>NZ_CP130323.1:0-2452811 GCF_030644325.1 Leptotrichia sp. HMT-225 | reverse complement strand
TTTGTTGTTTCAAAAGACGGATATATTGTTACAAATAATCACGTTATTGATGGTGCAGATGAGATTTATGTAAAATTTTCGAATGGACGTGAATATCGTACAAAACTTGTGGGAACTTCACCTGAAGTTGACATCGCTGTATTGAAAATTGATTCAAATGAAACTTTTAAACCATTAGAATTTGCAAATTCGGATCAAGTCCAAATTGGACAGTGGTCAATCGCCTTTGGAAATCCATTAGGATTAAATGATTCAATGACAGTTGGAATTGTAAGTGCCGCAGGGCGTAGTTCGTTAGGAATCGAAGAAATAGAAAACTTTATCCAAACGGATGCCGCTATCAACCAAGGAAATAGTGGAGGTCCGTTAATTGACATAACAGGAAAAGTTATCGGAGTAAACACTGCTATTTATTCACAAAGTGGAGGAAGTGTAGGAATTGGATTTGCTATTCCAGCAAACTTGGCAATGACAGTAAAAGACTCAATTATCGCAAATGGTAAATTTGAAAAACCATACATTGGTGTCTATTTAGGAAACTTAGATTCAAACAAAGTAAAAGCTCTTAATCTAAAATCTTCAAATGGAGTATTCATAGCTGATGTTGTGCCAAATGGTCCAGCCGCAGTGGCAGGAATAACTAAAAATGATGTTATTACAGCTGTTGACGGAAAAGAAGTAAATTCTGCTGGAGCATTCGTTGGAGAAATAGCCGCTAAAAAAGTTGGACAAACTATAAAATTAACTGTATACAGAAATGGACAGGCAACAGAGGTAGCAGTAACGCTTGTAAAAACTCCTAGTGCGATTGAACAACAGCGTGTTATACAGCAAAGACAGCAGCAGATTGGAAGATAGGCTCTCATTAATTTGTTATAGATTTTGAACCTAATTAAAATAACTTAAAAAATACTCTAAACACAAAATAGGGTATTTTTTATTTTTATTTTTTTTGTAAAAAATATGAGGTATAATTTATATTATTTATGTAAAAAATTTAAAATTAGTTTTTTTTGTTTGCTTTTTAAATATTTTTTATAAATTTGAAAAAAAAGGAGTTTGTGTGGTTATGGAATGTAAGGTTTTTGCTGTAAAAGATATAAGAGATAATAGTGAAATTGTGGAAAGTATGTTTTTACTTATGAAAAAATATTATGAAAATATGAAAAAAGATAAGTTTCTGATGGACTTATATGATAAAAATGATGTTTTTTTAATATTTGAAAGTGATGAGTTGAAAGGGTTTTCAACAATAAAAAAAATGGAATTGAATATTGAAAATAATAAAGATTCTGAGAAAAAAAGAATAGCTGGATTTTTTTCTGGGGACACTATTATTGAAAAGGGATTTTCGTGGGGAATTGAATTTCAGAAGGAATGGATAAAATACTGCCTTCTGGAAAGTGAAAAAAATATGAAAAATGGGGTGAAAACTTATTGGTTCTTGATTTCTAAAGGGATAAAGACATACATGTATCTTCCGACGTACTTTAAAAATTTTTGTCCAAAGGTGGGTTATACGGAAAGTGAGATGGAGAAAAAAATAAAAGATATTTATGCTGAAAAAATATATGGTGATAGATACAACAAGAAAATTGGAATTGTTAAAAACGATGGAACAAATGATTTTTTACGGGAAAATGTCGTTGTACTGTCAGAAAAACAGCTAAAAAATAAAAATATACAATTTTTTTTAGAGAAAAACCCCAACTATCAGAAAGGCGACGAGCTGGTATGCCTTGCCGAAATTTCTTTTGATAATTTAACAAATTTGGGAAAACGGGTTTTGAAGGAAATTTGATTGCTTTAACGAAATAAATACTTAATAATAAATTTTCAAAACTAAATAGTTTGATTCAAAAAGTAAAATTTGCTTTGAAAAAAAATAAAATTCAATGATTTGCGTGTTAAAATATTGTAAGCGAAATAAATAAAAAAGGTGAATTTTATGAAAATGTTGTTTATTTATCCTGGATTTGGAAAGAAAAAGGGACAGAAATATATTTTTCAGCTGAGGACGTTTGAGCCGCTTACGTTTGCTTACTTGCGGGCATTGACTCCTTATGATATTGAGTGTGAGCTGATTGATGAGAGGATTGAGGCAATTGACTATGATAATGATGCAGATGTTGTTGTGATTACTTTGGAAACTTATACGGCAAGGCATGGATATGAGATTGCTAAAAGATTTAGGGAAAAAGGAAAGAAGGTTATTGTTGGGGGGACACATGCTTCGCTTGTGCCAGATGAGGCTATGAAGCATGCAGATTCTGTAGTTACGGGATATGCTGATGATATTTGGGAGAAAATTATTGAGGATTATAGGAATGGAACGGAAAAGAAACTTTATATTGGGGGGCTTAGCAATAAATTTTTAATACCGGACAGAAGTATTTTTAAGAAAAAATATTTAATTTCAGTTGTGGAAACTGGGCGTGGGTGTCCTCATCACTGTGAATTTTGCGCAATTTCGGCAGTTAATAAGAAACGGTATGCTAAAAGACCTGTTGATAGTGTAATTGAGGAATTGAAGCATATAAAGTCAAAATATATATTTTTTGCTGATGATAACTTTGTTGCAGATCCAAAATATGCGTTGGAGCTTTGTGAGAAGATAAAGCCGTTAAAGAAAAAATGGATTTCGCAAGGGGCGATAACGATGGCAAAAAACGAGAAACTGCTTGCAGCTATGCGAGATAGCGGATGCCTTTTCATTTTAATAGGATATGAGTCAATAAATAAAGAGGCTCTTGATAATATGAAAAAGGAATGGAGCTACAAGCTGGGAGATATTGAGGAATCAACACGGATTATACATAAATACAACATTGGAATTTATGCCACATTCGTTTTTGGGTTTGAGGAAAAAATTGGCACTACGTTTGAAGATACTGTAAAATTTGCACAGAAAAACCATCTGGAATTTGTCCAGTTTAACTATCTCGTACCTTTCCCAAATACCGAACTTTATTTTAAAATGGAAAAGGAAGGAAGGCTTTTGTACAAAAAGTGGTGGCTGGAGCCGCAAAAATATTCATATTTATTTTTTGAACCTTATGATATTTCTACAAATGAGTTTCGTGACAGGTGTATTGCAGTAAGATATGCATATCATTCTGTAAAAAATATTTTGGGAAGAACTTTTGATGTTTTAAAAAGGACAAAAAATATACCATTTTCCATTATGTATCTGTTTTTGAGCTTTGGGCAGAAGGCTGTTATAAAGAAATTTCAGGATTTGCCAATTGGAGATAATTTAGATGAAAAAATTCGGTAAAAAAAGTAAATTTTATGAAGTAAAAAATTTAAAATATGTGATTTTAAACAGATTATTCATATTTTTTTGTAAAAAATCCTACAAAAATTTTGTTTCCAATATAAAAAGTAAAAGTAAAATTCGGGAAACGCAAGTAAAAATACTTTTGGAAATATTGAAAACTAATAAAAATACAGAATATTTAAAAACTTTTGAAACAGGAAGCCAAATTTTAAATACAGAAAATGAAAAAGAATTAATAGAAAAGTTTCAGAATAAAATTCCGATTGTGAATTATGAGGATATTAAGGAGTTTGTGGAAAAGGAGAAAGTTGGGAAAAGTAATGTTCTTTTGAGTGATAAGATTAAGCTATTTGAACTTACGAGCGGGAGTACATCCGATGTGAAATATATCCCATACACAGAGAAATTTTTGAAAAACTATATGAATGGCGTTTTTGCATGGATTTACAATTTATATCAAAATAATAAAAGACTTTTTTTTGGAAGTTCCTACTGGTCTGTTTCACCCATTTTAAAGCGAGAAGCTGTAACTAGCGGAGGAATTCGTGTGGGAATCGAAGATGATACTTCATATTTTGATAAAGTTTCTGCATTTTTTTTAAATAAACTGTTTACAGTTCCAAAAGAAATAAAAAATATCCAGAATATGGAGGATTTTTTGCTGATTACAGCGGTGTTTCTGCTTTTGTCAGAGAATCTTGCGATGATTTCTGTCTGGAGTCCATCGTTTCTTATTATTTTGCTTGATTTTATTGAAAAAAATCATAAAGTGATTTGTCAAATTGTAAAAAGTGAGGATTTAGGTGCTGAGTTTTTTGCCGATAAAAATTTGGGAAATAAAAAGTATTTTCAGATTATCAAGAAAAAGTATAGGAAATTGTGGAAAAAAAATAGAAGTAAATTTTTGATAAATTATTTTGATGAACATGAAAAAAATATTTTGAGTAAAGATGACAAAACTCAGAATTTGGAAATTACGGAAAAAAATAACGAGAATGAAATCATGGCTGAAAATAAGAATTTGGAAACTAAATCAGGAAATAAAATTGTGGAAAACTTTGTGGATTACTCTGTGATTTGGGAAAAGCTTTCGCTTGTGAGCTGCTGGGCGGATAGTGATTCCTATAAAATTTTTATAAAATTGAAGGAAAAATTGAATCCCAATAAAAAAAACATAAATTTGAAATTTCAGGGAAAAGGGCTTATGTCAACGGAATGCATCGTAAGTTTTCCGCTGGAAAATGTGAAAAATGGGAGCGCTATTGCCTATAACTCGTTTTTTTATGAATTTATTCAGGTTTCTGAAGATAAGTTGGAAAACAGGAGTCCAAAACTTTTGGATGAATTGGAGCTGGGAGTTCGATATTGCGTTGTTGTTACGACAAATGCAGGGCTTTACAGATATAATACGAATGATATTGTGGAAGTTACAGGATTTTATCATAAAATTCCGATTGTAAAATTTGTTGGGAGAATAAACAATTTTTCTGACATTGTGGGGGAAAAATTGAAAAATTCGTTTGTGGAAAAGCAGGTTTTAACAACATTGGAAGAAAATAATATAAAGGGCGAATTTTTACTGTTTGCACCAGTAAGAAATGAAACAGGGGAAATTTTTTATACTTTATTTTTAGAAATAAAAAAAGATGGCAGAAAATTTAATTGGAAACAAATTGAAAATGAAATTAATAGCAGTTTATGCAAGGCATTTCATTATGAATATGCATATAAATTGGGGCAGTTGAGAAAAGTAAGAGTATTTTTAATAGAAAAGGATGGATTAAAGACTTATACGGCTGAAAAATCGAAAAAGCAGAAAATAGGCGATATAAAATATCGGCTGCTAGATAAAAATTTTGGCTGGGAAAATAAATTTGCAGGAGGATTTGGAGAATGAAAGTGGCATTACTGGCACCAGCAGGAGCAATGTACAGATTTAATGGAACATTTAAGAAGGCGATTCACTATGCACCGCTCACATTATCGACACTAGCGGCGTATATTCCAGAAGACATTGAAGTTGTAATTCATGATGAAACGATTGAAAAAATACCGCTTGAACTGGATGCGGATATTGTGGTTATGACTTCTATTACAGGAACATCAGAAAGAGTGTATAAATACGCAAGATACTTTAAAAGCAAAGGGAAAAAGGTTATTTTAGGTGGACCACATCCGACACTTTGCCCAGAAGAAGCGATACAGCATTGTGATTCTGTTGTAATTGGACGTTCTGAATGGCTTTTTACGGAAATAATGGAAGATGCGAGAAATAACAGTTTGAAGAAATTTTATGTCCAGAAGGAAAATAGTCTTGAAAATTTGAAATTACCAAAAAGGGAACTTCTGAAAAAGGAAAGATATGTTTCCATAAACAGCATTGAAGCTACAAAAGGCTGTTCTTTTGACTGTTCTTTCTGCGTTGGAAAGGCTTTATACCCCAAATTACTGAAAAGGCCAATTAATGAAATTATTGCAGAAATTGAAACTTTTAAGAAAAAAGAAGTTTTGTTTATAGATTTAAATTTGATTGCTGACAGAAATTATGCTAAAAAACTGTTTATTGAATTGACACCCCTCAAAAAATGGTGGTTTGGGCTGGCAACTTCCAACCTTGTTCACGATGATGAAATGATAAGGCTAATGGCAAAAAGTGGCTGTAAAGGCTTGCTTATTGGATTTGAAGCTGTCTCGAAGGAATCATTGCGGGCTATGAATAAAGGGGTAAATGTTATGGCTGATTACCATTTGCTAATGAAAAAGCTGCATCATTATGATATTGCTGTAAACGGAACTTTTACATTCGGAGCAGATGGCGATGACAAGGATATATTCAAGCGAACTGTGGAGGAAGTAATAAAAATGAAAGTTGATTTGCCAAGATACTCGATATTAACGCCATTTCCTAAAACAAAACTTTACAATGATTTGGAAAAGCAAGGCAGAATTTTTGAAAAAAACTGGACAATGTACGATGTTCAGCACGCTGTATTCCATCCAAAAAAAATGACAGCACAGGAACTTCAGGAAGGTGGAATTTACGCTTGGAGGGAAACTTATAAAATAAGCTCGATTTTTAAAAGAATCGCAAGATTCAGCGTTATTGCACCAATTATGCTTAATACTAACTTGGGGTATAGGCATTATGCCGATAAACTGGAGGAATTTACTTTTGAAAAAATGACAGATAATTCTGATATTCCAAATATCTAATAGTATAGTTATTTTTAAAATCTATATTAATTAGATAAGTGATTTTTGATTAAAATATTTTGATTAATAATTGTTTTTTCTTTTTTATAAAGCAAAGGGGAACAGTCGCCATCCCCTTTGCAAACCCGGCTCGTCTAAGCATTTTTTGAAAACAAAAATTAAACTCGCTTCGCTCAGACAGTAATTTTTATTTCCAAAAAATCACGACATTTTAATTCAATATATTATACCAATTATGATACTAAAAAAAATAGTTAAAAAACTTTATATAAATAAGATTTTAAATTTAATTATAATGTTTAAGATAATAAATTATTGATAAGGAGAAGGAAAATGAAAATAGCTTTTTTACGTCCAAATATGGGGGGAAAACGTTCCAATGATGCGATAGAGCCACTTGCTTTTGCGGTGCTTTCGGGGCTTACGGATAAGACTAAACATGAGCTTATGCTTTTTGATGATAGGATTGAGGATATTCCGATGGATCTTGAGGTTGATTTGGTTGTGATTTCTACGTTTACGATGACGGCTAGGCGGGCTTATGAACTAGCAAAAAATTATAGAGAACGTGGAGTTTATGTGATGATTGGAGGGTATCACGCCTCGCTTATGCCTGATGAAGTAGAGGAACATGCAGATACGGTTTGTGTGGGAAGTGGAGAAGTTACTTGGAATGAATTTTTGAACGATTTGGAAAACGGGGTGCCGAAAAAGAGGTATGAATGTAGAAAATTACCAGATATTAATAATGTTGTTTATGATAGGAGCATTTACAAGGGGAAAAAATATTCTTTTGTCGTGCCAGTTCAGTTTGGGCGAGGCTGTATGCATCAATGTGAATTTTGCACGATTGGGGCAGTTCACAAAGGAGATTTTCAACATAGGGATGTTGAGAATGTGATAAATGAGGTAAAGGAAATTTTTAGAACGAATAAAAGGGCGAAAATTGTTTATTTTGTAGACGATAATATTTTTGCCAATAAGAAAAAAGCTCTAAAACTGTTTGAAGAATTGAAAAAACTGAAAATAAAATGGGCTTGTCAAGGCAGCATCGATATTGCAAGAGATGAGAAATTGATAAAATTGATGTCAGAAGCGGGGTGCATTGAAATGCTTCTGGGATTTGAGAATATAAATATAAAAAATATTAAGAAAATGAAAAAGGTTGCAAATTATGAGTTTGATTATGAGAAAATCATTAATATTTATAAAAAAAACAAGATTCTTGTACATGCAAGCTATGTAATTGGGTATGATTATGATGATAAAAACTGCTTTGATGAAATTTTGGAATTTTCTAAAAAACATAAATTTTTCCTTGCAGGCTTTAACCCAGCATTGCCGATACCAGGAACTCCTTTTTATGAAAGATTGAAAAAAGAAGGTCGGTTGCTTTATGAACGATGGTGGCTGGATGAGAACTTTCGTTATGGGAAAGCGTGCTTTGAGCCATATAATATGACGATTGAGGAATTTGAGGCGGGAATCTTGAAGTGCAAGGTGGAATATAACCGACATTCGAGTATTTGGAAAAGGCTGTTTGACGGAGCTGCTAATTTTAAACACGCCCTTGTATTTCTCGCTGTAAATTATATCAACCGAAAAGAAGTTTATAACAAAAAAGGAATAAAATTATGAGAATAATGCTTGTTTTAGCAAAGGATAACATTTACAAATACAACTCGATTCACAAAAGAAAATATTATCCGCAAATTACGTTAATAACGCTGGAATCATTAATTGACAGAAAGTATAACGCTGATGTTGTTATTGTGGATGAAGGTGTGGAAAAATGGGATGCTACTTCTAAAAAATATGAAAATGAAAAATTTGACTTAATTTGTATTTCTTCGGTAATTTCAGGATCGAAAAGGGCAAAAGAGATTGCCAAGTTTTGGAAAAGTAAAGGAGCGTATACATTAATTGGCGGGCATTATGCGACAGCTTTGAAAGAAGAGGCATTACAATATTTTGATACAGTAATTACGGGAGCTGCTGAAATTTCATTTCCGATGTTTCTTGAAGATTTTACAAATGGAACTCCAAAAAGAGAATATTTTAACCTTGTTGGAAATGATTATGAACCGAAGCCATTAAACCGAAAACTTTTGAAAAATAAAAAATATTTTAAAAATTATGGCACAATCGTCGCAAACAACGGCTGTCCCAATAAATGCTCCTACTGCTCCATCACAAAGATGTATTCTGGAAAAAATCAGATAAAAAGCATAGAGTACGTGATAAATGAAATAAAAACAAATAAGCTCAAAAAATGGATATTTCTTGATCCAAACTTTTTAGGCAATAGAAATTACGCCATTCAGCTAATGGAAGAATTGAAGAAATTAAAAATAAAATGGACGGCTTCCGCAACAATAAATATCGGCAATGATAAAAAAATTCTGCAGTTAATGAAAGAATCTGGCTGTATAGGCTTGGTTATTGGCTTGGAAAGTTTTGTTCAGGAAAATCTTGATGGGGTAAATAAAAAATTTAACAATGTCGCAGAATACAAAAAACTCGTAAAAACAATTCAATCTTATGGAATATCAGTCCTTTCCACACTTATGATAGGAATGGAAACTGACACAGTGGAGTCAATTCGCCAAATTCCTGATATTATTGAGGAAATTGGGGTAGATGTGCCAAGATATAACATAATTACTCCATATCCAGGAACCCCTTTTTTTAATCAGTTAAAAGAAGAAGGCAGATTGCTTACAGAAGACTGGTATTACTACGATACTGAAACAGTCGTATTCAAGCCTAAAAATATGAGTTACGACACATTGCAGAAGGAATTTTATAAATTGTGGCTTGATACTTTCACTTTCAAGCGAATTTTAAGAAGAGTGAAAACTTCTAGGAATAAGGGGCTGAAATTCATTCTGGAAGTATTTTCAAGACAGCATGCACGGAAATTTAGGAAGTATGGGAAGATAAAATTTGAGAAATAGAAGTTGAGAAAAAAGGAGAAAAATAGTGAAAATAACATTTATACTGCCTGCCATTGGAAAGAAAAAAGGGCAGAAATATATAAAAACATGGAAAAATATGGAGCCGCTTATGATTGCGGTTTTAAAATCTTTAACTCCTGAGGATGTTGAAACGAATTTTATGGATGACAGGAATGAGTTTATAAATTATGAGGAAAATACAGATCTGGTTGTGATTTCTGTGGAAACTTATACTGCCAAAAGGGCTTACGAAATAGCAAAAAAATTTCAGAAAAGAGGGATAAAAGTACTTGCAGGGGGCTATCATCCAACTGTAGAACCTGACGAGTGTCTGGAACATTTTGATTCGATTATTTTGGGAAATGCGGAAAGTGTGTGGACAAAGATGTTGAATGATTTGAAGGAGAATAAGCTGGAAAAACGGTATTATGGGGTAACTACGTCTTTTGCAATGCCTGACAGGAGTATTTACAAGGATAGGAAATATTCACCGCTTGCATTAATTGAAACTGGGCGTGGGTGCAATTTTGCATGTGATTTCTGTGCGATTCATTCTTATTATGAGAAAAAGTACTTTAGGCGTCCTATTGAGGAAATTGTGCAGGATATAAAAAATTCTGGGAAGAAGTATGTTTTTTTTATTGATGATAATTTTGTGGCGGATCATAAGCATGCAATTGAGATTTGCAAGGCGATTGAACCATTAAATATAAAATGGGTAACGCAAGGGGCTATTACCATTGCGAAAAATGATGAACTGCTTTACTGGATGAAAAAAAGCGGATGTAAAATGATTTTGATTGGGTACGAGTCGATGAATCCAAATATTTTAAAGGATATGGGGAAAGGCTGGAGAAGTGGCGTTGGGGAAATAAATGAACTGACGGAAAAAATTCATAGTTATGGAATCGGAATTTATGCTACTTTTGTATTCGGTTATGGAAATGACACGAAGGAAACTTTTGATGAAACGGTAAAATTTGCCAAAAAACATGGATTTTATTTTGCAGCATTTAACCATCTTGTACCATTCCCAAAAACAGGCATTTATAGAAAATTAAGAGAAGAAAAACGGCTTCTTAGTGAAAAATGGTGGCTGGATGAAAATTATCCTTATGGACGGATTTCCTTTCTTCCAAGCGATCAGACTCCCGATGAGCTTTCCAAAAAATGTGCCAATGCAAGAAAAAGTTTTTTTGGATGGCGTTCAATACTTAAAAGAGGATTTATGCAGTTAAAACGGAGCCATGATTTGGGAATGTTTGCAATCTTTTTTGCACAAAACTTTAATTTGAAAAAAGAAGTTATGGGGAAATATGATTTACCGTATGCACAAAACTTGGATGAAGCTCCAAAATAATTTTTAATAGTTCTATCTTAAATGGTTTGACTATATTTAGAATTTGATAAAACAAATGTTCTGAAGCAAAGGGGGACTTACCCCCTTGTGAAAATAAAAAAACCTTATATTATTGAACAGATTCAGTAAGTTTTTAAAAGATATATTGAAACTCAAGGACAGGAAAAATAAAAGTTAGATTCCATCCCGCCATCTGTCCTGAAACCAGAACCATTGCTCTGGCAGTTTTAAGATAATTTTTTCGTATTCAGTTAAAATAGATTTCATTATTTCGTGTCTATTTTTGTAATTTTCAGGATGGATAACTTTGTCTATAAAAATGTGGCAAATATTGTTTTCATCAACTTCATTGTGAATAATAACAATCGGAATATTCTCTTTCTTGGAAAAATAGGCAGGAAAGCCTGAATTAGTGGTAGGTAAGCCAAAAAATGTGATTTTATCCCCATCTGGTTTTCGTACGTCACTTAAAAGCACAAAAACGCCCTTTGAATTTTTATTTTTCAAAAAAGATTTGTAATTTTGTTCTGGAAAATAAGTCATGTTATTCTTAAAACGGATTTTATCCATATAAGATTCAATAAATTTGTTTGAGATAATTCTAATTGGAATAAACATTGTATCGTTTCTCGTTGGAAAAAGGCTGGCGTGAAAAAATCCAAAATGTGAAGTAACAAGAATAATCCGTTCATTTTCACTCTTTAATTTTTCCAGTAATTCAGAATTATATATTTTTGGCGAAAAATTTTCAAAATATTCATAAATCCAGAAGGGCAGTAAAAACGACTTTGCTGTATTTTTATAAGATTTTATCGCAATTTCCTTGATTTTTTTCTTTGAATAATTAAAACTATTTTGTTCATTTAAAATCAAATTTAAGTTACGATACGACAATTTTCTTCCTTTTGGAATGAGATAAAAAAGCAAAACACCAATAAATTCAGATATTTTTAGACGAATTTTGGGTGAAAGAAAATTAAAGATTTTTATAAAAATATAAAAAATTGAGAATATTATAAAATCTATAGTTGTTTTCATAAAATGCTCCTTTAAATATAATCTATTCAATAAATTATACCACAGAAAATAAAAAAAATTAATTTTTTAGTATTGAAATTTATCTTTAGAAGTGTTACAATACTTATGAATAAAAACCTAACGGTTATAATATGGCAAATTGTGAAAAAAAGTCTTGTTCATTATTGAATGGGACTTTTTTTTATGTTATAATCACTTGTCAAGGCTTCACAAACCTTGATGCCATGTTATAAAGTTAGGAGGTGGAACTGGGATTTGACTGTTTTAGCAGTTATAATCGCTGATTTTTTGTTTTTTAGTAGTCAAAAATAATTAAGTAAATTCCCATTGTTCTTCCCACCTTATGCCTGTCAGTTCTATTTACTGGACTGGCAGGTTTTTCATTAAAATATCAAGGAGCTTTCTAAAAATGATAGAAAAAATAAAAATAGGTCTAAATAATTTGTATTTATTTAAAAATAAAAATGATGAATATTTATTGCTGGATACGGGAATAAATGTGAAAAATAAAGAAATTTTGAAAAAGCTGATTCAAAAAATTGGAGATATAAAAAAGATAAAAGTGATAGTTCTAAGCCATTCCCATTCTGATCATGTGGGAAATCTGAAAATGCTCATTGATGAAATTGGAGATGTTAAAGTTATTGCACATAGAAATTCTGAAAATGTATTAGAAACAGGAAAAAGTGTTATTCCAAATGGATTTTATTGGTTTACAGAAAAAATTTCTAAAAAATTGAAAAGTAAAAAGAATTTTAGTAAAAATATTTTTTCAAAATTAGAGAAAAATGATATAGAAAAAGTTATTTTTATTGATTTTTTACAACAGGAAAAGATTTTACTTTCAGAATACGGTTTTGGAAATATGGAAATTATTGAAACAAAAGGACATTCAAATGATTCGGTTTCGGTTGCAGTTTTCGATGAAAAAAATAATGAGAAATATTTGTTTTGTGGAG
Source organism: Leptotrichia sp. HMT-225 (assembly GCF_030644325.1). Lineage (NCBI taxonomy): Bacteria > Fusobacteriati > Fusobacteriota > Fusobacteriia > Fusobacteriales > Leptotrichiaceae > Leptotrichia > Leptotrichia sp. HMT-225. The sequence goes on along the minus strand of NZ_CP130323.1, from coordinate 2,440,004 downwards.
ATCTGGTTCAGAATTTGTGTTTTAAATTTCCGTTAATTCCCTTATTTGGGGAGAATAAGGAAGAATTGATTGAAAATTGGAAAAAGATTATTCTGAATGGTTATGATAAATTTTTTCCTGCGACTGGGAAAGAAGTTATGGCACGGGATTTAATCAGAAGATTGGGGAAAGATGAAAAAAATAGAATTTAAAATTATTCAAAATAGTGATTATAGCGATGAAATAAGAAATATTCTAGATGAAGAGGAAATGGAATCGCTTGTACAGGTAAAATATGAGAAAGTGCCGAATTTGTTTGAATCATTGCATAAGGATAGCGAAAAAACTCCGATTATCGTGGTAGGAATTGATACTGAAAATGACAATCTTGTTGGTGTTGGGGCTTGTTCTATTTTTAAAAATAATATCGGGTATTTAAATTCATTTAGAATAAAAAAAGAATATAGAAATAAAGTCAATTTTGGCAAGGCTTATGAAATGCTGATAACAGAAGCAAAAAAACTTGGGGTAAAAAACATAATTACAACTATTTTGGAAGAAAATAAAATAGCACAAAAAATTTTGACAAAAAGGCGAAAAAGTATGCCAATTTATGAATTTTATAAAAACATTGTATTTTTTAGCTTAAAAAATTTGAAAAAAGGCGATTTAATAGTGAAGTATGAAGAAATTTTGAACTATGGAAATTTTGAAATTTATCTGAAAAATAAGACAAATAAAAAATACATTGTGACAGATTACAAAAAAATTTATAAACTTTTGTATAAATTTAGAAAAGTGATAGCGTTTTTTGGATATCCAGAAATGCCTGAAATCAATAAAATTTCAAATTTTTTGTATGTGGATTTTGTTTTAAAGGATAAAAATGCAGATGAGAAAAAAAATAAAAATGAATTTATAAAAGCTGTAAAATTTATTCAAAATAAAGGCTATAATTGTGATTTTTTTATGATCGGAAGTTATGAGAACTCGTTTTTGGAAAAGAATTTAGATAAAATGAAGACTTTTAAGTATAAAAGCAAGATGTATAAAGTTTTTTATGAAGAAATTGAAAATACTGAAATAGATAATAATTTTAAAAGTGAAGATATTGAGATTTCGTTTTGGGATTTGTAGTATAGTAAAATTATTTTAAAAGCAAATTTAAAAATTGATGCTTATTCAGTTTGGCTTTGAAATAATTTGAGAGAATTTTATATATTTTTAATAATAAAGGTTATTTTATTTACAATGATTAGCTTTTGGGCATTTTATGTAAATAGAAAAAAGCAAGTAATAACATTTTTATTTTTACCATTTATATTTTTATACAATGGAAAAAAAGGGAGTAAAGTGCCTATTCACAAATGGTTTTTCTATATTTTCTACCCTTTGCAATTCTGGATTTTAAACGTTCTTACATTTTTTTTGAAAATTAAAGGTTAAAGTCAAGCTATAATGTTTCTGATGTGTTTAATTTTATCAGTTTGATTAAAAAAGGGCTGATTATAAATAAAGCAAGGAAAGAAAATGTAAATATTTTTATTCCCTGCTTTTTATTTTTTTTATAAAGAAGTCAAGTAATCAACCAGTTCTTTTTCAATTTCTGCATTAAACTTTCCAATTCTAAAATTATACTTAATGTCTTCAAAATTTTCTGGATTTTTATCCATTTCTTTTCTCACTACATCTGGAAATTCATTCCAAAAAGTATTATATTTTCCATCAACATAGGAAATTAATGTAGGTATTTTTATTCTTTCATCTGTATCTGGAAAAAATTCTTTGGCAGTTTCTCTTGAACGGTAGTCAATTTTTATTTTATTGTTCAAGTCGCTGAATTTTTTTAGAAAAGGGACAGTTGCACGGCAATCAGGACAGTAAACTTGTGCTACAGCGATAATTGTAATATCCTTGCCTATACTTTTTATAGCCTTTTCAGTTTCTTCTGATAAAGAAATTTTTTCTATAATTCTTAACTGTTTTTCATCTTCCTGAACTTCAGTAACTTCAAATTTTAAGTAATCTTCAAATGTTCCCATTATTTTCACCTCACAAATTTTATTTTCTCTAAATATTGTATCACTAATAGGCAAGTTTTGGCAAGTTTAAAAAAATTTTAATTCAAATTTTTTAGGGAATGTGTTAAAATCAATATAGGAGGAAATTTTATTATGTATAAAGCTGTTGTAAGTCATCTGGATGGGACGCTTTTAAATGAAGAGCATAAAGTTAGTCCATTTACGAAAGAAACAATTGAATTATTACTGAAAAAAGGAATAAAATTTTATATTGCAACTGGACGGGGTTATGTTGGAGCAAAGGAAATAATGGATGAAATTGGATTGAAGATTCCTTTGATTACATCAAACGGTGCCAGAATTGTAGATGAAAATGGAGCAGAAATTTACGTCAACAATATTGAGCAGAAATATGTGGATAAAATTTTTTCAATTAATTACAAATCATTCGATAAAGGAATAATTTTAAATGGATTCTCAGGCAATCATTGGTACGTAACAGAAGATGCCAGAGATTATTTTTATACACAAAAGCCAAATAGAAAGCAATATCCAGAGCAGATTGAGTGGAAAGAGTTTAAAAAACTTGCTTTTACAAAAATATTTTTTCTGGGTGAACACGAAAAATTACTGGAAATAGAAAAGGAAGTCAGAAAAGTTACGAATGGAGAAGTCAATATCGTATTTGTAAATGAAAAAAGTCTGGAAATTTTTTCAAAAGACTGCGATAAGGCTGTAGCTGCAGGTTTTTTACTATTAAGAGATGGACTTGCATTAAAAGATGCTGTTTCATTTGGAGATGGATTTAACGATTATGATTTAATAACTCAGACTGGACTTGGATTTGCAATGAAAAACTCAATTTACAGATTGCTTGAAAAATTAACAGATACTGAAATTATCGAAAGTAATGCTGAAGATGGAATGGCTAAAAAAGTAAGGGAATTATTTAATATTTAATAAAATTATTTAAAGAAATAAAATAGAAAGTGAAGGGAAATAATGACTAAAATTGCATTGGTTGTAGATGATACGCCATTTATTAGAGAGGATATAAAGGATATTCTGGAAGATCAAGGGTACGAAGTATACGAGGCAAATGATGGCTTGGAAGCTGTGGAAATGTATAAAAAGATAAATCCTGCAATTGTAACAATGGATATAAATATGCCAAGAATGCATGGATTAAAAGCCACACAAGTAATTACAGACTTTGACAAGGAAGCCAAAATTATGATTTGCAGTACAATGGTTATGTTTCCAAATTATATGAAAATGGGAAAAGAAGCTGGAGCAAAGGCATTCTTATCAAAACCTTTTGATGAACAGGAATTTATGAATGAATTTTCAAAATTATTTTTATAAAAAATTTTTCATCTAAAGAATATAAATAAAAAAATTATTTAACATAAAAAGAAGGAGAAAAAATAAAATGTTTAAGGCTATTGTAAGTGACTTGGATGGTACGCTTTTAAATGCAGAACACAAAGTAAGTGAATTTACTAGGGAAACAGTGAAATTGTTATTACAAAAGGGGATTAAGTTTTATATTGCAACTGGGAGAAATTATTTGGGAGCAAAAGAGGCTATGGATGAGCTTGGGGTAAAAATTCCGTTGATTACTTCACATGGCTCTGCTGCTTTTGATGAAAATGGAAATGAGATTTTTTCAAATAGGCTGAAAAGAGAATATTTGGACAAGGTTCTTAATATTGATTATAAAGCGTTTGGGAAAGATATTATTATAACTGGGTATTCTGGACCAAACTGGTTTGTTACTGAAGATTTGAGAGAATATTTTTATAATAAAAAACCGGATAGAACTAGATACCCAAAACAGATTACTCCTAGCGAATTTAAAAAACGTGATTTTGCAAAAATATTTTTTCTTGGGGAAGATCACGATGAACTTCTGGAATTAGAAAATGAGATAAAAAGAGTGGTCGGAGAGGAAAACATAAGCCTTTTATTTGCAAATGAAGGAAGTCTGGAAGTTTTTCCTGCAGATTGTAACAAAGCGAAAGCAGCAGAAGTGGTGCTGGAAAGAGATGGACTTACATTAAAAGATGCTGTTTCATTTGGGGATGGGCTGAATGACTATGACTTGATAACAGAAACAGGACTTGGATTTGCAATGGGAAATTCGATTTATTTGTTGCTTGAAAAATTGACAGATACGGAAGTTATTGGCAGTAATGCAAATGATGGGATGGCAAAAAAAGTAAGAGAATTATTTGATTTATAAAAATAAAGTGACAAGAAAGGAAAAGTTTATGTATAAAGCAGTTATAAGTGATTTAGACGGAACTTTATTAAGTAGAGGTCATCATGTTACTAAATTTACTAAAAATGTAATAAAGGAAATAATAAAAAAAGGAGTAAATTTTTATATTGCGTCAGGGAGAAGTTATGATCAAATCGGATATGTAACTGAACAGCTTGAAGTAAAAATTCCGATTATAGCAGCAAATGGGGCAAGGATTTTTGATGAAGATGGAAATATGATTTATGAAAAAGGCTTGTCAAGCAAATCAGCAAAAGCAATATTGGGGTTGGATTACGAAAATATCGCTGAAGGTTCACATTTAAACATTTTTTCAGGGAATGACTGGATTATCACAAAGGGAACCGCTCAAAAAGTGTATGATAGGATTTCAAGAGATGTAAAAGTTGACTTTAAGGAACTTCCAAAAAATGAATTAGAAAACTTGGATATATTAAAAATATTTTATATTGGAGACCATGAGCAACTTATCAACTTGGAAAAAGCTATCTTGAAAATAACAGACGATGTAAATGTTATTTTTGTCAGTGATTATTGTATGGAAGTTATGGCAAAAGGAGCAAACAAGGGAGCTGCAGCAAAATTTCTGCTAGAAAGGGAAGGCTTGGAATTAAAGGATGCGGTAGCTTTTGGAGATGGAGAAAATGACTTTGAAATGCTTACAATGGTTGGAAAAGGTTATGCAATGGGAAATTCCATCGATAGATTAAGAAAATTATTGCCAAAAGATTTTGAATATGTTGGAGCGAATACCGAAGATGGGGAAGCTGTGAAATTGCAAGAGTTATTTTTGGAAAGAGTAAAGAATATTTAGTGTAAAATAAAAAAATCCCTTTAAATATTAGATTATAAAATGTATGAAAAATAGTTTAATTTTAAAGGTTTTTTATTCTGTTTTGAATATTTGTAATTCATTCACATGGAGCAATTGTAGAAAGTAATATTGAATATTAAGTTAACACTAAAATAATATTTATTTAATGAAAAAAGTTTGCATATTGAAAAAATATAAAAAATTTGGTATAATCATTTGACTAGGAAATAAAAATTAAAAAGCGCCAGTCCTTTAAAAATAATTAGGATAAAATTATGGATAAAGGAGACGAGGGAAAGAGTTATCGAAATAATCGGCGGATGCTCTTTAGGTGGTTACAACCTTAATAATATACAAAAATTCTGAGTAATTGGAGTTACAAAGGTATTATAGTAACATTTTCTAGTAATTTTATATTATGAAGGAGAAAAATTATGTGTGGAATTGTAGGTTACATTGGAGCAAAAAATGCTCAGGAATTTGTTATTGGCGGGTTGGAAAAATTAGAGTACAGAGGTTATGATTCGGCTGGGATTGCTGTTAATACTGGAAATGAGAAATTTGAGATTGTGAAAAAAGTTGGGAAATTGCAAAATTTGGCTGATGAGCTGAAAAAAAATCCACTTTCAGGGACAGTTGCGATAGGGCATACAAGATGGGCAACTCATGGTAAGCCATCTGATGAAAATTCACACCCTCATTTTAACAAGGATAAAACATTAGTTGTTGTTCACAATGGAATCATTGAAAATTATCTGGAATTAAAAAAAGATTTAGTTGCAAAAGGGTATGAGTTTAAGTCAGAAACTGATACGGAAATTGTGGCACATTTATTGGATGAGCTTTATACTGGGGACTTGCTTGAAACAGTAAAGAAATTGTTAAAAGTTATAAAAGGAGCCTATGCACTTGGGATTATGTCTGTGAACGAGCCTGACAGAATTATTGCGGCAAGAAAGGAAAGTCCGCTTATTATAGGGCTTGGAGATGGAGAAAACTTTATTGCGTCAGATATTCCTGCAATTTTAAAATATACTAGGGATGTATATTTGATTGAAAATAATGAAATTGTGGAAATAAAAAAAGATTCTGTAAAAATTATGGATATAGAAGGAAACGAGATAAAAAGAGACATAACTCATATTGAGTGGGATTTGGAAGCTGCTTCTAAAGGTGGTTATGAGTATTTTATGGAAAAAGAAATTTTTGAACAGCCAGAAGTGCTTGTAAAAACTTTAAACAGCAGAGTTGATGAAAATTATAACATTAATTTTGATGATGCGGGGCTTACAAGGGAATATTTGAATGGAATCAATGATATTTATATTGTGGCTTGCGGAACTGCTTACCACGCTGGGCTTGCTGGAAAGCATATTATTGAGAAAAAAACAAGAATCCGTGTAGATGTCGACATTGCGTCAGAATTTAGATATAGAAACCCTGTGATTGACGATAAGGCATTGGTTATTGTGTTAAGCCAGTCTGGAGAAACTTTAGACACGCTTGAGGCTATGAAGGAGGCAAAAAGACATGGAGCAAGGGTAGTCGCAATTACAAATGTAGTTGGCTCTTCGATAGCAAGGGAAGCGGACCACGTTATTTACACTTGGGCAGGACCTGAAATTGCCGTTGCTTCTACAAAGGCATACACTACTCAAATGGTAATTTTAAACTTGATGGCAATAGACTTTGCATATAAATTTGGAAAAATTACAAAGGATGAAGCTGATAGAGACATTAAAAAACTGTATGAAGTGGAACAAAGTATTCAAAAAATGCTAGAATATGATGAAAAAATAAAAGATGTTGCAAACAAGATTAAAGATAGCGAAAGCATGTTTTATCTTGGACGTGGACTTGATTATGTAATCGCTGTGGAAGGTGCATTAAAATCTAAGGAAATTTCGTATATTCATTCAGAGGCTTTTGCTTCAGGAGAATTGAAACACGGTACAATTGCACTAATTACAGATGGAGTCCCAGTTGTTGTAAATGTTACACAGTCTGACTTGTTTGAAAAATCTGTATCAAATATAAAAGAAGTTACATCAAGAGGAGCTTACGTTATCGCAATCGCAAAAGAAGGAAACACAATTGTAGAAGAAGTGGCTGATGAAGTATTCTATATTCCAAATGTGGAAGATGATTATGCAGGATTCCCTACAATTGTAATTCATCAGTTATTGGCGTATTATTTATCAAAATTAAAGGGAAATGATGTGGATAAGCCAAGAAACTTGGCAAAATCGGTAACTGTAGAATAAGATAATTATTTAATAATTATAAATAATAATAAAAATGGAGGAAAAGATTATGAATTTTGATGATTTGAAAAAAGGAGCAGAAGATGCTCTTAAAAAAACAGTAGATGGAGCAAAAGACTTAGCTGACAAGGCTGCTGACAAAACAAAGGAAATTGCAGGAAGTGAAGTTGCTCAGAATATTAAAAAAGGAACTGAAGATGTTCTAGAAAAAACAGTTGAAGGAGCAAAAGATTTAGCAGAAAAAGCTGCAAATAATAAAGTCGTTCAAGATGTTAAAAAAGGTGCTGAAGAAGCATTAGACAAGACAGTAGAAGGAGCTAAGGGATTAGCAGACAAAGTTACTGGAATGTTCAAAAAATAGTAAAAACAAAATGTAATAAAAAAAGGTTAGTTGGAGTATCAGTTTTGATACTCCTTTTTTAAAAAAAACTTTGAAAAATCAAAAAAATGTGGTAAAATAAATTTGTGGTAAAAATTCCTACCACTACCAAAAATAATAAAACTAGAGAAAAATCTATTTAAAGCCACTAAAAATGCAGGCTAGGAGTTATGGAAAATGCTAAAAAAACATCAAAAAATAACAAAAATTAAGCAAAAAAATGCGATTTTACTGTCTGAAAAAATTTCTGTAATACCGATAAATAAAGGGTTTTCTCAAAAGTACGGGTTAAAATAGAGTATCCATTAAAATAAGGATTAAATTATTCGTTAAAAACAACAACTTTTATATAAGGGTTGTTTTTTTATTTGTGAAAAAAGATTTAAATACTTTACTACATCAAATTTTTAAAATATTTTGTTATTTTTAGGAAAATTTGATATAATTTATTCAAAAGGAACTAAATTTTGGGGTGATGAATTTTAGAGATGAATTAGAAACATACGATTTTGGAAAGGAAGTTTTGTGAAAATAGTAAAAAATTATTATAACAGATTTAAGGTCTTAAATCCTGAATATTCAGAAATAAAACTGGGGATTATTGTTGCAATTATTATTTATTTTATTGGAAGGATTTTTTTTGCAGCAGAAATCTCAAGAGACATGATAATTTCACTTGTGGTTTTTGTAATATCAATGACTCTTCATGAGGTGGCACATGGCTATGTGGCTTACAAATTTGGTGACGACACCGCAAAAAGAAAAGGAAGAATAACGCTAAATCCTTTAAAACATATTGATTTTACAGGAATAATTCTGCCTATTCTCATACTTTTGAGCGGATTTAAATTTTTGGTGGGTTGGGCAAAGCCTGTTCCAGTTAATTTTTATAATTTAAGACCACATCGGCTTGGGTTATTTTGTGTTGCAATCGCTGGAATAGTAGTAAATTTTATTCTTGCGGGAACTTCACTTGTATTACTAAAATTTGGAAATAAATATCTGGATATTGAGAATATTTTTATGACAATCCTGCTTTATACTTATTTAATAAATCTTTTACTTGGATTGTTTAACTTAATACCGATAACACCCTTAGATGGGGGTAGAATAGTGTATTCACTTTCAGGGTATAGAATTAGGGAATTTTACAATAAAATTGAAAGATACGGAATTTTGATTATTTTTGTAATTGTTTATTTGGGAAGTACAGTTTTAACACAGGGATTTTTAACAATTGTAGAGTTTTTTTTACGGCTTGCAGGCATAAATATAAGTTTAACTTTTTAAAAAAGTGAAAGAAAATACAATAAAAGTGTTTGAAAATTGAAAATATGGGATATAATATAGTGTTATAGCTGTAAAGATAAATATTAAATACACAAATATTTTTATCAAAATTTTAAGGATGTGGTAAATATGAGAAAATTATTTTTGATTTTTGGAATATTTTTAATGATAAATTTTGGGATATATGGTTTTACTCAGAAAGAGAAAATTCAAGAAACATTATCAAAACTTGGATTAAAGCAGGCATTAATTGATGAAACGGTGGCATTGGACTACGAAATTAGGGATACACAGTATTTTGAAAATGATGAGATAATTATTCGTGAGAGAGTGCAAAAGCTGGAAAAATTGCTTCAAAAAGATGAGAGAAATTATATAGCATCACAGGCTTTGATTACAATTTTTGAATCAAAAATAAGTGGAGATTATAAAAAATACCTTGATTTATTTGTAAAATACACACCGTATGAATATGAAAAAACTTTTTCAAAAATGATGTATGCTCTGGATCAAGGAGATATATCAAGTTTTGAAAAATATATGTATGAAATTCCTAAAAAATATAACGACACAGTTGTGGTAACTCTAGCAAAAATTTTTGTGGCAAAAAATTTTGATGAAAAGCAGATGCTTACCGAAAAAGTGCTAAAATTACTTAAAAATGAAAATGAGCGTCGAAAAGTGGGAGTTTCTGACGAAGAATATTATTTTATGAAGTTGACTTACTATTTGAATAAAATACGTAATTTATTTGATAAAGGGGAAGTGAAACAGGCTGTTGCAGAATATTTGGATAATATTGTAAATGAAAGTGTAAATGAAGAAATACAAAATTATAATTTGCGTGCTGAAGTTATACTTTACTTTAATGTTGTAATAATGAATGAAGAAATAAAAGAAGATTTACTAAAAATAAGTAATGGAGCAAAATTGGAAGATACTTGGATTGCTAAAAAAATTCAGAAAGAAACTGAAAAAGACAAGGATTTTCTGTCAAAAATGGTAAATTAGGAAAGAGGAGAAAGTTTATGAAAAGAATGTTTGTAACGTTATCATTACCACTTCTTTTAACATTGGGAGGTGAACTATCAGCATATACTAGAGCTGAACTTATACAGGATAGACTTTCAAAAATTGGTATAAAGCAAGATGTAATTGATGAAACGATAAAATTTGAATATGACATTAGAGACGAAAAAAATTTTTTTACGGAAGATGGGAAAGAAAACGATAATCTTTTAAAACTAAAAGAAATATATGGAAAAGATGAAAGAAACGAAACACTGGGATCAGTTCTAGTAGGAGCATATATGGTCGGTGGAAAGAAAGACTTTAGGAAGGCAAGAGAATATATGGATAAAATTGCTCCGTATTCAACACAATTTGATAAACTTTCAAACGAATTTACCTATTATAAACTAAAAGGAGATGAAAAAAAAGCAAAGTTTTACTACAATCTTATAAAACGTCGTTACAAGAAATCTGTTGCATTAGAACTTGTCGATACATTAAGTGAAAATTTGGATATGGTAATGTTTATTGAAACATTGGGTGATTATTTTGTTGAAGAGGGAGAAGAAACTAATAGTGAAGCAAATGATTTGCCAGATGGATTTTCTTATGATGATAAAAAGGGGATCATACAAAATAAAGACGATGATGGAAGTTCAAATGAAGAAGGAATTTTGGAAGATACAACGACTTATGGTGAAAGTGTGAAAGAAATTTTGGATAATGGAAAAGAAACTTTGGATAGTCAAAAGGAAGAAATTAATAAATATCAAAGAATAATTGATTATTTCAAAATTCAAAAAAACCAAAAGGAATTTGGAATACCTGATGACTACGTGCGAGGATTTAAGTTAAAAGTTGCTGAGGTAAAAATAGCAAAAAATATGATGAATTATGGAATAGAGAGTGCAGTCAAATATTATTTGGAAAATGTCTCAACAAAGGATGTAACTTATGAAGATGTTTATTTTAATGAACAATCAGAGTTGGCACTTTATCTTGCGGTTGCACAAATGCTATCCGTTGCTGATGATAATGTGGTATCAAAATATCGAAAAGAATTTGAAAACACAAGAGTAATTAAGCTGCTGGATGAAGTTTTGAAAAATGAGAGAAAAAAGGAAAAAGAAAGGGATGGGAAGACTCAAGATAAAAATCATATAAAAAGCTGATATGGAAGTATTTAGCATGGTTGAAGTAGTAATATTTATGAAAAGCATGTATTCTGATAGATGAGCAGAAGCTAAAAATCTGACAGATGCCGATTACAAGAGAATACAAAAGAAATTCACAAGTACAAATAAATTTAAGCAGTTGGAAGGATATGTACAGATACAGCCAGTAACTCAATAAGAAATTATAGAAACTCAGATAGACTTAATTAGAAAAATAGTTGTCTGAGTTTTGTTTTTATGATAACATAATAATATCATTTTAAATTTATGAAAGGAGGAAAAGTTGAAAACTGTAGCAAAAGAAACAATAATCGAATTTGAAGAAAAAAAATCAAAATTTATTGGCTATATTAAACCAGTTTCAACAGTAATTGAAGCTGAAAAGTTTATTAATTCAATAAAAAAAATGCACCCAAATGCAACCCACAATGTACCACTTTACAGAGTAATGGAAAATGGTCAGGAATATTTTAAGTACAATGATGATGGAGAGCCAAGCAATACAGCAGGAAAACCAATGGCGGAAATACTTAACATTTTAGATGTGTACAATGTAGCAATAGTTGCAACAAGATATTTTGGAGGAATAAAGTTGGGAGCAGGCGGACTTATAAGAAATTATGCAAAAACTGCAAAACTGGCCGTTAATGAAGCAAAAATTGTAGAATATGTGGAAAAATCAATTTTTATTTTGGATTATGATTATGAAAATACTTCAGAAATAGAGGCTTTTTTAAGTACAAATAGTGAAAAATTTAGGATAGAAATATTAGAAAAAAATTACTCAAACAGAGTTACTATGAAAATATCAGCAAATGATGAAATCGAAAATGAATTAAACGGATTACAGAAAATAATAGTGATAAAAATGTAAAAAATAATAAATTTTAAAGAAATTCAATTTTTTTATAAAAAAGTGTTGACAAATCAAATTAAGTATGATATTATATTTCTTGTCTGTTAGTATTGTAAATACAGATATGGGAATGAATGTGCGGCCTTCGTCTAGTGGTTAGGACCTCGGGTTTTCATCCCGGTAACAGGGGTTCGATCCCCCTAGGCCGTACCAATTTTAAAATTGAATATTTAATGTTAAATGGTGATTGTTTTATGGTCGCATAGCTCAGCTGGGAGAGCACCTGCCTTACAAGCAGGGGGTCATTGGTTCGAACCCAATTGTGACCACCATTTTTATGGAGGTGTAGCTCAGTTGGTTAGAGTGCTTGCCTGTCACGCAAGATGTCGCGAGTTCGAGTCTCGTCACTTCCGCCATTTAATGCCGCTTTAGCTCATCTGGTAGAGCAACTGACTTGTAATCAGTAGGTGGTTGGTTCGAGTCCGACAAGCGGCACCACTATTTAAAATTTAGAATGTTGTGGAGAGGTTCCCGAGTGGCCAAAGGGATCAGACTGTAAATCTGCCGGCTCAGCCTTCGAAGGTTCGAATCCTTCTCTCTCCACCATTTTTTTTTATAAAAATAAAAAATGTTATAAATATTAAATCATAATTCGTAGGAGGATTATTTACTATGGTTAGAAAAATAAAAGGAGCAGGAAATAAATCTGGTGGAAATCAACAGGATATAATCAAACAAGCTCAAGTAATGCAACAAGAAATGTTAAAAATTCAAGAAGGATTAAAAGATAAATTTGTAGAAACATCTGTTGCTGGCGGAGGAATTACTGTAAAAGCAAACGGACAGAAAAAAATTGTAGATTTGTCAATTTCATTGGATGTATTAAAAGATGCAATTGATGAAAATGATGCAACAATTGTTTCAGACTTAATTGTAAACGCAGTAAATGAAATCTTGGATAAAGCTGAAGAAATGGCTGAAAAAGAAATGGAAGTAGTTACTGGTGGAGTAAGTATTCCAGGATTATTCTAAAATTAGAGATTTTGAATAAATATTTTTATAAAAACCAGAGTAATGTCTGGTTTTTTGTTTTTTCAGAATTAATTTTATAACTGTATTCTGAATTATTTATACTAAATCCCATTATAAAATAGAAACTAGGTTGAGGATAAAAGTTTTAATTTCTTAACAAATAGCATGTAATTCAAAATTTATTAAACATTTGCTATTTAAACAGGAAATAGTATTAGAATTAACATAAATATTTAAAAGGAAAGGAGTTGGAAAAATGAAAAAAAATATAAATAGGATGATAGTATTGATGTTTTTATGTATTATTGTTTATAATTTAGGGCATCCTGCTACGCCTGCACTAATTGAACTGAGAGGATGGAAAAAAAGTATTTCGGGAGAACTGCTGGCGTTCATGAGTACGGCTATGTTTATTTCTTCGCCTTATTTGGGAGCTTTGGCGGATAGAGTTGGGATGAAGAGGATATTTGTGTTTATGCCATTTTGTTATGGAATGTCACAGCTTATATTTGGATTTGGAACGAATTTGCCACTTATATTTTTAGCACGGATGATTTCGGGATTTGCTTCGGGGGGAACATTTGCTGTGGCATTTGGATATGTGAGCCAGCTGTCTGAAAAAGAAGAAAAGGCTAAGAATATTGCCAAAGTAAGTTCTGCTACTGTAATTGGCGGAGCAATTGGACAGAAAATAGGGGGATATGTCGCAACTGCTATGAATGATCCACGATTTTCATTTGCATTACAGTTTATTGGTGGAAGTATTGTTTCAATAATTATTTTGTTGGTTATGAAGGAAATAGTGAAAAAAGATAATAAATTAGAAGAAGAAAAAAGTAAAAAGGACTTAAACCCATTTGCAACTTTTAGATATATTAAGGAATTAGATGGATATTCCAAATTTTTCTGTCTTATAATACTGCTTTCAGGAATAGGAATTTATTCTTATGGAAGTGCTTTAAACTATTTTTTGAAATTTTATAAAAAAGTTTCTTCTGATACAATTGGAACTTTTGTTATGTGTTCCTCATTATTTGCATTTTTTGGAACTGCATTTTTGCTGGGGAAATTATTAAAAAAGTTTAAAGAAAAAAGTATTTATAAATTTTTGATTTTTGTTGGGATAATATTAATGGCAGTGATTTTGTTTAGAGTTAAATTTGGTGTAACTCCATATCTTTTGATGGCTTTTTATACAATGACTTACGAGATTGTACGTTCGCTTGGAAATACTATTATTGCTCAGAGATATAAGGAAAATCAGGGGAAGATACTGGGAGTGGCATCTGCAGTGAGTTCGCTTGGAACTGCTATAGGTTCGCTGTTATCAGGACATTTATTAAATTTTAACCCTTTTTTGCCGTTTGTTGTGAATATTATTGTAATGTTTTTTGTATTAGTTTTAATTTTAGTAAAAAAATTGTAATTTTTTTCGTTTAAGTATTTGTTAAATTAAATTAATATGGTAAAATTAATATAGAATAGAAAAATTTTTGGCGATATTTAATTCAAAATAAACTGTCAAAATAATAGAAATTAAAATTATTTAAATAAAAATTTTAGGAGGCGTACCATGGAATATATGAAAAAATACGAATATTGGTTAAATTCAGAAGCTGTTGATGAAAAGGACAAGGAAGAATTGAGAAGTCTGGCTGGAAATGATAAAGAAATTGAAGACAGATTTTTTAAGGATTTAAGTTTTGGAACTGGTGGAATTAGAGGTGTTCGTGGGATTGGGACTAACAGAATCAATAAATATGTAATTAGAAAAGCGACTCAAGGGCTTGCAAATTATATGTTAAGTTTTGATGAGAAGTTGGCAAAAGAAAAAGGTATTATCATTGCTCATGACTGTAGAATTGGTTCAAGAGAATATGCTTTGAATACAGCGAGAGTTATGGCTGCCAATGGAATTAAGGCATATATTTATGAAGATTTACGTTCTACTCCTGAATTGTCATTTGGAGTAAGATATAAAGGAACTATGGCTGGAATCGTTGTAACTGCTTCGCATAACCCTGTGGAATACAATGGATACAAGGTTTACTGGGATGATGGAGCACAAGTAGTAGATCCGCATGCACCTGCTATTGTTGCTGAAGTTAATAAAATTCAGACTCTTGAAGAAATTAAAGTAATTTCTGAAGCAGAAGGAAGAGAAAAAGGATTAATTATTCAATTGGATGGAAAAATTGATGACGATTATTTAGATGCAATAAAAACACAAACTTTAAAAACAGATATTCCAGGGAAAGAAAATTTCAAAATAGTTTACACTCCGCTTCACGGAACAGGTGGACGTCCTATGAAACGTATTTTGTCTGATTTTGGTTATAATTTTGAAGTTGTGAAGGAACAAATTGAGCCAGATGGTAATTTTCCAACTGTAACTTATGCAAATCCTGAAGAAGTAGCGGCATTTGAGCTTGGAACGAAAAAAGCTGACGAAATTGGAGCAAAAATAGTTATGGCAAATGATCCAGATGCAGATAGAATCGGGATTGCTGTAAAAGATGATAAAAATGAATGGTATTATCCAAATGGAAACCAAGTTGGATTATTGTTACTGCAGTATCTTTTAAATAATAAGAAAGATATTCCTGCAAATGCAAAAGTTATTACAACTGTTGTTTCTACACCAATGATTGACGTTATTGCACCTTCAAAAAATGTTGGAGTTATGAAAACATTGACAGGATTTAAATATATTGGAGAAAAAATTAGACAATTTGAAAACAAGGAATTGGATGGAACATATTTATTTGGATTTGAGGAAAGTTATGGATATTTAATCGGAACACATGCAAGAGATAAAGATGCGTTAGTAACTTCAATGGTAATCGCTGAAATGGCTGCTTACTATAATTCAATCGGAAGTTCAATTTATGAAGAATTGCAAAAATTATATAAAGAATTTGGATATTACCTGGAAGGAATAAAATCTGTCACTCTTAAAGGAAAAGATGGAATTGAACAAATGGCAGCTCTTATGAGTAACTTGAGAGAAAATGTAAAAGACGAATTGCTTGGTAAAAAGATAAAAATTAAACGTGATTTCTTATCACACAAAGAATACAACTTGGAAACAGGAACAGAAACTGAAATAAAATTACCAAAAGAAAATGTTTTACAATTGGTTCTGGAAGATGATACATATATCACAGCTCGTCCATCTGGAACAGAGCCAAAAATCAAATTCTACTTCAGTGTAAATGCAGATTCAAATGAAAATGTAAAAGCAAAACTTGATAAGACAATGGAAGAATTTTCAAAATTTTTAGGATTATAATTTTTTAAAGAGATCAGAAGATTACTTAAGCTAAATGTCCAATTTTTGGCGGAAGTTCAGTTTTTTCTGATCTTTTTTGTTTCAGACTTGCTTAATTCTAATTTTTAAAGCAGATTGACTGTAATTATAAAAACTTTTAGAGAGAACTTGTGAAAAATGATAGAAATAAAAGAAAAAGATGTTGATGCAATATATATTCATATTCCGTTTTGTGACAAGAAATGCGAGTACTGCGATTTTTGCACGTTTGTGAGAATGGAGAAGGAATATAGAAAATATGTAGATTATTTAATTAGGGAAATTAGAATGTACCCAAAGTTTAAGTATGATACGATTTATTTTGGTGGGGGAACGCCTTCGGTATTACCAGTTGGGATGATAAAGGAAATAATGGATGAATTGAACTGGACTGGGAATGCGGAGATTACTTTGGAATTGAATCCGACTGACATGACTTTGGAAAAATTGAAGGAAATTCGGGAAATTGGGATAAACAGGCTGAGTATTGGGATACAGAGTTTTCAGAATCATGTTCTGAACTTTATTGGAAGGCAGCATAGTTCAGATGATGCGGTAAATGTGTACAAAATGGCTAGAAAAGCTGGATTTAACAATATTACTGTAGATTTGATGTTTGGAATTCCTAATCAAAGTATTGAGGATTTGCAGAAGGATTTGAATATTTTGAAAGAACTGAAGCCTGAAAATGTTTCAATTTATTCGCTTATATGGGAAGAAGGGACTGTTTTCTGGAGTAAGTTGCAAAAGGGTATTCTGTCAGAAATTGATCAGGATGTGGAAGCTCAGATGTATGAGATGATTATTGAATTTTTTAATGAAAATGGGTATTGCCATTATGAAATATCAAATTTTGCACGAATTGATGAAAATTTTGAGGAAAATAGAAATATTAACAAAAATTGTAATTTAGAAAAGAGAATAGATTTTCAAAATTTTTCAGAAATTAAAAATAATGAAGAAACATTGAAAAATGAAATATTTAAAAATATAGAAACCTTTGAGATGATTAAAGAAAGGCAGAAAAATGGAGGAAGGCATAATCTGAAATATTGGAGAAATATGAAGTTTATTGGTGTTGGGATGAGTGCAGCGGCTTATTATGGTGAAAATCGCCATAGCAATGTTCGTACATTTAATAAATATTATAAATTTCTAGATAATAAAGAATTGCCGATTGATGAAAATACAATTGAAATTGTGGATAAAATTGAAAGGGAAAAGTTGAGCAGAATGCTGGGGTTAAGGCTGATTCAGGAGGGAATTGAATATTTTGAGGATGAGAGAGTTGAAAAACTTATAAAAAATGGATTATTGGAAAAATTTATTGTGAAAAAAGTGGATTTTTCAGAAAAAAGAGAACAAAAAATTGAAAAATTTATTGATACAAAAGAAAAAGAAATAAAAAATAAAGTCAAAAATAATGAATCATTTAATGAAAAAACGGCAGAAAAGACTTATGAAATAAGGCTTCGTTTAACAAAAAGAGGAATGTTGCTGGCAAATGATGTATTTGTTGAATTTATTTGAAAAAAAGGTTATAATAGTGTAACTGTAAAAAATATCATATTTGTACTTATAGAAAATAAATAGGAATTAATCAATTACAAAGCAAGTCAAAAAATAATAAGGAGCAAAAATGAAACTTGATAGTGTAAAAATTCAACAGAACTATGAAAAAATTTTGGAAGATATAAAAAAATATTCTCCATATCCTGAAAAAGTTAAAATTTTATTTGTAAGTAAGTATTTTGATGTCGAAGAACACAAGGCTCTGATTAAGATGGGGTATGATTATTTTGGTGAAAATAGGGCTCAGCTTTATCGGGACAAGCTAAATGAATTTTCAGATGAGAAATATAAAAATATCAAATGGGATTTTATTGGAAGGTTGCAAAAAAATAAAATAAAGTATATAATTAATAGTGTGAATTTAATACATTCGATTGATTCTTATGAACTTTTAGATGAAATAAATAAAAAAGCTATTGAAAATGACAGAATTATAAATGGATTGATTCAAGTTAATGTTTCAAAAGAAGAGTCCAAAACAGGAGTTTACATTGAAGATTTTAAAAAAGATAGCGAAAAGTATTTTTCTATGAGTAATGTAAAAATAATAGGTTTTATGACCATGGCACCATTTGAGGCAAGTGAGTCTGAAATAAATGATTATTTTTTAAATATGAGAAAACTAAAAGAAGAATACCAGAAGCAGCATGATTATGTTACTGAGATTTCTATGGGAATGTCGAATGATTATGTAGAAGCCTTGAAAAATGGGGCTACTATAATTAGAATAGGAAGTAAGTTATTTGAATAGGAGGTTATACTTTGGGACTTAAAAGAAAAATAATGGAATTTTTTGGCGATGATATTGAAGATGATGATGATGAATTATCTGAAGAATTGTCAAATGATGAAAGAAAAGAAGTGGCAGTAGAACAACAGCCAGTACAAACTCAACAGGCAAAAGTTCAACCAAAACCAGCAGTAAATCGAGTTGAACAAGAAAAACAACCAGAAGAGAAAAAAGGCATTGGAAGTCTTTTTGGAGTAGGAAAAAAGGAGGAAATTACAAAAATGGCGTCGTCAAAAGTGAGCTATGTTTCGATTATCAGACCAAAAGTTTTTGAAGATTCGAGATTAATTGCTGATGCAATAAAAGAAAATAAAGTTGTAACATTCAGTTTGGAATTTTTAGAATATGAAGTGGGACAAAGAGTAATAGATTTTGTGAGTGGAGCTGCTTATGCAATGAATGCACACCTTTCAAAGGTTACTGATAAAGTTTTGACTTCTATTCCAGTTGGAATCGACTATGAAGACATTGATGCTTCATTAGGAGAAGAATCAAGAGACAGTAACTTATTATAATACAAATAAGTTAATTTTGGAATTTAGCTGCTTTTTATGGGTTTTTCTCATTTAAAGCAGTATTTTTTAATAATTTATTTTAATACTAAGTCCATTAAAAAAATAGAAATAAAATTCTATAATAATTAATTTGATAGCTTTGCAAAAAAAATGAAATTTAATTCTTAAGTATTCATCCTAATGATTAAATTTAATTAAAGGATATTTTAATAGTTACACAGGTCGTATAATAACATAATCATGTAAAAAAAATGATTTTAATTTCATGAATGTTTGATTTTTGATTTTTAAATAGGAAATAATATAAATATGAAAATAAAAGAAAATGGAGAGAATAGATAAATGGGAATAATTTTTACAATAGTAATTTTAGGGGTAATAGTATTTTTGCACGAATTGGGGCATTTTGCGACAGCTAAATATTTTGGAATGCCTGTTTCAGAGTTTGCAATTGGGATGGGGCCTAAGATTTTTTCAGTGAGAAAAGGGGAAACGGTTTATTCGATTAGGGTTCTTCCTCTTGGAGGATTTGTTAATATAGAAGGGATGCAGCCTGAAAATTTTGATTTAGAAAGGTTTAAAAAGGAAAAAACTGACGAGATTATTGAGGAACTGAGAAATGAAAAAGGATTAAGTGAAAAATCTGATGAAATTGAAAGCGAAGAATTTGTCAATGAAGTGTCGAAAAGGCTGGATGAGAATGTGGAAAAGGAATTGAAAAAGCAGGAAAATATTCAAAAAAATGGATTTTTTGCCAAGTCGCCGTTTAGCCGTTTTGTTGTACTTATTGCAGGAGTTATGATGAACTTTATTTCTGCCTTGATTGCCTTATTTGTGATGCTTTCAATAACAGGAGTGATGCCTATAAAGTATACAGCGCCAGTTGTTGGAGAAATTCAGGCAGATTCCAGAGCAAAGGAGAAATTGAGAGTAAACGATAGAATCTTGGCAGTTAATGGAGAAAATGTGTCAAACTGGGTGGAAATGTCGGAAAAAGTTTTGAAAATTAGTCAAAATTATAAAGATGAAGATGTAAGTTTGAAAATTTTGAGAGATAATAAGGAAATTACAGAAAATGTGAAATTGACGTATAATAAAGAAGCGAAGGCAAATCTACTTGGAATACAGGTTTTACCGCAAGAAACGAATATTAATGAAAGAATAAAAATGAGTTTTGTAATGTTTCGAGATTATTTTAAACTGACACTTGATGGCGTGAGAATGCTTGTAACTGGAAAAGTGGCAATGAAGGAAATGACAGGACCTGTTGGACTGCCAAAGATTGTTGGTCAGGCTTACGGACAAGGCGGATTTTTTGCATTGCTTGGGATATTTATCCTCATTTCAATAAATATTGGAATTATGAATTTATTACCTATTCCAGCACTTGATGGGGGAAGATTGATATTTGTTATTCCTGAATTTTTCGGAATAAAAGTAAATAAAAAAATAGAGGAAAAAATACATATGATTGGAATGATATTTTTGCTTGTATTGATGTTGGTTATTGTATTTTTTGATGTTACTAAGTATTTTTAAAAAAATTTGAACATACCCGTGTTGTGTAATAAAAAATGGTAATTTAATAGTTAAAATAAATGTGTTATATTTTCAGTTTAATAAAACTAAAAAAGTTGTTAATTTTACCTTGTTATATTTCAGCCTCACAGATTTTAATATACCTGTGGGGTTTTTGTATTGTAGTAAAAAAAGAATTTGGGAAATAAAAGAGAAGCGTGTTAAAATGAGAATAGAAAGATATGTGGCTGGGAAAGGAGTGTTTACAGAAATGAAAAATTATAAAGAATTAGAAAAAATATTATTTTCAATGGATGGAAAAAGTTATTCGGCGTATAAGTTACTTAAAGGGGAATATAAATTTGAAAAGTATATTCTTGCGATTGATCATGTGCAGTCGGATCCTTATGCTCCGCCTTCAAAAATGAGAGTTATAATGGATAGAAAAATTTGTGGGATTCCTTATGAGCTCACGGATACGAAGGATAAGAATATTGCAGTTTCGGATTTTCTTACGAGAAATTTTTATAGGGAAATTCAGAAAAGTGGGAATGACAGTACAGGAACTGGGGGAAGTGGAAGAATTTTTATTGACAGGTGCGGACAGGAAATTTTGGAAAGAACTTCAGTTCTGATAAAGGGAGATAAAGTTGAAGTGAGGTTTGAAATGGGGATGCCTGCGAGAGGCAGACGGATAATGGGAAAAGCTGCACAGAAAATTATTTTTGAGCAGTTGCCTAAAATTGTAGAAAAATCCATTATTTACAATAATTTGAATAAAAAAGCATTAAATGAGCAGGTAATTCTAATGCTGGATCAGGAATATGCAAGAAAAATGTTGAAGGAAAAAGGGCTTGTTGCATTTGTGGCTAATGATTCTGTGCTTCCACGTGAAAGTGGAGTTTCGGATAGACCTATGAAAAATGCAGTTAAGTTTAAAAGTCCAGAAAAATTTGAGATTACGTTAAAACTTCCAAGTGGAAAAAAAGTAAGTGGAATAGGTATTCCAAAAGGAATTACGCTAATTGTGGGTGGAGGTTATCACGGTAAATCCACGTTGCTTGCAGCACTTGAAAGAGGGGTTTACAATCACATTGCTCAAGATGGGCGTGAATTTATAATTTCTGAATCGGATGCGGTAAAAATACGTGCGGAAGATGGAAGAAACGTGGAAAAGGTGAATATAAGCGGATTTATCAATAATTTGCCGCAAAATAAGGATACAAGGGCTTTTTCAACTGAAAATGCGAGTGGAAGCACATCGCAGGCGGCAAATGTCGCAGAAGCACTGGAATACGGGACTTCTTTACTTCTAATAGATGAGGACACTTCGGCTACTAATTTTATGATTCGTGACGGAAGAATGCAAAAACTTGTGGCAAAGGAAAAAGAACCGATAACACCCTTTATTGACAGGGTAAAGGAACTTTATGATAATTTTGGAGTTTCTACGATATTGATTGTCGGTGGCTCTGGAGATTATTTTGATGTGGCAAATCACGTTATAATGATGGATGAATATGTGCCAAAAGATGTAACGGAAAAGGCGAAGGAAATTGCAAAATTGGATGAAAACAAGAGAGAATTTTCTTCAAATGATAAATTTCAAGTAATTACACAGCGTATTCCACTTAAAAAAAGTTTTTCGCAGTCAGGAAAACTGGATAAAACAAAAGCCAAAGGGAAATACAGCATTCTATATGGAAAGGAATTAATCGACATTTCGGGACTAGAGCAGCTTGTGGATGATAGCCAGACAAACTGCATTGCTGTAATGATTGAATATTTTAAAAATAAAGTGCTGGATGAAAAACTGACACTTTCGCAAGCAGCTGACAGGATTTATGAAAAAATTGAAAAGGACGGGCTTGATTCGATTTCTTCGTACATAGGACATCTAGGAAATTTGGCATTACCGAGAAAGCAGGAATTTTGTGGGGCAGTTAATAGATATAGGAAGTTGAAAATAAAATAGTTTACTTTTAAATTTTTACTTTATTTAATAATTTTATCAATTAAATTTGAAATAAAAAATATTGTAGAGGAAGTGATGGCTATGAGAACGAAGGTATTGGTGTTTGTAGGTTTGTTTTTTGTAAGTATGTTAGGAATTGCATCAGAATTAGTTTTTAAAGGTGGATATGATTTTAATACATATTTATCATTAAAGGCAAAAGTATTTGATTATGGGCAGAATATAGTTTCGATTGAAATTGATACAAAAGGGCAAGGGAAAAATATTCAAAATAAGCAAATTGAAAAAGATACATTTAAAGTTTTTGCTAAAGGAACTTTGCCAAAAGACGCTGGAATTGTGCTAGACGATAAGACTAAATCCTCGGGGACATTTGAAGTTGAGAGGGAAATTGAGAATATTTATGTGAATGACAAGGGAAATATTGTTATTAACTTGAAATATGGGAAAGATGTGGCTGGAGCAAATACTTTGAGTTATGTTACTGGGGATGTTTCTCGAAATGTATTGATGGACTTGGAGTACAGAGTGGAGCAAAAAAAGGAGATAAAGGGTTATAAAACAGGATTTTATAGACAAGGGAAAATTGTTGATGAGGAAGCTGATAAGTTTGTAGCGGCGAAGTCTAAAAGTGGAGTGAACTATCAATATTTTAAACCTGTTAATAAAGATGATGGGAAGAAACATCCGCTTATAATCTGGTTTCATGGGAATGGTGAAGGCGGATACAAGGATTATCGGAATAATGTTTCACAAAAATTGGCAAATCGTGGGGCAGTAGCTTTTGCAGAAGATAAGACACAAAAGATATTTGGCGGGGCTTATGTTGTGGCACCACAGGCTGATGACACTTGGTACAATAATTATACCAAAGAGTATATAAAATCAGTAAAGGCCATGATTGATGAATTTGCTTCTGAAAATAATGTTGATAAAAATAGAATTTATGTTTTTGGAGCTTCTGCTGGTGGATATATGTCCTTTAGAATGATGATTGAATATCCAAATTATTTTGCGGCATTTAGTACAAGTGCGGCTGCTCTTGATAAAGCGGCTACTTCTGGTGGAGTTGCAACTACTACACAGGATTTGATGAAAATAAGAAATAAACCGCTTTGGATGGTTCACGCACAAAATGATCCGACTATTTCCTACGAAAATACAAGTAAAAGAGTTTACGATGTTCTTTCAAAATATGGAGCAATACTTTCCTCTTATCCAAATGTAAAAATTGGTGAAACTGAGTACAATGGACACTGGAGCTGGATTTATAGTCTTAGAAATATGCCTGTGAATAATAAAGGGGAACATTTGTTTGAGTGGATGGCAAAGCAACGTTTGAAAAAATAAAAATTTTAGATTATTAGGGATGTTAAAATGAAATGAAAAAGACTTGCTTGGAATAGTAAATTCTGAGTTTAGTCTTTTTTGTTTATAACTTTATTTTTAATTATTTAGATAAATGAGAGTTTTTAATTAATTTTCTTGAAAAAATTAGATTTATTGGTGAATTTGTGGTATTATAAACAATAATAGGTTAAGAATAAAATTTTTTAAAAGAGGAAACTTATAGATGACTGGTAAAGAGAAGGAAGTAAAAGAGAATAGAATACAAGAATTGCTTGTAAAGAGGGAAGAATATGTGAATAATGGAGAAATTGAAAAGGAAATTATTGTTTTACGGGAATTGAAGGTGTTGTTTAGACGGCTGTATGGTGGGGAAAGTGATGAGAGCGTAAAAGTGCTGACTGAATTGGGGAATGTTTTGAAATATGTTGGGAAATTTGAGGAGGCAATAAGACATTTATCTAAAGTTGAAAAAATTGTGTTAAAAAATTATGGAGAAAATACTATGGCTTTTGTGACTTGTAATGCGAATCTGGCTGAAGTTTACAGAACTATGAAAAAGTATGAAGAGGTTGAGGAAAAATATTTTAAGGCCATAAAGACGTATAAAAAGAATGATTTTAGGAATGAATATGTATTTGCAGGAATATGTAATAATCTTGGACTTTTTTTTGAAGAAACAGATAGATATAAGGATTCGGTAAAATGGCAAAAAAAAAGTTTGGAAATATTGGAAGATGCGGAAAATAGTCAAGTACAAAGTGCGATTATTCGAAGCAATATGGTAAATTCCTATCTGAAAATTGGAGAAAAAAAGTTAGCAGAAAATTGTATGAATGTAGCTCTTGAAGTTCTAGAAAAAGAAGTAGGAGAAAATAGTAATTTGTATTTTAATATTTTACATAATTTGGCAAATGTTTATTTTGAAAACAAAAGTTATAAAAAATCAGTTATATTACTAGAAAAATGTGAAAAATTGCATAAAACTATTTTTGGAAATGAAAATGAAATGTATCAAAGTATTTTGGATAAAATTTTAATTGCAAAGCAGAAAATCGCTAAAAATAAAATGGAACAGTATGTATGGAAAAACCAGAGTGTAAAAAAATTGAAAAACTAAAAAATATATAAATTTTGTTTAATAAATAATTTTGATTTGAGAAATGAAATTACAAGTAAAAATAAAGAGGAAGTTGAATATATGGATAAATTGGAAGATTTTTTGAAATATTCAGTTTTGTTTTCATATTATGGAGAACTTTTCCCCAAAAAGAAAAGGCAATATTTGGAACTTTATCTGGAGGAAAACAGCTCACTTTCGGAAATTGCTGAACAATGTGGAGTTACAAGGCAGGCTGTTTTTGATAATATAAAAAAAGGTGTTCAGAAGCTGGATGAATATGAGAATAAACTTGGAATATTTGAAAAAGAAAAGGAATTGAAGTGTAAATTGGAGCATTTGAGAAAAAATTTTACGAAGGAAAATTTGGAAAAGATAATAGAAGATTTTGAATATACAGAATAAAATTAAATTTGAAAAAGCAAAAATAAAAAATAAATTGCTATTGACAAATAGGAAAGTCAAGGTATAATGGTTATGTAAAGAATATGTGAAGTTTATAAATTTGAGTTATTACTATTTGGATTAGACAAAACTGAAATGGCGGGAAATGCTTCTAATAATTGTTTTCCCCCTTTGGTTTTGCCTTTTTTATTTAATAAGAAGGTGAAGGATGATTATTAGTAAACTGGAAAAAAAGGAGAATTTTACAAATAATGAAAATGAAATAGCAGATTACATTTTAAAACACTTGGATGAGGTACATTTACTGTCAGCGGAGAGTCTGTCTAAAAAGGCGTTTGTGAGCAAGGCTACTGTTGTGAGATTTTGCAGAAAACTAGGGGTTAAAGGGTATAGGGACTTTCAGAGAAGTCTGGATAAGGAAGTCGAGGAAATGATGAAAATTAAAGGACTGCTTAGTGAAGAGCCTGTAAACAGTGAAACAAAATACGATGAAATTATCTCAATTATTCCATCGCTTTATGAAAGAGTTATCGGGGCTACAAAACTTAATTTGGATACACCTGTTATGGAAAAAATTATTGAAAAACTTAAAAACGTTAAGAAAATTGAGATTTATGGAACTGGAATTTCATATATATTAGCAAAATTGGCTTCATTTAAATTTATGACGCTTGGAATAGAGAGTGCGGCTTATGATGGTCTTAATGAGCATTATGTAATTTCTACGGAAAAAGGGGAAAAAGACATGGCTCTTATTATTTCGCTTTCAGGGAATAATCCCTACATGATTAGAATTGGGGAATATTTGAAAAAAAGGAATGTATTTGTCGTAGGAATTGGGAATGGATCATCTGAAGAAATAAAAAAAGCATGTTCGGAATATATTGAAATACATGCTCCAAATTATATTTTGAGTTTTGAGATGGTATCGGCATTTACTGGTGTTAATTATGTGCTGGACATATTTTTTACTTCTCTTTTAGTGTCGAACTACTACAAGAATATAGATACATCTTTGGAAGTTAGCAAAAATTATGAGAAAAATGAACCAAAAGTATCAAAAAAATGATTAAAATAAAAACAATTTTGAAACAATGGGGAAAATTGAGAAATATTCTTGTTTTTGTAAGATTTTAGTGTTATATTTTTAATGTAAAGGAAATTATTAAAAATATTAAATGCGAAAATTTTTTAGGAGGAGATGGAAATGGGATTTAGAAAAGACTTTTTGTGGGGTGGAGCCACTGCCGCAAATCAGCTTGAAGGAGCTTATAATGTGGATGGAAGAGGGCTTGCCAATGTGGATTTGTCGCCAGTTGGGGAAGACAGGCTTGCTGTGATTACTGGTGAGCGAAAAATGCTGGAATTTGACGATGAGCATTTTTATCCTGCTAAAGGGGCGATTGATTTTTATCATAGATACAAGGAAGATATTGCATTATTTGCAGAAATGGGATTTAAGACTTATAGAATGTCGATAGCATGGACTCGTATTTTCCCAAATGGAGATGAAGAAACTCCGAATGAAAAAGGGCTTGAATTTTATGAAAATGTATTTAAGGAATGTAGAAAATATGGTATTGAGCCATTAGTTACAATAACTCACTTTGATTTTCCGATTCATTTAATCAAGAAATACGGTGGATGGAGAAACAGAAAAGTTATTGATTTTTACAAAAGATTGTGTACTGTAATTTTCACTAGATATAAAGGACTTGTAAAATACTGGCTTACATTTAATGAAATTAACATTTTGCTTCACGCACCGTTTATGGGGGCTGGAATTGTTTTTGAAGAAGGGGAAAATAAAAATCAGGTTTTATATACTGCGGCACACAATGAATTGGTGGCAAGCGCTTGGGCTACAAAAATTGGGCATGAAATTGACCCTAAAAATAAAATTGGATGTATGCTTGCGGCTGGGAAATTTTATGCACTTACTTCAAAGCCTGAAGATGTATGGACTGCACTTGAAAAAGACAGAGAAAATTATTTTTTCATAGATGTGCAGGCTCGTGGATATTATCCTGCCTATGCTAAGAAATTTTTTGAAAGAGAAAATATAAATATTGGAATTACAGATGAAGATGAGCAAATTTTGAGAGAAAATCCAGTTGATTTTGTAAGTTTTTCTTATTATACAACTCGCTGTATCTCTGCTGAAGCTGATAGACTTGGAGAAGGAAACTTGCTAAAAACAATGAGAAATCCGTATATCGAAGTGACAGATTGGGGCTGGGGGCTAGATCCGTTAGGATTTAGAACGACAATAAACGAAATTTATGACAGATACCAAAAACCGTTGTTTGTTGTGGAAAACGGGCTTGGAGCCGTGGATGTTCCAGATGCGGATGGATATGTGGAAGATGATTATAGAATTGGCTATTTAAGAGATCATATAAAGGCAATGAAGGAAGCGGTTGAACTGGATGGAGTGGAGCTGCTTGGGTATACGACTTGGGGGCCTATTGACTTGGTAAGTGCGGGAACTGGAGAAATGAAAAAACGTTACGGATTTATTTATGTGGATAGAGATAATTATGGAAATGGAACATTGAAGAGAAGCAAGAAAAAATCATTTGACTGGTATAAAAAGGTTATCGCAAGCAATGGAGAAGATTTGGATTAACATTTGAAATTATTTGTTGAAAAAATTAGTAAAAAAATAAGGGGATTTTTAAAATAGCGAATCCCCTTTGCTTTTGTGTGTGAAACTTTTTAAAATAAAATTGAGAAATTTAAATAAAATCCGAATTATAGAAAAAATAAAAATGTAATAATAAACCCCTTTTGAAAATAGGAATAAATTTTTATAATAACTATTTCATAATCATTCAACTAATTATTATGTTTTTTCTTTTTTGTTTTTGTAGGATTGCTCATTGCCGCAAATCCTACGACCTATGGCTAGTCTACGACATTTTTCTGCACTGACAAAAAACTCGCTATGCTCAAACAGTTTTGTCAGCACAGAAAAATGCTCCGACAGATTAGTTTATGATAGATTTTGTTAAAAAAGTGAAAATTATATTTTAATTGTTTGAAAATATTAGGTTTTTATCCTTTTTAAAAAAAGTTTTTAATAATTTCGCTGCTTAAACGGGGTTTAGTATTAAAATGAAATTGAGAAACTTAAATAAAATCTGAATTATAGAAAAAATAAAAATATAAAGGGAGAATTGTTATGAGCACAGCTTATGGGAATAATAGATTTAGCAAGATAAGAGTATTTTCAGGAGCACAATTAAAATATATCGCTTTTTTATCAATGTTGATTGATCATGTAAATAAGGCTTTTGCTAACAGAAAATGGATTTTTGAGATATGTGAGCGATGTATTTGATATTTTGGGGTTGTTGAGGATGTATTTTAAAATAGGAATTTAGAATGGAGAAATGGAGAGAAAATGAACAGAATGATAAGAGCGTATGGATTGCTCATATTACTTACGATACTGGCAGGGATGGAATTAGCTCTTTTGGTAAAGATGAACGTAGGAGTTGGGCCTTGGGATGCGATGGCACTGTCTTTTTCGTTTTTGACAGGAATAAAAATGGGAACAGTAGCGATAATATGTAATTATTTATGTGTATTGGGACAACTTATTTTACTAAAAAAGAAATTTAAAAAGATAAATTTTTTACAAATACCTATTTCTATGTTGCTGGGATATTCAATTAATTTTTTTGTATATGTAGTTTTTAAAAATATGGCATTTAATAACTATATTTTCAGAATAACAACTAATATTATAGTACTTGTATCAGTTGCCTTTACAATGGGAGCAATAGTAGTTTTGGGATTGCCGACATTTGCTTTGGAAGGTTTTTGCAGTGCGATTCATGCAAAAACTGGTATTCCGTTTGCAAAGTTTAGGCAATGGGTAGATTTTTTCTGCGTTGGGCTTGTAGTTATTTTGACACTTGTATTTCCTATAGAATGGAGTCTGCGTGAAGGAACGATAATTAGCATGATTCTTTTTGGACCTTTACTTGGAATATTTATGCCAAGAATTGAAAAACTCTATGAAAAATGGGATTTAGTTGATGGAAAAAGTCAGATTGAGAAGGAAATAGAAGGATTGGAATAAAAAATAAATTTTATAAAAAATATTGAAGGAGATTAGTTATGAAAATAAATCATGTAGCAATTTATGTAAAAAATTTGGAAAAAACAAGGGAATTTTATGAGAAATATTTTGAAGCAAGGGCAAATGAGAAATATCATAATAAAAATACTGGATTACAGACTTATTTCCTAACTTTTCCCGATAGTGAAGCACGGCTTGAAATAATGTCACGTCCTGAACTTTTGGAAAGAAACGATAAAATAATGAATGAAGGCTTTATCCATCTTGCTTTTAGCGTTGGAAACAAAGAGAATGTTGATAAATTGACAAAAAGACTTGTAAATGATGGGTTTAGATGTTTAAGCGGACCTAGAACAACTGGAGATGGATATTATGAGAGTGTTGTTGAGGATTGTGAAGGAAATTTGATTGAAATAACAGAATAATATTAATTTATAAATTTAGGGAATATACCTCAACAGGCGATAGATTGGGATTAAATTTTAATTTTCAGGAAATATAGAAAGTAAAATTTAGTATTTTGTCCGTTGTTTTTCTTAATATTGTTATTTTTTTCATTTTGTGATAAACTATACTCAAACTTTTTAAAATTAAATAAATAAAATTAAGTAATTTCGTAGTTTGATTTTAAATTGATAAATTTTAAGAAACATTTTTTGGGGGAAAAATGATGGGGGATAATAGAGAAATATTGACTTTTAGACAAAAGTTGTCTGAAGAGCAGGAAAAGGGGCATAGAGAAAGGCTAAGGCAGAGATTTTTGTCTGTAGGAGTTAAAGGCTTTTTAGATTATGAACTTTTGGAACTTTTGCTAACATACACGGTTATTAGGAAAAATTGTAGAGGAATTGCAAAAAATTTGTTAAAAAAATATGGAGATTTGTATACAATTTTACGTCAATCTGAGGAGGAATTACAGAAAAATAAGTATATGACACAAAGAACTGTTGTATTTTTAAAACTTTTGTTTGAAATTATAGAAAATGAACTTTATAAAAAAATACATAATAAAAAAATTAAGATATCAAGTAATGTAAAATTATTGAATTATCTAGAATATTCCCTTTTGAAAAGGGATGTAGAAGTATTTAAAGTATTGTTTTTGAATACACAAAATGAACTTGTTAAGGAAGAAGAGCTGTTTTATGGAACTATTGATAAAAGTACAGTTTATATTCGGGAATTAATAAAAAAAATATTAGAATACAATGCAAAAGGTGTAATTTTGGTACATAATCATCCAGCAGGTTCATTAAAACCGTCAGAATCAGATATAATATTGACAAAAAAAGTAAAAGAAGTATTTGAAAATATGGAAATACGCTTGGTTGACCATTTAATAATAAGTGAAAAGGGATATTTTAGTTTTTTAGAAGGTGGAATTTTATGAAAATAATAAATATTAAATTTAGAAAAACAAAAAAAGTTTATCCTTTTATGATAAATGATAAAGAAGATTATAAAAAAGGGGATCACGTACTTGTAGACACAATTCGTGGTGAACAAATTGGAATAGTTTTGGGACTTGCTTTAAATAAGGAACAAAATGAACAAGATGATTTAAAAATTAGAGAAGTAAAAAGAAAATTATCAAATAAAGAGATTGAAAAGTTAAAGGAACTTGATAAAAAAGCAGACGAAGCCTATTTTAAATGTAAAAAAATAGTAAAATATCTGTTGCCAGAAATGAATCTTGTCATCGGAGAATACACATTTGATGAAAGCAAACTGATATTTTATTTTACAGCGAACAATAGACTTGATTTTAGAGAACTTGTGAAGGAAGTAAACAGGACATTTAAAAAAAGAGTGGAATTTTATCAAATTAAGACAAATGATGAAGGTAGAATATTGTCAGCATTTGGGAAGTATGGACGAGAAATTTATTGGTAAACTTAGAAAAAACTGATATTTTAAAGTGAAACTTCAGTTTAGGGAATTTTTTTTAAAAAAGTAGTTGAAATATTGAATAAAATGTGCTATACTAATTAAGTAATAAAAAAGTTCGTGGTCGCATAGCTCAGTTGGGAGAGCACCTGCCTTACAAGCAGGGGGTCATTGGTTCGAGCCCAATTGTGACCACCATTTTTATGGAGGTGTAGCTCAGTTGGTTAGAGTGCTTGCCTGTCACGCAAGATGTCGCGAGTTCGAGTCTCGTCACTTCCGCCATTTGCCCAGATAGCTCAGTCGGTAGAGCAAGGGACTGAAAATCCCTGTGTCCGTGGTTCGATTCCGCGTCTGGGCACCATTAAAACAATTAAATTTGAAATATATAGTGCAAATCAGTGTTTATGCTGAAATGCACTTTTTTCTTTTATTTATGGTACTTTGCAGTTGGAGTGTACCCAAAATCTTGGACAAATAATTTGAAAACTAGTTTCCTATTTGTTAAAATATAGTTAAGGAGAGGAATTTGATTATGAACAAGAGAAGTAAAAGGTACACAGATGAATTTAAAATGTTAATTTTAGAATTGCTGGAAGATGGAAGAAAAAATCATTAGGAAATGAATATGGGGTAGCAACAGCAACAATCAGAAAATGGGAAAAAGAATTTAAAGGAATCATAGATAAAAAATACAATGCTAATGAAGCTTTAAATGAAATCATGGCCTTAAAAAAGCAGCTGCAACAAGAAATGGATAAAAATAAAAAATTAGAAAAAGACCTGGAACAAAAGGAATTAGATATTGACATATTAAAAAAGGCATCAACCATATTGATGAAAAAATAAGGACTGTTGACAAGTACGTATTAGTAAAGACTTTATTCAATGAGTTTAATGTTTCAAAATCAATAATAATTAATTTAATAGGCATTAAAAAAAGCAGCTATTACTACTGGATTAAAGAGGTCAAGACACAGAGGAATATAGAAAATAAAATTTTGTACGATATAATAAAATCAATATGGCAAGACAGGAGAAAAACTTACGGAGCAGTAAGAATTCATAAAAAACTAAGAAAGTTAGGATTAGAAGTAAATATAAAACGAGTCAGAAGATTGATGAAGAAAAATCAGATAAAGTCAATAATTCATAAAAAATTTAGAAATTATAACAAATCAGACGACATGAAAGAAACAGCAAGAAATATTTTAAAAAGAAATTTTGATACAAAAAAATTAAATGAAAAATGAGTAAGTGATATAACATATATTTGAACAAGAAAGCACGGGTGGTGCTATTTATCAAGTATAATGGATTTGCACAGCAGAAGAATAATATCACATAAGGTTGGAAAATTTATAGATATAAAATTAGTTATCGACACCTTAAAAATGGCGATATATAAAAGAGGGGATATAACTGATTTGATAATACATACAGATAGAGGAAGCCAGTATGTGAGTAAAGAATATCGTAAATTTTGTGCAAAAAAAAGCATAAGCATATCTTAGAGCGGAAAAGGAAATCCTTATGATAATGCCTGTATAGAATCATTCCATGCAACATTGAAAAAAGAATATGTACATAATGAAAACTTTGAAAGTCTAGAAAGTTTAAGAAGTAGAATGTACGAGTATATAGAAATATGGTATAATAACAGCAGAATACACAGTAAAATAGGATTTACAAGTCCGAATGAATAAGAAGAAAGCATAAAGAAAGGAAACAAAGAAATTGCTTAAAAATAGTCTAAATTTTGGGGGACACTCCAGTATAAGTTTCACTATAATATTAATTTCAGAAGAATTACTTTTGTCAAAAAATTTTCCACAGCCTGTTAGAAAACAAAAAAATAGTAATAATAAAAATACCCCTTTTATATTTTTCACAAAATACCCCACCTTTTATTTTATTTATTAATACAAGTCTTACTATTTTTCAAAACATTAAAATTTCAAAAAATATGTCTGAATTTATTATAACAGAAAAGACTGGAGTATACCAGTCCGATTTTATTAAATTATATTTTTACTTTTTGTTACACTTGACAAAGAGCTTTTTTAAAACTTCTATTTAGCTTTATTGACATTTCTTAAATATAAAATTCCGCCATAAGGAACTAATTTCAGTCCTTTTATTCCCGGTATTTCGAGAATAACACGAGTAATTTCACCATAGCCCATTTTTGCTGCCGGATTTTCTTTCTCATATATATTTTCGGCTTTGACTAAAACATCTGTTTTGACGTTAATATCTTTTGTTTCAGAGGCAATTTTTATAAGTTTGTCATATTCAGAATTAGAATAAGAACCGTAATTATAAGGACTGTCTGATACAAATCTTTCAAGATAAAGTATCGGATCACTAAATCCTAACAAAATTTCGTTTTCAATAATATCAAAATCTTTTTTTCTTGATTTTAAAATTAAATCCTTATAAGACACTCTTGTAACTTTGATATCTATTCCAAGATATTTTTTTAAATTTTCTGAGAACCTGTCAATGGAATTTTCTTTAATGACAATATTTAAAACAGGCATTTTATTTATTCCTAATTCTTTTAATCCCTCATCTAATAATTCTTTTATATTTTTGTAATGATAACTCTCACTTTCAATTTTTCCATTTTTTGCAGCTAAAGCAGAGAAATTTTTTCCATTAATACTGATGTATTCCGGAACAAATCCATATTCCTTCCTTGTTTCTCCTGCCATTACAGCATCTATAGCCTTTCTGACCTTAGGATTACTCAATACTTTTACTTTAGTATTGAAAACATAATAATGAGAAGAACCTGTAGATAATCTCTGTGTTTCTTTCATGTCATTTTTCAGCTTGGTTCTTGAAAAGAATTGGGAATATACAACAGTTGCATCTATTCCTTTACTTTCAGCAATTCTTTTATGGTCGTCTCCGTCCCATAAACCGCCATAAACATTGATTTTATTCATTTTTATATTACTGCTGTTCCAGTAATTTTTATTTTTTTCCAACAATAATTTTCTTTTTCCTATACTTTTTATTATATAAGGTCCTGAGTATAAGGTATTTTCAGGTGCTTTCCCGTATTTTTGTCCCAACTTCCCGAAAAATTCCTGCTTTAAAGGCGAAAATTCGACTTTTGCCATTAACATATCAAAATATCCTGTCGGCTTGATTAGTTCCAGTTCAATAGTCTCATTGTTATTCAATATTTTTATTCCTACATCTTCAGCTTTTACTTTTCCCTCATAAAATTTTCTGCCGTTTTTTACAAGAAAAAGAACATCCGTACTTGGAGATATTATTTCAGGATTCAGCATTCTCAACAATGCAGTTTTGAAATCTTCAGCTTTTATAGGGGTTCCGTCAGAATATTTCAAGCCTTTTCTCAGATGAAAAGTCCACTTGGTTTTATCCTTGTTTGTTTCCCACTTTTCTGCCAGTCCTGGTACTATTTTACCATTTTCATCAATTCTGACAAGTCCTTCAAATAAAAGGTCAAAAATATCAGCAGCTTCATAATTTCTGATATTTTCAGGGTGTTTATCATTAAGCAGTTGAGCATCGTAAGAGTTAGGAAGAAACAGATGTACTAAATTAAAAGTATCAGGGGCACTTTCAGCAACATTATATTCAAATTTAGATCCGCTAATTGTGTCCGCCATTGTATCAAATATATTTTCTCCTGTCTTATTCTCAGAATGTGTTCCTGTCTTACTTTCGGAACATGATAAATTGAATACTCCTAATAATAATATAAAAATTGTATATATTTTTTTCATTTTATTCACCCTCTCTATTTTTTTTAGCAAAAATCAGCAAAATTCCTAAAAATATTATTACAAATAAATTTACACAGAAATACATATTAAATATCTCAATGTATAAATTTTTATACCTCAACACAAATTTTAAGAAATGAATAAAAAACTTAAACTCATGCCCCACTTTAAAAGAGTAATTTTTATACAAGTTAGAAAGTTCCATTATAAAATTGATTCCTAATAATCCTATTATTGAAACAATAGCAGTATAAATTATTCCTATTATTCTGTGTTCATACAATTTCTTTTCGTATGTTTTTACTGAAAATAAAAAGACTACTGAAAAAAATGCAGTTGCTGATGTTGCTATTACTCCTGAAGGAATTCCCGAAAATAAAAACAGCATTATTTTCTGAATGAAAGTAAAGTTGAGTTTCATCTGTTTAAGAACTTCAGATGTTCCAATAATCGAATTTATAATAATTAAAACTCCTATGAAAATTATTACATAATACTTTATTTTATGAGATAATTCCATACTATTTTCATTAAAATATTCTTTTGTTATTTTTATAGAAATAATAGCTGATACAATTATTACAATAAGAGAAAATAATGTAAATATTGCAGCTAGCATTGTTATTTTTTCTTTTACATCTGTACCACTAAATTTCATTATAAAAGAAAGGTAATATTGCATATATATCATTCTCTTAAATAATACAAGAAAAACTGCTAAAACGACTATACCTGTTATTTTCATCAATCCTTGAAATAGACTGCTGATATTCTCTTTTTCAAAATCTTCAAATTTTTCATTTAAATCATTTATTTTCATATATTCTTTTACCTCCGGAAATATATATTTTTTTATTTATTTTCTATTCTTATGTAATATTAGCAGTAAAAGATTAAAATAAAATGAGATTTTTGATTTTTAAACTTAGCAAGGATCCTTTTCTCTTAAAATAGAAAACCTGTCTTTTCTATTTTGTATAGAAAAGAAACTTATAAAGATAAAAGGAGAAAAACATATAAAGATGGAAAAATAAAATAAATATACAGAGCCACTGATTAACTTCCCCAAAAAGTTGGACAAATTTAATTTAACTTACTAACAAGAATTGATTTTTGCTTTATACAGAAATCAATTTTTTTATTTATAAGAAAATTAAATTCATATTTTTTAGGTATTTACTGATATATTTGATAATTTTAAAAGAGGCGTCAGCCTCTTTTCCTCTTCTTTTATCAAAATAACTATATAAATGTCTACGACAAAATATCCAACCTAGTTGGATTAATAAAATATTAATAGTATTTTTTGAGGGGCGGATATCTGTAATGATAAAATTCCCATACAATCATTTTAACCTTGCTGACTTTTGTTCTTATAAATCATATCTAAAAATAGAAAATGTATATTATATTTGGAATTTACGTTAAAGAAAACTAATTTCCTGTTTAATTGTTCACAGTTTTGGGAACACTCTAATTTTTAAAATTTTTACTTATCTAAAATAGATAAATATAAATCTAGTTTCTGATTTAAATACCTAGCAAACATATCTGACATTGCTGATATATTGTGCTTTACATGATATTCATCAAAAGCTTCATAATATCTCAGTCGATCAGTAAACTTGATATCTATAGGTGGATATTCCTCCTTCATAAGTTCTAAATTTATTAATAATCTTCCAGTCCTTCCATTTCCATCAATAAAAGGATGAATACTTTCAAATTCTATATGAAAACGAGCAAGTTTAGTTACAATGTCTTCCTTGCTGTTTTTATAACGTTCCAATAATTCTTCCATTTTCGGAATAATTAGATACGGTTGTACGGGTTCATGAGCTGCTCCCATAATTCTAACAGGAACTCTACGGTATATTCCTCTATCCTCTTTCTTATCAGCCAATATCAAATAATGAATATCCTTAATTACTTTTTCGGATATTTCAACATTTTCACTAACAAGTTTTCTTACATACTCAAAAGCTTCCTTGTGTCCAATTACTTCCAAATGCTCCTTTAATGATTTTTGGTTAATGGTAAGCCCTTTAAGAATCATGTCTGTTTCACGTAAAGTTAAAGTGTTCCCTTCAATTGCATTTGAGTTATAGGTATATTCTGTTAAAAATTCTTCATTTAATCTTTCCAGTTCCCCTTCTGTTAAAGGTCTCCTTGCTTTAAGATTGCTTAATTTTTCTTCTAATATTTGAATGAGCGTTCCTGTAATTTTATATCTTCCATCAGTTGGTTTTATTGCATCATATGGTATTTTCCAAGTTCTTCCTTCTTGATATGCACCAGGTATTTTCCCTTCAGAGCATAAAACTCTTACTCTTCTATCAGATATTCTCCATTTTTCAGAAGCTTGTTTAACTGTAATATACATAAAATCACTCCAATCTTTTCATAGTATACTATTTTATCGGAATAATATCAATACTATTGGAATGAAATATATTGATTGTCGGAACAGTATTTTTTTGAAAAATTTGAAACAAAAGTTAAAATTATTTCTGATGGTATAAAAGAAAGATCAATTCAGGAAGAATTAGCAGAAGATATTATTTCCATAATTCATTTATTTAGTGAAAAACTTTACGGATTGAGATCTGCTTTTATTTTGATTATGTGCAGCAGTTCTCTCCCTAACCGTATTTTCCAGCTCAATATCCAGATTAATCTTAAAATCATTCCACCAGCCAGTCGTTTGCTTTAAAATTTTGGAGTGTACCCAAATCTTGGACAAATAATTTTTGGTACACTAAAATAGTATTCAAAATGGGACTTTTTCATAATCTATGCTTCCCAAAGAAAAAATATACATTGTTTAGTTTAATTTCAGATAATCCTTGTTGTAAAAAATAGAGCTTTTTTATTAGGAAAATAAATTTATTTTTAACATAGGAGTAAAATTATGAAAAGAAATTTTAAAAAAGTAACTGAAATTTTACTGGCAACTTTTATATTTCAAATACCCATTTTTAGCGAAATAATTATGCGTGGGCACCATTATTATTGATTTTAAATAAATTTTTCATAATATTGCAAAATACAATTCATTAGAAATAGTGAATTGTATTTTTTTTGAAATATTGTTTATATAATTATTAAGAATAGGAGTATTATTATGTGTAAAAAAGTTTTTATAGATACAAATATATTTATTGGTGAAAAATTTATGTTATCAAATGATAAATTTGAAAAGTTAAAAACATATATTGAAAACGATAAAATAATATTGTTAAATAATGAAATAACAGAAAGAGAATTAGAAGTTCATATAATCAAAGATGTAAAAGAAGTAATAAACAGTTATAATAAAGTATTAAGCAAAAGTCCTTTTTTAGAAATATTAAGCGAAACTCCGATTAAATTATCTGCTGAAGATGAAACATACATGATTTCTTTTCTTAAAACAGAATTGATAAAATTTTTTGATGATTCTATAAAATTATCTTTAGAAGATGTAGATATAAAATTAATATTAGAAGATCATTTTAACTTAAACTTACCATTTGAGAAGACAAAGCAAAATGAATTTAAGGATGCTTTTGTTGCACAAATAATAAAAAAATATCAAAAAAAGAATAACGAAAAAATTTATATTATTTCAAAAGACGACGGATTTAGGAAAACGTTTGACAATAATGATCAAAACTTTATAATTTTTGAAAATTTATCAAAATTTATAGAAGAAATAGAAATGGAAATGTTGAAAGAAAATGAAAAATTCTTAATCTTAATAAATGAAATAAAAGTTGGAGAAGCAAATGATAAAATTAAAGATTTTATAGATGATATTGGTTTAGAAATTGATTATGATTCCTCTGATTATGAAATTGATAATTATGAAATTATAGGAATTTATCCTGAGTTTATTAACTCTTGTGAAACAGAAAATATACAAATATATGAATTCAATGTAAAATTAGATATAGAAATAGAAATTACATATTTAGATGAAGATAGTTCTTATTATGACAAAGAAGATGGTGAGTATTTGTTTTCAAACTATATAACTGCTAAAGAAAAACATAATACAGAGTTTAAATTAGTAATTTTGTGTGATATAAAGGATTTGGAAAAAGAAGACTTTTTTAAGATTATATAACAATTGACAACGAAAAGTCTGATAAACGAATTTATTTAGATGAATATACTTGTGAGGATAGGAAAATTATTAATGAAACAATTAATAATTCTTAAAATATGTTAAAGAATTGTGTAACCTTAGGATAAAAAATTAACAAGGAAATTGCTTTAATTTTTGAGATAATTCCTTTTTATGTATGTTTAAGAGAATAAATTTTAAATTATTGTATTGAAAAAAATACTGTTTCATATAACTATAAAATAATATTTAAAAAATATAAAATTGACAAAATACTATTTCAAGGTATAATAAATAATAAAATTAAGTAAATATTAAAATTAAAGATAATAAAAAATGTTATAAATATTTATAATCAATTAAGAAAATTTTTTATAGGGAGATGGTATTATGTCAAAAATAAGAAAAATTGTGATATTTTTGATGTTTGTTTTTTGTAGTTTTATGATGTTTTCTAACGAAAATTTACAGCTGGAAAAAATTGTGATTTTTAGCAGACATGGACTGCGTTCACCATTAACTTCGCCAGGAAGCAGATTATCAAAGGTGACTCCATACGAATGGGAAAACTGGGATGTTTCTGCAAGTCATTTGACGAAAAAAGGTGCTATTCTAGAAACATATTTTGGACAGTATATAAACGACTGGTTAATACAAAATGAAGTTATAAAAAAAGGAGAATGTTTAAGTCCTAATAACGTTCAAATCTATACAAACAGCCTGCAAAGAACAATTGCAACTGGGCAATCACTTACAACAGGAATATTCCCAGGATGTGACATTAAGCCAGAACATAAAATGGAAATAGGGAAAATGGATCCAGTATTTAATCCAGTAATTACAACCGATAATGTTAAATTTAAAGAAGAAGCGTTAAAAGGAATGAATTTGAAGAAACAAAATCAAGAGTTAAAAGGTTCTTATTCTTTGTTAAGTGAAGTTATCAATTATGCAAATTCAGAAGAATGCTTAAAAGAAGGGAAATGTACATTTTATAATGAAGAAGGGACATTGAAAATTGAAAAAGATAAGGAACCAGGAGTAGATGGACCGCTAAGACTGGGGACACAAATTGGAGATGCATTGTTATTACAATATTACGAAGGTTATCCGTTGGATAAAATTGCTGGAAATAATATAAATACACAAGAAAAATGGCAAAAAATAACAGATATAAAAAACGGATATGGAGATCTGCTGTTTGCAACGGATAAAGTGGCTAAAAATGTAGCTGCACCGTTGATAAAATATATTTATAATGACATAAATTCTTCAAATCATAAAGTAACAGTGCTTGTTGGACACGATTCGAATGTAACTGCTATGCTTTCTGCGTTAGGTTTTAAAGATTATAAATTGGAAGAACAAGTTGAAAAAACTCCAATTGGTGGAAAAATATTTTTTGAAATTTGGAAAGATAAAAAAACAAATGAAAGAAAAGTAAAAATTGAGTATGTGTATCAAACATTAATCCAGATAAGGGAAACAAAGAGACTAACAAAGGAAAATCCGCCAAAACATACAATTTTAGAAATGAAAAACTGTAAAATTGATAAGGAAGGATATTGTCCATATTCTAGATTTATGACAGAATTAAAAAAATTTAATTAAATATTTAAATCAAAGAAAAAAATTATTTGAACTACATCTAAACTATTATAACAGGATAGGAGGTGTGGTTTTTTTATTTTTTTGCTCTTCAGTATCGTAGGGTAATTGCATATTAAATTTTTCTCTTTATGAAATCCTTTATTTATGGAATAAAATGAATAAATTGACTTTTTTATAAAAGAAAAATTAAATATTGATTCAACCCCTTTAAAAATCAATCATTCGGACTTATGAATTTTTTTTCTTGCGATTGCCTTGCATTATCGTATAAAAAAATGACAAAATTGAAAAAATATAGTATAATGTATGATATTATGTAAAAGTTTTGTGAATTTATAGATATATACTAAATTTTTTCAAATATTGAACTAATGAAATGTGATAACTATTTAGGTTCATTGGATAAAAAAATTTAAGAAAATAAAATTTTTAGAAAGGAAGACGAAATGAATAAAAGAAAAATCGAGGGTATAATTTGGTTTGTTGTGGGGTTTATATTGGTTTTATTGATGGCGAATAAATCCAGTATGTTAAGTGATAATGTTGGAGAAAATATTTTTGCACTGATACTAAGTGGAATTACGTTGTTTTTTGGAAAAATGACATGGTTTATAGCGATAGGTTCAATGATATATGGAATAATAATATTTTTTTATGAAAAAATTGAATTTCATATAACACAAGGAAAAATAGTTGCACTTATCGGATTATTTTTAAGCTGGTCGATGATTTTAATAAGAGGTTCTGTTGTCAAAGGGAATCCACTGGCAAATACTTTTACTGAGGCTGGAAGAAAATTGCTGGAGATAGGGTTTAATCGTGAGAGTGGAGGTATTCCAGGAGCGTTACTTTCAATGCCGTTTTATAGTGTTTTACATTTAAAAATTATGTTAATTGGTTTAATAGTTTTAGTGATAGCTTTCTTAGGTTGGTTAGTTAAGGATATGATTGAGCTGGGGTATGAACTTTTGAAAGAAGTTATGAAATATTATAAAAGTGACGATTATAAAGAGAAAAAGAGAAAGTTGGCTGCGAAAAAATATGCTGAAAATTTGAAAAAGACAGATTATAAGCGTTATCAGCGAGAAATGTTAAAGGCAAAAATTATACAATCAAGAAACGAAAAATTAAGTTTTGAAATTGCTAAAAAGCCAAAGGATAATTTTTTACAAAAGACGGAAGTTTATTCAAAAGAAGAACTTGCTGAAAAAGAAAAAGAATGGATTGAACTTTTTGAAGAGAAAGAAAAAGAAAAACAAAGTAATTTACAAAATATGAAAAAAAATTCAAATGAACAGAAAAATGATGTAAAAGAGTCTGAACTTAAATTGGAAAATATTGTAAAACCATCGGAAAATGTGAAAAGTTCTGAAACAGTAGAGGAACAAAATGAAAAAACAGCAGATTCTGAAAAATTTGAAGATAAAAAAGAAGAAACAGAAGAAAATAAAAAAATAGAGAAAAAGGTAGAAATAAAAGAAAAAGCTGAGAAAGAAGATAAGAGAGAACCTAAATTGGAAATTGTAACACCATTAAGGCGAGAAATGATAAATTCCGCACAAATGGATCCAAATTTTCAGGAGTTTCCCAAACTTGAGGCATTTGAGAATCCAGAGGTTGTAGAAAAAGGGTTTGAAGAAGAATTAAAAAAAGTGAATGCGATGTTTGACAATAACAAAGGATATGATGATGTTGTGAAAAAATCAATTTCTGAAATTTTTAAATCAAAACCTATGGATTTGAAAAAGAAAGAACAAATAGAAAAAAGCATAAGAGAAAATGTGAGTCATTTAGAAAATGTTTTAAAGGAATTCGGTGTAGAAGCAAAAGTTGTGAATTATGAATACGGACCTACTATTACAAGATATGAAATTATTATTCCGAAAGGCGTGAAAGTAAGTAAAGTTACTGGGCTTTCAGATGATATAGCAATGAATCTAGCTGCTGAAAGCATTCGTATAGAAGCACCAATTCCAGGGAAAAATACTATTGGTATTGAAACTCCAAATAAAATAAAGGAACCTGTTCATTTTTCAAATATTATAAAGAATAAAGAGCTGGACAGTGGAGAATTAAAGGTAATATTAGGAAAAGATATTGTTGGGCGAGATAAATTTATAGATATTGCTAAAATGCCACATTTGCTGATAGCGGGACAAACTGGATCAGGGAAGTCTGTTGCTGTAAATACATTGATTTCTACATTGATTTCTAAAAAATCTGAAAATGAAGTAAAGTTTATAATGGTGGATCCAAAAATGGTAGAACTGATGCCGTATAACGATATTCCACATTTACTGGTACCTGTAATTATAGATCCTCATCAGGCTGCGATAGCTTTAAAATGGGCAGTTAATGAGATGGAAAACAGATACAAGAAACTTATGGAAAATGGCGTTAGAAATATAAAAAGTTATAATGGACTTAGTTATGTTGAAAAAATGCCATATATTGTAATAATAATTGATGAGCTTGCTGATTTGATGATGGTTGCATCTGGAAGTGTGGAGGAATCTATAGCAAGAATCGCACAAAAAGCTAGAGCTGTAGGAATACATCTAGTTGTAGCTACACAGCGTCCGTCTACAGATGTTATTACAG
Organism: Leptotrichia sp. HMT-225; assembly: GCF_030644325.1. Taxonomy (NCBI): domain Bacteria; kingdom Fusobacteriati; phylum Fusobacteriota; class Fusobacteriia; order Fusobacteriales; family Leptotrichiaceae; genus Leptotrichia; species Leptotrichia sp. HMT-225. Next base: position 2,396,286 of record NZ_CP130323.1, on the reverse strand, counting down.
GGATGATAAAGGCTAATTTACCAAGTAGAATTTCTTTTGCATTAAGATCACAAGTTGATTCGAGAACAATACTGGATAGTGCAGGTGCTGAAAAACTTCTAGGACAGGGAGATATGCTGCTTCTTGCCAATGGGACTTCAAAATTACAAAGAATCCAAGGTGCATATATTTCAGATGAGGAAGTTAGAAATTTAACAGATACCCTAAAATCTGCTAAAAAGGTAAAATATAGGAATGAAATTTTAGAAGAAATTGAAGATGAAACAATTGATATTGATCCATTTTTTGAAAATGCAGTAAATATAGCAAAACAAGAGGAAAAAATATCAATTTCAATGTTACAACGTAAACTAAAAATAGGATTTAACAGAGCTTCACGAATTTATGATCAGTTGAAGGAACATGGAATTATCAATTATGATAACCAATTAATAGGAGATAATATTGATGAAATTGATTAAAAAATGAATAAATTTTCAAATATTATTTGTAATTATGAAAATTCAGTATTAAAGTTGCTTGAGTATATTTGAAAAAAATGGTAAAATAGTTAATAATGAAAATAACATATAGCAATTCTAATTTAAAATGGAAGTAGAAGATTAGGCTATATCTATAGTCAATCCATTGTTTTTAAATATTTTTACTCTAATTTTAAAGTGGATTGACTATAATTAAATAAAGATACTTTAAAGTAAAAAATAAAATGAAGGAGATAGAATAGATGAAATTTTTTGATATTTTTAAGACAAATATAGCACCAAAAACTACACGAGATATAGCTATTGATTTGGGAACTGCGAATACAGTTGTATATGTAAAAGGTGAAGGAATTCAAGTAGATGAACCAACTTATGTTGCAATTAACAAAAAAACAGAAGAATTGGAACATATTGGTGAAAAAGCTAAGGAAATTATTGGAAGAACTGCAAAACATACCGAAATTATCCGTCCATTAAAAAATGGAGTAATTTCAAATTATGAAGTTACTGAAAGAATGCTTGAAGAATTTTTACATAGAATAAAAAAAGATAAATTTCAAAGTTCAAGAGTTATAATATGTGTACCAAGTGGGGTTACACAAGTAGAAAGAAGAGCTGTAATTGAAGTTGTAAAAGATGCAGGAGCGAAAGAGGTTTATTTGATTGAAGAGCCAATAGCAGCTGCAATTGGTGTTGGAATTGACTTATTTGAACCAAAAGGACATTTGATTGTCGATATAGGTGGAGGAACTACAGAAATTGCATTTATTGTATCAGGTGGAGCAGCATTATCAAGATCAGTTAAAATCGCAGGTGATCATTTAAATGAAGATATTATGGAATATGTGAAGGATGCACATAATTTATTAATTGGTGAAAGAACAGCTGAAGAATTAAAAATGAATACAATAAGTCAACAAGATCCTGAGTTTGAGTACGAAATTAGAGGTCGTGAATTAGGGGTTGGATTGCCGAAAAGTATGAAAATAAAAGCAGCTGAAATTGATGGAGCAATCAGAAAACATATTGATGCGATTATTGATGAAGTAAGACTTACAATAGAAGAAATTGAGCCTGAGGTTGCAGCAGATATTTATGAAACAGGAATTTTCCTATCTGGTGGTGGAGCAGGAATCAGAATTTTGAAAGAAAGAATTGAAAAAGAATTGTTGTTGAAAGTGACAGTTGGGGAAGATGCGATTCATGCTGTAGTAACAGGAATTGCAGAAGTACTTACAGACTTTAATAAATACAAGAATATCATTATTTCACCAACATACGAATATTAATTGAATAATATAGAAATTTAGGGGAATTTTCTGAACTTACAGTTAAAGGAGAATTCCCCTATTAACGCAAAATAACAAGTTTATTTGGCAAAAATAAAATAATGAAGATAAATGGTAGAATATGGAAAATTTTGAAAGCAAAAAAATTGAAATAAAAGAAAATAAAGATAGAGAAGAAACTATAAAAAATAAAATTAATGATATTGAAGAAAAAATTGAAACGATTATTTTTTTATCAAAAGAAATGATTACTGTGAAAGAACTTGCACAGTTTTATGGAATGGAATCTTTTGAAATAGAGGAAATATTGCGTAATTTAAAGGAAAAGCGGAAAAATACAGGAATAAATGTAAAAATTGAAAATGGAGTTGTATGTCTTGTATCAAATCCACTTTTTGGCTCTGATGTAAAACGATTTTTTAATCCAGAAATGAAATTAAAGAAATTATCTCGTTCAGCAATGGAAACATTGGCAATCATCGCATATAAAGGACCTATAACTAAAGCAGAAATAGAGCAGATCAGAAGTGTCGGTGTAGACAAGACTATGTCAAACCTATTGGAAAGAAAACTAATTTATATTTCTGGACGGAAAAAAACGGCTGGGACACCGAATTTATATGAAGTGACAGATGATTTTTACAGTTATCTGAATATCCATGGAAAACAGGAACTGCCAGGAAATGAGCAGTTTCAAAAAATTGAACTGCTTTACAAAGAAGATGAGAAGGCAGAAAATGAAGATGTAAGTGAGAAAGAAAAATTAAATTCAGAAGAAGATTCGGAACTAAAAGCAAAAGAAGAAATTGAAAAAATAAAAGAGTAGAAAATAAAGAGGTAAATAAAATGAGATTAAATAAATTTATAGCTGAAACGGGATTTTGTTCACGTAGGAAGGCTGATGAACTAATAAACGAAGGAAGGGTTACAGTAAATAAGCACGAGGCGATTATAGGAATGGATGTGAAGCCTGAAGATGTGGTCAAAATTGATGGAGAAAGAGTAAAACTTAATACAAAATATGAATATTACATTTTAAATAAGCCAAAAAGAGTGCTTTGCTCAAATGAAGACAAGTTTGGGCGTAGACTTGCAGTAGACTTTATAAAATCACGTGCCAGACTTTTTACTTATGGAAGATTGGACTTTATGACAGAAGGGTTAATTATAATCAGTAATGATGGGGAAGTTTATAATCACGTGATGCATCCAAGAAAGAAATTGTACAAAAGCTACATTGCAAAAGTTAGCCGTGAAATTGAAGACAAGGATATTGAGGCATTGCAATATGGAGTTGTAATTGATGGGAAAAGAACGGCACCAGCTAAAGTTAAAAAAATTGACAAAAAGGAACTTAGAATTGCAATTTTTGAAGGAAGAAACAGACAGATAAGAAAAATGCTGGAAACATTAGGATATAATGTTAATTCATTAAAACGTATTAAAGTGGGAGAACTTACGCTTGGTAATTTACAAGTGGGAGAATACCGTGCTTTGAATGAAGATGAAATTGAATATCTGAAAAATTTATAAAATTTTCTGACAGGAGGAAAACATTGGGAAATAATAAAAAATCAATCTTTTTAATAGATTTTGATATAACAATAAGTAACAAAGATTCGACAGATGTTTTGCTTGAAATGCATCAGCCTGAATTTAAACAGGAACTTCGAAAAAGATACAGAGCTGGAGAGTTTTCCATAAGAGAATTTATAAAAAATGGGCTAGGTTCCCTAAATATAACAAAAGAGCAGTATATTAAGACCTTACAGGAAAATGTGCCAATCGACGAAACTTTTATAAATTTTGCAAAAAGTGGAATTAAATTTAAAATCGTGAGTGCCAGTTCAAGGCTAAATGTACAGGGAACACTTTTGAAATATGGAATAAACTTACCAGATAGCGAAGTTATCTCGAATGATTTAAAATTTAACGGAGCTGATAAAAACGAAATTACTGTGGAAAATCCATTTTTGGACAAGGAAGGATATTATGGCGTTGATAAAAAGGAAGCAGTAGAAAATTATAAGAAACAAGGCTACACAACTTATTTTGTAGGTGACGGTCCATCTGATTACAAGGCATTGGAAGTGGCTGATTTTGCTTTTGTGAGAAAAGGGACTAGGGCGGTTAAGTTTTGTGAAGAAAATGGAATTGAGTTTTTTGAGTTTGGGGATTTTGATGAGATTTTGGAGTGGGTAGAAAATAATAAGAAATTTTAATTTAAGAAAAAAGTGTTTTTAAAATGAAAAAATTTAAAATAATAATAGAAGAACATGTTTAAGAAGAATTTGAAGTTGAAGCAGAAAATATGGAAGAAGCGTTTAATATTGCAAAAAAATAAGGATAAATTCGGAATGGAGGAAAAAAGTAAATGTTAAGCAAAGAAGATGTTTTAAAAATAGCAGCACTTTCTAAATTGGAATTTTCGGAAAGTGAAATTGAGAAATTTAGGGTGGATTTGAATAAAATATTTGAGCATATGGAAGAGTTGAATGGAGTTGATACGACTGATGTAGAGCCACTTTTTAATGTGCTGGACTTAAAAGATAAATTGAGAGAAGATAAAGTTAGGGATGCTGGAATTAAGAAGGAAATTTTAGAAAATTCGTCTAATAAGGATGAAGAATTTATAATTGTGCCAAAAGTTGTTGGAGAAAATGCGGATAATTAGATTCTTTTAAGGAGAGAAAAATGTTGGGAAATGTAGATTTATTTGCAGATAAAATAAAATGCGATTATGAAAAAATTAATGAAGATAGCGGAATAACAGAAGTTGTAGAAAGATACTTTCAGCTATTGGAAGAAGGTAAAGAACAAGGTTTTATCCCTGTTTTTGTTGAGGTAAAAGATTATTTCAATGAAGAATTTCCTGAATTCGAGGAATATAAAAGAATAAAAGATGAAATTTTAGAAAATTATAAAAAAGTAGACTGTACTCAGTGGTTTAAAGAAAGAAAACAGGAGTATATAGAAAATGAGTATCTGGATGAGGAATATGAATTTTCTGATGATGGTGACTACTTAGATTATTTTAAAAATTTCAATGAAGATAAAACTTTATATTTAAATTCAATATTTGACATAGAAACTGGAAAAATAAGAGAAAATGTAGGCTTATTTAAAGTTCCGGCAGATAAAGCTTATGAAATTTCGGCATGGTTTTTATTTGGCGGATTTAATGAATGTCCTTTGCCGGAAGAAATCATAGCTATCAGTAAATATTGGTATGAAAAATATAATGCAAGAGTTGTTGCCATAACTGATTCTGAAATGGAATTTTATTTGGAAAAATTTCCAGAAACACAAAAAGAGGCTGAAGAATTGGCAATAGAGCAGTTTTTAGTTAGCGAGGATTTAGTTTTTCAAATTTATGATGAACTGGAGGAACTTTCAAAAGAGTTATACAAAGCTAAAAATTGGTATTTTTGGTGGGATTAGAAAAGAAGAAAGGTGGAAAAATGAACTTATACAAAAAAACGGCTAGCGAACTAGCTAAAATGATAAAGAATAAAGAGATTACTTCAGAAGAAGTTACAAGAAATTTTTTAGATAGAATAAAAGCAGTTGAACATAAGGTTGGGGCTTTTTCTAATATTTTTGAGGAGAAGGCATTGGAACAGGCTCGAAAAATTGATGAAGAAAATAACGAAGAAGGAAGAAAAAAATATGAAAATACAGGACTTTTTGGAGTGCCTGTGGCGTTGAAGGATAATATTGTTTCAAAGGGAGATTTGACAACGGCGGCTTCACAAATTTTGAAAAATTATGTGGGAGTTTATGATGCTACTGTTGTGAAAAAGTTAAAGAAAGCTGGAGTAGTACTGGTTGGAAAGGCTAATATGGATGAGTTTGCGATGGGATCTTCAAATGAAAATTCGTCAATAAAGTCAGCATCTAACCCTTGGGATTTGGAAAGAGTGCCAGGAGGAAGCAGTGGGGGATCGGCTGCTGCGGTTGCGGCTAGTGAAATACCTGTTGCTTTGGGAACGGATACTGGTGGAAGTATTAGACAGCCTGCGAGCTTGACTGGAACTGTGGGGATAAAGCCAACTTACGGAAGAGTTTCGAGATATGGGCTTATGGCATTTGGTTCTTCGTTGGATCAGATTGGGGCTTTGGCAAAGAGTTCAGAAGATTTGGCAAGAGTTATGCAGATAATTTCTGGATATGATGAAAATGATCCGACAACTGCGGATGTGGAAGTCCCAGATTATTTATCTTTGCTTGAAAATGATATAAAAGGATTGAAAATTGGACTTCCAAAAGAATATTTTTCAGATGAACTGGATAAATCAATAAAGGAAGTTGTGGATAAAACTGTGGAAACATTGAAAAAACTTGGAGCGGAAGTGAAGGAAGTATCGTTGCCTTACACAAAATACGCAATTTCCACTTATTATATAATTTCATCGGCTGAAGCGGCTTCAAACTTGTCAAGATATGACGGAGTGAGATATGGAGTTAGAAAAAGTGATGAAAATATTGAGGAAATGTATGTAAAATCACGAACAGAAGGTTTTGGAGATGAAGTGAAACGTAGAATTATGATTGGAAATTACGTGTTAAGTTCTGGATTTTATGATGCTTATTATAAAAAGGCTTCGCAGGTTAGAAGATTAATAAGAGATGATTTTTCGCGAGTTCTTTCAGAAGTTGACTTGATTTTGACACCAGTTTCTCCGACAACAGCATTTAAAAAAGGTGAAAAAGTTACTGATCCAGTTCAGATGTATTTGGGAGACATTTTTACTGTATCAATAAATATGGCTGGATTGCCTGCAATATCAGTGCCAGGTGGCTTTGTAAATGGACTTCCTGTGGGAATACAGCTGATTGGAAATTATTTTAGGGAAGATTTGCTGTTTAATGTGGCAAACAAATTTGAGAAAGAACGTGGAGAGATAGAATATCCAGAACTTTAAAAAAGTGGAGGAAATATGAAGAAGATAAGAGTAATACTATTTTTGATGTTGAGTATCTGTATTTTATCAAGCTGTGGAAATGATAAAAATACAACTGAAGAAAATAAAAAAAGTGAAAAATCAGATTACAATGGGATAAAAGAAATAGATTTTTCAAATAAGGATAATGAAAAATTAAAGAAATTTTTAGCTTTTTATACGAGTAATAAAGATAAATACAAGTATTATTCTTCTGCTTTGGAAGAGTATACACTAATGTTTGGATATGATTATTTGTATGAAGTATATTTGATTGCATTTATAAATGGAGAAAATGAATTTCAGGCTGATGAAGAAAAAGTCAGTTCATTTAAAAGTTCTCTTGTAACATTTGATGAAAGATTTGGCAATGTTTATGAACAGTTTAAAAGTCTTATTCCGCTAATTAAAGAGGAACTTAATAAAGGAATTGACAAAAATGGAAATGGAATTGATGAAAAATATAAAGAATTTATAGAATTGGCAGAAGAAAAGACAACAATTATTGATGAAATAAAACAGTATTATAATTCAAATAAATATAAAACTGACAATTTTTCAAAAGGAAGAGAACTAAATGATAAATATTTAGCTAATTACAAAAAAACAAGAGAAAAATACAGGGAACTTTATAATTTGTTTTTTGAGATAGATGAAGAGCTTTCAAATAACGATATTAAATCTTTCAAAGATAAGGGATTACTAGCTAAAATAGAAATGGCAAAGGCAAGACTGCTTTTGAAAATGTTTACAAAAGAGCTTTATGCTTCAAGTTTTCAGTTTGAATTTATTAAGGCAGGTACAACTATTAATATAAATAATAGAAATTATATTAATAATTTAAAAAATATTCATCAAGTATTGGATAAAACTGTTCAAGACATGGAAAAACTTGATGAAAAAACAATTGAAAAGGAAGATTTAAATTCAGAAAAATATAAAGAAATAGTAGAAGAAATGAAAAATATGTCTACTTATTTAAATGAAATAATTACTAGATTTGAAAAAACTGATTATAAAGAAATTATGCACCTAATTACAGATTTTACAGTAAGAAATTATCTTGTTGAGAGAGCAATAGGAACGCTGTAATTAGAAATTATAAAAGGTGATCTGAATATGAAGCTTAGAAAAAAATATATTGTTTTATCATTATTATTAGTATTAATGTTGGGATGCGGTAAGCAGAAAAAAGTAATTAATTCAAAAGATTACAGTGAAATTTCAGAAGTTGATATGGTTAATAAAAATATAAAAACAGAAGAGTTACAAAATATAATGTATCCGTTAATTGAAAATCCCAACTTATTAAATAAATATGGGAATATAATTTCTTCTTATCGGCTAGAAAATTTTCCAGATATTTTTTACAATAACTATTCACAGAATTTTTTGGATGAAAATAACAACTTTGTTATGCCAAATAAAGAAAAAATTAATTCATTTCTTTTAGATTACGATGAAAATCAATACAAGCTGCATCTTGAAAAAATATGAATGATATGAAAAATGAATTATCAAAAAAACCGAAGTATAAAAACAAGGAACTAGATAAAAAAACCGAAGAATTTATTAATTCCATTGAAGAAAAACTTGCCAGTATGGATGAAATAAGAAATTATTATAAAAATAAGGAATATAAAAAAGATAATTTTGAAAAAGGGAAAATTTTATCTGAAAAATACGTAAAGAGTTATAGAAATTCCCTTGAAAAATATGATAAATTTTTTCATGAATTTAGAAAGACAATGTATGTTGTTATGAAAAATTCAATTAGTATTTTAAATGATCAAACTGGTAAGAGTATATTGTACAATAAGTTAAAAGTAAATTTGCTTTGTGAAATGTTTAGAGATAAGTTCTATGGTTCAAAATTATCTATTGATACTTCTAAACCTTTTGTTATAGAAGATAATGATAAGGAAAAATATGTAAATGAACTAAAAAGTATTCAAAAAACATTGGATTATACTATTTCTGATATGAGAAAATTAGATGCTTCAAAATTGTCGCAAGAAAATATAAGTAATGAAGAATTTAAAAATTTCCTACACAAGATAGAAAAGATTTCTAAAAATACAAAAGTTATAATAACAAAAATTGAAACTGGAAAAAATAATGAAGTAAATGAAATGATAAATGAATATTCAGAAAAAGTTGAGAAGTTGAAAAGAGAATAAAATTTCTCACAAATATTAAAAATTTTAAATGAAAGCAGGAATAGGAAAAATACAAAATTTGAAGAAGGGAATAAATAAAAAATGAGTATGGAATATGAAACAGTCATCGGACTGGAAGTGCATTGTCAATTGAAAACGAATACGAAGGTATGGTGTTCTTGTGATGCGGATTATGATAATAAGGAGCCTAATACTGCGGTGTGTCCTATTTGTACAGGGCAGCCTGGGGCTTTGCCAAAATTGAATGAGAAAGTGCTGGATTATGCGATAAAGGCGGCACTTGCACTTGGGTGCGAGATAAACAGGGAGAGTTATTTTGATAGAAAAAATTATTTTTATCCTGATTCGCCAAAAAATTATCAAATTACACAGTTTTTTAAGCCTTATGCTGAAAATGGAGCTTTGAAAATTACGACAAATAGTGGAAAAGAGGCAAGTGTCGGGATTGAGAGAATACAGATTGAGGAAGATACGGCGAAAAGTATTCATACGGCTTCTGAAACTTTGCTAAATTATAATAGGGCCTCTGTGCCGTTAATTGAGATTATTTCAAAGCCTGAGATAAAAAATGCCGAGGAAGCGTATGCTTATTTGAATACATTGAAGGATAGGCTGAAATATACGAAAGTCAGTGATGTAAGTATGGAACTTGGATCACTTAGATGCGATGCTAATGTTTCTGTTAGAAAAAAAGGTGAAACAAAACTTGGGACTAGAACAGAAACTAAGAACTTGAACTCGTTTAAGGCGGTTGTGAAGGCGATTGAGTATGAAACAAACAGACAAATTGAAGTGCTTGAAAATGGTGGGCGTGTAGTTCAGGAAACAAGACTTTGGGATGAGGAAAATGCAGTTACAAAGCCAATGAGAAGTAAAGAGGAAGCAATGGACTATAGATATTTTCCAGAGCCTGACTTGCCAGCGATTATCATTACTGAATCAAGACTTTCAAATGTAAAGGGTGAAATGCCTGAATTTGCAGATGAGAAGGCAAAAAGATTTATTAATGAGTATAAATTGAATGAAATGGAAGCAGCGACTCTTTCATCAGAGCAGGAACTGGCTGAATATTATGAGGAAGTTGTAAAAGTTTCGGATGATGCAAGACTTGCGGCAAACTGGGTATTGACAGAAATTTTACGTGTGTTGAAGGAAAAAAATATCTCTATTGAGGAGTTTTCTGTTGAGCCTGAAAATATCGGAAAATTAATTAAATTGATAAAAGCTAATACGATTAGTTCAAAAATTGCAAAAGATGTGTTTGAAATCCTGCTTTCAGAAAATAAAGATCCTGAAATTATCGTAAAGGAAAAAGGGCTTGTGCAAATTACAGACAACAGCAAAATTGAGAAGATTGTAGAGCAGGTATTGGCTGAAAATCCTCAATCTGTGGAAGATTACAAGGCTGGAAAAAGTAACGCATTAAAATATCTTGTGGGACAGTCAATGAGACTTTCTAAAGGCAAGGCTAATCCGCAAATGATTAATGAAATGATTTTAGCAAGACTTGAAGGTTAATATTGGTTAAAGTAGGAGAAAAATGAAAAAGGGTAATAAAAAAAGTAGTATTATTGACAGAGCAAAGTCAAATATGGAAGAAAATAGGAGAAAACAGAAGTTACAAAAAATTTGTAAAAAACTGTTTAAATATTTTAACACATTTAACGGACGATTTGTATTGATATTTCTTTTTACAATTATAGGATTTGCAGCCTTAATTGCAAGAGTTTATTATCTTCAAACAAAAGGTGGACAAAAGATAAGAGAAGATTCAGAAAAAAAATATTCTTACAAAACATATAAAAAAGCTAAAAGAGGTAAAATATCCACGAGTGATGGGCAAATTTTGGCATATGATAATGAGGATTATTTTGTTATACTAGATCCAACTTTGATTGATGAGGAAAGTATTGATACATTGCTAGATATGTTAAAAAGATATATTGAATCTTTGGATATTCAAAAATATAAACTTGAGTATTTGGAGAAAAAAAAGGCAGGTAGGCAATATTTAAAAATAGATGATAAAATTTCATATAGAACAAAAATAGAAATTGAGTCAGAAATTGATAATGATAAAAATGAGGCTATTAAACAAAAAAAAGAAAAGTATAAAAGACGGTTTAAAGGAATAGTATTTGAAACGGTTTTTACAAGAAATTATGTGCAGAGTGAGGCTTTTCAGGAAACACTTGGATTTGTAAACAATGAGAATAAAGGTGTTTATGGGATTGAAAAATACTATGATGAACAACTTGCTGGAGAAATGGGAGTTGAGCCAAGACTTAGAATACCAAAGCCATTTTTAGAAATTGTAAAAGTAAAAAATAAAAATGAAGCAAAACCAGCTGTTGAAGGACAAAATCTTGTGCTTACGCTTGACAGTGTTATGCAGTATAATCTTGATGACGAGCTTCAAAAGGCATATATAGAACATAGTGCAACTTCAACAATGGGAATTTTAATAGAAGTAGAAACAGGAAAAATATTGGCAATGTCTTCGTATCCAAAGGCTGAAGATAAGTCAACTATAAAAAATAGGACAATTGTTGATTTTTTTGAGCCAGGTTCAATATTTAAGCCTATAACTGTTGCAATAGGACTGGACACAAAAGTGATTAATGAAAATTCTAAAATTAGATCATCAGGGTCAACAAAAGTGTATGATACAGTAGTAAGAGATCATGATGATTCAACAAGGGGAGAGTTAGGATTAGCGGATATAGTAGCACATTCTGGAAACGTAGCAATGGTAAAAATACAGGAAAAGATTGATAAAAATACTTTTTATCGTTACTTAATAGACATTGGACTAGGTGGAAAAACAAATGTAGATACATATTTTGAAGCAACACAAAAACTTCGTGAATTTAAAACTTCAAAAGATGAAGTAAGAAGAGCTAATATATCTTTTGGACAAGGAATCGCAGTAACACAAATTCAAATGATAACAGCATTAAATACAGTTATAAACAATGGTAAATTAATGAAGCCTTATTTAGTGGACAGAATAGAAGACAATAAGGGAAATATAATAAAGCAAAATAATCCTGTTATGATAAGAAAAGTATTTAGTGATGAAGCATCAAGGTTAAATAGAAGGTACATGGAAGCAAGTGTAAATCGTGGAACTGGTGGAGGAGCGTATATGCCTGGCTATCGTGTTGGTGGAAAAACAGGAACTGCTCAAAAAGCAGAAAAAGGTGGATATGGAAATAGACATATTAGTTCGTTTTTTGCATTTTTTCCAGCAGATAAGCCTAAATACGCTATATTGATAACAATTAGCGAACCTAAAGGTGGAAAATATTATGGAGCTCAAGTTGCCTTACCTTCAGTAAGAAGAGTATTGGAAAAATTAATTGAGTATAAGAGAATAAAACCAAATGGGAAGGTAAAAACTCCAGAAAAAATTACTGAAGTTGTTCAGCAGGAAAAGAAAAAGGACTTAGGAAAGATAAAGCAGGATTTTGATAAAAATATTATGCCTGATTTAACTGGAATTAGTTTGAGAGAGTTTTTATCAATTTATCCGCAAGGGAAGTTTGCTCAGTACGAAATTACTGGAAGTGGAGCGGTTGTATCACAATTTCCTGAAAAAGGGACTAAACTCGATAAGCATACGAAGATACAGATAATGCTGGAATAAAAGTATTTTTTATAAAAATTAATTGAGGAAGAAATGTTAAGGGGTAAAAATGTATTATTATGAAATTTATGTGGAGAATAATCAGGGAATATACACATATAAATCGGAAGAGAAGTATGAAATTGGGCAATGGTGCATTGTCAATTTTATAAATAAGGATAAAATGGGGCTTATTGTAGCAATTGTTAATGAAAATCAGATTCAGTTTGATATTTCAAAAGTGAAAAAAATTAAGGATGTTGCCCCAGTTTTGTCCATTCCATCTGATATTATGCAGCTTATAAGATGGATAAAAAATTATTACATAAGTGATTATTATAGCGTAATAAAGGCAGCTTATCCAGGAGCGTTGAAATTAAGTTATTCCAAAAAAGCCATTTTCCAAAAGGAATTTTCGGAAAATAATGAAACTTTGGAAGTGGAAAAAATTGAGGAAATGAAAAAATTTAATGAATATATGAAAAAACGGCAGGAAGTTACCATCGCAACTTTGAAAAAGAATTTTTCCAGTGAAATTGTGAAACAGGCGGTAAATGAAAAGGTTATTTCCATTGAAAAGAAAGTTATTTTAAATTCTAAAATTTCAAAAAGAGAAAAAGAAAAAAGTGAAATTGTAGAAAAGGAAATTATTTTGAATGATGAGCAGCAAAAGGCTGTGGATACAATAAAAAATAGTGAAAATCAGATTTTTCTGTTAAAGGGGATAACTGGCTCAGGGAAGACGGAAATTTATATTAACTTGATAAAGGAAGCCTTGAAACAAGGGTTTGGCAGTATTTTCCTAGTGCCTGAAATTTCACTTACGGTTCAGATGATACAAAGGCTTGAGGAGGAATTTCACAATGAAGTGGCTATTCTTCACAGTAAACTTACAGACAAGGAAAAGCGGGAAGAATGGACTTTTATACGAAATGGAGAAAAGAAAATTGTGATTGGAGCAAGATCGGCGGTTTTTGCACCTGTTCAGAACTTGAAATATATTATTGTGGATGAGGAGCATGAAAATACCTATAAGCAGGAGAATAATCCACGGTATTACGTAAAAAATGTGGCGATAAAAAGGGTATTTTTGCAAAACGAAAATTTGAAAAAAGATGAAAAACTTGAAAAAAATAATGAATTAGAGAAAAATGTTAATTTGGAAGAAGCTGAAATTGTAAAAAGTGAAAAGATAAAAGTGATTTTAGGTTCAGCAACTCCATCTTTTGAAACTTATTATCAGGCACAGCAGGGTGATATTGAATTAATTGAGCTGACAAAAAGGTATAAGAATGCTAAACTGCCAAAATTTAAAATTGTGGATTTGAATGAAACAACAGAAAATTTTTCAGAAGAATTGCTAGATAGGATTTCTCAAACTTTACAAAAAAATGAGCAGGTTATCTTGATTTTGAACAGAAAGGCATTTTCAAATTTGCTTAAATGCAAGGATTGTGGAAATATTCCAACTTGTCCGAACTGTAGTATTTCTTTAAACTATTATAAATATGATAATCGCCTCAAATGCCATTACTGTGGATATGAAAAACGCTTTGACAACACGTGTGATGAATGTGGCGGACATAAAATGAGACAAATTGGGGCTGGAACTGAAAAAATTGAAGAGGAACTGGTGACGGCGTTTCCATCGGCAAGAATTGTGAGAGTAGACTCTGAAAGCATAAAAACAAAGCAAAATTATGAAAAAGCCTACAACGACTTTAAAAATCATAAATACGACATAATGCTTGGAACACAGATTATCGCAAAGGGACTGCATTTTTCAAACGTAACATTAGTCGGAGTAATTAATGCGGACATAATCCTGAATTTTCCAGACTTTCGGGCCTCAGAAAAGACTTTTCAGCTGCTGACACAGGCTTCAGGGCGTGCCGGACGTGGAGAAAAGGATGGGGAAGTGATTATTCAGACTTTTAATGGCGAAAATGATGTAATAAAGAAAACTATTGAAAGTGATTATGAAGGCTATTACAAAAACGAGATGATTATGCGAAAAATGTTGAATTATCCGCCTTTTGGAAGAATTGTAATTTTGGTAATTTCGGCAACGGAGGAAAATCTGGTAACGGAAAAAGCCAAAATTTTGCGTGAAGAAATTATAAGAAATGTAAATGTAGCTATGAATTTAACTCAAAATGATTTTATCTCAGACGCTTTCAAATCCCCAATTTACAAAATAAACGGCAGATACAGATACCAAATATTTTTTAAATTTGAAAGAGAAAATATCTTAAAAATTAAAAAAATCATAAAAAAATGTGTAGGCAAATTTCGGGAAAGAGAAAAGAAAGTCAGGGTAACAATTGATGTAGATCCTGTAAATATGATGTGATTTTTTTGAAACTTAATGTATTTTGAAGTGGGATTTTTTAGATTCTGCTTCTTTTTTTGTTTTAAAAGGGGAATTGTACTCTAGAACTAGAATTAGTATTAAAAAATTTACTATGTATAATCATCTTGTTTTTTCCCACATAATATGTTATCCTATAATCACGAAAATTAAAAAAATATATAGTAAAAAATATATAAATAAGGAGAAAAATTAATAATGTTTAATAATTTAGGAGATAGATTTAAAGATATATTTAAAAAAGTCAGTGGACAAGGGAAATTGACTGAAAATAATATGAAAGAAGCTTTGAGGGAAGTAAGACTGGCATTGCTTGAAGCAGATGTAAATTACAGCGTGGCTAAAAACTTTGTAGCAAAGATTCGAGAAAAGGCATTGGGAGAACAGGTTATTAGCGGAGTTAATCCTACGCAGCAATTTGTAAAAATTGTAAATGATGAACTTGTGGAAGTGCTTGGAGGTTCAAATGTTTCGATTGCTAAAGCTGATAAAAATCCAACGATTGTAATGCTTTCTGGACTTCAAGGAGCTGGAAAAACTACATTTTCTGGAAAATTGGCAAAGCATTTGAAATCGAAAGGGGAAAAGCCATTTTTGATTGGGGCAGATGTTTATAGACCTGCTGCGAAAAAGCAATTGAAAGTGTTAGGAGAGCAAGTGAAAGTTCCTGTATTTACAATTGATGAAAGTACAAATGCATTGGAGATTGTAAAACAAGGGATTGAGGCTTCAAAAACTGAGCATGCCACTTATGTGATTATTGATACTGCGGGAAGATTGCACATTGATGAACAGCTTATGAGTGAATTGCAAGACATAAAGGATAGTTTTAATCCAAATGAAATTTTGCTTGTTGTTGATGGAATGACAGGGCAGGATGCGGTTAATGTAGCAAAGGAATTTAATGAACAGCTTGATATTACTGGAGTCGTGCTTACAAAACTCGACGGAGATACTCGGGGAGGAGCTGCTCTTTCAGTAAAGGAAGTTGCAGGAAAACCAATTAAATTTATAAGTGAAGGTGAAAAACTGGATGACATCGCACCATTTCACCCAGATAGGCTTGCTTCGCGTATTCTTGGAATGGGAGATGTTGTTTCGCTCGTAGAAAAGGCACAGGAAGCTATTGATGAAAAAGAAGCCAAGAAAATGGAAGAAAAATTTAGAAAAAATCAATTTGATTTTGAAGATTTTTTAAAGCAGTTTAAGATGATAAGAAAAATGGGATCAATTGCTGGAATTATGAAAATGATACCTGGAGTTGACACTAGTATGATTGACATGGGAATGGCTGAAAAGGAAATGAAAAAAGTTGAAGCAATCATTTTTTCAATGACAGTTCAGGAAAGACGTGATCCAAAACTTCTAAAAAACGGAAGCCGTAAAATGAGAATTGCCAAAGGAAGCGGAGTTCAGGTAAATGACGTAAATAAATTAATAAAACAGTTTGAGCAAATGAAACAGATGATGAAAATGTTTAATAGTGGCGGTATTCCAGGACTTGGTGGAGGATTTATGAAGGGCAGAAGAAGATAAAAAATAGATTTAGAAATAAAAAAGTAAAAAAGGAGAAAATTAGAATGAAAAAATTAATTTTGATGTTATTTATTATTTTTGGAACACTATCGTTTTCAGCTTTAGATAAAGTTGTAATTGGAGTTATTAATGACAATTATGAAAACCCAGTGATAAGTGGAACAGTAAATCGTGGAGGGCTTGCAAATCTTCTTTTTAAGCTGAAAAAGGATGGAGATTTTGCAAAACAGATGTACAAAAATCTTTCAGGTGCAAATAAAGTCGAATTTATTATAGAAAAACACGATGAATCTGCACTTTTGAGCCTTTTAAAAGTATTTGAAAAAAATAAATACAAAGGGCAATTGGAAGTTACAGAAGTGGCTGCTTCAGAAAATAAGAACATCCGTGAAATTACTAGAAAAAACGGCTGGACTTATAACATCTACCCTTATACAAGTGGAATACCAGGAACTGTCACAATTTCAGGAATTGATACTGATAAGGGAGAATTTGTACAAGATTTATTTCAAAAGGCAAAAGCAGCATTAAAATAAGTTAGTTAGGATAAAGAGGGCAGGATTTTTATGAATGCTCTTTTTTATTCGTAAATAAAAATACTTGACTTATAATGGTTATAAATTATAAAATATATTCAAACCTATTTAAAATTAAACTACTAAAAATTATATAAATTTAAGGTTTGAGTAGAATAATCATAACTTTTGAGTTCAGTTTTAAATTGGTTTTACTATATATTTGAACACTTGTAAAATTGAATGAAGAAAAATAAAAAAAGAAAATTTATTTTAGAAAAGGGAAAATATGAAAATATTAATAATAAGATTTAGTTCATTTGGAGATGTGGTGCTTACAACTCCGATAATAAGAACAATTAAGGAGAAATATCCAGAAGCTGTAATAGATTTTATAGTTTACAATACTTTTTTTGAGGCAATTTCCTTAAATCCTGAAATTAGAAATTTGGTAATTTTTGATAAAAAGAAAAGTAAGGATAGAAATTATATAAAAGATATGATAGGCAAGCTGAAAAAAGAGAATTATGACTATGTTATTGATTTACATTCAAAATTTCTTTCCAGAATTATTGGAAAAAGCCTTCAAAGTAAGAATACTAAGTATTGTCGATATAAAAAGAGGAAATGGTGGAAAACTATACTTGTAAAAGCGAAACTTATTACATATAATGCAGATTGCACAATTGTTGAGAGTTATTTTACTGCATTAAAAAAACTAGGAATAAGTTTTTCTGATAAAAATATAAAAAATGGATTTGGAGATAATCTGGAATTTTATATTGATAAAAAAATGGAAGAAAAATTTGTACAAAAATATGATTTGAAAGATGGAAGTTATTTTGTGTTGGCTCCAGGAGCTTCTAAATTTACGAAAAAGTGGCCTTATTATGATGAACTGGCAAAAATGATTCTTGAAAATGAAAGTAAATTTGTAAAAAATAATGAAAAGTTGAGAATTTTTGTGATTGGTGGAAAAGAAGATGCAAATGTTGTAAAAGCTGATGAAGACGGACGAGTGATTGATTTGTGCGGGAAAATTTCTTTTAAGGAAAGTGGAATATTATTAAAATATTCAAAAATCGCTGTTGTAAATGATTCAGGTCCTTTTCATATAGCAAGAGCTGTAAAAGCCAAAACTTTTGTATTTTTTGGACCAACTGATCCAAAATTATTTTCCTTTGAAAAAAGTACATTTTTGCTAAATAATCCAAACTGTCCGTCGCATTCACTTTATGGAGATGACAAATTTCCTAAGAAATATGCAGATTGTATGACGGGAATTTCAGTAAAAACTGTATTTGACAAAATTGTTAAGGAATATGACAATTAAAAATTGAAGAAAAAAATGAAAAACGAAAAGAAGAAAGAGAGAAAATTATGAAAATACTTGCATTTGAAACATCCTGTGATGAAACTTCCGTTGCAGTTGTAGAAGATGGAAAAAAGATTTTAAGCAATATTATTTCCACTCAGATTGGTATTCATAAGGAATTTGGTGGAGTAGTTCCTGAAATTGCCTCACGGCATCACATTGAAAATATTTTACCAGTATTTACCGAAGCTCTTGAAAAAGCAAATTGTCAATTAAGCGATATTGATTACATCGCTGTAACAAACACTCCTGGACTTATCGGTTCCTTGCTCGTAGGCTTAATGTTTGCAAAATCCTTGAGTTATGGCAACAATATTCCACTACTTCCAGTAAATCACATTAATGGGCATATTTTCTCAAGTTTTATTGATAACGATGTAAAATTACCTGCAATATCACTAGTTGTATCAGGCGGACATACAAACTTGTATTATATTTACGAAGAAAATGAAAAAATAATTACTGATTTGCTTGGCGAAACATTAGACGATGCTGTTGGAGAAACTTATGACAAAATTGCAAGAATATTGGGATTAGAATATCCAGGAGGACCGCATATAGATAAATTGTCAATAAATGGAGAAGATATTTTAAAAATAAAAAAACCAAAAGTTGACGGCTACAACTTCAGTTTTAGTGGAATAAAAACTTTTATAACTAATTATGTAAATAATCAAAAGATGAAGGGTAATGCTATTTCAAAAGAAGATATTGCAAAATCTCTTCAGGAAATTATTGTAAATGTTTTGTATGATAAAATATTGATGGCTGTAAAGGAAAAAGATGTGAAAACTATACTCGTTGCAGGTGGCGTTTCTGCCAACAAAAGGCTTCGTGAGAAATTTTCAGAATTTACAAATATTAAAACTGACAAAAACGAACAAATTGCAGTTTATTTTCCCAAAATGGAATATTGTACTGATAATGCGGCTATGATAGGAGTTGCGGCTTATTATGACTTGAAGAATAATTCTCAAGTTGAACTGGGAAAACAGTATGATGTGGATGCGATTTCTACTAAAAATTAGATATATAATGAAAACACCCCTTGTAACCTGTAATATTATTTATAATAGAAATATAGCTTTTAAGGGGGTTTTTATTAATTATAATTTTTTATTACTTTGATTTTAAATAATTTCAAGAATAAGTTAAAAATTAAGAGTAACTTATTATGTTAAATTATTTCATTTCGTCCAAAATATTTCTCACAACTTCCCTATCATCAAAATGTGTTTTTTCAGTTCCGATGATTTGATAAGTTTCGTGTCCTTTTCCTGCAATTAATAGACTATCGCCTTTTTGAAGTAGTTTCATTCCATGTTTTATTGCTCTTTTTCTATCAGCTATAATTAAGTATTTACCAAATGGGTATTTTTCTTCAATAAGTCCTTTTTCTATGTCTGCTAAAATTTTCACAGGATTTTCTGTACGTGGATTGTCTGAAGTTAAAATAATAAAATCACTGAATTTCGCAGCAGCTTTTGCCATTTTTGGACGTTTTTCGTGATCTCTATCACCGCCTGCACCAAATATTGTTATTACACGATTATCTGTGATTTGTTTCAAAGTTTTTCCAACATTTAAAAGACCATCATCTGTATGTGCAAAATCAACTACTATTCTTACTTCCAAATCGTTTTTTATTGTTTCAAATCTTCCTGATACTGAAGACATTTTTTCTAATTTTTTTACGATACAGTCCATTTCAATGCCAAGTGATAAAGCAGAAGCAACACAACCAAGAATATTGGATAAATTATATTCTCCAACCAAATCAACTTCAAATTTGAATTCTTCTTTACACTCTTCGTTTATGTTTTTAAGAAAAGGATTAGTTTTTTCAAAATAATTTTTCAAATTTATTTTTACTTTCATTCCATTATTTGTATAATTTAGAATATCTCCCCAAATGTCAGCTTTTTCATTTCTTACACTTATTGAAATAGAATTGTTGCCTTTCATTTCAGAATAAATTTTTTCCCCGTGTTCATCATCAATATTAATTACCCCTGTACCGCTATTTTTTTTATCTTTTCTTAACATAGAAAATATTTTTTTCTTTGCATTAAAATAATTTTCCATTGTTTTGTGGAAATCCAAGTGATCTTGTGTCAAATTCGTAAATATTGCAGAATCAAATTGAAGCATATCTACACGCCCAATTTCCAAAGCATGTGAACTAACTTCCATTATAAAGTAATCAGCACCTTTTTTTACGCTTTTATCAATCAACTTGATTAATTCTAGTGATTCAGGAGTCGTATTCACTGCGTCAAATTCTTCATCTAAAATACGGTTTCCATTTGTCCCTATTCTAGCTGTCTTTTCCAAAATATTTTCTAAAATAAAACTTGATGTAGTTTTTCCATTTGTTCCTGTAATTCCTATGATTTTTATTTTATTTTGTGGATAGTCATAATAATTTGAAGCAATTATTCCTAGTTTTTTTCGTATATCTTCTACTAAAATAAAAGTTACATCGTCAGCATTTTTGTATGTTGCTATATTTATATTTTTTTCTGCAATAATCATTTTTGCACCATTGTCGATTGCCTTTTGAATAAAATTATGCCCATCTGTTTCACTTCCAGACATTGCCACAAACACAAAATCTTTTTTTATTTTTCGTGAATCATACTCAATACCTTTTATTTCAAATTTTTTTGAATCTTTGAGTATTTTATACTCTACATCTTTGAATATTTTATACATTTTACACACTCTCTCTCTTGTTAAAGAATCTTAGGATTCTAAAATTTGTTTTTATAATATATTTTATCATTTTAGCCAAAAAAAATCTAGAAAAGACAGAATAAAAAATTTATAAGCAAATAAATTTAATCAGATTTTATATATATACTCAAACCTATTTAAAATTAAACTACTAAAAATTATATAAATTTAGGGTTTAAGTGAAATAGTCCTAACTTTTGAGTTTGGTTTTAAAATAGTTTTACTATAAGATAGTATTAGATGTTATAAAAAAAGACTCAAACTCCAAAATTATAAAGGAGTTCGAGTGTATTTAAAAATTATAATTCAATGTCTTCTTTTCTTAAAGTTGGGAATAAAATAACATCTCTAATTGAAGCAGAATTTGTCTGCAGCATAACTAATCTGTCAATTCCTATACCAAGTCCTCCAGCTGGGGGCATTCCGTATTCTAAGGCACGGATATAGTCTAAATCCATTCCTTGTGCTTCATCATCTCCAGCTTCTTTTAATTTTACCTGTTCTTCAAATCTTTCCTTCTGATCTCTCGGATCATTTAATTCTGAATAAGCATTAGCAAATTCTCTTCCTGAAATAAATAATTCAAATCTGTCTACCCATTCAGTTTCACCTTTTTGATTTTTTGAAAGTGGAGAAATTTCTTTTGGATATTCTGTAATAAATGTTGGATTTAATAAAGTTCCCTCTACTTTTTCTTCAAATATCAAGTTTAAAATTCCATATTTTGTATAAGTTCTATCCTTTTCTAGTGGGATATTCATTTCCTTAGCTTTATTTATAGCATCTTCATCACTGGTAACTGTATCAAAATCAAATCCAGTTGTTTCTTTTACAATGTCCTTCATTGTAATACGTCTCCAAGGTTTTGCCATATTAATAGTCTTATTTTCATATTCAATTTCATATTTACCGTGTAATTCAAACGTCAAACTTGAAATCAAATCTTCTGTCAAGTCCATCATATCATTAAAATCAGCATAAGCTTGATATAGTTCCATCATTGTAAATTCTGGATTATGTTTTATTGAAATTCCTTCATTTCTAAAACTTCTGTTTATTTCAAATACTTTTTCAAATCCACCTACAAGAAGTCTTTTTAAGTATAATTCAGGTGCTATTCTCAAAAACAGCTCCATATCAAGTGCATTATGGTGTGTTACAAATGGTCTTGCTGTAGCTCCTCCAGCAACTGGGTGCATCATTGGCGTTTCCACTTCTGTAAATCCTTGTTTTTCAAGATAGCTTCTAAAAAATCTTATAATTTGGAATCTTTTTTTCATCGTTTCCATAACTTCTCTGTTCATTACAAGATCTACATATCTTTGTCTGTAACGAGTTTCGATGTTAGTCAGTCCGTGGAATTTTTCTGGAAGTGGACGTACATTTTTAGACAGCACTTCAAAAGAATCTACTCTTAAAGTTAATTCTCCAGTATTAGTTCTAAAAAGTTTTCCTTCAAGTCCAATAAAGTCTCCAAGTCCCATTTTTTTATAAATTTCGTACTGTTCTTCTCCAACTTCATCTTTTTTTACATAATACTGAATTTTCCCAGTTGGATCCTGAATTTGTCCAAATCCATTTTTTCCCATTCTTCTAAAGGCAACGATTCTTCCCGCTGTTTTAAATACTTTGTCACAAGTTTCATCATATTGATTTATTTCTGCAATATCATTTAATTTTTCATATTTTCGTCCATATGGCTCAATGCCTATTTCTTTTAGTTCTTCTACTTTTTTTAATTTTTCTTTTATAATACCATTATCATTGTGGTTTTGATTACTCATTCATTTTTCCTTTCTGCTTTTTTATTATGAAATAAATGTATTTATATCTTTATCTTTCTACTATTTAGATTTAAAAAATAAAATCTAAATAATAGATTTCATTCCCCAAAAATCAAAATATTTCTAATTTAAAGTAATATTTTTATAAGAAAGTTTTGTGTAGCTTTGGGATATAAGGGCATGGCGATTGATGCTCTTGCTTAAATATCTATAAATTGTACTTCTAAATTTATACTGTTTATTATTTCATTACCATCTATTATATCATATTCCAGCATTATTTTTCCATTTTCTTTTTCAAATTTTTTTGTAAAAATCTCATATTTTCCATGAAATTGCTTTGTAATATAGGTAAATAAAGTATTTTTATTATTTTTAAATATTTGCTTGGAATTGATTTGCCCATAGCGAAAAATTTCTATAAAATCATCTTTATCAATGATTTTACAGTTTCCATATTCGTCTTTATAATGATATTCTTTTTTTTCTTCAAGATTTATCATTTTTTCCAGTTCAAATAATTTTTCATAATTTTGTTCAAAGCTATCCGAACTTTTAATTTTTATTTTCATTTCATTCCTTTAGTTTATTTTTTATTCATCATCATCATCAAAGAAATCATCTAAGAACTCAGATAAATCCTCGTCATCTTCGTCTTCATTGCCAAAAAATTCATTTTCTTCATCTTCGTCTTCTAATGCGTCAAAGTTTCTTTCATCATATTCTCCATCCACATTTTCATCTTTATCATATTCCCCAAAATCTTCATTCCAATACATATAATCCTTGTCAGAGCCGTAATATTCATCATTCCATATTTCCAACACCTGATCTTCTTCATCCTCATCTAAATCATACAGTTCCTCTTCAATACTGTCATAATAAAACACTTTCTTTTCGCCAGTTTCATCATCACAAACTAAATATTCCTTATCTCCTACCGTAACATTGGAAAGGCAAGTATAACCTTCTACATCTCCTTCGTTGTTAATTCTTTCAAATTCTTCCCCAGCAGAATACATATTTTTCCTCCATTATTTATGATATTTTATATTATTATTAATTGAAATCCATCTGTATATTTGCTCTGTCAAAATTAATCGCATAAGCTGATGTGGAAATGTCATTGGTGAAAAACATAGTCTAAAGTCTACAATTTTTCGCAAGTTGTCATTTACTCCGTTAGATCCGCCTATTATGAAATTAATTTCACTGTTTGTTATGGAAATTTTTTCGATTTTATCTGCCATTTCTTCAGAAGACATCATTTTTCCATTTAAATCGAGCAAAATATTGTATGAATAATTTTTTTTTGAAATAGCAGTTATTATTCTTTCAGTTTCTGAATTTATTGCATTTTCAATCCCCTTGTTATCATCTTCTTCAGCCAGTTCAGTAATATCGAGTTTTATGTATTTTGACAACCTTTTTGAAAACTCAGCTATTCCCTCTTTTATGTATCTATCTTTTATTTTTCCAATACACACTACATTAATTCTTATCATATTTTTTCCTTATTGTCAAAAGTTTTTTCAATTTTTTACTAAATTTTCTCAATTTTTATCCTTATTTTCTTCTGCCAAACATTTTATCTAGATCGTTTCTAGAGAGTTTTACAATAATTGGACGTCCATGTGGACACGTATATTTCGCAACTTCGTGAATCCTTCGCACCATATTTTGCATTTCAAACATATCAAGCCTTTGTCCAGCTTTTACAGCTCCCTTGCACGACATCGAAATAATAATATTTTCCCGTAAATCCTTTATTTCAACTTCATTTTTCAAATCCATAATCAGCTGTAAAAAGACGTTTTCAATGCTATCCCGAAAGTCAAAGGCAGGAACGGCACGAATTACAATTTCATCTTCTGAAAATTCATCAATATCAAATCCAAAATCTCTAAAAATTTCAATATTTTCAAAAATAATATTTTTTTCAATTCCTGTAATCTCCATTTTCAGAGGCAATAATAAATGCTGTGACTCTAGTTTCTTATTATAGAACTTGTCTTTTAGCTCTTCATACAAAATTCTTTCGTGAATAATATGCTGATCATAAATTTCCAGTTCATCATCTCTGCGAACAAGAATATATGTATCAAAAATCTGCCCCAGAATATCATAATGAAACTGCTTTCCAACATGCTTTTCAAACATTCCAACTTTATAATGGGATTCATTTGCAGTATTTTCATTTATAATATCAAAATTTCTGTATTTACCAGAATTTTTGTAATTTTCAAAATTGCTACTATGTTCCGATTTTTTTGTCTGAAATTTATCTTCAATTTCAAAGTTTTCCACATTATTTTCCACAATTTTGTTTGAATTTTCATTCATTTTATTCCAGATTTCATCAAGTTTTGAGCTATTTTCATTTTTATTATTTACAAAATTTTCATCACTTGAAAAAGTATTGTATGTAATATTTTCGGAATTATCAGAAAACTCAGAATTTCTATCATTTTTATTAAAATCATCCGCTGAAAAATTATCTTTCTCATTTGAATTTTTAGTATTTTCTAAAATCTTTCCATCAAAAGTTTCCAAACTTATAACTTTTTGATTTTCCCCTTTTAAAATATCGTCAGAAAACAAGTCATCGTTTTCCACAGCAACATTCTCGTTAATGTTAATATTTTTCTTTATCAGGTCAATATTAGGTTGCCAGTTTTCCCTGTCGTTATAATAAAAAAAGTCATCAATTGCTGATTTTATTTCATTATAAACAATTTTATCATTTGAGAATTTTATTATTTTTTTGGATGGGTGAACGTTTACATCTATTTCCTTTGGATCAGTATTGTAAAAAATAATTGCAAATGGATATTTTCCCTTCATTAGTTTAGTGTAATAGCCGTCTATAACAGCACGTTCAATAGTTGTTGACTTTACATATCGGTTATTTACAAAAGTAAACATAAAGTCCTTTGAACTTCGTAAAATTTCTACGTTACCTAAATATCCATATTCAAATTTTTTCAAATTTCTCAAAACAGACTTTCCAAATAATTCAAGGATTGTATTATCAATCCCCTTTCCGCTAGTCTTTATAGTACTTTTTCCATCTAGTTCCAGCGAAAATGCCACATTGCTGTTCGAAAGTGCTTCCTTTAGCACAATATCCCTAATTTTACCATATTCTGTTGACATTTTGCGTAAAAATTTCCGTCTGGCAGGCGTATTGTAAAATAAATCCCTGACTTCCATTTCTGTACCGATATTTCTCGAAACTTCCTCAAACTTTCTCACAACTCCGCCATAACAGCCAATTTTGTATCCTATAGGACTATTTTCAGAACGTGTAGTAATCGTAAGCTTAGACACCGCCGCAATAGACGACAAAGCCTCTCCACGAAATCCATAAGTGTTTAAATTAAAAACATCTTCCTTTTCCTTAATCTTAGAAGTAGCATGCCGCTCGACCGACAAAAGTGTATCGTCCTTATCCATCCCAATTCCGTTATCACTTACTTTAACATCCGTTCCAGATTTGAAAACTTCAATTTTTATCATTGTAGCCTTCGCATCCAGCGAGTTCTCAATCATCTCCTTAATCATCGAAGCAGGATTTTCGACAACTTCTCCAGCCGCAATAATATTTGACACTTTTTCATCAAGTATTTTTATATATCCCACAATTTCTCCTCCTTTTTCATTAGTTTTTCTTTTTTAAGACAAATACAGCTATCACACAGACAATTAATCCAGCAACTGCAGGCTTTAACATTGACAATGCACTATTGCCAGTTAAAAGGTAGCTGTTAAATATTTTAAGAATTGCAGTTGCTATTAAAATTAATAAAAGTAATTTCCAGTTTTTTGTCCAAGTTGAAACTATTATAAAAACCAAAAAAATTATAACAATAAAAAGCAGGGCAATTTTATCTATTGTCCATCCACTTTTCAAATAATTTGCTTCAAAATTTAAAAATTTTACAATTTCAGGATTAGTTATATTTGGCTTTGGAAACCAGAACATACTCGTAAATAGAAGAAAAATAGAAATTGAAATTCCTGAAAACATCTTTTTGTATGCACTCCAGATTATTGGAATAATAAATAGTGGTCTAATATACCAGCTTAGTATATTATGATGCCGCTGAAATGCCCACATAAAAAATATGTTATTACTAAAAAATAAATAAATTAAAATTATTGTCATAATTCCAAATAGTATGCCTATAACTATGTCAGCTTTTCTTAATTTATCCATTATTCAAAATCCTTTCCAAAATATATCTTAACTCTTTCAATATTAAACTGATAAAATCAAACAATTTTAGGAATTATCATAATTTTTTATTTTCAATTTCAAATTATACTCAAACCTATTTAAAATTAAACTACTAAAAATTATATAAATTTAGGATTTGAGTAAAATAGTCATAACTTTTGAGTTTTGTTTTAAAGCAGTTTTACTATAATTTTCACAATTATAATTTCACAGTCTTACTTACAATAATCTTATACTTTTCTTCAAAAATTTCTGCTAATTTTTCTAAATCCTCTTCCAAACAAAGTACCTTCACATTAGGCCCTGCATCCATTGTAAAATAGCATTTTTTGCCATTATTTCTCAAATTTTTTACAAAATCTATTGCTTCATAAGTTTTTTCATTAAAATATGTAAATGGAGGATTTGCAGTTTCAGTTGTCTTGTGCATTCTAAGAGCATTCTCTTCTGTCAAAGTTCCTACTTTTTCAAAATCATTTTCAGCAAGATATTTTTTCATATTTATAAAGTCAATTTCAGACTGTTTTACCCACTCGTCAAAATATGTCGAAGTTTTTGCACAAAGTTCCATTCCATTTCGGCTTGAAATTTCCTTTTTATTTTCATTCAGCACAAGCACAATCATCGCCAGTTTCAAATCTGTCTTTACCTCATAAATTTCTCCAGTATCCTTGTCCCAAGCAGCAATAGGTCCAAAAAAGCTTCTCGAAGAAGATCCCGAACCAAATTTTGAAATCTGTGCAAGTTCAGATTGCGTATAGTTTTTTCTAAAAAGTTCATTACAAGCCTTTATTACAGCCGATAAACCACTCGAACTGGAAGAAAGTCCAGCAGCTGTTGGCATATTATTGGTTGTAGAAATTTTTACCTTCTGACTTCTATTTTTTCTGAATAAATCCACAACTTTACTAATCTTTTCTGTATGTACACTATCCTGCAAGTCTCCATTCAAATAAAACAAATCTGCCATGTTTGAATATTTATCTTTACAATTTCCACTTTTTATCTCTTTTTCAACTGCAATTTTAATATCTTCATCATTTATAAATTCCAGTTCTGTTTCTGTAAACATATCATTAAGAGTAAGGGAAATGCTGCTTGTGGAAGGTATCATTTTTGCTGCATCTTTTTTTCCCCAATATTTTACAATCGCAATATTAGCATAAGATTTGACTTTTACCATTTTTACTCCTTTTTTTTTATTAAATTTTCTCCACCCAAATATTCTCTGCTCCACATTTTAGCAATTCATCTTTTATTTTTTCTACAATTTCCAGATTCTTAGCAAGTGCGATTACACAGCCTCCTAATCCTCCGCCAGAAATTTTTGCCCCACTTGCTCCGTTTTCGATTGCTGTTTTTACAAATAAGTCTGTTTTTTCAATGGTTATATTCAAGTTTCCGAGTTCTGTATTTGCTTTTGTCATAATTTTTCCTATTTTATCGACTTTTTCTTCTTTGGATTCAATATTTTCAGTCAAGATTTTAGCCATTTCATCTGTCAATTCTCCTAATTTGTTTAAAGAACTGTCAGCGTTACTTCCTAAATTTTTAACCTTTTGAATTGCTTCGCCAGTATTTCCATAAATGCCTGTATCTGCAATTACAAGATATGCATCGAGATTTAAGTCAATGTATGAAAATCCCTTGTTCTTTATAAATTTTATGGCTTTGTTGCTAAGGCAAGTTTTGGCATCCAGCCCGCTTGGTGTACTATGAGCTACAATTTCTGCCGTGTGAACCAACTTTTCCAGCAATGTATCTTCCAAATATTCTCCAAAATAATCAAATACAGCACGAATGGCGGCAATACTCACAGCTGCTGAAGAGCCCATTCCACGTTTTGTCGGTATTTGAGAAGTTACTTTATATTTTATTTTTGCATTTTCTTTTTTTAAATATTTTAACGCAGTAAAAAGAGCAACTGAAATAGTATCAGTCTTATTAGGGAAATAGCTGCTTTTGGCTTCTTCCACAATACATTCAATTTTAATTTTTTTTAGTGGAATAGCGATGGCAGGATAACCGTAAACAACAGAATGTTCTCCAATTAATATTATTTTACTGTGTGATTTTCCGATACCTTTTTTCATTGAATTTTCCTTTTTTATACTAAAATTATACAAATTTATTATACTAGAAAAGTTATAATAATCCAATACCTTTTTATATATTTTCAAATTTTTTCAAAATCGAAAAAAAATTAATAAAATCTAGTGTTTGTATATAAAAACATTTTTTTATTTGTTAAAAAAAAACTCTAAGTTTTTTATAAACCTAGAGTTTCTAATAATTTTATTGTTGGTAAAGGTTTTAATTTTTATTAACCTGCAAGAAGTTTTGCTCTAGTTAAACGCAATCCTCTGTACCCAGTACCTTCAAAATAAATTTTATAAGAATATCCTTTTGAAACAGAAGATAATCGACCACTTGTAAATTGGAATGTTCTTCCTGATTCTGCACTTTCACACGTTACAGATCTACCTGTTTTACCAGTAACATAACACTCCTCTACGTATCTTGAAAATCCTAATGCTCCAAATGCTAAAAATCCTACTAGAATTAATTTTTTCATGCTAATCAGCTCCTTTTTACATTTTTTTAAATACTGTTTTCTATTATAGTATATCATATAATTTAAAAAAATCAAGTATTTTTTTGATTTTTATTCGAAAATTTTAAAAATTAAATCTAAATATTGATTATTAGAGACATTGTATAACTTTGAAACGTAATGTTACTTTCTTTGACTTAGTCTATATTTTTAACAAGTTAGAATCTAAGATGCCACTGTTTGATTAAGTTTTTAATTTATACTAAAGAAAGAAAATAACAATAAAATAAAAAAAGACGTCCTTGTGAACGTCTTCTTTATTTTTGGAGAGAAAATCAACTTGTGAAAATTGATTTATCTTAGTTATATATAAAATATAGCTAAAATCATATTTAATTTGTCTTTTGTGAAATTATTTTTATTATTCACAGACATAGTTTATTATTAAAATTCTTTTTTGATTTGTTCAACCCATGCATCAATTCTTTCATCTGTTAATTCAGACTGATTAACTTCATCTAAAGCAAGTCCTAAAAATTGACCATTTTTTACAGCTCTTGATTCGTTAAATTCATATCCTTCAACTGAAGTTTTTCCAATAATTGTTGCACCAGTTTTTTGGATTTCTTCATCAAGAATGCCAATTCCATCCATAAATGTATCCGAGAATGTTCCTTGATCTCCACTACCGAAATATCCTACTTTTTTACCACTGAAATCTTTGTTTGCCAAGTCATCGACAACTGCAGCCCAGTCATCTTGCAAGTCTCCAAACCCCCATGTAGAAGCTCCCAAAAGCAGTACATCAAAGTCTTCTAACTTATCTTCATTCCCATCAATATTAAAAACTTCTGCTCCATCAATTTTTTCTGCAATTTTATGAGCTATATCTTCAGTTACGCCTGTTGTTGATCCGAAAAAAATTCCTACTTTTGCCATTTTAAGCCTCCGTTATTAGTTTTATTTATTTTGGATATCATGTATCCATCTGTTTGTTGTATTTTTAAATCAAAGAATTGAAATAAATTATTTTACTCAATTTTCATATAAAAAATATATCATATTTTATTTTGATTGTCAAATTTTTTTGATTTTTATATTAGTTTTTTAGATTATATTCAAAATTTTTAAAATTAAGTCCTAAAACTTAATAGAAAAGGACTTATTTTCTAAAATAACAAAAATAAATTAAATATACCACATATAGTAATCTTCTTCTGTTTTTGGGATAATTCTGGCAGGAATGCCTACAGCGACAGCCTCGTCAGGTACATCTCGTAAAACAACTGAATTTGCTCCAATTCTTGCATTTTTACCAATTATTATATTTCCTAAAAGTTTTGCTCCAGTTCCAACTGTTACATTTTCTTTTAATGTCGGATGTCTTTTAGTTTTTGAGGTACTTACCCCTCCGAGAGTTACCCCATGATAAATAACGCAGTTATTGCCAATTTCGGCTGTTTCTCCGATTACAATTCCCATTCCATGATCAAAAAATATTTTATTTCCCAGCTTTGCTCCAGGATGAATTTCTATTCCTGTAAAAAAACGGGAAAGTTGTGAAATAAGCCTTGCAAAAAAATATAATTTATGATTTTGAAAAAAATGTGCAATTCTATGATTAATAACCGCATGCAAGGATGGGTAGAGAAAGACTTCTATTTTGGATCTTACTGCTGGATCCTTTTCTGCGATATTATTTATTTCATTTTGTAACCATTTAAAAATAGTAATCACACTCCTTAAAAATTATATCTTATTATATACTAAAACTATTTTAAACACAACTTTTTTATACAAATGTAATAAAATTTTTTTAAGGATTGTAAAAAAGGCAATTAATCTTAGATATATCTGCAATATCAAAGAATTCTTGCCTTATTATTTTCTATAAATTATTTCTAAATACTTCAACTGATAAGTATTTTTCACCACCATCAGGTAAAATTGCTAAAACTTTTTTTCCTTTTCCTAATTTTTTAGCCACCTTGTAAGCAGCTGCAATTGCAGTTCCAGAAGAGATTCCTATAAATAGTCCATTTTCCTTTGAAGCTCTTGTTGCAAACTCAATAGCTTCTTCATTTGTTATTTTTATAACTTCATCAAC
Organism: Leptotrichia sp. HMT-225; assembly: GCF_030644325.1. Taxonomy (NCBI): domain Bacteria; kingdom Fusobacteriati; phylum Fusobacteriota; class Fusobacteriia; order Fusobacteriales; family Leptotrichiaceae; genus Leptotrichia; species Leptotrichia sp. HMT-225. The sequence continues at coordinate 2,364,546 of NZ_CP130323.1, read as the reverse complement.
AAGTTCAGGATTATAATTTCCAGGAATGAATCCAGCTCCAAGACCTTGCTGAGAATGTTTTCCAGGTTGTTCTCCTGATAATACTGCAGAAGTTGTAGGTTCTACAGCGAACACTTGCACTCCAGGTCTTTCTTCTTTCAATCTTTTTCCAACTCCTGATAAAGTTCCAGCAGTTCCAACTCCTGAAATAAAGGCATCAATTTGTGGGAAGTCATTCAAAATTTCTTTTGCCGTAGTTTCATAGTGTTTAGCAGGATTTGCAGGGTTTTCAAATTGCTGAGGTAGGAAGTATCCGTTTTCAGCCGCTAATTTTTCAGCTTCAGCGATTGCTCCTTTCATTCCTTTTGCCCCTTCAGTCAATATTAGCTCAGCTCCGTAAGCTGCCAAGATGCTTCTTCTTTCCACACTCATCGAATCAGGCATGATGATTATTACTTTATATCCTTTTGCTTTTCCGATTAAAGCTAATGCAATTCCAGTATTTCCCGACGTTGGCTCAACAATTGTACCACCTGGCTTTAATTTCCCTTCTTTTTCAGCTGCTTCTATCATTCCAAGAGCCGCTCTATCCTTTACACTTCCACCAATATTATATTTTTCCAGTTTCACATAAATATCAGCAATATTTTCTTCATTTAAAAATTTTAGTTTTACTACAGGTGTATTTCCAATTAAGTCTAAGATATTTTCATAAATCATTATACATTACCTCCATATAATTAATATATTATTCTTTTAAATTTGTATCTACAATTATTATATCACTAAATTTTTTTTAAATCAATAGAAAAACAGAAATATTTTAAAATTTTATTTTTAATAATGATTTAAATTACAAATTCATATCATCGACACTATCCAGATATTCTTTAATTTTTGGAATTACAGCCGCTAATGTTCCTTCCTCAAACGGATTTTTAAGATTGGCAGATTTCATAAGTTCAAAAAACGATTTACTTCCACCAAGTTTACATAGATTCAAATAATCCTGCCATGCTTTTTCCCTGTCTTCCCTTGATTTTATCCAGAATTGGAAAGCACAGACTTGGGCTAAAGTGTAGTCGATGTAGTAAAATGGCGAGCTGAAAATATGCCCTTGTCTAAACCAGAAAATTCCATTTTTCAATTCATCGGCTTCCCCATAATCTCTAGTTGGCAAATATTTTTTCTCAATTTCAAGCCATTTTTCACGACGCTCTTGTGGAGTAACTTCTGGATTTTCATAAACCCAATGCTGGAATTCATCTACAGTTACTCCATAAGGAATGAATAGAAGAGCTTCTGATAAATGAATAAATTTATATTTTTCTGTATCATTTTGAAAGAACAAATTCATCCAGGGCCAAGTCAAAAATTCCATGCTCATTGAATGGATTTCACAAGCCTCGTAAGTTGGCCATAAATATTCAGGTACATCAAAACTTCGGCTTTGATAAACTTGAAAAGCATGTCCTGCTTCATGCGTCAAAACATCAATATCGTGTGCAGTCCCATTAAAGTTGGCAAAAATAAATGGAGCCTTATGTTCTGGAATGTAAGTGCAGTATCCGCCACTCATTTTCCCCTTTTTAGAAAGCAAGTCAAGCAAATTATTTTCAGTCATAAATGTAAAAAATTCATCAGTTTCCTTCGACAATTCCTTATACATCGTTTTTCCATGACTCAGAATCCATTTAGGTGAACCGTGTGGATCAGCATTTCCAGAATTAAATTTTATAGCCTCATCATAAAATCTAAGTTTTTCCACTCCCAGTCTTTTCTCCTGTCTTTTACGAAGTTCAGTATGTAGTGGAACAATGTTTTCAAGTACTTGCTTTCTGTAACCTTCCACCATTTTTGCATCGTATTCAAGTCTTGACAGCTGTTTATACCCAAATTCCACATAATTTTTATATCCCATTTTCTGTGCCATTTTAGTTCTCACTTTTACAAGCGAATCATAAATATTGTCAAATTCTTCTTGATTTTCAGAAAAAAACTGAGCCACTTTCTTTGCGGCTTCAATTCTCACATTTCTGTCCTTTGATTGCGTATAGGGAACCATTTGCGATAAATTAAGCTCTTTCCCATCAAAATCAATTTTTGCACTAGCAATCAATTTTGAATATTTGCTAGATAATCTATTTTCTTCCTGTGCATCTGGAATAATCTCGTTCGAGAAAACTTTCAATGTATTTTCTGCCAAGTCGAACAATAATTTTCCATATTTCTCGACAAGTTCGTTTTTAAATTTTGAATTCACAAGAACTCTATAAAAATCATTAGTAAACCCAAATAAAATTGGACTAATTTCATCCATATACTCATTTTCCTTATCATAAAACTCATCGTTCGTATCAATGCTGTGTCGAATCGAAACAAGCATCTGCATAGTTTCAATATGATTTCTCAGCTTTATAATTTTATCAAACGCCTCAATTTGTCCCTCTACATTTTCTGCCTTTTCAAAACTATCTATCAGCTCTGAAAATTCTCCTTTTATTTTTTCCAAGTCCAAATGCTTATATTTGTAATCATTAAAATTCATAATTTTTCTCCCTCCATATTTTTTATTTTTATAAATTTAGTATATCAAATTTTAAGTAAAATAACAATTTCAAAGATTTAGATTGCTGGATTTAGCTTCTACTTTGTTATGAGATAGTAAGTATAAGTATAAGTTATGATTAAATTTTTAAAATATATAAATAAAAAATTATAAATATACGAGTATAACGTTTAAAATTACTTCAAAGCTATGTTTCTCTTGAATTATCGGTACTTGAATTTCATAATAAAATATGTTATACTCATACTGTGATTATGTATAAAAATAGAGAATAAAAACTTCTATATTACACAAAAATTCAAATAAATTTTTTCATCTTTTTTCTCATTTAAAATTATTTAATACAAATTATAATTTTTTGTCTTAGAAAATATTATTCTTTACTTGAAACTTAGTAAAAAAATTAAGATGAAATCTTGAATGAATAGTTCTTACATGGAGTCTATATAAATGATTTGTTAAGTGAGGATGAATAATTATGAAACTAAATAAAGATATACGCATACGTATATTATATATTTTTATTTTATATATGATTTATAGTCTTTTATTAGATAAATATGACTATGTAGTAAAATATTTAACAAATTTTATATTTATTTTATTTATATTTGTAAAGTTTATATTTTGGGCAACTGGATTTTTATGCAGAACGTTTTAGGCTTAAAGATGTTTTTATAAATTTAGGAATTGATATTATTTTTTCTGTAATGTTATATGCCTTTTGGAAACGTTTTGATGTATTTTATATGTTTGGATTAATATTTGTGTTTCAAGTAATTTTTAGAAAAATTATATGTTCAATTTATATGAAAAAACAAAATGTATTAATATTCGGATCAAATCATATAGACAATAATATCCAAGAAGATATTATAAATACCCTTGACTATAATTATATTGGATATATTTCAAATAATAAAACTAGAGCAACAAAATATTTAATTGGAAAATATGATGAAATGGAGTCAATTATTGTAAAAAATAATGTGGATATTCTAGTAATTGTAAAAGATATAAAAAGTCCTGATTTTAAAAAATATTCAAAACGTATTTTTGATTTGAAAATTAATGGATTAAAAATAATGAATTATGAAGAATTCAATGAAGATATCCAAAAGAAAATTGATATAAATCAAATAAATGAAGAATGGATTTTACAATCAAATGGATTTGATATTTTGAACAATGAAATGCAAAGAAATATAAAAAGAGGAATGGATTTAATACTAGCATTAATTTTGATGGTTGTTCTTTCTCCTCTCGCATTAATTACTTCAATAATTATTAAATGCGAATCTAAAGGACCAGTTATATTTAAACAAACAAGAATAGGCGAAAATATGAAACCTTTCAAAGTTTATAAATTTAGAAGTATGAAACTGCATGATCCTAAAAAATATTCAAAGTATACTTTGGATTGTGACACAAGAGTTACAAAATTTGGGAAATTTATGAGAAAAACAAGAATCGATGAATTACCACAACTTTGGAATATTTTAAAAGGGACAATGAGTTTTATTGGACCACGTCCAGAATGGGATATACTAGCCAAAGATTACGCAGAACAGATAAGCTACTACAATTTAAGGCATCTTATAAAACCTGGAATAACAGGTTGGGCTCAAGTAATGTTTCCATACGGCGAAAGTTTAGATGATGCAAAGAGAAAACTTGAATATGATTTATACTATTTAAAACATCAGGACTTAATACTTGATGTGCTTATTGTTGCAAAAACGGCTAAGGCTGTTTTATTTGGAAAAGGGAAATAATATTGAAATTGAAAAAATTCTGTTTATTAAATGGTTTATTTAAGGAGGAGACTTATGAAGGGAATTGTTTTAGCTGGAGGTTCTGGCACAAGACTTTATCCATTGACAAAATCTATTTCCAAACAAATATTGCCAGTTTATGATAAGCCTATGATTTATTATCCTTTATCTGTACTTATGCTTGCAAATATAAAGGATATTTTAATAATTTCCACACCAAGAGATATCTTGTTATTCGAAAATCTTCTTGGAGATGGAAAACAATTAGGAATAAATATTGAATATAAAATTCAAAAGGAGCCAAATGGAATTGCTGAATGTTTTTTGGTTGGAGAAGATTTTATTAATTGTGATAACGTTACATTGATTTTGGGAGATAATATATTTTATGGAAATGGATTTTCAAAAATTCTTGAAGAAGCAATTGAGTATTTTGAAAATTCTAAAAAAACAGAATTAAATAATAATGGTGCAATGATATTTGGTTATCCAGTGAAAAATCCCAGTGATTATGGTGTTGTTGAATTTGATAAACATGGAAATGTTATTTCTTTACAAGAAAAACCAAATGTCGCCAAATCAAATTTTGCAATCCCAGGACTGTATTTTTATGATAATACAGTTATAAAAAAAGCTAAGACATTAAAACCATCAAAACGTAAAGAGTTAGAAATAACATCAATTAATGAGCTTTATTTGATTGAAGAAAAATTAAAAGTAAAAACTCTCGGACGTGGCATGAACTGGTTTGATACAGGAACACCAAAAGGTTTGTTAGAAGCTTCAAATTTTGTAGAAGCAATTCAAAATAGACAAGGTTTTTATATTGCTTGTCTTGAAGAAATTGCCTATACAAAAGGCTGGATAGACAAAGAAGTGCTTGTTAAAATAATAAATAAGTTAAAAAATTGTGATTATAAAAAATATTTAGAAAGTTTATTAAAAAAATAATTTATAATAGTAGTTGTTGTTTTCTATAATTCAGAAAATATACTAATAAAATTTTAAATAAAAAAAGGAGGAGCTACATTGACTTCAATAGTAATAATGGCTGGTGGAAAAGGTGAAAGGTTTTGGCCTAAAAGCCGAACAAATTTGCCAAAGCAATTTTTATCTTTAACAGATGATGGGAAATCCATGATACAACATACTGTTGAAAGAGTAAAAAATTTAGTAGACATTGAAAATGTTTACGTAGTAACAAATGAAATGTATAAAAATTTGGTTTTAGAACATATTCCAGATATACCAAAAGAAAATATTATCATTGAACCAATTGCCAAAAATACAGCACCTTGCATTGGACTTGCTGCAATGCATATTGCAAAAAAGGATATAAATTCAAAAATGATAATTTTACCTTCGGATCATCTAATTAAATTTAATGAAATTTTTATTGATACATTGAAAATAGCATTAGATGTTGTTGAAAAAGATGATAATCTAGCAACAATAGGAATTACTCCAAATTATCCTGAAACAGGATACGGGTATATTAATTTTACAAAAGGTCAAAACTTTAAAGATAGTACAAATATTTATGAAGTTTTGCGTTTTGTGGAAAAACCAACTTTAGAAAAAGCTAAAGAATACTTAACAAGTGGACAATATTTATGGAATAGTGGAATGTTTGTATGGAAAGCATCAACTATTTTGAAAAATTTTAAAGAATATTTGCCAGAAATTTATGAAGGACTGCAAAAAATAGGAGAGTCAATAAATACAGAAGAATATGAAGAAGTGTTAAGAAAAGAATTTCCAAATCTTCCATCAGAATCTATAGATTATGGGATAATGGAAAAAGCTAAAAATATTTATGTAATTCCAGGAAATTTTGGATGGGATGATGTGGGAAGCTGGCTTTCACTAGAAAGAATTAACAAAACAAATCAAGATGGAAATGTTATAAGTGGAAATGTTATAAGCATAAAAACAAAAAATTCAATAATACAAGGTAATGAAAAACTTATCGCAACTATTGGATTAGAGGATATAGTAATTGTGGATACTGATGATGTAACATTGATTTGTCATAAAAGTAATTCACAGGAAGTTAAAGAGGTTATTAGTAATTTAAAAATTTGTAATAGAAATGAATATTTATAAAATAAAAAGATAGGAGAGTAAATATAAATGAAAAGAGCTTTAATTACTGGAATAAATGGTCAAGATGGTTCGTATCTAGCAGAATTATTATTAGAAAAAGGATATGAAGTTTATGGACTTATGAGAAGAAAAAGTGTAACTACTTTTGGAAATATAGCACATAGAAAAGATGAGATAAAGTTTATCTATGCTGATATGATAGATTTGGTTTCATTAATAAATGCAATGCAAATTTCACAAGCAGATGAGGTGTATAATTTGGCTGCACAATCATTTGTGGGAACTTCATGGGAACAACCTGCAGCAACTGCAGATATTGATGGAATTGGTGCTTTGAATATATTGGAAGCAATAAGAACTATAAAACCTGATGCAAAATTTTATCAAGCATCTACGAGTGAAATGTTTGGATTGGTTCAAGCAATTCCTCAAAATGAAGATACACCTTTTTATCCTAGAAGTCCATATGGAGTAGCGAAACTATATGGTCATTGGATAACTAAAAATTATAGAGAAAGTTACGATATGTATGCGTGTTCAGGAATTTTATTTAATCATGAATCTGAAAGACGTGGAAAAGAATTTGTAACAAGAAAAATAACAGATGCGGTGGCAAGAATAAAATTAGGTGTTCAAGATGTTTTGGAATTAGGAAATTTGGATGCAAAACGTGATTGGGGACATGCAAAGGATTATGTAAAAGCAATGTGGTTAATGTTACAACAAGATAAAGCAGATGATTATGTGATTGCAACAAATGAAACTAGAACAGTTAGAGAATTTGTTGAAAAAGCTTTTAAATGTGTCGATATAGATATAGTTTGGGAAGGCAATAGCATTGATGAAGTAGGGAAGGATTCTAAAACTGGAAAGACATTAGTTAGAATAAATACAGAGTTTTTTAGGCCAGCAGAAGTTGATATCCTAATTGGAGATCCTGCAAAAGCTGAAAAAGCATTAGGGTGGAAACGAGAAGTTACATTTGAAGAATTGGTAGAAAGAATGGTTAAGAATGATTTAAAATTAGTAGAAAGAGAAATTAAATTTAAATCTATCTAAATTTTAAAATTAATAAAAAAGTAAGGAGAGTTGTAATGCTAGTTGAGAGAATGAAACCAAATTTTGAATTTAAAAATAGTGAAGGCTCGTTAATACAGTTAGTAAGAGAAGGTTGGAAACAGATAAATGTTTTATATTCAAAAAAAGATTCTAAAAGGGGAGGGCACTATCATAAAATATGTAATGAAGCATTTTATATAGTTAGTGGAAAAATAAAATTATTCTTAGAAAAAGGTGATGAAAAAGAGGAAGAAAATTTTAAGGAAGGAGAAATGTTTATGATAACTCCTTATATAAAGCATACATTTGTTTTTTTAGAAGATACTGTTATGGTATCTATGTATGATAAAGGAGTTGAATTAGAAAATGGAGAAAAAGATATTTATGAATAAGAAAAATGAACAGGATATCTATTTAATAGTTGGTGCAAATGGTTTTGTTGGATCATATATGATAAAAAATATTTTAGAGAAGACAGAAAAGAAAATTTTAGCAGCTGATTGTAATATAGAAGGAAAAGAAAATACAGAGCGTGTAGAATGGATAAAATGTGATGTAACAAAGCAAGAGGATATTGAAAAAATAAATAAAAAATGTAATGAGTATAATGGAGTAAAAGTATTATATCTTGCTGCATATCATGCACCTGATTTAGTAAAAAAAAATCCTAAAAAAGCATGGGATATTAATGTTACATCGTTATCTTCTTTTATAAATTCTATTGAAAATGTAGATTGTTTATTCTATTCTTCTACAGAGATGGTTTATGGTGCTGGTGAAGCAGATAAGAAATTTTCTGAATCAGATTCCTTGAACCCTGTGAATATTTATGGAGAAAACAAGATTGTTGCTGAGGCTCTTATTAAAGGTTATGGATATAATGTATTACGTTTTCCCTTTTTAATTGGACCAAGCTTAGATAAAAATAAAAAACATTTTTATGATAAAATAGTTGATGAAATAACAAATGGAAATTCAGTTGAAATGTTTTCAGATGCTTTAAAAACAGCTTTAGATTTCAATACATTAACAAAAATAATACTAGAATTAATGGAAAATTACACTTCAGCACTACCTAAGTGTATTAATATATCTGGTGATGATATTTTGTCTAAATATGATATTGGTTTAATGATTGCAAGAAAATATAATTGCAATGAAGAATTAATAATTCCTATTTCTATGGAAAATAATAATCAAATTTTTACAGAAAAAAGAGCAAATTGTACATTATTAGATAATTCTTTATTAAAAAAAATATTAAATTTATCTGAGATAAAAATAGAAATTTAAAAAAGGAGAATGTATGAAAAAATTAGCAATAATAAGTAGTTATAATGAATCTTGTGGAAATGCATCTTATACTGAGGTTTTAAGAAGAGAATTTGCTAAGTACTATGAAGTGGATGTTTTATCATTACAGTTAGATGTTTTATCAAGTAATGCATCAAATATAAGAAAAATAGCAGATGAACATATTAATGAACTTGCAGAATCTTTAAAAAATTATGATTATGTGAACATACAATTTGAAGCAGGATTATATGGAAATAATAAAAATGATATACTTAGAAGAGTAAAAAAACTAATAGAAGCATCTAATAATTTGATAGTTACTATGCATAGAATTGACTTACCAAGATTATTGTTTAGTTTGAAAACTTTAAAAATATTATTTTCAAGTAAAAATATAGTACAAAATATCCGATTAATAAAAAATGAAATATATTTTAAACAATTGTATAGAGATATTGTTAAAATAATAAAAAATCATTCTAAAAAACATAATGTTAATATTATAGTTCATACAAAAAAAGATAAAAAAAATATAGAAAGATTTTTCGATTTTCATAATGTATATGATTTTCCATTAACATTTTTAGATAAAAATCAAAGATTAAGAAAAAGAAATGATAAAGAAAGAGAAGAATTTATAAAAAAATATGAATTAGATAAAAACGATAAATTAATAGGTATATTTGGATATATTTCTGAATATAAAGGTCATGAAACAATAATAAAAGCATTGTCATACTTACCTGATAATTATAAACTTCTAATTTTTGGTTCTCAACATCCAATGGCTATACAGGAATTTTCTAAGTGTGATCCATATATATCACAACTTTTAAATATGGTAGATGAATTAAAAAAACAGGAAGAGTTAAATGGAAAAGAAATGTTGCCTAAAAAAGAAATTTCCATCACTGATAGAATTCTTTTCTTAGGTAATCTAGATGACGATGATTTTTTAGATGCTTTATATTGCTGTGATTTTGCAGTATTACCTTATATGGAAGTAAATCAAGGAGGTTCAGGAATAGCATCATTGGTTTTAGAAACAAAAATAAAATCTCTATATTCAAATAATAAAGCATTTGCAGAGTTAAATAAATATTATCCAAATACATTTAGTAAATTTGATATAGGAAACTATGTAGAACTTGCTAGAAAAATAAAAAATTATAAAGAAGATTATACAGAAGCAATAGATAAATCTTTAGAAAAATATAACCTTGAAAATAACGTAAGATTACACATGGATATATTTGAGGAGGCTTTAAAAAAATGATTCGTAGTAAGGAAATTTTATTTACTATATCTCAAATGGACTTGAAAACAAGATATCAAAATAGTAAGATAGGTTTTTTATGGTCTTTTTTAAAACCTTTATTACAATTTTTTGCATATTACACAGTATTTAGAGTATTTTTAAAAATTGATGTTTCAGAGGACTATCCATTAAGATTATTCTTAGGAGTTTTGTTATGGAATTTTTTTGTTGAGGCAACAGGTAATGGACTAAATTCATATATCGGTAAAAAATCAATTGTAACAAAAATAAAGATACAGAAAGAAATATTACCGATGGCTGCCTATTTAACAGCTTTTATGAATTTTTTACTAACTATGGTTATTTTTATTATTATGTTTGTAATACAAAAAAAAGTAATAGTGATTTCCTTCTTCAGTTTGTTAAATTTTATATTTTTTTTAATACTCTATAGTATTCTTATTATTTCTATAAATATTATTTTATCAACTGTTAATGTGTTATTTAGAGATTTACAGAATATATGGGATATTGTTTTAACATATGGAGTTTTTCTTACTCCTATAATATATACAATAACAATTCCTAAAGAATATTTAAAAATCTATTATTTTTTAAATCCATTAGCTTATCCTATTGAAGAGATGAAAGCTTCATTTTTTGGTATAAGTGGTCTATGGCAGGCTCCAGAACATTTATTTTCATTTATTTTGTCTATAATTTTTTGGATTTTAATTGCAATGATTGTGAGAAAAAGATTAGGATTAAAGGTGGCTGATTATCTATGATTGAGTTAACTAATGTTAGTAAAAGATTTAAAAAGTATACAGTACCATTTAATTCTTTAAAAAGTTTTTTGCTAAATTATAAGAAGTATAAAGAAGAAAATAAAAAAATTGAAGAATTAACTGCTGTCGAAAATTTAAGTATGAAAATAGAAGCTGGAGAAATTTTATGTATTGTTGGAAAAAATGGTGCGGGAAAATCAACATTAGCAAAAATGATAGCTGGGACAATTGCACCAACAAAAGGTCAAATTAAAGTTAGTGGAAGAATAGTTCCTTTTTTAGAACTTGGTGTTGCATTTAATAGTGAATTAAGTGGTTATGATAATGCTATATTGAATGGTGTTTTGCTAGGTATGAAAAAAAAATATATTAAAGAAAAAATAAATGAAATTTTTGCTTTTGCTGAAGTACAAGATTTTATAGATACGCCATTAAAATTTTATTCATCAGGTATGTTAATGAGACTTGCATTTTCTATTGGAATGTTTGCAAATGGAGATGTTTATATTTTTGATGAAATATTAGCAGTTGGAGATGCTAATTTTCAAAAAAAGTGTTTTAGTTCTTTTAAAAATTTAATTAAAAATAAAAAAACGATAATATTGATAACACATGATTTAGAAACAGTTAGTAAATATGCAACAAGAGTTTTATTGTTAAATGGAAAAAATCATAAAATAGTTGATGATATAACTAAAATTAAGCAAATGGGAGAAAAAAATTTTGATGATATATATATAGAGAAAGTGTAATTTAAATGTATTTTTAAATTTAATATAAATACTATTATCTTATATAGTTATATTTAATAATAAATAAAAAATGAAAAAGTTAATAATATCAAAAAAATTATTTTATCTAGAAAGAGCTATAATAATTTTTATTGATTTATTAAATTTTTTCTTTTTTTATTCATTTTTTATAGAATAGTAAGGAATATTTTGAGAATTATATCATTCAAGAAAATAGATTTATTTAAAGATACTATTTTGTAAATAAAAAATATTAAAGATTGAAAGGTTATACAATATGAAATTTATAAAAATACTATTTGTTTCTATATTTCTATTTATAATATCATCTATAGGTCTATTATTTTTATGTAGAATGAAATTTCAAACAGAATTAATAGGAGATACTCAAATTGTTAAGGAAGAACCAAAATTAAGATTTATGGAAGTGCTATCTGGTAACTATCAGTTAAACTATGAAAAATATTTTGGAACAAACTTTCCCTTAAGAAATTATCTAGTAAAAGGTATGAATCAAATTTTATATAATTTTGGTTCAGTAAATATTATAGAAAAAGGGAATAAGAATGATTTATATTTACTACTTTGGACTAAAAGATACTTACTCTATGATTTATATAATGTGAATAATAATAACTTACAGGACATATCTAGTTTAGCTGGTAGAATTAATTATGAAGCTAATGAAAAGGAGATTCAGGAATATTTAAATAATATAAAGTATATAAATAATTACTTAGAAAAAAAAAATAAAAAGTTGATATACGTAATTACTCCTAATAAAGCAGAAATATATAATGAAAATATGCCTATTAGATTTAAAGTAATTGAAAAAATTACAACAGAAGAAAACAAATCAAAATTGAGAAAAAAATTGATAAAATATTTGAATGAAAATAATATTTTAAATATAGATGCAACAGATTCTATGCTAAAACTAAAAAAAACTGGGAAAAGAGTTTTTCCTATTAAAGGTATTCATTGGAATAATATTGGAAGTTCTCAAATAATATATGAAATGAATGAAAAATTGAGAAATACTGGAATAACTTTACCTAGATTGGAATTATCAGAAATCCAAACTTCTAAAGAACCAACTAATGATAGTGATATTGATGCAAAAAATTTATTAAATGTATATTTTATAAAAAATGATCCATGGTATTATAATAGAAAGCTGATAATTGATGATTCAACAGAAAAAAATGTTAATGCTTTTGCAATAACTACAAGCTTTTTTTATTCAATACAGGAATATTTTGTGAGAAATATGCCTTTTAATAAAATAAAAAGATTTGATTATGATCAATATAATGTTGAACTTTACTATGAAAATAAAAATTTGATGTCCAAAATTAATCAAATAGGAATTACGGAACAAGATTATCAAGATATTGTAGATAAATATGATGTTTTAATAATAGAACATACGAGTATGGCTTTACCAAAATCACATATTGAATTTATTAATAATTTGAAAAATTATTTGAAAAAATTAGAAGAAAAATAGGAAAGGATTTTCAAATATGGTTTTTGCTTCAGCAATTTTTTTATTTTTATTTTTACCAATAACAATTATTGGATATTTTTTAATAAAACCAAAATATAGAAATTTTTGGCTTTTTATAATGTCTCTTATTTTTTATGCATGGGGAGGATTAATATACGCCATATTATTTATATTTTCTGCATATATAAATTTCTTGTTTGGTATATGGATGGAAAAAAATAGAAGAAGGAAGAAATTAATTTTATCTCTATCAATTGTATGGAATTTGGGGATACTAGCTTATTTTAAATACTCTTCATTTATTTTATTGAATCTTCAAGCAGTTATTCAAATTTTTATACCAAATTTTAAAATTAACATTGTTTCTGTTCCTTTACCTATAGGTATTTCATTTTTTACATTTCAGATTATGACTTATGTAATTGACCTATATAGGGAAGAAATTAAAGTTCAAAAGAAATTTATAAATTTAGGATTATACATTATGTTGTTTCCTCAATTAATAGCAGGACCAATAGTGAGATATATTGATATTGAAAAAGAAATAAATAATAGAAAAGTAGATATTAATTTAATTGATGAAGGAATTAAGAGATTTATATTGGGTCTTGGTAAGAAAATTTTTATTGCAAATATTATGGGAACCTGGGCTGATATAGTATTTAACATGCCATTAGAAAAAATAAATACACCTTTAGCCTGGCTTGGAATTTTTGGGTATACTATGCAAATATTTTTTGATTTTTCAGCATATTCAGATATGGCAATTGGATTAGGAAAAATATTTGGATTTCATTTTTTAGAAAATTTTAATTATCCTTATGTATCAAGAAATATACAAGAATTTTGGAGAAGATGGCACATATCATTATCACAATGGTTTAAAGATTATCTTTACATACCATTAGGAGGAAATAGAAAAGGGGAAATTAGAACTTATATAAATCTTTTGACAGTGTTTTTCTTAACAGGATTGTGGCATGGAGCTTCTTGGAATTTTATTTTTTGGGGAATATTTCATGGATTATTTTTGATAATAGAAAGATTAGGATTGAAAAAATTTTTAGAAAAAATTCCCAAAACTTTACAACATTTCTATACGATGATTATAGTAATTATAGGATGGGTATTTTTTAGATCAAATAGCTTTATTTTTGCTCTAAAATACTTAAAAAAATTATTTGTTCCTAATTTTATTTATATGGAAAGTTTTTTTGTAGAACTTGAAACTTTGAAACTATTTATAGTAGTATGTACAATATTTTTTTCGACTCCAATAGTTCCTAAATTAAAAAATATTTTATTGAATAATGTATTTAAAAGTAAGTTTTACTATGAAATATTTAGAAATTTTGTTTATATCGTTCTCTTTTTGCTATCAGTTATATTTTTAGCAGGTTCTAACTTTAATCCATTTATATATTTCCATTTTTAAAAATGGATTATAAAATAAAATTATGAAAAAGGATACTAGAATAATGAAAAAAATAGTTCTATCTGGGATAAATTTATCTGAAGGAGGACCTTTAACAATTTATAAGGAATGCCTTGGATGTCTAGAAAAATATTTTTTAAAAGAATACAGAATAATAGCACTAGTTCATGACAGAAATTTATTTTCAGAGTATGAATCAAAAATAGAATTTATAGAATTTAAAGATTCTAAAAAAAGTTACTTAAAAAGAATGTATTATGAATATTTTTATTTTAAGAAACTATCGAAAAAATTGAAACCCTATTTATGGTTTTCACTACATGATATGACACCGAATGTAAGAGCTGATAAAAGAGTTGTGTACTGTCACAATCCTAGTATTTTTTATGATATGAATAAAAAGGATATGATTAATGAATTTAAAATGTTTATGTTTTCTAAGTTTTATAAATATGCCTATAGAATCAATATTCGAAAAAATGATTTTGTTGTGGTGCAGCAAGACTGGATTAGAAAAAAATTTAAACAGATCTTTAAAATTAAAAATGTAATTGTAGCTCATCCTAATGTTGTTATTGATGATTTAGATTTAGAGAAAACTAGACAAAATAATGTGAAAACAGTAAAAAAAAGTTTTTTATATCCTTCATTTCCTAGGATTTTTAAAAATTTTGAGGTTATTTGTGAGGCTGTGAAAATATTGGAAGAAAAGAATGTTACAGATTTTACAGTTTATCTAACAGTTGATGGTAGTGAGAACTTATATTCCAAAAAATTGTTTCAAAAATATAAAGATTTAAAGAATATAAAATTTTTAGGCTTGTTAAAAAGAAAAGAACTTATGAAATATTATGAAAGTTCAGAAAATATTATTTTTCCATCTAAACTTGAAACTTGGGGATTGCCAATTTCAGAAGCAAAAATATTTGGTAAAAATATACTTTTAGCAGATTTAGAGTACGCTCATGAAACGTTAGGAAATTATAAAAATGTAATGTTTTTTGAACCTGATGATGCTGAAAAATTAGCTGAAAAAATGGAAATATTAATAAATGGGGAAAATGTAAAATTTGATGGAAATTTAGAGAAAAATATTGAAAATCCGTTTTGTAAAAACTGGAAAGAATTATTTGATATTTTACTTGAAGATAATAAATAGTATATTTAAATTAACAAAAAATTATAAAAATAGAAAGAAGCTTAAAAAAGATATGGGAAAAGATAAAATTGTTATATATTTTGGATTTAATAATCCAATTATATATAAACGTGGGGTAGAAAATGTTATACTGTCTCAGTCTGAGGCATTACCACAGGATATAAAAAAATATTATATATTTTTTGGAGAAAAAGATGAAGATTTTTTTTGGAATGATATAAAATGTATATCAATAAAGCATAATTTATTTCGTTTTTTTAAATTAAATAAACTTACAAATAGATTGACTAAAAATACGGAATGTATTATTCATTCTCATAATTATTTGATAAGTTTTTTTCTTTGGAGAAAGACAGATATATTTACTGTTCATGATGGGCTTTTTTATTTATCATCCCAAACCAATCATAAGTTTAAAAATATTTTTAAATTTATTGAAAAAGCTGTTTATAGAAAAAGTAAATTAGTACATTTTATATCAAATTTTTCAAAAAAAGAATCACTTTATCATGGAAATAATTTTATTATTGTTAATAATACTACTCCACTTGAACAAGTAAAAGTTAAATTTGAAAAAGAATCTTGGAGTTCAAAAAAAGTAAAAATATTTACAGTAAGAAGTATTGAAGAGCGTGTAAATATTCATTTGCTTATCGAACTTGCTCAAAAAAATAGTAATTTTGAAATAAAAGTTTCTGGAAAAGGACCTTTGCTTGAAAAGTATAGAAAAGAAATAAAAGATAAAAGATTAGATAATATTGAATTAATGGGATTTCTTGGAGATGAGAAAATAAGGAAGTATTACAATAGCTGTGATCTTGTAACAGTTTTGGCAAAATATGGTGAAGGATTCGGTCTCCCTATTATTGAAGGATATTTGCATAATAAACCTGTTTTTGCTTCTAATGTTTCAGCAATTCCAGAAGTAATAATTGATAGAAAGTTCTTATTAGATAATACTGTTATAGATTTAGAAAATAAAATTCAGAATTACTTGAAGGAAAGTAAAAATTATAATTTTGAAAAATATTATTATGATAATTTTGGAAATAATGTAATAAGAGAAAAGTATATTAAGTTGTATAATCAGATTTTTTTAATTGATAAAAGCAATTAAAATATAATAGAGTTGTATTTAAAACTTAACAGAAATAGTTAAAAAAGTAGTTTTATATAGAATAAGAAAAAATATAATTTGCCTTTAGAATATATATTGTATTTAGGAACAATAGAACCAAGAAAAAATATAGAAAGAATAATAAGAGCCTTTATAAAATACAAAAATGAAGTTAATGATGATTTAAAGTTTGTAATTGTAGGAAAAAAAGGATGGAAATATGATAATATTATGAAATTATAGAATCAATGGGGACAGATATTATAATTACAGGTTATATTGATGAAGAAGATAAAATTCCTATTTATAAACTTGCACAGATTTTTGTATTTCCATCACTCTACGAAGGGTTTGGAATGCCAGTTCTGGAAGCTATGGCGGCAGGAGTGCCTGTGGTCACTTCCAATGTGTCGTCTTTACCTGAAGTTGCAGGAGATGCCGCAATTTTAGTTGATCCTTTAAATGAAGATGAAATTTTTGAAGCATATAAAAAAATACGGAATGACAGTAATTATAGAGAAGAAATGATACTAAAAGGATATGAACAGGCTAAAAAATATCAGTGGAAAAATTCTGTAGAAGTTCTCGAAAAAGTTTATGAAAAAATGTAATCAAATAAATATAGAAAGGTAAAATATGGAAAAATCAGTTTATGAGTTGTGTAAATTGGGGATTAATTTAATTAAAACAAAAATATTTTTTCCAAAAGCTAGACTAATTCGTTTCCCATTCGATATAAGGGGAAAAAAGTATATAAAATATGGAAAAAATTTTACTACTGGTGTTGGATGTCGAATAGAGGCTTATAATTTTAATAATAGAATTTCAGATGGAAAAAATCCTCAATTAATTATTGGAAATAATGTTCAAATTAATGACTATGTTCACTTATCTTGTGCAGAGTCAGTTATTATAGAAGATAACGTATTAATTGCTAGTAAAGTTTATGTTTCTGATTTGAATCATGGAAATTATTCTTCGTTAAAGAACCCTGAACATTCATGTCCTGATGAAATTGTAAAAGAGAGAAAAATTTTTACAAAACCAGTAAAAATTTGTCAAAATGCTTGGTTGGGAGAAAATGTTGCAGTTTTATCGGGAGTAACTATTGGAAAAAATTCTATAATTGGTGCAAATTCTGTTGTTTCTAAAAATATCCCAGAAAATTGTATTGCTGTTGGAAATCCTGCAAAAGTAATAAAAAAATATAATTTTGAAACAAGAAGATGGGAAAAAATATAAAATTTTTTTGAAATATTTAACTTGTTTGATTAAATTTAAGATGTTATAATTTTACTAAGTAAAAAAGAGTGGAGGATTTCGTATGTATGACTTTACAGCTTGTATAGTGACTTATAATACTGATCAAAAGGAATTAGCTCAAATCATAAGTTGTTTTCAAAAAACAAAATTGAAATTTAAATTATGGATTTCAGATAACTCTGAAGAGGATAGTTTGAGAAATTTTATAAAAAATTTTTCAGACGATCGAATCGAATATATTTTTAATAATTCAAATAATGGATTTGGATCAGGACATAATGTTATATTAGAAAAATTAATGGATAAAAATTGCAAAGAAAAAGCAGAATTTCATTTAATATTAAATGCTGATATAATTTTTGAAGAAAATACAATTGAGAAAATAGTTGATTATATGAGAAAAAATTCTGATATTGGGCAGATAGGGCCTAAAATATATGAATCTAATGGAGAGGTAAACAAATCTTGCAGACTATTACCCACACCTTTAAATTTAATATTTAGAAGATTTTGTCCAATAAAATCGGTTGTAGATAAAATGGATTATGATTATGAAATGAGATGGTGTGATTATAACACAATAATGGAAGTTCCAATTTTATCTGGATGTTTTATGTTCATAAGAACAGATGTTTTGAAAACTGTTGGAATGTTTGATACTAGATATTTTATGTATATGGAAGACTATGATTTATGCAGAAGAATTGGTCAAAAATATAAAGTTATATTTTATCCTGAAGTAACAATAGTTCATGAACATGGAAAAGCATCTTATAAAACACGAAAAATGATGATGGCACATATAAATTCAGCTATAAATTATTTTAATAAATGGGGCTGGTTTTTTGATAAGGAAAGAAAAACAAGAAATAAAGAATGCATGAAAAAATATAAAAAATAATCTAGTTTGGTAAATATTCAATTAGGAGAATAAATGAAACAAAAGGTTTTAGTAACAGGTGCTAATGGTTACATAGGAAGAAATGTTATAAATTATTTATTAGATAGTAATATCGATGTAGTAGCTGTTGATATTTCTTTAAATAAAATAATAAGTGAGAAACTAAAAAAAATAGAAATCAATATATTTGAAAATACAGACTATCTTTTTTCTAATTTGCAAAATGTAGGGACTTGTATTCATTTAGCATGGCGTAATGGATTTGTACACAATTCTATTACTCATCTTGAAGATATCTCCTTACATTATAAATTTTTAAAGAAAATACATGAATTCGGTATAAAAAATATAAATGTTATAGGAACTATGCATGAAATTGGATATTGGGAAGGAGAAGTTGATAATGATACTACAACTAATCCTATTTCATTTTACGGTATAGCAAAAAATAGTTTGAGACAGTCTTTGAAAATATTAGAAGATAGTGATAAGGAATTGTTTATAAAATGGCTTAGAGTATTTTATATACAGGGTGACGATAGAAATAATAATTCTATTTTTTCTAAAATATTACAAAAAGAAGAAGAGGGTGCTAAGACTTTTCCGTTTACTACGGGAAAAAACAAATATGATTTTATCAATATAAGTATATTAGCTGAGATGATTTCAAAAGCAGCTTTACAAACTGAAGTAACTGGAATTATAAATTGTTGTTCTGGTAAACCTGTAAGTTTAAAGGAAAAAGTCGAATCATTCTTAAAAGAAAATAACCTCAAAATAAAATTAGAATACGGTGTATTTCCAGACCGTTCTTATGATTCTCCTGCCTTATGGGGGAATAATAGTATAATATCTAAAATAATAAATAACAACCCAAAAAAAGACTTCTGAGAATTTGTTTTTTCTCAAAAGTTTTTTTTTATTAACAGGTTATTTTATTTTTTGTAAGAAAATACATGTATATACAAAAATAAAACTTTACAAATAAAATTTTTTATAGTATAATACTTTCATATACAAATGTTATCAGGAAAGTGAGACATAAAAATGAAAAGTATTATGAAAAAAGACAAAAAATTATATATGATAATGTGTATGAATTTGTAGAGTTTATTTTAAAATTAATTGAAAAATAATTTTAGATGTAAACTCATTTTAAAGTGAATAAATTGAAAAAATGAGATTGTATCTTAGAAAGCCGGATAATCTTATTCGGCTTTTTTCTTTAAAAAATATTTATTTTTGGAGGTCTTGGAATGAAAAAAAATAAATTATTGCTAGGAGTTTTATTATTGCTGATTTTAGCCGTATCTTGTGGAAATAAAGCGAATGCTGGGAAAAAAAGGGTTATAAAAGTAGGGACAGATGGAGTTTATGCACCATTTTCGTTTAAGGATGAAAGTAGCGGGAAATTGACAGGATATGATGTTGAGGTTATTCAGGAAGTTGGAAAAAGAATAAATGCAGATATTGAATTTACAACTGTTCCTTGGGATAGTATATTTCTGGGATTAGAGTCAAAAAGATATGATATTATTGCCAATGAAATTGAAAAAACTAAGGAAAGAGAAGAAAAATATATTTTTTCTGATAAATATTTAGTTTCAGCTGCTCAGATTATTGTAAAAGAGGGAGAGAATAATATAAAAACTTTGAAGGATCTGGAAGGTAAAAGAGTAATTTCAGCAGTTGGAAGCAATTATTCAAAAACTGTTGAGGAATATAATAAAACGGCTACTAAAAAGATAGATCTTAATTATTTTGACGGCGGAATTACATTGACATTGGTAGAAATAGCACAAGGAAAAGCGGATGCAACATTGAGCGACAGACTTGTGGTAAGTTACTATAAAAAACAGCAAGGAGATAAGGTTCAGCTGGTAGGAGAGCCTTTGAGTACAACACCAACATTTTTCCTGTTTAGAAAAGATAGCGAGGAATTAAGAAATGAAGTGAACAAAGCACTTGCTGAAATGAGGGCTGACGGAACTCTTGCTAAAATATCAGAAAAGTGGTTTGGCGGAGATTATACGAAATAGTTAAAAGATTAGTTTTACTATAATATAAATAAAAAATATAAAAATTTTGGGAGGAAAATCATGAAAAATATTTTAAAATTAACAGGAATTTTATTGATAGGACTATTTCTTATCAGTTGTGGAGGGAAACAGGAAAATGGTAAAAGTGGGAGTAGTGAAGGAAAACAAAAAGTTAAAGTTGGAACAGAAGGAGTTTATGCACCATTTACGTTTACTGATGGAAGTGGGAAATTAACTGGATATGATGTGGAAGTTGTTGAAGAAATTGGTAAAAGGGCAAATTTAGATATAGAGTTTGTGCCTACGCCTTGGGATAGTATGTTTTTAGGACTGGAATCGAAAAAATTTGACTTTATTGCAAATGAAATTGCTAAAAATCCTGAAAGAGAGAAAAAATATACTTTCTCTGATGATTATTTAGTATCAGCTGCTCAAATTATTGTAAAAAAAGGAAGAACTGATATTAAGACACTTGAGGATTTAAAAGGTAAAAGGGTTATGACAGGAGTAGGAAGTAATTATAACAAAACTTTGACTGATTTTGACAAAAATAAGGAAATAAATTATGCTTATTTTGACGGAAATGTTTCAATTGCACTTGAAGAAATTGCACAAGGAAAGGCAGATGCTACTTTAAATGACAGATTGACAGTAGGATATTTCACAAAGCAAAGAGGAAATCTTGTAGAAATCGTAGGAGAACCCGTAACGAAAACACCTGTATACTTCACATTTAGAAAAGATAGCGAAGAATTGAAAAATAAAGTAAATAAAGCACTAGCTGAAATGAAAGCCGATGGAACGCTTGCCAAAATATCAGAAAAATGGTTTGGCGGAGATTATACGAAATAATTTACAAATAGGAGAAAAGTAATGAATAATAATGTACCTTTTTTAAACTGGGGCTTTATGGTAAGAGCGATTCCAGAAATACTGAAAGCATTGCCAATGACTCTGAATATTGCGATTGTTACGATGATATTTTCGCTGATACTTAGTTTTTTTATCGCACTTGTGAGAATAAATAAAATTCCTGTGCTGACAAGACTTGCTACAATTTATGTGTCCTTTATAAGAGGGACACCTCTTTTAGTTCAGATTTACCTTGCCTATTATGGATTGCCTAAAATATTGGATTATATACATCTGAAATATGGATTTAATATAGATGTGACTAATATTCCTGCGATTGTGTTTGTGTATGTGGCATTTATTTTAAATGTGTCGGGGTATCTCTCGGAAACATTCAGGGCGGCAATTCAGTCGGTGGATAAAGGGCAAGTTGAAGCTGCATTGTCTATTGGAATGACAAAATGGCAGGCAATGAAAAGAATTGTACTTCCGCAGGCGATTATAATAACTTTTCCTAATTTTGGAAATACTTTTATAAGTTTGATAAAGGATTCCTCACTTGCTTTTTCAGTTTCAATTGTGGAAATGATTGGAAAGGCAAAAATAATTTCAGCTTCAGGACTGGATATTTTTGAAGCATATATCGTAGTTTCAGGAATTTACTGGGTTGTTTGTATAATTGTGGAAAAAGTAATGGGAATTGTGGAAAAGAAATTGAGAGTAGGTGGACTGTAAAATGATAAAGGTTGAAAATCTAAAATTGTCTTTTGGAAAAAATGAAGTTTTGAAAGGAATAAACTTTAAAATAGAAAAAGGACAGGTAATAAGCATCATAGGACCGAGTGGATCGGGAAAATCAACATTTTTACGAAGCCTTAATTTTCTTGAAACAGCTTCATCGGGAACAATAACTTTTGGAAACGAAACATTTGACTTGAGTAAAATAAATAAAAAAGATATAAATAGACTTAGAAAAAATACGACAATGGTTTTTCAGAATTATAATTTATTTAAAAACAAAACTGCTTTGGAAAATGTAATTGAAGGTCTTTTGATTGTAAAAAAAATGAATAGGAACGAAGCAACAGAAATCGGATTGAAAATGCTTGAAAAAGTGGGGTTAAAAGATAAAGCCGAATTTTACCCAAATCAGCTTTCTGGAGGGCAACAGCAAAGAGTGGGAATCGCAAGGGCGGTTGCAATGAGTCCAGAAGTAATTTTGCTTGATGAGCCAACTTCGGCACTTGATCCTGAACTTATTGGAGAAGTTCTAAAAGTTATAAAGGATATGGTAAAAGAAAATATGACAATGATAATTGTTACCCATGAAATGCAGTTTGCAAGGGAGGTTTCAGATTATATAGTATTTGTTGATGGTGGAACAATTATAGCAGAAGGTAAGCCAGAAGAAATTTTTGTTAGTTCAAAAAATCAACGGTTGCAAAATTTTCTTAAAAGATATTCGGAAAGTGAAACAGATATTTACTCAATATAGAAATTAAAAAAAAGCCTCTAAATAAGAATATTTGGAGGTTTTCATTTTTTACATATAAAAAATAGACATGAGCTTTCTCTTTACATTTGTAACAATTGATTCATTTAGCTCTAATATCAGACTAATTCGTTACAAGCAGTTTCTAATTGTTTTAATGCTCTTTCTAACACACTTCTAGGACAAGCGGTGTTAATACGCATAAATCCGCTCGATCCATGATTAAACGCACGGCAAGAATTCAATCCTATTTTTGCTTTTTGATAAATAAATTTTTCTAGTTCATCTTGATTAAAATTATATTTTTTCATTAATTCGCGGCAATCTAGCCAAACTAAATAAGTCGCTTGTGGAACATTTGGTTTAATTAACGGAATATTTTCTTTCATAAAAGTATTTAAGAAAAGGATATTTTGTTCTAAGTAATCGATTAACTGAGTCAAATATTCTTCCCCTTCTGTATAAGCAGCAATAGTTGCAACTAAATTGAAAGGATTGTTTCTATGAACCTCTAAATCTTTCCAAAATCTATCAAATTTAGTTTTGTTTTCAATATTATTGAATACAATTGTCGCACATTGTAAACCAGCTAAATTAAAGGCTTTCCCAGTAGCAGTACAAGTTATTGTGTTTTGTCTGATTTCTTCTGAAACACTTGCCATCGGAATGTGTTTATTACCCCAAAGTGTTAAATCAGCGTGAATTTCATCAGAAATAATAGGCACATTATATTTTACACATAAATCTCCGATTGTTTTTAATTCCTCATAAGTCCAAACATGTCCCAAAGGGTTATGTGGATTACAAAAGATGAATAATTTAGGCTGTTGTTTCAATTTTTCTTCCAAATCTTCCAAATCGATAGTGAAAGTACCATCTTTTTCTTTGAATTTATTTTCTAAAACAATTCTTTTATTATCAGTATTAATATCATAAAATTCTGAATAGACAGGAGGTTGAATCAAAACAGTTTCCCCTTCTTCAGAAAATAATTTTATCAATGTTCCAAGAGTAGGCACAACACCGATACTAAAACTCAAAAGTTCTTTTTTAGGTTCCCAGCCAAATCTTTTCTTTTGCCAGTTAATAAAAGATTCGAAATATTCTTCAGGTCGATAAACGTATCCAAAAACCCCATGTTGAACCTTTTTTTCAAGAGCATCAATAATTGGTTGGGCAGTTTTAAAATCCATATCTGCAATCCATAATGGAATAAAGTCTTCAGGCTCCTTTCCATGCTCAAATCCAAATCTAGTCAATTCATTGTATTTAACAGAATGATTATTTTTTCTGTCGATAATTTCATCAAAATTATATTTCATAGAATCACATCCTTTTATTTATGTTTTTTAATTAATTTAGTTGACAATCCTCGAATTAAATTATAAAATATATTCAAAATACTTTTAAAGAGGTAAATTTAATGACTAAAGAATATAATAAAAACTTTATAATTCAACAAAGTGCAAAACTTTTTTATTATAAGGGGTATAAAAATACAGAATTAACCGATATTTTTAAAGCATGCGATATGCCAAATGACATTTTTTACAAATTTTTTTCAAGTAAAGAAGAGCTACTTAGTTCTGTAATTAAATATCATACTGAAAATCTGATAAACTTCTTCAATAATAATGTAGATGACTTATCAATTGATAAATTTCACTACTTTTTTGAAAAATATTTTGAAAACATTGTAAATAATAGATTTCATGGTGGGAGTCCACTTGGAAATTTGGCATTGGAGCTGTCTGACTTAAATAATAGTATACGTGAAGAACTTGTAAAATCATATAAAAAAATAGAACTTAGGTTTTCTTTTTTTATAACAACTTTAAAATATGCCTTTCCTAAAAAATACGATGATATTGTTCCTGAAACAACTGCAAGGCTTTTAATTGCTTTACTCGAAGGAACAATACTTATGTTAAAAACTGAAAAAGAAAGTTTTGCAATTAATGATTTTTTTGTTTTCTTTGATAGTCTTTTCAAACTTGATGAAGATAAAAAAGCAGAAGAACAGTTAAATAAAGAAACTCAAGAAACATCAGATGCAGAAAAAAAATATATTTCAGATTCTATTAAAAGCGAAATCATAGATTCCAAAAGCCATGAGTTCAATATGCAAACTGATATTAAAATTTCTGAAGACATATTAAATAAAGGGATTGAGGAAACTAATCAGGAAAATATAGAAATCGAAGTTTTAGAACATGAAAGTAGCAGTCTTGATGATAATATGTATTATGAACTTGATTCAGACAGTTTAATTAATGTTTTTGATGATTTGGAAAATTATCAAAAAAATGAAACTGAAGATGATGAATAAAAAAATTTAGGGAGAATGAAAAAACTCCCTTTTTTATTTTATTTATATTCAAGTCTTTCACTTGAAACAATTTTACCATCTTCTGTCACAATTACCTGATAATATGCCTGTGCTCCATACAAAATAACTTTCCAGTTTCTAAAGCCCTTTTTGTATAATCCAACGTGCTGAGTTCCTACTGTTTCACTAAATTTTTTTTTCACTTCTTCAATACTGTTATTCATAATAACATCTCGTGACACCACTGCTGAGTTTGGGACAACTCTTTTTCCAACAGATGAACAACTTATTATCATTCCAAAGCATAAAATTATTATTATTTTTTGTATTTTCTTTTCCACTAATTATTCACTACCTCTATTTTAATATCAAATTGTAAATGTTTTTTTTCCTTATCTGAATATGCATATTTTATTTTTCGCAAAACAGCGTTTGGATTGTTACCTAAAATTTCATTAATATTCTGGTTAGCCTTTTCAATGCACTGAAAATTATTTGCAAGTTCAGTATTTGAAAGGCCCATCATTTTCAAATAATTGAACATATTAAAAGTTTCAAACATAAAATTCTCCTTTCCACATCAGATTCCAATCCTTCTTAATATCGAATTAATAAAATTATTTTTCCAATTCCTCATAAGTTTTTTTCAAAATTTCCTCAAAAGATAAATCCGTCTTGAATCCAGCAGCTTTTATGTGTCCACCACCACCAAAAATTGAAGCTATCTTATTTACATTGTACTTATCATTTGATCGAAAACTTCCTTTTAATAAACCATCTTCCTGTTCCCGTACGAAAAGTGAAATTTCGATTCCTTCGATTTTTAAAAGCATTTCTGATGTACTGTTTGTATCATCCTTTTCAATGCCTAGTTCTTTCATTTTTTCTTGTGTCAGATAATAGCTGACAAATTTATATTTTTCATCAACTTTTTTATTTTTATAAACTTCACCAATAAAATCAACTTGTTTTTCATTTACTGCAAAAATAATATTAGCAATTTTGTGATTATTCATACCTACCTCAATTAATTTCGAACATACCAGAAAAGTATGCGATGTAACGTTATCATGCCTAAAGTTTCCAGTATCATTAATTATTCCAAGATACATATATTCAGCAATTTTCTTTGTCAGTTCAATGTCAAAAATCTTCAAAAACTGATATAAAAGCTCTCCTGTACTGCAAATATCTTCTACATAGTTAAAATCCGCATGTTCAGTATTGCTGACATGATGATCAATATTTATTGATTTTTTACTCAATTTTTTGATTTCTACAGCTCTTTCATATCTTTCCTGATTCGCACAGTCCAGACTTATAAACAAATCAAATTTTTCATTATTTTGAAAATTTTTTTTAAATTTTTCACAAAATTTTTCATAATCCCAGATAAGCCCTGTATCTTCAAAATGCCTCATATATTTAGGCAGTTTATCATCGACCACAATCTTTATCATTTTTTCCATATTATTTTTTTTACAATATTCATCTATCATAAAATAAAATGCCAAAAGTGAGCCAAGAGCGTCTCCATCTGGATTAATATGTGCTGTTAGAATAATACTTTTAGACAATTTTATTTCATTTACGATTTCTTTTGGAAGAATATTTCCTCTGTAATTTTTATTCATAAATTTTATTCTCACTTCTATTCTAAATTTTAATTAGTAGAACGTATCATATACCCGCTACCAGCTTTTTTAGCTTGATTTTCCATTGTTTTTAAAGTATTTGGATTATCAGTCATATTTGACATTACCACATAGACTGTTCTACCGTTTACAGATGTTTTTTTGTAGTAAAAATTTCCACCTAATTTTTTTGTTATTTCTCTAGCTGAGGCTTCTGAGCCTACTGAAGCAACTTGAATGTACTTTTTGTGACCTTTAGATTGTCGATTTTTCGCATCTTCCCTAGCTTTTTTTGTTGTTTCCTCTTTAGCTTTTCTAGCAGCTTCTTCTTTTGCACGTTGTCTAGCCGCTTCTGCCCTTGCTTGTGCTGCTGCCTGTTCTTTTCTAGCTGCTGCTTCTTGCTGCTGCTTTTTAAGTTCAGCGTGTCTTGCTTCAGCTCTTTCCTCTTCCTGACGTCTTTGTTCAGCCAATTTTTTCTGTTCTTTTTGTCTTTTCTGTTCCAGTTTTTGAGCTTCTAATTTTTTCTGCTCTTCTTTTTTCTTATCTTCCTTAGCTGCCTTTGGATTATTTTGAGGCTGTGTCTGCTGGTTATTTACTGTAGGGTTTTGTAAGTCTACTGTTTCAGCAGATTTCGTCTGTTCAAGCTCCTTTGCAACTGTTTCATTATTATTTTCAATAACCTGATTTGGCAAAGTTAGATTATTTTTATAGTCCTTGGAATTGTAAAAGTCCTTATTTCGAACTTTCATTTCCTTTGTAACACTTTCGGTCGTAGTTACCTTTGATTTCTTGTAGCCTGTTGCAAGTACTACACCATAAGTAATAACAGCAACAATTCCAACTGCTCTCATTACTTTAAATGGATTTAATCGAAAACTCATTTTTTCTCCCTTCTTTTCCCTATTTTATTTTTGTTGAAACATCTTTTATTTATTAGATAATTGTCCAATATTTATAACTATTTCATTAAATAATTTGTTTTAATATTTTTTTAGAATTTTCTGCTGCCAGT
Organism: Leptotrichia sp. HMT-225; assembly: GCF_030644325.1. Lineage (NCBI taxonomy): Bacteria > Fusobacteriati > Fusobacteriota > Fusobacteriia > Fusobacteriales > Leptotrichiaceae > Leptotrichia > Leptotrichia sp. HMT-225. The sequence continues at coordinate 2,336,221 of NZ_CP130323.1, read as the reverse complement.
TTCACAAAAGTTTCATATTCCATATCAGATTCGTCTGTAATTGAATCTGAAATTGAACGGATTATCAAAAATTTAACACCTAACCTTGTACAGACTTGAGCCACAGCTCCACTTTCCATATCCACACAAAGTGCTTCAAAATCTTTTCCAAGTTGAATTTTTACATCTTTTTTACTTACAAACTGATCTCCAGTCAAAATTCTTCCAAGTAAAATCTGATGTTCAAAATTCGTTATATTTCCAGTTTTTTCAATTAAATTTTTATCTGATTCAAACGCCCATTCCTTCATTTGCGGAATCTGTCCCATTTTATAGCCAAAAGCTGTAGCATCAACATCATGCTGAACAATATCCCGTCCAACAACAATATCTCCAATTTTGAGCCTTTCATCCAGTGATCCAGCTACTCCAGAAAAAATAACTTCTTTTACATCAAATTTTTCAATTAGTAAAGTTGCTGTAATTGCAGCATTTACCTTTCCAATTCCAGATTGCACAAAAACAACATCTTTATTATTAAATTTTCCAGTAAAAAATGATATTCCGTTTATTGTGTTTTCCTTAATATCATTAATTTCTTTTTTGATTGCTTCAGTCTCTTCAATTACTGCTCCAATAATTCCTATCATTATTTCCTCCGATTTTTATTTTTCATTTTCAATATTATTAGTGTTTTCATTATTAACATTTTCAGTATTACTATCTTTATTTTCAATAGTTGTATTTATATTTCCTTCATAAATATACGTATCTTTAAGTTTACAAGTTTTCGTTTCATTTGTATTAAGAACTGCCTGAAATTCCCATTTTTCATTTTTTCCAAGCGAACTTATGTTGTCAACAGCATCTCCAATCTTTGCCCCATTTTCATCAAAACATGGAATTTCTATTGTCAAATTTCTCTTAGTTACTCCATTATGAGTCAAAATTCCTGTAACAATAGTTTTTCCACCAGTTATTTCTACTTCCGCATTTGCAAATTTGTATTTTGTATTTTTGGCCTTTATTTCGCCATCTTTTCCACCAATAATACCTCCTATCAATTTACCAGTTGTCCCGATAACCGCTCCAGTAATTCCACCTGCAGCTTTTATAGTTCCTCCGACGACACTTCCAACGCCGCCAACAATTCCACAAGATGAAATTCCAAACATTATTCCAATCAATAAAATTCTTTTTTTCACTGTTCTTAATCCCTATTCCTTTTTTATTTTTTATAAAATTATCTTTCGTTATGTCTATTTAATAATCTAACTTTTTATATATTTATTAAAAATAATACATTTTTCGAAAATTCGATATATTATACAATATATGATTATAAAACGATATTAGTATAACATTAGAATATCATATTCCAACTAAAAAAACAAGGCAAATCATCTAATTTGCCTAAAAAATAAACTAGAATCATTGCCCACATTTATTTAAATTACAGTTCTCAAAATTTCAAAGTTTCCAATAGTTTTTGTGTTGATGCCAACAGGGATTAAAATTGTTTCGCCTTTTTTTATTGCAAGCTCTTCATTTTCGCCCCATGTAATTTTTCCTTCTCCTTCCAGTATCGAATAAATTGTCATACTTTCATTATTCACATCTTCAAAGGAATCAGCGAATTTTACTTTATCAATTGAGTAGTATTCTTTTTTTATAATATGTTTTTTCAAAATATCTTTCCCATTTTCAGAATCATCAAAATCAGTATTTTTAATTTCCACTTCTTTTCCAAAATCAATTACATCAGCAGAATCCTGTAAGTGCAGTTCTCTTTTTTTGCCATTTTCATCAATTCTCTCAAAATCATAAATTCTATAAGTTACATCTGAGTTTTGCTGAACTTCTGCAAAAAGTACGCTTCCTTTTAGTGAGGCGTGGACTGTTCCTGGTGTGATGTCAATAAAATCACCTTTTTTAACAGTTTTTTCTTCAAATAATCCATCAAAATCATTTTTTTCTACTTTTTCCAAAAATTTTTCTTTTGTAATACCAGGCTTCATTCCCATAATTAAAGTCGCATCATCACTTGCCTCCATTATATACCAAGATTCACTTTTTCCAAATTCATTGTGTTTTTTTAAGGCAACTTCATCACTTGGATGTACTTGAATAGAAAGTCTATCATTTACGTCCAGATATTTTATAAGAAGTGGAAATTTGTTAGGATATTTTTCATAAACCTTTTTTCCAGTAAGCTCTCCTTTATATTCCTTGTAAATATCATCCAGTCTTTGTCCAGCTAAAGCACCATTTTCCACGATTCCCATTCCATGAGGATGTGCCGACACTTCCCAAGATTCTCCAATTTTTTTGCCTTCAGGCAGTTTCACTCCTAATTTTGTTTCAAATTCACGTCCACCCCACACTTTTTCCACAAAAAATTTTTTAAACTTCATTGGATATAACATAAAAAATCTCTCCTTTATTTATATAATTAATTTTCAATAATTTCTTTATTTTATGATAACATTTTGAATTAAATTTTACAATAACATAATGAAGAAATTTTGCAAAAAAAACCTGCAAATAATATCTGCAGGGGAAAAATATTTTTCATTTTTGGGGTGTTATCCTCTACTTAAAAAATAGTAGGCAACTACAATTTGAATTATGATATAAATTATATCACGCTCCACTGGTATCACCCCCAGACTTGTGTAAAATATGAGGTTCGGTTTTCCTCAAAAATATTATATCATACTATTACAAAATATTATACTTTTTTATTTAATTATTTTTTAAAAATTTTTTATAATTATATAAAAACTGCCCCAAATTTTAAGGCAGTTTAACCGATTTTTTATTTACACATGTCTGTTTTTTACAAAATAATTATACCATAAAAAAAGTTTTTTATCAATTAATTTGAAAAAATTTTGTTAATATTGTAAAATGTTTAAAAGGCGATTTTTAATGTTAAGAGGTTAAAAAATATGTATGTTTACGATGAGCAGAAAATTGAAAAAGAAAAGAGAAAAAGACGACTATTTATTTTGATGAATAGCTTAATGTATGTGATTATTCCGATTATAATAGGATTTTTGAAAATTAATAAAAATATTATATCTATTTGGTTAATAATTATTTTTGGAATTTTGAAGTTTTATTTGGAAACAAAAAAGGATTTTGTAAATGATTATGAAAAAGAAGATGAAGAGACTGGAGATTTTGAGGAAACTTTGCGAAAAGAGAAGTTAAAAAAGAAAATTTTTTATTTAAAGATAGGTTGTGTATCAGTCTGTTTAATTGTAATAATTCTAATTAATATAAATATATTTCAGTTGCCAAGTTATGTTAGGGATTTAAAAGAAATTAGGAAAATTATTTCAAATAGCAAAGAACTTTATGTAAATGGGAAAAAACTTGAAAATACAGAAGATGTAAAAAAATGGATTTGGGACTCTACAAATTATTTTGAGATTTTGTGGGATTACAAGAGGACAGATAATATAGAAGAGCCCAAAATAAAGGCAACTTTATCCAATGAAAAAGACAGTATCTAGTAATTGAGAAAAAAAATTACGGATGGAGTTTTTTGAAAATGAAAGAAAATCACTACTATAAGTTAGGTATTACTTACAAAAAAGATGTTGATAGAACAATTGAAATGGAAAAATCTTTGGGACTTATTCCTCAAGATTAAATGTTTTATTTATAACAATTTTTATTTTTAGACAAAATTTTATGATTATTACAAAGGTTAGGAGTTTTAAAATTAATGGCTATTGATATTATAAGAATTTTTGCGTTTATTTTTATTGTGCTTTTCACACATTGAACAGGCAGTATGGGATAAATGTTTGGATGGGAGGATATGCGGTTATTTCAATCGGAGTTAATCTTTTTGTTATGATTAGCGGATATTTGCTGTTGTATAAATCAGAAAATACAGCATTATTTTTTAAAAAGAGAATTTTAAACATTTTACCACTTTTTATTGTTTTTAATGTGATTTATATTTATTTTTTCAAAGTTCCGATTGTACCAATTTTAAAGGGGAAAGCATTTGCAGCTCCACATTTTTGGTATATTTATATGATTCTGGGGTTGTATTTTCTCACACCTTGGCTTCAAAAGGTTCTTAAATATGCTGAAAAAGAAACATTTTTTGTGATTTTTCTATGGTTTTTATGTAATATTTTAAATCCCTATTTACGTTATTTCAACTTTGTCGAAATTCCATTTTCAAATTTTCCAATAACAGGTTTTATTGGTTATTATATTTTAGGATATTTTATAAAAAAATACGAAGAAAAAATAAAAGATTTTTCATTTGTTTGGATAATAATTATTTATTTTATAGGGTTTTTCATAAGTTTTTTTTCTACAAAATATGTTTTAATTACAACAGGTAACAGTGTATCCAATTTTTTTGATAAAAATTCACTTGGAACTTTCATAATGACGATTTCCTTTTTTTTATTCTGGTGTAAATTTAATTTCGTCAACAGAAATAATTTTATAAAAATAATTGCAAACTCTACATATTTTGCATTTTTAATTCATCTAATTGTTCTTCACTTTGTAATAAAAATAAGTGATGAAATGATTTTCAAATCGGTTCTGACTATTGCAATAAGTATAAGTGTAGGAGTTTTGTATAATTTTTTGAAAGAGGGGAAATTAATACCGAAATATACTATTCACAGATGAATAATAATAGTTTTTGTATATAAAAAACTCACAAAAAAATAATCTAATTAAAAGAAATTGTTAAATAATTTCTATTCATAAACTTGTATAATGAGATTATAATAATATGATTAAAATTATACTAAAAATAATTACAAAATAAATTATATTAGTAGACATTTTCTATAAAAATATTTAATAATTGGGGTTTTGATATACAAGTAATATAATCATAATTACCTATTAGATTTTGTTTTAAGTAAATTTTGGGTGACAGTATAATTTTAGTGTTATTTAAAAATTTAAAGGAGGTGTGAGTTATGACGGATATTAAAGAAATTTATCTAGCTGGAGGATGTTTTTGGGGCGTAGAGAAATTCTTTAAAATGGCTCCTGGTGTTATTGAAACAACAGTTGGCTATGCCAATGGACAAACTCTTGATACAAGCTATGATATTTTAAAAATGACAGATCACGCTGAAACAGTGCATATAAAATATGATAATGAAATAGTTTCATTAGATAAACTTTTGGATTACTATTTTTCGATAATTGATCCTACAAGTATTAATAGACAGGGGCTTGATGAAGGACGACAATATCGGACAGGAATTTATTATGTAGATAGTGATGAAGTTCATACAATAAAATCAAAAATTGACAGTGAACAAAATAAATATTCAAGAGAAATTCAAGTGGAAGTAAGACCATTAAAGCATTATATTATGGCTGAGGATTATCATCAAAATTATTTGGAGAAAAATCCAAATGGTTACTGTCATATTGATTTGGATAATGCAAAAAAAATATTTCAACAATAATATAAAATTAATAATTCATTATTAAGTCGGTTTTATCCGGCTTTTTTTTGTAAATTTTTTAAAAAAATTGTTGTGAGATAATACATATGTAGACAAGAATATACAAAAAAAAGAAAGGTTTCTGATATAATGTAAGCCTACCAAAACTACATTAAGGAGAAACCTTTCATATGAGTAGTATATCAGAAATATACCGTGTTCGTCAACGGGCAATTGAGTATGCAATAAAACATAATAATAATTCAAAGGCAGCAGTGAAGTATAAGACATCACGTCAGCAGATAAAACGTTGGAGAGATAGATACGACGGCACAGTCCAATCTCTTCTGCCAAAAAGCAGAAGACCTAAAAGCCATCCAAACCAGCACACGCAAGAAGAAATAGAACTGGTTATGAAAAAATACAGGAAATTTGGCTATGAAGGGCTGGCAGAAGTTTATGTCAAAGCAAGAAAGGAAGGCTACAGCCGTACATACGATTCAATGTGCAGGATAATAAGGAAAATGAAGGGCAATGCCAAAGAAAAGCCTAAAAAGCCGCATAAAAGAAAAAAGAAGGTTGAACAGGCTAAGTACCCTGGGGAAAGAGTACAGATAGACATAAAATATGTTCCGGAAGAATGCATACAGTTTGGTAAACGTGACCAGAAGTATTATCAAATAACGGCATTAGATGAATATACAAGAAAAAGAGTGTTAAGGATAGCAGATGAAAAAAGTACCTATCAGACTGCAAAGTTTCTAGAGAACTTGGAAAAGGAGCTGGGATTTGACATAAAGAAAGTTCAGACAGATAATGGAAAAGAGTTCACAAATTCTGAAAGTGATAAGAAAACGCTGTTTGAGCTGAAACTGGAGGAGAAGGGGATAGAGTACGGGACAACTCGTCCATATTCGCCATGGGAGAATGGAAAAGTGGAAAGAAGCCACAGGCTTGACAGCAAGTACTATGGGGACAAGAAATTTAAAAGCAAGGAAGAACTGTTAAGGTCAATAAAGAAATACAATACAAGATACAACAACATATCGAGAAAAGTACTAGGCTTTAAGAGTCCAAATGAAGTATTAAAAGAGTACAAGCAAAATCATTAGGTTAAAGCTACATTAGGAAAGAAATATTTTTTTTAATATATTTTTGTAACAAATGTTTGACATCTATACAAAGCGGTTATGACATCTGCACATTACAAGCTTGACAATTTAGTTGCGATAGTTGACTATAACAACTTGCAGATTGACGGAAAAGTTTCGGATGTAATGGATGTCGCTCCAGTTGGGGAAAAGTTCAAGGCTTTCAAATGGAATGTAATTGAGATTGACGGACACAATTATGAAGAAATCATAAATGCTCTTGATACAGCAAGAACAGTAAAAGGACAGCTAACAGTTATCGTTGCGAATACTGTAAAAGGAAAAGGGGTTTCATTCATGGAAAATAACGCTGGGTTCCACGGGGCTGCTCCAAATGATGAAGAATACAAGAAGGTAATGGAAGAATTGAGTTAATAATAGCAAGGGAAATCAATCGCCATTTCCCTTCATTTCGCAATAATAGCTATTTTAACATATTTAACTAATGGAATATTAAAGAGAATGACGAAAGTGCTACGCACTAACCCTGGCTTGTGGAATAGTATTAGAAAGTTTTTAAAAATAATGAAATAAAAAATAGGAGAATATGAGAATGGAAAAAAATCAACTAGAGTAGCTTATGGAGAAGCGTTAGTTAAATTGGGAAAAGTAAATAAAGATGTGGTAGTGCTGGAAGCAGACTTGTCAAAATCAACAATGACTGCGTATTTTAAAAAAGAGTTTCCAGAAAGATATATAAATGTGGGGATTGCAGAAGCTGATATGATTGGAACAGCGGCAGGTATTGCAACGACTGGAAAAATACCGTTTGCCTCAACTTTTGCACATTTTGCGGCGGGACGTGCTTTTGATCAGATTAGAAACTCGGTGGCGTATCCACAATTGAATGTTAAAATTTGTCCAACTCACGCAGGGGTTTCGTTAGGAGAAGATGGAGGTTCACACCAGTCAGTTGAGGATATGGCTTTAATGCGTGCAATTCCAGGAATGGTAGTGCTATCGCCAGCAGATGCAGTAGAAACGGAAAAAATGGTCTTTGCAGTGGCTGAATATGAAGGGCCTGTATATGTAAGACTTGGAAGACTGAATATACCAGTATTATTTGATGAAAACTATAAATTTGAAATAGGGAAAGCTGCAACTTTGAGAGAAGGAAATGATGTAGCAATATTAGCAACTGGTCTTATGGTATCAGAAGCTCTTGAAGCAGCAAAATTACTAGAAGAAAAAGGAGTAAAAGCAAGAGTGGTAAATGTTTCTACGATAAAGCCGTTAGACACAGAAACAGTTTTAAAAGCAGCAAAAGAATGTAAATTTATTGTAACAAGTGAAGAACATTCTGTAATTGGGGGACTTGGAAGTGCAGTTTCAGAATACTTGTCAGAAGTTCATCCTACAAAAGTTTTAAAACATGGAATACAGGATGTTTTTGGACAAAGTGCGGATGGAGAAACTATGCTTACGAATTACGGGCTTAGAGCGAAGGATATTGCAGAAACAGTGCTAAATAATTTAAAATAGTAAATAGGTGAGCAATAATAGAAAAGCCATACTAATTTTCATAATGAAGAGAATAGGTATGGCTTTACTTAAAAAGAGAGGTATTTTTATGGATTTAAAAAATATGGTAAGCGGGACTGATATTCGGGGAATAGTTTCAAAATACGAGGATAAGGACATTAATTTATCTGAAAAGGAAGTTGAGTTCATAGCAAAAGGATTTGGGCTTTGGATAACTGAAAAATGCGATGAAATCGCAAAGGCTGAAAACAGAAAGGTTAAAGTGGCAGTTGGATACGATGCAAGGCATACAGGACCTAAATTTTCAGAAGTTATAAGAAAGGCCTTGATGGAAATGGGAATTGATGTATATGACTGCGGAATGTCAATAACACCGTCGCTTTTTATGGCTACGATATTTGAGGATTATAAAGCTTATGGCGCAATGATGATAACTGCCAGCCATTTACCGAGCTACTACAACGGAATTAAATTTTTTACGAAAAATGGAGGGCTTCAAAAAAGTGATGTTAATGAATTTCTAGAAATGGCCGAAAAACAAGAAGAAAATTTGATTAAAGAAGAAAAAGGTGTAGAAATTCTAAAAAATCTGGCAGATGACTATGCTTCATATATATGTGAACTAATAAAAAATAAAATTGGGAAAGGGGATAAACCTCTAAAAAACCTACGGATAGTGATAGATGCAGGAAATGGAGCCGCGGGATTTTTTGCTGAAAAGGTAATAGAAGTATTAGGTGGAGATACTGCTGGAAGCCAATTTTTAAATCCTGATGGTAACTTTCCAAATCATATTCCAAATCCTGAAGCAAAAGAAGCGATAGAATCAATAAAAAAAGCAGTTCTTGATAACAATGCAGATTTTGGAATAATATTTGATGCAGATGGAGATAGAAGTGCCTTTATAGATAAAAATGGACGTGAAATTAACAGAAATAATCTTATTGCATTGCTTAGTGAAATATTGTTAAAAGAGCATTCTGGCGGAATAATTGTAACAGATTCGATTACATCGGCAGGGCTAAAAGAATTTATAGAAAACCGTGGCGGGATTCACCATAGATTCCAGCGAGGATACAAGAACGTAATAAACGAATCTATAAGACTGAATAATGAAGGAAAGTATTCTCCTCTTGCTATAGAAACGTCAGGACATGCCGCATTTAAAGAAAATTATTTTCTTGATGATGGAGCATACATGGCTGCAAGACTTTTGATTCAGCTTGTAGAGAGCAGGGAAAAAGGGGTTGAATTTACAGATGTTCTAAATGAGCTGTCTGAGCCTGCTGAGGAAATAGAAATAAGAATTCCTATAAAAGATAAAGATTTTCGAGCTCGTGGAGAAAAAATCGTGGAAAACTTTAGGGAATATGCTGGAAAAAAAGAAGGTTGGAGCCTAGAAATGCCTAACTACGAAGGTGTAAGAGTAAATGCCGGTCAAAAAAGCTGGTTTTTAATCAGATTGTCACTGCATGAACCACTTTTGTGCGTTAATATAGAAACGGAAAAAGAAGGAATGGGGAATGAGATTTTAGAAGAATTGAAGGATTATTTTAAAAAATATGAAAAAATGGAAATTTAAGAAAAAATAAAAAATAAAAATTTAAAAAAAGGTATTGATAAAATTTATAAATGTGGTAAAATATAGAAGGGTTTATTACCCACTCTAACTTAAATTAGCTAAAATTCTTTAGCAGAAAAAACTGATTAAATTCAGTTTTTTTTTCTTTTTTGTTATTTTTTTGAAAATTTAAAAAAGAAAATTGAAAAATGGCTTTTAAAATGTTAAAATTAGATGTGAAAAAATAAATTTGGAAAGGAGCGGTATTTAATTTTAAATATCGGATAAATAATTATGAATATAGTGTTATTTGGAGCACCGGGAGCAGGAAAAGGGACTCAGGCAAAGGAATTAATTCAAAAATATGAAATTCCTCAAATTTCAACAGGAGATATTTTGAGAGCCGCAATTGCGAATAAGACTCCGTTAGGACTGGAAGCAAAAAAATTGATGGATGAAGGAAAATTAGTTTCTGATGAAATCGTAAATGGGCTTGTGGAAGCAAGACTTCAGGAGGAAGACTGTAAAAAAGGATTTATTTTGGATGGATTTCCAAGAACAGTGGCTCAAGCTGAAGAACTTGACAAAATTTTGGAAAAATCAAACAGAGAAATTGAAAAAGTAATCGCACTTGAAGTTAGTGATGAAGAAATTATCGAAAGAATCACAGGAAGAAGGGTATCGAAAAAAACTGGTAAAATTTATCACATAAAATACAATCCGCCAGTTGACGAAAATCCAGAAGATTTGGAACAAAGGGCAGACGATAATGAAGAAACAGTAAAAAAACGTTTGGCAGTTTATAACGAGCAGACAGCACCAGTATTGGACTTTTACAAAAAGCAGAATAAAGTTTACAGCGTAGATGGTGCAAAAAAACTGGAAGAAATTACAAAAGATATAATTGATATTTTAGAAAAATAGTAAATATTTTCAAAATTATCTAAGGTTAAATTGGTAAAAATTAAGAAACTTTAGAACTTGAATTTAATTTTAAAGTAATATTACTAAATTTATTTGATGATTAATAAAATTTTATTTTTAAAAGGATAAGACTTTTTGTAAAAAAGTATTGAACTGTCAAATATATCTACTAAAAAATAAAAAAAGAATTTAGAAAGAAGAAGTACAAAAAATGATAATTTATAAAACATTGGATGAAATAAAAAAAATAAAAAAAGCTAATGAAATAATCGCAAGACTTTTTGAAGATGTATTGCCAAAACACGTAAAAGCTGGAATCAGCACATACGAACTGGACCAGATCGCTGAAGACTACATTAGAAGCCAAGGAGCAATTCCAGGAACTAAGGGTTACGATGTAGGTCGTCCATACCCTCCTTATCCAGCCGCAACTTGTATTTCTGTAAATGAAGTTGTCGTACACGGTATTCCAAGCAAAAAGCAGATACTGAAGGAAGGGGATATTCTGACAGTTGACACAGTTACAGTGCTTGATGGCTATTTTGGCGATGCAGCAATTACTTATGCTGTGGGAGAAATTGATGAAACTTCTAAAAAACTTATGGAAGTTACTGAAAAAGCAAGAGATATTGGGATTGAAGTGGCACGTGCCGGAAATAGAATTGGAGATATTGGGCATGCTATTCAGGAATATGTGGAAAGTTTTGGATTCTCGCTTGTAAGAGATTTTGCAGGGCATGGAGTAGGAAAGGAAATGCACGAAGATCCAATTATTCCAAATTATGGAAAAGCTGGAACAGGGGCTAAAATTGAAGATGGAATGGTTATTACAGTTGAGCCGATGGTAAATGTCGGTACTTATAAAGTAAAAGTTCTATCGGATATGTGGACTGCAGTTACCAAAGATGGAAAACGTTCAGCCCAATATGAACACAGCCTTGCTATTATTGATGGAAAGCCTGTAATTTTAAGTGTAAGAGATTAAGTTAAAAATAAAGAACATAAAAATATAAAGAAGGGAGAGAATTATTTTGAGCATACTGGCACTCATATTAATATTATTTGTGGCAATTGAGCATTACTATATATTAATTCTTGAAATGTATTTCAATGAAAGTGAAACTATACAACGAAATTTTGGACTTGATTCAAAATTCTTAAAAGATGAGCGTGTAAAAAAAATGATGGCAAATCAAGGATTATACAACAGTTTTCTTGCCTCAGGATTAATATGGAGTTTAACTGAAACTGGAGAATTTCAAATTCAAATTGCAGTTTTCTTCCTGATTTGTATTATCTGTGCAGCTGTTTATGGTTCTGTCACAGTTTCCAAAAAAATATTTTTATTGCAGGGACTTCCTGCCCTAATGGCTATTATTGCAGTATTGTTGCCGTTAATAGTTTCATAATTTTGATTAGATTTTTAAAAATACGCCTAAACTGGAGAATTGGAGTTTGGGTGTTTTTTTGTGTGAATAAAAAGAGAAATGGGAAATTAATTTTCTTCATTGCAAAGTTTGTTTTTATTTTAAGAAGTTGTCTAATAATTTTAAAAATTTATGAAGATATAGAATTGATAATTTTAGAATAATAGCAGAAATAAAAAATGAAGAACTTATAATATTAGTAATTTAAATAGGAAAAAGAAGTAATGTATATAAAAATTAAAAATATTTACAAAAAGGCTGAAGATAATGCTCTAGTCTTTATTTTATTTGCACTTTTTCTGTAATATCAGTAAAAAAGACTAATAAAAATACAAAAAATGTGATAAAATATATTGTATATTCAAATTCTTCTAAAATTATTTGAATATTTTTGAGAGGAGATTGATAAAAGTTAGGAAAATTAAATAAAATTAAGTTTTAGGAATTTTTTGTAAATTATAAAAAATTGAATTGATAATTTAAAGGGAAAAAATAAATAAAAAATGGAGGAAAATATGAAACATACAGTAGCGATTGTTGGTAGACCTAATGTGGGGAAATCAACATTATTTAATAAGCTGGTGGGTGACAGGCTGTCGATTGTAAAGGATGAGCCAGGAGTTACTAGAGACAGGCTTTACCGTGAGATGGAGTGGAGCGGGAAAGAATTTATTTTAGTTGATACAGGAGGGCTTGAGCCACGTACAGAAGACTTTATGATGGGAAAAATTAAGCAGCAAGCACAGGTTGCAATTGATGAGGCGGATGTAATTATATTTCTAGTGGATGGAAAGGCTGGGATTACTGGGCTTGATGAGGATGTGGCAACAGTACTTAGAAGACAGGATAAAAAAGTTGTTGTGGCTGTAAATAAGATTGACAATTATATGCATGATCAGGAAAATATTTTTGAATTTTATGGACTGGGATTTGAAGAAGTTATTGGAATTTCTGGAGAGCATAAGACGAATCTTGGGGATTTATTGGATGCTGTAATTAACAAATTTGAAGATAAAAAAATAAAACAAACTGAAAACGGAATTAATATTGCAATTCTTGGAAGACCAAATGCAGGAAAATCTTCACTTGTAAACAAACTCTTGAATGAAGAACGTTCTATTGTGAGTGATATTGCTGGAACAACAAGAGATACAATTGATTCTAGTTTGAGATATGATGGAGAAAATTATACATTGATTGATACTGCTGGAATTCGTAGAAAGTCAAAAGTAGAAGACGATGTTGAATATTATAGTGTACTGCGTGCTATAAAAGCGATAAAAAGAGCTGATGTGTGTGTGTTAATGCTCGATGCGACAGAGCTTTTGACAGATCAGGATAAAAGGATTGCTGGAATGATTTATGAGGAAAGAAAGCCAATTATTATTGCAGTAAATAAATGGGATTTAATTGAAAAAAATAATAATAGTGTGAAGGAATTTACAGAATTGGTAAAAGCTGATTTGGCCTTTTTAGATTATGCACCAATTGTAACGATTTCAGCAATGACAGGAAAGAGAACACTGAATATTTTAGAGCAAGCTAAATTTATTAATGAAGAATATCATAAAAAGATAACGACAGGGCTTCTGAATCAGATTTTGGCAGAAATGATAGCACAAAATCCAGTACCTACAAGAAAGGGAAGAGCAGTAAAAATAAATTATGCAACACAAGTAAGCCAAGCACCACCAAAATTCGCATTTTTTGCCAACAATCCAGAACTAATACATTTCTCTTACCAAAGATATATTGAAAATAAGCTAAGGGAATATTTTGGATTTGAAGGATGCCCAATTGATATTGTATTTAACAAGAAAAGTGAAAAAACCTTTGGATAGATAAAAAATTGATAGATAGAAAAAGGGAGATTAATCAAATGAAATTTTATGATGAGGAAAAACTGTTAAAAATAAGAAATATTCTGATTGTAGCAGTGTTGATGCTTTTGACAATTTTGTTGTTTTTTAGAGTTTATGACAATTTTGCAAAACCAATAAGACTTGTGACAAGCACTATTTTTCCATTTATTCTCTCATTTGTAATTGTGTACTGCCTTATGCCTTTTATTGATATGATAAGTGAAAAGGATAGAATTAAGAACAGTAAACTTGATGAGCTTGAAAAAGTGGAAAAAATGAATATAAGCAATTCAGAACGAAGAAAAAGAATGGAATTATTTAATAAAATTTCTTATGAAAATAAGAAAAAAAAAATTCAGTTAAACCGTACATTTGCAATTTTACTTGTATTAACTATGTTTTTTATAATTTTTCTTTATATAGTTTTAACGATTGTTCCGATATTTACAAAGCAAGTATCAAGCCTTATTGACTTTTTACTAAAAAATCAGGAAAAGCTACAAAATAATTTTTTTGGATTTCTTGAAAGTAATAACATCGATTTAAGAACGTCTATAATGAACTCTAAAGATATAATTGTAACAAATATAATAAAAGTGCTAGGTTCAAGTTTTTCATTAATGAGCAGCACATTCAGTTTATTATTTATGACACCTATTTTTACAATAATGTTAATTTTTAGCTATGATAACATTGAAAATGGAGTTAAGCGAATTTTACGAAATATGGGAAGAGAAGACTTAATAGTACTTATAAAGAATATGGATGAAACTATTGGGAAATATATTCTTGTGACAGCTTTGGACAGTATGATAGTAGGCGTAGTATCGTTTGTGATTTTTTATTTTTTGAAAATGGATTACAGTCTTCTTTTTTCAGTAATTATAGGATTTGGAAACGTTATTCCATTTATAGGACCTTTTATTGGTCTAATTCCAGCGATATTGTATGCTTTTACAAAATCATTTAAACTTGTGATTTTGATAATTGTTCTAATTACAATTGTCCAAACAATCGAAGCCAATATTGTGAAACCATGGCTTACAGGAAAATCAGTGGAAATGCATCCAATTACAACTCTTCTAGTAGTTCTTGTGGGAGGAGCTTTGTTCGGAATTGGAGGAGCTTTTGTCGCTATTCCTGTGTACATTATTATCAAACTTACGTGGTTATTCTGCTGGGAAAAATATGTAGTAAAGAATAAATAGCAAACGAAGAAAGGAAGGAAGTGAAAATATGACTAAAGGAAAAATGGAAATTCAGAAATGTATTTATTTTACGATTTCAAAAATGTTTAGAATGATTAATAAAATGGCGGAGGAATCATTTGAAAAGCTGGATATTTATCCAACGCACGGATTTCTTATGATTATATTAAAAGAAGAAGCAGAAGGATTGACTGTAAATCAAATATCAGAAACTTTGGCAATAGCTCCCTCAACAGTTACGAGATTTGTTGATAAGCTAATTTCTAAAGGGTATGTAGCAAGGGAAAAAGCTGGAAAAAACTCCTTTACAAAAATAACAGAGGAAGGCTTAAAAATTATGCCTGAGATTTATAAGGCATGGCATGGAATTTCAGAAAAAGTCGAAGAAGTTGTGGGAAATGAGGAATACTTGAGAAAAGCAGGAGAAGATTTAAGAGAGTTTGCAGATAAAATAGGAAAAGATAAGAAATATGATCAGGTTTGTGAAGATTTTGACTTTTGGATCATTTAAAAATTAAAAATAATTTTATATAAACAGAAAGTTAGGCGATTCTGATGTTAGTAAAACGAAAGAAAATTTCCCCTTATACCATAATCTTAGTATCATTTATAATAATTATATTAATAGGCGGCTTTTTGCTTTCTTCGCCAATTGCAATAGAAAATGGACAAAGGACAAATTTACTTGAAGGCATGTTTACAGCGACATCGGCTGTCTGTGTAACAGGACTTACAGTAAATGATGTAAGCAAGGTTTATAATTTATTTGGCAAAACAGTTATTATGGTATTAATTCAGCTTGGCGGGATTGGAATTATCACGTTCTCAACAGTAGTTGTGGCAATGATTTCAAAAAAAGTTGGATATTTTGCTAAAAAGCTGATACAGGAAGATATAAACACAAATACAACATTTGAAATACAAAAATTTGTAAAAAAAGTTTTGACTACGGTTTTTATAATAGAAATTATCGGGGCTGCAATATTATTTTTAAAATTTATAAAAATATTTGATTATAAGACAGCGGCTTATTATGCTATATTTCATTCTATTTCTGCATTTTGTAATGCCGGATTTGCATTATTTTCAAATAATTTAAGTGATTTTAAAAACAGCATAATAATAAACACTGTAATTCCTGTCTTAATTTTTTTAGGTGGAATAGGTTTTGCAGCAATTCTTAATATTTATCAATATTTTCTAAAAAAAGATAAAAGGCTTACTACTACTACAAGAATAGCTATAAAAATGTCAATTTTTCTAATAATATTTGGGACAATTATAACATTTATCCTAGAATATTCAAACAATAAAACATTAGGAACATTGCCATTTTTTGAAAAGATAGGAGCCGCCTTTTTTCAAAGTGTAACAACAAGAACGGCTGGATTTAATACAATTTCCATAGCTGAACTGCGGGAACCTACAGTTTTTCTGTTTGTAGTATTAATGTTTATCGGAGCCTCACCTGGCTCAACAGGTGGTGGAATAAAAACTACTACAGCCGGATTGATACTTTTTGGAATAATTACAACTATAAAAAATAAGGAACATCTGGAATACAACAAGAGAAGAATCAGCTGGAAAATATATAATAAAGCTATGGTTATTGTTTTTATATCAATTATGTATGTTGCTGTAGTATTATTTTTATTAATTTGGCTGGAGGATATAAGAGTTATAGAATTAGGATTTGAACTGGTATCTGCTTTTGGAACGGTGGGATTATCACGGGATTTAACGCCGCAATTATCGAGCATTTCTAAACTGTTAATTATGATTACGATGTTTGTTGGACGAGTCGGGCCACTAACAATAACATTGGCCTTGTCCAGAATGAAAAATCCAAAAGGAAGATATGTTTATCCAAAGGAAGACATTTTGATAGGATAAGGAAGAGGTGAAAAATGGCAGGATATTTAGTAATTGGGCTTGGAACATTTGGTAGAAGTGTAACTCAGACATTATATGAAAATGGTAAAATGGTACTGGCAATAGATCAAAGGGAGGATCGTGTACAAAAGGTAATTGATGATGAAATCGCAAGTGATGCAATTACATTGGATGTGACAGACGAAAATTCAATCAGGAAAGTAATAAATGATGACTTTGACACTGCTTTTGTCTGTATTGGAGACAATACCCAGTCCAGTGTATTTGTTACGGTAATTTTAAAGGAAATGGGAATAAAAACTATCATTTGTAAGGCAAAAAATGAATTACAGGGGAAAATTTTAAAAAAGATTGGTGCAACTTCCGTTGTTTATCCAGAAGAAACGATGGCCAAGGAAACAGCACTTGGGGTAATAAGGCCCAATATAACGGAACATTTTAAATTTTCAGAAAAATATAGAGTGTTTGAAATAAAAGCACCAAAGGATTTTGATGGAAAAAATCTTATAGAATTAAATTTGAGAAATAAATATGAAATGAATATTATCGGGATAAAAGATGAAAAAGAACTAAATATTATGCCACTTCCAAATATTATAATAA
Organism: Leptotrichia sp. HMT-225; assembly: GCF_030644325.1. NCBI lineage: Bacteria > Fusobacteriati > Fusobacteriota > Fusobacteriia > Fusobacteriales > Leptotrichiaceae > Leptotrichia > Leptotrichia sp. HMT-225. The sequence goes on along the minus strand of NZ_CP130323.1, from coordinate 2,318,681 downwards.
GAGAAAATAATGTACTATTAGTTATCGCAAATATAGAAAAAATGATGTTATTTGGGAAAAAATACGTTTTGTAGTAAAAAACTTAATTAAAGCCTTTCAAATGTAAAATAAATTGTTATAGGTATAAAAGTATGGTATAATTTAGCAAAAATCTAATGTATAAAAGGTTGAAAAAATGAAAAGAATGAGATATAAAATATTGTTTATTTTACTGTTTTATATTATACTTTTTGGCAAGTTAAATGCTGCTGGAGAAGTTATAGAGCTGGAAACAGAAAAATCTACAATTAATCTGGAAACAGAAGAAATAAATACCGAAGGTAATGTTACTGTAAAATATGGAGATTTTACAATAAATGCAGATAAATTAAAAAAGATTGCCAATAAAAACATTCTTTCAGGATCTGGAAATGTTGAATTTATTCAAGGTTCTCAAATTATAAAAGCTGATAACCTTATTTTTGATATGGATACAAAATTAGCAAAAATATTTAATTCAGAAAGTTATGATTCAAATGTTAAACTGCGTTATGGTGGAGAAGAAACGCTAGCTCAAGGAAATAAGCTAATTTTTATAAAAAATGGTTGGTTTACAACGAGCCCTTATGAAAATCCAAGCTACAAAATAAATGCAGATGAGCTGGAAATTTACCCAAATAGAAAAGCCATTGCAAGAAACATAGGTTTTTTTGCAGGAGGAAAAACTTGGTTTAAATTACCATATTATGTAACTTCGTTAAAACCTGCTTCGCAACGGGCAACATTATTTCCGTATGTTGGGATGGATAGCGACAGAGGACTTTTTGGAATTATGGGGTTTGATTATGATTTAGGACCTCTTGCACAGGGATTTGTAGATTTTGAGTTAAGTACAAAGCAAAAGCTAGCTTTAAAATTTTCAAATGATTATGCTTTCTGGGGAAATAATTCAGGAAATATATTTGTAAATAGAATTGTTGTTCCTATCGGAAATCATAAAAAAGAATGGGATTTTAAATGGAATCACAAGGTTAAAAATACTCCTAAAAAAGCTAAGGAAGATAGACAATTTTATGACACAGGTTATGGAATTTGGAATTTGAATTATCAAAATATTACAACAAATTTAATGTATGCTATTAATGGAAATGAGTTAAAAGATGATTATACAGATTTTGTTGATAAGTATAGTCATATTGGATTTTGGGATTTCAATATTAATCAGGAACTTGGACAAAATGGTGAGTTTAATGCGAAATATTACTGGACACAGAATAAACATGCTCTTAAAGCATTGACAGAGATAAATGACAAAATTGTAGAAGCAGATAATTTAGATCCACGTAAAACTGACGTTGATTTATATAAAAGCATAAAGTATACGAATGGAAATTCAAATGTTTCAATAACAATTGACAATGAGGATTTTCGTGATATTAATCCAGGATATATAGGAGATTTGAATTCCTATAGAAAAAAGAGAAGCTATGGAATTGATTTTAGAGGACCTAAATTAAAATTGGATTATTTAGACTCTGACAAGGATGAATATGGAGAGCTTCTTGGTATGCGTGATAGAGGTGAAGACAATACAGTTCATTGGGTTCAGAATGTTGCGTATGACAAAAGAAAAGAATGGGGATTAACTTTTGGAAATTATTATCCATTTAGAGAGAGTGATTTTTTTGGATACCAGCCTAAAACAGGTTATCAAAATTTGACAAATACTCTTTATTTTGGTGCACAAGTAAAACAAGTTGATATAAGAAAAAAAGAATATGAGTATGATTATACACGTGATAATGAAAATTATAATTCGTTATTTTTAAATTCTGCAACAACTGACGAAAGTCGGATTTATAAAATATATCAGGATAATGAAATAATTCGCCGTCCTAAAAAAATTCTTTATGAAAAATATAGATCGCAAAGATTCAATACAGGTAATGATAGAATTGATATTCCACTAAAAAATTCATTTATTGGTTATAATTTGGCATTTGAGAATCGTGATTACAGCAGTTTACCAGTGCCTGAATTTAGAAATGGACGAAAAGTGGAAGATTTAGATTCCCAAACTGGTTATAAAGTTGCAAGAGATGCAAGTGGAAAAAGTATAAAACAAAGTCCATCAATGAGAATTTTTACTCTTGATACAAGATTATTTACAACACTTTTTGATAATACATCGAAAAAAAATAATAAATATGATGTAAAAGTTACAAACGATGCAACAGTTACTTTCCAAAAAACGACAGCTGGAGGAGCAATGTATGATGGTTTTGACATTGTAGAAGTTCCAACAAATGCATTGGGACTTAGAGATGATTTTAAGTATCAGATTGGAAATGTAACATTCAATTATAACTTGACAATGAGGGATGACAGACATTTTAAAGATAATTGGCTAAAAAATAGATATATTAGAAATTATTTTAAGGCTGATATTGCAAATAAAAGGTTTGTAAGCCTTGATTTTTCAAATAATGAGCAGTATGAGTTTGAGAATTTTAAATCTGAAAGAGATTTTAACAGAGAAGTTCAATATGGTTATCTATCTGATGCTGGAGATAATTTTTTATACAGATTTAATGAAAAAAATAAACAACTATTTCCATACAACACAAGTCTTGGTTGGAATCAAAAAGTTTATAAGGAATCTTTAAAGGAAAGAACTTTTGGAGTCAACTTTAATGAGTGGGGATTTGAATACACTAATTCAGTAAATAAAGCAAACGATATTTATGGAAATACAGCAACTTTTGGTTTACCAGCATTAAAATTAAAAACGAATTATCATAGATTAGGATTTGTTTATGATACTTCAAAAATGAAAAATAAGAAATTTGAATCAGACCATTATTTTAAAATAAACTTTGGATTTGGTAAAAAGGTATATAGAGATTTAAATAATACTCCGATTATTACTTCGGATGATAGATATATTCGTGGGAATGATTACACAACAATAGGGTTTCTATATAAATATGAAAATAATGCTAAACCTAGATATGCAGCTGATTTAGATAAAAAAGAAAAGGAAAAAAATAGAGAAACTGAAATTGATACAACTGAGAATCAAATAAAAAATACAAGTATGGTAAGGAATTCAAATACTCAAGAATTTTCTATTAGTAATGCCAATAAAAATTCGATTGATAAAATTTTGGTAGATAGTAACGATAGATTATTTTTGAGCAGTGAGGAAGAAGAAGCATACAAGAGTTATGTAGAAGAAGAAAATTATCGTCAAAATAAATTTAGTCTAAATGATTTTAATTCAAAACTTCAAAATTTAAGAAGCCGGAAAAAATATTTCCAAATTGGGATGGATATGCAAATAGATGGTTCTGATGCAGCTAATCCAAGTGGAATGAAAGGATTTGACAAAATCAATGATTTAACATTTAAGGTTGAAGCAGGATATTTGGAAAAGATGTTTGTTAGATATGCTTTCATAATGGAACGACCTGATCGAATTTATAGAAATAATGCAACTCGTAATAGTACATTTGATTTTAGAAAACATGAATTTGAAGGAAAATACATGTTTTCAAATGATCCTGATAAGCCTTGGTGGGTTGGAGGAAAAATTCAATATGTACAAAATGGAGCACCAAAATCTTCTGATCCAGAAATTTATGAAAGTTCATGGTATGCAACAAAAGTTAATAAATTAACTTTAGGAATGGCAACTTTAAGTCATAGATTTGAAAATATTGAATGGGAAATTGGAGCAGGAATGAAATGGGATAAACCAAGCAATAAAAAGTTAGGATACTATCCAGTAGTTTCATTAAAATTTGGGGTAACACCATTCCCAGAAAAAAATGCACAGTTTAAATATTCTGGAAAAGGATTTGAATTTGGAGCCGGATTATAAAATATACAATACTGAAATAAGCATTAGAAATATTAGGAAACCGATATTTTCTAATGTTTTTTCGTATTTAAATATTCTAAAATCAAATTATTATAGGAGATAAAAAATGAAAAAATATACTCTTGAAATATGTGTAGATAGTGTGAAATCAGCAATAAATGCTGAACGAGGTAAAGCTACAAGGTTAGAATTATGCAGTAATTTAATAATTGGAGGAACTACACCTACAAAAAGTTTATTTGAAGAAGTAAAAAAGAATGTGAATATTCCAATAAACGTATTAATACGTCCTCGGTTTGGAGATTTTTTGTATTCAGATTATGAAGTGAATATTATAAAAAATGAAATAAAAATGTTTAAAAAACTGGGAGTTGATGGAATAGTTGTAGGAATTTTGACTAAAAATGGAGAAATTGATTTGGATAATATGAAAAAATTTATAGAGGGAGCTCAAGATATTCCAATTACATTCCATAGAGCTTTTGATGTGTGTAGAGAACCATTAAAGGCATTTTATCAGTTACAAGAATTGGGAATTCAGAATATATTAACATCTGGACAATCACAAGATTGCCTAAGAGGAAAAAAGTTATTGAAAGAATTAGTAAAAATTTCAACTAAAAATAGTAAAAATAAAACTGAAATACTTGTTGGAGCCGGATTAAATATTGAAAATATTGACGAAATAGTAAATTTTACAGGTGCGACTAATTTCCATTTTTCTGGAAAACGAATAAAGCAAAGCAGTATGGAGTATAGAAAAGAAAATGTAAATATGGGATTAAAGGAATTTAGTGAATTTGAAATTTTAGAAACAGACGAAAATCTTGTAAAAGAAGTAGCTGATTATTTAAGTAAATTATAGTAAACAAAAAAAGCCAGATCTATTAAATTTGGCTTTTTTGCTTATCTTATTAATGAACAAATTGAACTTCAATACGTCTATTGGCTGCTCTTCCTTCTTCTGTATCATTTGAAGCAATCGGATTGTTGTCACCATTTCCTTTTGTTTCAATAATCTTTTCAGGAGATAGTCCTAATTCGATTAATTTTTCTTCAAGACTTTCAGCTCTTCGTAGGGATAATTCTTTATTATATTCTTTAGTACCTTTAGAATCAGTATATCCAGTAATTGAAATTTTCTCATTCTTAGTTTCTATATAGTTTTTCAATTTTTCTAATATTGGAGTATACTCTTCTTTTATTGTGGCACTGTTAAAATCAAATTTTAATTGATTTGTGTCTAGTACTATAACGTTATTATTATTAGTATCCTTTTCTTCTTTTACTATCTCTAATTGTTCTATTTCTGTTCCATCAACTTCAACAGCAGCAGTTCTCATCGCATTATCACGTAAATTTGATGTTGTAAGTTTTTTAGCTGTAGTCGGAGCAGAAACTAATAATACAGATAGCATTGCTGTAATTTTTGATTTTTTCTCCATATTTTAACCTCTTTTCCTTTTTTATTTATATTTTTTATTATATTTAAATTATACTTTCCTTTATTGCATTTAATTGTAACATATTTTTTTTAATTTTCATAGTGTTTTTTTAAAATTTTATAAATAATTTTTGAAAATATAGAAGTTTTTTATCATGGTAGATAATTTATTAAAAATTCAATCAAAATAATAAAATACTCTAAAGTAATATTTAGAGCATTTTAAATAAGAAAATTTATATAATTTAGACTATTTATTTTCGATAATTACTGTTTTTGGATCAACTTTATTTCCGTAAACAGGCTCAAGAGTTGATTTATACGCTTTTTCAAAGAACCCTTCCTTAGTAAGAGCATCTATTTCAGTATTTAGCCAGTCTAATAATTCCTTGTTCCCTTTTCTTACAGCTGGAGCAATATAGTCCTGTTCCCCTAACTGTTTAATATCCACAACAAATCCTGGATTTTCTGTTGCCCATGCAAATACTAGAGTATTATCGTGTGCAAGCGCAGCTCCCCTTTTATCTAATAATGCGTTAAATGTTTCTGTGTTTTGGTCATATTTCAATAATTCTATATCTGGATAATTTTTCGTAAAGTAAATTTCTGCTGTTGTTCCTTTGTTAACTATTAATTTTTTACCTTTCAGCTCTTTCACATCTTTTATTGGAGCACCTTCTGGCGAAACAATCCCTAGTGATACCTTCATATAAGGTTTTGCAAAATCAACTTTTTGTTTTCTTTCGTCTGTTACTGTAAAGTTTGCTAGAATAATGTCAACTTTATTTGATAATAAATATTCCACTCTGTTTGCAGCTTCTAATGTAATGAATTCTATTTTATTTTCGTCACCTAATAAATCTTTCGCAAGTCTTTTTGCCAAATAAATATCATAACCTTGATTTTTCCCATTTTCATCAACAAATCCAAATGGTGGCTTATCTCCAAATACTCCTATTCTAATTTTTCCTGCTTTTTTTATTGCCTCGATTGATCCTGGTTCAGCACTTCCCTTTCCACCTTTTCCACAGCTTATTGCAAATACTCCTAAAACTAAGATTGCAATAATTTTTACAAACCTTTCAAAATTCTTTTTCATAATTACCTCCAAGTTTATTTAATATTTTTGTTATTTCTTATCCTAATTTTTTCAATTCATCTTTTAAATATTTAGCTAGTTCCAACATAGCATATTTCCCAGCTATTTTTTCAGCATCGGCGTTGTAGTTAGTATTTGTATTTATGTCATAAACAAAAACTTCGTTGTTTTCATTTATGATAAACTCTATTGCCGCCACATCTATGTGGTTTTCTTTCAAAAATTTTTCATATTTTTCAATTTGATTTTCTGGCAATCTTTCGATAATTCTAAATTTTGATTTTTCCGCCGCTTCTTCTCCTACAGGACAGAATTTATCATTTATCTGGCACGAATCTGCTGGACATAGTTCAAATCCATCGCTTGAGTCAACTTTTACGGCATAAAGATATTTTCCACCTATAAATTCAGCTCTTATGATATGTCCATCCACAGGCTTCACATATTCCTGAATCAAACTTATTCCATCAACAGAATCTTCAAAATCATTTCCATTTACATAATTGTCAAGTTCTTCATAACTTCTTATAAGCCTTACCCCAAGCCCTTTTCCAGCTCTATTGTGCTTTATGATAAAAGGATATGTGTCAAGTTCCTTTGCGGCATTTAAAATTTGATCTTTTCCCACAGCTCCCAATGTTTTTGGAGTATTTATCCCTGCCTTTTGCAGTAAGATGTATTGTTTCAGCTTGCTTACTTCAAGATTTATAGCAGATGTCCCATTAATTACACGGACTGCTTCTGTTCCTTTGTTTTCCAGCCATGTCAAGACTTGCTCCGTTAATTCTGGTGCATATCTGTGCCCTCTTGTATGTGAAGAAGCACTCATTCTATTATAATACACGCCTTTTTCAGGCTCTTTTCCTATATTTAATATTCCTTCTGACAAATCCAGTTCTTCATAAGGAACCGACAATTCATCCAGCCTTGCGGTAAGATGTCTTGTCCAATCCATATTTTCATGAATTATATATACTTTTGACATATTTTCATCCTTTCTATTTTTATTTTTAAAGTTTATTCAGCTACAGCTGCATTTTCTTGAAGTCCAACATACACTTCCTCTGTTTCCACAGCTTCATATTCTCCAATTTTTTCAATAATTGCAGGAACAAGCGTGTTTCCAACTACATTTACTGCTGTACGTCCAGCATTTGCCAAAAAGTCAACTGATACAATTAGGGCAATGCCTTCTGCAGGTAAATTAAGCTGCGCCGCAGTCGCAAGCAGTACAACCAATGCTCCAGACGGAACTGCCGCAATTCCCTTTGTAATTATTGTCAAAAACAATATTAACGGTATTAATTGCCCCCATGTAAGCGGAGTTGAGTACAAGTTTGTTATAAATGTTACTGATAAACTTATATATATGCAGGCTCCAATAAGATTAAATGAATATCCAAGTGGTATGGCAAAAGCTGAAACTGATTCAGATATTCCATTTTCTTCACTACGTTCAAGAAGTGTCGGTAAAACTACTGCAGAACCTCCTGTTGTAAAGGCTATCAGTACCAAATCCTTAATATTTGATAATAATTTTAAATAAGGAACTTTGAATATGTATGCAATAATCGGAAATACAACTAATAGAGCTGCCAAGTATCCAACATAAAGAAGCAGTACAAACTGTCCTAGCAAGTACAAATCTCCAAGCCCAGTTTTCGCAACATTGTTTGCAATCAGTCCAAACACTCCCACAGGTGCAAATGCAATGGCATAATCTACAATCTTATACATAGCCTTTATCCAAGATTCAAAGAATGCTATCACAGGTTTATTGTCATCTCCAACAGCAATTAAGGCAATTCCCAGAAATACTGCAAAAAATATAACCGGTAAAAGATTTCCATCTGCGAATGCTGTAAATACATTTTTAGGTACAATTGATGTTAAGAAATCGCTCAAATTAATGTTAGAAGCAACATCTTTAATAGCTTCTGTAGAAATGCTTCCAGCTTTTATATTTGCACCAATTCCTGTTACTTTCCCTAAAATAAGGCTAAGCGTGATTACTAACGTTGTAATTGAGAAAAAGTGTAAAAAAGTCTTAAATGCAAGATTTCCAAACTTTTTAGTATTTTTCATTGTAACTATTGACAGAACAACTAGCGGGAATACAAGCGGTACAATAACCATCTGAACTAAACTGGTAAACAGCACTCCCAGTATCTTTAACTCTTTAGCAAACGACGGAAATAACTGCCCAACCAAAATACCTAATAACGCACCAATCAATATCTGTGCCAATAAATTCAATTTTCTAAATCCTAATAATTTTTTCATACTTTCATTCTCCCTTCAACAATTAGCATTCACTAAATTGTTTTACTAAATTTTTTATTTATATCAACAAAGCTGATTCCACCTTATCTTTCTTTTCAAAATTAAATATATTTAAGAACTTCTTAGCTCTTTCAGTTTTTGGATTTCTAAAAAATTCCAGCGGATAATTTGTTTCAACGATTTCTCCAGAATCCATAAACACTATTCTATCCGCAACCGCTTTAGCAAATTCCATTTCATGAGTAACGATTATCATTGTCATTCCTTCCTTTGCCAGTTCCAGCATTACATCCAGCACTTCTCTTACCATTTCAGGATCAAGTGCCGCTGTAACTTCATCAAACAGCATTATTTCTGGATTCATACATAGTGATCTTATAATTGCTATTCTTTGTTTTTGTCCTCCTGACAGTTCTCTTGGATATGAGTTCTTTTTATCCAGAAGCCCTACTCTTTCCAGCAATTTTTCTGCTTGTTCTGTAACTTCCTTTTTATCCCTTTTCTGTACTTTAAGCGGTCCTAACAGAAGATTTTGCATAACTGTCATATGATCAAATAATTCGTAACTTTGAAACACCATTCCTATTCTCTGGCGTATTAAGTGCCATTTTGTCTTGTCTTTATTAATAACATTTCCTTGTAATTTTATTTCTCCAGACTGAATTTCTTCAAGTCCGTTTACACATCTTAAAAGTGTACTTTTCCCACATCCAGAAGGTCCTAATATTACTACAACCTCACTTTTATTTACTGAAAGCGAAACTCCTTTTAGTGCGGCTATGCCTTTTTTATATTCTTTTTTTATATCAGAAAGTTCTAATAAAACTTCCGAATCTGCCATTTTGCTTACCTCCGTTTCCTTTATTTTTTAAACAGCCCATTTTTTCTCCATTTTTTTTGATAATAATGTAATTGGATAACAAATTATGAAATATAGAAAAAATATGAACAGATACACCCAAAATGGTGCCATCGGATTTTTCCTGCTTGAAAATTCTATAATTTGCCGTCCTATTTTTAGAACTTCACCGACTTCTATAAAAATCGCAAGTGAAGTTGTCTTAATCATTCTTGTTATAAGGTTTACCGCTGCAGGTGCAATTCTTCTTACAGCCTGTGGAAGCAGCACATATCTATAAACCTGAATTGTATCAAGTCCTAAAGCCTTTGCACTTTCCCCTTGAATTTTTGGAAGAGAAATAATTGCTCCTCTCACAATATCCATCATTTCAGCCGTTCCCCATATCACAAACACTATTATTGTCGTAGTTTCTGAATCAATATGCAAATCAAAGCCTTTTGCAACTCCAAAATAAATTATGAATAGCCACACAAGCAAGGGAATGATTCTCATACTTTCCAGATAAAATTTCAATACTCCATAAATAATTTTATTTTTTGTAGTCATAACTATTCCCAGAATTAATCCAAACAATATTGAAAATACTATGGAAACAAGGGCAATTTGTCCTGTTACAATAAGTCCACCCATAAGCCTTTGCAAATTGACTCCTTTAAAAATAACATCAATTCCCGACAGTTGCATATCTTATTCTCCTTTCAATTACTGTTAAAATAAACGAAACTGGTAAAATAATAATCAAATATGCTGCAACAAGCATAAACAGACTTTCATTCGTTTTATAATAAAGCCCTATCAAATCCCTTGTCAGATACATCAGTTCCATTAAAGCCAAAATCCCTATTACTGAAGTTTCTTTCAAAAGAAATATTATATTTGCCGCTATCGCTGGAAACGAAACCGTAAATGCCTGTGGCGATATTACGTTAGTTATAAGCTGTGATTCTGTAAGCCCAATGCTTAACCCAGATTCCCGCTGCCCTTTCGTAACCGACTCCAATCCGCTCCGAAATGCCTCACACATGTAACTTCCACCAAGGAAAGATAATCCAATCACAGCACAGATATGCGAATTAAATGTAATTCCAATTTTTGGAAGCCCAAAATACAGAAAGAATAACTGTATTACGAGCGGCGTATTTCTCGAAAGCTCAATATAAATTCCCACAATCTGCCTAACAGCTGGAACTCTATAATAAAGCACCAATGCACAAACTATTCCAATCAATATTGAAAATACAATTCCAAAAATTCCTATAATCACAGTCAATTTCATTGCTTCTAAATATTTAGGAATATTTTCTATTATAAAATTAAAGTCCATTTTTGTATTTCCTTTCTTTGTATATTTTACTTTTTTATCTCTTATATTTGTATATGAAAATATTATACTACAAAAAATTTTATTTGTAAAGATTTATTTTGTATATACACATATTATTAATTTAACAGAGTAAGAAACCTTTCCTAAGTCTAAAATATTTAAGTCGTTTAATTTTTTATTTGATTGCTACTATAATTTTCAAAATACGTTTCAAAGTTCATAAGGATATTTTTGAATAGAAAATTTTAAACAAGCTATTTTTTAGTGAAAAATTAAAATTCAAGAAGTCAGAGTATAGGGAGATAGCGTTTAATTTAACTGCTTAAAATAAACTTGAATATATAAAATAAGAAAAAATATCTTTTAATCTGAATAACTGAAATAAAAATTAATATAAACATTATTTAATAGAGATAGTTAAAAAAATAACAAAACTTTCCTCCAAAGGTTGAAATATTGAAAAATATGTTTTAAAATATAGTAAATAAAATTTTAAGGAGGCAGAAAAATGAAAAGTTTAAAAGAGGATTTTTCTTTAATGTCAAGTTTGTTGATACCAGTAGCGGTGGCTATTAATTTTACAGGTTTTGGGATTGCGAAATTTTTACAGTTGCCTATATTTCTTGATTCAATTGGATCGGTGTTTATTAGTCTTATTGCAGGGCCTTGGGTGGGGACAGTAACAGCAGTTATTACGAGTCTGATTACAGGAAGTTTTTCTCCAGAATATTTTGCATTTATACCTGTAGCAATATGTAATGCCTTGGTTGTAGGAATTCTTGCAAAAATGAGAACTAAAAATTTAGTAATAAAAACAATTATAGTAAGTTTGGCACTGGCTTCGGCTTCAATAATTGTATCTATTCCTATAATTATTAAAGTTTATGGAGGATTTACAGGAAATGCTTCATCTACAGTGGTAGTATTATTTAAAAGTATAGGATTTAGTTTGGAACAAGCAGTTGCGATAGCCACTATGCTTACAGAAGCGGCTGATAAAATTGTAACAACAGTAATTTCTATATTAATTATAAAAAGCATGTCAGATAGATATTTAATAAAATTTAAATATGGAGAAAATTATATTTATAAGAAAAATGGAGAATAGGAAGTTATGATTAAAAATTTTTTTAGAAACTTGTATCCTCTTACGAAGTTCTATTTAGCCGCAGTATTGTTAATATCAGCATTTATATTGCCAAACTATACTTACGGATATTTATTGATAGCAATTTGCGGAATTGTTGCCTATTTTTATGAAAAGTTGGGAATATACTTGAAAAGAGTGTTTTTTAGCCTGTTTTTTCTAACTTTGATTATATTTGCTGTACAGGGGCTGATGATTCCTTCTAATGATATTATGGCAAAATTTGGTTTTATTACAGTATATAAGACTGGAATAATAACTGCGGTAAGATTGACTTCCAAAATTGCAGCTCTAGTTTCTACTATAACAATGTTGACACTAATATCAAAAGCTAAAGAGTTCACAGTGGCTCTTGAAAAAAAAGGACTTAATCCTAAAGCGTCATTTATCTTGCTTTTATCGCTTCAAATGATTCCTGAAATGAAAAAACAGTCAGATATAATTATGGATTCACAAAAGGCAAGGGGAGTAGAAATGGAAGGAAATGTATTCGTAAGATTTAAGGCACTTATTCCAATATTTATTCCAATGGTGTTGTCATCCATAATAAGTACCGAAGAGCGTGCGATTACACTTGAGTCGAGAGGATTTTCCATTGGAGAAAAGCGGACAATATTACATGATATAGAAGAAACAAAAAATGATAAAATTATGAAAATTATGCTGGCTATTTTTATAGTGCTGTGTATTGTGTGGAGGGTGCTATGGGTTATTTCAAAATAGAAAATGTGAACTACAAATATCCGCTTGAAGAAAAACAAGCTCTGAAAAATATTAATATCGAGATAAAAAAAGGCGAATTTTGGGCTGTAATCGGAAAAAATGGGAGCGGAAAAACGACATTTTGCAATATGTTAAGGCGATTTGTGCCTGATTTTTATAAAGGGGAACTGACAGGGAAAATAACGCTGGAAGATAAAGAACTGAAAGATTATTCTCAAAAGGAACTTGTGCAGAAAATAGGGTTTGTATTTCAGAATCCATTTACACAGATTAGCGGGGTTAAAGATACTGTTTTTGAAGAAATTGCTTATGGACTTGAAAATCTGGGTTTAGAAAAAGAAGAGATAATTTCCAAAGTTGAAGAAATATTGAAACTGCTTGAAATTGAAAAGCTGCGTGACAGAAATCCTTATGACTTGTCTGGTGGACAAAAACAAAGAGTGGCACTTGCCTCAATTATCGCAATGAATCCTGATATTCTAGTTATTGACGAGCCAACTTCACAGCTTGATCCAAAAGGGACGGAAGATATTTTCAAAATTATAAATTTAATGGCAAATGAAGGAAAGACAATTATTTTGGTTGAGCATAAATTGGAATTAATAGCAGAATATGCTCAAAATATACTTGTCCTTGATGAAGGGGAAATAATTTTGAGTGGAAAAGCGGAAGAAGTCTTAAATAATAAAATCTTGCTGGAAAAGGAAATTGGTATGACACAGTATTCGATGCTTGCCTATGAACTTGAAAAAGAGAGAAAAGTCGAGTTTGAAGAAATTCCTATAACCAAGGAAAAGACAGTGGAATTATTGAAAAAATAAAGTAATAAAAAATAAAAATTGTTAAGCAAATCTTGAAAATATTTATTAAAAAGGAAAAATTATGAAACCAAAAGATTTGAAAAATAGAATCGTACTTGTAAAAGGCGATATTACTGAATATCCTGCTGATGTGATTGTCAATGCCGCAAATTCTTCCTTGCTTGGAGGCAGCGGCGTTGATGGTGCAATTCATAGAAAAGGTGGAAAAGAAATAACAGAAGATTGTATGAAAATACGTGATTCTCAAGGGAAATGCAACGTTGGGGAAGCTGTTATTACAAGAGCAGGAAATATGCCATTTAAAAATGTAATTCATACAGTTGGGCCTGTCTGGCAGTCAGAAAAAAATAATGAAGCAAAATTGTTTGCAGAAAAATTGTTAAAAAATGCCTATATTTCAAGTTTAGAATTGGCTGAAAAAAATAAACTGAAAAATATTTCCTTTCCAAATATCTCGACAGGAGTGTACAGATTTCCAAAAGATTTAGCTGCAAAAACGGCTATTAATGCTGTGATAGAATATTTGGAGAAAAGCGATTTTATAGAAAAAGTAAATTTTGTATGTTTTGAAAATGAAAATTTTGAGATTTATAGAAAGTTATTGGAAGAGAAAGGGATTTTATGAAAGAAGGAAAACTGAAAAAAATTATAAAAATAGACTGGACTATATTTTATTCCAAACCAAGAATACAAATTTTAGGAATTTTGATATTTTTGGATATAATATTGCTTTTCTCAGTAACAAAAGAAATGGAAAAAGGCTTTAACGTATCTTCTGTTTCAACTTCAATAGTTTTATTTATACTATTTATCTTATTAAATGGATTGTTTATTTTTTATTATAAAAATAAATTTCCTAATATAGAATTTTATGATGATTATTTTATTTTCAAAAAAGAGAAAGTGTATTATGAAAATTTAAAATATTTTTTCTTTAAAGATAATAGATTATTTCAAATGAAGAAGTTTTCTAAAATTTTGTATAGACCTGATGGCGGTAATTGGAAAAAGATAGACGGAAGCGGATATGATTATGACTTATTTTCAGTATTTCAAAAATGTTTTTTAGAAAAAAATTTTTCAAAAGCAGTAAAAAATATTGAAAGTGGCGGAGTTGAGATTTTTCCATTTCAAAATCAAGGTTTTGTGAAAAACAAATTTTTATTTTCAAGCCAAGAAGGATTGCAGGAATTGACTCAGATTTTTGAAAGTTCACCTAAAATACAAGTATCGAATAAGTCTGTAACATTTGATAATGAGATTTATGATTGGGAAAATTATAATATTGAATTTGAAATCGGCACAATTACAGTAAGTGATTTGAAAAAGAATACGATTCTTGAAATTGAAACTAAAAATACAGTAATTTGTCAGGAAATTTTATTAAAAAACTTGATAGAAAATTTTGATAAAAAATATCCTAAATTTTATTAGAAAATAAGAAAATTTGGAAAGTGAGAAAGGGAAATTTTGATGAAAAGATGTTTGTCAGGCTTATTAGGAATTATTTTGTTATTTTTTGTGATGACAATTGTTTATTGTCTATACTGTCTTTTTAAAATATTTGTTAATAAATATATACCTTTTTTTGAAGCACTGATTTTTCTAGGGATATGTAGTGGCTGGACATACGGATTAAATAGATATGATAAAAAAAATTTTGAAAATGAAAAGGATAAGAATAGAAGCAGATTTGCACCAAAAGAAAAGACAGAGCCGTCAAATAAAGAATTGCTGTCAGCCCTTTTTCTCGCATATATTCCAGCAATTATAACAATTTATCTTGGAAATGTGACTGAACTGGCATATTTCATAAGTTCCACTGAGAAAACAAAATTTACAGCAGAGTTTTTTTATTCGGTAAATGAAGTTTTTAATCAACGATTTTTTTATAAAAATTTATTAATAGTATCAGTAACTTTTATAATATTTGGGGCTTTTTTTAGTTTTAGAACAGTCACAGAATACATGAAGAGGAAAAAAGAGGAGATGGAACAATAAAATAATTGTTGTTGAATAAAATTTTTAAAGGAGATTAACTATGAGTTTTATTACTGTCAAAAATTTGAGTTTTAAATATCCGAGCGGAACTGAAAATGTGCTTAATGATGTTTCTCTTGAAGTTAAAAAAGGGGAAAAGGTCGCAATCATTGGGCAAAATGGCGCTGGGAAAACAACGATGGTAAAAATGCTGAATGGGTTGTTAAAGCCAGTAGGCGGAGATGTTGTTGTAGATGACTGGAATACAAAGAAATATACCGTTGCCAAAATGAGCCGAAAAGTCGGATATGTCTTTCAAAATCCAATGGATCAGATATTTCATAACAATGTTTACGATGAAATAGCCTTTGGAGCAAAAAAATTAAAATATTCTCCTGATGAAACAAAAACAATGGTGGAAAACGCCATAAAATTAACGGAACTTGAAAAATATCAAAAGGAAAATCCGTACAATTTACCGTATTCCTTGAGAAAATTTGTTACAATTGCCGCAGTAATTGCAATGGGTTCAGACGTTATTGTAATGGATGAGCCGACAGCAGGGCAGGATTTTAGAGGAATGAGAGTTTTGCATAACTTGATTGACGAACTTCAAAAGCAAGGAAAAACTATAATTACAATAACTCATGATATGGAATTTGTAGTAAAAAATTTTGACAGGGTAATTGTAATGACAAATGGAAAAGTTATCGCTGATGGAGATAAACGTGATATTTTCTGGCAATTTGATACATTGGAGAAAAGCATGGTGAAACAGCCATATATTAGTGATCTGTCTAAGGAAATAGAAATGAATGGAAAGGTTTTGTCTGTGGAGGAATTTGTGGACAATTATAGAAAGTAAATTTTGGTGAATAAATTATTTTTTGAACTAAAATAGAGGATTTTTTCCACTTATTTATTAATATTTTCTTGTAATTAGCATATAATATTTTATTTTAATAATCGGTTAGGTTTTTTAATTTTTTTAAGAAAGTTTAAAATGTAAAATATATGAAAAAAACTATATTAATTATGAAAAATATATGCTAAAATATAAAATATAGAAAAACAAAATAAGGAGGTATATTTGATGAATTATAAAAATTTAGTAAATGGAGAGTGGAAAGACTCTAAAAATACAATAACTATTTATTCGCCTATCAATGGTGAAGAGCTTGGAACTGTGCCGGCTATGTCAAGAGAAGAAGTTGATTTTGCTATGGAATCTGCTAGAAAGGCTTTGCCTGCTTGGAGAGCATTGTCGGCTGTGGAAAGAGCAGCTTATTTGAATAAGGCTGCGGATATTCTTGAAAGAGATAAAGATAAAATTGGGGAAAATTTGGCAAAAGAAGTTGCAAAAGGAATTAAGGCTGCTATTTCAGAAGTAGTAAGAACAGCGGATTTGATTAGATATGCTGCAGAAGAAGGACTTAGAATCACAGGTGAATTTGTAAACGGCGGTGGATTTGAAGCTGGAAGCAAGAGAAAATATGGGGCAGTAAAAAGAGAGCCAGTTGGGGTTGTGCTTGCAATAGCACCATTTAATTATCCAGTAAATCTATCAGCATCTAAAATTGCACCAGCATTAATAGGAGGAAATGTAGTAATTTTCAAACCGCCTACACAAGGCTCAATTAGTGGATTATTATTGACGCAAGTATTTGCAGAAGCTGGAATTCCAGCGGGAGTATTTAACTCTGTAACTGGAAAAGGTTCTGAAATAGGAGATTATTTGATAGAACATAAAGAAGTAAACTTTATAAACTTTACAGGAAGTACACCAATTGGGGAAAAAATTGGGAAACTTGCTGGAATGCGTCCAATTATGCTTGAATTAGGTGGAAAAGACGCTGGAATCGTATTGGAAGACGCTGATTTGGAAAAAGCTGCAAAAGATATAGTGGCAGGGGCATTCAGCTATTCTGGACAAAGATGTACTGCAATTAAAAGAGTGCTTGTAATGGATTCTGTTGCAGATAAATTGGCTAGCTTGATAAAAGCAGAAGTTGAAAAATTAACTGTGGGAGACCCTTTTGACAATGCTGATATTACAACATTAATCGACACTCCATCAGCAGACTTTATCGAAGGATTAATAAAAGATGCACAGGAAAAAGGTGCAAAAGCATTGACAACAGTAAAAAGAGAAAAAAACTTAATATGGCCAGTAGTTTTTGACAATGTAACAACTGATATGAGAATTGCCTGGGAAGAGCCATTTGGACCAGTATTGCCAATTATCAGAATAAATTCTGTAGATGAAGCAATAGAAATTGCAAATAAATCAGAATACGGACTGCAATCAGCAGTATTTACAAAAAATTTCCCATTGGCATTTGAAATTGCTGAAAAGCTGGAAGTGGGAACAGTACACATAAATAACAAGACTCAAAGAGGTCCAGACAGCTTCCCATTCTTAGGAATCAAAGGTTCAGGAGCAGGAGTTCAAGGAATAAAATATAGTATAGAAAGCATGACAAGGGTTAAATCTATTGTATTTGACATGTAAATTTGTAAGAGATGTTTTCTTTAAGGAAACATCTTTTTTTTGGCTTTTTATTTTAAAATTTTAAATAACAGACTATTTTTCAGGAGGTTTTCCTATGAAAAAGTTAAAAATATTTATAATATTGGTTTTATCTACATTAACATCTGTAAGTTGTTCCTATTTTAAAATTCCCAAAAAAACAGGGAAAAAAACAGGAAATATATGTACTTATACAGCCAAAGGAGAGTTTATAGGTTGTGAACCTATGCGATAGTAAATTTTATTAGTAAAATAAAAAATATATAGGAGGAAATGTTATGAAAAAAGCATTATTATTTTTGTTTGCTGCATCTGTAGTATTTGCAGCAGGACCAAAGGTTCCTTATACTCATGAGGGATTTTATTCAACAGATAAAGTTCAAAAGGCTGTGCATTTTGTGTCTGTTGATGATATTAAAAAAAGTTTGGAGGGTAAAGGTCCGATTAATGTAAGTTTTGACATTGATGATACATTACTTCATTCAAGCGGGTACTTTATCTATGGGCAACATTATTTTCAAATTCCAGGAGATAAAAGAGGAGCTGTAAGCTATTTGTACAATCAAAAATTCTGGGATTATGTATCTGAAAATGGTGATGAACACTCAATTCCAAAACAATCTGCAAAAGATCTTATCAAAATGCACTTGGAAAGAGGAGATAACGTATTTTTCATTACAGGAAGAACTGGGCACTCAAAAGGTAAAAACTACACTTCAACAAAATTATCAAAAACATTGCAAAGATACTTTGAACTACCAAAAGAAGTTTACGTAGAATATACAGCTGACACACCAACAGGTGGTTACAAATATGACAAATCATTCTACATCAAAAAACACAATGTTTCAATCCACTACGGTGACAGTGACGATGATATCCTAGCTGCAAGAGAATTAGGAATAAGAGGAATAAGAGTTCAAAGAGCTTATAACTCTACAAATCCACAAAAAATGAATGGTGGATATGGAGAAGAAGTTCTAATAAATTCTGCATGGTAAAATAAAAAAGTTTATAACAAACATTTTCAGAAGTATAAAAAGATACTTCTGATTTTTATTTTGGAAAAAATATAGGAATGTATGGCTATAATATACACCAAATATATGAATACTGTATCTTTCCTGCTGTTTTTATTTGAATACAAATTTGATAAATTAATATTTTGTGTTATAATTAATTTAAAATTATAAGGAGGAATTATGGAAAATAAAAGTTATTTTGACGGTGGGCTGCTTAGTTACATTGGGTGGATTATTTTAGGCTCTCTTATAACATCTTGTACGTTTGGAATTTGTTATCCGTGGGCATTGTGCATGATTTATGGTTGGAAAATAAATCATACTGTTGTTGAAGGTAAAAGATTAAAATTTAATGGCAATGCAGTAGGTTTGTTTGGTAATTGGATAAAATGGTTATTGCTAATAATAGTAACATTAGGAATATACGGATTTTGGGTTCATATTAAATTAGAACAGTGGAAAGTAAAAAATACAACTTTTTTAAATTAATTTATTAACTTAAGGCGGATTATTTTAGTCTTTTTTCTTGATTTTACTCGAAATTTATTACAAAATATAAACTATATTAAGGACAAAAAGTTTTAATGCTTTACTAGAGTATGTAATTCAAAATTTATTAAACATTCGCTATTTAAAGGCGGAATAGTATTAAAAAAATAATTATAAAAAAACAAGAGGTATAGTTATGGATTGCCTCTTGTTTTATTTTATTAAAAGTTAAAAAATTATCTTCTTCTAGCTGATCTTCTTCTTCCAGCAGCTATTCTTGCTTGTCTTTGTCTACGAGAAGGTTCTTTTTTTACATATACAGTTTTGTTAGTTCTTCTTTTTGGTACTCTTATAAAGATGTATCTTCTTCTTATTACTCTTCTTCTTGGTTCTCTTTTTACATACACAACTTTATTGTTTCTCCTAGTTACTGAAAATGAAGTAACTGAAATACCAAGTATTCCCAGGATTAAAATTAGTTTTTTCATAAAATTTTTGATATTCATTATATCATCTCCTTCTTTTTGATTTGATAAAGTTTATTTCAATGATAATTTTTCCCAAAAATTATATTATAGATTATAACATTATTTTATTTTAAAATGTTGTAAAATTTATTTGAAATCCATGTTTTTATAAAAATTTATTTTTTTAGTGATTTTTTTAGGAAATCAAGTTATAATTATACTGAGAAATACAAATTTTTTTCAAGGAGGAAAAGTTATGAAAAAATTAATGTTATTGGGACTGGCAGTCTCATTATTTTCTACAGCAGGTTTGGAGGCAAAAACAATTCAAAGGGCAAAAAAACAAAGTCCATCAACTTCATTTGAGCTGAATGTAGCTCACATTAACGATCACCATTCACATCTGGAAGAGGAAAAAATGCCTCTTAAACTCAATGGAAAAACTGTTACGGTACATATTGGAGGATTGCCAAGAGTGGCACAGGCAATCAAAAATTTTAGACAAGGCAATAAGAATACTCTTGTACTCCACGCAGGAGACGCGCTGACAGGGACGCTTTATTACACATTATTTGAAGGAAAAGCTGATGCCGAGCTTATGAATGCAATAAATTTTGATGTTTTTACATTGGGAAATCACGAATTTGACGATGGAAACAAACTTTTAAGATCATTTTTAGATGTCTTGAAAATACCAGTAGTTTCTGCAAATGTTGTGCCTGATAAAGGAAGCATTCTGGAAGGAAAATGGAAACCATATATGATAAAAAATGTTGGTGGGCAAAATATCGGAATTATTGGACTGGATGTCGTGAAAAAAACTAAGGAATCTTCTAGTCCGGGAGATGACATTAAATTCCTTGATGAAGTTGAAACAGCGAGAAAATATGTAAATGAGCTGCAAGGCAAAGGAATAAATAAAATAATAATTGTATCCCATTCAGGATACGAAAAAAATGTGGAAATTGGGGAGAAGGTTGACGGAGTTGATTTGATCATAACTGGGGACACTCATTATTTATTAGGGAAAGAATTTGAACAATTTGGATTAGTTCCTGAAAAAGAGGATTACCCTAAAAAAGTAAATTCACCTAACGGAAATCCAGTTTATATTGCAGAAGCATGGAATTATTCATATTTATTAGGGCAAATGAAAGCAAAATTTGACAAGAATGGCGTAATTACTGAATTAATCCCAACACCGAAAGTTCTAATTGGAGATGATTTTTTTGAAGTGAAAAATGCTGAAGGGAAGGCAGTTCAGTTAGATGCGAAAGAAAAAAATGAAATTTTAAACTCAATAAAAAACAATAAAAATATAGCT
This sequence comes from Leptotrichia sp. HMT-225, assembly GCF_030644325.1. NCBI lineage: Bacteria > Fusobacteriati > Fusobacteriota > Fusobacteriia > Fusobacteriales > Leptotrichiaceae > Leptotrichia > Leptotrichia sp. HMT-225. Next base: position 2,297,304 of record NZ_CP130323.1, on the reverse strand, counting down.
GCCATCAAAAATGACCCAACTTTAGCAAAGCTTCTCGAAAGATACCAAAAAGAAAAAACAGAACTTGGAAAACGTACAATTGGTAAAATTACAGAAGAAATTCCAGGAGGATCAGATAACAGAGTTCCAGGACCTCACAATAAAGACGGTTCTTTTGCAACAACACTTGTAGCTGAATCAGTTTTACATAAATTAAGAAATACAGGAACTGGAAACGTTGACTTTGTAATTGGAAACGCAGGTAACGTAAGAATCACATTAAATCCAGGTGTATTCACTTATGATTTGGCATATTCATTACTGCCATTTACTTCAAACACAGTATTTATAACAGACATTACAGGTGCAGAAGTGAAACAGACACTAGAAGATGCAATTGACTATGTCCTAAATGGAGGTTCAAGCGGTGCATTCCCTTATGGTGCAGGAATTAGATACGAAGCTACAAAAGAAGGAACACTTGGTACAAGAGTCAAAAAAATAGAAGTATTCGACTTTAAAGCAAACAAATGGGTGCCAATTGACGCTAAAAAAACATATATGTTAGCTGTAAACTCTTACATCGCCAAAGGAAAAGACGGCTACACAACATTAGGAAAAATCACATCCCAAAAACGTGGAAGAGATACTCATTTAAGCGATACTAAAATATTTATTGACTATTTGAAAGAGAAAAAAGAAATAGGAAAACCAAAATCTACAAATGTAATCTTCAAATACTAATTTTTTAAAAAATTTGAAAATAAATGATACTTTTATTACAGATTTTTTTTGATTAATAAATATTTTTTATTTTTATTTAATATTAGTTTTTTTAACGCAGAGGTATCAGACGCGATATCTCTGCACTCCCGCTTTACGCAAAACTTTCTTATAAAGAAAAAATAAAACTCGATTTTGAACTAAGATTATTTTAACTGAAATAACTGTGTATAATTTAAAACATATTTCAAAATCTCAAACAGTTATTTTTTCTTTAACAAAATTTTGCTTGAAATAAAACTATCTTGTTGTAAATAAACTAAAAACGTCGTGATTTTTTTGGAATAAAAACTACTGTCTGAGCTTTTTCAAAATATTGAAATTAAGATTATTTGAAGAAACGAGAACAGCCTTTATTAAAAAGCGAGTTTAGTTTTTATTTCAAAAAAATACTTAGACAAGCCGGGATTGTAAAGGGGATGGCGACTGATCCCCTTTACGTAAAAAAAATAAAAACATAAAAATTATAAAAAAAATTCATTAATAACAGTATATTGTGTAAAATAAAAACATTAATTTTAAGTATTTATACCAAAGAATTTAGAAAAGAAGGAAGTAGTTTTATGGATAAAAAAAATAATAACAGTGATGATATGACACTTAAAGAAGTGCAGTATTTGATAAAAAGAATAGAAAAAGGAACTCTGGATGAAACAAAGGATGATAAAATTAAGCAGAATAAAAAGGAAAATGGACAAAGACTTGTTTTAAAATTAATTGAGGAATTTGGAGAATTAGCTGAAAATATTAGAAAAAATGTGAGATATAATGGAGAAAATATAAAAGGTACTATCGAAGAAGAAGTGTTTGATGTTTTTTATTATATTATTGCGATTGCGAATGACTATGAGATTGATTTGGAAAAGATTTTTTATATTAAAGATGAATTGAATGAAGTAAAATATGGCAGGGAGTTTTCGATTTACGAAGCTAGAGAAAAATGGAAAAATATGAAAAAATGAATGTAAAATGTAGTTCAAAAATCTATAAATAGTTTATTTAACTCTAAAATTTATTTAATTTTACGAGGATTTAGTATGTTTTTTAAAAAATTTAAGTATAGAAAATAAAAAACTGAAAAGGAAATATAGATATTATGACAACAGAAAATACGGATACTGCTTTAATAAAACGAGAAACAAGTATAAAAATATTAGGGACAAGCGATGTTCATGGAAGGGTGCTTGCTTGGAACTATGCGGCTGATGAAGAGGATAAGTCGGGTTCTTATGCACAAATTTCAACGTTAGTCAAAAAAATTAGAGAAAAAAATAAAAATGTGATTTTGGTTGAAGTTGGGGATGCGATTCAGGATAATTGGATAGAAAAATTTTCAATGACGCCAAAACATCCTATTCCTAAAATATTAAATTATATGGGATATGATATTTTTGTGCCAGGAAATCACGAATTTAATTTTGGAATGCCAATACTATCAAATATTTTACGAGATATGAAATGTAAAAAATTAACTGCCAACTTGTATTACAATGAAAATGCTGAAAATGATACTAATTTCTCAAAAGATAAACATAGATATTTAGATGCAACGACAATTATTGAAAAAGATGGTGTGAAAATAGGAATTATTGGATTATCAACTCCAATGTCGGCACAGTTTGAAGAAGATACTGGCTATTTGAAGGATTTTTATTTTGTGTCACCTATAAAGGAAACTCAAAAACAAATAAAAAAACTGAAAGAGGAAGGTGCAAATGCCATTGTTGTCGTGGCACATATGGGCATTCAAAATGAAAATGGAATTCCTGAAACTGGAGTAAGGGATTTAGCAAACGCTGTACCTGAAATTGATGTGATTATAGCAGGACATATGCATCAGAATATACCAAAGGAAATAATTAACGGTGTTCTTATTACAGAGCCTCACAGATACGGAACTTTTGTTTCTGAAGTGGATTTGAAATTTGAAATTACTGGTAAAAATGTTTGCTTGATAGGTAAAAATTCTACAACTGTTTCTGTAAAAAATGAAGAATCTGACAAAAGAATTGAAGAAATTTACAAGCCGTTTCATAATAGGCTTTGCAGAATTGCAGATGAAGAAATTGGCGAAACATTGAATGATATGATTCCCCAGGAAAAACATCACGGCATATCGTCTGCCTTTAGTAAAGACACAGGAATGTCCTCGTTTATAACGGATGTGGAGCTTTATTACAGTGGAGCAGATGTCGTTTCCTTTGCATATAATTATGAAAATGTAAAACTGGATAAAGGAGAAATTAAGAGAAAAGACATAGTTTACAACTACCGTTATACAGGCGGAGATGTTACAATTTATGAAATGACAGGGAAACAGTTAAAAGATTATATGGAATGGGCTGCTGATTATTTTGATACAATTCGGCCTGGAGATATTGAATACCATTACAATCAAGAGCGTGCGAACGGCAAATATGTAACATTTGATATTTTTGGCGGAGTGAAATATAAAATTGATTTAAGAAACGAAAAAGGCAATAAAATTACCAACCTGATGTTAGTCAATGGAACTAAAATAACGCCTGAAATGAAATTAAAAGTTGGAATGAATGCCTATAGATTTGAACAGTTGGCTAGAAAAGGCGGTATTTTTGATGGTCAGAAAATCCCAGTCTTATGGGCCTCAAAAGAAATAATTGGAAATATAAAGGGAACCATTCAGAATATGATGATTGACTATATTCGAGATGTAAAAAAAGGTGTAATTGATGGAAAGAGCCATAATAATTGGGAAATAATTGGATTATAATTTAGAATTGCTGAAGGAATAAAAATAAAAAATACAAAAATGGAGAACAATTTATGAGAAAATTAACAATAGCATTTTTACTGTTAAGCAGTTTGAGCTTTGCTTACACAAGAAAGGAGCAAATTCAGGAAAATCTTTCAAAAATGGGGATAAAGCAGGCAATAATTGATGAAACAAAAAAAATTGATTATGAAATAAGAGATATTGTGGCTTTTGAAAATGATGAAACTGTAATCGGAGAAAAATTGAATAAACTGCTTGCCATCTTGAAAAAAGATGAGCGAAATTACATTGTATCAGAAGATATTATCACAATTTATGAGTCCAAAATCGGAAAAGATTATGAAAAATATTTAAATTTATTCACAAAACACACTCCTTACGAGTATGAAAAATTATTTGCAAACATGGTATATTATCGTGGAATTGGGAAAAAGGATAAAAGCGATAGCTATTATAAAGAAATAGAAAAAAAGTATAATAATACTCCTATTATGGAAATTGTAAAAATATTTAACATTGCAAATGAAGATAATAGGCAGATTCAAATAAAAAAAGTTTTAAATTTATTAAAAAGCGAAGATGTAAAAAGACAGGTTGGAATGGCAGATGAAGAAGTACATTCGATGAACTTGACTTACACATTGTCTGAAGTAAGAAAATATTACAATGACAGTAAAATCGAAAAAGCAGTTTCAGAATATATAAACAACGTCGTAAATGCCAATGTATCAAATGAAGTTCGTGAATATAACCGCCTAAAAGAAACATTGCTATTATTAAATGTTTTGATGATAAATGAAGAAATTACAAATAAAAAGTTACATGAACAAAATAAGCAGAAGTTGGAAAGCACCTATATTTCTAAGGAAATAAAGAAATCAACTGCAAAAGATGCAGATTATCTTGATAAATATTTGAATGAGATGTAGTTAGGAAAACTGAATATGAAAAAAATATTTTTATTTATATGCTTAATCTTGATGTTTATTTCTTGTGGAAAATTTGATAGAAAGAAATACAGCAATAAAGATTTAAAAAAATTGGATTTTAGTAAAAATTATGACTTTAAGCATAAAGAAGCTGTTACAGGAAATTCAGACTATTTTGAGTGGAATCTTGAATGTGAGAAGTTAAATTGTAATATTTCCTATTTAAATGGAGTCAAAAAATATTCAAGAAAAATTGTTTTAAAAGATTATAAACAAAAAAATAATATAATTAAGAAAATAATAAATGGGCTGAAAAATCCAAACGAAAATGTAGTAATTGATGATCATTATCCAGAAAGCAAGATTATAATTTATGATAAAAATGAACATTATTCTTTTGATTCAAATGTTGAAAATAAGGAGTTTTATAAAATATTAGATAATTTGCTTGGAGAAAATCATGAGAGATTATTGGAAAAATTATAAACAAATTTAAGAAAGGAAATTAAATTTATGAAAAAAATTTTGTTAGTAATGATGCTGGTGTTTTCAACATTTATGTTTGGAAATCCAGAATTTGAAAAAAGTTATGGAGAAAGTATTACAAGCACTTTAAAATTTGGAATGACAAAACAGGAATTTGCTAAAATTATTCAGAAAAAAGCTCTGTCAAATTCACATGATGAAGGTAATTATGCGGTTTATTACTATGCTAATGTAAAAGATCCGCTGGGAATTGAAAGGCAGCTGAATAGTTTTAACTTTGTCGATGGGAGGCTAGTTTCTTCAGTTTTTGACTCACAAACTACCGATGCTGAACATGAACAAATAATAAAAATGTACATAAAAAACCCAAATAAGCTTTCTAAGGAAAAAATGACAAAACTGGAAGCAAAAGGAAGGCTGCTGCTTTATAACAGTAAAAAAACAATAGAAATTGCAAGAATGATGGACCACACTTTTATTACAGTACAAACTGCAGCGCCAAGGCTATTGGAATATAAAATTAGGTCAATAAAACAAAATTAAAGTAAAAACAGAAAAAACTCTTTTGCCAGACAAGGACAAAAATAAATGGGAATATATCAAAATATGGATTTATCTGTTAACAGTCCAGCTATCAGCAGATAGGAAATTTAAGGATAAAACTCTTATTTTCAAATTTCTATACTAAAATATAAATAATTAAAAATGAAAAGAACATAAAAATATTTTTATATTATTGAATTTTAATAAATTTTATTAAATTTTTTTGAAAAAATTGAAATTTTGTTTTGAAAATAAGGACACATTGTGATATAATTATAGTTGAGAAATATTATAATAAATAAATTTACGGAGGTAATTAGAAATGACTAGAATTGAAGATATCTATGCAAGAGAGATACTTGATTCAAGAGGAAATCCAACTGTGGAAGTTGAAGTGTACTTAGAAGGTGGAGCAATGGGAAGAGCTTCTGTACCGTCTGGAGCATCAACTGGAGAACATGAAGCAGTTGAATTAAGAGATGGTGACAAATCTAGATATTTAGGACAAGGTGTGTTACAAGCAGTAGAAAATGTAAACAAAGTTATTGCTGAACACTTAATCGGATTTGACGCTTTAGACCAAGTAGCTATTGATAAAGCCATGATCGAGTTAGACGGAACACCTAACAAAGGTAAATTAGGAGCTAACGCAATTTTAGGTGTATCATTAGCAGTGGCAAAAGCAGCGGCTAATCAATTAGGTATACCTTTATACAGATATTTAGGTGGAGTAAACGCTAAAGAATTACCAGTACCAATGATGAATATCTTAAATGGTGGATCACATGCTGATTCAGCAGTAGACGTTCAAGAATTCATGGTACAACCTGTAGGAGCTAAAACATACAAAGAAGCATTAAGAATGGGTTCTGAAATTTTCCATCACTTAGGAAAAATCTTAAAAGCAAACGGAGATTCTACTAACGTAGGAAATGAAGGTGGATATGCACCATCTAACATTAATGGAACTGAAGGAGCTTTAGATGTAATTTCTCAAGCCGTAGAAGCTGCTGGATACAAATTAGGAGAAGATATTACATTTGCAATGGATGCTGCTTCATCAGAATTTGCAACTAAAAATGCAGACGGATCTTATACTTACACATTCAAAAGAGAAGGTGGAGTTGTAAGAAACTCAGACGAAATGGTTGAATGGTATAAACATCTAACTTCTAAATACCCAATCGTATCAATTGAAGACGGACTTGCTGAAGATGACTGGGATGGATTCAAAAAATTAACTGATGCAATCGGAAAAGACGTTCAATTAGTAGGAGATGACTTGTTCGTTACTAACACAGTAAGATTAGAAGAAGGAATCAAAAAAGGAATTGCTAATTCAATCTTAATTAAAGTAAACCAAATTGGTACTTTAACAGAAACATTAGATGCAATTGAAATGGCTAAAAAAGCTGGATATACTGCAGTAGTATCTCACAGATCAGGAGAAACTGAAGATGATACAATTGCTGACATCGCAGTTGCTACAAATGCAGGACAAATTAAAACAGGATCTGCATCAAGAACAGACAGAATGGCTAAATATAACCAATTATTAAGAATCGAAGATGACTTGGCAGAAGAAGCTGTTTACGAAGGTAAAAAAGCATTCTACAACATCAACATTAAATAATAATACATAAAATTAATAAAAGTTAAAAGTTAAAAATGTCTCTTTTGAAGGTAATAAAATACATTTAAAAGAGATGTTTTTAAATAAGAATTGACAATTATTAATAAATGATATATAATATAAAAGATAATTAAAACCGATAACTAATTTAGGAGGCAAAAATAATGAAAAAAGTTGGAATTTTATTTGTACTTTTGAGTGCTTTATCATTCTCAGCTGCTTCTGCAAAATCTACAAAACAAGCAAAACAACCATCAAAACAAGTGGCAAATCAAACAGTAACTGGTAGATTTAATCAGCTTGAAGCAGAATATGAAAGACTAGTAAATATGGAGAACCAAGAGTACAGCAAATTAAAAGCAAATGCTGAGGCAGCTGCTAATAGATTAGCTGAAAAACAAGCTCAAAAAGCTCAAATTGAAGAAAGAATCGCTAAAATTGAAGCAGCAGCAGATTCAAAAGCATTTAAAGCTCAATATTCTGAGTTAGCAAAACAATACAAAACTGTAGTTAAAGCATTAGATTCAGAAATCAAGTCTTTAAACACAACAGTTGAAAATTTTGCAGCTATAGAAGCATTAAAAGGTAATTAATCAAATTTAAATTAATGAAAGGAGATACGAGAAATTAAAATAAAATTTAAGGAAGTTTTATTTACTCTCGTGTATGGAAAATGAAAAAAAAATTAGCAGTATTATTAGGAGTATTAGTATTAAGTAGTGTTTCATTTGCAGCTCCAAAACCAGCAGCAGGTGGATCATCAATCGAAAACAGCTTAAATAGCTTAGAAAATCAATTAATCAAATTACAACAAATGGAAGATGCAAAATTCAGAGAACAAGAAGCTCAAGCAAATGCAGCATCTCAAAGATTAGCAAACTACACTGCAATGCAAGCTAAAATCGACGAAAGACTTGCTGAAATTGAAGCAAATACAGATACAAGTATTTTCGGAAAAGAATTCAAAGCTAAAGCTACTGAATACAAAAACTTAAGAAATCAATTAGACAAAGAAATCGCTAGAGAACAACAAATTATCGATAACTTTGAATTAATTAAATCTTTAAGATAATAACTAAGTTAATATAAAAAAGGTGCTTTTACAAGTTATTTGCAAAGGCATTTTTTTTATGTTTATTAGTTTAATAACTAAAAATAAGAATAATACTTTTATTTATGAATTAAATCAAAAGGAGAAATGAAATATGCAAACACAAAAAAAATTACACGGAATGTTATTAGCTAGTTTAGCTTCTAGTCTATGGGCAATTTCAGGGATTTCTGGAGAAATCCTTTTTAAAAAATTTAATTTTTCATCAGACTGGTTAGTCTCGACTAGAACATTAATTTCTGGAATTTTATTGTTTCTAATTGTTATTTTTATTGAAAAAAAATCTGTTTTAAGGCCATTAAAAAATAAAAGAGATTGTGCTGGAATAATTTTATTTGGAACAGCGGGAATGTACTTAGTTCAGTATACATATTTTAAAACAATTGAGCTCAGCAATGTTTCTTTTGCTACAATTTTACAGTTTACCGCCCCATTTTTTATATTTATTTATGAATCTATAAAAAATAAAAAAATTCCAGCTGTTTCAACTATTATTCTATTGTTTATGACAATTTTAGGAGTTGTATTTATTGCCACTAAAGGAAACTTTTCAAATTTATTAATTTCACTAGAAGCGTTACTGCTAGGAGTAATTTCAGCAATTATGATAGCTTTTTATTCAACATATCCAAAAAAACTTTTGAAAAAATATGGAAGTATTACAGTAGTTGGATGGGGAATGATAATAGGTAGCATAATTTCAAATGTTATTCACCCTATTTGGAAAATTGAAGGAAATGTAAATGCAAAATCAATGATTCAGGTAATAATCGTTGTAATTTTAGGAACTTCCATAGCCTATTTAATTTACATTGCAAGCCTAAATTATATTTCCTCTTCCCTTGCAGGAATTTTAACTGCTTTTGAGCCTGTACTTGCAGCGATATTATCAGTTGCTATTTTTGGTTTAAAATTTTCTTTTATTGAAATAGTTGGTTTTATATTAGTGTTTGTATCAATTTTTATTTTGGAAAAGAGATTGTAGAAATTATTGAATTCTGATAAAAAAATGCTTTGAGGAGAGAATTTTTCCCCTCTTTTATTTTATAAGTAAAATTTGATTTAAATAGAATAGTAAAAAATTATAAAATTTAAGGTTTAAGTAATTTATCGGAATTTATGAATATAGGTTTAAAAACATTTTGCTATATGAAAATTTCTGAAATTGCAAATAAAGCTGCTTTTCCACTCATTTTTATTCTTCCATTATCTGCTAGAGTACAATAAAGTGTTCCGCTTCGTTCTGAAGCCTGATAAGCGATTAAATTTTCCTTTTGCAGTTTTGCCATCCAGTAAGGAGCAATATGGCAGTGCCCAGAGCCGCAGACAGGATCTTCGTAAACATTTAATTTTGGAGCAAAGGAACGAGAAATACAGTCTATTTTATCAGTTGTATTTTTTATTTTAAAATTTAAAGAATAATTACTATGTTGAGCAGTAATATGCAGTAATAATCCATCAAGTTTTTTAATTTTTTCCGAATCTAAATCTGCACTGAAAATAAACTCTTCATCGTCAAAGATGCACATTAAATCTCGTCCTAAATATGCTTCAGCTGGTTTTTTCCCAATCAATTCAATCATTTTATCAGTTATTTCAACTTTTTTCAAATCATAAGCAGGAAAATCAAGCTCGTATAAATCTCCATTTTTTCTATTTACAGTCAATTTTCCGCTCAATGTATCAAAAATTACAGTTTTTAAATTTTTTTCATAATAATTCATAATTACAAAAGCACAAGCAAGTGTGGCATGTCCACATAAGTCAATTTCTCCGCCTGACGTAAACCAGCGTAATTTATAATGATTTCCTTCTCCTTTTACTGCAAAGGCTGTTTCGGACAAATTGTTCTCCCTTGCTATTAAAAGCATAGTGTCGTCAGAAAGCCATTCGTCTAGAATACAGATTGCGGCTGGATTCCCTGAAAAAACTTTGTCTGTAAAAGCATCAACTATATATTGTTTCATAATACTGGTTTCCTTTCAAGTTTTTCTAAATTAATTTTATCAAAATTCTTTAAAAGTGTATATAAATTTTTAAATTTTCTCATTTTTCTTTAATAAAAGTGTGATACTATTCAATTAACAAAAATGAAAAGAGGTATTTAAAATGAAAAAAATATTTATTTTAATTGGAATTTTTTCGATGTTTTTGGTTAATTGTTTTATATTAAGTGCAGCTCAGACTGTCAATTTAAATGGTTCTTCGTGGCAATTATCAAGAATTAGACAAAACGGAGTAAATTTAGAGATTCCAAGAAATACTAAAATCACAGTTAGTTTTTCAGGAAATAAGATAAGTGGATTTTCAGGAATAAACAGATACAATGGAACTTATCGAGTTAGAAACAACACTACTTTATCAACTGATATAAGTACAACATTAATGGGTGGTTCTGAAGAATTAATGAATTTTGAAATGGCATTTTTGGATATTTTACAATCTTCTCCAAAAATAGATTATAATAAAGGAACATTAACTCTGAGAAATAGTAACGGAGATACTTTGAATTTTAATAAAAGCTCAAATTCAAATGATCAATCAGATGAAAATTTTTTATCACGTTTGACTAAAGAACTATCTGGAACAGATTGGAAACTTGTTAATATGAACGGAAAAGAAGTAAGAAATGCTGGAATTACAATTTCGTTTTCAGGAAATAAAATAAATGGTAATTCAGGAATTAACAGTTATTTTTCTGATTATATAATAACAGCGGGAAATATCACAATAGGAACTGTTGGAAGTACAGAAATGGCTGGTTCTGACAGTCTAATGAAAACTGAAAAACAATATCTAGAACTTCTACAAAATGCTAAAAAAATTGAATTAGTAAACAAAACAACTTTAGTATTAACAACAAATAGAGGCAAGACTTTGACTTTTGAAAAATTATAATTTATAAAAATTTTCTTGTTTTTTCAAAATTAAATTATATTTTATTTTTAGTTAATTTACTTTTCTTAAAATTAATGTTACAATTGATACACAGAAAATATTACAATTGAAAATTAATTTTGAAAGGAATAAAAAATATATGAGAAAAAACAAGTTTTTAACAGCAGTATGTATGTTATCAGCTTTTGTAGGTTCAAATCTACATGCAAAAACATCAAAAACTAAAAAAGTTGACAAATCAAAAACTTCTCACAAACCTGTAAAGAATAGAAAAAGTCACAGTGGAAGCAATACTGGAATTTATGGTATTTCTTCAAATAATAAAAGCGAACTTATTGAAATAAAAATGACAGAATTAAGACAAAGACATGCTAAGGCCATGGCTTCAGGTTCAACTCAAGAGAGAAAAAAAGCGGCTGTAGAAAGAAAACTTTTGACTTCATACAGCAAATGGAGAGGGACAAAATATGCTTTAGGAGGAGATTCGAAAAGTGGAATTGACTGTTCAGCCTTAACACGTAGAGTTTACCGTGAAGCTTTTAATAAGGAACTTCCTAGAGTTTCGCAACAGCAGATAAAGCAAGGGACAAGAGTTTCAGCTAAAAATTTAAAATCAGGAGATATTGTTTATTTTACACCAGATAACAGAACGAGCCATACAGCTGTTTACGTTGGGAATTCATTATTTATAAATGCTTCATCTTCAAAAGGAGTTGTAATGTCTTCATTAAAAAGTCCTTATTGGAGAAAATATTTTAAATATGGTGTGAGAGTTCATAATGCATAAGGAGAAAGTAGGAATTTATGAAATTGACTAAAAAATTAACAATAATAGCTATAGGAATACTATTGTTGGGGTGTTCACTAAATGGAATTGCGGCAAATAAACATAAACGGATAAAAAGAAAAAATCCAGTAATAAGCTATAGAAAAAAAGCTATTGTTTCACAAAAATTTAATTGTGGTAAGAAGCAATATGTTGTAAACTATATTACAAATGATAAAGTTCAGCTGGTAGATGTTGTATCAAATACTAAATTTCAATTAGATCAAGTTATATCTGCGAGTGGTTCGAGATATAGTAATGGGGAAATTGAAATTCATATAAAAGGAAATGAAGCATTACTTAATCGAGATGGTAAAGATATTTCTTGTAATCTTGTAAAATAGTAATAAAATAAGGACTGTACCTATTTCTAAGTCAGTCCTTTTTATTTTGCTTAAATTAATTTAAAAATTAAATCTAAGTCCTGTTGTAAACACATTGTTATTTCCTTTACCTTTTCCACTATCAATTGAATCATCATAGTTTACATACCATCCAAATTTAGAATTTACTTCAGTCAATGCTCCAACTCCCACCCAAGTTCTATTTTTAGCAAGTCCTATTCCTTTTACCTTGAATGTTGCTCCTGGTAGTCCTGTATATCTTGCATCAAAACTTAAATCCTGATCATTAAAAGCTCTTTGATGTGTTACATAACCTTGGAATGTAGTCTTGCTTTCACTATTCCAGTTTACAGCTTTTCCAATTCTAACTCCAAGTAATGCAGCTGTCTGGTTATAATTTTTCTTGTCAGCAGTCAATCCAAATTGACTCTTTTCTTCTGAGAATGATCCTCTTACAACTGTATCGTGAGTTAGTCCCACAAATGGTGTTACAACAAAGTCTCCATTACCATTTTTAATATCATATCCTGTTTCTAAATATCCAGAATAAACTTTATCATTATGGTTAATTTTAGCTCTTGTGTAGTCATTAGTGCTTAAAATAATATCTCTTTCAACATCACTATCAACAAATCCAATTCCAAAACGTCCTTGCAGGTAGAATGGAATATTTTTGTTTCCTAATCTTCCATATAGTGAAACTCCAAAGTTATTAGCATCAGATTTACCACCATATCTGTTAAATTTAACGTTAGCTTTTGAATAAGACAATGCAGTACCTAAAATCAAGTTTTCACCAAATTGCTTATCAACTCCAACTTGTCCACCAACGACTTTAGTATCTCCTTTACCGTATCCATCTTGTTTTAATGTACCATTAGCTCCCAATCCAGAAATCCATAGTCCAAAATTATCTCCAACATTGTCAAGAGTACCAAGCATAACTAATCTATTTGACAAGTCCTTATTTACAGTTTGTGAATGTTGGAAAGTAAGAGCTTGTGCAGAAGCATAAATTTGTCCAGATAAGCTATCTAAAACAGCAGCTCTGTTAGAAGAAGTAAGAGCTTGTAGAGTAGCAGCTTTTCTTTCAAACTGAGCGACATTTCCAGCAGTACCATTTTCTATATTTTGATCTAATTTTTGGAAGGCAGTTTCCATGTTTTGTGCAGTGTTTTTTTGCATTTCATCAGATTCTGATATTTTTTCTACATAGTCTAATACATTTTTTCTACTTAAATTAACATTCAATTGGTTTCCTTTAACTTCAGTTGAACCATTTACCAATTCAGTTGTTTCAACATTTGCAAAATTTCCTTCAATTCCTTTTCCTGCTTCAATTACAGTCGTTGATAATGGTTTTGCTGTAATGTATCTTCCGTTGCTTAAAGTTTGTAATGTAGCACTTTCTCCATTTAAATTCACTGTTCCATTAACTATAAGTTTAGAACCAATTTCTGCTTTTGTTACAGAACCAGCAGTTGCAGTGTAATCTCCAGTTATGACAGCTCCTGAACCTCTATTTTCCAAAGTTCCACCATTATTATAAACATTTTTCTGTTCATTTATTATAGCTGTTGGATAAGTTACCAATGTTCCTTGCTGGTTTATTGTTATATTAGAGGCATTATTTCCATATATTTCTAATTTTCCTTCATCTATAGTAGTATTTCCAGCATAGCTATTATTCCCTGTTAATATCAATGTTCCATTACCAGATTTTTTTAATCCTGCATCACCTGTAATATCATTTTCAAAAATTGATGTCCTGGAATTTCCGATATTAGCATTAAATTGTCCTTTTAATCCTGCAGCTGAAGCTCTTTCGCCAACAATAAGTATGTTATTAAACTCAGAAGGCCCTTTTAAAGCTTTTGTTTCATTAAGTAATCCCCAACCAAAATTTAAACTAAGTTTACCATCTTCAGTCATTAAATCGTATATTCTATCTGCAGTAGTAAGGATTGTTTGCTGTATTTCATGCCCTGTCATCCAAGGGAATTTTTCTTTTAATTTTGCTGCAGTTGCTGTTACTTTAGGTGCAGCAAAAGAGGAACCATGTTTACGGCATTCAGAAAGTTCGCAATCACCATTTGCTGCAATAGACCAGTAAGCAGCTCCTCCTGCGTGTGCCAACCTGTTAGGGTAGTCAGTTATTGTTCCATCTGGTTTAACTTTTACTCCTACTACTGCTATCCATCCTTTTTGAAGTTTTCTGTTATAATATGGTAATCCTGCCTCAAAATCTACACCATAAAGTGGCTTATTACCTGCAGCCCATACAAACAATGATCCATTTTCTATTGCTTCTTCATAAAATTTTATAATTTCATCTGCTTTATTTTTTAGTTGTTCCTCAGAGTAATTTCCATCAGGAATATAAACTGTTTGCTGAAATTGTTTTTTATAGTCAAATTCATGAGCTCTATGGGGTTCTATATAAATTCCTTGAGGTTTATCAAATTGAACATTTTCGTGGCCCAATGACTGATTGTATATCCTTACACCATTATTATACATTTGTCTATAATATTCTATATCAACTTGGTATGCTGGACCGTTTGAAATACTTGCTCCATATACTTCTGATTTTTTTGCTCCTTTTCCGTTATTTCCAGCTAAAATAGTTGCTACAATAAGACCGTGATCACTTTTATCAGTGGATTTTGTATTATTTTTTGGAAGTATAGTCATTCTGTCACCAAATTCATCTTCGATTACCGTATTGAAAGTATCTCCTATTTCAAAACTATTAATTATCTTTGAATGGAAATTTTTTGTTTGTGCATTATTACCACTCAAAAAATCACTATCCAAAACACCTACCTTAACTCCTTGTCCTGTAATTTCTCTTGAATCAACAGGTTTAGTAAAACGATTGTCTACTGATGGTATCTGAGGCATTGTATTAGAACCAGCATTTTGTGGTTGCACTGACTGTGTATTATTGTTTGCATTGTTTATTTCGCCTGTATTTCCAGAGCCAATATTTACATTCCCAGCATTGGCATTTATATTTCCAGAACCAGTATTTGTATTTTCTGAAGTAGGTGCTATTGGAGTAGTTCCTGATGTTTGAGAAGAACCGCCTCCACCTCCTCCGCTCCCACCACAGCTTGATAATACTGTGATAAGACTAATTAATAATAAGGTTTTCTTCATATTTATATCTCCTTTGTATTTTATTTGTTTAAAATTAATTTTTCATTCGTGATAATTATAGCATATAAAATTAGAAAAAACTTTTAAATATAAGTATTTTTTATATCAATTTTTTCATATTTATTTTAAATTTTGATATTTTTTTAAAAATAATAGGTAATAAAAAATGACAAATTAAAAAATTTGCCATCTTTATAAATAGTATTATAGAGTTTAAGGTTATTAGTTATTTTGTCTGTAATAATCCCATTCGTCAATTTGTGTACCATTTTTAAATTTACACACATTTTTTTGTTTACCTTTTCTGTCTTTAATAGTAACAGAACTTCCGCCTTTATCTACACAAAATTTTGAAGCAGGATTTGGTGATCCTGTTATTATTTCAGCTTCAAAGCTTTGTGGAGTATTATTTTGTCTGTAATATTCCCATTCTTCAATAGTTGTTCCATCTTTTAATTGACAAACTCCATATTCACCTTTGCTACCTTTCACAATAATAGATTTTCCACCTTGTTTTTCACAATAAACGGAAGCAGGGTTTGCCATTCCTACAGTTGGTGCAGGTTTTGAAGTATTAGTTTTATTTTTGTTTCTATTTTTTCTGAAACTAAAACTTGCACTCATTCCTATAACAGATATACCAATTATAAGAGTAGTTACAATTACTTTTAAATTTTTCATTTTTATTCTCCTTTTTATTATTCTTTCTATAGTAATATAACACAGAAAAATTTGATTTTCGTGTATTTATTATTATTTTATGTTTAAAAATTGAAAAATTCAAAAAAGTTAAATTGTAATTAATTAACAGGATATACTATTTTATAATTGTTGTATGGATTTATAATTACCACTTTTTTAAGTTTTGTATCATAGGCATAGGCGTAATCATTATTATTATCACCAAGGGCTCTAAGAAATACATTCTTTTCCAATTTTAATCTGATTTTTTCCTCTTTTACTATCGTTTTATCGTCAGGTATATCAGAATATTTGTAGTCTTTCTGAGTGTTGAAATTATCAGAATAGAGACCTTCAGTAACATAGTGTATTAAAAAATATCCTTTGCTGTCTTTCTGAATTTTAAAACCGTCTGATGAATCTGGATAGCCAAATCTCTTGTTCAAAAGCTTTTCTGGATGCAATTTTCCATCTGTAGTAAATTGCTGATCGAATCCTTTTGCTAATCCGCCTAGAGATTCTTCGTCTTGCTGAATGCTTTGTGTATTATTTTCAGTAATAACACTTTCATTTGCATAAGATACAGCACTTATTGCCAACATTGCCATTAGAACACATAATTTTTTTAAATTCTTTTTCATGATAAATTCTCCTTCTTGATTTATTTTTATAGTAAATAATTTTCTGTTTTATTTTAATATAATTATATACTAACTTTTTTAAAATGTCAAGTAATTTTTTATCATTTTTAATAACGGTAAAATTTATACTGTTAAAAATATATTTCAAATAACTCTAAAATTTATAGATAATCAAAGGAATAAAAAAAGAGAAAACTAACCGCAATAGACAAATAAATTTGCGAAAAGGTCAATTTTCTCACTATTTTTAATAAATATAAGTTATAAAGTTCTGAATAAAATCTCAAAATCAGATTTTTAATCAACTATGAACATTATTCTATAGTTGTTGGCTGGATTTATAAGCACGACCTTTTTAAGTTTTGTATCATAAGCATAAGTTAAACCATCACCATCTACTTCTGTAAGAAAAACATTTTTTACTAATTTTAGCCTAAGCTTTTCCTCTTTTGTTGGTCCAGAACCATCTTTTTCTTCTGATTCATCAATGTACTGTGTTACAAAGTATCCTTTACTATCTTTTTGAATTTTGAAATTGTCTGATGTATCTGTATAATTAAATAATTTATTCAAAAATTTTTCTGCATGCAACTTTCCATCTGTAGTAAATTTTTGATCTATTCCTTTTGCTAATCCACCTGGAAATTCTTCGTCTTGCTGAATGCTTTGTGTATTATTTTCAGCAATAATACTTTCATTTGCATAAGTTACTGCTCCCATTGTTAATACTGCTATCAACAAACATAATTTTTTTAAATTTTTCTTCATGACAAATTCTCCTTTTTATTTGTTTTCAAAATAGCAAATTTTTTATTCTACTTCTTGATTAATAAAATTATATAATAGAATTTACAGTAAGTCAATACTGTTTTTTTTTTGCGATTTTTTTGAAATTTTTTTAGAAAATAGATTGAATAAAATTATTCAACTGGTTATTTTTTATAAATTATGCTAAAATAGATTTTGATAAATTCAAATAAAAAAATCAAACTGTAAATGGAGGAAAGACATTGGATATTGTAGCTAGTGTGGCAAAAGAACTGAACTTTAAAGTGCCGCAAGTGGAAAATACGATAAAACTTTTTGATGAAGGGGCGACTGTACCGTTTATTGCTAGGTATCGGAAGGAAGTTACGGGGAATCTGGATGAGGAGCAGATTCGGGATGTAATTGAGAAAATTACGTATTACAGGAATCTGGAAAAGAGGAAAGAGGAAGTTATAAGGTTGATTGAGGAGCAAGGAAAACTAACTGAGGAATTGCATAAAAGTATTGTAAATGCCATGAAACTGCAGGAAGTGGAAGATCTGTACCTACCTTATAAGAAAAAGAAAAAAACAAAAGCGGATATTGCAAAAGATCAAGGGTTGGAGCCTCTTTCAGAGTTTGCATTAGCCAAAGGGACTACAATGGAGCAACTGGAGAAAGAAGCTGAGAAATATGTTACGGAAGAAGTGGCGGATGTTAAGGCTGCAATTGAAGGAGTGCATTTGATAATTGCTCAGGATATTTCGGAAAATATTAAAATCAGAGAATTTTTAAGGGATAGAATTGCAAAATTTGGTATTTTGACTTCTAAAGTTATTGAGAAAAATAAAGAAAATGATGAAAAAGGTGTTTATCAGGATTATTATGAATATTCGGAGCAAATTGGGAGAAGTGCTTCAAATAGGATTCTTGCGTTAAATCGTGGAGAAAAGGAAAAAATACTGAAAGTTGACATTGATATTGATGAAAAAACAGAAGAAGTTATAACAAACTTTATTCTGAATACTTTTGAAAATAAAAATTTAACAGAATTTTTTAAGGAAGTTATAAAAGATTCGCTGGACAGACTGGCTTATCCATCCATAAAGAATGAAGTGAGAAATATTTATACAGAAAAAGCGGAAGAAGAAGCAATCAACATTTTTTCTGAAAATCTGGAAAAACTATTGTTACAACCGCCTTTATCGAAAAAAACACTTATGGGATTGGATCCAGGATATAGAACAGGCTGCAAGATGGTAATTATTAATAAATATGGATTTTACGAAACAAATGACGTACTTTTTCTTGTAGATGGAGTACATAACGAAAGACAGCTTGCTGCTGCAAAGAAAAAAATATTGGACTATATAGCAAAATATGATGTGGATATTATCGCAATTGGAAATGGAACAGCTTCGAGGGAAACGGAGGCTTTTGTTGCCGATGTAATAAAGGATTCTAAGAAAAAAGTTTCATATCTGATTGCAAATGAGGCTGGGGCTTCAATTTATTCTGCTTCCAAAATTGCTATTGAGGAGTTTCCTGATTTGGATGTTACGGCAAGAGGAGCCATTTCTATTGCAAGAAGAATTCAGGATCCAATGGCAGAACTTGTAAAAATTGATCCAAAATCAATTGGAGTGGGAATGTATCAGCATGATGTAAATCAGAAAAAGTTAAATGAAACTTTGGAACAGACAATTGAGCATGTAGTAAATAACGTAGGAGTCAATATTAATACAGCTTCGTGGGCATTACTAAGTTTTGTTTCTGGAATTAAGAAGAATGTGGCAAAAAATCTTGTGGATTATAGGCACGAAAATGGTGATTTTAAGGACAGAAAACAGCTTAAAAAAGTAAAAGGGCTGGGAGATAAGGCATTTGAGCAGATGGCAGGATTTGTGGTTGTGCCTGATAGTAAAAATCCGCTTGATAATACGATTATCCATCCAGAATCATATCACATCGCAGAAATTATCTTGAAGGAAGCTGGTTGTAAAGTTGAGGATTTAAAAGAAGATTTGGATGTTGTAAGACAAAAATTGCAGAAAATAGATTTGGAAAAAATTATTAAAGAAAATGATTTTGGAAGGGAAACTGCGAAGGATGTATATGAAGCGCTGTTAAAGGATAGACGTGATCCCCGTGATGAATTTGAAAAACCGCTTTTACGTTCAGATGTTTTAAACATGGATGACTTGACAGAAGGGATGGTTCTGGAAGGAACTGTAAGAAATGTAGCAAAATTTGGAGCATTTGTTGACATAGGGTTAAAAAATGATGCATTGATTCATATTTCTGAAATAGCAGAAAAATTTGTTTCAGACGCTACAAAGGAACTTTCTGTGGGACAAATTATAAAAGTTAAGATATTGTCGTTGGATAAGGAAAGAGGAAGAGTGGGACTTACGAGAAAAGGACTGTAAAATATAAAGGGCTGTATAAAAATAGCTTGTTTAGAAAAAAATTTGTACTTTTTTAAAAAATTTGATAAGATATAGTATAAGATGTTAATTGTTTTAAGAAAATTATAGAAAGAAGGTTAGGAAGAAATGGAATTTTTAGCAGGTTTAATACCATTTTTTGTGGGATTGATACCAATAATTTTATTTTTGGTATTGTTGGCTGTATTGAAAAAATCGGCTATGTTTAGTGCTTATACAAGTTTAGCGGTGGCTATTATTTTAACATTTGTTGTAAAGAAATGGAATATGCCAATACCGGGAATTATTGCTTCAATATTTGAAGGATTTTCGGTGGCGTGGATGCCAATTGGATTTGTAGTAATAGCTGCGTTATTTGCTTATGATTTATCTGTGAAAACTGGAAAGATTGAAACAGTTAAGAAAATGTTAGGAAACATTTCATCAGATAAAAGAGCACAGGCATTAATACTTGCTTGGGGATTTGGTGGATTTATAGAAGGTATTGCAGGATATGGAACAGCAGTTGCAATTCCAGCAGCAATAATGGTTTCACTTGGATTTAATCCATTAAATGCGGCATTAATTTGTCTGATTGCTAACTCTACACCGACAGCATTTGGTACAGTTGGACTGCCAGTTACAACAATGGTTTCAAAATTAGGTCTAAATCCTACTCAGACAGCATTGTTCACATCATTGTTACTGTTACTATTAACATGTATTATACCATTTATCATTGTTCAAATGGCTAACAAGGAAATAGAAGAAGGGAAAAATCCAGCTTTTGGAAAAGGAATTTTGGCAGTAATCATAGCTTCAGTTTTGGGATATTTGATTCAACCGATTATAGCTGGGACAATGGGAGCTGAATTAACAACAATCTTATCAAGTTTGCTTGCAATGGTTTTAATGATTCTTGCAATTAAATTCTTTATTAAGGAAGAAGAAGGATTTGAAAAAGAGCCAGTTACAGGTAAGGAAGCATTTTTGGCATGGTTACCATACATATTAATGATAATATTAATAATCGGAACAAGTCCAGTTGTGGAACACATTCATTCTTTACTAGAACCTACAACAACTAAATTTAACTTTGCTTTAGGAAATCAGGCTAAATGGTTCAACGAAAATGGAGCAGACCCGTCAGTAACATTCAAATGGATTTTAGCACCAGCTGCACCATTATTTGTAGCAACAGTTATCGCAGGATTTATCCAAAGAGCTAAAATTAAAGATATGGGAGAAGTTCTATGGCACACAACAGTTCATAAAATACCATCACTTGTGGTAATTATGGGAATTGTTGCTTTATCAGTAGTTATGAAGCATAGTGGAATGATTCAAAGCATTGCAGATGGATTCGTAAGCCTTACTGGTAAAGGATTTCCTTTAATCTCGCCATTCTTAGGAACAATTGGAACATTTGTTACAGGAAGTGATTTGTCGTCTAACTTGTTATTCGGAGATTTGCAGGCAAGTGTTGCTAATGGACTAAAACCAGGTAGTGATGTATTAAAAGAATTATTTATCGCTGCAAATACTGCGGGAGCTACAGGTGGTAAGATGATTTCACCTCAAAATATAGCGATTGCAGCTTCGACAGTTGGATTAGTTGGAAAAGAAGGAGATATGTTGAAATTCACTATTAAATATTCTGTAGTGTATGCGATAATTTTAGGGGTTTTAACTTTTGTTGGAAGTGGAATGATACATTAAATAAAAATATAAAAAATTTGAATTAAAATTTAGAATTGAAAATATAAAATTTCGGAACAGGTGAAATGAATAAGTCTATCATTCCTTGTTTCGATTTTTAAATATATACTTGAGCATAGCAAAATTATTTTGAAATCAACCTTAAAAACTATGTATATTTTATTAAAATCTTAGTAATATTTAGTATTTTAGGTTAGATATTAAAAAGTTCGAGTATACTTTAAAATATAGGAGGAGAAATGTCAGAAAACAATAACATGGAAGAAAAAGTTGATTATGCAAAAACGCTGAATTTACCAAAGACGAGCTTTAAAATGAAAGCTAATCTGGCTCAAAAAGAACCTTTAACATTAAGGGACTGGAAAAAAGCTGAAATTTAT
This sequence comes from Leptotrichia sp. HMT-225, assembly GCF_030644325.1. Taxonomy (NCBI): domain Bacteria; kingdom Fusobacteriati; phylum Fusobacteriota; class Fusobacteriia; order Fusobacteriales; family Leptotrichiaceae; genus Leptotrichia; species Leptotrichia sp. HMT-225. The sequence goes on along the minus strand of NZ_CP130323.1, from coordinate 2,275,261 downwards.
GAAAAATCATTGAATGAAGGGGCACCATTTTTTGTGCTGCACGATGGTCCTCCGTATGCAAATGGAGATATTCACATTGGGCATGCGTTAAATAAAATATTAAAGGATATTATCTTAAAATATAAAAGGCTTAGAGGATATAACGCACCATATATTCCAGGATGGGATACACATGGTCTTCCTATCGAATGGAAAATAATGGAAGAACTTGGAGAAAAGGCAAAAAATATGACTCCACTGCAAATTAGGCAGGAATGTAAAAAATATGCTTTAAAATGGGTAGAAAAACAAAAAGAAGGATTTAAAAGGCTTGGAATTTTAGGAAACTGGGATAATCCTTATATTACTTTAATGCCTGAATATGAAGCGGAACAGTTAAAAGTATTTAAGGAAATTTACGAAAATGGTTATGTTTATAAAGGGCTAAAACCAGTTTACTGGTCGCCTACTACTGAAACAGCTTTGGCTGAAGCGGAAATTGAGTACAAGGATGTAGAATCTCATTCAATTTATGTAAAATTTGAAGGGACACAGGATTTATTGGATAAATTAGGAGTGGAAGAGGCAAGTATTCTTATTTGGACAACAACGCCTTGGACATTGCCTGCAAACTTGGGAGTATTTTTACATCCTGAATTTGACTACGGATTATACAAAACAGAAAAAGGGAATTTAGTTTTAGCAAAAGAACTAGCTGAAACTGTATTTAACACACTTGGAATTTCTTATGAATTATTGAAGGAATTTAAAGGAACTGAACTTGAGAAAACTCATTATAGACATCCGTTCTTGGATAGAGAAGGGTTAGTAATGCTTGGAGATTATGTTACGGCTGATGCAGGGACTGGAGCAGTACACTCGGCACCTGGACATGGGGCGGACGATTACAATTATTCACGAAAATACGAACTTGGAGTATTGTCGCCAGTTGATGACAGAGGGCATATGACAAAGGAAGCTGGAAAATACGAAGGAATGTTTTATGCAAAAGCAAGCAATGTAATTGTGCAGGACTTGACAGAAAGTGGACATTTACTGCATCACAGTAAATTTGTTCACTCGTATCCGCATGACTGGAGAAGTAAAAAACCTGTAATTTTCAGAGCGACTGAGCAATGGTTCATTAGTGTTGATGAAAGCGATATTAGGGAAAATGCGATAAAAGCACTAGACGATGTGGAATTTGTACCATCTTGGGGTAAAAATAGAATTGGTTCAATGTTAGAAACTCGTCCAGACTGGACTATTTCAAGACAAAGAGTATGGGGAGTACCAATACCATTGTTCTACAATAGAGCGACTGATGAAGTTATTTATGAGCCGGAAATTATGGACAGAGTAATTGAAATGGTAAAAAACGAAGGAACTGACATTTGGTGGAAATATGAAGCCAAAGAAATTATTGGGGATGAACTTTTAGAAAAATATAACTTGAAAGATGTGGATATTAGAAAAGAAAGAAGTATAATGGATGTCTGGTTTGACTCAGGAGTTTCACATAGAAGTGTGCTAGTGCCAAGAAACTTGCCAAGACCAGCAGACTTGTACCTTGAAGGAAGTGACCAGCATAGAGGTTGGTTCCAATCTTCATTGTTGACATCAATTGCAAGTACAAAAGATGCACCTTATAAGAGAATCCTAACTCACGGATTCACAATGGATGGGCAAGGAAGAAAAATGTCTAAATCTTTAGGAAACACAATACTTCCAAAAGATATTACAGAAAAATATGGAGCAGATATTTTAAGACTGTGGGTATCTTCAGTAGATTACAGAGAAGATGTTAGAATTTCAGAAAATATTTTACAGCAAATGTCTGACGCTTATAGAAGAATCAGAAATACAGCCAGATTTTTGATGGGTAACTTAAATGATTTTGATTATGCAAATGATAAAGTTGACTACAATGATATGTTTGAAATTGACAAGTGGGCAATGCACAAACTGGAAGAATTGAAGGCTAAAACAACAGAATTTTATGATAAATACGAATTTTACAGTCTATTCCAGGAAATTACATATTTCTGCTCAATGGAAATGTCTTCATTCTATCTGGACATAGTAAAAGATAGACTTTACTGCGAAGGAACAACTTCAATTGAAAGAAGAAGCACACAGACTGTATTGACAGAAGTTCTGAAAGTGTTGGTAAGAATAATTTCCCCAGTATTATCATTCACAGCTGATGAAATTTGGGAAAGAATTCCAGAAGCATTAAAAGAAGAAGAAAGTGTACATTTATCTAAATGGATTGAAGCAAATCCTGAATACTTAAACGAAGAATTGGCAGAAAAATGGGATAAAATCGCACGTCTAAGAAGAGAAGTAAACAAAAAGCTGGAAGCAGAAAGACAAACTGGATTAATAGGACATTCTCTTGATGCGAGAGTTATTTTAAATATTGCCAATGATGAATATTCATTTATAAAAGATTATACAGAAAATGAAGTTTCTGACTTGTTTATCGTATCTCAAGTTAAATTTGTAAATGATAATTTAGCAGAAAGCGAAATCGAAGGAATTAACATCGCTGTAGAAAAAGCCTCTGGAGAAAAATGTGAAAGATGCTGGAAATACGACGAAGAAGTTGGACATAATCACAATCATCCAGATGTATGCCCAAGATGTGCAAGCGTTCTGGAAAAAATGTAACATAAAATTTATTTTGTAAAATAGGACTAAATACAGCTAAATAAAAATAACTTATTTAGTTCGTTTTTTACAAATATGTGTTAATAAAAAATGTGAGGAGAAAAGAATGCCTTATATAATTATTATTTTGGTTTTAGCTGGATTAGATCAGATTACAAAGCAGTTAATGTTGAATGTGTCAGGTGGAGTACAAGGTTTTTCTATACCAATAATAGATAAATTCTTTCACTTGACTTATGTTGAAAATCACGGCGGAGTTTTCGGTCTATTGCAAGGAAAAATCAATTTATTTACAATAGCAAGTGCAGTTCTGATTATATACGTGATCGCTGTAGAGTACAAAAACTTTAAAAACTATAGCAAATGGACAAAAATAGGAGTAGCAGTAATTGCCGCTGGAGCTATGGGAAATATGATTGACAGAATTCTTCGTGGATACGTAATTGACATGATAGATTTTCGAGGCATCTGGGCTTTCGTATTCAATGTAGCAGATATGTATGTGCATATTGGTATTTATATTATTGTAATTGATTATTTAGCGAGAAAATATTTGAAAAATAGTAAAAAGTAGTTACGAATATCTAAATTAAACTTTATTGATTAACAATACTTTTTTATGTAATTTATATGTTTTTTCTTTTTTATAAAGCAAAGGGGAACAGTCGCCATCCCTTTTGCAAACCCGGCTTGTCTAAGCATTTTTTTGAAATGAAATTGAAACTCGCTTTTTAATAAAAATTATTATCAACTCTTAAATTGATTATGATTTAAAAATTTTTAAAAAGCTCGGACAGTCAATTTCATTCAAAAAAAATCACGACAGTTTTAGTTTAGTTACACAAGATAATTTAATTAAATATGAAAAAGAAAAATATTTAATAAATTTGATAAATATAAAGTTGTTATGTTATTTATAGATTTAATTTATTAAAGATATTTTAGATAGAAAAATATAAAAAATAGAGAAAGGATAGAGATAAATGACTTTTCAGGAAATTATATTAACTCTTCAAAAGTTCTGGGGAGATAAAGGGTGTATAATATCAAATCCGTATGATATTGAAACAGGTGCGGGAACGTTTAATCCAGACACTTTTTTAATGTCGTTAGGTCCTGAGCCTTGGAATGTTGCCTATGTTGAGCCATCACGTCGTCCAAAAGATGGAAGATATGGTGAAAATCCCAACAGAGTGTACCAGCATCATCAGTTTCAGGTAATTATGAAACCATCGCCAGAAAATATTCAGGAACTTTATTTAGAAAGTTTAGTGGCATTAGGAATTAATCCTAAAGAACACGACATAAGATTTGTGGAAGACAACTGGGAAAGTCCTACACTTGGAGCGTGGGGATTAGGATGGGAAGTTTGGCTGGATGGAATGGAAATTACACAGTTTACATACTTCCAGCAAGTTGGAGGACTGGAAGTTGACATAGTTCCATCAGAAATAACTTACGGACTTGAAAGAATTGCACTTTATTTGCAAAATAAGGACGATGTAAAAGATTTGGAATGGACAAAAGGCGTAAAATATGGAGAAAGAAGATTCCAGTTTGAATACGAATTATCAAAATACAGCTTTGAAGTGGCAGACGTTCCAATGCACTTCCAACTTTTTGATATGTACGAAAAGGAAGCTCAAAATTGCCTAAACAACGACTTAGTATTCCCAGCCTACGAATACGTTCTAAAATGTTCACACACATTTAATAACCTTGACGCAAGAGGTGCAATCAGTACAACAGAAAGAATGTCCTACATTTTAAGAATCAGGGATTTGGCTAAGAAGTGTGCAGAGAAATTTGTGGAGGCAAGGGAGAGATTAGGATTCCCGTTGTTGAATAAGTAAAAATATAGAAGAGGGGGAAATTTTTATGATTTATAAAAAGAGAGGAAAGGAAATAATTGAAATTAACAATAAATAATATTGGTAAATTGAAAAATGCTGAAGTAGAAATTAATGGTATAACAGTAATTGCAGGAGAAAATAATACTGGAAAAAGCACAGTTGGAAAAGTTTTGTGGAGTGTTTTTAATAGTTTCTATAAGGTTTATGAACAAATTGAAAAAGAAAGAATTGATTTTGTAAATGAACAGATTTATAGTTATATTAGAAATTTAGACAAATCAGATAATGTAAAGAAAAAAACTTTAGATATGGCAACAGACATTATTCAAAATTATAGTATTTATTATAGAAATGAAGAAAATATAAAAAGCTATATAACAAAAAAATTTAAAGAAAATAATTATTTTATAGGTAATGAAAGAATAGAAGAATTAATTGCCAGTATATATACTATATTAAATATAATTGATACACAAATAATAAGTTTCATTATAGACGAAAAACTATCAGTTGAATTTAATGAAGAAATAATAAATAAAAAAATAGGAAAAGGAAGTTTTGCAAATATAGAATTAAATATTCGAAATAAAATTTTAAATTTTAATATTGAAGAAGGTATAGATGTTGCAGGAGAATTTGTTGAGAATTTGAAAGGAGATATTGATAATTTTGATTTGTTAACAGAAGCAGTATTTATAGACAATCCTTTTATAATTGATGATATAGAAAATATATTTGAACAAAAAAAGAAAAATTACAGACAACATCTAGTTTCAAAACTTTATTACAATAGAAATGAAAATACAGTAAAAAAAATGTATGTAAATGAAAAATTAGAAAAAATTTATAAAAAATTAAATTCTATTGCAAGTGGTAAAATAATCATAAAAAAATTAGATGTTTATTATAAAGATAGAGAAATAGAAATAAATGCTAAAAATTTATCAACAGGACTTAAAACTTTTGCAATTATAAAAATGTTATTACAAAATGGAACTTTAGAAGAAAATGGAACAATCATACTTGATGAACCTGAAATTCATTTACATCCTGAGTGGCAAATAAAATTTGCAGAATTAATTGTGTTGTTACAAAAAGAATTTGGAATGCATATTTTACTTACAACACATAGTCCTTACTTTCTCAAAGCTATCCAAGTTTATTCAAAAAAGTATGAAATATCAGACAAATGTAAATATTATATGAGTGAATTAGATGGAGAACAAGCAATTTTAGTTGACAAGACTAATAATTTGGAGGATATTTTTTACCAATTAACAATTCCTTTTGAAAATTTAATGAACGAGGAAGAATTACTATGATAAACAAAATATCAGAAAATTTTTTAGAAATTTTGGAACAATGTAGAACTACGATGAAAAAAGCGTCTTGGGATAAAGAAAATAAGGAATACATGGTTAAATCTGAATTAGAAGTTATTAATTTTGATAATTTGAAAAGTAAGTATTGTAAAATGATGAAATTAAATGGTGAAGGTATCAAATCAAACGATGTTTTATTTATAAAAAATGATAAATTCGTATTTATTGAGTTTAAAAATGGTAAAAATATTAAAAGGTATGATTTACAGCAAAAAAATTATGATAGCATTTTGATATTTAATGATATTTTTAATAAGACATTGAAAGATACAAGAATAGAAATGGACTATATATTGGTGTATAATAGTAAGTACAATGAAAAACTTGGAGGACAATTTCTAGGAAAAATGAAAATTGTAACTGAGAAATTAGGATTAGAAAAATTTGAAAAATATTTTTTCAATAAAGTACACACTTACTCAAAAGAAGAATTTGAAACAGAATTTGTAAAAAAAATTAAAAATGAAAATATTGTTTAGAAATATTTAGAAGAAATAAAAATGTAAATTTGTAAAGGAGAGAATTAATTATGAATTTTCTTTTTGAAATAGGATTGGAAGAATTGCCTGCACAATATGTGGATCAGGCGGAAAAAGATCTAAAAAAAATAATAGAAAATGAATTAAAATCTGAAAGAATCAAGTTTTCAGGGATTGAGTCGTTTAGTACACCTAGAAGGGTTACTGCGATTATAAAGGATTTGGCTGAAAAACAGGATGATTTGGATAAAAAAAGCGTAGGGCCTTCGATTGAGATTGCATATAAGGATGGGCAGCTTACGAAGGCTGGAGAAGGGTTTGTGAAGTCGCAAGGTGCTACGGTTGATGATATAAAGATTATTGAAAATGAAAAAGGGAAATATATTTCGATTGAAAAATTTATTGCAGGAAAAAATACTAGGGAAATTTTGCCTGAAATATTGAAAAATGCGATAAAAAAAATAGAGTTTGAAAAGTCAATGAAATGGGCGGACAGAACATTTAGGTTTGTAAGGCCAATTAAATGGTTTGTAACTTTGTTTGACAATGGAGAAATTTTGCCTTTTGAGTTTGAAGGTCTAAAAGGTGGAAATAAAACTCGTGGAATGAGATATTTTGCTTCTCAGGACATTGAGATTAATAATCCACTTGACTATGAAAAAATATTGCTTGAAAATTTTGTTATTGTAAATGGTGAAAAAAGAAGAGAAGAAATTTTGAAAAGCATAAGGGAAAATGGTGAAAAGGATGGAGATACTGCTATAATCAATAAATATTTATTGGATGAAGTAGTTAATGTAGTAGAATATCCTTATGCAATAAAAGGTGAATTTAGCAAGGATTATTTACAGCTTCCTGAAGATATTATCACGATTACATTGGAAACTCACCAAAGATATTTTCCAGTAAAAGATAAAGACGGTAAATTATCTAATAAATTTATTGTTATAAGAAATGCGCCTGAATATTCTGAAACTGTAAAAAAAGGGAATGAAAAGGTTGTAGAGCCAAGGCTTGCTGATGCGAAATTCTTCTTTGATGAGGATTTGAAAAATAAATTTGCAGACAATGTGGAAAAACTAAAGGAAGTTACTTTCCAAAAGGATATGGGAACAATTTTTGAAAAAGTTAAAAGAAGTGAGAAAATTGCTGAATATCTGATTTCAGAATTGAACTTGAATGACAAGAAGGAAAATATTATAAGAACTGTGGATTTAGCAAAAGCCGATCTTGTTTCAAATGTAATTGGAGAAAAAGAATTTACAAAATTACAAGGGTTTATGGGTTCAGTTTATGCTCAAAAGCAGGGAGAACATAAAGATGTGGCACTTGGAATTTTTGAGCATTACTTGCCACGTTATCAAGGAGATGAACTACCTACAACTGTGGAAGGCGCTATCGCTGGAATAGCTGATAAGATGGATACAGTAATTGGATGTTTTTCAGTTGGATTAAAACCAACAAGTTCTAAAGACCCTTATGCATTAAGACGTGCTACACAAGGGATTATCCAAGTTGTATTAAATTCAAAATTATCCTTTGACTACAAAGAATTAATTGAAAAGGCTTATGAAATTTTTTCGGCTGATAAAAAAGTGCTGGAAAAAGATGTTGTAAAAGATGTGACCGAGTTCTTTAAACAAAGAATAATTAACGTACTTTCTGAAAAATATAAAAAAGATCTTATAAACTATGAGATAAATCTTGAAAGCAATGTTGTGGAACTTGATAAAAAATTATCTGAACTTCTGAAATTATCACAAACTGAAAACTTTGAAATTTTGATAAATCTTTTAAAACGTGTAAAAAATATTGTAAAAGATGAAAAAAATGAAAATCTAAATATTGACAGTACTTTATTCGAACTGGAAGAAGAAAAGACATTGCATAATTTAGCAAATCAATTGGAAAGTATTGAAAATACAGATTTTTCAAATTATATTGAAACATTGCTAAATAATGCCTCTACAATTAATCGATTTTTTGATAATGTAATAATTAATGTTGATAACGAAAAATTGAAAGAAAATCGTATTGCATTATTGAAAAAATTAGAAATTTCTATTGATAAAATGATAAATATATAAAAACTAAAAATAAAATAATAATAGAAAATCTATAGTTTATTTAGTAAAATAGACTTAGAAAAGAACTTACAATTTGTTAAAAATTTAGATGTATTTAGTTTTTTTGAGCTTGATTTTAAAGTAATTTTTGCTCAAAAAATCAAAAAAAAATAAATTTTTAAAAATGACTTGTAAGTCAAGAAAACTAAGAGTTTTACATAGTAAAAAGTGCTAAACATATAGCTTAAATCAAAGAATTGAATGATTTTTTTATTGACTTTTTATTAAAAAAATGTTATCATATATATGTAAAACAAAAAGTTTTAGCTAAAGAATGTTTTTAATGTAAAAGCTAAAGTATTGATTTTTTACCTAAAATGTTGTATAATTTATTAAGAGGATTAGGAGAAAACAGTACTAATTTAAAAGTTAGAGAAAACAAAATGAAATTCAGGAGGAATTGAAATGAAAAAATTAGTTATTTTAGGAACAGCTTTATTAGCTTTAAATGCTGTAGCATCTGAAGTCCAAGTTAAAGGTGGATATGATTTCTACAGAAAATTTAAAGCAGGTTCAAGTGAATTTAGTGAAGACTATAGATTTAAAAATGGACCAACACTTGGTTTAGAATATATCGTTGACAACCAAGGTGAATTTGAGTGGGGATTAGGAGCAGAATACAAATTATCAGCTAACTCTGGTAAAATCAAAAGAAGAGATGATAATGCTAAATTAATGAGAAATGTTCCAGTTTATGCTTTAGGTAAATTTAATTTAATCACAACTAACAATGGAAATGATGCATTATACGTATTAGGAAGAGCAGGATATAATTTTGCTAAAGAAACTAAAAATGTAAATAATGATGTTAAAGGTGGATTATATGTAGCTGCAGGATTAGGAACTGAATTTGGACCAGTTTCATTAGAAGCTATTTATGAAAGAGCAAACGTTAAAGTTAAAGGAACTAATACTGTAGGAGATGCATATAGAACAAGAAATTATACTGATTCAGTAGGAGTTAGAGTAGGATATAGATTTGGACAATTGAAAAATGACAGATCACCTAAAATCATAACTCAAACTGTGCAAGTACCTGTACCAACTCCAGTACCTGCACCAGCTCCAGAACCAGCACCAATTGTTAATAATACTGCAACATTACCATTTAGCTGTTCAGTAGAAGATAAAAAATGTGTAATTAGAGGATTTAAAGTTGACGGTAGAGTACCTAATGAAAACGAAGCTGCTGACTTGAGAACTATCGCAGGTGTAATTAACCAATTCGCTGATGGTGGATCAATTGATTTTGTTGGACATACAGATTCAACTGGATCAGATGCTTATAACCAAAAATTATCAGTAGCAAGAGCACAAAATGTTGCTAGATTGTTAAGAGACTATGGATTGAAAAACTCAATATCTTATGGAACAATCACTGGACAAGGAGAAAAAAATCCAGCTGATACTAACGATACTGTTGATGGAAGATACAACAACAGAAGAGTCGAATTATTCTTCCAAAACGTTGACTTTAGTAACGTAAGATTTATTAACCAATAATCTTTTAAATTAAAATAGAAATTTATAAGTATTCAGAGGGACATTTAATTATGTCTCTCTTTTTTTGTTTATATTGATTTTATAAAAAATTTATATAAATATTGATTTTTAATGCAATAAATGATACTATTTACATAGGTTTATATTCGTATTGTTTAAATTTTGATATTAAATATCGTAAAACAAAGCATTTGAACAATCAGGAAGGAAAGTTATGAAGGAAATTGTTGTGGAAATAAAAAATGAACAGGGAGTTCATGCACGTCCTGCAGGGCAAATTGTAAATATTGCAAAACGATACAAAGTAACTTTGGAAATAGAAAAAATTGGAGAAAATGAAATTATTGATGGAAAAAATGTATTTGGAGTGATGACTCTTGGAGCAGCAAAAGGAGAACAATTAAAACTTAGGGCTGTTTCAGAAAATGGAGAGAACCTTGATGAAGAAAGTAAACTATTGGAAGAATTAAGACAAATAATTGAAATTGATAAATTTTTTGAAAAATAATTTTATAAACAAAATATAAAGAAGGGAGAAAGAACTAGCTAATATAAGTAGTTCTAGAGTACAAAATGAACGAAAAAGAATTTGAAGTATTGTTGGAAGATTATTTGCCAGAAGAAAAAAAATCTGGAGATGTAGTGGAAGGAGTAATCACTAGAAAAGAGCTTGATTTCGGATTTCTTGATTTGAATGCAAAAAAAGAAGGAAGAATTTATGCTAGTGAAGTTAAAGATTTTGAAATAGGAGATAAAATTGAAGTAAAAGTTTTAAGAGAAGATGAAGACAATATCATTGTTTCAAAATTTTTATTGGATAAGGCAAAAGAACTAGCCTCATTTAATGTAGACGACATTGTAACAGGAGAAATTATTAAGAAAATTAAAGGTGGATACACTGTAAAAATTGGAAAAAATGAAGCATTTCTACCATTTTCACTTGCCAGATTTGACAAAAATAAAGATTATACAGGACAAAAATTTAAATTTTTAATAAAAGAAAAAAATAAGAGCAACATAACTATTTCAAGAAGTGACTTAATAAAAATTGAAGAAGAAAAATACTTTGAAAAAGTAAATATTGGAGATGTAGTTACTGGTAAAATTAAGGAAGTATTCGATTTTGGTATTATTTTGGACTTGGAAGCAACTAGTGGATTTATTCATATATCTGAAATTTCTTGGGATCAAGTGGATAATTTGACTGAAAAATATGAAATTGGTAATGAAATAAGTGCTAAAATTATTGAGAAAGATGCTGAAAAAAATAGATTGAAATTAAGCATAAAACAATTATCAGAAGACCCTTGGGTTACATTTGCGGCAAGCCATAATGTAGGAGATGTAGTTGAGGCAGTTGTGAAGGATGTGCTTGATTTTGGGTTAGTTGTAACTGTTGATGGAAATTCTGGATTTGTACATGTGTCAGAGTTGGCTTGGCACAATGGAGCTAAAGAGCTTAAAAACTATAAGGAAGGAGACAAATTTTCTGCAGAAATTATTCAAATTGAAGATGAAAAGAAAAATGTTAAGTTAAGTGTAAAACAATTGTCAGAAAACCCTTGGGATACAGTTAAGGAAAAATACCACATCGGAGATATTATCGAAAAACCAATAACAGAAGTATTTGACTTTGGATTATTAATTTCATTGGAAAAAGATATTGACGGACTTTTACATGTATCTGACTTGTCGTATAAGAGAGAAACTAACTTGTCTTCAAAATATAAGGCAGGAGACGTAATCAAATTTAAAATAGTTGACTTTAATGATGAAAAAAATAGAATTACTTTGAGTGCTAAAGCATTGCTTGATGACAGATGGGAAGTTCTTGAGGAAACTTATGACTTTGATAATGAGTTTAAAGGAAAAGTTATGAATGTTCAAGATTACGGAATTTTTGTAGAACTTGAAAAAGGAATCGAAGTGTTTATTCATAAAAATGAATTTTCATGGGACAGAAAAGAACATAAAGAATATAAAGTTGGCGATGAAGTAGAATTTAAAGTAATAGTAGTTGATAAACTTGATAAAAAACTTTCTGGAAGTATCAAGCAACTTGAAAAATCGCCTTGGAAGGAAGTTACAGAGCAATATAAGAAAGGGAATATTGTGAATACTGAGATTGTGGAAATCCAAGAAAACTTTGTACTTGTTAAATTGACAGACAGATTTAACGGAATTATACCAAAACGGGAATTGGCAGAGGAAGTTTTGAAGGATATTTCTGAAAAATTCTCTGTTGGAGATAAAGTTGAGGCTGTAATTACGGATATTAATGATAAGAGAAAATCAATTGCATTATCTGTAAAAAAAGTTCAGGAAATGGAAGAGAAAAAAGAGCTGGATGAACTTATGAAAGTTTATGGAGTCTAATTTTACAAATTCAAAATATAATAAAATTAAGAAAAAATTATAATTTTAGCATTTAAATATATATAATATATATAGTTAATTATAAAAAATAAATTTTACATAATTTTAAAAAAGTGCTAAAATATAAAAGTAAATATTAGAATACTGAAATACATGGAGGTAAAATTAGATGGCAAAGACAGAATTTATGAAATTTGCATATTTCGATAAAGAAATAGTGGAATTTGAAAAAGCAACAGTTAGTATTGCTACACACAGTTTACAATATGGAACAACTTGCTTTGGCGGAATCAGAGGATATTACAGAAATGGGAAAGTAGCGATTTTTAGACTGAAAGATCACTATATAAGATTAATGAATGCGTCAAAAATGTTAGGATTTGAATATTTTATAACTTGGGATGAATTTAAGGATATTGTTACAGAATTAGTTAAGAAAAATGATGTAAAAGAAGACTTTTATATGCGTCCATTCGTATTTTGTAAAGAGCCTAGATTGTCACCTAAAAAAGCAGGATTAGACTTTGATTTAGCAATTTACATGCTGCCGCTTGCAGATTATGTAAGTACAGAAGGTGGACTGAACTTAATGAGTTCGACTTATAGAAAATATAATGATTCGGCAATTCCTACGAAAGCGAAAGCAGGAGGTTCATACATTAACTCGTTCCTTGCGACAAGTGACGCTCAAAGAAACGGTTATGATGATGCATTAATGTTTGATGATGCTGGAAATGTGGTAGAAGTGTCAGTTGCAAATATAATACTGGTTTACAGAGGGCAAATAATAATCCCTGATACTGGAAACGCAGCTCTTGAAGGGATTACAGTAAGATCGGCATTGGAATTACTGGAACACAATGGATATAAAATAAATCGTGGAAAAATCGACAGATCAATGGTATTCACAGCAGACGAACTGCTAGTAACAGGAACAGCAATGAAAATTACTTATGCAGAATCATTGGACAAACGTCCTATTGGGCAGTTAGACTTTAATGCAAAACCACAAGCAGGTAAATTTCATAAATTGTTAAAATCAGAATATGAAAAAGTAATCAATGGAGAACATGAATTGTCTTCTGAATGGTTATTTATTGTAGAATAAAGGTAAGTACACTGGAAATGTTTGAAAAAGGCATTGAAGGTGTACTTTTTATATTATTATCAATAATTTTTTATTATTTTGAAAAAAACTTGTATTTAAGATAAATTGAGAGTAAAATATAGTTGAAAGAGAAGTGATGATAAGAAAAAATTATTGAAAAATTATAAAAAACTGAAATTTAGATATAATTTTTTACGTTAATTAATTTAATTGTGAGAGAATTAAGGCATGCCAAAAGATTGAAATTTCTTGGGAAATTAAATAGTAATGTAAAATTTGGGAAGAGAGATGGTTATTTAAAAACGTCTCTCTTTTTGTTATTATAAAAAAATCTGATAAAAAAATTTGGATACAAAACTATAATTTTTTTGTTTTAATTATCAGGATAAACCTTTAATACAAGATAAGGGGTTGTGACAATGAGCAATCTTGCCAAAAAAAGAAAAAAACTAATATTAAATTCCATTATAAAATAGAAACTATATAAAAGTTTTAATTCTTTACTCATTCGTTATTTAAACGGGGAATAGTATTAGAACCTATTAAAAAAAATTATAATAAATTAGTTATTTAAATATTGTTTAGATTAAATCAAAAAAACTTTTAAGAAAATTATTTTCTCAAAAGTCTTATTTATAAATTTAAATATTCAAATCATTTTTTTTAATAAATTCTAACAACGCTTTACAACCTTTTACTACATCATCATAAGTTGTATCAAAATCGCCAGTAAACCACGGATCTTTTATTTCCCGTTTTTCTCCTGCGTATTCTAACAGCATTCTTATTTCGCCTTTATTTTTTCCATTTGTAAAAAGTTTGATATTTTCTATATTGCTTTCGTCCATCCCAATAATATAATCGGCATCCAAATCATCGTTATTTAAAATTCTGGAATACATTCCTTTTACACTTATTCCTTCTTTGGCGAGCCTAGTTTTAGTACCGTGATGAACTGGATTTCCGTGTTCCCATGAACTTGTCGCTGCTGAATCAATAATGATTTTGTTCGAAAGTTTTTCCTTTTTTACCATTTCGCGAAAGACTGCTTCTGCCATTGGGGAACGGCATATATTTCCTAGACAGACAAATAATACTTTTACCATTTTCACCTCTTTATTTTTTTATTTTAATCTAATTATTTTAATTTTTTAAAAACTTCTCCTATGCTTTCGTGTATAACTAAATTTGTAAAATTGTCCTGCTCAGTCTTGGATTTATTTATTAACACAAGATTTTTTCCTTGAAAATAATGTATAAGGGAAGCGGCTGGATACACGATAAGTGAAGTTCCACCTATAATTAGTGTATCAGCTTTGGATATTTCGTTTATTGCTTTTCTAAAAGTATCTGGATCAGGAACTTCTTCATACAAAGTAACATCTGGTTTTATAATTCCGCCACATTTTGAACAATGAGGGATTTTTTCAGTTTCACAGATTTCTAAAAATTCTTCCATATTGTATTTTTTACCGCAAATAACACAAGTATTGCTGTCAACAGTTCCATGCAGTTTCAAGACATTTTTGCTTCCAGCCATTTCATGCAGGCAGTCGATATTTTGAGTAATAACAGCCGTCAATTTTCCATCTTGTTCCAGCCTTGCCAAATATTTATGAGCAAAATTCGGTTTTGCATTTGGATAAACAAGATGTTTTTTATAAAAATCATAAAATTCTTCTGGGTATTTTTCATACATTGTGTGAGAAACAAGCTCTTCTGGAGAAAAATTCCTATCAAGTTTTAAATTGTAGACTCCATTTGCACTTCTAAAATCAGGAATGCCTGATTCTGTAGAAACTCCCGCACCTCCAAAAAAGACAACTCTTTTACTTTCATCAATTGTTTTTTGAAGCAAACTTATTTTATCCATTTTTATCACCTTGCTTTTTTTACTTTGTTTTTCTATTATTAAATTCACTATTGAAATAGAGGGATTAAAAAAAATTTATTGTAAAAAAATTATAAATATTTCAATTTTCCTCTAAAATCTTCAATAGTTTTGTATCCTTTTTTATCCATAATATCTTTTAATTCGTTAGTTATTCTCTCAAAAGCAACAGGACCTTCCTTGTGTAAAGTTGTACCAATTTGAACCATGCTCGCCCCACATAAAATATGCTCAAAAGCATCTTGTCCTGTAAGAACACCGCCTGTTCCAATAATTTTAATAGAAGGATTCAATCTTTGATAAAAGGCGTGAACATTAGCAAGGGCAGTTGGTTTTATATATTCTCCACCAATTCCTCCAAATCCATTTTTAGGCTTTATTACAACACTTTCATCTTCAATTACAAGTCCATTTCCAACGCTGTTTATACAATTTATGAATGTCAATGGAAATTTATTGAATACTGCGGCTGCCTGATCGAAGTGAACAATATCAAAGTAGGGAGGCAATTTTATTCCAAGCGGCTTTTTGAAATATGAAAAAATATCTGCCAGCAACTTTTCAGTAGTTTCCAAATCATAGGCAATTTGTGGTTTTCCTGGCACATTTGGACAAGACAGGTTAAGTTCTGTTATTCCCTTAAAATCACTTTCCTGAACTTTTTTTAGTAATGCGTGAGTGTCTTCTGTCGACATTCCTACAAGCGAGAAAAAGAAAGTTCTGTCAGGATGTGTTTTCTGTAATTCCAGTAAATAATCTAAATAGTAATCAAATCCCAAATTTGGAAGTCCCATTGAATTTATGCTTCCCAGAGCTGTGTCATGATACCTAGGCTCTGGATTTCCAGGACGGGACTGTAATGTGGCAGTTTTCGTGACAAATGTTCCAGCCTGTGAATTTATAAGTTGTTCCAATTCATTTCTGTCGTAGCAGTAAACTCCCGCTGCATTCATAAAGCAGTTTTCAAAATCAAAATTACCGATGGATGTTTTTGTAGTTGCCATTTTTCCTCCTAAGATTAATTATTTTATTTTTTTAAATTATAGATGTAAAGCTGATTTATAGTATTGGATAGCCAATTTCAACTGTTCTGCTTCTTCGTAAAGTTTTGCAACTTCAATTACATTATCAGAAATTTTTAGATATTCGCTACCTTTCAAGTTTTGCTCAGCCACATCGAATTTTCCAAGTTTTATACAACATTTTCCAAAATTGAATTTAAGTTTTGCTTCGTCAATTTTTCTCATGTCAACTTTTGCATTTTCTCGTTTTTTTCCTTCAAAAAAATGTCCGTAGTTTGTGTAGGCAAGATTATAGTTCTTTTCATCAGCAAATATATTTCCAAGCAGTGCAAAGGCTTCCAAATGGTTTTCATCTGCAAGCAATGTTAAATAGTGTTTTGCAAGAGTCATATTATTTTTGTCGGTATAAAGTTTTGAAAGTACTTCCTGTGCTTTTTTATTATCAAAATCATCTGCTGCTGTTTTAAGATGTCTTTCAGCAGTTTCGATATCCTGTTTTTCTCCATAAAGCTTTCCAAGTAAATAATATGATTCCCCATTATCTTTAGCTTTGTGTAAATATTCTTCAGCCAAATCAACTTGTCCATTATCATAATAAATTTTGGAAAGTAATACTTGAGCCTCCTGATCTCTTTCATCAGCAATAGGTTTTAAATAATCTATTGCTAGATTTTTCTTCTTATATAAATAATATAAATTTCCCAAATTGTATTGAGCTCTCTGATTTCCATTATTTATTGCCAATTTGTAATAATATTCTGCCAATTCAAAGTTCGATTTTCTTTTATAAACAGTCCCAAGTTTATCTTGAAGTTCAAAATCTCCACCATCAGCAATTTTTTTTAAATATTTTTCTGCCAAATTTAATTTATCATATTTCAGATAAATGTCAGCAAGCATAAGAAAGGCCTTTCTATTTCCACCTTTAGCTGCTTCTTTTAAATATTTTTCAGCTAAAATATCAGAGCCACTGTCGTAGTAGCTTTTACCCATTTCATATAATCGACCAGAATCATCATTTTCGATATTATCAAAACCTTCAAATTCCATATTTTCCATAAAACAAACCTCCTATTTTTTATTATTTATTTTTTATTGTTTCCAAATTTGAAATTTTACTATTCAAAGTTTGGATATTAAACTTAAACTTATTATATCTAGTAAAATCACTTTAAGTTGAATTTAAAAGTGATAACTATTCTAACCAATCCCTAAGTTTGGTTAATTTTTATTAGTGTAATTTTAAATAAGTTTGAACATACTATATTATACTATATTTTTTTATATTTGTCATACTATTTCAGAACAAAAAAAATTATTTTTGAAAATCCTTTGAATTGTTAGGAAAGTGTGATATAATCAAAATAAAATTTTTTAAATACAATTTTTGAAAACAGGAAGGAGAAAATTATGAAAAAATACAGTCAATTTGAGATTTTTAGATTTATTGGAGCATTGTCAGTTCTATATTATCATTTAGGGATACACAGTTCATTTTCTTTACCCAAATTGCCTTTTTTAATGGAATATGGAATTGCTTGGGTATTTTTCTTTTTTTTGCTTTCAGGATTTTTTTTAACATACGTTTATTCAACTAAGTTTTTTGATGCAAAAGTATTTTATAGGACAAGATTTTTTAAATTTTATCCAGTTTATTTTTTGTCACTTTTATTAACTTTAAAATTTCGGGGAACAATTATCTACAATCTTCTTTTAGTACAGTCTTGGATATTTAATAGATCCCTAAGTTATAATTCATCAGCTTGGTATTTGTCTGTTTTAGCCTTTTTATTGCTTTTATTTCCTGCATTACTAAAATTTCGCGAAAATAAGTATTTCGTATGGTTTGTCCTAATTATTAATTTTTATGTTTATTATTTTTATAATTATCTTTTTCAACAAAATTCCAATAGTGGAACAGTACTTGAATTTATAAAATATAATCCGTTAATGTATATTAGTACTTTTTCTCTTGGTATGTTACTTTACGATAAAATAAAAAATGTAAAAAAGCGAAATATTTATTCATTTTTTACAATAATTTATATTTTATTTTTATTATTTGTACCGTATAATAAATTAATACCTTATAATTCTACTGTTATTGCTTTATTTTTTCTTCCTTTGATTGTATTTTTATATTTAGATAATTATTTTTTCAGTAAATTTTTAAGAAATAAATTTTTTATTTATCTTGGTGGACTAAGTTATTCAATATATGTACTTCATAGACCCTTGTATATTGTATTTGAAAAATTTTTAGGTGAGATTAAAAATTATACTGATTTTACAATTTACCTTTTTATGGTATTTTTCATGGCAAATTTAACAAAATATCTAATAGAAAATAAATTTTATAAATATTTGTGTAAAAAATATATATAATAAAAAATATATATAATAAAAAATGTACCTATAAACTTTGTAATATTTATTATTCAGTTTATTGGTACATATTCTTTATTATTCAGTTTATCGGTACATATTCTTTTTTATTTAATATTTATTTTCTAGAGTTTAAAAATTATAAATCATTTTCTCTTAAATATTCTTCTACATCAAGTCCTGCAATTGCTCCACTTCCTGCCGCAATAATTGCTTGCTGGTATCTGCCATCTTGAACATCTCCTGCTGCAAAGATTCCAGAAGTACTTGTTTTTGAAGATTTTCCTTTTGTTACAATATAGCCTCTTTCGTCAATTTCTACTTTACCTTCAAGAAATTTTGTATTTGGAGTTCTTCCGATTGCTACAAAAATTCCATCTGCTGTTAAAGTTTCAGTTTCGCCTGTTTTGTTATTTATAAGCTCTATTCCTGTAACTTTTTCATCAGCCAGTACTTTTTTTGGAGTGTAGTCTAGTTTCCATTCAATTTTGTTGTTATCTTTTGCTCTTTTTTGCATAATTGCTGAGGCACGTAACATATCTCTTCTGTGAATAACTGTAACTTTGTTGGCAAATTTTGTTAAAAAGACAGCTTCTTCCATCGCAGTATCTCCACCGCCAATTACAACAACATCTTTTCCACGATAGAAAAATCCATCACAAGTGGCACATGCACTAACACCTTTTCCTATATTTTCTTTTTCATTTTCAATTCCAAGGTATTTTGCACTTGCCCCTGTTGATAAAATTACTGTTTTTGCTTCTATGATATTTCCGTTATCCAAATGTAATTTAAATGTTTTCTTACCATTATTTTCTACATTTTCAATATCTTTTACAACTGCCTGTAGAAATTCAGTTCCAAAATTTTTTGATTGAGCCTTTATGTCTTCTATTAGCTGTGGACCTGAAATTCCTTGTGGAAATCCAGGAAAATTTTCAACTTCTGTTGTGGTTGTCAATTGTCCACCTGGTTCCATTCCATTTATTATTATATTTTTTAATCCTGCACGGCTTAAATAAATTGCGGCTGTCAGTCCTGCTGGACCTGAACCTATAATTACTGAATCATACATATTTTTCATCATTCCTTTTTTAGTGATTTTTTTATAAATTATGATTAAGAGATCATAATCACAAAGTTTCTTTTTTAATATTAAAGTCTAGCAAAATTGAAAAAACAATCGCTAGACTTCTTCTATAAATAAATATATCTTTAAATAACGTATTTTTGGTTTTATAATACTTGGTTTACTTCTTCATAAAGTGATTCTTTTGAGTGTAATCCAACTAATTTTTTAACAGGTTTTCCATCTTTGAATAAGATTAATGTAGGAATACTTTGGATTCCAAAAGATTGTGCTAATTCCAATTCTTCATCTACATTTACTTTTCCAATTGTAGCTTTTCCTTCCATTTCGTTTGAAAATTCTTCAATAATAGGAAGTTGCATTTTACAAGGTCCACACCATTCTGCCCAGAAATCTACTAGAGCTACTCCACTTGAAATACTTTGATCAAAATTATCTTTATTTAAATTTAATGCCATTTTACATCAACCTCTTTCTTAAAATCATTTTGTTAAGTTTTATAATTTTATAGTTTATTTTTTAAAAAAATTGTGTTATACTGTTTTTAGAAAATCAACTATTCAATCAAGTAATTGAATAGTATCATATTTAAAATAAATTGTCAATACTTTTATTATAAAATTTTGAAAATATATCAAAATTTAATATCTATCTAGTCAAGGTTAAGTGAATTTGTAGATCAAAATAATAATTTTTAAGTTTGGTTTTAAAGAGATTTAGTATAAATAAAGAAAGCAAAAAGGAGCTGAATTAAATGGATAAAATATGTCAAAATTATAAAAATAGCCTATATTCAGGATTGTCAAAAATAGGAAAATGCCTGTCCAGTGAAAAAAGAATCGAAATACTGGATTTATTAGTTCAAGGGGCAAAAACTGTGGAAAGTATTTCAAATGAAACAGGGATGAGCATTGCAAACACTTCAAGACATTTACAAATTTTAAAGGATGGAAACTTAGTTATTAGCGAAAAAAAGGGGAATTATGTTGTTTATGAAATCGCAAATACACAAATAATT
The DNA here is from genome assembly GCF_030644325.1 of Leptotrichia sp. HMT-225. NCBI lineage: Bacteria > Fusobacteriati > Fusobacteriota > Fusobacteriia > Fusobacteriales > Leptotrichiaceae > Leptotrichia > Leptotrichia sp. HMT-225. Next base: position 2,254,376 of record NZ_CP130323.1, on the reverse strand, counting down.
GACTTGGTGTATCTTCTGATTGGGGTAGGAGAACAGCAACTGGCAGATATTCAGCGGATACACAATGAATTTAATGATAGTTGTATGAAAATCCGTCCGATTACTTTGGAGCAGGCTTACGAAATGGTAAAAAATAAAGAAACTTTAATAATAGATTTACGTCCAGAAGATGAATTTAATTCAAGCCATATAGAAAACGCAATAAATATTCCAATGAAAAATCTTGAGAAAAATCTGAAAAAATTACCTAAAAACAAGGAAATAATTGTTTACTGTAGAGGGCGAAACTGTGCTTATGCAAATCTTGCTTCCAAATTTTTGAATGATAATGGATTTCATGCTTACAGCTTGAATCAAAGTTATTATGATTGGAAAAAATATGATAATTTTTGAGTTTGATTTTAAAAAATAAGAAAGAGACTATTTCAAAAAAATTTTGAGACAGTCTCTATTTTTTTAATATTTAAATTTTACATTTGAAGATTCAGGTCTTCCAACTGATTTTTTCTCTTTAACATAGTTTATAAATGCTGTTTCAACACCTAAATGTGTATTTACACCTTCTCTTCCAGGAGTTGAAGTAATTTTACCAAAAGTTGTATATCCGTCTTTTCCTGCCGCAACATATGAATTTGTTCCTACAGTATAAGTTTTTCCTGCATCAATTGGAACCCATTTATTTGTTTTTGCATCAAGTACTTCCACTTTTTTAACTCTTGTTCCCAAAGTTCCTACCTTAGTTGCTTCAAATCTTATTGCAGCTCCATAAGGGAATGCTCCTGAAGATCCTCCGTCAAGGGCAAAATTCAATGCATCTTCGATTACTTGTTTTATTTCTGCACCATTCATTTTCAGAATATAGATTGTATTAGAAGTAAACGGAAGTAATGTATAGGCATCATCATAAGAAATTTTTCCTGGAGTTAAAGATATTCTTGTTCCTCCTGAATTCATTATTACCATATCAATATTACCTGTTCCCATATTTTTAAGCATATGTAGAACTGTTTCAGATACAAGTGTTGTAGCTAAAGATCCCTCAGGATTTTTATCATTAGGAATTCTGTTTGCTGATCCACCAGGGATTTCCTGTGTTATATTTCCTATTTCCTTTTTACCAAGCTCGTTCTTTTCCTTTTTATATCTTTCAAGAACTTTCTGTGCAGTTGGATCTTCTTTTACAAATTTTATATCTTTACGGCTGTTTACATATTTGATAATATCTTCTCTTTCTTTTCCTTGAAGTTCGCTTTTTTCGCCTTTATCATTTTTAACTTCAAATGAGCTATCACCAATAACTATTGTAGGCTCTGCTTTTAGTTCAGTTATTACACCTTTATCATTAAATTTAACCTTCATATTTCCTACCAGATGAGAGTAGCTCCATGCTTCTGCAACATATACAGGTTCTCCTGCTGGAGAGATTATTTTTTTAGGATATTCTGCAACAGGTTTTAATCCATATTCTGTATAACTTTCTCCCAATAGATAGTGAGTGTCTCCCGTAATAATAACATCTATTCCAGAAACTTTTTCAGCGATTTCAAGATTTTTTTCGTATCCTGCATGTGATAAGAAAATTATCTTATTAAGTCCTTTGGCTTGGAGTTCTGCTACCATTTTTTTAGCTGTTTCAACTTCATCATGGAATTTTATATCTTTTCCTGGACTTGAAGATTCGACGGTTTTTCCTACTACGTCTAATCCTACAATGGCCACATCTTGTCCATCTATTTTTTTAATTACATAAGGAGTCCATTTTCCCTCCAATATGCTTCCTTTATCAGGAACAACATTCGCTGAAACTACTGGTATTTTTAATTCATCGAGAAAGTTTTTTAAGACAGCATTACCATCGTCAAATTCATGATTTCCCAAAGCAAATAAATCAAAATGTCCTACATTCATAAGTGCCGCATCAGCTTTTCCTTTAAATAAAGTGTAATACAATGTTCCAGAAAGAGCATCTCCTGCGTGCAATACTAGGTTATTTTTACTAGATTTTTTTAAATCTACGATTCTTTGAATCATTCTTGGCATTCCACCAACGTTGACAGTAACTTTTTTCCCATTAAGAATTAAGTCCATTTTTTCTTCTTCAAGATGTGAATGGTGATCATTAACGTGTATTAAATTCAGCTCCAATGTTTTAGCAGAAAGTTTGCTTTTTGAAGCAGTTTTTTTTCTAGTTGCTCCCATAGCTGATATGCTTATAGCTGCAGCGAGTCCTAATAAAATTAATTTTTTCATGTTTCCTCCTCAAAATTTTTTATTTTTCAATATGATTATATCCTGACTTTTAAAAAAATCAAGAATAATTTAATATTTTTAAGTATATTCAAACTTCTTGAAAATTGAATCGGTAAAAATTAAACAAACTTAGGGATCGAGTAAATGATAACTTTTAAATTCAGTTTTAAAGTAGTTTTATTATAATTTATTTATCTAAATAATTTTCTCTTATTAAATCAAAATATTTATTTAATGATGGAGATCCAAAATCATTTAGCCATTCCTTTTTTGGAACTGTGCAGTATTTGGAATAATATTTTGTCGTAACGTCTATAGGATTTTTTTCATTCACGAATAATCCCTCTTCCTGTATTATTCTTCCGTAAGTACTTAATGAAGAATTAAATGTATCTATCATTTTTGTATGTTTATTGTCTTCGTGAAATGAACGAAGTAATACCTGTTTTATAATAAACCTGCACCGAAAGTCTCCTGGAAATATTTCTGGAACATTTTTAAAAGTGTAGTCAAATTTCCTATCTGTAAACGGATCTTTTATATTTCCAAACGAAACTATACTCACCATTAAAAATAAATACACTGCCACTTTTTTCATAAATAACCATCCTTTCTTTTTTATTCAAAAAACTATATTCAACTCATTAAAATAGAATTTTGTATGATGTGTTCATAACTTTTGAATTTAGTTTTAAAATGATATCATTATATTATAACCTGATTTTAAAAAAATGCACATAAATTTTTTGAAATTTAAAAAAATATACTAAAAATATATATTCCTAAAATAAAGGTGTTTATTTTTTAGGTAATTAGAAAAAAGGCAAAAAACAGCATAAATTAATAAAAAAATAAAAAAATTTTGAGATTTTCATAAATTATATGCGAAAAAATGCAAAAAAATGCTTGACTTTGTGAAAATTAAAGTTATAATATTAAAAAGGAATTATGTGAAACTAATTGAAACTAAAAATAATGTTTAGTTAGAAAATAAAAATAGTTGAAAATAATAGATAACTGCTTTAAAATAGATAAAAAATTTTAATAGTGTGGCACAAAATATAGAAATTATATAAATTTTAGAGCAGTTTGAAAAATTTAATATTATAATTTTATTTGGAGGATGTTATGAACAAGAACAAGAAAGAAAATCAGATTTTTCTTACATTGCAGACAATAGGAAGAGCGTTCTTCCTGCCAGTTTCGATTTTACCAGTTGCTGGATTATTGTTGGGTTTAGGTGCCTCATTTACAAATCCTAAGACAATAGCATTTTATCATTTAGATGGATTGCTCGCACAAGGGACACCTATGAATTATGTTCTTACTGTAATGAATAACGTTGGACTTGCAGTATTTGCTAATTTGCCTTTGATATTTGCGATGGCAGTGGCATTGGGAATGGCGAAAAAGGAAAAAGGGGTTGCAGTGCTCTCTTCTGGACTTTCATTTATAATAATGCATACAACTATTAAAACGTTATTGGTATTTAGCGGAAAAATTTTACCTGACGGGACTGTTTCTGAAAAAGTGCTGGATGGTGCGATAAGTTCCGTGCTTGGTATACAAACGCTTGAGATGGGAGTGTTTGGAGGAATTGTAGTAGGACTTGGAGTTGCATTTTTGCATAATAGATTTTATAAGACAAAACTTCCTGCGGCAATATCATTTTTTTCAGGAGTTAGATTTGTGCCGATTATATGTACGTTTGCTTATATTGTTGTAGGATTTATTTCCTTTGCGATTTGGCCAGTTATTCAACAGGGAATATTCTCAATTGGAAGAGTTGTAACAGGTTCGGGGGACATTGGAATATTTATTTTTGGATTTATGGAAAGAATATTGATACCTTTTGGACTTCATCACATCTGGTACATTCCATTCTGGCAAACAGGACTGGGTGGAAGTGCAATGATAGACGGAACAATGGTTTCGGGAGCACAGAACATATTCTTTGCAGAATTAGTATCGCCAAATACTACACGTTTTAGTATAGATGCGGCTAAATTTATGACAGGAAAATATTCATTTATGATGGGTGGACTTCCAGGAGCAGCTCTTGCAATGTACCATTGTGCAAAACCAAATAAAAAGAAAATAGTTGGAGGATTGTTACTTTCAGCAGCTTTAACAAGTTTTCTTACAGGGATTACGGAGCCTATTGAATTTACATTCTTATTCGTAGCACCTTTTGTATTTGTTGTTCATTGTATTTTTGCGGGAATTTCATTTGCACTTATGAGAATACTTGATATAGCGATAGGAACAACGTTTTCATGTGGATTAATAGACTTCACATTATATGGAATTTTGCCGGGAAGTTCAAAAACACACTGGGTTAGATTATTGCCGATATTTGTAATATATTTTGTACTTTATTATTTTTTCTTTAAATTTGTTATACAAAAATGGAACTTGAAAACTCCAGGAAGAGAAGACGATGATGAAGATACAAAATTATATACAAAAGATGATTACAATACTATGAGAGACAGCCGAAAACAAGGGGCAGTAGCAGAAGATACAGTTTCACAGGCAATTATAGATGGGCTTGGAGGACTCGATAATTTTGGTGATGTTACGTGCTGTGCAACTAGACTGAGAATGCGTGTAAATAATATGGATTTAGTAAATGAAGCGGCATTAAAGCGTACAGGAGCAATGGGAGTTATCAAAAAAGGCAGTGGAATTCAAGTTGTATACGGACCTACTGTATCAGTTATTAAAAGTAATTTGACAGAATATATTGAAAAAATAAAAGAACACGGTATGGAAGCTTCATTTGCCCAAGAAAAACCAGGAAGAAATATAGATTTGAATGTATTGAACTTGAGTGAAGATAGCATAAATGAAAATTATGAATCGTTAGAGGCAATAAATCAGATAATTGCCCCATATAAAGGTAAAATCTATGATATTGAAAACATTAGTGACAAAATTTTTAATACAAAAGTTCTTGGAGATGGTTTTGCGATAGAAATTGAAGGTGATGAAATAATCGCTCCAACTGACGGAACAATAGTAAATGTTTATACAACAGAACATGCCTTTATTATACAGGATAAATTTGGACATAATATTTTGATACATGTTGGACTTGGAACATCTGGATTAAACGGTGAAGGCATAAAATTATTCAAGAAAATAGGAGATACAGTTAAAAAAGGCGAAAAAATTGGTACATTAGATAGAAATGCGATAACAAAAGCAGGAATTTCGTTAGTTTCACCTGTAACTTTCTTAAATGTAGACAAGGCAAAATATGGTATAAAAGTTGAAAAAGCTGGAAATGTGGAAGCTGGAGAAGAAACTGTTATATTTATAACTAAAAAATAATCAGTACAATAAACCTCTATAATAATATAGAGGTTTTTTATACATTATTGAATTGTAGTCCGTAATAATTTTAGTGGATATTAATTAAAATTTATAAAAAGTTTTTCTTGAAAAATTTTCTAATATTCGATAGAATAAAAAATAACATAAAGATTGGATATGATAAAATGCTGAAAAATGAAAGACAAGATATAATTTTAATGAAACTTAATAACAAAGGTAAAGTTGTAGTTGGAGAACTTGCGATTGATTTGTCAGTTTCTGAAGATACGATAAGAAGAGATCTCGCTGAAATGGATTCGAAGGGACTGTTAAAAAGAGTTTTTGGAGGAGCATTGCCTTTAAACAGATATGCTTTGAACTACACAGAAAGGGAAAATTTTGAGCCTGAATTAAAATATGAACTGGCATTGAAAGGAGTAAAACTTCTAAAAGATGGCCAATTAGTGGCAATAGACGGAAGTACTACAAATTTGCAGCTTGCAAGGGCAATTCCTGTAAATTTATCATTAACGGTAATTACAAACAGCCTTACTATAGCAAGTGAACTTTCTAATCATAAAAATATAGAAATAATAATGGTTGGAGGGAATTTGTTTCAAAAAATTATGACCAATGTGGGAGATTTGGCGGTGGAGCAGATAAAGGAATATTATCCAGATATTTGTTTTATGGGAGCCTATGCAATTCATCCAGTTATGGGAATAACAAGCCCTTATGAAAAGGAAGTCAGTGTAAAACGTCAGTTTATAAAGTCTTCAAGTAGAGTTGTGACGTTAATTATACCAAATAAATTTAATGTAATAATGCCCTATAAAGTATGTGATATGGTAGATGTTACAACAATTATATCAGATAAGAGTGTCTCGACAGAGATACTGAAAGAGTATGAAAAAATAGGAATAGAATGTATTTAATTGAGAGGCTGATGCCTCTTTTAAAATTATCAAATATATCAGTAAATACCTAAAAAATATGAATTTAATTTCCTTATAAAAAATAAAAAAATACAAGAAGCCAAAATTGCTAGCTTCTTGTATAAAGAGAAAACTTATCTATAAAAATTATCTAAAAAGATACATATTTATATTCTTTGTTCAGTTCTCGAAATAATATCATTTTGTGTAGTTCTGTCAAGTGTAACAAATTGAGCACAGTATCCAGCAACTCTTACTATTATATCTCTATGTTTTTCAGGTTCAACTTGTGCTTGCTTTAATGTTTTTCCTGAAATAATGTTAAATTGAATATGCCATCCTTTTGAACTTATAAATGATTTTATTACATTTACAAATTTTTCAAACTGTTCTGGAGTATTTACCAGTTCAGGAGAATATTTTTGATTTAATAACTGTCCACCTGTAATCATCAGAGTTGGCAATTTATTTACAGAATTTAATACTGCTGTAGGACCATTTGTGTCAGTTCCCTGAGTTGGAGAACCTCCTTCTGCTGCAGGAGTATAAGCGTATCTTCCGTCTGGAGTTGCACCGCTCACCGTTCCCATTGGCACATTTGAAGAAATTCCAGATGTTGAAACTCCATAACCGCCGTTTATTGGTCCTCTTCCGTATCTTGTATTATGGTATTTTTGAATTTCATCAATGTATGTCCAGTAGATGTTTGTAGCAAATTCATCCACTTCATCAATATCATTACCGTATTTAGGCACTTCTAACAATATTTTTCTGATTCTTTCCCCATTTTCACCTTCATAATTTGTTTGTAGTGCATTGTAAACTTCTTCTTTTGTTAGGATTTGATTATCAAAAACAGTAGTTTTTAGTGCATAAAGAGAATTTGCGGCATTTGCAATTCCAACTTGAAGTCCTGAAATAATGTCATAAACAGCTCCACCCTCTTTTGCTGAAAGTCCTCTTCCAATACAGTCATCAACAAGACTTGATAATAAAATATCAGGGAAATCTTCTAAATGCGTATCAGACAATGCGTCAAGCGCAACAGACAGTTTTGTATAGTGTTTCATATATTTTTTCCATGCTTCCCATAAATCCTCATAAGTTTCATAGTCAGTCAGTTTCCCTGCTTTTAATAATTGAAGTCCAGTTCTAGAATCATAACCGTCATTTAACACAAGTTCAGTTGCTTTTACAAAGTTTAAGAAAGTCATTCCTGTACATCTATATCCCCATTTTCCAGGAACAGCCACTTCTACACATCCAACCATTGAATAATTGTAGGCATCTTCAATTTTTACGCCTTTGTTTAACAATGCGGGAACTATTATTTCATCTGTATGCATTGCAGGCATTCCATAACCTGTTGCAGCCACTTCTGCACATTTTCTGATGAATTTTTCTGGAGAATTTATATGAAATCTTGCAGATAAATTTGGTTGTGTAAGCTTGTTTTCTCCGACACTTTCTAAAATCAGATAGCTTAATTCATTTGTAGAATCTTTTCCGCTTGGAGTTGATCCTCCTATTGTAACATTTTGATAAGTTGGATAACCTGCCCCATAACCAGAATGCGAAGTTGAACGGACTTTTATTACAGAGTAAAGTTTTACCCATAGACATTGCAGCATTTCTTTTGCAAATTCTCTGTCTAAATCGCCTTCCAGTACATCTTTTTTGTAAAGTGGATACAAATATTGATCCACTCTTCCAAGAGAAGCTGAATGTCCGTTGCTTTCAATCTGAATTACTAAATGAATAAACCAGATTGCCTGTACTCCTTCCCAAAATGTCTGAGCAGGATTTTCAGGTACGTTTAGACAGTTTTTCTGAATTTGAAGTAATTCTTCTTTTCTTTGAGAATCAGTTTCCTTTTCAGCAAGTTCCTTTGCCAAATTTGCAAATCTATGAGCAAAGTCAATAGTTGCCTGTGCCACAATTTCTACAGCCTTTAAGAAATCAATTTTATTGTACCCGCCATAAACTGTAATGTCTACTTTTTCCATAGAAGCCTTAGCTTCTTCAATTACACCTTTTAGTCCTTTTGTCAAAACCTTTTTAAAATCAGGTACAATATGTCCGTCACCAGAAGTCATATTTCCTTCACCGTGAATAATTTTTGCGATTCCAGCTTCTTTTATTTCCTGTGGCATCTGAGCGTGCGCTCTATCTTTTAATGTTTTTCCACGCCACCATTCACATATTTCCAAAAGTTCAGGAATTTCTTCTTCAGGAATTCTGAATTTATCTCCATCTCTATGGTCAAAGTTTCCTTTTTCCTTAATTTCATCAACAATCCAATCCACTGCATATTCTGGAAAAAGAGGTGCTGTTCTTTCATCAACAGATTGATTTCCTACAATAAGTTCTCCATCTTTTATGTATATTGTCATGTTTTCTAAAATTTCTTTAACTGCATAAGCACGAACAATGTATTTTGATTTTCCTTCATGTTCTTTGTATGCTTTTGTCAAAAGTCTTCCTCTTTCGACACTGACACCAGGAAATTTTGATAAAGCCGATTCTCTTAATTTTTTTACTCTTTCACTTTTTAAAACAAATTCTCTCATTATCTTATCCTCCAAATTTTATTATTTATTTAAATTTTTTATCCATTCAGTTTTGCCTTTAATCCATAACTTTTCATTATTTGTAAAGCATTATCGAGTTCTTCCTGTGTATGTTTTTCAAGTGTTTTCATCGGATATGGCATTCTCAATTTTCTATATTTTTCAAGTCCCATTGTATGATAAGGCAGTATATTTACTTCCAGTAAATTTAATTTTTTCAAAAATTTTGCTGTTTCGTGAATATTCTTCTCATCATCGTTTATTCCTTTTATAAAGGGAAATCTCATAATAATCTTTTTATGCCATTTTGAAAGTTTTGTAAGATTTTCCAAAATTAGCCCATTTGTAACAGAAGTATACTGTTTATGCTTTTCACTGTCCATATGTTTAATGTCAAATAATACTGTATCAGTTAATTTTGCAAGAGTTTCAAGTTCCCTGTAACTTCCAAAACCAGTTGTTTCAATAGCAGTATCTATATATTCTTCTTTTAATCTTTCAAATAATTTTGTTGCAAATGCTGCATTTACAAGTATTTCTCCACCACTTAATGTAACTCCTCCTCCAGAGTTTCTATAAAATTTTTCATCCTTCATCACAATTTTAAATACATCTTCAACTGTCATATCCTGTGCAACTTTTTTTAATGCACCAGCAACTGGACATACACGGCAGGGAGTATCAAAATCTTCACATAAAAAACGGTTATAATTCCAGAAGTTATCTTTATTTATAGTGATGGAACTGTTTTCTACCTTTGTACAATCTCCACATTTTGTACATTTTCTTGAATCCCAGTAAAATTGGTTTTCAATTTTTTGGGTTTCAGGGTTAGAACACCACAGGCATCTAAGCGGACACCCTTTAAAATAAACAACAGTTCTAATTCCTGGTCCGTCAAATGTAGCTCCTCTTTCAATATCTGTGACCAAAGCTTTCACACCCTCTACACCTCTTTTCTTTTAAAAATTGTTTCTGAAGTTTCATTTTGTTTCTTTATATTTCGATTTTACCCTATTTTTGAAAATTTGTCAATAGTTTTATAAAAAAATTTATATAAAATGTGAAAGTTAATTTAATTTATAAATAAGAAATAGATTTGTTAGTTTTGAAGTTATTTTTAATTTAAGATATCAGAAGAAAATATAAATTGAAATAGAATAAAAATTATATTATATACGATTTTGATATAGTATCAATTTGTAGAATGATTAGGAAAATAAACTAAAATATATGTAAATAAAAATAGAAAAAGCCAGTTCAATTTGAACGAGCTTTTGTAGTTGTTTTTTCGTATTATGATTGTTTTTTTTTGTAATAAATGTAACATAAAAAAAGTAACTATTCAATCAAATTTTTAGAAAAGTTGAAAAAAAGCATTGACTTTTCTTAAATTATGTATTAAAATTATATCGAAATAAAACGAAACTAATTAAAATGTGGAATTATTTAATATAAAAAAATAAAAGGAAGGATGATAAAAATGCAATATTTTATTGATACGGCAAATTTGGAAAGTATAAAAAAAATCAGTGATATTTTTCCGATAGCAGGTGTAACTACAAATCCTACTATTATTGCAAAGGAAAAAAGACATTTTAAAGAGATTATAAACGATATTTTTGATATTATTGGAAAAGATAAGATTGTGCATGCACAGGCTGTGGGAAGTACAGCTGAAATAATAGTAAAAGAAGTACAGCTTTTGCGTGATACTTTTGGAGAAAATTTTTATACAAAAATTCCTGTAACGCCTGAAGGAATAAAAGCTATGAAGATTTTATCAAAAGATGGTCATAAAATAACTGCAACAGGTATTTTATCACCACAGCAGATAATTATGGCAGCAGAAGCAGGGGCAGAATATATGGCACCGTATATTAACCGTTCTGACAACATTGGTGAAAATGGAATTGAAATTGTAAAAGATGCCTATAAAATTCTTGAAATGACTAAAAAGACTGATGAGGAAAAACTGGCACGGTACAAAAGAATCTTTGAACCTAAAATATTAGGAGCTTCGTTTAAGAATGTAAGACAAGTTCACGAAACTATTCTGGCTGGGTCAAAATCTGTAACAGTAGCTCCAGACGTTTTTGAAAAATTAATTTATCATCCTTACACAGACTGGAGTATGGATACATTTAATTCAGACTGGGAAAAAGTTTATGGAGAAAAAACATTGCTTGATTTGTTATAAAATTTTGAAATATTAAATGAATTTTGGTATAATTTAGGTAACTATAAAAAAGTATTGGAGAACTTATATGTTTTTGGATGAAAGACTAGAAAAAATACTTGAAATTTTAAAAAATGAAAAAAAAGTAAAAGTTACTGATTTGGCAGAAAAATTTGATGTTTCGGAAGTTATTATAAGAAAAAATTTAAAAAGGTTGGAGCAGGAAGGGAAACTCAAAAGAACCCATGGAGGTGCAATCTTGCTAAAAGAACTTGCACATTCAAGTACTCTTGAAGAAAGAGTTATAAATAGAACAAAGCCAAAGGAAATTATAGCAAGAAAAATAATAGAAAATATTCAAAGCGGGGAAACAGTATTTTTTGATATTACAAGCATAAACTATATTGCAGCAGAATATCTTGCAAACTCTCAAAAAGAGATAACCCTTATCACAAATATGCCTAGCATAACAACACATTTTAATAAAAATTCAAAAATCAGCATAATTATGATAGGTGGTGAATACAACAAGGAAATTGGTGGAAATGTTGGAATAGAAGCAATTAATTACATAAAAAAATACAACGTGGATAAAGCCTTTGTTGGAAGTGCAGGAATAGATTTAGAAGCTGGAAAAGTGATGAATTTTGAAGCAAACGACGGAAATACAAAAAAAGAAATAATGAATATTTCAAAAAAAATATTTTTAGCAACTGAATACAGAAAATTGGGGATTTTAGGAAATTATAAATTTAGTAATTTATCTGATTTTGATACATTTATTTGTGAAAAAGATAAAAAAGATTTTTTAGAAAGTTATAAAAAAATATTTGATAAATCTGAAGTGGAAATTTTCTAATTTATTAGAAAGTTTTTAACATATTATCTAGTTTTAAGTAGTTTTTTATACATCATAAATTTTTATATATTTGAAAAAAAGCCAGATGTAAAAATTTGGCTTTTTTGTATTACCAGCTGTTTACAATAATTAATACTATTTTACGTTTACATAGTAAATATTTCTAGTTTCTAATAGGGCTTAATATAAAATATAATAAATATTAATAAATTTTAATAATTTAGTTGCTCAAAGCAAAAATAATTAACAATATTCACACTTTATAATAGATTTTTTTTAAAATGTATAGTAAAATAATTTTAAGAAAAAGTGATTGAATAGAATAATGCAGAGAAGGTTTTATTTGATACTGGGAGGATGGGATACGAGATGGATGAAAAGAAAGTGCCGAAAAATGAATGGAAGATGACGGATGATGATATAGTGGATACCAAAGTACCTGCAATTGTGAATAAGAGCTATGATGAATTGCTTAAACAGCTGACTGACAGGATTAAAGAGAACAGGCTGGATGTGGACATGAATAAAATTGAAAATGCTTATATACTTGCGTATGAGTCACATATAGGACAAAGGAGAAAAAGCGGGGAGGATTATATTTTACATCCTGTCGAAGTTGCGGAAATACTGGCTGATATGAAAATGGATACAGATACTATTGTAGCTGGGCTTTTGCACGATGTGGTTGAGGATACTCTTATAGTTTTGGAGGATATTGAGGATAATTTTGGAAAAGATGTGAAAAAGTTGGTGGATGGGGTTACAAAACTTAGGAATTTACCGAGAACTGACAGCAAAAAATTGGAAAATAAAAGAAAAATGGTAATTGCAATGTCAGAGGACATTCGGGTTGTAATTATAAAACTGGCAGACAGGCTTCACAATATGCGAACGTTAAAGTACATGAAACCTGAAAAGCAGCAGGAAAAATCAAAGGAAACAATTGAAATTTATGCACCAATTGCTCACAGAATAGGGATGGCTAGGATAAAATGGGAACTGGAGGACATAAGTTTTAGGTTTTTATATCCAAATGATTATTACGAAATTAAGGAACTTGTAAATACAAAAAGACGCGAGAGGGAAGAATATACAGCAAAATTTATTGAAAAAATAAAAATAGAACTCAAAAAAAATAATATAAAGGGTGAAGTTACAGGGCGTCCAAAGCATTTGTACAGCATTTATCGGAAAATGAATGAGAAGCAAAAAAGATTTATGGATTTGTATGATTTAATCGCAATAAGAATTATTGTTGAGAAAAAGAATGAATGTTACAATGTGCTGGGAATAATTCACGATTTATTTATACCTGTTTTTGATAGATTCAAAGATTATGTTGCACAGCCAAAGCCAAATGGCTATCAGTCAATTCACACAACAGTGAAAGGGCCTAATAAACAGAATGTGGAAATTCAAATTAGAACTCAAGAAATGCACGAAATAGCAGAAGAAGGGGTTGCAGCACACTGGAAATATAAAGAAAAAAAATCGAAATCCAAAAATGAAAAATTTTATGCAGATGTAAAAAAATTGAAAGATTCTGTTCAAAATAAAAAGGAAAATGAAAAAAAAATCGAATTTGCACAGGAAGTTACAGGAGATGTTTTAAAACAAACGATATTTGTATTTACACCAAAGGACGATATTGTGGAAATGCCACGAAATTCCACTGCACTTGATTTTGCATTTCAAGTACATACGCAAATTGGATACAGAACGATTGGAGCAAAAGTGGATGGAAAGATTGTTCAGCTTAATCATGTATTAAAAACTGGAGATAAAGTTGAAGTTATAACTTCTAAAAATATGAAAGGACCCGGAAAAGACTGGATTGAAATGGTAAACAACCACAGTTCCCGTGTGAAAATCCGAAAATGGTTCAAGGACAAGGAATTTGAAGAAAAATCAAAGGAAGGGGAACAGATTTTAGAAAAAGAATTTGATCGACTTGGACTTAAATTAAAGGATATGCTGGAAGACGAGCGTGTTTTTCTTTATATGAAAAAATATAACATTGGAGATAATAAAACATTATTTTACAGATTTGGAACTGGAGATTTATCACTTGATGGCTTTATGAATAAATTTGAGGTAAAAGAGGAAAAAGCATTAGAAAAGGTGCTTGAGGAGGAAACTGAAAAAGGGCATCGTCAGAAGGAACGAAATCAAGGCGGAGTAAAAATTTCTGGGACAGAAAATACAATGTACCGTTTTGCAAAATGCTGCAGTCCTCTTCCTGGCGATGAAATACGTGGCTATGTGACACGTGGACGTGGAATCGCAATCCATCGTGTTGACTGCGATAATTTTATTTCTCTTATGAAAAAAGAGCCAGAAAGAGAAGTTGATGTTTATTGGGATGAATCTGCAATTTCATCCAACAGTACATACGAATTTAATTTCACGATAAAAGCCTCAGATAGAAATGGATTATTGTTGGATATTATTCGAATTTTAAATGAATATAAAATGAATCTAATAACTGTAAATACGAATAACTTTAAAGAAAATGGGAACAAACGAATTTTTATACATCTAAGAATAACCATTAGAAGCCGAGATGATTTTGATAGATTGGCAAATAACTTAAAATCAATGCCAGAAATAATAGATGTAATAAAGAAATAAAAAGATTAATTTTATAAAAAGGGGAGTCGAAAATGGAATTGAAAATAATAATAGGAATAATTATATTGTTTTTTTTATTGAAGTTTTTTATAAATATTACTAAAAAAGTATTGTTTTTCTTTTTTGTGATTATTATTTTTATGATTGTTATAAATTATTTAAAATTGTAATTTTTGTTATTACAATTTATACAGACAGTGTTTCCTTATTTTATACTTCCTATTACAGATTAAAAGATAAGTTTAATCGGATGGGTTTGCTTAGGATTTAAAAAGTAAATATGAAAAAGAAGGTGTTATTAAAGTAATTTTATTATAATTTTACTAGCCTATAAACTATTTAATTATGAAGAAATAAATATTAAAGTACTAAGTATGTTATTGAAAAACTATTAATGTATCTGGTATTAGTTTCACAAAATTAGATTCTTTTAGTAGGAACGTATAATGGATATTCATGTAAAGATTACTGAATAATTCATAAATAAAATTATAAAGTAGATTAATATGAAAAAAATTCAATAAAAATTTATTAAACAGTAAATCAAAAAGGTTTGCTGTTTTTCTTTTGTGTTTGTTTTTTTTAATTAAAAAACTGTCTTAATTTAAGACAGTTAATTTTAAATTATAGTAAAAGTTCTTTAGAAACTTAACTCAAAAGCTATAACTATTTTACTCAAACTTTAAATTTATATAATTTTTAGTAGTTCAATTTTAAATGGTTCGAATATATTTCTAAAATGCCCAATTTCCTTTTCTAAATACAGGAACTCTTGTCCCATCTTCCAAAATTCCATCAATATCCATTTCCGCATCACCAATCATAAAGTCAACGTGGGAAATAGACTGATTAATATGAGCTTTTTCAAGTTCTTCTTCAGTCATTTTTGTCCCATCTTTTAGGGTAGTTGGGTATGCTGCACCCAATGCCAGATGATTTGAGGCGTTTTCATCAAACAATGTCTGGTAATAAAGAAGCCCAGAGTTAGAAATAGGGGAATCATTTGGCACAAGGGCAACTTCTCCAATTCTTCTCGAACCTTCATCAGTATCAAGCAGCTGCTTCAAAATCTCATATCCTTGCTCCGCTTCAAAATCCACAACTTTTCCATCCTTAAAAGACAATTTAAAGTTATCGATGATATTTCCTTGATAAGAAAGCGGTTTTTTATTTGAAACATAACCATCTACACGGTCTCTATCTCCAGCTGTAAATACTTCTTCTGTCGGCATATTTGGCAAGAAATCCGCCCCTTTCGCATTTTTACTTCCAGCCGCTACCCAAATGTGATTTTTGGGAAGTCCTACTGTCAAGTCAGTACCTTTTGAAGTATAATGAAGTGCTACAAAGTTTTTATTGTTTAAAAATTCAGCTTTTTCAGTCAAATTTTGTCTATGTTCTTCCCAAGCCTTAACCGGATCAGTTTTATCAACTCTTACAGTCTTTAATATTGCATCAAGCAGTTTTTCCTGTGCAATGTCAGTATTTGCTTCATCTGGGAATACAAGTCTTGCCCAATCTGCCGAAGGATAGCTTGCAATTGTCCAAGAATTTACATCTGTCATAATGCAAGTTCGGTAATGTTTATAGGCTTCTCCTGCATTTTTTGTCAATGCTCCCAGTTTTTCAGCATCAATTCCAGCAAATAAATTTGGAGAACTGCTTAAAATGTGGATAAATACGACATTATTGTCAAGATAATCATTTCTTTCGTCAATTGCCCATTGTGGGATGTGTGAATAGACTTCTTTCGATTGATATTCAGCATGAAGTCTTGATAATTTATCATCTGTCAATTTTACGTGAACATCACTTGCTCCCGCTTGATAAGCTAATTCTGTAACCTTATAGACTAATGGCAAAGCATCAGTTGTACAGTTTACCCAAACTTTTTGTCCTTTTTGTACATTTGCTCCAATTTTTACAATTACTTCTGCATATTTATTTAATTTTTCTTCAAAGTTGTTCATTTTTATTTTTTTCCTTTCAAAATTTGTTATTATTCATGTTTAAGAGCATACCCAAAATCTAACGATACTGTTGTGCCACTTAACATAATGTTATCTCTATAATGTCTAGTAGGACTGGAATATGTTCTTTTTGCTTTTTGTATAGATGTCAAACATTTGTTACAAAAATGTATTAAAAAAAATGGTAAAGAGTATAATATTTTTTAATTTACTATTGATAAAATATTTTCATTTTCTCATTTTCCTCATTATATTTATAAAACTGTAAATTATTATATTTTTCATCTTCAAAAATAATAAATTCATCCTCCTCTGAATTTGGATTGCTATTTTTTAAGTTTTTTAATCCTTTATAAAAATTTTTTATGGATTTTTTTGCTTCTTTTACATAACTTTTATATTTATCAATATCCATATTTTCATCTTTAATTTCTGAATCTTTTATTTTCTCGGCTTGAGATACTGCTAATTTAAAATCTTTTCCCAGTATTTCCAGTTGATTTATTAAGTTATCATTTTTTTCATCTGCAAACTCATCATCATAAAGTTTTTTATTAATTAGAGAAATAATGAATTTTATTCGGAAAATATTATATGCGGCAGTTTGTCCGTTATTTTTTAAATTATTTAGTAAATATTTTGCAGATAAGGACTCTAAATTTTGAAATTCTGATACAAGACTACTGTCATAATAACTGTATGACATAAGAATTTCTTCGTATTCTTTATCTAAAATTCTGCCTTTTTGAAAATTATCTTTCTTATATTCATTGCTTTTATAATAATTCTCAATTTCTTTCATTTTTGAAATTTTCTTTTCAGAATACTCAAAATATTCATTTAATGGTTTTTCAAAATCTTCTAGAATACTATTATTTTGAATCATATTCTTTAAAAACTTCTTTATTTCAAAATATTTTTTTTCCATTGGAGTTACTGGGTATTTTTCCACAAGTTCTCGTATATTTATTTCTGAAGGAATAAAAAACTCTTCTTTTTCGCCTCTTTTTATCCTAAAATACATGCTATATTTGTAATCATATTCAGAGAATACATCATCATACGGATTAATAGTTTTTAATACCCCTAAAGATGGCGACATATTCTGAAGTTTTTCAAATTTTACCTTTTCTTCTTCAGTTATTTTATCAGATTGTGTTTCTTTTAAATCAGAACTGTTATTACAGCTAAAAATAAAAATAAATGTAAAAATTAACAAAAAAAATTTTTTCATAACACCTCCGTAAAAAAATTAATCTTCAAATCCATTTGGATTTTTTTTCTGCCAGTTCCAGGAATCTCTGCACATATCCTCAATAGTGTATTTTGCTTCCCAGTTTAATAATTTTTTGGCTTTTGAGGCATCAGCATAACAAACAGCAATATCTCCTGCTCTTCGTCCATCAATTACATAAGGAATTTCTTTTCCAACAGCTTTTTCAAAATTATGTAGGATTTCAAGAACGCTGTACCCTTTTTCACTTCCTAAATTTATTGCATCAAAACCAAGATTTTCATTATTAAATAAGTAATTTAATGCTGCTGAATGTCCTGCCGCCAAATCATTTACATGAATGAAATCTCTTATACAAGTTCCGTCTAGAGTGTCATAATCGTTTCCAAAAATATGTAATTTATCGAGTTTTCCTACTGCAACTTGAGTTATGTAAGGGGAAAGATTATTTGGAATTCCATTTGGATCTTCTCCAATTCTTCCACTTTCATGGGCACCTAATGGATTAAAGTATCTAAGTGCAATAATGTTCCAAGTCTTGTCAGATTTTGCTAAATCCATTAAAATATTCTCGATAATTACTTTTGTACGTCCATAAGGATTTGTAGCTTCTCCCATTGGATCAGTTTCTACGAAAGGGACTTTATCAGAAGTTCCGTAAACCGTAGCCGAAGAACTGAATACAATATTTTTTACATCAAATTCTTTCATTACTTCAAGTAAAGTAACCATACCAAATAAATTATTTTCATAGTACATAAGTGGTTTTTTCACAGATTCTCCAACAGCTTTAAATCCAGCAAAATTAATTACAGCATCAATTTTGTTTTCATTAAATATTTTTCTCAAGCCTTCCTTATTTTTTATATCAAGTTCATAAAAAGATATTTTTGTTCCAGAAAGTTCTTCTAAAATTGAAATAACCTTTTTGCTTGAATTGCTAAAATCATCAACTATAATAGGATGAAATCCTTTCTTTATCAAGTCTAAAACCGTGTGAGAGCCGATATATCCTGCTCCTCCTGGAACCAAAATTGTTTTCATAAAAACATCCTTTCTTTCTAAAATTTCTATTTTTGTATGTAAGAAAATTTTAAAATTATTAAATTAACTATGCAAATTAATTTTTTTCATGATTTCATCAAAAGTTTGAAATCCATTTAATGTTTCTACAATTTCTCCATCCTTAAAAAGAATAAGCATAGGAAGTCCTCTTATCTTAAATTTAGTTCCAAACTCAGGATAATCATCAACATCAACTCTGGCAATCCTGCACTTGGAATTATTAGCCACTTCAGAGAGAACCTTTTCAAGCATTTGGCAAGGTCCACACCAGATAGCATAAAAATCCACAAGTGTAAGTCCAGTATGCGAAATTATTTCATTTTCAAAGTCTTCTCCAGCATAATTGATGATATTATTCATATAACTTCACCTCTATATTTTAAATTTATATTTTCTATTATTATATCAATTTTAGTTAATTTCTGCAATTTTATTTTTTTCAATTTAGAGTTGTAAAGTGAGTTATCACTAATAAATATTTGTTTTAATCCTTTTTTATTTCAAAAAAATTTCATATTTTTTATTTTAACAGTTAATTTGGTTAAAAATCGGAGACTTATATAAGATATATAAAAAATTTAACAAGAAGAATTGGATTAACTAAGAAAAAAAGAAGAAGAGAGGGGAAGAAATAAAAATTAGGAAAAAATTTTTCAAAAAATATTTTGATTATCAAAATAAAAATATTTAATTGTAAAAAGTCCAAAAACATTATATAATTAAAAAATAACGTGTGTTATAAGTTTTTTGAATACATATTAAAATATAAAAAAATCAAGCTAGTTTAAATTAAATAGATACAATTTTTGGGTTTGGTTTTACAGGATTTATCACAAGCAATAAAGGAGGTTTTATGTTTGAAAAATTTCGGTTGAAAAAGTTATCTAAAGTTGTGCAAACAGTTGTTACACAGTTTTTTGAACAGGTTACAAAAAAAGATTATTTGGCAACTTTTTCTAAAATAAATTTTTTAAATATTGAAAACGTTGCATTATTATATGAGAAAAATAAAAAAATTGTGATAAATAAAAGTGATGAATTTTTGAAAATGCTGGATAAACATATTTCAAATTCAGGGATTGATTTATCGTTTTTGGAAAATGTTGATTTAAAAAGGCTGGTAGAAAATTTTGAACGGCTTTGTGCCAATGGGTATATAAATTTTATTGAAAATGATATTAGAAAAAAAATAATTGAAAAAATAACAAAATTAATATATATTTTGCCTAAATTGCATTTTTGTAATGTAATTTTAAATTACACTTCAGTAAGTGAAAAAAAGAAGATTAGTAGGGCTCCACCATATAATTTTTAAAAATAATCAATGTTAATAATTTAGAAAAATTATAAAATTGGAGGAAATCAAAGTGAACGAAGTGAAGGAAATTAAAGAAGAAAATTCTAAAATTTTAAATGAAAATAAAAAAATCGAATTAAAAGGGATAAAAATTGGGAAATATTTTATTGAAAAGCCGATAGTTCAAGGTGGAATGGGTGTTGGAATCAGCTGGGATCAGCTTGCTGGAAATGTAGCTAAAAATGGATGCCTTGGAACAATAAGTGCTATTTGTACTGGATACTACCAAAATATGAGATTTGTGAAAAAAGCCGTAAATGGTCGTCCTCTTGGGACAGAAAATGCATATAATCGTGAAGCACTTTTTGAAATATTTAAAAATGCAAGAAAAATTTGTGGAGATAAACCGCTTGCGTGCAATATTCTTCATGCAATAAATGATTATGAGAGAGTGGTAAAGGATGCTCTTGAGGCTGGGGCAAATATTATTGTTACAGGAGCAGGGCTTCCATTGGAACTTCCAAGGCTTGTAAAGGATTATCCGGATGTGGAAATCGTGCCGATAGTTTCATCAGCCAGAGCTTTGAAAATAATCTGCAAAAAATGGAAAGCTGCTGGGAGAATGCCGGGAGCAGTAATTGTGGAAGGACCGAAAAGTGGAGGACATCAAGGTGCAAAATATGAAGAATTATTTGCTCCTGAACATCAACTGGAAGCAATTTTGCCGCCGATTAAGGAGGAACGTGATAAATGGGGAGATTTTCCTATTATAGCGGCAGGTGGAATATGGGACAATAATGATATAAAAAATATTATGGCACTTGGAGCTGATGCCGTTCAAATGGGTACAAGATTTATCGGTACTTACGAATGTGATGCAAGCGATGTTCTAAAACAGGTTTTGCTCGATGCAAAAGAAGAGGACATAGTAATTGTAAGTTCGCCAGTTGGCTATCCAGGACGTGCTGTAAAAACGAACTTAGTTCAAACATTAGAGCCTAATACAAAAAAAATAAAATGTATAAGCAACTGTGTATTCCCATGTGAACGTGGAAAAGGTGCAAATAGAGTGGGATACTGTATTGCAGATAGCTTAGGAGATGCCTATTTAGGTAGGCTTCAAAGTGGATTGTTCTTCTCGGGAGCTAACGGATGGAGATTAAAGGAAATTGTCCATGTGAAGGATTTAATAGACGAACTTATGACAGAAAGTAATTAGGATTATAGTAAATAATCAAGAACAAGGGGGATGAAATAATCGAATCCCCTTGTTTTCCGCTTAGTATTTATGTTGATTAATTTAGGTAAAAAAATAATTAAAATTTGAATTTTTTAGTAAAAGTCAAGGATTGTTAAATTTAGAGTATGTCTTTTATTAAAGAATTGAAATATAATTTAAAAAGTTAAAAAATAAATTGGAGAGAGAAATGGCTAGAAATAGAAGTATAAAGAGGATAATCAATATTCTTTTAAACAAAAATGTTGAAGAAACAGAAGAAAAAAAGAAAAAAACTATAAAAAAACATCATCCGATGAAACCAATGACAAAAAACACCGAATTAAAGGAACTTAAAGATGCTGCTCTTTTATATGTGCCACTTTCGCAACATATAGGAAGTCCTTCCATTCCAGTAGTAGAAATTGGAGATTATGTAAAAAAATATGAGAAAATAGGTGAAATTTCAGGTAATATATCTGCTAATATACATTCACCAGTTTCAGGCGATGTTGTTGACGTTGTTGAGCATTTTATTGCTAATGGAAATAAAGTGAAAACTATTATTATTGCAAATGATTTTAAAAATAAGGAAGAAAATCTTGTAAAAAGGGAACTTCGAGATTTAAAATTAATAAAAAAAGATGAAATTTTTAAGATAATAAAAGAGGCAGGAATAGTGGGGCTTGGAGGAGCACAGTTTCCGACTCATATAAAATATGATATAAAATTTAGAAAAGTAGAAACATTTATAATAAATGGAGCTGAATGCGAGCCATATTTGACTTCTGATTATTCTGTTATGAAAAATTACACAAGTGAACTTTTCCGTGGATTGAAAGTTATTCAAAAATTACTAAATCCAAAAGAAATGATAATTGGAATAGAAGAAGAAAATAGCGAACTGATTGAAATTTTTGAAAAAATAGGAAAAGAAGAAGAATTTGATTTAAAAATTCAGTTGTTGCCAACGATTTATCCACAAGGAAGTGAATTGCAGCTAATAAATACTGTTACAGGTAAAAAAGTACGAAAAGGTGAATTACCATTAGAACAAGGTGTAGTTGTAAGTAATGTAAGTACAGTAAAGGCAATTTATGATGCATTTTTTGAAGGGAAACCACTTATAGAAAGAGTTGTTACAGTATCTGGTGAAGAAGCAAGAAATATAGGAAATTACAAAATAAAATTTGGAACGCCGCTTTATCATATTGTAAAAGAATTGGATATTCGGAATGAAGAAAAGGTTATTTTTGGTGGCCCTATGATGGGAATGGAAATTTTTGATTCTCGAGTGCCTGTGATTAAAGGGACTTCTGGGATACTATTTTTAAGTCCAGAAGAAATTGAAAGGAAAAATTGTATTTCGTGTGGATATTGTGTAGAAGCCTGTCCTATGAATCTTATGCCTTTTGAATTTGCTGATTATTATGAAAAAGGGAAATACGAACAGATGGTTACAGCGAATATTCAAAATTGCATAGAATGTGGAGCATGTGAGTTTGTATGTCCATCAAGAGTTCCATTAATAGAAAGCATAAAAACAGGAAAAGCAATTTTGTCGGAAATGGAGGCGAATAAATAATGACAGATGAAAAAACATTGTTAGAAGAAATATTAGATGTAAGAAAAAAAATTAAAAATGGACTTTTGGATAATGATGATGCAGTTCACCCTTCAGAAACCGAAAATTTGCCTAAAAAAAGGAATATTAATCAGCAAAATTTGCATAATAATGGTAAAATAATAAAGCTGGAAAAAACACGAAATGAAAAAACTAAAAGAGAAACAATTAAAAAAGAAGTAAATGAAAAAGCAGAAAATGAGGAAAAGAAAAATATAAAAAATACAAATTTAAGTAAACCAAAAGTATATGAAAAATCAAATATTTTAAATGAAAAAAATTTAGGGAAACAAGATGAAAAAATTAAACGAAGAAAAATAATAAGAACCTTTTTTAAAAAAAGAGAAATGAAAAAAATGTCATTTAATCCATTCGTACGAACAGATGTTGAAGTGAGAGATGTTATGAAAGATGTTATTATATCTTTATTCCCTGCTATAATTGCAGCTGGACTTGTTTATGGGTTAACAGCTTTATTAGTAATAGTAACTTCTATTTTTTCAGCAGTAATAACTGAAAAATTGTTTTCAAGAATATTTTTGAATGACAAGGATTCTGCACATGATTTATCAGCAGTAATCACAGGGATTTTGATGGCTTTGACTTTGGCACCGTTAACTTCATTACCAGTTGTTGCTTTTGGAGCCAGCATGGCTATAATTTTTGGAAAACTGATGTATGGAGGAATTGGGAAAAATGTACTTAATCCAGCGGTAGTAGGACGTGAATTTATGACAGTTTTCTTTCCAGCAGCAATGTCTTCTGGAACTATTTGGTTTAGTCAAGAAGCACTAAGATTATCAAAAATAAATTTCTTTGTAAATTTTCAGAAAACACCTATTATGAGCTATTTAGACGAACTATTGTTAACTTCTTCAGGTTCATTGGGGTCATATTCTGCATTTGCATTAATTCTGGGAGGGCTGTATTTATTATTAAAAAACCGTATTTCATGGCATATCCCTGTAACTTTATTTGCTACATCATTTATAGCCACAATGATTTTAAAAGATGGAATTTCTGTTTCAATGGGAGGACTTTTATTAACAGGAATATTTATGGCAACTGATATGCCGACAAGTCCATCATTTGCAGCTGGGAAGATTTATTATGGAATAATACTGGGTGTTGTGATTGTGCTTCTGTCAATGCTTGGAGTAGAAAATGAAACATTATCGTATGTATTGTTAATTTTGAATCCGTTTACGAGATATATAAATAAAGTGTTCCGTCCTGTTGTATTCGGTTACGAGGTGAAGGAAGAAGTGGTAAAACAAGTTGGAAAAGGAATATTACTGACACTTGGAATTATTGTTTTTGCATTAATTTTTATAGGGTTACATAAGATAGGGGCTATTCCATATTTAGTTTATTTATATATTTTAATATTAACATTACAGTTAATAAGAAGTGATAGAAATAAAAAATTTAAGTAAATAAAAAAGGAAATTAGCTAAATAATTAACTTAATTTCCTAAAAAACAAATTTGTGCAAGGATAATGGAAATAAAAATCCTTGCATTTTTTGTTAAAAAATAATACTTGTCTTTTCCCTTTCGAAAATCAAATTCTTCTCAATTTTTTCATTCGCATCTTCCATAAAATCAATAAAGTGCTTTTGATTTTTAGATTTTTGATTCAGCATTTTCAGTTTATTTTTAGTTTCAGAACCGAGATGGTTGTCTTCTTTTAAAATATTTCGCACATCCTGATTCAGCACAAGTACTTCATTTATCGAAATTCTGCCGCTGTATCCATTGGAGCATTCACTACAACCTTCTCCCATACATTTCTGGCATTTTTTTCCAACCAGTCGTTGTCCAATCACGCCAATTAACGAATCTAATATCAAATATTTTGGAATACCCATATCCACTAGCCTGATTAATGTGGAAACAGCGTCATTTGTGTGAATTGTGGATATAACAAGATGTCCTGTTAATGCAGCTCTTACAGCAATTTCTGCGGTAACTTCATCACGAATTTCTGAAATCACTATAATATCAGGATCGTTTCTTAACGTGGCTTTTAAAACTTCAGCAAATGTTACTCCAATATTCTGATTTACCTGTATCTGAACAATTCCTTCAATTTTACTTTCAACAGGGTCTTCTACAGTTATGATTTTTTTTCTTCCGTCATTTAACATAGTTATTAGAGATTTTAAAGTTGTGGATTTTCCAGATCCTGTCGGACCGCTAACCAAAATCATTCCATATTTTCTAGTTAAAATTTCTTTTAACATTGCTACGCTTTGATTTGAAAATCCAAGTGTTTCAAGATTTATATCTTCCAGATAATTTTCAAGAATACGTAAAACCATAGTTTCACCACCGATTGTTGGCATATAGGCAGCTCTTATGTCGTAGCGTTTATTAAGATTTTTTATATTAAATAAAAAAGAAAAGCTGCCATCTTGTGGCTTTCTTTTCTCTGCAACATTCATTCCCGCCAAAATTTTTATTCTGGCAATAATTTCGGTGATATTTTTTTCCAGCACTTTTTTATTCACAGTTTCATATAAGTTTTGGCTTTCCATAAGGTATCCATCAACTCGATACTTTATTTCCATTCCTTCAAGTAAGTCAAATTTTATGTGAATATCACTGGCACGTTCCTTAAATCCAGCTTTTACAATTTCATTTAGATAAGAAATCGTGTCATTTGATAATATATTGTTTTTATTATCTGCAAAGTCTTTAAGTTTTACTTTTTCGTTTATTTTTTTATTCATTGTCCTCAATTTTCCTTCCCACTTTTATATTTTTACTTTTTATTTATTTCTTTTTGACACTTCCAGAATTAAATTCTTCCAGCACTACTTCTGTTTGTTTTGTCAATGTTTTAAATAATGCTTTTTTTATCAAATTGTACCATTTTAAAGTAGCACGTTGAGCGTCAATCCCTTTTAATGTTTCTTTTAGCTGCAATTTAAAAAAGTCAACTTCTTCGTAAGAAAGTTTTACATTTTTAGTTTTTTCTTTTTTATTTGCCTTTGTTATTTTTACTTCATTTTCTAAATATTTGAAAAAAGCAAATACATTTGGAAGCTGTTTTTCGTATTGCCCCATCATTTTTCTCATTTCCTCGATCATTCTTGTCAGATAACTTCTTGACATTTTAGAAAACGTAACATTAACTTTTCTTTTTCCTTTTCCAACTTTCTGCACAATCTGCTGCATTTTCGCTTGTGATTTTGCATTTATTAAATCCATATTGCTAACAGTATTTGGATTTACCATTTTTGCCATAAAAGACTCCTTTCCGTTTATTATTTTTATATTTATAAAAATTTATTAAAATTATAATTATTCTACTCAAATATTTAACTTTTGTCAATTTAATCTTAAATATTATCATCTAAAATTATTGATTATTTCCTCAAATGCAATATTTCCTTCTCTTAATAATATCAATTTTCCATCTTCATATTTCACAATTGTAGAAGGTTTTCCTGTCAGTTTCACTTTTTCATTTGAAATAATTATATCTACATTTTTTATTAATTCTTGACTTAGATTTTCTACTTTAGTAACAGCATTTTCGCCTGAAATATTTGCACTTGTGGTTAATAAAACGCCTCCAGATTTTTTTATTATTTCAAGGGTAGTTTCATTTTTTGGAATACGAATTCCAATAGTTTTCATGTTTTTATCAAAATGTTTTGTAAAATTCTGATTTGCACGAAAGATAACAGTCAATTCTCCCGGCCAATATTTTTTGAGGATATTTTCAATTTTTTTCATATTTTCATCAGTTTCGTTTATTAATTCTGATAGTTTATTTTTATCACTGATTAAAGCGATTATTTTTTTTGAAAAATCCCTTTTTTTTATTTTATAAATTTTTTCCATGTATTCTTTTTTTGGAAGAGTGCCTATCCCATAAACAGTATCTGTTGGAAATATGGCAACCCCCCCATTTTTCAAAATACGTACTGCATTTTCAATTTTATTCATCATTATCATCGTCAACTGGCATTTCAAATAAGTCACTTATTGGACTATTTTTCGAAATTCTTTTTATTATTTCTGCAAACATTTTACTTGTTGATAAAATTTTTAATTTATCAAATTTTCTGTCTTCAGGTAATTGGATTGTGTCAGTTACTACAACTTCTGTAAAAGCTGAGTTTTTTAACCTTTCAATCGCAGGGTCTGAGAATACAGCGTGTGTAGCACATGCGTAAACTTCTGTTGCTCCTTTGTCAATTAGAGCCTGTGCCGCATTACATATTGTTCCAGCTGTATCAATCATGTCATCAATTAAAATAGCTTTTTTCCCTTTTATATCTCCAATAATGTGCATAACTTCCGAAACATTTGCTTTGGCACGTCTTTTATCAATTATCGCAAGTGGCGTATGTAGCCAATTTGCAAGTCCTCTCGCTCTTTTTACACCACCAACATCAGGTGAAACAACAACAGTGTCTTCTGGGTGAAATCCATATTTTATAAAGTGTTTAGCCAAAATTGGCAATGCTTCCATGTGATCCACTGGAATGTCAAAAAATCCTTGAATTTGTCTTGCATGTAAATCCATTGTGATTACTCTTGTAGCCCCTGCGACAGTAAGTAGGTTTGCAACAAGTTTTGATGTGATTGGCTCACGTGGACTTGCTTTTCTGTCCTGCCTTGCATATCCGTAATAAGGAATTATCGCAATAATTTCTCTGGCTGATGACCTTTTAATCGCATCAATAAAAACTAAAAGCTCCATAATACTTTCATTTACAGGTTTTGAAGTAGATTGGATGATAAATACCTTGCATCCACGTACACTTTCATTTGACTTCGCAAAAGTTTCTCCATCGGCAAATCTTACAATTTCAGCAGATGATAAATCCATATCCAAATATTTTACAATTTTTTGTGCTAAAACTTCACTAGATGATCCTGCAAAAATTTTTATTCTGCTTTTGTCCTCTTTGGTTAATGTTATCATTTTATTTCCCTTTCTCTCTTTATATTTTGAATTTTTATTAAAATGTTTTTATTATTAATTAACATTAAAATATACATTATAATTTTTGATTTTTTGACATTTTTATTTTTTAAAATATTTGTTTATTTTTTTTCTTTGTTAACCTGTTTTGCTCTTCCAAATGCCAATGCTTCATCTGGAATATCTTTTGTAATAACCGATCCAGCCGCTGTTAGAACTTTGCTTCCTATTTCAACTGGAGCTACAATTATTGAATTGCTTCCAATAAAGGCATTTTTTCCAATTTTAGTCTTATGTTTATTTTTCCCGTCATAATTGCAAGTGATTGTACCTGCACCGATATTCGTATTTTCCCCAACTTCAGCATCTCCAATATAAGTCAAATGCCCTGTTTTTACACCTTTTTGAAGCGTAGCATTTTTTATTTCCACAAAGTTTCCCACATGTACAGTTTCTTTCAAATGTGCTTTTGGACGCAAATGTGCAAAAGGTCCCACAGTTACCCCTTCCTCAAGAGTAGACTGCTCGACAATAGAAGCCTCTATTTTCACGTTATCAGCAATCACAGAATTTTCAATTCTTGTATTTCCCAGGATTTCGCAGTTTTTACCAATTTTTGTATTACCTTGAATTGTAACATTTGGATAAATTACAGTATCTTGCCCAATTTTAACATTATCTTCAATATAAGTTGTATTTTGATCAATCAGAATTACTCCGTTGTCCATAAGTTCAGTATTTTTTCTGTCTCTTGAAATTTTACTTGCCTGTGCTAACTGAACTTTTGAGTTTACTCCTAAAATTTCATCTTCATCTTCAATTTGAAAGCTGTCAACACTGTAACCTTCATTTGTCAATATTTTTATAGCATCAGTCAAATAATATTCACCTTTTGAATTGTTGTTGTCAATTTTTTCTATCGCATAAAGCAGACTTTGATTTTTGAAAATATAGACTCCAGTATTAATTTCATCTATTTTTTTCTCACTTTCGTTTGCTTCCTTTTCTTCGACAATGTTTGAAATTTTGTCATTTTCCTTAACAATCCGTCCATATCCAAATGGATTTTTAACTTTACATGAAAGCACAATACAGTCAAGATTTTTTTCATCAAAGTTATCCTTTAATTTTTTCAAAGTTTCTTCTTTTAAAAGAGGTGTATCTCCGCAAGTGATGAGCACATCTTCACCGTATTCCTTGATTTTATCCTTTGCAATTAGAATAGCGTGTCCTGTTCCAAGCTGTTCTTCTTGTGTGACATAAACGACATTTCCCATTTCAGCTAGAACATCTTCCTTTTTGTGTCCTAGAATAAAAATATTTTTTTCATTTCCGATATTTTCCAGCACATTGACAACTCTTCTAATCATAGGAACACCATTCACCTTGTGTAAAACCTTTGATTGATCGGACTTCATACGAGTCCCTTTCCCTGCCGCCAAAATTAACGAAATCATCATTCCTCCTTCAATTTAATTATTAACAATAAAATATTTGTTTTCATTTTACTCAAGCTATAAAAAATCTAGTGTTTAAAAAACTCAAATTTTTGAGTTTAACAAAATTACTTTACGTTCTAATTATATCAATTTTTTCCGATTTATTCAAATGTTATGAAAAAGTTTTTTATTTGTTAAAATATATTGCAAAAAACTTTAACTTTAACGAGATGTAACCTTATATATAGCAATAATTTGTTATATAAAAAATATGAATATCTAAATAATTTATATTCAAAATTTCAATAAATTGAAAATTTTTATCCAATAGTTTTAATTGTAATCTTTTATTTTCCAATTTTGTTACTATCCCAACTTTACTATCTTCAAAATCTTCATTGTCAATAAAAACAAATAAATTATTTTCCTGACAAATTTTTAAAATTGAAAGATAATCTAGACTGTTAATGTTTTCAAAATATTTATTTAAGTTTATTTTGTCAATATATTTAACTTCAGTAAATGGTTTAGATATTTCTTCAATAAATTCTTTTCGGATAACTGTTACAAATTTTTCAGTTGCAAAATCGAAAATTTCTTTTAAAACTAAAAACTTTTCATTTTCCATAACAATATTTCCAATATAGGTTTTTCCAACAAATAATTTAATTTTATGAATCTCAAAATCTTTATTTATTTTTTTCCTGTCAAAAAATTTTATTAAACGGATATAATTTTTAGAAATAATTTCTGTAGAAGTTATATTTAGATTATAATCCAGTATTTCCAAAAAATAGTTTTCTCCAATTTTTTTGGTAATATAGCAAATTTCTGTTGTTTCGTCCTTTAAATGTAAAAAAACTAAAGTTCTAGTCTCTATAATATTTTCTAAAATATCATCAATGGAATTTAAGTTTTTTGTATACAGCCATTCGTAACTGCTTTCCGTTTTATCTAATAAGTTGTTTCCTAAATTTTTTATATAATCTGAATCCAAAATAATTCTTTGAATTTTATCAATTTGATAAATTTTCATTCCATCTTCATTATTTTGAGTATCATAAGACTTTAAAAGCAAGTAATTGTCCCAAATTTTTAGAATATTTCCAACAGAAAATCCATCAGTATCAAATCTGTAAATTCCAATTTTATCTTTATTTTTTAAATTTAATAAAAATTTTTTCATTTTTTCTCCATCAAATAATTTATGTATGTACAATGATTCTAGTTTTTATTTATTTTTTTCCTCAATTTCAGTATCATTTTCATTATAATTCAAATGAATTCTTAAAGCTTCGAGTGAAATCTGAATTTCTAACAATGAAAATATTAACGAAATTATGAGCGATACCAAACTTATTGCAAAACTGATTTTTCCAATAAAATCTATCTGAAAAAACAGGAATAACATCGAAACCGCACACATTAACAAACTAAAAACCCCAAAATATTGCATTCTTTTAATGTACTTCAATCTTTTCCTCAAGTTTTTAACCTGATAAAATTCATGTTCTATTTCCCCGCTCGAATCCATCTGTCTAACAATCGCTGTAAGTGCCAAAAATCTGTTAGTATATGCAAGTAAAAGTAGAGATACAGTAGGAAAAAGAACGGCAGGTGTAGTAATTTCTAAAGTCATATTTTTTAGTCTCCTTAATTCATTTTTTTAGTGTTTTTTATTTAATATTATACATAATTTTTTCCAAATTTTAAACCCATTTCATTTTTTAGTTTAGTTACTCTGTAATTTACTTAAAAAATTACAAAAAATATAAAAACAATATTTTGGAACAACGGTTTATTTTATAAAAATAAAAAAGAATAGAAAGAAAAGTTAAAAAGTAATTGCAAATTTGGACTAGAAAATATATAATTATATATAGCTAGAATTTTATAAATGTAAATTAAGTAAAGAAATTATAAAATTCTTTAATTTGGAGGGAAAAATGACAAAAAATATGAAAACAATGGATGGTAACCAGGCTGCGGCTCATATAGCGTACGCATTTACGGAAGTTGCTGGAATTTATCCAATTACTCCGTCGTCAACTATGTCAGAGCTTGTAGATCAATGGGCATCATACGGAAAGGAAAATTTATTTGGAATGCCGGTAAAGGTTGTAGAAATGCAATCGGAAGCTGGAGCTGCGGGGATTGTACATGGATCGCTTCAGACTGGGGCTTTGACTACGACATTTACTGCTTCTCAAGGATTGTTATTAAAAATACCTAATATGTATAAAATATCTGGGGAATTGCTGCCAGGGGTAATGCATGTTGCGGCAAGGGCAATTTCTACACAGGCGTTGTCAATATTTGGAGATCATCAGGATATTTATGCGGCTAGAATGACAGGCTGGGCTATGCTTGCGACAAGTTCGGTTCAGGAAGTTATGGATCTGGCTGGAATTGCACATTTGGCGGCAATTAAGTCGAGAGTGCCTTTTATGCACTTTTTTGATGGATTTAGGACTTCGCATGAGATAAATAAAATAGAAGTTATGGAATATGAATTTTTGGAGAGTCTGCTTGATAAAAAAGCTGTGCAGGAATTTAGGGAAAGAGCATTAAATCCAGAAAACCCTGTAACAAGAGGAACTGCTCAAAATGATGATATTTATTTTCAGGCAAGGGAGGCTCAAAATAGATTTTATGAAGCTGTGCCTGATATTGTAAATGACTATATGAAAAAAATTAGCGAAAAAACAGGACGGAACTATGCACCTTTTGTTTACTACGGTTCAGAAACTGCTGAAAGAGTTATTATTGCAATGGGATCTGTAAATGAAACAATCAAGGAAGTTGTGGATTATCTTAATAAAAATGGCGAAAATGTGGGAGCATTGAATGTTCATTTATATCGTCCATTTTCTAGCAAGTATTTTTTTGATGTGATGCCGAAAAGCGTGAAAAAAATCGCTGTACTTGACAGGACAAAAGAGCCTGGAGCATTGGGAGAGCCATTGTATATGGATGTAAAGGCACTTTACTATGGACGTGAAAATGCACCTGAAATTGTTGGCGGAAGATACGGACTTTCATCAAAGGATACAACGCCTGAACAAATTGTGGCAGTATTCAAGAATCTTGCACAAAAGGAACCTAAAAACAACTTTACAATCGGAATTATTGACGATGTTACATTTACATCCCTGGCACTGGAAGATGAAGTGTTTACTGGAAATGAGGATGTGAAAGGCTGTCTATTTTATGGTCTTGGTTCAGATGGAACAGTTGGGGCAAATAAAAATTCGATAAAAATTATTGGAGATAAGACAGACTTATATGCACAGGGTTATTTTGCTTATGATTCAAAAAAATCTGGTGGAGTAACACGTTCGCACTTACGATTTAGTAAATATCCAATCCGTTCTACTTACTTAGTTACAAAGCCCAGCTTTGTTGCCTGCTCTGCACCTGCCTATCTGGGAAAATACGACATGATTTCAGGGCTACGTGAAGGTGGAATATTTTTATTAAATACAATTTGGGATAAGGAAAAACTGTTAAAATATGTTCCAAATGAGATAAAAAGGGAACTTGCACGTAAAAAGGCTAAATTTTACTTGATAAATGCAACGGAAATCGCAAAGGAAATTGGGCTTGGAAATAGGACGAATACTATTATGCAGTCGGCATTTTTCTATCTTTCGGAAGTAATTCCTCACGATGAGGCGAAGCAATACATGAAGGAATATGCTGAAAAAAGTTATGGAAGAAAAGGACAGGATATTGTTCAAAAAAACTGGGATGCCATTGACAGAGGGATTGATGGGCTGGATGAAGTTGAAGTATTGCCTGAATGGGCAGATCTTGAAGTTGATGAAAAAATCATTGACGATGCAAAACCTGAATTTGTAAAAAAGGTGGCTGATCCGATTAACAATCTGAAAGGTGAAGAATTGCCAGTTTCTGCATTTTTAGGACGTGAAGACGGAACATTTGAGCATGGAACGGCAAATTATGAAAAAAGGGGAATAGCAGATGAAGTTCCAGAATGGCAGCCTGATATGTGTATTCAGTGTAACCAATGTGCTTATGTGTGTCCACACGCTGTAATTCGTCCTTTCTTGATTGACGAGGAAGAAATGGCAAAAGCTCCAGAAGGAATGCCGACAATAAAGGCACTGGGACGTGGAATGAACGACTTGAACTATAAAATTCAAGTATCGCCGCTGGACTGTACAGGATGCAGTGCGTGTGTAGACGTGTGTCCTGCTCCTCGTGGAAAAGCCATTGTTATGAAACCAATTCAATCCCAAATTGAAAGAAATGAAGTTGAATATACAGATTACTTATTTAACAATGTTTCATACAAGGACAAAATTTTAGGAAAAAATACCGTAAAAGGCTCACAATTTGCAAAACCGCTGTTTGAATTTTCGGGAGCGTGTGCAGGCTGTGGAGAAACACCTTATATTAAATTGGTAACACAGTTATTCGGAGAACGTATGATTGTAGCAAATGCGACAGGATGCTCTTCAATTTATGGAGCGTCTGCACCGTCAACGCCTTATACAACGGCAGAAAGCGGCTGTGGACCTGCATGGGCCTCTTCGCTGTTTGAGGACAATGCTGAATATGGATACGGAATGTTTCAGGCTGTAAACACAATTCGGCACAGAATTTTAAAAAGAATAAATGAAATAAAAGACGATGTTTCAACAGAACTTTCTGATTTGTTTACTTCATTTGCAGAAAACTTTAATAGTGGAGATAAAACTGCAGAAATGCGTGATGAACTGGTAGCTTTAATGGAAAAGGAAAAATTGGAAAATACAAATGAAATAGTAAAGAGCAATATAGATGAAATATTGGAATTGAAACAGTATTTAATCAAAAAATCCATCTGGATGTTTGGTGGAGATGGATGGGCTTACGATATTGGATTTGGTGGGCTTGATCACGTGTTGGCTTCTGGAGACGATGTAAATATGCTTGTGCTTGACACTGAAGTTTACTCAAATACAGGAGGACAGGCTTCAAAAGCTTCAAAAGCAGGAGCAGTGGCAAAATTTTCTGCTTCTGGAAAGCCAACTAAGAAAAAGGACTTGGCAGCAATACTTATGACTTATGGGAATATTTATGTAGCGAAAGTGTCAATGGGAGCAAATCAAAATCAGACATTAAAAGCAATACGAGAAGCCGAAGAATATCCAGGACCATCAATAATCATTGCCTATTCGCCTTGTATTGAGCATGGTATAAAGGCAGGAATGGGTAAATTCCAGACAGAAGAAAAACTTGCAACAGAAGTAGGATACTGGCCAATTTTCAGATTTGATCCAAGACTTGCTGAAAAAGGGAAAAATCCACTTCAACTGGATACAAGAAATCCAGCTTGGGATAAATATGAAGATTTCCTGCTAGGAGAACGAAGATATGCAACCTTAGCCGCAGAATTTCCTGAAAAAGCCAAAGAATTGCTTGAAGCAAACTTAAAAAATGCCAAAGACAACTGGAACTACTATAAACGAATGGCAGCAATGGATTATTCAACAGAAGAATAAAATTAAATTAAAATAAAATTTATTTTTTATAAAAAGAAATTCCCCTTTATTTTAGGGGTTTTTCTTATTTTTTAGAAAAAAATTAGAATAGCTGGCATTTATTTTGATAAAAAAATGTGGTAAAATTATGTAGATATTCAAATTAATGCTTTTTATTTAAGATCCATAAGATGAATTATTGTTAATAAATATTTTTTAAAATTTATATGTTATTTCTTTATTATAAAGCAAAGGGGAACAGTCGCCATCCCCTTTGCAAACCCGGCTTGTCTAAGCATTTTTTTGAAACGAAAACGAAACTCGCTATGCTCAAACAATCGTTTTCATTCCAAAAAAATCACGACATTTTTAATTTAATTATGAAGGCTGTTTTAATAAAGAAATATTAATCAAAATAGCTTATACTAATATCTAATTAAACTATGTATAATAAATTAGGAAAAAGTATATATTAATCGCTATTGATTAAACCTGTTCAACAACTATATGTTTTTATTAATAAAACAAATATTCTGAAGCAAGGGTTTTTGACCTCTTGTGAAAATGAAAAAGTTAAGTTAGCGAAAACATCGGTTGTGTACCATTTTTAGTTAGAAATTAGTATTAAAATGAATATTTTAAAAGAATTTAGTATTCGAATACTTAAAAAGAGAGTACAATAATAAAAATAAAGTTTAAAATAAGAGGGGAAAATATAAAAGAGGAGATAAAATATGAGAAATACGAAATGGGCTGCAAAAATAATTCCTAATCCACGACAGGAGAGGGAATATATTGAAAGAGACAACAAGCAGAAAAATGATGAAAAAACAAAAAAATTGAAAAAAAGTAAGACTGAAAAACAGAATTTTGAAAATATAAATTTGAGTTCAGTAATTGATAATGATATTTTGAAAATACTTTATTCACGTGGGATAACTACAGAG
Source organism: Leptotrichia sp. HMT-225 (assembly GCF_030644325.1). Lineage (NCBI taxonomy): Bacteria > Fusobacteriati > Fusobacteriota > Fusobacteriia > Fusobacteriales > Leptotrichiaceae > Leptotrichia > Leptotrichia sp. HMT-225. The sequence goes on along the minus strand of NZ_CP130323.1, from coordinate 2,218,409 downwards.
AAGGAAATAAGAGAATTTTTGAATCCAAAACTTGAAAATATCCAGAATCCTTATGGACTGCAGGATATGGAAAAGACGGTTTTGGAAATTGAAAAGGCGATAAAGGAACAGAAAAATATTTGGATATATGGAGATTATGATGTGGATGGAATTACTTCGACATCTATTTTGTATATGGCATTAAAAGAGCTTGGGGCGGAAAATGTGAACTACTACATTCCTATTCGGGATGAAGGGTATGGATTGAATAATGAAGCATTGAAAAAAATAAAAGAATCTGGGGCAGATTTGGTAATTACTGTGGATTGTGGAATTACAGCGTTTCCTGAAGTGGAGTTTGCAAATTCTATAAATTTGCCGATAATTATTACAGATCACCATAATTTAAATGGGGACAAAGTTCCAAATGCTATCACGGTTGTGAACCCAAAACGTCCTGAAAATGAATTTTCCTTTGAGTTTCTAGCGGGAGTAGGTACTATTTTTATGGTAATTCTTTGTCTTTATGAAAGAATTGGGAAAAAGGCAAAAGCATATAAATATCTCGATTTAGTAGCAATTGGTACAGTTGCGGATATTGTGCCGCTGGTGGAAGAAAACAGGATTTTAACTAAGTTTGGGCTGGAGCAGCTTAGCCGTTCTAAAAATAAGGGGCTTAGATTTTTGCTGTATAAATTGTTTAGTACGCAAAATTCAGATTTTAATGAGAAAACTGAATATAATTCGTATGATGTGGGCTTTATCATAGCACCTGTCTTTAATGCGGCTGGAAGGCTTAAAGATGCAAAAATGGTGGTAAAATTACTAATTTCGGATAATGATAGAGAAATTGAGATAATTGTAAAGGAATTGATTAATAAAAATTTTGAGCGTAAAGAATTACAGAATGAAATCGTGGAAAAAGTGGAAAAACACATTGAAGAAAGCGATTTGAAGGAAGATTATGTGATTGTGGACTATTCGCCTGAATATCATCACGGTGTAATTGGTATAGCGGCTTCCAAAATTGTAGATAAATATTACAAGCCTGCGATTATCATTGAAGTGAAGGAAGATGAAGGAATAGCAGTTGGATCATGCAGAAGTATTGGGAACTTTAATATTTTGGAAGCGTTACAGTCAATGCCTGAACTTTTTGTGAAGTTTGGGGGACATTCTGGAGCGGCTGGATTTACGATTGGAATAAAAAATTTGGAATTATTTAGGAAAAAAATAAATAAATTTGCAAAAACAAAACTGAAAGAAGAGGATTTTGTAAAAATAATAGAAATTGATAAGCAAATCCCAATTCAAAAGGTTTCGTACGAATTTTTCCAAATAATAGAACTTTTAAAACCATTTGGCTTTGGAAATCCAATGCCGACGTTCAGAACCAATAACGTACTTTTTGAAAATATAAAATTTATTGGAGAAAATAAAAACCATATAATGTTTGACATAAAGCAAAAGGGATTTTTTAATAAAAATGCTGTCTGGTTTAATTCTGGCGAGTATTTTAAAGAACTGAACGAGAATTTGTTTTACGATATTGTTTACAAATTAAAGACGGAAATGTTTCAGGACAGATATTATACGAAAGTGTATGTTGAGGATGTGAAAGTGTCGCAGTTGAAGGACGATACTTTATCTTATTATCATTCGCTTTTTAACACATCTTTCCCGATGAAGTCTGTATTTTATACAAATATTGAGCTGGAAACGGAAAAGAAAATTACAATGAAAATGGAATTTGACCAGATTTCGCTTTTTCAAGGAAGAAAATTCATTGGACGGCTTGATTACAGCATTTCCAACTTATTAATACTTTTAAATCGGTATTATAACTGGAATTTTACTGTGAAAATGGAGGATGTGAAGCAGGCTTCAAATCATAATATTGTAAATATACTGATAAAAAGAGATTATAATTTTAAATGTTACGATCACACGCAAATTGGCATTTTTAAGAAGATAAAAGAATTTTTGATTGGAAAAATGGAGTATAATTCACAGACTAAAGAATTTCTGGCACAGTTTTTTAAGCAAAATAAAAACTTGATTATAAAAAATATTTTTGATGAAAATGAAAAATATAAATACAAAATGTCAAATTTTGAAAACTTTTTACTAACAGTTGGAATTTATTATAAAAAAATGACTGATAAAAAAAGTCAAATTGTAATGAGTTCAGATAAAAATCCAGCTTTTAACAATTTTATAAAATCGTATTTTGATATAAATGAAGAATATTCGGAAAACAGTTATCCATTTACATTATTTTATAACTACAAGGATACAGAAAAGCTTGAAAATATTATAAAAACAGATTTTTCAATGCAAAATGAAATTTTTTAAGACAGAAGATAAAAACGCTGTGAAAAGTGAAATTAACGAAGAGCCAAAACAACTGGAGTATAAAAAAGTTGAAAAAATAGAGTTTAAAAATAATGTGAATGTGGAAAACTCTGAAAATATTGTGGAAAAACATCAGGAAAATACTGAAAAGTTAAGTGAAGCTGGAAAACAGGAAGTGGAGAAAAGATTTTGCATAATAATAAATTCTGAAGATTTTATGGTAAAAATAGATGATTTGGACAAAAATAATATTGAAGAGATAAATACGAAAATTGAAGTGCCAGAAAATATAGCATTTTTAGAAAACTCAACCAAGAAGGAGAGAAAAAATGCAAAAAATATTTTTGTAGAATATTTACCAATTGAAGAAAAAATAAAATTGAAAAAGTTGCTTACTGATGGAGAAAAGATTTATTCTGATTATTCGGTTAATGAGATTTTATAAAAGTAAATGATGATACAAATATTTGAGTAGCAGAAATCTTAATTTGTTGTAAAAAATTATAAAAAAAGTGATGTGAAATAATATATCTATGTGACAAGAATATAAAAAATAGGAGGAAATATGGAAAAACTAAAAAAGGCTATTTTGGTTTACAATCCAAAATCTGGAAATGCCAATATGATTTTAAGCAATTTTGATTTAATCACGACAAAACTGCTGGAAAAAGGGATTACATTGACACTTTATAGTATAAATAAGGATTATGACCTGTTTACAGAAATTTTAAAAAATGAAAAATATGATATTTTGATTTTATCAGGTGGAGATGGAACATTAAGCCGTTGTTTAAGCGAACTTTATTCTAAAAATATTGAATTTCCAGAAGTTGCAATATTTCCGACAGGAACATCAAATGATTTTGCAAAAGCATTGAAAATCGAAGAAAACATTGGGAACTGGATAGAAAAAATTACAGATAAAACTGCCAAAAACATTGATTTTGGATTAATCAATGGAAAAACGGTATTCTTATCTTCGTATGCTGGCGGACTATTTACCAAAATTTCCTACAATACAGACAAAACGTTGAAAAAAACATTTGGAAAAATTGCCTATTACATAAATGGACTTGGAGAACTTACAAATATAAAGACTTTTGACTTGGATATTGTGCTGGATGGGAATGAGACTATTAAGGAAAAGGCTATTTTATATACAATTTTGAATGGAAAAAGTGTCGGTGGATTTGAAAATGTAATTGATGAAGCCAGTATGAATGATGGATTTATGGATATTCTAATCGTAAAAAACATTGATAACCCGCTGGATATTCCAAAAATCCTAATAGACTTAATGAACAGCAACCTAACAAACAATGATTATATCCGAACTTTACAAGCCAAAAAATGCAAAATAAAAAAAGTTACTGAAGAAATTGACGTGAGCATTGATGGAGAAGAAGGGGAAAATATAGATGTAACAATCGAGTTTATTAGTGGGAAATTAAAAGTTTTTTGTTAAAAAAATTTATAATATAAGAAAACTTTAATTAAATAAGTTTTTTTTGTTTTTTGAAAATTTTGGGATTGAATTTTTTTAGAAAAAATGATATAGTAACTTTGAATAAAAAACCTGTTCAGGTTAGTGTAAAATTAAAAATGCGAGAAAAAGGCTTTATTCTTTATTGAATAGGGCTTTTTTTGTGATATAATTGTCTGTCAAGGAACGCAACCTTGATTACACTTTCTTGAACAGGGGGTGGTAATAATGGCAAATTGGGATTTGACTGTTTTGACAGTTATAATCATATTGTTTTTGATTTTTAGCAGTCAAAAATAGCAGTTGAATTCTTGTCTTATTGTCTTCACCTTTTGCCTGCCAGTTGAATTTAGCTGGCAGTTTTTTTGTAATTTTAAAATTATGTTGCTAATGAAATAAAATAGATTGATATGAGAAAATTTTGTTACAAGGTTAAAAATTAAAATGTGAAATGTCAGGTTATAATAAAAAAAGAAAGTTTAAAATTTCAGTAAACTTTCTATAAAAAAATTTTGAATTTCTGCGAAAATATGGTATAAATATAATATATAAAAATTTATAAAGTATGGAGGAAAAATTATGAATGGATATTTGAGTCTTGTTTTGCATGCACATTTACCTTATGTAAGACACCCAGAATATAAAGAATTTTTAGAAGAAGATTGGTTATACGAAGCAATTACAGAAACATATGTTCCTCTACTAGAAATGTTTGAAAATTTGACAAGGGATAATATTCCTTGGAATATGACCATTACAATGTCTGGGACACTTGTTAATATGATGAACGACAGTTTATTAAGGGAAAGATACGTTCGTCACATAGACAAATTGATTGAATTTTGCGAGAAAGAAGTGGAAAGACTTAGTCCATATCCTGATATGCTAAATGTTGCAAAACATAATTTATGGTTTAATACAAGGGCAAAACGAGTATTTGAAGAAAAATACAATAGAGATTTGGTTGGGGCCTTCAGAAAATTCCAAGATCAGGGCAATTTGGAAATCATTCCAGTTACTGCGACACATGGATTTTTACCAGTTATGAAAGATTATCCAGAAGCAGTTAATGCTCAAGTTTTTATGGCTAAAAAAGATTACATCAAAAATTTTGGAAGAGAGCCAAAAGGAATTTGGCTAGCAGAGTGTGCTTATTATCCAGGACAGGATAAATTTTTGGAAAAACATGGAATAAGATATTTCCTAGTTGATGCACATGGGATTATGCACAGTGATCCACGTCCAGTTTATGGTATCTACTCGCCAGTTTATACAAAAAACTATGTAGCTGCATTTGCCAGAGATTTGGAATCATCCGAACAAGTTTGGAGTTCTGAATCAGGTTATCCAGGAGACGGACTTTACCGTGAATTTCACAAGGATGCTGGGTATGAACTTGACTATGAACTTGTAGAGCCATATTTACACAGTGACGGAGTACGAAGAAACATCGGAGTAAAATACCATGCAATAACTGATAAAAAAGGAACTTATAAAGCAGTTTACAATCCAGAAGCGGCAGCGGCCAGAGCCAAAGAGCACGCCTACAACTTTGTATTCAACCGTTCAAAACAAATTGAGTTTCTGGCTTCAAAAATGAAATATAGAAAACCAATTGTAGTATCGCCTTATGATGCCGAATTATACGGACACTGGTGGTATGAAGGGCCAATATTCCTAGAATGGGTATTCAGAGCCACAGCGGAATCTAATTTTTCTACAATAACACCATACAAATATTTAGAGCAATATCCGACAAATCAAATAGTTGATGTAAGCATGTCAAGCTGGGGAGCAAACGGTTATTATGATGTTTGGATAGACGGCTCAAATGATTATGCCTACAGACATTTACATAAAGCCGCACAAAAAATGATAGAACTGGCAAACGGAAGAGAACCATACAACGAATTAGAATACAGAGCATTAAATCAGGCTGCAAGAGAATTATTAATGGCACAAACTTCATGCTGGGAATTTATAATGTATACTGGAACAATGGTTGGTTATGCTCACAAGAAAATAAGCGATCACGTTCACAGATTATTTAAAATTTATGAAGACTTCAAAAACGGAAGATTGGATGAAGGCTGGATAAGTGAAATTGAAAGCAGAGATAATATCTTCCCTGAAATTGAATACAGAATGTATAGAAGTGACTGGCTATAATTTAAATAATAAAAATTAATATAATTTAAAGGAGTGTTTTTTATAATTTTTTATAAGAACATTCCTTTTTAATATTAATTAAATTGGTAAATATTTTTATTTGATTTTAAGGTTAAATTGGTATAAAATATATTTAATGCTAAAACCTATTTAAAAAATAGAGATAAAATTCAATAATAATTAATTTGATAGTCTTGTTAAAAAAATCAAATCTAATTTTTAAGTATCTATCTTAAGGATTTTATTTAGATTTTGAAAAATTGCTTATTGTTAATAAATATTTTTTTATAATTCTATGTTTTTTTCTTTTTATATAAGCAAGGGAAATCAGTCGCCATTTCCCTTGCAACCCTGGCTCGTCTAAGCATTTTTTTGAAATAAAAACGAAACTCGCTGACGCTCAGACAGTCGTTTTCATTCCAAAAAATCACGACATTCTATATATATTCAAGTTTTTAAATTTGGAAAATATTAAATAAGCAAAATTTCGTTAAAGGAAAAATAACTGTCTGAGCGTAGTTTTACGCGAGTTTTATTTTTCCTTTATAAGAAAGATTTGCGTAAAGCGGGGTTGTAAGGGCATGGCGTCTGATGCCCTTACGTTAAAAAAAAATTGAATAAAAAAACTATTGTTAATCATAACTTATAAATAAAATTATAAAAATCCTTAAGATGGATACTTAATGATAAAATTTAATTAAAAGATATTTTAACAATTACATAGATTATATAACAATCGTATAAAAATAGCTGATTTTTTTGATTTCCACTATTTAAATGGAAAATAGTATAAAAGAGAAAAATTATATTTTCTAATTTAAGGTTGTTTTGATTAATGGTTTTTATGTCAAAAAATGCTTAGACAAGCCAGGGATAATGCATAGCACCTTTGCTATTATGTATTATTTGAATATATCAAAATAACCGTTATTGCGAAATGAAGAGAAATGGCGATTGATTTTCCTTGATTTAGAAAAAATATAAGAATAATTGAAAAAACAGTTATTAATCAAAATAATCTGAAAATAAAAAATTTAATAACTATAAATTGATACTAGAAAAAAATTTTTAATAGATAATAGAAAGAGAGAAAAAAGAATGGAGAAGATAATAGGAATAAATCCAGTGATTGAAGTGTTGAAATCGGATAAAAATATTGAGAAGCTGGAGGTTTATAAGAAGATAAAGAAGGAAACAATCAAGGAAATATTGAATTTGGCAAGTAGAAGGAATATAAAGATTTTTTATACTGATAGACGGACTGAAAATTCACAGGGGGTAGTGGCACTTGTTTCGGAATTTGATTATTATGTTGATTTTTCTGCGTTTTTGGAAAAGCTTTTGAGAAAAGAAAAGTCAAGAGTAGTTGTGCTGGATCAGGTTCAAGATCCGAGAAACTTTGGAGCGATTATAAGAAGTGCGGAGTGCTTTGGAGTGGATGGGATTATTATTCAGGACAGAAACAGTGTGAAAGTTACGGAAACAGTTGTAAAATCATCGACAGGGGCGATTGAGCATGTGGATATTGTAAAAGTCACAAATATTTCTGATACGATTGATAAATTAAAAAAATATGGATATACAGTTTACGGTGCAGAAGCTGATGGGCAGAATTATTATTATGAAGAAAATTATCCAGAAAAAACGTGTCTTGTACTTGGAAGTGAAGGAAACGGAATGCGAAAAAAAGTTAAGGAACATTGCGACAAAATTGTAAAAATACACTTGAAGGGTCAAATAAATTCGCTGAATGTATCTGTGGCTGGGGGAATAATATTGGCGGAGATGTCGAAATAGTAAGATTTGGAATTTTCTCATTGAAAAAAGTTAGTTAATATAAAAGTAAAAGTTATAAAATTCCGAAAAAAAATAATAGGAGGTCAAGATTCTTTCGCAGAGGATAGAGAAAAGTAAGAAAAATAAAAATATAAAAATATTGTATTTATTAGAAGTTTTAGACTTTTACAAATAATTAATAAAAAATGTTTGATAGGAGAGAATTTTAATGGAAAAGCAAAAATATATTTTAAATAATACTTATGGAATCAATGGGATAGAAAAAATATCTTTAAAGGAAATAATGAAAATTTTTTCTGTACCTGAAGAAGTAGAAATGAAATTGAGCGATGATAAAATAACAATATCAATAGATTTGATATATAAAGGATTGAAAATATACTATTCATTAAGTTACTTTGTTGAAAATCTTACAAAACCAGAAACTCAATTTTTAACTTTTTGTATGGAAAAGTTGTATTTAAACAATAGAGAAAGTATAAAAGTAGGAGATGAAATAAAGACAGTTCTTCCTAAAATAAGAAAATATCTTAAGAGAAACAATAAAAATGTTAAATTTGAATATGAGGAAGATAAGTATGCAGGGAGATATTTATTTGATAATGGAGAGATTGATATATTTTTTGAAAAATTTGGGAGTAAAAAAGTAATGGATGGTATAATGATAAGTTTGCCTTATGAAGATATATTGCCAGAAAATAAGGAAGTTTTGGCAGAAATTAGTAAAATAATGGAGATAAAGACTAAAATAGATGAGTTATTTTGGGAAAAATACAAGAGAGTTGATTAATTGTGAAATTCAAAAAGTATAATAAAAAAGAGGAAATATATAAAATAAAAAAACTTGAAAATAATATAAAAGAGATTATTGATTTTTGGGATCCAATCAAGTTATTGTCTTTTGCTCCACAGGATGAATACGATTTTGAAATTAAGCAAATTAGGAATAAAATGCTTATAAATAAAGATATTAAAACTGACGAATTGGCTCTTGTGATACAGACTGTATTTAAAAATGCTTTTGGAGAAGATGTATATTATTCTGATGAAAATATAGAGTTTGATATTGCAAAGAAAATTTTGAAGAAATGTATTTAAATATTTTCAAAATACAAAAAAATAGAATCTTATATATTTCATCTAAATTTTACTATATGGAGACTTGAAAATTAAAGAAAAATATGGTATTATTATATGAAATATTGAAAATAATCATAGTTATAAATAGAAAGGAGCATAGATACATGAAAAAAGATTTACATCCATCATACGGATTTGTAGTATTTGAAGATACAAGTAACGGAGAAAAATTCTTAGGAAAATCAACTAAAACTTCTAAAGAAACAACAACTTTTGAAGGGCAAGAATATCCAGTAATAAAAGTTGCAACAAGTTCAACTTCTCACCCATTCTATACTGGAAAATCTAAATTTGTTGATGAAACTGGAAGAGTTGATAAATTTAAGAAAAAATACAACTTATAATTTTGAAAATATTGAAAACAGGGATAACTTATTCTCTGTTTTTTATTTAACTTGATTTTTCTGTTAATATAATTTTAATGGTTGACAATATATTTAATATTTGTTATGATATATGAGATAATTAGTAGGATAGCAGGATAGTAGGAGATTAAATTTATTGAAAAATAAAAATTTTAAAAGGTAATTTAGTAGTTTAAAAAAGTAGTAGTGTTGAAGATTTGAAGGATTTACAAAAGAATAGAGATTTTATAGTTAATTGATTTTAAGTAGTTTTGAAAAAATATAAGATTTGAGATTAATTAAGTATAATTGCTGGATGTAGAGGTTTAAAATATAATAATTGCTTGATAATTTAAAATATTTTTATAATTTTGACTTATTTAAGTAAATTTTATAAATTTTAACTGTGTAAATAAACTATTAAAGTATCGTAAAATGTAGAAATAAATATTGTGTATAAATATTATCCTCTCCTAAAGTTATTTTAAGAGAGTTTTTTTTTACAAAAATTTAGAAAAGAGGTAAAAATATGATTATTACAACTACAAATGAAATTCAGGATAAGAAAGTTATGGAATATAAAGGAATCGTTTTTGGAGAGGTTATTTCAGGAATTAATATGTTTAAAGATATGGGGGCAAGTTTGAGAAATATTTTTGGTGGAAGATCTAAAGGCTATGAAGATGAGCTTTTGGCGGCAAGAGAAAATGCTCTGGAGGAAATGAAAACTAGGGCTGCAAATCTTGGTTCAAATGCCATTATTGGTGTAAAAATGGATTACGAAGTATTAGGAGCAGACAATGGAATGCTTATGGTAACTTGCAGCGGAACAGCTGTAGTTGTAGGTTAATTTAATATTGTACAGTGAAATCGTTTTATAATTTACGTAATGAAAATGGAATAGGAGAAAAAATGATGATTATTAAAGTAGATGGCGGAATAAGTGAAAAAATCTTGGAAAAATTGATAAACAGATTGGAAACGGAAAATAATGTAAGCGTTAAATTAATTGCTGGCAAAGAATATTCAATTTTAGGATTAGTTGGGGATATTAGCACAATTGATATAAAGCATATTCAGGCGCTAGATTATGTGCTGGATGTACAAAGAGTGCAAGAGCCTTATAAGAGAGCAAGTAGAAAATTTAAACCAGAAGATACTATTGTAAAAGTGGGAAATGTGGAAATTGGCGGAAATAGCCTTGTGATGATGGCAGGACCTTGTTCTGTGGAGAATGAAAAACAAATTATTGATACAGCGAAAGCTGTAAAAGCGGCTGGAGCAAATATTTTAAGAGGTGGAGTTGTAAAACCGAGAACATCGCCTTATGCCTTTCAAGGATTAGGAATGGAAGGTATTGAATTAATGAAAAAAGCAAAAGAAGAAACAGGGCTTCCAATAATATGCGAAGTTATGTCAATTGCTCAATTGCATGAATTTGGTCCACATCTTGATATGATTCAGTTAGGTGCGAGAAATATGCAAAATTTTGATTTGCTGAAAGAAGTTGGGAAAACAAATATTCCAGTACTGTTAAAAAGAGGATTGAGTGCAACAATTGAAGAATGGTTAATGTCGGCAGAATACATTTTGGCTGGCGGAAATGAAAATGTAGTTCTTTGTGAAAGAGGAATCAGAACTTATGAAACAGCGTACAGAAATGTATTGGACTTGAATGCAGTACCTATGATTAAAAAATTGACACATTTGCCAATAATTGTAGATTCAGCTCATGCAACTGGAAAATACTGGATGGTAAAACCTCTTGCAATGGCAGGGATTGCCGCTGGAGCAGACGGATTAATGGTAGAAGTACATCCTGAGCCAGACAAGGCATTGTCAGATGGGCCTCAATCATTGAAATTTGAAGTGTTTAACGATTTAATGCAGGACGTGGAGAAGATTGCAAATGTGTTGGGGAAAAGTTTTAAGTAAATTTATTAGAAGGTTGTAAAAAATGAAAAGAAAATGGCTATTATTACTAATTTTAATTTCTTCAATTAATTCTTTTTCTAAAGAAACTTATACTAAAGAGGAAAAGCAGTATTTAAAGCAAATTGAAAAAGGAGATAAGGATTCACTATTAAAATTAAGTGATTATTATTTTCGAAATAGAAAATTTGAAGAATCTGAGAAATTATTATTAAAATATGAAAAAGAAAATAATAACTTAGGAAATAGTAGAGAAACAAAAGAAAAAATTATTTCATTCTATAGATACTGGAGAGATTCAATAGTGCTTTCAGTTTTAAAAGTAAATATAGAGAAAACTAAAGAATTAGAAGAAAAAATTATTGAACGGTATAATGAATTAATAAAATCTGGTGATGTAAAAGCGTTAAATGATTTGGGAGAATTTTATATTTGGATAAAACAGGATGAAAAAGGAAATAAATTGTTGAAAGAAGCTGCTGATAAAGAATATAAACCAGCTCAAGAAACTTTGGAAAGACAGAAGAAGGATAAAAGTTTTGGTGAACAAAAATTACAAGAATATGAAAATAATTATAAGGAAACAGGTGATGTTAGAGATTTAAGAATATTAGCGTATTCTTATGTAAGTTTAAAAAAATATGATTTAGCAGAAAAAACTTATTTACAGTTAATTGAATTAGAAGACTATCAACCTGATTATGCTTCATTAGCCCAAATGTATGATTATAAAACTCAAAATTATGAAAATGCCATAAAGTATTATAAATTGGCAATACAAAAAATATCTAATAAAAAACAAAAATTTGATGCACGGGATTATTGGATTAGAATAGGAGATATGTATTTTTTACAAGGTAATTTTATTGAAGCTGAAAAGGCGTATAAAAATTCTATGGCGTTTAAGCATCCAAATGATGGTAAAACATACGAGCGAAATATGTTAATAGAAATTTATAAGTCGCAAGGAAGAACAGAGGAAATGAAAAAATTAGAAAAGCAAAATAAAAGTTGGTGGAATAATTAAAATTTTGATAGTGGTATTTAGATTGAAATAGCTGTTTATAAGAAAATTTGTAAAAAGGGGTGTTTACAATTTTAAAAAAAATAGAAAATTTGACAGTAACAATAGTTGGACTCGGAGTAATTGGAGCAGCTTTTGCACAGAGTTTTAAGGAAATGGGCATTAAGACTGTTTATGGGATTGATATTGATGAGGAAACAATAAAGAAGGCAGAAGAGAAAAATATTATAAATAAAGGTTTTTTGGAAACAAGAGAGCCTTTGGAAAAGTCGGATTTTGTGGTAATTACTCTTTATCCGAATTTGATGAAGTCGTTTTTTGTAAATAATATTAATTATTTTAAGGAAAACTCTATAATTACTGATGTTGTTGGAATTAAAGAGAAAATTATTAAGGATATTGATCCAATTATTGAGAAGAGTGGAAGAAATATTGACTTTATTTTTGGACATCCTATGGCGGGACGTGAGAAACGCGGGATTGATTTTGCGGACAATAGAGTATTTAAAGATGCAAATTATATAATTATTAAGGATGAAAAAAATAAAAAAGAAAATCTAGAACTGCTGTCGGAAATTGTTAAGCTGATGGGCTTTAAGAAAGTCAGTTTTCTTACAGCACAGGAACATGATGAGATTATTGCGTTTACGAGCCAGCTTACGCATGTAATTGCAGTTTCACTTGTAAATAGCGATAGTGAAAAGTACGATACAAATCGATTTATTGGGGATTCTTATCGGGATTTAACAAGGATTGCGAAAATAAACGAGGATTTGTGGGCAGAACTTTTTATGGGAAATAAAAAGAATCTTTTAAAAATGATACAGCAGTTTGAACGGGAACTAGATATAATAAAAGAAGCCTTAAACAGCAATGATTTAGGAACTTTAAAGGAAAAATTTATAATTTCAACAAAACGGCGGGAAAAAATTGATTAAGAGAGATTAATTTGGGAGGAATAAAATGGAAAATAATTCTGAGAAAAAGTATTTGAAAAAATTGATAGGAGATAACATTTATCTTTCTCCAATTTCTGTTGATGATGTTGAGGAATATGCTGAAATGGTTAATGATATAAAAGTTTCGGTTGGTTTGGGTTATCTTTCCTATACAAATATTATAGATTTTGAAAGTGAAAAGGAATTTTTAATTTCAGTAAAAAAAGAAAAAATGTTTGCTGTTAGACTACTTGAAAATGATGAGCTTTTGGGAAATATTGGATTTAATTCGTTAGATATTATAAACAGAAATGGTGCGTTGGGAGTTCTCATTGGAAATCCCAAATATCAGAGAAAAGGTTACGGAACTGAAGCTCTAAAGTTAATACTTGATTATGGTTTTTCATTTTTAAATCTGAGAAATATATCGCTAAGTGTATTTGAATATAATGAACCAGCTTACAATCTATACAAAAAAGTTGGTTTTAAGGAAGTTGGGCGATTGCGAAAAGCCTTAGAAATTATGGGAAAAACATACGATGTGATTATATTGGATATGCTAAAGGAAGAGTTTCAGTCGGTTTATATAAAAAGGGAACTTGAAAAAAGATATAATTTGAAATAAAAATTTATATAGTAAAATCATTTTAAATGTTTGAATTTGGTGGTTTTGCTATATTTTAATATACAAATAATTCGTTTTAAGAATTTATTTACATATTTTGATTAATAATTATTTATCAGAAGAGAGGATGGAGAAAATTATGGAAATATTGAATGTTGGACTGGAGGAAAATTCTTATGATATTGTAATTGGAAAGAATTTTTTTGAGAAATTTACTAAGTATATTAAAAAGATTTATAATGGGGAAAAATTATTTGTAATTACGGATTCTAATGTGGATAAAATTTACAGGAATCAGTATGAGAAGATGTTTAAAGGTTTTGATTATACAATTTATGTGCTGGAAGCAGGAGAAAAGAATAAGCATATCGGAATAATGCCTGGAATTTATTCTGCAATGGTAAATGCAGAGCTTACAAGAAAGGATATGGTTATTGCATTTGGTGGCGGTGTTGTTGGAGATATTGCAGGATTTGCGGCTGCCAGTTATATGCGTGGAATTGGATTTATACAGATACCGACAACGATTGTTTCACAAGTTGACAGCAGTGTTGGCGGAAAAGTTGGTGTTGATTTACCAGAAGGGAAAAATCTTGTTGGGGCGTTTCATCAGCCTAAGCTTGTTTTAATTGACAATTATTTTTTGAATACATTGACGGACAGATATTTTTACGATGGATTTGGGGAAATTGTGAAATATGGATGTATTTATGATAAGAAGTTTTTTGACAGACTTATGGAAATAGTGGAAACAGCAGGTGTTTCCTATGATGATGAAAATTATAAACAGAAATTGCGTGAACATCTGATGAAATATGTGAATGAGCTTGTTTACCGTTCATGTGAGATAAAAAAGGAAGTTGTGGAAAAAGATGAGAAGGAAAGTAATTTGAGAATGATATTGAATTTTGGACATACTATCGGACATGCAATAGAGCAGTTTACAAATTATGAGAAATATTCACATGGGGAAGCAATTTCTGCTGGAATGGTAGACATTACAAAAATTGGAGAGAAAAAAGGATTTACTAAAAAGAATGAATTTTTAAAAATTGAGAAATTGTTGAAGGCATTGAATTTACCGACTGAGATTGAATATCCGAAAGACAGGATTTCTGAAATTATGAAAAGAGATAAGAAAAGTACGAGTGGTGGAATTAATTTTGTAATTCTGAAGGAAATTGGGGAAGTTGAAATTAGAAAGATAGGGGAAAAGGAGATTTTTGAGTAAATTTTAGGTTGTAAAAATGAAAATAGTTAAGCAAAGGAACTGAAAAGGTCAGACGCTATCTGACTTAATTTGAAATATTAGAGGAGTGAAAAAATATGTTACAGGAAAATTTCAAAAAAGTTGAGAAAGCAAATTGGCTAAAAATAGTTTTTAATTCAGCAAAATTTTTGATTTCGTTATTAGTGTTGAATATAGGGATAGTTTTATTATTTACAGTCGAGATTAGCAGAAATTTTTATATTTCTACTGTTATGATTTTTATAGTTTTATTAATTATATTGGGGATAGTAGATTTCTTTGTGTTTTCGTATTATAAAAAGAAATATCCTAATATTTATTTTTACGATGATGGTTTTAGCGTAGGAAAAAATGAAAAAAATTATTATAAAAATTTGCAATATTTTCTTTCAAAGGAAGTATACATGGTGGGAAATACATTTACAGCCATTTTTTTCAAATCTAATGAAGGAAAGTGGGAAAAAATTAATGCAGGCGGGTATAAAAAAGATGCTTTTAATTTATTTAAAGAAGATTTTGTAAAACAGAATTATCCGAGTGCATTAGAAAATATTGAAAATGGTGGAAATGAGGAATTTCCATTTAGAAAATCACATAAATTAAGTTTCAGTCTTTTCCCAGACAAGAAGCAAATTGAGAATTTTGATAATTTAAAGAAAATAAAAATTTCAAAAGAAAATATTACATTTGATGATGAAATATATAACTGGGAAGAATATATAATTGGTGTAACAGATGGAGTGATATTTGTAAAGGATTTACACAATAGTATTATTTTAGCTTTTGGAAATGAAATGGAAATTTTCTGTGAAAATCTGCTAGTCTTTTTAATAGAAAAACTGAATAAAAATTAGATGAAAGGGATTATTTATGAAGAGATATTTAAATGGAATTTTATTTGCAGGGTTAAGTTCTATTGTTGCAGTTATGATTTGCTTAGGATTTTCGATGATTTTTTTAGGATATAAAATAATTTCTATAATTATATTTTTTATAGTTTTTTTTGGCTGGATATTTGGAATAAAAATTAAAAAGACAGAGACAGAAAGTAAAAATATTGCCAAACCTATACGTCAAAGTAAATTTGGAGCAAATGCTAAAAATGAAAATTTACTAAATCCAAAATATGAGGCTTTGCCAATGAGGGATATTACAAAAGGAATTCCTGTAATTACAATTTTTTCCATGATTGCAGTATACTTTGTTGATGTAGTTTTGGTAGCTTATTATTTGAAAAAAGAGCAAAAATTACCATTTCTAGAAGGTTTATCTTATTCGTGGATGGAAGTTTTTAAAATAAGTAATGAAATATATACAGATTGGGCTTGGATAATTTTAGTTGCGATTGTATCTGTAGTTGCTTTTATAAGAGCTGAGAAAAAGGAACAGATGAGTAAGGAGAATTAACTAGAAAGCGAGATTTTTGAGACATTTTCTCGGAAATTTAGGAGATAGTGTCCGATGAATTAAAAAAGGGATTTATAAAAGGGGGAGAAATAATGAAAAAGAGAGAAATTGAAAATATGGAAATAGTGAAAAATGTAATTGATTTGTTGGAAAATGCAAGGAAAAAAGTTGTTACAACTGTTAATCAGACGATGGTTTTGACGTATTTTGAGATAGGAAGAATGATAGTCGAGGAAGAGCAGAAAGGTGAAAATAGAGCAGAATATGGAAAGAAAATTTTAGAGATATTATCTGAGAAATTAACTGAAAAATACAAAAAAGGATTTTCAGTAACAAATTTACGACAAATGCGACAATTTTATGTAGTTTATTCGGAAAATGGAATTCATCAGACACTGTCTGATGAATTTAAATTGAGCTGGTCGCATTATATTAAATTAAGCAGAATTTCAAATCCTGATGAAAGGAAATTTTATGAAATTGAAGCTGTTAAAAATAATTGGAGTTTAAGAGAACTAGAAAGACAGTTTGATAGTGCGTTGTATACGAGGTTGAGTTTAAGTAGAGATAAGAAGAAAGTTTTGGAACTTTCGCAAAAAGGACAGATTATAGAAAAGCCACAGGATTTGATAAAGGATCCTTATATACTTGAATTTATAGGATTACCAGAACAGTCCAGTTATTCAGAAAGTGAACTGGAAGAAAAATTAATAAGTAAATTAGAAAATTTTTTATTGGAACTTGGGAATGGCTTTACATTTGTAGGTAGACAGAAACGAATATCTTTTGATGAACAGCATTTTTACATTGATTTAGTTTTTTATAACAGATTTTTAAAATGCTTTGTCCTAATTGACTTGAAAATTGGGAAATTAAAACATCAGGATATAGGACAAATGCAGATGTATGTAAATTATTATGACAGAGAAATGAAATTAGATGATGAAAATAAAACAATTGGAATAGTACTGTGTCAGGAAAAAAATCAGTCTTTGGTGGAATACACATTGCCAGAAGATAATGAGCAAATTTTTGCAAGTACATATAAAACAGTTTTGCCAAGTAAAGAGGAATTTATCAAAATTCTTGAGGAAGAATAGGAGGATTAAATTATGAAAATAAAAATAAAATCAAGCATATTAAAGGGTACAATAGAAATCCCGCCATCAAAAAGCTATTCACACAGAGCAGTAATTGCAGCGGCATTAGCTGAAGGTGGGAAAAAATCGAAGATTAACAATTTGAAGTTTTCAGTAGACATTACAACAACAACGGATATTATGGAAAACTGGGGAGCCGAAATCAATCGAGGGGAAAGTTCTCTTGAAATTATCGGAAATGGCGGAAAAGTTGTTCCGAGAGATAAATATGTACAATGTAATGAGTCGGGGTCTACAATCAGGTTTTTGATACCGATTGGGATTACAGATGAAAATGAACTAATTTTCGACGGAAAAGGGAAGCTGGTGGACAGACCGCTTGACTCGTATTATAGGATTTTTGATAAACAGGGAATTTTTTATAAAAATGAGAATGGTAAATTGCCACTTACAGTGAATGGAAAATTGAAGGCAGGAAATTATGAAATTGACGGGAATATAAGTTCACAGTTTATTACTGGACTTTTGTATGCTTTGCCACTCTTGGACGGGGATTCAAAGCTGACTATTAATAAGAATCTGGAGTCAAAGGGGTATGTTGATTTGACATTGGAAATATTGAAACTGGCAGGAATTGAGATTGTGAATAATGACTATAAGAGTTTTGATATAGGGGGAAATCAGATTTATAATCCATTTGATTATACTGTTGAGGGGGATTATTCGCAAGTGGCATTCTGGATTGTGGCTGGAATAATTTCTGCAAATAAGGATAATGAAGTGAAATGTCTGCATGTGAATAAGAATTCGCTACAAGGCGACAGGGAAATAATAGAAATTGTTGAAAGAATGGGAGCAGATATCGAGATTTTCGATAATTATGTACTTGTGAGACCTTCTAAAACTAAAGGAACAGTAATTGATATTTCGCAATGTCCTGATATTGGGCCAATTTTGACAGTATTAGGAGCCTTGAGTGAAGGGGAAACTAGGATTATTAATGGAGAAAGACTTAGAATAAAGGAGTCGGATAGAATAACTTCGATAAAGACTGAACTGAATAAACTTGGAGCGAATGTAGCTGAGGAAGGGGATAGCTTGATTATTCAAGGTGTAGAAGGATTTAAAGGTGGAGTTACAGTAAATGCATGGAATGATCATAGAATTGCAATGTCGCTTGCGATTGCTTCAACAAGATGTGAAAAGGAAATAATTTTGGAAGAGGCTGAAAGTGTTAGAAAATCTTATCCGCATTTCTGGGATGATTTTGTGAAAATGGGTGGAGAAATAGAGAAAGATTGTTAAAAAAATTTTCTAGAAAGATAAAGATTATTCGTAATAGAAAAATAAGTTAAAAATGGTAAAATTTAAAATGAAATTTTTTAAAATAGAAATAGAGAATTAATTGAATATGCGAATGTAAAATTTAATTAAAACTGTTAGGAAAGGGAATTTATATGAGTAAATTATTTTTGACATCATATTTAGCAGGAACAAAAAATTTAGTGAAAGAGTTTTTAAAAGATGTATTAGAAAAAGAAATTACGTTTGTTCCTACTGCCTCAAACACTGAAGATTATAAAGGATATGTAGACGAAGCTAAGCAGGCATTTTTGGAATTGGGATTTTCAATAAATATTTTAGATATTTCAAAAACAGAAAAACAAAAAATAGAAAATATATTGAAGGATACAAAAATTTTGTATGTATCAGGTGGAAATACATTTTATCTATTGCAGGAACTAAAACGTAAAAAAATTTTAGATGCTATTAAAGACAAAATTTCAAATGGAATGTTTTATATAGGAGAATCGGCTGGAGCGATTATTACTTCTAAAAATATAGAATACAATCAGATAATGGATAATAAGGAAATTGCTCCTGATTTAGATAATTATGAAGCAATGAATATTACAGATTTTTATATTTTGCCACATAATAATGAATTTCCGTTTGTCGAAAGTACAAAAGAAACTATAAAAATTTATGAAAATAAATTAAATTTGCTTCCAATAAGCAATAGTGAGGCAGTTTTGGTAAATGGAAAAGATTTTGTTGTAAAAAATGATGATAAATAAAAATTTGGAAAAATAGAAAGGAAAAAAATGGCAGCAAATTTTGGAAAAAACTATAAAATATCAATTTTTGGTGAATCACATGGTAGTGCATTAGGAGTAAATATTGATGGAATTCCAGTTGGGACAGAACTGGATTTGGAATTTATCTCGCAGGAAATGAGAAGGAGAGCGCCAGGAAGATCAAAATTGACAACACCTAGAGTGGAAAAGGATGAATTTGAGATTTTGAGTGGATTTTTTGATGGAAAAACTACAGGAACGCCACTTGCGATGATTATTAGAAATTCAAATCAGCGTTCAAAGGATTACAGCGAATTAAAAAGAAAGCCAAGACCAGGGCATGCAGACTGGAGCGGATTAAACAGATATAACGGATTTAATGATATTCGTGGAAGTGGGCATTTTTCTGGTAGAATAACGGCTTCATTGGTATTTGCTGGAGCAATTGCAAAGCAGGTTTTAAAGAATCAGGGAATTTTAATTGCAGCTCATATCAAATCCGTAAAGGATATTGAAGATAGGGACTTTATGGAAAGTGATATTACAGAGGAAAATATTGAAAAATTGAGAAATATGACTTTGCCTGTCTTGAATGAGGAAATTGTGGAAAAAATCGAGAAGGCTGTAGAAAAAACTAGGGAAGAAAAGGATTCACTTGGTGGAATTGTGGAAGTTATGGTTACAGGACTTCCTGCGGGAATAGGAGACCCATATTTTGAATCCATGGAAAGCGAGCTTTCTAGAATGATTTTCTCGGTACCAGCCACAAAGGGAATAGAATTTGGAGCAGGCTTTGGAATTACCGAAATGACAGGGTACGAAGCAAATGATGAAATGTTTTATGATGAAAAAGGTAATATAAAATCATTTACAAATAATAACGGTGGAATCATAGGTGGAATAACGACTGGAATGCCAATTTCATTTAAAGTAGCAATAAAACCTACAGCTTCAATCGAGAAAGCGCAAAAAACTGTGAATCTTGAAACAGAGCAAAATGATATTTTGGAAGTGAGAGGAAGACATGATCCAATAATAGTGCCAAGAGTAGTGCCTGTATTGGAAGCGGCTACGGCAATTGTGATTTTGGATAGGGTTTTGGAAAGTAAAAAAAGAGTATTGTAAAAATAATTATTTGATTTCAAAAGAACATTTTAAAATAGAGCTACTAAAAATTATATAAATCTAGTATTGAGTAAAATGGTAATAGCTTTTGAATTGAGTTTTAAGGCAGTTTTACTATACGAAAAAAGAAAAATAAATAGTAGTTACAATTTATATATAAATATTAAATAAACACTTCAAATTTTATTAAATTTATTATATAATAAGCAAGGAAATGTTTTTTATAAAAAAAGGATTATGCGTTATCCGTTAATTAACGTAAATTTGTGAAAGGAAAGGATAAAATGTTTAAATAATGGAATTATTAACAATAAAATTAAAAAAATTGTTTTCAGAAAATATAAATAATATTTTTGGTGCTGATTATGCAGAAAAAGTCGATATTCAGAATTCTACAAAAAAAGAATTTGGGGATTTTCAAACAAATTTTGCGATGGTTAGTTCAAAATTAATTGGTAAAAATCGACGAGAAATTGCAAATATGCTTGTAGATAATTTTAAAGAAAATGATATTATTGAAAAGTTGGAAATTGCAGGACCAGGGTTTATTAATATTTATTTGAAAAATAGCTTTTTAAATGAAGAGATTAAAAAAGTGGAAAATGAGAAATATGATTTTTCCTTCTTAAATACAGATAAAACTGTTATTATTGATTATTCTTCTCCCAATATTGCTAAAAGAATGCACATTGGACATTTGAGAAGTACGATTATTGGGGATTCTATAAAAAGAATTTTACAATTTTTAGGATTTCATACACTTGCTGACAATCATATAGGTGATTGGGGCACACAGTTTGGAAAACTTATTGTAGCTTATAAGAATTGGCTTGACAAAAAGGCTTATGAAGAAGATCCAATTGGTGAATTGGAAAGAATTTATGTACAGTTTTCTGATGAAGCTAAAAAAAATCCTGCTTTGGAAGATGAAGCTCGTGAAGAACTGAAAAAATTACAGCTTGGAGATGAAGATAATCAGGAACTGTGGAAGGAATTTATAGATATTTCACTAAAGGAATACAATAAAATTTATGATAGACTCGATGTAAACTTTGATTATTACTATGGTGAATCATTTTACAATGATATGATGCCATCTGTATTAGAAAAATTAAAGGAAAAAGGCATTGCACGTGAAGATCAGGGAGCATTGGTTGTATTTTTTGAAAATGATAAGTTGCCACCTGCAATTGTGCAGAAAAAAGACGGTAGTTTCTTGTACACAACTTCTGATTTGGCTACAATGAAATTTAGAAAAGATGAACTAAATGTGGATGAGGCAGTTTACTTGACAGATGATAGACAGCAAAATCACTTTAAACAGGTTTTTGAGATTGGAGAAATGCTAGGAAAACCTTATAATTATAAAAAGACTCACGTTGTATTCGGGATTATGAGATTTGGAGATGGGATGATTTTTTCTTCTAGAAGTGGGAATATAATAAGACTTGTTGATTTACTGGATGAAGCAAAAACTCAAGTTAAAAAGGTAATTGATGAAAAAAATCCGAATATTCCTGAAGATGAGAAAGAAAATATTGCTGAAATTGTTGGAAGTGGAGCTATAAAATATTTTGATTTAAGCCAAAATAGAACTTCTGATATAACATTTACTTGGGATAAGGTTCTTAGTTTTGAAGGAAATACAGGTCCTTACCTGCAATATACTTATGTTCGGATTATGTCGATTTTTAGAAAATTGAAGGAAGAAAATATTAATGTAGAAAATGAAAACATTATTTTAGAGGACATGACTGGTATTGAACGAGAATTAGCTACAGAGCTTTTAAGATTCCCACAGGCAGTAGTAAAATCCTATGAAAGTTATCGTCCAAACATAATAGCTGACTACTTATTTGATATGGCAAAATTATTTAATAATTTCTATAATTCAAGTTCTATTTTGAAGGAAAAAAATAAAAAAGTTATGGACGCACGAATTTTATTATCAGAAAAAACTGCATTTGTTTTAAAGGAAGGTCTTAGTCTTCTTGGAATTAAGACGGTAGATAGAATGTAAATTCATAAAAATTTTAGTTAAAAAAAGAAATAATATAAATTTTACTAAAAAAGAGAAATAAATTAATCAAAAAACAATTTTGATTTAATCGGGATTTAATAGTTATAGTGTATACTATATTTAGATCGATTAAAAGATCTGAAACCTCAATTAACCCCCCCTTTTATGGCCCTCTTTTTTAAGAGGGCTTTTTACTTTTTATACATCTGATGATTTTAGCATAAGAATCAACTGATTAATTAAATAAAAAAATTAAATATAGAAAAGAGGAGAACAATGGCAAAACAACAACAATTTCTTTATGATTATAGAAATGATCATAGTGGGGAAAGTAGTAGTAAATTAGTAAAAATTGCATTTATTTTGTTTATTATTTCAGCATTACTGGTGGCATTTTCACATTTTATTTTAATTGGAAAAAAAGCAAAATTTGAAAAAGATATCCCTGTACTTAAGGAAAATAAACAAAAACTGGAAAAGGAAGTGGAAGCTATTAATAATAGTATCAAACATAGTGAAGACACTTACAAAAAAACGGAAGCATTAGTAAATAAATACAAAAAATAATAAATGAGAGGTAAAAAAAATGAAAAAAGTATTATCAATTATTGGTATATTACTTGCTACGGCAGGATTTTTATACTCAGGAATACAAATTTTTGGAACAACTGGAAAATTTATGGAACATAATGGTTTACAATCAAATATAAAAAAATTAATTGAAGAAAAAAATAAAAAAACAGAACAACTTGCTGAGCTTACGAAAAAAAATACAGATATGAAAGCTCAATATGAAAAACTTAAGGCTGATAAAAAAATAAAAACAGTTTATTTAACATTTGATGATGGGCCTTCAGCACATACTGATCAAATACTTGAAATTTTGAAAAAAAATAATATAAAGGCAACATTCTTTATAATTGGAATTGGAAAAAATTACAATGATTACAAAAAAATAATTGACCACGGGCATGTACTTGGATTGCATACTTATTCGCACGAATATAAAGAAGTTTATGCAAACGAAGAAAGTTTCTTTAAAGATCTTTATAAAATAAGAGATGCTGTAAAATCAACGACTGGACTAGATGTAAAAATTACAAGATTTCCTGGTGGTTCAAGTAATGCAAAAGCATCAAAAGCTTTAAAAACAGCTATAATTAATAGAATGACAAAAGAAGGATATGTATATTTTGATTGGAACTGTGATTCAACAGATGCTTCTGGAAATAATGTACCTGTAGAAAAATTAGTTAAATATGGTGTTTGTACAACACATCCTGACATAAATGTCTTAATGCACGATACAAATGCTAAGAAAACAACTGTTCAAGCATTACAGCAAATTATTGATGGATATAGAAAAGCAGGATATACATTCGAAACTTTAGATGTAAATAGTCCAAAAATTCAGCATATGAAACAGCCTGAACTGAAATAACTAAGTAAAAAATAAGTAATTAAACATTAAAAATATGATATAATGTAGAAGTTGTTTAAATTTTGAAAAATTAATTTTTTAAATATTAGACATCATAAAAAAATTTTATTGTATTAAAGGAGAAAAATTAATGAAAAAAATAGTTACTATAATTGCAGGTCTGACAATATCACTATCACTAATGGCAGAAACAAATACAAATAGTAATATAATTTACATAAAAAATGAAATGATAAAAGCTGTTGATAGTGGAACGGACTTATATGTTGCAAAAGCAAAGACAACTTCTACGAAAGAAAAAACATCTAATTCAGGAAGCTCACAAAGTGGAATAGCTTCATATTATGGTAAAGGGCTGCACGGAAGTAAAACAGCAAATGGAGAAAGACATAATAGAAATGAAATGGTAGCGGCACACAGATCTCTTCCATTTGGTACAAAGGTAAAAGTTACAAATTTGAGTAATGGAAAAGAAGTTGTTGTAAGAATTAATGATAGAGGTCCTTTTATTAAGGGACGTGTGATTGATTTGAGTTATGGAGCTTTTTCAAAAATAGAAAATCCTGGAAAAGGGATTACAAAAGTAAAACTTGATGTTTTAAAATAATTACTTATTATTTAAAGTTTTTTATAAAATTCTAAATTAAAAAGAAAAGAAGGAAAGGTGGAAAATACAGTGTTAAGCGGTAAAATTGCATTAATTACAGGTGGTTCAAGAGGAATTGGAAAGGAAATCGCACTAAAATTTGCTGAAAATGGAGCAACTGTTATTTCTGGAGATTTAATTGATCCTGATTACAGTCATGAAAATGTTTCACACGTTAAATTAAATGTTACTGATAGAGAAAATATAAAAGAAATTGCAAATGAAATCAAAGAAAAATATGGAAGATTGGATATTCTTGTAAATAATGCAGGAATTACAAGAGATTCACTACTTCAAAGAATGAAGGAAGCAGACTGGGATTTAGTAATTGATATTAACTTAAAAGGTGTCTACAATGTGATGCAAGGTTTTGTTTCTTTATTATTAAAGAGCAAAGCTTCAAGTGTAATTAATATGGCTTCTGTAGTAGGAGTAGATGGAAATGCAGGACAAACTAACTATGCAGCTACAAAAGGTGGAGTAATCGCTATGGCAAAAACTTGGGCAAAAGAATTTGGTAGAAAAAATCTTAGATCAAACGCAATTGCACCAGGATTTATCGAAACAAATATGACTCACGTATTACCTGAAAAAGTTGTAGAAACTGTACTTGCAAATACTCCGCTTAGAAAGATGGGAGATGCTGAAGATGTTGCAAATGCTGCATTGTATTTAGCAAGTGATATGTCTAAATTTGTTACAGGACAAGTTTTGAGAGTTGATGGAGGATTAAATTTATAATTCAAATAAATTTATTTAAAAATGACAAAAAATAAAAAATTCTATGCTTATTTCATTATAGATACAAATGAAAATGGAATACTTGAAAACTGGGCAGATTGTCAAAAAAAAGTAAGCGGTAAAAAAGCTCGTTATAAATCATTTAAAAATTTTTCTGAAGCACAAGAATGGCTAAATTCCGGAGCAAATTATGAAAAAAAAGAGAAAAGTGATTTGACGAAACTGTATTCTGAGCTAGAGCGTGATGCAATTTATTTTGATGCAGGAACAGGTCGTGGCAACGGCGTAGAAGTCAGATTGACTGATTTTGACGGTAATTCGCTGCTTTACAAAATTATGAATGAAAAAAATATTAATGAATTTGGAAATTATTATGTTGCTAATACTAGAACAAATAACTTTGGTGAATTAGTTGGGATTTACACAGCTTTTGTTTATGCTAAGAAATACGATACAAAAGTAATTTGTGGGGATAGTTCACTAATTATTGAATATTGGTCAAAGGGACGATATAATAGTTCTAATTTGGAAAATGACACAATTGAACTTATAAAAAAAGTAACTTTAATGAGAAATGAATTTGAAAAAAAAGGTGGAACTGTAAAAAAAATCTCTGGAGATGTTAATCCTGCTGATTTAGGTTTTCACAAATAATACTAAAATAGAAGGAGGATTTTTATGAAAAAAATATTATTAGTAGTAATAATGTTGATAACGTCTGTTATTGGATTGTCTAAAACTAAAATTACAGACAAAACTCTTAAAGGCGAATATACAAGAGGAACAAATACATTTACGTATATAAAAGATAATCTGGTTTTTCCCAATAAAGTTCTTACTTTCACAGTAAAAGATAACTCTGGGTTATTGGATAAAATTTACGAGTTTATGATGAAAAATTACGGTGTAGATAATTCAGATCTTGTTACTTTAGATGTTAAAGGCACAGTGTCTAAAGATGGTGTTTTGACAATAAAAAAAATAGTTAATTATCAAATACCTGAATATAAATTACATGCAGCAGATTTTGGTATTACACCATCAAGTACAAATGGATCTCAAGAAGATTCAGGAATTACTAATGATTCTTCAAATTTAAATGACCCTGGTTCTTTCTTTAATCAAGAAACTGGAAATTAATTTCCAAGAATTACAAATAATTTTAAAAACAAGGGACGTTTTGTCTCTTGTTTATTTCTTTAGTAATAAAAAAATAAGATACTGAAAAACGAAAATAAAGTATTTCAATTTAATCTAAGAAATATGAATGAAATTTTTATTTGTTCACATAATTTTCCGTACTTGCAATTATTATTTAAATATGTTATAATCAAAATGATAAAAATTCATATAAAAAAATAAAAAAAATAAAAATAATGGAGGAAAAATTAAAATGGCAAAAGCTAAATTTGAGAGAAGCAAACCACACGTAAACGTAGGGACAATCGGACACGTAGATCATGGGAAAACAACAACAACAGCAGCAATATCAAAAGTATTGGCTGAAAAAGGACTAGCTGAAAAAGTTGATTTTGAAAACATTGACCAAGCCCCTGAAGAAAGAGAAAGAGGGATTACAATCAACACAGCTCACATTGAGTACGAAACAGAAAACAGACACTATGCTCACGTTGACTGTCCAGGCCATGCCGATTATGTAAAAAACATGATTACAGGAGCAGCTCAAATGGATGGAGCAATCCTAGTAGTATCAGCAGCTGACGGTCCAATGCCTCAAACAAGAGAACACATCCTACTTGCAAGACAAGTTGGAGTTCCTTATATCGTAGTTTACTTGAACAAAGTTGACATGGTAGACGATGAAGAATTATTAGAATTAGTAGAAATGGAAGTAAGAGAATTACTTACAGAATACGGATTCCCTGGAGACGATGTACCAGTAATTAAAGGATCTTCATTAGGAGCATTAAATGGAGAAGCTCAATGGGTAGAAAGAATCATGGAATTAATGAACGCAGTTGACGAATATATTCCAACACCAGAAAGACCAGTAGATCAAGCGTTCCTAATGCCAATTGAAGATGTGTTCACAATTACAGGAAGAGGAACAGTTGTAACAGGAAGAGTAGAAAGAGGAGTAATCAACGTTGGTGAAGAAGTAGAAATCGTAGGAATCAAACCAACAACAAAAACTACTGTAACAGGAGTAGAAATGTTCAGAAAATTATTAGATTCAGGACAAGCTGGAGATAATATAGGAGCATTGTTAAGAGGAACTAAGAAAGAAGAAGTGGAAAGAGGACAAGTACTTGCTAAACCAGGAACAATCAATCCACATACAGGATTCAAGTCAGAAGTATACGTATTGACAAAAGATGAAGGAGGAAGACATACACCATTCTTCACAGGATACAAACCGCAATTCTACTTCAGAACGACTGACATTACAGGAGAAGTAAACTTGCCAGAAGGTGTAGAAATGGTAATGCCTGGAGATAACATTGAAATGACAGTAGAATTAATTCACCCAATCGCAATGGAAGAAGGATTAAGATTTGCGATAAGAGAAGGTGGAAGAACAGTAGCTTCAGGAGTAGTAGCAACTATTACTAAATAGTTTTCTGTAAAGGACTTTCGTTAAGAGATAAAATAAAAATAAATATTTTATGTTGTAGGATAAATTTTTTAATAAAATAAGATATTTATAAGTAAAATATAATTAATGATAGCACTTAATTAAATTATTAAAAAATTTTTTTGAATTTATTTATAGTGCTATTGTTTTTTTGAAAATTATAAGGTATACTAGTTATGAGATTTGTAGTATCTATATATACTAAATATTGTACATTTGTATGTCTTAGACTTTAAAGTAAATTTTTAAAAAGGTATTTTTAAATGATAAATTTGTAAAGTTATATTTAATTTTCATCAAAAAATATAATATTTTTTATTAATTTTGAAGTTGAGTTGCTGTAATCCAAATTATTTAGCTTAAGTTTGAAAATTATTTTAACTTTATTATTAATAAAATTGCTTTTTTTAAAAAAAACTTTACAAATTCATATTATTATGCTAAAATTAGCTGTGAATTGTTAAGATATATTTGTTAAAATTATTTTTAGGAGGAAAAACAATGAAAAAAGTATTAGGAGTATTAGCATTAGTATTAAGCGTATCTAGTCTAGCTTTAGCTGATCAAGATCAAGATACATTAAAAGAAATTCATTTCTCTACTGAATTTAGACAAAGTTATACAGACAAAAAGGCGAACACTGGAAATGGATTAGGAATCGCAGGATTCAAAGGTGAAAACAAAGAAAAAGCTAGATGGAGAAACATCTTTGGTGGAGATTTACATTTAGTAGATGAAGGAAATATGGGATTGAGATTTGAATTCCAAAATGACCAAGATAGAAGAACAAATAAATTCAATTATCAAACTAAAACAGGAACAAAAGGAACTGTTGATAAATCTCAAACTTGGGAATCTGATATTGCATTGTATAAAGACATTACTTTAGGTTCTTGGACTTCTAAATGGGATTTAGGATGGACTTATAAATCTTCAAAAGGAACAGGAAGATACTCTGGACATAGAGGAACATCAAATGAAATTTATGTAGGACCTACATTTGCAATTAACTTCTTTGGACAAGAGTTCAGTGCAAAAACTCAAGCAGTTTATTTTGATCAATCAGGTGGAAAAAGTGCAGATAACGTTTGGGAAGGAAACGACTTCCAAAAAGGAAAAGTATCTGGATGGGGACTTAATGTTGCTTTAGAAAACGGTGGAAAAATCTTTGATAATGGAATTGGAAGCTTAGATTATAATGTAGGATTAACTCATAAATTAAGAGATGCAAAAGGTAAATTGGTTGCAACTGGAAAAGATGCTAAATCTAATGTATATTTAGACTATGTAGTAGGAACTACTTATAAAACACCTAGTTTCGGTGGATTCTATGGATTAATCAATGCTGAAAATGAATGGGAAAAACATACTTCTAGACATGGATTCTCAAATAACTTCTCAGTATGGACTGGATTAGGATATAAGACAGGAATTGATTTACCAGTAGGAACATTAACATTAAATCCTATGGTTAAATACAGAGTTGTTAACAAAGAAACTGTTAAAGGATATGCTAATGATGGACGTTACACAAGTTCAGATAAATATACAAGAGAATACAATGAATTAAGAGCAGGATTAAAAGTTGGATTAGAAGTTAAATAATAACAACTTAATGTAAATTGATTCATATAAAAGGAAAGAGATGAAATATTTCATCTCTTTTTTGAATACGATTTAACTTTTATAAATTAAATTTTGTAACAAATTTCGTCCCTTTATTCAATTCACTTTCAACCTCAATACTTGCATTATGCTGCTCAATGATTTTTGCAACTAATGAAAGTCCTAGTCCAAAGCCCTTGTTTACTTTTTTGTTTCGTGAGTCATTTACTTGGTAAAATCTTCCCCAAATAAGTTTTTTATCTTCATCAGATATTCCAATTCCATTATCTTCAATCTCCATAATGCAACTTTCATTTTCTGAATACAATTTTACACTTATTTCATCCTTTGTAAATTTCATTGCATTATTAAGCAAATTGTCAAGCAGTCTTTCAATCATTACTTTATTACCATTTATAAATATATTTTGTTCAATACCTTTTGAGATTTTTATATTTTTTTCACTTAGCAGATTTTTGTAATCATCCAATATTTTTTGTACTGTTTCTGAAAAATTCATTTTTTGTAAATCAATCGTTATCTGCTTTTCTATTTTGGAAAGTTCCATTATTTGATTTATTAGTTCTGACATTCTTTTGGCTTGACGCTGAATCACAGAAAAAGAGTCCTTTGCTTCCTCTAAAGTATCTGCATATTCCAGCGAATATTGGCTTTCTGTAAGTATAACGCTTACAGGCGTCCGAAGTTCATGTGAAACGTCTGAACTAAACTGTTTTTCACGTATATAAGAATTTTCAAGTGAATTTAGCATTTCGTTAAAGGCATTTGCCATCTTGTGTATTTCATCTTTTCCTTCGTCAATTTCAATCCTTTTTGAAAAATCGCCGTTTTTTTGAATTTCTGAGGCTGTATTGGAAATTTTTGATACAGGATTTAGGGCTTTTTTAATGATTTTATATCCTCCATAAATTATTATTAATAATAATAACGGACTTGAAATTAAAATTATTAAAAGCATTCTATTGACTTCATTTGTCAACTTATTTACTGGTATAATTCCCCTAATCCATTCACCTTCAGGGGTATCTATTTTTTTATCAAAATAATAGTATTTTCCTCCATTTTTTTCATAAGTTCTAACTGTGTTTTCTACAAGATTTAACGTCAAATCAAATCCCCTCGGCGACATTCCAGCCATTTCTATTCCAGCATTATTATATTTTACAAAATAAATCCCGTCATCAAAATCATCAAAATCGTTAGGATCAGAAGCCATCTCAACTACTGATTCCATAAGTTCCTTCTGGTTTAAGTCCCCTGTTATCTTGTCTGCAACAGTAAAAGAGCCAGCTAGCATAATCGCTATCAAAATAACTATAAAAGCAGTATACCAGAGGGTTATCTTTACAGTTACAGGAAAATTTTCCCAAATTTTATTTACTTTGTCTTTCAAAACTCAATTATTCCTTTCTTTGTACAAAATGGACTAATCCTCCTTTATAACATATCCAAGTCCTCTTTTTGTGTAAATTATTTGCTTTCCAGCTTCTACGTCTATTTTTTTTCTAATGTTTTTTATCAAAACGTCAATTATATTGGAATCTCCTTCGTAATCAAAATCCCACACATGCTCCTTAATCTGCTCTCTGCTTAAAATCCGATTTTTGCTTTGCATAAGGTATTCCAGAACTTCATATTCCTTTCCAGTTAATTCTATCTGTTTTCCAGCTCTTGTTACTGATTTTTCTGAAGTATCTAAAATCAAATCTCCTATCACAAGCTTATTTGAACTATTTCCATATTTTCTTCTCACAACTGCCCTAATTCTTGCCAAAAGCTCATTAAAGTCAAATGGTTTTACAATATAGTCATCAGCCCCCAAGTCAAGCCCTTTTACTTTATCGTCTGCATTATCTCTTGCAGTAAGCATAAGAATCGAAGTATGATTTCCCTTATTCCTAAGTTTTTTGATAACTTCAAATCCATCTACTTTTGGCATCATAATATCCAGAATTACTAAATCATATTCCCCATATTCCAGATAATCAAGTGCTTCTTCCCCATCAAGCACGCTATCTACACTATATCCATTTTTTTTTAGATACCTTGTTACAACATTATTCAAATCTACTTCATCTTCTGCCAACAAAATTTTCATATTTAATTCTCTCCTGCATTATTTTTTAGCAAATGCTAAAATCTTAATTTTTTATTATGCTAATGTAAAAACTATAGCAATTTTACTATAATATATCACGAATTTAAAAAAATAAAAAGAGAGTAAACTGAAAATAGTAAATTTTCAATCAACCCTCTGTAAGAATATTTTTTAATTTATTTTATTAATCTCTGTCTGCTTTCCATTTTACAATTGCACCAGTTACTGCGTCAATATCAAATTCATATTCCCATCCGTTATAATAAATTTCTCCTTCATAAACCATTCTTCCATTTTCTCTGTCCAAGTGGATTTCTTTCACGTGGGAACTATTCGCTCCTGGCACTTTTTTCAATGCAATATTCATTGCCCTGTTTACTCCAATATAACTGTTTGAAGCAATGTTTCTGTTGTATTTATGCTTGCTTTTTGCGTTTACAGTTACTGATACTCCTAATACCATGATTCCTAATAATGCGATACTTAAAATTTTCTTTTTCATAATTTTTCTCCTTCTTTTTCATTTAAATTTTTTTTGATTTAAAAATTTTTGCAAGATTTTTTATTTATATTATATTTTAATAATTTCTATTGTAATGATTTACTTCAGTTCCAATAATTTCCCCTGTTGAAGCGTCTATATCAAATTCGTATTTTGAATTATTGTAAAAAATTTCGATTTCATAAATTGCTCTTCCGTGATCATAATCTAAGTCTATCTTTCCAAAATGGCTTTGATTTGCTCCTGGCACTTGTGCAAGTGCAATTGATTTTGCTTTTTCCATTGTTATAGTTTGCGAATTGTTCACATTTCTACTAATGTAAGCAGAATTATTTGAAACTCCGTCTACTTTCCATTTTACAATGTCACCAGTTACAGCATCAATATCAAATTCATATTCCTGTCCGTTATAATAAATTTCTCCTTCATAAACCATTCTTCCATTTTCTCTGTCCAAGTGAATTTTTTTTACGTGGGAATTGCTTGCTCCTGGAACTTTTTTTAACGCAATGTTCATTGCTCTGTTTACTCCAATGTAGCTATTTGAAGTAATGTCTCTATTATATTTATTTTTGCTCTTTGCGTTTACAGCTACTGACACTCCTAATGCCATAATTCCTAATAATATAATACTCAAGATTTTCTTTTTCATAATTTCTCCTTCATTTTTTATTTAACTTTAGTTTTTTGAATTAATAATTCTTAATTGTGATGCTTTACTTCAGTTCCAACAATTTCTCCTGTTGAAGCATCTATATCAAATTCGTATTTTGAATTATTGTAAAAAATTTCGATTTCATAAACTGTTCTTCCGTGATCGTGATCCAAATCTATTTCTCCAAAATGGCTTTCATTTGCTCCTGGCACTTGTGCAAGTGCAATTGATTTTGCTTTTTCCATTGTTACATTTTGTGAACTGCCTACATTGTTGTTAATATAAACTGCATCGTTTGGAACTCTGTTTCTATTTCTATATTTTCTGCTTGCTCCGTAAGCAATACCAAGTATTCCTAATAATGCCATTCCAAAAATTACAATTTTTATAGCTTTATTTTTCATTTTTCTCTCTCCTTCAGTATTCATTTGCTTTCTGCCTTTCCCTCTTATCTTGAATACATTATAGAACAGTTTTATGAATATAAAATGAATGGAAAAAAATTTTTACAAAAAAAGGAACAGCCCTAATTTTTAATTAGAATTATTCCTTTTATTTGTATTATCCACTGTTACGAAGTCCTGTTGCAAGTCCGTTTATTGAAATATGAATGGCTTTTCTCAGTTCTTCTGAATCGTCTCCAGCTCTTGAACGTTTTATTAATTCAATTTGTAAATAATTCATTGAGTCAAAATACGGCAGACGATTTCGTAGACTGCTCGCTAGTTCTGGATTATCTGCCAGCAAGAAATCATTTCCTGTAATTTTTTTCAATATATCAATTGTTAAAATCCACTCTTTTTCTATTTCCTTAAAAATTTTCTGTGCAGTTTCCTGGTCGCTTGCTAGTTTTACATATTCAGCAAAAATTGACAAATCTGTTTTTGATAAAACCATGTCAACATTTGAAATTGTTGAACGGAAGAATGGCCATTGCTTGTACATATTTTGCAGAATTTCCAGTTTTTTATCATCATTGTCAATCCATTTTGTAAACGCTGTTCCTACACCGTACCATCCCGGAAGCATTATTCTTGCTTGCGACCATGAGAACACCCATGGGATTGCTCTTAGGCTGTCTAGTGATTGTGTTTTTTTACGTGAAGACGGTCTTGAACCAATATTTAACCCTGCAATAAAGTTTATTGGCGTAACTTCAAAGAAAAAGTCTGAAAATCCGTCTGTATTGTAAACTAAGTCACGGTAGGCATAATAACTTAATTGTGAAACATTTTCTATTATTTTTTCATATTCTTCCCAGTCTGCATCTTCCTCTGTCAATGCACTTGATTCAAGAGCGGCCGAAACCAATGCTTCCAGATTTTTTAATCCTAAATCAGGATTTCCGTATTTTGCACCGATTACTTCTCCCTGTTCTGTAAGTCTGATTGTTCCGTCTGTACTTCCTTCAGGCTGTGCTAAAATGGCTTCATAACTTGGACCGCCACCACGTCCTACTGTTCCTCCACGCCCATGGAAGAATGAGATTTCCACATCAAATTCCCGTCCGATTGCAGTCAGTTCTTTCTGCGCCTTGTATAAAGACCAGCTTGAACTTAAATATCCACCATCTTTGTTGCTGTCTGAATATCCTAGCATAACTTCCTGTTTTCGACCTTTTTTATCCATCCATTTTTTTACTAATGGTAAATTAAACCATTTTCTCAAAATATCAGGAGCCGCAATTAAATCTTCCACTGTTTCAAAAAGCGGAACAATCTGTAAATCGCAAAATTCATTTCCTTCATTTCCTTTTGCAAGATTGGCTTCTTTTAGTAAAATAGCTATCTCTAGCATATCTGAAACGCTTGTTGCATGAGAAATCAGATTTTTTTCAATAATTTTACTTCCGAAACGTTCCCTCAAAGATTTTGCCTTTCTGTAAATTGCAAGTTCTGAGGCTAGTGTTTCACTTTGTGGAATTGTTGGATCGCTTAAAATTCTAGGGTCATGTTCCAGTTCCCGTAGCAAAATTTCACATCTTGCGTCTTCTGACAGGCTCAAGTAATCTCCTAGAATGTTTGCATTTTTCAAAAGTTCTGCAACACATACTTCGTGAACGCTGGAATCCTGTCTTAAATCAATTGTCGCAAGGTGGAATCCAAATATTTTTGTGGCACTGATTAGATTGTTTAATTTTCCTTGTGTTAAAAATTCGCTGTTGTTCTTTTTAAGAGATTCTGCCACGATTATCAAATCGTTTGTAAATTCATTAGCTGACTTGTAGGGAAGGTCAATTCCATTTTTTCTTTTTGGCGGTAATAAATCACGGTTATAATCACACAATTTATAAGCTGTTGCAAGCAGTCTATCTGTTATTGTTGTCAATGCACGACGGTATGGCTCACGTGTTCGGTGTGGCGAAACTTCTCCAGAAGCATCAGCCAATTTTTGCAGTTCCTCAGTCACATTTGTCATTGAAATAGACATTGATAAATCTCTGTAAATTTCACGAACTACATCAAGATAATGCTGGAATAATTTTATAGCCTGTTCCTGTGCCGACTGTTCCAATGTATTTACTGTAACATAAGGATTTCCGTCCCGATCTCCACCGATCCACATTCCCATAGTAAGTGGAAGTAGAGCTTGAGATTTTACTTCAGAATTTCCCAATGTTTTTGAAATTTCCTGAAATTTATTCATAAGTCTTGGAATTTCATTGAAAAATGTAATGTTGTAATAACTTAGAGCATTGCTTATTTCATCTGTTACACGCAATTTGGTAGCCCGTAACATTGCAGTTTGCCACCAGATCTGAATACCACGGCTTAAATCATTAAGCCATTCATTTTCATCAATTTGATGAGATTTTACATTTTCATATTTATCAAGAATATCAGTTAATTTTTTTGTCAAATCCAGAATACTTTTTCTTTGAACTTGTGTCGGATGTGCTGTTAAGACTGGCACAATTGAGACTTTTTCCATAGCCTTCAATATTTTATCCTGACTAATTCCCTTTTTCTTCAAATTTTTTAGTGATTTTTCAAGAGATCCAATCTGCAGTTTGTTGGAAATCTTTGCATATCGCTGTTCATGAGTCTGATACACATCTTCAGCAATATTTGCAAGTGCTGAAAAAATCGAAAAACCTCTTATCACACGTAAAATTTCCGCATCAGTAAGATCCGAACAAAAAGACGACAAATTTTTTCTAGCTTCCTGTTTTTGCGTCTTATAGTATTTTCTTGAAGCTTCTTTCAATTTTTCAGTAACTTCATAAATATGTAAACCCGCATATCTAAAAATCGTTTCACCTAGAAGAGTTGCAAAAAGTTCATTATGAACAAGCAAATCCTCCTGATGCTTATCAAGTTTCACTGACGGTAAAGGAGTTATCGGTAAATTTTTTAAATCCATTTATTTCACACTCTCTTTCTTTGTATAAAATTCTACTTATTATCTAAATTCTTTTATTTTAAGTATTTTACCTTTTAAATTATATCACAAAAACGTTTTGTATTAAATAGCGATTTTAAATTATTACAAAATGTGATATAATTTTAACAAAATATGAAAAATTTATAAAAAATATTTTTTAAAAATAATTTTGTTATTTTAGTTAATTTAAGTAGATTTTTTTATATAGTGAATTTATTATTTAAATTATTTTAAGCAGGGAGATCAGACGCCATCTCCCTGCACCCACGCTTTACGCAAAAATTTCTTATAAAGAAAAAATAAAACTCGATTTGGAATAAAGGTTATTTTTACATGATTAACTAAATATTATTTAAAATTTATTCCAAAATCTCAAACAGTTATTTTTTCTTTAACGAAATTTTGCTTACTTTTCTAGTATCACAATTATGTGATTAAATTAAAACTGTCGTGATTTTTTTGGAATGAAAATGATTGTTTGAGCGAAGTTTTACGTAGCGAGTTTCATTTTTATTTTAAAAAAATGCTTAGACGAGCGGGGATTAGTGCGTAGCACTTTCGCTAAAATCTTCAGATATTATAATTTGAAGAAATTGAAATAACTAATATTGCGAAATAAAAGGGGATGGCGACTGTTCCCCTTTGCTTTATAAAAAAGAAAAAGTATAAAATTATCAAGAAAAATCTTTATTAATAATAATTTGTTTCATATAATTTAAATAAGAATATAGGATTTTTAAAATATTAAATAAAAGAAAAAAAGAATGTTGAGGAAAAGAAAATGGAAAAAAATTATGATGTATTGGAATTTTATAAGATAATTAATGAACTTATTGATTTATCACGACTGGAAAAAACGAAAGAAAAGTTTCTGGATATTGATATTATAAAGGAAAAATCGGTTTTGGATAAAGAACTTATGCTTATGATGGAGATGATTGACTTTTATAAGTATGATGATGGTTTGGAACTTGCAGGGCTTGCAGATATTACTAGAATGATGAATTCTATTGATATTATTGGTTCTTATTTGAGTGCTGAGGATTTGTCAGTTTTGAAAAAAAATTTGATGATTTTTAGAATTTCTAAAAGCAGGGCTAAGAATGTCAGGGATAAATATAGAACGATTTGGAATCTGTTTAGTGATGTTGAGGAAGTTAAGGATATTGAGAACTTTATTTCAGAAGCAATTAACGATGAAGGAGTATTGAAGGACGAGGCTTCGATTGGACTTCGTGATGTGAGAAGGCAGAAACAGAATATTAATGCAAATATAAAAGAGAAATTTGATGAGCTGATTTCGAATAAAAGTACGCAAAATGCCATTCAAGAAAGAATAATAACTCAAAGAAATGATAGATACGTAATTGCTGTAAAGACAGATTTTAAAGGGCTTATTAAAGGAATAGAACATGATAGGTCTGCAACAGGAAGCACAGTTTACATTGAGCCTTTAAATATTGTTTCATTAAATAATAAATTACGTGAATACGAGGCTCGTGAGCGTGAGGAAATTAGAAAAATACTGCTTAGAATTACAGAACTTGTGAAGACAAAAAAAGAAGAAATTCTAGAAATTAAGGAAATTTTGGAAAGACTGGACTTTATTGATGCGAAAACGACTTATTCAGTTAATAAAAAATGTATTGTTCCAAAAATTATTAATAAAGAATATTTGAAACTGGTTGAAGCGAGACATCCACTAATTGATGAAAATACAGTTGTGCCGATTAATTTTGAACTTGGGAATCCTGAAAATATAATGCTTATTACAGGGCCTAATACTGGAGGGAAGACAGTAACATTGAAAGTGGCTGGCCTTCTTACAATTATGGCATTATCTGGTATTCCAATTCCTGCAAATGAAAAAACTGAAATTGGATATTTTCACAATGTACTGGCTGACATTGGGGATGAACAAAGTCTTGAGCAAAACTTATCCTCATTTTCAGGGCATGTTAGCAAAATAAAAGATATAATTGAAAATGCAAACAGTAAATCACTTGTATTGATGGATGAATTGGGAAGTGGAACTGATCCGATGGAAGGGGCTGCTTTTGCAATGGCAATCATTGATTACTTGAACAAAAAACACGTAACTTCAATAATTACAACCCATTACAGCGAAGTAAAAGCCTATGCCTTTAACACAACAGGAATTAAAAGTGCTTCAATGGAATTTAACGTAGAAACGTTATCTCCAACGTACAGACTGCTGGAAGGAATACCGGGTGAAAGTAACGCTCTTATAATTGCAAGAAAATACGGAATTAGTGAAGAAGTAATTGAAAATGCAAAAAGTTACATAAGTGAAGACAATCAGCGTGTTGAAGAAATGCTAAAATCAATAAAAGAAAAAAATGATGAATTGGAAACAATGCAGGCACAATTAGAAGCAACAAGAACTGAACTTGACAAGCAAAAGAGCATTTATGAGCAAAATATGATAAAACTTGAAAATGAAAAAAATGAAATTATAAAACGTGCCTACGAGGAAGCCGACAATTACTTGAAAAACATGCAGGCAAAAGCCAAAAACCTAATTGACAAAATTAACAGCGAGGAATCTAAAAAAGAAGATGCAAAAAACGCTCAAAGAAGCCTGAATATGCTACGTGAATCATTCATTACAGATAAAAAGAAAAATGTAAAAGAAAAGAAAGTTGTTACTCAAAACGTAGATTTTGCTGTTGGGGAAGAAGTGCTTGTAAAAACAATGAATCAAAACGGAAAGATTTTGAAAATAATGCCAAATAACCGTATTCAAGTGCAAACTGGAATATTAAAGCTGGTTGTATCAACTGACGACATTGTAAAAATCCAAAAGAAAAAAACAAACAAATTCAAAAACTTCGCCTCATTAAAACGAACTTCCCAAGTACGAGGAGAAATCGACTTACGTGGAATGAATGCCGACGAAGCAATCGCAGAACTAGAAACATACATGGACAGAGCAATGCTAACAGGCTACCACGAAATCTACATAATTCACGGAAAAGGAACAATGGTACTAAGAAAAAAAATCCACGAATACCTAAGAACTTCAAAATATGTAACAGAATTTAAAGATGCCAATCAAAATGAAGGTGGAATTGGGTGTACGGTGATTACTTTGAAGTAGGACATTTGATTTAAAGGAGAATGAAAATTTATGAAAATCAAAAATCTTCATATAAAAGAATTTAAAGGATTGAGAGATATATCTATAAATTTTGAAAAAAATGATAAGCCGTTAGATTTAGTAGTTTTAGCAGGTTCAAATGGAAGTGGAAAAACTAGAATATTAGAAAGTATTAAAGACTATTTCGAAAGTTACATTGATATTCAAGCAATAAAAATTATTAATAATTTGCAAATATTTTTTGAAAAAGAAGAAAAAGAATGTATAGATAAAATAGGAAGTGAAAAATATTTTTATAGTGCTTTGAAATATTTTTCTTTAAATGATAAAAAAGAGAATCTGAATGATTCTTCATATTTGGTTATTAAAAAAAATTTATTAATTCTTCCTAAAATAATTTATGTTCCAACAGAAATAAATTTTCAGAAAATGGATATAGCTATTACTAATTTAGTACAGAAATATGAATTTTTAAATATTGTAAACACAAATTTAATAAAAGATATTCCGTCCTATATTGCAACAAAAATGATTTCAGAAATGTTTAAAAATAAAAATGAAAAAGTCGAAGATATCCAAAGAAAAGTTTTTGATGAAATAAATGAAATATTTGAAAATTTAAATATAGATGTAAAAGTTGAAGATATTTCACAAGATGGTAGAAATATTACACTTTTCACAAATTCTTCAGGAGATGAATTTGATATAAACGAATTATCGTCTGGTGAAAAACAATTATTTTTACGGACTTTGGCTATAAAAATGTTAAATCCTGAAAATTCAATTATTTTGATCGATGAGCCTGAACTTTCGTTGCATCCAAAATGGCAACAAAGAATAGTGGATGTATATAGAAAAATTGGGAAAAATAATCAGATAATTATTGCAACACATTCGCCACATATTTTAGGAAGTGTAAAAAAAGAGAATATTATGTTGCTAGATAAGGATGGTGAAGGGAAAATTGTGATTAAAACTGGGGATGAGTTGTATGATTCTTATGGACAGCCAACGGATAGAGTATTGAAGGATATTATGGGATTGGAAACTACTAGAAATCCCAAAGTGTTTAAGTTGTTGGAAGAGGCTGGGGAGTTAGTGGATAAAAATGAATATGAGAGTGAAGAATTTAAAACTAAATATAAAGAATTACGAGAAATATTAGGTAATAAGGATGAGGATTTGCTTTTAATGGATATGGATATTCAAATTAGAAAAAAACGAGGTTTGAAAAATGTTGAAAGTGAATAAAAAAGATGAACCAGAATTTTTTTCGAAGTTTAAAAAGAAAAACGGACCTAAAGATTGGAAAGACTTAGATTTTGAGATAAAAAGGAAATTGAAAAAATACATGCTGGAAAATGAGCAGAAAATAGACGATAAAAGTTATTGTCCTTATTGTGAAATGATAATCTTTTTTG
Source organism: Leptotrichia sp. HMT-225 (assembly GCF_030644325.1). Lineage (NCBI taxonomy): Bacteria > Fusobacteriati > Fusobacteriota > Fusobacteriia > Fusobacteriales > Leptotrichiaceae > Leptotrichia > Leptotrichia sp. HMT-225. The sequence goes on along the minus strand of NZ_CP130323.1, from coordinate 2,177,413 downwards.
AAAATGATGATTTTGAAGAAGACAAGAAAGAAAAAGAATGCCACATAGAACATATAAAGCCGAAAAGTGAATTTAGAAATCTTACTTTTGATTATAAAAATTTTTTAACATCTTGTTCAGATAAAAATACTTGTGGGCAGTCGAAAGGCAATAAATGGGATAATTTGTTTATAAATCCAGTTAAAGAAAATCCAGAAGAATATTTTTCATATAGCATAAGAACAGGTAAAATTATTCCAAAAAAAGAAGCTGGACTTGAATACGAGAAGGCAATAAAGACAATTGAAATTTTAAATTTAAATGAAAATAAATTATGTGATTATAGAAAAAGTTATATAAATCAGATATTAAATACCATTAAAAACTCAAGAAATAATGATGAGAAAATAGAAATTATAAATTATTTTGATGAACTTCCAACATTAAAAAAGTTTTTAATAGAAAATATTAAAATTTTATAAGAAATAATCTAAAAAATAAGAAGATTTTTCAAGGAGAAAAAATGAAACTTTACAACACAATGACAAATAAAATTGAAGAATTTAAGACAATAGAAGAAAATAAGGTAAAAATGTATGTTTGCGGACCTACTGTCTATAATTACATACATTTGGGGAATGCACGTCCGATTGTGATTTTTGATACGTTGGCACGGTATTTTGAGCATAAGGGGATGGAAGTCGAGTTTGTGCAGAATTTTACGGATGTGGATGATAAGATTATAAATAAGTCTATGGAAGAAGGGACTTCTGCGAGTGAGGTTTCGGAAAAATATATAAAATATTTTTTTGAGGATATCAGTAAGCTGAATATTCTTGATAGTGTGAAAAGACCTAAAGTTACTGAGAATATGGCAGAAATTATTGAGATTATTCAAAAATTAATTGATAACGGGTTTGCTTACGAGAAAGATGGGGATGTCTATTTTGAGGTAAAAAAATATAAGGATTATGGGAAATTGTCAAATCAGAAAATTGAGGAACTGGAACTTGGGGCTAGGATTGATGTGTCGGAAATTAAAAAAAATCCAGTAGACTTTGCACTTTGGAAGAAAAAGAAGGATGGAGAGCCGTTTTGGGAATCGCCTTGGGGACAGGGACGTCCTGGATGGCATATAGAATGCAGTGCGATGGCAAAAAAATATCTTGGGGATACATTTGATATTCATGGCGGTGGACAGGATTTAGTTTTTCCGCATCACGAAAATGAGATTGCCCAAAGCAAGTGTGCTTATCACGGAAACTTTGCAAATTACTGGCTTCACAACGGATTTATTCAGATAAATGGCGACAAGATGTCAAAATCGCTAGGAAATTTCTTTTTGCTTCGTGAAATACTTGAAAAATTTTCTGGAAATGTAGTAAGACTTTTTATTCTTAGCACTCATTACAGAAAGCCAATTAACTTTTCATTCGAGAATATGGAGGATACAAAAAAAGCGTTGCAAAACATTGTAAAATCAATGAATAAATTTGAAAATATTGTTGAAAAATATAAGAATGAAAAAATAGAAAATGTTAAAAATTCAGAGTTTTCTCAAAAAATTGAAGAATTTGATAAAAAATTTGAAGAGGCGATGGATGAGGATATGAATACACCACAGGCACTAGCGACTATTTTTGATCAGATTAGGGAAACAAATAAATTTATTTCCACAAATGAAAGTGAGTTTTCCAGAATTTATTATGAAATAAAAAAATCTTTTGATTCTTTGAAGGCAAAAATAGAAAATGTGTTTGGAATAGCGATTGAAGTAGAAAATGCTGTGAAGGAGGAAGATGGAGAAAATATGGAATTGACAAAAAAATTAATTGAATTGCTGATAAAATTACGAAGTGAGGCAAGAAGCGAGAAAAATTTCAAATTATCTGATGAAATTCGGGATGAATTGAAGGCACTTGGGGTAGAAATTAAGGATAATAAGGATGGAAGTACAGATTATAATTTTTAAATGTTATAGATTTTAAAATAAGATGGAGATGAAATAATGGCAAGTATAATAAATGCAATAATAAATTTGATAAATAATCCAATAACTGAGATAAAAGAATATTATACAAGTAAAAATAAAATAAATAGCGTAGGAGATGCTTTAGAAATGTATATAAAGGATTTATTTTCAGATGCTTTTAATTTAAGTGATGAAGAAAAATTAGAAAAATATGATAAAATTTTTTCTTATACTGGAAACAAAAATAATCCACCAGATATCATCTTAAAAAATGGAGATGCTATTGAAGTAAAAAAAATTGAAAGTAGAAATTCATCATTGGCTTTAAATAGTTCATATCCGAAAGCGAAATTATATTCGAATAGTTCTATGATAACAGAAGCATGTAGAAATTGTGAAAAATGGGAAGAAAAAGATATTATCTATGTAGTAGGGAGTTGTAAAAATAATAAATTAAATTCTCTTATATTTGTATACGGAGAAGACTATGCTGCAGAGAATAAAATATATGAAAAAATAAAAAGTAAAATAAAATCAGGAATTAATGCAATAGATTGCTTAGAATTTGCAGAAACAAACGAAATAGGAAGAGTAAACAGGGTAGATCCTTTAGGAATAACATATTTTAGAATAAGAGGTATGTGGGGAATTGAAAATCCACTAAAAGTATTTGATTATGTATATAAAATAGATGATGAAAAAGAGTTTAACTTAATGTGTGTTATAAATGATGAAAAGTGGGAAAAATTTAGTAAAGTAGAAATAGAAAAACTCAAAACATTAGTAAATTTAACAAAAAATTCTCAAATAAAGAATATAAAAATAAAAAATCCAAATAATCCATGTAAGTTAAAAAATGCAAAATTGATTACTTTTAAAATATAGGGGGAAAGTTAATGAATATAATAAGTTTATTTTCAGGTGCTGGTGGAATGGATTTAGGATTTGAAAAAGCAGGTTTTAAAATTTTAATGGCAAATGAGATTGACAAAACAATTTGGAGTACGTATGAAAAAAATCATAAAATTCCAATAATAAAAAAAGATATAAGAAAAGTAGATTCAAAGGAATTTCCAGATTGCGACGGAATTATAGGAGGTCCTCCCTGCCAGTCCTGGAGTGAAGCAGGAGCGTTACGCGGAATTGAAGACGACAGAGGGAAATTATTTTTTGATTATATAAGAATTTTAAGAGAAAAAAAACCTAAATTTTTTGTTGCCGAAAATGTTTCAGGAATGTTATCAAAAAGACATTCTGTTGCGGTGAAAAATATTCTTAATTTATTTGATGAATCTGGATATGATGTATATATGGATGTATTAAATGCTAAAGATTATGGAGTTGCTCAAGATAGAAAAAGAGTCTTTTTTATTGGATTTAGAAAAGATATGAAAATTAATAATTTTCAATTTCCAAATCCAGTAGCTGAAAAGAATAGGAAAGTGATGAGAGATATTTTATTGGATCTAGAAAAAACAGCAATTCCAGCAAAGGAAAAAAATAAAAGTAATCATGATAAATGTATAGTAAAGAATCATGAATATTTTACAGGAAACTATTCGACTATCTATATGAGTAGAAATAGAGTCAGAAACTGGAATGAAGTTTCTTTTACAATACAGGCAAGTGGAAGGCAGGCTCCACAGCATCCTAATGCTCCAAAAATGTTAAAGGTAGGAAAGGACAAGTTTGAGTTCATCAAAGGAAAAGAAAGATTATATAGACGTTTGTCAGTTAGAGAATGTGCCAGACTACAAGGATTTCCAGATGAATTTGAATTTATTTATGATAATCTTGATACGGGTTACAAAATGATTGGAAATGCTGTACCAGTAAATTTAGCATACGAAATAGCTAAACATATTAAGCAGTATTTATTGTAAAATTTAAACAAAAAGAAGTAAATAAAAAAGTAAAGGAAAAAAATGAAAAATATTTTAGTAGGAGTTACAGGGGGAATTGCGGCATATAAATCGGCTGGGATTGTATCACTTTTGAAAAAAAAAGGATATAACGTGAAAGTTGTAATGACTGAAAATGCTACAAAAATCATTGGACCTTTGACTCTTGAAACTTTATCAAGAAATAGGATTTATGTGGATATGTGGGACAGCAATCCGCATTATGAGGTGGAGCATATTTCACTTGCAGATTGGGCAGATATGGTTTTGATTGCACCTGCGACTTATAATATAATTGGGAAAGTGGCAAATGGGATTGCGGATGATATGCTTACGACGATTCTTGCTGCTGTTTCAGTTAGAAAACCAGTGTTTTTTGCTTTGGCAATGAATGTAAATATGTATGAAAATCCGATTTTAAAAGAGAATATTGATAAACTGAAATCTTTTGGATACAGGTTTATTGATGCAGAAGAAGGACTGCTTGCCTGCAATTACAGTGCGAAGGGGAGAATGAGCGAGCCAGAAGATATTGTCGATGAAATAGAAAGATACAGTATTTTTTCAAAATTTGAGAATTTTGATACAGCCTTGAAAGGTAAAAAAATTCTTATAACAAGCGGGCGAACAAAGGAAAATATTGATCCAGTCAGATATTTGTCAAATAATTCAAGTGGGAAAATGGGGTATTCACTTGCTCAGGCGGCGGCTGATCTGGGAGCAGAAGTAACGTTAATTAGCGGGCCTACGGACTTGAAAATTCCAAATGGGCTTAAAAATTTTATTTCTGTGGAATCAGCACTTGAAATGTATGAAAAAGTGGATGAATATTTTAAAAATACTGATATTTTCATAACTTGTGCGGCAGTTGCTGATTACAGACCAAAGGAATACAAAAAGGAAAAAATAAAAAAATCTGATTCAGATTTGGTTATAGAATTAGTTAGAAATCCTGATATTTTGCTAGAGATGAGCAAGAAGAAAGAAAAACAGCTATTAGTTGGATTTGCAGCAGAAACTAACAATATAAAGGAAAATGCCTTGAAAAAGCTGGAAAAGAAAAATTTGGATATTATAGTGGCAAATAATGCATCTGTAATGGGCAGCGATGAAAATGTGATTGAGATTATTAGAAAAGATAGGACTTCGGTGGAAATTAGTCAGAAAAGTAAAATAGAACTGGCTTATGATATTTTGAGAGAGATTATTTTTGAGTTGAAAAAGAGATAAAGTTTTTTGAAATTATGAATGTGTTGATTTTTATAAGTTCATTGATTTTGTAAAAGGGAGAATAAATTATGAAATCTGAAAAACAAAAGATAAAAAAAGTATACATGCTGTATCATAGAGATGAAAAGGATGATGATAAATTGATAGGTTTTTTTTCAACAAAGGAAAAAGCATTGGAAATTGTTGATAAATGGAAAGACATGAAAGGTTTTAGGGATTTCCCTGAAGGATTTAAAATTAGAACCATGATAATTGGGAAAGATTATTACACAAAAGGGTTTAAATCTAAAAGCCTTAAATAATTAGGAGAAACTATGAAAATATGGATTTTATCACATGGATATGATTATGGAGATGTCTATGATAAGTATAAGTGGAATGAGGAAGCAAGGTTTTTAGGTGCCTATTATACAAGGGAAGAAGGATTGAATGCACTGGAAAAATATAAAAAAATTAAAGGATTTTGTTCACATTTGGATGGGTTCTGGCTAGAAAAATGTCATTTGGATAAATATGCTGGATGGGAAGGTGGTTATGTTACTTATTATAGAGAAGATGATGTAGAAATTGACAATTCCAAAAACCAAAAATTATACGTACTTTCTCATTTTTATTATATTGGTAAAGATAAAGCAAAGGAAAAACATCGAATTTTATCAGTATGTTTATCAAAATTAGAGGCTAGGAAAAAAATAAAGGAATATCAGAAAATAGAAGGATTTTCTTCACATATTTCTAATTTTTATATTGAAGAATACATTCTGGATGAAGAAAAAAATAAATAAAAGAAGGAGAGGCTATTCAAATTTAGCAAATTGATTATTATGGAAAATGAAAATAAAAATGTAGATGAGGTTTTGGATGAAAAAAAAGAAGAAAAAGTAGAAAAGGAAAATTCAAAATCTGGCAGGAAAACAGGGATAATTATAGGTGTAACAACTTTATTAATTTTAGGAATTATAATTGTTGGAATGATGTTTATTAGGAAAAATATTGATTCTGGAAATAATGGTGTGAATGGAGATGAAGAAGATAAAATTTTCAGAATTGATCCGATAAAGAACCCGCAAGTTACGTATTACAATTTTCGTGGGGAAGTTTATCCTGACTCGGCTAAATTTGGGCTAACGAGAAGTAATGGAGCGAGAGGACATCAAGGAATTGATATTTTTGCATTGCCAGGAACAGATGTTTATGCTGTGCTGGATGGTAAAATTGTGGATATGTATGTTGATAAAACAGGTTATGGATTGAATTTCTATTTAGAAGTTGATCCAAAAGAATTAGAGAAAATAAAGAGAAAAGACTATCATCCAAAATTAAGTGCAAGAGAAATGGACTATAGCAGTAACTATGATCCAAACACAATGCAGATAAAGTACATTAGATATTGCCATTTAAGTGAAGTAAATGTAAAAGTTGGAGATACGGTAAAAGCTGGACAAGTAATAGCTAAATCAGGTGTGACGGGAAATGCAAGCGGGACACATGCTCCACATCTACATTTTGAAATAGCCTTTGAAATGCGTGGAAAAGGTCTTGTAAATAGGGTAGATCCAGAAATGTATTTTGAGATAAAAAATGGAGATCAAATGACAAAACAAGAAATAAATGCTCAAACTGAAGCAGCTAAAACAGAATGGTTTGAAACAAAAGGATATGATGCTGCTTTTAGAAATGCAAGTGTATTTACTGAAGAAAAGCTAAATCCAGATGGTAGTAAAATGAACCAAAATTCAAATAAAGTTAAAAATCTGAGAAGAAGAATTAGGAAAAAGAGGATGTAAATAATAAATTTAGTTTATAGTAAAAATAATCGAGAATAAAGTTTAAAGCTATGATTAGAATAAATGAATTTCAGTTATATTAATTTGATTTTATAAAGATCTAAATATATACTCAAACCCATTTAAAATAGAACTATTAAAAATTATATAAATTTAGGATTTGAGTAAAATAGTCATAGCTTTTGAATTTGATTTTAAGTATACTATAAACTTTGTAAAAAATATCAAAAAAAATTTTAAAATTAGTTGACAAAATTTAAAAAATATATTATACTAAGTAGGTAATTTATAAAATATGCCCGAGTGGTGAAATTGGTAGACGCAACGGACTCAAAATCCGTCGATTTTATATCGTGCCGGTTCGACTCCGGCCTCGGGCACCAATAATAAATTAAATTTTTTCATAATAAATTGCACTCTACACTCCTAGAGTGTTTTTTATTTTAGAATAAAGTAAGTGATAATAAAGTGACTGTTATTGTGAAATACGAGAAATGATATTTGGTATTATTTTTTTAAATTAAGTGTTAAGAAATAAAAATTATTAATTAAAAAAAAGAATAAAAATTTCTTGAAATTCTAAAATAAAAATGATACCATTAGGGCAAGAAAAAACAAACTTGAAAATAAAGACTTATACTTGGATAGTTAGAGCTATTTAAGTGGTAAAAATTTATCATATTTAAGCAATTCAAAAACTGTTCAGGAAAAAATCATAGACTTTTAAGAAATAGAACAAAATTTGGAGGGAAAAAGTGGAAAAGAGAGCAACAATAATAACTTATGGTTGTCAGATGAATGTAAATGAAAGTGCAAAAATGAAACAAATGTTACAAACAATGGGGTACCATATGACAGAAGATATTGAAAATACGGATTTGGTATTTTTGAATACTTGTACAGTAAGAGAAGGGGCGGCTGTTAAGGTGTATGGAAAACTTGGGGATTTGAAAAGAATAAAGGAAGAAAAAGATGGGAAAATGATTATAGGTGTTACAGGATGCCTTGCTCAGGAAGTAAGGGATGAATTTATTAAAAAGACTCCTTATGTGGACTTGGTACTTGGAAATCAGAATATAGGAAGAATTCCTGATATTTTAGAAAGAATTGAATCTGGGGAAGAAACACATATTGTTATGGTGGATGATGAGGATGAATTGCCGACAAGGGTTGATGCTGACTTTGGGGATGATATCGTAGCTTCAATTTCCATAACTTATGGATGCAATAATTATTGTACATTTTGTATAGTTCCTTATGTACGTGGAATGGAGCGTTCTGTACCGCTTAACGAAATAGTTAGTGATGTTGAACAATATACAAAAAAAGGATACAAAGAGATATTATTTTTAGGACAGAATGTAAATTCGTATGGAAGCGATTTTGCAAATGGGCAGGATAATTTTGCAGAATTATTGGAGGAAAGTGCAAATGTAGAAGGAGATTTCTGGATAAAATATGTGTCGCCACATCCAAAGGACTTTAGTGATGAAGTAATTGATACAATCGCAAGAAACCCGAAAATAGCAAGAATGCTGCATCTGCCGCTGCAATCCGGTTCTACAAAAATTTTGGATGCAATGAACAGAGGATACACAAAAGAGGAATTTATTGCACTTGCTAAAAAAATTAAGGAGAAAGTACCTGATATTGGGCTTACAACAGATATTATCGTAGGTTTTCCAGGGGAAACAGATGAAGATTTTCAAGACACGATGGATGTTGTGAATGAAGTTGGATTTGAAAATGCGTTTATGTTCATGTATTCAAAGAGAACAGGGACTCCTGCGGCTACGATGGGCAAACAAGTCGATGAGCAAATAAAAAATGAGAGACTGCAGCAGCTTATGAGATTACAGAATATGAAGGCAAAAGAAGAAAGCCAGAAATATCTTGGAAAAATTGTTAAAGTGCTTGTGGAAGGACCGAGCAGAAAAAATCCTGAAATGTTGACAGGAAGAAGTTCTACGCATAAAATAGTTTTATTTAAGAGCGATAGAAAGGATTTGAAAGGGAAATTTGTGAATACAAGAATTTATGATGCAAAAACATGGACATTATATGGAGAGTTGGTGGAGGAGTAAATGAAGAAAAAAGAGACAGAGAGAGAAGTCGAGATGGGAAAAAATCAGCAAGAGCAGATTGAACCTGTAAAAAAGAAAAGAGGACGTCCGAAAGCGTCGGAAACAAAGGAGATTTCAGAACTTAGCGAAAATTTAGAAGAGAAAAAACAAATTGAAAAAGAAGAAGAAACAGAGAAAAAAAATAGTTCAGAAAATTTGAATCTTGAAGAGGAAATGATAAAGGATATTCTTTCACAAAATGTGACTAAGTTAAAGAAAATGGCAAAAGAATATAAAATTGAAAATTTTTCAGGAATGTCAAAACTTGAACTTATAAATGCTATTTTGATTAAAAAAGGAGAAGAAAGAGGAAAAACTTATGGATTTGGGAAGCTGGATGTAATTGGAGACGGAAATTATGGATTTTTGAGAAATACTTCAATTGGTCCTGATGTTTATGTTTCAATGTCACAAATAAAAAGATTTTTCCTAAGAAATGAAGATATTGTATTTGGAGAATTAAGAATACCAATTGGTACAGAGAAGAATTATGGAATTTTAAAAGTATTGCTAGTAAATGGAGATTTGCCTGAAAAATCACTCGAACGTCCATATTTTGACGATTTAGTGCCCTCATATCCAGATGAGAAGTTAAATTTGGGAAGCGGAGAAATTTCTTCAAGAATTATTGACTTAATTTCACCAATTGGAAAGGGTCAGAGAGGGCTTATAGTTGCACCGCCAAAAGCTGGGAAAACTGTACTCCTTTCTACAATTGCAAATGATATTATAAAATATAATCCAGAAATTGATGTGTGGATTTTACTAATTGATGAAAGGCCGGAAGAAGTTACAGATATTAAGGAAAATGTGAAGGAGGCGGAAGTGTATGCCGCAACTTTTGATGAAGATCCAAGAGTACATACAGAAGTTACAGAAAATGTGCTTCGAATGGCAAAAAGGCAAGTGGAACGTGGAAAGGACATTTTAATTTTAATGGACAGTTTAACAAGATTGGCACGTTCGTATAACATAACAATCCCATCAAGTGGAAAATTGATTTCAGGAGGAATTGATCCGAATGCCCTTTATTATCCAAAAAGATTTTTAGGTGCCGCAAGAAATATAAAAAATGGTGGAAGCCTTACGATTATTGCAACTGCACTTGTTGAAACTGGAAGCAGAATGGATGAAGTAATTTTTGAAGAATTTAAAGGGACAGGAAATATGGAAATTATTTTAAGCCGAACACTTGAACAGTTAAGAATATTTCCAGCAATTGATGCATTAAAGAGTGGCACAAGACGTGAAGAATTATTAATTCCAAGAGAAAATCTGGAAAAAATCTGGAAGTTGCGAAGAGAACTAAGTGAAATGTCAGAAGTTGAAGGGATGAGAAACTTAATTGAACTAATAAAGAAATACAAGAATAATGATGAATTGTTAGAAGATTTATATAAAACAAAAAAAGGAAAATAAAAATAAATTATTAAGGAGATAAAGATGTTTGGAAATGTAAAAAATGAAGCAGGATTGCTATTCAACAAGGGAAATTTTAAATTGGTAAAGAAAATTTTGAAAAAAGATGAAGAAATTGCTAAGCACAACCATGAAGATGAGGAAATTATTTTCACAGTTTTGAAAGGGAAAATGGAAATGTTTTTGAATGAAACTGAAAAACATGTTTTAGTACCAGGCGATATTTTACATTTTGACGGAATAAACTTTATTAATGGAAGTGCTTTGGAAGATTCTGAAGTTAGTGTAACATTAATAAAAAAATAATAAACTTACAATAAGGGTATGTCTAATATACCCTTATTTCAATTAAAAATATGGATAAAATAAAACAAAAAATGAGATTTATAAAGAAAATTGAAGAAAAATTGAAAATATTTGAAAAAAAGAGTTGACATTTATTTTCGTTTATGATATTATATTTCTTGTCTGAGAGTATTTGAGAAATAAAAATTATTCTTTAGAACGGTGTATAGCGCAGCTCGGTAGCGCACCTGCCTTGGGAGCAGGGGGTCGTAGGTTCAAATCCTACTACACCGACCATTTTATAAATTTTGCGGGAGTAGCTCAGTTGGTAGAGCGTCAGCCTTCCAAGCTGAATGTCGCGAGTTCGACCCTCGTCTCCCGCTCCATTTTATTTATAAGAGTAAATTTTTTATAGATATATGGTGACCGTAGTTCAGTTGGTAGAGCGCCAGTTTGTGGCACTGGTTGTCGCGGGTTCAAGTCCCGTCGGTCACCCCATTAATTATGAGCCATTAGCTCAGTCGGTAGAGCACTTGACTTTTAATCAAGGTGTCACTGGTTCGATCCCAGTATGGCTCACCATTTAAAAATTAAATAGTAAATTTGCGAGAGTGGCGAAATTGGTATACGCACTAGACTTAGGATCTAGCGTCTTCGACATGTGGGTTCGAGTCCCACCTTTCGCACCATTTGAAACTTAAAATTACCGATACATATAAGAGCAGAAATTGCTCTTTTTTTTATAATTAAATCATAAAATATAAATTCAAAAATAATATAAGTTTTTAAAGAAAGAAAAAAGAGGAAAAAATGGGAAAAAGAAATTTAAAAATGATTTATCAGTATGATGGAAGTAAATTTTGCGGATTTCAAAGACAAAAAAATATGAAAACTGTACAAGGCGAAATTGAGAGAGCTATTTTTAAAACTTTTAATCAAAAAATAAATATGATTTCATCAGGAAGAACTGATAAAGGAGTTCATGCTATGGAGCAGGTTTCTAATTTTGTTATTGATGAAAATATCCCGATAGAAGCGATAAAAAGACAAATTAATAAATGTCTAAAGGGAGAAGTTAAGGTCTTGGAAGTTGAGGAAGTTGAAAAAGATTTTAATGCACGATTTGATGCAAAAAATAGGACTTATCTCTATATTATGAGGAATGAGGAAGATATTACGCCGTTTGAAGCAAATTATATGACTGGATTGAAGACAAGTGTAAATGTGGAAAAATTTCAGGAAATAATGAATGATTTTGTTGGAAAATATGATTTTAGTAGCTTTATGAAAAAGGACAAGGCTTATAGGAACCCTGTGAGAGAAATTGTCTATATAAAATGCTATTATGATGCAAAAAATGGTAAAAAGCAGTTAAATGTCGAGATTTGTGGAAATGGATTTTTGAAAACGATGGTTAGAATTATGATTGGTTCAGCACTTGCGGTTTATTTTGGGAATGTAGAAGAAGATTATATAAAAAAAAGGTTAGAGAATCCTAATGCTGATGATAAGAAAATTTTGGCAGCTTCGGAAGGATTATATCTGTATAAAGTAAATTATTGATAAATTAAAAAATAAGAAATATATATTTTAAAATAATGTTTGTTTTTGCAAATTGATAAGTATAGTAAAACTACTTTAAAACAGGTCTCAGAGGCTATGATAATTTACTCAAACCTTGAGTTTGCATAATTTTTTATAGTTTATTTTTAAATAAGTTCGAGTATAATTTGATAAAATTGTAAAATTGGCTAAAAAAATAAAATAGAAAGGAAAATTTTTATGGAAAGAAATTACAAAATAAAAATATTAGATACGAAAAAGGATTCAGATTTATTATTTAGAATTGTGGAGCATGAAAATGAGGTTTTTGGAGAGGCGACTGTCGGAAATTGGAACATTAAACCGTTTAGCAAATATGGGAAAGTTTTTGCGATGCTTAGTAATGATGAGAATGAGGAACTGATGTCGGTTATTGAAGTTTTGAGCAGCTTTGATAGAGAAGTGGCTTATGTATATGGAGTTTCCACTGTTCCAAAATTTGAAAGAAACGGATATGCAAGAATTTTGCTTGAGTATGTAATGAAAAATTTAAAGGAAATTGGTATAAAAAAAATAGAGCTTACTGTTGATATGGATAATTTTACAGCGAAAAAAATTTATGAAAATTTAGGATTTAAAATAGTGGGAAATTTGGATAATGAATATGGAGATAATATTGAGCGATATTTAATGAGATATTTGGTGAAGTAATTGTAAAATATAAAATAAATTCTAAGAAATTTTTTTAAAGAATTTGAATATACTAATAATTAGTTTAAAAAATATTTGTATATTAAAATCTTATGTATATTTAATTATTTGTTAATAATAAATACAACATAATCAAATATACTTAGGGTATAATTTAGGATAACATAGTTTTCGTTTATCGAAAATTTTGATAAAAATTTGTGATTTAAGTGTCTGGAAATTCAACCATAAAATGAAATATTAAACATCTCAATTTTGCATTTTGGAAAACTTATAAAGGAGTGATTAATTATGAAAAAACTAATATTAGGAATATTTTTATTATTTGGTGTACTTGGCTTTTCAAGATATGTAGAACGTTGCAGAATAGTATCGGGTAATACTTGTGTGAGTCTTGAATCTGGAAAAAGATTTAATTTTAGAGGATACCCATTCTCAGGACTTGGAATTGGGGATGTTTATAGAGTGTACTTTGAAGGAAGTGGATACAGAAATTTATACTTCACAGGATCATCTTACCTTTATTAAATAAGTTCTATAATTTAATTGTATAAAAATTGAATAATTTTTAATTATTTTTCCAGACATGAAAATTAAATTATTATGATAAATTGAGATGTTTAAAAAATAAAAAAACGAATAAAATGTTGGAAAAGAGGAAATGATAATGAAACTGTTATTTAAATTGGCTATTTTGCTAAGTAGTCTAACAGGATTAATGAGTGCGGCTGAAAAAGTGTGTATTGATCCAGGGCATCAAGCTAAAGGGAATATGCAAACAGAAGAAATAGCACCAGGCTCAAGCAAAAGAAAACCGAAAGTAGCTTATGGAACAAAAGGTGTTTCTAGTAAAAAAACCGAGTATCAATTAACATTAGAAGTGGGATTAAAATTAAGAGATGCTTTGAAGGCTAAAGGATATTCAGTATTTATGGTAAGAGAGACAAATAATGTAAATATAAGTAATAAGGAAAGAGCCTTGATGACAAATAAGGCAGGTTGCTCAGTATACTTGAGATTGCACGCAGATGCAGGGGGAAGCAGTGCTAGAGGTGCAACTGTGCTTACATCATCAGCTAAAAATCCACATACAAGAAGTGTACAAAAGTCAAGCGATAGATTTTCAAGAGCTATTTTGTCAGAATATACAAAAGCAACTGGATTTAAAAGTCGAGGAGTTGCCTATAGAGATGATTTAACAGGAACAAATTGGTCAACAGTTACAAATACATTACTAGAAATGGGATTTATGACAAATCCTGAAGAAGATAGAAAAATGGCTTCTCCAGATTTTCAAAATGTAATGGTAAAAGGAATTGTGAATGGAATTGATAAATATTTCAGAGAAAGATAGAATAAAAAAATTCTAAATTTCATAAGACAAAAAAATTAAAGTTAATAATATGTAGATATAAGGACTGTTTTAGTGATTAGGCTAAAATAGTCTTTTTTTTGAGAAAAATAATTAGAAAATATAAGATTTGATTTTAGATTTAAGGTATTTTTATTCTAAAACATACTTAAAGTTATTATAAAATGTGATTTTATTTAGAATTTTGTTTTAAAATATATGAAAAAGTGTAAAAAAAATATTAATTTTCTTTTTAAATTAATTTTTATTTAATTTTATCGAAACCAAAATCAAACGGGGGGGGTATAATATAAAAGGCTTAGTTTTTTATGTAAAAACATTTGAGAAATATTTGTATTTTTTATTGTTTGGTAGAAATTAAGAGTAAAATTAAGTTTAATAAATATTTTATTTTGATAGTTTTATGATGTTTATAAAGGAATAATTAATTATGAAAAAAACTAATATTAGGAATGTTATTATTAACAGGAATTTTGTTGTTTTCAGAAAGGAGGATAGTGATAAAATCTGGAAGTTACTGTACAGGATATTTGGGAGAAACTGGATATGATAATGGTTCTCAAGCAACGGAAGGTGGATACTTTGGGAATATTATATGTTTAAAAAATGTGTAATTAACGGAAAAACATATTATGGAACAGATTCACAAGACGGTAGCTCACGAGCCGCTCTAAGAGTATATTTTAATGACTTTTCACAAAGAAGTTATATAACAGGCTTAATGGAAGATAATAGAAGAGTTAATTTAAAAGGTGGAGTTACAGCAGTTGACAAAGGGGAAGGAAACTGAGGGATAAATGTTAATAAAATTGAAATAAAATAAAACGAAATATATCATTAAGTAAAGAAGGTATTAATATTGAAAAATAAAGTAATAATTTTAATAATCATGATTTTATGCTGCATGAATTTATTGTCAGAATGGACTGATTTTCAAGATGGAATATCATATTTTATTGAAAATGAAAGTGAAAGTGATATAGATGATGAAATTAAAGATTTGTTGTGCTATCAAAATAAAATTATTATGGACGATGATTATGTCTACATTTGTAAAAATGGTAAAATAAGTCGATATGAATCAGAAAGTCATGATGAGGATGATCCTTGGCAATTAGATGAAGTGGATGGAGTTAGTTTGTTTGATACAGATAATCCAAGATTAATTTGGATAAATGGAAATTTATTTTAAAGATTGTGAAAAAACAGAAAGGAAAATAATTATGAATAAAAAGACGACTTTAATTATTGTATGTACTGCAATATTTACATTTTTTCTAGGAGGGGCGTTTTTAATATATAGTTCGTATATTAAAACACAGGAATTACAGGCAAAAGTTAAATTAGAACAGGAAAAGACAAAACAGGAAATGATAAAAAATCAGAATGAACAGCAGCAAATGGCACAAGTAACAACTTCACAAGAAACATCTACATCAGTAGTTGCTAAGAAAAGTAGAAATTATGAGGCTGAATTGATGAGTAGAATGAGTTCAGTTCAAGATACAGGATTCGATGGTTCTGATAGTCAAATGTATTATCAAGCTGAAGCGGCGTATCAAGCATGGGATAAAGAATTGAATAAAGTTTATAAACTTCTTATGTCAGAGTTGCCAGACAGTCAAAAAACAAAATTACGAAATGAGGAAAGAGCTTGGTTAAAAGGAATGGTTAATAAAACAAAAAAAATAATATATGAAGAATGTGGAGAAGAAGGAGAAAATGGATGTGGAAGTATAGTTCAGTTAAGAAAAATTGGAACAAAAACGGATATGGTAAAAGCTCGAACAATAGAACTTGCTAGAATGTATGATGAATTACATGGTAATTAAAATATAAATAAAATGTGAAGGATATACGTATAAATGAAAAAATTGATTTTAATGTTAGTTGTCTTTATTTCAACACTAAATACGATAAGTTATGGTGCTACAAAAAAGAAAGTGGCAAGTAATAGTAATACACCACAAAAAGTGGCAGAAAATTTTGTTAATGGCTATTCTATTAGAATTAGAAATGGTAATAGTGATAATTAGATTTTAAAAAATGAAAATATCACTGAAGATTTTAGAGATATTTATAGAGAATTAGTCGAATATAATAATAATGCTGATTGGAGTGAAGGAATCCCAGAGAATTATTTAGGAGTACCTATGGATGCAGACTGGATATTAACTGGACAAGATCCAGATACAAGTGGTGGATACAAAGCAATATATTACGATGAAGATACAGGATATGTGTTGTTAAGATCTCGAAATGTTCACAATACTTATGTAAAAATAGTAAATATAAATGGTAATTGGTATGTAGATGGAGCAGGTTATGTCAATACTTATGATTTTCCAGATGAATATAAATAAAAGATTATATAATTAAAATTAAAAAAGGTTGTTTTTTTGACAGCCTTATTTTTTTTTGATAATAATTTAAAAATATAAATTTGATAGACCCCAGCATTCATAATACTTATCTCAATATTATAAAAATTTTCTGAAAAAATGAAAAAATTTTTAAAAAAAGTGTTGACAAATTTAAAAAAATGTAATATTATATATCTATAGTTAGCAACCTAACTTAGAGAGTGCTAACAACAAAAAGGAAGGTGCCAAGATGAATGATAGGGAGCAATTGATTTTAAAGGCTATTATCAAGCATTATCTAGAATTTGGTGAAAGTGTAGGATCACGGACGCTGGAGAAAAAGTATAACATTGGAGTGTCGTCAGCGACTATCCGAAATACAATGGCAGATTTGGAAGATAAGGGCCTAATTGTAAAAACACATACATCTTCTGGACGTATTCCGACAAGTGAAGGATATAAGCTGTATGTCGATGAGCTTTTGAAAATTAGAGATATTTCTCAGGAGGAAAAGGCGAAGGTCATGCAGGCGTACAATAAGAGGATGAATCAAATTGATACGATATTTGAAGAAACATCTAGATTATTGTCAAAAATTAGTCAATATGCCGGGGTTGTATTAGAGCCGGCGTTTACGCAGGAAGGTGTAAAAAAGGTAAAACTGGTACATATTAATGAAACGACAGTACTTGCTGTAGTTATAATGAATTCTTCCCTTACAAAAAATTTAAATATCTTTCTGGAAAATCCTGTAACTGAAAATGAAGTGGAAGCAATAAATAGTTTTTTAAATGAAAAAATTGCGAACAGTGAGTATTTTACATTATCTGACTTAAAAGATTTTTTCACGAATACAAATTTATTTATGCAAAGCGATTTTCAGGATAATATGATTTCCGATGAAGGAAAATTATTTTTTGAAGGTGGAACGAATCTTATTGAAAACAACGCATCTGATGTAATGAACCTTATAAATCGGGTAAAACTGTTTAATAATCCGAATGATTTACGGAATGTGTTTGCACAGTTTTTACAGATGGAGGAATTTAAAGATAGAGAAGTGAATGTAATTTTCGGAGAAGATTTGAATATTGCAGGACTTGAGGATTTCTCATTTGTGTTTTCGGTTTATACGCTTAATAATGCGAAGGGGATTATCGGTGTGATTGGACCAAAACGAATGGAATATTCAAAGACGGTTGGACTCGTTGAATATGTAGCAGAAGAAGTGAATCAGTTATTAAATCAAAAAAATAAATAATAAGAAGGAGAGTGGGTTTTTTAAATGGCGGAAAAAGATTTGGAAAAGAAAAATTTGGAAGGTGAAGCTGTACAGAATGAGGCGGTTGAAGAGCAAAATGAAAATGTAGAAAATCAAGAAGCTGAAAAAAGTGCAGAAGAAACTTCTGATAATTGTGATGATAAGGTAAAGAAATTAGAAGCTGAACTTGAAGAATGGAAAAATTCATATACAAGAAAGTTGGCTGAATTTCAAAACTTCACAAAAAGAAAAGAAAACGAAGTTGCTGAAATGAGAAAATACGCTTCTGAAGGAATTATCGTAAAATTGCTTGACAATATAGATAATCTGGAAAGAGCGGTTGACGCCTCGAAGGAAAGTCAAAACTTTGATTCATTAATCGAAGGAGTTAATATGATTTTGAATAATCTAAAAAATCTGTTGACAGAAGAAGGTGTGGAAGAAATTGAAGCGGCTGGAAAAGAGTACGATCCTTACGAACATAAAGCAATGATTACTGAAAATAAAGAGGAACTGGATGATAACGTAGTTGTACAAGTTTTCCAAAAAGGGTACAAAATGAAAGGGAAAGTTGTAAGACCTGCGATGGTTACTGTAAATAAGAAACAATAAAAATTGAAATAAAAAATAAATTAAATTTATAAAAAATTGATAATAAAGGAGAATGATAGATATGAGTAAAATAATAGGAATAGATTTAGGGACAACAAACAGCTGTGTGGCAGTTATGGAAGGTGGAAACTTTGCTATAATACCAAATAGTGATGGAGGAAGAACTACTCCGTCAGTAGTAAACATTAAAGATAATGGAGAAATTATTGTAGGGGAAATTGCAAAAAGACAGGCTATTACAAATCCTGATTCAACTGTAATTTCAATTAAAACTCACATGGGAAGTGACTATAAAGTTGATATTAACGGAAAAAGCTATACACCACAAGAAATTTCAGCAATGATTCTTAAAAAATTGAAAAAAGATGCTGAGGCTTACTTAGGTGAAGAAGTAACAGAAGCTGTAATTACAGTACCTGCATACTTTACAGATGCGCAAAGACAAGCAACAAAAGATGCTGGGGAAATAGCAGGACTTAAAGTTCAAAGAATTATAAATGAGCCAACAGCGGCTGCGTTATCTTATGGAATGGATAAGAAAAAAGAAGAAAAAGTATTAGTATTTGACTTGGGTGGAGGTACATTTGACGTATCTGTGCTTGAAATTGGAGATGGAGTTGTGGAAGTTATTTCAACTTCTGGAAATAACCACTTAGGTGGAGATAATTTTGACCAAAAAATTATTGACTGGTTAGCTGACGAATTTAAAAAAGAAACTGGAATTGACTTGAGAAATGATAAAATGGCAATTCAAAGATTGAAAGATGCGGCAGAAGATGCTAAGAAAAAATTATCAACTACACTAGAAACACAAATTTCATTACCATTTATCACAATGGACGCAACAGGGCCTAAACATTTGGAGAAAAAATTGACTCGTGCAGCATTTGATGAATTGACAAAAGACTTGGTTGAAGCAACTAAAGGACCAGTAAAACAAGCATTGGAAGATGCTGATTTAAGCCCTAGCGATATTGATGAAGTATTATTGGTTGGAGGTTCTACAAGAATTCCAGCGGTTCAAGAATGGGTAAAATCTTTCTTAGGAAAAGAACCTAACAAATCAATCAACCCTGATGAAGTAGTTGCGGCAGGAGCGGCAATTCAAGGTGGAGTATTGATGGGAGACGTTAAAGATGTATTATTATTAGATGTAACTCCATTATCATTAGGAATTGAAACAATGGGAGGGGTATTTACTAAAATTATCGAAAGAAATACTACAGTTCCTGTTAAAAAATCACAAGTATTCTCAACAGCGGCAGATAATCAGCCAGCAGTATCAATAGTTGTATTGCAAGGGGAAAGAGCAAGAGCGGCTGACAACCATAAATTAGGAGAATTTAACTTAAACGATATTCCACCTGCACCAAGAGGAGTACCTCAAATCGAAGTAACATTTGACATTGATGCAAACGGAATTGTACACGTTTCTGCAAAAGACTTGGGAACTGGAAAAGAAAACACAGTAACAATTTCTGGAAGTTCTAACTTATCTAAAGATGACATCGAAAAAATGAAAAAAGATGCCGAAGCACACGAAGCTGAAGATAAGAAATTCCAAGAATTAGTAGAAGCAAGAAATCAAGCTGACCAATTAGTAATCGCAACAGAAAAAACTATAAAAGAAAATGAAGATAAACTTCAAGGAACTGAAAAAGAAGACATCGAAAAAGCAATCGAAGAATTGAAAAAAGTAAAAGATGGCGACGATGTAGAAGCAATCAGAAAATCAATTGAAGAATTATCAAAAGTTTCTCAAGGTTTCGCAACAAGAATGTACCAAGAAGCAGCTCAAGCACAACAAGCGGCACAAGGCGGAGAAACAGCTGGAGAAAGTAACAATTCTGGTGCTAATGATGTGGAAGATGCAGAAGTTGTGGATTAATTAAGAAATAGAAATTTAAAGTGAAAAATAGGATTGAGAAGGGGAATTAGTTCTCCTTCTTTTATAAAAAATAATTGATTTTTTCATAAAAAAAGTATATACTATGTATATACTTGATAGAAAGAGAGATTATTATGGCAGAGGTTTTAAAAATACAAAAATGGGGAAACAGTCAAGGAATAAGACTTCCTAAAAAAATATTGGAAATACTTGATTTAAAGGTAAATGACACTATTTTAATAGAAGAGGGAGATGATTGCCTTAAATTAAAAAAAATAAAAAAAGAAAAAAGAAAGACAATAAAGGAATTATTTGCAAATTATAATGAGGATTATGAAAAACAGGAAATAGATTGGGGAGAACCAGTAGGTAAAGAGGTATGGTAAAACAAGGGGATATAATAAAGATAAATTTTAATCCGCAGGTAGGACATGAACAAGCTGGACATCGTCCTGCGGTTATAGTAAGTAATGATACTTTCAATAAGGTAACAAATTTAGTTTTGGTTTGTCCAATTACAAATTCAATAGACAAATTTCCGCTTCATATAAAATTAGACAATCGGACTGCTACTACGGGTATAATTTTATGTGAACACCTTAAATCTTTGGATATTACTACAAGAAGTTATAAAATTATTGAAAAATTACCAGAGGACATTTTCGAAAAAGTTGTAGACATTATTTTTTCTGAAGTAGAAATTGAATAAAAAATAAATTTGAAATTGGGATAATAAGATTGAAAAATAAATTTGGTACAATAATAAAATCAAAATAAATAAAAATCTTTAAAAAAGGATGTGTTCAAAGATGGAAAATACAATAAACATTTTAAAATATGGGAATGTTGAAATTGCAGTTGCGGATAGAGGGGCGGAATTACGAAGTTATAAAGTGGATGGAGAAGAGTTTATGTGGGACAGAAAACCTGAGTTTTGGGCTGCCAGCTCGCCTGTACTGTTTCCATTTGTTGGGACTATAAAAAATGGGGCTTATAGTTACAACGGAAAAGAATATAAAATTTCTACACGGCATGGGTTTGCTCGGACTGAGGATTTTGAACTGGTTGAGAAAACTGAAAATTCTTTGAAGTTTAGATTTTCTTCAAATAAGGAAACTTTGGAGAAGTATCCGTTTGAGTTTGAACTGTTTATAACTTATACAATTGCTGGAAATACTTTGGAAATTGGGTATAATGTTGTGAATAAGAATAATTCTGATATGTATTTTTCACTTGGGACACATCCTGCATTTTCACTTGATGTAAATGATAACATAAAATTGAGTGATTATTATTTGGAATTTGAGAAAAATGAAATTTCGCAGAAATATAAACTTACTGATAATGGGTTAGTTTTTGATGAAAAAGCTGATTGCTTGAATAATGAGAATAAATTGCAGATTACTGAAACTGTATTTGATGATGATGCAATAGTATTTGATGATTTGAAATCAGAGAAGGTTTCGATAAAAAATAGTAAAAATTCTAAAGAGCTTAGTGTTGAGTATAAAGGATTTCCTTATATTGCATTTTGGAGCAAGCCAAAAGCTCCGTTTGTGTGCATAGAACCTTGGTATGGAATTTCGGATTTTGAGAATACAAGTGGGAAATTGGAAGAAAAAACAGGGATTTTGAAATTGAAAAAAAATAGTGAATTTTTTGCAAAATTAATTGTAAAAGGTAAAAAATAACGAAAAATTCAAAAAACTCAAATTTAGTGTTGGATTTCTTGGGAAATTAGGTTATAATATGTTTAATTAGCTTTAAAACCAATTATTAAATGATTATAATTTTTAGAGGTATTTAAGGTTTAATATAAACTTAAAAATTATAAATTCCTAATAATTAGAGAATATTTGTGGAATGTTATAATAGAAGGATGTGAAAATGACAGGTACACTTAAGGAAAGAATGAGTAGAATTGCAAATTTGATAGGTGCAATTTCTTTTGGAATATTAGTTTCTAGATATGCATCAAATTTTCCACGAATTCATATATTTATATTTTTTTATTTCATGAGTGTCTTAATAATGTGTTTTCTTATGTATAAGGCAGTGAAGCCAGGATTTGAGAATGGCGTTGCAGATGTGGCATTTTTTGCAATAATTCATTTGTTAAGAGTAGGTTCGGGATTAAAATCATTTTTATTCGGAGCTTATATATTTGTTTCAATAAGTTCAATTTTTCATAAAGCAAAAGAAATGGAAAAGGGAAAGGATCCTTTAAGAGGAGTTTTATATGTACTTATTGTGATAGTTGTAGTAATGATATTTTTAGAACGACCAACAATATGGTGGGAATTGACAAGTTTTGAAGCTATTAGTGATAGAATGTGGTTGTTCTTTGGATTAGTAGGTCTTGCAATGAGTATTTAATAGTTTATATTTTTGTATAATTTAAAATAAAAATAATAGAGAAAATAAAATTTGCAGAAGTGGAAAGGATAAAAGATAAAAAATGGCAAAAAGAGATTATTATGAAGTGCTTGGCGTACCCAAAAACGCTTCGGAACAGGATATAAAAAAAGCGTATAGGAGTATGGCAAAAAAATATCATCCAGATAGAAATAAGGATAATCCTGAAGCTGAAGCCAAATTTAAGGAAGTACAGGAAGCAAATGAAGTGTTAAGCGATCCGCAAAAAAGAGCGGCGTATGATCAATATGGACATGCAGCATTTGAAAATGGTGGAGCTGGAGCAGGTGGCTTTGGAGGACAAGGCTTCGGAGGCTTTGGCGGTGCTGGTGGCTTTGAGTTTGAAGGTTTTGGAGATATTTTTGATAGTTTTTTTGGTGGAAGAAGTCGAAGTCAAGGACCAAGAGTGCATCAAGGGGATGATTTAAGATACAATTTAACATTGACTCTTGAGGAAGTGGCTTTTGGTACAGAAAAAGAATTAAAATATAAAAGAAACGGGCAATGTAAGACTTGTCATGGAAGTGGTGCTGAGCCAGGACATAATATGAAAACATGTGATAAATGTAATGGTTCAGGACACGTAAGAGTGCAACAGAGAACATTGTTTGGTATGACAAGTGGAATACAGGAATGTGATAAATGTCACGGAACTGGAAAAATTCCTGAAAAAGAATGTCATACTTGCCATGGAACAGGGCTGGAAAGAGAAATATTTACAAAAAAGGTAAGATTTCCATCAGGACTTCAGACTGGACAAAGATTAGTAGTAAGAGAGTGTGGAGACGCAGGGGCAAATGGTGGAGTCTTTGGGGATTTGCGAGTGCATATAACTGTTGCAAAGCATGATATTTTTGAAAGAATAAGTGAATATGATATTCATTGTGAAGTGCCTTTAAAAATGACAACGGCTATTTTAGGTGGAGAAGTAGAAGTGCCTACGCTTAGTGGCAAGAAGAAAATAGTAATTCCTGAAGGAACTCAAAATGGAAAAACATTTAGATTGAGAAATGAAGGAATTAAATATGCTCGAAGTGAAAATAGAGGAGATGAAATTGTCGAAATAAAAGTGGAAACTCCAACAAATCTTACTGACAAGCAAAAAGAAATCTTACGTGAATTTGATGGCTCACTAGACAATAAGAAAAATTACAAAAAAGCACATTCATTTAAGGATAAAATAAAAAGATTCTTTAGTAAATTTGAAAATTAAAAAAATTTTTTAGATTAAAATTTTTAATTGAAAAATAATGAGTTGTATTACAATTATTTTATAAATGTAAAAAAATACTCTAGTCTTAATTGATTAGGGTATTTTTTATGATACAATGATTAACAAAATTCACAATTTTAGTTTAACTTTACTTAAAATTATAAAAAATCAGTTTATTGACTTTTGATATTACAAGTGTTACAATAATAATATAAACAAAAAAGATGGAGGTTTTCTTATGAAACAGAATGCATTGATTAACAACATTGTTAAAATTGAAACAAAGGAAAAGGAAATTTTTAGAAATGTTCTTTTAGTATTAGGTGGAGTAGTATTTTTGAGTTTAATGGCTCAAGTTATGATTCCATTACCTTATACTCCAGTACCAATTACACTTGGAACATTTGGAGTTACATTAATGGCGTTGCTATATGGTAGAAAATTAGGAACTGCTACTATACTTTCCTATGTTGCGGCAGGTAGTTTAGGTGCCCCAGTTTTTGCTGGCGCTAAGGCAGGATCTTTATTTTCACCAACAGGAGGGTATATTTTAGGATATATTGTTTCTACAATGCTTTTGGGATATTTAGCTGATAAAGGAGTTACAAAATCTTACGTAAAAACAATTCTTTCATTAATGCTTTCTAGTACAATTATTTTGACATTAGGTGCATTGCAATTATCATTATTTGTAACAGGTAAAAATGTATTCATGATTGGTGTGTTACCTTTCCTTCCAGGAGATGCGTTAAAATCAACAGCTGTAACGTTGCTTGTGCCAACATTATGGAAATTTATTCCAAGAAAATAGTATAATAAAAAGAATTAATTAAATGAGTTATTTAAGAAGTTAAAATTAAAGTAAGAATACTTGATATAAAAAATTCCCGTTTTTAAAAAATTTAAATGGGAGTTTTTTTTTTGTAACCAAAGTTACACTATATTTTTGAAAAATGTTGTACAATATGAATGGAGAAAAATTAATTTGAATTGATTTAGACGAGTTGTATATAAATAGTTTATTATAGCAGCTCCTATCAAACCTTTCAATCAAAGCACGTTTTTTAATATTCAGATAAAAATTCTGGTATTATTAGATGTGCTTTTTATTTTTATGTTTAAATTAATTTTAATTAGTGTGATATTAAAGTATCTTGGTATATTATATAAAAAAATTATTGAAGAAGACTTGACAATCAAAGTATTTAGTGGTAATATAATAACGTTGTTAGGCAAACCTAATTTATAGATTAGGTCAAACTAAAAAAGGAAGGAGTTGGAATGAGCAGAAGTATAGAAGATTATTTAAAAGGAATATATACTTTGAAAAAAAAGAAGGAATATTCCAATAAAAAACTTGCAGAATATTTAAATATATCTCCAGCTTCAGTCAGTGAAATGATAAAAAAGCTGGTAAACGATGATTATTTAACTGTTGACAAAAAAACAGTAAAACTTACTGAAAAGGGGAATAAATTTGCACTTGACATTATACGTAAACATAGGGTTTGGGAAGTTTTTTTGTTTGAAAGGTTAGGATATGATAAAGAGGAAGTACATAAGGAAGCAGAAATTTTGGAGCATGTAACAAGCAATAAGTTACTTCAAAAACTGGAAAAATTCTTATTTTACCCTAAAGAATGTCCACATGGCAGTCCAATTTTTTATGATGTAAAAAACTTCAATGAGGAAAATATTATAAATTTGTCTGAAGCTGAGGAAGATGACGAAGTTGTTATATTAAGTGTCGAAGATAATATCGAATTATATGATTATCTACGAGATTTGAATATAAATTTAAAGGAAGAATATATTGTCGACAAAAAGGATCCATTTGATGGGCCAATATATTTAAAAAGTAAAGCAAATCATGAAAAAGCAGTAGCTTTTAATGCAGCAACTATGATTAAAGTTTACAAAAAAAATGAAGACACGGAGGAAATAGATTATGAGTAAAAATAATATACTTAGAAAATTAAATTTAGTAATTGCAGTATGTGTGGCAATGATGCTACTAATATCTTGTGGGAAAAGTGGAGCTTCGTCAGGTAAAAAAATAAAAGTTACTACAACAACGACAATGCTTACTGACCTTGTAAAAACAATTGGTGGAGATAAAGTCGAAGTTACAGGACTTATGGGAGAAGGAGTAGATCCGCATTTGTATAGTGCTAGTGCAGGAGATATTGAAAAACTTGGAAATGCAGATATTATAGTGTATGGTGGATTACATCTGGAAGGTAAAATGACAGAAATTTTTGAAAAATTAACTTCTCAAAACAAAAATATACTAAATGTTGGGGACAAACTGGATAAAAGTAAAATTCATTTAGTTGAAGAAAATACTCCTGACCCGCATGTATGGTTCAATACAGAATTATGGGAAAAGGAAGCTGAAGCTGTAGAAGCTGAATTAAGTAAATTTGATCCTAAAAATAGCGACTACTACAAAGAAAACCTAAAAAAATATAAAGCTGAACTAAATGAACTTACAACTTATGTAAAAACAAGAATCAAGGAAATTCCTGAAAAAAGTAGAGTTCTTGTAACAGCTCATGATGCATTTAACTACTTTGGAGAACAATTTGGATTAGAAGTAAAAGCTATACAAGGTGTTTCTACAGATTCTGAAACTGGTACAAAAAATATAAGTGATTTGGCTAATTTCATAGTTGAAAGAAATATAAAAGCAATATTTGTAGAATCTTCTGTTCCGAAAAAAAGTATAGAAGCACTTCAGGAAGCAGTAAAAGCTAAAGGAAAAGAAGTTAAAATAGGTGGAGAATTGTACTCAGACTCATTGGGGGATGAAGCACATAACACTGAAACTTATATTAAAACAGTTAAAGCAAATGCAGATACAATTGTAAATGCATTAAAATAAAATTGGTAATTATTTTTATTAATTATATATAAAATAATTCAAAAAAACATAGCAGAATAACTTTAATTATCACTCCCCTTTTATTATGTAAAACATAAAAAAATTCCTTAAAGTTGTTTTGCTATGTTATAATTTTTAAATTTAGGAGAGAAGTAAAATGAATCAAAATGTTTCTGATGATGTTATTATAAAAGTTGAAGATTTAACAATAGCATATGAGGATAAACCTGTTTTATGGGATGTTGAGCTGGATATCAAAAAAGGTATTCTTATGGCTATTGTTGGACCGAATGGTGCGGGGAAATCGACTTTGATTAAGGCTATGCTTGATTTGATAAACCCTATTACTGGAGAAGTTAGGTTTTATGATGAAAAATATAGCAAAGTACGTGATAAAATAGCGTATGTGCCCCAAAGAGGTAGTGTTGACTGGGATTTTCCTACTACTGTATTTGATGTTGTGGAAATGGGGCGTTACGGGAAAGTTGGATGGTTAAAGAAAGTTAGAAAAATTGATAAGGAAAAAACAAAGGAAGCTATTCACAAAGTGGAAATGGATGAATTTTCAGACAGGCAGATAAGCCAGTTATCTGGAGGACAGCAACAAAGAGTATTTTTGGCAAGAGCCTTAGTGCAGGATGCAGAGATATACTTTATGGATGAGCCTTTTCAAGGCGTTGACAGCAAAACTGAAAAATCTATTGTGAATATTCTAAAAAAATTACGGGATGAGAAAAAAACTGTAATCGTTGTTCATCATGATTTACAAACAGTAAAGGATTATTTTGACTACGTAACATTTATAAATGTTTCTGTTATAGCTTCTGGTCCTGTAGAGGAAATTTTTACTCCTGAAAATATTGAAAAAACATATAAAAGTAAAAAATTAACTCAAGATAATAAAAATCATCTTGAAATTGAAAAGGAGGATTAAAATGCATATATTAAATCTTCTTGTTTCAGATCATACTTTTAGGACAGTTGCACTTGGCTGTTCATTACTTGGAATGGTTTCTGGAATACTTGGATGTTTTGCTGTTTTACGGAAGCAAAGTTTATTGGGAGATGCGGTTTCTCATGCTTCACTTCCTGGAGTTTGCTTGGCTTTTTTATTTACAAATGTAAAAAATACAGAAGTTTTGTTGCTTGGTGCCTTAATAACAGGAATTGTATGTATCGGTTTGATTCAGTTAATTCAAAATTATACAAAAATAAAATTTGATAGTGCTTTAGCATTGATTTTATCAGTATTTTTTGGATTGGGATTAGTTTTACTTTCTTACTTGAATAAATTGCCGGGTGCGAATAAATCGGGATTAAATAAATTTATTTTTGGACAGGCGTCAACATTTATTAAAAGAGATGTAAATATTATCCTGATTACTGGGATTTTTCTTCTAATTATAATTATTCTTTTCTGGAAGGAATTTAAAATTGTTTCATTTGACTCTGATTTTGCCAAGACATTAGGATTTCCAAGTAAAAAAATTGAAATATTGATTTCCGTATTGATTGTAACTACTGTAATAATCGGTATTCAGGCGGCAGGAGTAATTTTAATAAGTGCAATGCTTATTTCTCCAGCAGTTGCTGCACGGCAATGGACAGACAAACTTTCAATCATGGTAATTTTGGCAGCATTTTTTGGAGGAATATCAGGTTTGTTTGGAACTTTGATTAGTATAAGTGAAAGCAATTTGCCTACCGGGCCTGTTATCGTTATAATTATAAGCATAATCGTGATTATTAGTATTCTTTTTTCAAATAAAAGAGGGATTGTATTTAAAATTATAAGAAATCAGAAAAGAAAAAAAGAATTTAGGGAAAAACTTGAAAATAAAAAAGCTGGATTAAATAATTTTAAAATAAATAATTTGGAAAGGGGGAAATAAATTATGGATTTTTCATTTGAAATACAGTTAATTGCAATAATGGTGGCAAGTGCCTGCTCAATTTTGGGAACATTTCTGGTTTTAAAAAGTATGGCGATGGTTTCAGATGCGATAACACATACTATTTTGCTTGGAATTGTAATAGCATTTTTTGCAGTTCATGATTTGAACTCCCCTTTGCTAATCATAGGTGCGGGAATAGTTGGTGTTTTAACCGTTTACCTTGTGGAACTTCTTAATTCGACAAGGCTTGTCAAGGAAGATTCTGCAATTGGAGTGGTTTTCCCGCTGTTATTCAGTATTGCTGTAATTTTAATTTCAATGTATGCTGGAAATGTACATTTGGACGTTGATTCAGTATTGTTGGGAGAACTAGCATTTGCACCGTTTAATCGGGTACAGATATTTGGCTTCAGTATTGCAAAAGGGCTAGTTACAACTTTTGTAATATTTTTAATAAATGTATCTTTTGTTACTGTTTTTTTCAAGGAGTTAAAAATATCAGTATTTGACAAGGCTCTTGCAATAACGCTTGGAATGAAGCCGGTATTAATTCACTATATGCTAATGTCGCTTGTATCAATGACGGCAGTGGCATCGTTTGAGGCAGTTGGTTCAATACTGGTGGTTGCCTTTATGATTGGGCCTCCAATTACAGCATATTTATTGACAGATAAGTTAAAAGTAATGATTGGATTAAGCATCGTTCTGGGAGCTGTAGCAAGTGTGGCTGGATTTCACTTTGCAAGGCTTTTCGACATTTCAATCGCAGGAAGTATTGCAGTTGCAATTGGTATAATTTTCCTTTTAACATTGATATTTTCTCCAAAGAAAGGATTAATTTTCACAATAAGTCGAAAAAAATCTCAAAAAATGGCATTTTCTGTTAGAATATTGCTAATCCATTTATCAAACCACATAAATACAAAACAGGAAAAAGATGAATGCGGAATTGACACCATTTATAATCATTTACGTTGGAATAAGGGATTTTTGAATAAAGTTATTGGAAAAGCTAAAAAGGAAAAATATATTTATGTTGATGGCACAGTTTACAAACTTTCTGAAAAGGGAGAGAAGTATTTGCAGTTAAATAATAAATAATAATAATTAATTTTCAGTCTTTGTATGGAGGCTGATTTTTTTGTTTTTATTTTTTAAGAATAAAAAGTTGTAGTTATTCAAATATTTGACTATAATAGTGTTAAATTATTGGATTTGAAGGATATAATGAATTTCTAATCTAAAAAAAAAAATAATAAGGTGGTTAAAACAGAAATATTAAAAACATAGGATATACTAAAATAAAAGAAAGAAATGTAAAAATTTTATAAAATTTAGGAGGAGTTGCTATGAGAAATTTATTCAGAGTATTGATTTTGATTTCATTTGTAATGAGTTTGAGCAGTTGTGAATTATTTGATGTAAATGAATGGAGAGAAGCACGAGAACGGATGGATGCGGCAGGATTTATATGTGATGGACATGGAAATTGTGGATATACACGTCCTTATTGTACTGATGATGGAGAAAGATATGAATGCAGCAGTAGTCCTTATTAATTGGGTACTGTATTCAAAACAAATAATGATTTAGGACAGGAGGAGCTTTTATGAAAAGGTTTGTTAAATTTTTAATTATTTCAATTGTAACAATACTGTTTGTTACTAGTTGCATAACTACAGCAGGTTATACAAGAGATTGCGATGATGATGGAAAATGTAGTTATGATAGATATTATTATTAAAAAAAATATTTTAAGATTGTTAGGAAAGACTGGCTTGGAAAGTAAATTTTCAGATCCAGTCTTTTTTATTTTGTTAAAAATTTGGATATATTTTAAAAGCCTTCACAATGTAAAAAAACAGGAATGTATGATAAAATATAAAAAAATTGTTTTAGGTGGTGCAGAATATGAATAAAAATATTAAAAAATTTGATGAAAATTATGTTTTACTGGAAGAAATGTTTGAAGATGATTATTATCCAAAATTTCTTGTAGAAAAAGTGGAAAAATTGATTAGAAATGTTATTGAATTTTTGGAAACTGGGGAGAATGATGTTGAAATTGTTCAGAAAAAGTTGGATGAAATGACAATTGGGATTAATGATTTGGAAGATGAGTTTTATGAAAATGAAAGCGAGATTGAAACTGTTGCGAGAGATAGCATTGGTGTAACTGTGGAATATGTGCTGAAGTGGTTTGGGATAGATATTGACATTGAAGAGGCGATTCGGGAAAGAGAATGGTAAAAAAGTTAAATGAAAAAATTAATGAAAGTGGATAAAAAAGATGAAAATATTTGTAAATGTAAAGCAAATTGGGAAAAGAAAAAATAAAATTGATAAGAAGAAATATGAAATTAGCGAGAAAATAACGACTGTAAAGGAGCTTTTGACAGAATTTGTTACGATAAATGTAAATGAATTTAATAATGGATTTACTGAAAATGATATTGTTCCATATTTGACTGATAAGAAAATTAATGATTTGTCTGATGCTGGGAAAATTTCCTTTGGGGTGGATTATAATGAGCAAAAGCAAGATTTAGAAAAGGCGATTGAAAATGCATTACAAAGTTATGAAGATGGAATTTACAGGGTCTTTGTAAATGATGAAGAAATGGGAGAGATTGATTGTGAGATAAATTTGAAAGAGAATGATGAGTTGACATTTGTTAGGCTTACGATGTTGGCGGGGAGAATGTGGTAAGTAATATTTGAAAATTACTAAAATAAAAAATACTATAAAAGCCGTTACTAAATAAAGTAACACAAAACGTAAAAATTAAAAAACATACTTTAAGGTAAATATATAATTAATAAATTAAAAAAATAATTTATAAGGAGAATTTATTATGGTAATAGATTACAACATTCCTGACAAGTTGAAAAACAGTTACAGAACGAAATTGTCAAAGGAAAAGGAAAAATTAAACCCAGAAAGTAGAAAATTTATTGAAAATGCGTTGAAAGGAACTGTCAAAACTGGAGAATATGAATATGAAATTTTTGCAATTGCAGAAATAAAAAAGAAAATTAAAAATATTGAAAATGTTACTCTTCAAGATATTTTTCCAAAAGAAATTTATCCTGCTTTGGATGCTATGATTGGAAAGAATTTTAGAGAATTTTTTATTGAAATTTGTGAACAAACTGTACTAACTCCTTATACAAAAGGATATTATAGAAAAATGATACTAAGTTCGAATTATAGAGATCATTTGCAGGATATGTGGGATATTTTGACACGTTTTGTGAAATTCCATATTTTGGAATTGGATATTATGAAAATTTTGAAAAAAGAGTATGATACGAAACAGTATGGGAATATTGACGCAGAATCTTATCTTTTAGCTGAAATTAATAGAGGCAATAAAGAAGTTATTGAGTTTTTGAAAGAAATGATTTTGAGTGATAACAATACATTTGTATTAGATTATACAACTTTTAGGGCAATTTTTTCGTCAAATAATCGCGAGCTTGTAGAATTAGTTGGGAAATTACTATTGGCTGCAAAGCTTCAGGAAGGGCTACGACAGGCTATTTGTGAAACGATGGATGGTGGAACTGTGGAAAACTTTAATTATATGTTTAAAATTGTTTATGATAATGATTTATTACGTTTTTCATCGGTAAAAAGAGCTTTGGCAACATGGACTGGAATTGGCGAAATGTATGCAGACAGAGTTAGCAAAAAGGAAATTGAGATTATAAATAAACTTTTGGAAAATCCAAAGTATGCTGATGACCTTTTGAAAAGTGATGATAATGTGGAAGTTTTGTTAGGGCTTTGGCAAAAGGGAAGAGAAGATGTTTCGGTGGCTGTAAAAGCGATTGAAAAACTTATAAATACTGGAAAACGCCACACTGTTTTGCTTGCTTCCTACTACCTTGATATCATTCAAAATCCAGACTTATCTCAAAAAATTTCAAAAAAAGTTATTCAAAAAAATCCTGATGATTTGGAAATTTATGCATGCTATTCAAGTAATCTTGTGGGAAATGTAAACACTTATCAGATTTTTCAGAGAATAAATAATGGAAAAGTTAAGCTGACCGATTTTTTTGAAAATGAAGATGAAGCAAAAGAATTTTTTGGAATACTTGAAAATTTAGTTAAACAAATGACAAAAGTCAGAAAGGATTTTTCTCCTTGTATTTTCCCGTGGTATTCGGTTACACTTTATAAAGTAGCAATTGTTGATAAAATGGCAATAATATCACTCTTTTTGAAAGGTGAGTATATTGATAAAATTTTAGATTATGCGAAATTTCTTAATTATTATACAAAAGAGGATATTCTACAGCTTGTTGCTCAAAAATTTGAGAATGAAAATCATGAAAAATTTGTGATTGGTAGTTTAAAAGACGGTGCAGTAACTAATAAAGCCTTTGAAATAGCTAAAAAACATAATTTAGTCCAAAAATATTGTAAAGAAATGGAAGAAATGCTAAAGTTAAAAACTCCAGAAGTTCGTAAAAATCTGATTAATTTACTTTATTTGCAGAAAAAAACGGCATTTTATGAAAGTGTTGAAAATCTTATAAAGACAAAGGATGTAAATAAACGGCTGGCTGCATTTGACTTGATTTTGAAGGCTAAAAATGAGAAAAAAGACGATATGAAAACATTGAAGAAGTACGTAAAACTTGTTAAAGAACCTACTTCAAGTGAAATTGTTTTAATTAGTGAAATTAATAGGGAAGAGAAAAAAGCTGTTAATGAGGAACTTAAATATAACATTAATTATGAACCAAGTTTTGAAAATAAAGAATTTTTAGAGAAAAAATTAGATATAAAACAAATATTTACAAAGTCTATTGATGAACTTTTGGAAATTGTAAAAAAATTAAACGATTTGTATGTGAAATACGAAAATTATCAGTACAAAACTGCTTATGGCGAAGAAGTTTTGCTTTCTAATACATTTTCTCCTATTTTTTCTTCGGATAGAAAATACGATTATGGAAATCAGAAATTGGAGGATTATCCACTGGAGGAAGTATGGCAGGAATTTTACAAAACAGAAATTAAGGATTTTGAAACACTGTACCAAGTCTATTTATTCACAAAGGAAAGATTTTCAGCAAAGGAATATTTAAACTATACGAATGAAATGCTTGGATTTGGTGCAAATAACCTAATTGAAAAAATAATATTTGAACAAAGAAAAAATAATGATTTAAAACATTTTGAGGTAAATAAAGGATATTATTATTCAGTTGGAAAAATATCTCAAATTATATATTTGCTTATAAATGAATACAAAAATGAAGAAAAAAATAAAAAATATTGTTATAAATTTGGAAAAACTGTATTTTCTTATGTTTACAATCACTTGGATGAAAGCAAGATTTTGACAAAGCAGGGGAAAAATCATTGGGGAAGAGATGATGCCAAAGAAATGTATTCAAGCATTTTTGACAATAATCTAATTTTTCGAGAGGCTAAAAATAATATGGGATATTATCCAAATGAGAAGGAATTTGGTGAGCAGTTTATCCTAAAATATGAAATTTATAAAAAAATGTACAATTATATACAAAAGAAAAATGGAGAATTAAATGGCGAGCTCATTTCACTTTATGAATTTGCTTTTGCTGTAACAAAAGGAATTATTACAAAAGACGAGTTTTATATTGAAGTACTTAATCGCGGAAACGTAAAGGATAATATAAGAACTTTGTGCAATTTTATTTATAATAATGAAGATTCTAAAAAAAATCAAGATGAACAGAAAGTTATGGAATTTTTTAGAACAGAAGGGCAAAAAATAATAGACTATATTTTGGATTTGGAGTTTAAAAGAGGGGAAAATCCCGTGGAATACTCAAATACGATTCATCAGATACCTCTTGTAAAAGGTATTGACAATCTTATCAAGATTTTGATGGCACTGGGGAATGAAAAGCTGGAAAGAGGTGGTTATTATTCCTACTATTACAGTGATGATTCCAAAAAATCAAATTTGAGCCATCTTCTGAAAAATAGCCAGCCTAATAAAAACGACACCAGTGAACTTTTTGCAAAAAAAATAAAAGGAAGCAAAATCAGTCAGCAGCGGCTTATAGAAGTTGCAATGTATGCACCACATTGGATATCACTTATTCAGGGATATTTAGGCTGGAAAGGAATGGAAAGTGCCTGTTACTATTTCCATGCTCATATAAGTGATGTGTCTAAAAATATGGAAAGTCTATTTGCCAAATATACTCCAATTTCTGTGGAAGACTTGGCTGTAGGAGCTTTTGATATTGACTGGTTCAAGTCTGCTTATAAAGAATTGGGGAAAAAACGATTTGAGATGCTTTATGAGGCGGCAAAATATGTATCAGATGGAGCAAAGCATTCACGGGCAAGAATGTTTGCAGACGCTGTACAAGGAAAGTTAAAATTAAAGGAAACTGAAACAAAGATTCAAGACAAGAGAAATAAAGACTTGGTTGCTAGCTATTCATTAATTCCATTAAAAAAGGCTCGTGACAAAGATTTACTTCATAGGTACAAATTTTTGCAGAAATTTCTAAAAGAAAGTAAGCAGTTTGGAGCTCAGCGTCGGGCAAGCGAGGCAAAGGCTTTTGAAATATCGCTTGAAAATTTATCAAGAAATGCTGGATATTCAGATGTAATTCGTTTAATTTGGAGTATGGAAACAGCTTTAATTAATGAAATGCAAAAATATTTTGAGCCAAAAATAATTGACGAAATATCGGTGTTTATAAAAATTGATGAATTTGGACAAACTAAAACAGTTTTTGAAAAAAATGGAAAAACTTTGAAAACAATGCCAGTAAAACTAAAGAAAAATAAATATATTGAAGAAATTAAGGAAGTTAATAAAAATTTGAAGGAACAATATAGACGTTCTAAAAAAATGCTAGAAGAGGCAATGGAAGACGGTACAGAATTCTACAATTATGAAATAAAAAATCTAATGGAAAATCCTGTAATTTCACCATTGCTGGACACTCTCGTTTTCAAATCTGAAAACAATCTTGGTTACTACAGTGATGGTACTCTTGTAACTGTAAATGGAGAAATTCTCGAACTTGAAGAAAGTCAAGTGTTAAAAATTGCTCATGCTCTTGATTTGTATAACAGTGGAAAATGGAGCGAGTACCAGCAAGACCTATTCACAAAACAGATAAAACAGCCGTTTAAACAGATATTTAGAGAAATTTATATAAAAACTCAGGATGAAAAAGGCAAGGAAAATTCATTAAGATATGCTGGACATCAAATTCAGCCAAATAAAACTGTTGCTGTACTAAAAAATAGAAGATGGGTTGCTGATTATGAAGAAGCGCTGCAAAAAATTTATTATAAAAATAATATTATAGCAAAAATTTATGCAATGGCAGACTGGTTTTCTCCATCTGATATTGAAGCTCCAACACTTGAATGGGTTTGTTTTTACGACAGAAAGACCTTTAAACCGATGCTTATAGATGATATTCCTGATTTAATCTTTACAGAAGTAATGAGAGATGTGGATCTGGCTGTAAGTGTAGCTCATGTTGGCGGTGTTGATCCTGAAGCTAGTCATTCGACTGTTGAAATGAGAAAAGCTATTGTTGAGTTTAATCTTAAATTATTTAAACTTAAAAATATTACATTTACTGAAAAACATGCTATAATAAAAGGTAAACGTGCAGAATACACAGTTCATTTGGGAAGTGGAGTAGTTCATCAGAGAGCAGGAGCTGAAATAAATGTACTTCCAATACATTCTCAGCATAGAGGAAGGATATTTCTACCATTTGTTGATGAAGATCCCAAAACAGCTGAAATTATGAGTAAAATCATTTTATTTGCAGAAGACACTAAAATAAAAGATCCGTTTATTTTAGAACAAATTAAGTAATACTATTTTTCCATTTAAATAATGAATTTATTAAAAATTTTTATTTAGCAAATAATTCTTGGTCTTTTATTACTAACTAACTAAAATATAATGTTTATTGTTTAAATGGAATTTAGTATAAAATGACAAAAATAGAAAGGAAAAATTTTTTTGGAAAGTTTTATTTTTTTAGGGCTAATTTTATTAGTTGGTGCAATTACACAGAATAAATCCATAGTTTATGCAACAATTTTCGTGTTAATTTTAAAAGTTTTATTTAATATTACAGAAAGTTATAAATTAAAAGGAATTGATATTCAAAATTTTATGACTCAATTTAGAAAAGAAGGTATAAATTGGGGTGTTTTAGTAATTACAGTTGCTATTTTAATTCCTATTGCTACAGGAGAAATTGGTTTTTCTCATTTATTAAATGCTTTTAAATCTCCGATTGGATGGATTGCGATTATAAGTGGAATTACCGTTTCTATTCTTTCTTCAAAAGGAATAGGATTACTCTCGGGGCAGCCTGAAATTACAGTCGCTCTAGTAATTGGAACAATAATGGGAGTTGTATTTTTTAAAGGGATTGCGGCAGGGCCTGTTATTGCTAGTGGAATTACTTTTTGTATTTTGAGAGTTGTTGAATTGTTTTTTAAAAAATGATTTTAAAGAAGTATTGTTGTTATGTCCAATAATGATTTAATTTATAATAAGAAAAGTTGTAACTGAAATTAAAAGCCACAACTCTTCTTATTTTTTTATTTTTTAAATAATTATTTTTATAACAAACCTATACTAGAAGTTAAATCTAAGCCCTGTTGTAAATACATTGTTATTTCCTTTACCTTTTCCACTATCAATTGAACCATCATAGTTTACATACCATCCAAATTTAGAATTTACTTCAGTCAATGCTCCAACTCCTACCCAAGTTCTATTTTTAGCAAGTCCAATTCCTTTTACCTTGAATGTCGCTCCTGGTAATCCAGTATATCTTGCATTAAAACTTAAATCTTCATCATTGAAGGCTCTCTGATGTGTTACATAACCTTGGAATGTAGTCTTGCTTCCACCATTCCAGTTTACAGCTTTTCCAACTCTAACTCCAAGTAATGCAGCTGTCTGGTTGTAATTTTTTTTGTCAGCAGTCAATCCAAATTGACTCTTTTCTTCTGAGAACGAGCCTCTTACAACTGTATCGTGAGTTAATCCCACAAATGGTGTTACAACAAAGTCTCCATTATCATTCTTAATATCATATCCTGTTTCTAAATATCCAGAATAAACTTTATCATTATGGTTAATTTTAGCTCTTGTGTAGTCATTAGTGCTTAAAATAATATCTCTTTCAACATCACTGTCAACAAATCCAATTCCAAAACGTCCTTGCAAGTAGAATGGAATATTTTTGTTTCCTAATCTTCCATATAGTGAAACTCCGAAGTTATTGGCATCAGATTTACCACCATATCTGTTAAATTTAACGTTAGCTTTTGAATAAGACAATGCAGTACCTAAAATCAAGTTTTCACCAAATTGCTTGTCGACTCCAACTTGCCCACCAACTACTTTAGTATCTCCTTTACCATACCCATCTTGTTTTAATGTACCATTAGCTCCCAATCCAGAAATCCATAGTCCAAAATTATCTCCAACATTGTCAAGAGTACCAAGCATAACTAATCTATTTGACAAGTCCTTATTTACAGTTTGTGAATGTTGGAAAGTAAGAGCTTGTGCAGAAGCATAAATTTGTCCAGATAAGCTATCTAAAACAGCAGCTCTGTTAGAAGAAGTAAGAGCTTGTAGAGTAGCAGCTTTTCTTTCAAACTGAGCGACATCTCCAGCAGTACCATTTTCTATATTTTGATCTAATTTTTGGAAGGCAGTTTCCAAGTTTTGTGCAGTATTTTTTTGCATTTCGTCAGATTCTGCTATTTTTTCTACATAGTCTAATACATTTTTTCTGCTTACATTTGCAGAAACAGTATTTTCATTTTGATTAATTTTAGCATTTAACATTTCATCAGTGTTTACATTTTCAAAATTTCCTTCGATTTTGTGGTCTGATGTAATTACATTTTGTGTAGTCCCATTAGCCGTCACATATTTTCTCTCTCCATGTTCTTCTGGTTTAATTTCAAGTCTTGAATTATTTAAACTAACTTTTCCTTGTACATGTAAGTTAGAATTTAAATCTGTTACAACTCTTGAATTTTCCAAAGCCTCATAATTTCCAGAAACTTGTGTTGAACCAGAATTTTCTATAATACCATTATTTGTAATATCATTTTTTATTACAGCATTATTTGTAGAAAGAATAGCTTGTTTTTTTACATTAATTGATGAAGCATAAACACCATTTACTTGTAATCTTCCGGCATTTACTGTTGTTGGACCTGTGAATGTAGAGTTTCCAGATAAAATTAAATCTCCAGTACCGTCTTTGATTACACCTGCATCTCCTGAAATATCATTTGAAAAAGTATAACTTCCATTTGGGATATTAATAGTTACATTATCCCCAAGTGCAAGCTGCTTACTAAATAATGCAGGTCCTTTAAGAGCTTTATCAACATTTAAAAGTCCCCATCCATAAATATCGTCAACTCCAGTTGCTCCTATGTCAGTTGCAGTTGATAAAATTGTTTGACGAATTAGACTAGCATCCATCCAAGGATATTTTTCTTTAATCAATGCTGCTGTTCCTGTTACAAGTGGTGCGGCAAACGAAGAACCACCACCAACATAATTTTTTCCTTTTATTGAGAATACTTGATCTCCAACTGCAGTTACAGTCCAATTTTTTGCAACTCCTGCAGGTGAAAGTGGTGTCAAATTATCCCAGCTTGTATCTCCTAATTTTGCTTCTTCTTTTGAAGTTAATGCTACTACATTTATCCATCCTTTTTCAAGTCCACTTTCAAAATAAGGCAATCCTCCTTCAAGTGTAGATTGTGTATCAGATGAATCATTTCCTGCAGCCCATACAAATAACGAACCGTTATTTACTTCATCTCTATAGAATTCAAGTATATTGCTTCCTATTTGATGCCCATAATAATGGCTAGAAGTTGAAGTATTGTTAAAATCTGTTACTACTCCGTCAATTCCAAATGATTGGTTATAAATAGTAACCCCTTGATTTTTTAAGGCTTGATACATTTCCAGTGTTATTTTAGGATATACTCCTTTCTCACCTTGTTTACTAGAATCAATGGCATAAACAGTTGCATTTTTTGCAATTCCAGCAGAAGAACCTGCTGCAAGATCAGCTACAACTATACCATGATCATCATTCGCAGTAGATTCAGCTGTGAATCCAGGAACTGTAAGTTTTGACAAACGACTTCCAAATTTTGCTGATAAATCTGCATCAAATGATGAATTTTGGAATCCTACATCAATAATTCCGATTTTAACATTGGAACCTGTAAATGTCGAATTCGAATTGTTATGTGGGTTATCTTTGTTGTATGAAAAAGTGGAGTCGTTCCATGCAATTGAACTAGCTGATTTAGTTACAGTTGGCTTAGTTTTTACTGGTGCTGTAGGTAGAGAACCAGTATCAGACGTTGGAGTGCTTGATGATGTGGAACCACCACCGCCACCTCCTCCACCGCCACCACAACTTACTAATAATGCAGTTAACGCAATAAGAATTGATTTTTTTCTGAAGTTATGTTTTTTAGAATACTTTTTTATATCTTCATTAAATTTTTCTAAATTAGCAGTCATAACTATCTATCTCCCTTCAATATATATTTTCAAATTATTTTATTTATTTTTCTTTGTTAACGTTAATATCACATTAATAAAAATGATATTTTCCAATAGTATTTTACCACATTTTTTAAAGAATTTCACTATGAATTAAAAATTTTATTTAAAAATTTCTCCAGCTTCTTTGTACCATAAAACCAAGTCTAGCTCGTCCATTTTTATTTTAGAGAATTTTGAATATTCTTTCATTTTTTCTTCAATTTCATAGTATTTTTTTTCAGTTATTGTTTTAGGAATTTCGCTAATTACATTAAGTGCTTTGAGATTTCTTAGAATATGTCTATCCAAAATGGCAATATTTTCTCCAAACCCAAGATTTCTGAGCACATGGTTTGCTTCTTTTAATCCCATTCCTTTAATATTTTTCAAAATCCATTTTCTTTTTTCAAAAGTATCACCAATTTCTGATAATATTTTTTTTGGCTGTAATTTTCCATCTTTTGTCATCAGTTCTCGCAATTCTGCTAAATAACGTGATTTATTATTCTTAAATCTGACAATATTTAGAAATTCTACTATTTCTTCAGGATTCCCATTGTAAAGCAGTCCATTTTCCACCAAAGTTGTAATGGCTTGCCAAGCATTTTTTGCTTTTGACTGAGGTGTCAGAATACAAAATGCCATTTCTGCAAACACTTCTTTTTCTGTACCTTTCCAAGCCTTTTTATAGCCTTTTATAGCTTTTTCAATCCCTTCTTTTATTTCTTTATAAATTTTAAGAATTTCTTCGTGCTTTTCCTTATCAATTTTTTTACTAATTTCATTGTTTTCTATATTCTTTTTTTGTTTTTTTTCAGGCATAATTAAAATTCCTCGTTTTATTATTTTTTATTTTATTTCAGAAAAAAATTTCCAATTTCATCAATAGTTTCTTCTGATTCCTTGAGAGGTGCCAAAATCCAGTCGTGGCACAAATTTTCCCCAATTTTTATTTCCACACTTGTTCCAATCGCAACTTCAAGCATATCGCTTAATTTTAGGCAATCAGGATACAAAATTTCATTTGTTCCAAAAATTAGAAAAATTTCTCCAAGATTGTCCATATTTCCATAAATTGGCGAAATCATAGGATTTTTCACATCCAGTTCTCCTGCAAACTGCTTTCCTGTTATAATCAGTCCATTTAGTGGCAAGAGGGGATCTTTTTCTGCAAATTCCTCTATTTCCCCATTTGTCATTGAAACATCGATCCAAGGTGACATTAACGCAGTTTTCTTTGGAAAAGGCAAGTTTTTTTCATTTTTCAATAGTTGTAAAAATGCAAGTGCCAAGCCTCCGCCAGAAGAATCGCCAAACAGATAAAATTCATCATTTTTGTATTTGCTGGTTATATTCCTATAAGCATCCATTACTACTTTATGTGCTTTGTCAACAGTATTTTCTGGAGCAAGCGGGTAGTCAATGAATGTAACTTTTAAATGGAATTTCTTAACCAGCTTTTCAATAATATTTTTGTGAGCCCTGACTGCACGCATTACGTAAGCCCCGCCATGTAGAAAAACAACATGCTTGTTATAACTTTCTTCTGAAAAAACTGTCAAAACTTGGTATTCATCAATAAACTGTTCATCAAGAATAAGCGTTTTGTCAAAATTTTTTTTATTCAAAAAATCTGTATCCCTTCTTGGGTTTAAAAAATCTTTTTCCTTATATTTTTTCATATTCACCAATTTTGCGATTGGCACTGCAATATCTGATAATAAACTCATTTTTTCATTTTATTTTTTAAGAAAAATAATCAAACTCCTTTCTTATTTTTTAAATTTGCTTAATTTAATCAATCAATTAACAAATTTTAAATTTATTATATGATTTCTGATAATTTTTGAACTATGATTCCTTCACATTCTAATTTTTCACGTATTTTTTTTACAAAAAGCAAAGCTTTTTCACCATCGCCGTGAACACAAATGGAATCAGCCTTTATCGGTATTTCTTTTCCTGTTATTGAAGTTACTTTTTGTTCCTTTATCATTTTTATTACACGTTCTATTGCTTCGTTTTCATCGTGAATCATTGCCCCTTCCTTTGAACGTGCCACAAGGCTTCCATCTTCCTCGTAAGCCCTGTCTGCAAAAACTTCGCTGGCATATTTTAAACCTAGGTCTTTTGCAGCTCTTAAAGTTTCGCTTCCTGAAAGTCCAAGAATTATGAGAGAACTGTCAAAATCAGCAATAGCCTCACAAATAGCCTTTGATAGATTATAGTCTTTTGCAGCCATATTATACAAAGCTCCGTGAGGCTTTACGTGTTGCAGTTTTACACCTTCACTTTTACAAAAAGCTCCTAAAGCTCCTAATTGATACAGCACATAAGCTTTCGCTTCGTCTATTGAAATCTTCATTTCACGCCGTCCAAATCCCATTAAGTCGAGAAATCCAGGGTGAGCTCCTATTCCAATGTTATTTTTTTTAGCAGTTTCTATCGTTTTTTTCATAACAACAGGATCTCCTGCATGAAATCCGCAAGCTACATTAGCACTGGAAATAAGAGGAATAATTTTATCATCTCCTCCAATTTTATAATTACCGAAACTTTCTCCCAAATCACAGTTCAAATCCACTTTAAAAGCCATATTTTACCTCTTTTCATTTTTTATTTAAATTTTTAATAAAGCAATACATTTTCAATAAAACTTGTAGTTGCTTTTCCTTGACAGAAAACCTCGTTTCTCATGATTTGATATTGAAAATCTAAGTTAGTTTCTACACCTAAAATAACAGTTTCGTTTAGTGCTGAACGCATTTTTTGAAGTGCCATTTCACGAGTTGGAGCGTGAACTATAATTTTAGCAATCATTGAATCATATTCAGTTGGTATTGTATAGCCTGTGTAAATAGCAGTGTCAACTCTTATTCCATTACCATCTGGTAAATGTATGTTTGTTATTTTTCCTGGACTTGGCATAAAGTTTTTTTCAGGAATTTCTGCATTTATACGGCATTCTATTGCATGTCCTCGTAATTGTATAGCTTCCTGTGAAAAACTTAATTTTTCATTCATTGCCACTCTAATTTGTTCAATGATTAAATCTGTTCCTGTCACCATTTCAGTAACTCCATGTTCTACTTGAATTCTGGTATTCATTTCCATGAAGTAATATGAGCCATCTGCTCCCATTATAAATTCTATAGTTCCAGCATTTGTATAATTTACTGCTTTTGCTGCCAGAATAGCATATTTATTTAGTGCTTCCCGAGTTTCTGGGGAAATTGCAGGAGATGGCGATTCTTCTACTAATTTTTGATGATTTCTCTGAACAGAACAGTCTCTTTCGCCAAGAGCCACTACATTTCCAAAATTATCAGCAATTACTTGAATTTCTATATGTCTTGGATCTTCTATAAATTTTTCAATGTACATAGTATCGTCACCAAACGCATTTATGGATTCCCGTTGAGCTACATTAAATAAAAATTCAAAACCGTTTCTATCTTTTACAACACGCATTCCTTTTCCGCCACCACCAGAAGAAGCCTTTACCATAACAGGGTAGCCGATATTTTCAGCAGCTTTCATTCCAGATTCTACATCATAAACAGGTTCTTTTGTTCCTGGTACAACTGGTACTCCAGCATCCATCATTGTTTTTCTAGCCTGAGATTTATTCCCCATTCTATCGATAACTTTAGCCGTTGGACCAATAAAGTTTATTCCATTTTCCTCGCACATTTTTACAAACTCTGAATTTTCCGACAAAAAGCCGTATCCAGGATGAATCGCATCTGCTCCCACATTCAAGGCAGCTGTAATAATACTTTCCTTAT
This sequence comes from Leptotrichia sp. HMT-225, assembly GCF_030644325.1. Classification (NCBI taxonomy): domain Bacteria; kingdom Fusobacteriati; phylum Fusobacteriota; class Fusobacteriia; order Fusobacteriales; family Leptotrichiaceae; genus Leptotrichia; species Leptotrichia sp. HMT-225. The sequence goes on along the minus strand of NZ_CP130323.1, from coordinate 2,133,164 downwards.
TCAAATAACTATTTCTTGCAGGTCCTTCTCCAATGCAAATACTTTGATCAGCCAATTTTATATGAAGACTATCCTTATCTTCCTTTGAGTAAATTGCAACACTCAAAATCCCCATGTTTCTACAGGCTCTAATAATTCTAACCGCAATTTCCCCACGATTTGCAATTAATATTTTTTTTATCATAAATATATCCCCTTTCTCTTTTTTTATTTTAAAATGATTTTATTATAGTTGATTTTGTTCAATATTATAATTTTATATGACATTATTAAGATTAATGATTTTTAATTAAAATTGATAAAAGTTATTTTTGGTAATAAATATTTTTTCTGCTTTTTTATGTTTTATCTTTTTTATAAAGCAAAGGGGAACAGTCGCCATCCCCCTTTGCAAACCTGGCTTGTCTAAGAATTTTTCTGAAATAAAAACGAAACTCGCTACGTAAAACTTCGCTCAAACAATCGTTTTTATTCCAAAAAAATCACGACAATTTTAGTTTAATTAATTCAAATGATAAGTAAAATTTCATTAAAGAAAAAATAACAGTTTGAGCTTTTTTGAGTAAAATTGAAACTATATTTAGTTAATGGTATCAAAATAATCTAAAAATAAGAAATTGATAAATAAAAATCAAGATTAAAAAAAATTATTAATCTGAATAATTAAGGATAAATTTGGCAATTTAATAAAATAATAAAAATAAAATTAGTATAAATTAGATTATTTAAGCAGCAGATTTTTTTAATTTAATACATTATATTTTATTCAATAAATTTTATTTTATCTTCAATTTCTGCATAACGCTCTTTTCCGATAATCTTTTCTAAATCGACATTCGATCTTATGTTATTTTTTTCAATTTCAGGAAGTAATTTTTTTATTTCCTTATTTGTAAATCCTATTTTTTTTAATTCTTTTTCATTTAACTTGTTAATGCTGCATTTTGTAATTTCACGTCCATAATTTTTGGTTGAATCCTGAATTTTTTCATTATCCACAAACAAAAATTTTTGTGCGATTTCAAAGCCAGACTTTCCAAATCCTGAAATATTTTTTACTTCATTAATATCTTTAATAATACCAACTTCATCTCTATATTTTACAAATTTTTCAGCCTTATTTTTATTAATTCCCAATTTTAGCAAATCCTTGTATTCAACATTATTAATATCAAATTTTACATTACTTTTTGTCAAATCAGCATCTTTTTTAGCCTTTTCCTTTTTATAATTTTTTTCCTTACTAATCTCAATTTCTGGAATATTTTTGTCCTCAATTAAAAGTCTTAAAAAATTTCCCGCAATTAACAGCATTACAAAAATAATGACATATTTTATTTTCATAAATAATCCCCCTTTTGATTACATTATACTTGAAATTTCCCCCAAATCTGCCACTTAAATAAAATAACTTATATTTTATGACAAATTATATCATATTGATTTGTTATTTGGTAGATAAAAAAATTAAAATTTGAATTTTATAATTCTGTAATCATTAAACAAAATTTTTAATTATTTAATTAAGTTATTTTCTTAATCACTTATTTTTTATAATATTTTAATTAATTATTATTTTTTTATTTATAATTCTAACAAAATTTTGCTTGGAATTTATTTTAATAAAATTATCTTTTGTAATTATACTAAAAATTGTCGTGATTTTTTTGTAATGAAATTGACTGTTTGAGCTTTTTCAAAACATTTAAGTTATAATCAATTTAAGAGTTAGTAATAACTTTTATTAAAAAGCGAGTTTCAATTTTATTTCAAAAAAATGCTTAGACGAGCCAGGATTATAAAGGGGATGGCGATTGATCCCCTTTATACTTAAAATATAAAAATAACTATTAATCAAAAAAATTTAGAAAATAACTTTGCTGAGTTTTTTGAAGTAGAAAACAAGAAAATAAAATAATTTTCTCATTTTTTTTTAATAAAAATATGGTATCATTATTATGAAATAAATGATTTATTGAATTTTAAAGAAGAAATTGAAATATGATAAGAGGTGATTTTTATGAAAAAGATTAAAGAAAATGTAAAGAAACTTCTTTTGCATTTTAAAAGTGGGGTTGAGAGATTTCCAATAACGATTATTTTAGCTTTTCTGCACTTTATTACAGGAATATACATAGCTGAAGTTAGGAGTTTTCAGTCTGATGAATTTGTTGAAGTTAATCTTCTTTTGTTTGGAAGTATTTTTATTACAGCAATGTGTGAGATGCTTTATGAAAAATATTTTTATAAGCAAAATAGATGGTTAGTTAGAGGTATTTATTCGGTTATAACATTTGCTGTATCAATTATTGTTTTTGTAGAGTATTTACGAACTAGTGATTATTACAATATTTATTATTTTACATTGATTCCGATTTCAATAGTTCTGTTTTTATTAATTCCTATTTTGAAAAAAAAGGAGAATAAAGAAAAATATTTACAGTCAGTATTTTCAAATTTTGTTATAACAGGTATTTTTGTGGCAGTTCTCTGGATTGGTATTGAAATAATACTGACAACAGTAAATTATTTGTTTTTTAATTCTGGAGATAGTTTATTTTTTAGATTGACTACTTATTCTTTTTGGTTTATAACTGAAGTATTTGGAGCATCATTGTTTTTATCTTTATTGAAAAAACCAGATGATAATCTTGAAAATTATGAATTTCCATTTATTTTTAATTTATTGATTAAATTTGTAATTATTCCATTAATTATTATTTATACAGGTGTTTTATATATTTATATGATGAAGGTTCTTATATCCATGCATTTGCCAAAAGGATTAATTTCTCACCTTGTACTTTGGTACACAGCATTTAGTGTCGCTGTTATGATTTTAATAACGCCATTTACACAGAAAGATAAATTTTTTGAGAACTTTAAGAAGTATTTTCCATATTTTTCGATACCCTTAATTTTTGCTTCACTATTTGCAGTTTTTCAAAGAACGTATCAATATGGAATTACAGAGAATCGGTATTATGTACTAATTTCAATATTCTGGCTACTTTTCTGCATGATTTTATATATTAGAAAAATGAATATCACAGGAATTTTTATAAGTTTAATTGCCTGTTTAGTCATTTCGGTTTATACTCCGCTTAGTGCCAAAAATGTAAGTAATTTTAGTCAAAGTCAAAGATTAAAAAGAATGCTTGTAAAATACGGAGCTTTAAAAGATGAAAAAATTTCTAAAATTACACAAAAATTGAATAATAGTGAAGGAAGTCAAATTTATACAACGCTTCAATATATATCTGATAACAGCACTATTGCAAAATTAAATTTCAAAAATGAAAAAGGTGAAGTTTATTCGACTCTTGGAGATTTGGAAAAAGGGCTGGATGTGAAAGAGTCATGGAAAGATTATTATTACAGAAGTGATGATGAAGGAAATTATGAAGAACGGAAAGTTGTCACATATAAAGTAAAAAATAGTGAAAATGCTGAAATTATATCTGATATAGCAGGTTATGATAACTTTATATCTTACAAGAATGTTTATAATGAGGATTCGACAAATCAGGAAAATGAATCTGAAAAATATAAAATTATTTTAAAAAATAAAACAATCACAATAAACAGTAAAGATGAAGCAGAACTTGCTAAAATAAACTACGAAGATGTAGTAAAACAAATAGCATCCAAATTAAGAACTTCAAAATTACCAGTTACAAGTGATACAGTATATGAAGTTCCACAAAAGGATTTGGAATATATTGGAACAATAGGAAAAATTAATTATAAAATTTCTTTAAGAAGTATTAATGAGGAAATAATAAATGGAAAACCAAAAGATTTATATTATGAAGAATTTGATTTTATGTTTTCTGAGAAGAAATAGTTTTATATTATACCCCATTTAAAAAGCGAATATTATATTTTAATTATTTAGAAATATTAGGTTTTACTCCTTTGCTAAATAAGTTTATAATAGACCTGTTCGATAACTATATATATTTAGAATTTAATAAAACAAATATTCTAAAGCAAGGGGTCTTGACCCCTTGTGAAAATAAAAAAACTTAGGTTATCGAACACATCTAATAAATTCCTTGTTTAAATGGGGTTTAGTATTAAAATAACGGTAAAACAGCGGCAACTCTTGAATTTAATTAAAAAAAATGTTATTATGACATAAAATAATTAATTTTTGTAGAAGGAGAGAAATGAAAGAGCGTATAATAGGTATAATTTATTTGATTGTATATTGTTTAGTTTATCTTTGTATTCTAATTCCCGTAGTTGGAATTATTGCTTTTGTGCTACTTATTTTACTTAATTTAATAAAAGTCGAAACTAGATATATTGATATTTTATTTTTATTGTTAATTTTATCAATTCCAATGTACAATTTTTTTAAGCCAGTTAAGCAAAAAGCTGATTTATGGATGAATAAACTTGTAAAATTATACGAGAAAGTCTTGAGTAAATATGTGAATCGTATGAATAAAAAATATAAAAATGATATGAATTTTTTATATGAAGACCTGAATCCAGATAAATTTATAGAATGTATAAAACATGAATATAAAAAATATAAGATACTTTTAAATATTAATCTTAGTCTTGGATATTATTTTAAGGGAGATATAGAACAATCATATAAATTTTTAAAAAATATTGATTTGTCGGAAAAATCAGTATTAGATGAAAATTCCAAATTATCAATTAATATTAGAAAGGCTGCTTTGTTAAACAAAATTGGAAGAAAGGAAGAAGCAATAAATATTTACAATAACCTTATAAAAAAAGATGATTTTGATATTGAAATAAAAAATTCATTGGAAAATTTAAAAATAGATTTGTATTATGAGAATGATAACGAGAAAATGATAAATCATATACAAACGTTATTACAAAAAGAAACAATAAAATGTTTTGTTATTGATTTAAAATTTCAACTTGCAAAATATAAAGAAAAAGCAGGAGAGATAGAAGAAGCAAGAAAATTATATGAAGAAGTTATCAAAAATGGGAATAAGTTATATATTGTAGAAGAGGCAAAAGAAAAGTTGAATAAAATGTAAGTATAAAAAAATAAATCGGAATATATTCAAAATATTGATTAATTCCGATTTTTTGTTGATTTAAATATTTTTAACTATGTTATGATTTTTTTTATTTTAATATTAAAATAGTTTTTCTGCTACTTCTATATTTTTCACAAAACACACTTTTCCATCTTTCCTGTACTCCAAAAGCATTGGATAAATTTCCACTCCATTTTTTATCGCTTCATAAAAAGTTTCTGAAAAGTCCCTGTCGATGATATGTTCAGGTGCAAAAATTTCTGATTTTCTAAAAATTAAAATAAAAACAGCCGTCCTAAATCCCTCTTTTTTAAGTTCTATGAGTTCCTTCAGATGTTTTAAGGCACGCACAGAAGGAGAGCCAGGAAATTGGGCAGTTTTTCCATTTACCAAAGTACAGCCTTTTACTTCGACATAAATTTTATCCTTTTCAGTTTCCAGATAAAAATCCAGCTTGCTGTTATTATGCTTAATTTCGGGCTTTATATACAAAGGCTTTCCAAATGGGGAAATTTGTGCATTGTTAAATATAGATTCTGTAATATAGCGATGAAAGGCTGTATTAATAAGTATAATTTCTCCATGAACTTTTACTGCGATTACGTCCCATCTAGTTTTTCGATTCTCATTATTAGCCTTTTTTATAAGCAATTCAGCTTCATCAATCAATAATTCCGTCAGCCTGCCGGTATCATGCAAATGAGCAAAATCTTCTCCAGAATAATCTTCATTTTTACAGTTGCTTTTAAATTCAAATCTAACTGTAAATCGGGTAACCCTTTCTTTAAAATTTACAATTTTATCATAATTTATTGTATAAAGAATTTTATTTTTTTTCATTTATCTTTCCTCTTTAAGTAGTTATGATTTTAGAATATCACATTTAAAATAAATAAACAAGAAAATTTTATGACTATTAATAAAGTAAAAAATATGTGATATAATAAATGATAATTTAAAAAATAGGTTTAATAAAAAGAAAGGAAAATATTATGTTTGCAGATATTATTAAAGTATTTATTTTAAGCCTTGTGGAAGGGCTTACAGAATTTATACCTGTCAGCAGCACAGGGCATATGATTATTGTGGATCAGTTTTTGCAGCTTTCACAAAATGAGGAGTTTGCCAATGCATTTAAGATAATTATACAGCTGGGGGCGATTTTATCGGTAGTTGTATATTATTGGAAAAGAATTGTTCCATTTGCAAAAGGGCTTAGCAAGAGTCAGAGGGCTGATATTATTCAGATGTGGATAAAAATAGTAATTGCAGTGCTTCCTGCAGTTGTGCTGGGACTTTTGTTTGACGATATTATTGATAAAGTGCTGTTTAATTCGGTAGTTGTGGCAATAATGCTGGTTATCTATGGAGTTATACTTATTTGGCTTGAATCTAGGAAGAAAAAGGAAGGCGGAATTGCTTCAATTACTCAGATGTCAGTAAAAACTGCAATTGGAGTAGGGCTGTTTCAATGTCTTGCGATGATTCCTGGAACTTCGAGATCGGCTGCTACAATTATTGGTGGAGTTTTGCTTGGATTAAATAGAGTTTTAGCAACGGAATTTTCATTTTTTCTTGCGATTCCAACAATGCTTGGGGCGACACTCTTGAAACTGGTAAAACTTGGTACGGCTTTAAGCGGGTATGAATGGTTTCTGATTGCTTTAGGATTCGTTTTATCATTTGTATTTGCGTATGCTGTGATAAAAGTCTTTATGGATTACATTAAAAAGCATGATTTCAAGGTATTTGGATATTATCGAATTATTCTTGGGATAATTGTGCTGGTGCTATACTTTATGGGAGCTATAAAATAGATGATAAGAGCGAATATTGAGATTAATCAGAACAAACTTGAGGAATTTATGCGTGTGCTTTTACCTGAGCACTATGATATTCTTTTTGAAAATAGTGAAAATGATGTGGAAATTAGTGTTAATTTTAGAAAAAATCAAGATGTGGAAAACTTTGACAATGATTGTGGAAAACTAAAAGATTCAGAAAGGGATAATACAGAAACAATTACTGTAAATACAGCATTAATTGATAATAAAAATGGAAAAATTTTAAAAGAAGTAACATTTTCACATAAGAAAGTCAATGAAGAATATTTTGATCAGGCAGAAGTTATGGCAAAAAGTTCCTTAATGAAACTTTTTGATAAAAAAAATGAATATAAATGGGGTATTTTAATAGGAGTACGTCCTACAAAGATTGTAGGGCGTTTTTTAAAGATGGGATTATCTTATAATGAAATTAACGAAATATTGGAAAAAATATATCTTGTAAGCAATGAAAAAAGAAAACTTCTGCTAGACATTGTAAAACGTCAAGAGCCATATCTGGACAAAGAAACAATAGGAATTTATATCGGAATCGCTTTTTGCCCTACAAAATGTTCATACTGTTCATTCCCAGCCTATCTGCTACGTGGAAAATATGCAGAGCGATATGATGAATACATAGGGTCTATTTATCACGAAATCCGTGAAATTGGTCAATTAACACAGGAATTAGGCTTAAAAATTAATACGATTTATATTGGTGGAGGAACGCCTTCAATTTTAACGGCGAAAGAAATTGACAAATTGCTAAAAACAGTAAAAGAAAACTATAATTTAGATTATTTAAAGGAATTTACATTTGAAGCTGGAAGAATTGATACGCTGGATGAAGAAAAATTAGCTATTATCAAAAGCTATGGAATAAATAAAATTAGTATAAATCCGCAGTCTTTTAATGAAAAAACTTTAAAACTTGTAAATCGTTATCACGATAGGGAGCAATTTGATAATGTTTACAAACTTGCTAAAAATTTTGGATTGGAAATAAATATGGACTTGATTTTAGGCTTGCCACGTGAAACTACAGAAGATATTTTGTACACAATGGAAGAAATTTCCAAATACGATATGGAAAATCTGACAATTCACAATTTGGCAATAAAAAATGCCAGCCGTCTTAACAAAGAAAATTATGCTCATGAAGAAATACTGGATTATGAAAAAATTTACAAGAAAATTGAAAATGTAACTGAAAATAAAGGGCTTTTTCCATATTATATGTATCGCCAGAAAAATAGCTTTCAATGGGGAGAAAATCTAGGCTATTCACTAAATGGAAGCGAGTCGATTTACAATATAGAAATGATTGAGGAAAATAAGACAATCATTGGAATTGGGGCTGGAGCGATTACAAAACTTATCTGGTTTGATGAAGAAAAAAATCGGGATAATATAAAAAGGCTTGTGAATCCCAAAGATCCGCTGGTATGGATGAATGAGCTGGAAGATCGGCTGGAACAGAAAAAATCTGAAATTCAGAAGTTATTTGAAAAATAAATATTTTTTAAAGAGAGAACGATAACAGTTTTCTCTTTTTTTATTTTGAAATATTATAAGATAAAAAATAATTGAATATTTTGAAATATATTAGTATGTATTATTCTTTAAATAATAGGTATTTTTAGATAATATTTCATGATATGTTTTAAATTGATTTAATTTTAAATTAATATATATAAAATTAACAAAAGTCAATGTTTACAGGTTATTTTTGAAAAGTAAAAAAACAAAAAATATCGTCTAAAAAAATGAACTCATAATTGTTATTATGAAAATGTTTGTAGCTATTATTATTGCTACAAAGTTAAGAATTATGGGGTGAAAGTAGGCAGTGGAAATTGACTTTAATGAGAGTGACTTGTTAAAAGAAGTTTTAAATTTTAAAATTGCAAGTAGAAAATATTTAGAAGAAAAATATGGATTTAAAAGATTGGATTATACTATTGAGAATATAAATGATTTTTTAAGAAACAACAATAATGGAATAATACACAAAACTAAACACTATTTGTATTATTTTGGAAAATATGATGAAAAAATATTTAAAATAGAAGATAGAAACATAAACATGAAAATGTTGTTTAGAAGGGAACTTATTTCAATTATTGTATTATTTAAAAAAGAAAAATTAAATATTTATCAATTTAATAAACAAATAAATCGAACACAGGAAAATACAAAAAATATACAAAATGATTTGAAGCAGATATTAAAAAATTTTAATATCAAATATTCAGAATATATGAAATGCGAAAGTATTGAAAAATTATTTAAAGAAAAAAATTATAATATAAAAGAAATAGGTGAAGGTTATTTGAAGGAAATTTTATCTAAAAGATTAGAAAAAATTTATCTTGGAAAAAGTACGTATCAAGAAAATTTTTATTTTAAATTACTTAATGACATTTTGGGTCTTAAAAATATCAAGTATATCAAAAAAGTACTTTTTTCATACATAGAAACATATACCAATATAATTTCAACAGATGAAAAATATAGTATGTTAACATATTTAATTTCTAATATAAAAAATGATAATCTAAAAAGTAGATTCAATATAAAAAGAAACAAGGAAAATGAAGAATATTTTTTTATACTAAATAAAATTTTTAAAAAAGAAAAAATAGAAATGAATCTAAAATTTGCAACAATGTTTTATAAAAAGTTACATAAAAAAAGAGAAAATTATAAAAAAGTAATGGATGAAATTAATAATGAATTGTCATTTGATGAAACTGTAAAAATACAAAATAAAAATATTGAAAAAATAAATAATCAAGATAAAATACAAATTTATAACATTGCAGAATCATCAGTACATTTTGAAAATGAAAATTTATTGAATAAACAAATAGTAAAACAGTATATTCAGTCTGACAAAATTCCTAAAATCTCAACATTAGTATTAATAGATTTGGAAGAAAAAGAAATTTTAAGAACATATAATAAAATAAAAAAACTTTTTAATTTTATAAATATAGTAAAAGTAGAACATTTAGTATCATTTAAAAAAATAATTTCTAAAATCAGCAATGATTATGAACAAATTCTCTTAATTTCAAGTTCAAAATTTGTGAATACAATAAAAAATTTTTCAGATATACCAATTTATCATTTTGAAATAGAAAAAGAAAAAGGAGCACTGAAAAATCGGATTCATTTTTTAAAACAAATGATATATTTGAGAACAATGATGTTACAACATCTAGAATTTAAAAAAGAAAGAAAAATATTTCCTAAAAAGATTAAAAATTAAAAATAAAATTAAAATAATTGGGTGCATTTCAAAAAAAAGAACAAAAAATAGTAATAAACCTTCTAAAAATAACAAGTTATTTTTTTCACTATAAATAAGAAGTTTTATAGATTTTTGTTAGAAAAAAAATATTAAAAAATTTTATAAAATATGTTTGCTTTTAAAAATTTTTTGAGGTATAATAAGACATAGAGTGAGAACAATATTATAATGATTACAAAACAAAGCAAATAAATAAAAAAATTGAAAGGATGTGTTGTTAAATAATGAACGCATGGAGAGGATTTAAAGAAGGAAACTGGAAAGACAACATTGATGTTACAGAATTTATCAGATTGAATTACACTGAGTACTTGGGAGACGACAGTTTTTTGGAAGGACCAACAGAAGCTACTACTGAATTGTGGAAAAGTCTTTCAGAAAAATTCAAGGTAGAAAGGGAAAAAGGTATTTATGATGCAGAAACTAAAATACCTTCACAAATTGACGCTTATGGAGCAGGATACATCAATAAGGATTTGGAACAAATCGTAGGATTGCAAACTGACGCTCCTTTAAAAAGAGCAATTTTCCCAAATGGTGGATTGAGAATGGTAAAAAACAGTTTGGAAGCATTTGGATATGAACTAGATCCCCAAACTGAAGAAATTTTTACTAAATATAGAAAAACTCATAATGATGGAGTTTTCTCAGCATATACTGATCAAATCAGAAAAGCAAGAAAAACAGGAATTATAACTGGACTTCCAGATGCTTACGGACGTGGAAGAATTATTGGAGATTATAGAAGAGTTGTACTTTACGGAGTAGACAGATTAATTGCTGACAGACAAAATCAATTGAAAAATATGGATCCAGCTGAAATGACAGAAGATGTAATAAGACTTAGAGAAGAAATTTTTGAACAAATTAAAGCATTACATGCATTAAAAAGAATGGCTGAAGCTTATGGATTTGACATTTCACAACCTGCAACTAATGGTAAGGAAGCAGTACAATGGTTATATTTTGCATACTTAGCTGCTACAAAAGATCAAAATGGAGCTGCAATGAGTATCGGAAGAACTTCTACATTCTTAGATATTTTCTTGGAAAGAGATTTGCAAGAAGGAACTTTGACTGAAAAAGAAGCTCAAGAAATTATGGATCACTTTGTTATGAAATTAAGAATAATCAGATTCTTAAGAACACCTGAATATGATGCATTATTCTCAGGAGATCCAGTTTGGGTAACTGAATCAATCGGTGGTATTGGAGAAGACGGAAGATCATTAGTTACTAAAAACTCATTCAGAATTTTACATACATTGTACAACATGGGAACTTCGCCTGAACCAAACTTAACAGTTTTATGGAGTGAACAATTACCTGAAACTTGGAAAAAATTCTGTGCTAAAGTATCAATTGATACATCATCAGTACAATATGAAAATGACGATATTATGAGACCACAATTTGGTAATGACTATGGAATCGCTTGTTGTGTATCTCCAATGACTATCGGACACCAAATGCAATTCTTTGGAGCGAGAGTAAACTTACCAAAAGCATTATTGTATGCAATTAATGGTGGAAAAGATGAAAAATTAAAAATTCAAGTAACTCCAGAAGGACAATTTGAGCCAATTAAGAGTGAATATCTTGAATTTGATGAAGTATGGGAAAAACTTGATAAAGTATTAGACTGGTTAGCTTCAACTTATGTTAAATCATTGAATATTATTCACTATATGCATGATAAATATTCTTATGAAGCATTAGAAATGGCATTGCATGATGTTCATATCAGAAGAACAGAAGCATTTGGAATTGCAGGGTTATCAATCATTGCAGATTCATTGGCAGCTATCAAATATGGTAAAGTAAAAGTTGTAAGAGATGAAGAAGGGGATGCAGTTGACTATATCAATGAAAAAGACTATGTTCCATTCGGAAATAATGACGATGCGACAGATCAGTTTGCAGTAGACATTACAAGAAGATTTATGAACAAATTAAGAACTCATAAAATGTACAGAGATGCAACTCCAACACAATCTGTATTAACAATTACTTCAAACGTAGTATATGGTAAGAAAACAGGAAATACTCCTGATGGAAGAAGAGCTGGAGCACCATTTGGTCCAGGAGCAAACCCTATGCACGGAAGAGATACAAGAGGAGCTGTTGCTTCACTTGCCTCAGTAGCTAAAATTCCGTTTGAAGATGCAAACGATGGAATTTCTTACACATTTGCAATTACACCAGAAACATTAGGTAAAAATTCAAATGAAAAACAAACTAACCTAGTTGGATTAATGGATGGATACTTCAATCAAACAGGACATCACTTGAATGTAAACGTATTTGGAAGAGAATTGCTGGAAGATGCAATGGAACATCCTGAAAATTATCCTCAATTAACAATCAGAGTTTCTGGATATGCAGTAAACTTTGTTAAATTGACTAAAGAACAACAATTAGATGTAATTAACAGAACAATCTCAAGTAAAATGTAATTGAAAATTGATAAAAATCTGAAAATTAACTGGTAATTTTCAACTAATATGAGCAATGTCGCATAGTTTCATAAAATATGAGTTATGCGGCATTCTTTTCTATTGTATGATAATTTATATTAAACTCCATTTAAAAATGGGAATAAATTTTTATAATAGGGTTGTTTGATAGTCAATTCATAAGCATTTAACTAAATTATTTTTTATTATTTTTTAGATATTTTGATTAATAAATATTTTTTCATATTACTATGTTTTTTCATTTTTATTTTCGTAGGATTGCTCATTGCCGCAAAACCTTATCTTGCAGTAAAGGTTTGTCCTAATAATTAAAATTGTGGCAAGATTGCTACGCAATAACCTATGGCTAGTCTACGACATTTCTCTGTACTGACAAAAAACTCGCTATGCTCAAACAGTTTTGTCAGCACAGAAAAATGCTCCGACAGATTAGTTTATACTAGACTATGTTTAAAAAAATGAAAATAATATAGTATTAAATTCCACTAGGAAATAGTATAAAATAAAATTTAAGTTATCGAATAATTTATTGAATAAAAAAAGAAAGAGAGAAATTAATATGGAAGTGAAAGGGTATATACATTCGTTTGAATCATTTGGGACTAAAGATGGACCAGGAATTAGATTTGTGTTATTTTTACAGGGGTGTCCGCTTAGATGTCTGTATTGCCATAATGTTGATACTTGGGAAATTAAAGATAAAAAGATTGTGATGACTGCACAGGAAGTCATGAAGGAGATTCTGAAAGTAAAAGGATTCATAAAGACTGGAGGAGTTACAGTTTCTGGGGGTGAGCCTTTGATGCAGCCTGAATTTTTGATGGAGTTGTTTAAGCTTTGTCGTGAAAATGGGATTCAAACGGCACTTGATACATCTGGGTATATTTTTAATGAAAAGGCAAAAAAAGTGCTAGAGCTTGTAGATATGGTACTTCTTGATATTAAGCATATAAATCCTGAAAAATATAAAATATTAACCTCAGTAGAACTTGACAATACATTAAAATTTGCAAAGTATTTGAATGAAATTAATAAGCCGACTTGGTTAAGATATGTACTAGTTCCAGGGTATTCTGACGATGAAAATGATTTGCATGAGTGGGCAAAGTTTACTTCTCAGTTAACGAATGTGGAAAGAGTGGATGTTTTACCATTTCACCAAATGGGGCAGTATAAATGGGAAAAGGTTGGAAAAGAATATAAATTAAAAGATACACCGACACCAACGAGAGAATTAGTTGAAAAAGCTGAAGAAATTTTTAAGTCTTATGGATTAAAATTGCTGGGTAAATAAAATTAAGGGAATTGGTTCTAGCTTTATTAGAATCAGTTCCCTTTTGGTATTTATTTATTTTCACTTATTTGTTCAATTCTATAATTTAATTCGTCAAAATCAATAATTTTAGCTTGTCTGTGTATCTCTCTGCCTTCATAAAATAGAATAACTACTGGGACTGAAAATAGACTTAATTGCCCAACAGCTTCAGGAATTTCAGATGCTTCGATATGATAAGCAGTAAAATTTTTCTCATTAACAATTTTCTCAACTTTTGGCATATCAGAGTGACAGATGCTGCAATTATTCATTGAAACGTATAATAAAAAATATTTTTCTTCTTTTATTTTATTAAGTATTTGTTCATAATTTTCAAGTTTTTTCATATAATTTTTTCCTTTTTTATTTTTTAAATTTTACCGAATAAATTATATTTTTTGCTTGCCCTAAATCGTCAACTTGAGCGATTCCGATACCAATGACTTTAGATTTGAAGGGTTTAAAATCATATTTTGAAGTAAATATATCTATTTTTGCTGAATCTTCTGGAGTAAGTAAAGTTATGTGCGGATCAAAACTTGTAAATACATTTGGAGAGCCGTACAAATTAAAGGATTTTACTTTTTCAGGAATAGATTTTGCCCAGTCAGGAACTTGTGCGTCCTTTGCACGAGATTTGTTTAAGCTGACTGTTATTTCGTCTGCAAGCTGTTGTATAGTTTCATTGTTTTGAGCATCAAGCATAAACCAGTTTCCGCCAGTTTTTCTTAATCTGTAAAATTCTATATCAAAGGATTTTGTCTGATTTGCAATCTTATTGACAGTATCTTTTATTGTTTTTAGTGCTTCAGGCTTATATTCTGTAAGGTAAAGAGTTAGATGAACTGCATATCCTTTGGAATAAAGGCTTTCGATTCCTGCCTCTTTAAGCCCTTTTGAAATATTTTCCACATTTCTAGTTGCGTTATTATCCATAATTACAAAAACATTGTAATTTACATTGGAAAAAATGTTTAGACAAAACATTAAAAAAATTGAAAAAAATAATTTTTTCATAATAAACCTCCTAAATTTTTTTATTTTAGATTACTTTTACTACATTATACCTTAAAATATTTTAAAAACAAGATTTAAGACTAAACTTCATAAAAAAATAGAAATAAAATTATAAAAATCTTTAAGATGATTGCTTAATGATAAAATTTAATTAAAAGGTATTTTAATAGTGTCTAAATAAGTACAGTAGCATAGTCTTATAAAAAATAATTTTAATTTCATGAATTTTTTGATTTTCGTTATTTAAACGCGAAATAATACAAAAAGGATTTTAACTAATTATAGAAATAAAAATTGAAAAAACTTTCAAAAATCAGATTATTATATGGTATAATATATATAATGTAAGAAAAGTTTTTAGGAGAGAAAATTGTTGAAAATAGGAATTGTAGCTGAATATAATCCATTTCACAATGGACATTTGTATCAAATCAGGAAAATTAAGGAGATATTTGGTGAAGATGTTTTGGTTGTGGTAGTGATAAGTGGGGATTTTGTTCAGCGGGGAGAAATTTCATTTTTGGATAAGTGGGAGAAAACATATGTTAATTTAGAATATGGAGTAGATTTGGTTGTGGAGTTGCCACTTTATTATTCAATTCAGAATGCGGAAATTTTTTCAAGGATGGCAACAAAAATTTTGGATTATTTGGGTATAGATATTCAGGTTTTTGGAGCGGAAGAGGCAAATATTGAAGTTTTGCAAAAAGTGCTTGAACTGCAGAAAAGGCAGGATTATAAGGACAAGCTTATGGAATATATGAAAAAAGGCAACAGCTACAGCACTTCTCAAAGACTGGCATTAAAGGAATATAATTTAGATGGAATTGTGAAGTCAAATAATATTTTGGCTCTGGAATATATGCGTGAGATAGAAAATAGCAATCTTAAAATAAAACCGTATATTATAAAAAGAGAAATTTCAGAATATAATGAAGAGAAAGTTTCTGAGGATAGGGAAGAGTTTGCTAGTGCTTCGTTTTTGAGAAATGAATTGGAGAAGATTTTGGATAAATTTTCTGAAGAAAAATTTGATTTTGAAAAAATAAAAAAATCTATTACTGAAAAAAAATGTAGTTTTTTAAAAAATAGAGGAGTAGAAAATTCAAAAGAAATTGTTAAAAAAAGTTATAATTTTGAGAAAAAGCAAAGCATTGGAGAAAAAATAAGTTTAGAAAGTTTGAAAAATGTAAAAGCAGAAGAAAAAATCTTTTGGAAGCTAGAAGAAATTCAGAAATTTATACCAGAAAAATCATTTGAGATTATTTTTAAAAATTTAGAATGGAAGGTAAATAACAGAATTAGTGGAGATAAAATAAAGGAAGAAATCTTTAAAATTGTGAAATATAAGGTTTTGACAGAAGAAAAAGAAAAAATAATGGAAATATATGATATAACTGAAGAAATTTATGCTAGAATATACGGAACAATGTTGAATTCGCAAAAATATATAGAATTTTTGAAAAATACAAAATCTAGAAATTTATCGAATAAACGTGTAGAACGGATTATTTTGAATATTTTACTAAATATAAAAGCTAAGATGATGGATTTTGAAATAAATTATGTAAGAATTTTAGGCTTTAATAAAAAGGGTCAGGAATATTTGAAAGAAATTCGTAAAAATAATAAAATTGAAAACTTTGATGCGAAAAATGATTTTCAGAAAAAAGATGTCTTTGTAAATTGGAAAGATATTGAAAAATTTGGAAAATTTGATAAAAAGGATGAAAATACAGAAAGCTTGGAAAATCAAGAAAATTTTTTGGAAAAAATACAAGTTGAAAAAAATGGATTTTTGATAAAAGAATTAATTTTAGGAAAAAAAAAGAAATTAAATCCGATTGTTTGTTTATATTGAATTGTTTTAACAAATAAAATATAAAAAATTATAAAAATGAATAACCATAATTTTTGTATAACGAAGATTTAATACAGTTTGTTAGAAAGAAGACTAAAATTAAAAAATATTGTATTAATGAATTTTATAAATAAAAAATAAAAAGAATAGGAGAGGATTATAGAAATGGGATTGTTAATAACAATTAATGTGCTGTTTATGATATTTTTCTTTGTGATAGCGTATATGTCAATACGGTATTTCATTAATCAGATTGAGAAGTATCCGAGAATTACATTTGAAGAGGTGTATAATAGTAAAAAATTGAGACAGAAGTATAATATTGAGAATAATAAGGCAAATCCTTATGATTATGGGTATAATTTTAAGGAAGTTGAGTATAAGTCAGGAAAAATTCAGCTTTATGGATGGCTTATTGAGAACAAGGAAGCTACAAAAACTATGATTATTTCGCATGGACGTGGCGTGAATAGATTATCATCGTTGCAATATCTGGGAATGTTTAAGGATATTGGCCTTGATAATGAGTATAGTTTTTTTATTCCAGATTTGAGAAATTCTGGAAAGTCTGATGTGGCTAAAACTAAGATGGGATACTGCTTTGGACAGGATATTTTTCATACAATGGAAATGCTTAATGAAAAATTTGGGAAAAATAATTTTACGCTATATGGATTTTCACAAGGGGGAATAGGTTCCGCCATTGCGTCTAAAATGTATATAAAAACGCTTCGGAAAAAAGGAATAGTTATTGATAAACTTATATTAGACAGTTCGATTTCAAATATAAGAAAGAGAATTAAGGAAGATGCAAAAAAACGTCGTGTTCCAAAATTTATTGTAAGTGTTATTGTAAGAATTTTTAATTTAAGAGTTGGAAGCCATCTTGATAAGCTTAGATTATCGTATTTGCTAAAAAGAATACCTACTTTGATAATACAGTCTAAAAATGACAAGGCTACAACTTATGGAATGCTTATGGAAGAGTATAACGAACTTGCACAGAATGAAAATATCAAGCTAAAAGTTTTTGAAAAAGGTTCACACACAAGAATTTATGCTGATCCTGAATGTAAAGATGAATATGCTGAGGCAGTAAAAGAGTTTTTAACAAATTAAAGCGATAAAAACTGAATAAATTTAAAGTTTGAAGATACAAGTTATAACTTTTAGGTTTGTTTTAAGCAATATAAAAAACAGAAAGGTAGAAAATTTAATGAGTTCAAGATTAACGAAAAAAAGTTACATAATTTACGGGCTTGGGGTTTCATATTTTATGATTGACCAGATTTATAATCAATGGCTGTCGTATTACTATTTGCCGCCTGAAACGGAGAAAAATTTAGTTCCGCTGTTAAAGCCTCAATATTTAGTTCTAGCATTTATTTTTGCAAGAATTATTGATGCAGTATCAGATCCCGTTGTGGGATTTTTATCTGATAACTCAAAATCACGGTTTGGAAGAAGATCAATATTTATGCTAGTTGGAGGATTACCGCTTGGGATTCTTACGGTTATGTATTTTTATCCGATTAAAAGTTCGCAGATGGCAACACTTATTTATTTATCAGTTGTTGGGGGACTGTATTTTACGGCATATACTTTAGTCGCAGCACCGTATAACGCTCTAATTCCAGATTTGGCTTCAACTAAGGAAGAAAGGCTTAATCTTTCTACAATGCAGTCAACTTTTAGGCTCATATTTACTGGGGTTGCGATGGTTCTGCCGGGTATTTTGATTTCAAAATTGGGAATGGTAAATGGAGTACTGAATACAGAAGTTGGAATACGTAAAACAGTAATTTTGATTACAATATTGTCAGTTTTGGGGATTTATGCGTGTATATTTTTTCTAAAGGAAAAGCAGCTTACACAAAATCGTCCTAAGACTGAATCGCTTGGGTTTATGAAATCAATTTCACATTTGAAGGATAAGGAAATTATTTTGTACTTTTTAGGATATTTCTTTTTCTTTTGTGGATTTAACATACTTCGTGGAGATTTAACATATTATTTGAGCGCTGTAATGCAAAAGGATATTAAATATTTGACTGTAATATCAGTTGTGCTGTTTGGAATGGCGGGGCTGTTTTTTCCGATTACAAACAAGTTTGGGAAAAAGTATTCGTATAAGAAAATATTGATTGTGGATATGCTGCTTTTAATAATCGGTACTTTTGGTCTATTGTTTATTAATAAAAATAATTCAATTTTTGCATATTTACTTTTTGTAATTTGTGGAACAGGATTAAGTGGTGCAGCGTTTATTTTCCCACAGGCAATGCTTAGTGAAATTTCTGCAAAACTGTCAGAAACCAAAAAAGTAAGTTTGGAAGGCTTTATGTTTGGAATACAGGGAATGTTTCTAAAATTGGCATTTCTAGTGCAGCAAGTTGTTCAGTCAACTTTACTTGTTGTGGGTAATCAGAATGTTCAGAATGGCGTAAAAGGTGCAACTGAAATCGGAGTTAAAGTGACACTTGTCGTGGCGTTAGTTCTGTTTGGCGTTTCACTGTTTTTCTATAATTTGAAAAAAGAGGATTAATTTTAGTTAATTATTGATATTTATAAATAAAAAATGGAGGTTTTTATGAAAATTGAAGATTTGCAAAAAGAGGCAAAAACATTGAGAAAAGATATTATTGAAATGATTTACAGGGCAAAATCAGGACATCCGGGAGGTTCACTTTCGATTGCTGATATTCTGGCTGTGCTTTACTGGAAAGAAATGAATATTGATCCAAAAAATCCAAAAATGGAAAACAGAGACAGATTAGTTCTTAGTAAAGGTCATGCTGCTCCTGCACTGTATGCGGCTTTGATAGAAAAAGGATTTTTAGGAGATGAAGGGAAAAATCTTATTCCAACACTTAGAAAATGGCACTCTCCGCTTCAAGGACATCCTGACATGAAAAAACTGTCTGGAGTTGAAATGTCAACAGGCTCACTTGGGCAAGGACTGTCTGCGGCAAACGGAATGGCTTTGAGCGCAAAAATTTACAATAACGATTTCAGAGTCTATACAATCTTAGGAGATGGAGAATTGCAGGAAGGTCAAGTTTGGGAAGCGGCTATGACAGCTGCACATTACAAGCTTGACAATTTAGTTGCGATAGTTGACTATAACAACTTGCAGATTGACGGAAAAGTTTCGGATGTAATGGATGTCGCTCCAGTTGGGGAAAAGTTCAAGGCTTTCAAATGGAATGTAATTGAGATTGACGGACACAATTATGAAGAAATCATAAATGCTCTTGACACAGCAAGAACAGTTAAAGGACAGCCGACAGTAATAGTTGCAAACACTGTAAAAGGAAAAGGGGTTTCATTCATGGAAAATAACGCTGGATTCCACGGGGCTGCTCCAAATGATGAAGAATACAAGAAGGCAATGGAAGAATTGAGTTAAGATTAAAATTACTGTGCTAACAGGATATTATAAACTTTAAAAAAAAACTGAATATCAATATAAAAATAGGAGAATATGAGAATGGAAAAAAAATCAACTAGAGTGGCTTATGGAGAAGCGTTAGTTAAATTGGGAAAAGTAAATAAAGATGTGGTGGTACTGGAAGCAGACTTGTCAAAATCAACAATGACTGCATATTTTAAAAAAGAGTTTCCAGAAAGACATATAAATGTGGGGATTGCAGAAGCTGATATGATTGGAACAGCGGCAGGTATTGCAACGACTGGGAAAATACCGTTTGCGTCAACTTTTGCACATTTTGCCGCGGGACGTGCCTTTGACCAGGTTAGAAACTCGGTGGCATATCCACAATTGAATGTTAAAATTTGTCCAACTCACGCAGGGGTTTCGTTAGGAGAAGATGGAGGTTCGCACCAGTCAGTTGAGGATATGGCTTTAATGCGTGCAATTCCAGGAATGGTAGTGCTATCGCCAGCAGATGCAGTAGAAACTGAAAAAATGGTCTTTGCGGCGGCTGAATACAAAGGGCCTGTATATGTAAGGCTTGGAAGACTAAATATACCAGTATTATTTGATGAAAACTATAAATTTGAAATAGGGAAAGCTGCAACTTTGAGAGAAGGAAATGATGTAGCAATATTAGCGACTGGCCTTATGGTATCAGAAGCTCTTGAGGCGGCGAAATTACTAGAAGAAAAAGGAGTAAAAGCAAGAGTGGTAAATGTTTCTACGATAAAACCTTTAGACACAGAAACAGTTCTAAAAGCAGCAAAAGAATGTAAATTTATTGTAACAAGTGAAGAACATTCAGTAATTGGAGGGCTTGGAAGTGCAGTTTCAGAATACTTGTCAGAAGTTCATCCAACAAAAGTTGTAAAACATGGAATACAGGATGTTTTTGGACAAAGTGCGGATGGAGAGACTATGCTTACAAATTACGGGCTTAGAGCGAAGGATATTGCAGAAATTGTCTTGAAAAATTTATAAATCAAATTGACAAAAATAGAGAAAAAATGATACTATAAATTCAGGTTTTGGAGTTAATCGCTTGAAAATTTATTTTTAAGAGGAAAGTCTGGACTTTGCAGGGCAAGGGAGGCAGCTAACGGCTGCTGGGAGAAATCTTAAGGAAAGTGCCACAGAAAATAAACCGCCTGTTCTTTCAGGTAAGGGTGAAAAGGTAGTGTAAGAGACTACCAGTAATTTAAGGAATTAAATTAGCTAGGTAAACCCCTCTCAAAGCAAGAGCAAGCAGAAAGCTGTTAAGAGGCGGCCCGTCTTGGCTTGATTGGTAGCTCGCTAAAATCCGTAAGTAATTATTGATTTAGATAAATGATTAACGAATACAGAATCCGGCTTATACCAAAGCCTATCAAACTCAGAAAATTTTCTGAGTTTTTTTGTTTTGAAAAAGTTCTATTTTTAAGTGAATCTCATACTAAACTCCATTTAAATAATGAATTTATTAAAGAATCTAGTATTTCAAAATAATTAAGATATAATTTTTTGTTTTAATTATCAGTATAAACCTTTACTGCAAGATAAGGATTTGTGGCAATGAGCAATCCTGCGAAAAAAAGAAAAAAACGAATAAAAATAGTAAAAAATGATATTAAATAAAATAATCCAATATTAAATCCCATTATAAAATAGAAACTATGTTAAGAACCAAAAGTTTTAATTTCTTACTAAATAGTATGTAGTTCAAAATTTATTAAACATTTGATATTTAAACAGAGAACCGTATTAATTTCATTCTTTGTGGGTTTTAAAAGCATTTACGTAAATGTCTTGACAAATTAAAAAAATAGTTATATAATATGCCCGCATAGTAAAACAACTTTAAAATTGGATACAAAAAATTAAAACTATTCTATTTGAGTTATTAAGTTTAATGCTTTTAGTATTCCAATTTTGAAGTAGTTTAATAACAAAAATTATAAAACAAATTTGAAAGGAAACAATTAAAATAGTGAACTACAATTTTACAGATTTTTTACAAAAAAGAAATGAAAAACAAATAAGTGAAATGACAAATCAAGAAATTTACTATAAATTACTTGAATATGTTAAAGAAAGAGCAGATGAAAAAACTGCAAACAAATCTAAAAAGAAAATATATTATATTTCTGCAGAATTCTTAATTGGAAAATTATTATCAAATAATTTGATTAATTTAGGAATTTATAAGGAAGTAAGGGAAGAATTGAAGGCTGCAGGAAAAAACTTGAGCCATATTGAAGAAGTAGAAACTGAACCTTCATTAGGAAACGGTGGACTTGGAAGACTTGCTTCATGCTTTGTTGATTCGATGTCAACTTTAGGAATTAATGGAGAAGGAGTCGGACTTAACTATCACTGCGGACTGTTTAAGCAAGTTTTCAAGAACAATGAGCAAAAAGCTGAGGCAAACTACTGGATAGAAGACCAAAGTTGGCTAAGAGATACAAACATTGGATATGAAATTAAATTCAAAAACTTCAGTTTACATTCAAAATTAAAAAGAATTGATATTTTAGGATATGAAAAAGATACAAAAAATTATTTGAATTTGTTTGATATTGAGAGCATTGACTACAATTTGATAGAAAATGGAATATCATTCGATGAAGAAAATATTGAAAAAAATCTAACATTATTCCTATATCCTGACGACAGTACAAAAAAAGGGGAATTGTTACGTATTTATCAACAATATTTCATGGTATCAAATGCAGCAAGATTGATTATTGCTGAAGCAACTGAAAAAGGAAGCAATATTCATGATTTAGCAGACTATGCCTTCGTTCAAATTAACGATACACACCCAAGTATGGTAATTCCTGAATTAATCCGTATTATGACAGAAGAGCATAATATTTCTTTTGAAGAAGCAACAGAAATTGTAACAAAAATGACAGGATATACAAATCATACAATTTTGGCAGAAGCATTGGAAAAATGGCCTTTAGACTATCTGGAAGAAGTTGTGCCAAATATTGTTGAAATTATAAAAAAATTGGATGAAGTTATAAAAGCTAAATATTCAGATGAAAAAGTACAAATTATTGATGGACAAAATAGAGTTCATATGGCAAATATGGATATTCATTTTTCTTCAAGTGTAAACGGAGTTGCTTATCTGCATACTGAAATCTTGAAAAATAGTGAACTTAAAGAATTTTATGAAATTTATCCAAACAAATTTAATAATAAAACAAATGGTATTACATTCAGAAGATGGCTTGAAAGTTGTAACGAAGACTTGGCAGATTACTTGAAAGAATTAATTGGTACAGGATACTTGACAGATGCTGAAAATCTAAAAGAACTTTTAAAATATGTTGATGATAAAAATGTTTATGAAAAATTATCAAAAATCAAACACGAAAATAAAATTAAATTGAAAAAATACTTACAGCATACACAAGGAATTGTTATTGATGAAAACAGTATCATTGATACTCAAATTAAGAGATTCCATGAATACAAACGTCAACAAATGAACGCTTTATATGTAATTAAAAAATACTTAGACATTAAAAATGGAAAATTACCAGAAAGAAAGATAACAGTATTATTCGGTGGAAAAGCTGCACCAGCTTATATCATTGCTCAAGACATAATCCACTTAATACTTTGCCTATCAGAAATAATAAATAACGATCCAGAAGTAAACAAATACTTAAATGTTTACCTAGTTGAAAACTACAATGTAGGATTAGCTGAAAAAATTATTCCAGCAACAGATATTTCTGAGCAAATCTCGCTTGCTTCAAAAGAAGCCAGTGGAACTGGAAATATGAAATTTATGCTAAATGGAGCATTAACTCTTGGAACGATGGATGGAGCAAATGTGGAAATTCATGAACTTGTAGGTGACGATAATATCTATATTTTCGGAAAACATAGTGATGATATAATAGAATTATACGAAACTTCTGGTTATGTTTCAAAAGATTACTACATTCAAGATGGAATAAAAGAAGTAGTTGATTTCATAACTTCTGATGAATTAATAAAAGTAGGAAACAAAGAAAGATTAGAAAGACTTCAAAATGAATTAATAAACAAAGACTGGTTCATGACGTTAATCGACTTTGAAGATTATTACAACACAAAAGAAAGAATGTTTAAAGATTATGAAAACAAAGACTTGTGGTACAAACAAGTAATAAATAACATAGCAAAAGCAGGATTCTTCTCATCAGATAGAACAATCGCACAATATGAAAATGAAATTTGGAAAACTAAATAAATTTTATAAGACGGGGATTTAATATCCTCGTTTTAAATTTACAAAAATCTAGATTACAAAGTAAACTCTAATCAAAAAAAAAAAAAAAAATAACAAAATTGAAATTGTAATATTATAAACATTTGTTACAATAAAACAAAAAATTGTAAGGAAGTTGATATTTATGAAAAAAATATTTTTAATTGTAATACTTATAATAATTACAGTAAGTTGTGAATTATTTAGTCCAAAAGAATGGGGAGAATATAATGAAAGAAGGGAAGAAAGAGGAGTGGGGTGTTATAGACAATATGGAAATGTACATTGTGAAGATAAAGATGGAAATCGAATTTATTAGTCTAAAATTTTAGAGAAATGATTTGCTGTGTTTGAAGTAAAATTTTTGGAATTTTCTTTCTTTTTTTATTTCATAGGATTGCTCATTGCTTCAAATCCTTATCTTGGAGTAAAAAATTATCCTAATAATTAAAATTATGGTAAGATTTTAAATTTTAAGTAAAAGACAACTTAATTTGAGTTTTTCTATTATATTTAAGTTGATAATGAACTTATGAAATTAGAATAATTTTTGTTGAAAGCAAGCTTTGTATTTACTGTAAAATTGAAATTGGAGAGCATGAGTACAGAGGTATGGCGTTTGATACCTCTGTGTTAAAATAAATTAAATATAGTAAATAAAATAAAAAACAATTATTACTCAAAAATAATTTTAGAATAAAAAAATAGAAAAGTTTAAAAAAAAGTAAAGAAAATAGTATTGACAAAAAAAGAGGAATATGATATTATTAATAAGCTAGTTTATTCTGGTAATACCAATATTTTATTGGGAGGGATAGAAAACAATGAGAGTACAAGTTATTTTAGAATGCACTGAAACTAAGTTGAGACATTATGTTACAACTAAAAACAAAAAAACTCATCCCGAAAGATTAGAGATGAGAAAATACAATCCAGTGCTTAAAAGACATTCTCTTTATAGAGAAGTTAAATAATCTCATAAAAATAGATAGGTCAGTAGTTCAATTGGTAGAGCGTCGGTCTCCAAAACCGAAAGTTGCGGGTTCGATTCCTGCCTGGCCTGCCATTTTATTTTATGGGAATTTTTTTTTAAAAATTTAGTTTTGTTAAATTTAAAAGTTAGCAAACAATTTTTTTATGATTACACAATTTAAAAATAAAATAGAAGTTTGAGATTTTGTAATAGAATAACTAAACAAAAATCTTGAAGGATTCTAGGAGAAAATCATGGGTAAATTTAATTTAAAAGAGGCTTTTGGAAATTTGCGTGAAGAATATAAAAAAATATATTGGCCTAATAAAATCGAAGTTTATCATGTTACTATAATTGTAATTTTGATGACAGCGTTTATAGCTATATATACACTTCTTTTTGATACAGCATTTAATTTTATATTGGCAAAAATAAGTGAAATATTGAGAAATCTTATAGGAGGCGCGTAAAGTGACTGAAGCAAATGAAAAACTTGAAGATGAGATTGTATACGAAAAAAAATGGTATATAATTCACACTTATTCTGGTTATGAGAAAAAAGTAGCGGCGGATCTTGAAAAAAGAATTGAGTCGCTGGATTTAACAGACAGAGTTTTTAGAATTTTAGTTCCAGAAGAAGAAGTTTTGGAAGAAAAACGTGGAAAACAAGTAAAAGTTTCAAGAAAACTTTTTCCAAGTTATGTGATGATAGAAATGCTTTCTGTTAAGGAAGAAAATGAGCTGGGATTGGGATATCGTGTTGATAGTGATGCTTGGTACGTAATTAGAAATACAAACGGAGTGACTGGATTTGTAGGAATTGGAAGTGATCCAATCCCATTATCTGATGAAGAAGCTTCAGACTTGCTGGCTAAAATTGGAATTGATGTTGATGGAAACGGACATGCTCCGAGAATTGATATTGATTTTAAAGTTGGTGAAGTTGTTGAAGTAAAAGGCGGCTCTTTTGATGGGCAACAAGGTGAAATTGCAGAAATTGACTATGAACACGGTAAAGTAAAAGTGATGCTTGAAGTTTTGGGTCGTTTAACTCCAGTAGAAGTTGAACATACCGAAATAACAAAAATAGACTACTAAAAGTCAAATACAAAGAAAATAAATCAAGAAGTATTATTAAAGAATAATAATTAGCGAAATTTTAATTTGAAAGAAAAGTGGGAGATTTAACAAATTCAATTACCACAAAGGAGGAAAAATGGCTAAAGAAGTAATCGGAAAGATTAAATTACAATTAGAAGCAGGGAAAGCGAATCCTGCACCACCAGTAGGACCTGCATTAGGACAACATGGGGTAAATATTGCAGAATTTTGTAAATCATTTAATGCACAAACACAAGATAAAATGGGATTTGTAATTCCTGTAGAAATCACTGTTTATGCAGATAGAAGTTTTACATTTGTTTTAAAAACACCACCTGCATCAGACTTGTTAAAAAAAGCAGCTAAAGTTCAAAAAGGTGCTGGAAATTCTATAAAAGAAGTTGCTGGGACTATAACTAAAGCTCAATTACAAGAAATTGCAGAAACTAAATTACCAGATTTGAATGCTGGATCAGTTGAAGCAGCTATGAATATTATTGCAGGAACTGCAAGAAGTATGGGAATTAAAATTTCTGAATAATAAAAATTATTCAAGTTTTAAAGATTGAATAAATGAAAAATAAAATTTAAATGATTTAGAATAAGTGGGAGATTTAGTAAATTCAATTACCACAGAGGAGGAAATAATAAATGGCAAAAAGAGGAAAAAGATATAATGACATTTCTCAAAAAGTGGATAAAATGAAAGTTTATACACCAGAAGAAGCATTAGAATTAGTCTTTGATACTAAAAGTGCTAAATTTGTGGAAACAGTAGAATTAGCAGTAAGATTGGGGGTAGATCCAAGACATGCTGATCAACAAGTAAGAGGTACAGTTTCATTACCAAATGGTACAGGTAAAACTGTAAGAATCTTAGTTATCACAAGTGGAGAAAATATTGATAAGGCATTAGCTGCAGGAGCAGATTTTGCTGGAGATGACGAATACATTAATAAAATCCAAAATGGATGGTTAGATTTTGATTTAGTAATTGCTACACCTGATATGATGCCTAAATTAGGAAGATTAGGAAGAATCTTAGGAACAAAAGGATTAATGCCTAACCCTAAATCAGGAACAGTTACAACAAATGTTGAACAAACAGTTCAAGAATTTAAAAAAGGAAAAGTTGCGTTTAAAGTTGATAAATTAGGATCAATTCATTTGCCAATCGGAAAAGTTGACTTTACAAAAGAAGCTATTGTAGAAAACTTTAAAGTTGCATTAGATCAAATTATTAAATTAAAACCAGCTGCTTCAAAAGGACAATATTTAAGAACAGTTGCAATCTCATTAACAATGGGACCTGGAATTAAAGTAGATCCATTATTAGCTGGAGCATTTGTAGCTAAATAGTAAACAATCTTAATAATAATTTTTATTACCGAGTAGATTTTTCTATTCGGTAATTTATACCATAATTTAAAGGTGTTTTTTCAATAAATTAATAAAAAAATGAAAAACACTTGCAATTTTGTTAAAATTGTAGTATAATACTATATATTGGTTTATAACTATATAAATCAAATATAATATAACCAAAGACAGTAGGTAGAATAAAATTTCTTTAAACCCTACCGAGGTAAGTATTATTATAAATAGATATTAAAATTAAATAATAGATATTTTTATAGTATGATACCTCTGGGCTTATTGTTTTTGTTTCAGAGGTTTTTATTATAAGGAGGTGAAACAAATTGCCAGCACAAGCAAAATTAGAAGCGGTAAAAGGTTTAGTTGAAAAATTAAAAGAAGCTAAAGCAGTAGTGTTTGTTGATTATAAAGGCATCAGCGTTAATGAAGATACTGAACTTCGTAAAACAGCTAGAGAATCTGGAGTAGAGTACTTTGTTGCTAAAAACAGATTGTTTAAAATAGCGTTGAAAGAAGCAGGTTTTGATACAAATGTTGATGATTTATTAGAAGGTACTACATCATTTGCGTTAGGATATGAAGATGGAGTTGCACCATCTAAGTTAATTTTTGATTTTGGAAAAAAATTAAAAGATAAATTAACAATTAAAGGTGGATTGCTAGAATCTGAAAGAGTTGACGTGTCAACTGTGGAAGCATTGGCTAAATTACCATCAAGAGACGAATTACTTGGTCAAATTGCTTACGGATTGTTGTCGCCAGTTAGAATGTTGGCTGTTGCATTAACAAATGTTGCAGAACAAAAAGAAACTGGAGAACCAGCAGTAGCAGCAGAGTAATTTTTAAAATTATAAATAAACTTAAAATAATAAAATAAAATCAAGAAAAAATTAGGAGGAAATAAAATAATGGCATTTAATAAAGAACAATTTATAGAAGATTTAAAAGCTATGTCTGTATTAGAATTAAAAGAAGTAGTTGAAGCTATTGAAGAAACATTTGGAGTATCAGCTCAACCAGTAGCAGTTGCAGGAGGTGCAGCAGCAGGAGGTGCAGCAGCAGAAGAAAAAACTGAATTTGATGTAATCTTAGTATCAGCAGGAGCAGCTAAATTAGCAGTAATTAAAGAAGTAAGAGGAATTACTGGATTAGGACTTAAAGAAGCTAAAGAATTAGTTGAAGCTGGTGGAAAAGCAATCAAAGAAGGAATTTCTAAAGATGAAGCTGAAGCATTAAAAGCTCAATTAGAAGGTGCAGGAGCAACTGTAGAATTAAAATAGTAAAAAACAGATTAATAGTGGAGGCACTCTTAAAATATAGAGAGTGTCTTTTTCCACTATAAAACTTGGAAAAAAGAAATTTTTCTTTTTTGTATTAATTTTTATAAAAAGTCAATATAGATTATTCATAATTACAGTAAAACACTTTAAATTTAGACATAAAATTAAAATATTTTTACATGCCTGCATGCGTTAAAAAATTTAATTTTAGCCTATTTTAAGAAGTTTAGGCACATAATAATTCATTTTAAGACTAAATATGAAAGTTTAAATTTTCAAAAAAACGGTATTTTTAGTCTATTTTTTAGTTTTTTATATAGTAAAATATTTTTGAAATTCTTAAAATTATTCAATGCTATATAATGTGAATTATAAAATAAACAGTAGAATTTAAGACTTTGTAAAAATAAAAAGATTTACAGTAAATAGTTTGAAGATATGATGTAAAGATGAATAATCAAATATTTTTTAGATTGCTTATTGAGATAATTAAATTTTTTGTAATTGGATTATTGTTTGAGTAATATGTAATAACAAATCGAAATTATGAGAACATTTTTTTGATAAAAGTTTAATTTTTGAATTAAAACAGAATATGTTCTTTATAGGGAGGAATTTTTTAAATGAACAAACTTATTGAAAGATATAGTTTCGGAAAAATAGTAGACAGAGGGGAAATGCCGCACTTTTTAGAATTTCAATTAAATTCTTATGAAGATTTTTTACAGACAAAAGTGCCACCTCAAAAACGTGAAAATAAAGGTTTTGAAGCAATCTTTAATGAAATTTTTCCAATCGAATCTAGCAACGGATTATTAAAATTAGAATACTTATGGTATGAAATTCACGATAATGACGAACCTTTAAACGATGAATTAGAGTGTAAAAAAAGAGGTAAAACATATTCTGGTCAATTAAAAGTTAGACTAAAATTAACTAACAAAAGAACAGGAGAAATTCAAGAAACATTAGTTCATTTCGGAGATATACCACTTATGACTGATAAAGCTACATTTATTATAAATGGTGCTGAAAGAGTCGTTATTTCTCAATTACACAGATCACCAGGAATCACTTTTAACAAAGAATTAAATATTCAGACAGGAAAAGATGTGTTTATTGGGAAAATTATCCCTTATAAAGGAACATGGCTTGAATTTGAAACTGATAAAAATGATATTTTAAATGTAAAAATTGATAGAAGAAAGAAAGTTTTATTACCTGTATTTTTAAAAGCAGTAGATTTTTTCCAAAATAATACCGAAATTATGGATCACTTTTTTGAAGAAAAAGAAGTTGAATTGTCAGAACTTTATGAAAAATATAGAGATACTGAGTTAGAAGAAGTTCTACGTTCAAGATTAGAAGGAAGTTTTGTAAAAGAGGATATTTTAGATGAAGAAACTGGAGAATTTGTAGCAGAAACTGAAGAAATTATTGATATGCCAGTTATTCAAAAAATAATTGATGCAAAAGTACCTGTACTAAGTATTTGGGAAGTAAAACCTGAAGATAGAATTATTGCTAATGCTTTGGTTCACGATAGTACCAAAAACAGTGATGAGGCTGTTATAGAAGTGTTTAGAAAATTACGTCCAGGAGACTTGGTAACTGTGGACAGTGCCAGATCGCTTGTTAAACAGATGTTCTTTAATCCTCAAAGATACGATTTGGCAGATGTTGGAAGATACAAGGTTAACAAAAGATTAAAACTGGATGTTCCAGCGGATGTAATCGTATTGACAAAAGAGGATGTTTTGCAAACTATTGAGTATGTAAAAAATCTTGTAAGCGGAGAAGGATTTACAGATGATATTGATAACTTGTCAAACAGACGTGTAAGAGGTGTTGGAGAGTTGCTTTCTATTCAAATAAAAGGTGGAATGCTTAAAATGTCTAAAATGGTCAGAGAAAAAATGACAATTCAAGATATTACAACATTGACTCCGCAAAGTTTATTAAATACAAAACCATTAAATGCTTTAATTCTTGAGTTTTTTGGAAGTGGACAGCTATCACAATTTATGGATCAGTCTAATCCATTGTCAGAATTGACTCATAAGAGAAGAATTTCAGCATTAGGACCAGGGGGACTTTCTAGAGATAGAGCAGGCTTTGAAGTTCGTGACGTTCATAACTCGCATTACGGAAGAATTTGTCCGATAGAAACTCCAGAGGGTCCAAATATCGGACTTATCGCTTCGCTTTCGACTTATGGAAAAGTTAATAAATACGGATTTATTGAAACTCCGTTTGTAAAAATAAACGATGGAAAAGCGGATTTTAATGATATTAGATATTTAGCGGCTGATGAAGAGGAAGGTCTGTTTATAGCACAGGCGGATACTCCTATTGATAAAGACGGAAACTTCCTGACTGATGAAGTTGTGTGCCGTTACGGAGACGAAATTGTACATATTGACAAATCAAAAGTTGATATTTTGGATGTGTCACCTAAACAGTTAGTATCTGTTTCAGCAGGATTAATTCCATTCTTGGAACATGATGATGCCAACCGTGCGTTAATGGGATCAAATATGCAGCGTCAAGCTGTACCGTTATTAAAAACTCAGGCTCCTTATGTAGGAACTGGGCTTGAAAGAAAAGTTGCTGTGGATTCAGGGGCAGTTATTACTTCAAAAGCAGCAGGAACTGTAACTTTTGTGGATGCAAGAAAAATTATTGTAACTGATAAAGAAGGAAAAGAACATTACCATAGATTACTAAACTTTGAAAAGTCTAATCAGTCAATGTGTTTACATCAAAAACCGATTATTGACTTGGGAGATAAAGTTAAAAAAGGCGATATTATTGCAGATGGACCATCTACTGCAGGTGGAGATTTGGCATTAGGTAAAAATATCCTGCTGGCATTTATGCCTTGGGAAGGATATAACTTTGAGGATGGAATTCTTATTTCTGAAAGACTTAGAAAAGATGATGTATTTACATCAATTCATATTGAGGAATTTGATATTGAAGCAAGAACTACAAAACTAGGAGACGAGGAAATTACAAGAGAAATTCCTAATGTTTCTGAGGAAGCCTTGAGAAATCTTGATGAAAATGGAATTATAAGAATAGGGGCTCACGTAACTCCTGATGATATTCTTGTTGGAAAAGTAACTCCTAAAGGGGAAACTGAACCGCCAGCAGAAGAAAAATTACTACGTGCAATCTTTGGAGAAAAGGCAAAAGATGTAAGAGATACTTCATTAAGACTTCCACATGGTGTAAAAGGTACTGTTGTAGATGTGCTTGAATTATCTAAGGAAAATGGAGATGACTTGAAAGCTGGAGTAAACAAACTAATCAGAATTTATATTGCAGAAAAAAGAAAAATAATGGTTGGGGATAAAATGTCTGGACGTCATGGAAACAAAGGGGTAATTTCAAGAGTATTGCCAGTTGAAGATATGCCGCATTTAGAAAATGGAACACCAATTGATGTGTGTCTTAACCCTCTTGGAGTACCATCACGTATGAATATTGGACAGGTTCTGGAAGTGCATTTGGGACTTGCAATCGGAGATATTGACAAATATATTGCGACGCCAGTATTTGATGGGGCAAGTGAAGAAGATGTTAAAAATTACTTGGAAGAAGCTGGATACAGCAGAACTGGTAAAGTAAAACTTATTGACGGAAGAACTGGACAGCCATTTGACAATCCAGTAACAGTTGGACGTATGTATATGCTAAAACTTCACCACTTGGTAGAAGACAAAATGCACGCCAGAGCAATTGGACCGTATTCACTTGTTACTCAACAGCCACTTGGAGGAAAAGCCCAATTTGGTGGACAAAGACTTGGGGAAATGGAAGTTTGGGCATTGGAAGCTTATGGTGCATCAAATATCCTTCAAGAAATGCTTACAGTTAAATCAGACGACATTAGCGGAAGAACAAAAACTTATGAAGCTATCGTAAAAGGACAGGCAATGCCAGAAGCAGATGCTCCAGAATCATTTAGAGTATTAATCAAGGAATTCCAGTCACTTGGACTAGATGTGGCTCTTTATGATAAAGATGGGGAACAAATTGAATTAGATAAGAATGTAGATGCTTAGAAAAAAATGATTAAAACAGATTTTTAAATTTAAAATTGGAATATAAAAAGTTTTCCCACTTTACTTTCTAAAAAAAGTGGAATTAAAGAATAGAGGAGGCTCTTAACGAATGAGTATAAGAGATTTTGACAGTATTCAAATAAAATTGGCATCGCCAGAAAAGATTTTGGAATGGTCGTATGGTGAAATTACAAAAGCCGAAACAATAAATTATAGAACTTTAAAACCTGAAATGGACGGATTATTCTGTGAGAGAATATTTGGGCCGTCTAAAGATTATGAGTGTGCCTGCGGGAAGTACAAGAGAATGCGTTACAAAGGCATGGTATGTGAAAAATGTGGTGTTGAAGTGACAACTTCAAAAGTTAGACGTGAAAGAATGGGACATATTAAACTTGCTACACCAATTGCACATATCTGGTATTCTAAAGGTACGCCTAATAAAATGAGCCTTTTATTGGGAATCAGTACGAAGGAACTTGAGTCAGTTCTGTATTTTTCAAGATACATTGTAACTGATCCAGGAGAAACTGGACTTCAAAAAGGGGAAATTTTAACTGAACGTGAATTTAAAATGCAAGAAAGTCAATTTAAAAATGAATTTACAGCAAAAATGGGAGCTGAAGGAGTTCTAGCTTTGCTTGAAGAAATTGATTTACTTGAATTAGAGAAAAAACTTCAAGATGAGATGGATACAGAACATTCTACTCAAAAAAGAAGAAAAGTTATAAAAAGATTAAAAGTAGTAAGAGATTTGATAGAAGCTGGAAATAGACCAGAATGGATGATTATGACTGTACTGCCTGTAATTCCTGCGGATTTACGTCCAATGGTTCAGTTAGATGGTGGAAGATTTGCCACTTCTGACTTGAATGATTTATACAGAAGAGTAATCAACAGAAATATAAGACTTAAAAAATTAATGTCAATAAAAGCACCTGAAATTGTAATAAAAAATGAAAAAAGAATGCTTCAGGAAGCAGTTGATGCATTAATTGACAATGGTAGACGTGGGAAACCAGTTGTTACACAAAATAACAGGGAATTAAAATCGCTTTCTGATATGTTAAAAGGTAAACAAGGGCGTTTCAGACAAAATCTTTTGGGAAAACGTGTTGATTATTCAGGAAGATCGGTTATCGTCGTTGGACCAAACTTGAAAATGAATCAATGTGGACTTCCTAAAAAAATGGCACTTGAGTTGTATAAACCATTTTTAATGAGAGAACTTGTAAAAAGGGAACTTGCCTCAAATATAAAAGTGGCTAAGAAAATGGTTGAAGAAGAAGATGAAAATGTATGGGAATTAATTGAAGAAATTATTAAAAATCACCCAGTTCTTTTAAATAGAGCACCAACATTACATAGACTTTCAATTCAAGCCTTTGAACCAACATTGATTGAAGGAAAAGCTATAAGACTTCATCCACTGGTATGTTCTGCTTTTAATGCAGATTTTGATGGAGACCAAATGGCAGTGCACTTAGTATTGTCACAAGAAGCACAAATGGAAGCAAAATTATTGATGCTCGCAACAAATAACATTATTGCACCATCAAGTGGTAGACCAATAGCGGTTCCATCACAAGATATGGTAATGGGATGTTATTATATGACAAAGGAAAGAAAAGGTGTTAAGGGAGAAGGGAAATCGTTCTCTAACAAAAATCAGTTAATCACAGCCTATCAAAATGGGCAAGTTGCAGTTCACGCACTTGTAAATGTGAGAATTGATGGAGAAATAGTTCAAACTACACCAGGACGTCTTATGTTTAATACAATGCTTCCAAAAGAAGTGAGAGATTACACAAAGACTTTTGGTAAAAGTGAATTAGGAAAATTAATCGCTGAATTATATAAAAAATTTGGATTTGAAAAAACATCAGAATTATTGGATAAAATTAAAGCATTTGGATTCCATTATGGAACACTTGCGGGGATTACTGTTGGAATTGAGGATTTGGAAATTCCAGAAAGTAAAAAAACTATTTTGGAAAAAGCTGAAAATGAAGTGGCCGAAATTGAAGAACAGTATAAATCTGGTGAAATTATCGATGCAGAAAGATACAGAAGAACAGTTGCTATATGGGATGAAGCTGTTTCAAAGGTAACTAAGGCAATGATGGATAATCTAGATGAATTTAATCCAGTTTATATGATGGCAAACTCTGGAGCCAGAGGATCAATTGCACAAATGCGTCAACTTGGTGGAATGCGTGGACTTATGGCAGATACGCAAGGTCGTATTATCGAAATGCCAATCAAAGCTAACTTTAGAGAAGGACTTAATATTCTTGAATTCTTTATGTCATCACACGGAGCAAGAAAAGGACTTGCGGATACAGCATTGAGAACTGCTGATTCGGGATATTTAACAAGAAGGCTTGTTGATATTTCACACGAAGTGATTGTAAATCATGATGATTGTGGATGCGAACACGGAATTGTGGTATCAGATTTGATGGATGCTGGGGAAGTAATCGAGAAATTAAGTGAAAGAATTTATGGAAGAAACTTGGCAACAGACTTGATTCATGAAGGAAAAGTTATTGCTGAGAGAAATACTTTGATAACTGATGATTTAATTAAGAAGATTGAAGAATTAGATATTCGTGAAGTTGAAATAAGAACGCCTTTAACTTGTAAACTGGAAAAAGGAGTTTGTAAAAAATGTTATGGATTAGACCTTTCTAACCATAAGGAAATCCTAAAAGGTGAAGCAGTTGGAGTTATTGCGGCTCAATCAATTGGAGAGCCAGGTACACAACTTACAATGCGTACTTTCCATACTGGAGGGGTAGCAACGGCAGCGTCTGTTCAATCTGATTACAAAGCTGATGTTTCTGGAAAAGTTAAACTTAAGGATATTT
Organism: Leptotrichia sp. HMT-225; assembly: GCF_030644325.1. Classification (NCBI taxonomy): domain Bacteria; kingdom Fusobacteriati; phylum Fusobacteriota; class Fusobacteriia; order Fusobacteriales; family Leptotrichiaceae; genus Leptotrichia; species Leptotrichia sp. HMT-225. The sequence goes on along the minus strand of NZ_CP130323.1, from coordinate 2,096,960 downwards.
CCATACTTGTAAATGATGAAGGAAAAGAAATTGTTGTTTCACAAAATGGACGTGTGATAATAGGAAAACACAGATATGAAGTGCCATCAGGCTCAACTTTGCATGTGAAAGATGGAGATTCAGTTAAGAAAGGGCAAGTGCTGGTAGAATTTGATCCTTATCAAATACCGATTATTACTTCTGTGGCAGGAAAAGTAGAATTTAGAGATATTTACGTGAGAGAAAATATTGATGTAAAATATGGGGTTACTGAAAAAGTAGCAATAAAACCTGTAGAAAGTAATGATGTCAACCCTAGAATTATAATTTATACAAAAGGTGACAAGAAAGTGGAATATGCAGTTCCTTATGGAGCATATTTGATGGTAAATGAAGGAGACACAGTAAAAAAAGGACAAATTATTACAAAAATCTTGAAAACTGGAGAAGGAAATAAGGATATCACAGGAGGTCTTCCTCGTGTCCAAGAGTTGTTTGAGGCAAGAAATCCTAAAGGAAAAGCCATTTTATCAGAAGTCGCAGGGCGTGTAGTTTTCTCGGATAAAAAGAAAAAGGGTATGAGATTAATCTTGATAGAAGACCCTGAAAATGGGGAACTGATCCAAGAATATACAGTTCCAGTGGGAGAACATTTAGTTGTAACTAATGAAATGTTAATCGAAAAAGGTACAAAAATAACAGATGGACCTGTTTCACCACATGATATTTTGAAAATAAAAGGGCTTGTAGAAGCACAGCAATTTATTCTTGAGTCAGTACAGCAAGTATATAGGGAGCAAGGGGTTGCGGTTAATGACAAGCATATTGAAATAATCGTAAAACAAATGTTCCAAAAGATCAAGATTAAGGAAGCTGGAGATTCATTATTCCTAGAAGACGAATTAATTGATAAGAAAGTTGTAGAACGTGAAAATGAAATATTAATTTCAAAAGGGAAACGTCCAGCAACTTATGAGCCAGTAATTCAAGGTATTACAAAAGCCGCAGTAAATACAGAAAGTTTCATTTCGGCATCATCATTCCAAGAAACAACAAAAGTACTTGCAAATGCTGCTGTTGAAGGTAAAACAGACAGACTTGAAGGACTTAAGGAAAATGTAATTATTGGTAAGAAAATACCAGGTGGAACTGGATTTAAGGACTATAAATATTTGGATGCAGTCTTAAAAAATGACATTGTGGAAGAAGAAACAACAGGAACTGAAAGTGAAGCGAACGGAGAAGAAGTTGAAACTACAGAAACTTTGGATGCTTTGAAAGACAATTCCAATGAAACTATAGAAACAGTAGAAGTTGAATAATTAAGTTAGATAAATAGCTTAATTGTTGTAAAAAATACTTACAGTAAATGTTAGAGTATGATATTCTAATAAATTTTTAGGATTAGATTATCGGTATAAATATTGTGAATAGGGAGATTTATGAATATGAATTTCCCTTATTCGCGTAAAAAATAAAAGGCGGTTTTTAATGAAAGGAAAACTAATCATCGTTTCGGGGCCATCTGGCTCAGGAAAATCAACAGTCACAAAATTAGTAAAAGATAGACTAAATATCCCATTATCAATATCAGCTACAACTCGACAGCCAAGAGTCGGAGAAATCGACGGAAAAGACTACTTTTTTTTAACCAAGGAAATATTTGAACAAAAAATAAATAATGATGAATTTTATGAATATGCAAATGTTCATGGTAATTATTACGGTACACTGAAGGAAGTAGTAGAGAGTAATCTGAATAAAGGTTTAAATGTAATTCTGGAAATTGATGTACAAGGAGCATTAATTGCGAAAGAAAAGAAAAAGGATGCTATTCTTGTGTTTTTTCGTACAAGAGATATGGAAACGTTGGAAAATAGACTTCGCAATAGGAAGACTGACAGCGAAGAAGTTATTCAACTCCGCCTAAAAAATGCAGCAAAAGAGCTAGAATATGAACCAAAATATGATTACACTATAATAAATGATGATATTGAAATGTCTTGTCAAGAATTGATAAACATTATTAATTCATAAGTATACTCGAAATCTTTTAAAATTAAACATATAATTAACAATCGTAGATGTTGTTTTAAAGTGGTTTTATTATATAAGAGGAGAATTTAAAATGAAAAAAGAAAAAATAACAATAGATGAACTATTGACTAAAATACCTAATAAATACGAACTTGCAATTGTTTCAGGAAAAATTGCAAAAAAGGAATTTGCTAAAGGGAAACAAAAATCGGAAATAATGGATGAAGTTTTTAAGGACATAATGGATGACGAAGTAGAAGTTATTCATGAAATTGATGAAGAACATACAGAAAATTAAAAAATTTATTTACAAAGTATTGACTATTTAGAAAAACAAATTATACTAATAGTGTAAATATTTTTTATAAAGCTGTTTTTTGATGGAGGAATAAAAAATAATGATTTATGATGAAAAAGAGATACAAAAATTAATTGATAATTTGGATATTGTTCAAGTGATTGGAGAATATGTAAATTTAAAAAAGATAGGTTCAAATTATAAAGGGCTATCTCCTTTTAAAGATGAAAAGACCCCATCATTTACAGTTAGTCCAGTAAAAAATATTTTTAAGGATTTTAGTACACAGATTGGCGGAAATGTAATTTCATTTTATATGAAAATTAATGATATCAGTTTTGTGCAGGCAGTGGATGAATTGTCAAAAAAGTATAATATTCCACTAAAAAAAAATAGAGCATATCAGACAATTAATCAAGAAATTATTAGAAGAAAATCGGCTAATAAAGAATATTTTGACATAATGAACGAAGCCTTGGTATTTTTTAAGGAAAACATTGAAAAAGCCAACGAAGCATTAGAATATATGAAAGAACGTAATTTTTCCATTGAAGATATAAAAAAGTTTGGAATTGGATTTGCTTCAAATACTCGTGATGACTTGTTTCAATATTTGTTAAAAAAGGAATTTTCTGAAATAAAAATAATGGATCTAGGACTTGTCAAAAGAAATGAAAATGGCGAAATTTATGATACCTTTAGAAACAGGATAATTTTTCCTATTTATAATACTGATTCTCAAATTGTAGGATTTGGTGGGCGTATAATTGACAAAAATACTAATTTGCCTAAATATCTAAATTCACCAGATTCGCCTATTTTTAAAAAAGGAAATGAGCTTTTCGGAATAAAGTACCAAGGAGAAAATATTAAAAAAAAAGGTTTTGCAATGTTGATGGAAGGTTATCTAGATGTATTGACAGCTCAGAAAAATGGCTTTGAGAATGCCGTAGCAAGTCTTGGTACAGCATTTACTGAAGAGCAGGCACAGCTTTTAAAAAAGTACACAGATAAAATTTTGATTTCGTATGACAATGATGAAGCTGGGAAAAACGCAGTCATAAAGGCAAGCTATATTTTGAAAAAATATGATTTTGATGTAAAATGTCTTGTTATGGATGGTAATGAAAAAGATCCTGATGAATTCTTGAGAAAAAATGGGAAAAAAGCGTTTATAGAAGTTGTAAAAAAATCGGAGGAAGTATTTGATTTTTTAACTAAAGAGGCTTCAAAGGATTTGGATTTGGAAGATATAAGTGGTGAAAGAAAATTTATTGAAAGATTAAAGCCATTTTTTTCCAATGTTACAAACAATCTTACTAAAAATCTCTATTTACAAAAATTATCAACCAATTTTAATATTAATGAATTTATTGTAAAAGAGGAGTTAAAGGATTTATCAAAAGAAACTCCAAAACGAAAAAAAAGAATAAATTACGAAAACCAAAAAGTTCAATATAAAAAGGAGAAAAAAGACTTAGATATTGAGCTGGAAGAACAGACACTCACTTATATTTTGGAGTTTTACAATTCTGAAAGAGAAAAGTGTGAAGAATTACTAAATAAAAAGTTTAGTTATTCAATATTTAGCGAACTTATAGAAAAATTAAAAAGAATAAATTTTGATATAATACAGCTTGATAAAACAGATATTTCTGAAGAAAAAAGAGAAATTATTACAAAGTTGAAATTACGGGGAGATAATGATATTAACGATGAGGAGAGTTATTTTAAAGAAATTTATTCTGGTTGGCTTAAACGTGAAATAGATGAGGAAAGAAAAAAAATTGATGAAAAGAATGATAAAATAAAGAAACTTAAATTAAAAAAAATATTAGCAAAGTTAGAAAATATTAGTAAAATTGATGAAATTGAAAAAGTATATGATGAATTTATATTGATAAGGAGACAGGGGTATGTCTGATAAAAAACAAAATTTAAAAAATAGTCTCGCAAATTTTATAAAACAGGCACGAGAACAAAAAATTGTAAGTTACGAAGAAATAAATTCTGTTTTATCTATTGGATTTTCAACCGAGAAAATCGAGCAGTTAATAAAAAAATTAACTGATGATGGTATTCAAATTGTCGATACTAAAAAAGAAAAAGAAGACTTATTAAAAGTCCCTGATTCTTTAGAGGATATTGAAAAACTAGAAATATCAGATTTTGAAGATTCGCATGATGAATTTGTAGAGAATGAAATCGACGATTCGGAAGTGGATAAATTATTACAGACAGATCTATTGAAAATGGCAGAAAGTATGGATGTGGATGAGCCGATTAAAATGTACTTGCGTGAAATTGGACAAATTCCATTACTTAGCTATGAAGAGGAAATTGACTACGCTCAAAGAGTTTTAAATGGAGAAGAGGAGGCAAAACAAAAATTAATTGAATCAAATTTAAGACTTGTTGTAAGTATTGCTAAAAAGCATACAAATCGTGGTTTAAAAATGCTGGATTTAATTCAAGAGGGAAATATGGGTCTTATGAAAGCCGTAGAAAAATTTGAATATGAAAAAGGATTCAAATTTTCAACTTATGCAACTTGGTGGATTAGACAGGCTATAACACGTGCAATTGCAGATCAGGGAAGAACAATAAGAATACCTGTTCATATGATTGAAACAATTAACAAAATCAAAAAGGAAAGCCGTATTATTTTACAGGAAACTGGAAAAGAGCCAACAGCTGAGGAACTGGCTGAAAAACTAGAATTACCAGTAGAAAAGGTAAAAAGTATTTTGGAAATGAATCAGGATCCAATTTCACTTGAAACACCAGTTGGAAGTGAAGAAGACAGCGAACTTGGAGATTTTGTAGAAGATGACAAATTTGCAAATCCTTATGATGCAACAACAAGAGTTCTGTTAAAAGAACAGCTTGACGAAGTTTTAAAAACATTAAATGAACGAGAAGAGATGGTACTCAGATATAGATATGGATTGGATGACGGTTCTCAAAAAACACTGGAGGAAGTTGGAAAAATATTTAATGTTACAAGAGAGCGAATCAGACAGATTGAGGTAAAAGCATTAAGAAAATTAAGACACCCAAGCAGAAGAAAAAAATTGGAAGATTACAGGAGCTAAAGATATTATTTAGCTCTTTTTAGATATTAAGACTAACGGGAGAAAGAAAAGAATGTTAAAAGATATTTTTGAAGATATTAGAAAAAAAGGAAGTTTCAGTTTTGAAAAAATTATAGAAAATTATACAATGAACGATGATGATTTTTTTGAATTTTTAAAATTTATTCATTTGGAAAATATTCCAGAAGTTAGGACTTCAACTGATGGAAGTGATTTTATTGTTTTAGAAGATGAAAATATATTTATTGAAGAAAAAGATACAATAAAATTGTATTTGGAAAACATAAAGGAAAAATATGAAGATCTTGAGAAAAAAAGTGAAACTGGGAAAGAAAAGGAAGAATTAATTGATAAATATTTAAAAATTGCAGTAAAAGAAAGCTTGCTTTACTCAAAATATGGATTTTCATTTTTAGATACAGTTCAGGAAGCTACACTTGGAATTATATCAGGTTTGAATTATTATGATGAAATTATGAAAATAACAAAAGAGCCTGAATTTTTTGTGAAAAATTTTGCTGTAAAGTATATTTTAGAATTTCAGAAAAATCTTTTAAAGGATATTAAATCGTCTGAATTATCCTATATATTATATTTAAAAGTAAAAGTTGATAGAAGTATGGGATTTTCAATGGATGAAATTAGTAAGCAAATGAATGTTTCAACAGAATATATTGAACAGCTTGAAAAATTGTTTGACGAAGTAGAGCCTGAAGAGTTAATCGTAAATTCACAAATATTGGAGAAAGCTGATAAAATTACACAAATGTATATCTTAGAAAATATTCCAAAAAAATTGAATTATCTAGATGAACAGATTTTGGTAATGACTTATGGACTAGATGATAAAGTGTATACAGAAAAGGAAATTGCAAAATCACTAAATATAGCAAGTCACAATGTGAAGATTTTAAAGGAAAAGGCTCTTAACAAATTGTCAATTGATTTAATGAGAAATGATTTTGTGGAAAATAGTGAAGCAACGGATTATGCAATAAATTAATTAAATTACGAAAGGGAAAAATAATTATGAAACTTTGGGAAATAATGGGAGAACTACATACAATTTTTAGTCCAAGAATTGCAGAAGACTGGGACAATGTGGGGCTTTTGATAGGAGATAACACAAGAGAAGTAAACAAAGTATTGTTTTGTTTAGATATTACTGAAAAAGTTGTACAAAAGGCGATAGATAAAAATATAGATTTGATAATTTCACATCATCCAGTAATTTTTTCTGGCTTGAAACGAATTACAAATGAAACTTCACATGGAAGAAAACTTTTAAAATTGATGGAAAATAAAATAGCAGTTTACTCAATTCATACGAATGCTGACTTTGCTATTAATGGTTTGAATGACTTTATAATGGACAAATTAAATTTAGATGGAGAAAAAATAATTTATAACGAGCAAAAATTTGATGATTATAACCCAATAAAACGTAAAATGGAGCATGTACATGGCGGGCTTGCCAGAATAAAAGTATTGAACCAAGCAATGAAACTGGGAGATCTGCTTGAAAGAATAAAGGATTCGCTTGGAATAAGCTATGTAAGATATGTTGGAGATAAAAATGCTTATGTACGTAAAATTGGACTTGTTACAGGTGGTGGAAGCTCATTTTTACATGATGTTGCAGATAAAATTGATGTTTTTTTGACTGGAGATTTGAGATATCATGAAGCTTTGGATGCTCTGGAAGATGGAAAGATTCTCGTAGATGTAGGACATTTTGAAAGTGAATATTTGTTTGTGGATATGATGGAAAAAGAAATGTCAAAATTTTTTGATGGAGAAATGATAAGGCATTTTGAAGAGGAAGTATTTAAATTAGGATAGAAAAATATTAAAAATAATCTAATGAAAATTAAAAATATTGATAAAAATACTAAAAAATTTTGAATATTCAGTACAAAATGTTATAATACCTCTATAATTTCAAAAATTTGATAATCAAATGATTTGTTATAATTTTTGGAAAGACTAAGAGAAAAGGAAGGTATTTTTAAACTACTCATTCGAGTTGGTATCACAAGTTTAAATCCTTTGGACCGGGGATTCTTATGGCTTCAGCAGCTATTGGAGGTTCCCATATAGTAGCATCAACGCAGGCAGGTGCATTATATGGATGGCAATTGGCAATCATAGTTATTTTAGTCAATATTTTCAAATATCCATTTTTCCGTTTTGGGACACAATATACGCTGGAACGTAAACATTCGTTAATAGAAGGATATGAAGAAAAGGGAAAAATTTATCTTTGGATATTCTTTATTATGAATATATTTTCTGCAGTTATTAATGTGGCGGCAATTGGTATTTTGACAGCGGCAATTTTAGCAAATATTTTAAAATTAACATTTTTAAGTAGTCTTACTCCTGCAGCAATGGCTTCAATGATTAACCTGCTTACTACAATTGTTCTTGTAGGTTCACTTGCAATGCTGGTATTTGGAGGTTATAAACTGTTGGACAGCTCTTCAAAATTTATTGTTATTTCATTGACAGTTGCAACAATTATCGCAGTTGTTATTGCGTTATTCAAGCAACATCCGATGGCACCTGATTTTGTTATCCAATCGCCTTGGAAACTGACAGCATTGCCATTTATTGTATCATTAATGGGATGGATGCCAGCTCCAATTGAAATTTCCGCAATTAATTCGATGTGGACTGTTGAAAAACAGCAAAATATGAAAGTTCCCCATAAACTTGCAATGTTGGATTTTAATGTAGGTTACTGGGTTACAACAATTCTAGCCTTTGTATTTTTGGCACTTGGAGCATTGATTCAATATGGAACGGGAACAGCGATTAAAGGAGCAAGTGCTGCTTATATCGCCCAGTTTATTCAAATGTATTCAAGCGTTATTGGAAGCTGGTCAGGGCTTCTTATTGCATTTATCGCATTTATGTGTATTTTTGGTACAACAATTACAGTTGTAGATGGTTATTCACGTGCTAATGCTGAATGTCTTAGATTGATTATGAAACAGAAAGAAGTTAAAACCTCACATTTTAATATATGGATGATAGTAACAGTAGCTGTGGCAATGGTTATCGTATTCTTTTTTGCTGGAAATGTCGCCGCAATGATGAATTTTGCCATGATATTCTCATTTGTTTCAGCTCCAGTATATTCATATCTTAATTTTTCACTTGTTAAAGACAATAACAAGCTGCCTGTTTGGCTGTGGTTCCTATCAGTGGCAGGAATTATATATTTAGCAGGGTTTACAATATTTTTCCTTGTTTATTTGTCTGGAATTTTGAAATAATATTGTTATTTTAATTTTATAAAGAAAACCACCTTTCAACAAGATTTAAAATTGACATTGTAGGTGGTTTTTTCTTTTTTTGTTAATTAAAAATTTTATTCAAAATTTACATTTTGCAAATACCCATGTAGTTTTTTCACTTCATTCATTAATTTATTCATTTCATCTTTTCCAGCTTTTATATATTCTTTTAAATTAATATGTAAAATTGGTATTTCATAATCATCTTTATATTTGCAATTTTCTTCTATATTATTAATTTTTATTAACTCATTTTTATGTTCTTCAATAACTTTATAAATTTTTTTATATACAACTTCATATTTTTCTTTTCTTATATATTTTAAACTTTCATTTTCTGTATTGTATTTATGATAAAAATTCAATCTTAAATAAGGTCCTTCTTTTTTTGTATTATCCATTCTCCAGAAAATAAGGTATCTTTCACTTGTTTCAAAAATGGGAAGCCTTTTTTCTAACAAATTATATTGTGAAACAGCAGAACCATTTCCCTTATTTCTAAAACTTACTATCCTTTCTTCTGAAAAAATCACTTTTAAAAAACAATATTGTGCTATGTTAGATTTTGCTATATTCCAATCCTTGTGAGATTCTGCTTTACATTCTAAATAATTTTTTTCATTTTCTTGAGTTCTTAATTTTTCTACAAGATACTCATAATAACTGTCTAAAATTTCACTTTTATTTCTATATTTTTCTAAAATTTCTTTAAATATTTCACCTGTGATTATTTTATTAGCTTTCACATTTTTATCAGGACTGAAATGAAAACCTGTTTTAAAATAAACTGTTTTAACTTCTAGATTTCCATCAATTCTCAAATCTTTTTTTTCATTTTCATCTAACTTATTAATTTTTTCTTCATACTCTTCTAGTTGTTTTTTTCTTTCAGAAGAATTAACCTTATCTTCAATAATGTAAACTCTATTCAACTCTTTAAAAACAACTAATATATCAATTTTCTTAAATTGCCTTTTTATAAGAATTTCTTGATTATCAGAAACATCCTCTTCTCCAAACTCTTTTAATAAGTCAACAGCTAATGCTCTTAATTCACTATCCTCGTAATTTAACCAATTTAAACACCAACATATAAAAGCATCCTGTGACAGCTCTGACGTTGCAAAATTAAAAATATTGTTTCTTTCCATTCTAAATCCCTTCTTTCTATAATATTAATTAATTTATTTAACTGAATCTTCCACAATGTAAGCAATAATATTTATGAAATTTTCATTTTCTGGATATATTTGCAGTCCCCAAAGAAATGTCCGCTCATTAAGAATATTAGTCATTATTTTAGCAATATCTTTTATCTGAGTCAATTCGATATTTTTTCCTGCTGTTATATTCAAAAATATTTTATAAGTTTTATTTTTATCAAAAGTTTCCAGCTTTAGTTTTAGGTTTTGCAAAAAATCATCAAAAGTTTCTAAATTTCCTTTTTCAAAAATTACGAAAGATTTTGAGGTTTTTTGAAATACCGTTTTTAAGTCAGCTAAATCAAGAGTAACCATTCCTTTTGCTGTTAAAGTTTTTGTTATTCCGTTGATTCCATTTTTTAAATCTTCGGAAGATTTGCATTTTATGATAAAGTTTGTTTTTGAATCAAATAGGTCGGTATAGCCATTTCCAATATCATAAATACCAGTAAAAATATCGTTTTTTTCAGTGTTTCTAATTATTTCTAAGGCAAAATTTTTATCATTTTCAAAATATGTATTTAAAATTATCAAAATTACATCTGTATCTTGAAAATTTATTTTTAAATCTTTGTAGTCATTTTTAATTGTAATAATGCTTATATTTTCATGCGTAATGATTTCTTTCTCAATAGTGCTTAAAGCTGTTTCTCCTAAACTTATAATTTTTATTTTTGGTATTTTTTCCATGAATTTTCTCCTTTTTATAGAAATTTATTTTAAAATTTTGTATTCAATAACATAATCTCCCTGACTTCGTAGCCACATTTCCGCTCCAAAACTTCCATAAACTTCGATTTTTACAGTATAAACTGTAGTTCCCCGATTATTTTCCTTAACTATTTTTTCATCCAATATTTCTGCAGTTGGAAATTTATCAAGCACATACTCGATATAACCTCTATATTTAAATTCTATTCTTGTAAAAGGCCCAGAGTGCATAAAATGTATATATTTTCTAAATTCACCATCTTTAAACTTTTCAGAATAATTCAAAATCTTAAATTTCTTGCCAGTATTTTCGATTTCAGTAATTCTATCAATCCTTAAAATTGCAGGGTATTCTTCTTTATTTTCTATGTATGCGATTAAGTAGAAGTAGTATTCAGAAAACATTATGGACAAAGGCTTTATATTGTAATTTTTACCTTGTTTATTTTTTGTAGTGTAATTTATATTTATCAATTCCTGATTTTTTATATGCTGTGCTAAATTCCAGATAACTGTGAGCAGATTTTGTCCGTGCTGCAAAGGGATATAATTGGATTTTTCGTTATTGATAAGACCTTTTATTGTTTCTCTGTCATTTCCTGATGAGTGATTAATTAACTTATTTATTAATGTTTGAGTTTCATTTTTGTTAAATGCTCTGCTTTCAAGTATAATTTTACTTATTGCTAAAAGCTCTTCATTGGTAAAAGATGTTTCACTGTTTTCTTCAAGATAATATCCTTTTTTAGATTTGGAATACTTTATTTCTGCTCCATTTTCTTCCAAAAAATAGGCTCTCAAAGTTTCTATATCTCTTTGAACTGTTTTTATATCAACATTAAATTCGTTAGCTAAATCAGTTCCATTTAATATTTCCTTCTGATATAACCTTTTTATTATTTTTAGTATTCTAATTGACTTTTCTTCAGAATTTTGATTTTTTCCCGCCATAATCAAGCCTTTCGTACATTTTTTTATTCTATGCTTTAATTATAACTTTATTTCTTATTTTGTCAAATAATCAAAATTTTCTTTTCTAATCTTTTACCAAAACCGAATACCACCTTTTCGCCTTTCATCTTTAATATATTTATCGTATTCATCTTTTATATCTAAACTACCTCTCGCCTCATTAAATTTTTCTATTTTTTCTGTTATTTCATCCAATATTTTCTTTATTTTACTCAACGAAGCATCTTTATCTACTTTTAAATAAAATAATGGAACTTCTTTCTCTTTTAAGTCAACTTCTTCCAAATAAATTTTTTGAAAATCTGGAAATATATTTTTTAATTCATATTGAACTGATTCAAACATATCTTCTTGTAATTCATCAAGATGAAACCAATTTAACACAAACAGTATATCAAATTCTCTATTTTTATTTTTTTTATATATACATTCTATAAAAAATTCATCTTTTATCCACTTTATATAGTAATCATTTCTATATACATCATAGTTTTTTCTTTTTTTATCAAAATACCACTCCAAAATACGGTATAGTGCTGAAACATTAAAGGAGCCATAATCTTCTTCACTTACTTCTCGCATGAGCTGGTTATAATAACTATCAAAAATACTGTCATCAATGTCTTTTTTAAAAGTTTTAAAAAATTCTAAAAGTCTTTCTTCGTCATACATAATAATTTTTTCTCCTATTTCTTCTTTTTCATATCTAGAAATTTTATCAGGAGTAATGTATACGATTTTTATTTTATCTGTCTCATTATTTCCTAAATTTTCATATATTTTAAGTAATTGAACTAGTTCTTGATTATATTCAAAAAAATATGGTGAAAATTCGTCGTAGTCAAAACATTTGAAAAATATATATTTTCTATTGCTTTTTTTCTTTTTATTTACAATAAATAAAAGTGTATATTCATTTAGGATTCTATTAATAAAATCCTCATAGTCCTTCCCAATATAAAAATTAGAATAACATATTTCAATATCTTTCGTATTCAGTTTCTGTCCTAAAATTTCCTCAACGAATTTTTTTGCCATATTTTTTAAAGCTTTTTTATTACTATTATTTGTAGTATCGACTTTTAACCATTTTAACATCCAATACAAAAAAATATCATTATCAAATTTCATATTGTAAAAAGCATCATTTTCAGTTAATTTTAAATTACTCATAATAATTATCTCCTTATAATATTTTTTACATTATACTTTTTATAAAGGACATATTTTGTCTGTTAAAAAAAAATTGTGTAATTCTCTAAATTTTAGAGTTTTACACAAATTTAAATTATTATTTTTATTTATTATTTCTTCGCAGTAATCACATAAATTGGATTTTCTGCCATCATCATATTAAAATCTTTAACTTTTCTATTTTTACTCACAATTAACTGACAAATATCCACATCTTTAAAGTCGTATTTTTTCAATTCCTCAATAGCCGTGAAAATATTTTCCAGTACGATAAAGTTTAGTACTAAAATTCCATCGTCAACAAGGTTATCATAAGAATATTTTATAATTTCCACCAGATTTCCAGCAGAACCTCCAATAAAAATTTTATTAAACTTTGTATTTACATCTTTTAGTCCATCTGGAGCCATTCCTTTAATTACAGTAATATTTTCCAATCCTAATTTTTCCTTGTTTTTATGAATTAGCTCAACTGCCTCATCATTTCTCTCAATTACAAAAACTTTTCCGTTTCGTGCAAATCTCGCCATTTCCATACTTACAGAACCAGTTCCGCCACCAATGTCAAGACAAATATCATCATCTTTCATCTCCATTTTCCCAAGACTTACAAAACGGATTTCCTCTTTTGTCATAGGAACTTTTCCTCTTAAAAATTCTTCATCTTTTATATGATACATTTTATCAACTCCTTATTTTAAATTATAGTTTAAAAAGAAAGCCAAGAGTAAATCCTAACTTTCCATTTTTTATTTGTTGTATAGTAAAACTGCTTTAAAGCCGAACTCAAAAGCTATGACTATTTTACTCAAACCCTAAATTTATATAATTTTCAATAGTTCGGTTTTAAATGGGTTCGAGTATATTTTTAAATTAATTTTTCAACGCCTGAATTGGAGGAGCTACTTTTCCACCACGATTTATTAAGACAGAACAATCTAAATTATTTATGTTTATAATATCTGCTTCTCCTAGAAGTCCTCCAAACACTACTCTATCGCCAGCTTTTTTTCCAGGAACTGGGATTATTCTAACTGCGGTAGTTTTACTGTTTACCATTCCAATTGCCATTTCATCTGCTATTATTCCAGAAATTACAGCTTCAGAGGTATCACCTGGAATAGCTATCATATCAAGTCCAACAGAACATACACAAGTCATTGCCTCCAGTTTTTCAAGTGTCAAATATCCTTTGCTTGTTGCTTCTATCATTCCCTGATCTTCACTTACTGGGATAAATGCCCCTGTTAAGCCACCGACACGAGTTGCAGCCATTGCTCCACCTTTTTTTACAGCGTCATTCAATATTGCAAGTGCAAGTGTTGTTCCGTAAGCTCCGACTGCTTCCAGCCCAAATTCCTCCAGTACATTTCCAACACTATCGCCTACTGCTGGAGTTGGGGCAAGTGACAAGTCAATTATTCCAAATTCAACCCCAAGTCTTTCAGCAACTTCTTTTCCGATTAATTCTCCCATTCTTGTGATTTTAAAACTTACTTTTTTTATTGCTTCTGTTATTTCATCAATTTTTGCCGTTTTTGAAATGTTAGCAAGTGTGTGTCTTACAACCCCTGGCCCACTAATTCCAACATTTAGCACAACATCTGGATTTTCTACCCCATGAAATGCACCCGCCATAAATGGATTATCTGGAACAGCATTTGTAAATACGACAAATTTTGCAGCTGCCAGTCCGTCTGCATCTTTGGAAAGTTCAGCCAGTTCCTTTACAGTTTTTCCCATCATTTTTACAGCATCCAAGTTGATTCCAGACTTTGTAGAGCCTACGTTTACAGAGGAGCAAACTCTATCTGTTTCAGAAAGTGCCTTCGGAATACTGTTTATCAGCTTAACATCACCTTTTGTAAAACCTTTGTCCACAAGTGCCGAAAATCCTCCAATAAAGTCAATTCCAATTGTTTTCGCCGCTTTATCCAGTGCTTTTGCAAAAATTGTGTAATCTTCGGCGTTAGTTGCATTTCCAATTATTGAAATTGGAGTAACTGAAACTCTTTTGTTAATAATTGGCATATTGTATTTGCTTGCTACTTCATCGGCAATTCTTACCAAATCTTTTCCATTTTCCGTAATTTTGTTATAAATATTTTCTGCTGTTTTTTCGGCATCTGCATCAATGCAGTCAAGCAGGCTTATTCCCATTGTGACAGTTCTTACATCAAGATTCTGCATTTCAACCATACCTATCGTTTCCAGTATTTCATCAGGTAATAAATTCATTTTTCCCTCCTAAAATTCTTAAATAATTGCTTAAAAAATTTTGAAAAAATTAGATTCTATGCATTGCCTTAAAAATATTTTCATGTTGCAAGTAAACTCTTACCCCAATTTTTTCCTCAACATCTTTAAATTTCTCCTGCAAACCTTTTATATCTGTATTTTTTTCTGCTTCTACAAGCATAATCATGGCAAAAATATCATTTTCAAACACCTTTTGTGTGATGTCAATAATATTTAAGCTAAGTTCACTTAATTTTGTTGATACATTCGCAACAATTCCCGTTTTATCCGTTCCAATAACTGTAATAACAATTCTATCGTTCATTCTGATACCTCCTGACAAATTAAATTAAAACTCTTCTTAATATGTTAAATTATCGCATAAATTTAGGTATTTAGCAAGCGGGAAGTTTTATTTTATATTTTATAAAAAACTTAGAATGTGAAATAATTTGGATTTTAAAAAATATACAAGTAAACAACACTCTCTTTATTGGAACTTTTTTGATTATTAATATCCAGCTTGTAACATTTTTTTATAAACTTCCTGAGCTTCTTCATAGCCTAAATCAGATGCTTGTTTTACATATTTTTTTGCATTGATGCGATCATTTTGGTTATAATACAAGATTCCTAAATTATACATAGCCTTAACATGTCCTTTTTGTATAGCTTTTAAAAACATTTCTTTGGCTTTGCCAAATTTATTTTGTTCATAGTATAAAGTTCCTAAATTATACATAGCTTCAATTTCACCTTTTTGACTGGCTTCTAAAAACATCTGTTCAGCTTTGTCAAATTTTTTCTGGTAATAATATAAATTTCCCAAATTATATATAGCAAAAACAGAACCTTTTTGGCTAGCCTTCAAGTACATCTGTTCAGCTTTATCAAACTTTTTCTGGTCATAGTATAAAACTCCTAAACTGTTTATAGCAGCAACAGAATCTTTTTGAGTGGCATTTGTTCAGCTTTATCAAATTTATTTTGTTCTTTATATAAATTACCCAAGTTATTCATAGCTTCAAGATTGTTATTTTGTACAGCTTTTAGGTATGCTTGTTCAGCTTTGTCAAACTTTTTCTGATCATAATATAAAACTCCTAGATTATTCATAGCATCAATATACCCTTTTTGACTAGCTTTTAAATACATTTGCTCAGCTTTGTCCAGCTTATTTTGTTTTTGATATAAAAGTCCTAGATTATAAATAGCTTCAATTTCACCATCATTTTCTTTAATGGCTTTCAAATACATCTGTTCAGCTTTTGGATAATTATTATTCTTAAAATACGAATTCCCATCCTCTAAGTATCCAGCTTGTGCTGTATGTGCTAAAGCAATAATTCCTAATATAGCAAGTTTTTTCATTTTAATTCGTCTCCTCTGTTGTTTTTTACTATGTAAACTATAATTTAGTTACATTAATTATATACATTACTTTTTATTTTTGTCAATAATTTAATCAAAAGTACGAATTTAGATATTATTGAAAGTATAGAAAAAATATTTTATTTATTGATATTTGTAGATTAAAGTGATATAATTTGAAAAAATTAGATTTGCATAAAATCATACAAGGAGGAAAATAAAAAATGAAATTTTTGAATTTTTTCAAAAGATTTTTGATATTTACATTAAAAGAAATATATTCGTTTTTTCTAAAACTGTCGTTATTTATATTTGTAATTTTTATTATTGGAATTTCTACAATTGCAATTTTTAGTTCCAAAGATAAGAATGAAAAAATTAAAAAAAGTTATGAATATATACTTTTTAATGTTTCTGACGTTACAGAAGATAAAATTATCGGTTCAAATTTTCTATCAGATGAAAAATTATCATATATGGATATTTTAAATAGTTTAGATGATATTAAAAATAATAATCAAGTAAAAGGAGTGATTATTGCTTTAGACACTATAAATTTATCATCTGCAAAAATAGAGGAATTGTCTAAAAAATTTGAAGAATTAAAAGCAAATAATAAAAAAATATATGCTTTTGGTGCTTATATTACCAATGCCAATTATAAATTAGCTTCTATTGCCAATGAAGTAGTTATGGTTCCATCAACATCAGCAAGTCTTGATTTGACAGGATATCATTATTCAGATTTATATTATAAAGGGCTTTTTGATAAACTTGGGGTAAATATGGAAGTAGTCCGTATAGGAAATTACAAATCTTATGGAGAAAACTATACTGGAAATGAGATGACTCCCGAATTGCGTTCAGAATTAACTAGAATTTTGGAAAATCGATATGATAAATTTGTGACAGAAATTTCCAAAAATCGTAAAATTGACAAAAATGTTTTAAATAATGATATTGTAAATGGAAATAATATTAATTTGACTCCATTTGCTGCACGTGATAAAAATTTTGTTGATAAACTTGAGCATTTTTCTGATTTTACAAAACGTCTAAACATAAGGGAAGACAATGTTGCGGATATTTATGATTATTATGAAAAAAGAGTAGAAGATGGTAAAATAGGAAATCCAAGAAATGGAACAATAGCTGTAATTTATGCCGAAGGTTCGATTTTATATGATCCAACTGATGTTACTGAAGGTGTAATTACTCCAGATAATATTTTACAAAAAATTGAAAAAGCTATGAAAACTAAAAATTTAAAGGGAATTGTACTTCGGGTAAATTCAGGTGGAGGTTCAGCACTTGCTTCTGAAATAATTTATCAAGAACTTACAAAACTGAATATTCCAATTTATGTTTCAATGTCTGATACAACAGCCTCTGGAGGTTACTATATTTCAATGGCAGGAAATAAAGTATTTGCAAACAATGCCACAATAACAGGGTCAATAGGCGTAGTTTCAATGCTCCCAAAATTTAACAATGCACAAAATAAATATGGAGTTCATTCTAATTCAGTATCAAAAGGCAAATATTCAGAAATTTATGATAGCTTTGAACCATTATCTGAAGAATCTCGTACGAAAATCAGTCAATCTATGCAGGAAACATACAAGGAGTTCAAATCACGTGTTTCTAAAAATCGTAAAATAGATGAAAATACTCTTGAAGGCTATGCACAAGGTAAAATATGGCTAGGGGATGAAGCAAAAAATATAAACTTAATTGATGGAATTGCGAGTCTTGATGAAGTTATAAAAATAATGGCAAAAGACTTAAATTTACGTAACAATTATGCTGTAGAAAGTATTTATCTGGAAGAAGATTTTTCTCACAAGTTAAAATCACTCACAAGAATGGTTACAGAAAAATTCAGTTTATCAACACAATTGAAAAAAAATATTCCAGAAGCTAAAAAAGTATTTAACGAATATGATTTTGCAGTTCAAAATCAAAATAAACCACTGTATTATTTAACATACAAATTAAATTTATATTAAAAATTAAGCGGAGTAAAAGTAAAAATTGTTTTTTAGAGACACTTTTTATTAAAAAACTCCGTTTTTTGCTTATTTAGTTTTGATAAATTTTATAAAATATAGTATAATAAAAACAAGAGTTTAGAATAATTTAATTTTCATTAGAGATAGTAAAATTATTTTTTTATAGTTTCTATTTCAAAGGCTATAATATAATTTGAAACAAGGAGGAAAAATGATTTATTTGGATAATTCAGCCAGTACAAAGCCACGTAAAGAAGTTATAAATGTGTTAGTTCAAACAATGGAAGAAAATTATGCAAATCCTGATGCAATTCATGATTTTTCCCATAAAACTTTATTAAAGATAAAAAATGCTAAAAAGATAGTGTCTGATTACTTAAAAGTTGAAGCTGACAGAATTTACTTTACAGCAGGTGGCGGAGATGGAAATAACCTTGTATTGCAAGGAATTATCAATGCAAATTCACGAATAAAAAAACATCTGATTACAACAAAGATTGAACATCCTTCAGTCTACGAAGTGTTTAAGCATTATGAGAATCTGGGCTTTGAAGTGGATTATCTAAATGTGGATAAAGATGGTTTTATAGATCTTGAAGAACTTGAAAATACGATTAGGGAAGACACGGTAATAGTTTCGGTTGGAGCAGTGAATAGTGAAACTGGGGCGATTCAAAATTTGGAGCAAATTTCAAAAATTATCAAAATGAAAAACAGTGATACATATTTTCATACTGATTTTGTACAAGCATTAGGCTGTACAAACATAAAATTTGATAAAATTCCTGTGGATGCAATAACGATAAGCGGACATAAAATTCACGCACCAAAGGGAATCGGAGCAATCTATGTGAACAAACGTGTCAAAATTACAAATATAGTTTATGGATCAAATGCTGAAAACGGTATTGTGAAAAGGACTATGCCGACAGAATTAATTTTGGCTTTTGCAAAAGCTGTAGAGATTTTGATAAAAGAGGAAAAAAACGAAATGGAGCATTCACAAAAGTTAAAAGAAATGCTTGCAAATAAAATCTCTGAGGAAATTACAAATATAAAATTTAATTCTTTGCTTAGCATTGAAAAGTCAAGTCCTAAAGTATTGAATGTGTCGTTTAACGGTACAAAAGGTGAGGTGCTGACACATTTTCTAGGAATGTATCAAATTTATGTTTCTACAGGCTCAGCCTGTTCATCGAAAAAAGGGAATAGCAGAATACTTGAAGTTATGGGACTTACTCAATCAGAACTGGATGGA
This sequence comes from Leptotrichia sp. HMT-225, assembly GCF_030644325.1. Classification (NCBI taxonomy): domain Bacteria; kingdom Fusobacteriati; phylum Fusobacteriota; class Fusobacteriia; order Fusobacteriales; family Leptotrichiaceae; genus Leptotrichia; species Leptotrichia sp. HMT-225. Next base: position 2,077,291 of record NZ_CP130323.1, on the reverse strand, counting down.
GCAATAAGGTTCAGTTTTTCAAAGGATAATACAGAAAAGGAAATTGATGAAGTTGTGAAACGACTGAAGGAAAGTGTGGAAAGAATTAGGAAAATGAGATAATATTTTTTATATAAAAAACAGAAAGGAAAAAGATGAGCAATTATACTGATAAAAAGTTATTGAATGCAATAGGGCTTTCTTATGGAGAGTTGTCACTAAAAGGTAAAAACAGGGGGCAATTTGAAAAGAAATTGCGAAATAAGATTAATAAGGTGTTAAAAGGATTTGATTATCAGTTATTTGATGATTTATCAAAATTATATGTTTTAATAAATCCTGAAAATTTGGATGAGGTTACAGACAAGCTAAAAAAAGTTTTTGGAATAGTGGGTCTTAATCAATCGGCAAAAGTTGAAAGAAATGATGAATTTATAAAGCAAAAAGTATTAGAATTTGCAAACTATGCCTATGAAAATGGAGCTAGAACTTTTAAAATAACGGTTAATCGTAGTAACAAGGGATTTGAGAAGAAATCTATGGAATATGCACGTGAACTGGGAGGGCATGTACTCGTAAACAGTCCTTTTGAAAAAGTTAAAATGAAAGATCCTGATGTTATGATAAATGTTGACATTAGAAAAAATGCTTATATTTATACGGATAGAATAAAAACTTATGGCGGACTTCCGCTTGGTTCAACAGGAAAAGGACTTGTTCTTTTATCAGGTGGAATAGACAGCCCAGTTGCTTCGTTTATGATGGCAAAAAGAGGAATGCGTTTAAATTTTATAACATTCCACAGTTTCCCGTTTACAAGCCAGCAGGCTCTTGAAAAAGTAAAGGAACTAACTGATATTTTATCGCTTTACATTGGTAAAACAAGACTTTATTCTTTAAATATATTAAAAATACAGGAAGCGATAAATACGCAGACAAAAAAAGATTTGGCTACAATTTTAACAAGACGGGCTATGATGCGTCTAGCTGAAAGATTGTCGAATACTATGCAGTATCATGCTTTAATTACAGGGGAAAGTCTTGGACAGGTAGCGTCACAGACGATGGGAGGGCTTACTTGTACAAATGCTTCTGTAGAAAAATTGCCAGTATTTAGACCTCTTATTGGAATGGATAAGACAGAAATAATTGAAATTGCAAAAGAAATAGAAACTTATGAAAAATCCATTGAGCCATACGAGGATTCATGCGTAATTTTTGCTCCAAAACATCCTGTTACAAATCCTAAGCTGGAAGATGTGCTGGCAGAAGAGGCAAAAATTGAAAACTATGATGAAATTATGAATGAAATTTTTGATGAACGTGAATATTTTAATTTTGGATAAATTTATTTTATAAAAAGAATATGCATAAATATATTTGTTTATACTATTTAGATACATTTTAATAAAAAAATAAAAAAGAAAATGGAGAAAGTTTATGAAAGAAAAGAAAAATTTTCAAAAACAAAAAAAAGAAGTAAAAGAAAACGGATTTAAAAGAAAAATATCCGAAATAAAAAGAATGATTTACTTAATTTATCGAAATTATCGTGATGGTGAAACGCAAATACTTGCGATTTCTTTAACCTACTACTCACTTCTTGCCATTTTTCCAGTAGTTGCTCTTGTGTTAGGAATCACAAAGGGATTTGGGCTGGATAAAATATTCATACAGAAATTTTTTGAATTATGGCCAGGAAATAACAGTTTTTTAAGGGTAATTGTGGATGTTGCTCAAAGACTTCTTTTGTCTACAGAAAGTAGTATATTAACTGGAGTAGGAATTGTTATTTTAATTTATTCAGCAGTAAAAGTTTTAATAATGCTTGAAAATTCCTTTAATAAAATATGGAAAATTAATAAGAAAAGATCAATTACAAGAAGAGTTATTGACTATATTGCAATTATATTTTTAGGACCAATATTTTTTGTTTTGCTATCAGCCTTAAATTCGGTTGCAGTTGAGGAAATATCCAAACATTTTTCAGGGAATGCAGTAATTATGAACTTATTTATTGGATTATTCGGGCCTGCGACATACATTATTTTGTTCAGTTATTTATTTTATGTAATTCCAAATACAAACGTAAAAATAAAACCAGCAGTTTATGCAGGAATTGTAACAACATTACTTACTTTTGGATGGAAATTGCTGTTCTTATTATTACAGTCGTCAATTACGAGATACAATATAATTTACGGAAGTTTGGCTTTAATACCTATTTTCCTAATATGGGTACAATATGTTTGGGTAACAATTTTGCTTGGAGCGCAAATAGCTTTTTCAATTCAAACATCCGATGAATTTTTATACAGCGAAAAAATTGAAATGCCAATCAAAGTAAAAAGGGAAGCTGGAATTTTAATTTTATCTTTAATTATCAAAAATTTTGTTGAAAAAAAAGAGTCTTTTACGTATCAAAAATTAACTGATAGGCTAGGTATGGAAGTTTTTTTTGTGAAAGAAATTTTGTCTGATTTGGAAAAAATGGGATTTATTAATGAAGTTTTTTATGATAAAAATTCAGACAGCCAATATCAAGTTGCGTATAGCCCAGAATCCATAACAATCAGAGAATTTATGAAAAAATTCGATACAAAGAATATTGAATATTATGAAAATATTTTTGATAATTTGAACGAAGAAGACAAAAAACTTCTTGAAAAAATAAGGGAAAAATTGGCAATGAAAAAAATAGAAAACCCTGATCCTGAATTTGAAAATTCTCCTGAAAAAGAGGAAACATATTTTTCAGAATCAGAACAGCCAGAAAATTTTCAAAATACAATAAAACCAAGAAATCCCGAAGAATTAACAATAGATTTTCAAATTTCAAAACAAAAAAATGAAAATTTACAAATAAAAGATTCTCCAAAAATAATAAGAAAAGAAAAAATTAACCGGGAATCAGAAGTTCAAACTTCTCAATCAGAAGATAATAATTCTCAAGATACTCAAAAAAGAGTCAGATACGAAGATGGAACTTGGAAATTCTTTTAATTAGAAATGAGGAATAGAAATGATAACAGTAGTAATAATTATCGTGATAATAAACATTGTTACAGTTGTTGGAACAATTATTTTTCTTAATAAGAAAAACATTGAAAATGAAGAAAAAATGCTGTTAAATCAGATTAACGAAAATAATCAGCAAAATTTTGAGGAAAATAAGAAAAAATTTGATGAAATTGAAAAAACAATAAGCCTAAATGCAAAAAATAACTTGCTTGAAGGCATAAATAACTTACAAAATAAATTATCTGAAAATAATGAAAAATTACTTTTAAGGTTTAATCAGCTGGGACAAAATTTAAGTGGTACAATGAACGATAATAATCAGTTGTTATCTAAAAATCATACTGAAAATAGCCAACTTTTAACTTCCAGCATGAATAATAACATTCAAAAGCTGTCAGTTCGTTTAAATGAAAATAATACAGCGTTGACAGGTGTAATGACTGAAAATAATCAGAATTTGACAAAAAATATAAACGAATTTAAAGATGGACTTACAAAAAATATAAATGAAAATTTTGAAAAATTAAGTCAAAAAATTGAAAATAGACTTGATGTAATGAATATGAAAGTGGAAGAACGTTTATCAAAAGGGTTTGAGGAGACAACAAAAACTTTTGGAAACGTGTTAGAACGTCTGAGTAAAATCGATGAAGCACAGAAAAAAATTGAAGCATTGTCAAGCAATGTGGTTTCACTTCAAGATATTTTAACAGATAAAAAAAGCCGTGGAATTTTTGGTGAAATTCAACTTTACCAAATATTATCTTCAGTTTTTGGAGAAAAAAATGATAAACTTTACCAAAAGCAATACAAACTTTCAAACGGAACCATTGTTGATTCTATTATTTTCACGCCAGAACCACTTGGAAATATCGCAGTTGACTCAAAATTTCCGTTGGAAAATTATAGAAAAATGTATAATAATGATTTATCTCAAATTGAAAGAGAAAATGCTCGGAAAGATTTTGTTAGTGATTTGAAAAAACATATAGATGCAATTTCTTCCAAATATATAATAAAAAATGAAACGAGTGAACAGGCAATATTATTTCTTCCAGCCGAAGCAATTTTTGCTGAAATAAACGCTTACCACACAGATATAATAGAGTATGCTTACAAAAAAAACGTACGTATAGCATCGCCAACAACTTTAATTTCAGTATTGACAGTAATTCAGGTTATGATGACAAACTTAGAACGTGACAAATATGCAAATATAATTCAGCAGGAACTCGAAAAATTGAATGTTGAGTTTACAAGATACCGTACTCGCTGGGATAATTTACAAAAAGATATCGAAAAAGTTTCTAAAGATGTAAAAGAAATTAATACAACTTCAAACAAAATAAGCAAAAGATTTACAGAAATTTCGAATGCAAAATTTGAAGAAAAAACAGTTAATAATAATGTTGAAAATTTAAAAATCTTAGAAATGGAAGAATAGATTTTATCAAAATTTAGTAGATAAGATTTACTTCAAAAAGGAGAATAAAATAAAAAATGCAAAAAAATGGAATAATATTTGGAAAGTTTTATCCACTTCATATTGGACATGTTGATTTTATTCAAAGAGCTAGTGGTTACGTAGAAAATTTATATGTTGTGGTATGTACTGATGATGACAGGGATAAAAAATTATTTGAAGACTCAAAAATGAAAAAAATGCCAACTGTAAAAGATAGAATTAGATTTGCAGAAAAAACTTTTAAACACCAAAAAAATATAAAAATAATACATCTTGCGGAAGATGGCATACCATTTTATCCCAATGGCTGGAAATTATGGAGTGAAAGAGTACAGGAAACACTTTTAAAAAATAAAATTAAAGTGGACATAATTTTTACAAATGAAACTCAAGATGTGGAAAATTACAAAAATAATTTTTTGACATTACCCAATTTTGAAAAAACTTTCAATAAAAATTTAGAAATTAAATTAATAGACATAAATAGAAACAATTTTCATATTAGTGCAACAGAAATAAGAAAAAATCCATATAAAAACTGGTTTTTTATTCCAAAATATGTAAGAGAATTTTTTGTCCTAAAAGTAGCAATAATTGGTTCGGAATATTCAGGAAAAACTAACTTAACTCATAAATTAGCAAATTATTATAACACAACTTATGTAAAAGAATATCGAAAAGAGTATATAAAAGAAGAAATGCAGAATCACATAGAAAATATTCAGTACTCTGATTACAGCAATATTGCTTATGAACACAATAGAAGAATACTAGAATCTATCAAAAATGCTGATAAATTAACTTTTATAGATACAGAATTTTCTTCTTTACAAACATTTTCAATAATTCAAAATGATACAAAAAACCCAGTAATAGAAGATTTTATTAAACATAGCAATTTTGATCTTCTGCTATATATTGAAAAAAAATCAAACTCAAAAGATAACTCAAAATATAAAACTTCTGAATATGATAAGATATTACAATCCTTACTTGAACAAAATAGCCAAGAGTTTATACAATTATATTACAAAAATAATAGTAGTCTTACAGAAAATTATATAAAAAGTATTGAAATAATAAATAAATATCTTGAAATAAACTAATATAAAATAATACCTTTCTAAGAAATAAAAAATAGACTACGAATAAAAATATTCAAAAACACAAATTTTTTGAAAAAAAGTAGTTGACAAATAAATTCAGTTATGATAATATATATCTTGTCGATACGAAATCGTGTCGCAGGACAATTGAGATAAGAATAGAAGAAGCAATAATGTGTAAAAGATAAATAATAGTCAAGAGCTCTTGTTGTAAAACAAGATTCTCGTCAAGATAAAGGTGAAATTTAAATATATGTAAAATATATTGAATGAAGAGTTTGATCCTGGCTCAGGATGAACGCTGACAGAATGCTTAACACATGCAAGTCTTTGGCAAATCTGTGCTTGCACAGCCTAGCCAAGGCGGACGGGTGAGTAACGCGTAAAGAACTTGCCCTGCAGACAGGGATAACAGACGGAAACGACTGATAACACCTGATACAATTGCCGGCACGCATGTGCCTGGCAATGAAAAGAGATGCTGCAGGAGAGCTTTGCGTCCTATTAGCTTGTTGGTGAGGTAACGGCTCACCAAGGCGATGATAGGTAGCCGGCCTGAGAGGGTGAACGGCCACAAGGGGACTGAGATACGGCCCTTACTCCTACGGGAGGCAGCAGTGGGGAATATTGGACAATGGGGGCAACCCTGATCCAGCAATTCTGTGTGCACGAAGAAGGTTTTCGGATTGTAAAGTGCTTTCAGCAGGGAAGAAGAAAGTGACGGTACCTGCAGAAGAAGCGACGGCTAAATACGTGCCAGCAGCCGCGGTAATACGTATGTCGCAAGCGTTATCCGGAATTATTGGGCATAAAGGGCATCTAGGCGGCCAGACAAGTCTGGGGTGAAAACTTGCGGCTCAACCGCAAGCCTGCCCTGGAAACTGTTTGGCTAGAGTGCTGGAGAGGTGGACGGAACTGCACGAGTAGAGGTGAAATTCGTAGATATGTGCAGGAATGCCGATGATGAAGATAGTTCACTGGACGGCAACTGACGCTGAAGTGCGAAAGCTAGGGGAGCGAACAGGATTAGATACCCTGGTAGTCCTAGCTGTAAACGATGATTACTGGGTGTGGGCATGAAGAGTGTCCGTGCCGAAGCAAATGCGATAAGTAATCCGCCTGGGGAGTACGGCCGCAAGGCTGAAACTCAAAGGAATTGACGGGGACCCGCACAAGCGGTGGAGCATGTGGTTTAATTCGACGCAACGCGAGGAACCTTACCAGATCTTGACATCCTACGAATGCCTGTGAGAACAGGCAGTGCCTTCGGGAACGTAGAGACAGGTGGTGCATGGCTGTCGACAGCTCGTGTCGTGAGATGTTGGGTTAAGTCCCGCAACGAGCGCAACCCCTATCGTTAGTTACCATCATTAAGTTGGGGACTCTAGCGAGACTGCCTGCGAAGAGCAGGAGGAAGGTGGGGATGACGTCAAGTCATCATGCCCCTTATGATCTGGGCTACACACGTGCTACAATGGCCGGTACAGAGAGCTGCAAAGCGGCAACGCCAAGCGAATCTTTAAAGCCGGTCCAAGTTCGGATTGAAGTCTGCAACTCGACTTCATGAAGCTGGAATCGCTAGTAATCGCAGATCAGCAATGCTGCGGTGAATACGTTCTCGGGTCTTGTACACACCGCCCGTCACACCACGAGAGTTGTTTGCACCTGAAGCTGCCGGTCTAACCGTAAGGAGGAAGGCATCTAAGGTGTGGATAGTGATTGGGGTGAAGTCGTAACAAGGTATCCGTACCGGAAGGTGCGGATGGATCACCTCCTTTCTAAGGAGTTAATTCATTACACTGCTTCTTCATATATCTTATGGGCGTGTAGCTCAGGTGGTTAGAGCACTGTGCTGATAACGCAGGGGTCGCTGGTTCGAGTCCAGCCATGCCCACCATATTATGTCTTGGGGATATAGCTCAGTTGGGAGAGCGCTGCCCTTGCAAGGCAGAGGTCAGCGGTTCGAACCCGCTTATCTCCACCAATTAATATTTAGGACAATGGGAAATGAATAGTAGGTAAAAGATTACAATGAAACTAGAGTAAAAGTTATTCTGGATAAAAAGCTAATAAGGGCACACGGAGGATGCCTAGGCAACAACAGCCGATGAAGGACGTGATAAGCTGCGATAAGCTGGGAGAAGATGCACATAATCGTTAATCCCCAGATTTCCGAATGGGAAAACCTGCATGTCTGGAGGACATGCGTGAAAACGGTAAGCCCGTGAACTGAAACATCTAAGTAACGGGAGGAAAAGAAAGTAAAAACGATTCCCTAAGTAGCGGCGAGCGAACGGGGAAAAGCCTAAACCGTGCCAGTGCCAAGCGGACAGCATTGCTGGCACGGGGTTGTGGGACTTCCATTAACGGATTGTCATAATGTTTAAACTGTATGTATGTAAGTAGAATCAGCTGGGAAGCTGAACCAAAGAAGGTGATAGTCCTGTAGAACATAAAATACATATAGTGACTGGAAGCACCCGAGTAGCGTCAGGCACGAGGAATCTGGCGTGAATCAGCGTGGACCATATCACGCAAGGCTAAATACTGTTGTTGACCGATAGTGAAGAGTACCGTGAGGGAAAGGTGAAAAGAACCCTGAGCAAGGGAGTGAAATAGAATTTGAAACCGTGTGCTTACAAACGGTAGGAGCACTTTATGTGTGACTGCGTGGATTTTGGTTAATCATCCTGCGAGTTATGATTAGTGGCAAGGTTAATAAAGTGGAGCCGAAGGGAAACCGAGTCTTAATAGGGCGTTAAGTCGCTAGTCATAGACGCGAAACCTAGTGATCTAGGCCTGTCCAGGCTGAAGCTGAGGTAAGACTCAGTGGAGGGCCGAACTCACCGCCGTTGAAAAGTTGGGAGATGAGGCAGGTCTAGGGGTGAAAAGCCAATCGAACTAGGAGATAGCTCGTTCTCTCCGAAATGCATTTAGGTGCAGCCTTGACGTTAAGATATGTGGGGGTAGAGCTCTGTATGGTCTAGGGGGCGTACTGCTTACCGAAATCAAGCAAACTTCGAATACCATATATTAATAGTCAGGAGTGAGTCCGCGGATGACAAGGTCCGCGGACGAGAGGGGAACAGCCCAGACCGCCAGCTAAGGTCCCTAATTATGTCTAAGTGGGAAAGGAGGTGGATATTCACAGACAACCAGGAGGTTGGCTTAGAAGCAGCCATACCTTAAAAGAGTGCGTAATAGCTCACTGGTCGAGAGTATCTGCGCCGAAGATGTAACGGGGCTAAGACATAAACCGAAGCTGCGGAGGCGTGTTTACACGCCTGGTAGGAGAGCGTTCTGTAGGCCGTTGAAGGAATGCCGTAAGGCCATTCTGGAGGTATCAGAAGTGAGAATGCAGGAATGAGTAGCGAGAAGGCGGGCGAGAATCCCGCCGGCCGGAAGTCCAAGGTTTCCAGGGGAAGGTTTGTCCGCCCTGGGGAAGTCGGGACCTAAGCATAAGCAAAATTGTGATGGCGAATGGAAAACAGGTTAATATTCCTGTACCACTATTATCGCTTGAGAGACGGAGTGACGCAGGAAGGTATGTGAGAAGACTGACGGAATAGTCTTTCTAAGGGCGTAGCATGGACACGCAGGAAAATCCGCGTGTCTAAATGTGAGACCTGATGGGGAAGTGCATTAGCATAAGTCACAGATCCTACACTGCCGAGAAAAACTTCTATCGATGAGAAATAGTGCCCGTACTGTAAACCGACACAGGTGGACAGAGTGAGAAACTTAAGGCCGACAGGATAACTCTAGCTAAGGAACTCTGCAAAATAGCCCCGTAACTTCGGGAGAAGGGGTGCCTGATATACTTGAGAGGAGAAACACCTCAAGGGGAAACAGGCCGCAGTGAAGAGTCCCAAGCAACTGTTTACCAAAAACACAGGTCTATGCTAAGCTGAAAGGCGACGTATATGGGCTGACACCTGCCCAGTGCCGGAAGGTTAAGAGGAGGATTGAGAGATTCGAATTGAAGCCCCGGTGAACGGCGGCCGTAACTATAACGGTCCTAAGGTAGCGAAATTCCTTGTCGGGTAAGTTCCGACCTGCACGAATGGTGAAATGATTTGGGAGCTGTCTTGGCTGGAGACCTGGTGAAGTTGTAATGTCGGTGAAGATACCGACTACCTGCAGTAGGACGGAAAGACCCCGTGGAGCTTTACTGTAGTTTGGCATTGGGTTTTGGCTGTGTGTGTATAGGATAGTTGGGAGACTGTGAAGTTAAGGCGTCAGTTTTAACAGAGTCGTCGTTGGAATACCAACCATATGCCGTTGAAATTCTAATCTGGTAACGGAGACAGTGCTAGATGGGCAGTTTGACTGGGGCGGTCGCCTCCCAAAGAGTAACGGAGGCGTTCAAAGGTTCCCTCAGGCTGGATGGAAATCAGCCTAAGAGTGCAAACGCATAAGGGAGCTTGACTGCAAGACTGACGGGTCGAGCAGGTACGAAAGTAGGAGTTAGTGATCCGGCGGTTCCGTATGGAAGGACCGTCGCTCAACGGATAAAAGCTACCCCGGGGATAACAGGCTGATACTTCCCAAGAGTCCATATCGACGGAAGTGTTTGGCACCTCGATGTCGGCTCGTCTCATCCTGGGGCTGGAGAAGGTCCCAAGGGTTGGGCTGTTCGCCCATTAAAGAGGCACGCGAGCTGGGTTCAGAACGTCGTGAGACAGTTCGGTCCCTATCCACTGCAGGCGCTTGAATACTGAAAAGATCTGACCTTAGTACGAGAGGACCGGGTTGGACAGACCTCTGATGTACCAGTTGTCACGCCAGTGGCATGGCTGGGTAGTCACGTCTGGAACGGATAATCGCTGAAAGCATCTAAGCGAGAAACCGACTTTGAGATGAGTATTCGCAGTATCCATGGAGAACACATGGTTGATAGGCCAGAGGTGTAAGTGCAGCAATGCATTCAGCTGACTGGTACTAATATTACATCTGCTTTTTAATTAATCTTTTACTACTACTATTTATTTCTCATTGTCTTAACTTGACAATTTAGTTTTTAAAGTTTGGTGATGTTAGCAGCAGGGATACACCCGGTTACATTTCGAACCCGGCAGTTAAGTCTGTTTACGCCTACGATACTTGGATTCGTCCCGGGAAAATAGGTAGTTGCCAAACTTTTTTCTTTTGTGTGTCTCCGTAGCTCAGCCGGTTAGAGCATCTGACTGTTAATCAGAGGGTCGTTGGTTCGAGTCCAACCGGGGACGCCATTTTTTTTGTTAAAAATATTCAAAAATAGACTTCTTTCATTTCAACTTTTCTATATTTTAGTTTGATTCTTTAACTTTTTATATATATTATACATTCTTAAATTTTGATGTTTATTTAGGTTTTATTTATTAACTATTGTAAAATAAATTTAGAGTAAATTTTATATAAATAATTAATCTATTAAAATTTTTTTTACAAGGATTAGAATCCAATATTTTTAATTAATATACAAAACTTATATTACAGACGTTATAGGTATTTTTGGTCGCTTGTAAGAGTATGTTATATTTGTGTCTATTTATTTTTAATACATAATAGATTTGTTATTTGATTATGATATTATGTCAAAAAAATAGACTGTGTCATAAAATTGATATCATGAGACAGTCTTAAATTATAGTATGTATAAATTTTTAAATATTTATTTTTGTGTGTTTTTCAAAAATTTTAGAATTTTTAAAAGATTCTTATTGAATACGTAAATTATAGTCTTAATTATGGTACTTTTAATTTTTTAATGTATTTATTATGTATTCCATTTTTTTCTTAGAGTAATTTTAAAATTTCCAAATTTATCCATTATATTGTGCGAAATATCGCTTAAAAATTCATCAAAAATATTAAATCCAAAATCAAAATTATTGTCAAATTTATTTTTTGAATAATTTTTGTAATGATTATTTAAAAGATTCCATAAGTCAAGACTTGAAAGATACAAGTTTCCAGTAATATTATATTTTTTAGGTATTCTTAACTTGAAAGAAACGGAATTAATTTCAACATTTTCTGCTGTATTTTGTGATAATTTGATTGTTTCAATTCCAGAAGTTAATTTTTTTTCCAAATTATTATTAGTATTTGAAAGAACGTGTGATGTTGAGTTATTTATTGATAATATTAAATTTTCAACATTTTGTGGTAAGTCATCATAAGGGATATTTGGCATATTTGTTGTTATCATTAGAAATCCTGCATTGCGTTCTTTTGAGAGTTTTAAAAGAGTTTCGTACTGATCTGGGGTTGCAGAATGAATGACATGAACAATACGATTTGCATTTTCAGGATTACTTTCAAAATTGTAATTTCTAGGAGTCCAGTAGTTGATGTAAGTATCTGCCGATACTTCGCTTGTTAGCCATAAATCAGAATAATTTGACATTTCATCTGTAATACTTACGCCAGGATTTGCAACAACCATTGAATCAGGATACTTTGTTTTGACATAATTGTATAATTGTGCCATATATTTGACCTCTAGAGGGTTTTTTCCAGATGATATTTCATCAAAGAAAATTCCTGAAATATTATCAGAACCATAAAATTGTATATATTTGTCAATTTCAGAATACACTTGCTTTATGCATTTAGTATATTCGTTTGTAGTTACGTATCCGAGATTTTTGATTCCCAGTTCTTTATTTTTTTTGATTTGAACAACATAGTTATAATCAGCCTTGTCAGATGGACCGTTGTCAGGATTGATTATAACGTAAGGAATTGTTGTTTCATATTCATAATTTTCAGAGTCTGGTGTACTAAGGAAATCATGATTAGAAGAATAAGTATTTGTAACTTTACTTTTATGAATATCACCAGTATAGCCAAAATCAACTTTAAATTCATTTTCATTTTTTAAATTATTTTTTATAATATCAAAAATTTCATCATTTTTAGAAAAATTAAAATTACTTTCTACACTTGATATGGTTTTATTTTTTAAATTATTAAAATTAGAAGTTTGTATTGACGAATCAATATTTGAGGAATGTACAGTTTTTTCATAACTTAATCCTGTTACACCCGCTAAGAAAGATGGAATTAAAAAACTGTTATTTTTTAATTTTTTCTTCATTTATTACCTCCCTTCAGCATTATTTATAATGCTAAAATTGTATTTAGCAGTTTTTTATAGATCTTTCAAATTGTAAGTTATATTTTGATTTTCTATAAAGCAGTTGACCAATAAAAATTTTAAGTCTAAAATTTTCCAATCCCATTTTAGCAATATATATTATCATTTTTTTTTTATAATTTCAAGAACTTTTTTCTAAAAGAAGATAAAATTTTATTAAAAATAAAATATGCAGCCAAATTAATAACATTGACTGCTTTTTCATAATTTTAAATTGGATAACATAGTAATACCATGTATTAAAGCTTAAATTAAAAGTTTTAATTACTATAAAGGAGTTTAGTGTCTTTTTAACTTAGCTTGTTTAAAGTTTTAGTAGTATAAATTAATGTCTTTTATTTTGTTTTATACTAGGTTTTTTAGTGTTTCTTTTTTCTTGAGGATTTATTGTTTGTTTTTTTGTTGGCTTTTTGTTTATCGTTTTTCTTTTTGATTGAACAACCGTTATTTTTGGTTTTGGCTTTGGATGCTTAGGAGGTACTGCAAAAGAGACTATTGAAATTCCAATAATTCCTAGAATTGCAACCATTTTCTTAAAGGTGTTTTTTATATTCATATTTAACCATCTCCATTCAAATTTATTTTTTCTATTTTCTCTTGACAAGTATATAGTATCATTTAATTTTGTCAAAATTATGTAAATTTTGTGTCTTTTTTGTGAAATTTAATTTTTATTTTTATAATATTAGTTAAATTAAAATTAAAAAATAATTGACAAAAATATAAAAATGTAGTATTATAAGTTAAAATTAAAATCTAATTAAGAAAAGGAAGGGGAATGGATTATTATAAAATACTGGAAGTGTCTGAAAATGCAGATATTTTGAAAATAAAAAAGCAATATAGAAAATTGGCAATGAAATATCATCCCGATAGAAACGCAGGAGATAAAAGGGCTGTAAAAAAATTTCGAGAAATAACAGAGGCTTATGAAGTACTTTCAAATGGGGAAAAACGGAAAGAGTATGATTATAAAAGAGAAAATGAGAATAATCATACAAAAAAGAAAAATGATAAGGAAAATTTTAAAAATAAATATTCTGAAAATAATTTTAGTTTTGGAAAAGAATTTTTTAAAAGTGCGGCCGAAATGAAAGGAATGTTTGAAAATAGTTTTGGGCTAGATAAAATGATAAAGAATAAAGCAAAAGATGAGAAGGAAAGTGTGAAAAGCAGGTTTGAGAGTTTTTTTGATATGAAAGAGAAAAAGTAAGAAGGGGAAATTAGAAATGTTGTGGGGAATCAGAAGAAGTTTTACAAATTGGAAAAATATTTTTAGGCGTCCGCTTGGGCGTGGAAGCATTTACAGGCTGGAACGGCTTAGAAGTGTGGCACGGCTTGGAAAAAATAGAGAAAATGGAAAAATTAACGATGAAATGAGTAAAATTAGTGTAGAAAAGGGAATTAAAAAATATGAAAAACGGAAATTGAATGTAAAAAATCAAAAAAGTTACAAATTTTTAAATATAAAAAATATTTTGATAATGACAGTTTTAATATTTACATTCATTTTTGTGCATTTTTCAGGATATTCTACTAAAAGTCTCTATTTTTCAATTTTTATTTATATTGGAGTTACACTTTACCTTCTTATTGTGGAAAGATTTTTTGAAAAGGTGAAAGTTGAGGAGGAAATCAAAAATATAAAAAATGAGAGGGAAAGGGAGCATAATGTATTTTTAGAAAGGGTAAAGGAAATTGAGGACTTGGAGAAAAAGCAGATTGAGCATATATTTTTGAAGGATTCAGAAGATTATGATATGAAAATTTGGAAAATTGGGAGGGCAACATCGCTTCTTATTGGGAAACAATCGCCAAGAAACAGGGTAGATATAGATGTAAGTGAAGGAATTTATTCAAATTTAGTCAGCAGGGTTCATGGAATTTTAAATCGTGTCAATGGAATCTGGTATTATGAGGATTTAGGCTCACAAAATGGAAGCGGAATTGAAAGAAGTTTAGATAAACGGAAAATAAAACTGAAAAAAAATATACCAGTAAAAGTGGAATCAGGAGACATAATTTATTTAGCGACTACAAAAATATTATTAAAATAAATCTATAAATTTATAAAATGAAAAAAGAAAGGAAAATTTTAAAATGAAATTGGATAGATGTAAAAATGGGCATATATACGATGTTTCAAGATACAGCTTATGTCCTTACTGCAAATCAGAAGGGCTGGAAACAGAAAATCTGGATGACAAAATTAATCTGGTTGAAGAAATGAAGGATGAAGACAGAACAACAGCCTACTGGTCTAAAGATAGCACCGTAGATCCAGTCGTAGGCTGGCTTACGTGTATTGAAGGGCATGATAAGGGAAAAGACTACAGGATTGTGAGTGAACGTAACTTTGTTGGGCGTGGAGAAAATATGGATATACAAATTTTAGGAGATACTATGATTTCTAGAAAAAACCATTGTTCAATAAGCTATAATCCCAAACAGCGAAAATTTATGCTAACTCCCGGAGATTCTAATGGATTAATTTATCTAAATGGAGAAGCAGTTTACAACACAGTAGAATTACGGGCATATTCAGTAGTGGAAATGGGGGAAAGCAAGTTTGTATTTGTGAATTTGTGCGGAGATTATTTTGACTGGGAAAAGGAAAAATCGAGAGAGGAAAGCGTGAAAAGAAAATATGAAAATTTAAATGATGAAAAAATTGTGAAAAATACGAATTTTCAGAATAAAAATAATGATTTAGAAGTAAAAATTGAAGATTATGAACAGATTTAATAAATTTATACTAAACTCAATTTAAATAAAAAATTTATTACAAACTTTTCTAACAAAAGATATAAATCTTTACTGTAAGATAAGGATTTGCGGCGATGAGCAATCCTACGAAAATAAAAGAAAAAATATAATATAAAATAAGAAAAACTGTTATTGAACAAAATAATCTAATACTAAATCTTATTAGAAAATAGAATACAATTCAAAATTTATTAGATATTAACCTTTTTAATGGGGAATAGTATAAAAATATATTTTATAAAGTTGAATTAATAAAAAATAGAGGGAGAAATTGAGAAATGAGGAAAGATGAGGCAAAATTTATTACGGAATTTTTGAGTGAGGCTGGGACGAAGGTTGAAAATAACGATTATTTTGGGTATGTTTTGCTGGATAATTATGCAATTTGGGCTGTGGCAGATGGATTTGATGAGGAAGAAGGGGCAAAAGTTGCGGCAAGGATTGCTGTGGAATCTGCTATTGAATATTTTATGCTACGTCCACGATTTAACTATGATGTAATAAAGGAAATGATGGATTATGCCAATCTGAAAGTTAAGGAAAAACAGGAAGAAACTCAGAAATATTCTCTTATGCACACTTCTCTTTTAATCATTATAAGTAATTATAATTCAATTTTATATGGAAATATCGGAAATACAAGGTTTTATCATATTAGAGGCGGATATATCATTTCTCAAAGTAGAGATGACACGATAGCACAGCTTTTGGTGGACGAAGAGGCATTGAATATATCGGATATGAGATTTCACAGGCAAAGAAATGATTTGCTGCAGGCAATTGGGGATTTTGGGAAAATTAAGCCAAATATTATAAAAAAACCTGTAGAACTTATGGAAAAAGATGTTTTTTGCTTGACGACTGTAGGATTCTGGGAAAATATTGATGAGCATGATATGGAAAATGATTTATCCAGATTTGAGGATAAGAAGCAATGGTTAAATTCATTGGAAAAACGGATACTTGCTTCGCTTAGGGATAATATTGAAAATTATACGATTGCACAGGTAGAAGTGAGTGCTGTAGCAAGTCCAGAGCCGATGGAAAAGGATAAAAGCAAACTTATAAAAAAAATAATACTTGTAATGCTCATTATTGCTGTAATTATTTTGTTTGTTGTAATTTGGAATGTAAAAAGGCGAAACGGTATTCTGCAGGCGGCAACGCAGTATGAAAAATTGGCGGATGAGGAGATCTTAAAGAAAAATTTTAATAATTCAATTGATAATTTGAAACTTGAAATTGGAGAGTATGAAAAATTAAAGCCAAAAAGCAAGGGTATAATAGGATTTCTTACGAATGCTGAGAAAAAGAGAGCTGATGCAAGTAAGAAAATTGATGAGATAAATAAGAAAATTGGAGAAACTGAGAAGATTAAAAAGGCATTTTCGGATATTAGTGAGGGAAATGAGATGTTTAACAGCGGGAATTATGACGAGGCGAACGTAAAATATCAGCAGGCTAAGTATAACCTGAATGACAACAGTTATAAACGTGACGAGCTGAACACGGAAGAGATTTTAACTACATTGGATTCACGGATAAATTCAACCGTGAAATTAAAGGAAGCCAAGGCTCTGGAGGTTGCTGGAGATGCGGCAGTTAATGAAGGAAGCTACAATTTGGCAAAAGTTAGCTATAAAAATGCGGCTGATATGTATTTGGCAAATGGAAGGGCAGATTATGTTTCGCAAGTTGAGAAAAAGCTGGAGGAAATAACGGATAAGGAAAAAACAGCGTATAATGGGGCAATGCTTGCTGAAAATAAAGGGGATTCGCTGGCACAAAGCAATATTAATTCTTCAAAAGAAGCGTATTATCAGGCACGACAGATGTACCAGACGCTTGGAGATACTGTGAAAGTGGAAGAAATTGACAATAAGATACAGGAACTTAATTCTCAGCAAAACGCTGATTTACAGACTGCCAATAATCTCGTTCAGGAAGGGCTTTCGCAAATAACTGTCAATAATCCAGCACAAGCAATAAATATTCTAACGCAGGCTAAAAATATTTATCAGAAGATGAAAGATACGAATAATGCAAATACCGTCGACAAATACATAAGCCAGGCACAGGAATTTATTAAATTTGAGAGCCAGAATGCTGAAAAGTTGAAAACACAGGAAATGGAATATTCGGAAAGGTTAAGGCAGCAGGAAATACAGATGGAGCAGCAACTGCAGATAAAAGAAGCTGAAATCAAGGCACAGCAGGAAGAAATGGAGCGGGAGCGGCAAAGACGTGAAGAAATAACAAGAAAAATGGAAAATGCGTCAAATCTGGAAACGCAGGCTGATCAGCTGGCTATAAATGAAAGATTTGAAGAAAGTATTTCAAAATATGAGGAAACGAAGAAACTTCTGGAAGAGGTGAATGCAGATGGAAATTTTGGAAATCAGATGTCTAAAATTCAAGATTTGAATAAAAAAATTGAAAAAAGTGAGGGATATTTGCTAAAGAAAAAAGCAGAAGAGGATTTTAAGAATAAAAAATGGAAGGAAGCTGTGGAAAAATTTACGCAGGCAAAGGAAAAGCTGGAAAAAAGCAACGCTAAGCAAAATGAAATAGGGGAAATTGAAAAAAAACTGAAAAAGGCTGAGAAAAAGGCGAGTAAAAAATGGTGGCAGTTTTGGAAAGTTTTTTAAAAGAAAGGAGGGAAAATGATAAAAAAAATAAAATTAAATACTTTCTTTTTTAAGGAATATGCGCAAATTGCTGAAAAAAACACTTATTCGGCATATATTCCAAATGGAAGCAAAGGAATATGGTGTATTGCTGACTTTGATGAAAAGACAAATGAAAAAATGCAGGAAAAGTCAGAAATATCTAAAAAAATTGAAAAAAGTAATGTTGAAAATAAGAAAATTGATAAGACAAATTTAGCAAAAATTGGAGTTCATAAAATTATTGAAAAATATTTGGAAAATAATGAATTTTCGCTAGAAAACATAAAACAGATGATACAATCTTCCATTGATAAAGTGGTTTTTGAGAAAACAAAATTATATAAATTTCATAAAGCTGAAAAAGATTTTGATTTAAAAAATTTTTATTCACAAATTGTTATTATTATTGAAAAAAATAATATGATTGTTGAAAATATGGGGAAAACTGAACTTGTTTTGTATAGGGAAAATAGAATTGTGGAAAAGATAGGTGGTGAGCAAGTCAAAAAAATAAGACTGAAAAAACATGATTATTTGCTGGCTGGGAATTCTGAATTTTGGAAAGTTGTTAATGAGAGTGAAATTGAGGAGGTTTATGTTGATAGGAAAAGTAAATTAAATGTCGAGCAGAATTTAAGTGAACAGATAAAGGCTAGTGAGAAAAAATTGGGAAAAGTGATACCATTTTTGTCGATTTTTGTTGAAGATATTGAAATGGAAAAGAATTATAAATTGTTAGGAAACGAGATTAATGAGAAAAATCAAAAGTGTGAAATGGCTGTAAAATATATGTTTTTAGTTGCAATGTTTATATTTTTATTTGTTTCTGTGGGAAAAAATATTCAAAAAGGTTATTTTGAAAACAGAAAAAACGGAAATACTGAAAATGTGATGGCTAAAAAGATTGGAGAAAAAGCAAATTTATTAGAAAGCAGGCTATATGTAAAAGCAGAAATAGAAAAGAGTAAAATTGAGCTGGAAAATTTGGGAAATGTTAAAGTTGAAGTTAAAGAATCCGCTGGGAATCGTAATTTAGTTGAATATCAAAAGGAAGAAACTGGGAATGAAGAAATAAAAAATAAAGATATGGAAAATTTACAGATAACTGAAAATAATAAAGAAAGTAAAGTAAAAAGGGCTGAAAAATTAAATAATTCAAGAATAAAAAAGAAAAGTTCTAAAAATAAAAAATATAATAGAAAAAATCTGAATGCAGATAATAGAAATTTTAAGAAATATTATAAGGTAAAAAGTAATGGAATTTCACAACTTGAAAAGGAAATTGAGAAAAAATGGGAAGTTCTTGGGCGTGATAGGAATGGGAATAATTTTGTGAAAAATAGAGAATTTAAAAGGGAAAAGAAGAATGGATTTTTTATTAAAGGGAACAATATTGAATGGGAAGTATAAAATTTTAAATTATGTAGCTAAAAGTGATTTTTCCAATATTTATATGTGTGAAGATAGACAAGGGGAAAAAGTAATTATTAAAGAATGTTATCCTTCCGAAATTGTTATGAGAAATGGCAAAGAGGTTTTTACGGAAAAGTATAAGAAAGATTTTGAACGGCTGAAAGAATGTTTTTGGAAAGAGAAATGTATTTTGGAGAAATTTTTGAAAAAATCTAAAAGGAGGAAACAGAGATTTGTGAATGATGTTGTTAAACTTGTGGATTTTTTTAGTGAAAATAGGACAAATTATATTGTTACTGAATATTTTCGTGGAGTTACCTTGAAAAAATATATTTTGGAAAATCGGATAAAAAATGGAAAATTGAGGATAAATCATATTTTGGAAATATTCTTTAAAATTGCAGAAGTAGTTTGTAAAATTCATAAAAAGGGAATTATTCATTGTGATTTGAAGCCTTCTAATATTTTGATTGATATTAGGGGAAATATTAGGATTATTGATTTTGGAGCGAGCTTAAAAAAGAAGGAAAAAGTTGAGTTTGTTAAGGTTTCGGAAGGATATTCGCCGATTGAGATTTATTCAGAAAAAGTAGAGATTGATGAAAGAACAGATGTTTATTCACTTGCGGCACTTTTATATTTTATGCTTTGTGGAGTGAAAGTGGATGGGGCGATTAATAGGTTTTATAAGGCTGAACTGGAGTTTGATAGAGAGGTTATTTTGGGATTTGAGAAGATTGAGAAATTTAAGGAAGTGGAAGAAGTTATAAAAAAAGGGCTAGAGTTTGATAGGCAGAAAAGGTTTGGAAGTGTTAGGGAAATGATTGAAAAATTGCGAAAAATTTTTATACAAAGCTAAATATTTTTAATATTTTTAGATTTTATAAATTATACTATTTGCCATTAAAATAATAGAATTATAGTAAAACTTCTTTAAAACCGAACTCAAAAATCATGACTATTTTACTCAAACTCTAAATTCATATAATTTTTAGTAGTTTAATTTTAAACAGGTTAGAGTATAGTATAATTTTTTTTATGCAACAAAATATAATTTCTGTTTTTTAAATTTGGGTTAGCATTAGATATGCTTGATAACCGTTTAAATTTAAAGTAAATATTGTTTAACAAAGGTAAAGAATTCTTTGTTATTCAGGAAACTATTAGATAAATCACGATAAAATCAAAAACAAGTAAATCTTGAATTTTAATAAAATCGTTATAATACTTGAAAATAGTAAAGGGGAAAAGGTAAAAATATGAGATTATTTTATGAAGAGGAATTGCGAAGAAAATCTTATTATGAGATGTATCAGATTGCAATCGAGGAACATTTGGTAAATGTACATGTGGAAACGCCTACGAGAGAAGAGCTTATCTCACTTTTGATGAAATATCGAGGGGTCAAGGGAAATTACTGTATTGACAAGTATAATAAAAATGGGCTTGTGAATGTTCAGGAACTTTTTGATAATAAACTTGGTGAGAGGATTCATTATGAGAATAAAATACGGGTGCCGCACAAGATTATTTTGTATAAGGAGCTTGATTTGATAAGGGAGGACAATTATAAAATTGAGATTCCTGAAAATGTCAGCAGTGCAAATGCTTTTCTTATAAATGCAAATAATTACTTGTGTGGAATTTTCCAGCTGGAAAAGGATTTGAACAGCAGGAATAAGTATTTTTTAATTAGTAAAAAGGAATTTTTTAGAGTCGAAACGCTGAGAAATAATAAATTTTCATTTTTGTTCTTTAAAGAAAATGACTTGAAATTTATTCATAAGTTTTATAATTTGAAGGAAGATGAAATGACACCGCTTTATCCGTACCAGATGGATTATTACAAAGTTGAAATTGAAAATTTTATTGTGAAAAATCTGGAAACTACGAATACACCGCTTTGTATTGATTTTGGAACGGTAAATACGGCTCTCGGGGCATATCTGGATAAAAATTATGTGAAGGATTTGCCTACTAACGATATTTTGAATGGAAATGTCGTAATAGATGCGATAAATTATGTGAAATTTGATGACGGAGAGAGACATTACCGTGAGATTTTTCCGACGTTGGTTTATGTTGATGATTGCAGCGATGCTAACAATATTCAGTATTCATTTGGCTACGATGTGGTAAGAAAGCTAGAAAGAAATGACTATATTGTCAATGGCTCAATTTTTTACAGCTTGAAAAGGTGGGTGCATGAACATAATAAACTTGAGAAAATTAATGATGAGTTTGGAAATATTCTGTATGTAAAAAGAAAGGATATAATAAAGGCATATTTAAAATATGTTGTGAATCGTGCTGAATATATGTTTAAATGCAAATTTAAAAAAATTCACGCTTCCAGCCCTGTAAAATTGAAGGAGCAGTTTTTGGCGATGTTTCAGGAAATTTTTATGATGGAAAATAAATTTAATAAAAATCAGAATTCTGAAATTTCTGAAAAAAATATAATTTCAAGTGAGAAAAATTATGAATATGAAATTATTCGTGAAAATGCGATGGATGAAGCAATTGCGGTGCTGTATAATACGATTGAGATACAGATAAGAAAGGGGAGATATAAGGAGAACGAAGAATACAGTGCATTAATTATTGACTGTGGTGGTGGGACGACGGATTTGGCGGCTTGTAAATATGTGATTAGTAAGGACAAAATTTCATATTATCTGGATATAAGAACAAGTTTTGAAAATGGGGATGAGAATTTTGGTGGAAATGACTTGACTTACAGAATTATGCAGTTTTTGAAAATTGTGCTTGGGGCAAGATATTCTGAAAATAGGGTCGTTTCTATTAATGATTTGATAAAATATGACAATGATATGATTTACAAGGTAATTGATGAGAGCGGTGTTGAGAAGATTTTTGAAAATATGAATTCGGAATATGAAAAGTATGAAAATGTAATCCCTACAAAATATTCACAGTTTGAGAATAAAATGAGCGAGGAATATCAGAAAATACGGAATAACTTTTATATGCTTTGGGAAGCAGCTGAAAATCTTAAAAAAGAATTTTTTACATCCGATGGAAGACTGCGAACATGTTTTGATGTGCCTAGAAATTATGAAAAACGGAATGATATTCATATAACACAGATAAAAAGCTGGAAAATTCATACTTATGAAAATGGAATATTTACCACAATAACAGATTATCCAAGACATATTTTTACTATAAAGGAAATTGAAAAAATCGTAAAAGCTGATATTTACGGAATGCTCAGAAAATTTTTGAATACATATTACAAGGAAGGGTTGCTTTTTGAATATTCATTAATAAAATTAAGTGGACAGTCAACAAAAATCAGTACATTTCAGGAAGTCCTAAAGGAATTTGTTCCAGGAAAGATGATTGAATACAAGGAACTGAGCCATCGTGATGATTACGAGCTAAAACTGAACTGTCTGGATGGAGCTATAAAATATCTGGATTATAAGCGTTTTGGGCATATAGATGTGGAAATTGTGAATGAAGTTCCGCTTGTACCATATTCTGTGTGGGTGGAAAAATACGATGGGGAAAAAGTGGAAATGATACAGACTTCACGGAAGGCTGATATTCTAATTGGACAAATTGACAAAAAGATTTCTGCTGAAGAACTAAAAATTTATGTTTATACTGCAGAAGGTGAATTGAAGAAAGAAATGATTTATAAAAATGAGGATAATTATGAAGAAATGGACGCACAGGAAATTTTGCCTGAATTTACAAATATAATTTCTCAAAATGATACCGATACAATTCAAAACAACACAGTAAGATTTTTTATTTATACTGATTTGAACAACTGGGGATTTTTTGTAGTTCCAATCCAAAGGAAATCAGACCAGCTTTATCTTGGACGAAAGGAATATTTCCCTTATGAAGATAATTTAAGTGAAAATTCCTATTTTGACGGAAACCACTAAAAAAGGAAGAGAAATTTGAGAAAAAAAGATGAGATAATTTGGATAATGCCCGCAATTTTTATTTTTATTATTCTTTTTATGCTAAAATTCTGTACTCCCAAAATTAATCAGAAATATGTTATTGAAAAAATAACACGTGAAAATCTTGAACTTTTTGTGGACATGAAAGGAACTGTTGTTGCACATAATATTACTAAAATTGGACTGGATGTGAATTTATCCGTTGATGATGTTTATTACAAGGTTGGAGATTTTGTAAAAAAGGGCGATGTGATAGTGAAATTTAGTGATTATCAGAAAAATGGATTGAATGAAAAACGTACGTTATTAGTGATTAAAAATCGGGAATTAAGAAATTTGGAAAAACAAAAGGAATTGGGAGCTGATGTTAGTCAGAAAATTCAGAAATTATGCGGAGAAATATCAGGATTGGAAATTGAAATTAAAGATGAAATGAGAAATACAAGATTGGTTCAGAGAAGTGTAAGAAGTCCATTTGATGCTTATATTGTGAAAATTAATGCAGTGAAAGGTGGAATTGCAAATAAAAATGAACCTATTTTGATTCTTGCCAAAAGGGAAGATTTAAAAATAGTTAGTGAAAGTGTGAAAAGCGATAAAGTTAAAAATCTGAAAATTGGGAATGTGGCTAAAATTAATATTTTTAGGAGAGAAAATAAAAAGATTGGGGAAGAAAAAACACTTGAAGAATTAATTGAAATGAAAAATGATAAAAATAAGGAAATTTTGCAAGATAAGAATAAGATAAAAGAGAATTCAGATTTATTTTCTGAAAAAAAAGTTATTGAAGCAGAATTATTTAAGATTAATAAAATTGGGGATATGAATGTGTTTGAATTTTTGCCAACATTATTTAAGGATTTGTTTTTAAATGAGCAAGTAGATATTCGTGTGATTTATAGGAAAAAAGAAAATGTTCTGGCTGTTCCAAAAAAGGCTGTTATTTTTAAAAATCAGAAAAGTTATATTTATTTGATTGATAAGAATAATTTAGTTAAAGAAAAGGAAGTGTTTATTGGGATGAATAACGGAGAGAAAATTGAAATTTTTGGAATGGATATTGGAGAAGGGTTGGAAATTATTAGAAATCCTGATAATAAGATTGAGAATAATGTGATTGTGGAACGAAGGAATATTAAGGATGAGGAAATTGAAAAGAAGAAAAAATTGGAAAGGTTAGAGAGGGAAAATGAAAAACTGGGGAATAGAATGGATGAAAATGAGAGGGAAATTATTAGACTAAAAAGAAAATAAATCAGGATGTTTTTATCCTGATTTTTAGCGATACTTTTTAAATTGGTATTAAATAAAAGAAGAACTTTTAATTTTAATTGTTGATTTTATTAATTTTTCCTTCTTCGTTGATAGAAAGTCCATTTCCATTTGGAAAATCAGATTTATTCAAGGAAATTATCTTTTTTATTGCTAATTTTTCTGAATCTATAAAAGGGCCTAAACTTTTGTAAGTTTGTCTTACTGGAATAATTTCTCCAGAAATAAAGTCTCCTTTATTGCTTATTTTGATTTTAAAAATAGGTGCAATTCCCATTGAACCAGAAACATTTATTTTTCCAAAAGTTGCAAAATTTCCTCCACTATACGAAATAAATTTATTTTTGTACAGCTCGACTGCTCTTGTAACGTGTGGTCCTTGCCCAAAGATTATATCAGCTCCGTTGTCTATCGCAAAATGGGCGAACTCATAAACATTTCCTCTATCTTCGCCATGAAAAATTTCATGTCTTTTAGTAATGTGTTCAGCATTAGCACCTTCGGCTCCACCATGAAACATGACGATTACAATATCAACTTTTGATTTTAATCCAGAAATAAGTTTTTTTGCATAATTATAATCATTTAGTTTTACAGTAGCTGAATTTGGAGAAAATGAAATAAATCCAAATTTTTTTCCATCTTTTTCTAAAATAACACTTTCAGCAATATCTTTAATTCCAGAATATTTTATTCCTAAATTATCAAGATTTTTAATAGTTTCCTTAATTCCAATTTCTCCAAAATCATTGCTATGGTTATTGGCAATGCTCAAATAATCAAATCCAGCCTGTTTTAAATATGTCCCATATCTTAAAGGCATACGAAAGACATAACATACATTTGGATTATTACAGCTTTTAGGAGTTCCATCATTATCAAATAGAGTTCCTTCCAGATTTCCCACCGTTATATCAGCATTTTTTAGTATATTTTGTGTATTTTGAAGAATATTGGCATCATTTTTAGGAAGCAAATATTCAAAGGGATAGTTTGAACCAAGCATTATATCTCCAACGCCAATTATTGTAAATTCTGTTTTTTTATTATATTTATCAATTTTAGAAGTATCATTTTTGGAAATATTTGATATTTTTGAATTATTAATAAATTTATTAGCAACAATTTTAAAACTAGGATTTGTTGGAATTATCATAAATATTGTAACTAAAATAGCTATTAAAATTAATACAATATATTTTTTCATAAAGTCCTTTCAAAAATGTTAATTTTTACACATATTTTACACATCTTTAATCTAAAAAGCAATAAATTTTATATTTAAAAAAATAATTTTTATTTATTATTGAAATTAAAATATAAAAATGATAATATAGAAATTAAGCAAAATATTTTATAATCAAATTATTTTGATTACAAAATTATAGATTGTTATTAGATTGCTTAAATTTTAAGTTTATTTTAAAAAGTTTAAGTATATTTGTGAAAAATATGGGAGAAAATAAAATATGAAAATAAAAGACTTATCAATTTTATTGACAAAAGTTTCGTTATTTAAAGGATTAGATCCTGAAAAAATTTCAAAATGTTTGGAAAAATTGGATTTTAAAATAAAAAAATATGAAAAGAATGAAACTGTATTTTTTCGTGGAGATACTTTGGAAAAAGTAATAATTATTATAAAAGGTTCTGCTTATGGAGAAATGCAAAAATTTAATGGAGATACGATTGTTATAGGTGAGATGAAAACAGGGGAAGTTCTGGCTTCTGCATTTTTATTTGGAGAAAATAATATTTTTCCTGTTGATTTGATAACTTTGGAAAATTCTAAATTATTATTTTTTGATAAAGAAAAATATTTAGATACAATTCATTCTGATAAAAGACTTTTACTTAATTTTGTAACTGAAATTTCAAATAAAAGTCAACTTTTATCAAAGCGAATATGGTTTAATTTTACAAATAAGACAATTGAGGAAAAGATTTTAAGCTACATAAAAGAAAATTCTGAAAATGGTAAAATTAAATTTTTGCCTAGTATTTCAGCTTTGGCAAAACGTTTTGAAGTAACAAGACCTGCTTTATCAAGAGAAATTTCAAATCTATGTAAAAAGAAAATTTTAATAAAAGCTGAAAATAATGTCTATTTGATAAATTTTAAAAAGAATGTTTGACATTTTTTCAGATAAAAGTTATAATGATTACAGATAAATAATCAATAATAAATTAAAAGTTTTCTGATCTATGCGACACTAATAATGAATTTTTGGGCTTTACTCTATTTTAATGGGGTTATTCCTTTATAAATTGTTTCAGGGAAATCACGACGGCTAATGCTTTGTACGGATTCTGTACAATTTATAAATATGACTACCACCTGTAACGTCTTACAGGCAACCAAAAATTACGTTAGAACGGTAGATCGGATTTTTTTGTGTTTTTAAAAGAAATTACTAAAATTATCTTTGCTGTTTTCTACATTTTCGAATAGATAATCCTATTATCAAATAAAGAATTGTCGGAATTATACCTACTGAAAGTGAAAAGAAAAGTGCTTGATTCTTTTCTACAGATACAATTCCTAGGAGCAGTAAAGGATTTATAACAGCATCTTCCATAGTATGCATAATAACTGCTGGCCACATTGATTTAGTAATTCTAAAAATTTCTGTGTACATTATAGTCCAGCATGCTACTACTACCATCCCTATCAGAAAAAATGTTAATCTATCAACTGGCAAAGTATTTTTTATTTCACTTTCAGATAAAAATATTAGAATATATGGCAAATGCCAAATCCACCAAATAAATCCCACAAGTAAATATATTTTTAAATCAGATAACTTCAGTTTTAAAAGTTGATTTGTAAGATAAGATCTCCAAACAGACTCTTCAAATATATTTTTTATAAATTGAGACGCAATTTGTATAAGTAAAACTCCAATATAGGTTGTAATTCCAATATTTACACTGGAAAATTTAATACTTTGTGTTATTAATCCTAATAAAAGAACAGTTAGAGTAACAACAGGATATATTAAAATGCTGATTAGATAAAACTTTTTATTATTTTTAAAATTGAGGGAAAATCCTGTATTTTTCCATCCATCTCCTTTAAAAGTACGAAGTATTATTGTGCAGATTAATGGAGATACAAGCCATATAAGAAGCCCTAATGATCCGTCCTTCCCTGTTGCCGTTCCAATATTTTGATAATAATCTTGCCCTGTCAGTTTATCAATAAAATATCCTATCCAACCACAAATAGTAATAGAAATTGTAAAAATAATTACATTTTGTTTAATCTTATTCGAATTATTCATATAATTTCACCTCTTATAAAATATATTTAAACTCTGTAATAAAAAATTTTCAAGTCTATATTTTTGTCTTTAGTTTTTTAAACCATTTAATGTTAAAATCTACAACATCAATTCCATAATCTAAAGTAGCTAAAGTAAATTTACTGATTTCTTTGATATTTTTAGACACATTATTTTTTTTATTTAAATTTTTAATTCTTTCCTGATATTCTGTATCTGTAAGTAGATAGTTTTCAATTGCTAGTCTTTCATTTTCAAAATTTATTGATTCTTTTAAGTTTTTTAGTTCAGAATATTCTTCTTCTAAAGAAAGAATGATTTTATTAATTAGATTTTTTTGTTCATTTTTTGGAATATATCCCATAAAAAGAAGTTTTCCCATATCTATATTTTTAGTTTTTGAAATATCAATAGGAATCTTTATCCATTCCATTAATACTTTTTCTCCAATATCAGTTATTACGTATCTTTTTTTATTTATTCCTTTTTCAACAAGCTCTTCAAAAGTAACCATTTTTAATGAGAGTAGTTTTTTTAGAGCGGCCTGAATGCTTCCAAGACTATCGCTGCACATAGACTTAAAATTATCTCTTATAGTATTTCTAAGCTCATATGCAGTCATTCTACGTAACATTAAAATTCCTAAAATTATTTTATCCATAATACACCTCCTATATATACCTTATAGTAACATACTTTTTAGGTATTGTAAAGTAATTATTTTAAGTTATCAAAAAAGAACAGCAAAACATGAATTTTACAGTTCTTTTATTTTTATAGTCAATTTAAAAATTGAAATATTTGTTATTTATTTAGATTAGTAAATAGCTCTAAATGCAAGGACATAAATCTGCTTTTTCACTCATTCTGATGTCATATCGTAAACATGCTTTCAATGTAGCTGCATAATAATGATGTCAGATTTAGCCTAAAATATTTCATCCTCACCCAAGTATTTACGTTTCGTATCATTGATATCAACAAATACATTTTCTCTCCCATTGTCCATTGCAATGTCCTATCCTAATTTTTTTAGGTTATACTGTTTAATTATATTTTCAAAGAGTATGGTTATAAATTAAAAAATTTATACAATTAAAGAAAAATAACAAAAACTAACTTGATTTTTTCGTATTTCAAGTTAAAATTTAATATAAGGTAAATTTTGTTAATTAAAGAAAGTAGATACAGGGAGGAAATGTTATGAGAATATATGACAGCAGTAACATTAGAAATGTGGGAATTTTAGGACATAGTGGTTCAGGAAAGAGTAATATGGTGGAGGGGCTGGAATTTACGGCTGGACTTACCAATCGTATTGCAGCAAATGAAAATGATACAAAAATTACTAATTCTTTGAGTTTGCATGCTATTGAGTATCAGGCTGCGAAATTTAATTTTGTGGATATTCCAGGATACGGAGATTTTTTTGGTGAGGTTGAATCGGGACTTGCGGCAGTTGACGGAGCGATTATTATTGTTGACGGAACTACTGATTTAACAGTTGGGACAGAAACGGCTCTTGAGTTGACAGACAGCAGAAATATTCCACGATTTATTTTTGTAAACAAAATTGACAATGAAAAAGCTGATTATGAAAAGATTCTTTCACAGTTGAGAGAAAAATATGGTAAAAGAATCGCTCCATTTCATGTACCTTGGGGACGGGGAGACGAATTTCGTGGGCATATTAATGTAATTGATATGTTTGCAAGGGAATTTGATAAAAACAAAAATGAATGTGCAACTGTGGAAATGCCCGCTGATATGGATGATGAAATAAATTCAATTCGTGAAATGCTTTTGGAAGCAGTAGCCGAAACAGATGAAGAATTAATGGATAAATATTTTAATGGGATTGAATTTACAACAGCTGAAATTCATCGTGGACTTAGACAGGGAGTGCTAGACTGTTCTGTAATTCCTGTTATTTGCGGTGCGACTCTAAAAAATATTGGACTTCACACAACTTTTGACATGGTAAAGGATTTCTTGCCATCACCTAATGACAATAAAAAAATTGAGCCTGAAAAAAATACATTTACATGCCAACTTTTCAAAACTACGATTGATTCTTTTTTAGGAAAAGTTTCATACGCAAAAGTTTATTCTGGTGAAGTTAAGCAAGATAGCGAAGTTTTTAATATAAATAGAAAAACAAAAGAAAAAATTGGAAAAATTTACACATTCGTTATGAATAAAATGGAAGAAGTTCAAAAAGGAATCGCTGGAGATATTGTTGTATTTTCAAAATTTAACAGTACAAGAACTTCTGATACGTTGTCAACTAATGAAAAAGAAGCTGCCATAAAGGAAATAACTTTTCCAAAACCACAATTATTTGTGGCAATAGAGCCTTTGAACAAAAATGATGATGAAAAAATGTCTTCTGGACTTAATCGTCTAATGGAAGAAGACCCATCTTTCACTTGGCACAGAAACCTTGAAACAGGGCAGACAGTGCTAGGAGTACAAGGAGAACTTCATTCTGCAACAGTTATCGAAAAATTAAAAGCTAAATTTGGAATATCAATAAAAACTATCGAATTAAAAGTGCCGTACCGTGAAACAATCAAAGGAACTTCTGATGTTCAAGGAAAACACAAGAAACAATCAGGAGGGCACGGACAATATGGAGATGTATTAATTAAATTCTCTCACGTAGATGAAGACTTTGTCTTTGAAGAAACAATTACAGGTGGAAGCGTTCCAAAATCATATATTCCAGCTGTAGAAAAAGGATTAAGAGAATCGCTAAAAGAGGGAGTTCTAGCTGGTTATCCAGTAACTAACATAAAAGCTGTCTTATACGACGGTTCATATCATGATGTAGATTCTTCAGAATTAGCCTTTAAAATTGCCGCAAACTTGGCCTTCAAAAAGGGAATGCTGGAAGCAAAACCAATTTTATTAGAACCAATTATGGAACTTACAATTATCATTCCAGAAGAATATATCGGAGATGTAATGGGCGACATCAACAAAAAACGTGGTAGAGTAATAGGAATGGAAGCCCACAAAAATACAAAACAAAAAATAATAGCTGAAGCCCCAATGTCAGAAACATTCAAATATGCCAACGAATTGAAAGCCATCACGCAAGGACGTGGATATTTTGAAATGAAACTTGTAAGATATGAAGAATTAATGGGAGACTTGGCACAAAAAGTAATTGACAGCAGAAAAAAATAAAATTTAACTAAAAATATTTTTATATAGTTTGAGAAAAGAGAGAAATTTAATAATATTATTTTTCTCTTTTTTTGTTTTGATAAAGTAATACTAAGCCCTCGTTTGAATAGTAGAAATCAGAAAATTCATGTAATCAAAGTCTTTTTTACAAGACTACCAAATTAATTGCTGTAGAATTTTATTTCTATTTTTTTAATAGAGTTTAGTATAAAATAATTTGAATGGGAAAATTTTTCTAAAAAACTTTGAAAAATCAAAAAAATATGGTACAATAAGTTTGTAGAAAAAATTCCTACCACTACTAAAAATTAAAATTGCAGAGAAAAATCCAGTAAGAATAGTGAATCCATTAAAACAAGGATTGAGACTTGGATAGCTCTTCGCTAATTTCAGTATATTCTAATACTGAGAGTTTTTCTGGTAAGAATACTGAATCCATTAAAACAAGGATTGGAATCAAAAATTAAAAACAACAACTTTTATGTAAGGTTGTTTTTTTGTTTATAGAAAATTGTAAAAAAGGAGTGAAAGAAATGGCGATAATTTTTGTTACTGGCGGAGCGAAAAGTGGGAAAAGCAAGTTTGCTGAAGAGTTAATTTTAAATTTGAATAATGGGAAGCAGGAGAATGTGTATTTGGCAACATCGCTTGTGTTTGATGAGGAAATGAAGGAAAAGGTGAGGTTGCATAAGGAAAGAAGGAAAAATGATTGGGGAACTGTGGAAACTTATAAAAATTTTGAAAGTAATTTAAATAAATATTTTCCTAAAACAGAAAATGAAATTAAAAATAATATGCTTGTGGATTGCCTTACGAATATGATAATCAACATAATTTTTGAGGAAAAGGATGTTGACTGGGATAATTTTGACAAAAAATCTTATGTAAAAATTGTGGAAAAGTTGAACAAAAATGTGGAAAACATAGTAAATGAACTCCTGAATATAACAAGTCAATTTGAAAATACGGTAATTGTGTCAAATGAGCTGGGACTTGGGCTTGTGCCGAGTTATCCATTGGGACGTTATTTTCGTGAAATTGCAGGAAAGATGAATCAGGCTGTGGCAAAAAGGGCTGATGAAGTTTATTTTGTGGTGTCTGGAATTCCAATGAAAATTAAATAATTAATAGTCTTGTTCGATAACGATAAGAACTTAGAATTTATAACTAATTTATTTTAATGGGGAGTGGTATAAAATATTATTATAGGAAATTGTAAAAGTAAAAGCAATAAAATTATTGAATGATAGGGGTATTTATAAGTACAAGAGATTAATCATTCTTTTCAGAGAATAGAGAAAAATAATAGAATAAAAAACTATATATAATTGAAATTTATATACTTTTACAATGGTTGAAAAGTATTAATAAAGGAGTATTTTAATATGAAAAACAAAAAAACAGATTTACAGCTAGAAAAGAATAAAATTAGAAAAGAAATTTTGAAAAAAAGAAATAATTTATCCATTGAAGAAGTAGAAAAAAAAAGTGATTTAATTATTGAAAATTTGGGGAAATTTATAAAAAATGCTGAAAATATAATGATTTTTATGGATATGAAAAATGAAGTGAAAATCACAAAATTGATGGAACTTTATCCTGAGAAAAGTTTTTTTATTCCAAAAATTACAGATAGTAAAAATAGAGAAATGAAAATTAATAAATATGAGGAAAATGAGCTTGTATTACATAAATTTGGATATTACGAATCTTCTTCCAGCGATTTTTATAACGAAAATATTTTGGATATTGTAATTGTTCCAGCAGTTGTTTTTGATTTGGAAAAAAATCGAATTGGATTTGGCGGCGGGTATTATGATACTTTTTTGAAAAAGATTCGAGAGGAAAATAAAAAAATTTTGTTTATTGGTATTTGTTATGATTTTCAGATTATTGAAAAAGTTCCGACAGAAGAGCATGATGTAGTCTTGGATTTTGTTGTAAGTGAAAGTAGAATTTTTTAAAAGTTTTACTAAAAAACATTATCCAAATATTTCTTTGTTTTTTTGATACTGTAGAATCACAATTTTTTGAAACTTATTTAGAGTTACAAAATCTATTTTAGTATGTAATCTGGTTTCATAATATCACATTTCTATATATTCGTGTATTCTCACTTCTAATCTAACCCTTCTAAATTTTTATTCGAAACATATTTTTTTAGTTATATAAAATGTTTTTTATAGGTATTATTTGAAGAGATTTTCTAGATTCATTGTAATTGAAAAATATAATTTTCTGTGTATTTTTCAAATATACGAGATTGTTTAGTTATTCTTCATTTAATTTTTCAGTAGTTCACAAATCATAGTAAAAATGTTATAATATCAAACAGTAATGAAAAAGGGTGAGAACATTGAATATTACTTTATATAGAAAATATCGGCCTCAGAATTTTGACGAAATTGCAGGGCAGGAATTTGTGTTAAGGGCAATAAAAAATTCTTTGAGGGAAAATAAACTTTCGCATGCGTACTTGTTTACAGGGCCACGTGGAGTTGGGAAAACAACTATCGCAAGGCTTATTGCAAAAGGTGTAAACTGCCTGAATAGTGAAGATGTGACAGATAATCCTTGTGGAGAGTGTGAAAATTGCCGTGAAATTTCTCAAGGGATTTCTATGGATATGATTGAAATTGATGCGGCTTCTAATCGTGGGATTGATGAAATTAGGGAACTGAAGGAAAAGATAAATTATCAGCCTGTTAAAGGAAGAAAAAAAATATATATAATTGATGAAGTCCACATGCTTACAAAAGAGGCTTTTAATGCACTTTTGAAGACGCTGGAGGAACCTCCTTCACATGTTATATTTATTCTTGCGACTACCGAGATTGACAAGATTCCAGATACAGTTATTTCAAGGTGTCAGCGATATGATTTTTTGCCAATTGATAAGGAAGATATAAAAAAATTGTTAAAAAATGTGGCTGAAAAGGAAAATATTAAGATTGACGATGCAAGTCTTGATTTGATTTACCGAAAGTCTGAAGGAAGTGCAAGGGACAGTTTTTCCATATTTGAGCAAGTTGTGTCAAACTTCAACAATGAAGAAATTGATATTACAAAGACGCAGAATGCTTTGGGAGTTGTGCCTGACGTTATTCTGGAAAAATTTTTAAATCTAGTAAAAGAAGGCGATAAAGAAAAATTAGTTGATTTTATTGATAAAATCTGGGAAGACGGACTTATTATCGAAACTTTTTTAAAGGATTTTTCGTATTATTTAAAAGAGCAGTTTAGGAAAAAAACCGATTTATCGGTAAATTTTCTGCTGGATACGATAAGGGCGATTTTTTTTACCTTGAATGAATTTAAGTATGAAGAGGATAAAAGGCTGCTTGGCTATGTGCTTATCCACGAGCTTTACAAAAAGAAGAAGAAAAATTCCCAAAGTACAAATTCTAGTGAAAACATTCCTGCTTTTAATAAAAACGACATGAAAGATATGTCAAACAGCATTTATGAAAAAGTATTAAGCCAAGTTATGAAAAATGCTAATATTGTGAATCAGAAGGCTGGCTCTATGGGAATTTCCGAACCTGTAAATATGGAAAAAACTGAAAAAATTGTAAAAGATTATGATATTTCAATTTTTACTGAAAATTGGAAAAAAGTTTTGGCTGGAATAAAAAAGCTAAGCGTTATGCTGGGGGCACTAGCGATAGAAAGCCGTCCAGATAGAGTGGAAAATGGAGTTTTGTATATAAAATTCCCCAAAAATCAAAAATTTCACAGCGAACAAGTTTTACTGCCAGAGAAAAAGCCGAAAATTGAAGCAGTTATTAATCAAATCTGTAATTCAGATATTATGATCCAAGCTTTTCTTGAAAGTGAAGATTCACAAAATGAAGAGGATAAATTTTTGCAAAATGCAGTCAAGTTCTTTGATGGAGAGATTTTGGAAAAAAAATAATGTTAAAATATTGGACAAAAAGTTTTAAACAAAGAAAGGAATGATAAATATGAAAATTAAAGTAATTTTGAAGGAAACTATCAAAGGTGTTGGGAAAAAAGATGAAATTGTGGAAGTAAAAGATGGATATGCAAATAACTTTTTATTAAATAAAAATAAGGCAATACTTGCGACTCCAGAGAATGTTAATAAATTGAAGGCAAAAAATGAAAAAATTCAAAAAAATCACGATAAAGATGTAAAAAATGCGAATGAACTAAAAGAATTCTTGGCTGACAAAGAAATTGTTTTAAAAGTGAAGGCTGGAGAAAATAATAAAGTGTTTGGTTCAATTGGGGCAAAGGAAATTGTAGAGGCATTGAAGGAGCAGTTAAATGTTGAAATTGATAAAAAGAAAGTTTCTGCTAATTCAAAAGTTAAGGAAATTGGAGTGCATAACGTAGAATTAAAACTTCACTCTGAAGTTAAAGCAAATTTAAAAGTCAGGGTTGAAGCTAAATAACTTAAATTATATTCAAACTTAGTAAAACTCAGAATAGAAGAAATTCGTTTGGTAAATATATGATTATAAAAAAATATTGACAAAAGGGGGGGCTTGCCCCCTTATAAAAATAAAAAACAGTAAATTATCAAACACATTTATAATATTATGGCTTCTAGTTTTGATTTTTAAATGGGATTTTTATAGAAAGTGAGAAATTTTAAAAATGGGATTGTATGATTTGGAAGAAGAAAACAGTAAGCCGTTTAGTATTGAAGCTGAAGAGGCTTTGCTCGGATCTATCTTTATAAATCCTAATGTTATTGGAGATGTTGTCGATATTGTAACATCCGAGGACTTTTACAAAAATAATTATAAGCTGATTTTCTCAGAAATGGTAAAGGCTTATAATGTTGGGAAAATAATTGATGTACTTTTAATTATTGAATCGCTGAAAAAGCAGGAAATGATGGATGAAGTTGGGGGCGAGGACATTATTTACGATTTGACGGAAGTTGTGCCGACTGCTGCAAATGCGGTGAACTACGCTCAAATTGTAAGAGATAAATCTATACAGCGGCAATTAATAGGCATTGGGGAAGAAATTGTTAAAATGGCTGTGCGTGGTTACGAAGATGTCGATAAAATGCTGGATAAATCAGAAGGCATGATTTTTAAAATTGCCGAATCCAAGCAGAAAAAGGACATTGTCCCTCTATTTGAGCTTGTTCAAGGCAAAGTTACACAAATGGACAATTATAGTGAGAGCAAAGGCAAGATAACTGGCATTTCTTCGGGATTTGATAGATACGATAGCATAACCAGCGGGTTTCATGGCTCTGACTTATTAATTCTTGCGGCACGTCCTGCCATGGGTAAAACAGCTTTTGCCTTAAATTTGGCTATAAATGTTGCACGGCAGGGAAAAGGCGTACTTATATACAGTTTGGAAATGGGAAATGAGCAGTTGTTTGACAGGCTTGTGGCAAGTGAGGCAAAAATACGGCTAAAAGCTCTGAAAGACAGCACAATGACACCAGAAGAACTTGTAAATCTGGGAAGTGGATTAGGCCGGCTTTCTGAAATGCCAATTTATATTTCAGATTCCTCAAGTGTGACAATGTTGGAAATAAAGGCCACTGCACGGCGATTAAAATCCGAAGGAAAATTAGACTTTATGTTAATTGACTACTTGCAGTTAATTAATCCATCTGAAAATTCAAGAAAAAGCAGGGAACAGGAAATATCTGAAATTTCGCGTTCATTAAAAATATTGGCAAAAGAGCTGAATATCCCGATTGTAACACTTTCACAGCTATCGCGTGGAGTAGAGCAGAGAGTGGATAAAAGACCAATTTTGTCAGACTTGCGGGAATCAGGGGCAATTGAGCAGGATGCGGATATGGTAATGTTTTTGTACCGTGATAAATATTATCACAAAGACACTGCTCCTGAAGTAGACAATATGAATGTTCCGTCAAAATATCTAAGTGCATCACAGGAAGTCCCAAAAGATAATGAAAATGAACTTGAAAAAGTGGAACTGATAATTGGTAAACATAGAAGTGGCCCGACTGGAACCATAGAATTAGGATTTAGACCAAGCTATCAGCAGTTTGTAAACGTTGTAGACGATGAATTTGTACCGCCTGCTGAATAATAAAAATAAAGAAAAAGAAAAATTAAGGAGAGAAAATTAAAAAATGGAAACAAAAAAAAGAGTAGAATTATTGGCACCAGCTGGAAATATGGAAAAGTTAAAAACAGCTTTTCATTTTGGAGCTGATGCATGTTTTGTTGGAGGAAGCGCTTTCAACTTGAGAGGAATGTCTTCAAACTTTAAAAATAAGGAATTAAAGGAAGCCGTGGACTATGTTCACAGTTTAGGTAAAAAAATATATGTTACACTAAATATTTTTGCACATAATACAGAGATCGAATATATGCCAAGATTTATAAAAAAACTTGATGAATTTGGTGTGGATGCGGTAATTGTGGCTGATCTAGGAGTTTTCCAGATGGTTAGGCAGCATGCTCCAAATCTTAAAATTCACGTAAGTACTCAAGCAAATAATACAAACTGGATGAGTGTAAAAACTTGGAAGGATATGGGAGCAAAAAGAGTTATTTTAGCTAGAGAAATGTCGTTAAAAGAAATAAAAACTATTCGTGAAAAAGTACCTGATGTGGAAATTGAAGTATTTATTCATGGAGCGATGTGTATGGCGTATTCTGGAAGATGCCTATTAAGTAATTACTTTACAAATCGTGATGCAAATCGTGGAATCTGTGCACAGGATTGCCGTTGGAATTATAAAGTGATTGCAGAAGGGCATGAGGAAACAGGGGCTCATGATATTGTAGAAAATGAAGAAGGGACATATATGTTTAACGCTAAAGATTTATGTTCCATCGAATTTATTGACAAAGTTCTTGAAACCGGTGTGGATTCATTAAAAATTGAAGGAAGAATGAAAAGTATTTACTACAATTCAACTGTTGTAAAACAGTATAAAAGAGCATTGGATAACTATTATTCTGGAAATTACGAATATAATCCAGATTGGCTAAAAGAGCTTAAAACAATCAGCCATAGACAATATTCAAATGGATTTTATTTAGGACCAACTTCTGAAAAGGATCAGAATTACGAAACGGGTCTTTCTTACAGCCAAACTTACAGACTTGTTGCAAATGTACTTGAAAAAGTTGACACAAATAAATACAAAATTCAAATAAGAAATAAAGTTTATGCAACAGAAACTTTAGAACTTGTACGTCCGATTGGAGATGCTATTAAATTCAAAGTAGAAAACTTTTTAAATACAAAAAATGACGAATTGCAAGAATATGTAAATCCAAATACAATCGCTATTATTGAAACAGATGTAGAAATGGGACCAATGGATTTGATAAGAATAAAACTTCCAGAAGGGCAATCTGACAGTGATATGGATACGTCTAATTTTTAATATAAATAAATCTTATTTTAATAAAAAATTTAACTAAAAAAAAGAGTAATATTCAAAACACTACATTTTTTAATGATAACCAAACTATATATTCACTGAAAATTATAATAAAAAAAAGATAAAATACTATACAAATCAAAAAAAATAGGTTATAATTATCTATATATTTAGAAACTTTTTATTTTTTAAAATGAGAAGATTGAAAATTATAAATTTAAAAAACAAAAATAGAATTGGAGATAATTATGAGAGAAAAAATATTAGTAATTGAAGATGATCCTAAAATTTCGAGATTACTTGAAATTGAATTAAAATTTGAAGGGTTTGATGTATTTTTTGCATACGATGGTAAAGAAGGTCTAAATATGGCTAAGTATGGTTCATACGATATTATCCTTCTAGATGTAATGCTTCCGAAAATGAGCGGAATGGAAGTTTGTAAAAGAATAAGGGAAACTTCACAAGTACCTATTATTATGCTTACTGCAAAAGATGAGATTAGTGATAAGGTAGTAGGATTTGACTATGGAGCAGATGACTACATGACAAAACCATTCTCAAATGAAGAATTGCTTGCGAGAATAAAAGCTCTTCTTAGAAGAACTAAAAAATCTGTTGTTCATAAAGGAATATTTGAATTTGAAGATTTGACAATTAACTATTCAACTTATGAAGTGTTCAGAGAATACGGAAAAAATCTAATTCAACTTTCAAAAAGAGAATTTGAATTACTTGATTTTTTAGTGTTAAATAAAGGTATTGTTTTATCAAGAGATAAAATCTTGGAAGAAGTGTGGGGATTTGATTATATTGGAAATGACAATATTCTTGATTTGTATATTAAATATTTAAGAGATAAAATTGACAGACCTTATGAAAGAAAATTTATTCAAACTGTAAGAGGAATTGGATTTATTTTTAAATAAGGAGTAAGGGATGAAAAATTTGAAACTAGAAGATCGTATTTCAGCAAATTACGCTCTTCTATTTTTGGTATTAATATTAGTTTCTAATATTATTCTTGTTTATTCACTGCAAAGGCAGTCCAATAAAGTGTTAGAAGATTCTGCCAGCGATAAAATGGATGAAATAAACAGTTTTTTGGATAAAGTTGGAATTTTTTCAGATAAAACAAATGTTCTTACACTTGATTTTAATCCTGAAATTATTGAAGGAAAAAAAGTTATTCATGTAAAACCATTTAATCCTGGTGAAGAAAATTATTTATATGTGCTAGAAATAAAGCAAGCTAAAGATTCTGTAATTCCAATTAATACACTTGGAGACACTGACACAGAGGAAGCTTCTATGACTAATGAAAAAATGGTTAATTTACTTGAAACTTTTAATTTAGAAGACAACGACTATGAAGGAAAAATAATAAATATTGAAAAAAATAAATATTTTGTTTTCAAAGTAAGTCGTGAAATAAAAAATTACAAATTTAATATTTATACTTTAAAGAATGTAACGCAGGAAAATCAAATTTATAAAAGGCTGGAATATCTTGTTATTCTATTTACAATAATTGGTGTTGTTATTACAATTATCGTTTCAAAAATAATGAGTAGAAGAATTTTGAAACCTATTAATAACGTAATAAAAACAGCTAAGAGCATCTCAACAGATGATTTGAGTAAAAGGATAGAAATTCCAAAAGAGGAAGATGAATTGCAAAATTTGACACTTATTATAAACGAAATGCTAGATAGACTTGAAACGTCATTTGAAAATCAAACAAAATTTGTATCAGATGCTTCACATGAATTGCGTACACCACTTGCAATAATAAAAGGTTATGCGGAAATTATACGAAAACGGGGAACTACTGATATTGACATCTTTGTAGAATCGATTGATTCGATAATTAGTGAAACTGATAATATGCGTAATTTAATTCAAAAACTTTTATTTTTGGCTAAAGGCGAGATTACAAAAATTAATACAAAATTTATAGATATTGATGCAAATGAAATGGTCCATCAAATTCATTCTGATACTGTAGTTTCTACTAAAACTCATAAGTTTCATCTTGAAACAGGAGAAAATTACAAAATCAAAGGTGACGAAACATTGTTACAACAAGCAATTAGAGCTTTAATTGAAAATGCTACGAAATATTCTGAACCACATACAAATATTTATATCAAATCATTTATTAAAGATGGTTTTGGACGAATTTCAATTCGAGATGAAGGTGTTGGAATTTCTGATGAAGATGCAAAAAGAATTTTTGACAGATTTTATAGGGTTGATTTATCAAGAACAAAGGCGACAGGTGGAACTGGACTGGGACTTGCGATAGTAAAACGAATTGTAGAAATTCATAACGGAAGAATTGAAATTGATTCTAAAATGAATAAGGGAACAGAAATTTCAATTGTACTACCAATAGGAGATACTGCTACAACTGTATCAGAAGAAGCAGCCAAAAATGTTAAAAAGAATAAATCAGAAAAAAAAGCTGTTTTCAGTTTTTTAAAAAAAGAAAATGAAAAAGAAAATAAAAGAAAAAACAAAAAGAATAGGAAGGAAATATAATGGCTAGAAAATATTTTGGAACCGATGGAATGAGAGGGGAAGCCAACAAAGACTTGACAATCGACTTAGTTACCCGTCTAGGACTTGCTCTTGGATATTATTTAAAAAAACATAGAAAAAAAGCTGGCAAGCCAAAAATTATTCTTGGAACTGATACAAGAATTTCAGGTTATATGATTCGTTCAGCACTTACTGCTGGATTAAATTCTATGGGTGTAAATATTGACTTTGTAGGAGTACTGCCTACTCCAGGAGTTTGCTATTTAACTAGAAAATTAAAGGCTGACGCAGGAATTATGATTTCGGCTTCACATAATCCTGTAAAGGACAATGGAATAAAAATATTCAGTCAAAATGGCTATAAACTGCCTGATTCGGTTGAAGAGGAACTTGAAAAATTAATGGAAAAAAAGGATGAACTTTTAAAACATCAAGTCCCAGGTGATGATTTAGGAACATTCAAATATGTGGAAGATGATATGAGAATTTATTTAGATTATCTTACTTCTACTGTAAAAACTAATTTTTCAAAATTACGAATTGTAATTGATACAGCAAATGGAGCGGCTTATAGAGTTGCTTCAAAAGTTTTTCAAAATTTAGGAGCGGATGTTATTGTAATTAATAATATTCCAAATGGGAAAAATATTAATGTAAATTGTGGATCTACACATCCAGAACTTCTTCAGGAAGTTGTCAAGGTTTATAAAGCTGATTTAGGTCTTGCTTATGATGGCGATGCTGACAGATTAATTGCTGTTGATAATACAGGTGCAATTATAAATGGAGACTTGATTATAGCGATTATTGCAGAATATATGAAAAAAAGAGGTTTGTTAAATGATAATAAAGTTGTAACAACAGTTCTTAGCAATATGGGATTTGAAAAATATCTTGATGAAAAAGGAATTGGATTAATTCGTGCAAATGTTGGAGATAGATATGTTCTTGAAAAAATGAAAGAATATGGTTTAAACATTGGTGGGGAGCAGTCTGGACATATTTTAATGCTTGACTACAATACGACTGGAGATGGAGTTTTATCGTCAATTCAGCTTGTTGCAGCTATTTTAGAAAGCGGAAAAACATTACATGAACTTGTAAAAGGAATTAAATTATGGCCTCAAGATTCTAAAAATATTTTTGTTGCTAAAGAGAAAAAAGCAACTTGGGAAACAAATAAGGAATTAATCGACTTCATAAAGGCAAAGGAAAAAGAAATCGCTGGGAAAGGTAGAATTTTAGTAAGAGCTTCGGGGACAGAATCACTTATAAGAGTAATGGTTGAGGCTGAAAGTCAAAAGATTGTGGATAAATATGTGGAAGAATTAAGTAAGAAAGTGGAAGAAACACTTTGCTAATTAGAAAAAAGAAAAAATAATTATAAAAAAAGAAAATCATAGTTAAACAGGCTATGATTTTTTTCTTTAAATTAATTTTTTTTCCTTAAATTTACTTCATTTACAAATTTTTCAAACAATTTTTGTGCAGTTTCATCATTAATTGCCATCATTTCTGGATGCCATTGAACTCCAACGATAAAAATTTCATCTGAAATATTTTCGATTGCTTCAATTACTCCGTCTGCACTTTTTGCCGTTACAACAAATCCTTGTGCTAGCTTATTTATTGTCTGATGATGATAACTGTTTATAAATCCAATTCCTTCAGGATAGATATCGCTTAAAAAACAGTTGCTTGCTACAGTAATGGAGTGTGTTGGAGTGTGGGCTCTGGCCTTCTGGAAATGCTTTATTGTAACGTTTTCATTGTAGGAAAGGTCCTGGTAAAGCGAACCGCCACATTCAACATTAGCTATTTGCATTCCACGACAAATTCCAAAAATTGGTTTTTTATAAGTTATTGCATAGCGGATAAGAAGTGAATCGAATTTATCACGTTCAGGAAATATTTCTCCAAGCTTCTCTTTTGGCTCTTCCCCATAAAGAAGTGGAAAAACATCATTTCCTCCAGTCAAAATTATTCCATCCACATTTTTTACAAATTCCTCAATAATATCTTCATGCTCATTCAAAGGCAGAAGATGCGGCACACCGCCAGCATTTATTACAGCATTGATATAGGAAACATCGACATAGGCTCGTTTATAGCCAGCAAAAAGACCTTTTTCCAGTCCAAGTATATTACTGGAAATTCCGATAATAGGTTTTTTCATACTATCCTCCAATTATAAATTTTATATATAATTTAACCATATATTTTTTTGTTAGTCAAATTTTTTATTTTTAAAGTGTTTAATATTTTTTTAGTTATTAATTTTTTATAATTTTGAATTTAAAATTATAAGAAACCTTTGTTTTAAAGAGTTTTATTTCATTTTTAA
The DNA here is from genome assembly GCF_030644325.1 of Leptotrichia sp. HMT-225. NCBI lineage: Bacteria > Fusobacteriati > Fusobacteriota > Fusobacteriia > Fusobacteriales > Leptotrichiaceae > Leptotrichia > Leptotrichia sp. HMT-225. The sequence goes on along the minus strand of NZ_CP130323.1, from coordinate 2,033,782 downwards.
CCTTTTATTTAATTTTATTTTAATTTTTATAAATTCTAGAATATATTTGTTTTAGATATATTTAGCCTAATTAACAAAATATAAAATATACTCTAAAAATTTTGAAATTATTATGATATAATTTTTTTGATAATTTATTTTTTTAATAAATTAAACAATTTAAACAAAGATATGGGGAAATAAATAAATAGTATATAGGAGGTGAATAATATTGAAATATATTAGGTTAGATGTAAACTAATAATAGCGAATCTAAAATTATAGACTTATAATCTATGTATAATTTGAACTAATGTGAAAAAACCTTAATAATTTAGATTTGATTGTAATTAAAAAATTAAAAATCAAAAGGAGAAATTTATGAGAAAAAATACAGAAGATTTCATTTTTTATATGGATAAAGAAAATATTGGTACATTAAATCATGAGATATGCGGAAATTTTTATTTAAAAAAAGATGAGATTAAGGATGAAAACATTGAAAAAGTTCAGTTTGACAATTTAAAATTTGGAATCTATTTTTCTAAATCTGAAGAAAATAAAGAAAGAATACTGGTTTTAAAAAATAAAAAGAAGATAAAATGTGGACATTATGTTATAAATGGGATAAAAAAAGAGTTTTATACAGACTTATATTTTCTAATAATGCACCAAAAAGAAAAAGACAAAAATAAAATTTTTGAAGAGTTAATTGAAAAAATATTGGGAATTATTAAAATAAAAGATGTAAATCTATAGAGTTTTGTTGTAAAATTACTGTGAAATAAAAAGAACGTTGTTATAATATAAATTAAGCTACATAATTTAAATAACAGATAATATTATCAAAAGAAATTTTTTAAAAAAATAATTTGATTTTTTGAAAAATGGGGGTATACTTTTAATGTAAAGAACAAAAATGGAGGTATTTATATGAAAGTTTTAGCTATGATTTTAGCTGGTGGAAGAGGGTCAAGGCTTGATATTCTATCAGAAAAAAGAGTTAAACCAAGTGTTCCTTTTGCTGGAAAATTTAGAATTATTGATTTTGCGCTAAGTAACTGTTCAAATTCGGGTATTTACGATGTTGCATTATTAACTCAATATTTGCCATTATCATTAAATGAGCATATTGCATCTGGAAAACCATGGGATTTTGATAGAAGAGACACTGCAATTACAATGTTGCAGCCACATGAAAAACTTGGTGGAAATTCTTGGTATCAAGGAACTGCCGACGCAATTAGACAAAATATTGACTTTATTAAAAGTAGAAATCCTAAATATGTATTAATTTTATCTGGAGACCATATTTACAAAATGGATTACAGATGGATGTTAAAAGAACATGAAGAAAACGACGCTGAACTGACAATAGCTGTACAGCCTGTACCTATTGAAGAAGCAAGCAGATTTGGTATTTTTGAAGTTGATCAAAATAAAAAAATCTTAAACTTTGAAGAAAAACCAGCTGAACCAAAAAGTAACTTAGCTTCAATGGGAATTTATATTTTTAACACAGATTCATTATTAGAATACCTTGAAAAATTGGAAAACCACGATTTAGACTTTGGAAATCACGTTATTCCTGCGATGATTAATGAAGACAGAAAAGTTTATGTTCATACTTATGACAGCTACTGGAAAGATGTAGGAACTTATGATTCATACATGGAAGCAAATCTAGACTTAATCAAAAAATCTGAAGAAGTTGGAATTAACTTGTATGACCAAGGATGGAAAATTTACACAAGAAGTGAAGACTTGGGACCTGTAAGAATTGGAGTTACAGGAAGTGTTCAAAATTCATTAATCTGTAATGGATGTAAAATTGAAGGAAGTGTGGAAAATTCAGTATTAGGACCTGGAGTTACAGTTAGAAAAGGTGCAACTGTCAGAAATTGTATTATTTTCTCTGGAACTTATGTAGATGCAAATTCTCACTTAGATACAATTATTTCTGATAAAAACACATATATTGGTAAAAATTCATTTATAGGAAATGGAAATGCAAATATTCCAAACAAAGAACGTCCAGACTTGCTGTCTTCAGGAATAACGGTCATTGGTAAAGGTGTAGTTATCCCTGATGGTTCAATTATTGGTAAAAATGTAAGAATTTTTGCTGGAGTAAAAATTGATGAACATAACAGATTAATTGAAACAGGGGAAACTGTAAAATGGTAGTTTGAACTGCCTAAAATTAATAATTTAAAAAAATTCAAGTTATTGAGATTTTTAAACTATTTTAAATAGTGTATCTTGGTAGCTTGAATATTTTAGAATGTGCCCAAAACCTTATAAAATCGAACAGATAGAATAAAAAAGGTTTTGGTAAAATAATAGAATAATAGAATAATCATAATTTTGCAGTTTGGTTTTAAAATGATTGTACTAAAAATATTTTTAAGAATAGGAGTGATTAATTTGAAAATAGTATATTTGGCATCTGAAGTGGCTCCGTTTTATAAATCTGGTGGACTAGCTGACGTTTTGGGGGCATTACCTAAAAAAATGCAGGAATTAGGACATGAAGTTTCTATAATAATGCCTAAATATGATATAATACCGTTAAAATATCTTGAAAAGCTGGAATGGGTAGCAAGGCTTGAAAGTCACGGAGATGTGTTTAATTTAGTAAGATACCCAGATGATAAGATAAATTATTACTTTATTGAAAATAAAGCATTGTACGAAAGAGGACATGTTTACGGGGATTTTGATCAGGATGTTCAATATGCGATGTTTTCAGAATTGGCACTTAGATTTTTGAAGGAAATTAATTTGCAGGCGGATATCTTGCATTGTAATGACTGGCAAACTGGTCCAGTTCCGTATTTTTTGAATGTTAGATATAACTATGATCCATTTTACTGGGATATGAGAACAGTTTATTCAATTCACAACTTAATGTATCAAGGAAAATTCTCTAAATACTCATTTGAAAGAATGGGATATTATATGGATGACAGACATGACTTGAACTTTATGGAAATTGGAATTGGATATGGAGATGTTGTAAATACAGTGAGTCCAACTTATGCCGAAGAAATAAAATACGCTTACTTTGGTGAAGGGCTGGAATGGATTACAAACAGAAAATATATTCACGGTATTCTAAACGGAATAGATGTAGAAGAATTTAATCCTGAAACAACAAAGGGAATAATTCCTTTTAATAAAGATTCTTTAGATAAAAAGAAAGAAAATAAATATTTACTGCAAGAAAAATTAGGATTGCCAAAATCAGATGTTGCTTTAATTTCCATAGTTTCAAGACTTGTGGAAGGAAAAGGGCTGGACTTGGTATCAGCGGCACTTGAAAACTTATTGCAATATGACGCTGTTCAAATAGTTATTTTAGGAAGTGGAGATAAATTCTACGAAGACTACTATAACCACTTGGCATGGAAATATCCAGATAAATTCAAAGTTTATCTTGGGTACAACGGACAGCTTGCAAATGAAATCTACGCTGGAAGTGACATGTTCCTCATGCCATCAAGATATGAGCCTTGCGGACTTAGCCAAATGATAGCAATGAGATTTGGAACAATACCAATTGTAAGGGAAACAGGAGGATTAAAAGATTCTGTACAGCCTTACAACATTTTTACAGATGAAGGGAACGGTTTTTCATTTACAAACTTTAATGCAGATGATATGCTTTTTACAATAAAAGTGGCAGAAGGAATTTATTATGACAGGCCTGACATTTGGGAAAAATTGGTAAAAAGAAACATGGAGCTTGATTTTTCTTGGGACAGATCAGCAAGAGAATATGAAAAACTTTATGAATTAGCTAAATCTTATTAATTTTTAAAAAATAAAATGGAGTAGAACTTTGATGTTACACTCCATTTTTTTGTTATTTTAGTCAGTTGAGTGCGTAAGAGTCGAATTATGAAACTACTCGGCTGTCTTATATTAAATGGATGTCTAAATACAATAAGTAAATTTAAGTATAGACGCAAAATTATATACAAACAATACAAAAAAGTGTAGGAGAAATTCTAAGAAGTTTATGTGAATACAACAGGATTAGATCAAGCAATAAAAAATATACAGTAGCAATCGATAAATAAAGTGTAAAAGAGTATAAAAATCATTTCAAATTAAAGTGAAAAATTAGAACTATGATATTAAAATCATAAATTTGTTTTGGTATAAAAGAGTTCAAGTATAATTTGAAAAAGATTAAAATAAAATTTTTTTTATAATAAAAAATTAAAACCTTTTTCTATTGACAAATTGAAAAAATGGGGTAAGATAGGAATATAAGAAATATTAATTGAAGGATAAAAGAAGGTGTAATTATGAGTAAAGAAGAATTATTGAAAAAATTAAAAGGAAAATTGATTGTTTCATGTCAGGCATTGCCTGGGGAGCCTCTTTATATAGAAAATGGGACTATAATGCATCTTATGGCTATTGCGGCGGAACAAGCTGGAGCAGCTGGAATAAGAACAAATGGAATAAGAGATATTGAAAAAATTAAAAAAAATTTAGATTTACCTGTTATAGGACTAATTAAAAAACAATATGAAGGATTTCCTCAGCATATAACTGTAACGATGAAGGAAATAGATGATTTAGTAGAAGCTAAAACAGATATAATTGCACTAGACTGTACAATGAGAGAACGTCCTGAAGCAAAAACAATAAATGAATTTATAAAAAAAATTAAGGGGAAATATCCTGATGTATTATTAATGGCGGATATTTCAACATTTGAAGAAGGAGTGAATGCTGAGAAAGCGGGTGTAGATTTTGTAGGTACAACGCTTAGTGGGTATACTCCTTACAGTAAAAAATCAGAAGGTCCTGACTTTGAATTAGTAGAAAATCTTGCTAAAACTCTTAATATTCCAGTAATAGCCGAAGGGAAGATACATGAGCCAAAACAGGCGAAAAAAATGCTGGAATTAGGTGCGTTTGCAGTAGTTGTTGGAGGTGCCATAACAAGACCTCTTGAAATAGCTCAAAGATTTGTTAGGGAAATGGAGAAATAAAAATTAGTAATTAAAATAAATATTATAGAAAGGAAATTATTGAAACTGTTTTATAACACAAGAAGGGAGAATAATTTAATATTTTAAATAGTTTCAATATGGTATATGCTATGAAAAATAATGGAATTTTTGCAGTATTACAGAAAATAGGAAGGGCTTTTATGCTTCCTATTGCAGTTTTGCCAATGGCAGGGATACTTTTAGGAGTGGGAGGTTCTTTTACAAATCCTGTCCTTATAAAAACGTATAATTTAACTTTTCTTGAACCGGGAACACCGTTAAATTATCTTATGCAGCTGTTTTCTAATACAGGATTATTTGTTTTTGCAAATTTACCTTTACTGTTTGCGGTTGGTGTAGCTATAGGGCTTGCAAATAAAAATAAAGAAACTGCCGCTTTATCAGCTGTTTTAGGATTTTTACTTTTTCACACTATAATAGGAACGATATTGAGTTTTAAAGGGATAACTCCTGATTCGGTAACTTATGACGCTCTTGTTGGAAAAGGTTTGAGTGAAGCCGCAGCAAGAGGAACGGCGGCATTGTATGCAAAGGAACTTGGAATATTTACATTACAGACAGGTGTGTTTGGTGGTATCGTGTGTGGTATTGTGGCTTCGGCAATTACAAACAGTTTTTCAGATAAAAAATTACCTGATTATTTAGCATTTTTCAGCGGAAATAGATTTGTGCCTGTTATGACGATTATTTTGTTTATTCCTTTGGCAGCGATATTTCCGTTTATTTGGCCTACAATTTTTATGGGAATTGTAAAAGCTGGAGAAATGTTTGCAGCTACAGGAGCTATAGGAACATTCTTCTATGGATTTACAATGAGATTGTTAAATGTATTTGGATTACACCATGCTATATATCCTCTGTTCTGGTATACTCAGCTTGGAGGTTATCAGGAAGTGGCAGGACAGATGGTAGCAGGAGGACAAAATATATTCTTTGCACAGCTTGCAGACCCTTCAGTAAAACATTTTAGTGCAGCGGCTACAAAAACAATGACAGGTGGATTTTTACCTATGATGTTTGGATTACCTGCAGCGGCCCTTGCAATGTACAGAACTGCGGATGGTAAGAACAAAGCGGTTGTAAAAGGAATATTGCTATCAGCTGCATTGACATCATTCCTTACAGGAATAACTGAACCAATAGAATTCACTTTCTTATTTGTAGCGCCTGTACTATATGTAATTCACGCATTGCTTGAAGGACTTGCCTATATGCTGATGTATGTGCTTAATGTGGCAGTAGGAATTACATTCTCAAGAGGAATTATAGATTTCACTTTCTTTGGACTTTTACAAGGAAATGCAAAAACTTCATATTACTGGATACTAATATTAGGGCCTGTATACGCACTTGTATATTATTTTGTGTTCAAAACATTAATTTTGAAATTTAATATTCTTACACCAGGTAGAGGAGATTCTGAAAATAAACTTTACACAAGAAAAGATTATAACGAAGCCAAAGAAAATACAGAACTTATAGACAATATAGTAGTTTCATTAGGTGGAGCAGAAAATATAGAAAATATAGATGCCTGCATTACAAGACTTAGAGTTACTGTAAAAGATGCTTCTATAGTTGCTGATGATGCGAGATGGAAAGAATTGCAGGCAAAAGGTGTAATTCGTTCTGGAAAAGGAATTCAAGTAGTATACGGAACTCAGGCTGAGACATATAAAAATCAAATAAGAGAAAAATATAGAATATGATTTTAACAAATTTATTTGTTTTTTGTTTTAAAGTTCAAATTATACAAAAAATTTGATATAATTTTCTCAAGAAATAAAAAATAATTATAGACGTGAGGAAATAAATGATTTATTTTATTGGAGGAAAAAAGCAAAGAGAATTTAAATATTTTGAACTTTTGGAGAAAATTCGGAAGGAAAATGTTGGAATTAGTGAAAGTTTTTTTGATGTGGATTTGAAGGAAAATGAAAAATTTTTGGAAAAAATAAATATTAATTCCATATTTTCAAGTCAGGAACTGGTTGTATTGAAAAGAGCAGAAAAACTTAAAAATATTGAGGAAATTTTGAAATACATAGCAAATCTTGAGATAGTAAATAAGGAAATTATTATTGATTATGACAAGGAAGATGGGAAATTTGGAGTAAAATTAAAAAAGCTGCTGGATGAATTTAGTAAAAATAAGCAAATGGAAGTTTTTTTATTTCAGAAGGAAACAGAAGAGGAAATACGGGCTTATGTTGTAAATGAACTGGATATAAATGCAAGGGATGTGGCAATGCTTCTTGAAATGATAGGGAGCAATCCGTTTAAGGTCAGAAATGAAGTTGCAAAAATTAAGATTTTTCTGGATGGAGAAAAGTTTGATATTGAAAAAATTAAAAATATTGTATCTATTGAAAAAGATTATCAAATTTATGAAATGACCCGAAACATATTGTTAAACAACCCAGCGGATGTAATGAGATACTTGGAGCAAAAAAAAGAATATATGGGAATCTTGTATTCTCTTTACAATGAACTTGAAATAATGTACAAAATAAGCTCGTTAAAAATGAAAGGTCGAAAATTCAGTAAAAATTACAACACTTTTAAAATAGAATTTGAAGAAATAAAAGAAATTTTTAAATCCAATAATAGAATCCCAAATTCCTATGTAATTTTCAAAAAAATAGAACTGGAGCAAAACTACACAAATGCCAGTTTAAAAAAATTAGTTTTTAGATGCTGGGAAATCGAAAAAGATATAAAGACTGGTAAAATAGAAATGGAAACAGGAGTTGAAATGTTAATTATGGAAATTTGCTCATTATTTAGAAAAAAATAATTTTAGAAATCCTAAAATATGAATAAATATAAACATCGAACAAAGATGTTTAAATAATTGATTTATAATTAGATTGCTTAAAAGCTACGTTAACTGAACCTGATAGAATTTTAACAAAAAAATTAAAAAATACGAATAAAATTTGAAAGCAAACATAAAAGAGGTGTATTTCTAATGGGAATATTAAAAAAAATATGGGATATGCTGCCAGAAGGACGTCCAGTTTGTGTGCCTAAGCCTGAAGCGTGGGGAGTAAAACAGGAGGAAGATAAAGAAGCAGATAAAGATTTAAAGAAAAAAGATGATGTGGAAAAAGTAAAAAAATAAAATTTTTTGTGAAATTAAGTTTTAATATAAACTGATTATTGTCAGAAAATAATGGAAGAGGGTGCATTTAGACGCGCTCTTTTTTATTTTATAAGATTTTTATATTAAACCCCGCTTAAAAATAGGAATAATTTTTTATAATAAGGTTGTTTGATAATTGGTTTATAATCATTCAACTAAATTATTTTTTAGATATTTTGATTAATAAATATTTTTTCATAATTACTATGTTTTTTCTTTTTTACTTTCACAGGATTACTTGTTGTCGCAAAACCTTATCTTGCAGTAAAGGTTTGAAAGTCTAAAAACATAAAGCAGAAATATACAATTATAAAGAAATGTGGTATAATAACAGCAGAATACACAGTAAAATAGGATTTACAAGCCCGAATGAATACGAAGAAAGCATGAAGAAAGGAAACAAAGAAATTACTTAAAAATAGTCTAAATTTTGGGGGACACTCCAATGACCCAACACATTATCAATTTGAAGTACCTTTAAATAATAAAAGTCATAAATATGAATAAGAGGGGATGATTTATATGAGTAAATACTCAACATTATTTGCAGCAACATTATTGGGAACATATGAAGATTTTAGAGAAATGTTCAAAGAAGGAGCTCAATATAAGAAAGACACAGTAGGGGATACTTTATTACAGACAGCATTAACAAATTCAAAGCCTGAAGAAAAGTATAAAATAGCAAATTTTTTAATAAATAAGGGAGCAGATGTAAAAGTAGTATCTAAAGATGGAGCAACATTGTTTTTTGAATTGTTTCTTTATGGAAGTGAAGATATAATAAAAACAACGATGTTATGTAAAACTTTGTTAGAAAAGGGAGCAGATATAACACCATTATATAAACCTCATAAAACAGTAATGTTCAAAAATATATTTAATTATGATCTTGTACCTGAAATAGAAATGATACCTCTATATGATTTAATCTTTTCTCAAAAAGGACTGAAATTACTAAAAAAAGATAAATGGGGATTAACAGTATTAGAATTTGCAAAAAAAGGGAATAAACATATAGGAGTTAAATATATGGAAGATTATATAAAAAAATATAATTTGAAAGAAGAAGTATAATAATAAATTTGCCAGTGAAGTAGGAAAAAGAATTTCTAATCGTGGAACTTCGACACCGCCATTTTCTTATGCTCAAAATTTAGAAGAACAATTAGTGGAGTGTACCCAAAATCTTGGACAAATAATTTGAAAACTTGTTTTCTATTTATTAAAACTTAGTTTAAGAAAAGTAATTTGAAAAAAGTACATAGATGAATTTAAAATGTTAATTTTAGAATTATTAGAAGAAGGAAAAATAGAAATTATAAAAAAACAAAGCTATATTTTCAAATAATCGTTGTTGTAAAAGACAGCGGTTATTTTTTTAATTTGAATTTTTAAAACAACTTTTTACCCAATAAATTTTATAAAAATATTTATTTATACTAAACCCAGTTAAAAAGTAGTAATAAATTTTTAAAATAAACTTGACAGTGTTAAGATTTGGGCGTATAATCTTTACAGTGATAAGATAATGAAAGTTAGGAGGAATTTAAGTATGGAAAAATCTAAAAAAAGTTACCATCATGGGAATTTACGAGAAGAATTGATTGAAAAAGGGATAGAGGTGATAAATGAAGTAGGAGAAGAAAAATTATCTTTAAGAAAAGTGGCTAAAATGTGTGGGGTAAGTAATGCAGCACCGTATACATATTTTAAGAAAAAAAGTGATTTGCTTTACGCAATGAGCGATTATATATGGGGAATATTGGCGGTGGAACTTGATAGAACGAGGAAAAAATATGAAAATCAAGAGGATTTGCTGGTAAAATTAGGAAAAACGTACGTTATGTTTTTTTGTGAGAATCATAGATACTATCATTTTATGATTTCAAGAAAAAATATGAAAATAGATTTATTCTCAAAGTTTTCAAAAATAGAAAATAATAATGAAAAAGCTTTTAGCATATTAAAAATTGAGGCAATGAAAATACTTGAAAAAATGGGAGTGCCAAATCAAGATATGCAAGATAAAATTATAGCAATGTGGGCCTTGGTACAAGGATTGACAACAATAATGATTACAAATGATATAAAGTATTCTGAAAGCTGGGAAGAAAAAATAGAGGAGATAATAAAATCAGTTTGTATAGCGAAATAATCTTAAAAGAGAATTGAAAGTTGCTGGTTATTGTACAATTTTGAAACTTAAAATATTTAGCAGTTAAATTTTAGATAGATTTTAATATATCTATGGAAGGTGAGAAATATGGAATTAATTATACACGATTTAGATGATGAAAAATTAGAAAATCTAAAGTGGAAAATTGAAAAAAAAGAAAAAATTATGGATAAAATAAAAGATAGTATAAATCAAAGAAAAATAATAGTTGGGGAAGATGTGTCTATAATTTGTGACAATGATAGAATTAAAAGCTGTATGGGATGTTTTGAATGTTGGATTAAAACTCCAGGGAAGTGTAAAATTAGGGATGGATATGAAAGTTTAGCAAAATTATATTCAAAAGCAGATAAAGTTGTGATTATAAGTCAATGTGTCTATGGTTCTTACAGTCCATTTGTAAAAAATGTGCTAGATAGGACAATTCCATATTTGTTGCCATTTTTTAAATTTAAAAATAAAGAGATGCATCATATTACACGAAATAAAACAAAATTTGACTTAAATGTATATTTTTATGGGGAACATTTGTCGCCAAATGAAAAGACAGCCGCTAAAGAAATAGTAAAGGCCAATAGCGTAAATTTAGATGTGAAAAATTTTACAGTTTCTTTTTTAGAAGATTAGGAGAATGATGAAATATGAAAATTAGTGTAATAAATGGAAGTCCAAAAGCAGGCAAAAGTAATTCTGAAATATTAGGAAATTATATTTTATCCTTGCTTAAAGACAATGAAATAAAAAAATATTATTCAATTTCTTTTAGATTAAATAATGAAAATAAAAATGAAATTTATAATAGTGATGTTTTAATATTTCTTTTTCCATTATATGTTGATGGTATTCCGTCTAATTTATTAAAGTTATTTGTAGAATTTGAGAAAGAAAAAGTTGTAAATCCAGCAACTAGAGTTTATTGCATAGTGAATAATGGATTTTATGAAGGTAAGCAAAATCGGTTGGCAATTTTACAGATGAAAAATTGGTGCGAGAAAGTTAAGGCAGACTGGGGACAAGGAATTGGTGTAGGTGCAGGGGAATTGTTGCCGTATTTGAAAAAATATAAACTGGGACAAGGACCGCTAAAAAATTTAGGTAAAGTGTTAGATGAATTTTCTGCTAATATTAGAACTTTAAAAAGTGATGAGGATATTTATATAAATCCAAACTGGTTGAAAAGCCTGTATTTTTTTCAAGGATCAATTTCATGGATTTTAAAAGGTAGAAAAAATAATTTGAGAGTAAGAGAACTTTTTAGAAAAAGTAATTAAAATTGTATAACTAAAAAAGACTATCCTTAAATTGTGATAGTCTTTTATTTTTGTTAATCTTAAAAAAATTTTTTTAAAATCAATCAGTGGCAAAAAAAATTAATTTGCCAATGAATTAACTTTTAATGTTAATCTAGATTTTTTTCTTGATGCAGTGTTTTTCTTAAGAACACCTTTTGTTACAGCTTTATCTAATTCTTTATATGCTACGCTTAATGCTGATTTAGCTTCGTCGACATTTTTAGCTTCAACAGCGGCAAGCACTTTTTTTACGAAAGTTTTAGTTCTGCTTCTAATAGCTTGATTTCTAGCTGCATTTCTTTCACCAATAAAAACTCTTTTTTTAGATGATTTTGAGTGTGCCATTTATTTCTCCTTTCAATAGTTTTTACTTATAAAATAAAATGCTATATAATTTAATATATGCAAATTACACAATATATTATCATTTTTTTCAATAAAAATCAAGCTATAAAGAATAATTTTTTTCTATTATCTTGATACTAGGTTATTTTAATCAATAAATATTTTTTTGTGATTTATATGTTTTTTCTTTTTTTATAAAGCAAAGGGGAACAGTCGCTATCCCCTTTGCAAACCCAGCTCGTCTAAGCATTTTTTTGGAATGAAAACTAAACTCGCTTTTTAATAAAAGTTATACCAACCCTTTAGATATTTATTTTTTAAATGTTTTGAAAAAGCTCAAACAGTAGTTTTCATTCCAAAAAAATCACGACATTTTTCATTTAATCATAAATAACTATTTTGATTAAAAATTATAATTTAAAAAAAGACTATATAAGTTTTAAAATAAGCAAAATTTTGTTAAAGAAAAAATATGTGAATAATAGAAAGAAAATTCATTAACAATAATTTTTTCAATAAGTATATTAAAAAAAAAGAAAGAGAAATTTTTTATTCAAATTCCTTGATAAATTTAGAAAAAATCTGTATAATAGATATAGAAAAAGAAAGTTATTTAAAAAATGGAAGGAAGAATGTTTATGAAAAAAAGACCAGTAGTTTTAATAATTTTAGATGGATGGGGAATGAACCATCACGATAATGAAGTAGATGGAGTAAAATTAGCAAAACCTATAAATTTTAACAATTATGTAAAAGAATATCCATATACTGAATTGAGAGCAGATGGGGAATTTGTAGGATTGCCTGAAGGACAGTTTGGAAATTCTGAAGTTGGGCATACAAATATTGGTGCTGGAAGAGTAGTTTACCAAATGCTGCCAAAAATTACAAAAGCTATTAAAGAAGGTACAATTTTAGAAAATAAAGTGTTGTCAGATATTATGGAAACTACAAAATCGAATGGTAAAGCTTTACATATTACAGGATTGACTTCTGATGGTGGAGTTCACTGTCACATTAATCATATAATTGGATTAGCTGACATGGCTAAGAAAAAAGGATTGACAGAAGTTTATGTTCATGCAATTATGGATGGAAGAGATACTGCCCCTGAAAGTGGAGTGGAGTACTTGGCACAATTGCAAAAAGCATTGGATGAACTTGGTGTAGGAAAAATTGCTACAGTTGTAGGAAGATACTATGCAATGGATAGAGATAACAACTGGGATAGAATAGAACTTGCCTATGATGCTCTAACTTCTGGAGAAGGAAACTTGGCGGCAACTGCTGATGAAGCAATCAGAAATTCTTATGCAGAAGGAATTACAGATGAATTTGTAAAACCTGTTAAAATTGGTTCAAAAGATAATGGATTGATTAAAGATGGAGATGGTGTAATTTTTGCAAACTTTAGACCTGATAGAGCCAGACAACTAACTAGAACATTTGTTGACCCTGAGTTTACTGGATTTACAAGAAAAGTTTATCCTAAAGTAAATTTTGCTACAATGGCTCAATATGATGCAACATTCAGCTCGCCAGTGGCATTCCCGCCTGAAACAATTGTAAATGGGTTTGGGGAAGTTGTATCAAAAGCTGGATTAATTCAAGTAAGAACAGCAGAAACTGAAAAATATGCACACGTAACATTCTTCTTCAACGGAGGAAAAGAAGAACCATATCCAGGAGAAATCAGATTGTTGTCTGATTCACCAAAAGTTGCAACTTATGATCTGCAGCCTGAAATGAGTGCATATAAAGTGAAAGACAGATTAATTGAAGAATTAAATACTGGAAAAGTTGACACAGTTGTATTAAACTTTGCAAATCCTGACATGGTTGGGCATACTGGAAATGTAGAAGCTGTTATGGAAGCTTGTCAAGCGGTAGACAACTGTACTGGGCAAATTGTAAGAAAAGTATTAGAATTAGATGGTGCGGTATTAATTACTGCAGATCACGGAAATGCTGATTTATTAGTAAATCCTGAAACAGGAGAACCTCATACAGCACACACTGTGAATCCTGTTCCATTTATCTTCATCTCAAATGATATGAAAGACGCAAAATTAAGAACAGATGGAAAACTAGCTGACATTACTCCAACAATGCTTGATTTATTAGGATTGGAAAAACCAGCTGAAATGGATGGAAGTACATTAATTGTAAAATAAATTATTTTAATTGAAAATAGATTCAAAATATAGGTAAAAAGAAATCTCTCTATAAATTTAAAAAGAGAGATTTTTTTGTTGTAATCCAAATAAAAAAGTGTTATAATAGAACGAAAACTAAAAAAAATTTAGATTTAGATTTGAATTATAATTAAAAATTAAAATAACATAATTTAAAGAGTCAATCAATTTAAAATTATTATACAGTTCTACTCAAATCCGTAACTTTCTTAATTCTCTTTAACATGATTTTGAATAGATTTGAACATGTAATAAATGTTTTTGGATATGATTGGCTATATTTATGTAAAAATTTAAAATTGTAATTATTACAGAGTGATAAAGATTTAAAAATTTAAAAATAATTAATTAGATAGTGGTACAATTAGAAAATCATATGTATTTTATCTGATTAGAAAAAAGTAAAAAGGAGAAAAATATGAGTAACAATTTACAACAAGCAAAAAAAGATTTAAAAGCCTTTGCAAAAAGGGCAAAAAATGTAAAGTATACGGAATCATTACTGTTTTCATATTTAATAACAGGAATGATAACGTTTTCAATTGGTTTGAACACTTCTTCAAATGTACTTTATGAGCGTATGAATAAAGAGCTAGTAATGTCAGCTGATAAGACTCGTACTGCTATTAAGAAAAAGAAAAAAGCGAATGAAGAAGCAATAGAAGATTTAAATTTAGAATTGATTCAATTAATGGAACAAGGGGATCAAGTTGTAAAATCAAAATGGGCTTCGTGGCAATTTGGATCAAATACTTTTATATTAAGCAGCAATGGAGCTTACAAAGGTAGAGGAGATAAAGCTGCAAAATATCCGTTTAATGGGATATTTACTCGTGGAAACTGGGCAGATAATGGAATTTTGTCAACTAGACGTAGAGGATTTGGTAGTGCCCCAATACATTCTTCAAATGTGGATACAAGATCTTATGGACTAGCTTCATTATTACATGTTCAAGAGCCAGAAGTAGAAATTCAAATAATGGCAAATGTACGTCCAAAATCTGTTACAAAGGAAGAAATCTCAATCAATCCGCAAATTGATATGCCTAGAGAAGTTGTGCGTCCTGAGATTAATTTGAGCGTAACTTCGCCAATAACAGCCCCAAATATAAAATTTCCAAACGTTAAACCAGTTAATATTGATATAGAAAATCCAGTTGCACCAAGTGAGCCAACAGTAATTGGAGCACCAAGTATAAATATTACATTGGCAGAACCAACTGTTAAATTAAAAATTAATTCACCAGCAACACCAAATATCAATATTAGTGTAACTCCACCAGATATTAAACCATTGACAATAGCTAAACCAAGTGAAGTGGAATTACCCCAAATAGATGCACCAACGATAAATCCAATAAATTTTTCTATTAATCCTACAGGAAATGCGAATTATAAAGATGCAGGATGGAAAAATTGGGCAACTGGGGGTAAAACTACTCACAATATTACTGACTTAAAAAATAAAGATTACATAACATTGAGTGCAGGGCATATTACTGGTGCAAATGTAGAGGAAAAATATACTTTTAATGTAACTGTTGATAATAATAGAGCTTTTGTCTTAGATGAAGCTGCTGATGAACAAGTATTTACAAATAAAGCAACTATAAATCTTCTAGGAAGTCAAAATGTTGCGATTGATATTCAAGGTACACATGGTTCAGGAAAAAGTGGAACAATGCATGGAAGAGAGTTGAAAGCTATTAATGAAGGAACGATTACAGGGGAAAAGGGAAATGGCAATAAAAATCAAGTTGCTTTTGGATTTAACAATCCAGATGCTTCAGATAATAAGACTTTAACTAAGATGATAAATAAAGGAACAATTACATTAAAAGCAGATGAGAGTGCAGCTTTTCAGTTGAAACCGGAAGATCCTCATAACTGGGATCCAGATAAGCCTGGTGGTACTGGATGGGGTAGTGCTCCAATAGAAGTTGGAGGGAGTACACCGCTTAACAATCGTGGAAAAGTTGCAATGCAAGCAATTAATGAAGGGGTAGTAAATATAAATGGTGATAACAGTTTTGGAATTACAACTGTGTTTAACGAAGGACTTCCAATTGGATTTCTTAATAAAAATAAAAGACATCTGTATGAAAATCTGAAATCTCAAAGACAAATTTCAAATCAAATAGTAAATCCAGGTGGAGAATTTGGGAATAGTAAAATTTCAGGATTTGAAAGTGGGGTTTATAACGAAAGTACAGGAACAATAAATATAAATGGAAAAAATAGTATAGCGATTGGTTTACTACATGATATTCAAGAAGCTAAAATTGATGGGATAATAAATATAAATTCAAACAAAGGAGTTGGAGTATTTACTGGTGTTCCTGTTGGGCTTCCAACAGCAACTACACCTGATTTTGTTGAATTAAAAGGTAAAATAAATATAAATGATACAGCTGTAAATGCTGTAGGAGCCTATGTTGGAGATACTTCGACAGCGTTAAACCCTGGAAAAGTAAATGGTACTAATGAGGCAACTCGTAATTATTTAAGATCAGGAGATATAAAAGCTGAATCTACTTCTATTATTACAGTTAAAGGGACAACTAATTATGGATTTGTTGTAAATAGTAATTCAAATTATTCTAAATTTTCAGCTACTACAAAAGATGATAATATGCAACAAGGTACAGATAAATCAAAATATGGTAGAGGTGTAAATGAAGGGAAAATTAATGTAGAGGGAGTGAGATCTGTAGGATTTGCATTGATAAAAGGAGGGACATCTTCAAATAGTGGTACAATCAATGTAAAAGCCGATTCTAAAAATTCTGTTGGATTTTATGGGGAACAGGATGAATTTGCAAATTCAGGAACTATTGAAGTGACAGCAGCAAAAGATACA
Organism: Leptotrichia sp. HMT-225; assembly: GCF_030644325.1. Classification (NCBI taxonomy): domain Bacteria; kingdom Fusobacteriati; phylum Fusobacteriota; class Fusobacteriia; order Fusobacteriales; family Leptotrichiaceae; genus Leptotrichia; species Leptotrichia sp. HMT-225. The sequence continues at coordinate 2,016,754 of NZ_CP130323.1, read as the reverse complement.
GGGAACACAGCTGTTGCGTTAAATGGTAAGGCAAAAAAAATTACATTTAATAATACTGGTAAGATATATGTAAATGCTAATCAGAATTCAAATACGAATTTAATAGGTAATACAAATACAGGAATCTATGCCGAAGGAAAATATGAGTTTAATCATAGTGGTACAAATGCTAATATAATAGTTGGAAAAAATGCTACAGGATTTTATGTGAAAAGTGCTACAGGGAAGGTAAATATTAATGCTCCAATCACATTAGAAGAAAGTGCGACTGGAGCAGATGCTGGGACTACAATTGGATTTTATTCAGATGGAGCTGCAGAAGTTAATTTTGGAACAAATTCATTATTAACAATTGGAAAAGGAGCAGTTGGACTTTATTCATCAGATTCAGAAAAATTTAATAACACATTTAGAATAAAAGCTGGAGAAAAATTAGATGTATCTCTTGGTGAAAATTCAACATTTGGATTTTTAAGTGGAAATTCTACAAGCCCTTCATTGAAAAAATATTTAAATAATGGTTCAACAGATAAAATAAATATAACAAATTTTGGTGCAGGTGCGACTGTCTTCTTTGCAGCAAATCAAGGAAAAGCACTTTTAGATGGAGATTACAAGATAACTAATGGTGGAAATGCTTCTACTTCAGTTTTATCAGCGAATAATGGTTCAACAGTTGGAATTAATAGTGGTGTGAAATTAATTACGAATACTCAAGTTGGATTGGTTGCAACAAAAGGAGAAAATGCAACGGATACAGCTTCTACAGCTGAAAATTCAGGAACTTTGGAATCTACAAGAACTTCTGGAGTAGGTATTTATGCTAATGCAAGTAATGGTAAAAATGAAGCTACTGGTAAAATAATAATGACAAAAGCTAGTTCTGTTGGAATATTAGGGTTAGCAGATTCTGAATTAACAAATGCTTCAAGTGGTGAAATTACAGTTGAAAAAGGTTCATCAGCTGGAATATACGCTGAAAATAGTAATGTAACAAATAGTGGAACAATAACTACAGAAGATGAAAAATCAGCTGGAATATTTTCAAAATCTACATCGGCTACTGACAAGACTGTTAAAAATTTAGGAGATATTAAAATTACTGGTGCTGCAGGAAAAGAAGAAAGTGCTGGAATTTATGCGGAGTTAAAAAATACTGCAACTGGTAAATTAAAGGTAACAAATGATACATCTGGAAAAATTGAAGTTGAAACAGCAAAATCAGTAGGGATCTACGGTAAGAATGAAACAACTGTAAAAGAAAATTTTGAAGTAACTAACAAAAATAAAATTACAATGAAAAAAGATTCTTCAGTAGGTATTTTAGCTGAAACAGCAAAAGTAACAAATGAATCTACTGGAAATATTAAAATAGAAGGAAAAGGATCAGTAGGAATATTTGGTAAAACTGATTCTGAAATTGAAAATAGTGGAGAAATTTTAGCAACAAATACGGATGTTGAAAGTACAACTCCACCACTTAGTACTGCCTCAGCTTCAGTAGGAATATTGTCAGATGGTGGAAAAGCAACTAATAAAAAGACTATAAAAATGTCAGGTGGAAGTTCTGCTGGAATAATGGGAATAAATAATGCTGAAATAATAAACGATGCAGCTGGAACGATTACAATGGAAAAAACAGGTTCAGCAGGAATTTACACGCAAAATAGTAATGTTAAAAATAATGGTCAAATTAGTTTAAAAGAAGATAAATCAGCAGGAATTTACGCACAAAATACTTCTGCAAACAATTATACCCTTTCAAATTCAGGAACTATTACTGCTGAAAAAGATAGCAGCATTGGAATGTATGCGAATGTTGTTAAAGATAAAAATACACCAGCTGTTATACCAGGAATAACTACAATGAATAACAGCGGAACTATTGATTTAAAAGATGAATCTTCAGTAGGAATGTATATAAAAAATGAGTTAGATGATAGAACAAAAGCTGTAATGAATAATAAAAATACAGGAATAATTAATGTAGAAAAGTCTAAATCAGTAGGAATAATGGCAGACACAGCAACTGTTCAAAATGATGGGACAATTAATTTAGAAAAAGAAGAATCAGCAGGAATTTATGCAATTGATAATTCTTTTGTTACTAATAATGCTAATATAACTGCCAAAGATAAAAAGTCAGCAGGAATTTATATAAGCGATAGTGATGTTGTAAATAATGCAGATAAGACAATTACTACAAATAAAAGTAAATCAGCAGGAATTTATGGTAAATTTAAGAATAATAAAGATCATACAATTACAAATAATGGAACAATTACTTTAGCAACAAGTAGTTCTGAAAAAGAAAGTGCAGGAATTTATGGTGAATTGGAATCTGGAGCAACAAAAGCACTTACTATTACAAATTCAGCTAATTCAGCAATAAATGTTGGAATGAAGGAATCAGTTGGAATATATGCTCAAAATTCTTCATCAAATGGAAAAGAAAATTTGACAGTTGATAATAGTGGAACAATTGTAACTTCAAAGGAAAAATCAGTTGGAATCTTTGGTGAAAAAGCTACTGTTACAAATAATAAGACTATAGAAGTAAATGGACAAGAATCTATTGGAATCTTTGGAAAATCAGGATCAGAAATAAAAAATGCTTCGACTAATGAAGGAATTAAAGTTGTTGGTGAAAATTCAACAGGAATATATGCGACAGATTCAGGAACAACTGGAGAAAATACAGGGAAAATTACTTTATCTGGAGAAAATACAACAGGAATGGGTGCTGCGGATAGTGCATCTATAACTAATAAAAATGAAATTTCTGGAGCAGTTAAAAATGTAATTGGAATGTATGGTAAAGGTAGTGGAACAAATGTTACAAATATAAAAAATATAAATTTATCAAAAGAAAATTCCACTGGAATATTTACAAAAGATGATGCTGTAGCAAAAAATGAAACAGGTGCAAATATTAATTTAGAAGAAAAAAATTCAGTTGGTATTTTTGGACTTGCAAGTGCTGCAGGTAAAAAAATAGATTTAACAAATAATGGAACTGTAACTTTAAAAGGTGAAGGATCTACAGGAATTTTTGCTAGTAATGTTGAAAATCCTGTTGGAAGTGGTATTTATACAGGAGCACTTACTGATTCTTCTATAAAAAATACAGGAACTATAACTTTAGATGCTAAAAAAACAGTAGGTATTTATACACCAAAATCAAATATATCTAAAGTAGGAAATATAATTATGACAAACAAGGCTGATTCATCAGTAGGTGTTTATCTTACACAAGATGCAAAAGCGGATGGAACAGGCTCTGTGATTGATTTAAATAGTAATTCACAAAACCAAGTTGCTTATTATATTAAAGGTAATGGAACTATATTAAATTCTATTGGAAATATTAAAGGCTATGGAGTTGGAGTTTACTTAGATGGAACGGATAGTACTGGAGCAGCTTTAGCAACACCAGCACAGTTAAATGCACCAGCACTTGATTTTGTAAGTGGAAGTTCAACGCAAGGAAAAGGAATAATTGGATTATTATTAAAAGGGAATACTGATATTTCGACTTATACTGGAGGAATAACAGTTGGAGATTCTGTTTTGGATGGAACAAATGATTTCTATGCATTAGGAATTTATACTGATGGACAAGGAACTTCTGGAACTCCAAAAGCGATATCTACTGCTATTACAACAGGAGCAAATGGAGTTGGATTGTTTGCTGAAAATAGTAGCCATATAAAATATACAGGAACTATGAATATAGGGGATAATACAACAGCTGGAACTGGTATTTATGTTGGAAACGGTGGAGATGGAAGCAAGGCTTCAACGGTAGTAATTGATAAAGGTGCAACAATCAAGTTAAATGGAGCAAATGGAGTTGGAGCAATAGTTACTAGTAAAGCGACTGTTAATTTTGAAAGTGGTGCAAAAATTGAATTTGGTGGAGATGGAGTAGGTATTTTTGCCCAAAAGGGAGGACACATTGTTGATAATGGTGGAACATTAGTTACTAATGGGTACTCTGTAGAAAGAACACGGGTTACTGAAGGAAGCTCCATAACTTCAAAAAATTTAACAGTAGCACTTGGAAATGCTTTGGATACTGGAAATATACTTTCTCACGTTATAAATGGGGAAGCTATTATACAAACAGGAGTTACAGTTGAAGCAAAACCATCAACTAAGAATATTATTGGACTTATGGCAGATGGTAATAGTAATCCTTCATTAACTTGGGCTGGAACTGCTGGATATGATGCTGAAAATAAAGGAACTTTGGATTTATCAAATGCTGAAACAAGTACAGCGATGTATCTTGAATCATCAAGAGGACTTAATTCAAAAGATATTCTTGTAGGAAATAAATCAACTGGAATTTATGGAATTTATAAAGATTCGACACCAGTTTATAGTGGTGCACCAGCAGGAACTGTAAATAAAGGTACAATTACAACAACAGCAACTTCTAAAATAACAATTGGAAATGAGTCGTCTGCTATTTACTCAATTGGATTTGACAAAGTTGAAAATAATGGAAGTATAACTGGTGGAGATAAATCAGTTGGAATTTATGCTAAAAATACGTCTGTTAGCAGCAAACTAATCAATGTTGAAAATACAGGAAACATTACTTTAGGAAAAGGAACAGCAGGAATTTATATTGCACCAGAAACTACAAATGCTTCAAATGCAACAGTTGTAAATAGTGGAAATATTACGGTTGGAGATTCTACATTGAATTCAAGAGGAAATGTTGAATCTACTTCAGTTGGAATATTTGTAAAAAATAAAACAAATTTGACTACTTCTGGAGATGTAACAGTTGGAAATAAAGGATTTGCATTGTATGGAAATGATTCAACATTAACTGTAAATGGTGGAAATTACAATTTTGCAAATAATGGAAGTTTGGCATACTTGGAAAATAATGCAGTATTGAATTATAATAATGGTGGAACATTGACAACTTCTTCAGAACCAATGTTATACATTATTAACAGTAAGGCACAAATGAATAATAATGATATTATCGTGTCTTCAAAAGGAACAGGAATTTATATGACAGGAACATCGACTTTTGGTGGATGGAACGATATGACATTAAATAACGGTTCTACTGGAATTTATGTAGATAATTCAAATGCTACAATAGATGGTAAGAAAATAACTGGTACAGCTGATAAAGCAAAAGGAATTGTTTCAATAGGTTCAAATGTTACAAACAAAGCTGATATGCAATTTTCTAGTGATGATTCAATTGGAATTTTTTCACAAAATAAATCAGGAGTAATAAAAGCGATTGTAAATAGTGGAAATATTGACATTACTGGAAAACGTTCGATTGCAGCATATCTAGAAGGAACATCGGATCAGACATTTGAAAACAGCGGAACTATAAATGTGGATAGAACTGCAACTTCTGTTAAAAATGATTCTACTGTCGGAATTTATGCACAAAATGGATCAACAATTAATATCAAAAACAGTGGAACAATAAATATTGGAGAGGCTTCATTTGGAGTTTACTCACTTAGTGAAAATGGAAATGTAGAAACTACAGGAAGTTCTATAATCAATGTTGCAGATAAGGCTATTGGAGTTTATAAAAAAGGTGGAAGTGTTAATTTAGGTGGAACAGTAAATGTTGCAAATCATTTGGTTATGGATGCGAACAGTGAACCAGTTGGAGTTTATGGAACGAGCGGAGTTACAATAAATGATACAACATCAAACTTTAATGTTGGAGATAAATCTTATGGTGTAATTTTAGCAAATCCAGGAATGAATAAAACAAATGTTTATTCAAATTCAGCTTCGTCAAATGTAACTTTAGGAAAAGAAGCAACTTTCATTTACGCAGAAGGAGCTTCAGTAGTTACAAATAATGCAACAATTACATCTGGAACAAATGGAAAAATTATTGCAATTTATGGAAAAGATGGAGCAAATATTGTAAATAATGGAACAATTGATTTATCACAAGGAATCGGAAATCAAGGAATTCTTGTGACAGGAGCGTCAAATGCTGTAAATAGAGGAACAATAAAAGTTGGAAAAACTGATAAATCTGATCCAGATAATATCGTTTATGGAATTGGTATGGCAGCTATAGGTGGAGCAAGCATTTCAAATGAGAGAGACATTTATGTTTCAGGACATCTAAGTATTGGAATGTACGGAGATGACAGAGGAACACGATTGAGAAACTCAGGAAATATATATTTGGATGCTTCAAGAGCAACATCTTCTGATAAAATTCAGACAATGATGGGAGTATTTGTAAATAATGGAGCTACATTTGTAAATACAGGAAATATTACTACAACTGGTTCTTATCGTGGAAATGAGAATGTTCAAGGACTTGTGGGAGTTGCTGTATTAAACGGAAGTACTTTGGAAAATTATGGAACAATAAATATTGATGCAGATAGTAGTTACGGTGTATTAATAAAAGGTACTACAAACAATAAATCTATAATCAAAAATTATGGAGAAATTAATATAAATGGTTCTAAATCTTACGGAGTTAGATATGATGTAAATTCTCAAGGAGTAGCTGGAGATTTACCAATAGCAGCTAATGCAACTCCTGGAAATGTGTTACCAGCATTGAGTTCTGGAACTGGAAAAATTACTTCTGGAAATGGAGCACAAGATTATTATTCACCAACAGATCCAAGTAAAACTGTTGGAGGAGTTGGAATTGTTCAATTGCCAAATGGACGGCTTGCAATTCAGAGAAACGGTGTAACATTAGATGACAGCCAAGTTCAGACAATTGATTACACTACTCCTTACACAAACTATGCTTTCTCAAACTTTGGAGTATATGTGGATACATTAGGAAGAACACGTCCAATTAATATAAATGGAGCAAATTCTCTTGGAATTAACAGTGATTTATTAATCGGAACAGAATTTTCAGTACTTACAAATGCAAAAAATGTAATTATTGGGAAACAAATATTACAGCCGTTCTTAAATCAGATAAATTCTGGAATATTTAACTTTACTCCGTATTCTGCTTCATTGACTTGGATGGCAACGCCTGAAGTTGATCCATCTACACAGCAAATTACACGTGTTCTTATGACAAAGATTCCTTATACAGCCTTTGTTTCAACAACTTCAAATGAATTTAACTTTACTGACGGATTGGAACAAAGATATGATGTTAATAGCTTGGATTCAAGAGAAAAAGAAATATATAATAAGTTAAACTCTATCGGAAATAGTGAAGAGGCGTTATTAGTTCAAGCAATTGATGAAATGATGGGACATCAGTATGCAAATGTGCAACAAAGAATTTTTGAAACTGGTAATTTGTTAAATAAAGAATTTGGATATTTAAGAAATGAATGGGATACAAAATCTAAAAATTCTAATAAAATAAAAGCATTTGGAATGAAAGGCGAATATAAGACAGATACAGCAGGAATTATTGACTACAAGAATAAAGCCTATGGATTTGCATATTTGAATGAAAATGAAACTGTCAGATTGGGAGAATCATCAGGATGGTACGCAGGAGCTGTTAGAAACAAATTTGACTTTAGCGATATAGGTGGTTCAAAAGAAGAACAAAATATCGTAAAAGCAGGTGTGTTTAAATCAATGCCAATTGGAAAAGATCATAATAATGGATTGAATTGGACTGTTTCAGCAGAAGGATTTGTAGGAACTGGTGAAATGAAGAGAAAATTCCTTGTTGTTGATGATATATTTGAAGCGAAATCTGAATATCGTTCATACGGATTTGGACTAAAAAATGAGCTTAGAAAAAATATTAGAACAAGTGAAAGAACAAGTATTTCTACATACGGAAGCTTAAAATTTGAATATGGAAGATTTGACGGAATAAAAGAAAATACAGGGCAAATGCGTTTAGAAGTAAAAGCAAATGATTATTATTCGATAAAACCAGAAGTTGGAGTAGAATTCAAATATCAACAGCCAATGGCAGTAAGAACAAATTTTGTTGCTAAATTAGGGCTTGCTTATGAAAATGAATTAGGAAAAGTTGGAGATGTAAATAATCAAGGAAGAGTACGTTATACAACAGCTGGATGGTTTGATATAAGAGGTGAAAAGGATGATAGACGTGGAAACGGAAAAGCTGATTTGAACCTTGGAATTGAAAATACAAGATTTGGTGTAACAGTAAACGCTGGTTACGATACAAAAGGTGAAAATGTAAGAGGTGGAATAGGATTTAGAGTAATTTATTAATTTTATCCTGTTTTAATACTAAACTATTATTTATTATCTGATAAATAAAAAATACATTTAATTGAGAGAGTTATTTCAGAATAAAATGAGATAACTCTTTCTTTTTATTTATATAATTTAAAAAAAATATTAATGAAAAAAAATTAGAAATGTTGTATAATATAATGGGAGTTTTTATGAAAGAAAAATAAAAGGAGGCATTATAATGATTAAAGATGAGGTGATTGAAAACCTTGTTAGTGAGGTGGAAGAAGATTCACACCGCAGTAAAATTAAAAAATTTTTAAATGGAGAGATAGATAATTTTTTAGATATTAATAAAAAAAGTTTGAAATTTGTTAATAATTTTAAAATGGAAAATTATATGGAAGAAGACGTTTTTTTTGAAAGTGAAGCAGGGAAAATATTGTTAAAATATTTTAGGTATATGTATAATAATTTTCCTAATGAACTGAGTTATCAATTTTCAAATTTTCCATTGAAATATAAAATATTTAAACTGTTAAACTTCTCAGCAGAATTTGTAAAAAAGGATTTTGAAAATAATTTAGAAATGAAAAATAAGACAGTTTTCGTTGAAAGTTGTAAATATTTTTTGAATTATTTTGAAAATCTGGCGGATGAATATGTCGAAAATTATAAAAAATATAGTGATAATTTTTTATTAAAAATCGGTATTTTAATAATTATTAGAAATAATGATAATAAAAATAGTGAAGAAATAAGAAAATTAGAAAATATTTTTGTAAATTATATAAAAAATAAGATAGATAAATATAATATAAATGAAATATTTGAAAAATATTTGGATAATGGTAATTTTACAAGATATTTTATAAATGTGGAAGCTTTAAATTTGGAAAAAACTAGAAAATATGTTGAAAAGATATTTTTTTTGGTGTTAAAAAAGAATATAGGTATTTCAAAAGTTATTTTTGAAGGAATTGAATTATTTATTATGTTTTCTGAAATAGAATTTTCATCGACAAATAGTAACTATTATTATAGAAATAAAATATTTGATAATTTAAAGAGAATTTTTAAGAAATATTCTTTTTCGCATGGGCAAAAACTTTATTTACTCGTTAATTATGGAACAAATGTTATTTTTTATAATTTTGATTATTCAAAAAAAATGTATGATTTATTTTTGGATACAATAAAAGAAAATGTTATAAATAGTAAAGCATTTTTCAAAGATAATTTGAAAGGGAATAAAATAATATATTTGTTTTTGCTTCATTTTTTTATAAAATATGATTTAATTGGTGAAAAGGAAAAATCTAAATTTCTTGTAAGAGCTGAAAATATTCTAATCAGCAATTTGAAAAAATTATTTAAGCCAAAAGTTTGGAAATGGAAATCAAAAGAATTTAAAAATCTTGAATTTTTGAAGAAAGATAAAATTGATTGGAAAAATATTAAAGTGCAATGTTTGAGAAATAAGGATGGAAAGGCTTTGGTACAGAAGGATACGATAGTTTTTTCATTATTAAAGTATTCTGAAATATATAAAAAAGCTTTTCAATTTTTTGTAAATGGAGTAGAGAAAATAGACTTATTTACAGATATATTTGAGAGATATTCTGTAATTTATGATATGAATGATTTGAAATTAATATTGGATGAAATGTGGGATTACAATTTATCAATTAATTTTATAAATCAAAAATATTTTGAATATATTGCCAAAACAGGCTGTGAAAATGAAAATAATAAAATTTGGATAGAATTTTTGCATAGGCATGAGAAAGAGCTTTACAAGAGCTTTGGAAATGACGCTGAATTGAAAAATGTGGAAAAATATGTGGAAATTTTATACTCAAAGGATAATAATTTTGATTATTTTCAGTTACCAAAATTATTGTTAAAAGCGGATAAAAATACAGGACAAAAAATCGAAAAAATTTTAAGAAAAAAACCAGAAATAAGAAAAGAAGTGGAAAAATTGCTGGAAAATACATTTGCACCAGCAGTACAAATTGCAAGGAATTTAATTAGATATTGGAACAATGTGGAAGCTCAAAGGGAGCTAAAAAATTTGACAAATCCAAAAGAAATTTTTGAATATTCTGAAAATATTTGTCTGAAAAAACATGAGGAAAATGCCATATTTAGTAGTTTAGTTGATTACGGAATGATAAGAATAAGAAAAAGTGAGGAAAAGGTTCCTGAAAAGTTAATGAAATTTTATATTTCAGAATATATTTTGGAAAATGATATAAAAACTATCGAGGTTTGTAATAAAATTGAGGAAATAGTGGACAGAAGTGATTTGAGAAAATTTATTGCAAAAATTTTTCAAAAATGGAAGGAACATAGATTTAATCCTAAATATAAAAATATTTTTATTCCATTAATACTTACTTCTAATATAAAGATAATCAATGATAATATGATAAGTATTATTGACACACTTGTCAGTGAATATAATAAAGTGGCAGTTGCAGCTTATGGAATAAGAGTTCTTGCTTTAAGAAATGAAACGAAGGAAATTGGAATATTAGTAAAAGGTTTTTTAAACAATTACAAAGATAAACGGATAAAAATGGCTTCTGATCAGACACTTGATATAATTGCGAGAAATGGTGGGATTACACGTGATGAGCTAAATGATATTTTGATTCCTAATTTTGAATTTGGACAGGATAGAACAAGAACTTTTGATTATGGTGAAAGAAAGATTAAGGCAAAAATTGATATTATGAGTACACCTGCTAATATCATTGCTTATGATGAAGAAGGGAAAATCTTAAAGGGTCTTCCGAAGGCAAGTAAAAAGTTTAATGATGTAGAAAGTGCAGTTGAAGAGTACAGAAGAGAAGTCAAATATATAAAAAAACAGATAAAGGAAATCATAACAGAACAGTCAAGTAATTTGTTGAGAGCATTGTTTTTAGAACGTAAATGGAAAACAAAAAGATGGATTGAAATTTTTATAAAAAATCCAGTTATGCAAGAATTTGCAGTTCAGCTTATTTGGAAAGAAATTGATGAAAATGGGAAATTAATAAAAACATTTAGGTGCATGGATAATGGGGCTTTCAAAATGTCCCAAAACCAAGAATGTACTTTAAATGAGAATAGCTTTATAAATGTATTGTATTTTCCAGAACTTTCAAAAGAAGAACAAAAACATTGGGAAGAAAACTTCAAAAATGAAAAAATAAAACAGCCAATAAATCAAATTAATATGACTGTTTACAAAATCACAGAAAAAAATCAGGAAAAAATAGAAATTTTGGATTATAATAAAAAAGGTTTTTTAGTTAATAAAATGCGAAAAAAAGCTGAAAAATTTGGCTTTGAAATTAGTTATGGAAATGATGGATTAGGATATGGATGCCATTACTATGATAAAAAAACAAATATAGACATAAGAATTTTAACAAATTCATTTTATCCTGGCGAATATACAAAAACATTACACATAGAAAAAATACTGTTTTTAGAAATTAATAACGAGAATTTTTTAAAATTAAAGGAAGTTCCACAGCGGATATTAAGTTTAGCTTGTTTTATAGCAGAAATTTTGATTGGTTAGAAAATCAAAAAAATTAAAATATTAAAATTTATGTAGAGAAAAAATAGGGAGAAAACAATGAATAATAAAAAGAAAATAATACTATTTTTGGGCGCAATTTCATTAATTGCTTTTGGAAATTATACACGGTTTCTAAAAAATAATAACGGGAAAACGGTAGTTGAAGGTAAAAATAGTGAAAAAGCTACATCTTCAGCAGGAGGAGCAGGTAAGGAAGGAAAAGGTAGCAAAAAAGCAACTTCATCTGCTGGTGGAAAAACTGGAACGGAAGGGAAAAATGCTGAGCAAACAACTTCGTTAGGTGGGAACAATAAAATTCAGAATGCTCAAAATACTGAAGTTATGGCAGAAATAAAATCTGTTCCACAATCTGAGCTGCAACCAGCTCCAGCGGTACAGACACAAAATAAGCCAGTTAATAATGATTCACAAAGTAAAGTATCTGAAAAAAAGAATACAAAGAACGACAACAATCAAAAGAAAAAAGAAAATTCTCAAACTTCAAAACCAGAGACTTCAAAAACAACACAGCAGCAAAAAACTAACACTAATTTAAAAGATAATCAAAGTGCAAAAAATCAGTTTAAGTTAGACAATAAAAAATCAGAAACTTCAAAAACAACAACAGAAACTAAATCAAGTGAAAAAGCGACTTCATCAGGTGGAAATTAGGTGAAAACATGATGTATAAGGTTCAAGTACGTTTTTTATTTCATTCGGATATAAAAATTAAAATACCTGAAAGCTATGATGATTCTGTTTTTGACAGGTTATTTGGAATTTTAGAAAATGTGAATGAAAAGTATAATTCTTATGCTGAAAATTCGTATATTGATAAAATAAATAAAAATAGTGGGCATTTTGTAAAAGTAAATGATGAAACCATAAGTATTTTGAATAATATTATTCATTTATCAAAAATTATTGGTGGAGAGTATGACATTACAGTAATGCCTCTTATAAGATTGTGGGGTTTTTATAAACAAACCCCCATTTTGCCGTCTTTTGATAAAATAAAAAAAGCGAAAAGGCTTGTAGATTATAAAAAGATAATTATTGATAAAAAGAAAAAGCGGGTAAAACTTGAAAAGAATCAGGAAATTATAACGGGTTCATTTATAAAGGCGTATGCAATAGAAAAAATGGCTCAGGAGATGAAAAAAATTGGGATAAAGGACGCAATTGTAAATGCTGGCGGAAGCAGTATCATTGCTATTGATGAATGGGGCATTATCGCTGAAAATCCTGAGGAAGAAAAAGAAATATTAAGAAATGCCGATGGAATGCCTGTAAGAATAACAAAGTATGGGTATAATGGAAAAAATGAAGATAATGATTTATTTGAAATAAAAATAAAAAATACAAGTTATTCCACTTCTAATCAAAAAAATACATATCTTTTGATAAATAACGAAAAATACGGACACATTATAAGTCCCAGAACTGGTTTTCCTTCTCAAAATAAACAAGTTGGAATAATTACAAAAAGTGCCTTTTTTGGTGATATTATTTCAACAGGGATGTATAACCAGACACCTGAAAAATTTTATGAAATTATGGGAAAATTATCTGAAGAAATGGAAATTTCAGGATTTTTGATTAATAAGGCAGGAAAGATATTTTATTTTAATATGGAAGAATATTTTTGTGGAAAATAAAAAAGGAAGAAGGAAATAAAATGGCAAAAGATGTTTTACATGAATTAAGGGATATAAATTCACTAAAATCAAGACGGAATAATGTGGTACTTATATTATTGTGTTTTGTAGTAGGGATTTTTTCAGGAATAATTGTCGGAACATATACATTAATGTTAAAAAAAATGTCGATTTTCAGGGAATTTTTTACAACAAATCTGGAATTTCATAAAATATTTATTGGAATAGCAGTTTTTGTTATTATGGGGTTAGCCATGCAATTTATGCTTACAAAATATCCGTTAATTAGTGGGAGTGGAATTCCTCAGGTTAGTGGACTGCTTACGAAAAAAGTGAAATTTAAATGGTTTGGGGAACTGGTTACAAAATTTGTGGGAGGAATATTAGCAATTGGAGCTGGAATGTCTATGGGGCGTGAAGGACCTTCGGTTCATTTGGGGTCTTTAGTAGGCTCTGGAGTAAAGGAAATTACAAAACGTTCTGAAGTAGAGGAGAAATATCTCGTAACATGTGGGGCAAGCGCTGGGATTTCTTCAACATTTAATGCACCTCTTGCGGGAGTTATTTTTTCGCTGGAAGAACTGCATAAATTTTTCTCGCCGTTATTGTTAATTTGTACTCTTGTGGCAAGTGGAACCTCAAATTTTGTTTCAAGAATGATTTTAGGCTCACAAACTTCCTTTCAATACAATTTTATGCTTCCAAAAGGCATACCATATTATATATTTGCTCTTATAACGGTTGTTTTCTGCGGTATAATTACAATTACTGGAAAAGCGTTCAGCTATTTTTTATTGCTTATTCAAAGACATTATAGAAAAATAAAAATTAATAAATATGTAAAAATAGCTTTGTTTATGGTAATGGCATACGTTATTGCCGTATTTTTTAGTGAAATAACAGGTGGTGGACACGAACTTATTGAGGAAATGTTTGGGAAAGATGTTATTCTAAGGACACTTATTATAATTTTAGCTTTGAAATTTTTTTATACAATGCTTTGCTATGCAACAGGAGCACCTGGCGGGATTTTCTTGCCAATGCTTGTAATAGGAGCTTTAACAGGAAAAGTATATGGAGTAATATTAAATCAGTATTTTGCAATTCCTAACGAAGTAATCGTTCATTTTATGCTGCTTGGAATGGCTGCCTATTTTACAGCAGTTGTGAGAGCTCCGATTACGGGAATCACGTTAATTCTCGAAATGACAGGAAATTTTTCGTATCTTTATATGTTAATAATTGTCTGCACAATAACTTATATTTTTACAGAATTGCTTAAAATGGAGCCAATTTACGAACGGCTTTACTTTAATATGTTTCAGAAGCAGATTTTAGAGGAAGACAAGAAAAAAAGAAGAATGCAGAAACGTTTCAAAAGACTGGAAATTTTAGAAAAATGGTGGAAAAATAAAAAAATTGAAATTGGAATAAAGACAGACGAAAAAAATATAAAGGATAAAATAGTAACACTTTTAATTCCTGTAGGAGCAAATTCTGAATTTGATAATAAGACAGTTAAGGAATTGAATCTGCCTGAAAATCTTCTTATTGTGAGTGTACGTAAGGCTGGGAAAGATAGTATCGCACGAGGAGACACGTTAATTCAGAGTGGAAATCAGCTTGTGATTATTACAGATTATACGACAGCTCAGAAGTATGCTGGGGAATTGAAGGAAAAGGGAATGAAAATAGTGGATTAATATAAAAAGATAAATGAAAATATAAATTAGGTTAGTTTTTTTAGTCTTTTTTATATGTTTGGAGTGTACCCAAAATCTTGGACAAATAAATTGAAAACTAGTTTTCTATTTGTTAAAATATAGTTAAGGAAAGGAATTTGATTATGAACAAGAGAAGTAAAAGGTACACAGATGAATTTAAAATGTTAATTTTAGAATTGCTGGAAGAAGGAAGAACAAAAAAATCATTAGAAAATGAATATGGGGTAGCAACGGCAACAATCAGAAAATGGGAAAAAGAATTTAAAGGAATCATAGATAAAAATACAATGCTGACGAAGCTTTAAATGAAATCATGGCCTTAAAAAGGCAACTGCAACAAGAAATGGATAAAAATAAAAAATTAGAAAAAGAGCTGGAACAAAAGGAATTAGATATTGACATATTAAAAAAGGCATCAGCCATATTGATGAAAAAATAAGAACTGTTGACAAGTACACATTAGTAAAGACTTTATTCAATGAGTTTAATGTTTCAAAATTAAGAATAATTAATTTAATAGGCATTAAAAAAAGCAGCTATTACTACTGGGTTAAAGAGGTCAAGACACAAAGGGATATAGAAAATAAAATTTTGTACGATATAATAAAATCAATACGGCAAGACAGCAGAAAAACTTACGGAGCAGTAAGAATTCATAAAAAGCTAAGAAAATTAGGATTAGAAGTAAACATAAAACGAGTCAGAAGATTGATGAAGGAAAATCAGATAAAGTCAATAATTCATAAAAAATTTAGAAATTATAACAAATCAGAAGATATAAAAGAAACAGCAAGAAATATTTTAAAAAGAAATTTTGATACAGAAAAATTAAATGAAAAATGGGTAAGTGATATAACATATATCTGGACAAGAAAGGACGGGTGGTGCTATTTATCAAGTATAATGGATTTGCACAGCAGAAGAATAATATCACATAAGGTTGGAAAATTTATGGATATAAAATTAGTTATAGATACCTTAAAAATGGCGATATATAAAAGAGGGGATACAACTAATCTCATAATACATACAGATAGAGGAAGCCAGTATATGAGTAAAGAATATCGTAAATTTTGTGCAAAAAAAGGCATAAGCATATCTTACAGCAGAAAAGGAAATCCTTATGATAATGCCTGTATAGAATCATTCCATGCAACATTGAAAAAAGAATATGTACATAATGAAAACTTTGAAAATCTAGAAAGTTTAAGAAGTAGAATGTACGAGTATATAAAAATATGGTATAATAACAGCAGAATACACAGTAAAATAGGATTTACAAGTCCAAATGAATATGAAGAAAGCATAAAGAAAGGAAACAAAGAAATTGCTTAAAAATAGTCTAAATTTTGGGCGACACTCCACATTAAAGAAGACAGAGGAGAAATGAGACTAGAAATACAAGGAAACGATTATTTCTCAGTAAAACCAGAAGTTGGAATGGAATTTAGATATGTACAACCGTTAGCAGTAAGAACAAACTTAACAGTAGGAGTAACAGCTTCTTATGAGAATGAACTAGGGAAAGTTGGAAATATAAACAACAAAGGAAGAGTTAGATACACAACAGCTGACTGGTTTGGAATAAGAGGAGAAAAAGAGGACAGACGAGGAAATGGTAAGTTTGATTTAAATATCGGTGTTGACAATACGAGATTCGGAGTTACAGTAAATGGTGGATATGATACTAAAGGTAAGAATGTAAGAGCAGGAATAGGGTTTAGAGCCATTTACTAATGTATCATAAAAGTTCTTTAAATTAGATTTCAAGTTTATAACAATCTATTTAAGCCTTTATTTTATTTCATTTGGATGATTTAATATTAAAGATATTTAAGTCATAACGAATATTATTTAATTGTTATAAAAAAATGAAAAGTTTTAAAAATAAAAACAGTGGAATTTGACTTTCACTGTTTTTTTGTATTATTTATTATATTTGTTAATCTTCTTCCCAGCTTTTAGCTTTTTCAACCGCCTTTTTCCAATGGATATAATATTTTTCCCTTAAATTGTCAGGTAAGTCTGGTGTAAATTGCTTGTTTAAACGCCAGTTTTTTTTGATTTCTTCTTTATTTTTCCAGAATCCAACGGCAAGTCCAGCCAGATAGGCGGCGCCTAATGCAGTTGTTTCGATAATTTCAGGACGTAAAACTTTTGTATTTAAAATATCGCTTTGAAATTGCATAAGAAAATTGTTTGCTGTTGCACCACCATCGACTTTTAGAGAATTTATTTCAATACCTGAATCTTCTTTCATTGCGTTTATCAAGTCTTTTGACTGGTAGGCGATGGATTCGAGGGCAGCACGAATTATGTGGTTTTTATTAGATCCACGGGTAAGCCCAACGATTGTACCACGGGCGTACATATCCCAGTATGGCGAGCCTAATCCAACAAATGCTGGAACTAAGTAAACGCCACCGTTATCATCGACTTGCTGTGCAAAATATTCTGTATCAGAAGCCTTGTCAAAAAATCTTAATTCGTCACGAAGCCACTGGATAACAGCCCCGCCAATAAAAATACTTCCTTCCAGAGCATATTCCACTTTCCCGTCAATCCCAATGGCAATAGTTGTAAGTAAGCCATTATTTGATTTTATGCACTTGTTCCCAGTATTCATAAGCATAAAGCATCCTGTTCCGTAAGTATTTTTTATATCTCCAGTATGAAATCCAGCCTGCCCAAACAACGCCGCCTGCTGATCTCCAGCGATACCTGAAATTGGAATGGAAGTACCGTTTTCTTCACCAATCGTAATTCCCATTCTTGTTTTTCCGTAAACTTCGCTTGAGTTTCTAACTTCTGGAAGCATACTTTCTGGAATGTTAAGTTCCTTTAAAATTTTTTGGTCCCATTCTAAATTTTTTATGTTAAAAAGCATAGTTCTGGAAGCGTTTGTAAAATCAGTAACATGCACTTTTCCGCCAGTCAATTTCCATACAAGCCAAGTATCAATCGTTCCAAAAAGCAGTTCCCCATTTTCAGCTTTTTCCCTTGCACCTTTCACATTGTCAAGAATCCATTTCACTTTTGTCCCTGAAAAATAAGCGTCAATTATCAGTCCTGTATTTTCCTTTACATAATCTTCAAGTCCACGGCTTTTCAATTCTTCGCAGATTTCAGCCGTTCGTCTGCATTGCCAGACAATTGCGTTATAAACAGGTTCACCAGTATTTTTATCCCACACGATTACAGTTTCCCTTTGATTTGTAATTCCGATTGCCGCTACATCCTTTAGAGAGATTCCAGATTGTGCGATAACTTCGGTAAGAATGGAACGCTGGCTTGCCCATATTTCCATAGCATTATGTTCAACCCACCCCGGCTGTGGAAAAATCTGTGTAAATTCTTTTTGAGCTTTCCCAATAGTGTTCAGATTTTTATCAAAAATAATTGCACGTGAACTAGTTGTTCCTTGATCTAGAGCGATTATATATTTTTTTTGATTATCCATAAAACCTCCTTATAATAAATTATATCTTGAGAAAGTTATTTGTCAAATATTGATTTTAAAAAATATACTTGTGCGAAATTAATAAATTAAACTATACTAATATTTGAGTAGAATAGCTATAATTTTAAAGTTTGTTTTTAAAGTGATTTACTATATTTTTCTTTAAATTTTCAAGTATTTGGGGTATAATAAACATATAAAAACAAAAAATAATAATATAAAATTTACATAGGAGAAAATGAGAATGAAAAATAAAATAAATGTACTCGGTTTAGGACCGGGAAATTTGGACTATACTTTGCCAGTTGTATTAAAAGAAATTGAAAAATCAGATATAATAATTGGTGGAAAAAGACATATCGAAAGTCTTGGAAAATATGCAGAAAATAAGGAATATTGTTATATTAATGCTGATTTGCAAAGAGTTTTAGATTTTATCGAAGAAAATCGAAATAAAAAAATATCGCTAATCTTGTCTGGTGATACAGGTTTTTATAGCATGCTAACATTTATGAGAAAACATTTTGATGCAAAGGAACTTAACGTAATACCTGGAATTTCTTCGATCCAATATATGTTTGCAAGAGTTTCTGAATATTGGAATGATGCTTTTATATCAAGTGTTCACGGACGAGAAGTTGAGTATGTTCAAAAATTGCGTGAATTTGGTAAAATCGGACTTTTAACAGATAACAAAAATACACCTCAAAAAATAGCAGAAATACTTATTGAGAATGGCATGGAAGAGGCTATTATTTTTGTTGGAGAAAATTTGTCTTATGAAAATGAGAGAATTTTGGAACTTTTAGCAAAAGAAATGGTGAAGGTTGAGGATAAATTTGAGATGAATGTAGTTGTGATTTATTGGGATGGGAAGGAATAATGATTGGAGAGGAATATGAAAATAAAATTTAAAAATTTAGGTCCTATTGAAAGTGGAGAGATAGATTTTAATGATTTAAAAGGAATTAATTTGATAATTGGGAAGAATAATACAGGAAAGACTTATTTGAGTAATTTGTTGTATACATATTTTAAAGTGAGAGAAAGACAGAATATAAAAATGTATGAAGTAGTTGGAATCAGGTTTAAAGATAGATTATCTGATTCAGATTATGAAATAATAAAAGATTATTTTGAAAAGAAATATGAAAAGGAAATAAAAGATACTCTTCCTAAAGTTTTCCATACTTCAAAAGATACTTTTAAGGACTTTGAAATAGAAATGGATTTAAGTGATGAAATTTTAGAATTTAAAAAATTAGATGACGATACGATAATATATTTTAGAGAGATGAGAAAAATTATTAAATTAAAAAAATCTGAAGATGAAATAGAATATCTTATGGAAGATTATGATGAAAATAAAGGAAAAAGATATATAACATATAATCCGAAAATTGAAGAAGAAGAAGCAAAACAAATTATATTTGGGTATTTTTTACATATAAAATTTTTTCAAAAAATTTATAAAATTCACTCTTTTCCTGCTGAAAGAAGTGGTGCAGTTTTATTTTATAAACAGTTATTGGAAGAAAGAAGTGATGTTTTAAGAGAATTAGAATTGGAAAATAGTAAAAATATAGGAAAAATTTCAAGATATTCTGAACCTGTGAATGATTATATAAAATTTTTAAATTCTATTTCTGATCGTTCAAAAGGGTTAACAGAACTAGATATTTATAAAAAATTAGATACAGAATTAAAAGAAATATTAGGTGGAGAAGTAATAATTGATTCAGAAGACAACATAATGTTTAAAATGAATGAGAACAAAATAATAGATATAGGAATGGTTTCTTCAACAGTAAAAACATTAACAGGATTTTACTTGTATTTAAAATACTTCGCAATGGAAAGAGATATTATTTTCATTGATGAAATTGAATTAAATTTACATCCTGAAAATCAGAGAAAAATAATGAAACTCATAAATTATTTATCAAAACAAGGAATAAAATTTGTAATAAGCACACATAGTCCAATTATTAGTGAGGAAATTGATAATATGCTTTTATTTGAAAAAGTTAAAAATAAAATCAGTAAAGAAGAAATGAAAGAATATCAACTTAACGAAGAGTATGGTTTAAAAAGTAGCGATATAAATGTATTTCATTTACACAATAAAACTGTTGAAAAAATTAAAGAAAATGATGGAGAATTTGAAATAGAAACATTTAATGGTGTTCTTGAGGAAACGGATAATCTTTATCAGACTTTGTTGTTTTATGCGGAGGAAAAATGATACTTGAAAATAATAATTTTTTTGATTATTGTAAAACTGCATTGCATAAAAATTTTTTTACTGTATCTGAAAATAATAATGTAAAAATAAAAGAATCTAAAGATGATGCAAAATTAAAAGAAGTAAAAGTATATTTTGATAAAAAACATTATAGAGTGCTTCAAATAACTTTTGACATTAATAATTTGGAAAAAAGGGAAAACATAATTAATATTTTTCCCTACTTTAATGGTGAAATATGTAAATCCGTAGATTCAGTAATTTTAGTACAGGAAGTAAATGCTCAAAATTATTATCTTTTCCACATCGAATTAAAATCGAAAAGACCTGATGATACAGAAATATTTAAAAAATATATTTCTTCTATTAAAATGTTAAATTTTATTTTTGAGATTCTGTATTTAAAATATAGAGAAGAAAGTAGAAATTTTAAATTTCCTGAAAAGATAGTGAATATGCCAGTTCTATTTTTTTCAGAACATAATAAAAAATTAAAGAGCCAGAAAAATAAAGAAACGAAATTATTGGCAAAGGAATTTTCAAGTAATAAATTCATTAACTTTGAGAACAAGTACTGTTATTATTTTTGTAATTTTATAGGGAATAGTAAAGGGGTAATTCAACTTAGGGAAATGTGTAGTAAAGGTAAAAATATGGGAATGTCATTATCAGAGGTTAAATTTTTTGAGAGATAGGGGAAGGAAGGAGAAATTTTTTTGGATGAAAAAGAGTATGAAGAATATATAAAAAAGATGTATGGAACAAATTGGAAAGAAGAAATAAAATTAAGAGCAAAAGTATTACAAATTGTACCACCTTATATGATAGAAAATTTAAAAAATGAAAAGATGTATAAAGAAAAATTGAAACGGGCAAAAGAAATATCGAATTTAGTTCCAAAAAATTTTTTAGATAGAATAAAAGATGTCAATAAACTTTTAGAAAGAAAATTATTAATATTAGATAATAAAATTCCGAATAATATAAAAAAGAATCTTGAATGCTGGGTAGAAAAAAATTGGATAATAGTTTTAAGTTTACGTTATGTAGAAATACAAACTTTATTTTTCTCAAAATCTAATGATACTGAAAAGGATAATCTTTATTTGATGGAGGAAGTTAAGAAAAATTTAAAAAATGAAGAAATAAATCAAAAAGTTTTTAAATCAAAATTTTTTAAAAATAATGCTTTTAAATCTGTATTAGAATGTTATAAAAGTAAAAATTATTATGTGGGTGTAATGGTGTTGGCAACTATGATTGATGGGGCTTTGATAAAAATTCAAGAGAAAAAAGAAAATAGAAGAAAAATTGGAAACAATGTTTCAAAAGAAATAAATAATAAAAGTGATGAATCGTGGAGTTTAGAATATATCCTAGATTACAGTTTAATCATTTGGCTAGAAAAATTTTTTGAAAATGCAAATGATTTTAGTAATAAAAAATTAAACAGAAATATGTTATTACATGGTATGTATGAAAAAGAAATAACTGAGTTAGAATTTTTTCAATTATTGAATGTTGTATATGTTATGTCAGAAAGATTAGATGATTGGAGAGAAAAAATAAATTAAAAATAAATTATATTTAAAGCTATAGAAGATAAAATAAAATTAATTGTCAAAAAAACTAAAATATAGTACAATAATTACATTATATATTACTAAGACATGAAATAAAAAGTATCAAAATTATAAATACTGAAAAAAATGGAGGAAAACAATGATAAAGGAATACAAACCGTCGGAAATTGAAAAAAAGTGGCAGGATAAGTGGTTTGAAGAGGATGTTTTTAAATCGGAAAATAAGATTGAGGGGAAAGAGAATTATTATGTGCTTGAGATGTTTGCATATCCATCTGGAAAGCTTCATGTTGGGCATTTGAGAAATTATGCGATTGGAGATGCGATTGCAAGATACAAGAAGATGAAAGGGTTTAATGTGCTGCATCCGTTTGGATGGGACAGTTTTGGATTGCCTGCGGAAAATGCCGCGATTGACAATGGTGCACATCCTGGGAAATGGACTAAAGCGAACATTGACAATATGAGAAGGCAGATGAAGCTTATGGGGCTTTCTTATGACTGGAACAGGGAACTTAGTACTTATACTCCAGAATACTATAAGTGGAATCAGAAATTTTTTATTGAAATGTATAAAAAAGGGC
This sequence comes from Leptotrichia sp. HMT-225, assembly GCF_030644325.1. NCBI lineage: Bacteria > Fusobacteriati > Fusobacteriota > Fusobacteriia > Fusobacteriales > Leptotrichiaceae > Leptotrichia > Leptotrichia sp. HMT-225. Next base: position 1,993,751 of record NZ_CP130323.1, on the reverse strand, counting down.
TTGTTTACAAGAAAAAGTCTTATGTAAACTGGTGTCCAGACTGTAATACCGTACTTGCGAATGAGCAGGTTGAAGGTGGGAAATGCTGGCGTCACGGTAAAACTGATGTTATTCAAAAGGAGTTGTCGCAATGGTACTTTAAAATTACAGAATATGCAGAAGAATTGCTGCAGGGGCATGAGGAACTTAGAGGACATTGGCCAGAGCAAGTATTGACAATGCAGAAAAACTGGATTGGAAAATCAACAGGATCTGAAGTTGACTTTATTTTAGATTATAAATTTGAAAATGATGGAAATTCACATTTAAAATTGAATGATAATGGAGAAGTTGTGATTTCTGTGTTTACAACAAGACCTGATACGCTTTATGGGGTTACGTATGCAACTGTTGCACCAGAACATCCGTTGGTTGAGGAAATTATTTTGAAAGAAAATCCTTCGATAAGAGAAGCTGTTGAAAGAATGATAAATGAGGATAAAATTGCACGTACAGCGGAAGATAAGGAAAAAGAAGGAGTATTTTCTGGACTTTATGTGATTAATCCTGTGAATGGTGAAAAAGTGCAGTTATGGATTGCAAATTATGTGTTAATGGATTATGGGACTGGAGCAGTAATGGCAGTGCCGGCACATGATGAAAGAGATTTTCAGTTTTCTAAAAAATATAATCTGGATTTGAAAATTGTTGTAAATCCTGTTGATAAAAATGGAAATTTGGAAGAAGTTTCTGTTGAAAAAATGGAAAATGCCTTGGTAAATTCAGGAGTATTAGTAAATTCAGAAGAATTTAACGGATTAAATAGTAATGAAGCAAAAGAGAAAATTACTGAAAAATTGGAAAAAATTGGACTAGGTAAGAAAACAGTAAATTATAGGCTTCATGACTGGCTAATCAGTAGACAAAGATACTGGGGAACTCCAATTCCTGTGATTTATGATGAAGATGGAAATATTTATTTGGAAGAGGAAGTAAACTTGCCTGTGAAACTACCTACAGACATTGAGTTTAGCGGAAAAGGAAATCCACTTGAAACTTCTGAGGAATTTAAAAATGTGATTTTGCCAAATGGGAAAAAAGGTAGAAGAGAAACTGACACAATGGATACTTTCGTTGATTCTTCGTGGTATTACTTGAGATATTTGGATTCTCACAATGATAAAGAGCCGTTTAAAAAGGAAGATGCAGATAACTGGACTCCAGTTCACCAATATATCGGTGGAATTGAGCATGCGGTAATGCACTTGCTTTATGCGAGATTTTTCCACAAATCATTAAGAGATTTAGGATATGTTGACACAAATGAGCCATTTAAACGTCTTTTGACACAAGGAATGGTTTTAGGGCCTTCTTACTATTCTCAAAATGAAAGAAGATACTTGTTCCCAAGAGAAGTGGAAATGAAGGATGGGAAGCCTGTTTCTAAGGAAACTGAAGAAGAATTGGCAACAAAAGTTGAAAAAATGAGTAAATCTAAAAATAATGGAGTAGATCCAGAAGAAATCGTGAAGGAATACGGAGCTGACTCTTCAAGAGTGTTTACATTATTTGCTGCACCGCCTGAAAAAGAGCTGGAATGGAATATGAACGGACTTGCAGGGGCTTACAGATTCATAAATAGACTTTATCTGCTAATTTCATCAACAGCTGATTTTGCTTATAAAAATGCAACAAAGGAAGATAATTATGGAATTAATTTAGATGCAAGAAGTGAAAAAGACAAGGAAATTCAGAAAAAATTACATCAGACAGTAAAAAAGGTTACAGACAGTATTGAGGACGATTTCCACTTTAACACAGCAATCGCTGCAATAATGGAACTTCTAAACGATATGACAACTTACAAGCAAAATGTAATTGACAAAAACGACATTTCGTCAGAAAGTAAAAAAGTATGGCACGAAGTTCTTGAAAAAGTGATCTTATTAATTGCACCTTTTGCACCGCACGTGGCGGATGAATTATGGAGTGATTTAGGAAATACAACTCTTACTTTTGAGCAAGAATGGCCAACATTTGATGAAAAATTAACTGTGGAAAACAACTTTAACTTGGTTTTACAAGTAAATGGAAAAGTTAGAGATATGGTTCCTGCACAAATTGGAATTTCAAAAGATGACGCTGAAAAATTAGCATTTTCTTCAGAAAAAGTTCAAAAATTTGTTGATGGAAAAGAAGTTATCAAGGTAATTGTTGTGCCTAATAAACTGGTTAATATTGTTATAAAGGGATAAATGGAAAAAGAGGAGAAAATAAAATGGCTAAAATAGCAGTAACTGGAGTGACAGGAAATTTGGGTGGCATGGTTTCAAGATTATGCAAAGAAAATGGCATAAAAGTGAGAAATTTGGCTAGAAATAAGGAAAAAGCTGAAAAAATGGGATTTTCTGATGTTTTTAAATCAAGTTACGACAAGTCAGAAGATACTATAAAATCGCTTGAAGGGATTGATGTGCTTTTTATGGTGTCGGGTTCTGAAAATCCTGACCGTGTTCAGCAGCATAAAGATTTTATTGATTCTGCTAAAACAGCTGGAGTGTCGCACATTGTTTATCTTTCGTTTTACAATGCTTCAAAAAATTCGATATTTACATTGGGAAGAGATCATTATGCAACTGAGGAATACATTAAAGAAAATGGCTTTAAATATACATTTTTGAGAGATAATTTTTATGCGGATTTCTTTGTGGATATGTGCAGAGAGTACGGTGAAATAAAAGGGCCTGCTGGAAATGGTAAAGTTTCGGCTGTGGTGCGTTCGGATGTGTCAGAAGTGGCTGCTAAAATTTTGGAAAATCCAGAAAAATGGGAAAATCAGACTTTGAATATGACAGGATCTGAAGAATTGACAATGGAGGAAATTACAAAACTTGCAATTAAATATTTGGGTAAAGAAATTAAATATATTCCTGAAACAGTAGATGAGGCTTATGAATCACGTAAAATCTGGAAAGCCGAGCAATGGGAATATGATTCGTGGGTTTCGACTTACACTGCAATCGCTGAAGGTGAGCAAGCTGGTATTTCAAATGACATTGAAAAAGTGCTGGGACGTAAAGCAACTTCATTGACTACGTATTTGGAAACACTATAAATAAAAAAATGATAAAAATTACCAATAGGAATATAAAATTATTAATAAAGAGTTAGCATTAGGCTGGCTTTTTATTTTTCATAAATTTCGTTATTTAAACAAGTGGTAGGATTAGATACAAATTTTTTAATATCAAACTGATAAAATTAAATAATTTTAAAGAAGATTTATTATAATTGATTGAAAGGAGAAATTTTTAATTATTAAAATAAATATAAATATGAGAATAGATGAAGTTTTAGAAAAAATTTTTAATATGAGAACAATTAATAAAAGAATAACCAATGAATCTTTGAAACAAAATAATGAAAAGTTGAGAAAAATTTATGAGTTGCTGGGAGAACCGTGTAAAAATAAGAAAATTGTTCATATTGCAGGAACGAATGGGAAAGGTTCGACAGCTACATTTTTAGAGGGTATTTTTTTTGCGGCAGGATATTCTGTTGCAAAGTTTACTTCGCCACATATTTTACGGTTTAATGAGAGAATTTTAGTAGATAAAGAAATGATTTCTGATGAGGATGTTGTGAAGTATTATGAAGCTGTTATGGATATTTTGGAAAAAAATTCATTGCAGATAAATTTTTTTGAGATAACGACTTTTATGGCTTTACTTTATTTTGAGGCAAAAAATCCTGACTTTATATTTTTGGAAACTGGTCTTGGTGGAAGATATGACGCTACAAATGTTGTAAATTCAGCAATTGCGGTTATAACAAATGTGAGTTTTGATCACGTCAGTCTTTTGGGAAATTCACTTGAAAAGATTGCAGACAGGAAAGCTGGGATTATAAAGGACGGACAGTTATGCATTTATGCTCAGAATTTGGCTGAATTGGAGAATGCTGTAAAAAAGGAAACTGATAATTCGGTAAATGTCTTGAAAAAGTATGAGAATTTACAAGTCGAACTGGATACACAAAATTATAAGACAACTGTGAAAATTTTGGAAAGTGAAAAATTGGAAGAATTTGAAAATATTGAAGATAAAAAAAATAAACATAATCTAGAAAAAATATTTATATTGCCACTTTTTGGAAAATTTCAGGCAAATAATTTTTTGATTGCTTACGAAATTGCTAAAATTTATGGTATCAGCGATGAAGTTATTCAAAAAGGGCTTGATGAAATTTCGCTGGCTGGGCGATTTGAGATTTTTTCACAAAATCCAGCTACAATACTGGATGTGGCTCATAATGATGATTCTGTACGAGTTCTTGTGGAAAATTTGAATGAACTTTTTAAAAACGATGAAGTGATTTTTATTCTTTCGATACTTGGAACAAAGGACATTGCAAATATTTTTGAGAAAATTTTGGAAAAAAATTACAAAATTTTTATAACGTCTTTAAAAGACGTTACTTACGGACTTTCTGCCAATGAAATAAAGAAAAATTTGGAAAATGTAAATATTTTGACAAATAATATTATTTTTGAAGACAATATTTTAGATGCCTATAATCAAGCAAAACAGATGGTTTTGGAAAAGAATAGTCGGTATAAGGCGATAGTGGTTTGTGGCTCTTTTTATGAAATTGCGAAATTTAAGAAGCTGTGTGGAAAAAAAGATGAGCATTTTTAACAGTAGAAAAGGGAATTGTTTCACACGATATTGAAAAATATATACAAAATGAAAGATTTGAAAAGAGAATGTACGAATAAGTAGAAATGTGATATAATAATAGCAAGAAACATAATAAAATAGGGACTTGTAATCCTAAATGAAGTTGTTGAATAGATATATAGATTTTAAAGTAATTACAAGAAAGTCTTTTAATTTCTAAAATTATGAGTAGAAATTAATTGTGATATTAATTTTTTAATACTACAAAAGAAAATAAAAAAGAAGGTGATATTTTTGAAATTAAAAGTGAAAATATTTTTTATTATAATAATTATATTTTTTTTGGTAACTATATATAATTATTATTTTCATGAAGCAAAAGATGAATGTCTATTTTCTTCAGAAAATGTGGAAAAAAGTTATTATTTAAAAGTAAATAAATTACTAAAAAAAGAAGGCATAAAATTATTTCTTTATGATAGTAATACGATGAAATATTATGAAGCTAAACGTCCTTATGAAATTTTTTATTCATTAGTACATGTGTCTGGAGATATAATAATAGCAAAAAAACAAAAAAGAATGAATAAAAAAGATAAAGTATCCTGGGCATTAGGTATCTCTAGAGAACCAACATATATCTATATTCCTGAAAATAAAAGAGCAGTTATTTTAAAAAGAAAGAATCAAATTTTAAAAAATATAGGAACATGTTATTTAGTTGATAATTTACTGGGATATCATGTTCCCGTAAAAGAATAAAGAAATTTAATTTTTTAAATAATCGTTGTTGTAAAATATAGCGGTTATTTTTTTGGTTGTAATTTTAAAAAATTTATTTAATAAAATCTCCAATCCCTTTTCTTTCGTAAAAAATATGTTATACTTATAATGAGAGATTAAATATATAATAATATCACTTTAAAATAGAGGAAAATATGGAAAAATATGTGATGTTTCGAGGAAAAGTTATAGATAAATGGTACGACTTTGATAAAAGGGCACATTATCATATTGTAGCGATGGATGATGCTGGGAAAAGATTTGATTTGGCGGTTAATATTGGGAGTATTTATGAGAAGATGAACGAGATAGTTTCTTCCAATTTGAAGGTTTATTATGATGAGAGTTATAGTTGCCGAAAGCGAATTGTCCGTAAAATGCTATTGCAAAAAAATGGTATTACAGAATGTCACAAGGGTTTATATCTGGATTATATTAGAATGAAACTTTTTCCACACGAAAAGATGATACAGATGAAGGGGTTTGATGTAACAAGTATTTACTTGACTGGGATTATTGAGAAGAATGTTGTGCAGGCTATGAATAATGATGAATATGAAGTGATTGCGTTTGGAAGGCTTTATGCGAACGGGAAGGGGTTGCATGATATTCATATGAATCAGGGAAGCACAGATAAATTTAGGAAAAATGATGCTTCGTATTCTGATGGAGGGCTGTTTTTTAGAAATAAACGAGATAATAAAATTACAGCTGTATTTATTGCATTTATTACTCAAAGTTTGAATATGCCTGAAAGTGTTTAGAGTCAGATTAATAAAAATTAGACGGAATTTATGAGGTGGATTTTAAAATAAATTTTTATAAAAATAATTAATAAAATATGGGGAAATATAAAAGTTAGAAAAGAAAAGAGGTGTGACAAAGATGTCTATAAGAAATTTTGCTACAAAACTTAAAATGAAACGTGAAGAGTTTTGGAAATACATTTCCATATCTCATAAAAAAGCTAAAAATAACAATGAGTTTGTAGATTATTTAATAGATATTCTGTCAAAAAAAACAGATGAGGAAATTTTTGATTTTGAAATAATTACATTTGAATTAATGCGTGAAAGTTACAATGAAAAGCTGTGGTGTGCCTCGTATCTTGTGAACGGTGACACAGCGAGCTGGAGCTTTGATTTTTTTAGGCTATGGTTAATTTCGCAGGGAGAAAAAATATATTATTCGATTATAAAAAATCAGGATAATTTATCAAAATACATAAACATATCTTTTGAAGCTAAATTTATGACAAATTATTTTGAAAATGAAACATTCGCCTTTATTCCAGCCTATGCCTTTTCTAGAAAAAACTGCTCACACAATATTTTAAAAAAGGAAAGTTACAAAATTAATAACAGAACTATTTTTCAAGATGATTTTATCGATGATTATAATAAAAGATTGAATACTTATAAGAGAAAAATAGGATATATTAATAAAAAATATCCAAAAATAATATTTCACTGGTGTACACAATTTCCAAACAGCATGAAAGAAGTGTGTCCAACATTATTTAAAAAAATGTATTTTTAAAAAAACAAGGGAGTGTCTCAATTTATGGGACATTCCTTATTTTTGTAATTAGTTTTAATTGATTTCTGCTACTTACACAAAACCCTATTTAAATAATAGATTTGTTACAAATTTTTTCAATGAAAGATAAAAAAAAATTAGCATTTCTAAATAATTAAAATATAATTTTTTAGTTTTAATAAATTGGCGGAGCTTTTATTTGTTCAACTGCGATTGTCTGACGACTGAAAGGAGGTTGGGCAAATAAAAGTCGTAGTCTAGCCATAGGTATTGCGTAGCAATCTTGCCACAAATTTAATCATTAGGATAAACATTTATTGCAAGATAAGGATTTGCGGCAATGAGCAATCCTGCGAAAATTAATGTAAGATAATTAATTCCTTATTACTTTTATTCAATATTTCTCTACCATCTTTTTTCACTACAACATCATCTTCAATTCTAACTCCACCCCATCCGTCAAAATAAAGTCCAGGCTCAGAAGTTACAACCATATTTTCTTTCAGTTCAATATGTGAAGCACTTGATAAGTAAGGTAATTCATGAATTTCAGCACCAATTCCGTGTCCCAGTCCGTGTCCGAAATACTCGCCATATCCTTTTTCAGTTAAAAAATTTCTAACAACTTTGTCAACATCATCTGACATGATTCCTTCTTTTATAGTATTTACACCTAGTATTTGTGCTTCTAAAACAGTATTATAAATTTCTACGTGTCTATCAGAAATATTGTCTCCATAGTAAACAGTTCTTGTCATATCTGACACATATCCTTCATAATATGCCCCAAAATCCATTGTAATAAATTCTTCTTTTTGAATTTTTTTATCAGAAGCAACTCCATGTGGCATAGCTGAACGGTATCCGCTGGCTAAAATTGTTGCAAATGAACGATCTTCAGCCCCCAGTTTTCTTTGAATATATTCCATATATGAAGAAACTTCCTTTTCAGAAACCCCTTCCTTTATAATTTTTAAAGCCTCTGAAAATGCCACATCACTGATTTCCACAGCCTTTTTAATAAGTGCAATTTCTTCTTCTGATTTTACCATTCTTTCCATTACAAGTTTATTTCCAACTGGCACTAATTCTACTTTGAAAATGTCTTTTATCGTTTGATAAAGAGAAAATGACACATTCACATCTTCAAATCCCACATTTTTTAGACCAAATTTCTTTATGTATTCTCCAACTGTCTGAAGTGAGCCACGTGAGACTTCCACAAATTCAAATCCTATTTCACTAACTTGTTTAGTAGCTTGTGTCTTGTATCTAAAATCCGAAAAGAAAAAATTTCCGTTTTTTGTTGCAAGAGCGACTCCAGTCGTCCCAGTAAACCCAGTAAAATATCGAAGGTTATACAAGTCTGTAATAAACAATCCATCAATATTCAGTTCATTTAAAATTCTTGATAATTTTTCAGTTCTTTTTTCCATATTTTTTCCTCTTTTTTATTAAAATTTTTTTACTTTTAAAGTGTAACACAAATTCAAAATTTTTTCTATTTATTTTTTGTAAGAAATTTTAATTAATATTAAATTGCAATGTAACTATTCCAGAAGAACAGTTATTTGTCAAAAAACTTACGTGTACATTACTAGCCGCTCTTCTTGCAGCAGCTTGAGACTGACTGTTTCCTCCTGTAACGGATTGGATAGAAACAGAGCCACCACGGGTAAATCTGATTGTAGCAACAATGGTTTCTTTCCGTTTTAACCGTTGATTTGCAGTTGGTACTTCCAGATGGCTATTGTAAGAAACAGAAAAATCTACGCCACGTCGACATCCACCACCTCGTGTATTTCCAGACTTTTTATCATTTCCATTTCCAGAACTAGTTGAATTTCCGCTTGTTCCTGTTCCATTTCCGTTTTTGTTACTTGTAGAGTTTTCGTTAGCAGTATTTCCATTTTTATTTCCATGTGAAGTTCCTGAATTTGAGGGAGTGTTTTTATGTCCAGAATTATTGGAAATAGTGGAGTTTGAAGCAGTTATGGTGTTTTGTACTGGTTTTGTACTGGCAGAATTTCCTGTGGATTGTGAAATTACTGGTTGTGTAGCATTTTTAGGGGTGAAGGTAACTGGGGGGGTAATTGGTCTTGACGAAGATTTTGGCTGTTCTTTTGGTATGGTGTTTTGAGGTACTTTGGGAGGTTGTGGTGCTGGTTGCTGTGATTGTTTTGGCTGTATTGGTTGTGATGGTGGAAGTTCGGGCTGTTTTAGATTTTTAGGCTGTTTACTTGGTTCTATGTTTTGAGTTTCGGAAATTGCATTGTTTTTATTTTGTGTATCTCCCTTTTGTAATCCAGCCGTTCCGTTACTTTCCTCATTGCTATCCGTATCAACTGTGCTTTTTGTCTTATTTTCTTCTAAAATGCTGTTTTTTAAGTCAATAACAATAGTCTGCTTTTGTTTTTTTTCTTCAATTTTTTGCTTTAAAACTGGAGTTGCAATTGGAATAAGGAGTATTCCCAAGTTTATTGCAGCTGAAATTATGTAATATTTCATTTTTCACCTTCATTCGTTTTCTTTAAATATCTAAATTTTATATAGTTTTAATTTTTATTTTGGATATTTAAACTTATATTTTCTATGTTCATATTTTTTAAAATGCTCATTGTATCTACAATGTCCTTATATTCTAAATGTTCATCAGCAGTTAAAGTTATATTTTTTAATGCTTCCTTTGGCAATTTTGAAAATTCGGAAGCTATTTCATTTTGGGAAAGTTCCCTAGTTTTATCGTCTATTTTTAAGAAGTATTTTTTGTCTTTATTTACGATTACTTCTATTTTTGTATCTTCCTTTTTTTCAAGCTGTGCTGATGTTTTTGGAACTGACAGCTGAAATTGTGAATAATTGTTAAATGTAGTTGCAAGCATAAAAAATATTAGCAACATAAAAATTACATCAATTAAGTTTAACATTGATATATCAACGTTTTGACGTTTTCGTCTGTTAGAAAATTTCATATTTTTCTCCTAAGAAATTTGATTTGTAAATTTTACTTATAATTTGTTTGAAGTTAAACTAATCTAAATCAGATAAAATTAGTTTGGATTTTAAATCTAAGATTAGAATAAAAGGTTAAAAATCAATCTTTTACTCGGCTCAAAAACTGCAATGCCGCCCTTTCCATCTCGGCTACAATAACATCAATTCGTCTGTTAAAATAATTATAAAAGACTAATGCAGGTATTGCAACTATTAATCCAAATGCAGTTGTGTAAAGTGCTTCTGAAATTCCGCCAGCCACTATTTTTGCTGTGCTTGTACCATTTCGGGTAAGGGCTGAAAAGGCTGCAATCATCCCTGTAACAGTTCCCAGAAGTCCAAGTTGAGGAGCAGCATTTACAACTGTTCCCAATAAACTCATCCCTTTTTCGAGTTCAGTAGTCTGCTCTAAAATGCTTTCACTTATTATACCCTCTATAACCTGTCTATGTGAATTATCAAGTTCATCAAAGTTAATATCCATATTGGAAACAATTTTTGTTACACTTTTAGAAATTGAATCAGTCTTATCTTTACAAAGTTTTAAAATTTCTTCTCTGTTACCTGTTCTAAGTGCTTTATAAAGCTGATTTTTCTCATTTTCTGACAATTTTTTCTCTTTTGATAAAAAAGTATACATTTTTTCAATAATAACAGCAAGTCCAGATATTGAGGCAAGTAAAATTACCCACATAAATATCCCGCCCTCAATAAGGTATTTTAACATATTTCGTCCTTCTTTCTCTTAATATTTTTGATATAAAATTATTTTACTATAAAAATATTTTTGTGTCAAATATTGTTTGGAAATAATAATATAATAATAATTTAGAAATTTAGTAATATATTTAATTTTTTTAGTTAAATTTTTAGTATATACAAGTAATTATTTTGTTTTAATTAAAATTTTTTAATTATAAATTGTTATTTTAGGTTGATTATAATCAAAATACCTGTTATAATAAATTATGTAATATAACAGGTGATATATTTGTATTTGAAAATTAAATAATTATAACTTGATAGCAAAAAAAAATCATTTTATAAGCAAAAAAAAATGCACTATTAAATTTTATATGGTATTATTATAATACAAAGTTAGTATTTTAAAATTGATTTTATATTCATATATATCTTATTAATCGTTTATTTAAGCATAAAGATTGATTAACTGATGTGGTAAAACACAAAAAATATCTTTGTATATGAAAGGAAAAATATGAATAAAAAAACTAAGAATAAAAACGCTAATACGTTATTAGAAATACATAAAAAAGCAGAAAGTTTTTCACAAGGTGAGGAAATTGCTAATTTTGTGAGTCATACTGTTGGTGCTGGACTTGCTGTAATAGCTTTCATAGTACTTACGATACGTGCAAGCTGGAATCGAGATATAGGAACAATTATATCTTTTATGGCATTTGGATTTGGATTAGTTGTTTTATATACAATGTCTGCAATATATCACGGGTTAAAACCAGGAACAGCTAAAATGATTTTTGAAATTTTTGATCATTCTGCAATATATATTTTAATTGCAGCATCTTATACACCTTTTTTATACCTAGTCGTTGATTCTCCAATGAACAAAATTATATTGACGATTCAATGGGTAGTGTGTATTTTAGGAATTGTTTTTAAAGCATTTTTTACTGGGAAATTTAAGTTGTTTTCCACAATGTTATATTTAATAATGGGATGGATGATTATATTTGCTTGGAATGATTTGATAAAGAATATAAATCAAGTTTCATTAATTTATTTAATTTTGGGTGGTGTGTTATACTCACTAGGAACAATTTTTTATTCGTGGAAAATATGTAAATTTAATCATATGATTTGGCACATTTTTGTTATTTTAGGAAGTGTCTTTCATTTTTTTGCTGTATACTATTTAGTTTCATAAAAAATTTAAAACGGGGTAATTAAGGTACTTATTGTATTAAAAATGTAAATATATATTTTATTTTGGAAAGGGTAGTTTAATGGGAAGAAAATCGAAAATATCTAATGAACTAAAAATTGAGCTCGTAAAACGGGTATTATCAGGAGAAGCAAGCATTAAAAGTTTAGCAAAGGAATACAATATTGCAAAATCTTCATTAATGACTTGGAAAAAGAAATATGTTGAAATCGGCGAAGAAAGTATTATGGTTGGAGATAAAAATAGACGTTATAGCCGTGAAATTAAAGAAAAAGCTATCAAAAGCTATTTAAATAATGAAGGATCTTTGTTTGATATCTGTAAAAAATACGATATTGCGTCTGTAAGTGTACTAAATTACTGGATTAGAGATTATAGAAGAAGTATGGATGCAAATGGAAATTATACAGTAGTAAAAAAACATATAAGAAAATCAATTGATGCAAAAGTTGAAGCTGTAGTATTTTGTCAAAATAATAATTATGATTATAATTTAACAATCAAGAAATTTGGCGTTTCATATCAACAAATTTATTCATGGGTAAAAAAATATGAAAAAGGTGGAGTTGACGCATTAGTCGATAATCGTGGAAAAAGACATCCTGAAAATAAAGATGAAAAATCTACTAAGAAAAAGAAATAATAAAAAACTGTCACGTTCTAATAAAATGAATTTGACAGTTTTTTTGTATATTTAAATTTTAAAGAGTTTTGTACAAAGAATTCTTAAATAGAAAATTATTCAGCTAATTTTGTTTCTTCTTTTTTAACTTCAATAGGTGTAAATTTTTTGTCTGGACTACTAAGATATTTTATTCCAATAATTGCAACAATAATCATAGCTATACTTATTAGATATGGAAGTCTGATTCCAAAAAGTAACAAATCTTCGGCTCTAAATGTACTTACAAACATTCTAATGATTGCATACATAATTAAATAAATCATTGATAAAACTCCAGGGTTATATTCTTTTTTTCTAAAATAGAACCAAAGAATTATAAAGCCAATCAAATTTAAAAATGCTTCATAAAGCATAGCTGGATGTAATGGTAAATTTGGAAATTCTGAACCAGCAGGCGTATCTAATGGAAAACTTATTCCCCAAGGCACAAGCTGTTTAAACTGAGTTTTTGCAGCAATGCTCATCGCTTGATATTCTGACCACCATTTAGTAAATGTTCCTGAAAAAATTACACTAAGTGGAGTAAATGTTGGTACACCGTGTACTTCTCCATTTGCCAGATTTCCAAATCTTCCTAAAAATTGTCCAAATAGTAAAGGTCCAACAGCCATATCTGTGAGTACCCACAAACTTCGCTTATTTTTTTTAGCATATAAATATGAACCTATGAATGCACCAATAATCCCACCATGAATGGCAAGTCCGCCTTCCCAGATATAAAAAATTGATAAAGGATTTCCTATATAATCTGAAAATTTGAAAATAACATAATAAAGTCTTGCTCCAATCAATCCAGCCAAAATTGTTGTAAATGCAAAATCTTCAATAATTTTTCTATCATCAACGCCTCTTTTTTCGGCAACATCATCAGCAAGTGCGATAAACATTCCAAAAAGAAAGGCTAAAATATACATTAAACTATAAATTCTAAGTTCAAAACCTCCAATTTTAAATAAATATGGTTTCATTTAAGCTCCTTTTCAATATTTTGCAACAGGAACTGTTAAAGTATTGTATTTTTATTTATTATTAATAAATAAAATTCTTTAAGACAGTTCCATTACTTTATTTATTTTTTGTAAATTTTATAATTGTTTTTTTAATTCTTCTTCAAAGATTACAAAGAAGTCATCAATTTGCTCTTTTGAAATTTGTCCTAAAATTCCAATTCTCATAAGACTTTCAGCATATTTACCTTTTCCACCTGTAACAGTGTATCCTTTTTCTTCAAGAGCGGCAATAATTGATTTTATAACAATTCCTTCTCTATACACTGAAATTAATGTATTTGTTCTATTTTCTTCATTTTTTACTAATAGTTCAAATCCTAATTTTTGTGCTTTTTCTTCAACATATTTTCTTAAATCGTGTTTTTGTTTAATTGTGCTTTCAACTCCATTTTTAACTAAGTCTTTTAGCGATTGATTTAATGCTAAAATTAAAGCAATTGCTGGAGTATACGGTGTTTCTGAGTTAGCATCAAAATATTTTTCATATTGTTTTAAATCAAAATAGTATTTTGGCAAATCAGACGTTTCCATAGCTTTTTTTGCCTTGTCACTTACAGCAACAAAAGCAAGTCCTGGTGGTATTAAAAATGCTTTTTGGCTTCCTGCGATTGCTACATCAATATGCCAAGCGTCAAAATCAAAATCATTTACTACAAGTCCACTAATTGTATCAACAACTAATAGAATATCAGTATTGTTTGTTAAATCTCCAAGTGCTTTTATATTATTTAAAATTCCAACTGAAGTTTCACTATGAGTTGCTAGAATTCCTTTTAAATCAGAGTTTTCAGCAATAACTTTCTTTACATCGTCTAGATTATAGCTGTCCCCAAATTCATATTGTAAATTGATTACATTTAAACCATAAATTTCAGCAATTTTTCTAAATCTGTCTCCAAAATATCCAGTATTTATTGCTAAAACTTTATCTCCTTTTGAAAAGAAATTTACAATGGCAGTTTCCATTGAGCCTGTTCCAGATGAAGTAAGTATAGCTACATCATTTGTTGTTTTAAAGACTTTTTTCAAGTTTTCGTTGTTTTCTTTCATAATTCTTCTAAATTCAGGTGTTCTGTGATGAATAATATCATTTCCCAAAATTTCTAAATATTCTTCGGGTATGTTAGTTGGCCCGGGTGTTAATAATAATTTTGAACTCATAATCATAATCCTCCTAAAAATTTATTAAAATAAATATTTTTATTTTATAATTCTTTTGTCAATTTATCATACTGTAATAATTTTGTTAAAATATCTTCAACATCGTCAAGTTTTAACATATTTGGTCCGTCAGATAATCCTTTGTCAGGTTCAGGATGTACTTCTGCAAAAACTCCGTCAACTCCAACAGATACAGCTGCTCTAGCAAGTGGATAAACATAGGCTCGGTTTCCACCTGAAGTTTCTCCTTGTCCTCCTGGAATTTGTACTGAATGTGTTGCATCAAATACAACAGGATAGCCAAATTTTCTCATTTCCAGAAGTCCACGCATATCTACGACTAAATTATTGTATCCAAACGAAGCTCCACGTTCGCAAAGCATTATATTTTCATTTCCAACTTCTTCAAATTTTCTTACAACATTTTTCATATCCCAAGGTGCTAAAAATTGTCCTTTTTTTATATTCACAGCTTTTCCAGTTTCTGCAGCAGCAATAAGCAAGTCGGTTTGTCGTGATAAAAATGCAGGTATTTGAAGTAGATCAATTATTTTGGCCGCTTCTTTACATTGCCAAGGTTCGTGAATATCTGTTGCAAGAGCCACACCGTATTTTTCTTTAACTCGTGCCAAAATTTCAAGTCCTTTTGTAAGTCCTGGACCTCTAAACGAGGAAATAGAAGAACGGTTAGCCTTATCAAATGAAGCCTTAAAAACATATTGAATCCCTAGCTTGTTAGTGATGTCCTTCATTTTCCCAGCCACTTCCATAACCAAATCTTCTGATTCAATCACGCAAGGTCCAGCAATCAAAAAAATCTTATCATTACCAATAGTAAGATTATCAGTAATCTTGACTTTTTTCACTTTATCTATCAACATAAGATCAATCCTTTCCTAAAAAAAATTCTTATATTTCATTTTATCATAATATTGTTTTTTTTGCTAATTTTTTTCTAAAAAATATAGAATAAAAATTTATCATTTCATCTTATTATTTTAATTAGTAAATTTTTTTAAAATTACTAACTTGAATCAATATTTGCAAAATAAAATAAATATGATAAAATGGAGAAAATATTATTTAGAAAAGAGGGAAATTTTAATGAAAACAGATAATTCAAAAAAAATTTATGAAAAAGCTAAAAAATCAATACCAGGTGGAGTAAACAGTCCAGTTAGAGCATTTCAGTCGGTAGATAAAGAATATCCGATTTTTATTAAAAGTGGAAATGGAAGTAAACTTTATGATGAAGACGGAAATGAGTATGTAGATATGATAGGTTCCTGGGGACCCATGATTTTGGGACATAATTATCCAAAAGTTTTGGAAGTTGTAAAGAAAGAGCTTGAAAAGGGGACTTCTTTTGGACTTCCTACGAAAAAGGAAGTAGAACTGGCAGAACTTGTAAAGAGCTATTTTCCATCAATTGAAAAATTAAGATTGACTACTTCAGGGACAGAAGCGGCTATGGCAAGTGTGAGAGTTGCTCGTGCATTTACTGGAAAAAATAAGATTATAAAATTTGAAGGATGTTATCACGGACATTCAGATTCATTACTGGTTAAGGCTGGATCAGGGCTTTTGACATTTGAGCATCAGGATAGTAACGGGATTACTGAGGGAGTTGTGAAAGATACGATAACATTGCCTTTTGGAGATTTTGATAAATTAAAGAAAACTTTGGAAAATGATAATGATATTGCATGTGTGATTATTGAGCCAATTCCGGCAAATATGGGGCTTATTGAAACAGAGAAGGAATACTTGGAAAAGGTACGTGAAATTACAAAAGAAAAAAATGTGGTGTTAATCTTTGATGAAGTAATTTCTGGATTTAGGGTTTCATTAGGTGGTGCTCAAAAAGTATTTGGAATTACACCTGATTTAACTGTTCTTGGAAAAATTATTGGTGGTGGTTATCCAGTTGGTGGATTTGGTGGAAAAAAAGAAATTATGAACTTAATTTCGCCAGTTGGTAATGTTTATCACGCTGGAACGCTTTCTGGAAATCCAATTTCAGTTGCTGCAGGAATAGAAACAATTTCGATTTTGAAGGAAAATCCTGAAATTTATGAAAATGTAAATAAAAAAACGGAGAATTTGGTAAATAAAATTAATGAATTAATAAAAAAATATGATATTCCAGCAAGTGTGAACTACTTCGGAAGCTTATTTACAATATTTTTCTCAAAGGAAAAAGTGAAAACTTTAGAAGATGCAATGAATACAGATGATAAATTTTACAGCATATATTTTGATACAATGCTTGAAAATGGAGTAATTGTGCCACCTTCAAAATATGAGGCACATTTTGTTTCTTATATTCATAATGATGAGGATGTGGAAAAGCTATTGAAAGGTGTGGAAAAAACTTTTCAAAAAATTGCTGAAAAATTAAAATAAATTTGTAAATAGAGGAATATATATGGAAATTATAAAGAGTAAAATTACAGGAGAAATTTTATTTGATACAATAAAAAAAATAACGGCTTTAGATAGAAATAAAATGAAAAAAAAGGAAAATGAACTGAATTCATTGCTAAAAACTCCAAAAGGACTGGGAAAACTGGAAGAACTGGCAATCAGGCTTGAGGGAATGAGCGAAAATTATAAACCCCGCAAAAAAATGGTGCTTGTAATGGCAGCGGATAACGGTGTGGAAAGAGAAAAAGTCAGCAAATCCAAAAGAGTAATAACGCAGTATGTAGTGGAAGCGATGTTAAATGGCAAATCATCAATTAATGCTCTCTCAATGGCGTATAATGCTGATGTGAAAGTGGTAGATCTGGGAATTGATGAGAGTTCAGACATTAAAAAAGAAATAGATTTATCAGGAATTATTAGCAGAAAAATTATGGAATCAGGTACTAATAATATTGCTAAACAAGCCGCAATGGAGTATGAAGATGCTGTAAAGGCTATAGAAACTGGAATTGAAATGGTTGATGAGTTTGCAAGGGACGGATACAATTTATTTGCAACTGGAGAAATGGGGATTGGAAATACTACGACTAGTAGTGCCATTTTAAAGGTTCTGACAGATTTGTCGCTAGATGAGATTGTCGGATATGGAAGCGGAATAGATGATAAAACTTTGGAGCATAAGAAGAATGTTGTTAAAAGAGCAGTTGAAGTAAATGGATTGTTAAAATTTTTTGAAGAAAATATAAATGGAACAGGAAAAAAAGAAAAATTTGAAAAAAATAAAATAATAGATGTACTGGCAAAAGTTGGGGGACTTGATATTGCTGGAATGGTGGGAACTTATCTAGGATGTGCAAAAAACCGTGTGCCTGTGGTGATAGATGGTTTTATTTCAGCGATTTCTGCCCTTGTTACATATAAAATTTGTCCAAACTGCAGGAATTTTATGATTGCTTCCCACTTGAGCGAAGAGCCTGGAATGAAGTATATTATGAAGGAGCTGGATTTAGAGCCAATGCTCTTTATGAATATGAAATTGGGGGAAGGTACTGGAGCTGTTGTGATGTTCCCTGTGATTGAGGGAGCTTGTAATATTACTGAAGTTGTAAGAAAATATCCTGATGTATAAGATTAGAATGTATTGTTTAAACTATTTAGTTTTTTAGTTTTTATTTTGTTTAGTGTCATATAAATTTATTTGTATATTTTTTAATAAGAGAAATGATAAGATAAAACTTTTTTTATTTAATAAAACAAGTTTTAGATATATTTTTATAAAGTATTTATCATAAATATTCAATGCTTTATTTTTAAGACTTTGAAGTAAATGTATCAGGTGTTATATTTTTGTAACAAATGTTTTACATCTATACATCAGGTGTTATATTTTTTAAAATAAGTTGTTGACAAAACATTAAAAATTTGATACTATGCTAATAATTAACAAAAATTTTGTTAAAATAAAAACTAAGAATTGGAGGTAATTTTTGTGAAAAAATTATTGTTATTATTGGGATTAGTTGTAAGTGCAACTGCTATGGCTGGTGTTGCTGAAGTTAGAATAGGTGGAGACTTGACAAACCGTGCAACATTTAAGGATACTGACAATTCAACATGGAGAATCAACAAAGATGCATTAAAGAGAGGATTTGAAATTACAGGTGAATATAGAACACCAGTATTCAATGAAAATCTTGAAATGGGTGGTGGAATTGCTTATAAATATAATAAATTAAGCAGTAAGAACTTACCAGGAGTTAGTGTAAAAGGACTTAGTTCAGTACCTGTGTATTTTACAACAAGATATAACTTTAAAAATGATTCTGAAGTTACACCTTATGTAAAAGGTAACTTAGGAGTTGCATTTAATTCTGGAAAAATAGAAATTAAAGAAGGACCTTCTAGTGTTAAATTCAAATATAATTCAGGAATTTATTATGGAATTGGAGCTGGAATACAGTATAAAAATTTTGTAACTGATTTATCATATAATATAAATAGTTTGAAAACAAAATTAGATGTGGATCTTCCTGGATATAAAGCAAATAATAAATTTAATACTAATCACGGAGCACTTACTTTAAGCGTAGGTTACTCATTTGGATTATAATTAAATATAAAATAGAAAACAAATATTTTAACTGTCTTTTAGAATTGAAAGGCAGTTTTTTTGTTTAAATAAAAAGCTAAATTTAATAAGGTTTACAAATATTTCAATCATAAATTTCAGAAATCTACTTTAATTTATAAAAATTAAAGTTCAAGATTATTAATTTTAATACTTCTATATCTAAAATTTTGATTTTTTTAATGATTATGATACAATAAACAAAGAAAATTTTACTAAGATAAAACAACGAAATATTGAAAAAGGCAGGTAGAAAATGAAAAAAATATTAGTTTTTATAGTGATTCTAGCTAATTTAGTTTTTGGAGTGCAAGTGTTTGCAGAAATAAATTCTAAGGAATTTGAAAAAGTGATGGGGAAAGTAGCAAAAGAATACGATAAAGGGAACAAGCAGAAAGCATTGTCAATGTTAAAAGGAGAGATACAAAAAAATCCTTCTAATATTAGATTAAAAGTTATGTTGGGAATGTTTTATAATGTTATGGATAGAAAGAACGAAAGTGAAAAGGAATTAAATGAGGCAGTAGAGTTGCAGAAAAAATATCCTTATATAGCAGATAATGGTAAAAAATATGATGTAAGGCTAGTGATTGGAATATTATATATGTATCAAAGGGATTATAAGAAAGCATTAGAATGGTTTAGTGAAATTGATAATACAACTTTTGAAAAAATAGATGAAATGGATCTTGTAATGGGTACTTTAAATTATAGATTGGGAAATACAGAAGAAGCAAAAAAATATTTATTAAAATCCTACATCAAGGATGAAGAAGGTATGTCACAAAATATTTTAGGGCAAATTTATCTTGCTGAAGGGAATCAGAAAGAGGCTAGAAAATGGTTTTTAGAATCCTCAGATAAAGGAAATTCAGGAGGCCAAGCGAATCTAGGGATTTTGTACTATCAGCAGAGAGACAAGAATGCAGCATTAAAATGGCTAAAAAAATCTTTTGAAACAGCGAAAAAAGAAAAAGATCAAAAACAAATGAAAGATATACAGGAGATCATTAAAGAAGTTGAGAGTAATAACTAAGTTTATTAATATAGGAGATAGAAAGAAGGGACATTATGAAAAAATACTTGATTTTGTTATTAGTAATTGCAAATTTAGGATTAGGAGTTCAAAGCTTTTCAGCGATGACAAAAGAAGAAAAAACAAAATTAGAAAAACAGATAGATGATGCTTATGGAAAAAATGATAAGAAAAAATTGGAAACTTTAATTACAAAATATGTAAATGAATTTCCAAACAATGCAGATTATTTAAATAGGTTGGCAGTTTTATATACTAATCAAAAAAATTATTCAGAGGCTGAAAAGTGGTATTTAAAAGCCATAGAAAAGGGTAACTTTACAGCAATTTCAAATATAGCGTATTTATATTTTGAAAAAAAAGATTATGAAAAATCAATAAAGTATTATAAAGAATATCAAAAGTTGGTGGATAATCCCGATAATTATCTTTGGATTGCAGCAGCATATTATGAAATGGACGATTATAAAAATGCAAAAGAATGGTATTTAAAGGTAGCTAAATTTGAGAAAGATGGATTTTCGGAAAATAAATTGGGGGTAATGTTTGAAGAGGAAGGCAATCAAAAAGAAGCATTAAAATGGTATCAAGCCTCTGTTCAAAAAGGATATCCATGGGCATATTATAATCTGACGAACTTTTATGCTGGGTTAGGAGATTCTGAAACAGCAGAAAAATGGGCTAAAAAAGGAATGGAAATATCTAAAAAAGCAGATGATTCAGAATTGAAGAAATATTTACAAGAAGCACTAGATGTTATTCAAAAAGCAAAATAAATTTTATTTAATTTGAAATTGTAAAGATTAATGAAATATATAAGTCATATATATAACATATATTTTACAAAATGATTGATTTTTGTTATAATAATTTCATAGCAAGAGAAAGAAGCAAAAAATTTAAAAATTGGAGGAAATTATGTCATTATTAATTTTAGTCTTATCATTATTACTGATTATTCAACTTTTAGAAATTGTAATTGTGCAAAACCAAAAATATGTTGCCTTAAAAATTTCTGAAAATGATTTTGTTATGTCGGTAAATGGTAGAGATGTAATGACTAATTTCGTTAGAAAATAGTTAATAAAATCATATGCAGTATTAATAATAAAAAACTTGAGGCGATTTATATTTAAAAATCGTCTTTTATTTTTTTAGAAGTAAAAGTAAATTTAAAAAAATTTGCTATACACATATAAAAAAGTAAAAAAAATATAAAAAATGTGATAAAATATAGATAAAGCCAATTAAAATTGAGTATATAAACTTAGATTTTAGATTGGAATTAAAGAATTTTGGTATTTAATCAAATAGTTTTGAGGCTGATAAAACAGACTCAAGCTAGATTTGTTGAAATATATATAAGAAAAATAGTGAAACATAAAAATTTTTAGGAGAGTGAAATCAATGACAATGAAAGGAAAAGAAAGAAGTAACAATTTAACAAGAGGAGAGGCTAGAGCTCCACACAGATCGCTTTTGAAAGGGCTAGGATTTACAAGTGAGGAAATGGATCGTCCAATTATTGGGATAGCTAACTCATTTAATGAAATTATACCGGGACATGTACATTTAAAAAATTTGGTTCAGGCTGTGAAGGATGGTATAAGAATGGCTGGAGGAGTTCCAATGGAATTTAATACAATTGGGATTTGTGACGGGCTTGCAATGAATCATATTGGAATGAAATTTTCACTGGTAACAAGAAACATAATCGCAGATTCAATTGAAGCAGTTGCAATGGCTACTCCGTTTGATGCGATTGTATTTATGCCAAACTGTGATAAGGTAGTGCCTGGAATGTTAATTGCAGCTGCAAGACTAAATATACCTTCAATATTTGTAAGTGGAGGAGCTATGCTTGCGGGAGTGTATAAAGGTAAGAAGATAGGGCTTAGCAATGTGTTTGAAGCAGTTGGACAATATGAAGCTGGATTAATAACTAAAAGAGAACTTAATTCTGTTGAAGAAATGGCGTGTCCGACTTGCGGATCTTGTGCAGGAATGTATACGGCAAATACAATGAACTGCCTAACAGAAGCGCTTGGACTAGGGCTTCCAGGAAATGGAACTGTACCAGCGGTATTTTCAGAAAGAATACGGCTTGCTAAAAAAGCTGGGATGCAAATTATGGAAGTATTGAAAGCAGATGTTCGTCCAAAAGATATTTTGACAAGAGAAGCATTTGAAAATGCTGTTGCAATGGATATGGCTCTTGGTGGATCATCAAATACAGCTCTGCATTTACCAGCGATAGCACATGAAGCAGGAATAAAATTGACATTGGAGGATTTTAATGAAATTGCAAAAATAACTCCACAATTGTGTAAATTATCGCCATCTGGAGAACATTTTATAGAAGACTTGTACAGAGCAGGCGGAGTAACAGGTGTTATGAAAAGAATGCTTGAAAATGGAAGATTGCATGAAAATACAAAAACTGTAGCATTGCGTACTCAAGGTGAACTTGCAAAAGAAGCATTTATAAATGATGATGATGTAATCAAGCCTTGGGATAAGCCAGCCTACAAAACTGGTGGAATTGCAGTATTAAAAGGGAACTTAGCACCAGATGGCTGCGTTGTTAAAGAAGGGGCAGTAGATCCAGAAATGCTGCAGCATACAGGACCAGCAAAAGTATTTAATAGTGAGGAAGAAGCTGTAGAAGCAATTGTTGGTGGAAAAATCGTAGCAGGAGATGTTGTAATTATTAGATATGAAGGACCAAAAGGTGGGCCTGGAATGAGAGAAATGTTATCGCCAACAGCTATGATTGCTGGAATGGGACTTGATAAAGATGTTGCATTAATTACAGATGGAAGATTTTCAGGAGCGACAAGAGGAGCTTCAATTGGACATGTTTCGCCAGAAGCCGCTTCGGGTGGAAATATTGCTATAGTTCAAGATGGAGATATTGTAGAAATTGATATTCCAAACAGAGCAATTAATATCAAAGTTTCGGATGAGGAAATTGAAGCAAGAAAAGCTAAATTGGAGCCATTCAAAATTGAAGTAAAAGGGTATTTGAAAAAATATGCAATGCACGTGTCTTCTGCGGATAGAGGAGCTATTGAGATATTGGATTAATGTGTTTTAACAAAGGAGAAGATTGAAATGGGAAATGGTGGAAAAAGTAAAGTTTTAAATATTGAGCTGACACAAGAGAAGATAAAATCAATAGTGAATGTTACTTATTCACAGCCAGTCAGCTATTTTAGAAAAAATATAAAATTGGAAATGGATATTTTGAAACCTAGTAGGGAAGGGAAATTTCCAACAGTGCTGTTCGTAACAGGTGGCTCATTTGCACATAGCTACAAGGAAAATTATTTACAGCAAAGAATTGAAATTGCAAAGGCAGGTTATGTGGTTGCAAGCATGGAATATAGAACTATTCCTGATGGAGTATTTCCGCAAAGTGTGGAAGATGTAAAATCAGCAATTAGATTTTTGAAGGCTAATGCTGATGAATATGGGGTAGACAAGGAGAGAATAGCTATAATGGGTGATTCTGCTGGTGGATATCTTGTAGCAATGGCTGGAGCGACAAATGGAACAAGAGATTTTGACAAAGGTGAAAATTTATCTGAAAATAGCGATGTAAAGGCAGTTATTGATATTTATGGAGTAACAGACTTTGGAGAAGTGGATTTTGAAATTCCAGATGATATTGATGAAGGTTACAGGGCAATATTATTATCAGTGAAATTTTGGCTAAATGATGTAAGAAATGATATAAAAGTAACAAACCCAATATCATATATTTCCGACAAAACCCCACCATTTCTATTGATGCACGGAGACGCAGACACTTTAGTCCCTCCAATTCATACAGAAAAACTTCACAAGGCATTAATTGAAAAAGGGATAGAATCAATAAGATATGTAGTAACTGGGGCAGGACATTCTGATGAATATTGGTTTCAGCCAGAAATTGTAAAGATAATAATAGAGTTTTTAAATGAAAAGATAAAAAATATATGATTCTTATTTTAAAATATTTGATTAATAATTATTTTATTCTTATTATTTGTGGCAGTTAAATTAACTATATATAATTAAACTAAAATTGTCGTGATTTTTTTGGAATAAAATTGATTGTCTGAGCTTTTTTAAAAATATTGAAGTTGAATTTGTTTAAAGAGTTGAAATAATCTTTATTAAAAAGCGAGTTTCAATTTTATTTCAAAAAAATGCTTAGACGAGCAGGGATTGCAAAGGGGATGGCGATTGATCCCCTTTGCGTTATAAAAAAGAAAAAACATAGAAGTTATAAGAAGAAATATTTATTAACAATCATTCAAAGAACTGTTAATATTAATTTGAGTTATTAAAATAAAAAATAAAAATTTTTGAAGAAGGTGAAGAGATTGCATAAACTTTATGATTTTATAGAAGCAAGAGAGAGATTAAGTACTGTGATTACTAAAACTAAATTGATTCACAGTTCAGTATTCTCGAAAGAAACTGGAAATGATGTTTATATTAAGCCTGAAAATTTACAAAGAACAGGTTCGTTTAAACTTAGGGGAGCGTATAACAAGATTGCAAAATTGACAGAAGAGGAGAAAAGAAAGGGAGTTATTGCTTCATCAGCAGGGAATCATGCTCAGGGTGTAGCTCTTGCAGCTCAAAAACTAGGAATTAAGGCAGTTATTGTAATGCCTAAATACACACCGCTTATAAAGGTGGAAGCAACTCGTCAATATGGTGCTGAAGTTATTTTGGCAGGGGAAGAATACGATGATGCCTATAATTATGCAAGAGAATTGCAGGAGAAGGAAGGATATGTGTTTATTCATCCGTTTAATGATGATGATGTTTTGGAAGGACAGGGAACGATTGCACTTGAAGTGTTAGAAGAATTACCTGATGCTGATATAATTCTTGTGCCACTTGGAGGTGGAGGACTAATTTCAGGAATTGCACTTGCGGCAAAACTGAAAAATCCTATGATAAAAATAATCGGTGTAGAGCCAGAAGGAGCAGCTTCGGCAATTGCAGCTCTAAAAAATGGAGATGTTGTGGAACTGCCTGAAACTAATACAATTGCTGATGGAACGGCAGTTAGAAAAATTGGGGAATTGAATTTTGATTATATAAAAAATTATGTGGACGATATAATTACAATTTCAGATTACGAACTTATGGAGTCTTTTCTTCTGTTAGTTGAAAAACATAAAATTGTTGCAGAAAATGCAGGAGTTCTTTCGGTTGCGGCACTTAGAAAAATTAATGAAAAAGGGAAGAAGATTGTATCAATTTTAAGTGGAGGAAATATTGATGTGCTGACTATTTCTTCTATGATAAATAAAGGGCTTATTGTAAGAGGTAGAATATTTAGATTTTCGGTTGACTTGCCTGATAAACCGGGGCAACTGGTTGCTGTGTCACAAATTCTTTCTGAACAGAATGCAAATGTTATAAGGCTTGATCATAATCAGTTTAAAAATCTTAATAGATTTCATGATGTGGAACTTCAAGTAACGGTGGAAACAAATGGCGAGGAGCATATTCAGAAAATAATAGAAGAATTTAGTAAAAGAGGATATGTAGTAAAAAGATTGAATTCTCAGGAAATAGAATAATAAAAATAAAATTTTAAAAGAAAAGGTGGTTGAAAAATGAGTAGCGAAATGATAAATGGTGCAAGAATGCTGTTGGAGTGCCTACATAAAGTAGGTGTGACTGATATGTTTGGGTATCCAGGTGGAGCGGTAATACCTATTTATGATGAAATTTACAGTTTTGACAAGATTAAACATTACTTTGCAAGACATGAGCAGGGAGCAGTACATGCGGCAGACGGATATGCGAGAGTTTCTGGAAAAGTGGGAGTTTGTCTTGCAACTTCGGGACCTGGAGCAACAAATTTGGTTACAGGGATTATGACAGCACACATGGACTCTATACCATTGCTGGCAATAACAGGGCAGGTAAGAAGTAACTTGCTTGGTAGAGATGCTTTTCAGGAAACTGACATTGTAGGAATTACAGTTCCAATAACAAAAGGGAATTATCTGGTGCAAAATATTAAAGATATTCCAAGAATTATAAAAGAGGCTTATTTTATAGCTTCAACAGGAAGACCGGGACCTGTATTGGTGGATATACCAAACGATATTCAGCAGCAGGAAATTTCTTATGAGGAATTTAACAAGCTGTTTGACAAGGAAGTGCAGCTGGAAGGATACGATCCGACTTATGTTGGGCATCCTGTACAGATAAAAAGAGCATTATCATTGATAAAAAAGGCGAAAAAGCCATTAATTATTGCAGGAGCAGGAGTTATAAAATCGCAGGCTTCAAAGGAACTTTTTGAACTTGCAAATAAAATGGATATGCCAGTAACTACGACTCTTTTAGGACTTGGAGCATTTCCTGAAAATCATGACTTGTCACTTGGAATGCTTGGAATGCACGGGACTGTTCCAGCAAATTATGCTACAGACGAGGCAGATTTAGTAATTGCAGCTGGGATAAGATTTGATGATAGAATCGCAGGAAATCCGAGTAAATTTTGTGAACGTGCGAAAATAATACATATAGATATTGATCCTGCTGAAATTGATAAAAATAAAAAGGCTGATGTTCCAATCGTTGGAGATTTGAAAAATGTACTTTCTGAAATCAATAAGGAATTGGAGCCACAGGATCACAAAGAATGGACAGATAAAGTAAAAGAATGGAAAAAGGAATATCCATTGGCACATAGAGATGTTGGTAAGGATAAATTGCTTCCACAGGAAGTATTAAAGGCAATTAACGATATTCTGGATGGGGATACAATCGTTGTAACAGATGTTGGACAGCATCAAATGTGGGCTGCACAATATATGACTTATAAAAATGCAAATAGCATTGTAACTTCAGGTGGAGCTGGAACGATGGGATTTGGAGTGCCAGCAGCAATCGGAGCTCAAGTTGGGGCGAGAGATAAGAAAGTTGTGTTAATCGTTGGAGATGGCGGTTTTCAAATGACGCTTGAAGAAATTATGATGATTAGACAGTATAACTTGCCAGTAAAAATAGTAATTATAAACAATTCATTCTTGGGAATGGTTAGACAATGGCAGGAATTATTTAAAGATAGAAGATATTCTTTTGTTGATTTGGAATGTAACCCTGATTTTGTGAAAATTGCTGATGCGTATGGCATAAAATCGGAAAGACTGAAGACAAAGGCAGATTTGGAGAATAAATTAAAAGATTTGATTTTATCAGATGAAGGCGTGATACTGGATTGTATTGTTGAAAAGGAAGAAAATGTGTTCCCAATGATACCTGCTGGAAAAACTGTAAGTCAGATGATAGGTAAGAAAGGAGTGTTGGAAAATGATTAAGGAGCATGAAATATTAATAATTACTAAAAATACAAACGGAATTGTATCAAGAATAATGTCTATGTTTAATAGAAGAGGATATTCAGTAAACAAAATGACAGCGGGAGTTACAAATAAGCCAGGTTATGCAAGATTGACACTTACTGTGGATGGAGATGACAAAGCCTTAAACCAGATTCAAAAACAAGTTTATAAAATCGTTGACGTTGTAAAAGTAAAAATTTTTCCATCGGAAGGCGTTATAAGACGTGAACTTATGCTTATAAAAGTAAAATCCGACGCTCAGACTAGAGCTCAAATCGTTCAAATTGCAGACATTTATCGTGGAAAAGTGCTGGATGTGGCACCAAACTCGCTTGTAATAGAACTTACAGGAAATGTGAAAAAATTACGTGGATTTGTAGAAATGATGAAAAGTTATGGAATACTCGAAATCGCTAAAACTGGGGTTGTAGCAATGAGCCGTGGAGAAAAAATGTAATATTTTCAGAATTTATACAAAACTCTTTTTAAATAACGAAATTATTGCAAATTTTTCAAGTAAGAAAACATAATAAAAATAGAAAAACTATTATTAAACAAAATAATTTGATACTAAATATCGTTAGAAAACAGAAACTGTAGTAATAATGAGAACTTTGCTAAATAATATGTATTTTAAAATTTATTAAATATTCACTATTTAAATCAGGAATAGTATCAAAGTGTAATTTTAAAAAAACAGAAGGGGAATATAAAATGAAAGTAAGTCAGCATTGGGAAAAGGAAAAATATGAGAAAAATGCACGTTTTGTATCAGTTTACGGAGAAGAGCTGATTGAATGGCTAAATCCTCAAAAAGATGAGTATATCTTGGATTTAGGTTGTGGAGATGGAGTATTGACTAAGAAAATTACTGAATATGGGTGCAAAGTTTTAGGACTTGATGGAAGTCAGAAATTTGTTGAGGCAGCAAGAAAAATTGGGGTTGAGGCAGTACAGGGCGATGCACAGAATATGAAATTTGAAAATGAGTTTGATGCGATTTTTTCCAATGCGGCGCTACATTGGATGACTAATCCGGAAAAAGTAATGGAAGGAGTATCTCGAGCCTTGAAAAAAGGCGGACGTTTTGTAGCCGAGACGGGCTGTAAGGGAAATGTGGGAAAAATAGAAAATGCTATTTTTGAAACTGTAGAAAAATATAACCTGAAAGCTAAAAAATGCTGGTTTTTTCCAACTCCGGAAGAAAAAACGGAATTACTTGAAAAATATGGATTAAAAGTCAAAAGAATGATAAGCTTTCCCCGTCCTACTTTGCTTCCAACCGGGATAAAAGGATGGCTGCAAACTTTTTCTGCACCTGTTTTTGTGAATATTCCTGTTGAATTACACGAAAAATTGATAGATGAAATAACAAAAAAATTAGAAAATGAACTTGAAAAAAATGAGAAAGGACAAATTCTGGCAGATTATATCAGATTGAGATTTGAGGCTGTGAAAGAATAGAAAATTTTTATTTTGAAAGGAAGATGAATTTGAAAACAATAGGATTAATAGGAGGAATGAGCTGGGAAAGCACAGTAACTTATTATAAAATAATAAATGAAACTGTGAAAGAAAAGCTTGGTGGACTTCATTCGGCTAAATGCATATTATACAGTGTAGATTTCCAGGAAATAGAAGAATGTCAGGCAAATGGCAACTGGGAAAAAAGTGGAGAAATCTTGGGAGAAGCTGCATATAATTTGGAAAAAGCGGGAGCAGATTTCATAGTTATCTGCACAAATACAATGCACAAGGTTGTTAACCAAATTAAAGAAAAAATCTCCATTCCAATATTGCATATTGCTGAAATGACAGCAGAGAAAATATTAGAAAAAGGATTGAAGAATATAGCATTGCTTGGAACAAAATATACGATGGAACAGGATTTTTACAAATCAAAACTTATTGAAAAGGGTATAAATGTTATAATACCTGATAAGAATGATATAGAAATTATAAATGAAGTAATATATGACGAACTTTGTCTTGGAACCATAAATTCTGATTCAAAAAAGAAATTTTTAGAAATTGTTGATAAGCTAAGAAGTAAAGGAGCAGAAGGTATAATATTAGGATGTACTGAAATAGGGCTTCTTATAAAAAATGAGGATACTGATGTTCCATTATTTGATACAGCGATTATTCACGCAGAGCAGGCAGCAATTTATTCTATAAAATAAAATGAAAAGTATTACCTAATAAGGAGGAGACAATGAAAAAACATATTAAAATATTCGATACAACGCTAAGAGATGGAGAACAGACACCACGTGTCAATCTTAATGCACAGGAAAAGCTGAGAATTGCAAAACAGCTTGAGAGTCTTGGTGTGGATGTGATTGAGGCTGGATTTGCGGTAGCATCACCAGGTGATTTTGAGGCAGTTAAGATGATTGCAGAAAATGTGGAAAAGTCTACAGTTACGAGTTTGTCCCGGGCTGTAAAAAAAGATATTGAAGTAGCTGCAGAAGCAGTGAAAAATGCGAAAAAACCAAGAATACATACATTTATTGCAACTTCTCCGATTCATAGGGAATACAAACTAAAAATGACAAAAGAGCAGATTTTAGATAGAGTGAAAGAAATGGTGTCTTATGCAAAATCGTTTATTGACGATATTGAATTTTCTTCAGAAGATGCGACTAGAACTGAAAAGGAATTTTTGGTGGAAGTATATGAAACAGCTATAAAAGCTGGAGCAACTACACTTAACGTGCCTGATACAGTAGGTTATAGAACTCCAAATGAAATGTTTGAACTTATAACTTATTTGAAAAAAAATGTTAAAGGGATTGAAAATGTGGATATTTCTGTGCATTGCCATGATGATTTGGGACTTTCTGTAGCAAATTCGGTTGCGGCGATTCAAGCTGGAGCAACTCAGATTGAGTGTACAATTAATGGACTTGGAGAAAGAGCAGGGAATACTTCGCTTGAAGAGATTGCAATGATTTTAAAAACTAGAAAAGACTTGTTTGAAGAATATTATACAAACATTGATTCAAAGCAAATTTACCCAACAAGTAAATTAGTAAGCCTTTTGACAGGAGTTTCAACACAGCCAAATAAAGCAATTGTTGGAGCGAATGCCTTTGCACACGAATCAGGAATTCATCAACATGGAGTATTAGCAAATCCTGAAACTTACGAAATTATGAGTCCAGAATCAGTTGGAAGAAATCCGGACAGCTTAGTACTCGGAAAACATTCAGGAAAACACGCTTTTGTACAAAAATTAGAATCACTAGGATTTAATCATGTCGGAAGTGACAGAGTGGAAGAATTATTTGCACAGTTTAAAAAATTGGCAGATAAGAAAAAATATGTTTTAGATGAAGACATTATCGCATTAGTTGCTGGAGAAGCAGCAAAAATAGAAGGAAGAGTAAAACTGGCTCACTTTGAAATTTCAAGACAGGAAGGGAAAAAGCCAAAAGCGGTAGTTACCATTGAATTAGATGGAGAAAAACTGGTTAAAGAAGCTCTTGGAGATGGTCCTGTTGACGCGGCTTATAATGCAGTCAATTTAGCAGTAAGTGACACATTTGTTCTGGAAGAATACAAGCTGGAAGCAATAACAGGAGATACAGATGCACAGGCACAAGTAGTTGTAATTATCGAGAAAAATGGAAACAGATTTATTGGTAGAGGACAAAGTACGGATGTTGTGGAGGCTAGTATAAAGGCTTATATTAATGGGATAAATAGGCTTTATAATAAATAATTCTGAATGATCGAGAGGGAAATTTATGCCTAAATTGATTATAAATGATAAATCAAATATTAGACAAAATATTTCAATGAATTTTTTTCTGGATGATGAAATAATAACATTCAAGGGAATAAAAAAAGAAATTGAATATGTAGATTACGGAGAACATACAATCAAAGCAAGTACACTTTTTGTTAAAAGTTTGGAACAAAAAATAAACATTGAAAAAGAAGTTACGGAAATTGAAATAAGATTTAATTGGAAAATTTGGTTATTTGCTTTGATATTTTGGCTTTCAATTACAATTTTATTATTTAAAACTTTAAATGGGGAAACAACAACAAGTAAATTCCTTTTTAGCGCTTTGACACTTGGTGTATTGGGTAATTTGTGTCTTATTATAGGAAAGCCTTTGGTTCTGAAAGTAAAAGAACAGATAAAATACTAATATTAGTTTAGGTAGAGATGGAGGGAATTTTCTGATTTTTTAAATACAAAAAGTGTGAACATCGTTTGCATAATTTAGAAAACTTTTATTGTTTTATGGTTTTGGAAAATGGCGGACACTGTTCGCCAAATTAATTTCAAAGATTATAGGTTAAAAATTTTTTTAAATATCGAAATCGCTAATTTTTGTATTAAATTTAAATGTATCCAAAAAGTTTTAATAAAGTATTTTGAAAAATTATTTGTAGAAAAGAGGAAATTCAAAAATGAAAACAATAGTTTTTGCACATCCATGGAATGGAAGTTTTAACAAGGCAATTTTAGATAAAGTAGTGGAAAAACTTGATGAAACAAAACAAAAATATACAATTATAGATTTGAATAAGGATAAATTTAATCCTGTGATGACAGAAGAAGAATTGTCTTTGTATTCACAAGGGAAAAGTATTGATCCTTTAGTGGAAAAATATCAGGAAATTTTGAAAAATACTGATGAATTGATACTTGTATTTCCAATATGGTGGATGTCAGTGCCTGCAACATTAAAAGGATTTTTTGACAAAGTTATGACTAAAGGATTTGCTTATGAAAGTACACAAACTGGAATAAAGGGTAATTTAACAAACATAAAAATGACAAAAATGATTACAACTGCTACAGCACCTAAATTTTTATTGAATATTACAGGATTTGGAATTACCATGAAAAAAGCCAATCTTGGTGGAATTGGGATAAAGAAAACGAAATGGATTCATTATAGTTTTAAGGCAAAAGGTAAAGATGAGGATAGGAAGAAATTTCTTGAGAAAGTTAAGGAATTTGTGAGTAATTAGGAAGAAAAATAGAAAATATTTGTATTTAAAACAAACGAAGAAAAGGAGTTTTATATTATGAAAAATAAATTGTACAAATCAGTAAAAGATAGAAAACTTACAGGTGTATGTGGAGGACTTGCAGAATATTTTGACATTGATTCAAATATTGTAAGAATAGTGTGGCTTATTTTGGTTCTTTGTGCAGGAACAGGCTTGCTGGCTTATATTATTTGTGCGATAATTCTTGATGATAACCCTAATGGATAAAAGATTTTGGAAAAAGAAAAAATTTAATTTTTGAAATTCTTAAATAGTTAAATAAAAAATTAGGTGGAGAATAAAGATGAAAAAAGGATTTTTTTGGTTATTCTACTTATTGTTTTTAACATTTTTTGACATTATTTTGACGATTATAAGATTTAATAATAGCATTTATAGTTTTTTAGAAAGTTTAAATATAAAAAATAAGTGGGTTTTAGAAAGATTATTTTCACTAGAAGAAATTATTTTTATTATCATTAGCTTCATTTTTGCTTATTTAATTTCAAAAATAAAAGCGGGTAAAAAAAGTTTGTTAATTCCTCCATTAGCTATAGTAACAATAAAAGCGGTAATACTTTTTTGTATATTAAAATATATAACGTCCCTTGATGATACGGGAGAAAGTATATTTTTTGCATTTTTCATGGTAGCAGGCTTTGGAGCTTATATGGGAATGACAAATTTATACTTCTATTTGGGATTATTGTTCAATTTATTTAGAAGGAGAAGAAATGACAAAAATAATTCTTAGAAGTTCATACTTTGTTTACCTGCTTTGTTTTAATATTCTTGCATCAAGTTCATTATTTTGGTTAGGAGAATCGGTTTTAGGAAATTTAAAAATTGATGGAGATGCGTATTTTGGAATAAGTTATCTTTTATTGGCTTTGCTTAATATATTTTTATCATATTTTTATGCAAAAGCAAGAATAGAAAAAACCCCATTGATAATTTTAACAATAGTTGGAGTGGCAGTAAAAATATTATTATTTTTATTGTGGGCTCAAGAAGAATTTTCAGAAGTTGGAGATGATAAAATGGGAATATTTATGGTCGCTATTGTTTATGGGTATTTTGTTTACATAGGATCTTTAGATGTAATATTTCTTATAGGGATGGGTATAAATTTATTAATAAGGAGAAAAAATTGAAGGTAAAAAGCTGGATTTTTAAAATTTTATGGAGTTTTCTGGGACTGATTGTTATATTTCTGCTATATTCACATTATGAATACAGACATATAAAAATAAGGACAATAGAAATAAAGTCAAAAGATATTCCGAAAGAATTTAATGGGAAGAGAATATTATTTGTTGCAGATTTTCAGTATGATACGATGGCACGGTATAATAGAAAACAGCAGAAAAAGGCGATTGAGCTGATTAATGCACAGAAGAAGGATATGATACTGCTGGGAGGAGATTATGCGACTTGGGAGAAAAATATTCCTAAGTTTTATGAGGATGCGAAGGATATAAAGATTCCAGAACTTGGAGTGTATGCGATTTATGGTAATCATGAGTATCCAGGAGCAGAAGAAACGGCTGAAAATATGAAAAAACTTGGATTTAATCTGCTCGTAAATGAAAATAGGAAAATAACAATAAATAATGAAAATATATATATCGCAGGAGTAACAGACTTGTGGCATGGAAAGCCTGATGCGAAAAAAGCTCTTGAAGGATTGAAAAAAGAGGACTTTGTATTATTTTTGACTCACAATCCAGAATATTTTGAGGAAATGACAGAGAATGAGAAGAAAAAGGCGGATATGACGCTTGCAGGACATACACATGCAGGACAGGTTACTTTCTTTGGGAAAATTATTATGTCGGCAATAAAGGATAAGAAGAAATATGGATATGGAATGAAGGAATATAACGGTCATAAAATATACATTACTTCAGGATTAGGTGGAGCTTTCCTTGAGATGTTTATTAGATTTTTTGCACAGCCTGAGATTGTGATTTTTGAGTTGAAGAAAATTTAAATGGAGGAATAATGAGCAAAAAGCATGAAATGGACGAAATATTAAAAGAAGTGAATAAAAAATATAATTTAAAATATATAAATGAAAATTTCTCTGAACCTGCTATAGGTAGTATAGAATCAATAGAAGGAATTGTAGATGAATTTTATATAAGTATAAAAAAAGATGGATTTAGAGATTATATGATAATATTAAATGTAGATATACGTAAAATGAAAGATAAAGATATGATGTTTCTTAATAACGAAAAAATAGACATGGCTCTTAAACAAGAGAAAATAGAAAAATTGTTTAAAAGATTAAAAAAACATGTTGAAAAATTTAAATCAGCAAATTTTACAGAAAATTATATAGAACTAGAAATTGGTGAAAGTGCAAAAGATATACAACAAGCAATAGACATATCATTAAAATTTTTAAAAAAAGAAGAAATAAAAAGTAAGTGTGCTTTATGCGGGAAAGATGATAGTCCGATAGAATATACAATAATAATAAAAGCGATTGGTAAAGATGGCTATCATTTGTGTGATAGTTGTACTAAAAGAAAAGAAATTGAATTAAGAAGAAAAAAAGAAACAGCAAAAGAGAAGAAACTGTTAGGCTTTTTAGGTTCTTTATTAGGTGGCTTAGTTGGAGGTATATTTTGGCTCCTGACATTGATATTTAACTTAAATTTGTTATTAAAAGTTTTTACGTTAATTCTAATACCACTTGGAGTAATATATGGATTTTTAAAATTAGGAAAAATAGTTAATAAAAATGGAATAACTCTAATTTGTATTTCAACTATAATGAGTGTTTGGTTTTATCGTTTATTATTTATATTAATAGCAGGAAAATTAAACTTTACCAAAGCTGGATATATAATTTTAGATAATAATATGATAATAATTTCTGTTATATGTTTTATACTGTCGATAATTGGGGGATATTTAGCAGCAGTAGGTTCTTCAACAGATTATATAATTAAAAGATTCGGAAGAGATAACAACACTTTATTTGTATCTTCAAACTCTAAAGAAGCGGAAAATAGTAAAGAGATTTTAGATATAAAAATACCAGCAAGTTTAATTGATAATTTTGAAATGACTGAAAAAGATAAGGAAAGAATGGCTAGAAATATTGAAAAAATCAAATTGGAAGGGTTGCCGTTTCATCTGGCTATGCCTGTAAGTATTTCTGAGAGCAAAGCTGTTATTCCAAATAAGGAAGCAATTATAAAAAGGGCGGTTGCAATGCAAATGACAGGTGTTGTTTCAGAATTGTATAATGAATTTGGAGAAAATGCACAAGAAAATATAAATCAAGTCTTAGAAATGTTTAATCAAAAATATGGAATTAAAGAAATTTTAACAGATGAAGAAAAAAAATATTTAGAAAAATATACAGATGATGAAATAGTGCAGACAAACTTTAACTGGCGTTATGAATGTCCACCTGTATTATTATGGACATTATCTTTGAAAGAATTGACAGATTTGAATACAATTTGTGATTTCAGAAAAACAATAGAATATTTTATGGAAAATGATTTAGAAACGTTGATGAATAAAGCAGAATTACGTTCAAAAGATGAAATAATGGATATGCTTGATTATTTGTACAGACTTAACTGGAGTGCAGTGGAACTGAGAATACGTCCTGAAAATCATAATAATAAGAAATTTCCTTATGATGAAAGTATTATTCATTTCAGAAGATTGGCACTAGAATGGCTTGTACAGCCTGAAAAAAGTATTGCAGATGTTGAAGCGGAGATGCATACTTAGAAAATTTGATAAAATGAAAAACTAAATAAAAAGGAGTTGCTGGATTATGGATAAAAAGATAATAATTGGGATATTTGCAGTATTATTTCTTGGTAGTGGTTTTTTACTTTATAATTCCTATCAGGAAGCTAGAAAGTTGAATGTACAGACAAAAAAATTAGAGAATAGAGCTAAGGAGCATGAAATTTTAAAAACTCAATCTGAAAAGCAAGCAACAATAAGTACACCTGTATCCACAACAGATAAAACTAAAAATATAACTCAACAACTAACAACTTCAGTAAATAATACTAATGTTGTAAAAAATAAAACTACTTATGAAAAAGATTTGAAAAGTAGAATGACTTCTGCAAATGAAGGTAATGTTAGTTCTGAAATAGATGCTTTAAGAAATAATGAAGATGCTAATGAGGCATGGACTAAGGAGCTTAATAAAATATATTCACTTTTAATGTCAGAACTTTCAGGAAGTCAGAAAGCAAAACTTCAAAATAGCCAGAAAGCATGGATAAAAAGTGTAGAAAAAGAAGTAAATACAGCAATGGATGAATATTGTCCTGCGGATTCAAATGGAGAAAGGGTAGGATGTGGAACATTAGGAGGATTGGAAGAGATGAGGATAAGAGTAAGAAGAACAAGGTCAAGAACGTTGGAATTAGCAAGAATGTATGATGAAATGCACAACTAATAAATTTAGTATTTAAAAAAATTAAGAAGGAAAAAGTTTATGAAAACAAAAAAGAAAATATTATCAGTTTTGGGAATTTTAACAATATTTTTTTGATTTGTCTAATTTATGCACATTATGAGTACACACAGCTCAAGGTTAGAACAATAGAAATTGCCTCAAAGGACATCCCACAAGAATTTGATGGAAAGAGAATTGTGTTTGCGGCAGATTTTCAGCTGGATACTTATGCGAGGTTTAATCAGAAGCAGCTTGATAGAATTATTAAACTGATAAATGAACAGGAAAAGGATATTATAATTCTGGGTGGCGATTATACCAACTGGACTGGTAAAATTCCACGATTTTACAAAGGAATGGAAAAGTTAGAAAAGCCTAAATATGGAATTTATGCAGTTTTGGGAAATCATGATTATAATTCTGTGGAAAAAAATATGGCTGGACTGAAAAGCCTTGGGTACAAAGTGCTGGTAAATGAAAATGACAAAATAACAGTAAATAACCAAAGTATCTACATTTCAGCAGTTGATGATTTACTAAAAGGGAAACCTGATGCAAAGAAGGCGCTTAATGGTATAAAAAAAGATTATTTTAATATCTTCATTACACATAATCCTGAATATTTTGAATATATGACAGATGATCAGAAGGAAAGGGCAGATATGACTTTGGCAGGGCATACTCATGGTGGGCAGATAACACTGTTTGGACTGATACTGCATGCTGAGATTAAGCATCCATGGAAGTATGGTTACGGTCTGAAGGAATATGACGGACATAAGATTTATACTACTTCAGGTGTTGGTGGCGGAGCTTTTGAGATGTTTATAAGATTTTTTGCACAGCCTGAAATTGTGATTTTTGAACTTAAAAGAGGATAAAAAATAATAAACATTTATTATAAACTTTTTGAAACACAGAATATTATTGGTAAGTATGAAATTTTGAAAGGAGTTAAATTGATGAGAAAAAATATAAGTGGAAATTCTCCATGGGAGGACATTGTAGGATATTCGAGAGCAGTAAGGATAGGAAATATTTTTGAAATAGCAGGAACAACAGCCGTTAGGGATGGAAAGCCTTATGCAGCAGGAAATGCCTATGAACAGACAAAATATATTCTTGAAAATATAAAAAAACTTCTTGAAAAGGAAGGATTGGGGTTAAAAAATGTTATTAGAACAAGAATGTTTGTTACAGATATTTCAAAATGGGAAGAATATGGAAAAGCACATGGAGAATTTTTTAGGGACATTAAACCAGTTGCAACAATGGTAGAGGTGTCTTCATTAATTGATAAGGAATTGATGATAGAAATAGAAGTAAGTGCAGTTGCTGATTAAGAAATAAATAGAAAAGTTATAAATTCAAAATTAGAGAGAAAATAAAACAATTGAAAAGGAAAATTTTATGATAACTAAAAAAACAGTATTTTCAGTTTTAGGAATTTTAGCAATATTTTTTATAATTTGCCTAATTTATGCACATTATGAATATACACAGCTCAAGGTCAGAACCATAGAAATTGCTTCAAAAGATATTCCACAAGAATTTGATGGAAAGAAGATTGTCTTTGCGGCAGATTTTCAGCTAGATACTTATGCGAGATTTAATCAGAAGCAGCTTGACAGGATTATTGATTTGATAAACAAGCAGGAAAAGGATATTATAATTCTGGGTGGTGACTATACTAACTGGACTGGTAAAATTCCACGATTTTACAAAGAAATGGAAAAGTTGGAAAAGCCTAAATATGGAATTTATGCAGTTTTGGGAAATCATGATTATAATTCTGTGGAAAAAAATATGGCTGGACTGAAAAGCCTTGGGTACAAAGTGCTGGTAAATGAAAATGACAAAATAACCGTAAATAACCAGAGTATCTACATTTCAGCAGTTGACGATTTACTAAAAGGGAAACCTGATGCAAAGAAGACGCTTAATGGCATAAAAAAAGATGACTTTAATATCTTCATCACACATAATCCTGATTATTTTGAAGAAATGACAAATGAACAGAAGGAAAGGTCAGATATGACTTTGGCAGGGCATACTCACGGTGGGCAGATAACACTGTTTGGACTGATACTGCATGCTGAAATTAAGTATCCATGGAAGTACGGATATGGATTAAAGGAGTATGATAGACATAAAATTTATACTACTTCAGGTGTTGGCGGCGGAGCCTTTGAGATGTTTATAAGATTTTTTGCACAGCCTGAAATTGTGGTATTGAAATTGAAGAAAGTCAAGTAAAGAATTGAAAGAGGTGTAAAATGGAAGAGAAAGAATTAAAAATTTCAGCAAAAGATATTTTTAAGGAAATAGAGAAAAAATATCAGGAAACGGCAAAAGAAATGATGGTTGCAGATGCTTCGGTCAATGCTTCAAAAGAAATAAAAATAACGGATAGCAAAATTGAAGGGATTCCGTACATTCCAATAGGGAAAAAAATTCCAACAAATTCAAAAGGACAACAATTTATGTTCCTTGCACAGATAAATTGTGAAGATTTGAAGGGGCTTGAAGATTTCCCGCAGGAAGGGATTTTGCAGTTTTGGATTTTGGGAGAAGATTTGCTGGGATTGGATTTTGACGATTATACAAATCGAGATGGTTTTGATGTGATTTATTATGAAAAAATTGAAGATTATCATTCGGAAGTTGAGTTTAAGAAAATGTACAATCCTTATAGAGAAAATTCAGGAAATTTAGAAATAGCAAATAAGCCTTGTAAAATGAATTTTTCTTTGAAAAGTAGTGAAAAAGAGACTTTTGATTATACGCTTTTGGAAAAGTTATTTGAAGAAGTGCTAAAAGAAAAAAATATCGATGTAAATGAAAAAGAAAAATTGTATCAAAAAGTTGAGGGAATATTTGAAAGTAATTCTGATGGGGAAAATGGTGGAACAAAATGCAATGGATTTCCCTTTTTTACTCAATTTGAGCCAAGAGATGAAGAACAATTGAAAGAATATGACACTTTGTTATTTCAAATTGACAGTGGAGGGGAAATTATGATTGGAGATTGTGGAGTGATGAATTTCTTTATAAATCGTGAAAAATTGAAAAATAAAGATTTTTCAGATGTTTTTTACAACTGGGATTGTTATTAATTTTATAAGAATAGAAAGTTGGGAAAATGGATATAAAAACTATAAATTATGAATATTTTTTAGATTTATCAGTAAGAATAAAACAATTTTAATAAAAATATTATAGAAAAATTTGGAGAGAAAAATAAAATTGGAGGATAAAAAGATGTCAGAAATGAAAAAACCAAAAACTTTGTTTGATAAAGTTTGGGAGAAACACGTAATTACAGGAGAGCCTGGAGAAGCACAACTGCTTTATATAGATTTACACTTAATTCATGAGGTTACTTCGCCACAGGCGTTTTCGGGATTGAGACTTGCTGGAAGAAAGGTAAGAAGACCTGACCTGACATTTGGGACAATGGATCACAACACTCCAACCATAATGTCACAAAGACTAGATATAAAAGATAAGATTTCTAAAGCTCAGCTTGATGCACTTGCTGCGAACTGTAAGGAATTTGGGATTGAACTTGTGGATATGTTTAATGAAAATAATATGGAATTGTGCATATGGTGGGGCCTGAACAAGGACTTACACAGCCTGGAAAAACTGTAGTTTGTGGGGATAGTCATACTGCGACTCATGGAGCATTTGGAGCAATTGCATTTGGAATTGGGACAAGTGAAGTTGAGCATGTTCTGGCAACACAGACAATTTGGCAAAAGAAACCTAAGACAATGGGAATTGAAATTACTGGAAAATTACAAAAAGGTGTATACGCAAAAGATATTATTTTACATATAATTAAGACTTATGGAATTGGACTTGGAAATGGATATGCTTTTGAATTTTTTGGAGATACGATAAGAGGGCTTTCAATGGAAGAAAGAATGACAATATGCAATATGGCGATTGAAGGTGGGGGAAAATCAGGAATTATCGCACCTGATGAAACTACATTTAATTATGTGAAAGGAAGAAGATTTGCACCAAAAGGTGAGGAATTTGACAAAAAGGTGGCTGAATGGAAGGAGTTGTATACAGATTCTGTAGAAGCCTTTGACAAGCATATAAAAATAGATGTTACAAATCTTGAACCGCAAGTTACTTGGGGAACAAATCCTGAAATGGGAATCAATGTTACTGAAAAATTTCCAGAAATCAAAGATCATAATGATGAAAAAGCATACGAATACATGGGCTTAAAACCAGGACAAACTCCATTTGACATACCTTTGAAACACGTATTTATTGGTTCGTGTACAAATGGAAGGCTGAGCGATCTGGAAATTGTTGCAAAAATTGTAAAAGGAAAGAAAGTTGCACCAAATATCACAGCAGTTGTAGTTCCTGGCTCACAAGTTGTTAAAAAAGCGGCTGAAGAAAATGGAATTGCACAAATATTAAAAGATGCGGGATTTGAATGGAGAGAAGCTGGGTGCTCCACTTGTCTTGGAATGAACCCTGACTTGATACCAGCTGGAGAGCACTGTGCCTCAACTTCTAACAGAAACTTTGAAGGAAGACAGGGAAAAGGGGCAAGAACTCATCTGGTAAGTCCTGCGATGGCTGCTGCGGCTGCAATTTATGGGAAATTTGTGGATGTTAGAGAATTGGAAGAAGTGAGATAAGAGTATTAATACTGGTTAATGATAATTAATAAAAATAAAAGAATTGAAAGAGAGAAAAATACTATGAAAAAGATAACTTTTTATACAAATCCATATTCAAGAGGAGTGTCTGTAAGATGGATGTTAGAAGAATGTGGAGCAGAGTATGATGTGGTGCCTGTTCATTTTGGTAAAGAAATGAAATCTGAAAAATATCTTTCAGTAAATCCAATGGGGAAATCTCCAGCTCTGGAGATAGATGGAAAAGTTATTACAGAAACAGCGGCAATTTTGACATTTTTAGCGGATATGTATCCTGAAAAAAACTTGATTCCTCCAGTTAATTCTGTGGAAAGAGGAGAATTTTATCGTTGGATGTTTTTTGCGATTCATCTGGAGTATGCTTTTATGGATAAATTTTTTGATGTTCCGTCAAGTGAAAAGAAAAGAAGGAGCATAGGATATGGAGATTATGATACAGCTTTAAAAACATTAACTGAATTTTTAAAAGACAAAAAATATGCGATAGGAAACAGTTTTACTGTTCTAGACTTATATTTGACAGGATTATTGAGATGGGCGACATTTGTAGCTGGAGTTCTTCCAAAAGAAGGTATGCTCGCAGATTACATGAAACTGCACGGAACAAGAGAAGCTAATATAAAAGGACAGGAGCTAGATCAGGAATTAGCAAAATCAATGGGATTAGATTAAAAAATTAATAAAAGCAAGGAGAAAAAACATGAAACCATTTACAAAATATGAAGGAACAATCGTTCCAATAATGAATGACAATATTGACACGGATCAATTAATTCCAAAACAATATTTAAAAAGTATCGAAAAAACAGGATTCGGACAATATGTATTTGATGAATGGAGATATAATGAGGACAGAACAGATAATATGGATTTTAATTTAAATAAGTCTGAATATAAGACAGGGACAATTTTGATTACAGGAGATAACTTTGGTTGTGGTTCAAGCAGGGAACATGCGGCTTGGGCATTGCAGGATTATGGATTTCATGTAATTGTTGCAGGAGGATATTCTGGGATATTCTATATGAACTGGCTGAATAATGGGCATTTGCCGATAACTCTACCGGAAGCGGACAGACTGGAGCTGGCTAAACTTCCTGGAGATGCAAAAGTGACAGTTGATTTGGAAAATAACAAGCTGACAGCAAATGGGAAAGATTATTTCTTTGAGCTGGAGGAAAGCTGGAAACAGAGATTGCTGAAAGGATTGGATTCGATTGGGCTGACTTTGGAGCATGAGGATGAGATTAGGAAATATGAGGAGAATCATAAGTAGTCAAAAAAGGAGTAAAAATGAAAAATTGGGAAATCATAGATGGAGAGCATACTCGTAAAGTGATGTGGATAAATCATGAAATAGAGATGAAATTATACTGTAATGGTGAAGATGATATTGATGAAGATGAACTTGATGAAGCAGAAGTCGAAGAAATGGTTGAAAAAATTTTAGAAAATAAAGAATATTGGGATACAAAGTGTAAAAATTTGTTTGCTGAAGAGTTTGTTGACTGGTTTAATGAAGAAAAATGGGTAAAGCCTGAGTATGCTGAAATTTATTATGAAACAAAGAGTATTGATGAAGTGGAGAAAAAATTACTTAAAATTATTGAAAAAGAAGATACAGAAAAGATTATGAAAAATAATTTTCTTACAAAAGAAGCGTTTAAAAAGTTACTTGATAATGAAGATATGGAAATAACAATTGATTTAACTGACGATGATGAAAATAGTTTTTCTATTACTATGTACGAAAGATTGTTTTTTGTTGATAAAATGTTTTATGCTGAGTGTAATTTTAATGGTGAAATAGACGAGTTTTATATGGATTAATTTTCTTAAATTTTTTTAGAAAGGAAAATCAGATATGGAAATTCAGGATTTTGGTGAAAATACATCTAGTAGTTATTTTAAAGAATGGTATGGGAAAGTTATTTGGAAAGGTGAAGAAATACGAGTAAGTCTAACAATTTCCAAAAAATGTGATAATGTTGAACTTGAAAAAAATGTTTAGAATTTTGAAAGAATTGTATTTTAATCAGGATGAATTGACTAAAAAGATTAATTATGTTAATGATGTTACTGAGGAAGAATTTATTTTCTGAAAAAAATAGGAAAGAGAACTTTTTAAATGCCAGAAAAATCAAAAGAACATTTGAAAGTAGAAGAGTATTTCAAGCAAAATGGGATAGAGTACCATAAAATTTTATTTATGGTATTAATTAAAAAAGAAAGAAATTTAAATTTGTAACTGAAATTTTTTGTATTTTGCGAAGGGAGAATATTGATTTATGTTTTCAATATTAGGTGCAGTATTATTTGGAGTTATAGCAACTATGACAGTTCTTGTTGCCTGCGGTTTGCCTCTGGGCGAATTTACAATGGGTGGACAACATAAAATCTTACCTAAGAAATTTAGAGTTATGGCAGTCATTTCAGTGGGTATCCAAATTTTTGCAATGATAATTATTTTGCAAGCTGGAGGTTTTATTTCCTTGTGGCTGTCTTTTAAGGTTACTAAATATATTTGTTTCTTCTTTGCTGCCTACCTATCTTTGAATACTATTATGAACATGATTTCAAAAAGCAGGAAAGAAAAATATGTGATGACTCCGCTTTCGTTTATAGCCGGAATATGTTTTTGGATAACGGCATTTCAGATGTAGTATGTAAGATAAGGATAATTTATAGTGTATCAAATTCAAAATTTAAAGTAAAAAATATGTACAAAAAAATTTGTTTTTAGTATTGATTATTTATAAGCTCATGTATTTTTAATTATATATACAAATAAAACATTACATTTTTTTGGTTGGTACTATTTAATTTACAAAATAAAAAAATATAAATGAAAAATATTGGAAATGGAATAAAAATTATTGGTAACGAGCATACAGAAAGATTAGCACTAGGAAAAATTACAAAGTTTAATATTTCAAAAGATGTTTTGGAAATTACAGAAAATATTAATAATTAAATATATAGAGTTTTAAAGAATAATTTAGTATTATAT
Organism: Leptotrichia sp. HMT-225; assembly: GCF_030644325.1. Classification (NCBI taxonomy): domain Bacteria; kingdom Fusobacteriati; phylum Fusobacteriota; class Fusobacteriia; order Fusobacteriales; family Leptotrichiaceae; genus Leptotrichia; species Leptotrichia sp. HMT-225. The sequence continues at coordinate 1,948,872 of NZ_CP130323.1, read as the reverse complement.
GGGCTAATTTCTCCGATTATTTGTGAAAAATTGACAAAAAAGTTTAACGATATTGCTGAGAAGGAAGTTGTTTATTGAAATAATAGAATAAAAATTAGAAAGGAAAATTTAAAAGATGGCAGAAAAATCAAAAGAACAGTTGAAAGTAGAAGAATATTTCAAGCAAAATGGGATAGAATATGATAAAAATTGTATTTATGGTATTAAAAGAGAAAGAAATTTGAATTCATTTTTGATGATGGGACTTATTGGATTGATTATGAAAGCAGGAATGAAGCCGTGTTATATACTTTTTAAGGAGAAGGAAATATTATTTTTCGAAGTTGGGATGCTTGGCGGAATTAAAGGGCTTTTAACAAGAATAGATGTTGATGATATAGAAAAAATTGATTTAAAAAAAGGAATCTTAAACTATAAATTGACAATATCAGTAAGAGTTGGGGATAAAATAAAAAAAGAAATAATAAATTTTGCCCAAATTAATGGAAAGGCATGGTGGATGCAGAATAGAAATAACTTGATTGAAAGTGGATACTTTGAAAAATTGGCTGAAAGAGTGGGCAAAAGAAGAATGTTGGAACAATAAATAAAAAAAGAAAGGTGACTTTATGAAAAAAATATTACTTTTATTGCTAATTTTAACAACTTTTGTAGTATCTTGCGGGAACGGAGGTAAAAATTCAAACGCAAATACAGAAGTTCAAAAGAGTGAAAAAAATAGCAAAGAAATTGATAATAGTTTTGATTTTGAGATATATGGAGAAACATTGGAAGAGGCTCATAAAAATTTTAAGACAAAGATTGTCGATGGGCAAAAAACGGAATTTGTACCAGATGGAAAACCAGGGATTCCGCCTAAAAATAGCAAGTTTTCATTGGTAAATTATCCAACAAAATTAGGAGAAATGCCAATGTATATTACAGCAAAAGAAAATAACGGGAAAAAATATCCAGCAATCATATATTTAAATGGTGGATTTGGTGGAATTGGAGATAGTGAGTTTGGCTGGGATGAAGAATCGCCTAAAAATAATTATCAAGGGGCAGGTGCATTTAAAAGAGATGATTTTGTACTTGCAATACCAAGTGCTAGAGGAGAAAATGCAAATGCTGGAAAATATGAAATGTTTTATGGGGAAATTGAAGACTTGGAAGAAGCCAGAAAATATGTGGCATCACTTCCTTATGTTGATCCAAATAGAATTTATCTCGTTGGACACAGTACAGGTGGGACAAAGGCTTTGCTTCTAAGCGAATATTCAAAAGGTTTTCGAGCAGTTTTTGCAATAGGTGCCTTGCCAGATTTCTTTTGGGCAACAGAAAAACCAGATGAATATGGCGGAGTTCCATTTGATTTAACAAATCCTAGAGAAATAGCAGTAAGATCATCACTTCGATACGTCCGTTCAATAACAGCACCAACTTTTCACTTTGAAGGGCAGGAAGAAAGAAGAGATATTCTATTTGAGCCTATGCAAAAAGCCGCAGACAAATACAAAATACCATTCAAGAAATACCGAATTGCAGGTGGAGATCATTTTAATATACTTTATCCATTAACGACAATGATTGCAAAAAAAATACTAGCTGATACAGGGGCAAAAACAAATATTCAGTTTAGCAATGGGGATTTGGATGTGATTTCAAAAGGGATTGTAAGAGAATAAAAAATAAGTAGGAGATAAAAATGAAAAATCAATTTTTTAAAATAGTGTTATTAGCTGTTTTATCTTTCGGAATTATAAGTTTTTCTGCAAAAAATAAAATGATGACTGCAAAAGAATATACAGAGTATCAAAGAAAAAAAGCTGGAAAAGTAACTGCAATAATTGAAGATGGTTTTTTAAAAGAATTAGAAAGAAAAAGTGAAATAACTAATGGAAGTTTTAATTATAAGCAGATAAAAGGCGATAGAGGCATCTTAACTAAAATTTATGAAAATCAAGAGAAGAAAGTTGCAGAAGCTAAAGTAGAAATAGAAGATAATAATGGATTTAAAATAAATCCTTCAAGTGTTGAAGGAATTCCTTTTGAAGATAAATATATTAAATTTATAGAGATAGGAGTATCTAAGTGGTATGATAAATTTGGAAATTTAAAAACTGAACGAACTCATAGTGAAGATGGTGTATTAATGAATATAAATTTCTATGATGAAGCGGGGAAACTAATTAAAAATTATAGAAGAGAAGGTGACAAAGGAATAGTTGAAGAATATAGTCCCGTGAAAAAAACTTATGAAGCAATATTATTAGAAGATAGTGCAGAATCAAAATTAACAACTCTTACTTGCTGTTTTCTTGATTAATTTTTATAAAAATTGATTTTAAATAAAAAAATTATTGAGGCAATACAGGAAACTGAAGATGCTTCGATTAAGAAAATTTAAAGAAAAGGGCATCATATTACAGAGGAATTATTTTAGGATTTGGAATTTAACATTGGAAGTAATTGAGAGATTTAATAATTAGATGGAGGAAGTAAATGTTAAAAAAACTTATATTTTTAATAATGTTGTTAAGTATGCAACTAATTTTTGCAGATATAAATGAGATTAAAAAATTAGGAAAGGCAATGGATGATTTGTCATTTGAGAAAGAAGCAGTAAGTGGTTCTAAAACAGCATATAAATTAGGAGTAGCAAGTTATACTTTTAATAGACCATATAAAAGTGGAGAAAAGCAATTAGAAGTAAAATATCTTAATGGAAAAAGAGAAGGAGAAGCAAAATTTTATTATCAAAATGGAAATTTGATAGGAAAAGGTAATTATAAGAATGATAAAAAAGATGGACTTTGGGAATTTTTTGCTAGTGATGGTGGAAAAATTGTAGAAGTAAATTACAAAAATGGTCTTTTTGATGGGATTGTTACGGAATATTTTGAAAATGGGCAAATAAATACAGTTTCAAATTATGTTCAAGGGAAAAAAGAGGGTGAAGAGAAACAGTATTATATGTCTGGAAAATTACAATCAACTGGAACTTATATAAATGATAAAGAAGAAGGAAAGGTTGTGATTTATTATCCTAGTGGAAAAATTTATATGACAAGTAATTTTTTGAATGATAAACATAATGGTGAAATTAATTATTTTTATGAAAATCAAAAACCTCTTTTAAAAGGAATTCTCAAAAATTCCGAAGCTACTGGAATTTGGGAATTTTATGATGAAAAAGGAAATCTAAAATATAAAGGTGAATACAATAGCATAAAAAATAAATTTATGCCAGAATTTGAAAGAAATAGACAGAAAATATTGAAGAAAAATTAAAAAAGATGTAAAAAGTTTAAATGAATTAAGAAAGGAAGTATAAAAATGAACTACAAAATTGCAGTATTAAATGGAGATGGAATTGGACCAGAAATAGTGGCTGAGGCGATAAAGGTTTTGGATAAGGTTGGAGAGAAGTTTGGACATCAATTTGAGTATGTTCGGGGGTATCTTGGAGGGGAGTCTGTGGATAAGTATGGATTTCCTTTGTCAAGTGAAACTGTGGAAGTTTGTAAAAATAGTGATGCTATTTTGCTTGGAGCTATTGGTGGGCCTAAATGGGATAATATCGAGCCTGAGAAACGTCCTGAGAGAGGGCTTCTTGCGATTAGGAAGGAACTTGGAGTTTATACGAATTTGCGACCTGCTATTTTGTTTAAACCGTTAAAAAGTGCGAGTCCTTTGAAGGAAGAAATAATTGGAGATGGACTTGATGTGATGATAGTAAGAGAACTTACTGGAGGGCTTTATTTTGGGCATAGGGAATATTCTGATGAAAAGGCGTTTGATACACTTCCTTATACAAGGGATGAAATTGAAAGAATTGCGAAAAAGGCGTTTGAAATTGCAAAACTTAGAAATAAAAAACTTACGAGTGTAGATAAACATAATGTTTTGGATACTTCAAAATTGTGGAGAAAAGTTGTGGAAGAAATTTCAAAAGATTATCCAGAAGTGGAAGTTTCGCATATGTATGTGGATAATGCCGCAATGCAGCTGATTGCCAATCCTAGACAATTTGATGTGATTTTGACTGAAAATATGTTTGGAGATATTTTGTCAGACGAGGCCTCAATGCTTACAGGATCACTTGGAATGCTGCCATCAGCGAGTCTTGGGGATGGAAAAGTTGGACTTTATGAGCCAAGTCACGGTTCAGCACCTGATATAGCTGGAAAAAATATTGCAAACCCAATAGCAACAATACTTTCAGCAGTAATGATGTTAAGATATTCATTTAATCTTCAAAAAGAGGCTGATGTGATAGAAAAAGCTGTGGAGGAAGTGCTGGAAGCAGGATTTAGAACGGCTGATATTTATACAGATGGTATGAAAAAGGTTGGAACTGATGAAATGGGAACTGAGATTGCTAATAGAATTTAATAAATTTTACATTATGAGAAAAAGAAAGGAATAAATATAGATTTATGAGAAAAATTTTATTGTTTTTATTATTGATTCTGTCTTTTCAAATTATTGCAAAGGAAGAAGAAGTAAGAATTTGGTATCAAAATGGTAAAATAACCGAAGTTGGTATAACAATTGAAGAAATAGTCGATTTAAGAAATATAGAAATTAATGAAATTAACAAAGTGGAAATAGAAATGAAAAATTATAAATTTTTTGTTGACAAATCAGATTTGATACAGGAATATAACAATAATAAAGAAAATATTCAAAATAAAGTTTCTAAATTAAGTAACTTAGGAAGTAAAATTGATAAGAAACAACTTAAAGATATTGATTTTAGAGAAACTTTATTTTCATTAATAAAGAATAAAAAAGTTATTATTTATGATAAAACGAAAAAGAAAAATTTACAAGAAGTAGCTATTTGTAGTGGTTATTCTGAAGAAACAAATCAAAAAAGACAAGATTTTTCGGGAGTTATATATGAAAAACTTATTTATAGTGTTGATTTGAAAGATAAAATAATTATTCCTGATTGGAGATTTCACTATAGTGGAGTGGTGAATAATAAGCCAAAAGATAATACAAAACGTAGTGAAAAATCCGAGAATGTAAAAAAATTTAAAGAAGAAGCTATAAAAAATCCAGGAAAAGAATTTAGATTTCATGTGACTAAATAAATTATAAAAAGAAAATGAGGAATAGTTATGGAAGAAATATTACACTATGAAAATGTAACTTTTAAGCGTAATGGCAGAGAAATATTGAAAGGAATTGACTGGCACATAAATAAAGGTGAGAATTGGGTACTTCTGGGGCTTAATGGTTCTGGAAAGTCAACTCTTCTTGGAATGATACCAGCCTACATTTTTCCAACTTCTGGAGAAGTGAGAGTTTTTGGGCATAAATTTGGTAATTATTCTTGGAAAAAAATAAAGAATCGAGTCGGATTTGTAAGTTCCACATTAAATAATTTTTCAAGCACATTAAATGGCGAAAAACTCGGAGATATTGTAATTTCTGGAAAGTTTAATTCGATTGGGATTTATGATGAAGTTACGGATGAGGACAGGGAAAAGGCTGATAAGATTATTGAGGATTTTAAGATTTCGTATATAAAAAATAATCACTTTGGTACTTTGTCACAAGGAGAGCAGCGACGGACATTGCTTGCAAGAGCGTTTATGAATGAGCCTGATTTGCTTATACTGGACGAGCCTTGTTCAGGGCTTGATGTAACTTCGAGAGAGTATTTTTTGAAAGTGCTTGAGGAAAATTCCAAAAATGATAATGCAATACCGTTTATTTACGTAACTCATCAGATTGAAGAAATTATGCCATCGATAACTCACGTGGCACTTCTTCACGATGGAAAGATTTTGGCAAAAGGGCTTAAAAAGGATATTTTGACTGGTAAATTGCTTTCTCAGATGTTTGGTTTGGATGTGAAGATTATTTGGGAAAATGAAAGACCTTGGCTGATTGTGAGATGAATTTAGGATTTATCTAAAAGGAGATGATTTATTAAACATGGATAAAAGCAGAAAATTTATGGCGGTAATTTTAGCATTACTTGCAGCTATTTTTTATGCAATAAATACACCATTTTCTAAAGTGCTTTTAAATAAAATTCCACCCACATTGATGGCATCTTTTCTATATCTGGGAGCTGGAACGGGCGTAGGTATTATGTATTTGTTTCATAAAAAAGTCGAAGAAAAGTACGAAAAGTTGAATAAGTCAGATTTACCTTATACTATTGGAATGATTGTCCTTGATATTGTGGCACCTATATTCCTGATGATTGGTATAAATATTGGGTCAGCCTCAAATGCTTCACTGCTTGGTAACTTTGAAATTGTAGCAACAACAATTATTGCTCTTTTAATATTTAGGGAAAAAGTAACATCAAAGTTATGGATTGCTATTGGCTTTATCACAGTATCAAGTATAGTTCTTTCAGTTGAAGGGGCTGAAAGTTTCAAGTTTTCATTAGGTTCATTGTTTGTTATACTGGCAACTTGTTGTTGGGGACTTGAAAATAACTGCACTAGAAAAATTTCAGATAAAAGTACTTATGAGATTGTTTTACTAAAAGGCTTTTTCTCTGGTAGCGGTGCATTTATAGTCGCCCTTATTTTGGGAGAAAGAATTCCTGAAATCAAATATATAATAGCTGCTTTGCTACTTGGATTTGTGGCATATGGACTCAGTATTTTTATGTATATCAGAGCACAAAGAGATTTAGGTGCTTCAAAAACTAGTGCATATTATGCTGTAGCTCCGTTTGTAGGAACTTTTTTAGCATTTATAGTAAATGGAGAAAAACTTACTTTGGTATATTTCATTGGTCTTGTTTTTATGATAATCGGCAGCGTAATTGTTGTATATGATACAATAGTTAAACGTCACAGTCATAGTCATTCTCACATAATTGTTCATACTCATGATGGAAAAACACATACTCATATTATCATGCATAAACATGAGCATAGTCATTTTATATCAGAGAAAAAGCATAATCATAAACATAAAGATTATATGAACAGCAAAGAACATAAATTGATACATGAAAAGGGATTGTAGATTTATAAAAGTGCTGTATTTGAAACATAAAAAATTAAAGTTTCAAATAAAAAAAATTAAGTAAGATTAAAATTGTTCAAGAAATTAGAAATTTGTAGAGGTGAGAAAAGTGTAATGGCAACACATTTAACTTAAATCGAAATAGTATAAAATTACGAGGAGATTATAAGATGAACAATTATATAAAATTAAATGAAGATAGATGGAATAATGTAAAAAATGACTATACTGAGCCATTGACACATGAAGAATTAGAAGAAGTTAGAAATAATCCAATTTCTGTTGCATTAACTGTTGGGAAAAAAGTTCCAAAAGAATGGTTTGAAAAAGCAAATGGAAAAAAGATATTAGGTTTAGCTTGTGGTGGTGGACAGCAGGGTCCAGTTTTTGCTATAAAAGGTTACGATGTAACCATAATGGATTTTTCTAAATCACAATTACAAAGAGATGATATGGTTGCTAAAAGAGAAGGTTTAAAAATCAATACAGTTCAAGGCGATATGACAAAACCATTTCCATTTGAAAATGAAACTTTTGATATTATTTTTAATCCAGTTTCAAATGTATATGTAGAAGATTTAGAAAATATATATAAAGAAGCCTCTCGAGTATTGAAAAAGGGTGGATTGTTAATGGTCGGATTTATGAATCCTTGGATATACATGTATGATGCTGATATTGTATGGGACAAACCTGATGAGGAATTACTTTTAAAGTTTTCAATACCTTTTAATTCAAAAGAGCTTGAAGAGGAAGGCAAAATAACCATAAATCCAGAATATGGATATGAATTTAGCCATACCTTAGAAACTCAGATTAGAGGACAACTTAAAAATGGTCTCGCTATGATAGATTTTTATGAATCGTGTGATAAAAGACATAGATTATCACGTTATGGAAATGACTATATAGCTACACTTTGCATTAAATTATAATGTTATAGAACATACTTCAGGAGAATAGCCCGTTTTATTTTCCGTAAGGGTTAAAATCTAAAAATTAGAATTTTGTAATTAATAGAAATTAATATTTTTAATAAAATGAAAAAAGAGGAAACTTATGGATTTTAATAAACTTTATGAAGAAATGATTCGGCATAAAAATGAAGAACAGGCTCAAAAAATGTCAAAATATATGCTTAATAAATTTGAATATATTGGGATCAAGACACCTGAAAGACGGGAAATATTTAAAATTTTTTTTAAGGAATACAAGAATGAAGAAAAAATCGACTGGGAATTTGTAAATAAATGCTGGGAAAATAAGTACAGGGAATTTCAGTATATTGCAGCAGATTACCTAAAGAATATGAAAGATAAGTTGACAATAGATGATATTCCAAAGTTTAAACAGTTAATCTTGAAAAAATCGTGGTGGGATACGATAGACAATTTAGATATGACAATAGGAGCTTTGGGATTAAAGGATTCAAATGTGAATAAAATATTGCTGGAATGGAGTATTGACGAAAATATTTGGCTTAGAAGAATTGCGATTGATCATCAACTTTTGAGAAAAGAAAAAACAAATACTGAATTACTGGAAAAGATTTTAAAGAATAATCTGGGTCAGGCGGAATTTTTTATCAATAAGGCGATAGGCTGGGCATTGAGAGATTATAGCAAGACTAATCCTGAGTGGGTAAAAAATTTTATTGAGAAAAATAGAGAAAATATGGCAAAATTAAGTATTAAAGAAGCAAGTAAATATTTGTAAGTATTAAAGCAAAAAATATTTATAAAAAAATGAAAATATATAATTTTAATGATAGAATACCTGAAATATGCTGGAATTACAATAAAATATTTTAAAGTTAAACTCAAATGGTTGTAATATGTTATCAAAATTGGATATTTATTTAATTTTTTTAGATAAAAATAAATAGGGCAACTATAATTTTACTGTATTGTAAGCATAAAAAATATCGAAAGGATTTAGTGAATTATGAAAAAAATACTAATAATAACGGGAACGGCTTTAGTTCTTTCATCTTGTGGAGTTGTTGGAGCGACAGGAAGTATTGCTGGAGGGACAATTAAAGCGGCTGGAACTGTTACTGGTGCCGTAATTAAGACAACTGGAAATATTATCGGTGGGATAATTGGCGGAAATGATGGAGAAATTAATGCGAAAGGCGTTAAGTATAAATTTTCTAAGGCGAAAGTTGAAAACGATGGAAATACGACAATTGTAACAGGAGTTTTAACAAATAGTGGAACTAAAAAGGAAAATGTTACTATTGAAATCCCTTGCTTTGATAAAAAAGGAACAAAAATCGGAGATGCTGTGGATAGCGCTGATTCCATTGATAAAAATAAAAAATGGGAGTTTAGGGCTGTTCTAAATTCAGGAGATGTAAAGGCGTGTAAAGTGAAAGATGCTTATGTAAATGCACAATAAATTTGATAATAACATCCTATACTAAACACAGTTTAAATAATGAAATTATTACAATCTCTTCTAATAAAAGATAAAATATAATTTTTATTTTTTAAACAAAGTCTAGTATAAACTAATCTGTAGGATTTTTGACAATAAGCTATCCTATAAAAATAAAAAAACATAGCGATATGAAAAAATATTTATTAATAAAAATATCTAAAAAATAAAATTCAAAAATATATAAAATATATCATTACATTAAAAAGAAATATTTGCAAATATTTTTAAAAAGTGTATAATATATACATATAAAATTTAGGAGGATAAAAAATGGCAGGAAATATTTTAGGAACAACAGTTTATTATGATGCTGACTGTGATTTGAGTAAATTGGAAGGTAAAAAAATTACTGTATTAGGGTATGGTTCGCAAGGGCATGCACACTCTCTAAATTTAAGAGAAGGTGGATTTGATGTAACTGTTGGACTTAGAAAAGGTTCAAAATCTTGGGATGAAGCTACTGAAGCTGGGTTTACAGTAAAAGAAACTGCAGATGCTGTAAAAGGTGCAGATATAGTTATGATTTTGATTCCAGATGAAATTCAGGCTGATGTATATGCATCTGATATTGCACCAAACTTGAAAGAAGGAGCATATATCGCATTTGGACACGGATTTAATATTCATTTTGGGAAAATTGTTCCAAGAGAAGATATAAGCGTATTCATGGTTGCGCCAAAAGGACCTGGACACTTGGTAAGAAGAACTTTCCAAGAAGGAAGTGGAGTACCTTGTCTAGTAGCTGTTTACCAAGATGCTAAAGGAGACACAATGGAAGTTGCTAAAGCATGGGCATCAGCTATTGGTGGAGGAAGATCAGGAATCCTTGAAACTACATTCAAACAAGAAACAGAAACAGATCTATTTGGTGAACAAGCTGTATTATGTGGTGGAGTAGTAGAACTTATGAAAGTAGGATTTGAAGTATTGACAGAAGCTGGATATGATCCTGTAAATGCTTACTTTGAATGCTTACACGAAATGAAACTTATCGTAGACTTAATTTATGAAGGCGGATTGGCAACAATGAGAAGTTCAATTTCAAATACTGCTGAATACGGAGATTATATTACAGGACCAAAAATTATAACTGCTGAAACAAAAGAAGCTATGAGAGGTGTTTTAAAAGATATTCAAGATGGTAAATTTGCAAACGACTTCTTAGCTGACTCAAAAGCGGGGCAACCGTTCTTAAAAGAAAAAAGAGCAGAATTTGCAAATCATGGTGTAGAAAAAGTTGGGGCTGAATTAAGAAAACTTATGCCTTGGATTAAAAAATAAAAATTAGAAAATAAAAGAACAACTTTAGAATTTTAGCAGTCTTTCAAATAAGGCTGCTAAATTTTTAGTAAATGTTTTTTATAAATAGATAAGAAAAAATAGGATTAGATAAGGAGTAAAAAATGGGAAAAAAATTCTTTGATGAAATTGAACTGTTTTTGTTTGATATGGATGGTTTGTTGTTTGATACTGAAACTATTTATGTGGAATATGGACGTGAAATTGCAGAGAAAATGGGATATACAATTACAAAAGATGTTGTGGAAAAAACAACGGGCGTTACAAATGATAAGGCAAGAATATTGTTTAAAGAAGCCTTGGGACAAGATTTTCCGTATGATGAAATGATGGGAACAGTTAAGGATCATATAATGGAAAAAGCTGAAAAAGGCGAAGTTCCATTAAAACTTGGTGCATTGGAATTGCTTGAATTTTTGAAAAAAAATAATAAGCAGATGATTTTGGCAACTTCATCGGACTTGGATATGGCTGAAACTTTGACTAAAGGAAAGGATATAAAAAAATATTTTTCCCATTTTGTTACGGCAGAAGATGTAACTCATGGAAAGCCAGATCCTGAAGTTTTTCTTATAGGAGTAGAAAAGGCTGGAACATCTCCTGAAAAAACAGTTGTATTTGAAGATTCGTTCAATGGAATAAGAGCGGCTCATGCAGCTGGGACATTTCCAATTATGGTGCCAGATAAATTAAAACCGACAGAAGAAATTAAAAAATTAGTTTATAAAAAATTTGATAATTTGTTGGAAGTGCTTGATTACTTTGAGGGAAAGTAAATTACTAAAAATAAAATAGAAATTGATTAATAGGAGTTATTTGTGGGAAATAATATAACTTCTATTTTTTTGTGAAAATTATTTTATTAAAAGATTTAAATCAATTGAAAAAAAATAGCAAATATAGTAAAATAAATAGTAAAAAGATAAAATTTTAGTAAGTTAGATTTTTTAGTTTTTACGGTTCAGTTTTTAAAAAAGTAAGAAAATTCTAAAAATTTAGGAGGAATGAAATATGGAAAATAATACTTTTGTAATTGTGGGAACGCAGTGGGGAGATGAAGGAAAAGGTAAAATTATCGATGTACTCTCTCCAAAAGCGGATTATGTAGTTAGATTTCAAGGTGGTAACAATGCCGGGCATACTGTCGTTGTAAATGATGAAAAATTTATTTTGCATTTATTGCCGTCTGGAATTATTAACTCGGCTGGAAAATGTATAATTGGGGCTGGAGTTGTTGTTGATATCGAAGTATTATTGACGGAAATTGACGAACTCGAAAAAAGAGGGAAAAAGCTGGATAATTTATTTATCGACGAAAGAGCGCACATAATAATGCCTTACCATATCGAGATTGACAAGGCTAAGGAAGAAGCTATGGGTGAAAACAAAATTGGGACTACTCAAAGAGGAATTGGACCTTGCTACATTGATAAAATTGCAAGAAATGGAATTAGAATTGGTGATTTACTGGATCCTGAAAGATTTAGGGATAAACTTACTTGGAACGTAAAAGAAAAAAATGATATGCTGACTAGATACGGTAAAGGAACTTTCGATTTGGAAGAACTTTATGAAAAATTTATGAAACTTGCTGAAAAAATAAAATTTAGAATAATTGATGCGGTTGTAGAAATCAATGAAGGAATTGAAAACGGAAAAGTAGTGCTTTTTGAAGGGGCTCAAGCGTTAATGCTTGACATTGACTACGGAACATATCCTTACGTAACTTCATCATCGCCAACATCTGGCGGAGTAACAGTCGGAACAGGAGTCGCTCCAACAAAAATCTCAAGAGTGCTGGGAGTTATGAAAGCCTATACAACAAGAGTGGGAGAAGGGCCTTTTCCAACAGAGTTAGAAAACGAGGACGGAGAAACTTTGCGAAAAGTAGGACACGAATTTGGAGCAACAACTGGACGTCCAAGAAGATGTGGATGGCTTGACTTGGTAATTGGGAAATATGCGGTGTTAATCGATGGATTGACAGACATTGTATTGACAAAACTGGATGTATTGACAGGATTTGAAAAAATAAAAGTGGCAGTAGGTTATGAAATTGACGGAAAAGTATATCATTCTTATCCTGGAAACTTGAGAAAATCTAAAGACTTGAAAATAATTTACGATGAATTAGATGGCTGGAAAGAAGATATTACACAAATAAAAAATTACGAAGACTTGCCAGAAAATTGTAAAAAATATGTTGAATATATTGAGAAAAAATTAAAATGTAAAATCTCTATGATTTCAGTAGGACCTGAAAGAAGTCAGAATATTTATAGATATGATTTGGGAGAGTTTGTGAAATAATTTTTGAAAGTTGGAGGAAATTATGAGCAAAAGGTTGATATTGTTTCTTTTGATAAGTTTTTGTAGTTTTTCTGGTTGTGTAGATGGAAAAAGTATTGAGGAAAGTTTAGAGGAAATTTGTGATAGAATATCTCATTGTCGTTCTGATGAAGAAGAAAAAAAATCTAGTATCCGAAGAATATTGGATAATTCTTTGTATGAATTTGATTATAAAGATAAAAATGGGAATTATAAATTTTATATTCCTGAAGATACAGAAATTGTAAAAGGAAAAAATAAAAATATATTTTTAATAATATATAAAATTCATTTGGCATATAGTACAGAAAACATTATAGTGGCAGAATTAACAAAAGGAAAAACATCGAAGTTTACGTTTAATACTGAAAAATTTGAAGATTATGTGAGCTGTCGTTTAGGAAATGAAGTAAATTCAAAAGATAAGATTTTGGAATTTAGGAAAAAACTTTTGGATAGAAATAAAAATTTTATAAAAGAAAAGCAAGATATTGAATTTGAGAAAAAATTATGAAATAAAAAATTTGAATAATGAAATGGAGAGATAAAATGAAAATAAGAAAAATAGCGTTATTAACAATGGTTGGAGTAATTTCTGTGTTGGGATTTTCGTGTAGTAAATCAGGAAATGAAAAAGAAACTTTAGCGATGTCAAAAGAAACGAAAGCTGCGAAAAAAGCAGAATATAAAAAGATAACTTCAGATGAAGCTAAAAAGATGATGGAAACTCAAAAAGTTATAGTTGTAGATGTTAGAACTTTGGAAGAATATAACGAAGGGCATATTCCAAATGCGATTTCTGTTCCGTTGGAAACCATTGAAAATGAGGCAGAAGCAAAATTGAAAAATAAAGATGCTTTAATTCTAGTTTATTGCAGAAGTGGAAGACGAAGTAGGGAAGCAGCATTAAAATTGATTGAAAAAGGTTATACAAACGTGATTGATTTTGGTGGAATAAAAGATTGGAATGGAGAAGTTGTAAAATAAAAAATGTAGTATTTAAAGATGTAAAAGAAAAAATACTGTATTTTGAATAAGAAGGGAATAGGTAATGAAAAAAATACTAATAATGTTAATGCTAGGGATTGCAATTATTTCCTTTTCAGCTCCAGCACAAAATGGTAAAAAGTCTAAAATTGATAAAACTGTGAATGAAAGTGCTGCTCAAAATTTGTCTTTTAATACGATTACATTGAAATTAGTTGGAACTAGAGTTTCAAAAACTGATAAAAATAAAATAGAATTAGAATATGAAAATTTTAAGGCAACTGGAAATAATAAAAAAGTTTATACAGAAAAAGACTTTCAAGTAAATGGAAAAAATCCCAAAATTATTATAAATAAAACAATTTCAACTGCAATGATGGAAAATTTTGTTAATAGTGATGAAGAAATTTCTATAATAGGATTTTTGGAAAATAATGAAGGAATTAAGTATAAACCGTTTAATTTTAGTTTTACTGTGAATAAAGATGAAGTGAAAAAGATTTATTTTAAGGACGGAGCAATTTATATTTGGGATAATTAATTTTTTAATTTTATAATCTTTTGTCAAGAAAGGAATGAGAAATGAAAAAAGTCTTAATTTCAATCGTATTTTTAATTTCAATAAATGTATTTGCAGATATTAATAGTGAAATAAAAAATTTGAAGCAACTTAAAGTAGAGAATGAATTTATTGAAGGATATAAAAAGGCAGTAAATGAATTTTCTTCTACGAAAAAATTATCTGAGAAATATATGACAGAATATCTTAATATCGGTATGATTTATTTAAAAAATTCAAAATACGATGAAGCAATAGAGCTGTATAATAGAATTTTAAAAAGTAATTTAAAAAATGTAAGTACTAATTATTGGGCTTATTATGGAATTTCATCTGCGTATTTTTACAAAAAGGATTTTAAAAATTCATTTGAGTATGGGAAAAAAGCAATAGAAATGGATATTAAGCAGAAAAAAGAATTACCGTTCATTCCAAAAGATGAAATGGAAGATTATAGAAGAAAAAATTTAGCAGAAAGAACTTTTTTATCAGGGTATTCACAAGAAAAATATGAAGAAATATTAAATATATTTTTAGAAATAATCAAAGACGAAAATTATAAAAATGTTATTTCAAAAGATGAGGTAATAATAAAAGCGTTAGTGAGTGCAACGATGCAAATTAGGAAAAAAGATGAAAAACTTTCTGATAAGTATTTGAAAGAATTAGAAAAGTTAAAAATTTTTAAAGTTGTCAAAGTTGATTAAAAAAGTAAAATTTGTGTATATAAAGGAGAATTATGAATAAAATAGTAATTATATTATTTGGAATTTTGAGTATTTTATCATATTCTTCCGAAGCTCAAATAATAACATGTTGTGAAAATTGTTATCGTAAAAACTCAAAAATAAAAAATAAAAATTATGATTGGGATAAATTAGGTACTGGATTTAACTGGAATTTAGATTCAGAGTATAGATTTTTAAAAAAATAAATCAAATCAAGTAGGAGGAAATGGGAAAATGGAAAATATGAGTATATATTCAAATCCGTTGGCGGAAAGATATTCTAGTAAGGAAATGTTGCATATTTTTTCACCAGAGTTTAAATTTAGAACTTGGAGAAAGTTGTGGATAAATTTGGCTGAGGCTGAGAAGGAACTTGGGCTTGATTTTATTACAGATGAGCAGATTGAGGAACTTAAAAAATTTAAGGATGATGTGGATTTTGAAGTTGCGGCCGAATTTGAGAAAAAATTGAGACACGATGTGATGGCTC
This sequence comes from Leptotrichia sp. HMT-225, assembly GCF_030644325.1. NCBI lineage: Bacteria > Fusobacteriati > Fusobacteriota > Fusobacteriia > Fusobacteriales > Leptotrichiaceae > Leptotrichia > Leptotrichia sp. HMT-225. The sequence continues at coordinate 1,933,049 of NZ_CP130323.1, read as the reverse complement.
ATGTTCATACTTATGGAGAACAGGCAAAAAATGCAAGAAAAATTATTCACTTGGGAGCAACAAGTGCGTATGTTGGGGATAATACTGATTTGATTCAAATTAAGGAAGGACTTTTAGTTATTAAAAGAAGAATGCTTACTTTGATTGAAAAAATGAGAGATTTTGCATTGGAATATAAAGACTTGCCTACTTTAGGATTTACGCATTTTCAGGCGGCACAGCTTACAACGGTTGGAAAAAGAGCGACATTGTGGCTTCATTCTTTGCTTCTTGATTTTGAAGAGCTGGAATTCAGACTTGAAAATTTGAGATTTAGAGGAGTCAAAGGGACTACTGGTACACAGGCTAGTTTTAAAGAATTGTTTGAAGGAGATTTTGAAAAAGTGAAACAATTGGATGAACTGGTTACGGAAAAAGCTGGATTTAGTAAGAAACAAGGCGTTTCGGGGCAAACTTATGATAGAAAAGTAGATGCACAAATTTTAAATTTATTGTCGAATATTGCTCAATCTTCTCACAAATTTACGAATGATTTTAGATTACTTCAGCATTTAAAGGAACTAGAAGAGCCATTTGAAAAAAATCAGATTGGTTCAAGTGCGATGGCCTACAAGAGAAATCCGATGAGAAGTGAAAGAATTTCATCACTTGCCAAATACGTGATTTCAAGCTCACAAACAGGAGCATTAGTTTTTGCAACACAATGGTTTGAAAGAACATTGGACGATTCTGCAAGCAAAAGACTTTCAATTCCGCAAGCATTCTTGGCAGTGGACGCAATTTTAATTATTTGGCTTAACATTATGGACGGAGTTGTCGTTTATCCAAAAGTAATTGAGGCAAATATTCAAAAGGAATTACCATTTATGGCGACTGAAAATATCATTATGGAATCAGTTAAAAAAGGAATGGACAGACAAGAAGTTCACGAAATTATTAGAGAACTTTCAATGGAAGAAACAAAGGAAATTAAATTGAATGGAAATCCGAACAGACTAATTGACAGAATTATAAAAGACGGCAGATTAGGGTTGAAAGCAGAAGATATGGAAGGAATCTTGGTTTCAGCTAATTATACTGGATTTGCTGGACAGCAGACTGAAGATTTTGTGAAAAATGAGATTAATCCGATTTTGGATAAGTATAAGGATGAGATTGTGGAGGATAGGGAGGAATTGAGGGTTTAATGGAAAAATAAAAAAACTCTTACAAGAAACTAGAATATGAAAACAAAATCTCAAAATGCAAAAACTAATATCGAAATATCAGTTAAAATAGGAATATATTTAAGTGAAATATATAATTACATCGAGAATATTTTTCAAAAATTAGTAGAAAAATTAAATCGTATAAATAATTTTAAGAAATGCAAAAAATAAATTTACCAAGGAGAGATAATAAAAATGAAAAAAACAAAAATTTTAGTAATATTATTAATGTTGGTATTGTTAATTTCATGTGGGAAGAAAGGTAATAACAAGGATAAAGGATTTGATTTGAAAAATTCTGGTGGAACGAATCAGAAAGTTGATGAGGTTGAAAAGTATAATTCGTATATTGGGGTTTATAATAAATTAGTTAGTTTTGAGAAAACGGCTAATTCTTATTTTAAAGAAGCAGGTACAGAAGCACAATTTAAAAAATCAGAAGGAAGTATAAATGCCAATTTTTACGATGTTAAGAGTATCATAACAGAATTAGAAAAGGCAATATCAGCAAAACCTAAAATGGGAGAACTTGATAAGGTTTCCGAAAATTTACTTGGAGTATTTAAAGAGTTGAAGCCATTAGCAGAAGATATGGATTCTTATTATTCTGGGAAAGATTATACGAGTGATAATTATAAAAAAGCTCAAGAATTTCATACAAAATTTTTGGAAATTATAAAAAAATATGATGCAGCAGTTTTGGCATTTAGAACAGAAATGGATAAAAAAATAGTTGAGCAAAGGGAAAAAGAAGCTCAAAAATTGCAAAAAGAAGGAAGAGTTATTGCGTATAACAGAATGGTAATTTTGAGTGTGGGAGAAGAAGTTTTAAATGAAATTAGTAAACAAAAATTAACTGGAGCAAATGTTGTTTCTGGTGATGCTGCTAAATTTAAAGCTTTACAGGAAAAATTGATTAATGCAGTGGGAGAATTTAATAAACATGCAAAAGATCAAAAACAAATGGAAAAAGAAGGTTACAAAGATTATCAATTAAGCAGTTTTATACATGAAGCTGATAGATTTAAAGCAAGTTTAGCTAGTCTTGTGGAAAGAATCGAAGCAAAAAAACCAATATCAGAATTTTCATTAAGAGATCAATTCTTCTTGGAAAATGAAACAGGTTCGCCTGAAAATGTTGTTAAATCATTTAATGAGCTTGTAAAAGCATATAATGATATGAATAGATAATAATGGTGTGTAAAATAAAAGCTATACTATTAAATATTTAGTATAGTTTTTATATTTTGTAAATGTATTTGAATTATTTGAAAATTAGTCAAAAATAAAGGTTAGTTATAATTTTTGAGTTTTATTTTAAAATTTTTATAATAAAAAATATAGAGAGGGAAAATATGATAATAACAGGAGAGCTGAAAAATAAAATTGATAAAATATGGGAAATATTTTGGACAGGAGGAATAACAAATCCTTTGTCTGTAATAGAACAGTTTACATATTTGATATTTATAAAATTATTGGATGATAAGCAATTAAGAGCTGAAAGAGATGCAATTTTATTGGGAATAGAGCCTAAAAAATTTTTTAATGAAGAACAGCAAAGTCTTAGATGGAGTAATTTTAAAGAATTAGAAGCACAAAAAATGTACGATATAATGGTAAATGAAGTGTTTCCATTTATTAAAAACTTAAATGGGGATAACAGTTCATCATTTTCAAGATATATGAAAGATGCGATATTTCAAATACCAACTCCACAAATGCTAGAAAAAATTGTTACAGGAATTGAAGATTTGGCTTTAGAAGGGGATATAAAAGGTAATTTATATGAATATTTGTTATCTAAATTGGCTACTTCTGGAACAAATGGACAGTTTAGAACTCCTAGACATATTATTGACATGATGGTAAAACTTGTAAAACCAGTGCCTACTGATATGATAATTGATCCTGCCTGTGGAACTTCTGGATTTTTAGTTGGAGCTGGTGAATATTTGAAAGAAAATCATAATGAAATTTTTAATTCTGAAGAGTTGAAAAATCATTATCAAAATAATATGTTTTATGGAAATGATATGGATACAACTATGCTTAGAATAGGTACAATGAATATGATGTTACACGACATAGAAAATCCAGATATAGATTATAAAGATTCCCTTGCAAAATCAAATACAGACAAGGAAAAATATACCTTAGTGCTTGCTAATCCTCCTTTTAAAGGTTCGCTAGATGCAGAATCAGTTGCTGATGATATATTAAAAATAACAAAAACTAAAAAAACAGAACTGTTATTTTTGGCATTAATGATAAGAATTTTAAAAAATGGTGGAAGATGTGCTGTTATTGTACCTGACGGAGTTTTATTTGGTGCCAGTAATGCTCATAAGCAATTAAGAAAAGAAATTATTGAAAATCACATTTTACAAGGAATAATATCGATGCCAAGTGGAGTATTTAAACCATACGCAGGAGTCAGTACAGCTGTATTGTTATTTACGAAAACAGGTGTTGGTGGAACAGACAAAGTATGGTTCTATGATATGCAGGCAGATGGTTATTCACTAGATGATAAGAGAACTAAAATAGAAGATAACGATATAGAGGACATCATCAATAGATTTTCAAATTTAGAAAATGAAACTGACAGAAAAAGAACTGAAAAATCTTTTTTAGTTCCAAAAGAAGAAATCATTGAAAATGACTATGATTTATCAATAAATAAATACAAGGAAATAGAATATGAAGAAATCGTTTATGAAAAGCCTGAAGTTATTATTGGAAAAATAAAAGAACTAGAAAAAGAGATAACATTAGGTTTGGAAGAACTTGAAAAGTTGGTGAAGTAGATGGAAAATAGAAAAGTCCAATTAGCTGAATTAATTGAAACTCCAATCACAGGTGAATGGGGCAATGAAATTAAAGATGCTGATAATCAAAATATAGTAAAAGTTATAAGAACAACAAATTTTACTAATAGTGGAGAAATAGATTATTCAGATATTACATTGAGAGACATTGAATATACAAAGTGTGAGAAGAAGAAATTAAAATATGGAGATATAATTTTAGAAAAATCTGGTGGAACTGATGTAAATCCTGTTGGAAGAGTTGTTTTTTTCGATAAAAATGATTCTAATGATGTATATTTAACAAATAATTTTACTACGACATTAAGAGTTAAAGATAATAAAATAAATAGTAGATTTTTATTGTTATTTTTATTATATAATTATAAATACAAAGGAGTACATAAATTTTATAATAAAACAACAGGGATACAAAATTTACAAGTATCAAATTTGATAAAAAACATATATGTACCTTTACCAGAAATAAATATACAAAGTGCAATAGTAGAAATATTAGATAAAATCAAAAATATAATAAAAAGAAGAGAGAAACAAATAATTTTATTTGATGAATTGATTAAATCCCGATTTTTAGGGAGGGAAATTTTATGAAATATGTTACTTTAGAAGAAGTATGTGAAAATAGAACATCCAATATATCGCAAAAAGATTTAAAAGGAAATGAAGGAATTTATCCAATATATGGTGCAAGTGGATTGATAAAAAAAGTAGATTTTTATATACAAGATAAAGAATATATAGGAATAGTAAAAGATGGAGCAGGAGTTGGAAGAACAATGTTGTTACCTTCAAAATCTTCTGTTATTGGTACAATGCAATATATAATTCCGAATGGAAGTTTAAACATTAAGTATTTATATTATGCTTTAATTTCTAAGAAATTATCAAAATATTCTTCAGGAGCTACAATTCCACATATATATTTCAGAGATTACAAAAAAGAAAAAATATTATTAATTTCTGAAATTGAACAGCAAAAAATAGTTAGTATTTTAGATAATATAGTTAGTCTAATAGAAAAAAATAAAAAAAGAATTATTTTGTTAGAAGAATTAGTGAAGTCCCGATTTATAGAGATGTTTGGAGATCCGATTAAGAATGATAAAGGTTGGAAAAAAGAAAAATTATTAGAAAATGTAGTAGAGAAAGTTGAAAATATATCAAAAAATTCAGAAATTAATAATTTCTTACATAGATATTTCTTCAATAAATAATTTAAAAAATAGAATAGAAACATATAAAAATTATTATATAGACGAAGCTCCTAGTAGAGCAAAAAAAATAATAAATAGAAATGACATTTTAATTTCTACAGTAAGACCTAATTTAAAAAATATAGCATTATTTGATATAGAAACAGAAAATAAAGCAATAGCTTCAACAGGTTTTTGTATATTAAGAACAAAAACTAAACTAAATACCCTTTATTTATTTAATGTATTGTTATCAAATTCATTTACCAATGAGTTATCAAAAAAAGAAATAGGTGCGAATTATCCTGCAGTTACTGAAAATGATATAAAAAATGTAAAAATAGCATTACCACCATTAACTCTCCAAAACGAATTTGCAGAGTTTGTAACTAAAATTGACAAATTAAAGTTTGAAGTCGAAAAATCGTTAAAAGAAATGGAAAATTTGTATGATTCTTTGATGCAAAAATTTTTTAAACAATGATAAATTAGTTTGATAAATCAGAATTTCGATGTTTTATTTCAAATAATTATTGTATAATTTATTATATAGACAATTGAGAGGATGATTTATTATGAAAAAAATAATTACTGAAATTGAACAAAAAATGCTTGGAATTTTGGATAATGCTCAAATGGAACATTTACACAAGGTTTTAGTTTATTATTTGGAAAGTGAAGATATTTTAGTACAAGAAGATGTTTCTAATGAAAAAATTTTAGAAATGTTTTTATCAGCGAAAAAAATTGAAGGATGTTCAGAAAAATCCATTTTGTATTATCAGTCAACTATCCAAAATATGTTTAAACATATTGAAAAAACTATTAAACATATTGATACAAATGATTTGAGAGAATACTTGTCAAATTATCAAGAAAAAGGAAATGCTGGAAAAGTAACTATAGATAATATAAGAAGAATACTTTCTAGTTTCTTTTCTTGGCTTGAAGAAGAAAATTATATACTAAAAAGTCCTGTTAGAAGGATAAAAAAAGTAAAAACTGGACAAGTGATAAAAGAAACATATTCAGACGAATCCCTTGAACTATTAAGAGATTTTTCAGGAAATATACGTGATTTAGCAATGATAGATTTGCTTTCTTCAACGGGAATGAGAGTTGGCGAACTCGTAAAACTTAATATATCAGATGTAGATTTTGAAAATAGGGAATGTATAGTTTTAGGAAAAGGTGATAAAGAAAGAAAAGTGTATTTTGATGCAAGAACAAAAATTCATTTAACAAGATATCTTGAAAGTAGAAAAGATAATAATGAAGCTTTATTTGTCAGTTTATTAAAACCATATTCACGTTTAAAAATCAGTGGAGTAGAAATAAGACTTAGAGAATTAGGAAGAAAATTAAATATTCCTAAAGTTCATCCTCATAAATTTAGACGAACATTAGCTACAAGAGCTATTGATAAAGGGATGCCAATAGAACAAGTTCAAAAATTGTTAGGACATACAAAAATAGATACAACTTTGCAGTATGCAATGGTAAATCAAAGTAACGTAAAAAATTCACATCGAAAATATATTGGATAGTTTGAAAATTTCAAATCCCGATTTATAGAGATGTTTTTTAAAAATAAAAAATATATTGTGATGACTTTAGAACAGTTAACGAGTAATAAAAAAGAAAATTTAGTAAGAGGTCCTTTTGGTGGTAGTTTAAAAAAAGATGAATTTATAGAAGATGGTTATTTAGTATATGAGCAAAAACATGCTATATACAGTGATTTTAACTATCAGAAATATTATATATCAAAAGAAAAATATCAAAAAATGCTTAGATTTAAAGTAGAATCTGGAGATTTAATAGTCAGCTGTTCTGGTACTTTGGGGAAAATAGCTGAAATTCCTAAAGAATATAAAGAGGGAATTATAAATCAAGCGTTATTAAAAATAAAATTAGATAAAAATATTATCAATAATAAATTTTTTATGGTACTGTTTAGAATGAAATATAATGAAAAAGAATTACAGCGTGTGTCGTTGGGGAGCGGAATTTCAAATTTTCCTTCGATGAAAGAAGTAAGAAATTTTGATTTTATAGTTCCTCCACTTTCGCTCCAAACTGAATTTTCACAATTTGTAGAGAAAACGGATAAATTAAAGTTTCGTTTATTTTCATCGATTATTTTAGGCAAAAATTTGTTTAAAAACTTGACATTATTGATATTTTTGGATAATATAAGATTAGTTTTAGAATTAGATAAGAGAAATAAAAATAAAAAATTAAATATGGGAGTGAAAAAGGATGTCTAACTTTGAATATTTGAGAAAAGATAGAAGTTATAGAGTATTTGCGGATGTTTGTATTGAAGCAGAAAAGTTGATGAATGTTTCTTATACAGCGTCAGTTACATTTGCTAGAAAAGCATTGGAGTTAGCTGTAAAATGGGTGTATAAGAATGATCAAGATTTAAGATACAATTATCAGGATACACTAGCAATTATGTTAAATAGCAGAAAATTTAAAGAGATAATTCCTTATAATATGCCAGGTTTACTTTCATATATACAAAAATTAGGAAATAAAGCTGTTCATTCCAAAATAGTTGTAGAAAGAGAAGAAGCAATTTTGAGTTTGAGAAATTTATTTTCGTTTACTTCGTGGATTGATTATTCGTATTCAAGACACTATTCAGATGTAAAATTTGACGAGTCGATACTTGGTGAAATAAATAATATTGTCAAAGTTCAAGATGAAAAAAATAAATTAACTAAAATGCTTGATGAAATGGATAAAAAACTTGAAAAATTAACAAATGAAAATGAGACGTTGAAAAAAGAGAACGAAGAAAAACGTAAGATTTATCAAAGAGAAAAAGAATTTCAAGTAGATAAAATATCTGAAGCTGAAACAAGAAAGAGATATATTGATTTGATATTGGAAAGTGAAGGCTGGGTTATAGGAGATAATTGCTTGACAGAAGTTGAAATTTCAAATATCTCTACTCCAAGTGGCAAAGGGAAAGCTGATTATGTTTTATATGGAGACAATGGAAAGCCTTTAGCTGTAATAGAAGCAAAGAAAGTAGATGTTGATCCTAGAATAGCGAAAAATCAAGCAAAAGAATATGCAGATGCACTTGAAAAAAAATATGGCACAAGACCTGTAATATTTTTTACAAATGGTTTGGATTATTATATTTGGGATGATACCGATTATGCTGAAAGGAAAGTTTCGAGCATATATAGTAAAAAAGATTTAGAAAAATTGATATTTAAAAGAAAAAATAAAAATAGACTAAAAAATCTAGCTATAAAAGATGTTATTACAAATAGAGCTTATCAAAAGGAAGCAATTATAAGAGTAACGGAGGCTTTGGAAAGCGGGCGTAGAAAAATGCTGCTTGTAATGGCGACTGGAAGTGGGAAAACTAGAACAGCGGCTTCTATTGTAGATGTGCTAACAAGACACAACTGGGTAAAAAATATATTATTTCTTGCAGATAGAACGGCATTAGTAAAACAGGCAAGAGACAACTTTAAAGAATATCTTCCAAATCTATCTTTGTGTAATTTATTAGATAATAAAGATGACATAAACAGTAGAATGGTTTTTTCTACTTATCCAACAATGATGAATGCCATTGATGAAGCAAAAGATAAAAAAGGCAATAGAATTTTTACAAGTGGGCATTTTGACTTGATAATAGTTGATGAAAGCCATAGAAGTATTTATAAAAAGTATCAGGCGATATTTGATTATTTTGATGCAAGTTTATTGGGATTGACAGCAACGCCAAAAAGTGAAATTGATAAAAATACGTATAAAATATTTGAATTGGAAGATGATAATCCGACATTTGCGTATGAATTAGAAGAGGCAATAAAACAGGGATATTTGGTTCATTATGGAAAACCACTGGATGTTGGATTGAAAATTGTAAGAGATGGATTGAAATATAGTGAACTGAGTGAAGAGGAAAAGGAAGAATTTGAAGAAACATTTGATGGAGAAGAAAAAGAAGAGATTTCAAGTGAGGAAGTAAATACAACATTATTTAACCAAGATACTGTGGATCTTGTTATCAAAACCTTGATGAATAATGGACTAAAAGTCGAAGGTGGTGATAAACTTGGGAAAACGATAATCTTTGCAGTAAATCAAAAACATGCAAATTTTATTGTGGAAAGATTTAATAAATTGTATCCTGAATATAGAGGAAAGTTTGCAGAAGCAATTTATCATAATATAAAATTTGTAGATAATATAATTGCTCAATTTAAAGATAAAAATTCTTATCCTCAAATAGCAGTGTCTGTTGATATGCTTGATACAGGGATTGATGTTCCTGAAATACTTAATTTGGTATTTTTCAAGAAAATACGATCGAAGGCTAAATTTTGGCAAATGATAGGTAGAGGAACAAGACTTTGTAAGGATTTGTTTGGACCTGGAATAGATAAGAAAAGATTTTTAATTTTTGATTGTTATAAAAATTTTGAGTTTTTTGAAGTAAATGGGGATGGAAAAGAGGTAAAAAATTCTAAATCAGTTTCAGAAAATATATTTGGAGCTAAAATAGAAATAATAAAATCATTGCAACATTTAAAATACCAAGAAAAACCGTTTATTGAATATAGAGATAAATTAATAAGTGAAGTGATATTGGATATTTTGGGAATAAATGAAAATCGTTTTGATGTGCGGATGAAAGGTGCGATTGTTGATAAATATAAAAAATTGGATAAATATGAAGCACTTGATGAAAAAGATGTGAAAGAAATTAAAGATGTAGTTGCTCCTTTGGTAATTTATGAGGAAAGTGATGAGTTAGCCAAAAGATTTGATTATTTAATATATACAATTGAAAATGCATATTTACAAAATAAATCTTTTTTAAAGGCAAAAAATAAAGTTAAAGAAACAGCAGAAAGTCTTAGTGAACTAGGGACATTACCAAAAGTATTGGAAAAAAGGCAACTTATAATGGATATTCAAAAAGATGAATTTTGGAATAATATAAATATATTTCAGCTTGAAGAAATACGAAATGAACTTAGAGAATTAATAAGATTACTGGATAAACCAGCGACAAAAATTTATTATACAGATTTTAAAGACGAAATAGTAGATTATAGTGAGCACGAGTCAGTGGGTGAATTTAAAATTATAAATCAGCTTGTAAATTATAATAAACGTGTAGAACGATATTTAGAAGATTTTAAAAATAATGATGTTATTAAAAGACTAAAAAATAATCATCCATTATCATTAAATGATATAAAATATTTGGAAAAAGTTTTATGGGATGAATTGGGAACAAAAGAAGAATACACAGAAACTTATGGTAAAATTCCGTTATTGAAAATGGTTTCTAAAATCATAGGAATGTATAGAGAGGCTGTTGAAAAAGAATTTTCTGAATTTTTAAGTGATGAAAACCTAAATTCAAATCAAATAAATTTTGTTAGACATATTGTAGATTATATTGCTCAAAATGGAAGTATTGATAAAGAAAAATTACAAGAATTTCCAATTGTAAATAAATTTGGTGGAGTAGGGGAATTGTTTAAAAATAAAACTGACGTTTTGATAGAAATTATAGGTGCAGTTGAAAAAGTAAATGGCAGATTTGAGCATATATCACAGGAAAGAGAATTTAGTAGTAATTAAAACGAAAACAGAATAAAAAAACAAAATAAAAGCTATATATTTTTTCTATTTTTATTAGAGAAAGTGTATAGTTTTTTATTTTAATAAAATATGTTATAATTTTAAAACTAATACTAAATCCAGTTTAAAAATAGGAATAAATTTTTATAGTAGGGTTGTTTGATAGTTAATTCATAATCATTCAACTAAATTGTTTTTTATTATTTTTTAGATATTTTGATTAATAAATATTTTTTTCTTTTTTATTTTCGTAGGATTGCTCATTGCCGCAAATCCTACAACCTATGGCTAGTCTACGACATTTTTCTGCACTGCCAAAAAACTCGCTATGCTCAGACAGTTTTGCCAGCACATAAAAATGCTCCGACGGGTTATTTATACTAGAATCTGGTTGAAAAATGAAAATTATATTTTAATTATTTAAAAATATTAGATTTATACACTTTATTAGAAAAGTTTGTAATAATTTCCTCATTTAAATGGGGTTTAGTATAAAAATTAAACGAAAAGGATGATAAATATGAATAAAAAATTTAATTACAAGCCATTAATTGAATATACAGATTATGCTGGGAGAAAATATATTAAACCTGAAAAAGCTGGGGATTTGAAGAAAGATATGGAGCTTTTTAGGAAAAATGGACAGGCTGCACGAAAGATTTTTACTGAAATAGTTAAATCTGTTGAGGAAAATGTGGAGGGATTTCATTTGCAGAAAGTTAGCAGCTGGATGAATCAGGCACAAATTGCTCGTCCTTATCTTTGGGTATTTTTTAAACAGGAAGGGGATACTGAAAATGAGTCGGGGATTGCACTTCGAGTATTTAAAAATGAGAAAACTAAAAAAGTTGGAATTTCGATGGAAGTGAGTTTTGTTGAACGTAAAATTGGTAAAAATACGCTTGAAAGACAAAATAAGGTTTTGGAATTACCTATTAAAAATCCACTTTATTATTTTGTGCAATTTTCAAAAAGTAAGGAAAACTGTATGTTGGATAGAATTGAAGGAAGTGAGAAAAATAGGAAAAAGTTAATTGAAGATATGGAAGAAGGGAACATCAGAAAAGTACTTGTTAAATTTGATGTGGAAGAAATTGAAAAATTTGAAAATCTTGAAGATTTGACAAAAGAATTTTTAAAAGGCTTTAAATTGCTGATGCCATTTTATTTGAAAACGAAAGAAGTTTAGGAGGTAATGATTTTGGATTTTGCAGAAGCATTTAAAATACTGGAAATAGAGCCGACAAGTGATAAAAAGAAAATAAAAGTTGCTTATTCCAAGATGTTGAAAAAATATCATCCTGAAGATTTTCCTGAGATGTTTATGAAAATTAATGAGGCTTACGAAAAAGCTTTGGGATATGCAGAAAATAATTTTTCTGAAAATTTGTATGAAAATACTCATAATTTTAGAAAAACGGAAAAAATGAAAGAGAGTGATTTTTCGGATATTTTTGATTCAAAAAAATTTGAGAAAAAAGAAGATAAATTTACTGAAAAATCTGAAGAAAGACAGTCAAAGGAAAAGTTTTTTGAAAAAAAAGATAATAAAAATAAATATGAAAAACTTAATATTTTTGAATACTTAAAAAATTCTATGCGAACAGAAGATAGATTTACAGAAGCATTTAAAATACTAGAAATGGAACCTACAACTGATAAAGAAAAAATAAAAAAGAAATATAAAGAGCTATTAAAGAGGTATCATCGTAACAATCTTGAAAATTATGATGAAATATTTAGCAGAATTAACGAGGCTTACGGAATTGCTTTGGGATTTGAGCAATCGAATTTTAATGAATATGAAGGGGATTCTATTGAGGATATATTTGATAAATTTTTTAATTCTAGCAATAATTCAAATAATAAAAGTTTTTTTGAAGAAACACAAGATTTTTCAAATGGTTTTGATGAAAATGAAATAACAAACAAATCAATATCTGAGTGGCTAGGACGGCTTAAAAATCTTCTTTTATCTGAAAAACGTCCATTAACAGAATATCGAGAAATTTTACGTGATTTTCATTTTAATTTTGATGTTTCGGAAAAAAATCAAATTAGAGAAATTTTACAAAAAAATGGATTACGTGGTTATGCTTGGAGAAATATAACGAGAATTGAAATGGAACTTTTGATTTATAATCTAAATAATTCTAATATGAATGCAGATATTTTAGGAGAAACTTGGGTAGATACTGGTAAAAGTGAAAATGTAAGTTTAGATGAAATTGTAAAAAATATTGTAAGTGAAAATTTTTCGGAAAATGAAAAAGGATATGAGAAATTTATTAAGGATTATTTTAATATTAAAATTTTTAGATTATTTGGAAAGAATATTGCGTTATACCCCTACAGAGATATAGAGCAAGTAGGCACAACTTTTAAATTTATAACTTATAAAATACGAAATGAATATGTTGATGTTAATAAATATATAGAAATTTTTGATAGAGAACAAAAAAATAATAAGAAAGTAGGAATAAGTTTACGCATAACGCCTTATTTATGGAGTATTTTTGGTGCAATAGTCTTATTTTTATTCTTTTTATCTCCTATTGTTGACTGGTACATAGGGATTTTGGGGACTATTTTTTTCATAATTTTAGACTGGGTTAATATAGCTAGGGAAAAAGAATTTGAGTGGAGTATGCGATATGGATATTCAAGTTACTTGTCGATTTTAATGAGTATAATTTTTGTTGTAAATCTTATTGTTATTGGCAGTATAGAAAGTGAAATACCAATTATATCATCTTTACTGTATTCACAGTTAATATTTCAATTTATATTTTTAAATATAATCTTATTTGTAAAAATGGTAGTAACTACAAATATAAGATATAAACGGCTAAGAAAATTTTCAAAACAAATTCTAGATACGTTTATTTTAGAAAAGTAAGGAGTGGTGATTTTGGAGTTTGGTGAGGCGTTTAAGATACTGGAAATAGAGCCGACAGATGATAAAAAGAAAATAAAAGTTGCTTATTCCAAGATGTTGAAAAAATATCATCCTGAAGATTTTCCTGAGATGTTTATGAAAATTAATGAGGCTTATGAAACTGCTTTGGAGTATTCGGAAGAAGAGGAGTATGAAGAGTATGATTATTATGAAGTTTTTTATGAAACAGACTTTGAAATACTGGATGAGGAAGAAGAGGAATTTTCTGATGTTTTTAGTGGTGAATACGAATGGAAAGAAAAAGACTTTGAGGCTTGGCTAAAGAAATTTTATAGAATTTTGAATGGTGAAAAGATTTCATTTATTAATTTAAAAATTTTTTTGAAGAAGTTTGATAGATTTTCAGATAGTGAAAAGAATAGAATTAGAGATATTTTAGATTTGGAAAATATTGATTATGAGAGTAATTTGATTTTAAATTCAGATAATATTATTGAATTTGAAAAAGAATATATTATTTCACGTTTAACAGATAGCAAAACTGAGCTTGAGAAAATAAGGAGGCTTTATAGTAGTAAGAAGGAGAAAGATAAGAACAAGGCTGTGGAAAATTTTGTGGAAAAATATTTTCATGTAAAAAAATTGAATTTTTTTGTATTTTTCGTATTTTGGAATATTTATCATGGAGATTATGAATGTTTTGATATAAAAATAAATAAAAAAATATATAATTTCTTTTTTGTTTTGACAAATAATTTGTTTTTAAAAAGAATCGTTTACAGTTACAAGGAAATTCAGAAGATATTTTACCGTATGGGAATTAAATGTGAGGACGATATTAAGGAAGAAGATGAGATATTGTACAGCTTAGTATTTGTCCTTAGCAGTCTTGCATTGGTTTTTATTTGGATATTCAGCTTACCGGTAATTACAAATATGGGTTTAGAGGAAATTGGTTATGAAGATATTATAGTTAGTTTTGAGTCAATGAAAACTTTTTGGATTGTATTGACAATTACGAGGGTTTATTATGACATTATGATAGCAAAACGTGGGAATAATCTGAATATGACAAGTATGCTGTATGTAGAGATTATATTGCTGGGAAGTTATTTGATTTTTGGTTACTTTAAATATGAAATTAAAGATATACTGCTTCTAGCGATATTGGTGTGGCTGGTTATAAAGTTGATGATAGTAAATAGTATAAAATATTATAGATTGACAAATTATGCGAAAAAGATACTGGATAAAATATATTGACTAAATATTTAACAATTTTAAGTTTTGAGATTCATAAAAAAGAATACTGTTAGAGGAGAAAAATAAAAATGGGAAGAATGATTGGAATTGATTTGGGGACAACAAATAGTTTGGCGACATATATTGATGATAATGGGGAAATACAGTTTGTAAAAAATGAATATGGGAATATTTTGATTCCGTCTGTTGTGGGAATTGATGAAAATGATGGAATAATAGTGGGAGAACTGGCGAAGGAAAGAAGAATGATGAACGCTGGGGAAACTGCGAGCAATTTTAAAAGAAGAATGGGAACGGAAGCAAAAATTAAAGTAAAGAATAGAACTTTTGATGCACAGATGCTTTCTTCGTTTGTACTGAAACATTTAAAGGAAAGTGCTGAAAAGCAACTGAATGAAAAGATAGACAGAGCAATAATAAGCGTACCCGCATATTTTAATGATAAACAGAGAAAAGATACTAAAATAGCGGCAGAACTGGCAGGGCTTACAGTGGAAAGGCTTATAAATGAGCCAACAGCTGCGGCATTGTCACTTGGAAGCCATATTTTAGATCAGAATTTGAAGTTTATCGTGCTTGACTTGGGTGGAGGGACATTTGATGTTACTTTACTTGAAACATTTGAGGATATTATGGAAGTAATTTCGATAAGTGGAGATACGATGCTTGGTGGAGAGGATTTTACTACCAAAATATGTGAAATTTTCTTGAAAAATATAGGATTATCAATATCTGACTTGAGCCGTGATGAAAGAACTAAATTGTACACAAAGGCAGACAGGGCAAAAAAACTGATAAGTTTAAAAGATGTGGAAATTGAAATGGAAATTAAAGGAAAAGACTATAAAGTAGAAATTACACAGGCAGATTTCAGGGTGGCTGTAAAACCATTGCTTGTAAAAATAAAAGTTGCGATTGACAAGGCTTTGCAGGATGGAAATACGGATGCAAGAGAAATTGAGAAAGTTGTGCTAGTCGGCGGGGCTGTAAAATTGGGAATTGTGAAAGAATTTGTGGAAAAGTATTTTAATAAAATGCGTGGAGAAAAAACTTATTTTGACAATACTGATTTTATTGAAGGCAACAAACTCGTATCAATAGCTCGAAATCCTGATACTGTCGTAGCTTACGGCGTTGGTGTAACTGTCGGAATGAAGGAGAGAAACAAGGCATTTAAGGAAAGAATTTTGACAGATGTGTGTCCATTTACACTCGGAATTGAAGTAATTGGACAGAGATTTGCACCGATTATTCCAAGGAATACAACGGTTCCTACAAGCAAGTCGGAGTATTTTTCAACAGCAGAAGACAATCAGACAATAATAAGAATCGCAATTTATCAAGGGGAAAGCTTGAATATAAATGATAACCTATTTTTGGGAGAATTTGAAATAAATGTTCCAAGAAATAATGCAGGAAATGAAAAAGTGAACGTAAGATTCACTTACGATATAAATGGGATCTTAGAGGCAGAAGCAACTGCAATAAGTACGGGAGAAAAGAGAAATAAATTAATTATAAATGGCGATTTATCCGAAGAAGAAAAAAACGAAAGAATTAAAACTTTGGAAGAAATAAAAATTCAGTCAGAAAATCAAAACAAAGATAAATTGCTGATTGAAAGGGCAAACCGAATTTATGCAGAAATAGTAAATACAGAAATTAGAAACTACATTTCAGAATATTTGGAAAATTATCAGATGATTGTAAGAACAGGCGATAGAATCCGTATTCAAAAAGTAAAAAAAGAATTTTCAGCTTTTCTTGATAAAATAGATCCAGAACTGAACGACTTGAGTGTTGATGATATTTTGAAAGATATTGATGAAAAGGAAGAAGATGAGGCTGTGGAAGACGAAGATGAACTGGAGTTTTGGAATTAGAAAAATAAATTTTAAAATATTGTGTTTATTGAGATTTGTGGACTTTTATAAATAATTAGCGTAACTTTTTATAAGGAGAAAATAATTATGAAAATAAAAAAATTGTTGAAAATATTTGGGTTGTTAATTTTGGCAGGAAATATTATGAATGCAGAATACATAAAAAGAAATGGAGAAATTTATTATCGGGACTGGAGTGAAGAAAAGACAAGAATATTAAAAAATATAGATAAAAAATCATTTGAAATCTTGGAAAATGATTTTGCAAAAGATAAGAATAATATTTATTATCAAGGGGAAAAGATTGAAAAAATAGATCCTAAAAGTGCTAAAATATTTGGAAGCCATTTTCTGAAGGATGAGAAAATTGTTTTTGATGCTTATGAAAAAAAGGAATTGAAAGATGTGGATACAAAGACACTTAAATCAGTTGGAGATTATTATTTTAAAGATAAGAACAATGCTTATTTTGATATGAAAAAAATTGATGAAAAAGTTGATTTGGAGACGTTTGTTTATTTGGATTATTTTTATGCGAAAGATAAGAATAATCTGTATTTTTATGGGCAAAAAGTGAAGGGTGTAAGTCCGAATAATTTTAATTTTTTGACTTTGTTAAGTAGCGTTCCTGATAACATAATTAAAAGCGGGAATGATTTTTATCTTGTTTATGAAAATGATTTGAATGAAAAAATATATGCGAAAAAAATGGATTTCCCGATTGACAGGGATACTTTTGAAAGTTTTTCCATGAGAGTTTATAAAGATAAAAATAATTTTTATTATTACGATGAAACTGATGACATAAAAAAAGGAAAAACGCTTATTAAATTTAAAAATGAGGCTGATATAAAAACACTTAAATTTTTGAAAGAAAAAAATGGCGAAAAAAGTGATGAATATATAAAAGATGAAAAGAATGTCTATTATGTGGATGAAGAAAATGCAGAGATAAAAAAGATAGAAAATGTTGATTACAAAACGTTTCAAGTTGTTGAATACTTATATGCAAAGGATAAAAACAATGTTTATTATAAAGGGAAAAAGTTAAATAATATTAATCCAAACCATTTTAAAATTGTAGACAATGAAATAAAATATAATAATGAATTTTATAAAATTGATGACAATATGAATCTTATAAAAATAGAAAGAGAATAAAAAGTTGAAAAGTTAAAAAGGTATTTTATTTACTAAAAATTAAAGATTATAAAAAAAGGAGTAAGTGCATGAAAAGAAAAAATTTATTAAAAATATTAACTTTATTTATCCTAGCAGGAAGCATTGCAAATGCTGAATATTTAAAGGAGAATGGTGAAATTTATTATCAAATACCGTATTATGAGATTAAGTCGAAAGTAAAAGATGTGGATATTGAAAGTTTTGAACCTTTAAGGGAAGATAGAGGTCTTATTGGTGATTATTATGCAAAAGATAATAAAAGTGTTTATCGTTTTGGTAAGAAACTTAAAGATGTTTTGCCTGAAGAATTTGAAATAGTAAAAGAAAATTATGTAAAAGATAGTAAAAATGTATATAAAATTGAATCTGAGATTACAGATATTATACCAATATTTTCAGATAATAAAATAAATACGAAAAAAATATCTGTAGACGGACTTGATGTTAAAACTTTTAGAGCTTTAGAAAATAGCAAAGATGTTACTAGCATAGATTATTTTGTTGATAAAAATAATATTTACTATGCCTATGAGAATTTGGAAAAAATACAAGGAGCAGATAAAAATTCTTTTGAGATTTTGGGTTATTATATCGCAAAAGATAAAAATAATGTTTATTACAAAGGAACAAAAATGGAAAATGTGGATTCTGCGAGTGTTAAAATATTCGGAAATTTTATAGGGAAAGATAAAAATAGAGTTTTTTATATCCAAGGAAATGAGGATATTAAAGATGCTGATGCGTCGAGTTTTGAGATAATGGGAGATACTTATTATTTTAGAGATAAAAATAATATTTTTGTTATTAAATACAGTAATGATTTTCCTGATGGAGAAGGTTTTATAAAATTACCAAATATTGATAGGAACAGTTTTATTACTTTGAGTGAGGAAATTGGAAAAGATAAAAATGGAGTTTATTATATTGATGAAAAAATAAACGGAATTAATCCGAATAATATTAAAGTTATTGAGAAAATAGGACAGGATAATTATATTCTTCAAAGCGGGAATAATTACTATTTGACATTTAATATCAATGAAGGGATGTATGACAGTAAAAATGATAAAATTGAAGTGAAAAAAATAAATAATTTAAACATTGATTTTGATACATTTAAGTATTTTGAAATTTTGAACTACTATAAAGATAAAAACAGTTTTTATTATCATTCAGATAATGATTTTAAAAAAATCAAAAGCGGAATTGATGTTGGAAGTGCTGATAAAGTGCTTGAATTGAATGATTTTGTAAAAGATAAAAATAATCTTTATTATTTTTCTAATGGAAAGATTGAAAAAATAAATTTGAATATTGATGTAAACAGTTTAGTATTTTTGAACAATAACAATTCTTCTTACAGCAGTTATATAAAAGACAGAAATAACATATATTTTGTGGATAATGAAAACAGGAAAGTAAAAATAGTAAAAGATGCTGATAAAAATACATTTCAAATTGTAAATGGAAATTATGGGGTAGATAGGAAAAATGTTTATTATAAAGGAGAAAAGCTAGATTCTGTTGGAGTTGAAGGGCTTAAAATTTTTGATGATTATTACTTGAAGGATAATAAAAATGTCTATGAGATTTATACGACAGATGATGAAAAGATAAAAATAAGAGCAATAAAAAATTTGAACATTGATGTGGCAAGTTTTGAGAATATTTTAAAAGGAACATTTTATAAAGATAAAAGTAATGTTTATTACATTGATACGGCTGAAGATAAACAAGAATTAAAAAAATTAGAAGGAGCAGATGCTGATACATTTGAGCCAGGAATTTTTTCAAAAGATAAAAATAGTGTATATGTTGAAAAACAGAGATTGGAAGGTGTTAGTCCGAAAGGGTTTGAAATACTAGACAATGATCTGAATTTTATAAAAGATTATAAAAATCTATTTTATTTGGATAGAGCAGAGGATGGTATAACTTTCATACCAAGAGTGCAAAATACAGAAGGAGTGGATGTTGCAACTTTAGAATCTGTTGGAAAATCTTCTTTTAAAGATTATTTCAAGGATAAAAGTAATGTTTATATTGTAGCAAGTGAAAGAGAATTTATATCAGATGACTCTATCAATACAAAATTAAATTTTTATAAATTAATTGGTGCAAATCCTAAGACTTTTGAATTGATTGACAATTTTGGAAAAGATGACAAGAATGTCTATTTTCTTGATAAAAAGTTAAAAGGAATTGATGCTAAAACTTTTGAAGAAATAAGTTTTAGTATTGTAAAGGATAAGAATGGTTTACATATTTTGTTAAATTCTGATGCTTCTGGAATAAAGACACGAAATTTGAAAATAAGTGGACTTGATTTGAAAACGTTTAAAAAATTGGAGAATGGTTACTATAAAGATAAAAATAATATTTATTATGATTTGGATAATAACCTTTCTACAATAAAAAATGCTGATTTGGCGACATTTGAAGTTTTAAATTCACCTTACAGCAGTTCTGTTTATTTTGCAAAGGACAAGAATAATGTTTATTATCAAAATAAAAAAATAGATGGGCTTGTCGCTGATGGTTTTGAACAAATACAAAGCAATTTTATAAAAGATAGGAGCGGAATTTATAAATTTGAGGAAGATGAAAATGAAAAAAGGTTAAAAATAACTCCAATTAATGCAAAAATCGATTTTGAAAATCTTAAGAAATTAGATTGGAAGTATTTTGGCGATGATAAAAATATTTATTATTTTGATGAAAATGATTTCAAGAAATTAGATAATGCTGATGTGAATTCATTTGAACGAATAGAATATACTGGCTTTTTTAAAGATAAAAACAACGTTTATTATGATGGAGAAAAAGTAGAAGGAATAGATATGAACAGTATCGAAGTAATAAATGGAATGTGTATAAAAGATAAAAATAGTGTCTTTTATGAAGGAAAAAAATTAAGAAATATCAGTCCTGACAATTTTAATATTTTTGATGGCGGATTATCGTATGATAAAATTTTAGTTGATAAAAATGGAATTTATAAATTTTTGAAAAATGAAGATAATGAAAAATCAGTAGAAATAATTCGACTTGATGTGAAAGAATTGGATTTGAAAACTCTCGAAAGAATTGCTTCTCTAATGGACAGTTCCAATTATTTCAAAGATAAGAATGGCGTTTATTTTATGGATGGAAATAAATTTGTGAAAGTAAATGGAGCGGATAAAGACAGCTTTGAAGTAACAGAGAGCGGGAAATACGGAAAAGATAAGAATAACGTTTACTTCGAAGGGAAGAAAATGGAAAGGAAAAATCCAGTTGACTTTGAGGAGGAAATGGAGATTAAACAATAGAAATTATTTTGTTTGAATTGTTAATAAATCAAAAACTTGAGAATAAAAAAGGAGAGTTGTTATGAACATTAAAGGACATTTATTAAAAATTCTGCTGTTGTTTGTTTTGGCGGGGAGTATTGTGAATGCAGGGTATTTAAAAGATAAAAATAAAATTTATTTTATTGACACAATGGAGGCTTCTGAGAAAAAAGAAATTGTGAAAAATATTGATTTTAGGACTTTTAAAATTTTTGAAGAGAATGATAATTTTGCAAGAGATAAAAATAATATTTATTATAAAAATAAAAAATTAGAAAATGTAGATGCGGATTCTTTTCAGATAGAAAATTCTTTTATTGCAAAAGATAAAGATAATGTTTTTTATATTGCAAATAATGAGATTATAAAAATTAAAGGCTTTAGTCCAGAAAAAAGTAAAGTTATTGATCAGTTTTACGTACCAGCTATACTAATTAATAAAAATGGGATTTATACTTTTGATAAATATGAAAATGGAGAAATTACAATAAAATCAATAAAACCTGTGGGAATAGATATGAATACTCTAGAAGTCGTGGACGGAGAAAACATGATGATGCTTCTGTACTTAAAAGATAAAAATAACGTTTATTTTATTAATTATAAAGAAAGTGAACAGAAAATTTCAGATATTGATGTCGAAAATGCAGAGGATGCGGGAAATGATAACTATAATATCGATATTGAAATAAAAAAATTAGAGAGTGCAGATAGCGACAGTTTTAAAATAGATTCTACATATGGGAAAGATAAAAATAACTTATACTTTTTAAATAAAAAAATAAAAGATGTAAATCCTAAAACTTTTGAAGTTGTTGGCTCAAATAAACTTATTATCAAAGATGATAAAGGGGTTTATTATCTTGGAAGAGAAGAAGTGAAAAAAATTCAAAATGCTGATATAAATAGCTTTGAAGAAGTATCAAAAGAATATTATCGAGATAAAAATAATGTTTATTATTATGATAATTATGATGGCGATGTAAAAAAAGTTAAAGGGGCAGATGCAAAAACTTTTGAAACAATAGAAGGCTATGCGTTAGGAAGAGATAAAAATGCTGTTTACGACAAAGGAAAGCTGATAAAGGGCTTAGACCCTATGACATTTGAAGATTTGAACAGAGATTTTTATAAAGATAAAAATGGAGTTTACTACGAAGGAATGCTAATGAAAGGAATTGATTCAAAATCTTTTGAGCCATTTGTAAATTATACACATGTAAAAGATAAAAATGGAATATATTCTTTTTATCAAAAAGAAAATGAAGTTGTTGTTGAAAAAGTTGAAATTTCTCCAGAAATTGATTTAAAAACTTTACAACCTATCGAAAATTATTCTGAATATTCAAAAGATAAAAATAACGTTTATTATCATTTTCAAAAAATAGAAGGTGCTGATATAAAAACTTTTGAACCTGAAGGGTATTCTATTGGAAAAGATAAAATGGGAGTATATTATGAAACTCGTAAAGTAAATGGAGTGGATGTAAATAGCTTTGAATATTTAAAAAATGATTTCTTTAAGGATAAAAATAATGTTTATTATAAAAATAAAAAGTTAGAAATATTCAAACCAAAAAACTTTGAAGTAATAGATTATTCTTTAGTAAAACAAAATGAAGATTTGTACTATTTTACTGAAGATGAAAATAATAATACAAAATTTGTTCCATTAGAAAGTAAAAATGTCGATATTGATACTTTTCAAATTCTTGATGATGATTATGCAAAAGATAAGAATAATGCCTATTACAAAGGTAAAATTTTTAAGGAAGCAGATTCAAAAACTCTTGATAAACATTATAATGAAAATGATAATGGCTATAAAATAAGAGATAAGAAGAAAGTGTATAAAATAAAAGAATTAGACTAAATAAAATAGTTATTTTATAAAAATGATAATAATTCAAATATAAAATATTAAAAAAATTTACTAAAAAGATTCTGGATGTATTTACAGTTTATAAATTGTGTTATTGATGCATCCAGCTTTTTCATTGTAGTTGACACTTTTGTTACTAATGTTCGGATAAATGATGATATTATGAAGTAAATTTTAACTTTTTCATTTATTCTCCTTATGTTCTTTATATTTATTATTATTTTTATTGAAAATAATTTCCTCTTAACTTCTCCTATTTTTATTCTGAAATATAGTATAGCCATTATATTAGTTCTATTTTAATTTTGTAGTAAAAATATTCATATTATCGCTATTATTCTTAATCTTTAATTTTTACTAATTTTTCCGAATTTCTGAGAATTAAGGTAGGAGATACAATAACTATTTTCTTACTTCTGCTACTATTTTTCATTTCTTCAAGTAAAAGTTTTGCTATTTCCATTCCTGTTTCCTCTATATCTCTATTTACTGCACTTATATTTATTCCTAATATTTCAAAATATTTATGATTGTCATAGGATACTATTGCTATGTCATCAGGTATTTTTAGATTTTTTTCTCTTATTGCTTGTAATGCTCCTAAAGTCATTTCATTATTACATATAAAGATTGCAGTTATTTCCTTATTTTTTTCAAGAATTTTTTTTGTGTTTTCATATCCGCTATCAAAGTGAAAATTCCCTTCATATATATTTTCTTCAGATATTTTTTTGTTTTTTTCCAACATTGCTTTTTTGTATCCTTCTAACCTATTTAATCCATTTGTTGTAGAAAAAGGTCCTGTAATTATCGCAATATTTTCATGTCCTGAATTAATTAATGCTTCTGTTGCTAAATAACCACCTTTTATATCATCAAAAAATACTCCCGTAAAAGTTTCATCAAAAATTTGTCTGTCAAATAAAACAAAAGGAATACCTGAATCAAGCAATACTTTTATATCCTTTTTTTTATGATGCTGAAGAGATATCGAAAGGATAATACCACTTGGTCTTTGTTCAATTACATTTTGAAATACTTTTTTTTCTTTTTTTATATTCTCATCAGTACTGTAAACAAGCATATGTAAATTATTTTTATCCATTATGTTAGAAATTCCCTTTATTATATCTCCAAAATATGAATTTTGAATATCTGGTATAATTACAGCTACTGTATTTGACTTATTGCTAGATAAGGAACGGGCGATTCCATTTGGTATATAATTTACCTCTTCAATAATTTTTAATATTTTTTCTTTTGTTTCTTTACTAACATAACCATTATTTGAAATCACACGAGATACTGTTGATTTTGAAAATCCTGATAATTTAGCTATTTCTTCTATTTTCATTATATTACTTCCTTAAATCATAAATATTATTTTTTTATTTCAATCATTAATAAATGTTATATCATATTTTACCATTTAAATATTAAATATCAGTTTAGAATTTTTTATTTTTTGAATATGATAAAATTATTTTTTAAATTTGGTGTAATAGATTAATTTATGATATATAAATCTTTTCTCAGTGTTCCTATTCAAAAATATAATACCATGAATTCATTATTTACGCTATCTTTTTCTTTATTTATAGAACTACATAGTATTTTTTATTAAAAAATATTTAATAATTGTAATCTATAAAAAGAACACGATTTAAAGATTAAAATTTAAAGCTTAAAAATCTATAAAATCGTGTTCCCTTATTTTGATATTTGTTATTTATACGTTATTTTATAATTCCTTTCTTTAAAATAACATTTGCATAAATAGCTTCTTCAGATGTAGCAATTATGGCGTATGCCTTTTTTGCTCTTTCATAAAATTCAAATCTTTCTACAAATTCAAAGTCTTTAAATTCTTCATGTTTTTCTAAAGTTTTTCTATAAACACTCCATACTTCAGGTTCTCCTACATACTCGCTTCCTGTTTTCATTAATGAAACTGCACTTTCTACATACGTATCAAGGGGCAATATTTCTAGTATTGATTCTAGAAGTTCTGCTACACCGCTTGCATCTGATCTGATAAGTCTTTGTGCATGACTTGCAGCAGGAAAGTTTCCATCTCCTATCACAATTTCATCTCCGTGTCCCATTTCACATAATATTTTCAGTAATTCTGGACTTAAATTTTTAGGTATATTTTTAAGCATTTTTTTACTCCTTCATTTAGATATTTTTTATTTACCTATTTTTTTATAAATTGGTCCAAAATTTTCACATGCTCTGTAATCAGCACCTTCTTCATTCATGTCTCCAAAACTTGCCCAAACTTTAGGACGGAATATTCTGTCAGGATTTACATTGTGCATACATACTGGAATTCTAAGCATAGATGCTAATGTTATAAGTTCATCACCTATATGTCCATAAGATATTGCTCCATGATTTGCTCCCCAGTTATTCATTACAGAATAAACATCTTTAAATGCTCCTTTACCAGTAAGTATAGGTGCAAACCAAGTTGTTGGCCAAGTCGGATTTGTTCTGCTGTCAAGTGATTCATGAATATCTTTGTCTATGTCAATTGCATATCCTTCAGCAATTTGAAGTACAGGCCCTTGCCCTTTAACAAGATTTATTCTGCACATTGTAACAGGCATTTCTCCTTTTGTAAGGAAGCATGAAGAGAATCCTCCACCTCTGAAATAGTCATAATCTGCTGCAGGCCAGCTTGTAGATTTTAAAGCATTGTTAACTTCTTCTTCTGTAACTTCCCAGTATGGTTTCATAACTCGTTTACCATCTCTTATTTGATCTCCAGTTGCGTCTAACGTAGCTGATCCTGAGTTAATTAAGTGAATTATTCCATTTTCAGCTTTTCCTGTCAATTTTTTACCTGTAACTCTTTCTACAGCTTCTGGACTCCAGTAAGTTCTAACATCTGCAAATATTTGTGCAGTTCCAGTCAAAAGATGTCCAAATAGCATTGATATTCCATTTAAAGCATCATTTTCAGTTGCAACTGTAAAAGCTTGTCTTATTCCATTCCAGTCAAAAGATGAATTTAATATAGCCTCAGAAAAGTCGCCGTTAGGCATAAAATCTGTCCATTGTCTTTGTCCTTGGAAACCTGATACTATTGCATTATTTCCTTCAGATTCTTCAACAAATCCCATTTCAGCCAATTTAGGATTTCCAATCATCATGTCTCTTATTATAAGAGTCATTTTCACAACTGTTTCCCATTCTTTATTTTTAACTTCCTCTGTTCTAGAAACTTTATTTATATCTAATCCTTCTTTACAATGTTCTTTAACCCATGTTAAAGCTTTTTCATATTCTTCCTTATCGTAAATCTCATTTTGTATTCTTCTAGTAATTTCACTCATATCTTTAAATTCAGGACGAATTCCTAAGTAGTCTAAAAGAAATTCATTATTAACCATAGATCCTGCTATACCCATGGAAACTCCACCTACAGATAAGTAAGATTTATCCTTCATTGTTGCAACAGCCAATCCAGCTTTTGTGAATTTCAGTAATTTTTCTTTTACATCGTCAGGAATGGAATCATCAGATAAATCCTGTACATCATGTCCATAAATTCCGAATGCAGGAAATCCTAGTTGTGCATGTCCTGCCAATGCCGCTGCAAGATAAACTGCTCCTGGTCTTTCTGTTCCATTAAATCCCCAGATTGCTTTTGGAATGTCAGGTGTCATATCAATTGTTTCACTTCCATAGCACCAGCAAGGTGTTACAGTTATTGACAAACCTACATTTTGATCTTTAAATTTTTGATTACATTTTGCTGCTTCAGAAAATCCTCCAATTGTTGTATCAGAAATCACGCACTCTACTGGTTCTCCACTAGGATGTTTTAATGTGGAAGAAATTAACTCTGCAAGTTTTTTTGCCATTCCCATTGTTTTTTCTTCTAAAGACTCTCTAACTCCGTTTCTTCTTCCATCAATAACAGGTCGAATTCCTACTTTAGGAAGCTCTCCTCTTAATCTGTTCATTAGTCTCACTCCTTAAATCTTTATTTATTTTCTTCCGAAAGGAAACATCTTTTTAGTAATATCTGGATTGTTTATATTTTCTTTAGTTACAAGAATTGCTCCTGTATCTATTCTTTTTTCAACTTTTTCACCTTTTGAAAGTTTATATAATTGTTGTACTGTTTGATATCCCATGTTATAAGGATCTTGTATAACTAATCCTGAAATAACACCTTTTTCAAGGAATTTAGCTAAATCTTCAGATGAATCTATTCCTACTAGAGCTACTTTACCAGTTAACCCTTTTTCTTCTACTCCTTTAGCAACACCAAAAATAGAAGGTTCGTTTGTTCCATAAATTCCTGCAATATCTGGATTTGCATTGATAATGTCAAGAGTTATTGCCAATGCTTTTGATTTATCTCCATCACTAAATTGTGTATTTAATATCTTAATATCTGGATATTTTGCCAATGCTTCCCTAAATCCAGCTTCTCTTTCTATAGCTGTTGTTGTTCCAGGATTATGAGAAACTACTGCCACTTTACCTTTTCCGTTTATAAGTTTTGCTAGTTGTTCTCCAGCCATTGCTCCTGCAGCTTTATTATCTGTTGCAATGAAACTTGATGTAATATCATCTTTTACATTTGAATCAAATGTTACAACTGGTATTTTTGCATCCATAGCTTTTTTCGCTACTACTGCCAATGCGTCTGGGTCAAGAGCTGCAATTCCTAATGCAGATACTTTTTTGTTAATTGCGTTTTCAACCATACCTACTTGTTTACCAATTTCAGTTTCTTTTTCAGGCCCAATAAAGTTTACTTCTACTCCTAATTCTTCTCCAGCTTTTTTCGCTCCTGCTTCTACTGATCTCCAAAATTCATGTTGGTAACCTTTACTTACCAATTCAATTTTAATTTTGTCTCCAGAACTTGCTGCTTGTCCTGTTCCAGCATCTTTTTTCTCTTCACTTTTTCCACAGCTAAGAATTGCTGCAAACACTACCAAAAATAATAATAACTTTTTCATAAGAAATCTCTCCTTTAAATTAAATTTATTTTTTTATTTTTTATTTTTTATTTTTTAAACTATCTATATATACTGCCACAAGCACTACTACTCCTATGGCAAATTGTTGCCAGAATCCTGATACATTAAGCATATTAAGTCCATTTTTCAATGTACTCATTATAAAAGCTCCTAATATTGTTCCTAAAATTGATCCAGAACCTCCCATAAGGCTTGCACCACCGATTACTACTGCAGCAACGGCATCCATTTCATATCCTGTTCCTTCAGTAGGTTGTGCTGAAATTAGTCTTGATGCAAGAAGGATTCCCGAAATAGCACATAGAAAACCACTTAATCCGTATACAAATAATTTTACTTTATCTACATTTACTCCTGAAAGTTTTGAAGCGGCTTCGTTACTTCCAACTGCATAAGTATATTTTCCAATGACTGTTTTTTTCAGTACAAATGAGAATATTGCTGTTATTATAATTAGATAAATTACTGGATTTGGAATACCTAATACTGTTCCACCTGATAATTTATCAAAACCATCATTTAATCCTGAAACTGGGATTCCATTTGTTATTGCCAATACAAGTCCTCTAGTAATCATCATTAATCCCAAAGTAGTTATAAATGGAGGTAAATTAGCTTTAGATACTAATAGTCCATTTATTATTCCACATGCTATACCACTTACTAGTCCTAAAATTATTGCTAGAATTGTAGGAATTCCAGCTTTCATTGCCATTCCCATTATAACTCCTGAAAAGGCTACAATGGAACCAACTGATAAATCAATACCTCCTGTTATTATTACAAATGTCATTCCTATAGCTATGATCCCAATGATAGCAGTCTGTAAAGCGATTGTCATAAAATTTGTTATTGAAAAAAACTGACTGGATGTTATTGAGAAAAATATTATCATTATTATTAAACTGGCAAATGTAACTAATTGTTGCATTATTTTATTCTTTTTCATATTTATTTATTCCTCCTGTCGCGAAATATAGTATTCTTTCTTCTGTGGCATCTTTTATATCTATTATATTACCTATTTTTCCTTCATGCATTATCATTACTCTGTCACTCATTCCAAGTATTTCAGGTAATTCAGATGAAATCATTATAATCCCTGCTCCTGTTTCGACTAGTTCATTCATAAGATTGTAAACTTCTCTTTTTGCTCCTACATCTATTCCTCTAGTAGGCTCATCAAATATTACTATTTTCTTATTTTGACAAAGCCATCTTGCCAATATAACCTTCTGTTGATTTCCTCCACTCAGATTTTTTGTAAGCTGTTCTTTTGATGGAGTTTTTATTTTCATTTTTTCTATGTATTTCTTCGTTATATTTTCAGATTTACCTTTATTTAATACTGATTTATCTGATATTAAATTTAAATTAGCAATCATAATATTGTCTTCTATTGATAAATTAAGAAAAAGTCCATCTTTTTTTCTGTCTTCTGTCAAGTATGCGATACCTAATTTTATCGCTTCTTTAGGATTTTTTACATGTACTTCTTTCCCCTCCATGAAGACTTTTCCACCTGATTTTTCATAAGCTCCAAAAATAACTTTTGCCATTTCTGTTCTTCCAGATCCCATTAATCCTGCAACACCTAAGATCTCTCCTTTTTTTACAGAAAAGTTTATTGCTTTTACATGTTTTTTATAAGACAAATCTTCAACTTCTAGTAAAGCTTCACCAATTTCAACATTTCTTGGTGGATATTGTTCAGTTATATCTCTACCTACCATCAGCTTTATTAAATCATCATTTGTTGTATCTTTATAATTTAAAGTGTCTATATATTTACCATCTCTCATTACTGTTGCTCTATCTGCAATTATTTTAAGTTCTTCCATTCTATGTGAAATATAAATTATACCTACACCATTCTTTTTAAGGTTTTCAATGACTTCAAAAAGTTTTTCAATTTCCCTGTCTGTAAGAGCTGCAGTTGGTTCATCCATAATCAATATTTTTGCATTTGTTGAAAGTGCTTTTGCTATTTCCACCATTTGTTGTTCAGCTACACTTAAATTCATTACCTTTTCCTCAGGTGATATTTTTAATCCTAGTTGATTCAGAATTTTTTGAGCTTCTTCATTTTGTTTGCTTTCATTTACAATCCCCTTCATCCCTTGGAATTCTCTTGTAATAAATATATTGTCTGCAACTGAAAGATGAGGTAGCAGGTTAAATTCCTGATAAATTATACTTATTCCATTTTCCTGTGCTTCTTTAGGATTTTTAAAATTTACACTTTTTCCATTGTAAATTATCTCACCTTCATCCTTTTGATATACTCCAGTAAGAACCTTCATTAATGTTGACTTCCCAGCACCGTTTTCTCCTAGAAAAGCATTTACTTCTCCAGCATACAAATCAATGTAAGCATGATCCAGAGCTTTTACTCCTGGAAAAGTTTTAACTATATTTTTCATTTCCAGTATTTTTTCAGCCATTTATTTTTCCTCCTTTCTTTTAGATTTATATTCTATTATTTCTACAGAATTTTTTACAATTTCTCTTCCTTCTTCTAAATTTTTAACAAGTCCAAGAGCAATAAACTGTGTTATTATATTTCCAAACGCTGACGCTTCTATTGGCCCTGCCTTAATTACTCTATTTGTTTCATCTGAAATTTCTTGACATAGGAATTTATCCTGTATTCCTCCTCCAATTGCTATAATTGAAGTAAATTCATTTCCAACCAGTTTTTCTAGTTCCTTTATACTCTTATTGTACTGTTTCTTTAAGCTGTTGTATGCTACTCTTAGTAAATCCTCATCTGTTTCTGGAACTTCTTGCCCAGTTTCCTTGCAATATTCTTTTATTTCCATGTCCATCTTTTCAGCGTGTAAAAATCTTTCATTTTCTAAATCGACAAATGAAATCAAGTTTGATTTCTTAGCCATATTTCCAAAATCTGAATAATCTATATCAAGATTTTTTTCATTAAATATTTTTTTCAGCTGCTGCAGTATCCACAAACCTGGTATCATTTTCAGCACTCTTGCTTTTTTTTCTATTCCGCCTTCATTTACAATATTATTTTTAAAAGCTTCTTCATTTACAACGGGAACATCTGATTCAAAGCCAATTATTGACCATGTTCCGTTTATTACATATAAAGAATTTTCTACTAACGGTGCCCCTGCTATTGCGGCTGCTGAGTCATGAGATGCAGTCAAGATTACATTCAAAGGTTTTATTCCCAGTTCCTTCTGAATAGTTTCCTTCAATGGTGCAAGGACTTGACCTCCATGTTCTATATCTCCAACAATGCTTTCAGGAATATCTAACTTTTCAAATATTTTTTTGCTCCATTTCTTATTATCAATATTTACCATTCCGCTAGTGGAACTGATTGTATATTCCCATGATTTTTTTCCTGTAAGAAAATATGCAAATAAATTTGGCATAAATTGAAGCTGTTTTGCTCCTTTTTCAAGAACTTTTCTTTTATGTATATCATAAAATATTTGATAAACGGAATTAAAAGAATAAAACTGAACTCCTGTTTCATTAAATATTTCTTCAAGAGAAACTTTATCGTGAACTTCTTCAAAAACTTCTTCCGTTCTCGTATCTCTATAGCATATAGGAAGCGACAATAATTCTCCTTTTTCATCAATCCATCCGTAATCTACTCCCCAAGTATCTACACCTAATCCCAGAACCTCAATATTTTCACTAGTAACAATACTTTCCTTCGAAAATACTTTTTTTAGTCCTTCTTTTAATTCATTGTATAAATAAGGGAAATCCCAATATTCATATTGATTTAATTTAACAGAGCAATTTTTAAATCTGTGCATTTCCTTCAATTCTATTTTCTTAGTATCCTCATTTAAAATACCCAAAACCAATCTTCCTGACGAAGCTCCGTAATCAAATGCCAGAACTGCTTTTTTTCCCAATGCAATCACCTACTTTATAGATTTTATTTGTCCGTATGTTTTAAATCTCTCAAGCATGCTGTTCATTTCGTTGTCAGGTAATATAATAGGTTCTCCTATATTTCTTGCCTTTATATACAAATTAGAGATATACTCTACCTGAACTGTTATATTGAAAGCATTTGCTATATCCTTTCCAGCTGTTGTCAATCCATGGTTTGCCAGTATAACTGCAAGACTGCTTCCCATTGCTTTATATGCATTTTCAGCTAGTTCCTTTGTTCCATACGAAGCATATTCTGCACATCTTACTTTCGTTGCTCCTGTAACAGCAATCATATAATCAATTGCTGGTAAATCTTGTCTCAAGCATGCTAATACTGTAGTGTACACTGGATGGGTATGTATAACAGCATTTACATCTTCACGATTTCTGTATAAAATCATGTGCATTTCCAATTCACTTGAGGGTTTCAATCCTTCGATAAGTTTTCCTTCCAAATCAACTATTGAAATCATTTCTGGAGTTAATTCTGAATAGTTTACTCCAGTTGGGCTTATTGCAACCAACCCCTCTTCTCTGTTAAAAATACTTACATTACCAGCTGTTCCGTTTGTAAGTCCTTCTGATAATAATTTAAGAGAATATTCAATTACTTGTTCTCTTTCTTTTTCAAGAATCATAATTTCCTCCTTTTAATTGTGGGAGCGTTCCCAGTTAATTATTTTACTCTTTTCCACGAATTATAATCTCCTTCTTTTATTCATAGGAGCGTTCCCAGTTCCCTGTTTTACTTCTTTTTCAAGAATCATAATCTTGTCATTTACTTATAGAAACGCTCCCGATTACCTGTTCACTTTCTTTTTTAAGAATCATACTTCCCTCCTTCTGTTTATGAGAGCGTTCTCTTTAAATAGCCTCTTTTATAGCATATTATCGGTATAATCTAATTAATTTAAGTATGTGAGAACGTTCCTATATATATCTTACTACTAATATAACCTATTTTTTAAAAAAGTCAATACCCTTTCTTAATTTTTTTTAATAAAAAATGATGTTTTGATTTAATTTTCTCGACATCATTTTTATATCTATTATTTATATACTTGAAATTTTCTGCCTTATTCTTGTCTCCACCAATATAAGTTGCTACCTTCAGATATGGACAAAATGGCTGTTCCTTATTTTGATCTGGGTATTCTTTTCCAGCTTTTCCAACTATATAATCTGGTGTGATATTTTCTTCAGTCCATTTTTCAAGAGCTGTCAACGCATCAAAATTTTTCATTGCAGGAACTATGAATAAACGTGTTAAACTATTTACATTTCACATATTTTTGATGAATTTACTATTACTAATACAACAAAAAATATATATTTTGAAGTTTTAAATTTTTTAAGAAAATATTTTTTGAATAATTGACTTTTTTGAAAAATATGATATAATTAAATTGTTAAAAACCCTAAGGGGAAAAACTTTGTATTAAAGTAAAAAAATATTGGCAAATTAAACTGGAGTTTTCCAGTTTTTTTTGTTATAATAATTTTAATGAGTTCCAATAACTCATACTTTAATACAAAGGAGGTTTAGAGCAGTGAATAGCGATGAACTTATTAGACTTCTAGTTCTTTTGTATATTGTTTACAGAATAACTAGATAGTCAAAAAATCTCGAATTTCACCTCTGCCTCTACCCTTAGGGGATTTCGATTAATAAAATTAACAATTTTCTAAAGTCCAGATAAATCCTTTTCCCATCCGTATGTCAGAATCTCCGAAATGATTTCCCTCATTCCAATCTAAAATACTGTTTTCAACATTTTCAGAATTTTTTAAAATTTCAATATATTCTCTTATATTATCTCCGATTTTTGATAAAATCTGATGTTTAGTCTTCTCTTCCAAATCTCCAAGACTTAAATAAATATTATTTACTAAAGGTTTACTGTCCTTTACAAAATCCATCCAGTTTTTATACCAAACTGATGGTGAAACTCCAGCTATTCCAGCAAAAATATCTACCTTATAACCACTCCACAGCGAAAATAACCCAGCAAGAGAATATCCACCTAAAATATATTTCACATTCTTATCTTGAATATTTATAAATTCTGCCAAACTCGGAATCAGTTTATCCTTTATAAACTCTAATGTTTTATCTGCTTCATTACCAAAGTTGCCTTTTCCACGAAGAAGTGGCATTTCCCACGGAGTCAGTTCGCTGTTCCAGTCGTTTATTTTAAATGCAATAAGACTAAAATTTTTATTTGTATTTTCAGAAATATATTTAACTTCATTATCTAGAACTTTGATATCATTTTCGTCTACAGGCTGTATCAAAACGTAGTCCGGATTTTTATTTTCTTTTATATATAAAATACAATCTTTTTCTTCTGTTCTTAAATTTAATTTTTTCATAGCAGCTCCTTTTTAATATTTTTTAAATATTGAATTTATTTTAAATAAATTTAGATTAATATAATTAATTATATCATATATTTAAAAAAATTTTATTCAAATTTATCTATGATATTATTATAGTTTTTTTTTAATAATATATATTTAATTTTTTTTGAAATTGTAGTAAAATAAATTATACAGCAAAAGCTTTATTTTATTACTTTAAATCTATTATCCAAGAAAAAAATGATAAATTACAAAACGCAAAGAAATTAAAAAAGGGCAATCACTTAAATAAATACGCGATACGATAATAGAACGATAAAAAATTATGAGTATCAGATACAAAATATTAAGATGGAGAGTTATTTTTATGAATAAGGAAATTATACAAATATGTAATATTACAATAGCATTAAAATTTGCCTTAAAAACAAATACTAAAATCGAATATTTTCCTTTTGAATATGAAAAAAGTATAGAATTTCTATTTTCTAAAAATAAAATAGATTTTTTAGAAAAAAACTACAAGGCTAAAAACGTTGAAGAATGGTTTGACTATTGTTTAAATTTAGGCTTAGAAGATATAAAACTTTTATTACCTGTTTCTTCTAAAAATTTAAATATTCCCAACGATTTAAATACAAATAAGATTAAACTCATTTGCTATTTTAAGAATAATTTGATTCTTTATTTTACACCAAAATGGAAAAAAATAAGTGGTGGATGGAATGTTATTTATACTGCTCACAAATACGGGAATTTTATCAATGGAAAACTTAAATTTTATGATAATACAGAAGATTTTAAAAATGTATTAAGTAAAATAGCAATTTTGGCTGATAAAATTAATTTTTCAAATTTTGGAAATATCTTTAGAAAAGCTATCGATATTTTAAATGGAGAAAAGATTGAAAATATACAAAAAACTTTTTATGGACTATATTTTTCTGAATTAACCAAAATTAACAAACACCTTTTTTATGCCTCAGATATTTCTGATGTTTTTGGTGTAATGGGTTCCTGGAATGACAGCCCTCATTATTATGTACACGAAAAAGGTCTTGAAATAGAATATGACAGTCTTACGGAAGAACTTTTGACACAAATTAGGCTTGCTCTTTTATATTCTGTAAATGAATGGTAAAATATAGAAAAATTATACTGTAGGAGTTATAGTGTAAATGTGATGTTGAACAAGCATGTGAATCATTAGATTAAAATAAATATAGATTTATAGATGCTTCGTATATTATGGTTGAACCGTTAAATAGGGAAGAACTTTTAGGATTAGTGAAATAAAAACTATGGAGAGTGAGTAATGTTATTTTTAGCATATTTGTTTATTTTTTCTTTATTATCAGTTTTAATGGATTTATCAATATTTTTTTCAATACTTTCTTTTGTATTAGGTGGAATATTGTTTTTTAATAGCAGCTTTTTTTTACAAGGAATGGCAATTTGTGTTTTTGGATTATTATACTTAATTTCAAGATTATGTTATCATAGTAAAAAAATGCGTACCAGTGGTAATTCATATATTAATTATAATACAAGTTATAATTTTCTTTCAATTTCTATAGCATCTGTTATTTTTTCCATACCCATTTGCTATATCATTATTAAGTCAAAAATAACATTAGAAATTTCACCTATATATATTTTTATTGTAAGTCTTTTTATATCTTGGGCTATACTTTTTAAGATAGCAGATAGAATTTTTATACATAATAGAGAAACTCAAGAAGTAGTTTTAGGAGATTATTTTACTATTTATAAAAGTAGAAGATCTCTTACACACATTTATATTTTTAAATTAAAAAATTCTCCAGATTTATATTCTACAGGAATGTGGAGATACAGAAATTTTATAGATAAGGTTGGCTCTAGATTTTCCTGTACTTTTGGAAAAGGAATTTTTGGAACAAGTTATATAACAAGTATAAAATTAATTGAAGATGCAGGTGAATATGCTCCTACAGAAACAAATTCATATAGAACCTCAAAATTGTGATGTGAGATTATTGACATATATTGAATTATATAAAATTATTGGAGCTGGTGGAATTATTTCAGGTACTGCTCTTGTCATAATATCTATTTTTCTTCTCATTAAATTTATTAGAAAAAAATAAAATCCGGAGGATATTATAATGGAAAAAAATCGTAAATGGGGATATGTTTTTGATGAAAAATTAAATATGTATATTCCTAACTTACCAAAACAAAGAAAAATTGCAAAAGTGCTGCTAGTTTTATCAGTAACCTCTTTTATTGCTGCATTAGTGCAAGGATATTTTTTAGATAAAACTTCTTATGAAAAAATATCATTTTTAGCTTACACCAGTGTAATGGCTTTCATTCTTTTAGCTTTATACACTATTATAAAAATAAATATACACTTTATCAAAAAAAGATTAAAATTAATTGGAGGAATCAAAAAAATAAATTCATCTGAAAAATTTGAAATTCGGCCTTTAAGCAAAAATAGGTATCTTTTTTTCTGTATAATTTTCTTTGTTATGTTGATTTTTGCGTTATCTTTCCAGATAAATAAATTATTAGAAGATTTTTCGTTTGAATATATCAGCTATCTCGTTTTTCTTATTGGAATGATAATATTCAGCTATATTAATTTTCTGAGAGAACTTAAAAATAGAAAATATTCCCTACTTATAGACAAAAAATTTATCAAAATATACTATGAAAATGATGAAATAGAATATATAAAAACAGATAATATAGACTATGTCAGATTTTATTCAATCAGACACGGAAGGAAAGGAAGAAGGGAAAAATATCCTACTTTGAAGATTTTTGACATTGAAGAAAAAAAAGTTGCTGAAATGACTATAAATTTAAATGATTACTATTTATTAAAGAAATATTTTGCAGAAAATAACGTGGCAATAAACGACCAGTATGAAGATTTTTAACAGGAAAAGGTGAAGAACTGTGGAGTTATCAGAAAAAGATGAGGAATATGTTATTTCCTTACTCAAGCAAGCAAAAAAAGTGGAGGCTATTGCCTTTGTTAAAGATAAAACAGGAATGACTTTAAAAGAGGCTAAAGATTATATTGATAAAAAAGACGATAATAAATATTATGATAAAAACATGTCTATTTCTGAAGAAGATGAACAATACTTATCTTCTCTGATTAATGAAAATAAAGAACTGGAGGCAGCTGCTTTTCTTCATAAAAATATGGATATGTCTTTATTGGAAGCAAAAAATTATACAGATAGGTTAATTTTAAAGAAAAATATTGAAA
The DNA here is from genome assembly GCF_030644325.1 of Leptotrichia sp. HMT-225. Lineage (NCBI taxonomy): Bacteria > Fusobacteriati > Fusobacteriota > Fusobacteriia > Fusobacteriales > Leptotrichiaceae > Leptotrichia > Leptotrichia sp. HMT-225. The sequence goes on along the minus strand of NZ_CP130323.1, from coordinate 1,895,180 downwards.
CTAAGAAGGAAAATACTCATAAAAGGGGATATGTTTTTGATGAAAAATTGAATCTTTTTGTTCCAAATTTATCTAAACAAAAGAAAGCACAAAAAATAATAATAAATATTTTCTTGATACTTGTACTTATTTCTTTAATTCAATTTATATTTTTAGATAGAAGTTCAGATTTACAAATGATAATTTTAGCATTTTCTATCTTGGGTATTTTACTTTTGACGATAGTTTTACCTTTGGTTAGCTTAGATATCTATAATACAGAAAATAAATTAAAAACTCTTAGAAATTTAGAACTTTCAGATCAATTAGAAGTTAAAGCTTTCATTAGTAATTTTGATTTATTTGCAAATCTTCTATTACTTCTTATACTTATCATTGTGATACCTATTGTTCTTATTAAGGCATATAAGAAAGGGGAATATAAAGATATTCTTTATCTTATTCCGTTAATTATTTTCACAATTTATGGAGTTTATGAGCTTTTAAAAATGCTTAAGTATAAAAAATATTCGTTAAATATAAGTAATAAAGAGATTACTCTGTTATATAATAAAAATGAAATAAAATCTATAAAAATTGAGAACATAAATTTTATTAATTTCTATACTAAAGAATTTAAGAAGGGAAGAAAGTATAATATTCCTATTATTCAAATTTTAGATAGAAAAAAGAATATATTTGCTGAGATGGATATAAAAACAAGCGATTATATTTTATTGAAAAAGTATTTCAAAAAATATGAAGTATTAATAGACGATGAGTTTAATAAGATTTAAAAAATAAGATTATATGTAAATATTTAAGGAGGAATATAAAATGATTATTAGTATGATAATACTACAACTGGTAATACTTATTATCTCTAGTGCAACTCTTATATATTTAATAGTCAGAAAAAATACAATGGAATGTTTTTATGTAGAAAATGAAAACTTACATCTTAATTCTGTACCTACAAAAAAAATCCCGCTTTTCGACATCGATTATGTAGAATTTTACTGTACTCGTATTCGTAATTCTTACAGAGGGCAAATAAGGATTCATAAGAAAAATGCAAAAGTGGTTAAACGTTTTTTTCAGACAAGTAAAATTTCACTTATTGTCACTGAAAAAATGGTTTTAGATGAAATACAGAAATTAACACCTATTTTAAAAGAATATTCTATACCGTATACCGTTAAATATGACTAAATTAAAAATGTAGAATTTAGAAAAAAATTACTGTTGCTTCACTTATGTAAAAATGACAATATTTTATATTGAAAAGGAAGTGTTTTAAATGAGAATGTTTAGAATGATTGGCGAGATAATGTTTATACCCTTAATTTTTATTTTATCAATATTTCTTGCTTTAGCAGCAAGAAAAAGAATAATAAAAAAAACTGTATTCGTAGAAATTGATGATAATTTAAAAGATTTGGAGCCACATGAATTTTTTTATAACATATTAAAAATAGAAAGGGCGGCAAAACCGATTTATTGTATAGAAATTTTTTTGTTAATAGTAGACACTGTATATATTTTATTTGGTGGATATTTAGAGTATCTTGAAGAACTGGAATTTGTAAAGGAGTATCCTGATTTTTCCATAAGCCCTATAACTTCTGTGCTTACTAAATTTGGTATTCCAATTTTTTTATGGTTTGTTATACTTTTTCTATTATTACTTGCATTGTTTATGAGAAAGAAAGAAAATAAAAGAATTTTTAAAATGTTAGATGATTTAGATAAGCAAAACCTTTTAACTTATGCAAAAGAAGATTTTATTAATTCTGATAGAATAGTTAGAACTGGAATAATGTTGCAAAGTGATTTAAAACTTGGAAATAGATATTTGTTTTGTGTTTATCCCGCATATATAATCCCTTATTCTTGGATTTATGATGTGAAAGTTGATAAATTTCTTAGTCGAGGAGGAAATTATTATTCTTTAAATTTTACTCTTAATAAATCTTTTGATTCTATACAAATATTTTTTGCTAAAAAAAATATTGCTGAAAAGGCTAGAGATTTTATTTTAAAAAAATAAAAATTATATTAAAGTTATTTATAGATGTATTCGACAATTTAAGTTTTTTTATTTTTACAAGAGGTTAAGCCTCTTTGTTTCAGAACATTTATTTTATCAAATCTTAAATACATATAGTTTTCGAACAAGTCTATTTATTTTTCAAAAATTTACAAAGATAGTATTTTTTGATATAATAAAATTATGTAATTTTTTAGAAAGAGAAGTGAGAATAAATGGATTCACGAGGAATAAATGAGTTTATAAAAGAAAATGTTGATAAAATTTATGATGAAATGGTAAAAGTCAGAAGAGTTATTCATGAAAATCCTGAACTTGGAGATGAAGAATTTGAAACAAGTAAATTTATAAAAAATTTTTTAATGGAAAATGGAATTGAATTTTCTGAGATTATAAATACAGGAGTTGTTGCGACAATTTATAATGATAAGGAAAATATTAAAAATAAGACAGTTGCGACTCGTGCGGATATTGATGCATTACCAATTTTCGAAGAAAATGAAGTTGAATATAAGTCAAAAAATATTGGAAAAATGCACGCTTGTGGACACGATGCACATACAACTATTCAACTTGGAGTAGCAAAAATTTTGGCAGACAACAAAGATAAATGGAATGGAACAGTGAGATTTTTCTTTCAGCCTGCGGAAGAAACAACTGGCGGTGCTGATAGAATGATAAAAAATGGAGCATTAAAATTTGAAAATGATAAAAATCGAAAAATAAATGCATTTTTTGCATTGCACATGGCTCCAGAAATAGAACTTGGGAAAATTGGGATAAAATATGGAAAAGCACATGCTTCATCAGCAAGAATCCACCTTACAATAAACGGATTTTCTGCCCACGCGGCATTGCCTCACAAAGGAGTTGATGCAATCTTAATCGGAGCAAAAGTTATGGAATACTTGCAGTCAATAGTTAGCAGAAGAATTGATCCAAGAGAAGAAGCAGTAATTACAATCGGGGCATTCAATGGAGGCTTTGCTGATAATGTAGTCTGCGATAAAGTCGAAATGAAAGGAACTGCAAGAACAATGTCTGAAGAAACAAGAACATTTATAATCGAAACAATTGAAAAAGACCTGCCTAAATTTGTAGAATCACTAGGCGGAACAGTAAATGTGGATATTAAGCGTGGCTATGCTCCTGTAATTAACAACGAAGAAATAACAAAAAAAGTAGAAAATAATATTGTTGACTTATACGGAGAAAATGCTCTGGAATTAATAAAACAGCCTAGAATGGATGTTGAAGATGTTAGTTATTTCCTAAATGAAATCCCCGGGTGTTTTTTCAGACTAGGAACAAGAGTGGAAGAAAAAGGCTTAATTTATGATTTGCACCATCCAAAATTTAATATTGATGAGGAAAGCTTGAAAATCGGAATGGGGTTGCAATTGAAAAATATTTTAGAATATTTGAAATAAAAGTTTTTTTATTATAAATTTATTGATTAATGTTTATTTTTCCTATTTATATTTTTAAATTTTTTAACGTAAGGGCATCAATCGCCATACCCTTTTTCGCAATACTAGTTATTTTAATTATAATACTTTAGATATTAGCGAAAGTGCTACGCACTAATCCCAGCTTGTCTATGTATTTTTTGAAATATTCCCAAGAAAGTTGTCTAGACATTTATTATTTAGATAAATCTAGATTGCTATAAAAATGAAACACATAAATATGTTTAGTCGTTTTCAATCCAAAAAATCACGACATTTTTAGTTTAATTATAGAAATTACTTTGATAAAGAAATTATAATTATACTAATCTCCATTTAAATAACGAATTTATTAGAAACTTTTCTAATAAATTATACAAGCCTTATGTTTTCAAGTAATTTAAGATATAATTCTTATTTTTTTAGACAGAGTTTAGTATAAATTAATCCGTCGGAGCGTTTTTCTGTGCTGGCAAAACTGTTTGAGCATAGCGAGTTTTTTGTCAGTGCAGAAAAATGTCGTAGACTAGCCATAGGTTGTAGGATTTGCGGCAATGAGCAATCCTACGAAAATAAAAATGAAAAAACATAGTAATGTGAAAAAATATTTATTAATCAAAATATATAAAAATTAATAAAAAATAATTTATTTGGATATTTGAAAAGAATATTTGAAATAAAAAAGGAATGAGATGAATAAAATAAAAAATAATTATGAAATTGGGCAAAAACTAGAAATTCAAATAGAAAAAATAGTGTTTGGTGGAGAAGGCCTTGGAAGAGTTGATGGATTTACAGTATTTGTACCGATGAGTGTGCCAGGAGATAAATTGGAAGTGGAGATTATCTCGGTAAAAAAGTCGTATGCAAGAGGGCTTATAACTAGGATAATTGAACCATCAAAGGACAGAATTGAGGATTTGTCCAAAATTAGTTTTGAGGATTTTGATGGCTGTGATTTTGGAATGCTTAAATATGAGAAACAGCTTGAATATAAGGATAAAATGCTTGAAGAAGTGTTGACAAAGATTGCTGAAATTGATTTGAAAAAGGTAAAAATTAGCAAAATTATTCGAAGTGATAAAAAAATTAATTATAGAAACAAGACGGCTGAACCATTTTTCAAAAAGAATGGAATTATTCAGACAGGATTTTATTCAAGAAAGTCCCACAATGTATTTTCAGCTAAAGAAAGTCTTCTAAAGTCAGAAATTGCCAAAATAATTATTGATAAATTTTTGCAGAAAGTAAATAGTTTTGCAGGTACAAAAAAGGAATTTAAAGTTTTTAATGAAGTGAATAATACTGGATTTTTGAAGCAGATAATGGTTAGAAATAATGAAAAAGATGAAGTTATGATAGTTGTTGTCGTAAATAAAAATTCGCAGTATAATCAGCTTTCAAAGGTGCTGGAAGAAATGTATGATGAAAATGACTGCATAAAATCAATCTATATTTCTGTAAAAACTGAACAGAATAACGTAATTTTAGGTAAAAATGTCCATTTATTTGGAAGCCAGTATTTGGAAGAGGAAATGGAAGGATTAAAATTCAAGATTTATCCAAATTCATTTTTCCAAATTAATAAAAAACAGGCACTAAAACTTTACGATGTTGCAATAAACTTTTTGAATGGAGAAAATAAAAATATTGATAAAATCTACGAAAAAACAGTAATTGACGCATTTTCAGGGACTGGAACAATTGCGATGATGCTTTCAAAAAACATAAAGAAGGTTATTGGAATTGAAAGTGTGGAAAGTTCAACACTTGCCGCAAAACTGACTTCTTATGAAAACTCTATTCAAAATGTAGAATTTGTAAATGGAAAAGTTGAGAAAGAACTCCCAAAAATTTTGAAGAGAGAAGATGTCGGAGCAATAGTTTTTGACCCGCCAAGACGAGGAATCGAGGAAACTGCCCTAAAAAGTGTTATAAAAAATAAAATTGAAAAAATTGTTTATATTTCTTGCAATCCTGCCACTTTTGCACGAGATGTGAAGATTTTGGCTGAAAATGGATATGTATTAACGAAAGTTACTCCTGTGGATATGTTCCCGCAGACTGGGCATATTGAAGTAGTGGGTTTATTGGAAAAATAAAAAAAAGTAAATATTAGTCTAATATTTTATAGAAAAAGCATGGAAATTGTTAGCGAATGAAATAATAATTAATAGGAGAAAATATAAGAAATGATGGAGTATTTTGAACTGGATAAAAGAAAAAATTTTGATGAAAGGAAATATTTATCAACAGAATTACTTGATAAATTGGGATTAAATAAATACAGAAAATTGATAGAAGAAAATGATGCTATTTATTGTTCTGGAAAATATGGTTATAAATTAAAAAATGAAACTTATGAAAAAATTAAAGAAAATTTATGTGAAATGTATAAAGATGCTTACGATTTGGAAGATGAAGAAGAAAAAGAAATGTTTAATGAAGAAATAGAAGCCTTTTTTGACGATAAAAAATTATTAAGTGTATGGCAATTATTCTTTGAAGATAGAGTTTTAGAGAAATGTGTGGAAAATTGGAAACACTCTCCTCATATTGGATTAGATAATGAGGAAAAATTAAGAGATGATTTGATTCCGTTTGATTTAATTGAAAATAAAGAAGATAAAATTTTTCTTTTACACAAAGGGAATGGAGGAATTTATTTTTATTACGCATTTACATTTGTTATAAAAATAGCGGATAATTTTGATGAATTTATAGATAATTTATATGAAATTTAAAAAATTAAAAAATTATTGCAAAATAATAAAAATATATTAAAGGAAGTTGATATTTATGAAAATATACACAAAATATGGTGATGAAGGTTTTACAAGACTTGCTGGCGGGGAACGTGTGAGTAAGACTCATGTGAGAGTAGAAGCGTATGGAACGATGGATGAAGTCTGTTCACTGCTTGGAGTTATTGTGGCAGAAATTCGTGAAGATGAAAAATTAAATAGCGTGCTTGGGGAAATCCGTGAAGAATGTGAAAATATACAGCAGCAGCTTTTTGACTGTGGAAGTGATTTAGCAGTACCTGAAGGGATACGAGAATACAAGCAGAAAATTGGTGATGTAGAGTGGCTTGAGCAGAGAATGGATGAATATATTCCGTTGCTGCCTAGATTAGAATGTTTTATCATTCCAGGAGGAAGTAAAATTTCGAGCATGTTTCATCTTATGCGGACAAGTACTCGTAGCTTGGAACGAAAAATGATTGCTGTAATTGAAGCAAATGAAGGAATAAATAAAGTTGGACTTCAATATATCAATAGACTTTCTGACTATTTCTTTGTAGTAGCATGCCTTACAAATCTAAAATTAGGAAATAACGAAACTATCTATAAAAGAAGTGCAAAAATTTTTAGAAATAGCAAATAGTGTGTATTTAAATTAGAATTTTAAAATTTCTAGAATAATTTTTTTTATATTAGAATAAGGAGCAAAATTAAATGAAATTAGGAATTATTGGAGCAGGAAATATGGGAAGCTCTATATTGAAAGGCGTTACATCTTCAAACTTTCTTGAAAATAAAAATATAGCTATTTTTGATTTAAACAAGGAAAAAATTGAAGAATTATCAAAAGAGTACAGTGTAAAAAAAGCAGAAAATGAAAACGAACTTGCAAAAGAAAGCGATATTCTCATCCTTTCTGTAAAACCAAATATTATTCCAAAAGTACTGGATAAAATAAAAGATGACTTGTCAGAAAAAACTATTGTTTTATCAATTGCTGCTGGAATTAGCATTGGTTTTATTGAAAATATTATTGGAACTGACAAAAAAGTTATTAGAACTATGCCAAACACACCTGCTCAAGTGATGGAAGGAATGACGGCAGTTTCTTTTAATCATAACATTCAGGAAAATGAAAAAAGTATGATTTTTAAATTACTGAATAGTTTTGGAAAAAGTATTGAAATTGAGGAAAAACTTATGCATGCCTATACAGGAATTAGTGGCTCTTTACCAGCCTATGTTTACGTATTTATGGAAGCTCTTGCAGATGGTGGGGTACTGGAAGGGATGCCAAGAGACAAGGCTTACGAAATCATTGCTCAAACAGTTTTGGGCTCAGCTAAAATGATACTTGAAACAAAAAAACATCCAGGAATTTTAAAAGATGAGGTAACTTCTCCAGGAGGAACTACAATTGCCGCCTTGAAGGTGTTGGAAGATGGTAAATTTAGAGGAACTGTAATGGAAGCTGTTAAGGCTTGTACAGAAAAGTCTAAAGAAATGGCAGGGGAGTAAAATCCCCTCTTTTGTTATATTTATAAATATTCTAAGACTAAACCCATTTAAATAATGGATTTACTTTTACATAATCTGATATTTTTCCACATATTTTAATTTATGATTTATCCAATATTCCAACTGATTTTCAGACTGATTTACACGAAATTCAAGATTATATTTCGCCATATCTACAAATAAAGAGTTATCTTTTTGATAAATAGTTAAATAATGTTTTCCTTTTTTATCCACAGCCACTACTTTTCCATTCTCAACTGAAAATGTATATTGAATACTGTTATAGTCACGATTTGGACTCGACACCAAATTTTTATCTCCTGTCATTTTTATATAAAATGCTGAATTTGTCGGAATAAATGCCAAGTTTAACCAATTTAGCCCTTTACTGTCAATTCCTCCAGCAATTCCCTTATTTCCATAAGCAGTTATTTTATATTCTCCTATTCCTACATTTTTTACTCCTGCAAATACCATTCCTAGCGACTTTAGCTCAGCTTTCTGAAAATCTACATTGTCTTTGTAGTTTAGAAAAAAATCATTTGACGAATATTTTATAATTTTAGATTGATCCGTTATTTTTCCTTTTTTATTTACCTTTATAATTTTAAAATCTTTTTTCAACGTATCAGATAAAAATTCATAAACATTAACTGCAGCATATCTTGAAGGCATGAAAGCCAGATAATTTCCCCCATTTAGTTGAACAGGATATTTATTCCCATTTCCTGATATTATTCTGTAGCTTATATAATCGGGGTTATTTGACATTCTAAATGAAAATTTTTCAAAATTGTTAAAACTTTCTTTATTTCCAGCGTTTAATGTGAAACTTAGTAAAATAGCGATTAACAGCATAAATTTTAATAATATATTTTTTTTCATAAAAATCTCCTAAATTTATAGTAATTTTAGTTTAAAACGAGAGTAAGAAGTTAGACTCATCTATAAAGTTATTTTTTTTATATATTTTTTTCAATCTCAAAAAGACTAACTATCATTTTAAAACTTCGTAAAAAAAGGAGTTAATTCAAAATTTAATTTGAAAAAACCCCTAAAAATTTTTAAAGATTATTGTTGATTTGCGATTATAGCAATTTCTACTCTTCTGTTTTGAGCTCTTCCAGCTTCTGTCGAATTACTTGCGATTGGTTGTTTGCTTCCATACCCACGTGAAGTTATTCTTGAGCTTGAAATACCTTGTGACTCAAGGTAAGATTCTACTGAATTTGCACGATTTACAGAAAGTGGATTGTTAATTGCATCATTTCCTGTTGTGTCTGTGTGTCCTGATACTACGATTGTTGAATCAGGGTAAGTCTTTAATACAGTTGCTACTGAATCTAGTGTATTTCTAAATTGTGGTTTAATTACATAACTGTTTATATCAAAAGTAATATTTTCAGGTGCTGTTAATTTAATTTCACCTTCTCCAGTTCTTTTTACGTCTACTCCAGTTCCTTTTAATTTATTTCTTAATTCTTTTTCTTGTCTATCAAAAATATTTCCAATAGCCGCTCCAACTGCAGCTCCTCCAGCTGTACCAATTAATGTACCTTTTGTATCTTTTCCTATAGCTTGTCCGATTACAGCTCCCGCAGCCGCTCCAATTCCTGCACCGATTCCAGTTTTACTAACTTTTCTCGTTCCATCAGTAGCAGTTGTACAAGAAACTACTGTTAATAATGATAATAGAATAATTGCTAATACTTTTTTCATATTGACTCCTCCTTAATAAGAAAATATTTATTTTCAATATATTGTACTCTATTATTCTATTATTTGAGTTTATTTTCACTTTGAAAATATTTTATCTTGAGGAATTAAATGTTTTAGTAAAAAAAATTGATAAATTTTAAATTTTTAGAATAAAAACTTTAGATTTTTTGAAAAAATGAGATAGTTTTTAAATAAAAAACAGGAACAAATTTTTCTCTGTCCCTGTTTTAAAATCAAATATAAAATAAATTAGAATGAAACACCAAGTCCGACACCAACGTGTGAATTTTTATCCTTCGTATCATATCCACCATTTACTGTGAAATTAAAGTTTCCTGCTTCAAATCCTACTTTTACGTCGCTCTTGAAGTTTCCACGTCTTTCGTATTTTGCACCTTTTAAGTTAATTTTAGTGCTTGTGTTCGTAAATTTAGCTTCGTTTGCCTTGCTTTCAACTTTTCCTAGTTCATGTTCATAACCAAGTCCTAAAGATGCCTTGAATTTAGTATTTTCTGTAATTGGAGCGGAATATCCAACTTCAACTCCTGCAGATGGTTTTACAGAATAGTAATTGCTTCCTTTAACTTCCATATTTAAAGTTCCGTCTTTTTCCTTAATTTTTGAAAATTTACTATAGCCAAGTTTTAGACCAGCGTAAGGCTTAACTGTAACATTTTCTCCAACTTGGAAAGTTTTTCCTAATTCGTTCTTAATTGCAAATCCGTAAGCATTGTAGTTAGCCTTGTTTTCATAAACATTATTTCCGATTACAAATCTTCTCTTCATATCGTTTTTGGAAACAAATCCATCTCCGCTTAAAGTCCATTCAAGATTATTTAAGTCAAATGTCTTGTAAGCACCTAATTTAAACATTGTTACATTTTCTTTTGATTTTCCACTGTCTTTAAATTTGAAGTTGTTAATAACTGTTCCGACATAAATTCCCTGTTTTGCATCAGCATTATTGAATAAATATGAAATTCCGTAAGCTGAGCTGTTTGAATCTGCTAATTCTGGCGTTCTTGCCTCATGTTTATCCCTGTTAAAGAAAGTAGAAACATGATGTCCAGATTTATCAGCATTTTCTTTTTGTAAAGCAGAAAGTTTATTGTCTAAAATATCATCAGTCTGTGCTATTCTTTGTTGAACATTGATATATTGACTTCCATTAATTTCACGATAAGTTCTTGCCAACGCCTTTCTGTCGCTCAATGTATTTAAGTAGTTGAATACTTGTTTATCTTTTGAATCTGCCACAGTTCCAGTATATTTTTCATCTAGCCCATTAGCCACTTCTGCAGTTGTTTCACTATCTGCAAATTTTGCATAGGATTGTTTTTTCAAAGTAACTTTTTCCACTTTGTTATTTTTAATTTCTGAATCGGCTTCCCATACTAAAGAACCTGTTTTTACATTCCAGTTTGCAATATTGCTTGACTGAATAGATTTGTTAAATGGATCAAGCACATCATTTCCAACAGTTACTTCAGTAGCATTAGTTTTTTCAGTAGCTTCTGCACCGATTAATAAATCTGCACTTTGTAATCCTAAGTTTGAAAGACCTTCAATTGGTTTTGTTTTTCCTAATGTGTCTACGTAAACTCCCAAATCTCCGTTGATTGGTTTTGTTTTGTTTGAGAGAACTTTAATAGTTCTTGTGTTGTCTACACGGTCTCTTACGGCACCGCCACTAACTTCAATATCTCCATAATTCTTAATTATTCCGCCAGCAACAACAATTCCTGCACCGCCAGCAGATTCAATGTGGATTTTACCATTATTTGTGAATTCAGAATCTTTTCCTACAACTACACCAATTGCATCTTTTGGAGTTCCAACAGTTGTTATCGTACCGCTGTTTGTACCTTTAGAACCATTTGCCAAGTACATTCCGATACCGCCATCCTTAGTGATGCTGATAGTTCCTTTGTTTTCTAAAGTATTTCCGTTGATTCCTGCCATACCGATTGAATCTTTACCGATTTCTATAATTCCGTTATTTATCATTTTTGCATTTGGATTATCGCTGTACATTCCCATGCTTGGGTTGTTTCTGTCAGATGAATCACCTATTCTGATTTTTCCAGTAGAACCAAAATATTTTTGATTTTCTACATTATAGGCACCGTCTCCGCCAGCGTAGATTCCGATTGACTTATCTCCATAAAGATTGATTTCTCCAACACTTCCAATTACGTCTTGTGGAGTATCTGAAGCTGCAGGATCTTTCTTCTGGTTACGGACATTTGACCACATTCCAATTACATTAGGTGCTGTACTTTCAATTTTTCCATTGCTTAAATTTGTAATAAATCCTTTGTTGTCATAGTAAGGCTTGTCCATATACATTCCTGTTGAATTTTCCCCAAGGAGAATATCTCCATCGTTTCTTGCAGAGTTGTGCGGAATAGGAGCAGAAGGTCCAAGCAGTCCATAGTCAAATTCAGATTCTGCACTCCAGTAAACTGCAACAGAGTTTTTACCAACAGAAATTTTTCCACGGTTATCAAAGTTTGACGCAGTACCGTATGCTCCGATTGAGTTGCTACCTTTCATATCGATAGTACCACGGTTATAATTCATATCGTTTGGAACAAATTCATATTCAAATCCATACAATCCTTTAATTCCAATTTGATTGTCTTTTGTTCCAGTAATTGTTTTACCAGAATTAATAGTGAAAGTAGAATTTGTAACATCTACTTTATTATACAAGTCGTTAGGATCATCCAAGTTTACATCTTTGTCTACAAGAAGTCTGGAATTATCAAATTTAACCAGTTTATAGCCAGTACCATTAATTGTTGGTCTTTGATTTGCAGGAATTTTGGCAAGAAGATTTGAAACATCAGTTTTAGACAATTCTACTTCAACACCTTTAAGTACGAACAAATATGAATTAGGCTCCATATTAAATGTCAATTTATCAGCATTGTTTATAAGTTTTGTGAAATAATGCTTAACGGCTTCCTGAGGATCTGTAAAAAAGTGTGTGTTTCCACTGTAAACGCTATTTCCTTCAAAAAATGCCATTGCTCCTCCGCCTGCTTTTACATCCATTGTTGTTGGAACAGCTATAGTAAGAGGTTTTGTAGCTGAACGGTTCAAGTAAAATCCAATTTCCCTGTCTTTAACTTCATAGTGATTTCTGCTGGCAGTTTTAGGTACATCTAGTTTTTCTCCAGCAATGTTATATGCAAAAATGTCTAATTCCGAATTAGGAATTGCACTAAGATTTATTTTTGGAAATCTTGCATTTGGACTTAATGATGGTGCTGCAGGATTTTGAGCAGCTGGGTTAGTTGGGGAATTTGGATTGGTAACTGATGAATTTCCGATACCACTATTATTTCCACCAGTTCTACTGGTTCCGCCAATACCTCTTTTTCCAATTCCAGTTGTTGAATTATTGCTTGTACAACTTAATAAAGCAATTAATGAAATTGCAAGTAACATTAATTTTTTATTTTTTTTCATAATAATCCTCTCCTTTAAAGAATATATATACCAAAATTATTAAACAGTAAATAAAATTCTGTATTATATTATATTTTCATTGTAACTTATATTTTTAAAAAAGTCAATACCTAATTATATATTTTTTTTAGGCAATTAAATTTCTGTTTTTAAAAAAGGTTTTATAAATTACTTATTTTTTTGAAATTTGGTAAATAAAAAAGCTGTCTTACTTTAAATAAAACAGCTAATTTTTGTATTTATTAATTTAAGATTTTAACTTCAGAAACAGAAATTAAAACAGGTGTAAAATGATGTCCTGTATGAGAATGAAAAAATGAACCTGTAACTTGAATACGTTTACCGTAAGCATTGTGTGATTTTAAATAGTTTATGTGTTCTTCTGAAGGAGCCATTTGGATTGTGCGTTGGTTAGTTTCTGTTTCGTTAAATTCATCTCCTCCATTTGCTACGACTGTAATTGGCGAACTTAATTTTAAAACATACGGTTTTTGAATTCCCGTTTCTGTTTCAAATTCCTTAATTCCAAAAGTTCCAACTATTGTAACTGGCTCATCATATTTGTATGTGGATTTATTAGGATTTTCAGAAACATGCTTTTGTTTATTTTCAACATTTTTATCAGAAATCAAATCGCTTTCCAAAATCAGTTTCCATTCGCCATTTACATTTTCAAAAACAAGATAGGAAGGATATTCTTTTGTACCTTTTTTAGTTGTAACTTCCTTGATAAATTCAGCTTTTGCTTGCTTATTGGAAATTTGAGTAACAGTGATGTCTCCTTTTATTTTTTGTCCGTAAATAGGATTATTTGCAAAAAATTTTTTTTGATCTGAAATATAGTATGCTTTAGTAACAGAGGACTGATAATATTCAATTTTATCTCCTAAAATTTTTTCTAAGGTATCAAAGTCAGCATTACTTGAGGCTTCATTCCAGACATTAACCATTTTTTTAATTTGTTCTTCGTTTGTTTCTTCCTTTTGTATAGGTTTTTCGATGCTAGATGAGGAAATGTTATTTTCTTTTTTTTCACATGAGAATAAAGATAGAAGTACCACTAGTAATAATAAAATTTTTTTCATCCATTGCTCCTTTCACGATTAAATTTTTATTGAAATCAATAATCTTAAAGTTGTTAAATAGTTAAAAAATTTTTAGTTTATAAAATTATTAGTATTTCTTCTATTATATTCATTATACTATGATTTTTATAAATGTCAAATTTTAGCTTTACTTAATTTCAAAGGAAATAATAAAGTTCTTTAACAAATCCTTTTATAATGTTCAAAAATAAAAAACACTCAGAAAGTAGCTTTTTAAGTTATTTCTCCAAGTGCTTTTTAATTTTATTTCTTACAAGGGTTTTCTATAACATCATTTTATAAATTTTTTATTTAGTCAACGAATTCAGCATCTTCTAAATATAAATTGTTATATCCATTTCCATAAAATTCAACTGTATAAGTATAACCTTCTTCAAGTCTATCAAAAATACCATCTGTAAATGTAAAGTATTTACCAGAATCTAAACTTCTACATGTTGAAGAGTTATAATTAACATCTGTAACCCTACAACTTACAACATATCTTGAAAATCCCAACATCCCACATACTAAAAAGATTCCTAAAATCAATTTTTTCATCTTAAATCACTCCTTGTTTACTTTTTTTAATTTTCTTGATTTAACAATATTAATAATATCCGCTATCTATTAGTGCTCCTGTAACAGCTCCCTCTACTCCGCCAAAAGCTGCTCCTAAAAGTGTCGCACAACTTGTACAGCTCAACATAAGAACCAAAGCTAATAGAAATAATTTGATTTTTGCTTTCATAACTATTTTTTCCTCCTGTTATAATGCATCTAATAACTTCATTTCTTTTTACAACATAATTATACAACATAATTTTTCAAATGTCAACATTTTTTTGTAAAAATATTTTACGTTTTTAAAAAAAGTAATAAAATAACCGTTTTTATATCTGGAATATAAAAAATAATTATTTATAAATACTTTATAATTCTTCAAAATCTAATTGAGAATAATAAAATCTACTTAAAATTTGAAAATGTACTAGAATTATTAAGTTTAGCCTGTTATATAAAAAAACTGTTTTTAGTTTGATTTTTAAAGAGTTTAAGTGTATAATATAAAATAAAAAAAAGTAGGAGAAAAAATGAAAATATATACTGCCCCAATGGCTGGTACTACAGATTATTCCTTTAGAAAGATACTTGAAAAATTTGATCCAGATTTTTTGTTCACAGAAATGGTAAATGCTAATTTATTAAATCGTGAAGATGATACTACAATAAATGAACTTTTAAAATGTGATGATAAACAGCGAACTGGAACACAAATTTTTGGCGGAGATAAGGAAGAATTGATTTCAGGAATTTTAAAACTGAAAAATTTTGGATTTAAAAAAATTAATATAAATATGGGATGTCCACAGCCTAAGATTATAAAAAACGGAGCAGGTTCAGCACTTCTTGAAAACTATAACTTAGTTGATCAGGTTCTTTTTGAAACACAAAATATTGGTGCTGAAATTTCTATAAAAATACGTATTGGCTATAAAGATTTTAACAATCCTGAAATATTTTTGAATTTGGCAAATAAGCATAATCTTGATTTTATCTGTGTGCATGGACGGACTCAAAAGCAAATGTATTCTGGAACTGCCAACTGGGAAATTGTTGAAAAACTAAGCAAAATGCCAAGAAATATAGATTTTTTTGGAAACGGCGATTTATTTGAGCCTTCTGAAATACATCAAAAAATAGCCTCCTGCAACCTTGACGGCATAATACTTTCACGAGGCATAATCGGTAATCCTTGGCTAATTCCACAAACAAGGGAATTTCTGAATATTGGTAAAATAAACACAATTCAAACTTTTGATGAAACAAAATCACTTGTTTTGGAACATTTGCAAAATATCGTGAAATATAAAGGAGAAATGAAGGCTGTACTTGAAATAAATAAATTTCTACGTCCATATTTTCAAAAATTTTGGGATAAAAATTTGAATAGAAATAGTGAAATTGCAGTAATTGAGAACTTTTATGATGAAAATTTAAAAAGTAAAATTGATAAAATTATTTTGGAAAAAGAAATTATGAAAAAGATAAAAATGATTGAAATGTTGTAAATAAAGTTTTAAATAAGTTTTTTTATTGAAATTCTTAATAAAAAAGGGTATAATCACAGTTAAGAATTAGCTGTGATTTTTTAAAGGAGAGTGTAAAAAATGATTTTTACAAATATGAATGATGAAGTGCAAAACAAAAGTTTGGCAAAGGATATTCAATTTTGTATTGAATATGCGAAAAGAAATGGAAATAAAATTTTATCACTTGTACATGGGAGTTATGATGTAGGATATAATGATATTAAAATGAATGTAGGAAAATATTTTACAAAACAAGAAAATGAGAAAATTTGGGAAAGTCACAAAAAATATTTGGACGTACAAATCATGATTAATGGAACTGAAAAAGTTGCAATTAGTAATATTCGTAATATGGAAGTTAAGAGCTTTGATTCGGAAAAGGATTTAGTAATTTTGGAAGGTGAAAAAGAATTTGATTTAGTAATGAGAACAGGAGATGTACTCGTATTTTTTCCAAATGATGTGCATAAGCCTGAACTTAATATTTCTGAAACTGATAATTCTGGAAGTATAAGAAAAATCGTTACAAAGGCTGTTTTTAAAATTGAAATTGACAAAACAAGAATGTTCAATAAATAATAAACACAGTTAAGTATAAAGATATAAAGTTGAAAAAAATAAAAAGGAGTTTAAGGATGAATTTTCCAGAACCATTGAAGCAAGGAGATAAAGTTTTTTTAGTATGTACTTCTTCACCTATTTTTGCAGAAGATATTAAAAAATGTAAGGAAACTATTAAAAACTTAGGTTTTGAGCCAGTATTAGGGGAAAGCCTTTTTGAGAATATTGGAGGATATATGGCGGGAACGCCTGAAATTAGGGTAACAGATTTGCACAGGGCTTTTTCTGATGATGAAATTAAAGGAATTTTTTGTGTGAAGGGCGGATTTAGTGCTTCACAACTTTTGGATAAGCTGGACTATGAATTGATAAAGAAAAATCCTAAAGTTTTTGTGGGTTATAGCGATGTTACAAATTTGAGCATTTCTTTTAATCAGAAGTGTAATTTGGGAGTTTTTCACGGTCCTATGGTAAAATCGAATATGTTTAATGATTTTAATGAGTTTACAAAAAAATCTTTTTTTAATGCCTTGGATAAGAAAAAAGATGAAAAATGGTTATTTGAAAATCCAATAGATGAAAAAACTGGAACAGAAAAAGAAACTTCACTTCTGTATAAAAAGGATTTTGAAAATAAAAAAATAAACGGCGAATTAACTGGTGGAAATCTTTCAATAATTGTTACAACTTTAGGAACAGATTATGAAATTGATACAAAAGGAAAAATATTTTTTATTGAGGAAATCGAAGAAGAAATCAGCAGAATTGACAGAATGATGACACATTTGAAATATGCTGGAAAATTTGAAGACTGTAATGCAGTTTTGTTAGGTAATTTTGCAGGCTGTGAAAATACTTATGGGGAAAATTATGAGTTAATGGACTTTTTAAAAGATTTTTTCAAGGATTATGAAAAACCTGTAATTTATGGACTTGAAAGTGGACATGAAAAGCCTGACTTGGTAACAATGCCGATGGGAGCAAAATGTACTTTGAAAATTAATGAAAATAAGAATGAAATTTATTTTGAAAAATAGAAGTACAGAAAACAGTATAAATAAATTTACTTAGAAAGAAGGAAAAATCAATGTTTTTTGATATGCATGCAGATGTGTGGACAGATAATTTCTGGGAATATCAGAAGAGAAATAAAGATGTTATCAGAAATAAATATAAGGAAAAATTCTTGAAAGGAGGGCTTTTTGGAGGGATTTTTGTTATTTATTTGAATGTAAATGAAGTGGAGAATGCTGAAGAATATTTTTTTGCAGATTTGCGAGCAATGACTGAGGAATTGTATCACGCAAGAGATTTGATAAAGGTTATAAAAGAGCCATCTGATTTTAAAATTTTTGAAAATTGGGAAAATATTAAGGAAGAAGATAAAAAGTTTGGAGTTATGCTTGGGATAGAAGGGCTTCCAGGGATTGGAGATAAACTTGACTATATTTATTTATTAAATCAGCTTGGTGTGCGACATATTGGAATGACTTGGAATGAAACAAACGCTTTTGCAACAGGGCAGAGCGGAGATAAAAACAGGGGATTGACTTCACTTGGAATTGACGCTGTGAGAATAATCAATGAATTGGGAATCCTACTTGATGTTTCACATGCCAACGATAAAACATTCTGGGATATTGCCAAACATTCTAAAAAGCCTTTTTTTGCTTCACATTCTAATGCCAGAAGCCTTTGTCCGTCAATGAGAAACTTAACTGACGATCAAATTTTGTGTATTGGTGAACAAGGGGGAATGGTTGGAATGAACAGTTACCATAATTTTGTCAGTCAGAATGAAAATGAGAAAAATTTGGAAATGCTTTTAAATCATTTAGAGTATGTAGCTGAAAAAATTGGACTGGATAAAGTTGGATTTGGACTTGACTTTGCAGAGTATTATACTCCAGAAGGAGAAGAAGCTGGTGGACTTCTTGGTCTTCACGATGTTACAGAGTTAGGCAATGTAAAAAAAGCCTTGAAAAAAAGAGGATATTCTCAAAATGAAATTGATATGGTAACTTATAAGAACTTTATTGATTTTTTTGGAAGAGTGAGAAATTTCAAATAAAAAATAATAGCAAAAGTTAGAAAAGAAAGGAACTTAATAAATGAACAATAAAAGAAAACCAATTATAGGGATTACTACTTCGTTGGAATTAAACCCAAACAGACTGAATGATCATAAGACAATAGTTTCTGTGGATTACAGCAAGGCGATTATAAATGCTGGAGGAATACCGTTTATTTTGCCAATAACAGAAAATATGGAAGTTATAAGCGAGCAAATTCAGCATTTAGATGGTCTTTTACTTTCTGGAGGAGGAGATCCTGATCCGATTTTATATGGAGAGGACTGTCTGCAGGAAGTTGGGAGCATTACGCCAGAGCGGGATAAATTTGAGCTTACAATTTTGGATGAGTTTATGAAAACTGGAAAGCCTATTTTTGGGATTTGCCGTGGATTACAAATTGCAAATATCTATTTTGGCGGAAGTTTGTATCAAGATGTAAAATATACAGGAACAACTATTAATCACATGCAAAAGTGGCTTCCTGACCTGCCTACGCACGATATAAATATTGAAAAGGATAATATTTTATTTGAAATTTTTGGTGAAAAAACAAGAATTAATTCTTATCATCATCAAATGATAAAAGATTTGGGAAATGATTTGACTGCTATTGCAAAAGCAAATGATGGGATAATAGAAGCTTTTCAAAATAAAAATCATAAATTCTTTTACGCAGTACAATGGCATCCTGAAATGATGGCAGTTCGTGGCAATGAGAAAATGCAAGAGATTTTTGATAAATTTATTGAAAGTTGTGGAAAATAGAAAATATTTTAAAATTAAAATTATATAATGGAATTCTAATCAAAAAAAAAAACGATAATGAAAGCATATTATAAAAAATATCTAGTATAATTTTAATAACTAAAATATTTTAAAGGAAGTGTAAAAAGGTATGAAAAACTTGATTAAAATTTTAACAGTAATTTTGCTGGGATTAAGTTTGACTGGATGTGAATTGTTTGATCCAAGAGAGTGGCAAAAAGCTACAGAGTATCGAAGAGAAAGAGGTATACACTGTTATAAGCAATATGGAAATGTTCGTTGTGAGGATAAAGATGGAAATGACGTAACGTATGGAATGTAAAAAAATATTGAAAGGAATGTTATTAAGAAATATATGTGCAGGACAGAGGAATAGTATTATTTTATTTAGCAAAACCCGTTTAATAAAAAAGTGAAAAACTAAAATTAATTAGTAATTCACTTTTTTTTCATTTCAGATTTTTTATTTTAGTACCATAAAAGATTAATTCCATTTTCTTTACATTCTTTTACGATTTCAGGAGTCCAAACTGAAGCCTGAACTTCCCCAATGTGAGCTTTTTGTAATAAAAACATGCAAATTCTTGACTGTCCGATTCCTCCCCCGATTGTCAATGGCAATTCATCATTTAAAAGCATTTTATGAAAATCAAAAGTTTTTCTTTCTTCCAAGTTCAGTTCCTTCAATTGACGTTCCAGAGCTGTTTTGTCTACACGGATTCCCATTGACGATAATTCTAACGAGCTGTCAAGAATTGGATTCCACATAATCAAATCTCCGTTTAATTCCCAATCATCATAGTCTGGAGCACGTCCATCGTGTTTTTCTCCTGATTCCAGCACTTTTCCAATTTGCATAATGAAAATTGCACCATTTTCTTTGGCAAATTTATCTTCTCTTTGACTTGGAGTCAATTCAGGATATAAATTTTCCAGTTCTTGTGAGGTAATGAATGTTACTTCCTTTGGTAAAAATTTTTCAAATTTATTGAATTTGTCTGTCAATTCTTTTTCTGTATTTAAAAAGACTTGATATATTTTTTTTACAGTGTTTTTTAGAAAGTCCAAATTTCGGTCTTCTTTTGAAATAACTTTTTCCCAGTCCCACTGATCCACATAAATTGAATGTGTATTATCCAGATCTTCATCTCTTCTAATGGCATTCATATCTGTATAAATACCTTTTCCAGCCTCTACCCCATATTGCTTCAGTGCTATTCTTTTCCATTTTGCAAGTGAATGCACAATTTCCAATGTTGTGTCTGGCATTTCCAGCATTTCAAAAGCCACAGGACGTTCAACGCCATTTAAGTTATCGTTAATTCCTGCTGACTTTCTAACGAACATAGGTGCAGAAATTCTTGTTAAGTCCAATGCTTTCGCAAGCTCTCTCTCAAAACAGTCTTTTGCCACTTTTATAGCAATTTCTGTTTCCATAATCCCGTATTTTGGATCATAATTTTTTGGAATTATAATACTTGACATATACTCTCCTTCTTTCACAGTTTTTTTATTCTACCTGTAAATGTTATCAAAATTCTTATTTATTGTCAAATTTTTTATTTTTCTTAAAAAGAATATTTATAAATACTCAGATAAAAGATTTTTTTAACTTAAATTGCAATATTAATTGTGCCAATTTTTTCTAAAACAACACCTCTTATCTTAAAGTTGAGAATGAAAATACTGTTTTATCTATTTTCTGAATGTAATACAATAAAATCTGTTATTCCATAAAAAGTCTGTCTTCTTTTCTTTTACACTTTCAGGTATGCATTTCTGAATTTCACTTAAATCAAAATCTGTATTCCTGTAGTAATTTTTTGTAAAAATACTTTTCTTATATTGAGTTCCGATAAAATCTGCGGTTTCATCTGCTATCATTATTTTTGAACCAGGTTTTGATACACGAATCATTTCTTTTATAGCCAGAGCCTTATCAGTAAAAAAATTAATTCCTCCTACATGAAAAACAATATCAAAAACATTGTCCTTAAAAGGTAAATCTTCTGCACAGCAATTTACTAGTGTGAGATTTGTTTTTTTTCTCCAAATTGAATGACATTTTTTTAACATACCACGGGAAATGTCTATACCTGTAAAATCTAAAGATTTTAAATCAACATTCTGTGGAATAAAATTTAAATCCTTTCCAGTACCGATGGAAACGTACAAAACAGAAATACCATTTTTCCATTCCAGATGTTCCATAAGATTTTTTCTCATTTCAGAAATTGTATTCCCATATCTGAGCAGTCCTATCCATTTTTCACCAAAATCATACCAGAACGATAATTTATCATACATATTCATATATTTTTTATTATCTCCTGAAAGATAATCCCTGTTTACATATGAAAAAATTTTTTCTTCTCCTTTTAAGCTTTCAATATTGATATTTTCTTTCAATTTTTTCAGAAATTTTTCGTCATCGGTTCTTATCATAGTGCTCTCCTTTAATTTTTTATTGTATAAATTAAATATATTTATAGTGAATTTTTTTTAAATTAAGTAGATGATTACTATATAAATAAAAAAATAGATATTATTTTTAAATTTTGTTTTAAAACATTATGATTATATTATTTTTATTCTAAATTACAATATTAAATGATCAAACGAGCTGGGATTAGTGCATAACACTATCACCTAAACATTTAACTCATAAACATGTAAAGCATATAGGAATAACTGTTATTGCGATGTGAAAGGGACGATAACTGATACTCTTTATGCTTAAAAAAAGGAAAAATCTAAAATAAAGTTACCCTTTTATTAATTTAACTGAATAATTTAGATATAAATTGAAATTGTTTTAGTTTGTCAAATAAATATTAGGCTGTTTGTAATAAAAAAACTATTTAAAAATTTAGCGAGAAATCTTTTTTATATTATTTACAATATTTTCTATATCATTCATTAATAAAGATTGATTTTCTTCTGAATACATATGTGAAAAAAGAGAATTTAGATTTTCTTCAAAGTTTTCAGGCAAAATTTTGCATTGTTTTTTGCAAAGTTGAATTAAACGTTTTTCACCAGGGTGTGTTATCTCGTTTATTGCGAATAATAAGTCAAAATATGAAGCTAGAAATTCTGTTATTCTGTGATTTATACTGACAAAATCTTTTCTTAAAATTGCTTTTTTTATTTGGTTTGGGTATGCTGGCATTGAAGAGTCTATTAATTCCAGCTGTCTTTTTATGATGTTTTCTTTTAGCTGTTTTGGGTAATTTATGGTATATTTATTTTTGTATTTTTCAAGAGTTCCATTTTTATCATATAAAATTTTGCAAGTAATTAGATTGTGCCACATGCAAGTTGTGTAAGAATTGCTTGGGTGATATTCAGCAACAACCCTTTCGATACCTTTCATAAAATCTTTCATGTCTCGGTAAAGAATGTCTATTTCGATTCCGTTATTTAGGACACAATTATCTTCGTATTCCCAAAAGCTGTTTCCAATTTCCATATAACTGCAGAATTTTTGTAGAATATTTTTTCTTTTTTCTTCACTAATTGGGGAATTTACGTAAAGATACACATCGTAATCTGATTTTTCATCATAATTTTCTCCCGCTCGTGAGTCTCCTAATGCAATTGCTTCAACTTCTTCCAATAAAGACAGTTCTTTAAATAATTGTTCTACCATTTTTCCTCCTAGTTTTAAAAATTTAATTATGTTAATGTTTGTATTCTATCATTAAAATATTAGATTTTTCTATAATTTTTTGATAGATAGAAATAATTAAAACGTATTTTGAAATTATTATTTTACTTTAAGATATTTACAACAAAACAAAAATAATTTGATTGTCAAAATAAATAATGATATAATATTTATGCATTTTAAAACAAGTATTTAAAGTTTTGAATAAAATATTTTCAAAAAAATCTAATCATTAAACAAAGTAATTTTTAAATGAATTCTTTCATTCTTCAATGTTTTATTTACTAGACAAAAATATATGTATGAGTTATAATAGTACAAAGAATATATGATTGGAGAGAAATAAGTGTGGATGTACATCATTTAAAAATTTTCTTTGAGGCGTGCAAGGAAAAGAGTTTTACGAAAGCTGCAAAAAATTTATTTATAAGTCAATCTGCGGTATCAATACAAATAAAAAAACTGGAAACAAAACTTGGAATCCAGCTTATTGAAAGAAATTCTAAAAATTTTAGATTGACTTTTGCGGGAAAAGAGCTTTATCGGATGTCAAAGGATGTTTTTGACAAGATTTTGCGAGTGGAAAAGGAAATGGAAAAAATTTCGCATTATGGCAAAGGGAAAATTTGCATAGGGGCGACTCATAATATTGGAGAGCCTGTATTGCCAAGAATTATGGTGGAATTTAAGAAACATAATCCTGAAATTGAATTTGATTTGTATATCAAAAATCGTGAATCCCTTGTGAAACATCTGAAAGAAGGAACAGTTGACATTGCTTTAATGGAGGAATATTTCATTGAAGATAAAGAAATAAAAGTTATTGAAACTGAGGAATATCCTTTTGTCGTTGTGGCAGGGAAAAAAATATCAGATTACAATGAATTAAAGGAAATGCAGCTGTTAAAGCGAGATACTGTATTGACAAGCAAATACTTGGATTTATTTGAAAAAATAATAGGATTTAATTTTGAAAACAGAATTGTCATAAATGGAAGTATCGAAACGATGAAAAACCTTATAAAAAGTGGTCTTGGTTTTGCCGTTCTGCCATATTACAGCGTTTATGAGGAAATCGAAAAAGGCACATTAAAAGTAATTCATAACTTTGAAAAATCTGAAGATAAGTTTCAAATTGCTTATATTCGTGAAAATGGCGAAAAACCTGGAATTTCCAAATTTGTGAAATTTGTGAAGGATTACAAAATTACACCAGCGTTATTTTCAGTAAAAAATAAATAGTAATTTAAACAGATAATTTATAAATAAATTTTAGGAGGAAAATTGTGTTAAAAGAAAATATCAGAAATTCTTATTTAACAGCTTTTGAAACTGTGAAGACTTTTGTGGAAAATGAGGAAAATATTGAAAAAACAGAAAAAATTGCACAGGAGTTGGCACAAGCGTACAAAAATGGTAAAAAATCGCTTATTGCAGGAAATGGTGGAAGTAACTGTGATGCAATGCACTTTGCTGAAGAATTTACAGGAAGATTTAGAAATGATAGAAAAGCATTGCCGTCTATAAGTATTAGTGATTCTTCGCATATTACATGCGTTGGAAACGACTATGGATTTGACTTTATTTTTGCAAAAGGCGTGGAAGCGTTTGGGCAAGAAGGTGATTTTTTCTTTGGAATTTCAACTTCGGGAAATTCTAAAAATATAATTGAAGCTGTTAAATCAGCTAAGGAAAGAAATTTAAAAACAGTGGCATTACTTGGAAAAGATGGTGGAAAATTGAAGGGAGTATGTGACTATGAATTCATAATTCCTGGAGAAACATCAGACAGGATTCAGGAAGTTCACATGATGATTTTACACATTATAATTGAAGGTGTAGAAAGAATTTTATTTCCTGAAAATTACTAGAAATAACAATGCTTTTTGTAAATTCAAGGAGGAAGATGAAAAAAAGTGTAAATATAGAAAAAACTAGAAACTGGGAATATCTGAAATTAGCATTTGGATTTACATTGTCAACGCTGACAGTTCCTTTGCTAAATTCTGTTGACACAGCAGTTGTAGGAAATCTTTCAAATCCAGTCTTTATAGGTGGAGTAACACTTGGAGGAACGATTTTTAATACAATTTATTGGCTTTTTGGATTTTTACGTGTTAGCACATCGGGATATTCTGCAAAAGCTTTTGGAGAAAGCAACAGAAGGGAAGAAATTACAGTTCTAGTACGTCCAGTGTTAATTTCCGTTTTATTAGGAATTTTCTTTGTTTTGTGTCAAAAACCTATTTTATGGGGATTTACACATTTTTTTGATGCTGGCAGGGAAATTACGAAATATATAGCAGTCTATTTTAATATTTTAATATGGGGAGCACCGTTCGTGCTTCTAAATTATACATTTTTAGGCTGGATAATGGGACGTAAGGAAATAAAAAAATGTCTGATTTTGCAGCTTATGACAAATTTTGTAAATATTGCTCTAGACTTATATTTTGTAAAAGTTCTGAAAATGGATGTTGCGGGAGTGGCAATTGCTACCTTAATTTCTCAAATAACAACAACTCTTTTATCAGTTTTTATTATTTTAAAGACTTTTTCATTAAAGGAGATTTTATACAACATAAATTTAAAAGAAATTTTTGACAAAGCTGAAGTAAAAAAGGTTGGAGCGGTAAATTTGGATTTAGTATTAAGAACAGTATGTCTTTTGGTAACAACAAATTTATTTTTGGAAAAGGCTGCACACAATGGAAAAATCATATTGGCTGCAAATTCCATATTATTTCAGGTTCAATATTTGATGTCATACATTTTTGACGGCTTTGCCAATGCTTCAAGCGTATTTTCGGGTATAGCAGTGGGAGAGAAAGATTTTAAAAAACTAAAATGGGTAATGAGAAAATCAATTCATTTTTGCATTATAATTTCAGCCTTTTTGAGTACAGCATTTATTTTAGGTGGCGAAAAACTGTTATTATTTTACACAAAGAATGCAGAAGTTATAAACACTGCAAACCAATATAAAACGTGGATAGTTATATTTCCAATAGTTGTAAGTTTTGGATTAGTAATTTATGGAAATTTTACAGGAGCAACAGAAACAGGATATATAAGAAATTCAATGCTGCAATCATTAGTAATTTTCCTGATATTGTATTTTACAGTGGTGCCGGCATATCAAAATCATGGATTATGGTTATCTTTCATCGTTTTTTCATTAGCAAGATCATTATTTTTAATGAGATATGTTAAAAAATTTTTGGAAAAATATAAATCGGAATTAAATGTAAAACATCTATAAATAGAGGTATCTAGCTAGGTTTTACAATTGCAGGTTAAAAAGATTTGGATATAAGGAATTTTATTATGATTTCATTTTAAATAAATAGCTTTTTATAAGAAATTTAACAGTTTTATATGGTACATTACTGTTGAAACAAAATTTAAAGAAAAGGAATGATGAAGATGAAATTAATGAAAAAATCTATGTTAGTATTGTCTGTAATGACATTAATTGGAGGAATGAGTTTTGCTGCAACAGCTAAGAAAAGACCCGCTGCAAGAAAGGTAGCTTCAGAATCATATACTTGCGGTTCTGAAAGAATAACAGTTTCTTATCCAGCAACAAATGCTGCTAGAGTAGTGACTAAAGCAGGGAATGTTTATAATCTTAAAGTAGCAGTATCAGGTAGTGGATCAAGATATGTTTCTAAAAATGGAAATGTAGAATTCTTTAAAGGTGGAAAAGATGCCATTTATAGAGGACCTAATGGTATTGAAAAATCTTGCACAAGAAGATAACAAAATTTATTCTTAATTAATTGAAAAACATAGCTGACAGATTAGTAGAAAGTCTGAAGGCTATGTTTTTTCTTTTATAGTTTGATTTCAGGCAATATTAAAAAAAGAACTAAAGATGTGGATTTATTTCAGGATTTTCAATTTGAACTGTCACATGCTCTATTCCGTATTCATTTTTTAAAATTTTTACTACATCATTTACAATTTCGTAATCATTTACACCATCGTACTCATCAAGTAAAATATGAAATGAGATACTTATATTTTCTTCAGAAATATTCCATAAATGGAATTCATGAATATCTTTTATTTTATCAATTGTCAAAATTTTAGCATGAATTTCGTTAATGTCTAAATCACTGGGAACAGCTTCCATTAAGATAAAAAACGCCTCTTTTGCAATTTTTAATCCGCCAGTAAAAATAACAACACTTATAATCACACTTATTATTATGTCAAAAATAACAAGGTTAGTTAATTTCAAAATAATCGCCGCAATTATGACTCCAACAGAATTTAACGTATCGCCTAAAAAATGCCACAAAGCACTTTTCACATTAAGATTTTTTTCTTTTTTCAAACTTTTCATAAGTACAAACATAAGTATTATATTAACCAAAAGTCCGATTACTGCAATTGTGAACATTGTAAAAAAATCAACATGCTCTGGATTGAAAAGCCGTTTTACAGCCTCAATAACTATTCCGACTGAAATTATCATAAGAGCCAGTCCATTTATGAATGCAGAAATTATCTCAATTCTCAAAAATCCGTAAGTAAAATTCTTGTTTGGCTTTTTGGCTGAATAAAATACTGCTATAATGCTGAACAAAAGTGCAACAACATCCGAAAACATATGAAATGAATCTGAAATAAGCGCAAGCGAGCCACTAAATATTCCGCCGAACAATTCAACTAAAGCAAAAAACAGTGTCAGCAAAATTGAAGTTATCAAGGTTTTCTTTGATTGTGCCTGATATTTATAATGCTTTATATGATGGTACTTAAAATCAATTTTTTCTTTATTCATTTTATCTTTCCTTCTTTCCTATAAAAATATTTAATCTATTTTAATTATATAATAGGAGTTTTTTTATTTCAACAACATAATTTTATTTTATAGTAAAACTATTTTGAAATCTTAAAATTATTTTTAATACTGTTGCAGATTGTAATTTTGTATGGTAAACTTTTGTTATAAATAATAAATTTAAAATTGAAATGTATTCAAATTATATTTTTGTAATACTAAAGTTAAGCAATAAATTCTAAGATAAAGGAGAAATACAAAATGTCAAATATATTTGAAAAAAAAGTTAGAATAAATGAATTGACAAACTTGAGAAAAGAACTTATGCAACAGGGGAATGTTGTGGAAGAGGTTAAAGTATTAAAGGAGTTAGCAGAACTTACAGAAGATGTTTTTGGTGAGGAAAGTGATGAAAATATTAAAATTTTGAATGAAGTTGGGGGAACTCTTAAATATGTTGGAGAGTTTGATACGGCAAAAGATGCTTTGCTGAAGGCACAAGGCTTTATTGAGAAAAAATATGGCAAGGACAGTATTCCGTATGCGACTTGCAGCCTGAACCTAGCTGAAGTTTACAGGTTTATGAAAAAATATGATGAAACTGAAGATATGTACCTTAATACTATGAAAATTTATGAAAGTAATAATTTGCAGAATGACTATGTTTATGCGAGCGTGTGCAATAATTTGGCTTTATTTTATCAGGAGCTTGAAAGATACGAGGAAGCGATTGAGTTGCAGGAAAAAAGTCTGGAAGTATTGGAAAAAGTTGGAGAAAATCCTATTCAGTATGCAATTACGCTAAGTAACCTTGTACAGCCTTACTTGAAAGTAAAAAATAAAGAAAAAGCAGAAGAATACTTGCAAAAATCACTGGAACTGATCGAAAAGGAAGTTGGAAAAACTCATAACTTGTATGCAGCAATCCTTAACAATATGGCAACTTTTTATTTTGCAGAAAATGAATATGAAAAAGCATTGGAATTATTTGAAGAAAGTGCTGAAATTTGTGAAAAGACGTTTGGTAAAGAAAGCAATAATTACAAAAATATTTTGGAAAATATTGAAGTTGTGAAGGAAAAAATGGTTTAGATGGAAGAAGGAGAAAAAATGGATTCAAATAAAATAAAAGGACTGGAACTTTCTAAAAAATATTTTGAAGAAGTTTATCTTCCAGTTATAAAAAGTGAATTTCCAGAAGTTTTTGAAAAAATGGCGGCTGGACTTGCGGGGGAAGGTTCGGAGTGTTTTGGGTTTGATGATGAGATTTCACAGGATCATGATTTTGGACCGTCCTGCTGTATTTGGCTAAGTTCAGAAGATTATGAAAAATATGGACTAAATTTGCAAAAAAGGCTTAATGAATTGCCAAAGGAATTTTTGGGATTTAGAGCATTGAATGTGAGCGAGTTTGGAGATGGACGGCGTGGTATCCTTAATATGGAAGACTGGTTTTTCAAGTTTTTGGGAGATGTAAAGGCACCTGATAATTTGTATGATTGGCGATTAATCCCAGAAGAATTGCTAGCAACGGCGGTTAATGGAGAAATTTTTATGGATAATTCAGGACAATTTACAAAAATTAGAAATGATTTAGAAAAATATTTTCCAGAAGATATACGGCTTAACAAAATTGCCACAAGATGTATGAAAATGGCACAATCTGGGCAGTATAACTATTTACGGTGCATGAAAAGGAATGAAATTGTGGCAGCAAGGCTTGCGGAAACTGAGTTTATAAATGAGGCGATACATATGATTTTTTTATTAAATAAAAAATATAAACTTTTTTACAAATGGATGCCAAGAGCTTTAAAAAATTTGAAAATTTTGGGAGAAAAAACTTATTTTCTAACTGAAGAACTGGTAAAATTGCCAACTGGTGCGATTAATCGAAAATTTCAAATTATTGAAGAAATAAGTGCCGATGTAATTTCGGAAATGAAAAATCAAGATATTGTTCCAAGACAATTAACAAGTGACTTTTTACAGGATTATGGACCTTTTGTGCAAAATAAAATAGAAGATGAGAAATTAAGAAACTGGAATCCTGCCATGGATTAAAATATAAAGTTTAAAAAACAATCAACAAAATTAAAGAATATTGGATTTTAAAATAGGAGAATCGAAAATGGAAAGAGAAATTAGCAAAAAAGAAAGTTTTATTAGACAAATTTTAAAAAGGGAATGGGAATTTTTTCAAAATGTGCATCATACGGAAGGAAGAGCAGAATGTCAGGATAATCCTCAGGAATTTGAGATTATGAGAAGAAGCCAATGGGAAACATTGCCTGATGAAATTTTGGAAAGTTATCTGGAAGACTTGATTTTGGCAAAACATCGTGGTGAAAACATTGTTCAGGACAAATATGCCAGAATGATGAAATACAGCGTTCCAAAAGAATACGAAATAATCAAGGATTACTTGCCTGAAATCTCGCCAGAAAAGGAAGAGCTGGTACAAAAAATAGTAGAAATTTATTTGCATTGGGAAGAAGAAATAATACAAAAATATCCAAAAGTTACAGCAAAAGGGCGACCGCTTCATTCTGAATTTGACACACCAAATCATACTTCAATTGAAACTTATTTAAAAGGTGAGTTGTCTTCATATTCAGTGAAAACATTGAAATTATATTACGAGTATATCCAAAGTTGTGTTACAAATAATGTAAACTTGGCAGAAAATAATTTGGAAAATATTGTACTGGAAAAAGGTTACAAGACTATTGATGAAGCAGAGAAAAGTTTATAAAATTTGGAAAATAAAGTTGTTTAAAAAACGGAGAATAATTATTTAGTTAAGGAAAAGGGGAAATTTATGAATGCTGTGTCAGTAAAAGGAATTGTGAGTATAGATGGAAATTTTTTATTGAGGCAGAATGAAAGGAACGAATATGAACTGCTGGGAGGAAAGCTGGAAAAAAGTCATAGTGATTTGGAAAGCAGATTAAAACAAGAGTTTTTGGAAGAATCAGAAATAAAAGTGGATGTGGAAAAAGGATTGGAACCTTGTTTTTTAAGTGTGAATAATAAAAAAATATTGATTGTTCCTTATATTTGTAAGATAAAATTTATTCCAGATATTTTGTTTGATGAAGATGGCGGAAAATTATTTTGGATAAACAAAGCAGAATTGGAAAATTTAAATATGCCAACAAGTTATCTTGATTCAATTAATCAGGTTTCTCCAAGAGATTCGGAAATAAAAATAAATGGAATAAAACATTTTTATGAAGATTATCAGTTTTCCATTTTTGTCAGAATTTTAAATCAAAATTGTGAAGCGATAGAAATAGTAGAAGTTGAAAATCAAATACTTTTTGAGATAAAACAAAAATATGAAATTAAAAAAAATAGTAAATTAGTATTTAATAATTGTATTGTAGAAGGAAACAATCTGTATATTGATTATAGTTATGAGATATAAAATTGTGGAAAAAGTTTCTTATTCATCGAATGAGGAATTTTTTTGTAAATATATTTTAAAAAGAAATAATTTGATTTTTTCAAAAAATGATGTATAATAATATTAATTAAAAATTAAATTTTATATAAAAATAATTTTTTAAAAGGGGGAAAAATGAGAATAAAGGGGAATAACAATGGTTTTACACTCATTGAGGTTTTGTTATACATTTCAATTATGGCAGTTTTGTTTACGGTGGTTTCTGTGAATTTGCAGAAACAGAGGCAGAATCAGGAGTTTGCAATTCAAAAGAGAAATATCAGCCAGTTTATTAGAAAAATTCAGCAGTATGCACAGCACAACAGGAAGGAATATGTGCTGGATTTTAAAATATCTGAAAAGATAGCTTATTTTTTGGATGAGAAAAATGGGCAGAAGGATATTATCGATAAAATGGAGATTTCTAACAGCTTATCTTATATGACAAATAATTCTAATAAAAATGCTGATTTTAGAAGACGTACCACAAATGAAGGGAATTTTGAAAAAGGATTTTCCGTTTATTTGCTGGATAAAAAGGGAGAAAAAATTTATTACAGGATTTCTACAAACACAATAAATGCGGCGAAATATCCGATTATAAGTATTTACAGGGCTAAAAAGCCAATTAATCTTTCGGATGACTATTCAAAGGCTAACTTGTGGGAGGAGGAAATTTAAATGAAAAATGGGGGAAATGTTGAGAATAATACAGCAACTAGACAAAACAGTAAAAAAAGAGATTTTGAGAATATAAGATTTCGTAAAATTGTGAAAAAAACGAATAGAAAAGAAAATTTTAAAAATTATGGGAATACAAAAATAAATAAAAATAGTGGAAGTAATGAAACTCAAGAAAATGTAACTAAATTTGAAAATAAGGAATTTGACAAATATATTTTGGAAATGCAGAAATTCAGAGAAAAAGAAGCTAGAAAAAAGTATATAAAATCTGAACTTTCACGCAGGAAACAAAATTTAGTAAGGTTTTTTAATATAGAAATAGGAATTGAAGAAGTGAAAAGAACTTGGCAATTTGGGATTTTAATTTTGGTAGGAATTTTTTTGTTTGTGTTTTATCTGAATTTTGTTACTTTTAAGGGGGAACTTTCTGGTGAAAAGACTCTTTATGTGAAAATTGACGGAAATCGTGGAAGTGTTTTGAAGGTTAATAACAAATATTTGAAAAGTCAAGCGAGCATTGAAAATAAGAAGGGGCTTGAATATGGATTTTATCTTATGCGGTACAAAATTAGAAAAGTTGTAAATAAAAATGGCAATATTAAGCTTGAAGGGAAAGTATTAGGATATAAAGAATCACGATTAAATGAAGTTCGTAAATATATTTTGGAGATTTTTGATAATTTGTTTATAACAGAAGAAAATTTGTATGCTTTTTCACGTGCTGCAGTTTTGGGAGAAAAGGCAGAGGTTTCTAAGGATATGAAGGATAAGTTTAAATATACAGGACTGGCTCATTTGATTGTAATTTCTGGAACTCATATTAGTCTTGTTGTTATTGGAATTGTGAAAATTTTGGACGGGCTGTTGCTAGGGTACAGGTTTAAGTATTTGATGGCACTTGTGGCACTTACTTTTTACTGTGCATTAATTGGATTCTCGCCAGGAATTTTGCGTGCCTATATTATGGGAGCAATGATGATTTTGGCAAGGATTTTATTTGAGCAGGAAGACAGTAAAAAATCTCTTTTGGTGTCATTTATTGTTATAATTGTGCTAAATCCATATTCACTTTTTGATATTTCTATGCAACTTTCATATGCAGCTGTTATAGCAATAATTTTTGTCAATCCTGAATTTAAGAAATTTTATGAAAAAAAGATTTTGGATAAAATAAAAAACGAAGTATTGAAAAATACTGTAGATTTGATATTTTTAAGTTTAACAATACAAATTACGAGTATTCCTTTATTTTTGTATTATTTTGAAAAACTGCCATTATTTTCATTTTTACTAAACATTGTGGGAATACCGATTGGAACTGTTGTTATACAATGTTTATTTTTTGCAGTGCTTTTAAATATTTTTAAATTATCTTTATTTAATGGAATAGTAGTTTTTATTACAGAAGTTATTTTTAAGGCTTTTGAAGGATTCATTTACGCTGGAAGCAAAATTCCACTTTTACAAATTAGTATCAATGGAAAAGTACCGTTGTGGACGGTTTTTGCATATTATGGAATGTTATTTTTTATAACATTTTTTGTAATGCCCTTGTTTACTGCAAAAATTGATATGTATTCAAGTTCTTTTAATACTAAGCAATAAAATAATTATAGAAATAGATTTGAGAATGTTATTAGCAGTATAAATGAAAATTATGATAATAAACATATTTTATAAGTTCCTGTTTCGTGGTATAATGATATGATAAAAAAATAATAAAATTTGAAAGGGAGAGATAGAATATGAGTTTACCAAATTGTCCAAAATGCGGATCAGTATATGTTTATGAGGATGGAAATATGCTAGTTTGTCCAGAATGCTTTTACGAATGGTCTGAAAATGGGGAAGAAAACAGTAAGGAAAATGTTGTAAAAGATTCAAACGGAAATATTTTACAGGATGGGGACAGCGTTACAATTATTAAGGATTTGAAAGTAAAAGGTGCATCATCAGACTTGAAGAGAGGGACAAAAGTTAAAAATATAAGATTAATCGATGATGGGATTCATAACATTGATTGTAAAATAGATGGTTTTGGTGCAATGAAACTGAAATCGGAATTTGTTAAAAAAATATAAAAAATAGATTTTTTAATAAATTACTTTATAAGTTTTTTCTTTAAATATTCAACAAAGTAATTTTCATAAGTTTAGATTATTTTAGTTTTTTTATTTTATGTTTATTTAAGCAGGGAGATCAGACGCCATCTCCCTGCACCCACGCTTAACGCAAAACTTTCTTATAAAAGAAAAATAGAACTCGCTTTTGAATTTATATTATTCTAATACAAACAACTTTGTACAACTTAAAATTGTTCCAAAAGCTCAAACAGCTATTTTTCTTCTAACGAAATTTTGCTTATTAAAGTTTTTACAGATTATTTTGAATAATTATAATTTCCTAATCAAAATAATTGTTATAATTAAATTAAAAATACTTAGACAAGCTGGGATTGGTGCGTAGCACTTTTGCCTATATCTAAAAATATTGTAATTTGAAGAAATTAAAATAACTAATATTGCGAAATAAAAGAGGATGGTGTCTGCTCCCTTTTATGTATAAAAAAATATATATAAATTATAGAAAAAATATTTATTAACAACAAATTATTTTATCCAAAAAAACTGTTATTTAGATAAAAATTACTTAGTTAAACATTTAAGAATTGAATTTATAACATAAATTGTTAAATAAATTTATTATCATAATTAAATTAAAAAAATAGAATTGGAGAAAGAATGAAGTCAGGATTTATAACAATTGTTGGGCGTCCAAATGTTGGGAAGTCCACGCTTATGAATAAGCTTGTGAAAGAAAAAGTTGCGATTGTGTCGGATAAGGCTGGGACGACTAGAGATCAGATAAAGGGAATTGTAAATATTAATGAAGATCAGTTTATATTTGTGGATACGCCAGGGATTCACAAACCTAAACATTTGCTTGGGGAACACATGACTAATGTGGCACTAGAAGCACTAGAAAATGTTGATTTGATAATGTTTATGCTGGATGGGACACAGGAAATTTCAACTGGGGATATGTTTGTTAATGAAAATGTGAGAAGTGTAAAGACACCAATTGTACTTGTTATTAACAAAATTGATAAAATGTCGGATGAGGAAATTGAGGAAAAGAAAAAGGAAATTCGTGAAAAATTGGGAGAATTTGATGAGATAATAACTCTTACGGCGGAATATGCGATTGGGATTCATAAAATATTTGAAGTTGCTGAGAAATATTTGTCAAATGATGTATGGTTTTATCCAGAAGATTACTATACAGATTTGCCAGTAAATAAAATCGTTGTGGAAACAGTCAGAGAGAAAATTTTACATCATACAAAAGATGAAATTCCACATAGCGTGGCTGTGGAAATTATTAATGTGGAAACAAAGCCTGCGATTAGGAAATATGATATAAATATTTATGTTGAAAGAGATAGCCAAAAAGGAATTATTATTGGAAAAGATGGAACTATGCTTAAGAAAATTGGGATAGAGGCTAGACGTGAGATTGAGCATTTAATTGATTTGAAGGTTAATTTAAAATTGTGGGTAAAAGTTAAGAAAAAATGGAGAAAGAATAAGAAATTTCTTGATGAAATGGGTTATGGGAAATAATTTTATTTTTAGGTTATATTAAATAATTATAAAAATTGAATAATAACAATCTTTATATTAAACCCTATTTAAAAATAGGAATAAATTTTTATAATAAGGTTGTTTGATAGCTAATTCATAATCATTCAACTAAATTGTTTTTTATCCTTTGTTAGAAAAGATTGTAATAAATTCGTTATTTAAATGGGGGTTAGTATTACTATAGCAGGGGTTTGTCAGAAAATAATAAAAAATAAAAAAATAAAAAATGAAAAATTGTATTATTTGAAAGTTTATAAACTTTTATAAATAACCAAAAGATTTGTATTGAAAGGAAGAAAAATAGAGATGGATTTTAAAATACATTCAAAATTTCAGCCGACTGGAGATCAGCCTCAGGCTATCCAAAAAATTGTGGAAAACTTGGAAGATGGTATTACAGATCAGATTTTGCTTGGGGTTACGGGATCGGGAAAGACATTTACAGTTGCGAATGTTATTGAGAAAATAAATCGTCCAGCTTTGATAATGGCACCGAATAAGACGCTTGCAGCACAGCTTTACAATGAATACAAGCAGTTTTTTCCTGAAAATGCTGTTGAGTATTTTGTGTCTTATTACGATTATTACCAGCCTGAAGCATATATTATGCAGACTGATACGTATATTGAAAAGGATTCTTCAATCAATGATGAAATTGATAAATTGCGGCACGCAGCAACAGCGGCACTTTTGAATAGAAGAGATGTTATTATTGTGGCTTCGGTTTCGGCAATTTATGGATTAGGGTCTCCAGAGGCATATAAAAAGAGATCGATTCCGATTGATGTGGAAACAGGATTTGAGAGAAATGAGCTTATAAAAAGGCTTATTTCACTTAGATACGAGAGAAATGACATTGCCTTTGAGCGTGGAAAATTCCGTGTGAAGGGGGATATTCTTGATTTACATCCGTCTTATCAGGATACAGGATACCGTTTTGAATTTTTTGGAGATGATTTGGAAAGCATTTCAGAGATTAATACGCTTACTGGACAGAAAATTAGAAATATAAAAAGAATCACAATAATGCCTGCGACTCACTATTTGACAAATGAAGATACAAAAGTGATGTTTGAGGCAATAAAAAAGGAAATGGAAGAAAGAGTGCATTTTTTCCAGAAAGAGGGAAAACTGCTGGAAGCACAGAGAATTGAGCAAAGAACGAAATATGATTTGGAAATGATTGAGGAAATTGGTTATTGTAAAGGTGTGGAAAACTATTCTAGATATTTGACAGGAAAGAGTGAAGGGGAAGCGCCTGATACGTTAATTGACTATTTTCCAGAGGATTTAGTCGTATTTCTGGATGAGTCGCACATTTCAGTTCCGCAGATAAATGGGATGTATAAGGGAGATAGGGCAAGAAAGCAGTCTTTAATTGACAATGGATTCAGGCTTCCAAGTGCTTATGATAATCGTCCGTTGAAATTTGAGGAATTTTTTGAAAAAGTTCCACAAGCTGTGTATATTTCAGCCACTCCAAGTGATTACGAGCTGGAACATTCAAATGGCGAAGTTGTAGAGCAGCTTGTTCGTCCAACAGGAATTGTAGAGCCAAGTATCGACATTCGTGAAACAAAAAATCAAATTGATGATTTGATGGATGAAATAAAAACAAGAACGGCAAGAAAAGAACGAATTTTAGTTACAACCTTGACAAAAAAAATGGCAGAAGAACTGACAGATTA
The DNA here is from genome assembly GCF_030644325.1 of Leptotrichia sp. HMT-225. Taxonomy (NCBI): domain Bacteria; kingdom Fusobacteriati; phylum Fusobacteriota; class Fusobacteriia; order Fusobacteriales; family Leptotrichiaceae; genus Leptotrichia; species Leptotrichia sp. HMT-225. The sequence continues at coordinate 1,857,740 of NZ_CP130323.1, read as the reverse complement.
CTATTTGGAATACGGAATAAAAGTAAAATATATGCACTCTGACATTGACACGCTAGAAAGAACAGAGATAATAAGAGGCTTGAGGAAAGGTGAATTTGATGTTCTGGTTGGAATAAACTTGCTGAGGGAAGGGCTGGATATTCCAGAAGTATCATTAGTGGCAATATTGGAAGCAGACAAGGAAGGGTATTTACGTTCGAGAAGATCTTTAATTCAGACAATGGGACGTGCCGCAAGAAACGTGGAAGGACATGTTATCTTATATGCTGACAGAATAACAGGCTCTATGCAGGAAGCTATTGACGAAGTAAACAGACGGCGTGAAGTTCAGGAAAAATACAACTTGGAAAACAACATTAATCCAAAATCAATCGTAAGAGAAATCGCAGAGTCAATCGTAGACTATGAAATCAAAAAAGAAAATGAAGCAAACAAAGCAATTAAGCAGTATAAGAGCGAAAAAGACGTGGAAAAGGAAATCAAGAAGCTCGATAAGCAAATTAAAAAACTGGCTGAAGAGCTTAATTTTGAAGAAGCTATTAAATTGAGGGATAAAATGAATGAATTGAAGAAGTTGTTAATTGAACTGTAAATTATAAAAAATTAATTAAAAAAATGATTGACAATTGAAAAATTCTATACTATAATATGCATAGAAAATAACTTGGTCAGATGTAATTTTATTACAGGACTATCTAATCCATTATGCGTAGTGGATTTTTTTGTGGAGGGGGAAATGGGAGAAATTGTGTATGATAAACCTTTTAAAACTTATAAAGAGCAAATAGAAATATTAAAAAATAAATATAAACTAAATATAAAAAATGAAAATTTTGCTTTAGAACTTTTAAGTACGATTTCATATTATAATTTGATTAATGGTTCTAAAGAATCTTTTTTGAGAAAGATTCTGAAATATTTGAAGAAAACACAGATATTATAGATTTGTTTCTTTTCAAAATATTAGATAAAAATATTCAAAATACATTGTTTAAGTATAGTGTCTATGTAGAAAATATATTTAAAACAAAAATGGCATACCTTATATCAAGGAAATACGGAATTTCGATTGAACAGTATTTAAATGAAAAAAACTACTATTTGCCTATTAATTTTCAAAGAAGAGAAAAAAGAAATCAAACCTTAAAAGCAATTTTGGCAGTAGCAACAGATAATAAGTATAAAAATGATCCTACAGAATATTATAAAAAATATCATAATCATATTCCAGCTTGGATATTATTTAAAAATGTTAATTTTACAGACATTATTGATTTATATTCCTTTTTAAAATTAGAAGATAAGCTGGAGATAGCAAAAGAATATTGTAATAATGCGAGTCAACTCAAAGATGAAGAATTAGTAGAACTATTAAAAAATTCAATTACTATCGTAAGAAAGTTTAGAAATAGAATTGCCCATAATTTAAAAGTAATAACCTATAGAGCTAAAGGTAACAATTTGAAATTGAAGAATATTAAAAATTTTCTTCCAAATCAATTTATAGGGAAAAATGATTATAAAAATAAAATAGGAATTAATGACTTGTTTTCTATGATTTCCTCAATAACTTTTTTGTTAAAAAATGAGACATTAATATTTCAGATGTTTAGTGAATTAAAGGTTGATTTTAATTTAATATCCTTACAGAAAATGGTAAAAAAATATAAAAAAGTAACAAATTTTCCTCAAAATATTGAAAAAAGATTTGATATAATTTTAGGAAAAGAAAAATAATAGCAAGAAGGAGTTGATATGATGTTTATTTTGAAAATGTTGTTAGAAATAGTAATAATGCTTATTTTGTGTGTAATTTTAAGTTTAATTTTTGTAAAGAAGATTCTTAGAGTAAAAAATAAGAAGAAATTGCCTTTAAAAAAAGTAAAAACTGTTGTTTTTGATGTGAAAAAATTAAAGGAAGATGTGGCTATGCCTGCATTAAAGGGGAAAGAGAAATTATCGTATTATCAAATATTGCAAGGATTAAATAATCTTGCGGAAGATAAGAATATAAAAAAAGTAATTATTGATGTGGATAAGTTAAATTTGACACTTTCACAGCTGGAAGAAATTTCTAAAATTTTTGACAAGATTAGGAAAAATAAGGAAGTAGTGGCAATAGGTACGCTTTTTGAGGAAAGTCGATATAGAGAGGCTTTGCTTGCGGATAAGATTTTTATGTTTGATACAAGGCAGTCAACTCTTATTTTTAGGGGATATTTGCATAAGGAATTTTATTTGAAGTCGTTTCTGGAAAAGTTTGGGATAAAGATGAATGTGCTTCATATTGGTGATTATAAGGTGGCTGGAGAAAAATATAGCCATAACCAAATGTCAGAAGAGAAAAAGGAATCAATTAAAAATATAAAGGATAAAGTTTTTGAAGATTTTGTGGAACTGGTAAAAAGTAAAAGAGGCATTGATATTGAAAATGAAATATTAACTGGAAATTTGATTTTTGCTGGAACGAAAAAGGCTTTGGAGTATAAATTGATTGATGGTGTTGTTGATTATGATGAGATTGGGATAAATTATGAGGAAGACACTGTTTCGATTGAAGATTACATAGGAATGTTGAAAGAAAAAAAAGAAAAATCAAAAGATACGATTGCAGTAGTGAATCTTGAAGGTGTTATTGATGTGAAAAATCCTAACAAAAATATTACTTATGAAAATGTATGTGAAAAATTGGAAGAATTAAAAGAAATAAAGAATTTGAAAGGGTTGGTGTTAAGAATAAATTCGCCTGGTGGAAGTGCCTTAGTTTCTGAAAAAATATATAAGAAATTAAAAAAATTGACTGTGCCAATATATGTTTCAATGGGAGATGTATGTGCAAGCGGTGGTTATTACATTGCCACAACTGGAAAAAAATTATTTGCAAATAACTTTACTTTGACAGGCTCAATCGGTGTTGTTATGATGTATCCTGAAGTTGCAGGAACAATGAAAAAGTTAGACATTAATTTGGAAGGATTTGGAAAAGGTGCTGGCTTTGATATGCTGAATCCGTTTGAAAAACTGGGAGAAGATTCAAAAGAGAAATTAATTCATAATATGGACGAAGTTTATGGCGAGTTTAAGGAACATGTAATGGTAGCCAGAGGAATGAATGATGAGGAACTTGAAAAAATTGCACAGGGAAGAGTGTGGCTTGGAAGTGAAGCCAAAAATATCAATTTAGTTGATGAAATTGGAACTCTTGAAGATTGTATAAAATCAATGGCAAATGATTTAAAACTCGATAAATATAAAGTGCAGATAGTGGAGTTAACACAAACTTTAAAAGAAACTCTGTCAGATATAAAAATGCCGTTTGTATCTGAGGAAATTAGGGAAAAGGTTGAATTTTTGCAAGGAAATATGAATCAAGTTTTGTATTATGAGAGTGATTTTCAACTGTAGGAAGTTTTTCAATTTGGAAAGAAATGAAACTGTTCAGTAATTATATAAATTTGAATATATAGTAAAACTGCCTTAAAACTAAACTCAGAAGCTATAACTATTTTACTCAAACCCTAGATTTTTATAATTTTTAACAGTTGTATTTTAAACAGGTTCGAGTATCTAATGAAATAAATATTATTCGCAAGGAATTAAACACAATTGTTAAAGATAAAGTGTATTGAATTGTCAGACAAGTCTAATGGAGCAAAAATGGAGATTTTTTAATTAAAATTTTGTAAAATCTAGATATTTTTTATATTTCTAATTATAAATTTATTCAAAATATCTAAAAAAGACTATATTTTTGATTACGCTAAACTTTATGGATTAAAAAATGAAAAAATGTAAAATTTTCAATTATAAAAATATAATTTTAGCATTAACTTGAAAAAACTTTATTTTTTTAAAAATATAAGGTATAATATGATAAATATTTAAAAAATAGGAGTTTTTTTATGAATAATTATTTGGAATTGTCAAAATTATACTATCAAAAAGCTAATATTGAAGAAGAATTGAATAAAAGACTTGAAAATCCATGTGTTTATAAAACATCCTTATATATTTCGCCAATTTTACGAGGAGAAAGAGTTTCAGAGGAAGTGGAATTATTTTTTTTGCCAATAAAAAATGTATTAATGTTGCAAGATGAAATAATTCAAAATAGTAGAGATATTTTAAATTTGTCTAACGAACTGCCTAAAGTGGCTTTAAATTATTGTATAAGAGAAATTATGGTTAATGAAATAATAAAAAGTAATGGGATTGAAGGAGTTCATACAACAAAAAAAGATGTGTATGATAGCATGAATTCCAATAAAAAATATAGATTTTCAGGAATTATAAAAAAATATAAGCAAATAACAGAAAATAAGATTGAAAAAATTAATTCAGCAGAAGAAATACGAAAAATATACGATGAAGTTTTTAGTGAAGAAATTATGATTAATCCAGAGAATCAATTAGATGGAAAATTATTTAGAAAAGGATTGGTTTATGTTACAGATTCGAGCATGAAAAATGTTCATTTAGGCGATTCAAATGAAGACCTGATACTAAAGCATATTCAAAATCTAATAATATTTATGAATAAAAAAGATATAAATTTCTTGTTAAAAGCCTGTATTACTCATTATTATTTTGAATACATTCATCCGTTTTATGATGGAAATGGACGATTTGGAAGACTGATTTTCTCAATGTACCTGGCAAGAAAATTAGATGTATTTACGGGATTGTCACTATCTTATGCAATTTTTTCTGAAAAGGAAAAATATTCAAAGTTATTTCTGAATACTTCAAATTCTAAAAATTTTGGTGAAATAACATTTTTTCTTATAGGCATGTTGGAACTAATAAAAAAAGGACAGGAAAGCATAATTAAAATGCTGGAAGATAAAATAGAAAAATTGAATTTTTCGAGAAATTATTTGAATAATCTCAATTTAAGCGATTTGGAGAAAGATATAATGTTTGTATATATTCAAAATCATATTTTTTCTAATTCTGATTTAGAAGATAAAGAACTATGTAAAATAATAAATATGAGCAGACCTACACTAAAAAATAATATAGAACAATTAATAAAAAAAGAATACTTAACAAAAATTTCTAAAAAACCAATAACACATGTTCTAAGTGATAAATTACAGAAAGTTATTGACTAAAAAAACCAGTAAATATTGATTAAATTAATAAAGTTTAGATTTTAAAAATTAAAATTGAAAGAGGAGATAAAAAATGAACAAAGTATATTGCTACCCAAGATGTACAACTTGTAAAAAGGCTGTGAAATGGCTGGAGGAAAATGGGATTGAATATGAATATAAGCACATTGTGGAAGAAACACCGTCGAAGGAAGATATTAAGAAATATTATAAAGAAAGTGGATTGCCGTTAAAAAGATTCTTTAATACAAGCGGGAATGTTTACAAAGAGCTAAACTTAAAAGAAAAATTGGCAGAGATGTCAGAAGATGAACAGTTTGAATTACTTGCAAGCAATGGAATGGTATTGAAAAGACCACTTTTGGTAGGGAAGGATTTTGTTCTGGTTGGATTTAAGGAAGCTGAGTGGATTGAAAAATTGAAATAAACTTGAATTTGCTTAAAATTTATAATTTAATATAGATATTTGATAAAAAGATTATAATTTTTGAGTTTGAAATATTTAGATTAAAAAAAGTATTTTAGGAAAAAAGAATATGATTTTAAAAATTTTGAAAAAATTGAAAAAAATTTTGTAATTGTATTGAAAATTAATGGAAAATGTGATAAACTTAATAAGTTATTGAATAAAAGATATTCCGCTTTTATTGTTGCTACCAGTTTTGTGAAGGATTTATAAGCAAGAAAAGTTTTTGAATCGGTAAGATTGGTATAGATAGAAAGAATGTCTTAGAAAGAAGGGAGTGAATTTCTTGAAAGAGAAATTAATCGAATTAGTAGAAAAAAATTACTTGAAGGCTGATGTACCTCAATTTAAAGCAGGGGATACAGTTGCAGTTCACTACAAAGTAAAAGAGGGAAACAAAGAAAGAATACAGGTTTTTGAAGGTGTAGTTATCAGAGTTTCTGGTGGAAGTGTTGCTAAAAACTTCACAGTTAGAAAAGTATCTTCAGGAATCGGTGTAGAAAGAATCATTCCTTTAAATTCTCCATTAGTAGAAAAAATCGAAGTTAAGAGAATTGGTAAAGTAAGAAGATCTAAATTATACTACTTGAGAAACTTATCAGGAAAAGCTGCTAGAATTAAAGAAATTAGAAAGTAGCTTCAAGGCTAGCAAAATGCTAGCTTTTTATTTTTTATGCAGACTAAAAATTTAATATTTTAATAAAAAAATAAACCTTACTGTATTAAATATATTTTAGGCAAATAAAAATTTAAAAAAAAATAAAGTTTAATTATGTATAATTCAGTAATTGCTACTTTAAAAGTGAACTTGAATGTTATAATTTTTATTGTTTCAGTTTTAAAGAGAGTTTTAAAATTTAAAAATTACAAATTAGGAGAGAGAAAATTATGAATATGTTATTATGGGGAGCATTTTATATTGTTGCATCGTTATTTCTATTATTTTTCTTTTTTAAAGAAAAGCAGGTTATCCATTGGATAAGAGTGAAAGAGGATGAAATATTGCAAAAAGTCTCACTTGAGAAAAATCAAAAAAATGCTATGATTGGGAATTTGTTAACAGTTGTAGCGTTGATTATATCGGCGATATTTTTTGTAATTGTAGATAAAACTGAAGATCCAAATATTTGGATTAAGGTTTGGGGAATTTATGGAGTTTTTGGATTAAATGTTGTATTTTATGTACTTAGAATGCAGCATGAATGGATTTTTTTATTGGATTTAATTATGCTGTTTTTAGGGAAATTGATGTTTAATATTTTAGATACAAATTTTTATATTTATTTGATAATAAATGTTGTAATTTCGTTGATTCTTATTTATTTATTTAAAGATTTATCGAAGGAAAAAGTTACAGAACACTCGATTTTAAAAGAAGCCACACATGATAATAAGAAATTGGAAAAAATATTGACAGAATCAAGAGTAAAACAAGAAAGTACAGAAGAAATATTTAAAAAGATATTTCCAAATGACAATCTTTCAGTAGATGAAAGAATTGCAAAGGAAGAAAGAAAAAGAAGTACATTTGGAAAAGCTTTAACAAGAATTGATAATGCTTTGATTGCTGTTATTCTAGTGGCTGTTATCCAATTGTTTTATATTGGTAATTACGTTATTCCGACAGGTTCAATGGAGCCTACGATTTTAGTGAAAGATAGAGTTTTTACAAATATGGTGAAATATCATTTTTCAAATCCTAAAATTGGACAAATAATTGCATTTAAAGAGCCGATGACTGATAAAGTGATGTATACAAAAAGAATAGTCGGAGAACCAGGAACAACGCTTCAAATTGAAAAAGGTAAAATGAGTATTAATGAATTTGAAATTTCCAATGTTGATAATAAGCCAAGTTATCCAGTTTTTTCAGATGATAATCAACAATATAGGGAAGATTTGAAAAAATATAATCAGGAAGTGAATAAATTTAATTCATATAAAGTTCAGACTGTTGGTGGAGCTATATTTATAAATGATAAAAAATCAGAAGTTTTGGAAAAGGTAACACCACAAAAAGCCTACTTGCCAGAAGGACTTCTTATGAACAACAAAATTTATATTCCTAAAAAAGGAGATAAAGTAAAACTAGATAAAATTGTTGCAATTGACAAAATATTTGGAGAAATGAAAGACAAAGACCATACTTTAATTGGGCAAGTAGACTGGGAAAGCTACTATGATGGAAAAGGATTTAAAAATCTGACTGGTAAAGAGTTTTTGGATTTAATAAAAACTGATAAGAATTTTAAAGATATAATTGGAAATGATGATGAATTTAATTCTAACCCAACAAATATATTGACAAATACATATTATACATTTACTTTAAAAGTAGAAGGAAGAGATGAAATGGTTATGCCAATTATGGACTTTAAGTATGATGATGAATTGTTTAAGAGACTGTTGAATGGTGAAACTATAACACTTGATAAGAATTATTATATGGCTATGGGAGATAACACTTCAAACAGTAAAGATACGAGATATTTTGGGCTTGTGGCAGAACCTAGAATTAAAGGTGAATTACTTGTAAGATGGTGGCCGTTGACTAGAATTGGGCTATTATAATTTGAGAGTATTTACAAATGTGTTCGTTTTTAATATTATAAATAAGAGTTTGATAAAGGTAAAGAAAAAATGGAGAATAAAATGGAAAATATTGTCAGTGAATTGGTTAAAATTCATAATGAAAACTTTAAAAATAAAGTTGGGGATAAATATTTTTCTGAAATGATGTTAAGTGAGCAGTATGAGATATACTGCTTATTTAATTATATGAAAGAAAATATTTTTGTGGAGAAATTAAAAAAAGAAGATAAAAATAAAATTTTAGAAAAAAATCAAAAAGAAAAAACAGATTTGAATAAAAATGAAAAATTTGAGAAAAATGTGTTGGGATATGTCGCATTTTATGGTACAATAGAGAGCATAGATATTTTTGAAATTGCAATAAAAAAAGAATATCAGGGGCAATGTTTTGGTGAAAAATTATTAACTGAAAGCATGGGAAATTTACTTAAAAATAATAAAAATCCAGAAATTAAAAATATACATTTTTCTGAAAATAAGTTTTTGCTGGAAGTTAATGAAAATAATATAAAAGCACTAAAACTTTATAAAAAAATTGGATTTGAACAAATTTCTGTAAGAAAAAATTATTATGGGAATAATGAGGATGCGATAATAATGATGAAAATCATTTAGTTTGAGCATAAATAAAAGTAAGGGAGAGAAATGGGACAGAATAGTATTTCATTAGAATTAAAAAAACAGATAACACCAAGTATTTTTGTAATTGGACAGGAATATTATAATAAAAGTTTGGGGAATATAACTGCACTTTTTGCCGATGGGAACTTTATGACGGTAGAAGGTGAGTACAAGGAAAATAGCCTTTGTAAGACATCGATTACGGTGGAGCAGAAAAAAGGTGAATTTGTTGAAGCAGACTGTGATTGCATGTTTTTTAAGAACAATAAGAAAAATTGCTGCAAACACGTTGTAACATTGGGAATGATGGCGGACCATTCAGAAAAAATTTCAAAAGTTATTGGAACTGACGATATTGAAATGATGTTTGAAGATGACTTTGAGGAAGATAATAAAAAATTAGCTAAAATTAAAGAAAAAGAGCAAAAAGCCAAAGCTGAAAAAGTTGCTAAGCAAAATTTAGAAAATGATAAAAAAAATAAATTACGACAAAGCCAAAAATTAAAAGCCGAGAATATAAATATAAAAAAATTAGATAGATCAAATAAAACCTCTGAAAGAATAGAAAATATTAAAAATGAAGAATTGCAAAATTTTGATAAAAAAAGTAAAAGTGTGGAAGTCAAATTTGAAACTATTGAAGGGGATACTGAAAATACTTTAAAAGATAATAATATAAAAGTCGAAATGGATTTCCAGAATACTCAAAAAATTAAAAATAATGAAGAAATAGTGGAAAATCTTGAAAGTGTTTCTGCAAAAATCAATGAAATTTATAATTTACATTTGGAAAATCAAAATATCGAAGCGGAAGAACAGCAGGAAATGCGACTTGAAGTTGAAATTGACGAGGGAAGTTACAGTGACTATAAATATGGATATGATTATAATCAGGAAAATAATGCACGGGGATATATTTTAAGACTAAAAACAGGGCTAAAGAAAACTTACTATGTGAAAGATATTTTAAAATTTATCGAATCGGTTGTAAAAGACAGAGAATATGAAGTAACTTCTAAAATTACTTATAATCCAAAAACTTATTTTTTCAATGATATAAATAAAAAAATAATCCATGCAATTTACGAATACAGTAAAGAAATTCAAAGCGTAATTGACAGCGGAATTAAGGATAAAAAAGGGCTAAAAGTGTATGAAATGCTCTTAAATAGACTGCTTATAGCTATGGAAAAAGGAAAAAGCCTAGTTCTTTTGGGAGAGCAAAAGCAGATAATGAATTCGTATGAACCGTTATTTGTATTGGAAAATGAAAAAATTACAATGAGAAATATCGAAAGAATTTCTGAAAATAGTCCATTTTACGCTTTTTCAAACGACACAACAAAAGTTTTTAAAATGGATAAAAATGAAATAAAATTTTTTGAAAAATTTGATTTTTTAGATACGGAACTGTTTAATCAGCTTTCTAGTGATGAAAATCAGAAGTTAAAGGCAGTTTTGGGATATGAAAATATTAATGTTGCCGAATATGCTGATGAGGATGGAAATATTGACATTTTTGTTACAGAAACTGATGAAAAGGAACTTGTAAAAATTAACTTGTCAAATACTGTTTGTGCGTTGGAAAAAAATGGGAAATATTTTATTCCCAGAAAAAATGCACAATTATGTGAGGAATTGAAAAAACTTGTGAAAAGTTATTCTTTTATGTATTTGGAGTCGATGGAAGGCAGTTACAATGTAAATTATGAAGGGCTGGGGAAGATTTCCGAATATATTAATAAAAAGTATCCAGATAAGGTAAAAATTCATCTGGATAACAAAATAAAAAATGCACGAAATATAGATGTTCATGTTGGAATAAAAAAGGTGGAAAATAATTTTTTGAATGTTAGCTTTGACATTGAGGGGATAAAAACTGAAGATGTGGAAATTGTGATGGAAGCAATTAAAAATGAACAGAAATATATAACGCTTTCAAGCGGTGAACTTGTAAAAATTGCCAATAAAAGCATTGAAGAACTGGTTGGAATTACAGATTCCATTTCTAATCTGAAAGTTGGAGAAAATAAAATTTCTAAAATAAAAGCTTTACAGCTTGCTCAAATTTCAAAAAATATTCAGGAAGAACTTGTAAAAATGGATGAATTTAAGGATTTGTTCCATAAAATAAAAAATCGACAGGAAATAGAGCCGCATAACATAAATGTACAATTATTTCCGTATCAGAAATTAGGTTTTAATTGGTTGAAAAATATGTATGATATTGGATTTGGAGGAGTTCTAGCTGATGATATGGGGCTTGGGAAGACTTTACAGACAATTTCGCTGTTAAATGAGATTTATCAGGAAAACAGAGATTTTTCGGCTTTGATTATTGTGCCGAGTTCACTGCTATATAACTGGAAGGAAGAAATTATCAAGTTTACAGGGATAAGTCCAACTCTAATTGAAGGAACGGCGGCCCAAAGAAAGGAAATTATATCCAAAAAATCAAGAGGATTTATGATAACAACTTATCAGGCTTTGAGAAATGATATTGAAGAGTACAAAAGCAGAGATTTTGATGTAGTAGTGCTGGATGAGGCTCAAAATATAAAAACAACAACTTCTCAAATAAAAAAAGCTGTTATGAAAATCAACAGCAAAGTGAATTTTGCATTGACAGGAACACCAGTAGAAAACAATATTTTAGAACTGTGGTCAATTTTTGATTTTGTAATACCGGGATATTTAGATAATTTGACAAAATTTAAAAAAACCTATAAAGAAGCAATTGTAAATCCAAATTCTTCCAAAATACACAATTTACGTGAAATTATTGCTCCATTTTTATTAAGAAGAACAAAAAAAGAAGTGCTCACAGAATTGCCAGATAAAATTGAATCAAATATGGTTGTAACATTGAGCAATGAGCAAAAACAGTTATATATGTCGTACATAAAGAAAGCTAAAAATGAAATGAAGAAATTTAACGAAAATGAAAACAATCGGATGAAAATACTGGCTATATTGACAAAATTACGTCAAATATGTAATTCTCCAACTTTATTTAAAGAAGATTATAAAGGCGAGGTAGCCAAACTGGAAGTATTGCGTGACTTAATGCCAGATATAATTGAAAATGGGCATAGACTATTAATATTTTCACAATTTGTGGGAACTTTAAAGGAAATTGAAAAAGAACTTGAAAATATGGGAATTGAGTATTTTTATATTGATGGAAGTGTGAAATCTAAAGAAAGAGTTGATATTTGTAACAAATTTAACGCTGGAGAGCGACAAGTGGTTCTAATTTCGTTAAAAGCAGGGGGAACAGGACTAAACCTTGTTGGAGCTGATGTTGTGATTCATTATGATCCGTGGTGGAATATTGCTGTGGAAAATCAAGCTAGTGACAGGGCATATAGAATCGGACAGAAAAAAAGCGTGCAAGTTATAAAACTTGTGACAGAAGGTACAATTGAGGAAAAAATTATAAAAATACAGGAAAGTAAACGTAAGTTAAGTGAGAATCTGTTAGAAAATAAAGACGGGGAAAAAGTCTTGTTTGAGATGAGCGATAAGGAATTAATGGAATTGCTTAGTTAAAGTTGAAAATTTTAATTATTAATAAATTTTAGTTGCATTTTTCAAATTCATTTGGTATAATAATTTTAGAAAATAAATATGGAGGTGGCATTATAATGCTAGATAAAATTAAATCAATAGTAGTAGATCAATTAGGTGTAGATGAGGATCAAGTAACAGAAGATGCGTCTTTTGTTGATGATTTAGGAGCTGATTCATTAGATACAGTTGAATTAATCATGGCTTTTGAAGAAGAATTTGACATTGAAATTCCTGATGAAGATGCACAAAAAATTAAAACAGTTAAAGATGTAATTGAATACATCGAATCTAAATAATAGATAAAACTTTTGGGGGTTTTTACCCCCTTTTTTATTGAAAAAAAAATGAAAAAATGTTAAAATAATCTTATTGTAAAAAAGTTATTATTTAAAATAATAAAATAAATAAGTAGTTGTTTGTAATTTTTATAAAAATAAGATTACTATTAATAAATACTTTTTTTATAATATTTATGTTTTTTCTTTTTTTTAAGCAAAGGGGAACAGTTGCTATCCCCTTTGCAACCCCAGCTCGTCTAAGCATTTTTTGAAAACAAAATCGAAACTCGCTACGTAAAACTACGCTCAAACAGTCGATTTTATTTCCAAAAAATCACGACATTTTTAGTTTAATTAAAACAGTTAATTTAACTAAAACAAATAATAAGCAAAATTTCGTTAGAAGAAAAATAGCTGTTTGAGCTTTTGTAGTAAATTTTAAATTGGATAAAGTTATTTAAATTAAAAATAATCTATGTTCAAAAGCGAGTTCTATTTTTCTTTTATAAGAAAGTTTGCGTAAAGCGGGAGTGCAGAGGTATGGCGTTTGATACCTCTGCTTAAAATAAATAATATAAGGGAAAAATTAAAATATTATCTCAATAAATTAAATATATTTAAAATAAAAAAAATAAAAGATGAGAGGTGTATTAATGAGAAGAGTAGTTATTACAGGAATAGGACTGGTAACACCATTAGGAACTGGAAAAGATAAGGCTTGGAAAAATTTGTTGGCTGGAGAATGTGGAATTGACAAGATTACGCAGTTTGACACTTTGGAGCATTCAGTGCATATTGCGGCAGAAGTGAAGGATTTTGTGCCTGAAAATTACATTGAAAAAAAAGAATTGAAAAAAATAGCCAGATTTTCACAATTTGCGATTGCGGCTTCTAAAGAAGCATTGGAAGATGCGAAATTGGAAATTACTGAAGAAAATGCGGATAGAATAGGAGTAATTATTGGTTCAGGAATAGGTGGGCTGGATGTAATTGAGCAGGAAGTGGAAAAACTTGTTACAAGAGGGCCTAAGAGAGTATCTCCATTTTATATTCCAGCGGCAATTTTGAATATGGCTTCTGGAAATACTTCAATTTATATAGGCGCAAAAGGACCTAATAAGACTGTTGTTACAGCTTGTGCTTCAGGAACAAATTCAATTGGAGATGCTTTTCAGGCAATCTTGTTAGGAAAGGCTGACGCAATGGTAGCTGGAGGAACAGAAGCAACAGTAACTCCATCAGGAATAGCAGGATTTGCAAACTTGAAAGCATTGTCAACTAATCCAGATCCAAAAACTGCATCACGTCCATTTACAGCTGATAGAGATGGATTTGTACTTGGGGAAGGTGCTGGAGTGCTAGTGCTGGAAGAGTTGGAACACGCTAAAAAACGTGGGGCAAAAATTTATGCAGAAGTTGTTGGATATGGGGAAACAGGAGATGCTTTTCACATGACAGCGCCATCTGACGGTGGAGAAGGTGCCGCAAGAGCTTTTAAAATGGCTTTAGAGCAAGGAAATATCAAACCCGAAGAAGTTGGATACATTAATGCGCACGGAACATCTACACCTGCTAATGATAAAAATGAAACTCAGGCAATAAAAACAGCATTTGGAGAACATGCATACAAACTTTCTGTAAGTTCTACAAAAGGTGCGACTGGACATTTATTAGGTGGAGCAGGAGGAATTGAAGCGGCGTTCTTGGCACTTGCAATTTCAGAAGGAATTATGCCTCCAACTATAAATTATGAGAATCCAGATCCATTATGTGATTTGGATTATGTACCGAATAAGCCTGTGGAAAGAGATATTGAAGTAGGAATGTCAAGCTCGCTAGGATTTGGTGGACATAATGCGGTTCTAGCATTTAGAAAATATAAATAATAAAAATATTTTGAAATAACTAAGGGGAGAATAAACATTGATTTTCCCCTTAATTAAAGCGTAAAAAATAAATAATAAAAAGGAAGGAGGTGAAACCATGGAAACGGGTGCAAATAGGGATGCTAAGGAATTGATGCAGAAAATAGGCTATGAATTTAAAAATGAGGAATATTTAGAAGAGGCGTTGACACATAGATCGTATTCTAATGAAACGGAAAAAGATAGAAGATTTAACAATGAAAAACTGGAATTTCTAGGAGATGCAGTTGTAAATCTTATAACAACAGAATATATTTATGAACTTTATGAAAAAAAGACGGAAGGTGAACTTGCAAAATTAAAAAGCCAAATTATAAGTGAACCTGTATTTTCTACTATTGCAAGCGATATTGAACTAGGAGAATATTTGTATTTGAGCAATGGCGAAATTATGTCTGGTGGAAGAAATAGAAGGTCTATTTTAGGCGATGCCTTTGAGGCTTTGATTGGTGCGATTTTTAAAGATTCAGATTATTATACTGCGAAAAATGTGGCATTGAAATTACTGCTTGGAAAAATAAATAAACTTGAGGAAATAGAAGGGACTGGTGATTATAAGACGGTTTTACAGGAATTTGTTCAAGGAAAATATAGAAAAATGCCAGAATATAAGCTGCTTAATACAAAAGGTCCTGACCACGATAAAGTTTTTGAAATTTCTGTAAGCTGGAATGATAAAATTTACGGAGTAGGAACTGGGAAAAGTAAAAAGGAAGCTGAAAAACATGCGGCAAAAGAGGCATTGGCAAAATTAAAAAAACAAAAGCAGTAAAAATAGGAGAACAATATGAAAAAAGTGGCGTTATATCCAGGGAGTTTTGATCCAATAACGAAGGGACATATTGATATTATAAAACGTTCTTCGCATTTATTTGATAAGTTAATAATAGGAATTTTTAAAAATTCTACAAAATCAAAAGCCTGGTTTTCAGATGAAGAAAAAGTTGAGATGATAGAAGAAATCTTGAAAAAAGAAAATATTAATGCTGAAATAAAAATTTTTAACGGATTGTTAGTTGATTTTATGTACGAAGAAAACGTAAATATTTTAATAAGAGGGCTTCGTGCTTTATCAGATTACGAATACGAGTTACAGTTTACGCTTACAAATAAAACACTTTCAAAAAGTGAATTTGAAACAGTGTTTTTAACAGCTTCAAGGGAATATCTGTATTTGAGTTCAAGTCTTGTGAAGGAAGTCTCATTAAATAAAGGTGATTTGAGTTTTTTTGTTACAGAAAATGTTAAAAAGTGTTTAATTAAAAAAGTTGAAGAATTACAAAAAGACTAAATAATTTTAAATGTATTGCTAAATTACTAAAATTCACAGTTAATAAAAAGGGAAAAAACATAATTTTGTTAAAAAAATTTGGTAATATGAATAAGAAATGATAAAAGAGGGACTTAAAATGGCTGTAAAAAAAACGAAGGCAAAATATATATGCTCAGAATGTGGTTATAGTTCATTAAAATGGCTTGGAAAATGTCCTAACTGCGATTCATGGGGAACTTTTGAAGAAGAGATTGATATAAAGAGTACTTTTAGAAATGTAGAATCGGGGGATGTTTCAATTAGTAAGATAACGGATATTGAAATTGAAAAGAAATTTCGGATGGTAACACCATTTGAAGAATTTGATAGGGTTTTAGGAGGCGGACTTATAAAAGGAGAAGTTGTGCTGATTACAGGAAGTCCTGGAATCGGGAAATCAACTTTCTTGCTTCAGTTGTCACAGGAGTATGCAAAAATTGGGAATGTATTTTATGTTTCTGGAGAGGAATCGCCTCGACAGATAAAACAGCGTGCAGAACGTGTTAATGTACAAAGTGAAAATTTGTATATTTTAAATGATACAAATATAGAAAAAATTGAAAGTGTAATTTTAAAAGATAAGCCTAAAGTCGTAGTAATTGACTCAATTCAGACACTTTATTCAGAAAATGTAAATTCTATCCCTGGAAGTGTAACACAAATTCGTGAAACAACTTTAAAAATCATTGAAATTGCTAAAAAGAATGAAATTGCGTTTTATATTGTAGGACACGTTACAAAAGATGGAAAACTAGCAGGACCAAAGTTATTAGAGCATATGGTTGATGCTGTACTGCAGATTGAAGGAGAAGAAAATAACTATTACAGAATTATCCGTTCAATAAAAAACCGTTACGGTTCTACAAATGAAATTTCGATTTTTGATATGAAGGAAAACGGAATTAGTGAAGTGAAAAATCCATCTGAATTTTTTATAAGCGATAGAGACAAGAAAAATGTTGGGAGCATTATTGTACCAATTTTTGAAGGAAGCCGTGTATTTTTATTTGAAGTACAATCGTTACTGGGAACACCAAATTTTGGGATGCCTAGGAGAACAGTTGAGGGGTATGATAAAAATCGTGTGGAAATATTGAGTGCGGTTTTATCTCGGTCATTAAAGGTGGATGTGAACTCTAAAGATATTTATATTAACATTCCAGGTGGAATTGACTTGAACGACAGGAGTTCTGATTTAGCTGTAGTTTTTTCGCTTTTATCTTCAATAAAAGGCATACCCGTAAGTCAAAAAATAGCTGCTATTGGAGAGCTTGGATTACGGGGCGAAGTGAGAAAAGTTTCATTTATCAAAAATAGAGTGAATGAACTGGAAAAACTGGGATTTGTGGGAGTGTACTTACCAAAGAGCCATCAGGCTGATTTTGAAAAAGAAAAAATAAAAACAAAAATAAAGCTTAACTATATAAGCAATATAAGTGAACTTGTCGAGAGGATAAAGTAAGCCAATAAAGCAAAATAGGCGAAAGGATAAGAAAATGTTAAAAAAGGTAGTGAACAAGAAGAAAATATTGGAGCACATATTTGAGAGGATAGCACCAGGAACAGCTTTGAGAGAAGCGGTAGATAAAATTCAGGAAGCAAAGCTAGGTGCATTAATTGTATTGGGAAATCCTAATGATTTGAAAGATGTAATGGGTGGTGGATTTGAGCTAAATACAGTATACTCACCACAAAAAGTTTATGAATTGTCTAAAATGGATGGTGGAATTATTCTGTCAGAAGATATAAAAACAATTTATGGAGCAAATATTCAGTTACAGCCAAATTATTCCATAGAAACAGACGAAAGCGGAACAAGACATCAGGCGGCACACAGAATTGCTCAGCAAAAAGGAAATTTAGTTGTTGCAGTTTCTGAAAGAAGAAATAAAATAACAGTATATTATGGCAAGTTTAGATATTTATTAAATGAAATTGGAGATTTGTTGACAAAATCTTCACAGGCAATAACGGCTCTTGAGAAATATTCCCTTGCGATTGAGAAAAATCATGTTAATTTGTCAATTCTTGAGTTTGACAACATGGTAACACTTTATGATATTGTAGAGTGTGTAAGAATGTATGGATTGCTTTTTAGAATGTCGGAAGAATTAATTGAATACATGGCGGAGCTAGGAAGTGAAGGACGGCTTATAAAGATTCAGTATGAAGAAATAATGTTAAATAAAAACGAAAGTTTTGACGCTCTTATAAAGGATTATAAAATAAGTGAGGAAACAGCAGAAAAAATTGGTTTAAGAGTAAAATCCTTAACAAAAGAGGAATTACTGGATGATGAAAAAATCGTGTGCCTTCTTGGATTTGACACAAATATCATAAATCTTGATGAGAAGATAGAGCCACGTGGTTATGGACTTTTGAGCAATATAACCAAAATAAGCAAAAAGGACAGAGAGATTCTTGTAAAGGAATTTTCAAATGTTCAGTCAATTTTGATGTCAACAGCCTCAGATATTGCTAAAATAAAAGGAGTAAGTAAATATAAGGCTGAGCATATTAATAAATCATTAAAACGTATAAAAAATAGAGCAGTAATTGATAGGGAATAAAATATTAATTGAAATAAGAAAAATTTATAAAAATAGAAGATATTAAGAAAGTAGGTAAAAATGGAAGATAAAAGAGTGACTGTTGGAGGTCAGGCTGTTGTAGAAGGGGTTATGATGAGAGGACCTAAAGCTATTGCAACAGCTGTTCGTAAGCAGGATGGAAGTATCGTTTATAAAAAAATAACGCTTACCGAGAAAAATAATAAATGGTTAAAAGTACCTTTTGTGCGAGGAGTTATAGCACTTTATGATGCAATGGTCGTTGGGACTAAGGAGCTTATTTTTGCGTCAAATCAGGCTGGACTGGAAGAGGAGAAATTGACAGATAAACAGGTTGGGTTTACTGTTATGACATCGGTTTTATTGGGAATAGCGGTGTTTATGTGGCTACCATCTGCTGTTGGAGGCTTTTTCTTTAAAGACAATGTTTTAAAAGCCAATATTGTTGAGGCTGTTATAAAATTGATACTTTTCTTGGGATATATTTACGGAATTTCGTTTTTGAAGGATATACAGCGAGTTTTTGAATATCATGGAGCAGAACATAAAAGTATTATGAATTACGAAATGGAAAAGGAATTAACACCAAAAAATGCAAAAGAATGTACAAGATTTCATCCAAGATGCGGTACAAGCTTTCTTTTACTTGTAATGTTTATTAGTATTTTAGTATTTTCAACAGTTGACTTGTTTTTTAAAGTTCCAACTGGACATTTTACGATGCTTCTTTATAAGTTAGTGACAAGAATACTGTTTGTACCATTTGTTGCTGGACTTTCTTACGAAATACAGCGTTGGACAAGCTACCATCTGGATAATGTTTTTGCCAAAATGATTGCAATTCCTGGAATGTGGCTACAAAAAATAACTACAAGCGAGCCTGATGAAAGCCAATTGGAAGTGGCAATTGTAGCTTTGAATGTGGCGTTAGGGAATGAAGTTACGAATGCGACGGAAGTTTTTGAATAAAAAATAAAAATATATTGCACTCTTATAAGGGGGTGCTTTTTTTGTGTTTTAACTTTTTAAGATTTAACTTGATTTATTATCATTAAAAAAGAAAGTTTTATATTTTATATCATAAATTTTACATAATCTATTTATATCTTCCATTAGTAAATACCAGTATTCTTTTTTATTCTTTGTATAGATATCATGATATAGCTGATTATACTCGGGAAAATTTTTTGAAATAAAATTTAAAATAATTTTTTTGTATCTTCCTCTTAGATTTAAATTTTCAAAATAAATAAAATCGACTGTATCTTTACAGGTAGCAATAATTTCTTCCAATTGTGTAAGCATCGAAAAGAAGCTTGAAAGAAACGTTTACGACTTGAAAATTCCAAATGAGGAACTGTTTGATTTTTTCAGAATCAGATTTTTGTATAGGACTTA
This sequence comes from Leptotrichia sp. HMT-225, assembly GCF_030644325.1. Taxonomy (NCBI): domain Bacteria; kingdom Fusobacteriati; phylum Fusobacteriota; class Fusobacteriia; order Fusobacteriales; family Leptotrichiaceae; genus Leptotrichia; species Leptotrichia sp. HMT-225. The sequence goes on along the minus strand of NZ_CP130323.1, from coordinate 1,837,891 downwards.
TCGGGGACATTACAGATTTTATGGACTTGGAGAGCATTTGATTAATGGAAATTATGAAAAATTCATATTGGAAATAAGGGAACTTTTAAAAAATGCGATAAGTTTTAGAGACTTGAAGGAAGAAAATTCTTATCATCTGTTTGTAATTGGGTTAGTCTCAATAATGTCAGAAAATTATCTTGTAAAATCAAATGTAGAAAGTGGAGATGGAATTCCTGATTTGGTATTGAAGCCAAAAAATAAAACTAAAAAAGCATTTATATTTCAATTTAAGTATTCAAGAGCAAAAGATAGCAAAAATTTGAAAAGAACTGCAAGAAGTGCCTTGAAGCAAATAAATGACAGGAATTATTCTGAAGGGTTAAAATATGAAGGTTATAAAGAAATTGTGAAAATTGGGATGGGATTTAGGAAAAAGGATGTGGAGGTTGTAGTAGAGGAAGAATAATTTATTATTAAAAAGGGTATGCTGAGTGATACCCTTTTAACTTATATTCAAATCTATTTTTAGAAAATTAAATAAAATAGAAATTTGAAAAATAATCATAAATTTTAAGTTTATTTTATGATTGATTATAAAATCTCAAATTCCTTAGTATTTTTAACATCAAGAGTAACAGTTGCTTTTGTAAAAGATACTTCATATAATTCCATAAAGTTTTCTCCTTCATCAATATTCTTTTTTACTTCTGGTATTTTTTCTATAAATTTGTTTTTTAAATCTTGAACAGATTTTTGGCTTTTTCTTATAATTCCTTTAGCTTTAATGTGTTTTAGACCATCTATAGGGATTGTTGTAAAAGCTACTTTGTTATTTTGTTCAAATTCTACTGTTTTTTGACTATTCTTTAGTGTTAAAAAATATAAAATTTTCTCATCTGAATTATAATAAAATCTTACAATTCTTACATTAGGCTGATTACTTGAGTCTGAAGAAGCTATTGCCATATCAGTAGTTTTTTCCATAATTTCTAAAAAGTTATTTGTTATATCCATAATTTCCTCCTTAAATTTATATTTTAAATTATACTTCAAAATGATATCAAAATATGATACTATTAAAATAAAAAAATTGGGAGAAAAATGAAAAAATCAGAACGGATTAATGATATGATGATGTATCTTAATAATAAAGAGACTTTTAATTTAAAAGATATTATGGAAAAATACAGTATTTCCAAAAATACGGCTTTAAGAGACATAAGATCTCTTGAGGAAATTGGGATGCCGATTTATTCTTTCAGCGGGAGAAATGGAAGATATAAAATTTTAAAAAATAAACTGCTCTCTCCTGTCTTGTTCAATGTAAATGAAATATATGCGTTATACTTCACTATGCTTACGTTAAAAGGATACAAAACAACACCTTTTCATTTAGATATTGAAAAATTGAAAGAAAAATTTAAAAACTGTCTTCCGCAGAGACAAGTGGAGGAAATTAACAAAATGGAGACAATATTAAATTTTGAAGTTTCAAAGCATCAAAAGGAAAGTCCGTTTTTAAAGAAAATTCTTGAAAATTCAATAGAAGAAAAAGTTTGTAAAATTTTGTATAAAGAAGAAAAGAAAGAGAAATATTATTTTGTTCAGTTTTTCAAAATATCATCTGTTTATGGACAGTGGCTTGCTTCGGGATATGATTTTGAGGATAAGGAAATTAAAAATTTTCAATGTGATAAAATTATCTACTTAGCAGAAGAGAATAAATTTCAATCAATATCTTTTGAAAAGTTTGTTAATTTAAATTCAGATATGTATAAAATTCATGATTGCAATATGATAAATTTTGAGCTTGAAATATAGTTTAAGTAAAGAATCATAGTTTTGTAGTTATATATGGTAAGGTAGTTTTAAAATTAAGCTCAAAAGTTATGAATATTTTACTTAAACCTTAAATTTATATAATTTTAGTAGTTTAATTCAAAATAGGTTTGAGCATATATTATAGAAATTTCAGAAAATATTTAAATTAATTGTGTAAAAAAATTTCATCAGTTGAGAAAAGATATGAAATATGTTATTATTAAAGAACAAAAAATGTAAGAAATGGGTGAAATTATGGAACAGACAGTATTTTCCGTAAGTGATATAAATAGAGAAGTTAAAATGTTTTTGGAGGGGACAAATACTTTTAAGAACATTTTTATTGAAGGGGAGCTTTCTAATATTACGTATTATCGTTCGGGACATTTGTATTTTACATTAAAAGATGCAAGTGCAAGTGTGAAATGTGCTATTTTTCGTTATAAGTATAGAGGAGTGCCTGAAGACTTGAAGGAAGGGGATTTGGTAAAAATTCGGGGTAGTGTTACGCTTTATGAAGCAAATGGAAGTTATCAGATTGTAGCAGATTTTCTTGAAAAAAGTAATTCTCTTGGGCTGCTTTATGAGAAAATGGAAATGCTTAAAAAGTTGTACTTTGAAAAGGGGTATTTTTCTGATGAAATAAAAAAACATTTACCGAAATTACCTATAAATATTGGTGTTGTAACAGCTTATACAGGAGCAGCAATCAGAGATATTATAAACACGACACACAAAAGGTTTCCAAATGTGAATATTTACCTTTATCCAGCAAAAGTTCAGGGAGAAGGCTCAGCACGGGAAGTTTCGGCAGGAATTGAGTTTTTTAATAGAATGAATGAAGAGAAACAGTTTGAAATAGATACACTTATTGTTGGACGTGGTGGAGGAAGCATTGAGGATTTGTGGGCATTTAATGAGGAAGCTGTGATAGAAGCCATTTATAAGTCTGAGATTCCTGTAATTTCAGCGGTAGGTCACGAAATTGACAACTTGCTTTCAGACTTGGTTGCAGATAAACGGGCGGCTACACCAACTCAGGCAGCAGAAATCTTGATTCCTGAAAAAGATAAATTAACAGACGAACTGGAAAGTAAAAAGAATCTTTTGAGTAAATTACTTTTAAATAAAGTTACAATGATGAAAAAAGAGCTGGAATACAGAAAAAATAACTATTATATAAAGAATTTTGCGAATATTCTGGATAACAAGAAATTTGAATTAATGGAAAAAGAACAGAAATTATCAAGAGAACTTAGAAGAATTGTACAAAAATCAAGAGAACAGTTAGATTACCGAAAACAGAGATTTGATAGAATTAATTTACAAAAAATAATTTTAAGTGAAAAAGAAAATTTAAAGAAAAAATCAACTGAACTTAACCAAATAATACTGAAATTTTTTGAAAATCGAAAAAAGGAACTGAAATACAAAAAAGCACAGCTATCTAAATATTCTGTAAGTGATATTTTAAAACAAGGGTATACGATAACTCGAAAAAATGGGAAGATTGTTAAGAGAGGAATTGAGCTTAGCAAGGAAGATAAATTGGAGATAGAGTTTTCGGATGTTAAGAAAAAAGTGGTTGTTAAGTAATTATTATTAAAGAAAAATATTGATTTTTTTAACCTTTTGTATTAAAATATACAAAATGTATATTTTTTAAAAGGAGTGGTTTAAGATGGAATTTTATCTTTTAGAATTTAGATTAAATGGAATAAAAAACATTGAAAAAACGATTGAAATTAGTTTTTATAAGCAGGATATTCGGAAGTTTAACAGGGAAAATTATAATGTTAAGGGAATTTTTGGAAGAAATGGAATTGGGAAAACTGCTGTTATAAAAGGAATTGAAATTTTAAGAAATATTGTATTAGATAGTGATTATTTAATTTTAAAAAGTGGTTTGTTAAATGAAATAATAAATAAAAAACTTAAAGAATGTTATTTATCTGCTGAGTTTTTAGTTGTTGATAAAAATAATAAAAAACATATTTTTGAACATTCAATAAATTTGAAAATAGAAAATGGGAAAATTATTATTACAAAAGAAATAATAAATAAAAAAAAGCTAGATAGAAAAGAGATATTAAAAACATTAATTATAGAAAATGGAAAGATAAACAAAGAGAAGTCAAATTATTTTAAAAATTTAGATGAAATAGAAAAGTTATCAATGAATTTATTAGAAAGAAAAAGTATAATAAGTTTGATTATTAATGATATTGCGAAAGATAGAGAAGATAAATTAGAATCTGAGAAATTTGAATTTGCATATTTGTATATGTTGTATTCCAAAATTAATATTTTTACTCATTTCGAAGACAGTTATTATAAAATGTTTTCTGTTAATATTGAAAATCAAAATTGGCTTTATAAAATATATTTTGATTATGTAAATCAAGAAGCTAAAAAGAGAAATATCTTATCTAAAACAAAAGAAGAAATTGAAAATTTGAATAAAAGTCTAGAAAGAAAAGAAAGATTTTTGAAATTATTTAATCCTGAACTAAATAAAATAGAGTTTGAAAAGAAAGATTTTGATGAAAATTATTATGAAATTGAATATGTTTTCAACTACAAGGATTATAAGATAAATTTTGAATATGAAAGTATGGGAATGAAATCACTGTTTAGATTATTTGATGTTTTGGATACGATTAATAATGGTGGAATTGTATTTGTTGATGAAATAGATATGAGTATTCATGATTTATATTTGAATAGGTTAATTGAGTTTTTTGCTGAAAATGGGAAAGGACAGTTTACGTTTACGGCTCATAATACAAGTATTTTGGATACTTTAAAAAAATATAAAAATTCGATAGATTTTATAACTGAATATCAGGAAATAAAGCCTTGGATAAAAAATGGAAATTATTCTCCAAGAAAGCAGTATTTGGAGGGGATGTTACCAAATATGCCATATAATATTGAATATTATGATTTTTTTGAGATATTTAATACGTTTGAAGAGGAGAATTAAGGGGGAGTTATGAAACTGTGGCTGTTTTTAGTTGAGGGAAATTCCGATAAAATATATGTTGATAAAATTGTCAAGTATTATGTGGAATCTGAAAAATTGAAAAAAGAAATTAAATTAGAATGGATTATTCTTGACGGGAAATATAATTATAATAAAAAAGATAAACAAATTAAGCAGAAAATAGATAAATTTAAAAATCAAAATAGAAATTCTGATTACGAGATTATCTATGTGATTGATTTGGATAAATACCGAGATGACAATAAAGATATAATATTTTTAATTGATATAAAGAAATTTGTTAAAAGAAATAAATATAAATTAATAAAAAATAATGAAAATATTGAAATGATTTTAAAAATTGATAATAAGTCTAAAAATAAAAAGGAAAAAGTTAAAATTGCTGAAAAATTTATAATGAAAGAATCAATTGAAAAATATTTAAGGATTGAAGAACCTGAAAATGTAAGTATTGGAAGTAATATTTTTAAAATGTTGGATATTTTAGAAAGTGGGGTATGAAGAATGCCTAAAAGAGATAATTATTTATCATGGGATGAATATTTTATGGGAATAGCGTTTTTGTCAGGAATGAGAAGTAAGGATCCGTCTACACAGGTCGGGGCTTGTATTATTGATGAAGATAAAAAAATAATAGGAATTGGATATAACGGGTTTCCTATGGGAAGTTCGGATGACAGTATGCCTTGGGATAAGGACGGGGAGTTTTTGGATACGAAATATCCTTATGTTGTGCATGCTGAACTGAATGCTATTCTTAATAGTATAAAATCATTGAAGAACTGTACTATTTATGTAACGCATTTTCCATGCAATGAATGTGCAAAAGCAATCGTACAGTCAGGAATAAAAAAGGTAATATATTTTTCTGATAAGCACAAGTCGCTTGATTCTACAAAGGCTTCAAGAAGGATTTTTGAAAATGCACAGATAGAAACGATACATCTTGGTATTGAGAAAGAAGCCATAAATATCCAGTTTAAAGATTAAATATAATTTAATAAAATTTATTAAAAGTATTGTTATTTTTAGTTGAGAAAAAAGTAATATTAGTATATAATGTATTTAAACTTTTGAAAATTTAAAAGAGGTGAGACTAATGGAAGCAACAACAATTAAAAAAGTGGTAGCAATGGGAATCGGTGCAGCGATTTATATTGTATTATCAAGATTTGTAGCAATTCCGACACCAATTCCTAATACGACACTACAAGTGACATTTGCTTTTGTAGCGTTGATGGCATTTATATATGGTCCTGCAGTTGGTCTAGGAATTGGATTTATTGGGCATACGCTTAATGATATTTCAGGATATGGAAATGTATGGTTCAGCTGGGTTGCAGCGGCGGCATTTTTTGGACTGGCAACTGGATTTTTAGGAAAAATTGTTAAAATCGAGAATTTTAATGGAGCAAAAATTGTAAAATTTATAGTGGGAGAAGTAATTATAAGCTTGATAAGCTGGGTAGTTCTAGCTCCAATTATTGATATTGCAATATATAAGGAACCGCAGGCAAAAGCATTTGCACAAGGAGTTACAGCGGCACTTGGAAATATGATAGTTGTAGCAATTTTAGGTACAGTTTTAATATTTGCATTTTCAAAAACAATAGTAAGCAAAGGAAGCTTAAAACAGGAATAATACAAATAACCCGCATTTTTCAAAATAGTTTTAGATGGCTATGAGAAGATTAGGCGGGTATTTTGTTTAATCTTTATAAAATAAAAAGTTTACAATTTAGATTACTGAATAGATTTAAATAAAAATATATTTTCAACTCGAAAGGAGGAGAGTTTGGACAAAAATAGAAAAATTGCTGTAAATTTTGAAAATTTTACATTTAAGTACGAAAGTCAGTCGGAACCTACATTACATAATATAAATTTGAAAATTTATGAAGGGGAGAAAGTCGTTATAATAGGGCCGTCAGGCTCTGGGAAAAGTACTTTGGGACATTGTATAAATGGACTTGTTCCTTATTTTTACAAGGGGGAAATAACAGGAAAGTTTGAGATTTATGGGAAAAAGTGTAAGGAAGTATTTGAACATTCTAAATATGTGGGAACTGTTCTTCAGGATTCGGATGCACAGTTTGTGGGGCTTACTGTTGCGGAAGATATAGCGTTTGCTCTGGAAAATGATGAAGTAAAGACACAGATTATGAAAGAGAAGGTAAAGGAAATAGCAAAATTTGTAAAAATTGAAACACTGCTTGACTTGAAGCCACATGATTTATCTGGGGGACAGAAGCAGAAAGTGTCACTTGCTGGAATAATGGTGGACGATACCAATATTGTTCTTTACGATGAACCACTTGCAAATCTTGATCCTTTGAGTGGAAAATACGCTATTGAACTGATAGACGAACTTCATAATAATAAAAAACTAACTACAATAATTATAGAGCATAGGCTTGAAGATGTGCTGCACAGGGGAATTGACAGGATTATTGTTGTGAATGAAGGCAGAATTATTGCTGACGATAGACCAGATAATATTTTAACTGGAAATTTGTTAAGTAAGATGAATATAAGAGAGCCTTTGTATATTTCCTTGCTAAAATACAGTAATGCCAACCTTGAAAAATATAGCAGTATTTCTAATATTGAAAAGATTGACTTTTCCGAAGCAGAAGACGGCATTTTAAATTGGATAAAATATAATTCTCCCAAGGCAAGGGAAAAATCTGAAGAAACATTATTAAAACTTGAAAATATCTCATTTTCATACAATGAGAAAAGAAAAATATTAAAAAACATAGATATAGATGTAAAAAAAGGTGAAATGATAAGCATAGTTGGTTCAAATGGAGCGGGAAAATCGACGCTGTCAAAGGTTATCGCAGGATTTGAAAAGCAGGACGAAGGAAAGATTTTTTATAAAAATTTGGACATAAGTGATGAAAATATAACAAAAAGAGCTGAGAAAATAGGTTTTGTGCTGCAAAATCCGAATGCGATGATTTCAAAAGTTACAGTTTTTGATGAAGTAGCATTAGGTCTAAAAACTAGAGGAGTTTCAGAAGATGAAATAGAAAAAAGAGTTATTGAAATTCTGGAAATATGTAAATTAAAGCCTTTTAGGAAATGGCCTATAAAAGCACTTAGCTATGGGCAGAAAAAAAGGGTTACAATAGCATCTGTCCTTGTATTACAGCCTGAGATGATAATAGTGGATGAGCCGACAGCAGGGCAGGATTTATTTCATTACAGGGAAATAATGGAATTTTTGAAACAGCTGAATGAATTTGGGATTACAATTTTATTTATAACGCATGATATGCATTTGATGCTAGAGTATACTGACAAGGCATACGTTTTTAATGAAGGTAAAATTATAAAATCAGGAAATCCAGCACAGATTTTGGCAGACAGGAATGTGTTGGAACAGGCAAATTTGAAGGAAACTTCACTTCACTATGTGGCGGAAAAGGCTGGGATAAATTCGGAAGAGCTTATAAGAACGTTTGTGCATTATGAAAAAGAGCAGAAAAAGGCGGGTGATTAGATGGCAGGTACATTTTTACTGGAATATATCGAAAAGGATTCTGTGATTCATAGACTAAATGGAGCGGCAAAGCTGATTTGTTTCATATTGTGGACTGTTGCAATTATGTTTACTTACGATACGAGACTTCTTTTAGCTTTGACATTTTTAGGATTTGTACTTTTCAGAATTTCCAAAATAAAGTTTAATGAAATAAAAATTGTATTTTATCTAATTACTATTTTTCTTTTATTAAATTTAATTATGATTTTTTTATTCTCTCCTCTTGAAGGAACAAAAATTTATGGAACAAGGCATGATATTTTGAAAATTTTTGGAAATTATGTAATAACGAAGGAACAGCTGTTTTATGAGTTTAATATATTTGTCAAGTATTTCTCAGTTATTCCTGTCGCTTTACTGTTTATAATTACAACAAATCCAAGTGAATTCGCCTCTTCATTAAACAGGATAGGTGTGCCGTACAAATTTTCTTATGCAGTTTCGATCGCACTAAGATATATTCCAACTGTGCAAGAGGACTTTGTTACAATTAGCAAGGCACAGCAGGCAAAAGGAATAGATATTTCCAAAAACGTAAAATTAATAACAAGAATAAAAAATATATCCTATACATTAATGCCGTTAATATTTTCAAGCATTGAAAAAATAGATATTATAAGCAATGCAATGATTTTAAGAGGATTTGGAAAAAGAAAAAAGAGAACGTGGTATCAGGCAAGAAAAATGAAAATGCCAGATGTTATAGCAATCTTTGTAACAGCAATATTCGTAATTATTTCAATTGCACTTATAAAAATAAATGGTGGAAGATTTTATAATCCTTTTGTAAATTAAGAAAATTTGACTGTGAAATAAGATTTGAATTTTTAAGGAGAGGAATGATGGGAAAATGGTTAATATCGGAAATGACTGGGATGAAATTTTTAAAAAAGAAAAAGAATTTGAAAAAGATTATTATTTGGATTTGAGAAAATTTTTAGTAAAAGAATATAAGACGAAAACAATTTATCCTGATAAAAATGAGATTTTTTCTTCGTTTAAGTTGACTAGTTATAAGGATTGCAAAGTTGTAATTCTAGGACAAGATCCGTATCATGGCGAAAATCAGGCACATGGACTGGCATTTTCTGTAAAGCAGGGAGTTGCCTTGCCACCTTCCCTAAAAAATATTTATAAAGAAATTGAAAATGAATTTGGCTACAAAATGAGTAAAAATGGATTTCTTGAAAAATGGGCAAAACAGGGAGTCCTGCTTTTAAATACAGCACTTACTGTAGTTGCTGGAAATGCCAACTCACATTCAAAAATCGGATGGGAAATTTTTACAGATAATGTGATAAAATATTTAGATAGACGTGAAGACCCAATAATTTTCATACTTTGGGGAAATAACGCCAAAAGCAAGAAAGCCTTTATTGATACAAATAAACATTATATTCTGGAAAGTGTTCATCCAAGCCCATTATCTGCAAGCCGTGGATTTTTTGACTGTGGACACTTTAAGAAAGTTAATGATATTTTGAAAGAACTAGGGAAAGAGGAAATTGACTGGCAAATATAAAAATAAAAAAATTATAAAAATTTAGTAATATTGCTATCTAGAGGTCAAGTTCTCTTGTCCAAAAATAGAAAGTTACTGTATTAACAAAATTCCAAAGAATTTTTTAAAATGATTATTTAAATTTTATGAAAGGGAGGAGTTTTTGTGAATTTTAGAAAATCAACTTTTGATGATGTGGACAGAATTTTAGAAATCATCGAAAAAGCAAAAATTGAACTAAGGAAACTTGGTTTAGATCAATGGCAAAATGGATATCCAAATAGGGAAGTTATTGAAAATGATATAAAGTTGGGAATTAGTTATGTTCTTGAAGATATTGAAAAAAATAGAAATGAATTAGAATCAGAAAATTTAAAAAAAATTTTAGGAACAATTGTTTTATCGCCTGAAAAGGAAGAACCGTATTCCAAGATTGAAGGGAAATGGATATCAGATGATGATTATATCGTAATCCACAGGCTGGCAGTTAATTCTGAAATAAAGAATAAAGGAATTGCAACAAAGATATTAGAATTTTCAGAAAAAGAGTGTATAAAAAATAAAATACTCAGTATAAAAGCAGATACAAATGAAAATAATGAGCCTATGAAAAGGTTTCTTGAAAAAAACGGATTTAGTTATTGTGGTGTGATTTATTTGGATAGAGAGCCTGATGTTGGGGAAAAGAGAATTGCTTATGAGAAAATAATAAAAATACCACATAAATTATTTTAACTATTTGTTTTTAAACCTTCAAATGAAACATTTTTTATATTTTTTGATATATTCAATCTATAAAATAAAAGTCGTAGTCTAGCCATAGGTTCAGGATTTGCGGCAATGAGCAATCCTCCGAAAAAAATAATAAAAATAGTAAAACTATTATTAAATAAACTAACATTTAAAATATAAACTATATTGAGGACAATAAGTTTTAATTCCTTGCTAAACAGTATGAGATGGAGTGTTTTTTTGAAATAAAAAGATATTAAAAGAGATAAAAAAACAAATAATTAATAAAAACAACTTATAACATAAGAAGTATAAAAAATTATTAATTTGTATAATAAAAAATAAAAATTAAATATTTTAAGATTAGAACAGCGTCAAAAGTTTAGATGGTAAAATAGTAAAAAAAGAAATGGAGTGTGATAGTGTTATGAGATTTGAAACAAAAACGATACATGGGATAAGAAAAGAAAAGAAGAAGGAATTATGGGGAACAAATGTTAATTTTGCTTCAACTTTTCCTGTTGCGGAATTTGGAGTAACGCAGGAATTTGAATATTCAAGAGTTTCGGCTCCTACGAGAAACGAACTGGAAGAAATACTTGCTGCATTGGAAAATGGGAAATATGGGTATGCATTTTCATCGGGAATGGCGACTACAACGTCTGTATTTACAATGTTTGAAGCGGGAGATCATATTATTTTAGGTCAGGATATTTATGGTGGGACTTATAGGATTGTTCATGATATTTATTCAAAATTTGGATTAGAATATACTTTTGTCGATACAACTGATTTGGATAATATTAGAAATGCTATTAAAGAGAATACAAAGGCTATTTTTATTGAAACACCATCAAATCCATTGCTTGATGTTACGGATATGAGAGGAGTTGTAGAGATTGCAAAAGAGCATAACTTGATAACAATTGCAGACAATACTTTTATGACTCCGTATTTGCAAAAACCACTTGATTTTGGGATTGATATTGTAATTCATAGTGCAACTAAATTTTTATCTGGGCATCATGATTTGCTGGCTGGAGTTGCGATTACAAATGATGAGGAACTTGCGGAAAAAATTAAATTTTCACAAGTTGCGGCTGGAGCTTTAATTTCTCCATTTGACAGCTGGCTTTTGATGAGAAGTCTTAAAACATTAAAACTTAGAGTGGAAGCGGCACAAACGAATGCGGAAAAACTAATAGAATTTTTTCAAAGCCATGATGCAGTTGATAAAATTTACTATCCGACTTTGAATACAAATAAAGGTAAAAAAATTCATGAAAGTCAAGCAACAGGCGGAGGTTCAGTATTCTCATTTACTTTAAAGGACGATTCAAAAGTAAAAACGTTTTTTGAAAGCTTGAAAGTGGCGCTATTTGCAGCGAGTCTTGGTGGAGCAGAGACTTTGGTAACTCATCCAAGTACGATTACGCACGCCGAAATGCCTGATGAAGAAAAAGAGGCTAGAGGATTTACAAACTCATTGATAAGAATTGCAGTTGGATTTGAGAATATTGATGATTTGATTGAAGATTTTAAACAGGCATTGGAAAAATAAAGAATAAAGGAAAAAATAAATGGCAACAAAAAGAAGAAGAAAAACTGGAAGAAGTTCAAAAGTTGGAAATGAAAAATTAATTGCTGCGATAATTACTGTATTATTAGCAATATTTGGATTTGCATACAATGGAGTTAATTCAAAATCGAGTAAAAAAAGAGCAAAAACAATCAATTCCAAAAAAAGTACAGCTGCAAAAAGTACAAAAAATAATTCTTCAAATGCTAAAGTTGTGCAAAATCGAACTATTCTGAAAGGTTATCAAGCTATAAAAGTAAGTGATGGAGATACCATGAACATTCAGAAAGTGGAAAATGGAAAATTTACTGGAGAAGTTATAAAAATTAGAATGTTTGGAATTGATGCTCCTGAAAAGACGCAGGATTATGGTAACGAAAGCAAGCAGGCACTGGAAAAGCTGGTAAGTGGAAAAATACTTGAAATTGAGGAGAAAAACAGGGATAGATACGGCAGAACAGTTGCTGTAGTCTATGCTGATGGAAAAAATATAAATGAGGAAATGGTAAAGACTGGGAATGCGTGGTGGTATCAGGAATACGATAAAAATGATACTAGGATGCAGGCTTACCAGGAAAATGCCAAAAAGAATAAACTTGGACTGTTTGGGAAAAGAGGATATATAGAGCCGTGGAATTACAGAAGAGAGAAAAAAGCGGCATCAACGGGCAGAACTAAAAGTAAATAATGAGTTTAAGTAATTTTGTTAAATGAATAAAAAGAAGTGAAATTAAAGAAAAGGATGATAAGATGTTTATAGATGAAAGTGTAATTACGGTAATTTCCGGAAATGGAGGAGATGGAGCGGCTACATTTAGACGTGAAAAATTTGTTCAGTTTGGAGGGCCTGACGGTGGAGATGGCGGAAAAGGTGGAGATATCGTCTTTATCGCTGATCCAAATATTAACACGCTTGTAGATTTTAAGAGCAGTAAAAAATTTAAGGCACAAGACGGAACAAAAGGGGCTGCTGCACGTTCTACTGGGAAATCAGGGGAAGACTTGATTATAAAAGTTCCAGTTGGAACAATGATTAGAGATTTTGAAACAAATAAACTGCTGCTTGACTTGGACAATCCAAATGAAAAAGTAATATTTCTAAAAGGTGGAGATGGTGGACGTGGAAATATTCATTTCAAATCATCAGTGAAAAAAGCTCCAAGAATAGCGGAAAGTGGGCGTGAAGGTGTAGAGTTAAAAATAAAGCTGGAATTAAAACTGCTTGCTGATGTGGCTCTTGTGGGCTATCCAAGCGTAGGAAAATCAAGTTTTATTAATAAAGTGTCAGCTGCCAAATCAAAAGTTGCAAGTTACCATTTTACAACATTAAAGCCTAAATTAGGAGTTGTCAGAATGGGAGATGAGGAAAGTTTCGTAGTGGCGGATGTGCCAGGACTTATTGAAGGTGCTCACGAAGGAGTGGGACTTGGAGATAGATTTTTAAAGCATATTGAAAGATGTAAACTGATTATTCATATTGTGGATATTTCAGGACTTGATGGACGTGACCCTAAGGAAGATTTTGTAAAAATAAATCACGAATTAAAAAATTACAGCGAAAAGTTATCTCAAAAGAGGCAGATTGTAGTAGCAAATAAAATTGATATGCTCTATGAAGATAAAAAATACGATGAATTTGAAAAATTTGTGAAGGAAAATGGAGCAGAATACGTGTATCCAGTTTCTGTAATTGCAAATGATGGATTAAAGCCAGTTTTATCAAAGGCGTGGGAATTAATTCAAGAAATACCTAGAGAAGAGTTAGAAGAAGTTTATTCGGTTGAGGAACTAATTCAGGAAAATAACAAGAAAGAAGACTGGATTATTAAGAAAACAGCAGATAATGTATTTGAAATTGATGGGCGTATTGTGGATGATGTGCTGAGAAAATATGTATTTATAGGAGAAGAGGGGATAATAAATTTCCTTCAGAAAATGAGAAGTCTTGGAATGGAGACAGAGCTTGAAAAGGCTGGGGTTGAAGAAGGAGATATTATAATTATTGCTGGATATGAATTTGAATATGTGATTTAGTAATAAATTTTTATAAAAATATTTACAAAGAAAGAAAAATGTGGTTTACTTATAATGAGGGAGGATAAAAAATTAGAAAATGCAAAAAAAATTAAAAGGAATTGTTATTGCAGGTGCGACGGGAGTGGGGAAAACAGATTTGTCAATAAAACTTGCAAAACAATTAAATGCAGTGATTATATCGGCAGATGCATCTCAAGTTTATAAGGAACTAGATATTGGAACAGCAAAGATAACTCATGAAGAAATGCAGAGAATACCGCATTATATGATTGACATTGTAAATCCTGATGAAGATTATTCTGTGGGAGATTTTGAAAAAGCTGTAAATGCTATTTTGAATGAAAATTGTCAAAATACTGAAAAAAATATTATTATTGTAGGTGGAACAGGACTTTATATAAAATCAATTACAGATGGATTTGCACAGTTGCCGTCAAAAGATGAAAAAATTAGAGTTGATTTAGAAAGCAGGAATATAGAAGAATTACAGGAGATTTTAAAAAGTCTCGATAAAAAGTCTTATGATGAGATTGATTTATCCAACAAATTACGATTAGTCAGGGCTATTGAAGTTTGTCTTTTGACTGGCGGAAAATTTAGCGAATTGCGTGTTCAAAATGTCAAGAATAATAACTACGAATTTCTTAAAATCTTTCTTACACGGGATAGAAAAGAACTTTATGAGCGTATTAACAAGCGAGTGGAAATTATGATTTCAAAGGGGCTTGTTGAAGAAGCACACAAAATATATACGAAATATAACAAAAGTTGTTTCAAAATATCGTCAATAGGCTACAAGGAATTATTTTGCTATTTTGATGGGAAAATAACGTTAGAGGAAGCGATTGAAGAAATAAAAAAGGAAAGTCGAAGATATGCAAAAAGACAAATGACATGGTTCAAAAAAGAAAAAAACTATATTACTTATAATTTGTCAGAATTAACTGAAGATGAAGTAATAAAAGACATTTTTGAAAAATGGAAAAAATTTTAGAAAGGAGATTACAGGCTGTGTCCTGTATAAAATCATGAAGATATTAGAATATTTGACACCAGAAAGAGTAAAATTACATTTGACAGGAGAAACTAAAAAGGAAATTATTAAGGAAATGGCACAATTATTTGTGGAAAGCGGAGTGCTTGATTCAGAAGATCTGGAAGAATTTGTAAAAGAAATAAATGAAAGAGAAAAATTGACACCTACAGGAATGCAGGATGGAATAGCAATTCCGCATGCAAGAACACCGTTTGTAAAAAAACTTTCCCTTGCCTTAGGAATCTCTAATAAAGGTGTGGATTTTGAAAGTATGGATGGAGAACCTTCAAAATTAATTTTTATGATTGCAGCTCCAGAAGAAACAAAAAAACAACATTTAGATTTGTTAGCTGAAATTTCAAAACTAACATATGAAGAAGAATTAATTGAGCAAATGGAAAATGTAGATACAATAGAAGAAATTTTTGAAAAATTAAAAAATATTTAAAAACAATATTAATAAAGTATGTATATTTACTGATTTTATTTGATATTTTAAAATTAAAAAAAAATATTTTTGTATTTTATTTGAAAAATTAATTGTATTTTTTTATATAATTTGGTATAATATTAAATAAGTGATGATAGGTAAGTGATTTAACAGTGATTTCATATTCATTTATTGTTATGAAATTAAATAATTAGGAGGAAAATCGAATGAAAAAGACAATATTCTTTTTAGTTGGAATAATGATGGTTTCGTCAATAGGTTTCTCTGCTGAAAAAAAGACATTAGAAAGCAGCTTA
Source organism: Leptotrichia sp. HMT-225 (assembly GCF_030644325.1). NCBI lineage: Bacteria > Fusobacteriati > Fusobacteriota > Fusobacteriia > Fusobacteriales > Leptotrichiaceae > Leptotrichia > Leptotrichia sp. HMT-225. The sequence continues at coordinate 1,821,899 of NZ_CP130323.1, read as the reverse complement.
AATTCAATTGAAAGTCAATTCAATGAATTAATGAAAAAAGAAGAAGCACAAAAAGAAAGCTATAGACAACAAAAAGCACAATTAGAAGCTGAAGTTGAAGATTTAAAATCTAAACAAGCTAATAGAGAAAAATTATTAGAAAAATTAAGAGTGGATTCAGAAGTTAGATGGCACAGAGACAAATATAAAAAAATACTGAATAATTCCGAAACTCTTTATAAAAATATAAACAAATCAATTGCAGCAAAAGAACAAAAAATTGCAGAATTGGATACATTATTATCAGTAATGAATTAATTGAAAGGAATGGTAATTAAAAGATGAAAGCAAAAAAATTATTATTGTGTGGAATAGTAGCAGTATTATCTGTGCCTATGATGGCAGCTTCTCCACAAGAAATATTAAAGCAAGCTAGAGATGATTACTACAAAAGTATAAAAGCACCTAAAGAACCAAAAATGACAACTGAAAAATTAGTTACAATTGATGAAGATGGTGTTGTAGAAGAAAAAGAAGTAGTTAAAAGAAAATCTCCAATTGAAAAATTAGAATACAACGCAGCTAAAGCAGCAGATAGAGTAGACTTTTATGAAAGAGTAGTAAGAAGTGTACAAAGAGAAGAAAAAGAATTAGGAGAATTTGATAGCGTTCTTGGAAGAGATGGCGTAAAAAATGCTCCAAAAAAATCTAGAAGAACAACTAAATAAGAATTAAAAAATCAAAAATTTAGTTATTTTGAAAGACAATATTTTTAATATAAAATATTATTCAGGAAAGGAAAATCGATGAAAAAAATATTAGGATTAGTAGCTGTAATGGTGTTAGCGATGAGTCAATTATCATTTTCAGCTCCAACAAATACTGATGCCGCTGTGCAAAGATTAGTTAAAGTAGCTAAACAAAGACAAGCACAACAAGCTAAACAAGCAGCAAAAGGTGTTGTGGAAGAAGAAGTTGTTGTTGTTCCAGTTGAAGAAGTAGTTGAAACAACTTCAGGTGTTAGCCAAGATGCACGTCAAAAAGCAGAAGCAGCAAGAGCACAAGCTGAAGCAAGAGCAGCAAAAGCTAAAGAAGCAGCTCAAAGAAGAGCAGAAACAAGAAACTTAAGAGCTCAAAGAAAAAATATGTCTGAAAGTAAAATGATGGATGTAGAAATTCAGAGAATTAGAAAAAGAGTAGATCAAATCAACAGTAATATTGAAAAATTTCATAAAACAAACGAAATGTTAGATCAAATGGAACAAAGATTAGATACTATTCAAAATAGAATGAACTAAGAGTTAAAACAAAGAGAGAAAATAAAAAATAAATTAGATGTTTAGAAAGGAAATGAAAAATATGAAAAAGTTAGCATTATTATTCGTAGGATTAGGAGCTTTGTCTTGTACAAACGCAAAATTAGTAGATTACAACACAACTAGATTGAATCATATTGAAGATTATTTAAAAGAAAACAAACCAAATCCAGGTAGCCAAAAATATAGATCATTAGAAAGAGAGGCTGAAACATGGTTAGACGAACAACAACAACAATAATTGCATTAGGGTTGTTAGTTGCTTCACCATTGATGGCAAGAAGGCTGACAACTACTCAAATGAGAGAAAATACAATTAGAATTAATGCTCTTGAGTTAGAAGAGCCAGCTCCAGAACCAATCCCAGAACCAGTACCAGAACCACCAAAAGAAGAAACATTTGTATTTGATTCTGGAAGATTGAACTTTGACTTCGATAAATCAGTAGTAAAACCACAATACTTTGAATTATTGAGAAACGTTAAAGACTATGCTGAACAAAATGACTTAAGATTAACAATTATAGGACATACAGATTCTAAAGGTACTGATGCTTATAATATGGCTTTAGGTATGAGAAGGGCAGTAGCAGTTAGAGATAAATTGATAGAATTTGGATTAGATCCTGCAAGAATCTTAAGTGTAGAATCAAGAGGAGAATCTGAACCAATCGCTCCAAATGATACTGAACAAGGAAGATTTGAAAACAGAAGAATTGAGTTCAAAGCTACAAAATAGTAAATATTAAATGGGAAGTATTTTATAAATTGTCTAGTTATTTCTTTATTGAAACAATTAGACAATTTTTTTGTAAAAAATTTTAGAATTATAGTGAAATAAAATTTATTTTAGTGTATAATATACCAAAATACTTTTAAAATTGAACTAATAATACTAAGCTCTATTTAAAAATAAAAATAATATTTTATTTATTTTGTGACAAGGAGTCTTGGCACTTGCGTAGTAGAAATTATAGTAAATATATTATTTTAATTGGGAATAGTATAAAATTAGAGAAAGAGGTGTAAAAATTATGTGGTTTACAAAATCACAAAATGATGTGTTAAAGGAGCTGAATGTTGATCCTAAAGTTGGTTTGACAACTGATGAGGTTAATGCTAGGCTTCAAAAATATGGACAAAATAAATTGAAAGGAAAACCTAAAAAGACATTATTACAGCTATTTATTGCACAGCTTCAGGATATGTTAATTTATGTATTAATTGCTGCGGCTGTAATAAACTTGATTGTGGATATTAAACATGGCTGGACGGATGCTTTGATTATAATGGCAGTAGTACTTATAAATGCGGTAGTTGGAGTGGTTCAGGAATCTAAGGCTGAAAAGGCACTTGAGGCACTACAGCAAATGACAACTCCTAAGAGCCTAGTTCGTAGGAATGGAGAAGTTATAGAGGTTAATTCGGAAGATTTAGTTCCAGGAGATATTTTGGTAATTGATGCAGGGAGATATATTCCAGCTGATGTAAGGCTTATAGAAAGTGCCAATTTACAAATTGAAGAGTCGGCACTTACAGGAGAATCTGTACCGAGTGAAAAAAATGCTGATTTTATTACAAAAGATGAAAAAATTCCTGTTGGAGATAAGGAGAATATGGCATTTATGTCAACCATGGCTACTTATGGACGTGGTGAAGGTGTCGTAGTTGCAACAGGAATGGAAACTGAAATTGGTAAAATTGCGAAAATACTTGATGAAGATGAAAGTACATTGACTCCGCTTCAAATAAAATTAGATGAATTGGGTAAAACACTTGGTTATATTGCAATGGGAATTTGTGCTGTGATATTTATTGTAGGGATTATTCAGAAACGTCCTATTTTGCAAATGTTTATGACTTCAATAAGTTTGGCAGTTGCTGCGATTCCTGAAGGACTTGTTGCAATTGTTGCAATTGTTCTTGCAATGGGTGTAAATAAAATGTCAAAGAAAAATGCGATTGTAAGAAAATTGCCTGCAGTTGAAACATTGGGAGCAGTAAATATAATCTGTTCTGATAAAACAGGAACACTGACGCAAAATAAAATGACAGTTGTAAAAACTTATACACTTGATAATTTGAGAGATATACCGTCAGAAGGCAGAGATTTTGTGGCAAATAAGGATGAAACTGAGTTAATCCGTTCGTTTGTTCTTTGTTCAGACGCTTCAATTGACAGCGGACAGGATATCGGAGATCCGACAGAAGTGGCACTGGTTGTACTGGGAGACAGGTTTAATCTTGAAAAAAATACTTTGAATGCAGAGTATAAAAGAGTTAGTGAAAATCCATTTGATTCAGACAGAAAATTAATGTCAACATTAAATGAAGAAGGAAGTGGAAAGTATAGAGTTCATACAAAAGGTGCTATTGACAATATTCTAGTAAGAGCAGATAAAATTTTAGTAGATGGAAAAATTGTTGCATTGACTGAGGAAATGAAAGAAAAAATATTAAAAGTTGCAACAGAAATGTCTGATGATGCACTTCGTGTGCTTGGAGTAGCTTTTAAAGATGTAGATGATGTAATTGCTCCTGAAGAAATGGAAAAAGAACTGGTTGTAGTTGGAATTGTTGGAATGATTGATCCGCCAAGAACAGAAGTTAAAGATTCAATAATGGAAGCAAAAAGTGCTGGAATTACTCCAATTATGATTACAGGAGATCACAAGAATACGGCAGTTGCTATTGCAAAAGAATTAGGAATTGCAACAGATATAAGCCAAAGTTTGACTGGTGCTGAGATTGATGAAATTTCAGATAAGGAATTTTCTAAAAATATTGGTAAATATAAAGTTTTTGCAAGGGTTTCCCCTGAACATAAGGTAAAAATTGTAAGAGCATTTAAGGAAAAAGGTAATATCGTTTCAATGACAGGAGATGGAGTAAATGATGCACCGTCGCTTAAATTTGCCGATATTGGTGTTGCTATGGGAATTACAGGAACTGATGTTTCCAAAGGTGCAAGTGATATGATTTTAACAGATGATAATTTTACTACAATTGTTCATGCAATTGAAGAAGGAAGAAACATTTATAACAATATCAAAAAAACGATAATTTTCTTGCTTTCATGTAATTTGGGAGAAATAATCTGTATTTTTCTTTCAACATTGCTAAATTGGGATTTGCCACTTGTTGCAACACAATTATTATGGGTAAACTTAGTTACTGATACTTTACCAGCGTTAGCACTTGGAATTGATCCAGGGGATAAGGATGTAATGAAACGTCAGCCAAGAAATCCTAAGGAAAGTTTCTTTTCTGAAGGTGCAGGAATGCGAGCAGTAATTGGTGGGACATTAATTGGTCTATTGACATTAATTGCATTTTATATCGGAATTAACGAAACTGGAATGATTGGGAACTTAGGGCAGTTGGAAGCAATGGCAAAAGCTGGAGATGCAGCTGCAAAACATGCCTTGACACAAGGTAGAACAATGGCATTTATCGTGCTTACGGTATCACAATTATTCTATTCGTTGACAATGAGAAACAGCCAAAAAACAATATTTGAAATTGGAATTTTCAAAAATAAATATTTAATTTATTCGATTATAATCGGAATTGCATTACAAATAGGATTAACTTCATTTGCACCAATTGCAAAAATATTTAAAGTAACAAACATTTCATTTGGAAATTGGGATGTAGTGCTAATATTTGCATTAATACCGTTTGCTGTAAATGAAATTATAAAATTAATTTCAAGAAAAAAAGCCAATTAAAAATCCATATAAACTTAACTTTTAATTTTTATAAAGTCTTGACAAATACTGAAAATGTGGTAACATATAGTAAATGATGTAATAAAAAGTTTGGAGGAGATATAATGTCAAAAAAAGAATTTGTAGATGCTTATGCAAAAGCAACTGGAGAAACTAAGAAAAGAGCTGAAGAGTTAGTAAATGCTTTTTTAGGAACAGCAGAAGAATTCTTAGTAAAAGGTGAAAGTATCCAATTTGTAGGTTGGGGAACTTTTGAAGTAAAAGAAAGAGCTGCTAGAGAAGGAAGAAATCCATCAACTGGAAAACCAATCAAAATAAAAGCTAAAAAAGTTGTAAAATTCAAAGTTGGGAAAAAATTAGCTGATAAAGTTGCTGACGCTAAATAATAAAATATTCTATTTTTAATAAATTAAAGCTATCTTGAAGATTGTTTATTTTTTCAAGATAGTTTTTTTTGTTTTATTTTTAATTATTTAGATAAACATTTATTGTAATTTTAAGTTTTAATGATAAAAAAATGTTTTTCATAATTTTTTAGTTTTTCTTTGTTTTAAAGCAAAGGGGAACAGTCGCCATCCCCTTTGCAATCCCGGCTTGTCTAAGAATTTTCTGGAAATAAAAATTAAACTCGCTTTGCTCAAACAGAAATTTTTATTTCCAAAAAATCACGACATTTTTAGTTTAATTAAAACAATTGATTTAACTAAAACAAAAAATAAAATCAAGAAAAAATATTTATTAATCAAATAAAATAAAAATTAAAGAAGATTTTATTTAATTTAAAAATGAAAAAATAAATCAAAAAAGTTATTAAAAGGAAATAATAATATTGCTTTAAAGAGAAAAAAATGTTATTATTTTATAGTAGGAAAAAATATTATCTAATTTTGCTGAAAGGATAATATTTTATTAACTCAAAACTTTAAAATAGATTTTAAAAATTATTTTGAATGTTCTGAGAAAATTTGTAGGATAGTAGGAAAGAGAGGAAAAATTGATGAGAAAATTATTGATTTTAATTAGTGCGTTGACACTTATGGTTTTAAGCTGTGGAAATTCAGGTAGTGAGAATAAAGGTAGCAGTGGAGCTGGGACAGGCTCTAAGAAGTATAGAATTGGAATTACACAGATTGCATCACATCCAGCACTTGACAGTGCAAGGGAAGGATTTAAGGCTGCTTTTAAGGAAGCAGGAATTGAAGCTGATTTTGATGAGAAAAATGCAAATGGAGAAACAGCTAATGCAAATTTGATTGCTAATAACTTTGTTAGTTCAAAAGAAGATTTAATATTTGCAATTGCGACAAATGCAGCTCAGCCGGCGGCACAGGCTACAAATGATATACCTGTTGTATTTGCAGCAATTACAGATCCGCAATCAGCTGGAATTTTGAAAGATAATGTAACGGGTGTAAGTGACAGAATGGATGTAAAACAGCAATTGGGATTACTGTTAAAATTAGATTCAAAAATAAAGACAGTTGGAGTACTTTACAATTCTTCGGAACAAAATTCAAAGGTTCAAGTGGAAGATTTGAAAAATGCGGCAAAGGAACTAGGAATAAATATTGTTGAAAAAAGTATTGTTCAAGCAAATGAAATACCTCAGGCGGTAGATAATCTAGTTAGGGAAACAGATGCAATTTATTTGCCAACAGATAATCTTGTGGCATCTGTTGTAAGCTTGATTACAGATAAAGCAACCGCAGCTAAAAAAATAGTATTTGGTGGGGAAGCGGCTCATGTAAAAGGCGGAGCTTTGATTACACAAGGTGTAAGTTATTATGAAATAGGAAAAGAAGCTGGTAAAATGGCAATTGAAATTTTGAAAAATGGTAAAAAACCAGCTGAAATACAGTTTAAGACAATGCCTTTAAATGAAATTGTGGTAAATGGAAATACTCTTAAGACGCTTGGAATTTCGTTGCCTGAAGATGTAAAAGCCAAAGCACAGATTGTTCAATAAAATTTTGATAAAAAGATTTAGCGAGATAATAGGAAAGGAAGAGAAATGAAAAAAATATTATTAGTAGTTATAAGTTTATTAATGGTATTGGCATGTGGAAACAACGAAAGCAATACTGTCAGCGGAAATAAAGGTTCACAGTCAGCTGATAATAAACAAGTTTATAAAATTGGTGTAACACAGTTCATGGAACATCCATCACTTAATTTGGCAAAAAAAGGATTTGAGGATGCATTCAAGGAAGCTGGTATAAATGCAGATTTTGATGAAAAAAATGCAAATGGGGAAGTAACAAATGCAAATTTGATAGCTTCAAATTACAAGGCAGATAAAAAAGACCTAGTATTTGGGATTGCAACACCATCTGCACAGGCGTTGGTAAATAATATTTCAGATACTCCAGTGCTATTTTCAGCTGTTACAGATCCAGCAAGTGCAAAACTTTTGAATCCAAATGTAACAGGAACAAGTGATAAAGTAGAAAATATTGCAGTACAATTGGATTTACTTTTGAAAATAAAGCCTGATGTAAAAAAAGTTGGAGTTCTCTATAATCCATCAGAACAAAATTCGGCCATTCAAGTTCAGGAAATTCAAAAAATTGCCAAGGAAAAAAATATAGAAGTTGTGTTGCAGGGAATAAGCAATTTTGGTGAACTGGCACAGGCTACTAAAAATTTATTGGGAGTAACTGATGCATTGTATTTACCAACAGATAATCTTGTTGTATCAGGGGCAAACTTTGTCGCTTCCGAAGCGATTGCAGCTAAAAAACCTGTAATTGCAAGTGAAAACTCTTCTGTGGAACTGGGAGCATTGTTTACAATGGGACTGGACTATTATGCATTAGGAAAACGTACTGGAGAAATGGCAATCGAAATTCTTAAAGGGAAACCTGTTTCTAAAATTCCTTTTGAAACTTCAAAACAAATGAAACTGTACGTAAACCAAAAAACAGCACAGGCATTAGGACTGGATATAAAGAATCCTATGTTTAATGGAGCTGAATTTGTAGGTAAATAAATAACAAATCAGAGAAAACAGAACAGAAAAGAAAGAGAGAAAAAAGTTAAATGAATGAATTATTAGTATTTTTACAAAGTCTTCCAGAGGCTTTTAAAACAGGGTTTATATATTCGATAATGGTTATGGGAGTGTATTTGACTTATAAGATACTGGATTTTCCTGATATGTCGGTGGATGGAACATTTCCGCTTGGAGGATTTGTATTTGCGGCATTTGCACTTTCTAAAAATGGTTTTTTTGGAATAACAAGTCCGATTATGGGTCTTATTTTGGCAGTAGTGTGCGGAATGATTGCAGGATATATTACAGGAGCATTGCATGTTTATTTAAAAATTAATGGATTGCTTTCAGGAATTTTGGTAATGACGGGACTTTACAGTATAAATTCCAGAATTGTTGGAATGCCTAATGTGTTTATCTCACCAGAAAGAAGTATTTATGAAATAATTTCTTATGAAAAGAATTTTATACCTTTTATAATTATATTTGTTATTTTACTTATTTTAAAAGGTCTTTATGATTATAAAATAAAAGAAAATAAATATATGATCAGAAGTCTTATTGTTTATATAGTTTTTGTAATTGGATTGATAATTTATGTTGCGAATACAAAAGATGTAAAACTTATGCTTACAATACTCATTGCATTTGTTATAAAAATGATTGTTGATTATATCTTGACATCAAAATTTGGATTTGCATTGAGAGCATTGGGAAATAATGAACAGCTTGTAGTAAGTCTTGGAGTAAATGAAAAGAGATTGAAAATATTTGGATTAATGCTGGCAAATGGAGTTGTGGCATTAGCAGGTGCGTTATTTGCACAAAATATTAAAGTTGCAGATTTGCAGTCTGGAGTAGGAACAATTGTTATTGGGCTTGCGGCAATCATTTTAGGACTTGGGGTATTGAAAAAATCACAAGTAATAAATGAAATTTCGATTGTTACAATCGGTTCTTTAATGTATTATTTCATAATAAATCTAGCTCTAATGTCAAATAGCTGGACAAGAAATATGTACGAAGGGCTTCATTTCAGTGATAATGTTATAAAGATACTGGAAGTCAAGCCAACAGATGTAAAAGTTATAACAGCGATAATTCTTGCAGTAATTTTATGGAATGAGTTGATTCAGAAAACTAAAAAAGGTAAGAAAAAAGTAAAATTGATTGAGAAGGGAGAGGCAAATTAATGATAGAGTTAAAAAATTTACATAAAACTTTCTTCTCTGAGCTGGGAACAGAAAAACAAGTATTTAAAGGCTTGAATTTTACAATAAATGATGGTGATTTTATAACAATTATTGGAAGTAATGGTGCTGGGAAGTCTACACTTTTGAATGTATTAAATGGACAGATTATTCCAGATGGCGGGAATGTTGTTTTAAACGGAAATGATATAACAAATGTAGAACAGCATAAAAGAGCAAAATGGATTTCGCAAGTTTATCAAAACCCAACAATGGGAACAGCTCCATCAATGACAGTGCTTGAAAATTTGTCAATGGCTAAAAATAAAGGAAAGCGTTTTAACTTTACCTTTGGATTAGATGTAAAAAATATTGAATTTTATAAAAAGCAATTGGCAAGTCTGGGACTTGGATTGGAAAATCAATTGTTTACACAGGTAGGGCTTTTATCTGGTGGACAAAGACAATGTTTATCATTAATAATGGCAACTTTGAACCGTCCAGATATATTATTATTAGATGAACATACAGCAGCGCTTGACCCTCAAACTTCAGAAATAATTTTGGAAAAAACAAAGGAAATTATTGAAAAAAATAATATAACAAGCCTTATGATAACACATAATATGCAAGATGCCATAACTTATGGAAATAGGCTTATCATGCTTCATGCAGGAGAAGTAATTTTTGACATAAAAGGTGAAGAAAAGAAAAAACTGACGGTGGAAAAGCTGCTTGAAATGTTTAAAACAAAAGATGCGAAGTTATCTGATAAAGATATATTTTAAACATAGAATAGCATTAAAACATAATCTAAGGAACTGGATGATAAAATCAAAAGTTTTTGGATTATGTTTTTTTTATAATTGTTTTGTATAAAAATATTATTTAATATTTGATAAAAAAGTATTTAAAAATTTCTATAATTTGAATATTTTAAATGAAGAAATATTTGACTTTTCCCAAATTAAATTTTTATTCAAAACTTATAGAAAAAATTATAATTTTTGATTTCTTAAAAAATATTTTATAAAAAAAATTATGAAAAATTCAAGAATTAAGTTATTATTCTATTAAAAAATATAGTTATCATAAGTAATTTTGAAGAGTAAATGCGTCGGATTTTTTGCTCTGAAAATTGTTGTTACTAATGTATAAGGAATATTAAATCAAGTCAAGTAGTGAAAGTGAAAATTGATTATCTATTTTATATTAAAAGTTAAAAATAAGAAAAATTGTCTATTTTGTCTTTGAATTTAAAAATACAGTAAGAACTAGAATAAAGTATCACGAAAATATTCTGAAATAGCTAAATATTAAGAATTATGGGTATAAATAAAATACAAAAAATATAAGAATGTTGTATGAATTGGGATGAGTTTTAAAATAAAGAATATAGAGATTATAAGTGAATAAGGAGCAAAATCCTTTGAAAAAAATTAAAAACAATTAATAAAAAAAGTGTTGACAATTTTTGAAAATACATTTAAAATGTTACAATAAATTATTTTTTTAAAATAGTATATTTCAAATTTTTGTATTTAAAACTAATAATGTAGTATTTAAGTAAAGTGGAAAATTATAATAAGTATATTTTAAAAGCTGAAATTCACTTAAAATCACTAAAATCACACTTTTTTAAAATTTTTTTCAATATCTATGCTTAAATATTATAAATATCAAAACTTTTCCTAATTTCTTATGAATAGTAATTTTGAATATGTTTTTACAATACAAATTATAAAAATATTTTTTAATAAAGAAAAGGAGAAAAAGAGTTAATGAAAAACAATCTTAGAAAAATTTCACAAGAACTACGTGCATTTGCAAAAAGAACAAAAGATTTTAAATATACAAACTCTGCATTAATTGCATTTTTAATGACAGGAATGCTTTTTGTGTCAGCTAATATATTTGCAGAAAATGCGGATACAGGAATTAAAAATCAAGTTAATCAAATAAACACGTCTATAAATCAAATACGAACTGATTTTAAAAGAGCGAGAAAAGAAAATAATAAATTAATGAAAAATACAACATTGGAACTGACTCAACTAATGGAGCAAGGAGATCATGTAACAAAATCACCTTGGAGCAGCTGGCAATATGGAATGAATTATTTTTATAATGACTGGCATGGAAGTTTTAAAGGAAAAGGAAATAAAGTTGACAATGTCATTTACAAAAGAGATCAAACTTTAAATAGATATATCGCAAAACCAATAAGTGAAGGAAGTGCAAACAACACAACAACATTAGGATTTGCTTACGAGCCAAATGCAGCAATTCCAATAAGTGCTTCAATCACACCAAAATCAATAACAAAAACTAATCCAAATATTCAAAAGAATGTGGCAATTGCAAGTTTGCCGTCGTTTGAGCCAAGAGTTGTAGAAGCACCAACAGCACCAACAGTACTACCGCCAGATCCAAGTATTACTATAAATTTAGTGCTTAATGCTGAATCAAAGGGAAGTGGAGCAAAAACATTAGCTGTAAACAATGGAAGTGGTTCGAATAATAATGGTGTCTTTGAAGGTGTGACAGTCTTAGATGGGACAATTAGAGCAGTTAGAACTCAAACTAATTATTCAACTTGGAGTTATACAATAGATGGTCTTAAAGTAGTGAATACCTCTGCTATAAATATTGCTTCTTCAGTACCAGAGTTAAATGGTAAAGGTCCAGGAACAACTACAACAGTAACAAATCAAATTACTGGTTCTGAAACTAGGAAAAATGGTTTTTTTCAAACATCTGGAAATGGAAATTATCCTAGCTCATTTATACTAAATAATGCAACTGTTAATTATATTAGTCAAACTCCGTCAACTCAAACGGAAGAATTAGTTCATCAGGATGTGCATCATGGAATAAATGCTGCTACTGTTAGAACAGCAATAACAACTTCTACATTAACAGACTTTACTGCAGATTTTAATGATATTGTTGCTACAAACATTTTTGATAGTAAAGGAACTACACTAGATGAATATAATGTGTTTGGTAATAGTGGTACAGTTACTATGACAGGTCCGTCTGCTTCTTTTTCTAATAGTTATATTCATGAAGACAATAGTAACGGAGTAATTATTAATAGAGGTAAAATAGAATTAAATTCTACTGATGCTGATGGTCATGGGATTTTTGTAGTATCACCCCATGTTTATTCAACGAAAGGACATCAGTATTATTATAACGGGAGCACTGGGAATATAACTTCAAATACTGAAAAAACAGCAATTTTATTTATAAATAATAGTATGGCAAAAAGATACATAGGTTTTACAAATAAAGGAACAATAAAAATAACTAAACCTGAATCAGTAGGAATATATTTAAAAGTTGATAACGGAACGGCAGTTCATTTGAATTTCTCTGATGATACTTCAGATGGAAAACAAGAAACAGTAGGTGCTGCTCTTCCAGGAACTGCGACACGTACGATGACTTATGTAACAGGGAATACTGGAAAAACTTACAATAAATTAACTGGTGTAATTACAGATGGAGCAACTGCGGAATCTCATGCAAAACCAATAGAAATTAGTGGAGATAAAAGTGCGGGATTATATGTTCCAGTAACAAACAGTTTCTTTAATGGTGTTTTTGCGGCAAAATTAACTAATACAGGAAATGAAGGAGAAGATCCGACTACAAAGAAATTGATAAAATCTGGATCAGCAGGTATATATACAGCTTCATCTATGGATTTGCAAGGGCATTATATATTCTTAGAAAATGGTTCAAATAATGTTGGAGTTTATCCGACTGATAGTAATGCGATAGTAAATTTAGGACTTGGTAGAGTTCGAATGGATGAAGGTATCAGAAATACTGGTATAGCTGTTAAGGGTAATGGTAGTGTGTATTCTGAAAGTGAAATGCTTTTAAATGGAGGAGTAGGAAATACTGCTATATTCGCACAAGGGACATCATCAAATGTTGTGTCAGCAAAAAGTATAGAAACTGGAAGTACTCCGACAACAGATGCAATATATATTTATGCTGATGGAACTAAAGTAAAAACTCATGAAGATAAAGGTGGATTGAAAGTAAAAAGTCAAATTAGTACTATAAATCCAATTGTAGCATACGATGCTTCAAATCCGGAAAAAACTGGACAAACAACAGGAGCTGTTTATGCTGTAAATGGGGCAGAAGTTGATATTAGTCGTAGTTCAGCAAATACTTTTGGAAGTGGAGCAAATGTAGATATAACTGGAGCAAATGTAACTGAATATGATTCAGCAACTGCTACATATAAACCAACAAAGAATTATACTGGATTTGGTTTATTTGCATCTGATGCAAATACTAAAATAAAAGCCAAAAATAACACTATTAAAGTTACAAATGGATCTACAGCAGTAGCTTCAATAAAAGGAGCTGATGTAAATTTAGAAGACGGTAAAGTATCTTATACTGGAGAAGGTTATGCTCTTTACACAGGAAATCCAGATATATCAGGAAATACAGGAACAATTGATTTGACAAATGGAACTTTAGAATTAGGTGGAAAATCTATTGGTTTTGTAAAAGACGTTTCAGGGCTTAATAATTGGGTAATTTTAACAAATGCAACAGTAAATGTATTATCGGATGATGTTATAATAGCTGATTTGAAAGATACTTCAGGTTCTGGAATGGTATTAAATGCGACTAATAGTACACCAAGTTTGAAAGATCAAGTTCTTGGTTCAGGTGTAACTGTAACTGCTGCAAGTGGTATTACAAAATATAAATATGCTTTAGTTGATGGAGCTACTATAAATATTAAAGGAGATATTGATAAAGCTGATACAACAACAGGTTCAGATAGTGAAGTATTTACAAGAAGATTGCAAGTACAAAACTCTATAATTAATGTGGATTCTGGACATCAATTAAAGGCTCACCTTGACACTACAGAATTATCTTCAATTAATACAAGTTTAACAGTACCTGTAGGACTTGATGTAAGTGCCAGCGGAAACTCTACAAGTAGAGCTACAACTGGAGTAAATGTTGCAAATGGTGCTACAATCACTGTAGACAGAACAGATAGTGGAAATGGTGGAGTAGGTGCGTATGTAAACTACGGAACTATCTCTAATGACGGAAAAATTGAAGTTGAAAAGACAACACCAAATGATTTTGCAGTAGGACTTTATGCTACAAATGGAACACAAGTCGATAATAAAACTAACGGAACTATTGAAGTTGGTGGTAAAGATAGTATTGGTATTCTTGGACTTTCATATAGAATAGACAGTAAAGGTAATGTTGTGTATGAAAAATTCGGAACGACTGGTCCATCTTCACCTATAAATAAATTAGGAACTGTAGATATTACAAGTAGTGGTAAAATTACTCTTGATGGAGATAATTCTTTAGGAATTTATGCTAAGAATAATAGCTTAAATGCTACTGGAACGAATATGGATTACGCTAAAATAGGAAATGCTTATACTCAAGCTACTAATAAAGGCGAAATTACAATGTCAGGTAAGAATGCTATCGGTATGATTACTGAAGGTGGAGTACTTACAAATGATACAGCAGGTAAGATTACAATAAGTGGACAAGAGGGAGTTGCAATGTATGGAACTTATGGTTCAATTGATCCTGCTATTGTGGCAGCACAAGGATTAACAACTGATAGATTAAGTGCAGCTCTTGTAAATAAAGGAACACTAGAACTTGCTGATACAACAGGAGCTACACCAATAATCGGTATGTTTACAAATGATGCTGATACAGAAATAGAAACTTCAGGAACATTAAATATTGGTAAGAAATCTTACGGTATTTATGGAGTTTCAAATAGTGTAACTATGTCAGGCGGAACAATCAATGTTGGAGAAGACGGAGTAGGTATCTTTGCAACAGGTTCATCTGATAAAAAATTAACATCAAGTTCAGACGTAGTATTACAAGGTGGAACAATTAATGTAGGAGATAATCAAGCAGTAGGAGTATTTATTGCAGATGATGCTACAAATCCTTTGAAAACAACAGTTACAAATACAGGAACTAATATGACTGTTGGAACAAATGCATTTGGTTATGTTGTGGATTCTACAACAGGAACTGATTTATTACTTGGTACAGCAACAAATAAATTAACAGCTTCACTTGGACCAGATTCAGTTTATGCTTATTCAAATGATAAAAACGGATATGTTTACAGTAATACTGATATTACAACTACTGGTGGAAAATCATATGGATTGTATACTGCTGGAAGAACTGAAAATTATGGAAATATTGATTTAACTGGTGGAAATGGAAATGTTGGTATTTATTCAACAGGAAGAAGTTCGGCTGGATTAGGTGCAATTAACTACGGAACAATAACAGTTGGTGGAACTGACTTAGTTGCTAAAGAATACGGTATTGGTATGGCAACAGGATACTACAATGAAACAACTGGAGCGATTTCAAATGAAGGGCTTATTGAAAATAGAGGAACAATTAATGTAGGTAAAGATAATTCAATAGGTATGTACGCTGTAGGAGCAGGTT
Source organism: Leptotrichia sp. HMT-225 (assembly GCF_030644325.1). Classification (NCBI taxonomy): domain Bacteria; kingdom Fusobacteriati; phylum Fusobacteriota; class Fusobacteriia; order Fusobacteriales; family Leptotrichiaceae; genus Leptotrichia; species Leptotrichia sp. HMT-225. Next base: position 1,806,185 of record NZ_CP130323.1, on the reverse strand, counting down.
CAAAGGCTATCAATCACGGTATAATTGATATTTCTGGTAAAAATGCAACTGGTATGTATATTGACCAAGGAGCTGAAGGGGTAAACTATGGAACTATTAAATCTACTGGAACAGCTTCAGGAATTAAAGGAGTTGCGACAGTAAATGGTGGATATATTAAGAACTACGGTACTATCTCAATTACCTCTCCTGGAGGAATAGGAATATATCAAGATGCATTGTCAGCATTAAGTCAAAAGAATGAGCCAACAGCTGGTACAGGAACAGTAAATGGAACAAAAGCGGCTGTATATTCTGCAACTTCAACTGATCAGAAATATATAGTAACGCCAAAAGGAAGTTTACTTATCCAAAATCCTCCAAAAGCACCAAGATTGACAATTAATGGAAAAGAAGTAGCACTTACAGGAGTGGATACAAATATAGCAAACCCAACGCCTGCATATGTAACAGCAGGTTCAACAACACTTGATTTATCACTGCCATTGTATGCAAATACAACTTCAAATGCACAAGTAACCGAAATTGGAATGTATGTTGATACTTCAGGAGTAAACTATACAAATCCTATTCAAGGATTAAATAACTTAATTGGACTTGAAAATATTAATCTTATTATTGGTACAGAAGCGGCTAAATATACTAATGCAAAAGCAATTGAAATTGGTCAAAATATCTTGAGTCCATATAATGATGCTATATCTTCATTGACTACAACAGGAACAACATTGAATATTAATTCAGCAGGATTAACTTGGCTTGCACAACCTGTACAAGGTACAACAAAACCTATTGAAACATTGTATATGGTAAAAATACCTTATACATTCTTCACAAGTGCAAAAGATGAAAATTCATATAATTTCCTTGATGGATTGGAACAAAGATACGGTGTTGAACCACTAGGATCAAGAGAAAGATTAATCTTTGATAAACTTAATGGAATTGGTAAAGGTGAAACTCATATCTTTACACAAGCTGTGGATGAAATGAAAGGGCATCAATATGCAAATCTTCAACAAAGAATTAATGCAACTGGAAATACTTTGGATAAAGAATTTAAATATTTGAGAGATGAGTGGAGAAACCCATCTAAACAAAATAATAAAATTAAAGTATTTGGTGCAAGAGATGAATATAGTACTGACACAGCAGGAATCATTAATTATAAAAATAACGCCTATGGTGTAGCTTATGTTCATGAAGATGAAAAAGTACGAATGGGTAACTCAAGTGGATGGTATGCTGGAGCTGTAACAAATAGATTTAGATTTAAAGATATTGGACATTCAAGAGAAGATCAAACAATGCTTAAACTTGGAGTATTCAAGACAATGTCACCAAAAGGAGATCATAATGGTGCATTGCAATGGACAGTTTCAGGAGATGTGTTTGCAGGAGTTAATAATATGAAACGTAGATTCTGGGTAGTTGACGATACTTTTGAGGCTAAATCAACTTACCATTCTTATGGAGCAGCTATTAAAAATGAGCTAGGTTATGATATAAGAATGAGTGAAAAAACACATTTACGTCCATATGGAGCATTAAAAATGGAATATGGTAAATTTAATGACATAAAAGAGAAAACAGGACAAATGAGATTGCAAGTTAAAGGAAATGACTACTTCTCAGTAAAACCTGAAGTTGGAATGGAATTTAAATTTGTTCAACCATTAGCAGTAAAAACTAATTTATCAGTAGGATTGACAGCAGCTTACGAAAATGAAATCGGAAAACTTCAAGAAAGAAATCAAGCAAGAGTAGGATATACAACAGCTGGATGGTATAACTTAGAGAAAGAAAAAGAAGATAGACGTGGAAATGGTAAGTTTGACTTAAATATCGGAGTGGATAACACAAGATTTGGAGTTACTGTAAATGCTGGATATGATACTAAAGGAAATAACGTAAGGGCAGGAATAGGATTCAGAGCTATTTACTAATTTTAATTGTTAATAAAAGTTATTGTAAGTCAATAATTTTATTTAAAAATCTATAAAAATGAAAATTAGTAGGACAATATTCCTTGTAAAAATATAAAAAATAAAGAGCAGTGAGATTTTAAGTTTCACTGTTCTTTTTTGATAAAAATTTTATTTGTAATAGAAGTTCTTTTATTATAGTATTAAAACTTAAATTTTTTTTAGTTTAGAGTAGTTATAATTTGAGTATTGATACAACTAAAAAAAAACATAAATTTTTAAAAAATTTAATATAAGAAAATTATTATGAAATACACAAAAATATAGCTTTTAATAAAAAAAAATTTAATTAGACACTTAGTAATAAAAAAGTTTAAATTTTTAAAAGGATATTTTTCGTTTTTTATTAAATCAAATTTTAACTATATAATAAAAAGTAATAAAATTAAAAAATAAAAATAGATAAAATTGAAGAAAAAATAATTGACTTTTTTGATTTCTATGGTAAAATGGGAGTGTGATAAATTTATTTTGAAAATTTTTATTTCATCATTTATAAAATCATATTTTTAAAGTTCAACTTTACTTAGAAATATTAATAATAAATAATGTGTTATTTATTAAATAATAAAGTATACAGAATATTTTATATTAAATTCTAAATTAATTTGATTGTCCAGTATATTTTTTAAAAATTCAATTTAGGTAATTTTAAAAATATAAATTTATAATATAATGTTTGAACTAAAATAAAATATTTTAAGAAACGAATCGCTTATAATCACTAAAAAAATCACTTATATCAAAAATTGTTTTACAAAGTATATAAATATTTTTTGTATTTACCTTAATAATAATTATAATTTGAAACAATTTTATTCATTTTTAAAATATTTTTTTTATAACATTTCATATAATAATAGATTTTATAATTTGTGAGTGAAAAATTTAATTATCACAAAAATTTTCTTACAAGGAGATGTGTTAAAATGACAAATAACCTCAGAAAAGTAAAGCAGGATTTACGTTCCTATGCAAAAAGATGTAAGGATGTACATTATACCGAAAGCTTATTGATAAGATTCCTAATAACAGGAATCCTTTTCGCAACAAATAATCTGTTCTCAGCTTCAAAAGACACAAATATCGAGAATCAAAGACAAACAATTTCTACGTCAATAAAAAATTTATATCAGCAAGTTAAAGCGACACGAAAAGAAAATGACAAATTATTAAAACAAACAAATCTTGAGTTGATTCAATTAATGGAACAAGGAGATCATGTAGTTAAATCACCTTGGAGTAGCTGGCAGTACGGAATAAACTATTTTAATAATAATTGGAATGGAACATATAAAGGACGTGGAGATAAGAAAACAAAATATCCATACGAAGGAGTATTTGAAAGAAGTTCAGATATTTATGAAAGAACAATCTCACCAGATAGTGAAAATTATGGATTGTTAAGTAGAAACAGAAGAGCAAACTTTGCTTCAGGTTCAGCTGCTGGATACGGTATAGCGAGTTTCAAACCAGTAAGAGAGCCAATTATACCATTTGAAGTAAATGCTGGAATACGTCCAAGAAGTATAAACAAATCAGCAATTACAATAGCTGATAAAACAGCTGTTATCCCTACTTTGCCAGAGGCAATTAGCTTTACACCGCCAAGTCCAGTTATAAGTATACCATCGTTACCAGAATTACCACCTCCACCAACTTTTAATATTCAGTTAGGTTCTTATTGTAATAGTATGACGGGTTGTAATACTGCTACAAATGGTGGTCCATATAATGCAATGTACCAAGGAAGAGCGAGATCAATCTCACTTGGAGATGATTTAAATATTACTACAAATGATCCTTCTTTAAGACATGGTTGGGCTAATGCTTCTGGTGGAAATAGTGCATTACTATTTTCTTATTTTGATGCTACAGGGGGAATAGATGGAGGAACATCTGTACTAACTGGAAATTTAACAGTTTCTTCAGTAAATCCAGTTAAGAATGATGCTGGAAATACAATTTCCTATAATAAACAGAATTTCCTTGTTGGAGGTTCTCGGGTAGCAACACTTGATAATGCTGCAAATGCCACATTGGAAAATAATGCGACAGTTAACTTAGCAGGGCCTTTAACAGTAGGATTTGAAGCCCAAACAGATACTTTGTTACGACCGGGAACATCACAAGGTAGCCGTACAATAATAAATGGAGCTTCAGGGACAATTACAGATGAACTGGAAGCTACAAATGCAGATGTACAATCACTGCTTCCTGTGGGTCAATCAGATTTATTGAACCTTGCAAACTTTGGAACATCGTCTTCTCCCATTACAGTAAAAAATAAAGCTGGGTATCTTGGATATAAAATAGGATTAATATTAACTCTTGAAAATGCTGATGTGTATGCTGATTCAGATTACCGTTTAATAAATAACGGAATAATAAAAATTAATGGAGAAAAATCAATAGGAATACAAATATTTGCACCTACTTCTCCTTCAAAAGTTACTGTATCTAATACTAATGGTATTACTATGGGCGGAATTGAAAGTTACGGTATGAAGTGGTCTTCACGTGTTTCAAATGATAGCACAATGGAAAATACTGGAACTATCAAAGTAACTGGAGACGGAGGTGCAACAACTGATTCTAAAGGTAATCTTGTTGTTGGAGATTCATTATCTTCTGGAATCGCTGTCGTAGAAAATAAATCTTATACAGGTTCGGATGCAATAAGAGCCTATACAGGAAAAGTTAAAAACAACGGAACTATTGAAGTATCAGGAGGTAAAGGTAACACTGGTATGGTGCTGATTGCAAATGCCGCTGATGATATAACTAACGATACAAATGGAACAATTACTGTTAGCAGTACTAAAAAAAGACAAAACATAGCTATGAGGGTCGATAAAGGTTCAGTCGCAACAGATGATACAAGTGGAAATCCTCCTAAGGCAATAAATAATGGTACAATCAATTTAGACGGCGACTCTTCGATAGGTATCGTTGGAACAAATGCAAATGTTGTTAATAATAAAAATAAAACAATAGGGACAACTACTGGAAAGACAATAATTAACGGAATTGGAATGGCAACTAGTGGCGGAAATCTTGAAAATGATGGTATCATTGACCTTCAGGGGACAGGGGCTTCAACGAATGTTGGTGTTTACATGGAAAAAAATACTACAAGCGGAAATGCTCCATCAGGGACTCTTGGTGCAAACAGTACTGTCAAAGTAAAAGGGGACAATTCAACAGGTGTATTAGTTAAGAATGGCACATTGAATTATGGAGGAAGCACATCTGCTACTGGAAATGGAGTAACAGGGTTAATCATAGGAGACAATACGGCTGCAAATACTGCTGTCGTGACAGCTAAAGAAAACGGAACTGTGACTGTAAATAATGGCACATCAACAGCCGCTGGAATTTATACATATCTACAAGGTAAAAATACAGTTAAAAAAGGCTCTTATGGTATCGTTGTAGGAAAGAATTCGAAGCTTGTGAGCGACGGGACTCATAATGTTGATGCTGATATAAACGTGACGGGAGAAGAGTCAATAGGGCTTTATTCTGGTGAAGGTGCCGAGCTGGAAGTTAAAGACCATACAGTAAAAGCGGCTGAAGGTGCTGTAAACTATGACGCTGATAAAGGTAAGATAACGTTAAAAGGTACAGGTACAGCGACAACTGGACAAAAATCATTGTTATTCTATCTAGGACAAGATGGTTCTGGAAAAGTTTCGATAGATGGTGCTATGACTGCCACTATTGAAGGAGGAACAACACCTAATGAGAGAGGTAATGCATTCTACTATGTAGGAAATGGTGGAGACTTTGGAAAATCTCAAATTCAAGGATGGGCAAAGAATAACTTTGGAGATGGAACAAAGACAACTTTAGGAAATTTAACATTGAATATGAATAAAGGTTCAAGACTATTTATTGCTCAAAATGTTGGAATGGATTTATCTGATACAACAGGAGATACTGTTTCAAAGGCTACAGGAGCAAATATAAACGGAACTGACTACAAAACATTCATGTTGTATTTAAGTAAATTGACAATTAACCAGGATGTAAACTTAGATAATGCTAACGATGCATACAATCAGCTTGAAATTTCAAACTCATCAATAACAAATGCGAATACTAAGACTATCACAGGAACAAAAGCTGATCAGGTTGCAATGGCTCAAGAAAATGATAGTAAGTTGTATGCAAGAAACAAAGTTACACTATCAAATGAAGGAACAATTAACTTAAGTGGTACAGGCTCTACAGGAATTTACGCTAAATACGGAGAATTGTATAACAAAGCAACAGGTGTAATGTCAATGGGTGACAAATCAACTGCCATTTATGGAATTGAAGATTCATTGATTGAAAATGCAGGAAAAATTACGATAGGTTCAAATTCAACTGGACTGTATTCAGAAGGATCTAAGACACAAACAATAAAAAATACAGGAGAGATAGAATCAGCAGGAAATGATTCAGTTGCAATATCTTACAAACCAGATGCAGCACTTACTCCAGGAACAGTTCTTGAAAATACAGGTAAAATCACAATGACAGGTGACAGAAATACAGCAATGTATGCAACAGGTACGCCTGGATACACGGCTAAGAACAGTGGAACAATCACATTGGGAGATTCAGCATCAATTACGAGTCCTAACGTTGGACTTTATACGGATCATAACACTGTAATATTACAAAATACAGGTAAAATAGAGTCTGGAAACAACACAATTGGAATATATGGACATGCTGTAGAAAATTCAGGTGACTTGAAGATAGGAAATGCAGCAATTGGAATTTATTCTCAAAGTGGAAATGTTAATCTGACAGGAGGAACAATTACAACTGGAACTGATGAGGCAGTTGGAGTTTATACAGTAGGAAGTGGACAAACAGTTACAAATAGTGGTACATCATTTAACATTGGAAACAATTCATTTGGATTTGTAAACGTTGGAACTGGAAACACAATAACTTCAAGTATTTCAAATGTAGGTCTTGGAGATAACAATGTGTACATGTATTCAAATGATAAAGCAGGTACAGTAACAAACTTTACAAACATAACTTCTACTGGAGAACAAAATTATGGAATTTATTCAGCAGGTACAGTAACAAATAATGGAAACATTGACTTGTCAAGTGGAAAAGGAAGTGTAGCAATTTACAGTATTAAAGGAGGAACTGCGACAAATAATGCAACAATCACTGTAGGACCATCTGATGTTACAAGTAGCCTTTACTCAATAGGTATGGGAGCAGGATATGATACGATTGATACAGGAAACATTGTGAACAAGGGAACAATTAATGTAAATGGTAAATACAGTATAGGAATGTATGCAAGTGGAGCAGGAAGTACTGCAACAAATGATGGGGATATTTTCTTGAACGAAAGCAACACAACAGGTATTTATGCTGACAATGGAGCGACAGCAATAAATAACAAAAATATTACAACAGGTTCAGGAACTTATACGAATACGGTTGGAGTATATCTAGGAAAAGATTCTAAACTGATAAATAATCCTGGAGCATCAATTAACATAAATGCCAAGAACGGTGTAGGAGTCTACTTAAAAGGAGGAATAGTAGAAAACTACGGAACTATAACAGTAAATGGTGTTTCTAAAACAAATAACAGTGAGACAGATGGTAAACTGATATATGAATTTACAGTTCCTGACACAGGAAAAGGAATAGGAGGAGTAGCAATTGATGCACCTGCAGGAGCTCAGACTGCTACAATCACTGTAAATGGAGTACCACAAATACCAACAGTTGTAAATACGACAGGAAGAAATCCAATATCAGTATCAGCTTCAAGTATTGGTCTATATGTAAATACATCAGGAGTTAATTACACAAGATCAATAGATGGATTGCAAAACTTGACAAGTGAAGCAGACTTAATCATTGGTAATGAGGCAGCTGAATCAACAAACAGTAAATATATATTAGTAAATGACCCTAATATAATAAATCCGTATAAAACAGCAATGCTAAGTAATCCAAACATTAAATGGAATGTGTATTCAGGATCAATAGGATGGATTGCAACTCCAACACTGGATCCAAATGATGGTTCAATAACAAGCCTATACATGGCAAAAGTGCCGTATACAGAATGGGCTGGAAGAAAAGCAACACCAATAAACAGTTTAGACACATATAACTTTGCAGATGGATTGGAGCAAAGATATGGAGTAAAAGATTTAGGAACTAGGGAAAGATTAATATTTACAAAACTGAATGGAATTGGAAACAACGAAGAAGTATTGTTGTATCAAGCATTTGATGAAATGATGGGACATCAGTATGGAAACTTACAGCAAAGAATCAATGCTACAGGAAACTTACTTGACAAAGAGTTTAAATACTTAAAACACAACTGGAGAAATCCATCTAAACAAAACAACAAGATTAAAGTGTTTGGTATGAGAGATGAATACAACACTGATACAGCAGGAATCATCAACTATACAAGCAATGCCTATGGTGTAGCTTATGTTCATGAAGATGAAAAGATTAAGATGGGTAACTCAAGCGGATGGTATGCAGGAGCAGTAACAAATAGATTTAAGTTCAAGGATATTGGAAGCTCAAGAGAAGATCAGACAATACTTAAAGCAGGAGTATTTAAAACTATGTCACCAAAAGGAGACCATAATGGAGCATTGCAATGGACAATTGGTGGAGATGCATTTGTAGGTATTAATGCAATGAAACGTAGATACTTGGTTGTAGATGAAGTGTTCCAGGCTAAATCAGACTATCATTCTTATGGAGCGGCAGTTAAGACAGATTTAGGATATGACATTAGAATGAGTGAAAGAACACATTTACGTCCATATGGAGCGTTGAAGATGGAATATGGTAAATTCAATGACATCAAAGAAGATAGAGGGGAAATGAGACTGGAAGTAAAAGGAAACGACTATTTCTCAGTTAAACCTGAAGTTGGAATGGAATTCAGATATGTACAGCCACTTGCAGTAAGAACAAACTTAACAGTAGGAGTAACAGCTGCGTATGAAAATGAGCTAGGAAAAGTTGGAGATGTGAACAATAAGGGAAGAGTAAGATATACGACAGCAGACTGGTTTGGAATCAGAGGAGAAAAAGAGGACAGACGAGGGAATGGTAAGTTTGACTTAAATATTGGAGTGGATAACACAAGATTCGGAGTTACAGTAAATGGAGGATATGACACTAAAGGAAATAACGTAAGGGCAGGAATAGGATTTAGAGCTATTTACTAGAACAAAGACAGAAGACAGAATAAAGAAAGAGAGGGCAGCGGAACTTAGGTTTTGCTGTTCTTTTTTAGAAAATAAGTATATTTTGTTTTTATGATTTTTAGAGATTTATGAATAAATTATTGAAATGATTAATAAATGTTTTTTCTTATTTTATTTATATATTTTTTTAACGTAAAGGGATCAGACGCCATGCCCTTTTTGTATAATAATCCTTATAATTTAATATAGAATATCGTGATTTTCCTTGCTTATATAAAAAGAAAAAACATAGGATTATAAAAAATATTTATTAAACATTTGCTATCTAAATGGGGAATAGTATAAATAGAAATTATTACATATTTTTTAGGAGAAGATATTATGAAAAAAGTATTTTTAAGAATAAATATAATTTTATTGTGGATTACGATTTGGCATTTTTATAGATTTCCAATAACTGAAAATATGAGTTTGTCTTTGCACAATAAAAAAATTTATAGAAGGCTGATATTTAATACAATTGATTCGCTTGTTAAAGATAAAAATGACTTATTATTTAATATTAATTTTGGCGGGGAAGAGCAGGATGATGTAGGAAGAGCGTATGTGAAAGGATTGATGAAAAATCGAGATGCATGGATAGGTTATGTTTACTCTTTTGATGAAATTATGGAAGAAAGTCCAGCTTATGCTAAATCCACCAAATGGAGATGAATTGGCAGTGAAAGAATATGTAAATAAACATTCAGGATATTTTTATGTAACTTCAAATGAAACGAAATATCATTTGACAAAAGAAGAAATAATGAGAAAATTTAATTTAAAAAAATTAAGTTTAAAAAATCCTAGATTTTTTGTAGATAAGATTGGGACGGACAGAGAATTGTCAAATTGGAATAAATATACTTATAAACTGCCACAGAGTAAATTAAAGGATGAGAAAGATATAAAGGACGCAAAGAATATCGAAAAAAGAATAAAAAAGAAAAGAATTTTTTGGGTATTGAGTTTAATTCTTTGTTTAATATTGCAAATATTATATTTAACAAAAAATAAAAAGAATACAAAATAATTTTATCAGAATAATGTAAATAAGTGGCAATCATATTCAAAATTTGTAATTTTTTACGTAAATATGGAGTATTTTCCTGTCTATATCTTTAATTAAATTATTTATTTTTCTTATAATTTTTTTGTCCTGAGTTTGCCAATAGAGATATTCTTCCCATGCTTCATCAGACCATACTTTTTTCACTATTCCACCTCAATTAATTCGTGTTCTTTTAATGTAGTTTTTCCCTCTTTTACATTTTGGATTGATTGATTTAGATGTTCCATATTTTGTTTGCTATAAAATGGATCTGCGGTTATTTCAAATGGTATCCGTCTTTCAGAACCTAATTTTTTTATAGTGGCTGATAAAGAAAATCCCATGTCAGAGTATGCCTGTTCAGCATTTTTCTTGATGGTATCATCAATTCGTAAATTAATTTGTGCATAAAACCGTCTTTTTCAAATATAGTATACTATGTAACAATTATAAAGCAAATTTATATAATTTGCTATACGAAAAAGTTCAGATAGCTAGTAATTTAGCTATAATTTTTTATTATTATAAATTTTAAAAATATTTTTTAGGCTCCAAATACTTTAATTAAAGCCTTTGATGAATATATAAATAAATTTTTGAGTAAAATGTAAAAAAAATTTAAAAAAATGTTGACAAAAATATTAAATAGTGATATATTATATTTATTAGCAATCATACAAGAAGAGTGCTAATAAAATAAAAATAATTTTAATTAGAAAAATTTAAAAAGAAAAAGGTGATGGATATGGAACAGAACTTTACGCAAAAAAGTTTTGAGGCTATTTCAGAGGCTAATAACTTTGCGATTAGATACAGACATTCTGATATAAAGGTGGAACATTTACTGCTTGCACTTGTGGGACAGATGGATGGATTGATTCCTAGCGTGCTTAAGAAAATGGGAATTGATACGACTGATATGATTAGGAAGATTGAGAGCAAACTAGAAAGTTTTCCTAAGATTGAAGGTGGAAATAGCGAGCCAAGAGCGAATAGTGAATTAAATAGAGTTCTCGTTGGAGCAAGAGATACTGCAAAGAAAATGGGAGACAGCTATATTAGTACAGAACATTTGTTTTTGGCAAGTTATGATAATAACAGTTTTTTGAAACATTACGGAATAAACAAGAAACAGTTTGAAACTGTACTTGAAAATGTAAGAGGAGGTAGAAAAATTATGACAGATAATCCAGAAAGTACATACGAAGCATTAGATAAATTTGGAAAAGATTTGGTTGAACTGGCTCGAAAAGGTAAACTTGATCCGATTATCGGAAGAGATAATGAAATCCGACGGGCTATACAGATTTTATCAAGAAGAAATAAAAATAATCCAATTCTGATTGGAGAACCAGGAGTTGGAAAAACAGCCATTGCAGAAGGGATTGCACAGAGAATACTAAAAGGCGATGTACCTGAAAACTTGAAGGACAAGACGATTTTCTCGCTTGATATGGGTGCCTTGGTTGCAGGAGCGAAATATCGTGGGGAATTTGAGGAAAGATTAAAAGCGGTATTGGAAGAAATTGAAAAAAGTGAAGGAAGAATAATTCTTTTCATTGATGAAGTACATAATATTGTGGGTGCTGGGAAAACAGAAGGATCTATGGACGCTGGAAACCTTTTGAAGCCAATGCTTGCACGTGGGGAAATAAAGGTTATTGGAGCTACTACGATTGATGAATATAGAAAATATATCGAAAAGGATGCGGCACTTGAGCGTAGATTTCAGCCTGTAATGGTAGATGAGCCGACTGTGGAAGATACTATTTCAATTTTACGTGGATTGAAAGAAAAATTTGAAATTTTCCATGGAATCAGAATTACGGATAATGCGATAGTTACAGCGGCTACAATGAGTGACAGATATATAAATGACAGATTTTTACCAGATAAAGCGATAGACTTGATTGATGAGGCAGCTGCAAAAGTAAAGACTGAAATTAATTCAATGCCGACAGAGCTTGACGAAGTGACAAGACGTGTTATGCAGCTTGAAATTGAAAAAGTGGCACTTGAGAAGGAAAAAGATCAGGCTTCTAAGGATAGACTTGTTACATTAGAAAAAGAATTGGCAGAACTTAACGAGAAAAAAGCCGCATTTAAGGCACAATGGGAAAGTGAAAAGCAGGAAGTTGAAAAAATACAAAATATTAATACAGAAATTGAAAAAGTTAAACTTCAAATTGCCGATGCGCAAAGAAAAAATGACTACAACAAACTGGCTGAACTGCAATACGGTAAATTGCCAGCACTGGAAAAACAAAGGGCAGATGAAGAAGAAAAAGCCAAAAATCAAAATCCAGATACAAATAAATTATTAAAACAGGAAATTGACAGTGAAGAAATAGCAGAAATTGTTGGAAAATGGACTGGAATACCAGTTTCAAAATTGTTACAGGGAGAACGTGAAAAAATCTTACACCTTGCAGAACAAATGATGAAAAGAGTAATCGGACAAGATGAAGCAATCACAACAATAAGCGACACAATAATTCGTTCACGTGCTGGATTAAAAGATCCAAACCGTCCAATTGGTTCATTTATTTTCTTAGGACCAACAGGGGTAGGTAAGACTTATTTGACAAAAACTCTTGCATTTAACCTGTTTGACGATGAAAGCAATATTATTAGAATTGATATGAGTGAATATATGGATAAATTCAGCACCACAAGGTTAATCGGAGCCCCTCCAGGGTATGTAGGATATGAAGAAGGTGGTCAGTTGACAGAAGCTGTGAGAAGAAAACCTTATTCAGTAATCCTGTTTGACGAAATTGAAAAGGCTCATCCAGATGTATTTAATATTCTGTTGCAACTACTTGATGATGGAAGGCTTACAGATGGAAAAGGGAAAGTTGTAGACTTTAAGAATACAATTATCATTATGACTTCAAATATCGGAAGTGAAATTATATTGGAAGATCCGCAAGTTTCCGAGCCAACAAAAGAAGCTGTATTAAATGAAATGAAACATAGATTCAAGCCAGAATTCTTGAACAGAATTGACGATATTATCGTATTTAAAGCATTAGGAAAAGAAAGTGTGAAAAATATTATCTCGCTTATCCTTGATGAAATAAATGATAAATTAAAAGAACAATATATAAAAATTGAATTTACAGACAAAGCTCTAGATTATATTGTAAACGAAGCTTATGACCCAGCTTATGGAGCAAGACCTCTAAAACGTTTTGTTCAAAAAGATATAGAAACCAACTTATCAAAAATGATTTTGAGCAACGAAGTACCTGAAAATAGTACAGTTGTGCTGGATAGCGATGGGAATAAATTGATTTATGATGTGAAGAAATAAATTAGGAATTGAATAAAACTTTAAAGTATTTTTTGAAGTGAGTTTTTAGGAAATAGAGAAGTATCAGAAATGGTACTTCTTTTTTTTCAGAAAAGATGTAAAAACAAACATATTGTTTGACAATTTTTTATAAAATAAATATAATGTATTTACAAAAATAATATTATTTTAAGTGGATAAATGAGTGAAATAAAAAATAGTCTAAAGTTTTGGGGACACTCCAATGCCGGAGCAGAATTAGACAGCATACTGCCACCAACTTCACGTAGAAAGGGAGCAAGAGAGGCAAAAAAACAGACTGTATTACAGAAAATAAGAAATATAGTGGAAATTTTTATTGGAATTTAGCTATACATTCAAACCTATTTAAAATTAATTATATAAATTTAAGGATTGAGTAAAATAGTTATAGTTTTTTAGTTCGGTTTTAAAGAAGTTTTACTATAGATTATAATAATTTTAAAAATAAAAAGTGATATTGTAAATTTTTTTTATAAAATCTATCAGTATCACTTTTTTATTCTAATAATTTTTAATTTTTTCTATTTCTTTCAATTTTCTTCTTTAAAGCCTTAAAAGGTAATTTTTTTAATATTTTCTCGAATCATAGTATAAATCGCCTTCCTCTTTCTTTCACGGATTATCTGTAATAACAATACCTTATAAAAGTTCAAATATCAATAAAATCGACAGTGTTAATATATAAAAAACTTAAAAATGATATTTTTTTTATTGAAAAATCCTAAGAAATTTAGTAAAATGTACTTAGTAAGAAAGGTGTATTTTAGTCAGAACATGATAATTTTTATTTTTTTATAATTTTTTCTAAATGTTCGGATATTAAATTATAAAAAAGAGATTTGCAAAATTAAGGGAGAACAGAATTATGAAAAAATTACATATTTTAAGTACAATGATGCTGTCAGCAGCAACTGCAATGGCTCAGGAAATAAAGATAAATGGGGGCTGGGACTTTGACAGGGCATATAAAAATGATTTAACTAAACATCAGAAAGGTTTGTCGAATACTATTTATGACTATAAATTTAAAAATGGTCCTGTTGCAGGAATAGAGTGGCTGTTTGACAATCAGGGAAGACTTGAATTAGGAATTGGTGCGGAACGTAAGTTTTCTGTAAAATCTTCAGCTTTAAAAGATAAGAATGAAATGAAAATGTATGAAATAACACCAATGTACTTAACAAGTAAATATAATTTAATAACTTCTAAAAAAGGAAATGATCTCGTTTACATTATTGGAAGAGTAGGATATGCTCAGGCTAAAGCTGGAAGGGACAATAAAGAAGATTTGAACGATAAAAATTTTCGTGGTGGACTTTATTATGCGGGTGGTCTAGGTACTCAAGTTGGTCCCATTTCAATTGAAGCATTATATGAAAGATCAAATTTACGATATGACAAAGTAAATTTAGGTAATATAAATAGAAATAATATAAGTACTCTAAATAATTTTAAAAAGACGAAAGACAATATAAATACTGTTGGTATAAGAATAGGATATAGTATCGGAAATACAAAAAATTTACCAAAGAAAAAAAATGAAACTGTACCTTTTGATCCTTTTAGAACTGATATTTTTGCTAAAACAGGAGATATGCAATACACTACGGATAAAATTCAGAAAAGAAAATGGAATGGCGGAGAACTTAGATTAAATGCAGGATATAATTTTAAAAACAGATATAATGTCCAGCCAGAGAAATTTTTGGGAACAGGAATGAAAAATAACAAATGGCAATCTGCAAAATCTGATTTTGATATAAAAAAAATGCCTGTTGTTGGCTTGGAATATTTATTTGATAATCAAGGAGTTGTTGAATTAGGTCTAGGTGTTGAACAAAAATTTTATGATATTACTGCTTTTTTTAATGATAAAAATCAAAAACATGTTTTAAGAACATATCCCGCTTATGCTACAACAAAAATTAACTTAGTAAATAATAAAGGAGATAATCTTATTTACGCTGTTGGACGAATAGGATATGTACATGGTGAAATAAAGGAAGAAAACTTTAATAAGAAAGATCTTCGTGGCGGTCTTTACTACGCTGGAGGATTAGGTACAGAATTAGGGCCAGTTTCTATAGAAGCCCTTTACGAAAGGTCAAATTTTAAATATCAGCCAAAAGATACAGTCAGTCCTATAAAAACTAAAGGTAAAATTGATACATTTGGTATAAGAGTAGGATATAGAATAGGAAGTATAAAAAATAAACCGAAAATAAAAGAAGTTAAAACAGCAGTATATACCTATAATATACCAGAAGAAGACAGAATAAATATAGCCGGCAATTTGAAAAACAAAAGTAATGAAGTTTTAACTTTTAAAAGAAGTTCTACCAAAAGGCTGCAAATTTTGGAAAATGAAATAAAGGAAGCTAGAGTGAAAGGTCATAATATTTATAATGATATACCAGAAGAAGATAGGATAGATATAGCTGGTAATTTGAAAGAAAAAAGTAATACTGATTCAACTTTAAAAAAAGGTACTGTAAAAAGGGAAAAATACTTTGAAGATGAGATGAAAAAAGAAAACACTAAAACTGTATCTGAAGAAGATTCCATAGATATAATCAATAATTTAAGTTTTAACAGATTATAAATTATAGGTTTTCTAAAAAGAAAAAATTTGACTACAACATGAAGTTGAAACATTAATTTGGGAAAGGTGATAGAAAATGAAAAGATTTATAATTGCTGTACTGATCTTAATTTTTATGAGTTTTTTGATAATGGCTGAAAATATAGGTAATGTATCTTCTTCAGTAAGCGAAATAAAATCGAATAACGATATATTATTAAAATGTTCAAATATGGCGGGAGAAAGTACACAAGTAACTGGAATAAATGAAAATAATGGGAATAATATATTTTTAAAATGTATGAATTTTGAAAATATAAATGAAAGTATAGTTACAACAAATAAAATTAATTCCAAAGATATATTATTGGAATGTTTAAATCCAAGTGAAAAAACAGCAGGTGAAACAGAGAAAGTTGGAAATTCTAATGAAAAAATATTAAAATGTTCAAATATAGTTAAAATAATTAATGCGAGTGAATTACTTCAAACAGATAAAATTGGGGATGTCAAAGGAATACAGTTAAAATGTTCAAATCCAGTAAAAAATGTAAATACAGCTGAAAACCCACTATCTGAAAGCAACAGTTCAAAAGATATAGTTTTAAAATGTTCAAGTACATCTGAAAATCTTTTGAAAAACGAAACAACGATAAATAGTGAAAGAGTAACTACAACTGAAATAACATTAAAATGTTCAAATGTAGTTAAAGTTATTGATGGAAATAAAGTCTTTTCGAATAATTTAGAAAATTATGATGCAGTAATATTAAACTGTACAGAGAAAACAGAAAATAACAACAATATTATTGGTAATATAGGACAACCAAAAGGGAATATTGGGTCGTTAGGAAGCAATATAGATGGAAAAGTTCCTATTGGACCTATTATTGGGGGAGCAGTAGGAATTCCTGCTGTTGGAGCGATTGTCGGAGGAATTGGACATCATGGTGGTAAAGGAAAAGATGACTCTCCCAAAGCTCAAAATGGTGGTAACAATGGTTCAAATAATAGTGGAAAAAATGATATTGGAAAACCCAAAAAAGATGATTCAAAAATACATAATGTAAAAGGAATTGGGATTCAGCCAGTTAATCCTTTTTGGAGAAGTAATCTTCAAGAAGCGGAAGACTCTTATTCAAAAATAGCAAGGGTAGGATTTCAGTGGGTAAGAATTACAGCTTCGTGGCATAGAATTCAATCTTCAAAAAACGGAGGATATGACTGGCAGGACATAGATGATGCTATTGCTCTTGCAAAAAAATATAACTTAAAAGTTTTGATGCAAATAAGTGGTGCTCCCGAATGGGCAACAGGAGTAGACAAACTTTCAGCTGCTGAAAAAAATGCGTTAAATGCAAGAAAAATTTGGGTAGCATCATTTGCTCCGCTTCCGCAGTATGATAATGATTTTTCAAATTTTGTAAGTGCATTAGTAAATAGATATGCTCGGCAAGGAGTAATTGACTATGAATTTTGGAATGAACCAGGAAATCCAGAATTTTGGCATGACACGATTCAAAATCCTAAACCTAATCCTGAACATTATACTCATTTATTGAAAATAGCCTATACAGCAGCACATAATGCACATAATGATGTAAATGTTATGGCTGGTGGAATGACAGTAGGAGGGAGTAATAATTCAACAGGGTATATTGGACCTATGGAATTTTTAGAGAGAATGTACAGAGCTGGAGCAAAAGAATATTTTGACGGTGTATCACATCATCCTTATGGAATTTATGCTAGAGCTTTTCGGGATAATGGATGGGCAAATATGATAGATGATGTTGTAAAACCTGGAGGCGGAGAAAAAACATTATATCAGATAATGTTAGAGAATGGTGATGGAAATAAAAAAATATGGCCGTCAGAAGTAGGACTAGATGCCGCTTATCCTGGAGTCGATGAAACAAAACAAGCCAATGTAATAAGCCAAATTTTAGGATGGTATCAAAAATCAAATATATTTGGGCCTCTTATTCTATATCAAGCAAAAGACAGAAAGCCTTATATTACTTCAGGAGTAGTTGATAGAGATAGTAATGGCGATGGGTGGCTTGATGTAAATATTGATACAAATGGCGATGGTATTCCTGATGCAAATATTGACGCAGATAATAATGGACGGCCTGATATACTGGATGCTGCAGACCCTGCAAATTATTTTGGGATTTGGAAGTCAGATGGTACTGAAAAGAAGGCAGTAGATGTGATTCGAAGATTTATTAATAATCAGCCGTTACCTGGATCAAATCCATTAACAAATGGATGTGATAGTGCCACAGATGCTTCAGGACAATGGAAGAGTGTAAAATGTTGGGAATTTAAAGATAGAAATCTCCCTTCTGATTGGCAAAGTAAAAAGGCTATTAATCATCTAAATAGTCACTTGTCTTATTTACACAATAATATCAGTCTTGTAAACGGTGATCATGTTAGAATTACTACACGTCGTCATTGTGTTAATAGAAGAGGAGACCCGTTAACTGATGCAAATGCGACTACAGGAGTTTGTCCTGCAGTTAAGGTTACCCAATATTCGAGTGGTAGGCTAGAATCTAATAAGCTTGTGGATGCTTCTAAGCCGTTCCGTGCAGAAGTACGTGCCAGAATGAACTGGAATCGTCTGCAAGGAATGCGTACAGCTCTTTGGATGCAGAAACAGCACAATGATGTAGATACGCCTATTTGTAAAAATCCAGGTGGAAGTGCCCCTTACGGTTCACTATTAATTTTAGAATGGTTTGCAAGCACTCCTAGTTATGCATGGCCTGCAACTAATATTAGCTGTTATTACAGCCAAGTTAATCACGAGTGGACACCGCGTGGATTTACACATCGGCTGGAAAATATTGTTGGTGGACACACTACATCACTAACACATGAATGGCACGTTTGGGCAATTGAGTTTGATGGAACAAAAGTACGTTATTATATGGATGGAAGGTTGATTCCAGTAGTTCATTATCGTATTAAGGATGCTCAACGTATTAGTGTAGTTGACAATACTAGATATGATCAATACGGTAACTATCTTTCTACTATGCCAGATGAAGACTTTAGCAAGCTAAATATTCCTTCTGCCTTAATTAAACAAGGATTTGAGAACGATAAATGGCATTTCATTTTTAATGATTATGTGGAATGGGAACCAGGTTTGAATCCACCTTCTGAGCATTCTCCGTTCCCAGTTCAAACTACAGAGATTGACTACGTACGTTTGTATCGTAAAAATTGATTTTATATCAGATATACGAGCTAAAGAAAGATAATTTTAAATTTGTTTAAAAAAAGATAAACTGTTTCATAAGAATGATTTTATGAAGCAGTTTTCTTTTGTTATATATACTTGAAACAATTTAAAATGGAACTACTAAAATTATACAAATTTAGTGTTTGGGTAAAATAGTCATAGCTTTTTATTTTTCTTCTATCTCTTGTCTATAATAACCAGACCTTATAAAATTTGAATTGTCAATATATTCATATACAAAATTTTGAAAAAAACTTTACAAATATGAAAAAATTAGTTATAATAATAAATATTATGTGATAGAGGTGCAATTATTAAAAGTAAATTTACGGAGAAAAGTCGATTCTGTGAAATAAGTTGAAAGGAATAATTGCCGAAGTGTAAGGATTGACTATCTTTATTGCTGGGTCTATGGAGAATATCCATAGGACTGTCATTATCAAAGGATAATGGGGAGCTGTCAGATATAATTCATATAAATTTTTTAAGTTTTTTAGTTTTAAATAAAAATAATAAAAATTTTTAAATATATGTTTTATATGCTGATGCCTGTTGTCAGCATTTTTTATTATCCGAAAAACAAAAATACTGAAAGGAGAAGGAAATTTTTTATTTTTAAAAAGTTTCTGTGGAAATATGAAATTATTTGGAACGTCGAAAGTTAATGAAAAAGGCAATTTATCAATAGGAAGAGTGGATACCGTTGAACTCGTAAAAGAATTTAAAACGCCACTTTATGTTATGGATCAGGAGCTTATTGAAACAACGATAGATAAAATGAAAGTGGCATTTAAGTCAACGAGATTTAATACAAGAATTGCTTATGCTGGAAAAGCATTTTTGTCAACAGGGATGATTAAACTGGTTGAATCAAAAGGGCTGGATTTGGATGTTGTTTCGGGCGGAGAACTTTATACCGCTCATAAAGCTGGATTTCCGATGAATAAAGTTCATTTGCATGGAAACAATAAATTAGTAAGTGAAATTGAAATGGCTGTTGAATTTGGGATTGATACAATTGTTGTTGATAATGAAGATGAAATTGATAAAATTGAGAGAATTTGTCGTGAGAAAGGGAAGAAGCAGGCTGTGCTTGTGAGAATCGATCCAGGAATAGAGGCACATACGCATCATTATATAAAGACTTCTGGGCTTACTTCAAAATTTGGAATTTCATTGTTTCAAGATAATTTATTTGATATAATTAAAAGATTGAATGATAGCGAATGGATAGAATTTAAAGGATTTCATACGCATATCGGTTCACAAATTTTCCAATCGGCATTCTTTATATTTGCTCTAGATGAGATTTTTAAATATTTGGATAAATTGAAAAAGGAATTGGGAATAGTAGTTCACACAGTAAATATGGGTGGAGGATTTGGAGTTTACTATAAGGAAGGAGATGATCCAAAACCGATAGAGGAGGTTCTGAGTGAAATAATAACATATACAGAAGCAATGGAAATTAAATATCAGATTGGATTTAAGGAACTTTGTATTGAGCCAGGAAGAAGTATCGTTGGAAATGCGGGAACTACTTTGTACGAAGTTGGAGGAATTAAGGAAACAGTCGGCGGAAAAACGTATGTATTTATAGATGGAGGAATGTCGGATAATATAAGAACAGCATTATATCAAGCGGAATATGAGGCTGGAGTTGTAAACAAGCTAAATGATACAGATGTAAGAGAAATAACTTTGGCAGGAAAACTGTGTGAATCAGGGGATATTATCATTGAAAAAGGAAAATTGCCAAAAGCAACAGAAATTGGGGATATTGTGGCAGTAACGACAACAGGGGCATATTGTTACACAATGTCAAGCAACTATAACAGAATGATGCGACCAGCAGTTGTATTCGTAAAGGACGGAAAAGCTAAAGTTGCGGTAAAGAGAGAAACATTGGATGATTTAATTAGAAATGATGAAATTTTTGATTTATAAAAAATAAGAAAGAGGTGAATTTACTGTGATTATTGTGCATAAATATGGTGGAACTTCGGTTGCTACAACGGAGAAAATAATGAATATCGCAAAATATTTGGGAAGTGTGAAAGATTCTGGAAACGATGTGGTTGTCGTAGTTTCAGCAATGGGAAAAACTACAGATGCCTTAATAAAATTGGCTCACGAAATTACCGATAAGCCTGACTTGAGGGAGATGGACAGGCTAATGTCAACTGGAGAGCAGCAGACAATTGCATTGCTTAGCATTGCTTTACAGACGCTTGGATACGAAGCTATCTCGCTTACAGGAGCTCAGGCAGGAATAAAAACAAGCGGACATTATACAAAAAACAGAATCGAAGACATTAACGGAAAAGAGATAAAAGAACATTTATCAAAAGGGAAAATTGTAGTTGTAGCTGGATTTCAGGGAGTAAATGAAGCAGGCGATGTGACAACTTTGGGACGAGGAGGATCTGATACATCTGCAGTGGCTCTGGCTGCGGCGCTTGGTGGAAGATGTGAAATTTACACAGATGTTGACGGAATTTATACAATTGATCCAAGAGTTTATAAAAAGGCAAAAAAATTATCTGTAATTTCTTATGATGAAATGATGGAGCTGGCTTTTCTGGGAGCAGGAGTAATGGAGCCTAGAGCTGTTGAACTTGGAAGCAAATATGGTGTAGAAATTTATGTTGGAAAATCGCTTGGAGAAAAAAACGGAACGATTATAACATCGAGAGAAAAAACAAAGGAGAATAAGGAAATGGAGCAAAAAGTAATAACAGGAGTATCAATCAATGAAAATATGGTAATGGTAAACGTAGAGGAAATTCCAACAAATGCACAAAACGTGTATGAAATTTTCAAAAGAGCCGAAGCAAATGGAATAAATATTGACATAATAAGTCAAAATGATGTAACAAGCCATCACGGAAGCTTTGCCTTCACTTGTCCAAAAACAGACATTGCCGCACTTGAAAAAATTGGAGCAGAAATAGAAGCAGAATTTCCAAGAACATCGTTCATAATAAATCCTTACATTACAAAAGTTTCTGTAGTAGGAATAGGACTGATAAGCAACATTGGAGTAGCTGCCAAAATGTTTAGAATCCTTTCAGAAAATGACATAAGTTTCCATCAGGTTTCTACTTCTGAAATCAGTATTTCGTTAGTTGTAGACGAAGTTATGGGAAAAAGAGTAGCTGAATTATTTGCTAAGGAATTTGATTTGTAAAAGGAGAGTCTGAGTTAAAAGAATAGTAATGAAACTATATCAAAGTATCTTTTTAAGCAATTCAAAGATTATTAAAAAAAATAAATTTTATAATGTGAACTAGATAAAGCAGTTTTAAAGGAAATTTTATGAAAAGAGTTTTGATAACAGGGGCAAGCAGTGGAATTGGATATGAACTTGCTAAAATTTATGCAGAAAATGGATATGACTTGGTTATTGTGGCACGAAACAGGGATAAATTGGGAATGTTGCAAAAAGAAATTTTTGAGGAAATTTCTAAAAATATTAAAGTAACTGTGATTGAAAATGACTTGTCGCAGGAAAAGGCTGCTGAAAGGCTTTATAATCAGATAAAATCTAGCAATCTTAAAATTGATACGCTTGTGAATAATGCTGGAGCTGGTATTTATGGAAGGTTTTCTGAATTTGATGAAGAAACGATGAAAAGAAATGATGCAATGATAAATTTGAATATAAAGGCAGTTGTAGAATTGACAAGGCTGTTTTTGGCTGACATGATAAAAGATGGAAGAGGCGAGATATTAAATGTTTCTTCAGTCGCAGCTTTTATGCCGGGACCTCTGATGAGCACGTATTATGCGAGCAAGGCCTTTGTGCAGTCATTTACTGAAGCGGTTAGGGAAGAAATGAAAAATGATGTTCGCACGAAAAATATAAAAATATGTGCTCTTTGTCCTGGTCCAACAGCTACTGAATTTGAAAAAAGCAGTAATTTGGAAGAAAGTTCACTTTTTGAACGAATGAAAGTTATGTCAGCTAAAAAAGTGGCTGAAATTGGCTATAAGGAATTTCAGAAGGGGAAAATAATTATAATTCCTGGAATTTTTAATAGAATTGCAGTTTTTGGAACTAGATTTTTTTCAAGAAAGTTTGTTGTAAGAATAGCTAGAAAAATGCAGGAAAAAAAGAAAGATTCTTAATAAAAAAATTTTAGTATAAGTTGAGAATATTTTAAAAATTAAAGGAGGTTTTGAAATGTTAAAATTTGAAAAGTATCAAGGTGCGGGGAATGATTTTATTATTGTTACTGAAAGGGAACTAATTGAAAAGGGGATACCTGAATATGGGGAATTTGCTAGTCAGGTTTGTGACAGGCATTTCGGAATAGGTGCAGATGGTCTGATTATTTTAAAATATGTGGCAAGCATGCCATTTATGTTTTTCTTTAATGGAGATGGAAGTCAAGCACCAATGTGTGGAAATGGAATAAGATGTTTCTCACATTATCTTGTAAATAATCATTTAGTTGAAGGGGATGAATTTGTTGTAAAGACAGTTCCTGGCGACTTAATGATAAGAGTAAATTACGATGAGGAAAAAGATGATTTTTCAGCAAGAGTAAATATGGGTAAACCTGTTTTTAATGTAAAAGAATTGATAAATACTGAAAAAGAGCAGTTTTTAAGAGAAAAAATAAATGTTGATGGAACAGAAATTGAAATTTCGTATATTTTTATGGGAACTGACCATTCTGTAATATTTGTAAATGATTTTAATGATTACAATATTGATGAATTTGGTGAAAAAATTGAAAATTATACTGATTTGTTTCCAAAAAAAGTTAATGTAAACTTTGTGAAAGTGCATGATAGAAAACATATGGAAGTAATCACTTGGGAACGTGGGGCAGGACGGACATTAGCTTGTGGAACAGGCGTAACTGCTTCAGCAGTATTGGCCAAGACTTTTGGATTTGTTGATGAAAAAGTGAACGTAAAAGTTCCAGGCGGTCAGCTTGTTATTGAGTATGAAGGTGGAGAAAATGATGCTTTTATGACAGGACCTAGTGAAAAAATAGCTGAAGGATTGTATAAATATCAAAGATAATTTGGATATTGTATTATTTTTAGCATAATAGTTAAATTAATTATAAATTTAAAAGTAAATACTATTCAGCAATGAAATTAAGCCTTTTTATTTAGTAAAAAAATATAATTTGTACTTTTTAGATAGAGTTTAGTTATATTTAAAATTTTAAATAGGAATAAAATAAAAAAATTAGGAAACTAAATTAAGGAAAGAAGGAATAAAATGAAATTTGAAGGTTCGTACGTGGCTTTAATTACGCCATTTAAAAATAATGGAACGGAATTGGATGAAGATAAATTAAGAGAATTGGTAAATTATCACATTGAAAATGGTACATCTGGAATAGTACCTTGCGGAACGACTGGAGAAGCTCCAACTCTGACATTTGCAGAACATGAAAAAGTAATAAAAATAGTTGTGGAAGAAGTGAAAGGAAGAATACAAGTAGTCGCTGGAGCAGGATCGAATAACACAACAAGAGCGATAGAACTTACAAAATACGCAAAGGAACTGGGAGCGGATGCAGCGTTAAGCACTTGCCCATACTACAATAAACCAAGTCAAAGAGGACTTTATGAACACTACAAAACAATTGCACAAGAAGCAAAATTTCCTATAATGCTTTACAATGTGCCTGGAAGAACAGGAACAAATATCGAAGCAGAAACAATCGCAAAACTGGCTGAACTGCCTGAAATTGTAGCTGTAAAGGAAGCGACAGGAAGTCTTGAACAAATGATAAGAATTCAGGATTTATGCGGAGATAAAATAGAAATTCTTTCAGGAGAAGATCACCTAATCCTGCCAATGCTATCAATCGGAGCAAAAGGAGTCGTTTCAGTAGTTGCCAACATAATGCCTCAAGAAATGAGCGATTTAATAAGTTCATTCTTAAACAAGAACTTTGATAAGGCATTTGAACTGCACACAAAACTATACGATGTAAGCAGAAATATGTTCGTGGAAGGAAACCCTGTAACTGTGAAGGCTGCTATGAAAATACTTGGAAAACTTGAC
Source organism: Leptotrichia sp. HMT-225 (assembly GCF_030644325.1). Lineage (NCBI taxonomy): Bacteria > Fusobacteriati > Fusobacteriota > Fusobacteriia > Fusobacteriales > Leptotrichiaceae > Leptotrichia > Leptotrichia sp. HMT-225. The sequence continues at coordinate 1,780,679 of NZ_CP130323.1, read as the reverse complement.
AATGACATAGTAAGATTGCCATTGACGGCAGCTGAAGCTGATACTTATGGGAAATTGACAAAAGTGTTTAAAGAAAAAGGGATTTTTTAATTTTTTATTTGCTGGAAAATTTTGAATTATGAAAAGAGCTGGAGTGAAATCCAGTTTTTTTTTGTAATAATTTTATTACTTACACTAAACACCGTTTAAAAATAGGAATAAATTTTTATAATTAGGATTGCTTAATAGCTAATCAATAATCATTCAATTAAATTGTTTATTATTATTTTTTAGATATCTTGATTAATAGATATTTTTTCATATTACTATGTTTTTTCTTTTTATTTTTGTAGGATTGCTCATTGCCGCAAATCCTACAACCTATGGCTAGTCTACGACATTTTTCTGCACTGCCAAAAAACTCGCTATGCTCAAACAGTTTTGCCAGCACAGAAAAATGCTCCGACGGGTTATTTATACTAGAATCTGATTGAAAGATGAAAATTATATTTTAATTATTTGAAAATATTAGATTTATACCCTTTATTTAGAAAAGTTTGTAATAATTTCGTTATTTAAAAGGGAGTTAGTATTAAATATTCAGATTAATAATTTTTTATAATTTTACAAAATATTTTAAGTAAAAAGAAAAAAATCTAAAAAAATATCAAAAATTTTTTTGATTATATGAAATTATGGGGTACAATATTGTTAATAGGGAAATGTTTTTTAATAATGGAAATTAGAAATTGAGAGGAATGAATAAAGATGATACACACAACAAAAGAGTTAGAAGAGATACAGAAAAATTTTATCGAAATGGAAGTAAAAAGTTTTGCAAGGGAAGTTATTGAATTTATTGATGAAAGTCCCAGTGCTTATCATGTTGTGAAAAATTGTTCAGATATTTTAGAAGAAAATGGTTTTGAGAGGGTTATGCCTCGTGAAAAATGGGAACTAAAAAAAGGTGGAAAATATTTTTTGAAAAAATCCAGCTCTACTATAATTGCAATTACAATTGGTGAAAATTTTGATGTGAGAAAAGGGTTTAAGATTTTTGGAGCACATACCGATTCTCCTTGTTTTAGGATAAAACCTAATCCTGAAATGGTTACAGAAAATATGGTGAGATTAAATACAGAAGTTTATGGAGCACCTATTTTGAGTACATGGTTTGATAGACCTCTTTCCATTGCTGGACGTGTTATTGTGAAAGGAGAAGATCCATTTTTTCCAAAAACTGTAAAAATTAAGATAGATGAACCGCTTTTAACAATACCAAATCTTGCAATTCATCAGAATAGAGAAGTAAATAATGGAGTAAAAATTGATAAACAGAATGATGTTTTGCCTGTAATTTCACTTATTAATCAAAATTTTGAGAAGGAAGGCTATCTTGAAAGAATTATTTTGGAAAAGACAGGGATAAAAAAAGAAAATATAATTGATTTTGATTTGTATTTATATACAACAGAAAAAGGATGTCTTTTAGGTGCAAATGAAGAATTTATGTCATCTCCAAAACTTGACAACCTTGCTTCTGTTTATACAGGTCTTCTTGGGCTTGTGGAAGAGGAGGCGAGTCAGGACCAGATTAACATTTTTGTAGCATTTGACAACGAAGAGATAGGAAGTGCTACAAAACAGGGAGCAGATTCCAATTATCTTTTGAATACGCTGGAAAGAATTGCTTTATCGTTAGGGCTTGACCGAAGTAATTTTTTGCAGATGCTTGAAAATTCGTTTATTTTGTCGGCTGATGCTGCACATGCGGCACACCCTGCACATTTGGAAAAAACGGATCCTACAAATCGTGGAAAAATAAATGAAGGAATTTCAATAAAAATTAGCGCAAAACAGAAATATACATCCGATGGATATTCGATTGCTGTAATTAGACAGCTTATAAAAGGAACGGATATACGGATTCAGCCTTTTGTAAATGAATCAAATGAACTTGGAGGAAGTACAATCGGTCCGCTTTCTTCAACACATCTTGATATAGACGGAGTAGATTTGGGAGTTCCGATGTTTGCGATGCATTCGGTACGTGAATTATGTGGAATTTTTGATGTATTTTATTTGAAGGAATTGGCAAAGGAATTTTTTTCAAAAGGATAAAAAATATTATTTTTAAAGAGATAGCAGTATATCGGCTATCTTTTTTTAATGGCAAGTTTGTTGTTTTTTTAGAGTATCTATGATAAAATGAAAAATAATACGAAATAGTAGAAAGGTAGTAAAATGAAAGTGTATTTGGAATTATTCTGGATTTTTTTTAAGATAGGTACATTTACTCTTGGTGGTGGATATGCTATGGTTCCGCTTATACAAAATGAAATTGTGAATAAGAAAAAGTGGATTGAGGAAGAGGAGTTTGTAAAACTTCTGGCACTTGCCCAGTCTTCACCAGGTGCATTGGCTGTGAATGTTTCAGTTTTTGTGGGATACAAGATGAAAAGAACTTTGGGGCTTGTAACTACAGTTCTGGGAGCAACATTGCCATCATTTATAATTATTCTTGTAATAGCTTCATTATTTAGCAATATACAGGATAACATATATGTTATAAAGGCTTTTAAGGCTATAAGACCAATGGTAGTCGCATTGATTGCTGCGAGTGTCTATACAATTGGAAAATCGGCTAAAATTAATAAAAAAACGTTATGGATTGTGATTTTGGTTGCAGTAATGGTCGCATTTCTTAAATTTCCACCTATTGTTATGATTATTTTAGGTGCTTTTTTAGGAAATGTCTGGATGAATTGGAGGGGAAAAAGATGAGTTTGGCAATACTATTAGTGTTATTTTTTGTGTTTTTTAAAATAGGGCTGTTCAGTTTTGGTGGCGGATATGCAATTTTACCGCTTATTCAGGCGGATGTTGTAGATTTGCATAAATGGGTAAATGTACAGCAGTTTACGGACATTGTGGCAATTTCACAGGTAACGCCGGGACCAATTTCATTAAATGCCGCAACCTATGTCGGTTATCTGATTGGAAACAAGACTGGATTCTGGGATGCATTTATAATGGGGACAGCAGCAACATTGGGATTAATTCTTCCGTCAGTTATTATAATGACAATTTTTAGTAAATTTTATTTAAAATTTCAAGACAATAAATATATGGACAATGCTTTTGCAGGATTAAAAATCGTTGTTGTCGGATTAATTCTGGCGGCGGCTATAATGCTGATTGATAAAAAGAACTTTATAGACTGGAAAAGTGCAGCAATATTCATTATTTCTGTGGCACTTGTGTTAAAATGGAAAGTAAATCCAATATTGCTTACAGTAATTGCGGCAATTGCAGGAATAATAATTTACTAAACATATTTATTTTTTACAGACTTAAAAACGAGAAGATTGAGAAATATAATTTTACAACAAATAAAAAATCTATGAAAATGTTTTATAATTATGAAGGGATAATATAAATGTTGATTTACAGAAAGAGATAAGAATATGAAAGAAAAGAGGGAAAATTATGAAAAAAAAATATACTATCGCAGTATTAATATTAATTTTAATATTTAGCTGTGGTAAAAAAGATAAAAAATCACAAAATTCTCAAAGTAAGCCAAATATTGAAAATAGACAGGATGATAAGCTCAAGGAATTGATAAAAAAAGCCGAAAAGGGAGATATATCGGCACAAACTGAACTTGGAGAAATGTATCTTCACGGAAATGGAGTAAAAACGGATTATAAAAAATCTATGGAGTGGAGCAAGAAAGCTTCTGAAAAAGGAAGTTATCGGGCAATGACTAACATTGGAATTCTTTATTTGGATGGACTTGGTGTAGAAAAAGACTATAAAAAGGCTTTTGATTCATTTTCAAAGGCAACAGATGGGGGAGATATGAAGGCACCAAGATATTTGGGAATAATGTCTGAGAAAGGGCTTGGAGTGAAAAAAAGCCTTGATGATGCGGCATTTTACTATGAAATTGGGGATAGCAGTGGAGATTTAACTTCACGATACAACTTAGGAAAAATTCATGAAAAGGCAGGAGATTACGCAAGAGCAGTAGAACTTTATAAAAAAACAGACAACAGGATGGATCATGTTACAGCTCCAATGTATGAAGCTCTAGGAGATTTATATGTCGCTGGAAAAGGTGTGGAAAAAAGCACAAAGCAAGCTAGGGAATGGTACGAAAAAGCTGTAAAATCAGGAAGTCAGGAAGCTAGTAAGAAATTAAATAACTTGAAATAAAATAAATTATCGTATAACCAACTATATTTTAATAAAATCTAGTTATTATCTCTAAAAATACAAGTTTTATTAATATTTGAATTGACTTTTTCTTAAAATTAGAGAAAATTTATAAATAATCTTATTTACTAAAATTGTTATTTATGATAAAATGAATATAAGAAATTAATATTGAAGAAATTTATATATTTTTATATTTAATTTAATTTTTTTAAGTTTTATAATCTTAGTTTAAATATAAAAATACAAGAATATTGAGTAAAGAATATATTTACAATTATAAATTCAGTAAATTCTATATAAAAATGGGAAATAATGTAATAAGAAAGGAGATGCTACTTTTAAAGCATGCTTTTAATTAAAAGAATATTACAGATATTTTAATATAAAGTAAATACAGTAGCAGGAGGAAATAATGTTAGAAACATTAATTTTTAGAGAAATAAGATACAATGAAAATAACGAGCGGCTTCTTAAAGAAAATTTGGAAAAAATAAAAGAGAATCCTGATGATGTGGAAGTGTTAAAAACATTAGCATCTATTTATCATGCGTTAAAGGAAAATGACAAGGCAATTGAAATCTATGAAAAATTAGTAAAGCTGAAACCTGATGAAATCGAGATATTAGCATTTTTAGGATATTTATATTACGAAAATGAAGACCTTGACAAAGCCGAGGAAAACCTTAACAAGGCACTTGACGTAAGAACAGAAGATGAGCCATTTGTATTATTTTTACTAGGAAATATTTATTCAAGAAAAGGGAAAATATCAGAAGCGGTTGACTGTTACGAACTTGCTATATTCCTAGATTTTGACATGTATATTGCTCACATTGATTTTGCTAGAAAATATGAACATATGGGACGACATCAAAAAGCTCTTGAAGAATACAAGGCGGCGTTGAGAATTGATTCAAGAGACGAAGGGTTAATTGAAAAAATACATTATATAGAAAATAAATGTAAAAATGTAATTGAAGAAGATAAAAAGGGTCAAAAGTTAAATTTTGGAGCAGCAAATTTGGGCGTTGTTTAAAATTAAACTAAATATGTATGGTTAAAGTAATAATTTTACTTTAGAAAGTTGTCTTAAAATAAGTAATTAAACTTATCTATGACAACTTTTTATTATTTGAGTATTTAAAAATATGATTTAAAAAAATATTAAGGGAGAGAAAAGTGGTAAATTTAGTATGTGATGCTATTATTCCAGATGGTCCGATGAAGGATGTGGAAGAAATTGAAAAAAGTATAATGACAACCTATAAAAAGAGCATATGGGCAAAATTTTTGAAGGCAATTAGTGATTTTGATATGATACAGGATGGGGACAAGATTGCGATTGGTGTATCTGGTGGAAAGGATAGCCTGCTTTTAGTAAAACTGTTTCAGGAATTGAAGAAAGATAAACGGAAAAATTTTGAATTTAAGGCAGTTAGCTTAAATCCTGGTTTCAGAAATTCTGATTTGGATAATTTTAAAAATAATTTGGATAAGTTAAATATTGACTGTGAGATTATTAATACGAATATTTGGGAAATTGCAAATGAAAAGGCAAAGGACTATCCGTGCTTTTTATGTGCTAAAATGCGACGTGGAATTTTGTACACGCAAGTCGAAGAACTTGGATTTAATAAATTGACGCTTGGGCATCATTTTGATGATGTTATTGAAACTACTTTGATAAATATGTTTTATGCTGGTACAATGAAAACAATGACCCCAAAAGTTCCTTCAACTTCTGGGAAGCTGGAATTAATTCGTCCGCTAATTTACGTAAAAGAAGCCGATATAATTGATTATACGAAAACAAATGGGATACGTGCGATGAATTGCGGATGTACAATCGAAGCTGGAAAGACTTCGAGCAAACGTAAAGAAGTAAAAGACTTGCTTGCTGCACTTGAGGAAAAAAATCCTGGAATTAAGCAAAGTGTGTTTAATTCGATGAAAAATATAAATTTAGATTATGTGTTTGGATATACAGGCGGTAAGGAAGTTGAATAAAAATAGGAGCAGTTATTCACTGCTCTTTTTATATATGAGTTTTTTTAGGAAAAGTTAAAAATTTGATTGTATATATGGAAATAATGGAGTATAATTTAAAAAGAAATTGTAAAATAAATAAAAATTTAGGAGTGAATTTTATGAAAAAAAATTTCAATCAAAAGTGGTGGCATAAATCAGTAGTTTATCAAATTTATCCAAAAAGTTTTAATGATACGACTGGAAACGGAGAAGGGGATATAAGGGGAATTATCGAGAAACTTGATTATCTGAAGGAACTTGGAGTGGAAGTAATCTGGATTACTCCAATGTATAAATCTCCACAGAATGATAATGGATATGATATAAGTGATTATTATGACATTGATCCTAATTACGGGACAATGGCAGATTTTGAGGAAATGCTGACAGAAGCACATAAAAGAGATTTAAAAATAGTTATGGATATTGTTGTAAATCACTCTTCTACTGAAAATGAATGGTTTAAAAAGTCTGAAGCAGGGGACTCTGAATATAAGGATTTTTACATATGGAAAGATGCAGTTGACGGAAAAGAGCCTACAAACTGGCAATCAAAATTTGGAGGAAATGCCTGGCAATATTCAAAAAAGAGAGGGCAATATTATTTACATCTGTTTGATGTTACGCAAGCTGATTTAAACTGGGAAAATGAAAATGTAAGAAAAAAAGTATATGAAATGATAAAATTTTGGCTGAATAAAGGAGTCGATGGATTTAGGCTTGATGTTATAAATCTTATATCAAAGGATCAGAGATTTCCGAATGATGATGGAAGTGATACAAGATTTGTACCTGATGGAAGAAGATTTTATACAGATGGGCCTAGAATCCATGAATTTTTAAAGGAAATGAACAGAGAGGCATTTGGTGGAGGAGAACTTATTACGGTTGGAGAAATGTCTTCTACAAGCCTTGATAACTGTATCAGATATTCAAATCCTGATGAAAAGGAATTATCAATGACATTTTCATTTCATCATTTGAAAGTAGATTATCCAAATGGAGAAAAATGGGCAAAAGCACCATTTGATTTTGTGGAGTTAAAAAGGATATTCTCTAAATGGCAAATTGGAATGTATGAAGGAAATGGCTGGAATGCGACTTTCTGGAATAACCACGATCAGCCAAGGGCATTGTCAAGATTTGGAAATGATAAGGAATATCATAGGGAGTCGGCTAAAATGCTTGCCACAGTTCTTCATGGACTGCAAGGGACGCCTTATATTTATCAGGGAGAAGAATTTGGAATGACAAATCCATATTTTGATGATATTAGTAAATATCGTGATGTTGAATCAACCAATAATTACAAAATTTTACTCAATAAAGGATGTTCTGAAGAAGAAGCTATTGAAATTTTAATGCAGAAATCAAGAGATAATTCCAGAACGCCTGTTCAATGGAATGATTCTGACAATGCAGGATTTACAACCGGAACTCCGTGGATCGGAGTACCTGAAAATTATAGGACAGTTAATGCTGAAGTGGCTTTAAAAGATAAAAATTCAGTATTCTATCATTACAAAAAATTAATTGATTTAAGAAGAAATGAAGAATTAATGATAACAGGAAGATATGAAGACATTGATTTGGAAAATAAAAGTGTTTATGCCTACAAACGTGTTGGAGAAAATGGAGAATTAGTTGTAATCAGTAATTTCTATGAACCTAAAGTAGAATTTGAACTGAAAGGAAACGGAGTTACAGGACTGGAAAATGCTCAAGTTCTATTGTCAAACTACGAAGCAGAACCTGAAATTAAAGACGGGAAAATTATTCTAAAACCTTATGAATCAATTATCTTTAAAAAATAATAAAAATCAAAAGCAATAAAAAAAATAAAATTTACCGTTGAATAGGGTTATCGTTTTTTAAACTTATTTGGCGGTATTTTAAATAAAAAATAAAGAAGGAAATCAAAATGAAGACAGAAATTATATGCGTTGGAACAGAATTATTAGTTGGAGATATAGTGAATACAAATGCACAGTATATTTCAGCAAAACTTACAAATATTGGGATTGATTTGTATTATCAAACTACGGTTGGGGATAATTACGGACGACTTATGGAGTGTCTGGAAAATGCTTTTAAAAGGGTTGATTTGGTAATTACTACTGGGGGACTTGGGCCTACGGTTGATGATATTACGAAAGAAGTGGTGGCTGATTATTTTGGGGAAGAGCTGGAAGTGATAGAGCGATATTATGACTTGATTGTAAAAAAATATAATGAGAGGGGCTTTGGAGAAGTGGCTTCTGGTGGGAGAAAAGAGGCTTCGATTTTAAAGAACTCAGAATTGCTTGATAATGAAGTTGGGCTTGCACCAGGATTTTTTTATGAAAAAGATAATAAAAAAATAATAGTATTGCCAGGGCCTCCAAGGGAAATGACTTGGATGGTAGATAATCAAGTTTTGCCACTTTTAAAGAAATATTCAAATGATATTCTTTTAATGAAAACCCTTGAAATAAAAGGAGTTCCGGAAGGAAAAATTGACGATAGGCTAAAAGATTATTTTGAAATGTCAAATCCGACTGTTGCACCTTATGCAAAGGAAGGCTGTGTTCATGTAAGAATTGCAATGAAAGGCGATAGAGGGAGTACTGATTACTTGATTGCTGAAATTGACAAGATTGTGAATGAAATTATCAAGATTTATCCGCAGGCGGAGGAAATAAAGGAAGAATAAAATAAAAATATACCCAGATTTTAGATTGAAAAAATTCGAGACTGGGTATGTTTTTTATATTAAATTAAATTTATATAGTGAATTGAAATTTTAATTAAATTAATTCAAATTCTGATTGTGCCTTTTCCATTTCAGTATACATTTTGTAATATCGCCTTTTATTTTCCATAAGCTGCTCATGATTTCCAATTTCTTCGATTATTCCGTTGGACATAACTATAATTTTGTCATAATCCTTTATTGTGTTGAGTTTATGAGCGATTGTAATTACAGTCTTGTGTTTTGTAAGAATACTTAGTGATTTTCTTATTTCGTGTTCGTTGTCGACATCAAGTGAGGCTGTGGCTTCATCGACTAGGATAATTGGGGTATCTTTTAATAAAGCTCTTGCGATTGAAATTCTCTGTTTTTCTCCACCAGATAAAGTAGAGCCCCCTTCTCCAATTATAGTGTCGTATCCATTTTCGCTTTCCATTATAAAATCGTGGCAATTGGCATTTTTAGCCGCATTTATTACTTCTTCCCTTGTAGCCTTTGGTTTTCCAAGCCTTATATTATTTTCAAAAGTGTCATTTACCAAGTAGACATCTTGAAAAATCATGCTTATATTTGTAAGCAGCTCTTCAGGATATATTTTTTGGATATTTATTCCACCAATGGTAATTTCGCCAGACTGGCAGTCCCAGAATCTTGCAATAAGACTAGTAACAGTTGTTTTTCCAGAGCCTGACGAGCCAACTAGGGCAGTTTTTGTACCCTGTTTTGCTTCAAAAGTAATGTTTTTTAGAACAGGAGTGTCTTTTTCATAAGAAAAATTTACATTCTGGAATTTTATATCATAATTTGGTAAAGTAACTTTTTCAAGTTCATAGGAAATTTCCTTTTCATTATGCACATTTATCAGTTTATCTGTGGCAAGTTTCAAGTATTGGATAAAAGTATATTGTGTAGAAAAGGCTTTTAGCACATTTGAAAGTGAAAGTCCAATAATTATGTATGAAAAAAATTCTACTTTATTAATGGAAGAAGCCATAAAAAGTTGTGTAGACACAAGCAGAAGTAAGGCAAAGGAAATATCCGTAATAAGTTGAAAAATCATAACATAAGGGGCAAGAGCAATTTCAGTATTTATACTTTCCCTTTTCAAATCATTAAAGCTGTCCTTTAACCTCTTAAATCGTTCCCCAGTCAGATTATATGCTTTAAAAAGTTGCATTCCAGCAATATATTCCACCATCCGTGAAACAACATTATCCATAGTATGCTTCTTTTTCAAAGCTATTTTTGCACCTTTTTTCGTTCCCAGAATGACAAATACTAATCCAGCCAGCGAGATTATTAGTTGCAGTATGGCAAGCAAGGGAGAAATTGCAAATATAATTAACAGAAGATAAATTGTCAGTATAGATAACTTTATAATTTCTGATGTGCTGTGAGTTATAACCTGCTCAAAATCTTGTAAATCATTTGTCATAATATTAATAATATTCCCAATGTTGTGACTGTTAAAGTATCCTAGATTCAAATTTCTCAAATGATCACCCATCCTGATTCTCAAATCCTGAATAATTTTAGCCCCCTCACTTTGAATCCCGATATATCCGATACGATTTAATACAAATCTGCAAATAATTGCAAAAATCATAATAAAAGTATAGATTATCAATTTTTTCAACGTAAAATTATTATTCATCAAATCAATAATTGTAAAATAAAACATTGCATAGTTCATCATATAAAATAAGGCATCTATTGTTAGAAAAAATATTGGATTTTTAAGATTTTTATATTTATTTCCAGCAAGAGTTTTTATATTTCTAATATCGTTAATCATTATCTGCACCCCCTAAATTTCCTTGTTTTCCATCAAATTATTATCGCTATATAAATTCCATAAATGCCAGTATTCTGACTTGTTTTGCAGAAGCTCCTTGTGAGTACCTTGCTCGATAATACGTCCTTTATTCATTACAACGATATTATCGGCATTTTTTATTGTGTAAAGCCTGTGAGCAATGATAATGGGAGTTTTCCCTTTTAGTAAAGTACGTAAAGCCTTCTGAATTTTGGCTTCGTTTTCAATGTCGGAGTAAGAAGTAACTTCGTCGAGCACAATAATTGGGGCATTTTTTAAAATCGCACGAGCTATCGAAATTCTCTGTTTTTCTCCTCCACTTAATTTAATCCCACCTTCTTCAATCACAGTTTCATATTTTTGAGGTAAGGATATTATAAAATCGTGAATTTGTGCCTTTTTTGCAGCATTTTCCACTTCTTCCAGCGAATAATCCTTTCCCATTCTTATATTCTCAAAAATAGTATCGTGAAGCATAAATGTATCCTGAAAAACAAACGAAACATTGTCAGCCAATCCTGTGTAAGCAAAATCCTTAATATCAGTTCCATCAATCGTTATTTTCCCGCTGTTTATATCCCAGAATCTTCCAAGCAGAAGTCCTATCGTTGTTTTTCCTGAACCAGAAGGCCCTACAAGTGCAGTTGAAGTTCCAGCCTTTATTTCCAAAGAAAAATCATTTATAACATTTTTATTTTTATATGCAAAATTTACATTTTCATATTTTATAAAACCTGAAAAATTAGAAGGGAAATTTGTGTTTCCAGATTTTTGCTCCTGTTCCCTATTAATTTCCATAATCTTCCCTAGCCCTTTAGTTAATGCTGAAAGATGGTGTGCCAAGTCAAATAATGCCTTTAATGAGCTTAAAAAAATTGTACTCATCAAAATAAATAAAATATACACAGATACTGAAATTTGATTATGGAACAGCATAAGTCCACCAACTGGAATAATGAAAAGCAAGCCCGAATCAGTTAGACAGAGAAAAATCGAGTAAAACGGCACACTTAGTTCTGTAAGCTCAATCCAGTAATCTGCATATTCCTGAGTAATATCCCGATAATCCTTGAATGATTTAGCAGTAAGGTTAAATGCTTTCATAACGTTCATTGCATTTATGTATTCCATAATAGTAGCGTTTAAGTTTGCAAGAAGAGTATAATAATGTTCTACACGACTTCCATAACTTTGAAACATTTTTCCCTGTGCCATTATGCTCAAAATAATTGGAATAAATAAAACAAGTGTCAATTTCCAGTTAAAGTAAATCATAATCCCTAAAAATATTATTGGAGTTACAAGTGCCGATGATAAATCTGGAATCTGATGTGCAATAAAGAGTTCCAATTTTTCAATATCCTCATTAATAATCTTTTTCAGTTTTCCAGTCATATTTTTCTTAAAAAAACCCATATTCAGCTTTGACAAATGCTCAATCAAATCAATTCGAATTTTGTACAAAATCGAAAAAGCTGCAATATGTGAAAAAACACCTGATAAAATTTGCATAATTATTTTTACAATTATAAAAAATATCGCAATAAATACACAGAACTTTATTTTCAAATAATCAATATTTGTTTTAAAAAGTTCCAAAACAATCTGATACACAAGAAGATAAGGCACAGCAGACAATGTTGTACCGATTATACTGAATATTGCTGAAAAAATCAGCTTCATCTTATGTTTACCAGATAAACTTAATAAATATTTCAATTCTTTCATAATAATCTCTCCATTCACTTGTCAAAGAAAATACGTTATTAAACAAAAAAATAATAGATTATTGAATCAATTTATTTTTCATAAATATAAATTCCAAGTCGATTATTAGCAATATAGAACAGAGGAACAAATAATTTTTTCCAGCCAGGAAGATGATGTTTCATTTCATCTGTGAAATTAATAAGTCCAGTTTGCTTTAATTTTGGATTCAATTTTACAATTTCACTTCCATCTTTTACTCCCCATTTGAAATCTGCGTTCATATTTTTTATGGTATCATGTTTTTGGTTCATTTTAACTGTTCCTTTATAAAGCAAGTCAAACTGAGCTTCAAAAGAATCAAAATTATCAGTTAGTATCTCCAAAAACTGTTTAATTTTCTGTTCTTCAAAATACATTAATACACCTTCGGAAATAATAAGTAATTTCTTCCCTTCCAGCTTAATATCTTTTGTCCATGTTGAATTAAATGCAGATTTTGCAATATCTGTAACTCGTTCATTAGGTTCAAAAAATAATTTTCGTTTTTCAATAACTTCTGGCAAGTCAAGATTGTACCATCTTATTTTTCCATTATCTATTCGTAAAAATCTTGTATCTAGTCCACATCCAATCGACACAATTACACAATCTGGATATTTTTTCATAAATTTTTTCACTTCATTATCCATCATTTTTGCACGTGAAAGCACACCATAATACGAAGCCCATGCATGTTTAAATTTTGAAAAATCATAGTTTATCTGTGAAATTATTTCTTGAGATTTTTTATCATTCAAGATAGGTTTTTCGCTTTTAGCATCAGTTGCCCGCATATACAAAGTAATAAGCATAGTTTCAGAGACATTGTCAAGTTTTATTCCCATAACACGTTCCTCCTTATCATAAAATTTTGATTATCAAACTATCTAATAGAATTATACCCGCATTTATTCAAAATGCAAGTTTTATTTAAAAAATAAAAATAGTTATTAAACTGTTAAAATCATATAAATTTGGTATTTGAGACCAATAATTATAATCGTAAGCCTATTTATATAAAGGAAAATTGATTGAAAAATAGCTGGAACTATGTTAAAATTATTTATATTTCTATTGAGGAAGATTCATAAATTTGGAGATTTATAAATGGTAAAAAATAAAGACAGATTTTTTAATTTTGATATTTTAAAATGTATTGCAATTAGTATGGTTTTATTTATTCATATCGTTGCAAGCGAATTATATAATTATGGTAAAATATCTGGAAGCAGATGGATGATGGCAAATATTGCAGATTCATTTAGCAGAATGTGTGTGCCGATATTTGTTATGGTTAGTGGTTTTTTTCTTTTGAGAAAAGATGAGGATGTGAAAATATTTTTTAAAAAAAGATTTGCCAAAATTCTGCCTAAGTTTTTTGTATATTCTGTTATTTTTTTTATATTTACAATAATTTTTAAAGATGTTAAAGATAATGAATTATTTTCAGTTTTTTTTAGAAAATCAACTTATAAGACCATAATTTCGATTTTTTTCCAGAAAGAAAGTTATAATAATTTTTTTTCAAACTTTTTTCAAGGAAAAATTTACTATCATTTGTGGTATATTTATATGATATTGTCGCTTTATTTGATAACTCCGTTTTTAAGAAAAGTTGTAGCAAAAGTTGATAAAAAAAGTATTAATTATCTAGTTTTTATATGGATAATATTTATGATTTTAGTACCATTTCTAAATGTGATTTTTAAGAAAAATATAAAAATATATTCTCCAGCTGGGCAATATGTCGGTTACTTCTTAATTGGCTATTTACTTGCAGAAAAGTCTTTGAATATGAAAAAATGGCAAAAATATACAGTTTTTTTTATAGCAGTGTCACTAACTGTCTTTTTAACATATATATTTACAAAATCAAGTGGAAAATTTTTTGACTATTTTTACGATTACCACTCACTTAGTGTATTTACAGCCACAGTTTTTCTTTATGATTATATTGTAAATATTTTTGATGGAGAAAAAGTTTTAGGCAAAGTAAAAGAAATTATAAAGTCAGTATCAGCAAAAACTTACGATATTTATTTAATTCATCCGATTTTTTTATTTTTTTGTGAAAGAATATTAAAATCCAGAATGAATTATTTTTTATATATAATTATTACGTTTTTTATAGTATTTTTGCTATCATTTTTTACAAGTGAAATATTAGATAGAATATATAGTTTTTTAGCTGGAATGAATAAATGGAGGGAGAAATATGGCGGAAAAAAAGACTAGAAATAGAAAGCCATTGCCAATAGGGGTGTCTGATTTTAAGGAAATTGTAGAAAATAATTATTATTATATTGATAAAACAAAGCTAATTGAAGATATTTTACATTACAGAGCAAAAGTAAACTTGTTTACACGTCCAAGAAGATTTGGAAAAACCCTTAATATGTCAATGATTAAATATTTTTTTGATATAGAAAATAAAGAAGAAAACCGAAAATTATTTGAAGGATTAAGTATTTCTGAAAGTGAACACATGCAGGAGCAAGGGCAATATCCTGTTATATATATAAGTTTTAGGAATATGGAAGAAGTTAGCTGGGAAAACTGTCTGAGTCAAATAAAAGACTTAATAAGAAATATTTATATAGAATTTAGATATATAAGAAAAAAATTAGATGAATTTGATTTGATGGATTTTAACAATATTTGTTTTAATAATGAAAATTCAAATTGGAAAGGCTCATTGAAAGCGTTGACAAAATATTTGTATGAATATTATGGGAAAAAAGCCGTTGTGATTATAGATGAATATGATACGCCGATAATTCAGGCTTATCAGGAGGGATATTATAAACAGGCAATTTCTTTTTTTAAGAAGTTTTATGGAGATGCAATGAAAGATAATGAATATTTACAGTTTGGAATTATGACTGGAATATTGAGAATTGCAAAAGAAGGAATTTTTTCAGGATTAAATAATTTGAAGGTAAACAATATCTTTAGTGAAAAATATTCAGAGTATTATGGACTTACCGAAAATGAAGTTGTTGAGGCTGTGAAATATTATGGGCTGGAATATGAGATGGAAGATGTAAGGGAGTGGTATGACGGTTATCAGTTTGGAGAAACTGAAATTTATAATCCTTGGTCGATTATTAACTTTTTGGATGAAAAAAAATTACATCCCTATTGGATAGGCGTTTCAGGAAACAAGACAATATATGATTTGTTAGGAAAAGCAGATAAAAAAGTAATAGAAGACTTGGAAAAACTTTTTGTGGGAAAAACAGTTTATAAGGCAATAAATGAATATATGGAATATGCATTTAATGCAAGTGATATATGGGAATTGTTTTTGTACAGCGGATATTTGACAACTGATGGCGAGAAAAAGGGGGAACTCTATCCATTAAGGCTTCCAAATAAAGAAATACAAACTTTTTTTAGAAAAATTTTTATAGATAGATTTGTTGGAAATTATACACAGTTTTCAAATATTGTAGAGAATTTAAAAAATGGAAAAATAGAAGAGTTTGCAAAAGGACTTCAAGATGAGATACTTTCTTCACTTAGTTATTTTGATACAGAAAAGGACGAGAAATATTACAAAATATTTTTAATTGGGATATTTATAATATTGGAAAACGATTACATTAGGTTGTCGGAAAGAGAAAGCGGCTATGGAAGGACAGACTTGGTTTTAGAGCCTAAAAATAAAATAAATCCAGCGTATATATTTGAATTTAAAGCTGTAAATAATGAAGATGAGCTGAAAAATTATGCAAAAGCTGGGTTTGAACAGATAAAAGAGAAAGAGTACGATGTGGAATTAAGAAATAGAGGAACAGGCAGAATTGTCTGCGTTGGGCTCGCGTTTTATAGAAAAAAAATTAAAATGAAATATGAAATAATGGAAAAATAAATTTTTTTGGTAAAAATGATGAAGATTTTAGTAATTGAGTATATTTTTAAAAAAATAAAAAAAGGAAGTGTAGTTTAGAATGGCAGTAAGTGGAATGAAAAAAAATTATTCCTATTTATTTGGAATATTGATGATTTTAATGTATTTTATAGGACTGTTGCTTATAAATCGTGGACTTGGATTTACAAATGTTATTGTGATTATTTGCTCTATGGTAATTTATTATGTGGCGAATGTTTATAATATGGCAGGAAGATATAGATTACGGGATATTGTGATTATTGTTGGAATTAACTTTATTCTTGTTATGATTACAACATTTTTGCGTATATTTATTTTGAATGAGGCGATAATTCTGTTTGGGCTGATTACGATGTTTCAAATTATTTATCGTTATATTATAATGATTGGGCTAGCCGAAAAGCAAAAAATCGTTTTTGTTGGACAAAATGGATATACACAGGATTTACTCGAAAGCATAAAGAAAGATCGTCAGTATAAATTATCGGACTTTTTAAAAGAAGAAGAAACTATGGATGCTTTAACAGAAAAATTATTAAATTTATGTGAAAATAAAAAAGTTGATATAATTGTGGATTTTACAAGCAATCTTTTATATGATACAAAGCTTGTAGATAAACTCTTGCAGTATAAACTTGGGGGAATACAGTACTATAACTATCTGGAATTTTATGAAATATACGAAAATAAATTGCCAGTTTCAAACTTGAGTCCAAAATGGTTTTTGGAAAATACAGGATTTGAAATTTACTACAACAGCTTTAACTTGAAGGCAAAACGTATTCTCGATATAATTTTCGCACTTTTAATCGGAGTTTGTGTGATTCCGATTATGATTATTGCGGCAATAATAATAAAAATAGAGTCAAAAGGACCAATATTTTTTATACAGGAAAGAATTGGAGAAGGAAATAAGCCATTTAAAATAGTAAAATTTCGTTCAATGACAACTGATGCTGAAAAAGATGGACCAAAATGGGCTACAAAAAACGACAACCGTGTCACAAAATTTGGAAAATTTATGCGTCTTACAAGAATTGACGAATTGCCACAACTGTGGAATGTGCTACGTGGAGAAATGAGCTTCGTGGGGCCACGTCCAGAAAGAGAATTTTTTATAAAGCAACTGGAAAAGGAAATTATGTACTACAATCTAAGACATACTGTAAAACCGGGGCTTACTGGCTGGGCACAAGTTATGTATCCGTATGGAGCAAGCATTGAGGATGCTTATAGAAAATTGCAGTATGACTTGTATTATATAAAAAATCACGATATTTTGTTTGATGTAAAAATATTGTTGAAGACTGTTACGATTGTAATTTTTGGAAAAGGGAGATAATAATTTTGGATTTTTGAGAGAAGGTAATGAAATTTATTAATGGAGGACAGAAATGAAAAAATTTATTTTAATAATTTTATCAATTTTAGTGGTTTTATTTGTATTATTATATGTGATACTATTTCGTGATTATAAAACTTCTGAAAAAACAAAAAAATTTATAGTGTCTCAGTATAGTGATAAAAATAAAACGATAAATACTTTTTGTAGTGATTATTATGAATTTTCCAAAGCGTATAGCAAAGGGAAGGATGAATATTATGAATCAATGAATTTAAGAAAAACAGGAGAAAATATATGGACTGGTCAATATTCTAAATCAATTAATAATAAAGATGAGATTACAAAAGAAGTTATATATAAAAATGAAAAGTATTATGATTCCAAGACAGGAAAAGAAATAAGAGACTTTAAACCTTATTTTCAGACTAGTGTGATAAAATATGAGGAATTAAAAACAACAGAAGAAGTGAGTACAGGAATTATATCAGATCATAGTCCAAATGAAGGATATTTTCGTGGAAAATATTTAAATAAAAAATTATTTAAGGAATTTTTTAAAGATTCAGACTGGAATTTAGAAGGGGATTTGAAAATGGATGTAAATTATCAAAGTATCGAACCTTTTTATTACCAAATGATAATTGAAACTGAAAATGAAAAATTACGTTTGAAGGAAAGTTGCAGATATATAAAATAAAATTTTAAAAGGAAACGATATGAATATTGGAGTAAAAAATCATTGTAGAAGGATTTGAAAAAAGTTTTAGGGAAGAATACAAATTGGGATAGTAAAGCATAGTAAAGTTATATTATAAAAAAGAGTTGTTAAAAAAATTAGGAGAGAAAAGATGTACTTAAAAGCATTGGAGCTGACAGGGTTTAAATCATTTGCGAATAGGACTGTTGTGGAGTTTGATAATGGGATTACTTCCATTGTTGGGCCTAACGGGAGTGGAAAGAGTAATATTCTGGATGCGATTTTGTGGGTTTTGGGAGAGCAGAGTTATAAAAATATACGGGCAAAAGAGAGTTCGGACATTATTTTTTCTGGCGGAAAGAATAAGAAACCAAAGTCTATGGCGGAAGTCAGTCTTATTATTGATAACGGCGATAGATATCTGGATGTTGATTTTTCAGAAGTTAAAATTACTCGAAGAATTTTTAAGACTGGAGAAAATGAGTATCTAATAAATAACAAGAAATCCAGGCTTAAAGATATTCATAATCTTTTTATGGATACTGGGATTGGAAAGCAGGCTTACTCGATAATTGGGCAAGGGCGTGTAGAGAGAATTATTGGCTCTTCTCCAAAGGAGTTAAAGGAGATTATTGAAGAGGCGGCTGGAGTCAAAAGGGCTAAGATTGAGAAGGAAGATTCTGAGAAAAAACTTCAGGATTTGAAAAATGAAATTGAAAAAATTGATTATGTAGAAAAGGAATTAAAGCTACGAGTTGACTATTTGAAGGATGAACAGGCTAAGGCCAGGCTGTTTAAGGAATATACAAAAAAGATTGATGTTCAAAGGTTTATGGTACTGGAATATAATGTCAATGAAAAAAGTTCGCTAAAATATGAGTATGAGGAAAAAGGTCAGGAAATACAGAAAGAATTAGAAAAAAGTGAAAAGAATTTTTCAGAAAAACAGACGGAACTTCAAAGAACTAATGAAATTCGGGAAGAATTGTACAAAAATCTGGAAAGTCAAAAAAATGAAAATAGCGAAAACTTTAAAAATTTGGAAACTTTAAAAGATGAGTATTCAAAGCTAGTGAATCAAAATTCCAATTTGGAAACGGAAGCCAATGAAAAAGCTAAGAGAAAAGATATTTTGGAAAAGGATATTGCTGAAAAAGAAGAGATTTTAAATAAGTCTAGAAATGAGCTTGAGCTTATAACAAAGGATTTGATTGAAAAAGAAAAGGAAAAGGCTGAGTGGGAAGCAAAAGTTGGAGAATTGAAGCAGAAAAGTGATAAAATCACGCTTGAACTGAGAGAACGGACACAAAAGAACTCTAATTTTGAAGTGGATAAAATAAAAGTCGCTGGGGAAAATGAGGATTTGGAAAAAAGAGTTTTGGCTGCGAAAACTGAAAATAAAAGGCATATCGCTGAAAAAAGTATTGCAGAAGCCGAGTTTAATAAAATAAATGAAGAAAAACAGACTTTTGAAATGCAAAAATCAGAAAATGAGAAGCAGAAACTTGAAAAAGAGCTGAAAATTCAGAAACTCAATGAAAAAACAGAGGAACTTAGAAAGGAATATTCTGGAATTAATAAACAGAAAAATGAGATTAGTTACAAACTTCAGAATTTTGAGGTTAAACAAAAGGCGATTTCAGATGCTATTGAGAAAAATGAAACTTTTAATCGAAGCATAAAGCATATTCTGAATGAAAAAATTGATGGAGTAATTGGTGCTTTTGTTAATTTGATTGATGTTCCAGTGGGATTTGAGGAAGCGGTACAAACTTTATCTGGTGGAATGTTTCAGGATATTGTCGTAAAAGACAGTGAAATTGGGAAAAAGTGTATTGGAATCTTGAAGGAAAGAAAGCTGGGAAGAGCTTCATTTTTGCCGATTGAAAATATTCGTGTTTCTAAAATGAATGATTTCTTGCCTACAATTAATGATGTTCCGTGGCAAAGTGACTTTAAAAATAAAATGTCAGAAGAGGAAATTCAAAATATAATTTCAAACACAAAAGGGAAAAATGGAATTATTGATTTTGCAAGGAATATTGTGAAAATTGATAAAAAATTTGTAAATAAAAATATAGAAAAAGTTATTCAGTTTGTGTATGGAAATTCAGTTGTTGTGGAAAATCTGGAAGTTGGAACGGAGCTTTTAAAAAAAGGATTTAATGACAGGATTGTTACGCTTGAAGGGGATATTATCACTTCTCGTGGTAGAATGACTGGAGGGCATTCATTTAAGGGTAAAGATGAAATTCTTGAGCGAAAAAAGGAATTGAAACATCTGGAAAGTGAAATTGATAAAAATCGAAATAATTTTGAAGAATTTGAGAATAAACTGTCTAAAATTGTTTTGAAAGCTGAAAAAGTTGAGGCAGAAAGGACAGAAACAGAAAAATTATTTGAGAATTTTAAAAATGAATATCAGGTGTTTAATGAAAACTACGATAATTTTAATATTAAATTTAGTCGAAAACAGCGGGAAATTAATACTTTGAACTATGAAATTTCTGAAAATGAGAAATTTATTTTGGAAAAAGAAACTAAAATAAAGGAAAATCTGGAATTAATTCAAAAAATCGAAAAAAATATTGAAGAAAATAATCTTAAAATTGAAAATTTGAATCAAGATTTGAAAAATTTTGAAAATATTGATGAATTTATTCAGAAACTGAATGTTGCCGACAGAGATTATGAAATTTTGAAGGTTAGAACAGACAATAATAAAAATCGTTTTGCAGAAATTGAGTCTGATTATAAGAAGCTTTTGAATGAGAAAGCAGAACTGGCTGAATTTGAAAAGAAAAGGGAAATGTTAGGAAAAGAATTATCTGTAAAAATTTCTGATAAAAAAGATGAAATTTCTGAAAATGAGAAATTAAATGAGAATATTTTAAGTGAAATTCAAAAAATTGAAAAAAATATTCATGAAATTGAAGAAAAAGAGCGAAAATTTATTAATGAAATCAAAGATATTGAAGTAAATATGTTAAAACATAAAAATGACTATGAAAAAATTATTGAAAAAATAACACGAAACGAAAGTGAACTGGAGTTTCAGCTGGCTGAATTTAAGGAACTGGAAAATGAAGAAATTCTCGAAAATGAGGAATATTTTGAAATTGCTGATGAGAATGAGTTGATGGCGACAAAGAAAAAACTGGCAGTGAATGAGAGAAGCAGAACTGACATTGGAGCAGTGAATCTTGCCTCAATTGAAGAATTTGAGCATGAAAATGAGCGGTATCAGAATATTGCCGCACAGAAAAAAGATTTGCTTGAAAGCCGAGAGGCATTGCTTGGGTTTATTCAGGAAATTGAAGAGGAAGTTACAAGTAAATTTTTTATGGCTTATGAACAAATAAATAAAAATTTTCAGTATATGTGTGAAACTATTTTAAATGGAGCAAAAGGGCTGATAAAAATGACAGATCCTGAAAATTTGCTTACAACTGGCTTGGAACTTAGTGTAAAATATAAAAATAAGCCGGAACAGACTTTACTTTTACTTTCAGGTGGCGAAAAATCAATGCTTGCAGTATCCTTTATAATGGCAATCTTTATGTTTAAGCCGAGTCCGTTTACTTTCTTTGATGAAATTGAGGCGGCACTAGATGAAAAAAATACAAAAAAAATTGTAGAGCTTCTGCATCAGTTTATTGACAAATCGCAGTTTATATTAATTACTCATAATAAGGAGACAATGAAGGGTTCTCATAGACTTTACGGGGTTACGATGAATAAGGAAATTGGGGAAACTAAAATTGTTTCGGTGGACGTGTAATTTAATAAACTTTTTTACTGGAAATTTTTTGATATTTTTGATAGAATATAGGTAAAATTTGTAATATATAAAAATTACTTTAAAGCTGAATTTCAAATTAAAAAATATTTAATTTTTTTTATATTAAAGAAATTTAGTTATATAAAGTACGATTAAAACTTGAAAGGAGATATGTGTAAAAAGATTTTCACATAATTGAGAAAATGTTAAAAAAATTATTAGGTTTAGTAGCAATATTTTTGTTATCAGTTATAGGTTTTGCTGATGTAGATATTTCAGAGATAGCGAGTGATTATCCATATAAAGATAGTGCAATAGTGGCAACAGTTCTTGGAACACCTGCTGATCAGCAGTACAAATTTAAAAACCCAAAGGGTCCAAAAGTTAGAAAATTTACGACAACAAAAAAAATTCCTGAAATATTAAGACAATGGAAGGATTATGAGTATGGTGTATGGACTCAAAAAGGTAAAAAAGCACCACTTATGATTATAATTTCAGGAACAGGTTCGCTTTATAATAGTGGAATGTCACTTTATTTGGCAAATGTTTTTTATGACAAGGGATACAATGTAATTGCATTTAGTTCACCAACAACAATGCCTTATATTGTAAGTCAAAGTAAAAATACATATGCAGGGTATATAAAAGATGAAACGACACAAATGTATTCTTTGATAAGTCAGGCTATTTCAAAAGAAAAAGGCGATGGAATGAAAATTGATAAAACTTACATTGGTGGTTACAGTTTAGGTGGTTTTCAGTCGCTTTTACTTCATGAACTTGATGAAAAAAATAATAGAAGAATTGGAATTAACAAATCATTATTATTAAATTCACCAATTAGTATTTTAACTGCAACACAGAATTTAGACAATTTTTTGGTGAAAAATGGAATTTATGATGCTAGAAGTTTGGAAAAATATATGGATACAATATTTAGCAGACTTATGTATGATGATACAATAAAAATAAAAGATATAGAATTTTCAAACTTAACTACTTCATTAGGAAAATTAGGACTTGGAGAAAAAGATTTTGAAGTATTGACAGGATTATTATTTCGATTCTATTCAGCTAATATGACTTTTGCTGGAGAAGTGTTCAGCGGTAGAAACGCAACCGGTAGACTTTCAGATAAAAAATCTTACAAACGTTTTGATTCTGTTTCAAAAGAATTTAGAGAAGGTTTGTCTGTTGCATTTGATGAATACGCAAAAGAAATTTTGTATCCATATTTGAAGAAAAATATAAATCCTAATCTTGATTTTAATGAATTTGTAGAGGAATTTGATTTAAAACATAGTCAAGATTTTATAAATAGAAATAATAAAAATATTATATTTATAACATCTACAAATGATGTACTGTATTCGAGTCAGGATTTAGATTATATAGAAAATACATTTTCAAATAAAGTTCTGATACCGTTTGGTGGACATACAGGTGTTTTATGGCATAAAGATGTGGCAAATTTAATGGTAGATAAATTGGAGGAAAATTAGAAATGGCACAAAAAAATAAATTATTAATGTTTGGAACAATGTTGATTGTTGCAACAATTGGACATTCTAAAATGTTGGAAATTAAGAATGAAAATACAATAATGTTTATGGAAGAAAATGAAAAGGAAGTAAATGATGACCTTTTTGTAGAATTTGTTGATGGGAAAATAGCAGAAACGCCTGATAAAAATATTGATTTGGTTTCACAAACGAATATAAAAACGAAAAAAAATAAAGTTGATAAAAATAAATACATCGCTTTTGAGCAAGATGGTTATGGAATATTGGCGGCAAATTTGGAAGAATTGGATGAAGATTACATTGCATCAAGTCAAGTCTTCCAATTAACAGGTATAAATGACACATTAGAGCCATTTAATCGAAGAATGTATGCTTTTAATACACAGCTTGACAGAAAAGTTCTTTATCCAGCTTCACGTGTGTATTCGGCAGTAGTGCCAAAACCAATCAGAAAAGGAATTTCAAACTTCTATCAGAATTTCAGTGAAATACCTACATTTGTAAATTCAATATTGCAGTTAAAACCTGGAAAAGCAGTAAATGCACTTGGAAGATTTGTTGTAAATTCAACAGTAGGAGTACTAGGGGTAGCGGATGTTGCTAAAAATATGGGAATGAAAAGAGATCCTGAAACAATGGGAGACACATTAGGACATTATGGGGTTGGAACAGGTTCTTATCTAGTATTGCCAATGTTTGGACCAAGTAATATAAGAGATGCAATTGGAACAGGAATAGACACGGTAACAGAAGGTGCAGTAAGAGGTGTAGCTGAAGAAAAACTGTTTTTTGATACGGGAGTTTTTGATAAAACAGTTTATGGATTTACAAGACCAGTTGTAACAGGACTGAATGCACGTTCTATGCTTAGTATGAGATATGGGGATTTGAATTCTCCGTTTGAATATGATTTAGTGAGAGCTCTTTATCATAATTACAGAAAAATACAAGTTGTGAAATAAAAAGTTTAAAATTGTTCTACTAAAAAATTATTTTCGTGAAAATATAGGAGGAAATTGATATGAGTCACATAAAAGATGTGGATTTAGAAGTGTACAATGCAATTGTGGAAGAGGAAAAAAGACAGGAGGAAGGAATTGAGCTGATTGCTTCTGAAAATTTTGTTTCAAAGGCTGTGATGGAGGCCGCAGGTTCTGTATTTACAAATAAATATGCAGAAGGTTACCCTGAAAAGAGATATTACGGTGGATGTGCAAATGCTGATGTTGTAGAAAGCCTTGCAATTGAAAGATTGAAAAAAATATTTGGGGCAAAATATGCAAACGTGCAGCCACATTCGGGATCTCAAGCAAATATGGGAGTTTATGTTGCACTGCTTGAAGCTGGAGATAAAATTTTGGGAATGAGTCTTAGTGCAGGTGGACATTTGACACATGGTTATAAAATCAATTTTTCAGGAAAAAATTACATTGGGCTGGAATATGGTCTAAATCCTGAAACAGAACTGATTGATTATGAAGCAGTTAGAGAAATTGCATTAAGAGAAAAACCTAAAATGATAGTTGCAGGAGCAAGTGCTTATTCAAGAATAATTGATTTTAAAAAATTTAGAGAAATTGCTGATGAAATTGGTGCGTATTTGATGGTAGATATGGCTCATATCGCTGGACTCGTAGCGGCTGGACTTCATCCAAATCCAATAGAATATGCAGATGTAGTAACTTCAACAACTCATAAGACTTTAAGAGGACCTCGTGGTGGAATAATTTTGACAAATAATGAAGAGATCGCTAAAAAAATTGATAAGACAATATTTCCAGGAATACAAGGAGGACCATTGGTTCATATAATTGCTGCAAAAGCAGTTGCATTTAAAGAGGCACTTAGCCCAGAATACAAAAAATATCAGGAACAAGTGGCAAAAAATGCAAAAATTCTGTCAGAAGAATTAGTAAAAGGTGGACTTAGAATTGTAAGTGGCGGTACTGACAACCATTTAATGCTTGTTGATTTACGTCCAATGGGAGTTACAGGAAAATTAGCTGAAGAAAAATTGGAAGAGGCTGGAATAACTTGTAATAAAAATGCTATTCCAAATGATCCTGAAAAACCATTTGTTACAAGTGGAATAAGACTGGGAACACCTGCGATTACTGCTCGTGGATTTAAGGAAGAAGAAACAAGACAGGTAGCACAATTTATATTGACTGTTTTAGAAAATATAAATGACAGTGAAAAAATTACTCAAGTAAAAGAGCAAGTTTTAAAGTTAACAGAAAAATTTCCACTTTATAAAAATAAATAAAATGGAAAATAAATTAGGAGAAAATGTGAGAAAAAATAATAGAAAAAATGATGAAATGAGAGAAGTAAAAGTAACAAAAAATTACATTATTCATCCAGAAGGTTCAGTTTTAATCGAATTTGGGAACACAAAAGTTATTTGTAATGCAACAGTTGAAGAAAAAATACCAAGGTGGCTTAAAGGAACAGGATCAGGATGGATAACGGCAGAATACAGCATGCTTCCAAGAGCAACAAATGCACGTGTCCAAAGGGAATCAACAAAAGGAAAACTTTCTGGAAGAACGATGGAAATCCAACGTTTAATTGGAAGAGCACTAAGAGCTGCAATAGACTTGGAAAAATTAGGAGAAAGAACAATAATGATAGACTGCGATGTAATTCAGGCAGACGGCGGTACAAGAACAGCTTCAATTACAGGAGCCTATCTCGCTTTGGAACTGGCAATTGAAAAATTGATAGATGAAGGAAAACTAAAAGAAATTCCAATAAAATCAAAAGTTGCAGCAATAAGTGTTGGGAAAGTTCGAAATGAACTTTTACTTGATTTAGAATATGAAGAAGACTCAAGAGCTGATGTAGATATGAACATTGTAATGAACGACAAAGGCGAATTTATTGAACTACAAGGTACAGGAGAAGAAGCAACTTTTACTCATGCGGAATTATTGAAGTTTATTGAATTATCAAAAAATGCCTTTCATAAGTTATTTAGTTTATAAATTAAGATTAAATTTGAAATATTTAAACAAAGACTAATTATAGTAATCAACCTAAATAAAGTACATGTTAAAAAATTTTAGAAATCTGAATAAAAAATATAAAATTTAGAAAGGATGGTGAAAGAATATATGAAGAAAAGTGGAATGGAAAAATTATTTGACGAGTATATGAAAAAAATACAGGCTGGAGATACGAAGGCTATAAATGAAATTGGTCTTATTTTTCAAAATAATTATGATAATGAAAATGCGAAAAAGTGGTTTTTGAAGGCTATTGAAGCTGGAGATTATGAATGTGCGAATAACTTAGGGTATCTTTACGCTAGCCAACATGATTTTGAGAATGCTGAAAAGTATTATTTGATTGCAATTGAAAATGAAGATTATGATGCATTAAATAATTTAGCAATTTTATATGAACAAAATGGTAAAAATGAAGAAGCTGAGAAATATTACCTAAAAGCAATTGAAAAAAATTGTGAAGGAGCTAAGGAAAATTTACTTATATTTTATAATACAACAAATCAAACTGAAAAATTGAAAGATATTTATTTACAAATGGCTTGGAAAGATGATGTTAATGCAATGAACCGTTTAGGGATGATTTTTGGAAATGAAGGAAATTTTAAGGAATCTGAGAAATGGTTTTTGAAGGCTGCGGCACTTGGGGATGAGCATGCGAAAAGCAATTTAAAAGTGCTAAGAAGTAGTTTGAAAAAGTCTAATTAAAAATAAATGCATATAAAAAGTATTTAGTAAAATAAAAAAATAAAATTTTGATTGGATTGTCAAATTAAGATTTGACTAATTTCATTATATATGGTAACATAAAAATAAGATAATTAAATATAAAATAAATAAATTGGAGGAATTAGAATGGGATTATTTGATTTATTCAAAAAAGGTAAAAAAGAAGATGAAGTTAAACAGGAATTTGACGGAAAAGTAAAAGCACCTATTTCAGGAAACCTATTACCTTTATCAGAAGTACCCGATGAAGTTTTTGCACAAAAAATGGTAGGAGATGGAATTGCTATTGAACCAACTGCATCAGGAGTAATGTTAGCACCAGCTTCTGGAAGAGTAGAAAAAATCTTTGATACTAATCATGCTTTCAGTATTGTAACACCTTCTGGAATCGAAATTTTTGTTCACTTCGGAATGGATACAGTTCAATTGGAAGGAAAAGGATTTGAAAGAATCGCTGAAGAAGGAGCAGTAGTAAAAGCAGGAGATCCATTAATTAAATATGATTATGATTTCTTAAAAGCAAATGCAAAATCAATTATCACACCAGTAATTATTTCAAACTATGAAGATTATGCTTCATTAAACCCAGTTGAATCTGGAACTGCAACAGCTGGAGAAACAGTTGTACTAAATGTTCAAAAATAATTTAATAAAATAAATTCTATTCAAAAAATCTCTATTTAAGCAAGAGTATTTCTGCTTTTTTAGAGATTTTTTATTTTACAATTTTTATTACTTTTTTCCAATCGATAGCTTTTACTAAAATAAAGAATATTATTCCAGCCAGTGTATTTGAAAATAAATTTCCCCAGAATATTGAATAAAGTCCAAAATATTTTTGTGTTAATAAAATAAAAATATATCTTAATAGCCAAATTCTTAAAACAGACATAACTAATGGAATTGTTGTTCTTCCAAGTGCTATAAAAACTCCTTGTACTATCATAAAAATACTAAATCCAATTACTGAATAAGTATAAATATGGAGAGCTTTATCAGCAATTTCTATTACTTTTGGAACTTTTGTAAAAGTTAATACGAGTGGTAATGAAATAGGCAGGATTAAGGCAATAGTCAAAATTGAAATAGTAACGCCAGTTATCCAGCCCACCTTGAACACATCCTTAGATTTTTTTACATTTCCAATTCCCATATTTATACTAATCATTGAGGAAACGGTGGTTCCTATTGAGGATGGTAAAATAAAGCAGATTGCATTGATATTGGAAGCAATTCCCTGAGCATTTAAGGCAACAGCTCCAAATTTTTCCATTTCCTTATTTATAAGAAAAAATCCAAGATACAAGAAGGCGTAATTTAACATTGAAGGAAATCCGATTTTTAATAATCGTTTTATAATTGGCAATTTTATTGTGTAACTTCGTAAATTAAGTTTTATATCTCCACTTTTTAAAAATAAATCGTAAAACATCCAGATTGTAACAACTATGTAAGAAAAAAGTGATGCCATTACTGCACCCACAATTCCCATTTTTAAAACATATAAAAAAATTGAATTAAAAATAATTTTTAAAATTAATAAAAGAAAAATTCTAACAAATGTAACCTCAGGACGTCCAATCGCATTTTTTGAAGAATTGTAAATGGCAGCCAAAAATACAAAAGGCATTACCAGTGAATAAAGGGAAATATAGATATAGACATTGTTACGAATTTCAGAGGTTGTGTTATTTGAAATTAAAAGAGCTGTAAACATACATATAGGAATTAGTAAAAGCCCAATAAAAAAACTGAATACAAAAATTTGTAGCATCGTTTCCTTTACCGCTAACATTCTTCCTTTACCGTAAAGTCTACCTATCATAACAAGTGTAGCCACGCTAAGCCCCTGCGAAAATGCAATCATAATATTTAGTACAGGCTGACTAAATGTAACTGAACTGGCAATTTCTACACTTGTGAGTCTGTTTAGAAATAAACTGTCTGAGAGTGGGATAAGTGCTTGAATAATTCCGACCAGCAATGTTGGAATAGACAAAAAAAGTAAAGTATTAATAACTCTTCCATTAAAAAGTTTTCTTGGATAATTATTTATTTTTGCTTGTTTTTTCGCTATTTTAAATTTTCTAGACATTTTAATGTAAATTTTCTTATCAGTATGATTTTTTTATAAATAATTTTTACTTGTGGGAAAATTAATTGTATGTTAAAATAAAAGGAGTCTAGAAATTAAAAAAATAAATTTAGATATTATTTTAATTATACTATCTAAGGAGTTAAAATGAAACAAAAAAACATATTTTTAGAAGGACTAGATTCTTTTACGCTACATATTTTAGCTATTTCGTTTATGATATTAGACCATTTGTGGAATGTATTTTTTGTTAATCAGAATCAGATATGGATGAATCTTTTAGGTAGACTTGCCTTTCCTATTTTTGCCTTTATGCTTGTAGAGGGGTTTTATAAAACAAAGAATAGGAGTAAATATTTAAAGCGTATTTTTATTTTTGCTGTTATTTCAGAAATACCTTTTAATCTTTTGGTAAGTACTTCTGTATTTGGGAGTCCGTCGATATTTTTTCCATATAATAATGTTTTGTGGACTTTTGGGATTGCTTTATATATGCTAGTTTTGTTTGAAAAAATTAAAAATAAAGATAACTTACCTGTAACAGTAAAAATTTTTGGAAAAATTATTATAAGTATTTTAGCTATGTTTATTACACGCCTTATAGTTAGTGATTACCGAGAATATGGAATTATGATGGTTTTAGTATTTTATTTTTTCAGAAGTAAAAAATGGTGGAATTTTATAGCTCAAGTCATCTTATTAGCATGGATAAATATTTTTCTTATATGGGGATATAATGTTACTTTAAATTGTTTTGGAAATGAAATAAATGTATCATCACAATCATTTGCAATATTTTCATTAGTTTTTATATGGCTCTACAATGGAAAGCAAGGTATTCATAATAAAATTACAAAATATATGTTTTACAGTTTTTATCCATTACATCTTTTGTTAATTGTAATGATTTATATTTTTTTAAGAAATACATCATTTATTGAACTAAATGATATAAGTATTGTAACAAAAAACGGATTTAATTATAAATTTATAGAAATTCCTAATAGTAAAATAGGGCGAAAGATTGGTATAGAAATATTTAATTAAAGGCTGGAATTTTTTTCAGTCTTTTTTGTATGGTGAAAGGCATAACCCTATAAAAAAATAACTTTAATTTTATAAATTTTTTGATTTCTGCTCTTTAAATGGGAAATAGTATAAAATGGAATATAAACAAAAATGAGGTATAATATTATTGTATAAAATTTAAAATATAAATTTTGTTAATACTGAAAAAATATAGAAAGGGCAAGTTATGAAAAAGATAATTTTAATTTTGATAAGTGTATTATTTTTAGTGAGCTGTAGTGGGGATATCCCCTTCTCGGAGGAGGAAAAAGGAGCTTTAAAAAAGGCAAAAACGGAAATTGCTGAAATGAAGAAAAAACCGACAATGGCAGAAAAGGAAAGAATTTTGCAAAAGGGACTAGAAGTTCAGAAAAAATATTTACGAATTGGGGTAGTGTATTTTAAAAGTGTGGAAAAGGATATTCCAATAGCAGATTATTATCTAGCAAGAAACTATAGTGCGAGAGGGGAAAAAGAAAAGGCACTCAAATGGGCAAGAAAAGGCTCGGACAGAGGAGTGAAGGAAGCAAGTGCATTTGCAGGACAGATTTATGCTAATCAGAGAGATGAAATGAATGCAAGAAAATATTATATAAAGGCAATGGATCAGGGAGATTATAGTGAAGATACATTGTTTAGAGTGTGGGTATATGGAGAAAGGAAAGAAATTAATAGCGAAGTGGTGGAAGCATTTAAAAGAAATTTAAATAAAAATATTGAGGTAAAAAATGCTTTGGCTTTTTATTATCAGAGGCACGATTACTTTGAT
This sequence comes from Leptotrichia sp. HMT-225, assembly GCF_030644325.1. NCBI lineage: Bacteria > Fusobacteriati > Fusobacteriota > Fusobacteriia > Fusobacteriales > Leptotrichiaceae > Leptotrichia > Leptotrichia sp. HMT-225. The sequence goes on along the minus strand of NZ_CP130323.1, from coordinate 1,749,239 downwards.
GAAGCTGAAAAACTCTACAAGGAGCTTGTTAATGAAAAATATCCGAATGCAGAAAGACTTTTAGGGGAACTTTATATGTGGAAAAAAGATTATGACAAAGCTGAAGAATGGTTATTAAAAGAATCGGAAAAATTATTTTCACATTCAGAAGACAATGTGAAACGGATTGAAGAAAAAAGAGCAAGATTATTGCGTCTGTTAGCAGAAGTTTATGAAATGAAAGGAGATTACGGCAAGGCTGAAAATAGTCTTTTAAAAGCAAAAGAACTTGCACATAAGGAACTTGCATTAACGAGTTTAGCCAAATTATATGAAAAGCAAGGGAAATATAATCAAGCTTTGAAAATAAATGAAGAATTAGAAGAATTGGAAAAAATAGAAAAACAGAAAAAATTAAATCATAAAAGAAATAAAAAATGGAGAGTTTTATGAGAATAGAGAAACTGGAATTTGTAAAAAATATTGATAAATTTGAAAATAATTCTGATGAATATGTAGAGATTAATTTAAATAGGAAGGTAAGGGAACTTTCAAGCGTTTCGTATGAAAAAAAATTATACAGTTTTTATTTATTAATAGGAGAAGACGGGAGAATAAATTCGCTGGAAATTCTCAATATATTGAAAATGGCTAAATTTACACATAAAATAGAAGTTCCTGAAAATATAATAGAAGGCGAGATTTATTTTAAAAGGGAAGAATACAATGAAGATGGTATAAAAGTTAAAGAATTAGATTTTTTGGAGATTGATATTTCCAAAAATATTATCAGATGTTATTTTACTGATAACAGGCTTAATATTTATTTTGGAGTAAAAATTTGTGAAAATATAGTAATCTTAATAAATAGGAATAATTATGCAGAAGGAATTTTGATTTATGGAAAATTTGAAATTGAAAATGATAGATTTTACTGGAAAAAGTGAGAATGTGGTAAGCGAGCGAGATATGATTTTTTCTTTTAATAACGGAGAGATAAAAATATATTTGTCTTATGAAACAGGAGAACTGAAAAAAATAGAAATAGTTAGTGAAAATGAAAAAATTGAAAAAAAAATTGAACGGGAAGCGGTATTAAAATTTAAGGGGAATTCGGTTATTTTGGATTATGAATATGGATTGTACGAGTATGTGGAAATAGAAATTGAGGATAAGCTGGAAAAATATTGGGCTGATGGAAAAACAGTTTATTTAAAGGAAGGGAAGAAAATTTTTTTAGAAATTGAAATTTGGGAAGGATATTTGCTATTTTTTGATGATGAATGCAGGATTGTGGGATTTGGTACGGAATCTAAAAATCGGAAGGAATAAAAACTTTGAAAAGGCGGAATTATAAATGAATAAATATATTTTACTGATGTTGCTTTGTTTGTTAATAGGATGTAGAAATCAAGGAAATGATGTGGTAATAAAAGATATTGATGATGTTTATTTTTATCTGGAAAATAAGAAAAATCCTGAAAAAGCTCAATTAATGGCAAGAATTGCCTATGAATTGAACAGAGAAAACTATAAAGAAGCAGAAAAGTATTTTTTAAAAGTGGCAAAATATGACAAAACTGCTTATGTTTCAATTGCAGATATGTATTATGAAGATATTGATGAAAATGAAGGAAAAAAGAGGTATGAGATAGCTTTTGAAAAAGGAAATAAAAGGCAGGTACAATTTTAGGTATGATTGCTGAGGATAATAATGATTATAAAAAGGCGGAAGAATGGTACAAAAAATCATTGGATAAAGAGAATGTATTAGGATATAAATCTTTTGCTACGTTTTTATATAAAACAAATAGAAAAAATGAGGCTGAGAAATATTTTATAGAAGCTGGAAATCGCAAAGATGCGGATTCGATGTTATACTTAATAAAAATATATTATATGAAAAAAGATAATGAAAAATTGAAATACTGGCAAGATAAAATATTAAATACAAAAGAAATTTTTAGATTTGATGATGAAGCAAATGATTTACTGGAATACAGTTTATCAAAAGATAGAATGGATAAAGAGTTCTTTGAGTTGTATATAAAAGGAGAGGAAAGTATTTTAAAAAAAGATTATGATACAGCAGAAAAATATTTTTTACAAATGGAGAAGTTAAAAAAAGAAGGAATTTTGTATACAGCTGATTTTTATTATCGTTTTAAGGATGAAAAAGAAAAAGGAATGGAAAAATATAAAAAAGCATATGAAAATGGTTTAAAGAAAGCTGCTGTTTTTATAGGAATTATTGAGCATAGAAATATTGATGAAGCAAAAAAATGGTATAGGATAGCAGCGAATGCAGAATACACTGATTCACAAATATATTTAGCACAAATTTTGGAAGAAGAAGGTTATAAACTCGAATCTTTTGATTTGTATTTAAAAGCGGCTGAGCTAAAAGATTATAGAGCAATTGATTATTTGTTAAAATATTATTATAGAGAAAAAAATTGAAAGAAATAAAAGAATGGGTAGATGTGGTTAAAAACTCAATAAAATTAAAAAATTATAACGAAGGTCAAAGCGGAAGAATAAAGCAGTATGAAAAATTTTTAAAAGAAAAAGAGTAAAATGATTAATTAATTGTGAAATAAAATGATGAATATGATGTAGTAAAAGCAAAAAGAAAATTGTCTGATAAAGTTTTAAAAAATTCGATTGGAACAGTTGTGATAATATTTCCTGAATTTCCAAATGATTATATGGTAGAGTTTATGAAAGATGAGAAGACTTTGGATATTTTAGTTATTAAGGAGGAGGATATTGAAAAAATTAATATAAATTTGTAAACACAAATACTCTTGTTTTTTTATAAAAAATGTGGTATTCTTAAGACAAGGAAATCTAATTTTATAATGAATACAATTATGTAACTAATTGTATAGAATGGAAAGGACGAAGAAAATGAAAAAATATGATGCAATAATAATTGGATTTGGAAAAGGTGGAAAAACTTTGGCAGGATTTTTAGCTGGGAAAGGTCAAAATGTGGCTTTGATTGAGAAATCGGACAAGATGTATGGAGGGACTTGTATAAATATTGGGTGTATTCCTACAAAAAAACTTGTTGACAGTACAAAAGTTCTTAAAAATAAAGGATTAAGCGGTATTGAGGAAAAGGAAAAATTTTATGAAGAAAGCATAAATAATAAAAATACATTAATTGGTGCATTACGTGGAAAAAATTATGAAATGCTGGCTACAAAGGAGAATATTGATATTTATGATGGGTTTGGAAGTTTTGCTTCAAAAAATGTGGTTAATATTGAGAGTAATGGAGAAAATGTTCAGATTGAAGGAGAAAAGATATTTATAAATACAGGTTCAACTACAATAATTCCTGTTATAAAAGGGCTTAAAGAAAGTAACCACGTTTATACAAGCACTTCAATTATGGAACTGAAGAAACTTCCTAAAAAATTGACTATTTTGGGAGCAGGGTACATTGGGTTGGAATTTGCTTCGATGTATGCTGATTTTGGATCAGAAGTTACAGTGATTGATTTGGCACAAAGACTTATGCCTAGAGAAGATGAAGAAATTGCTGATAGAGCAAAAGCTATATTTGAGGCAAAAGGGGTTAAATTTTTACTGGAATCAAAAATTGAGGAAATCATTGATAAAAATGGAAAAGGATATGTGCAAATTTCACAAGGGGCAAACAAGAGCGAAATTGAATCAGACGCAATTCTTGTGGCAATCGGAAGAAAACCTAATACAGAAGGTCTTAATCTAGAAGCGGCAGGAGTAAAAACTGACGAAAAAGGTGCGGTTGTAGTTGACGAAACATTGAAAACAACAGCTGATAACATTTGGGCAATGGGAGATGTGAAAGGCGGACTTCAATTTACATATATTTCTCTTGATGACTTTAGAATAATAAGAGATAACCTTTATAATGGAGGAAATAGAACAGTAAACGATAGAAATGTAATTCCATACAGCGTATTCATAAATCCACCTTTATCAAGAGTTGGAATGACTGAAAGTGAAGCAATTGCCAAAGGATATGAAGTAAAAACAGGAAGACTTGAAGCAATGGCAATTCCAAAAGCAAAAATAGAAGGTGTAACAGATGGACTGCTTAAAGCAGTTATAGATGCAAAAACAGATAAAATACTGGGATGTACTTTATTATGCAACACTTCCCACGAAATGATAAACATTGTTGCGGCAGCTATGAAAGCTGAACAAAAATATACATTCCTAAAAGATATGATATTTACTCATCCGACAATGAGTGAGGCTTTGAATGACTTATTTGGAAGTGTGAAATAAAGAAAATAAAAAGATATTTTAGTTAAAATTTATGAATTTTTTATGAAATAATTAAAAATACTACAAAGAATGGAGAATAAATGGGCGAGTTAATAATTATGGGATTAGTAGTATTTTATAATCTATTTAAGATTATTTTTAATATTATAAGAGTAATTTTTTTAAAGAAAAAAGTAAAAAGGTTTTTGAAAATTGATTTGATTTCTGAAATAATTTATTTTTTAGGTTGGATAAATTTGATGAGAAATGCAATTATTTTAGTACCTAGCCAAATATTTCATTCAGTTTTTTACTATGTTGCTATTTTAATATTTTTGATAAATAAAAGAAACAAAAAAATTCATAATTATATTTTATTTTCGATAATAACGATTGATATAATAATCGTTTTATTTCTTCTAAATATACTAAAATTATATCTTATTACAGTCATTATGATAATTGTGTATATTTTTATAACTGTAATTTTAAGAAAAGATAGAGATAAATTGCGAGATTGTGAATATTTAACACTATCTTTATTAGATATTGCAAATATTTTTATATCATATATTGCATTTATAGGATATGTTGCTTCGGCATTTTAAAAAATAATAGATAGAATAATAAATAAAAAATTTCTTCAAATTAAAATCACGGTTATTAAGATTAACTGTGATTTTTTGCTATAGACATTTGTGAAATGTCTAAATTTTTTTAGGGAAATGCTTTAGGAAAAAGTGTTGATAAATTACGAGTAATGCAGTATAATAATATTGTTCTATACTTTTTGGATTATAAAATTTATAAATTGAAAAAAAAGATAAAAAATAATCTCAACACTAAGAATTTAATATCAATAAATTTTATTTTATACCATATTTTAGATAAAAATTGAGATGGAAATTAGAAATTAAAGTAATATTTTTTAGAAAGGAAATTAGAAAAATGGAAGATATTATTAAAAAAGTAAATGAATTTTCGAGGTTAGCACGTGAGAGGGAATTGACGGAAGAAGAAAAGAAAGAGCGTGAAAAATATAGAAAAATGTATATTGAAAAATTTAAGGAAAGTGTGAGAGGGCATTTGGATAGCATTAAGGTTGTTAGAGTGGATGACGATGGGAATCCAATTGATGATGACGGAAATGTTATTGAGCCTGAAGCGTAAATAAAACAGTAATAATAGTATTCAGAGATTAATCTTTTAAAATCTTGAAAGTTGGATTGATGAGATTTTAGTAATTGTTTAAAGTGGATTAGGAAGGGAGTGAGTGGGAATTTATGAAATACGATTTAGTTATATTTGATTTGGACGGAACGCTTATGGATACGTCAAAATCTATTACAAAGACTGTAAATTCAGCGATGAAAGAACTTGGGAAAAAGCAATATTCTGCTAATGAATGTGTAAAATTTGTTGGTGGTGGAGTTTCAGGGCTTGCACGGAATATTTTGGGAAAAGAGAAGTATGAGGATGTAACGAATGAGGAAATGGAAAAAGTTATAAGAAAATATTATGATATTTACTTTGACTATGGTGTTGAGCCTTATGAAGGAATACCTAAATTGCTTGATTTTTTGGAACAGAATGGCGTGAAAAAAGGTATTGTAACAAATAAGGATCATGAAACAGCCTTATCTGCAGTTGATAAAAAGTTATCCAAATGGAATTTTGATGGAATATTTGGTTCAAATGAAAAGGAATATCCAAATAAGCCAAATCCTTATAATGTTCATAAAATGACACAAAACTTAAATATTTCAAAAGAAAAAATATTATTTGTTGGAGATATGCTTGTGGATGTAAATACAGCTAAAAATGCTGGAATTGATATTGTTTACTGCAAATGGGGATTTGGTGAAGTAAAAGGCGAGGTTGGAATTGACGAAGATGTAAAGGTGCCTAGCGTTCAGGAAATTATTGAAAGAATAAAAGGTAAATAGAGAATTTTTGTAGAAATCGTTTTAGTATTTTATATTAAGACGATTTTTTTATTGATATAATGATGTCTTTTAAAATAAAAAATGTGGTATAATTTATTAATACTATTCCCCATTAAAATAATAGAATTAGTATAAATAGTTGAAATCAAAAAATTCATGAAATTATGAAAAATATTTATTAAGCAATGCATAATTTGAAATCTATAGGTCATAAAAAATTTAATATAATATAGGGATTTGAATATAATATCTATAATTTTTTAGATTAATTGATTTTTTTATTTTATGAATTATTATAAAAAAAAATTGGAAAAGGATTTTTATTTATGAAAAAAATTTTAAAAAGAGTGATATTGTTGATGTTGTTGTTGATAACTGTAATGACTTGTGGTGAAAATAGTGATAAAAATAAAAGAATAGAAAATAATATTGAAAAGCAAAATGAAAGTGAGAATGTTATTGAAAAACCTAAAAATCCATATTTAGTGGAGAAGGGGAAAGTGTATTATAATGGAGAAGTTGTAAAAGGGGCTAAGGCTGGTACATTTGGATGGATTGAAGGGACTTGGTACGGAAAAGATGAGAATAATGTCTATTTTGAAGGTAAGAAAGTTGGAAAATTAGAAGGCAAGCCGATTGAGAGAATAAATAATTATTTGGTAAAGTCAGGGAATGCCCTTTATTATTTTTATTGGAAAATCGATAATTTGAAAAACAGTAAGATGGAAATAATTGCGAATAAGGAAGACGGAGTTGAATATTATATTAAAGATGGGAAAAATGTTTACTTTTTAGAAAGAAATATTAATTTTCCTGAATTTGACGGGAAATTAATTTTACTAAGAAATATTGACTATAATACATTTGAAGTGATTAATAAAAAATATTTTAGATATGTAAAAGACAAAACAGGAATTTATTATGTTGCAAATGGGAAGGCGGATGAATTGAAAGGACTGGATAAAAATACTTTTAAAATTATTGATTTTTTCTTTTCTACGGATAAGAATAGGGTGTACTATAGGGGAATTAAACTGGAAAACGTTTTATCTAATGGATTTGAAGTTGTGGGAAATGTTTATGATGTGAGTTATTATCTGAAAGATAGGGACAAGGTGTATTTTTTGAATGAAATATCTGAATTAAGTGTTGTAGAAAAGGCGGATTCAAAGACTTTTGCGTTAATAAACGATTTGTATTCAAAGGATAAAAATAATATTTTTTGCAATGGAAAAATTTTGGAAGGAGCTGATGTTAAGAGTTTTAAAGTATTTTATGATTCAGATGTGGAAACAGCAAAGGATAGCAAGCACGGGTATTATGATTGTTATTCTGTGAGATAATTAAAGGAATGATGGACTTGAAAAAAGGAGGATTTTTATGAGAAGCACTGTTTTAAGAATATTAGGATTATTAATTTTAATAGTAAATGCGGGATTTTCCGAATACATCATTGAAAATGGTAAAATTTATTATAATGAAGATTATCATAAAACTTTGGTTGTAAAGCGGATAGATGATGAAAAAAGCGAGAAATATTTAGTAAAAAATCCTGATTTAAAGAGTTTTAAAATTTTGGATGAGAATTTTGCAAAAGACAAGGATACTATTTATTATAAGGAATATGATATTTTGGAGGCAGATATAAATAGTTTTGAAATATTGGATGAAGATACTGGAAAAGACAAAAATTATATTTATTTATATGGGCAGATTGTACGGTATGAAAATAGTGGCGAGCCGGTAGATATGAAAAAAGTTACTTTTTATAAGAATTCTAAGGGTAAAATGTATTATTTTAGAAATAAAAATGACATCTATGTTATGCAAGGAATATATGCAGAAAAAGTTAATAATGTGGATAAAAGGACTTTTGAAGATTTAGGTGGAGGTTTTGGGAGAGATAAAAACTGGATTTATTCTGGAAAAATGAAATTGGAAAATATAGATAGGGAAAGTTTTGAAAATATTGGTGATGGATATATAAAAGATAAGAATGGTATTTATAGAAATACAGAAGTAATTTTTTATGATAGTGAGGATTCCTATAATATCTCAAGGTTGGAAAATGTTGATAAAGGGAGCTTTGAGAATATCGGAGAGGGATATTCAAAAGACAAAAATAACATTTACTACAATAATGAAAAATTTAAGAATATAGATGTGAAAACTTTTCAATTAATAGGTAATGGTTTTTCAAAGGATAAAAATAATGTTTATTTTGAAAAAAATAAAATTGAGGGAGCGGAAGCAAAAACTTTTCAAATAGTGGATAATTTCTTTGAAAAAGATAAAAGTAATGTTTTTTATAAAGAATATAAATTAAAAAACATAAGCCCAATTGAATTTCAGACACTATATATGAGTAAAAATGCTAATGTTGCATATGCAATATTTTTTAAAAATAAGGATGGAGTATTTAAGCTGTTAATTGAAGATCCGTTTGATTTGACGAAAAATAAGATTGTAAAATTGAATGTAGATAAGGATAGTGTAAAAATACTTAGTAAAAATTATTATAAAGATAGAAATAATGTTTATTGTAATGACAAAGTGCTAAAAGGTGCTGATGTAAAAACTTTTGAACTGGTAGGAAATGACAAGGATGAAGCAATGGATGAATTTATAGATACTTTGGAAAATATTTTTGATGCTTCTGATTCACTAGAAAAAAGCAACGAAACTAACAAGAGCTCAATTACAGCACAGGACAAAAATCATAAATATGAATATTGCAGAATTGTAAAATAAACTTCAATTTTTTTAAAATTAAACTTTCAATTTATAAAATTTGTTATAAAAATGATTTAATTACAAAAATATCTTGACATGAAAATAAATTAATGATAATATTTGTATATGAAAATTTTAAGAATAAATTTTAAATAAAATTAGGAGGCAAAATGACAGCGATAGTATTTTCAAGTATATGGATAGTAATTTTGATTTTACTGTTCTTTTTATTAATTCATATAAATGTGAATTTAAAGAAAAAATTTAAGTTTTCTACAAGGATAATAATTTCTACAGTATTAGGATTTGCTGCGGGAATTGTATTTCAATCAACGTTAGGATTAGTGGGAGCGGCTGAGCATGAGGTTGTTATAAAGAATGTAACAAATGCAGCTTCGTTAGTAGGGAGAGGATTTACGAGCCTTTTAAAAATGATAGTTATTCCGTTAGTTGGGCTATCTGTTTACAATTCGATAATTAATTCTAAAAATAATGAGAATTTGAAAAAACTTACCATAAAATCAGTAGTTTATTATACAGCGACTGTGGCTATTTCGGCGATTATTGGAATTGTAATTGCAATGACATTTAAGCTCGGAGTTGGAATGAAATTGCCTGAAGGAATGGAAGCATGGGCTGGAAAAGGGGAATATAAAGGTCTTGTTGATGTTGTAGTCTCGTTTATACCGTCAAATATTTTTAAGGCTATGACAGAAACAAGTGTTATTGGAGTAGTAATATTTACAGCATTTCTAGGATTTGCAACAAACCGAGTTGGATTAAAAAATCCAGAGAAAATAAAACCTTTGAAGGACGTAACAGAAGCATTGTTTTCAGTAATGACAAGCGTTACAATTACAATAATAAAAATAATTCCGTATGGAGTTGCGGCATTGATGTTTGATTTGACAGCTTCTTATGGGCTTGAAGTATTTAAAAATCTTGTTACATATCTGATTGTAATGTTTATTTCATTAGGACTGGTTGTAGTAATGCAATCTTTAAATCTTGCAATACACGGTGTAAATCCACTAAGATATTACAAGAAAGTAACAGCACCGTTAGTTCTATCATTTACAACAACTTCAAGCATGGGAACTTTACCTGTAACAATTGAAACATTGGAAAAAGAAGTAGGAGTAAGTTCACCAACAGCAAACTTTACGGCAACACTAGGGACAACAATAGGAATGAATGGTTGTGCAGGAGTATTTCCAGCAGTAATAGCAATAATGATTGCCAATATGAACGGCATTGCAATTACTCCAGTATTTCTAATAAGTCTTATAACAGTGATTGCATTAGGGTCGTTCGGTATGGCAGGAGTACCAGGAACAGCCTACATCGCAGCAACAGTCGTACTAGGTGGAATGGGATTGCCTTTTGCTCCAGTAGCTTTAGTACTGCCAATCGACTCAATAATAGATATGGGACGTACAGCAATAAATGTAAACGGTGCAATGGTGGTTTCAACTGTTGTAGACAAGGAAATGGGAACTTTTAATGAAGAAGTTTTTAAAGGGGAAAGAATAAGCGAAGCATAATAAATTTTTTAAAAATTTCTAAAGCAGTAAATTTATAGTTTCTCTTAAAATTTTTGCTTTGTCTATGTTATTAATAAATCTGTAATTAGATAAGTAATTTAATAGATTAACAAGGATTGATTTCTGTGTAAAACAGGAGTTAATCCTTTTAATTTTTCTAAAAATAAAAATTAAAGATATTGACTAAAATTTAATACAAGGTATAATTTATAATGAAAAACCAAAAAATAGAAAATAGGAGTGGTTGCTATGAAAAAAATTAGAGTACTTTTATTATTTTGCTTAATGTTTATTTTGGGTACAAATTTATTAGCAAATGACTGGGAATTTGGTTCGGAAGGTGGGCATATTGTTCCAATGAATGTGTCTAATATTGCGATAAAAAGTGAGAAACTTCATTTTAAACTGGAAAAAGTTAAGGGGGAGTATGGACCAGTAAATGAAATGGCGGTAACTGTAAAATTTGTGTTTGACAGTCCTGAAGCTGGAGAGAAATACATTGGATTTATTACGCCTGAAGGTGGAAATGAGGAATGGGATGAAGTTAATCATTTTAAAAATTTTAGAACTGTTGTAAATGGGAAGAGTGTAAATACAGTTTCTTACAGGCTAACCGATTTTGTTCCAAAGGACGTGAAAAAACTTGAAGAAGTGAAAAAATATTTTAAGGAATATGACGAAGAAAAGGCAAAAGAGGAAGCCGACTATTATAAAAGAAGCTATGTTTATTATTTTAAAGCAAACTTGAAGAAGGGAGAAAATGTAATTGAGCATAGCTATCGTTACGATGGAAGTGGCGGTGTCGGATATAACGACTTTAATTATGTCTGGTCTACTATTTCAAAATGGAAAAATCAAAAAGTGGATGACTTTGAAGTAATTGTTGAGCCTGGAAGTGCTTTGATTGCAATACCTGAAATAAAGATGAAGAATGGAAAATATGTAGACTGGAAATTAGCTGGAGAAGGGAATATTGATTACGGATATAGAAATTATTACGATAGAGATGGGCAATATAAAGTTCTTTATGCAAAATTGAAAAAAGGATATTTACATTTTAAAACAAAGAATTTTAGCCCTGAAGATGAATTTAGCCTATCAGAAATAGCATATCTAAATGGTAATTACTATTTCTCTGAAAAAACGGAAAAAGGCTATAAATACAGAGATGATTTAACAAAAGCCGCTTACAGTGCGGGATATTTAACAGCAGATGAATTAAAAGAACTTACCAATGAAGATTTGAAAATAATGAGAAATTATCCTTATGCAGTAGCAGGATATGATTTTTCTGATAAAAAATTAAAAGATTATTTCTCAAAATTCCTGTGGTATATTCCAATTGGAAAAAATGTCGAATTGGGAGAAGATGACTATGAAGTTATTAATAATGTGGATAAGATTATAAAAAGCAGGGGAAAATAGAAATTATAAAAAGTTGCTTGACTTTTATAATGATGTACTGTATTATGTACATAGATGAAAGGAGTGATTTTTATGACAAATACAAATGCAACTAATTTGAGAAAAAATTTATTTTCTTATTTAGAGTCGGCAATTGACTATAATGATGTTATCAATGTGAACACTAAAAAAGGAAATGCTATTATTATTAGCGAAGCTGAATACAACGGTTTATTAGAAACTCTATACTTGTTATCAGATCCAACAATGAAAGAAAAAATTGAAGCGGCAAAAAAGGCTTCTGATGAAGATTACGAGGTTTTTGAATGGTAGAAGAGTACAAAATTTATATTTTGAAAAAAGCTAATAAGGATAAAGAGAAAATAAAGCAATTTCCAGCATTAAAAAATAATGTGGAAAAATTAATAAGTCTTATAAAGAAAAATCCTTTTCAAACACCACCGTCCTATGAGATTTTAACTAAAGATTTGAAAGGTTATTATTCAAGAAGAATTAATAAACAGCACAGGCTAGTGTATGAAGTTATAGAAGAAGAGAAAAGAATAAATATCATTAGTATGTGGACACATTATGAAATTTAAAAGTAGAAGAAATAAATTGTGAAAGAAGATAGGTTACAAGTAAAATTGTAACCTTTTTTGTTTTTTAAAAAAGTGTTATAATAAGTTTAAAATAAAAATCGGGAGATGAAATTGGATATTGAAGTTAAATTGAATGAAGGTATGAAAAAATATATTTATGAAATATGGGAAAAAATGGGAAATGAAGATAGAACAGAATATGATGCTGCACTTGAAAATTATAGGAAATACTTGTTAAAAGAAACTGTAAAAAATCCTGAAGATGTTTCGGTTATTTGTCAGTTAGCGGGAGTTTGCTATTTGAGTAGAAAATGCGACGGTATAGAAATTTTAGAAACATTTTTGAAAAAGAATTTTGATATTTTAACAGAAGATGAAAAATTTAGAATATATTTTGATTTGGCTTATTTGTGTGAAGATATGGGATGTATGGAAGAAGAGGCTATTGATTATCTTGAAAAAGCAATAAAAATTAATTCAAATAATGCAGACATTTATTACAGACTTTCAGCTATTTGTTTTCATGCTAAAATGTATCAAAAATCTCTTGAAAATATAGAAATCGCCTGCAAAATGAGTGATAAAACAAAATACAGTTATGGATATGCACTGATTTTGATTCAAAATAAAGAATATAAAAAAGCTGAAAAAATTTTAGATGATTTGTTAATAGGGGATCCAGACAACATTAAATATCATTTTTACAGAGTTCTTTGTGGAATTTATTTAGGAAATAAAGATACTGGAAATATAGAAAAACTTTTGGAAAAAATAAAAAAGTTTGAAATGCTGGAGAAAACAGATTATGAAAAATATTTGAATTGGTTGACGTATGAAGGTTTTAACACCATTGATAATGGTGATATAAAAGATTTATATTATTTATGTGGTAATTATGAAAAATATTGTAAATATGCAGAGAATGTTAATTTTAATTTAGAAGCAAATTATATGGCACCGTATCTTTATTCTTTGAAACAATTGAATAAATTTGAGAAAATAGACAAAATATTGAAAGAAGCTGAAAAAGAAATTTTTCAAAATATTAAAGAAATCAAGACTGATGAAGAATATCGGAAAGATACAACGGAAGAAGAACTTTTGGAAATGATAGAAGATGAAAAACAGAGATTGGAGAATATTAATTTAGTGTCGAAAAAAATATTGAATACGGATTTTAAGCCTAAGATGGAAATATTTATGTTTTTTGAAAATGAATGTTGGTTACTGGATTGTCCACAACATTTGATAATTGATGAGGATTGAAGAAATATGAAAGGAATAAAATTATGAAACAAACAAAAGAAGAATGGGCAAGATATATTCAGGATGAAATCAAAAAAAATGATAGTTACGATAATTATAAGCATGCGTTTGTTGAATATAAGGATTATTTGGAGGAATGTCTTTTGGAAAATCCACGAGATGTAGAAAAGGTATGTCAATTAGCGATAGCTTATTTTACAGTATATCAAGATGGAAAAACGAGTGTGAATGTATTAGAGGAGTTTTTGAAAAAATATTCAAAAGATTTAAATGATGATGAGAAGGCTATTATTTATCAGGATTTGGCTGATTTATATGAAAAAGATGCTTATAATGATAAAATGTGTAAGTATTATTTGACAAAATTAATTAAAATGGGGAAACAATCAGTGGTTGTATGGGAAGTATTGGGAGAATATTATTTAAAAAGAAAAAAATACAAAAAGGCACTTGAATGTTTTCAGGAAATGGAAAAATTTTCAGATGAGAAGGAAATAGAAGATGATTATAATTATGGGATAACGTTGTTTTATTGTGGTTATTTTGAAAAAGCGAAAGAAATGTTATTGAGATGTTATGAAAAGGAACCTGAAAGTGCAGGAATTTTATATGCATTGGCACTGTGCTTACATTATACCAATGATAAAAAATTGGCTGAGCCAATTCTGGATAAATTGTTAGAGAAAGTGTCGTTAGAGAAATATTATTATGATGAGCAAATTTTATTTGAAGAACTTATAGACTTATATTATTTATTTGAAGAATACGATAGGTGTGTCTTGGTTTTTGAAAAAGAGATAGATGAACTTGACTGGGAAGAACGTTTTTATTATAATATGGGTTTTTCATTTTATTTTTACAGTTTAAAAAAATTAGGAAATTTTAAGAAAGCAGAAAACAAATTGTCAGAATTGATTCAAAAACATAATAAGTATATTGAAAAAATTGAAGTTGGAGAAATTTATGACAAAAAATACTGGAATGAAGAAGAGATTGATGAATTTATTGAAGAAGAAAAGAATGAAATAAAAAAGGTTTTTGAGATATATAAAAAGATAATGAATAGTAATTATAAGCCTGAAAATACAAGAATAAATTTAGAAAAAATGTATAAAACTTGCTATTTAGTTGATTGTCCAATGCATCAGAAATTAGATTAGGAGAAAAATTGGAAAAACAAAAAAATTTAGAAAGAAAAACGGTAAAAGAATGGATAAAATATATTCAAGAAAAAATTAGAAATAATAGTGATTACGATTCTGTTTATGAAGAGTATAAAATAATTTTGGAAAATAAATTGAAAGAAAAGCCCAAAAATGTGGAAGTTGTTTGTCAATTAGCAGCAGTTTACAATGAATTAACCTATCAATGGGAAGAGATTTATAAATTATTGAATGAATTTATTAAAAAATATGAAAATGAATTGACTGATGAGGAAAAATCACGGATTTATACTAATTTAGGGTATTATTATGATGATCAGAGAGATGGCAGTAAGAGAGCGATTAGAACTTTGAGAAAGGCTGTGGCGTTTAATCCAAATAATTCTAAGGCTTATTATGGACTTGGAGCGGATTATTATGGTGCTGGGAAATATGATAAGTCGGAAGAAATGTATAAAAGAGCTTGTGAGCTGGAAAATAATCCGATTTATAAGTTTGAATATGCGAATTTGTTGATGGTTAATGAAAAATACGAAGAGGCGAAAATAATTTTGGAAGAATTAATAAAAAAAGATTTTGAGTTTGGAAAAGAGGATTTTGCTAAGATAAAATATAGTTATATTGCGAATAAGGTTCAGTTGAAGGAATTTGTAAATATTGAGGCTCAAATTGATGAATTAATGTTAGAAAATATTGATAATGATTATTTTTTTGGTAGTGATTTAGAAAGTCTGTATTATTTATCTGAGAATTATAAAAAACTTGTAGAAATTTATTTAAAAATAGACGCTCAAGAGGATTGCCAAGTACCATATGAGGAACTACCAATTTATTTTTATTCATTAAAGCGATTAGATAAATTTGATAAATTAGAAAAATCTTTTGAGAAAGCATTGAAATTTAAAAATGAAGAAATAGAGAGCATTAAAAATGGAGAATTTTTAACAGAATGTAGGAAATCGTATAAAAAAGAAGAAATTAGGGAGATAAAAAGGCAAATAAAGAATTTGAAGGCAGAATATGAAAAAATATTGAAAACAGATTATAAACCAGAAGTAAAAATTTATCCTAAATTTTTGTATGACTGTTTTTTGATAGATTGTCCACGACATCAGAAGTTAGATTAGGAGGGAAAATGATAATTTTAATAATGGGAGCTTCTCATACCGGAAAAACAAAACTGGCACAAAAATTACTTGAAAAATATAAGTATCCGTATTTGTCAATCGATCATTTAAAAATGGGACTTATCCGAAGTGGGCATACCGAATTGACGGCTATGAGCAGTGATGATGAATTAACAGATTTGTTATGGCCAATTATTTTGGAAATGATAAAAACGGCTATTGAAAATAAACAGAATCTTATTGTCGAGGGATGTTATATTTCATTTGACTGGAAAAAAGATTTTAAAAAAGAATATTTAGAGAATATAAAATGTATTTGTCTGGTTATGAGTAAAAATTACATTAATAAACATTTTGGTGATATAAAAAAATATGCAAATGTTGTTGAAAGTAGAATAGATGATAGCTATTGCACCTTGGAAAGTGTTTTGAGAGATAATGAAAGAGTGTTAAAATTATGTAAAATTCATAATATTGATTATACGCTTATTGATGATGAGTATCAATTTGATATTGAATTGTAAAAATTTTAGATGTATTTATAGTAAAATTGATAAAAAATAAACAACAACTTTATAATTGGAGAAAAATAGATTATTAAAAATAATTTTCAATTTTTTGCATTTAATATTACAGGAAAATGTGATAAAATATATTTAGGAGGGAAAATGAGATATTGGATAATACCAGCAAACTCTACAAAGTATGATTATTTTGCTGCTTTTAACGATAAGGGATTTATAGATTGGACAAAAAAATCAAAATATGAAGAAGGTGATACTGTATATCTATATTGTACAAGACCTCAACAAAAAATAATGTATAAAGCGATTATAGAGAAAATCTTTATTTCTTCTAATATTGAAGTAGATGATAGTAAATATTGGCTTAATAAAAGTGAATTTGATAAAAATAAAAATATGAAAAAAGAATTTATAAGATTAAAATTATTAAAATATGTAGATAATGAAAATTTATCTTTAGAAAATCTTAAAGATAACGGATTAAAAACTGCACCTCAAGGTCCACTGAGAGTTGCTAGTGAACTTTTAGAGTATATAGAAAAATATATATAAATAAGTATACAGGAGGAAATGATGAAAATATTAATTGTGGGTGCTGGTGGAAGAGAACATGCGATTGCTTGGAAACTTTCTCAAAATGAAAAGGTGGAGAAGATTTTTATAGCTCCAGGAAATGCCTGTGTAGAAATGTTACCAAATGCTGAAAGTGTGAATTTAGGATCAATTGATGAGTATATCTCGTTTGCCAAAGATAATAATGTTGAATTGACAGTTGTGGGAAGTGAGGAATTGCTTGTTCAGGGAATTGTGGATGAATTTCACAAAAATGGACTGAAAATATTTGGGCCTGATAAAAAGGCCGCGATTCTTGAGGGAAGTAAGGCATATTCTAAGGATTTTATGAAAAAATATGGAATAAAGACAGCAGTTTATGAAATTTTCGATAATTCTGAAAAAGCTAAGGAATTTTTGAATAACTGGAAAGATTTTCCTGTGGTTATAAAGGCTAGTGGGCTTGCAGCTGGAAAAGGTGTTATTATTGCTCAAAATCTAAATGAAGCTATTAAGGCTGTAGAAGATATAATGGTTGATGAGAAATTTGGAAATGCTGGAAGTCAAGTTGTAATTGAAGAATTTTTGGATGGAGTAGAAGCTTCGATTTTATCATTTACAGACAGTAAAGTGATTGTACCGCTGTTGTCAGCAAAGGATCATAAAAAGATTTGGGAAGATGAAACTGGATTAAATACAGGAGGAATGGGAGTTATCAGTCCAAATCCTTTTGTTACGGATGAAATTTTTGAAAAATTTAAGTCAGATATAATGCAGCCGACTTTGAAGGGAATACAGGCTGAAGAAATGGATTTTGCGGGTGTGATTTTCTTTGGACTTATGATTACGAAAAAAGGCGTTTACCTGCTTGAATACAATATGAGAATGGGAGATCCGGAAACTCAGGCGGTATTGCCACTTCTAGAAAATGACTTACTTGAATTAATAGAAAAATCTTTTGAAAAAAAATTATCGGAAATAAAAGTTAACTGGAAGCCGTTACATTCGTGCTGTGTAGTAGCTGCTGCTGGAGGCTATCCTGAAAGTTACAAGAAAGGTGATGAAATTACAGGAGTTCTTGACTTTAAAGAAACTGATGATAACAAAGTATTTATCTGCGGAGCAAAAGTTGAAGACGGAAAACTGTTGACAAATGGCGGAAGAGTTCTAAATGCTGTGGCTCTTGGGAATACATTGGAAGAAGCACAAAAAAAGGCGTATGAACTTTTGAAAACTATAAATTTTGAAGGAATGTATTTTAGAAAAGATATTGGTGGAAGATTTTAGTATAAGTTGAAATAAGATAAAATAATAATATAATAGAAAAGGCTGTTGTTTAGACAGTCTTTTTTGATGGAGAAAATAAAAAGTACATTCAAAGATATTTATTTATCCTATAAATGTACTTTTTTTATTTTTTACGTTATTATTTTATACTATTCCCCGTTTAAAAAGCAAAAATTATATTAAAATATTAAGCTTTTATCCATTACTAAAAAAGTTTATAATAAGTTCGTTGTTTAAATGGGGTTTAGTATTAAACATATTTACAATTAATAATTTTCATTGACTTTATATTTCAAAACTCTAGTTGCATTTAATACAGCAAGCAAGGCAACACCAACATCGGCAAATACAGCTTCCCACATTGTTGCATCCCCAAAAAGACCTAGAACTAGAACGATTAATTTTACAGCGAATGCTAAAGCAATGTTTTGCCATACAATTGTTTTAGTTTTTTTGGCTATTTTCATAGCAGTTACGATTTTTGAAGGTTCATCGTTCATTATTACAACATCGGCAGCTTCGATGGCAGCATCGCTTCCAACACCTCCCATTGCGATTCCAATGTCGGCTCTGGCAAGTACAGGTGCGTCGTTTATTCCATCTCCTACAAATACAACTTTCCCTTTTTCACTTTTAGTCTTGTAAATTTCTTCCAGTTTTTCAACTTTCTCATTTGGAAGTAGCTCAGCAAAAACTTTGTCAATTCCAAGTTTTTGTGCAATGTTTTTACCGATTGCATTGTTATCGCCAGTAAGCATCACAATTTCCTTGATTCCGTTTGCCTTCATTCCCTTGATTGCTTTTGGAGAATCTGCTTTTATTTCATCAGAAATTAGGATATTTCCGATATATTGTCCATCAAATGCAATGTAAATTACAGTTCCTAAATTCTCTTTTTCAGTAAATTTAATATTTTCCAAGTTCATCAGTTTAGAATTTCCAGCCAAAATCTGATGATTATTTATGTTAGCTTTTATTCCAAATCCTGAAATTTCTTCAAAATCTTTTATAACGCTTTCATCAATTTTTGTAGCAGTATTTTCATATTCAGAAACTATTGACTGAGCAATAGGGTGATTTGAAAATTTTTCAATGTGTGCGGCGTATTTTAATAGTAAAGATTGTGTCAAATCAGTTTTATTATTTTCAAAATCATTTATTTTTACATTATTTTCAACGTTTATTTCAGTAACTTTGAAAACACCTTTTGTCAAAGTTCCAGTTTTGTCCATAACGACACTTTCCACATCATTCAATGCTTCCAGATAATTTGCACCTTTTACCAGAATCCCGTGTTTTGAAGCACCACCAATTCCACCAAAAAATCCTAATGGAATAGAAATAATCAAAGCACATGGGCAAGATACAACAAGGAAAATTAAAGCACGGTAAATCCAGTCTGTAAATGTTGCACCTGAAATTAACAATGGAGGAAAAATTGCCATAATTAAAGCTGTTATTACAACTATTGGAGTGTAATATTTTGCAAATTTTGTAATAAAGTTTTCTGTCTTTGATTTTTTACTGCTGGCATTTTCTACTAAGTTAAGTATTTTGGAAACAGTTGATTCTGAAAATACTTTTGCAACTTCAATTTCCACAAGCCCTGTTTTATTTATGAATCCACTTAGGACATTATCCCCTGTTTTTGCTTCACGTGGTAATGATTCTCCTGTTAGTGCAGAAGTGTCAAAAGTTGAATTTCCATTTATAATTTTTCCATCCAAAGGTACTTTTTCTCCTGGTTTTACTACAATAATATCAGCAACTTTGATTTCCTCAGGATTTACTTTTTTTATTCCAGTATCAGTTTTAAGATTTGCATAATCAGGACGAATATCCATTAACGCTATAATAGATTTTCTTGAATTATTAACTGCAATACCTTGAAACAGTTCCCCAAGCTGATAGAATAGCATAACAGCCACACCTTCAGGATATTCTCCAATAGCAAATGCCCCAATTGTCGCAATTGCCATCAAAAAGTTTTCATCAAAAACTTGTCCTTTTAAAATATTTTTTACAGCAGACAGCAGCACATCGCCACCGATTATGAAATAGCTTACTAAAAATATAGCTAATTTAGGAATAAACAAAGTTTTTGGAATAAAAATTCCTAGTACAAATAAAATTCCACCAATCAATAATTTTTTCTTAATTTTATCAGTATCCTCTCCTCCATGAGCGTGAGAGTGGCTGTGATCATGGGAATGAGAGTGTTCGTGAGAATGACTATGGCTGTGATGATGATTGTGGCTATGAGAGTGAAATTTTTTAGTAGAAATCTTAATTCCATCCTTAATTTTGTTTACTTCGCTCTGAATAATCTCTGCCAGTTTATCTTGAGAAACTTCTTCAGACTCGATAATAACCCTTTTTCCAAGGAAATCAACAGTAGCTTCCTTAATTCTATTAAGTGTATTTAGTTTTCGTTCAATCTTAGCAGCACAGTTAGGGCAATCTACCCCTTCAATAAATAACGTGCATTCATTCGTTTTCATGAGCCTAACCTCCAAAAGTTTTTTATTTATCAATTTTATATCATTTTAATATATGAACATCTATTCATATATAGTTTACTATATTTAATATTTATTGTCAACATATTTTTTCGTAAATTAATAGTTATTTTTAAATCTGTTATAATTTAATGTTTTTTAACAAAACATCAATATTAACAGTATAAAAAAAGAATAATATCAGATATATGTGGTATAATTTATTGAATTTCATTAATAAGATTATATTATGATGTAATTTATAAAATAATTTATTATTGTAAAATATTTAAATAAAGGTAGGAGATGCTAAAATGAAATGCTATTTTTGTGAAAAAAATTCAATAGAACAAAGTTATCTAGGAAAATTAGTAATGTTTATACTAATCATGTTAGTAAGTACAATTTCATTTGGAGCAAAATTAGGAACAATAAAAGGGCTTTCAAAGTTGAGTAATTATAACGAGCTTAAAGATGTTGATGTGAGTGATATAACCACGCTTAAAATAATAAATGGAATTCCGCGACAACCAGGAAAAGGATTTAGTGGAGTGGCAGTTCTCTATTTAGATGGGAAAATTATTGGATTATCCACTATAAAAAATGGTAAAAATCATGGAAAACTTTATGCTTATACAGATAATGGACAATTAATTGATGTTGGTGAATGGAAAAATGGGATAAAAGATGGTGAATCCAAAAATTATTATGAAGATGGACAACTAATGAATATACAAATATTTAAAAATGATGTTTTGACTTTTGCTAAAGTATATAATCAAGATGGAAGTATTAAATCCACATATAATCAAACTTCAGGAAATAGAGGTATAATGGAAATTCACACAAAAGAAGGAAATAAAGAAACTACAATGAAAGTTGAAGTAATATACAAAGAAATAAATAGAATTGTCTATTCCTATTATACATTTATTAGAGATGGTAAATTTGAAGTTTTTGATAATAAAGGACGACTTTTAGAAGAAGGAACCTATAAAGATGATGAAGTTGTAAGTTCAACAAAAATTGATAAGTTTTTAGGATTTATTGCACAAGATAGCACTTATAAGGTAAATGTTGAGGATAGGGACTACTTTTTCAAGACATTGAAGGAATTAAATTTAAAGGGATTGACAGAAGAACACTATAAGGAACAAGTAAAACTTTTTGGAAACAAATCTTTTTGTTCTTCGTTGGGAATGGTTATTCCTCAGTATTATATATTTGAAGGAGAGCCTGTTCAAGCACTTATAGAATCATATTTGTTAAAGATGTCTAAAGATATTAAAAAAGTATCAAAAAAATATACTGAACTTAACGACAAAGATTTTATTACAAAATATTTCAAGAGTTATTGTAAAGTTCCTTCGGAAAGTTCATTAAGTTTTGTGAAGGATTACAATAAAGATCCAAAAGCTTTGAGAGAATTTTTGAAAAACCCTGTAATTAAGTAATATAGTAGAAAGAATTAAAGTATAAATATTTAGAAAGGAATGATTTACGATGAAAAAATTAGTTTTAACAGCATTATTATCATTTGGACTGTTAAGTTTTTCGTAAAACATAAAAGTACAGAAGGGAAGTTACTGTAAAGGAATTTCAGGAAAATCTGCAGATAGTGGAAGCGGTTCAGGTAGAAACAGATAAGATAAATAAAAAATAAATATAAGCACAGGCTTTTTAATATTAACTCATTATTAGTTGATCTATTATTAAAAAGTACTGTCTTTTTAATTTTCAAAAAATATCAAAATTTAATAATTTAGATTTAGCTATTGCTATTAGAGTGTACCCAAAACTTTGGACAATCAAATAGAAAAAAATTCTAAAAAGAGGTAATGTTATGAAAAAAAGAATATTATTTTGTTTTTTGACATTTTTAGGAGTTCTTATAATAAGAAATACATATTATCATATAATTAAACCTGTTTTTTTGTCAATTATAACTTATGATAATCCTTCCCCTAAATTTTATTTAGATTTAACTTCGAAATATAAGTTAATCAGTTCTTTGGAAACAATAACTACTTCAGAGTATATATTGAATGAAAATCGTAATAAATTATATATAAAAGAAAAAAATAGAAAATTGACTTACTATGGTGAAATTTCAGAATTAAAAAAAATAAGAAATTATTGGATTTGTTACGGAAAAATTAGTAATAATAATAAAATTTATTTTATCATAAATCAAAAAAATGAGATAGAAGTTTTAGGAACAACAGAAGAAGAATTGAATAGAAAAATTAAGAAAAAAATTAATTTTCATGATCCAAGATTTTATATGGTTCGTTTTGGTGGAATTATGGTAGAAGATTAAAAAATATTAAATCATTATCTAAAAAATTGTTATATAATTATTATAAAGACAACTATATCGTAAATTTGAATTACATTCAAAATTTTATCCACAACATACAAGAGGGCGTTTTTATTTTTCATTCTTTATACATTCCAAATAATTAGTTTAGAATTTATATTAAATAAAATCAGGAATAAACTTAGTAAATAAGGAATTTTCTGATTTTTTATATTTTTTCTTTTTTATTCTTTTTCTTAAAAATCCAAATTGTATTTATAAAAGAAATTTGATATACTTATTTTATAAACATAAGATAATAAAAGTCAAATAAAATAACGATTTTTGGAGAAATAAGTATAGTTTTCAAGTTTATTTTTAAAAAATTTAATTACAATATTTTAAAATAATGTAGTAAGTATGAAATGAAAATGAAAAACATGAAATAAATTTTGAATAGAAAATAAATAGTAGCAAAGGGGACAGTGGAATATATGGATAAACAAAATGCTCATAAAGTTTTGATAATAAATACTGGGGGAACTATAAGTATGGTTCATTCCGATAAAAAGGACAATAAAAGTGCATTGAAGCCCTCTTCATCTTGGAGTGAAGTTATTCATAATTATGAATTTTTAAAGGAAATGAATGTAGATTATGTGAAAACGGAGAAAATTATTGATTCCTCTGATATGAATTATGAAATTTGGCTGGAAATTGGTAACATAATTGAAGAAAATTACGATAAATACAAAGGTTTTGTAATATTGCATGGAACGGATACAATGTCCTATACTGCAAGTGTTCTTTCTTTTATGTTAAAAAATCTTGGGAAAACGGTGATTTTGACAGGAGCACAGCGTCCAATTCAGGAAATTAGAAGTGATGGACTGCAAAATTTGCTAACTTCTATTGAAATAATTGAAAAACAGACGCAGGTAAATAGTGAAATTTGTAATTCAGAAAATGAAATACTGCCTGTAATTCCAGAAGTATGCGTATTTTTCAGGGATCATCTTTTTAGGGGAAATCGTTCAAGAAAGCTGGATTCTACAAATTATTTTGGATTTTCTTCCCCAAATTATCTTCCGTTGGGACAGGCAGGCTCAAAAATAAAAATATACGAAAACAGGCTATTATCAAAGCCAGAGGGAAAATTTTATGTAGATTACAAAATTAATCCAAATGTACTGATGATGGATGTATTCCCTGGATTTAATCCTAAAATTTTAAAACGTATATTCCAAGATGATGATAGTATAAAAGGACTTGTATTACGAACTTACGGAAGTGGAAACACTCCACAAAATAAGGAATTTTTAGAAACAATAAAATATATAATTGATATAGGAGTTATAATTCTGAATGTAACTCAATGCACAGTTGGAAGTGTGGAAATGGGACTTTATGAGTCAAATGCCATACTTACGGAACTGGGTGTTGTAAATGGATACGACATGACACCAGAAGCTGCAATTACAAAATTTATGTGCCTTTTAGGGAAATATGATGTTGAAAAAGTGAAGGAAAGATTGGTAATAAATATTGCGGGAGAGCTTACTAAATAGATTTTATACTAAACCCCATTTAAATAACGAATTCGTTAAAAACTTTTTTAATAAAGGATATAAACCTAATATTTCAAATAATCAAAATATAATTTTTTATTTTTTAAATAAAGTCTAGTATAAATATAATCTGTCAGAGCATTTTTATGTACTGGCAAAACTGTTTGAGCATAGCGAGTTTTTTGTCAGTGCAGAAAAATGCGTAGACTAGCCATAGGTTGTAGGATTTGCGGCAATGAGCAATCCTACGAAAATAAAAATGAAAAAAATTTATTAATTGAAATATCTAAAAAATAATAAAAAACAATTTAGTTGAATGATTTATGAATTAACTATCAAACAACCCTACTATAAAAATTTAACGGAATTTAATATTAGATTTAGAATTATAATATTTTTTAAAAATATATAATACATTATGTTAGTAAAATTGTTTTTAACTTATGAAGTATTTTGGTGTTATAAAGAAAAGTAAATAATAAATTGATAAAGGATATAAAATGAAAAATATTAATACAGAAAAAATAAAGCTAGATAAATTAATAAGAGATTTTGAGAATACAAAATATTTTGGATATATGTTTTTTGTAGAATATGAAGGACAGAGATTTGAATCTTTTGATGAAAATCCTAATAAAAAGAGTGTTAAGTCAGAATTTAGGAAAATTCTGGAAAAGAACAAAATCAAGATTTTTAAAGGTATTCAGCAGGCTGGAAGGACTGACGCAAATGTGAGTGCAAAAAAAAACATACTTTATATAAATTCTAAAGAGATAATTGATTTTTCAAAATTAAAACTTTGGGAAACAGAGGGACTAAAAATAAATAAAATAGTAAGAACATTGCCGTTTCTTGAATTTCCACAAATGATTGAAAAAAGATATTATATTTATGAATATCCAAAAAAACTTAGGAAAAACGATGAAGAGAAAATAAATCAGATTTGCAATAAAGTATCTGGGAAAAAGGATTTTTACGAATTCACTTCAGAAAAAGGGAAAAAATTAAAAAATCATACAAGAGAAATTTTTACGAAATATGAAAATGGTAAGCTGTATTTTGTGGGAGATGGATTTTTGCCACAGCAGGTGCGGATTATGAGCAATTTTATTTTAAATAATACAAAGTTTGATATTGAAAAGTTAAATGATGAGAATTTTGAAAATAGGAAATTGGGAATAAAAGATAAACCGCTTGATGGGAAATATTTGACACTTATGAAAGTTGACTTTTCAGAGGAATTAGAGAAAATCAGTTTTTTTGACGTGAAAAATATTGAAGAATTGATAAATTTGAAAAATGAAAATAGTATAAGTTTGGAAATAAAAATTTCTGAAAGTAAAATAGATAATTTGAATGAAAAAGTAAAAAATATTGACGAAATTACTAAAATTAGAAAAATTCAAAAAAATAGCTATTTTACGGTATTTTTCGTTGAAAAGAAAGATAAAGGAGAATTTATTGGGAAAAGAGGGAAGAATATTAGAAAGTTAAAGAGGATTTTTGGGGATATAGTTGTGAAAGAAATTTGAAAAAATTGAAAAATATTTTATAGATTATGTAGAAATTTATTGTTTTTAAAAATTTTTAGATACTGTTTATAGAAAAATATTGAATGATGAAATTTGATAGCAGGATATTAATATATTTTGTTAGAAAGTGTAGAAAAATGAGAAAAATCAAGATTAGGAAAAGAGTGGAAAAATGTATATAATTAGAAAAGCAATGGAATATTTTAAACCAAAAATTAACAGGGCTTATATGAATGAGGCTTTGAAAAAATTGACAGAAAAAGAAAATAAAATATTTTTGGAAATGTCTGATTACGACAAGTTTCATTCGCTTGAAGTTTATAAAAAAATAAAAAAAACGGAACTAAAAAACAACGAGAAATATTTAAAATTGGCACTTCTACACGACTGTGGAAAAGAAAATGTATCGATTATAACGAGAGTTTTGCATAAATTAGGATTTAAAACGCAGTTGCAAAATCATGCACAAAGAAGTTTTGAAAAGCTGGAAAAAGTAGATGAGGAAGTAGCGGTTTTGGCGAAAAATCATCATAATAGAGGTTATTCGCAGGAAATGGACATTTTTCAGAAATGTGATGATGAGAGTTAAGAAATTGATGAAAAATTTTTAGAAAAGAGTGATTTTATGAAAGACAAGTATAAAATGACATTGGAGGAGAATATTTTTGTTGCGAAAAGAAATATAGTGGATTCAATTTGGAAATCGGCAAATCTGGAAGGAATAGCTGTGACTTATCCTCAGACAGAAACGATTTTTCAGGGGCTGGGAGTTCAGAATATGAAAGTTAAGGATATAAATGCCATTGTTAATTTAAAACATTCATGGGAATTTATTTTGGAAAATATTGAATATCCTCTTAATTTAAACTATATTTGCAAAATTAATCAGCTCATTGGAGAGGCAAATGTAAATCCTTTTCCAGGACAATTGAGATTCTCGGATGTAAGTATGGGTGGAACAGACTGGAAGCCTGAAATTCCAGATAAGGAAAAAGTGAATGATAATTTGAATAAAATTTTGGAAAGTGAAAACTCTGCAACAGAAAAAGCAATAAATTTAATGTTGTATTTAATGAGAAACCAACTTTTTTATGATGGAAATAAAAGAACAAGTATGATGACAGCAAATCACGTAATGATTCAAAATGGTGCTGGAATTATTTCTGTGCCAATAAAATATCAAGAGAAATTTTTGGAACTGCTTGTGAAATTTTATGAAACTAATGATACGAGTGAAATTAAGGAATTGATTTATAATCATTGTATTGATGGGATAAATTTTAAAAGAGAATAGAATTTTGGAAAATAAAAAATTATAAAAGAAAGAAAAATAGATAATTATGAATGAAAAATATGAAGTTGAAAATGAATTTGAAGATGAAATAGATGTTGAAAATGAGGAAAATATTGTTATTTTGAAGGAAGATGCAGGGAGCAGGATTGATAAATTTTTGTCAGAAAGGCTCGAGTTGACACGAACACGTATTCAACAGCTTATAAAAGATGAAAATATTTTAGTAAATGAAAAAAAGACAAAGCCTGCTTATAAAATTGAAGAAAATGATACAATAAAAGTTGTAATTCCAGAACTGGAAACTGTTGAAATTAAACCTGAAAACATTGATATTGAAATAATTTATGAAGATAATGATTTGGTAGTTATCAATAAAAAAGCTGGAATTGTCGTACATCCTGCAAACGGACATTATTCAGGAACGCTTGTAAATGCAATTTTGTATCATATCAAAGATTTATCAGGAATAAATGGGGAAATCCGTCCTGGCATTGTGCATAGGCTAGATAAGGACACAAGCGGACTTTTAATAATCGCTAAAAAAGACAAGTCACATCTAAAATTGTCACAAATGTTTCACGACAAAACTGTAAAAAAAACTTATCTTGCAATTTTAAAAGGAAAACTCAACCAGAAAAGCGGAAGAATTATAACACAAATTGGGCGTGATAAAAACGACAGGAAGAAAATGACTGTAATAAATGATTTAAATTCAGGAAAAACTGCGATTACCAATTACGAAGTAATTTCACAGACGGAAAAATTTACACTTGTTAAAGTTCATATTGAAACTGGAAGGACTCACCAAATCAGAGTTCACATGAAACATTTAGGCTATCCAATTCTAGGCGACAGTGTCTACGGCAGAACAGATACCGAAAAACGCCAAATGCTTCACGCCTATAAGCTTGAATTTCAACATCCGATTACAGAAGAAAATATAGAATTTATTGCAAAATTGCCAGAAGATTTTAAAAAAGCATTGAAAAAATGCGGGCTGGAATTTGAAACTTTATAAAATAATAAAAAAGAGGAAAAATTTATGTGTAAAGACAAATTTGAAAACCAAAAAAATGAATTAATGGAATTTGATGAAAAATATAATAAGATTGTTGTTGGGGTTGATGAAGCTGGGAGAGGGCCTTTAGCAGGGCCGGTTGTGGCTGGAGCTGTAATTGTGATTCAGGATTTTCCAGAATTGCAGGAGATTAATGACTCAAAAAAGTTGACTGAGAAAAAAAGGGAAAGATTATTTGAAGCGATAGAAAAGAATTGTATCGTGGGAATCGGAATTGCTTCAGAAAAAGAAATTGATGAGATGAATATTTTGAATGCAACATTTCGAGCAATGCGTCGAGCGATTAATCAAGTAGCTGAAAAATCAGCATTTGATATAGTTCTGGTTGATGGTAATCATTTGATTCGAGAGTATGAAGGAGAGCAGGAGTGCATTGTGAAAGGAGACAGCAAGTCGTTAGCCATTGCGACAGCTTCAATTGTGGCAAAGGTTAGAAGGGATAGAATGCTTTGTGAGATTGCAAAGGAATTTCCTGAATATGAATTTGAGAAACATAAAGGATATGGAACTAAGAAACATAGAGAGATTTTGCTTGAAAAAGGGGCTTGTAGGTATCATAGGAAGACGTTTTTGAAGAAAATATTGGATGGAAGTGAGAAGAAGAAGTAGATTTTTATTTATCTAGTAAAATGAAGAGGGTAAAATGTTGAAAATTATGGAAGATGAAGGAGAAAGCTGGATTGAGGTAGTAGACGATAAATTATTAGATTTTCTATATAATATTAGTAATGATGTTTTGAAATTTGTTTGGAAAGAAAAAGATATTGAAATATTGGAGAAATACTTTGATGAAAATCAGTCAAATTATCTTGATGAATTTGCGGAAAGTTTTTTTGAAAATATAGAAGATGTTGGTTTTGATGAAATTATTTATGAAGTTATAAGTGAAACAAAAAAAGAATGGCTGACAGAAAAGTTTTTATCCAAAATAAATATAGAAATTTTAAACATATTTCAATATTCACTTATCCCGATGAAATAAGAAATTTAGATGATGAAATTCTATGGAAAAATCCAGAAAATTTTGAATTATATACTATAAATTTAGTAAGGAATTAAAATTTCTTGTCCTTAGCAAAGTTTTGATTTAGTATAAATAAAAAGGTGGAGAGTTTCATATGAAAAAATATTTAATAGAGAAGTTATGGACATTTGAATATGACTATGATATGGCAGTAGTAAAAGAACTAAAAAATAATGACAAAAAATGGAATGTTTCATTTGTAGAATTTGATGTAAAAAATTTTATTAAAAAAGGAGATATTGTCAAAGGGAAATTATTTATGCAATATGTATGCAAAAGTTTGAAAGTGGATAGTGAATTGAGAGCTGTACAGCCTTTTCCAAAATCGCCACATATAGAAGCTGTAGTAAGAGTGGTAAAACATGTAAATTCAGATTCTTTACTGGTAGAATCAGCTATTTCAGATTCAGAAATTTTAGTTGAATTTGAAAATGATGTGACTTATAAAAAAGATGATGTTATTTTTTTTGAAGGTGAACTTTCGTTTGAATTTTTATAAGAAGATATTTTGAATGAGAATTAAAAAGGAATTTAGGTATGAAAAAATGGGAAGCAATAGCATTTCAAGAATTTTCACAATGGTTTATTATGGATGTAGACGATGATAGAGAATGGATATTTACAGATATGACATTAGGTACATTTATGCAACCGCTTAAAGATACAAAGGAATATTGGATATTTTTTGTAGAAATGATTTACAAACTTTATAAGTGTGATATGATTGAATTTCCAGATGATGAATTTCCAATAAGGATGTTGGTGGGGACTAAAAATTTAGAAGAATTTTATTCTAATTCAATAGAAGAGTTCTGTTGCTTGTTAGCTAGTAGATTTGAATATAGAAAAAGTGATTATGCTCACGAGCCTTATATTTATCCAAAAGAAAGATACAGGGAACTTATAACAAAGTATGAGAATGATATGGACTATATTTCTACCTGGTATGTTGATCCAAATAAAATTGATGAAGAAATAGAAAATTTTGAAATTAATGAAGAATTTATAAACGAAATTGAAAAAATATTTGAAGAAAATGGCGTAGAATGGAAAGATAAGGAAAAATTTTTAGAAAAAAATGAAACAGAAAAAAGAAGAGAAATTTTCCAGTCTTGAAAAATAAGTAAAAAATTGGTATCATATAATATAAAATTAAAAGAATAAATATAGATATTTGTGATACAATATTAAAAAAGGGGATGGGACGAGAAATAGTATGAATAAAAGGGAAATTGGGTTTAAGTATGAGAATGTGGCGAAGGAATATTTGATTTTGCAAGGGCTTACGTTTGTTGAGAGTAATTTTTATACCAGGTTTGGGGAGATTGACTTGATTTTTTTTGAAAAGAAGAGTCAGACACTGGTGTTTGTAGAGGTTAAATATCGGAAGAATGATTTTTTTGGATCAGCGATTGAGATGGTGACAGAGGAGAAGCAGAATAAGATTCTTGCAAGTTCACAAATTTATCTTTTAAAAAAGGAATGGGATAAAAATGTAAGGTATGATATTGTTGGAGTAAGTCGTGGCTCTAACAGTATTGAGTGGTTAAAAAATGCGTTTTGAGGTGATTATATGAGAAATGATGAGAAATGTTGCAAATGTGGAGAAGAAATGTTTGAAATGAAAAAGGTGGCAATTCCTACAAAAAAAGTTGCTGGAACGCAGATTGCCATTGATACATTTTATTTAAAAATATGTAAAAATTGCGGATATACAGAGATGTACTCAACTAAAATAGTTCAAAAGGTTGAGGATCCAGTTGAGGGATATTAAATTTTTTAAGGAAATAATATTTAATTTTAAAGGAATTTTATTTAGAAATCGGGATATAATTTCAGGGGTGGAATTAGTTGAGTACGGTATTGTATCGAAGGATACGAAAAATATTCTGAAAAGTCTGAAAAAATTGCGGAAATTAAATAATATTTATTATGTGTGGGACTACAATAAGGAGTTTAAGAGGTTAATTTATTCTTATAAATATAATCATAGAAAAATCATGGCAAAGTTGATTGCTGAATTGATAAAGGAAGAATTTTATTATGTCTTGAAACGTGAAAAGATAGATATTGTCGTGAGTGTGCCTGTCAGCAGAAAAAGAAAGAATGAAAGAGGGTATAATCAGGTTGATGAGATTTTGAACTGTCTGAAAGTGAATTATGTTCGGATTGAGAGAATAAAAAATACAAAAAAAATGGCTGAAATTTTGGACGAAGAAGAAAGAAACAGGAATATTGAGGGAGCTTTTAGAATTTCTCAGAATATTGATTTGAGCAATAAAAAAATTTTGATACTTGATGATATTGTAACCACAGGAGCTACGCTTAGGGAAATAAAAAATAGTATTTTAAGACAATTTGATAATAGAAATAAAAAAAATGGAAATAATATTAAAATTATCGTTTTTTGTCTGGCTGCGGCTAGGGAGATTAAGGTAAATAGAGGAGAAATATGAGTTTTAAATTAAAAATGAAAGTTTTACTGTTTTTGGTAAGCTCGGTTGTTTCGTTTTCAGCACAAAATGAAAATTTGCAAGCGGATATTAAAAATAATGATGTGATTAATCATGAAAATTATTTAATCAGTACAGTAAAGAAAAAAAATAAGAGTAGACAGGAAAGCAGTGAAAATGATGGGAATAATGAAACAGAAGAAAATACAACAGAATTATTAAAATATAGCCAAAGAAATGACGGAGTGATTGATTTAAATTCTTTAGTTCATAATGAAGATTCAGAGTTTCGTGTGCTTAATGGAACTAATGTAAAAATTATGCTACGAACGAAAAATAATGATGTTTATTCTGCCGAAGTTGTCTACAGTGGCGGGAAAAAAATGATGCGTGGAATTGGAAATTATGGTGGTAATGAGATTTTTATGGCTGAAATTCCGAGCAATGTGTCAAGCTATTATTTTGTATTGACTGATGACAAGACTAAATATTATATGGGAAGAAATATTTCAAAAAACCTAAAGGATATAGAAAAATTTGAGTATTCGCGTTCTACAAAACTTACGACAATTCCAGAATGGGCTAGAGGTTCTGTTGGATATCAGGTTTATATTGATTCGTTTAGAAATGGCGATGTGGATAATGATGCGATTTTTAACGAATTTGGGACAGATGACTTTTCAGAGCCTACTGGAGAAATTCGTTCAGGAACATCTAAAAAAGACTTGGTGCTGGCGTATTGGGGCGGAAGTGAAAAACCGCAGTTTTCATTGAATGAATGGAACAGTAACTATGAGGAAAAAAACGAATGGGAAGAAAATACGTTAAATGATGTACAGAACTATACACGTTACTATGGTGGAGATTTACAGGGAATAATTGATAAATTAGATTATATTAAAAATCTTGGTGTAGAATACATAATTTTATCATCGCCGTTTTATTCTCTTTCAAACCATAAATATGATACGATTTACTTTAATCACGTGGATCCGTATTTTGGCTACATTGAGCAGACTGGAACATCAAAAGGGCTTGATATAAAGGCAAAAGTTCATAATAACAATGGAGATAAGGAGTTAAACTTGCTTATTTTCAATCCTGAAACGGATAAGAATTTACTTGATGAGGATTTACTGAATGTAAAAAGCTGGATTTGGACAGATTCTGATTTACAGCTGGCAAGCCTTGTAAAACAGGCTCACCAGAAAGGGCTGAAAGTAGTTCTGGAAGTAGCTCCTGATACAACGTCAAGCAGATTTTTTGCTAGAAATAATAAAGAATTTTCCAACTGGTATTTAAAGGATACTGTACTTGACTTAAAAAATCCGCAAGTTAGAAATTACATTGAAAATGCAATGAAAAAATGGATTTTAGGGCCTGATGAGACTTTTAAGAAAGATGTGTATGATGACGGAATTGACGGAATAAGATATGTTTATTACGACAATGAGAATAAAGAATATCTTGCACAAATTACAGAAAATTTGAAAAAATATAAACCTGACTTGTTAATTACAGGAGAGGTTTCAAACAGTATTACAAAAGATGTTGAAGATGGGATTTATGACAGTGGGGCAGATTATAATATTGTCAATAACATTATAAAATACACTGTGAATACTAATCCAAATTACCGAATCAACGGCGTAGAATTTGCAACAAAATTAAATGAAATTTACAACAGATATTCAAGCAATCGTTTTAATATGACACAAGTTTTTATTGGGTCGCTTGATACAGATAGAATCTTTAGTGGAATGATAAATCCGAATAGAGTTTATGATAGAAATAATCAGTCGGATCAAGGATACTTGAATATTCGTCCTGATTTGTATGACGGAACAGCTGTAAGTAAGCTGAAAAGAGTCGTTGCAATGCAAATGATGCTGCCTGCTACACCAGTTATCTACTACGGTGATGAAAAGGGAATGTGGGGAGCAGATTCGCCACGAAATAGAAAGCCTATGCTGTGGGAAGATTACGCACCATACGACCCTGAAACAGATAACATAAGCAAATATAAAGACAGACTTAGAAGTTTTCCTAGTGTTGTGGAAGTAAACGAAGTGCAAAAATGGATTTTATATCCTGTAAACAGCAATGCAGATATAGAAAACCATTATAAAGCATTGCTAAAAGTCAGAAAGGAACATAAAAATCTGTTTAAAAACGGGAAATTAAGAATCCTTGAAGTTTACAGCGATCCAAAAACACAAGGTCGTATTGATTCAGAAATATCTGCTTATTTAGCTGATCAGAATAGACGGGCAAAATTATATCAAGGTCGTGATTTTACACCAGCAAGACCAAATACAGACTTTATTTCCTACGAAATTTCAGACGGAAATGAATCAATGATAATTGTAGTAAATAACGGAGCAGACGAATACCCGTTATCATTGCAAGTACCAAAATTATTTGGATTTTATCGAAATCAGCTGAATTTAAAAGAAAATTACGCAATTTCTGATAAAAAAATTCAAATTAATGTAAAACCTTATGAAGTTAAGGTTTTATATAGTAACGCAAAAAATATGTTTGATTCGTTTAGACAAAATAAAGATTAATAAATAATCTGAAACACTTTCAGTAACTTCTAATAAATGAGATATGGGGACTTTGTTCCCCAAGTTTTTTTGAGTAAAAGTAGTGAAAGGAGAAATAGTGAGTAAAAAAATATCACTAAATATGAAGTTGGAAATAGGGATGCTTTTATTATTTATATTTTTGACAGTTATATTTTACATTTTATTACCTAAAATTAACCTAATGTATTGTTTCTGGCTTTATGAATCTTTTTTACATAGAATTATAGTGATAATGGTAATTGTTTTAATAGGTTATGTAATAGATGTTAATTTACGTAGAAAAATTTACAAAAATCTTTTGTGTTTGTTAGATGAAAAATTAGAAGTTTATACATATATTGATAAAGTAAGTCAGGAATATACAGTATCTAAAAAGGCTTTGTATAAGGATTTTTATGCTAATAATTTATCAGTAGCTTATTTTGAGATAAATGAATTTGAAAAAGCTATTTTTTACTTAAATCTAATAAATACAAAAAGTAAAAAGGGATATTATAGAAAAGATCCAGTTTTATATTATTACAATTATATTAACGTTTTACTTAAGTCAAATAAAAAAGAAGAAGCGAAAGAAATGTATAATCAAAAATTGAATAAAAATAATTTGAAATTAAAAAATGTATCAAAAGAAATGTTAGAATTATTAGAGGCTAATTTATATGAAAAAGATGATCAAATTTTTAAATGTGTTCAAACCTTATTATCACAAAAAATTAGTAAAAGACTCGAAATGCATTGTAAATTTTGGTTAGCAGAGTATAATGAAA
The DNA here is from genome assembly GCF_030644325.1 of Leptotrichia sp. HMT-225. Lineage (NCBI taxonomy): Bacteria > Fusobacteriati > Fusobacteriota > Fusobacteriia > Fusobacteriales > Leptotrichiaceae > Leptotrichia > Leptotrichia sp. HMT-225. The sequence continues at coordinate 1,713,745 of NZ_CP130323.1, read as the reverse complement.
AAAATAATAATATTGAAAAAGCAGTTGAATATTATAAATATGTATCTGAAAATGGAAAAGATTTATATTTAAAAAAATTATCAGATGATAAATTAATAGAGTTAAAATAATATAAATATAATAAACTTTTTTCAATTTCAAAGAACGCAATTAATAAACAAAATAATAATTATGTATTGAAGCAAAAATATTATAATATAATTGAAAATTATAGGAGTAAAAATGGGATTTCATTTAAATAATAACATAGGTAAATTAGAAGTTGTTACTGGAAGCATGTTTTCAGGAAAAAGTGAGGAACTTATAAGAAGGCTTAGGCGTGCAGAGTATGCAAAGCAGAAAATTGTGGCATTTAAGCATTCAATTGATAATAGATATGGAGAAGAAGGGGTATTTTCGCATGGGAATGACAGTTTTAGAGCTTATCCCGTGAGTGATGTTTCTCAAATGGAAAAAATTATGGAAAAAAATGTTGATGCTGAAGTAATTGGTATTGATGAAGTTCAGTTTTTTGGGGAAAAAGTTGTTGAGTTTTGCAAAAAATATGTGGAATATGGAAAAAGAGTGATTGTCGCAGGGCTTGATATGAGCTTTAGGGCGGAGCCTTACGATCCGGTGCCAGAACTTATGAGTATTGCTGATCAGGTGGATAAGCTTCACGCAATTTGCATGGTTTGCGGAAAGCCTGCTTATGCGAGTCAACGTCTTATAAATGGAGAGCCTGCTTATTATGACGATCCACTAGTTATGGTTGGTGCAAATGAAAATTATGAGGCAAGATGCCGAAGGCATCACATTGTAAGGCATAGAACTGATAAAAAAGGGAAAATATATTTTATAGTTGGAACTGAAATTAATGTTGGCAAGAAATTTGTTGAAAAAATGTATGAAGAGCAGCTATTTGAAAATAAAAAAGTAACAACAATAGTTATAAAAGGGCAAATGGAGGAAAATGAAAAAAGTGATTTAATAAATTTGCGTGAAAAAATAAATTCGGCATTAACTGAAAACGACTATATCTTTGTCAGAATTACTGGAGGGCTTTTATTAAAATTGGAAGGAAGTTACAGTATTCTCGACTTTATGTGTGAATTTAGAAAAAATTCAGAAGTTATCATTGTTTCAAAAAATAAAAAAGGTGTACTTAACCAGATTTTATTAACAGTGGATTTACTAAAAAAATCAGACTTGAACTTAAAGGAAATTGTCTATAAGAATGGGAGTAGTCACGCTGGGGAAGAAAAGGAAGAAAATGGTGTTATTGAGAAAATATCGAAAATAACGGAAGTTAAATATAGAGAGTTGTAAGATTTAAATTAACTTATTTAATAATGAATATTCTGAGTTGTTTATACAAAAAAATAGATATTATACAAAATGAAAAACAATATAAAAAATTAGATATAAAAATAATGAGAAAAAAGGAGAAATATGAGCAGTATTTTAGATGAATTAAATGAAGAGCAGAGAAAAGCTGCAGAAAAAATAGAAGGGCCTGTATTGATACTGGCTGGAGCGGGAAGCGGTAAAACACGTACAGTTACTTATAGAATTGCACACATGGTAAAAGAGATAGGGATTTCGCCGCTTAATATTCTGGCACTTACTTTTACGAATAAGGCGGCAAGAGAGATGAAGGAAAGGGCTACGGCACTTATTGGACATGAGGCGAATAATCTTGTAGTTTCTACATTTCACTCGTTTTCAGTAAGATTGCTTAAAACTTATTCTGAAAGAATTGGATATGGGCGAAATTTTAATATTTATGATGTGGACGATCAGAAATCGATTATTACAAAGATAAAAAAGGATATGGGAATTAAGGATAATGATGGTGTTCAGCCGGGAAAACTTGCAAATAGAATTAGTAAATTGAAGGAACAGGGGATAGGAATTAAGGAGCTTGAACGTGAAATTGATATGAGAATTCCTGCGAACAGGCTTTTTGGTGAGATTTATCAAAAGTATGATGAAGTTTTGAAGGCAAATAATGCGATGGATTTTTCAGATTTACTTTTGAATGCGAGAAAATTGCTGGATGATGCTTTTGTGCTGGAAAGAATACAGGAAAGGTATCAGTATATTGTGGTGGATGAGTATCAGGATACCAACGATATTCAGTATGAAATGATTAATCTGATTGCAGCAAAATATCGGAATATTTGTGTCGTAGGAGATGAGGATCAAAGTATTTATGCATTTCGTGGGGCAAATATTAATAACATTCTGAATTTTGAGAGAGATTACAAGGAAGCTTTTACAGTAAAACTGGAAAGAAATTATCGTTCTACAAAGAAAATACTGGATACAGCCAATGAGCTTATTAAAAATAATAAAAGTTCAAAAGGGAAAACACTTTGGACAGATGGCTCAGATGGAGAAAAAATCAAAATTTATAATGCAATGACTGTTTATGATGAAGCAGATTTTATTGTGACAGAGATGAAGAAAAAGAAAAGAGACGGTGCCGATTACAAGGATATGACGATTCTGTACAGGACAAATGCACAGTCAAGAGTTCTGGAGGAAAAACTGCTGTCTGCAAATATTCCATATAAAATTTATGGCGGAATGCAGTTCTTTCAACGTAAGGAAATAAAGGATATTTTAGCATATTTGAGTCTTTTAAATAATAAAAATGATAATCATAATTTTTATCGTATAATTAATGTTCCCAAACGTTCGGTGGGGGAAAAGACTCTGGAAAAAATACAGGAAGTTGCAAATGAAAAAAATATTTCGATGCTTGAAGCGCTTCACTACATTGATGAAATTCCAGTAAGAGCAGCTACAAAACTGGCATTAAAGGAATTTTACAATTTAATGCAAGGCATTTACTCAAGCCTTGAAGAAATGTCAATTAAGGAAATATTTGATGAAATTCTTATAAGAACACGTTATATTGACTCAATTGAAGACAACAAGGAAGACAGGGTTAGAAATATTGAGGAATTGTTAAACAGTATTACTGAAATTGAAAAGCAAAATCCAAGCATGTCCTTGAATGAATATCTTGATATGATTTCGTTAAGTTCAGCAACTGACGAAATGGAAGATGATGAAAATTATGTAAAACTTATGACAATTCACAGCTCGAAAGGACTAGAATTTGATTATGTCTTTCTTGCGGGAATGGAAGACGGGCTGTTCCCATCAATTTCTTTTGACGCTCCTGAAGAAGAGCTGGAAGAAGAACGTAGACTTTGCTATGTTGCGATAACCCGTGCTAAAAAGGAACTGTTTATTTCTTATTCTTCATCAAGAAAAATTTGGGGAAAAGACGACAATTTACGTCGTCCATCAAGATTTATCTACGAAATGAAGCAAGATAATCTAGAGTATGTGGGCGGAAAATACGGAAGCCTAAAAGGACAATCTTCAGCTCCAAGAAGTTTTACACCGAAAATAGAAAATTTTAATCCATTTTCTAAGGATAAATTGGGAACATTTGGTAAAAAATCAGGTTCTCAAACAACTTCAAATGTAAATTCTAAATATAAAGTTGGGGATGTGGTTAATCACAAAAAATTTGGACGTGGAAAAATAAAAAAAGTGGATACAAAAAGCATGATTGTGGAATTTATGGTTGGAGAAAAGAAAATAGCGTTGGTGCTTGCAGATAAAATTTTGGAAAAATAAAAAAATCTTATTACAGTAAAAATCTTTTGTTTAATTCAAAGAGGTTTTACTGTATTTTTTGTATATTTTCAAAGGAAAAAGAGTTATAATTGAATATACAAATAAAAAAAGTGTAGGGAAGGAGAGTATGATTTTTACGTAACTGCAATTATCATACAAAATAAAAATGAAAAATTTAATATTATCAACAGATTCTTATAAAATTACTCATCCATTTCAATATCCAGAAAATATGACGTATATGCACGATTATATCGAAAGCCGTGGTGGCTTATACGGATATGTAAAATTTTTTGGACTGCAATATTACTTGATGGAATATTTAACAAAAAAAATTACAAATGAAATGATAGATGAAGCTAAGGAAATTTGTGAATTGCATGGATTACCATTTTTTGAAGAGGGATGGAGGTATATTGTAGAAAAACTGGACGGGAAATTGCCACTTAGAATTAGAACCGTTCCAGAAGGCAGTGTTGTAAAAAATCATAATGTGCTGGTTACAGTTGAATCAACTGACAAAAATGTGCCTTGGATTGTGGGCTGGGTGGAAACATTGCTGTTAAAAGTATGGTATCCGATTACAGTTGCAACATTTTCATACAAGGCAAAACAGATTATAAAATATTTTTTAGAGGAAACAAGTGATAATGTGGAGTCAGAATTGAAGTTTAAATTGCATGATTTTGGTTATCGTGGTGTTTCCAGCGAGGAAAGTGCCGGAATTGGTGGAATGGCTCATCTTACAAATTTTTATGGAACAGATACCTTAAATGCACTTGTCTTTGCCCGTAAATATTATGATGAAAAAATAGCCGCTTACAGCGTGCCTGCTTCTGAACATAGCACAATGACTTCATGGACTCAAAAATATGAAAAAGAAGCATACGAAAATATGCTTGATAAATTTCCAAAAGGAATTGTTTCAATCGTTCTTGACAGCTATAATTTTTTTAATGCGGTAGAAAATATTATTGGAAAAGAGCTGCGTGAAAAAATATTGGCAAGAGATGGAATGGTTACAATACGTCCAGATAGTGGAGATGCAATTACAAATATTCTATTTGCACTTGAAAGTCTGGAAAAGAATTTTGGCTATACTATAAACTCCAAAGGATATAAAGTAATTAACAAAGTCCGTATTTTACAAGGTGATGGAATTAATGAAGACACAATCTGGGATATTTATAAATCTTTAAAGGATAACAAATATTCTGCCGAAAATGTTACTTTGGGCTGTGGAGGATCACTTTTGCAAGGAAATGAAAAATCTAGCATTAATAGGGATACTCATAAATTTGCCATGAAATGCAGCTGTATAAAAATTGGAAATGAAGTTAGAGATGTTTACAAAAATCCTGTTACAGATAAAGGAAAAGTCAGTAAAAAAGGACGGCTTGACTTGATAAAAAATAAAAATGGAGAATTTGAAACAGTAAATATTTCAGATTTACCTGAAAATCAATATCATGAAGATTCCGTAATGGAATGTGTTTTTGAAAATGGAAAAATTTTAAAAACATATACTTTTGAAGAAGTAAGAAAAAATGAAAGTTTATTGTATAATCCGAGTTTAATTAGAGAAGTATCAAAATAGAAATGATAAAATTAGATAAAAATAGTTTAAATTAAAGCTGTAAAAATTATACAATTTAAATTTTTAGAAGCGACAAATAAAATTACGAAAGAAGGAAACAAATGAAAAAAATATTATTATTAGGAGTAGCTGCAGTAGTTCTGGCTGCCTGTGGAAATAAGCCAAAAACACAAAATGAAACAGGACATGCAGGACAAAATGCCGAATATGCACAATATTTAGACACTTTGAAAGCTGATAATAATTTAAAAATCACAATGGGAAAAGTTCCTGTAACAATTGTTGGAAAAGAATTAAAAGTTGGAGATAAAATAAGGGAAGTGCCTTTAGTTGTAAATACGAAATTAGAAGAAAAAAATATTTTTGAAGATAAAAATATAAAAGTAATTTATACAGCTCCGTCACTTGATACAAAAGTTTGTTCACTGCAGACAAAACAGTTAAATGAAGCTGCCAAAACTCACACAAACGTGAAATTTTACTCTGTGACAGTTGACACTCCATTTGCTCAGGAAAGATTCTGTACAGCCAATGAAATTAACGGATTAAAAGCGGTTTCTGACTTTAAATATCATCAATTTGGCATCCAAAATGGATTTTTCATAAAGGAAAAAGGGCTTTTAACAAGAGCATTGATGATAGCGGATGAAAATAATAATGTGAAATACATTGAATACGTGTCTGAGGAAGGAAAAGAGGCAGATGTCGATAAGGCATTGAAATTTTTGGAAAATAAATTGTTGAAGAAATAAAGATAATATTAAAGTTCACTCAAACCCCATTAGTATTTGATCTAATAGTTTATATTAAAGGAGTTTGAGTTTTTTTATAATAATTATTTTTTCTATTATTTTTATTTTAACAAACTATTGTGATAATTTCAGTTGACTCTTGTGTACAAAACCGTATCCAACTTTATCTGATCCTCCTTCAAAATACATGATATATTTCCATTCTCCAAAATCCTGTGTTATTGCTGCATAATAATCATTTGAAATTTTTTTTATATCATATTGTTTAGAAGGCCCTTTTCTTATATTAGTATAACCTTCTTTTGAATATATAGTATATGCTTTATTATCTTCTGAACCTATTACTCTGTTTAAACTTTCTCCAAAATCCATATTTTTTGGTATTTTGACTGTTGTCGATGAAATTTTTTCATGTTTTACTATTTCTGCGTAAAAATAATCTACTGCACAACAGCCAGCATATATCTTAACAGGTTTTAAAGTTAGTTTTACAGGCTGAGTAACATATCCCCATTCATTTTTTTTCATTTTGCTTTCAATATCCGGAGATATTTCCTTACCTATATTGAGTATTCTGTTATACATTTCTTTTCCACCGATTCTTCCGTCTGTATTTCCAGGCCATACAATCAGGACATTATTCATAAATTTTTCTTTATCTTCAGGAGTAAATTCCAAATATATTGCAAAACCTCCTGTTCCATCTTCTCCTGTTATAGGAAGAACAGTATTTTTATTATATTTTCCATTTCTGCTCCATACAAAACGCAGCATTCCTTTAGCTTCCGTAGTAATATTACCTCCATTACTATTTTTTCCAAATGAAATACATGTAATTATAAGCATTATTATAAACAATATTTTTTTCATATTAAATCACCTCTTTATTTGTATAGCATTCTAATTAAATAAATCAATATTTTCAAAAGGATGTCTTATATTTTTCTTCAGTTTACTTTTACGTACATATCCATACGTGAAATCAGGATATGTATTAGGATAATATACAAAAACCCATTCTCCAAAATCCTGTATTTCTCCAACAGAATCATCTTTTCCAAGCTTTTTCACAATTTTAGAATTTACATCAGGTTTTTCCATAATATTTACAGACTTTTCTGGTGACTTTATAGCATATTCGACAGTAAAGTTTCCGTATACTTTTTCATCAAATTTTTCATCAGATAATTTTATTTTTGGTGCTTTTATTTCTTTAACATTTACCAACTCACTGTATAATAAGGTTGCATTACATCCTAATTTAGGTTTTAGAGATTTCAGTCTTATTTTCACAGTCATTTCTTTATAGCCTGCCTTATTTTTCTTTATTTTGGTGTTCTTAAATATTTTTTGAACCATCTTCAATGTATCTTCTTCGTGATTTCTGTATTCAAGTGAAGGATTACTGGCAAGAGCTTTAGCATACCCTTCATCTGACAAATCATTTGGCCATACATAAACTATTTTTCTACCAAAATCCTCGGGATTATTCGGTATAAAAAACAGTTTTACTGAGTTACCATCAATTGCATCACAGTCATCTTCATCAGTCCATTCAAAGCGAAGTGTACCTTCTGTTTCAAAAACATTATTTTCATCTCCACTTGAAATTAGTTTTACACTGGAAGCGGCACTGGAAATGAAAGAGATTGTAAATAAAATGACTAAAGTAAGAATAGAAAAAATATTTTTTTTCATAGTTTATCTCCCTTTTCTTTAAAACTATAGTAATAAAACTAATTAATTTTAAAATTTAGTATCAATTATAAAATAACTTTTAAAAATATACATCATAATAGTCTAAATTTTCACCATTTTCTCCTGTTTGCAGTTCCCAGTCTATCCTTACCACTTTCTGTTCTCCCTTATAACTAATTATTAATCTCGCTTCTGGAATTCCTTCAGGAACGATTCCCATAAAGCTATAAACTACATTTTTTTGAGGCTTAATTATAAATCCTGTTCCAATAGGGTAAAAATATGAATCATTCCATTCAACATAATTATGTTCTACAGTAACTCCGTCAACTTTTGCAACAAATTTTATTTCCCTATCAAAATCATTTCTCCTTGCTAGCAACAATTTCCCTTTTCCTAATGAAGTATAGCTTTTTGTTAATGGATTTGCATAAATAGTAAGTACCTTTATCTTTCCGTAACATGATATGAACATTAATATTGATAATATAAGCATAAAAAATTTTATAGATATATTTTTCTTGTACATACTTTTCAACTCCTTCTTAAAGTTATTGTGATTTTAATTATTTGTCTAAAGCATCATACATTTCTGCCAGCTGAACAGCTCTTTCTTCAGTAAGTTTTGCGGCAGTATTAAGTGAAAATAGAATTCCCATGCTTCCACCATCAGGATTATTTATATAATAGCTATTTTCTATTTCAGAATCCCTATATTTAATCCATGCACGTTGTACATTCCTAAGTTTGTTCTTTGTTACAGGATTAACAGTTTTCATTATTTTCTGATATACAATGTTCAGTTCCTTGTCCCATTCTTCTTCGGTTTTTCTTAAAGCTTCCTTCTGCTCAAAATCATTGCCTTCATCTACATTTGCAAATACACTGTTACGGAAATTACTCATACGGCTTATTAATGCATCTTTATACTGACCTGAAATACTAATGCTGGAAATCAATAAAAATACTAACATTCCTAAAAATTTATTTTTTGAAATTTTCATCTAAATTACCTCCTTTTATGTTTTAGTAAAAGTTTATAATTACAAAATTTAAAATTAGACTTTAAATTATTTTTTTAGAAAATGATGGGAAATTACCATTCTCCACCACCTCCACCGCCAGAACCTCCGCCACTGTAGCCGCTGCCACTGGAGTAACCGCTGCCACCACTGCTATAGCCACTTCTTGAACCACTGAATGAAGAAGAGGTTGAACTTCTTGAACCTTTATACGAAGAAGAATATGATTCCCTAATTTTTACTTTCATTTCTTCTTTTCTCGAATATGTATACAAACTATTAAGTTCTTTCAGCATTTCGTCATTTCTTGTTAGACTTGAATTAATTTCGATTGTCTTTTCCATCAGTTTTATAGCTTCATTTTGTACATTCAAAGCTACTGCGTAGGGTAAAATTCCTTTAAAATATTTTACTAGCTCCTCAGTACTGTCAAATTTTTTTATCTGATTTTCTTCAGCGGTTTTTATATACATTTTTAAACCTTCGATATATTCTTTTTTTCGTAAACCTTCTTCAGAATATATTTGAAAATTACGTGAATAAAGTGCATTGGCAACTAATAACAAAATAAATACTGATGCAATTAAAAAATTTTTATCTGAATACATTTCGTTTATTATATTGAAAATCATTATCTATTTCATAATAGTTAATATTTTTCCTAATAAATTTTTCTCCCATTTTTTCTTTCTTTTTCTTTAATTTTTTTAAGGCTTGTTCTTTATCTTTTAAATTTTCTTCTTTTTTCTCAAAATGTTGTTTTTTTTGAGAATTTTGTATTTTAATATCTTTGCACAAAAGCCAAAAAATTCCTGTACTAATTATTTTTTTCTCATCATCCTGATTTCCAAAATAGGAAACAAACATTGCAGACATATCATCTAGAATTTCAAATTCGGGTATAATTGTTTTTTTGGAAGGCTGTTTTAAAACTGTGAGTTTTGTAATTAACATAAGAATTAACTATACAAAGGAAAGTATTAAACTGAAGGTTAGATTTTTTGAGGTTGTAAAAAATAGTTTTAATTTATCCGAAAAACTTGGAGATATTTTATCTATTTTTAAATTTAAAAGAAATGTAATTCCTTCTTGAGGTGCTAATGGTTTTTGGTTTGTAAATTTTATTTTTTCATTTTCCTGTAAAATTTTATAATTTCTTTCGTTTATTCCTACTTTTCCTGTATAAATCTCAAATTTTTTAATTTCTTCACTTGTTATTGGTTGACCATCAGAAAATCTTATTGTAACATTAGCTTTTTCTATTGGAACTTTCCAGAATTGTGGTATTATATTGAAATATATTTGTTGAATATCTTCATGTTTAAAAATATCAGTATACATAGTATAAGTTATTTCATATATATTTTTAAGCTGTGTTATTTTTTTATCTTTTGAACCAATCTTTATTCGAAGTCCTTCATCAAACTCTTCATACGTATGTTTTACTTTTTGCCCATTCATTGTTACAGAATTTATTTTAATAAGGCTTTTTTTTAAGTTTTCTTTATCTTTTTTTCTTAAAAGAATATCTCTAAAAATGCCCCTATGATTTAAATCAGCGAACTCATATTCTATTTTTTCTGTAATTGTCAATGATGATTCTTTATTTATGTTCATTACGACATCATAATTTTTTATAGTAGAACCATTTATAATTATAGAAAAAATTAAAATTGTTATTATAAAAATAATTTTTGTTATTTTTTTCATACAAGTACCTCTTTATTTGTGTTTCTTAATAATAATGTTAATAGCTTTTTTAAGTAAAAAGCAGGTTTTGAGTCCCCGCTTTTCTGATAGAATAACGTAAATAATGTTAATATGTCTTAATTTCATTTGTTATTTCAAGTAACATTAATCAATTCTATTGTTCAAATTTAAAGAATTTAAATTTTATTAGGTTATTGTGAATAGTTTTGAGTTTGTTTTCAAATATTGTAATTGTGAATAAGTATAATATGTTTTTTGTATTTTTCTTTTTCAATTGTATATTAGCATGTAGATATTAAAGAAAAATGAGAGTTTGTAAATTTTGTAATAGAACTGTAAATCAATAAATTTAGAAATTGAGCAGATAATCTTATTTGTTTTGATAGTATTTAACACAAGAATTTAAAGTATCGTCTTTTTCCATTCTTGCCTCTTTATAGAAAACGCCATTTTTATCTCTGGCACAGATGGAGTCAGTTGCTTCAAAAGACTCATAATCAGCATCATCAATTAGTGCTTCTTTGAAGAAAATATAATTTTTATCTTTGGAATAAGGACCATTATTTAACAGTTTAAAAGTTTTGACATCAGCCTCTTTTATTTTCTGTCCTTTAAAGAATACATTTCTTTTGTCAATGTAAAAAAGACCTGCATCATTAATTTCCTTAAAAGTTTCAGGATTAGCATCGTCAATCTTTTCCCCATAATAATAAACATTGTTTTTATCTTTAGAATATTCATAGTTAATATCTTTAAAAGTCTTAGCATCTGCTCCTTTGATTATTTTTTCTTTAAAGTAAACTTTATTATTTTTTATTGAATAATCAGCGAATAACTGCACTCCTACTAATAAAATCACAATTACAAATAATAACACTTTTTTCATATTGAATTACCTCCTTTCTTCATTTATTTCTACAAATTTTCAACTTTTAATTTAACAAAATCTTTATTATAAATTATACCTTATATTTTATAAAAGTCTAGATTTTTCTTTATTTAAAAAAATAATTTTTAGAAAATAATAATTGAAAATTTTTAATTTTTAAGATATGATATTTTTATATTATTTATACGAGAAATTTAAGGAAAAGAAATATGTTTTGGAAAAGCAGGTAATTTAATCACCTGCTCTTTATAAATTTAAAGTATTGATTTGTCGACAGCATAATTTTTTATACTTTCATTTTTATTAATATAGATATTCGTATGATGTTAAATATAAATTTTTGTATCCTTGTCCATTGAAATAAAGCTTGTAAACTCCTCCTAGATCCAAATTGCTTCTAGTTCTATAGTTTACTCTTGTAAAATTAAAGTGTCTTCCAGATTCTAAACTTACACAGTTTACATATCCTACTCCATTTCTATAAGTTCCTTTGGAAGTAATTTCACATTGTTCGATAAATCTTGAAAAACTTAAAGCACTAAATAATAAAAACATAGAAATTAAAATCTTTTTCATAATAAATCACTCCTAAAATATAATTATTATAATGTAAACAATTTATTGTTTTAACTATAATTTTTTATTATGCCTTATCTTTCTTTTCAAGTTAATCATATCATATAAACATTAAAGAAAAATGAGAATTTTTAATTTTATCTTTTAAATATTAAAATTAATTATTTTTGTAAAAATTAAAAAAATAATGATTTGCCGTTATTGATAAAACTTTGAAAATATAGTATAATTATGAGATTAGAGATGTTAGTAAATACATTCAGACTTTTATTAATAAATACATATCTAGGATTTGAATTAAAATAGTTTACTATTATCGCAAATCAGACACGTTAATGACAATTGAACAAATTTTAAAACAAATAGTATCATTTAAAATTTAGGGAGGTAGTATTTATGTACGCATTGGATAAACAGCTTGTTTTGGAAGATGGTAGTGTGTATAAGGGGTATGGATTTGGAGCAGATGTGGAAATGGCTGGAGAAGTTGTTTTTAATACTGCGATGACTGGGTATCAGGAAACTATTTCAGATCCATCGTATAATGGGCAGATTATTACATTTACTTATCCGTTAATTGGAAATTATGGGATAAATAGGGATGATTATGAAACTATTAATCCAAGTATTAAGGGAATTATAACTCGTGAAATATGTAGAAAACCTTCTAATTTTAGAAATGAATTTACATTGGATGAAGTTTTGAAGGACTTAAATATTCCAGGAATTTCTGGAATTGATACACGTAGTCTGACAAAGAAAATAAGGGAGCATGGAACGATTAAGGGAATTATCGTTAGTGCAGACAAAGATCCGCAAGAAATTGCAGAAAATTTAAAAATCAATTCGTTGCCAACCAATCAAATCGAACAGGTATCGACAAAAAAGGCATTTCTTTCATCTGGAAGAGGGATGAGAGTTGTTCTGCTTGATTTAGGTATGAAATCAGGAATTATGAGGGAACTTAACTCAAGGGACTGTGATATTGTCGTAATGCCACATAATGCAACTTCTAAAGAAATTTTAAGACAAAAACCAGATGGAATAATGTTAAGCAATGGGCCGGGAGATCCGACAGATGTTCCAGAAACAATTGCTACAATTAGGGAATTAATAGATAAAGTGCCAATTTTTGGAATTTGCATGGGACATCAGCTAATTTCACTTGCCTGTGGAGCAAAGACATATAAATTGCTATTTGGACATCGTGGGGCAAATCAGCCAGTAATAAATTTACAGACTGGAAAAGTTGATATTACAGCACAAAATCATGGATATGCCGTAGATATTGACTCATTGAAGGATACAGACTTGGAACTGACACATATCGCGGTAAATGATAGGACTTGTGAAGGTGTAAGACATAAAAAATATCCAGTATTTTCGGTACAGTATCATCCAGAGGCTTCTCCAGGTCCACATGACCCAAATTATTTATTTGATATATTTATTGAAAATATGAAGAAGAATCGAAATTTTGAATACGTCGAATAAGAAGTATATAAAACTTAAATTATAAAATATTAAAATAAAATGTTGGCAAAAAAATTAATAGCAAGGAGATGTAGGGAAATGCCTAAACGAAAAGATATAGAAACGATTTTAGTGATTGGATCTGGACCGATTATTATTGGACAGGCTGCTGAATTTGATTATGCGGGGACACAGGCGTGTCTATCATTGCGTGAAGAAGGGTACAAGGTTATCCTTGTAAATTCCAATCCTGCAACTATTATGACAGATAAGGAAATTGCGGATAAAGTATATATTGAGCCATTGACTGTTGAATTTGTGTCAAAAATTATAAGAAAAGAGCGTCCTGATGCCTTGCTTCCTACTCTTGGAGGACAGGTTGGGCTAAATCTGGCTGTGGAACTGCATGAAGCAGGAGTACTGGAAGAATGTGGAGTAGAGCTGCTAGGAACTAAGCTTGACTCTATTAAGCAGGCGGAAGACAGGGAATTGTTCAGAGATTTGATGAATGAACTGGGAGAGCCTGTGCCTGAGTCAGATATTATTCATAATTTGGAAGAGGCACGTAGATTTGTGGAAAAAATTGGATACCCTGTGATTGTGCGTCCTGCCTTTACAATGGGAGGGACTGGTGGAGGAATCTGCCATAATGATGAAGAACTGGAAGACATTGTTACAAATGGACTTAGATATTCGCCAGTAACACAATGTTTATTGGAAAAATCAATTTCAGGATATAAGGAAATTGAGTATGAAGTAATGCGTGACAGTAATGATACAGCGATTGTTGTATGTAATATGGAAAATATTGATCCAGTTGGTATTCACACCGGAGATTCGATTGTAGTAGCACCTTCGCAAACGTTGACAGACAGGGAATATCACATGTTAAGGGATGTTTCGTTGAAAATAATAAGAGCATTGAAAATAGAAGGTGGGTGTAACGTTCAGCTGGCATTAGATCCGTATTCGTTCAATTATTATATTATTGAGGTAAATCCGAGGGTATCACGTTCATCGGCACTCGCTTCAAAAGCGACAGGTTATCCAATTGCGAAAATCGCTGCAAAAATTGCAGTTGGATTGACACTTGATGAAATTATAAATCCTGTTACTAAAAATTCGTATGCGTGCTTCGAGCCGTCACTTGACTATGTTGTAAGTAAAATACCGAGATTTCCGTTTGATAAGTTTGAAAAGGCAGATAGGCATTTAGGTACACAAATGAAGGCAACAGGGGAAGTAATGGCAATTGGAAGAACTTATGAGGAAAGTTTGTTAAAAGCTATTCGTTCACTTGAGTACGGAGTACATCACTTGGGGCTTCCAAATGGGGATGAATTTAGCTTGGAATACATTTTGAGAAGAATCCAGAAAGCTGGAGATGAAAGATTGTTTTTCATTGGTGAAGCATTAAGACGAGGAGTTACTCCGCAGGAAATACATGATATGACAAAAATTGACATGTTTTTCCTTGATAAAATGAAAAATATTATTGATATTGAAGTGGAATTGAAGGCAAATGTAAATAATCCAGATGCACTGCTGTTTGCCAAAAGATATGGATTTTCAGATAAAGTTATTGCACACCGTTGGAATACGACAGAAGATGAAGTTTACAAACTTCGTGAAAAATGCAATATTAAGCCTGTGTTTAAGATGGTTGATACCTGTGCGGCTGAATTTAAGTCAGAAACACCTTATTTTTACTCGACTTATGAGCAGGAAAATGAAAGTGTTGTAGGAAATAAGAAAAAAATTATTGTACTTGGCTCAGGACCTATTAGAATTGGGCAAGGTGTTGAATTTGACTATGCTACAGTTCACGCTGTGAAGGCGATAAAAGAGTCTGGATATGAGGCAATTATTGTAAATAACAACCCAGAAACTGTTTCAACGGACTTTTCAATTTCGGATAAGCTTTATTTTGAGCCGCTTACGGAAGAAGATGTTATGGCGATAATCGAGCTTGAACAGCCAGAAGGCGTTGTTGTTCAGTTTGGTGGGCAGACGGCAATTAACTTGGCTGAAAAATTGGCAAGACATGGTGTTAAAATATTGGGAACAGCACTTGAAGAAATTGATAATGCGGAAAATCGTGATAAATTCGAGGCATTGCTGCATAAATTGAATATTCCTCAGCCTCTTGGAAAAACTGCGTTTGATACGGAAACTGCTGTAAAAAATGCGGCTGAAATTGGGTACCCTGTTCTAGTACGTCCATCTTATGTATTAGGTGGAAGAGCAATGGAAATCGTATATCGTGAAGAGGAATTGCGTCAATATATGGAAAATGCCGTAAAAGTGTCGCCTGATCATCCTGTGCTTACTGACAGATATTTAGTTGGAAAGGAAATCGAGGTGGATGCAATTTGCGATGGGGAAACAGTTGTGATTCCTGGAATTATGGAGCATATCGAAAGAGCGGGAGTCCATTCTGGAGATTCTATTGCGGTTTACCCTCCACAAAGCATTATAGATTCACAAAAACGTACATTAATTGACTATACAACAAGGCTTGCAAAGGGATTAAACATTATAGGGCTTTTGAATATTCAGTATGTAATTAGTGATGGAGAAGTTTATGTATTGGAAGTAAATCCTAGAAGTTCAAGGACAGTTCCGTTTTTAAGCAAGATTACAGGTGTTCCTATGGCAAATCTTGCTATGAAGGGAATTCTTGGAGAAACGTTGAAAAGTAAAGGATACCAAACTGGATTAATTGAAGAAAGCAAACATGTGTATACAAAAGTTCCTGTGTTCAGTTTCCAGAAATTAAAAGATGTGGATACAACACTAGGGCCTGAAATGAAGTCAACAGGAGAAGTTATGGGAAGTGATGAAAACCTTGAAAAATCACTTTACAAAGGGCTAATTTCATCTGGAATTAAAGTTAAGGATCAAGGAAGCGTATTGTTTACAATTAGTGGAACTGCAAAAGAGGAAGCTTATGGACTAGCTAAGAGATTTTCTGACTTGGGCTATCATATAATGGCTACAAAAGGTACAGCCAGATATTTTGAAGAAAAAGGGCTTCGTGTTGAAACTGTTGGAAAAATTGAAGAAGAAGGGAAATATGAACACGATGTGCTAGGGCTGATTTATAAAGGACTTGTTGATATGGTAATAAATACAGCTGGTAAGAAAAAGACTGCAAGAAACGATGGATTTAAAATCAGACGTGCCGCAAGTGAGCAGGAAATAGCCTGCCTGACTTCACTTGATACAACGGACGCTTTACTGAAAGTTTTGGAATCTATTTCATTTAATGTAAGTTCGATATAATTAATTATTGATTTTATTAAATAAAATAGAAAATAAATTTTAAAAATTACCAATTTCGTTAGTTTTATTTTGAGTAATAAAATTAGGGGAATTGGTAAAATTTTTAAGAAAATTGAATAAATAAAAAATACTGGAGTAAAAATGAATTATAAAAAAATAATATTAATAGGATTTCTTTCGATTTTTTTATTTTCCTGTGATGATACATTTAAGGAAATTGGAAGAAAATTTAGTATAAAAAAAGTGAAAAATGAAGAGATGGAGAAGTACAACGGTTATATTGAAATTCATAATAATGTAACAAATATTGAGAATGAAATTTCAAAATATATTGATGTGGCTGGAGAAGGCAAGGAAATAAATGTACAGGAAATGGGGACTTTGGAAAGCGTTCCTGTTATTAAAATCGACAATGCTGTTATCCAGAAACTTGAAAAAAATATAAATTCAAAATTTAAGATGGAAAAGCTGGATAACTCTTCCAAAAAATTATTGCCAATTTTAAAAGAATTAAAAGCGGTAACGGATTCTATGACAAATTACTATGGAAAAAAAGAACATTTGGCAGATGACTTTGCAAAAGGGCGGCAATTACATACGAATTTTTTAAAAATTTATAAAAGATATAAAGAAAGTGCAGACGCTTTCAAAACGGAAGTGGCAAATAAATCGAAGGAAAGAATGCAGAAAATACTGGAAACATATAAAAATGAAGGCAGCCTAATAAAATACAATTTGACAATTTTGATAAACAGTTGTGAAGATTTTGTGGATAAAATGGATAATCAGAAACTTAGCATGACAACCTTTATAAAAGGTGATTTAGGGAAATTAAAAAAAGCACAGCAAAATATTTTAGTGGCTTCAGCTAACTTCCAGAAAGCAATTGCAAACGAGAAACAGCTAAAAAAAGAGAATTACACAAAAGAAAAATTGGAAATATTTAACAAACAGCTTGCAGAATTTGAAAAATCGGTTACAATATTTATTAAGGAAATTGAGAAAAGCAAGTCGATGAGCAAGAGCGAGATTGAGAAGAAAGTTTATACGGAGGATATGACTGGGACTCCGAATGATGTAATTAAGAAGTATAATAAACTGGTAAATGATTATAATAATTTGATGAATTAACTATTTATTGCTTTAATATTGCCGATTTTATTTCCAAAAAAATTAAATAAATAAAAATTTAATTTACTTAACAAATTATATAGAAAAAAAGGAGAATCGTGAAAAAGAAATTAACAAGATTAGGAAAATTTATAAGTTTGATTTTAAGGCATAAGCCTGAGATGATTGGAATTGAACTGGATAGGAATGGATGGGCTAATGTAGATGAGCTTATTAATGGAATAAGTCGCTCTGGAGATGTTGAAAATGGAAAAGAGGAACGGATAAATTTTGAAATTTTGGAGGAGATTGTAAGGAATAACAGTAAAAAGAGATACGAATTTAATGAGGATTTTACAAAAATTAGGGCTTGTCAAGGGCATAGCATAGATGTTGACTTAGAATTTAAAGCTGTTAAACCTCCTAAAATTTTGTATCATGGGACAGCGGATAGATTTTTGGAGCAGATAAAAAAAGAGGGGTTAAAAAAGAAAAGTAGGCAATTTGTACATTTGTCAGAGACGGAAGAAACGGCATATTCTGTTGGTCAACGCCACGGTAAGCCGTTTATAATAAAAGTTTTGGCTGAGAAAATGTATGAGAATGGGAAAGAATTTTTTATTTCAAAAAATGGCGTTTGGTTGACTGATGATATTGAAGTGAAATATTTGGAATTTTAAAATAAATTATCAAACCATTTTATTAATATAAAAAACAGAAAGATGAAAGAAGGGATTTTTTATGAAATTGGGAATTGTTGGTTCAGGGATGATTGTTCAGGAATTTTTGCCTAGTCTTGTTCAGTTGGAAGGTCTCGAAATCATGGGGATGCAAGGGACAAAAAAGAGTATTGGAAAAGTTGAGGAAATTTGTGTAAAATATGGTATTCCGAAATTTACTGATGATTTTAACAAACTTTGTGAATTTGGGATTGACACTGTTTATATTGCTGTTCCGAATTTTTTGCATTTTGAATATTGTAAAAAAGCATTAGAAAAAGGCTTGAATGTTATTGTTGAAAAGCCGATGACAACTAATTATGGACAAGCTAAAGAATTATCAGATTTAGCAAAAGAAAAAAAACTGTTTTTATTTGAAGCGATAACAACACTTTATTTTGAAAATTATAAAAAGATAAAAGACTGGATTGGGAAAATTGGAGATGTGAAACTTGTTCAGAGCCAGTATAGTCAGTATTCCAGCAGATATGACGCTTTTAAGAGAGGAGAAATTTTACCTGTATTTGATCCCGAAAAAGCTGGAGGAGCATTGATGGACTTGGGGCTGTATAATTTACATTATGTTTTAGGACTTTTTGGAAAGCCTGAAAATGTGAAGTATTATGCTAATATTGAGAGAAATATTGACACGAGCGGAGTTCTTATGATAGAATACAAAAATTTCAATGCTATGTGTGTATGTGCAAAAGATAGCGAAGGAGAAAGAATAGGCGTGATTCAAGGAAGTGAAGGAAAAATCATAAGTGAAGAAGCACCATCACTTGTCGGAAAAGTCACATTAAAAATGTACGATGGAACAACAGAAAGTTTTGATGATAGATTTTCAAAAGATAGAGTTGTGCCTGAGTTTAAAGCATTCATTCATGCAGTAAATGAAAATGACTTGGAATTTTGCTATAAACAGCTGGAAAAAAGCCTTCTGGTAAGCGAAGTGCAGACAAAAGCTAGACTTGGAGCGGGGATTAGGTTTCCGCAGGATTAGAAAATTGTAAAATAAGGAGAGAAAATGGAAAAAGAAAAAGTTTCAATAATTGTGCCAATGTATAATGCAGAAAAATTTATTGGGAAAACAATAGAATCAGTGTTTTCACAGACTTATAAAAATTGGGAAATGCTTATTATGAATGATGTTTCAACGGATAACAGTCTTGCAGTTGTAAATGAATATGCAAAAAAAGATGATAGAATAATGGTTGTAAATACTGAAAAAAATATGGGTGTTGTAAAAGGGAGGAATCATTTAATTGATTTGGCAAATGGGAAATATATTGCATTTTTGGATGCTGATGACTACTGGCACAGCCAAAAATTAGAAAAGCAGATACAATTTATGAAAGAAAAAAATGCAGGCATAAGCTGTACAGAATACACGAGAGTTAAGGAAAATGGTGAAAAAATCAATGAAGTTGTAATTAAATCGAAAATCTCCTATACTGATATGCTAAAAAATAACTATCTAGGCTGTCTTACAGTTATGTATGATGTGGAAAAAGTTGGGAAGCGGTATTTTAAGGAGCTGGAAAAAAATGAGGATTATGTTCTTTGGCTGGAAATTGTGAAAGATGTGAAAACAATTTTTGGACTCAAGGAAAATTTGGCTTATTATCGAGTACTGGATAATTCCCGTTCGAGCAATAAGGCTAAAACGGCAAAAGTTCGTTGGGAAATTTATCGGAAAGTTGAGAAATTGCCGTTTTTGAAGTCGATTTATTATTTTTTGCATTATGCAGTCAGGGCGGTATTGAAAAGTAAATAGAATTTAGAAATAAAAAATTATGAAGAATGTTTTTTTGACACACAGAAAAAAATATGCTAACATATAGAAAAGTGAATAATTTGGATGAAGGTATGAGGAGAGATTTTATCTCATTTATAAATTTGTAAATGTAGAATAAAACACCGAAGAAGTAACTCTTTCAGGTAAAAGGACTCATAGTGGACGAGCCTCTGGAGAGACTGTCTTAAATGACGGCACCGAAGGAGCAAAGGAATTTTTATTCCCTAAACTCTCAGGTAAAAGAACAGAGAATAATACATATAAAATTATGGATTTTATATTTCTTTTTTTATATAAAAGAAATTTTAAGAGGTTGTCTTGACTTTATTTAAGTAAAAGACAGCCTTTTTCTTTGATTTATAATAAAATTTGTATTAAAACGCTTTAAGCTTTTCTATCCATTCTAAAATTCAGAAATAAAAAACGAAGGAGAAGGATTTAGATGTTAGAAATTATTAAAAATTTTAATGAATTTTTTTGGGGAGTTATTTTAATTGTTTTGTTAGTTGGAACAGGAGTATTTTATACATTTCGACTGAAATTTATTCAAGTTAGGGAGTTTAAGAGCGGTTTGAAACAGTTGACGAGCGGATTTGACTTGAGCGGAGAAAAGGCGGATAATAACGGGATGTCGTCGTTTCAGGCTTTAGCAACGGCTATTGCAGCACAAGTTGGAACAGGAAATCTCGCAGGAGCGGCAACAGCGATTGTATCAGGAGGCCCAGGGGCAATATTCTGGATGTGGGTAAGTGCATTTTTTGGAATGGCAACAATCTATTCAGAAGCTGTATTAAGTCAGATTTTTAAACAGAAAAAAGATGGAGAAATGACAGGAGGCCCAGCCTACTACATTGAAACATTATTTAAAGGAGGAAAAGGGGCCAAATTTCTGGCAGGATTCTTTGCGGTTTCATGCGTACTGTCTTTAGGATTTATGGGAAATGCGGTTCAGGCAAATTCGGTAGGAGATGCTTTTCATAATGCTTTTCATATTCCGACAGTTATAACAGGTATATTTTTGGCAATTTTATCTGGATTTATATTTTTTGGAGGAGTAAAAAGAATTGCCTCAGTTACTGAAAAAATAGTTCCTATTATGGCAGTTCTTTATGTTGTAATATGTCTGTTCATTATTGTGTTAAATATTGGAAATGCAGGTTTGGCATTTAAAGCGATTTTTGTGAATGCTTTTTCTACAAAGGCAGTTTTAGGTGGATTTTTAGGAATGGGGATAAAAAAGGCAATAAGATTTGGAGTGGCAAGAGGTCTATTTTCAAATGAGGCTGGAATGGGGTCAACTCCGCATGCTCATGCAATTGCAAAGGTTAAAAATCCTGAAGATCAAGGGCATGTTGCAATTGTCACAGTTTTTATTGATACTTTTGTAATTTTGACATTATCAGCATTAGTAATTTTGATTGCAGACGGAAAAGCGGATGGAACTGGGATTTCATTGACACAACAGGCATTTCACGCAGTATTAGGGCATTTTGGAGTGATTTTTGTTGCAGTTGCATTATTCTTTTTTGCGTTTTCTACTATAATTGGATGGTATTTCTTTGGGGAAGCTAATGTGAAATATCTGTTTGGTAAAAAAGCGCTTAATATTTATAGAATTTTAGTAATGATTTGCATAATTGCCGGCTCACTTCAAAAAGTTGATTTAGTGTGGGAACTGGCTGATATGTTTAACGGTCTTATGGTAATTCCAAATTTGATAGCATTGATTTGTTTGCATAAATTGGTGGTTGAAGTTACAAAAAAAGATCCGTTGTTAGAGGATTAACGACAAATAAAAATATACTCAAAACTTAAAAGTAGAAAAATTTAAGGTTGGGTATATTTTTTTATTAAAATTTAATAGTTATTTTTTTCGTAAGTATAAATTCCAAGTCGATTATTTACAATATAAAGCAATGGAATAAATAATTTTTTCCAACCAGGAAGATGATGTTTCATTTCATCAGTAAAGTTGATAAGTCCAATTTGTTTTAATTTTGGATTCAATTTTATAATTTCGCTTCCATCTTTTACACCCCAAATAAATTTTGCTTTCATATTTTTTAAAGCGTCATGCTTGTCATTTAACTTAACGGTTCCTTTATAAATAAGATCAAAATGAGCTTCAAAAGAATTAAAATTATTAGTTAGTATCTCCAAAAACTGTTTAATTTTTTGTTCTTCAAAGTACATTAATACGCCTTCTGAAATAATAAGTAATTTTTTTCCATCCAATTCAATTTCATTTGTCCAAGCTGAGTCAAAAGCTGATTTTGGAATATTTGTAACACGTTCATTAGGTTCAAAAAATAATTTTCGTTTTTCAATAACTTCAGGTAAATCAAGATTGTACCATCTTATTTTTCCATTATCAATTCGTAAAAATCTTGTATCTAATCCACATCCAATAGATACAATCACACAATCTGGATATTTTTCTATAAACTTTCTTACTTCATTATCCATTACTTTTGCACGTGAGAGTACACCATAATACGATGTCCAAGCATTTTTAAATTTTGAGAAATCATAATCTATCTGTGAAAGTATTTCTAAAGACTTTTTATCATTCAAAATTGGTTTTAGGCTTTTAGAATCAGTAGCTCTCATATACAAAGTAATAAGCATAGTTTCAGAAATGTTGTTTAAATTTATTTTCATAGTTTATTCCTCCTGAAAAATATTTTGACCATCAAAGTATTCTAATACATTATACCTGGATTTTAGCAAAATGCAAATTTAAATATAAAAAAATAAGAAAAAATTATTATTAATCAAATGATAAGCAAATAGATAAATAAGTTTTTGTATTTTTAATTTTCTTTAATTTTTAAATTTGTAAAAATTACGAAAAAATGGTATAATTATAAAAATTTTAAGAAGGTATTTTGAGTAAGTAATTGTAAAGTTTTTTATTAAAAATTTGATGAAAGATTTTACTATTATTTGCTCCCTTCTTAAAAAATAAATAAATTTTAGGAGGAAAAATGTTTGAAGAGAAAATTTATGGTTTTAATTTAGGAAACCAGAAAATTAAAATAAGTACAGGAAAAATCGCACGTCAAGCTGGAGGTTCAGTTGTTGTTCAATGTGGAGGGACAATGCTTTTAGTTACGGCGACTAGGAGCAAGGATGTCAGAGAAGGACAGGATTTTTTTCCTTTAACAGTTGACTATATTGAAAAATTTTATGCATCAGGGAAATTTCCAGGTGGATTTATAAAAAGGGAAACTAAGCCAGGAACTGATGAAGTCTTGATTTCAAGATTGATTGACAGACCAATCAGACCTTTATTTCCGGAAGGATTTTTGAATGCAGTACATATTGTAGTTACGGTGCTTTCTTATGATGAAGTAAATTATCCAGAAAATCTTGCTACGATTGGAGTTTCTGCCGCTTTAGGATTATCAGATATTCCATTTGCAGGAACTGTGGCTGGAGTTACAGTTGGGTACATTAATGGAGAATACATCTTGAATCCGACAGGAGAGCAGTTGCTGGAAAGCGAAATTCAATTATCAGTTGCAGGGACAAAAGATGCTGTAACAATGGTAGAGGCTGGAGCTAAGGAAGTTTCTGAGGAAGTTATGCTGGAAGCGATTATGTTTGGGCATGAAAAAATTAAGGAGATTTGTGCAGAGCAAGACAAATTTTTAGAACAGTTTGATGTACAAAAATATGAATTTGAGAAAAAGGAAGTAGATTCTGAAATCAAGGAATTTATTGACAGTTTTGAAAATGAAGTTGAAAAGGCTATAATGACACCAGGTAAACTGGAAAAATACGAGGCAATTGATAATTTAGAAATAGAACTTTTTGAAAAATATGTTGAAAAACTTGAAAATGAAGATAAAGAAATTGACGAAAATCTTGAAAAAGAATTTAAGAAATATTATAGAGATGTTGAAAAAAGACTTGTCAGAGATGCTATTTTATATAAGCAATATCGTGCTGACGGTCGTCAAACTACTGAAATCCGTCCAATTGATGTAGAAATAGATACACTTCCAGTACCGCATGGTTCTGCATTGTTCACACGTGGAGAAACTCAGGCATTAGTTGTTGCAACGCTTGGAAGTAAGGAAGACGAGCAAATTATTGATGGAATGGAAAATGAAACACGTAAAAAATTCTTCCTGCATTATAATTTTCCGCCATATTCAGTTGGAGAAGCTGGATTTATGAGAGCACCTGGAAGACGTGAACTAGGACACGGAAACTTGGCTGAAAGAGCGTTAAAATACGTTATGCCAGAGACTGATAAATTTCCATATACAGTAAGACTTGTTTCTGAAATTACAGAATCAAACGGTTCTTCGTCACAGGCTTCAATTTGTGGAGGATCGCTTGCATTAATGGCTGCTGGAGTTCCGATAAAATCTACAGTTGCCGGAATTGCTATGGGACTTATAAAAGAAGGTGAAACATTCACAGTACTTACTGATATTCAAGGACTTGAAGACCATCTTGGAGATATGGACTTTAAAGTTGCAGGTACAAAAAATGGAATTACTGCAATTCAAATGGATATAAAAATTGAAGGAATCACAAGGGAAATAATGGAAATTGCTTTAAGACAGGCATTAGAAGGAAGATTGTTCATCATTGATAAAATGGAAGCAGTAATTAGTGAGCCAAGAGCGCAAGTCGCTGAAAATGCACCAAAAATTGAGATTGTTAAAATTAATCCTGATAAAATTGCTGGACTTATCGGCCCAGGAGGAAAAGTTATTAGGGCAATTATCGACGAAACTGGAGTTTCGATAGACATTGAAGATGATGGAACTGTTTCAATTTTTGGAAAAGAATCTGAAAATATGAAAAAAGCACTGGAACTTGTTAAAAGACAAACTCAGTCAGTTGAGTTAAATGAAATTTATGATGGAAAAGTTACAAAACTGATGAAATTTGGTGCATTTGTAGAAGTATTGCCAGGAAAAGAAGGTCTTTTACATATTTCTGAAATTAGCAATAAGAGAGTGGAAAAGACTGAAGATGCATTAAAAGAAGGACAAAATGTCAGAGTCAAGGTAATTTCAATGGAAAGCGAAGACAAATTTAACTTGAGTATGAAAACATTAAATTAATTTAGAATATTACTATGATTTAGGGAGTGTGGTAAAAATGAAAATGAATTTACCTAATAAATTAGCAACATTAAGAATAATTCTAGTTATACCATTTGTGATTTTTCTAAGTTTAGCTTTAGAAGTTTCAGATAATGTAGCAGTTTCTGTAACAATGAGAATATTTGCAGCAATTATCTTTGTAGGGGCATCTATTACAGATTATTATGATGGAAAAATTGCAAGAAAATATAATTTAATTACAAATTTAGGGAAATTACTGGATCCATTAGCTGATAAAATACTTGTTATTTCAGCATTAGTAACGCTTGCAAAATTTAATCAAATAAGTCTATGGTTTGTAATAATAATAATTTTTAGAGAATTACTTATAACTGGACTTCGTTCAATTGTGGCGGCTGAAGGAGTTGTTATTGCGGCAGAGAGTCTTGGAAAATGGAAGACTGCTACTCAGATGGTAGCACTTACACTAATAATTTTAATACCTTTTAATTTTACAATAAACAACATATTATTATTAATTCCATTAATATTGACTATAGTTTCAGGAGTTGAATATGTTTTAAAATGTAAAAATGTTTTAAATAAATAATAAAAGAAAACCTTTAAATTTTTTTCAAGGTTAAATTTTTGGAGGTACTATTTTGTATATTATTATAGATATGATACTAAAAATATTTGATTTATACACAATTCTTATTTTGCTAAATATTTTAGGAAGTTGGATTGATCCCTACAATCAAATATCGATTTTTCAATGGATTAGAAAATTTACAGATCCTTATTTGAAAATGTTCAAAATAATAATTCCGATTGGAAATATGAATTTAGATATTTCTGGAATTTTAGGTTTAATGATACTAAAGGTAATAAGAGAAATATTTGTGAGAGTTGTTTTTATTGGAGGAATTTAAAAATCTTAAAATCAGAATAGAAAAATTAAATTATAGTTTGTTATTTTATTTTGAAATAGCAAAAAATTAAAGGAACTAAGATTAAAAACAATAAGAATATTAACTTTTCTAAGAAAAGAGGAGTACAATAACTAACATTAAATTACTTAAATTTAAGAAATAGAAATTTTTATGAAATAGGAGATTTTAAATTATGAAATTAAAAAGGCTTTTAACTACATCATTTATAGCGACTGCTCTTACAGCAACTGCAGCAGTTTCAAATGATACAAATATTTTACAAAATAATCAAATTGTTCAAAATACAAATGTTACAGGAGATATGTATAGTGCTCAAAATGCATTTTCAGCAGTTTATGAAAAGGCAAAAGATTCAGTTGTAAATATAAGAACGAAAAAAACAATTGTAGTACAAACGTATAATCCACTTGAAGCATTTTTATTTGGAACATCTGGGGTAAGACAACAAAGACGTGAATCTGGAAGTTTGGGTTCAGGATTCGTAATCTCAAGCGATGGATATATGATGACAAATAATCACGTTATCGATGGAGCGGATGAAATTTATGTGAAATTATCTGATGGACATGAGTATTTGGCAAAATTAGTTGGAACTTCACCTGAAGTAGATATTGCAATTTTAAAAGTAAATGCAAATAGAACATTTAAACCATTAAAATTTGCTGATTCAGATAATATAAAAATTGGGCACTGGGCAATTGCATTTGGAAATCCATTAGGATTGAATAGTTCGATGACAGTTGGGGTAGTTGGAGCTTCTGGAAGAAGTTCATTAGGAATTGAACAAGTTGAAAACTTTATACAGACAGATGCCTCTATTAATCAAGGAAACAGTGGTGGACCGCTTCTTAACATTAATGGAGATGTTATTGGTGTAAATACTGCTATTTATTCTCCAAATGGTGGAAGTGTTGGATTAAGTTTTGCAATTCCATCAAACTTGGCTGAAAATGTTAGAGATTCAATTGTAAGAACAGGAAAATATGAACGTCCATACATAGGAATTTCTGTATTAGATTTGACACCTGAATTAAGAAAAGAAAGAAGAATTTCATATTCAACAGGTATTTTAGTTCAACAAATTTATCCAAATTCACCAGCAGCAAAATATGGATTAAAAGTTAATGATTTAATTCTTGAAATAAATGGAAAACGTGTAACATCAGCAGGATCATTTATTGGAGAGCTTGCAGCTAAAAAAATAGGTGAGACAGTTAACTTAAAAATATCATCAAATGGAACTGAAAAAAATATTTCTATGAAATTGGAAGCATTTAACTATCAACAACAGCAAAGATCTCAACAAAGAAGATAATTATCAATTAAAAATTATAAAAAATAGGCTTTTCCCAAATATTGAGATAGCCTGTTTTTTATTTTACTATTTATTCATTTTCGTAATTAATTTTTTTAAACTGAATTTTTACATCAACTCCATCTTTTCTATTTTCTAAATAAATTTTTCCATCATTTAGTAAAATTATATCTTTTATGATTGGAAGTCCAAGTCCCGAGCCTTTTTTAGCATTTTTACCTTGAAAATTTCGATTAAACAAATTTTTCTTTTCTTCTTCTGGGATCCTTTCTCCATAGTTTCTTACAATAATTTTGACTACTTCATCTTCTCTTGCAATTAATTCAATATTTCCTATGGAGTATTTAATACAGTTGTCAATTAATCCACGCAAAGCTTCTGAAATTAGATTTTTATCAACAAAAATATTTACCTCATTATTTACGTTTATTATCATTTCATTTTTAATATTTAGAAGTTCATAATCTTTTTTTATTTTCTTAAAAAGCTGTTTTACATCGGTAATTTCTTTTTTCACAGTTATTTTTTCAAGATTTGAATTTAAAAACAGTGTATTAATTATTCTTTCAATATTTTTTACTTCAAGATTTAGATTTTCGATAGCTTCATTTAATAAATCTTTATCATCTTTTCCCCATTTTAGTATATCTAAATAACCTTTCATTATAGCAAGAGGTGTTTTTAATTCATGTGATACATTAGAAGTAAATGCTTTTTGACTTTTTATAATTTCCTTTTTTTTATTAAAAGTTTCATTTAAAACATCAATTAATTCGCCAATTTCGTCATCTCGTGTCTTTGTTAACTGCAAATCAATGTTATGTTTACTCATTTCATTACTTTGAGAAATTATATTTGAAAGTGGAGTCAGGACATGTTCTGCTACGATTTTGGAAATTATAATAATTGAGATTGTTATTAAAATAAACATTGCAATCATAACATACAGAAGTTCATGTGCTTCCATAAATTCAAAATTTCTTATGGCATAATATTTTGTATTGTGTCCAGCATAGATTTTTTTGTAGATAAATCTGTCCCATTTTATTTTAAGCTTATTTGACTCAAATTTTTTTAACTTAAAACTATCTTTATCATCTGATAAATAAATGAATTTCCCGTTTTTCTCGACTGCAAGCGAAATATATTCTTTATCAGCATAATCATAATTTCTATAAGTTTCTTTTAACTTATAGTCAGGAACTTCATCCAATCTTTTAATAACAGTTGGAAGTAATTTATCCATTTCTTTAGTTTCAGCTTCAACTGCTGTATGAATCAAAAAAATTGTCATTGATAAAATAATAATAAAGGAAATAAAAACAAGGCTTACTGTATTTGCAATAATTATTTTGTCTTTTATTTTTTTCATATTTTTAAAATGTAGCCAATTCCTCTCACTGTTTTAATTTTTTCCTTTCCTAGTTTTTGCCTTATTTTTTTTATTGTGCTGTCAAGAAGATTGTCACTTGCTTCCCAACCCCATATTTTTTCAACAATTTTATCCCTTAAAACAATTTCTTCTTTATTTTCAATTAGTAGTTTTACTAGTTCAAATTCTGTTTTTGTTAATAAAATAAGATTATTTTCCAGGTATGCAGAATAATTTTCCATATTTAATTTTAAAGTCTTATAGATAATTTCAGAAATTTTCTCTTTTCTAATATTTATATTAATCCTTGCTTCTAATTCTAAAAAATCAAAAGGTTTTGTAACATAATCACTTGCTCCAGATTTTAACAAATCAACTTTTTCTTCTATATTGTTTTTGGCAGATACAACAATTATGGGAACTTTTGATATTTTTCGTACATTTTTGCAAACTTCATTTCCTTCCATGGAAGGAAGTCCCAAATCTAAAAGAATCAAGTCATAAAAGTCTCTTTTTCTGTCAATTTCATTTAATGCATCAATTCCATTTTCAATTATTGTTATTTCATGATTTTTTCTTTCTAGCTGTAATTTCAAAATACGTGAAATTTTTTTATCATCTTCAACAATCAGTATTT
This sequence comes from Leptotrichia sp. HMT-225, assembly GCF_030644325.1. Classification (NCBI taxonomy): domain Bacteria; kingdom Fusobacteriati; phylum Fusobacteriota; class Fusobacteriia; order Fusobacteriales; family Leptotrichiaceae; genus Leptotrichia; species Leptotrichia sp. HMT-225. Next base: position 1,684,131 of record NZ_CP130323.1, on the reverse strand, counting down.
TTCCCATTTTTTCCCTTTCTAAAATTTATTCAGACTAAATTCATTTTTAAATTTATTTTTTGTGGTATTATTACCTTACCAAAGATATTATATCTTAATTTTAAGAAAATAAAAAGATATAATCTTAAAATAATTTATTTAATTTAAAATAAAAGAGGAGAAGGTGATGCCATTGCAACTAACTAATCATATTTTTTTTATTGACAGATTCTTTTTTAAACATTTATCATTTTTTTCAGAGTTTAGTATTTTTCATCGTTCAGAAAATCTTGAAAAAATCTTTCGTGTTATTACTAAATTTGGAGAAGGATATTTTGAATTATCATTAGTTCTTATATTATTTTTATTTATTTTTTTAAACAAAAAGAAATCTCATATTTTTAAAAAATACATTGCAGGTATCTTTTTTACTTTACTCTCTACACAAATTACTGTGAATTTATTTAAACTTTTGTTTGGAAGAGCGAGACCTTCAATAACTGCAAATCCAGAGAAATTTTATGGAGTTTTAAGTTTAATAAAAAATAAGTTTCTTTTTGAAGGCGACTATGCCTCCTTTCCTTCGGGGCATACAATTACTGTTTGGGGAACAATTTGGATTTTAAGTTTTTTCATAAAAAACAGAGTTCTCAAAATCTTACTATTTATTTTAGGATTTTTAGTAGGAGTTAGTCGAATTTCTTTGGTATATCATTGGACTACTGATGTTATTGCCAGCATCATTATTTCTTATTTTATTGCAAAATTTGTGTACAGTAGAATGCATGAAATCCGTCATGTGAAAGATTCTGCTTATTGTAAAAAAGATAAAAAAATAGTTAGAATTAAACGTAGAAGAGAAAAACTAGGAGTAATCAATTAATCAAAAATTTAGCAAAGAAAAATAATTAATTGAAATTTATAGAAAAAGGCTATTTATTAAAGATAGTCTTTTTTTAATAAAAATATAATATAAAAATTTAGAAAAAATATTTTAATTTTTATTTGTTGAATAATTGTTTGAATCAAAATTTTTAATTCCATTGTAAACAAGGCTTTCTATTGTATCTATAAAATTTTGTAGAGGTATTTTTTTTCCATCATTTATCCACTGCTTATAACTTCCTAAAATAGATGAAAATACAAATGATAAAATAATATTACGTAGATAGGGCTCTGTTTCTTTAAAAAAATCTGATTTTTCCCATGTTTTTTTAATAATATTGTTTATCATTTTTTGTAATACATAATCATTTTTTGAATCAATTATTATTTTGTCGTGAGCATTTCCATAAATTTCTGAAAAATCAATAAAAGTATTAATAATGTTTTTTAAATCTTCAGGAAAAGAAAGTAAAGAAAATTTTTGAATATATTCATTTGTAATTTTATCTTGTATTTCTAAAAATAAGTTATCAATAGATGAATAATAACGGTAGAAAGTTTTTTTGCTAATTTCAGCTTTTTCAATTAATTCTTTTACAGTTATTTTTTCATAATCCTTTCCTTTAAAAAGTTCAATAAAGGACTTGTGAATATTCCTTATTGTTTTTTTTATTCTTATATCTTCATAATTAATCATAGTTTTATCAGTTTCCTTTCTAAAATAAACTCAAAAATAGTTAAAATTCAAATAATAAAAATTATATAAATTGATAATTTATAATAGTTTTAAATTTTTTATGCTATAAGGAATTTTACAATGAAAAATACTAAAATGCAACTTTTTTGTACCAAAAGTGTCAAAAGATACTTTTAATAACTAAAAGTTTCTCAAAATAGAAATAAATATGTTAAACTTGTATGGTAAAATATAACAAGTGAAAGGATAAATATGGAAAATCAAATATTATTTACTCCGTTAAAATTAAAAAATGGAGCAGTTATAAAAAATCGTTTTTTAAAATCTGCAATGAGCGAGGGAATGGCAAATTCTAAAACTAATTCTCCAAATGAATTGCATGTAAATTTATATAGAAAATGGGCAAACGGAGGGACAGGACTTCTGATAACGGGAAATGTTATGATAGATAGACAGGCTTTAGGCGAGCCAGGAAATGTAGTAATAGAAGATGAAAGAGATATGGAAATGCTTAAAAAATGGGCAGAAGCAGGCAAGGAAAATAATACGCATATATGGATGCAGATAAACCATCCAGGAAAACAGGCTCCTAAAAGTGTAGCAAAAGAATCTGTTGCACCAAGCGCTATAGAAATTCAAGGAGATTTGAAAAGTGGATTTGTAAAGCCAAGGGAACTTACAAAAGATGAAATAAAAAATTTGATAAAACGTTTTGGAAAAGCGGCAGAAATTGCTAAAAAATCAGGTTTTACAGGAGTTCAAATACATGGAGCACATGGATATTTAATAAGCCAGTTTTTGTCTTCTGCAGATAATGTGAGAAACGATGAATATGGCGGAAGCATAGAAAATAGAATGAGATTTTTAGTTGATGTATATAATGAAATGAGAGAAAAAGTAGGAAAAGAATTTCCGATAGGATTAAAAATAAATTCATCAGATTTTAGTAACAATGGATTTACAGAAGAGGAGTCTATTATTGTTATAAAAAAAATGTCCGAAATAGGAGTAGATCTTATAGAAATATCAGGTGGAAATTATGAAAATTCTAAAATGCTTTCTGAAAGAGGGGATAATGAAAAGGTATTTTTTATAGATTATGCTAAAAAAGTATTGTCGTTAATAGATACGCCTATCGTAGTTACAGGAGGATTTAAAAAGGTAGAAACTATGCAAAAAGCTATCGAAAAAGAAAAAATATCCATGATAGGAATTGCAAGACCCATAGTAATATATCCAAATTTGCCTAATGAAATCAAAGAAGGGCATATATCATCAGTTTCCTTAGAAAGATTAACAACTGGATTTAAAGGATTGGATAAAAAATTAGGAGGTCTTATAGGGCTAAGCTATTATGAGCAGCAAATCCGAAGACTTGCAGAGAATAAACCTGTAAAAATTCATAGAAATGCCTGGAGTCCGCTATTATTTACAATATTGTATCATGGAAAGAATGCGTTAAAACCTAGAAGAAGATAAACAATAAAAAGCAATCATATTTTAATATATGGTTGTTTTTTATTTATAAGGAAAGCAAATTTATCTTTTTTTATAGATTAGATATGTAATTTTTTCTTAGTAATATTGTTTAAACCAATTTATTTGATATTCAAATAATAAAAAGTTTGATAAAAAAATAAAGTTTGAATATACAAAAAAACTGAATTTATTGACTTCGAATAAAAGATTTATAATATATATGTAATTATATAAAAAATATATGATATATATCGTTGACACAGTTAATAATTAGTAATATAATGGAACTATGATTGAAAAGTTATGTAAGGAGGGCAATATTATGTCTATGAGTAAAAATTCGAACTTTAATAATATGAGTTTAACGTATAAGATTTTAGCTAAAAATCTTTTGAAAGGTGAATTAAAGGCTGGAAACGAAATTGCTGTTAGAGTTCATCAGACACTTACACAAGATTCCACAGGAACGATGGCTTATCTGCAGTTAAATGCTATGGATGTTGATAAAGTTGCAACTGAAATTTCTGTGGCTTATGTTGATCATAACATGCTGCAGTCTAGTTTTGAAAATGCAGACGACCATGAGTTTATTAAAACATCAGCTGAAAAGCACAATATAGTTTTTTCAAAACCTGGAAACGGAATTTGTCACAGATTACATTTGGAAAGATTTGGAAAGCCTGGGAAAATACTGATTGGATCGGATAGCCACACTCCAACTGGAGGAGGACTTGGAATGCTTGCAATTGGAGCGGGAGGACTTGATGTTGCGATTGGGATGGCACGGGGGCTATATTATTTGAAAGTCCCAAAAGTTTATAATATTGAGCTAATAGGGAAATTGCAGCCTTGGGTATCAGCTAAAGATGTTATTTTGTACGTCTTGAAACAGCTTACAGTAAAAGGTGGAGTAGGATACGTAATGGAATATACTGGAGATGGAATTAAATCACTATCAGTTGAGGACAGGGCGACAATTACAAATATGGGAGCTGAATTAGGGGCGACAACATCAATTTTCCCAAGCGATGAAAAAACAAGGATTTTTTTGGAAAAACAGTCACGAGGAGAAGATTTTGCAGAATTATTGCCTGATGAAAATGCGTTTTATGATGATAAATTAGTTGTCAATTTGGATGAGCTTGTACCACTTGCGGCTTTTCCTCACAGTCCTGACAATGTGCATGAAATTCCAAAGGACAGAAAATTAAAAGTTGATCAGATTGCAATTGGTTCATGTACAAATTCATCGTATTCAGATTTTATGAAGCTTGCAGCGATTTTAGATGGAAAAAAAGTTCATCCGGATGTGAGCCTTGTATTATCACCTGGTTCAAGCAATATTATGAAAATGATTTCAGAAAATGGTGCATTGGCAAAATTTATAGCAGCTGGGGCAAGATTGTTGGAAGCCGCTTGCGGACCCTGCATTGGAATGGGGCAGGCACCAAAGACAGATGGAATTTCACTTAGAACATTTAACAGAAACTTTAAGGGAAGATGTGGAACAATGAGTGCCGGAGTTTATCTGGTAAGTACAGAAACAGCGGCTGCGTCAGCAATTACAGGATATTTGACAGATCCTAGGGAATTGGGGGCAGAAATCATTGTAGAAGAGCCTGAAAAATTTGAAATATCAGATAACTATTTTATTTTCCCAAATCCAAATGAAGAGGAAGCAAAAAAGGAAAGAGAAGCAGTAAAAATCGTAATGGGACCTAACATTAAGCCATTTCCGATTGGGGAAGAGCTACAGGACAGTATTGCACGTAAAGTTATCTTAAAGACAGGAGATAACATTACAACAGATGATATTTGCCCATCAAATGCCGCATTACTGCCATTCCGTTCAAATATTCCAAAATTATCGGAACATTGCTTTGAAACAATAATTCCAGATTTTAAGGAAAGAGCTGAAAAAAATAATGGCGGAATAATTGTCGGTGGAGAAAATTATGGGCAAGGTTCAAGCCGTGAGCATGCCGCATTATTACCGCTTTATCTTGGTATAAAGGCAGTTATTGCAAAATCCTTTGCAAGAATACATAAGGCAAACTTGATAAACAGCGGAATTATACCATTAGAATTTGAGAACGTGGAAGATTACGATAAAATTGATGAATATGATGAATTACAGCTGTCAGACATTCCAAATTCATTGATAAACGGAAGATTTATAATAAAAAATATTACTAAAAATACTGAATTTCCTGCAAAATTCAATGGTTCAGAGAGAGAACTTAAAATATTAAAATTTGGTGGCTACTTGAAATTTGCGACAAGTGATGAGTTTTTAAGCTAAGATATTTACTTTAGCTTTATTGCTCAAAATCAAGTTGATAAAAACATAGAAATTATGAAAGTTAATTTTAATTTTTGAATTTTTAATTGTATAGAAAAATAAAATAGAAAGAGTGGTTTATTATGAAGAAAGTTACATTAATACCTGGGGATGGGATTGGATATGAAATATCTGAAAGCTTAGTAGAAATTTTTAAGGCTGCTAAAGTTCCAGTTGAATTTGAAACTGAAAATGCAGGAGCAGATGTTTATGAGAAAACAGGAGAATTAATACCAGACAGCCTTTATAAAAGTGTTGAAAAAAATAAAATTGCTATAAAAGGACCGATTACAACACCAATTGGAAAAGGGTTTAGAAGTATAAATGTGTATCTTAGAAAAAAATACGATTTATATACGAATTTTAGACCCTCAAGAAATTTACCGGGAATTAAAACTCGGTATGAAAATATTGATTTGGCAATTTTTAGAGAAAATACTGAAGGGATTTATATTGGTGAAGAAAAGTACGAAAATGATGAAAAGACAAGCGCGATTGCCATAAAACGAATTACAAGAAAAGGAAGCGAACGCATTATAAGAAGTGCATTTGAATATGCAAAAAATAACGGACTTTCCAAAGTTACGGCTGTACACAAGGCAAATATACTGAAATTTACAGATGGAATGTTTCTGGAAATTGCAAGGGAAGTTTCAAAAAACTATGAAGGAATTGAGCTGGAAGAACTTATTGTTGATAATATGTGCATGCAGCTTGTTACAAATCCAGAAAGATTTAGAGTAATTGTTACAATGAATTTATACGGAGATATTTTATCGGACTTGGTGGCTGGGCTTGTAGGGGGGCTGGGAGTTGCCCCTGGTGCAAATATAGGAGATGATATAGCTATTTTTGAAGCTGTGCATGGCTCTGCACCGGATATTGCGGGGAAAAATAAGGCAAATCCTTTGGCATTGCTGCTATCTTCATTAGAAATGCTAAAATATTTAAAGCTGAATGATTTTGCAGAAAATATAGAAAATGCTATTTTAAAGACATTGGAGGAAGGGTGTAAAACGAAAGATTTGGGTGGAAATGCTACAACGACTGAATTTACAAAAAAAATTATTGAAAATTTAGGATAGGAGGGCATTATGAAAAGTGATTTTATAAATGAGCTAGGCACGTTATTTAATCAGAATAATTCGATTTCAGACGATATTTATAATAAGCTTGATGTGAAAAGAGGGCTTAGGAATAAAAATGGGACAGGGGTTCTGGTTGGATTAACTAAAATTGGGTCAGTTTTAGGGTATTCGGTAAACAAAAAAGGGAAAAAGATTCCAGAAAAAGGAAAACTTTATTATAGGGGAATTTCGATTGACAAGCTTGTTGAGCAGTTTGAGGAGGAGAATACATTTTGCTTTGAAAAAACGATGTTTTTGCTTCTTTTTGGAAAAATTCCTTCTAATTTTGAATTAAAGATGTTTGTAAGCACGTTGAAAGAGTACAGGCACTTGCCAGATGAATTTATAGAGGATTTTATCTTGCGAAAACCTAGCACAGATATAATGAATCATCTTCAAAGAGCTGTTTTATGCCTGTACACGTTGGATGAAAATCCGGATGACGTGAGTTTATCAAATTTGATAGATCAGTCTTTAAATTTAATTGCAAAATTTCCAAGTTTATTAGTATACTGTTATCAGGCATGCAATTACAAGCATTTTAAAAAGAGTTTGATAATTCATAATCCAATGGAGGAATACAGCATTGCTGAAAATATTCTTCATATGCTTAGAAGCGACAGCAAATTTACAAAACTGGAATCTGAAATACTAGACTTAATATTGGTTATACATGCAGAACACGGTGGTGGAAATAATTCGACATTCACTTCGCACGTAATTTCTTCCACAAGAACAGATACCTATTCTTCAATTTCTGCTTCGATTGGTTCATTAAAAGGGCCTATGCATGGTGGAGCAAATTCGATGGTTACAAAAATGATAGAAGATATGAAAAAAAATTCAAATCCTTATGATGAAATAAAATTAAAAGAATATTTGAAACAAATATTTGAGAAAAAAGCATTTGACAAGACAGGACGAATTTATGGAATGGGGCATGCAGTTTATACAGTTTCAGATCCACGTGCTGAAATTTTGAAAAAAAAGGCTTATGAACTGGCAAAGGAAAAAGATGCGCTTGAAGAATTTGAGCTTTTTTCAAATGTTGAAAAATTTACGAAAGAAATTGGAAAAGAATTAAAAGGCAAGGATTTTGAAATTTGTGCAAATGTTGATTTGTATTCAGGATTTGTGTATAGACTTCTGAATATCCCGCAAAACATATTTACACCATTATTTGCATTGTCGAGAATAGCCAGTTGGAATGCACATAGGATGGAGCAGATTCTAGTGGATAAAAAATTGATCCGTCCAGCATATAAGGCAATTGATGAAGATGGAAATATATTTTTATAATTATTTTTTTAAGACAGGGAGAAAATTTTATTCTCCTTGTTTTTATATGTTTTTTGCCATTGTCATTTTACAATTTATGGGCTATAATAAAATTGATATTTCTTGAAAGGAGATATGTCTGTGAGCAAATATAAAGAAGTTTATAATGATATAAAAGAAAAAATAACAAATGGGACATTCAAGGCTAGGGAATTTTTAAAAAGTGAATCAGATTTGGCACATAAATATTCGTATTCTAAAGATACTATAAGAAAAGCTCTTTCCATGCTTGAACTGGATGGATATATTCAAAAAATAAAAGGTAAAAATTCCATGGTTTTAGAAAATGGACGTTTTAAAAATAGTTTATCAAACTTGAGAACTTCAAAAGAACTTAATAAAATTGAAAATATTGATATTCATACTAACTTAATTGAAATGGAAGTTGTTAGTGGAATTAAGGAAATTATGGATGTTTTTGAAGTGTCTGATGATGTTTCATTTTACAAGGTTTCACGTACTCGTGTACTGGATGGGGAAGCACTTGAGTATGAAATTACATATTTGGATAAAAGAGTTGTACCTTTCTTGGATAAAAAAATTGTTGAAAGTTCAATTTATGATTATCTTGAAAAAAAATATATGGATTTAAAAAATTTTGATTCAGTTGTTGTTATAGAAAGCCATACATACTTATCTAATGGAACTTTATTTCAATATGGTATAAATTCTTATAGACCTGATAAATTTGAATTTTCAACAGTAGCCAAAAGATAATACTGTTAGAAAAAATTGTAAGGAGGTTTTTTGAATAATGAGAATTTTAGTAATTGAAGATGAAAAAAATTTGAATGATATAATTGTAAAAAAGCTGGTATTAGAAAAATATTGTGTAGATAGCTGTCTTAATGGAAAAGATGCACTTGATTACATTTTTTCAGCTGAATACGATGTTATTGTTTCTGATATTATGCTTCCAGGAATAGATGGATTCGAAATTTTAAAAAGAATAAGGGAGAAAGGGATAAAAACTCCAGTTTTACTTCTCACTGCAAAGGATGGTATAGAAGATAGGGTAAAAGGGCTTGACTATGGAGCTGATGACTATCTTGTGAAACCATTTGCTTTTGACGAGCTTATGGCTAGGATAAGAGTACTTTTACGTAGAAATCCGATAAGTAATAATTCTAATGCAAGTAATGTTTTTTCAATTGCAAATTTAACTGTTAATTGTAAATCTCACGATGTTTTTCGAGATAAAATTTCTATAAAATTGTCAACAAGGGAATTTACGATTTTGGAATATATGATTAGGAATAAAGAGCGTGTCTTGTCTAGGGAACAAATTGAGCAGCATATTTGGAATTATGATTATGAAGGTGGCACAAATGTAATTGATGTTTATATAAGGTATTTAAGACGAAAAATTGATAAGGATTTTGAACCTAAATTGATTCATACAATTCGTGGAGTTGGATATGTGTTAAAGGTTGAATAGGTTTTAAATCTTAAATAAAAAGGAATAAAAATAAACAATGAAAAGATTTTTTAATAACAGTTCAATAAAGTTAAAAATTGGCTTATGGTACATGGGAATTATGATTTTGCTTGTATTTTCATCGCTGGCTATAGTTTTTTATATAAGTGAAAATATTATTCATTCAAGTGTCCGTACTTATTTGAAAGATGTAGTCAAACATAGACTTGACTATTTAACTATAAAAAATGGAGAAATTATCATCAACAGCAATTTTGATACAATGATTCAAAATGTGGAAATTGCTATTTATGATAAGGATTTTAAATTTCTTTATGGAAATTCGCCAAATGGCTTTGAGATGGATAATAGTAAATCTAAAGACGATAAAATTATGATAATTAGGAGTAACAATCAGAAATGGTATGTTTATAACAAAACAATCAAGCTGGATAACTATGGAAAAGTCTGGATTAGAGGTGTAATGCCTAATATTGGCCAATCAAGTGCGATTGAAACAGTTATCCAGATTTCTATTATAATTTTACCATTTTTCCTTATACTTTCAGCAATTGGTGGTTATGTTATTACACGAAATGCATTTAGGCCGATTGAACAAATTAGAAGAATTGCAGAAAAAATTAATGAAGGTAACGATTTATCTCAACGAATTAATTTGAAAAAAGGTGATGACGAACTTCATATACTTGCAAATACCTTTGATGTCATGTTTGACAGACTTCAGACATCCTTTGAAAATGAAGTACAATTTACTTCAGATGTTTCACATGAGCTTAGAACTCCAATTACAGTAATTTTGACACAAGCTGAATATGGAAAAGGATATATAAATTCAATTGAAGAAGCTAAAAAGTCCTTTGGAATTATCGAAAAGGAAGGGCAAAAAATGTCAAAATTGGTATCCCAGCTACTAACTTTAGCAAGAATGGAACGTGGAAAGCAAAAGTTAAAGTTGGAACATATTGATTTAAGTGAATTAATTGAAATGACAATAGAAACACAGATTTCAAGTGCAAATACTAAAAATATAAAATTTATTACAAAAATCGCTCCTGCAATTTATGCAAATATTGATGAAATGATGATAATTCGTGTTTTTACAAATTTAATTTCAAATGCAATTTGTTATGGAAAGCGAGATGGAACAATAACAATAGAGCTTTTTTCTGAAAATGATAAAATTATCAGTAAAATTTCTGATGATGGAATAGGAATTGAAAAAGATAAGCTAGATAAAATATGGTTACGTTTTTATCAGGTGGATTCTTCCAAAAGCGGTGATAATTCAGGACTAGGGCTTTCAATGGTAAAAAAAATTATAGAACTGCATAATGGCGAAATTTTTGTAGAAAGTAAAATTGGAAAAGGGACGACTTTTACAATAATTTTAGAAAAAATTTAATTGTAAGATAAATAACAAAAACAACATTCTGATTAATTAAAAAAGCACTCTATAACTGGACTTTTAATACAAAATAATATACAAAAACTAAAAAAATTTCAAAAAATGAAAAAAATTTAAAAGTTCTCATTTTTCTTTAATGTTTGTATGGTATTATTAAATTGTCAGAAAGGATGGTACATTAGCTCAACATTAATACCAAACTATTACTCGAGTAAAAAATAGCATTTTATAAAAATGCATATGTGAAAAATGAAAAAATTAGATTTAGAAGAAAGGAGAAATTTATTAAGTAATTGTATATTATTAAAATTATTGAAGAAAAAAGTTAGGTTATAGATAATAAATAATAGACATAATTACAAGGAAAGGGATGATAAGCTATGAAGAGAAATTTTTTAAAGATTACATTATTCGGAATGTTAATCATCTGTTCGTTAGTGGTAGCTGCGAATAAAGAAAGGAAAAAAATAACTGCAATTAAAGCCAAGCAAATAGCCTTAGCTAAAGTCCCTGGAGCAACATTTGCAAATGTTCTTGAATTTAATTCAGAAAATAATAATTTCTATAAAGGACAAATTATTTATAGAGGTGTTGCTTATAACTTTGAAATTGATGTTTATAATGGGAAAATAATTAATTGGAGTGAAGAAAAAAAATAAGAATTTAAAAAAGAGTTATGGAGAAAAAAAGATGATAAATAAAATTAAAAAAAGAGGATTTAATAATACAATTACTTTAATAATATTTCTTCTTTCTGTCAATTTGATGGCAAAAGAAATTAGTGGTATGGCTAAAAATGATATAAAATTAGTACCAATGGTAAGCATAAAAACTTCTGATGCACAAATAACACCAAATAGAGCAAAAGAAATTGCATTGGCACATGCTGGTATTTCAGAATCGGCTGCCAATTTTAAACAGATAAAGCTAGATAATAAAAGTGGAAAAGCTGTTTATGTAATAGAATTTATTGCAAATAAGCTAAGATACGAATTTGATATTGATGCTAGCAGCGGTTCAATTATAAAATTTGAAAAAAGGTAAATAAAAAGAAAGACTATATGGAAAATTAATAATAATCTATATAGTCTTTTTAATATGTTTAAATTCTATACTATTGTTAAATAAAATAGCAAATTTAGTATAAGATCTTAAAAAAACAGTTCTTGTTATCAGAAAATAAATAAAATATAAGTTTTGTTTTTTAAAATAGTCTTAGCACCGGTATTATTTGTTTGTAAATTACATCATTCCAAGATAAGCAGCACCTAAAATTCCTGCATCATTACCAAGAGTTGCTGCAACAATTTTTAAATTTTCCAAAATTGATGGGAACGCCACGTCTTTTAATTTTTCTTTTACACGATCAAACAGAAAATCTCCAGCAAGTGCAACTCCCCCACCAACTACTACGATTTCAGGATCTAATATGCTAAGTAAATTTCCGATTCCCAATGCTAATTTTTCTGCTTCATAGTCTACAATGTCAATTGAAAATGCATCTCCTTTTTTAGCAGCATCAAATACATCCTTTGCTTCTAAATCTCTACCTTTTGTCATTTCATAAAGCAAGTTTTGCCTATTTACTGCAAGACGGCTTTTTGCTTCACGAATTATTCCTGTAGCAGAAGCATAGGCTTCCCAGCATCCTTTTTGACCACATCCACATAATTTTCCGTTTGGCTCAATTTTAATATGTCCAACTTCTCCACCTGCTCCGTGTTCTCCACTTACAAGTTTTCCATCGACAATAATTCCGCCACCAATTCCAGTTCCTACAGCAAGCCCTAATACATTTTTATATCCTTGTGCAGAACCTTTCCACATTTCTCCAAGTGTAATTACATTAACATCATTATCAGCTTTTACTGGTTTGCCAAGATTTTTTTCAAATTCCAATGCCAAATCTACTCCGTGTTTCCAAGGGAAATTTGCCCAAAACTTAACAACTCTAGAATTTAACACAGGTCCTGGCACTCCAACACCGACTGAAACAACGTCATCAAAATTAATATTACTTCCTTCAATTTGAGTAATCAAAATTTTTGATAATCTTTGAATTGTTTCAGAAAAACCTTCCATTGAATCAGTTTTTACAATAGTAGTAAAAATAATATTTCCTTGTTCATCAACAAGTCCAATTTTTGTGTTAGTTCCTCCCAAGTCAATTCCTACATAATATTTCATATCTCCTCCTAAGTCTAATTTTATTTTATTTACACAACACATAGCAAAACATCTTTAAAATTAATTATTAGATCAATATAAGTTTACCTTATTTCTTCAACTTTTTCAATATTTTACAAAATTTTTTTTTAATGATATAATGTAAATATGTTTTTTAAAGAAAAAGAGTCTGTTTAATAATCTAATTTTTAAGTGGAATACTTGTGGAGAGGTAGTGGTATTTTAAAAAATTATAGAATAAAAATTAAGTTATTGGACAAATTTAATAATACAGAATTATGGAGGTTTTTATGAGAAGTTTATCGGGAATACAACCCAGCGGGATTTTACATATTGGAAATTATTTTGGGGCTATTAAGCAGTTTGTAGAGTTGCAAGATGAATATGAAGGATTTTATTTTTTGGCAAATTATCATGCTTTGACGTCTTCACCGAAGGGAGAGGATTTGAAGGCTAATACAATTGGTGTAATTTTGGACTATTTGGCTTTGGGGCTGAATCCTGATAAATCAACGCTGTTTTTGCAGTCAGATGTGCCTGAACATGCTGAATTATCTTGGATTTTATCGAACATTGCTCCAATGGGGCTATTAGAAAGAGCTCATTCATACAAGGACAAAGTTGCGAAGGGAATTAAGCCAAATGTGGGGCTTTTTACTTATCCAATACTTATGGCTGCTGATATTTTAATGTATTCGCCAGATATTGTGCCTGTCGGAAAGGATCAGAAACAGCATTTGGAAATGACTCGTGATATTGCAACTAAATTTAATGAAACTTACGGCAAAGAAGTGTTTAAATTGCCAAAAGAAAAAATCGTTGAAAATGTAGCAACTGTGCCAGGAACAGATGGCGATAAAATGAGTAAGTCCTATGGAAATGTAATAAATATGTTTGGTTCAAAAAAAGCATTGAAAAAACAGATAATGAGTATTGTAACAGATTCAACGCCTTTAGAAGAACCAAAAGATCCTGATAACAACATTACAAAATTATATGCTCTTTTCGCAACAGAAACGGAAGTGGAAGCGCTGAAGGAAAAATTCAGGGCTGGAAACTTTGGATACGGACACGCTAAAAATGAATTGTTTGATAAATTCATGGATTATTTTTCTCCATTCCAGAAAAAAAGGGAAGAGCTGGAAAATAATATGGACTATGTATATGGAATTTTGCGAGAAGGTGCAAATAAGGCTAGAAGCATTGCGACTGCGAAGATGGATGAAGTTAGAGATGTTGTGGGGCTTTTGAAGAAAAATTATTAGTGATTTTATTTGAAAAGTTTTATTTTAATTATGAAGAAAAGGCACGTTTAAGTGTCTTTTTGGATTTTAAAAATTTTGCAATGATATTCATAAAACAGGAGGCAGAATCGAATGAAGAGAATAGCGAATTTAGAGGATAATCCAAAAGAAGATGTTTTTTTTATTCCACTTATAATTTATATGTTTCATCTAGTATTTATGATTTTTGTGAATAATAAAACATTAGTTATAGAAAGTCACATATTTAGACATATATACATGTTTAGAATATATAGATGGATACTTAGTCTTCCAATAATTTATTATTTTGTAAAAACTTATAAAAAATATGAATATTTTAAAACAAATGAAAAATTGAATGTAAAAGACTTTAATACATATTTTGCACTAGTTTTTTTCATAGGGAATCTTTGTAATTTATTGATTATATCAATATTTAAATTTAAAGGAAGAACGCCTTTAATAAATGAGCCTTTGTATATAGATGTAATAATGGCAGTATTTGTAGCACCAATATTGGAAGAAATTGTATTTCGTGGAGTTATAATGAATAATTTGAGAAAATATGGAATTAGAGTAGCAATAATTATTAATTCGCTTCTTTTTGGGCTATCTCATTATAACATAGAGATGATTGTTCCAGCATTTTTGACAGGCATCATCTTTTCTTATGTTGCGTGCAAATATTCAATAAAATATTCTATTTTAATACATTTTTTTATAAATGTAATAACAAAAACATCTCAAGTTTTAGCAATTTTAAGAATTGATATACTTCTAATTCTAGTTGGTTTGTTTTCTGCTTTTTTGATTATCTTTTTATTAGTATTTTTTATAATTGGACTGGCAAAAGGAAGATACAAGGAGATATTTTTTATTTTAAAATTAAATGTTGAAGATAGGAAGAAATTAGCTGAGTTTGTGAAAAATGATTTTCTGTATCTGCTGATAATATTTGCGATTGTAGTTTCTAATTTTTTCTTTAATTATAAAATATTTTAATTAATAAGTAATTTGACAAAATATTTAAATTAGAGTAACATATACGCAGAAGGATAAAATAAATTAAAATATCGTTGGTGGAGGTAAAAATTATGAGCAGTAAAAAATATCAAAATATATTAATTATAGTAATCTCTGTAATTTCTTCCATACTTGGAAGCAAAGTTATTGATATGTACGGATGGATTCCAGGATTATTGACTGCAGCAGCGATAGGTGCTGTTATTGGGTTAGGTGGAAAGTATTTGTTTAAGTTTTTTAATAAAACTGAATAGGTAATTTTTAATATTGTGCTAGAAAGGGAGTTTTTGTATGTTTTAAAACTCCTATTTTGATATATTTTAAGCTATATAACATAGTCTGTAATTCAAAATGTATTAACATTTACTATTTAAACAGAAATAATAGAAAATAGTTTATTTTATAATTTTCAGTATTTCATTTTTCCCATTTTTATCATTTTAGCTTCATTGTTATTAAAGTACAAAGTAATTTTCCAATTTTATTGCTCCTAAGAAAATATAAAAATATCAATAGTGAATAAAAAAAGACAACCTTTAGGCTGCCCTTAAACAAACCACATTTTATGCTTTTTTTAGACATTCTCCTTTTTCAAAGTTTTAGTAAACAGTTTTCCATTTTTTACATAATGGTCAGCATTTTTTTGAATATGTTCTATCTCTTCATCAGTCAATTTTCTCACTATTTTAGCAGGACTTCCTAAAATAAGAACCCCTTTCTCATAAGGAATTTTATGAGTAACTAAAGAACCTGCACCTATAAGACAGTTAGGAGCGATTTTTGTCCCGTTTAAAACTGTACTGCCCATTCCTACTATCACATTATCTCCTATTTCACAGCTATGAAGTATCACATTATGACCCACAGTAACATTTTCTCCTACAACACAGGGAAGTCCAAAATCAGTGTGTAATGTCGAATTATCCTGAACATTGCTATTTTTTCCTATAGTTATTTTCTCCACATCTCCTCTTAGTACCGCACCGAACCATATATTTACCCCGTCATTCAGTTCTACATTTCCCATAACATCAGCACTTTCAGCAATAAATACCTCTCCCGATATTTTAGGTTTTATCCCGTCCAATTCATAAATCATCCTGAATACACTCTCCTAACTACTTGTCTTTCTTTTTCAAGTATTTCTTATAAACTTTCTTAAATTCCAAATCTTCATCAATATTTTCTAACTTTTTTTCAAACAAATCCATTCTATTCTTCATAGTTTTCTCAATTGAATGAAATTGCCGGTATTCATCTATTTTAGCGTGATTGCCGCTTCGCAGGACTTCTGGAACGGTGTATCCGTCAATTTCTACGGGCCTTGTGTATTGCGGAAAGCCTAAAAGTCCGTTATAGAAAGAGTCGGTTTCAAAGGATTCTTTTTTTATTACACCTTCCTTTATACGAATAACAGAATCCATGATTACAAGTGAAGGCAAATCGCCGCTGCTTAGGACATAATCTCCAATGGAAATTTCTTCATCCACAAATTTATCAATTACTCTTTGATCTAGTCCTTCGTAACGCCCTGAAATAAGTACAATTTCATCTTTTTCTGAAAGTTCAGTAACTTTTTTATGAGTCAGCTGTTTTCCTTGTGGAGATAAAAAGATTACATAAGGTTTTTTTGAATTTTCATTATTTTCATTGTTATAAAACCCGTAGTTTTCATAAAAGAAGTTCCAGTAGGCTTCTGGCTTTAAAACCATTCCAGCACCGCCACCAAAAGGGATGTCATCCATCTGGCTGTGTTTATTTCTAGCATAGTCCCTTATGTTTACGATGTTAAAGTCGATAATATTTCTTTCGGTTGCTCTTTTTAGTATAGTTTGGGATAAATATTGTTCAAATAATTCTGGAAATAGTGTAAGTACGTTAAATTTCATTAATTTTACCTCTTGTTTAGTTTCAAATTCTATTTATTCTCTCATTCCATCAATTAGAGTTACTTCGATTCTGTTACTTGGAAAATCGATTTTTGTTACAAATTCATCAATTAATGGAATCATTATTTCTTTTTTTGTTGAAATATCCTCAATAATTAAAATATTATGTGCAGCAGTTTCCATAACATCTGTAACTTCTCCAATTTTTTCATTTTCAGAAAATACTTCTATTCCAAACAAGTCTTTTACATAAAACTCCTCTTCATTTCTTTCAGGCAGTAAATCACGACGAATTTTGACTTTATAGCCATTCAGTTCCTTCGCGGCATCAATATTGTCAATCCCTTCAAAGTCCAAGATTGCTTTTTTATCATTTAGCCTTTTTACGTTTTTTACAACAAGTAATTTCTTTTTGTCATTTTTTTCAAGAAGAACACGCTCATTTTTGATAAGTTCAATATTTTCAAAAATTGAGGTAATTTTAACGCTGCCACGTAAATGATGTGTTCCGACAATTGTTCCTATATTTACTAAGTTTTCCATTATTTGTTATTGCTTCTCTCTTTCTTGAATTTTTTTAAATATCTTTTTTTAATTTTGTGAATTTTCTGCTATCCTCAGCAATTGTTTTTAAGTCAGCTAAGCTAATTCCATCAAAGTTAGCTGCAACTGCTGAAATTACTCCTTCCACTAATGGAGCATCTGCAATTTTTGCTTCAACTTGTCCTTCCAGCTCTTTTATTGCCTTAGCTGCATTAAATACAGAACTTCCCATATCTACGAAAACAAGTACTCCAGCACCGCTATCAGCACGGATTATTGCTTCCTTGACATTTTCGACATTTGTTCCGTAAACTTCCCTGCTTGCATTTCCACCATTTTCCAATGCAAAGTCTTCCTGCTTAAATACTTTTACAAAATTAATAATTTCCTGTGCGAGCGTGTTACTGTGGCTAACTACCACGATTCCTACTAAGTTATGATTATTTTCTTTCATTTTTTATTTATGTCCTTTCATATTATGGTTATATTTTTAGTTTTCTCCCAGTAATCTGTCTAAAATTATTGAAACAGCACTTCTGACACACAAATGATTGTATCTGGTATTCCCGCGGATTGGCTCCAGAATTTTATAGGATAAATCCATAATTTCATTTGTAAGTCCCCAACCTGTTCCAAATAAAATTAAATACGGAGTATCGTCTTCGATGATTTCTTTTCCTAAATCAGCATATCCAACAGTATTTGGGAAAATTTTTGCTGAAGTTGTAATAATTTTTGGTTTTTTTCCTTCAATTTTTTCAATTGTTTCTATAGCACTTTGGACAGAATCTTCAAGTTCTGTATTTTCAAAGGCTTCGTTTCTATTTTTGTTAAATTCTATCCCATTTCCTTCAGTCCAGTATCCGATAATTCTGCCAGTCAGCTCTTTCTGGGCATCAACTGGAGTTATAATGAAATATTTTTTTATATCGTAAGTTCTGCAAGTCCTAGAAATATCGTGTATATCAAAGTTTGTGACAGAAGTTGCCACAACATCGTTATTTCTGTTATAAACAGGGTAGTGGACAAGCCCCACATATATGTTATCTCTCATTTTGATATTCCTTTCAGTTTTTTATTTATTTCGTCTCTGTCTGTAGCCACGTATCTGTTCATTTTGCTCTTTATAAGCTAAAGCCATAATAAATAACAGTACAGTTTGTACCCAAAAAATTGCAAAATCGGTAAAATTATGTACTACAATTCCAGCAATTAGAGCAATTTTTAATACATTATTTCTGTCATTTCTCAAAATATCATACAAGTAGCGTAAAAACACAGTAAATAATGCTATTGTTCCAATTAGTCCGTAACTTAAAAGCAGTTCTACAAGTGCATTATGTGAATGTGGATACACATAATTGGTAAATTTGTAGTAAAAAAAGTTTCCGTGTCCATACAGGATATTGGTTTTTTTAAAAATTCTAAACGCCATATCAATAATTTCAACTCTTAGCCAGAAATATTCTATTAATGTACTTTCACGCAAGAATGGGAAAACGCCTGAAACTACTCCCAAAATATATGATAAAAGAATTAAAATACATCCAGCAAAATATCTTCTTCGTAAAAAGTAGAAAAATAATGCGAATATTCCTAAAACAACTGCAATTAGTGAAGATCTTGATCCAGTAAGCAGTATTGTCAGAATATTCATTAAAAATACAGCAAAATTAATTTTTGATTTTTTTTCAAAAGTAAAATATAAATTTATGATTGCTGACATCATCATAATGCTTCCTGAATAATTTGGATTAAAGTATGCAAAATATCCGATTCTGTTATGCGTGAATAAAAATTCTCCTAACCCAACTAAAAGCGAAATTCCGGAAAATTTTGCCATCCATTCCAAATTATTTTTTTTGAATTCTACATCAACAATTAACGTATAATAACGCCCAACTATAATACATAAAAATATGGGAATTGCCATTAAACCTAAAATATTTTTATAAAATGCGGAAGTTATAAGTGAAAATCCCAAAACAATTCCTACTGTAATGAGCGACTTGTCCTTAAATATTTTTTTATATTCTCCAGTTATGAATATATT
Source organism: Leptotrichia sp. HMT-225 (assembly GCF_030644325.1). NCBI lineage: Bacteria > Fusobacteriati > Fusobacteriota > Fusobacteriia > Fusobacteriales > Leptotrichiaceae > Leptotrichia > Leptotrichia sp. HMT-225. The sequence goes on along the minus strand of NZ_CP130323.1, from coordinate 1,664,482 downwards.
TATTAATATTAGAATGCTAAATAGGATAACTAAAGCATAATGTATAAAAATTGAAGCACCTAAAAGTAAATACAATTTTTCTAGATACTTCTGATTTTTTGTTTCCAAGGTTCCTCCTTATAATTATAATAACATAGTAATTTTTATAAGACTCCCTGCTCAAAGGCATAAGGAGTATATTTGCCACTTTTTGTATCAATACTTTTAATAATTTTTTTGACTTCTGTTGCTGTTTCAAATGTAAAATCCAGCCTCAATTCATCTAAATTCAGTTCATAAATATCATCCAGCCTTGGTATCAGATTCATTGGCTTGTCTAGATAGAGTTCAATATTATCAAGTTCATTTTTTACAATTTTGTACTTGTCATAAAATTCGCCTTCCAGCTCCTTGTATTCCTTATCAAAAATTTTATGTTCGATATACATTCCTTTTAGGTAACCATAAATCACAAGCCCTTTTTTCAGTTTGTCAGATTTTATGTTTTTTAATTGTCGATAACTTAATTCTGGCGATAAAAATACTGTTTCAAGATTTTTGAAAGTAGAAAACATCTCGATTGTATGATTATTGAAAACATTTAAGTTCCAGTCCAGCGTTTGTCCTTTTACTCCAGTTTTTTCTCCCATAATTGCCTGATAAAGATTGGAAACTAGGTTTGTACCTGTTTTTATCTTATCTGTTTTTGACAAATTCTTTTCCTTTGCAACGTCAAACTGTTTTCGGTAAATTTTTGTTATTCCCATTTCACGGCAGGCATTTTCCTGTTCATCATTTGTAACAAGTGCTGAAATAATAGGTTTTTCATTATTTTTATATTTTATGTCTTCCAGATTAACTGTTTCAAAATTATATGTTTTTCGTTCGATAGCAGTTCTTTTGTAAGAGTCAAGCAATTTTTCCAAAAGTTCTGAAACACATTCTCTTTTGAGATTTTTTAGTTCACTAAAAGGAATGAACGAAGTTCCATCATAATTAATCTGAATTTTACCAAGTTCAAAAGTCGTATCTCCAAGTTCGCCAATTTTCTCTGCGATTTGCTCTTTTGTAATCAATTTTTTGGCATCTTGTTCAATAAGATTCCCTTTCTTTGTCACAGAAATTATCTCATTTTTCAAATTTTCAATTTCCAGCGTAAGTTCGATTTCCTGCCCTTTTTTTGCAAGTAATGTCGCATTAACAGTGGCATACCTTTTAGAAACTTTTATATTATGGATAATTCTGTCGTTAATTTCTTTAGAATAATTTTTGTAAATATATTTTGTTCCTTTTGGTAATTTTCCGATTGAAACAATGTCAAATCTACTAGCCTTTTGGATTTTTTCTTTCTCATTGTGATTATTTTGCTTTTTATTTTCCTGTTCAGAATTTTCACTTTTTCCAGCTTCAATAATCCGAATTTTATTTACATATTCTCCGCCAATCTGCTCAAAATTCTCATCTACAAATTGAACACCATCTCCTAAAATAAGTTCATCATCAATTTTAAAGTTATTTGATTCTCCAATCCTTGCTCCAAGAAAATATCCAAAATTTGAAGAATATTTAAAGTTCATAAGTTTGTTATCCAAATAAAAATATCCTTTTGAATATCCACGGTTAAACAACTTATAACTTTCCGTCGGACGAGGAGTGCCTTTTAAAATATTGTCATAGTAGCTTACAGTCTCGAAAACGTACTCGCTTGATTTTTTTCGTCCTTCAACTTTTATCGCATCAATTCCAATATTTTTTAACATATTGATTTCTTTTTCCTGCAATAACTGGTCATTAGGGCTTAAAAAATAAGCACTTTCTCCATTTTCATCGGTAAACTTTTTACGGCAGGAATAGGCACAAAGTCCACGGTTTCCGCTTCTTCCTCCAATAAAGCTGCTTATGTAGCAATTTCCAGAATAAGAAATACAAAGTGAACCTGAAACAAATATTTCCAGTTCAATGTCAGTTTTTTCACGAATGCTTTTTATTTCTTCAAAGGAAAGTTCTCTTGCAAGGCAGACACGGGTAAGTCCTAGTTCCTTTAATTTATTGGCTTCCACGTGATTTGCCACAGTCATCTGCGTACTTCCATGAATTTTTAAATCTGGAAAATTTTCCTTCAAAAATTTCACAAATCCCAAATCCTGCACAATAACAGCGTCAATCCCATGCTCATAAACTCTCTTAATGTTGTTGTACATGCTGTTAATCTCACTATCTTTCAAAATCGTATTTAAAGTCATAAGTGTCTTAACGCCACGTGAATGAGCATAGTCAATTCCGTCGAATACTTCCTGCATTGCCAGATTTTCATTATTTCTTCTTGCTCCAAATCCTTTCAGACCAAAAAATACTTCATTAGCTCCAGCTTTCACAGCGGAAACTAGTTTTTCATAATTTCCAGCTGGTGCTAAAATATTCATTTTTCCTTTTTTATCAAAATTTATATCTTGTTCCAATTTAATTTTCTCTCCATTTTTCTAAAAGTTTTATCTTATATATTATAGCAAATTTGGTATTTTTTTCCAATTTATTTTTTAATAAACTTGAAAATTATAAAAAATATTTATTAATAATCATTTCTTGATAAACTTTCAATAAAAATCACTAATTTGAAAATTTTAAGAATAAAATTTAGAAACATATTTAGAAATTCAAATTATTTTTTTTATAAAACTCTTTATTTTTTGATAAAAAAATGATACTATATAGGATGTAAATTATAAAGAAAGGAGAGAATGCTAAAAATATGGAATTTTATAATTTTATTTATTTAGAGAATAAAAAGCTTGTAATTGACAAGTTTTTTCTTATTATGATTATTTTTGTAATTGCATTTGTATTATTTGCATTCTGGAAATGGTTTAAAGGAAGTATTTCTTTAAGAGATAAGCAGCTTAGTATGCTTGGTTTGATGTTTATTTTCTTGTTTGGATTGTATCATTTTGAAAATTACAGAGCTAATAATAATCGGGAAAAAGTTTATAAAAATTCGGCAAGTGTTATTAAAAAATTAGCTGAAAAATTTAAAGTTGGAGAAAATGAGATTTTTGTAAATACTCCTGAAATAACAGAACATACAGTTTATAAAATAAGGGATAAGTTTTATCAGATTCATTGGGTAGACAATAATATTTTAGTTGAACAAATGACAGTTCCTTACGTAGATGAAATTAAAACATTTAAAGAATAATGAAACTTCTTGTTTTTAAAAGGAAAGATAATAAAGAAAGTGAGATGATGTAATTTGGATTTTATAATTCCTTTGGCGATAAAACTTACAATTGGATTTATTGCTTTAGTAGTATTTATGAATTTAAACGGACGAAGCCAGCTGGCACCAACTTCAACAGAAGATCAGATAGGTAACTATGTTCTTGGGGGAATTATTGGTGGTGTAATTTACAATCCGAGCATAACAATAGTTCAGTTTTTAATAGTACTGTTAATATGGGGACTGTTAATGACAACAATAGATTTTCTAAAAAATTCAAACAAAAATGTAAAAAAAATGATAGATGGACAAATTGTATACTTAATAAAAGGTGGAAAAATGCTAACAGAAAATTTTGCTCAGGCAACTCTTTCCATTCCTGATTTTTATACAAAATTAAGAACAAAAGGTATTTTCAAAGTATCAGAGATTGAAGATGCATTTATGGAATCAAATGGACAATTAATTGTTATACAGAAAAACGATGAAAATTATTCAAATTTATTAGTTTCCGAAGGTAAAATAATGGAAGATAACTTAGTGCATATTGGAAAAAATGATGAATGGCTTAAGGAAGAGCTGGCAAAGTACAATGTTCTAGATATTAATGATATTTTCTTGGTGGAATACAGTAACGATGATAAACTTTTTATTGTGAAGAAATAATATAAAATAAATTTAAAAAAATACTCAAACAGCTAGGTTATTTGTTGTCTGAGTATTTTTTATTTATGTTTAATTTGTTCAAATAAATATAGAGATACAATAATTTTTGTGTTTCAACTTAAAAAGTTGAAATATTTATAAAATAGTAAAAAAGTAATTTACAGAATAAAAATTTTACAGTATAATATGGACAAAGAAAGACAGAAAAATATTATTAAAGATAAATGATCAAAAAGATTTGGAAATAATATTTTATAAGAATAAATTTATATTGAGGAGGAAAATTAATGGGAAAAAAAGCATTAGTAATCGGAGCTGGAGGCGTATCAAATGTAGTGTGCCACAAATGTGCACAAAATTCAGAAGTATTTAGTTCAATCATGATAGCCAGCCGTACAAAGGCAAAATGTGATGAAATCAAGGAAAGAATTGAAAAAAGTAAATATGCTGGAAGAATTGAGATTCAGACTGCAAAGGTGGATGCAAATAATGTGCCTGAGCTAGTGGCATTGATTAATGAATATAAGCCTGATATTGTGATAAATGTGGCTTTACCATATCAAGATTTGACAATTATGGATGCTTGTCTTGAAACTAAGACTGATTATTTGGATACAGCAAATTATGAGCCTTTGGACACAGCCAAATTTGAGTATAAATGGCAATGGGCTTATAGAGAAAAATTTGAAAAGGCTGGGATTACTGCCATTTTAGGAAGTGGATTTGATCCAGGTGTTACTGGAGTGTTTTCAGCATATGCACAAAAGCATTATTTTGATGAAATAAATTACATTGACATTCTTGATGCAAATGCAGGAGATCACGGTTACCCGTTTGCAACAAACTTTAATCCAGAAATTAATATTAGAGAAGTGACAGCTAATGGAAGTTACTGGGAAGATGGAAAATGGGTAGAAACAGAACCGATGGAAATTAAAAGAGTATACAATTTCCCACAAATTGGTGAAAAGGATATGTACTTACTGCACCATGAAGAATTAGAATCGCTTGCAGTTAATATTAAAGGTATTAAAAGAATTAGATTCTTTATGACTTTTGGACAAAGTTACCTGACTCACTTAAAAGTGCTTGAAAATGTTGGGATGACTTCTATTGAGCCAATAGAATTTGAAGGAAAGCAAATTGTTCCGTTACAATTTTTAACAGCAGTATTACCTGATCCAGCTTCACTTGGGCCTAGAACAAAAGGTAAGACAAACATTGGAAATATTTTTAGAGGTAAAAAAGATGGCGCAGAAAAAACTTATTATGTATACAATGTTTGCGATCATGAGGAATGTTACAAAGAAGTTAGCTCACAAGCTATTTCTTACACAACAGGAGTGCCTGCAATGATAGGGGCTGCAATGGTTCTTACTGGAGAATGGAAAAAACCAGGAGTATTCAATGTAGAAGAAATGAATCCAGATCCATTTATGGATGCGTTAAACAAGTTTGGATTGCCTTGGGTTGAAGATTTTAATCCAACGTTAGTTGACTAATAAAAAATATATTCGTAGTAAAATATTTTTTTAAATCAAACTATTGAAAGATATAAGAACTCATATTTTTTGATAGTTTGATTTTTTATAAAAAAATTTAAAAAAATTATGAATATACTATTTTAAAATTGAAAAAAATGGGGTATAATTAAGTATGAAATTAAATATAAAATTTTTAGGAGGAGAAAATGAAAAAGATTGTAACAATTTTTAGTGTGATTTTTGCACTAATGTTAGTTGTAGCTTGTGGAAATAAACCAGCTACTGGAGATCAAGTGAAAGATGGTAAAACATCTGCAGATGCAGCGAATTCTAAAAAAGCTGTTGCAGTAGTATATTCTACAGGTGGTAAAGGAGATAAATCATTTAATGATGCAACTTTTAGAGGATTAGAAAAAGCTCAGAAAGAATTAGGAATAACTTTTAAAGAGTATGAACCAAAAGATCCATCAACAGAAGCTAAAAATGCTTTGACACAATTTGCTGAATCTGGAGAATTTGACTTGATTATTGCAGTTGGATATAGTATGAAAGATTCTTTAGTTGCAGTGGCTCAGACTTTCCCTGATCAAAAATTTGCAATAATTGATGAAACTGTAGAAGGTTTACCAAATGTTGCTTCTATTTTATATAAAGAACATGAAGGATCATTCTTAGTAGGTGCATTAGCTGCAATGATGGATAAAACAGGAAGTGTTGGATTTGTTGGTGCAAATGAAAGTGATCTAATCAAGAGATTCTATGCAGGATATGCACAAGGTGCACAATATATAAAACCTGACATCAAAGTTTTACCTGTTTATATTGGAGGAAATAACTCATTTAATGATCAAGCATCAGCTAAAGCTAAAACTGAAACATTAATTCAACAAGGTGCAGATGTTATTTATCATGCTGCTGGAGCAAGTGGACTAGGGGTTTTCCAAGCAGTTAAAGAAAAAAATGTTTATGGAATTGGAGTGGATTCTAACCAAGATAACTTATATCCAGGAATAATTTTGACATCTATGATGAAATATGTTGATAATACAGTATTTGATATTATAAAAGCTACTATGGATGGAAAATTTGAAGCAAAAGTTCAAACTTTTGGAGTTAAGGAAAATGGAGTAGGAACAACTAACTTTGAATTTACAAAAGATAAAATTGGAGAAGAAAACATCAAACGTCTTGAACAAATTAAACAAGACATTAAAGATGGTAAAATTCAAGTAAAACCTGCATTATAATTATTTTTCAAAAAATAAAACATAAAAATTAAAGTGTAAAAATTTACTAAAATAAGTTATTTGAATACTCAGTACAATAATAAATGGTTGTTTGAGAGTGGAAATTGATTGATTGCCATTCTTTTGCAACCTTTTTATCTTTTCTTTATTCTTTACCTTAAAATTTTTATTAAACTATTAATCTGAAATTGGAATAAAAAGATTTTAATTTTTAAAATGGAATTTAATAATATCAAAATATTTAGGAGATGATTTTATGAGAGCAGTTGATATAATTGAAAAAAAGCGTGATAATCTTAAATTATCTGATATAGAGATAGAATTTTTATTAAATGAATATTTGGCTGGAAATGTACCTGATTATCAAATGTCAGCATTTCTTATGGGAGTTTACTTTAATGATATGACACAGGAAGAGCTGTTAAAATTTACAATGGTAATGAGAGATTCTGGAGATGTTATAAAATTTGATGAAATAGATAAATTTCTTGTAGACAAGCATAGTACAGGAGGTGTGGGAGATAAAGTTACAGTAATACTTTCTCCTATTTTATCAGCACTTGGAATGGGAAATGTGAAACTATCTGGAAAAGGACTTGGACATACTGGAGGAACAATTGACAAGTTTGAATCAATTCAAGGATTTAAGTTTTCAGCAACAAAAGAAGAGCTTGTAAAAATTGCCAATAAAACGGGAGTTGGGCTGATGGGCTATAGTGACAAAATTGTTCCTCTTGATAAAAAATTATATTCTTTGCGTGATGTAACTGCAACTGTACCAAGTATTCCATTAATTGCAAGTAGTATTATGAGTAAAAAATTAGCAATTTATTCAGATGTTATAATTCTTGATGTAAAAGTTGGGGATGGAGCTTTTATGAAAGATTTGGAACAAGCTAAAAAATTGGCTCAAAGAATGATTGAAATTGGAAAAGGTGCTGGAAGAAAAGTTAAAGTTGTGCTTAGTAATATGGATGAACCGCTTGGACACGCAGTTGGGAATGCAAATGAAATTATTGAGGCTATTGAGTTTCTAAAAGGAAATTGTGCAGCTGACGTAAAAGAAGTTGTTTACACTATCGCAGGACTTGCCTTGAAAGAAAAGGGTGAATTAACAGAGCTTAGTGAAGCAAAAGAAAAAATTGACGAAGTAATAAAAAATGGAAGTGCGTTGCAAATATTAGCAGAATTTATTGGAGAAAGCGGTGGAAATAAAGAGCTTATAAATGACTATAACTTACTTCCGAAAGCTAACTCTGTAATGGAAATTTTTTCTGAAAATGAAGGATATGTAAAAAAAATAAAGACAGAAGAAATTGGGAAAGCTGCAATGATTATAGGTGCTGGACGTGCAAAAAAAGAAGATGAAGTTGATCATGCAGTTGGAATTAATATTTTTAGAAAAGTTGGAGAAAAAGTATCAAAAAATGAAAAAATCGCCGAAATATATTACAATGATGACAAAAATGTGCAAGATTCTAAAAATATGATTTTGGATGCATATGTAATAACACCAGAAAAAGTTGAAGAACCGAAGGCAATTTTAGAAATAATAGAATAATTTTAAAGTTTTATAAATGCGTTTGATGGAATTTTTAGGATTAAATTTTTAATTTTTTATTCTGTCAAAGGCATTTTTTTTATAATAGACAAAAAGCACAATAATATGATATAATAAATAAGTTTTTAATAAACTAAAACATTGAAATTTTAGGAGTGATAAAAATAGTTATAGATAAAAGAAAAAGAGTAATGCTTGTTATGACTTGTATTCTTTTTATGATGACTTATTCGAGTCTTTTAGGAACACCTAGTTTTAGTCATAAATTAAGTGTTTTTGTAGATGAGAATGATTTGACCCATGAGGATATTCGAGATTTGATTGTGAAAATTAATCAAATTGAAACTGTAAACAATAGACGATTGACAAAGGAATTGAAGAAAATTGGAAAACGTAAGGAAAAAGAAAAGGAAAAACATAAAGATAGCCTTTTTTTGTCATTTGAAAAAAATCAAAATATCGTTTTTTATAAAACTTATGATAAAATTCCTAAAAGTATTGGAAATATTAGTGCTTTTTTAATGAAAAAAGATGAAAATAATTTGCGAACACGAGAATAGGAATCAAATATTTTGAAACCTGTAATTTTAAAAATTTAATATACGAAAGGAAAAATTAGAAAATGTTAAAAAAAATAGGAGAAAAAATATTTGGTACATCAGATGAGAGAGAAATCAAAAAAATGCAAAAATTGGTAGACAAAATTAACGAGATTGAACCACTTTTTGAAAAACTGACAGATGAGCAATTAAGCCATAAAACAGTTGAATTTAAAGAAAGATTAGAAAAAGAAACACTTGACGATATATTAGTGGAGGCATTTGCAACAGTTAGGGAAGCTTCTAAAAGACTTATGGGTATGCGTCACTATGATGTTCAGCTCATTGGTGGAATGATACTTCATAAAGGTTGCATCGCAGAAATGAAGACGGGGGAAGGAAAAACTCTGATGGCAACACTGCCAATTTATTTGAACGCATTGCCAGGTAAAGGAGTACACGTTGTAACGGTTAATGATTATCTTGCAAAACGGGATAGAGATATTATGGCAGGACTTTTTGAGTTTTTGGGATTGACTTCTGGAGTTGTTGTTGGAAACATTACCCCAGAACAAAGAAAAGCTGCTTATAATTGTGATATTACTTATGGAACAAATAATGAATTTGGATTTGATTATTTGAGAGATAATATGGTTGGAGAGCTTGATGAGAAAGTACAACGTGGACATAACTACGTTATTGTCGATGAGGTAGATTCAATCCTAATTGATGAGGCAAGAACGCCACTTATTATTTCGGGAGCAGCAGAAGAAACTACAGAATGGTACAACACTTTTTCAGAAGTTGCCAAAAAATTAAAAAGAAGTTACAAAACTGAGGAAATTAAAGATAAGAAAAATACGGTAATTCCTGACGAAGATTGGGAAGATTATGAAGTTGATGAAAAATCACACACAGTTACAATTACTGATAAAGGAATTAAAAATGTTGAAAGAATGTTAAAAATTGATAATTTATATTCGCCAGAATATGTAGAACTTACTCACTTTTTAACACAAGCATTGAAAGCAAAAGAATTGTTTAAACTAGATAGAGATTATATTATAAACGATGACAATGAAGTTATTATAGTAGATGAGTTCACTGGACGTTTGATGGAAGGAAGACGTTATTCAGATGGACTACATCAAGCGATCGAAGCAAAGGAAAAATTGGAAGTTGCTGGAGAAAACCAAACTCTTGCGACAATTACATTACAAAACTATTTCAGAATGTATGAAAAATTATCAGGAATGACAGGGACTGCAAAAACAGAAGAAGACGAATTTAAACAAATTTACAGCTTAAAAGTTATTGTAGTGCCTACAAATAAACCTGTTGCTAGAGTAGACCTGCCCGATGTTATTTATATGAATAAGAATGCAAAATATAAAGCAATTGCAAGAAAAATAGAAGAACTTTACCAGAAAGGGCAGCCAGTTCTTGTTGGTACAGCTTCAATTCAGCATTCAGAAGAAGTATCTGCATTATTGAAAAAAGCTAAAATACCACATGAAATATTGAATGCGAAACACCATGAAAGAGAAGCAGAAATTATAGCACAAGCAGGGCGTTTCAAAACAGTAACAATTGCAACAAATATGGCAGGACGTGGAACGGATATTAAACTTGGAGGAGATGCAGAGTCGTTTGCTACAAAAGTTGCTGTAAAAGGAACACCTGAGTATGAAGATGTTTACAGAGCATATGTAAAAGAATGTGAAGAAGACAAGAAAAAAGTGATTCAAGCTGGTGGATTATTTATTTTAGGAACAGAAAGACATGAAAGTAGACGTATTGATAATCAGTTAAGAGGACGGGCAGGGCGTCAAGGAGATCCTGGAACATCAGAGTTTTATTTGTCGCTTGATGATGATTTGATGAGATTATTTGGTGGAGATAGATTAAAAAGCATGATGAAAATGTTAAAAATTGACGAAGATGAAGAAATTCGTCACAAACAAATAAGTAAATCTGTTGAAAATGCTCAAAAACGTATTGAAAGCCGAAACTTCTCATCAAGAAAGAGCCTTATCGAATATGATGATGTAAATAATACTCAAAGGGAAGTTGTTTATGAACAAAGGGATGCTATCTTGAAAAATGAAAACTTGAAAGAGTTAATTACAAATATGATTTCAGATACTGTAGATGATATTGTGCATTCTGCCTATGTTGGTGAAGATAATGGGGAGAAAGACTTCAATTTATTATCAGATAAACTTCACGAAATATTTGAATATGAAGTTTCAGCAGATTTAGCAAATGCAAGTGCAGATGAGATTTCAAATAGTGTTTACAATGATTTGGTAAGAATTTATGATGAAAAAGAAGAAGCAATTGGAGAAGAAATTTTTAGAAGAATTGAAAGATACATTATGCTGGAAGTACTAGATTCTAAATGGCGACAACATTTGAAAGATTTAACAGAACTGCGTGAAGGAATAAGACTACGTTCTTATGGACAAAGAAATCCTATTCATGATTATAAAATTGTGGCTTATGAGATTTATAATGAAATGATTGACGCTATAAAACGTGAAACGAGCTCGTTTATCTTAAAATTAAGAGTTCGTAGTGAAGAAGATACAAACAACTTGACTCACGAAGAAGTTTCAAATGTAAGATACGAGCATGAAGAAAATGAGATGATAGGTGATGATATTTCAGATAGAACACCAAATGAATCACACCGTCCCCTTTCAAGAAGAGAAAGAAGGGAACGTGAAAGAAGAAATGTATAATTTTGAAAAATTAAAAGACTTACTAATTTTAAATAAAAAATATTCATATTTTTATAAGTTTTGGTAAAAATTGTTTTTCTTAGATTAATTTATTTTATAAGGGTATGATATTTCATGCCCTTTCTTTCGTTTTTTAATAAGTTTATTAATTTATAGTTGTAAATAAAAAATAAGGAGTTGGTAAATATGGCATTTTTATTAGGAAATTTTATTCCGATATCGAGTGTTTTGCTAATTATTTTTGTACTTTCGCTTGTTGGATTTATTCGTGTTCCTATGGATAGGGCAGCATTTATAAGTGGATTTAAAAGAAGAGTTGTGACTGGGAAATTGGCTTTTTATTTGAGATATTTTGAAAGAGTGGATTATCTAGATCTATCGTTATTTTCTGTAGATGTTAACACTTCGGTTTTTGTTCCAACAAATGATTTTATCAATATAAAGGCTGATGCAATTGTAAAACTACAAATTTCACAAGAGCCAGAAATTTTGAATATTGCTTCTAAAAACTTTTTAAATAAAAAAAGCGAATATATTGGTGAATCTGTAAAGGAAGTGCTGGAAGGAAATTTACGTGAAATTATAGGACAAATGAACTTGAAGGATATGGTTCAAAATAGAAAAGAATTTAATGTGAAAGTTCAAGAAAATGTATCCCCAGACTTACGGGAAATGGGTCTTGTCGTAGTTTCATTTGCTGTACAGTCGTTTATGGATGAAAAAGGGGTAATTGATAATTTAGGAATTGAAAATATTTCAAAAATTTCAAAAGATGCAAGTATCGCCAAAGCACAAGCTGAAAAGGAAATTGCTATTGCAAAAGCTAATGCAGATAAAGAAGCAAAGGACATTGAATTAAAAGTAGCAGAAGAAATTGCTGAAAAAACAAATAAACTAGAAATAAAAAAAGCAGATTTAAAAATTGAGTCAGATACGAAAAAAGCCTCTGCAGATATGACTTATCAACTAGAAACTGAAAGAAAAAGAAAAGAACTGGAAGAAGTTCAGGGGGAAAGTAACTTTACTCGTGAAACACAGGCAATAAAAACAAATCAGGCAAAATTAGAAGCTGAAATCAAAGTAGATAATCAAATAAAATCAGATGCAGAACTTTATAGAAAGACGAAACAGGCTGAAAGTAAACTGATTGAAGAACAAAGAGAAGCCGAAGCAATCCTTTACCAAAAGACGAAAGAAGCTGAAGCCTTGAAAATAATGGCACAACAGGAGGGAGAAGCTATGAAAATCAAAGCACAAGCTGATTCTGAAAGTATAAAATTAAAGGCTCAAGCAGAAGCAGAAAGTATTAAATTAAAAGCATTGGCAGAAGCTCAAAGTAAACGTGAAATAGGACTTGCCGAAGCTGAAGCAATAAAAGCAAAAGCTCTTGCTGAAGCCGAAGGAATAGATAAAAAAGCTGATGCAATGAAAAAATATGGAAATGCTGCAATTATGGAAATGTACTTTAAAGCATTGCCAGAAATTTCAAAAAATGTTGCTGCTCCACTTAATAATATTGATAAAATAACTATGTATGGTGATGGAAATACTTCTAAATTAGTTAGAGATATTACAAAATCAATTGCTCAAATTAATGATGGTATTACAGATTCAACAGGAATTGATTTAAAATCTGTATTGGCTGGAATGCTGGGAGGAAAAATAATTTCTGATAAAGAAAAACTAGATTCTGAAACTAAGGATAATATTAATTCTGAAAAAAATAAGAAATAATAAATGATTTGTCTACAAAAATAATAGGGACTATTTTTCTAAAAAGTTAATTTTTTAGAACTTAGTCTTTTTTTTCTTAAAATTTATTTCTAAAAGATTTTTTAAGATATTGAGAATTGAAAAGTTTTAATGAATTTTAAACTATTTATATGGTAATACTTTTAAAGCTCTATATTGTTTTGAAATATGAATAACAAAGAATTCAAATGGCATTTTTTGGTCTCTACAAAAAAAATTAATGAAATTTAATAATGAATATGGTATAATTAAAACAATTAATTTTATAGATACTTGATTTTTAAATAAAAATTAAGAGTTTTAAGAGAAATGTTATTTTAAAAATAATAAAAAATGAATAAAAAAGGGAGAAGTTTAATTTTTTTACTCAGAAAAATATTAAAGTTTAGATAGAATAGTTACAATTTTTAATTATTGCTAATTTTTTATATCAAAATTAAGAATGAAATAAAGATAATATCTAAATTTAGGAGAAGGGATGAAAATTATGAAAAAAGAGGAGATGGAAGAAAAGGGAAATATTAATTGGAAAGTTGAACACAGTGATAATAATAGAATTGATGAAATATTAGAAAATATTGAAAATATTAATACTAAGCTAGATGGAATGAATGAATTATTTTTGAAAAAAATTCAGAGTACGAGTTTTGAAAAAGAAATTGCGGATAAACTTCACAAAGAAATTCAAGAATATAGGAATGATTTACATTTTCAGCTTATAAAGCCTCTTATATTTGATTTGATAAACATGAAGGAAAGTATGAAAAGAGGTTTGGGAAATTTTAAGGAAAAAACGGATGAGGAAAAGTTAAAATTACTTCAAAGTTATATTGAAGAAATCGAAATGATTCTTGATAACAATAATATAGAAATTTATGATACAAAGAATGAAGAAAATTTAGATTTTGATGGGAAAAAGCAAAAAATAATAAAAAAAATTGACACTTCAGATAAACAACTACATGGTAAAATTTATAATATTTTGAGCAGTGGTTATATGTACAAAGGAAAAGTAATTTTTCCTGAAAAAGTAGAAGTTTATATTCATCAAAAAGACGAAGAAAATGATAAAATGAAGGGAGAATAAAAATGTCAAAATATGTGTTTGGAATTGATTTGGGAACAACGTATTCATGTATAGCACGGGTAGATGATACGGCAAGAGCGGAAGTGATAAAAAATAATGATGGAGACAATATAACACCTTCTGTGGTTGCGTTTGAAGGAGATAATGTTATTGTTGGAGCTGATGCAAAAGCTGAAGCAGTATTAAATCCTGAAACAACAGTTATGCTCGTAAAAACGTTGATGGGAAAAACTGATTTTGCAATTAACTATAATGGGGAAGATAAGACGCCTGAGGAAATTTCAGCATTTATCTTGAGGAAATTAACGCAAGATGCGTCAGAACAGCTAGGAGTGGAAGTTAAAGATGTTGTAATAACTTGTCCAGCTTATTTTGGTACAGCAGAACGTACAGCCACAAAAAATGCGGGTAAAATTGCAGGGCTAAATGTGTTGGAAATCATAAGTGAGCCAACAGCAGCAGCACTATATTATGGATGTGCAAAGGAACAGGATGAAAAAACAATTTTAATCTATGATCTTGGCGGTGGAACATTTGATGTAACCATTATGAGGATAAGTGCTGATAAAATTGAAGTTATTTGTTCAGATGGAGACCATGATTTAGGTGGGAAAAACTGGGATGAGGTATTAATTGGATATTTAGCTAATCAGTTTGTCGAAAAAATAGGTTATGATATTGAATTTGACGAATATGCAAAACAAGATTTACGATTGAAAGCAGAAAAAATAAAAAAACAATTAACTTCGAGAAGTCAAGCTGGAGATATGTTGGAAGTTATGGGAAATAGAGAAAAAGTGACAATAACTAGAGATGAATTTGATGAAATAACATCTACTCTATTAAATGAAACATTGAAGAAAACTAAAGAAGCTATTGAAGTTGCAAAAAATAAAGGATATGATGTAATTGATGAGATTCTGTTGGTTGGTGGTTCTACGAGAATGCCGCAAGTTAAGAAAGCACTTGCCAAAAATTTCAGTGAAATTGAAATTAAAATTCTTGAACCAGATGAAGCTGTAGCAAAAGGGGCAGCAATTCATGCTGTAAATGTTTATGTGAACAATCAAAAAAGTCTTACAGCGAAGGACTTTGAATCAAATGAAGAAGTGAAAGTTACAGTTAATGGCGATGAAAAAGAGTTGAAAGCACAAGATTATAAGGAAAATTTAACATTTTCTCCTGAAATGATGAGTATTGGTGGAAATACGAGGGAAATTGTTATAGCAACAACAAAAAGTTTTGCTGTAAAAGTAGAAAATAAAGAAGGCATTAAAAGTTGTTTTAATATGATAATAAAAAACGAGGCAATGCCTAGTGGATTTTTGGAAGTATCAGGTAATTTTAGTACACTTTATGATAATCAAGCTACAGTTGACATTGAAATCTATGAAAATGATTACATGGATAAATATTTTGAAGTGGATGAGGATTTGAAAATAGGAGATGCAGTGTTAGAATTACCTAAAAATACACCTGCTGGCTCGCCAGTTGAAATTACTCTTAAATTAAATAAAGAAGGGATTTTAGAAGTAAAAGGATTAGATAAAACTGGGAATAAGCAAGTTAATGTAAAATTTGAAACAAAAGGTGTAATGACAAAGGAAGAGTTAGAAAGATTGACACAAAAATCACAGGGAATAGCGGTATTATAGTAAATTCTTAATAATGATTAACATATTTGAGTTTAAAATTGAACTGATAAATACTAAATAATTTAGTAGTATGAAATAACAAAATTATAGTTTTATAATTGCAAATTCAAAATAATTTTCTATGGAAGGAGGAAGAAGTTTAAAAAATGGCAGAAGAGAACAAAAAAATAGCCAAAATACGCAATAATTGGTATGAAATACTTGAATTAGAATATTATCCAGTTCCTGAAGAAAATGAAAAAAAGATAGAAGCTAGAATTGAAGAGAAAAAGCGGCATTGGTTGGCAAAAGAAAGTGATCCATTTGATGGAAAAAAATATAAAAAATATAATAATTTGGCCAAAAGTGGCATTATACAGAAAGAAATGCTAGATGAAACTAAAAGAAAAGAACTTATCGAAGACGCACAACAAAAGCTATTTGAACCAATAGACGACTTTTTAAAATATCTTGGTGGAGTTACAGTTACTGAAAAAATAGTAACAGAGATTGCTAATAAAACTCGAAGGAAGGAAAATCTTGTACGAGAACGGATAGAAAAAAGCGGATTAAAAATAGAACAAAAAGAATACGATGTGAAAGTATACCAAAAATTTTTGAAATATGTTCATATAAAATTTGATGAGTTTTATGAATTTTCAGCATTTGAGAAGTATCTAGAAATATTAAGCAAGGATAATTTATATGATTTTCTGGTTTCAGAAGGACTGAATATAAAAAATTTAATACAACAGCAAATTGATGACAATCGAAAAAAATTGATTAAGTTTGACAATGAAACTTCTGCCAAAAAAAAGCTATATAGTGCTTGTGAATTAATGTTAAATGATAAAAATAAAATAAAAAAATATGATGATTATTTGCAGCATTTAAAGTATTTGAAAGTATACAAGGAATTAGAGAAAATAGAGCAGGTTCATAATTTAACAAAAAATAAAATTCCTGCTAACGAATGTATTCATAAAATTGATAAAATATTAAAAAATAAGAATGAAGCACAAAACATTGTAATTGGATTTTGTAAAGAAAATAAAATACCATATATAACTTCAAATATTTCAAATAAAACAAATGAAAATATTGAAAGTAATAAATCTAAACGAGAAATAAGACAAAGCAGATATGCCGAAAAATCAGAAAATTTGTGTATTGAAGCTCTAAGAGCTATAAAAAAATCTAAGTTTGCAGAAGCACAAAAATATTTGAATGATGCGAAATTATACTGGGCTGAAAATTCATCAATCACTGTATTGCAAGAAAAATTAGATGAAGTTAAACGAGAAAAACTACAAGCGAATAAAAGTAGTAATACTGTAAATCAAATAAATAAAAGTATCAGAATTAGTCATAAAAAAGAGGTTAAAACATATACACGTAATAATAATAAAAATGGTATAAATATTATTTTTTCAATAATATTAATAGTATTTTGTTTAACAATTTATTGGATAACAACATCATTGGGATCTTCTGAAATACAAGGAAATCAAGAGGATACAGAATTAGACAATGAAAATATAATTTCAACTGTGGGAGAAGAAAAAATAATACCTTTAGAGCCAAATGCTATTTTTTCTGTTACAACAAATAATCTTTATTACAGCGGAAAAACAGATACATATTTAGAACAAACAGCAATGGTAGGAAATAGTAACATAGGAAACTATACTTCATTAGTTATAGAAAAATTTTCTAAAAACAGATACGATATGTTGCTCGAAAATGGAGTAAAAAACAGAGTGTTTAAATTTAAATGTGGAGTAAAGTTAAAAGCTAAAGGAACAACATTATTTGTTGAGAATGCTGAAGATGTTGTAAGCTTTAAAAATAAAAACATTGCGGAAGAAAATGCACACATTAAAGAAAACAAAGGATGTTTTACTGATTTTACAAAAGTCAAAGAGAATAATTAAAATAAAAGTTTTTTTTAATATATACAAATCAAAACATGTTATCTTATAGTATTCCATATTTTTTTATGGTATAATATTTACAGAAGCAGGAAATGGAAAAGGAAGTGAAAAAATGAAATTAGGGGATAATGTAGATATAATAGCACCATTAAATGTAAAAACAGCCGATTCAAAGACTGGCTATCTTTTATTAAATCCAACCCTTGTAAATAATGGAAAGATAGAAAGTTTTGAAAATGCAGAAGTTCCAGAAAGATATAGAGATGGAAAAAATAAAATAAATGAAAAATATTTTGTAAGAAAAAATGATGTACTATTTCAAGCTAAGGGAAGTAAAATAGAAGTTGTATATGTGGATAAAGATTATGAAAATGTATTACCAGCTACACTTTATTTTATTTTGAGAGCAAATGAAAAGGTAAATCCTAAATACCTGCAATGGCTTTTGAAAACAGAGTTATTATTGCTTTATTTTGAAAAAAAATACAAGACAATGAGTGCTGTAAGGGCAGTAAACAAAACTGATATTGTAGAGCTTGATATAGACTTGCCTGAAAGAGAAGTACAGGATAGAATGGTAGAAATAATAAATAATTTTGAAACAGAAGAAGAAAGCACAATGGAATATTTACAGCTTAAGAAAAAGTATATAGAAGAAAAAATTCTGGCGGAAAATAAGGTGATAATAAATGAAGAATAGATTTTTTGAACTTATAATGGAAGAATTGGAAAATAATAAAAATTATCAAAAATCATCAATCCTTAAAATGTCGCTTCTCTTATATATTGCTTCTGTGAGTAAAGTTGTGGGGGAAGAACTAGAAAATTTACGAGATGATAATTATTTATTTTTAGAATATTTAAACAATCTTGGATTTGAATATAATTTTCAAAGTAGTTATTTGGAAAATATAGAAAAACTATCAAATAAGATAGATATGTTTGCAGAAACATATGATTTTGTAATTAATTATCCTGATACAGCCGAATTTATCGAAAGCTTAAAACAATCAGAAATGGATTTAAAATTAGATATTTTAAGAGGTAGATATGCAAAAATAGTCAAAAATTATGCAGATGGTGTAATTAATATGTCTATTATGCATGATAAAAGTATTAATGAGTTATCTGCAGAGTTTTTAAATATTCAAAAGAATGAAATTTTATATAATAATGATTTTTTTGAAAATAATAATTTTTACGGAGAGAAAATAAATAAAAATGATAAAAATACAATCATTGAGATTTTAAATGCTATGGCAAATCTCGAAAATTCAGAAAACACAGTAAAAATTTTGACAAAAAAAGAGAATAATGAAAAAACAATATATGATTTTTTTATAAAAAATAAAAAAGGAATGATTGAAAAAGACGCTTTTTATCTAATGGATAGTAACAAAATAGAAGAAATTATAAAAATGGATAAAATAAAATGTATTGTTTCAATGCCTTTTAATAATATATTGAAAAATCAAGTAATAATTTTTAACGATGATAAAACTAATAGAAATAATATATTATTTATTCAGGCACAAAATTTCTTTGAAAAAGGCAGTGACAAAATAAAACCTGAAAATTACAAGGAATTAGTAGAAGTTTTTAGAAGTAAAAAAGAAATAAATGGTATTTCTAGACTAATTTCAAATGAAGCAGTATTAAAAAAAGGCTGTAATTTAGATATATTAGGTTATGTCTTTAAAACAAAAGAATATGTTGATTTGGATGAATTAAAAGCCGAAAAAGATAACATATTTAACTTAATGATTCAAAATAGAGAAAATTGTGACAATCTTATAAAAAAATATTTGGAAGAAAAATAAATTTTATAAATAAAAAAAACGTATAAGGAGTACAAGAATGAAATTATTAACAATTAATGTTCATGCATGGCTGGAAGAAAATCAAATGGAAAAAATTGATATTTTAGCACGAGATATTGCAGAAAAGCAGTATGATGTGATAGCGATGCAGGAAGTAAATCAACTTATGAACAATCCTATAATTTTTGATGATATAAGACAGGAAAACTATGGATGGGTACTTTTGGAAAAATTACAGGAATATACAGACACAGATTATTATTATCACTGGAGTAACTCACATATTGGATTTAGTAAGTATAATGAAGGTGTGGCAATAATAACAAGACATAAAATCAAGGCTGAAGATGAGTTTTACTGTACTTTTGCACAATCAGTAAGAACAATATCGGCAAGAAGAATTGTTAGTATCACTATTGATTATAAAGGACAGGATATTGAATTTTACAGTTGTCATATGAATTTACCAAATTGTGAAACTGAAGATATGGGAGAAAATTTGAGAAATATTTTGAAAAGATCTAAAACAGATAATTTAAAAATATTAATGGGAGACTTTAATACAGATGCCAATGGAAATCCTGAAGATTATCAAAATATTTTAAACCAAGGATTATATGATACATATGTTTTAGCTGAAAAAAAAGACCATGGGGTAACTGTTGATAAAGGAATTCATGGATGGGATCATGATAAATCTCAAAAGAGAATAGACTATATATTTAGTAATAAAGAAATAAAAGTAAAAGAAAGTAAAGTTATTTTTAATAATGAAAATAAAGGAATAATATCAGATCATTTTGGAATAGAATTGGAATTAGAAATTTAAATTTTGATTAATAAATGATAATTTTAAAATGAAATCATAATGTTAAACTAACAAAAAACCTAGTAATAATCGGAGGTTTTTAATAACATAACGAATTTTTAAAAAAATTGATAGAAAAAAGATATACGTAAATGTATTGACATTTTAAAAAAGTGTGGTATATTTAATATAAGGAAAAAATAAATCAAATATATAAAAATTTTTAGGAGGTAGTAAAAATGATGAAAAAAATCCAACGTTTTGGTGGAGCAATGATGGCACCAGTTCTATTATTTGCATTTACGGGGATAGTAGTAGGACTAGCATCAGTATTCACTAATACGCAAGTTGTAGGGAAAATTGCTGAAGAAGGATCAATGTGGTATAATTTCTGGTATGTAGTTGCAGAAGGTGGTTGGACAGTATTTAGACAAATGCCATTATTATTTGCAATAGGATTACCAATAAGTTTGGCAACAAAGACAAATGCAAGAGCATGTTTAGAAACATTTGCATTATATATGACATTTAACTATTTTGTATCAGCGATATTAAAAGTATTCTACGGAATAGATGCAGCTAAACAAATAGCAGACGGTGTAACAGGTTATTCTGCAATAGCTGGGGTTCCAACAATAGATACAAGTTTATTCGGTGGTATTCTAATCGCAGCACTAGTAGTATATTTACATAATAAATACTTTGATAAAAAGTTACCTGATTTCTTAGGAGTATTCCAAGGTTCAGTATTTGTATACATAGTAGGGTTTGTAGTTATGATTCCTTGTGCATTCTTAACAGTATTAATCTGGCCTAAAGTTCAAATGGGAATTGGTGCAATGCAAGGATTTATGAAAGCTTCAGGAGTATTGGGAGTATGGGTTTATACATTCTTAGAAAGAATATTAATACCTACAGGATTACACCACTTTGTTTATACACCATTTGTATTTGGTCCGGCAGTAGTTCCTAACGGAATTCAAGTTTTCTGGGTTGAACACATAAAAGAATTTGCTCAAAGTACAGAAGCATTAAAAACTTTATTCCCAGGTGGTGGATTTGCATTACATGGAAACTCAAAAATATTTGGTGCAGCAGGAATAGCACTTGCTATGTATGCTACTGCAAAACCTGAGAAAAAGAAAACGGTAGCGGCATTATTAATACCAATAGTATTTACAGCAGTAGTTTCAGGAATAACTGAACCATTAGAATTTACATTCTTATTTATAGCTCCAGTATTGTTTGCAGTTCACGCTTTCTTAGCAGCAACAATGGCAGCAACAATGTATGCTTTTGGAGTAGTTGGAAATATGGGTGGAGGACTTCTTGACTTCCTTTTCTTAAACTGGATACCAATGTTTAAAAATCACTCTGGAACAGTAATTATTCAAATAGTAATAGGATTAATATTTACAGTAATATACTTCTTCGTATTTAAATTCTTAATTCAAAAAATGAATTTAAAAACACCAGGTAGAGAAGATGAAGATGAAGAAATGAAACTTTATACAAAAGCTGACTATAAAGCTAAACATGGTGAAGGTGCAGCAACTTCAGGTTCTTCAGATGATCAGTATATGGATCAAGCAATAATCATTCTTGAAGCATTAGGTGGAAAAGATAATATTGAAGAATTGAATAACTGTGCAACAAGATTAAGAGTTAGTGTAAAAGATGAATCAAAATTAGCAAAAGACGCTGCATTTAAAGCTGGTGGAGCACATGGAGTAGTTAGAAAAGGTAAAGCAATTCAAGTAATTATCGGTCTAACAGTACCGCAAGTAAGAGAAAGAATTGAAAACTTAATTAAATAAAACATAAAAATTAAGAAAGAATTTTCAAAAGTTATGGAGAACTTAAGAAAGTTCTTTCTTTTTATATTACTATTTAATAAACATAAACAATGTAAGTAGAATTTTAAAAAAGTACTTATTATTTATACTAAAAAAACCCCATTTAAATAGCGAATTTGTTAAGAACTTTTTTAATAAGGGGAATTCAAACTTCATATTCCCAAAGAATTAAAATATAATTTTTGCTGTTTAAACAGGGTACAGTACTAGTAAAAAAATATCCTTAAAAACTTTTTTATTTCATGACTCTTAATACAAGTTTTTCTTTCGCATCTTTCAAAATCTCATTAATCTCATTTTTTGAAATATTATTTGCCAAGATGATATAGTAATTTTCAATTTGATTTATTAGTTCAAAAGGCGAATTTTCTATATCAAAATCATCTGAAACTCTTATATAGTAAGAATCTTTTACTGTATTAGAATCAACAATCTCAAATACTTTTGTAGAATTAAAGAAATAATCTGATTCAATGTGATTTCTTGTTACAATTTTTACAATATCTGCCACCACAGCTGACGCAGTAGGATCCATTCCAGCACCTTTTCCATAAAATAAAGTTTTGTCTGTGTAAGAACCAGTTGTTTCAATTGCATTGTAAACATCATCAACTTTTGCTAAAATTTCGCTATTTGGAATTAATGTTGGTTCTACAGAAATTTGTGCTGATGTATCAGACAATAGTTTTGAGCTTGCAATTAATTTTATAGTAGAGTTTAGCTGATTTGCTGAGAAAATGTCAACAGTGCTGATTTCTCTTATTCCTGATAATTGCATATCTTTAAATTTGATTGAACCTCCGTAGGCAAGTGAGGCAAGAATATTAATCTTGTGTCCTGCATCAATTCCATCTACATCATAAGTAGGATCAGCTTCTGCATATCCTTTTTCAGAGGCAAGTTTTAACGCTTCGTTAAACGATAAGCTGTCTTCTTTCATTTTTGTCAAAATATAGTTTGAAGTTCCATTCATAATTCCACGAATTTCAGTAACTGTATTTGCAACTAAACTTTCCATTAAAGGTGTTACAATAGGGATTCCTCCACCAACAGCGGCTTCAAATAGAAATGATACTCCATTTTGTTTTGCACGTTGGAATAGTTCCACTCCGTATTTTGCAATTAGAGCCTTGTTTGCTGTAACAACACTTTTTTTAGCTTCAAATGCTTCAATAATTATTTGTTTTGCTACAGTTTCTCCACCAATTAGTTCTACAACGATCTTAATTTCAGGATCATTTAATATTTTTTTGTAATCATTTGTAAGTATTGATTTATCAAAATCAAAAGAAAAATCACGGTTAATGTTTAAATCACAAGCATATTTCACTTCAATGTCAGCTCTTGATTTTTCAAAAATGCTTTCTTTTTCGTTAGTTAATACTTTAAGAACTCCTTCTCCGACAGTTCCAAGTCCAACAATTCCTATTTTCATATTTTTAAAAGACCTCCCTTTAAGTTGTTTATTTTTGTTTTTTAATTATCAATTTCAATAAATCTTTTATGAAGTGCAGTAACAGCTTTATCTACATTGTCTTCATGGATAATGCATGAAACATTAATTTCAGAGCAAGAAATCATATCAATGTTTATATTGTTTTCTGCAAGTGTGTCAAAAATTTCAGATGTTGTTTCATAATGGCTTTTTAGACCAATTCCAACAACAGATACTTTTGCAATTTTTTCTTCAAATGAAACACCTTCTGCTCCAATTTGTTCCTTTATTTGTTCTGAAATAGCAACAGCTTCCTTTAAATCATCACTTTTAACAGTAAATGAAATGTTATTCAATTCTTTATTTCTGCTCGAACTTTGTAAAATTATGTCAGTATTAATTTTTTCCTTTGCAAGTCTGGAAAATACTTTTGCAGCAATTCCTGGTTTGTCAGGTACTCCAAAAAGTGTAATTTTTCCTTCATTTTTAGAAGATGTGATACCTGAAATTTTTACTTTTTCCATAGTTTCTCCTTTTATATTAATATTTTCGCTTTCTATTCCGCCAGCATTTTCATTATATTGGACAATAGTTCCAGTAGAATCGTCAAATGATGAACGTAAATGTATTTTTATACCATACTTTGCAGCAATTTCAACTGATCTTGGATGCAACACTTTTGCTCCCGAAGCCGCCAATTCCAGCATTTCCTGATATGAGATAGTTTGCAGCTTTTTAGCGTTTTTTACAATTCTAGGATCAGCTGTGTAAACTCCATCAACATCAGTATAAATTTCAACTTCATCAGCATTAAGAGCAGCTCCCAGTGCAACAGCAGTTGTATCAGAACCACCACGCCCAAGCGTAGTAATTTCATTATTTTCAGTGATTCCTTGAAATCCAGCAAACACAACTACATTTCCTTCGTCTAGTTTTTCTTGTATGATTTGGGTATCAATGTCAATGATTTTAGCTTTTGTATGCACAGATGTTGTTTTAAAATTGACTTGAAACGCATTTAATGAAACTGCCTTTTCTCCCAAATCAGCAACAGCAATGGCAAGAGATGCAATAGAAATTTGCTCTCCTGATGTCAAAAGCATGTCAAATTCACGTTTATTTGGAGAATCTGACAGTTCATAAGCTCGTTTTATTAGCTCGTCAGTTCTCCCAGCTGGTGCAGAAACAACAACAATTACATCATGTCCAGCCTTTTTATACTTTACAACCCTTTTTGCAACTTCTTTTACACGTTTGGCATCGGCTACGGAAGTTCCACCATATTTTTGTATAATTAAAGCCATTTTACCTCCTATTTTATTTAAATATATTTCTCAATATTTTCACAAGCAAAGAATAACATATTATAAATAAAAAAGCAAGGTAATTTCATATATTTATTATCATGCCAAAGGTTTTTAAAAATTTGTTTAAAATATTTGGGAATTTATTAAAAATACTATAAGTAAAAATAAATTGAAAAAATAAAATAAATGTGGTATCATTAGTAGGTAAGATATGGATGAATTTTTTTTGATAATTGTATAAAATATAATATCTTAAAATAACTTCAGATATATTTTATTTACTTTATTTTTAAAGTAAAATTAGGAGGAATATTCATGAAGAATAAAAAGAAATTAATAATTATAACTTCAATTTTGGCAGTAGGAATCCCATTACTAGCTATTGGTACACAAACAATTTTAAGAAAAGTAAGGGATGATTACTACAAAAATCAAAGAGAGCAAATTGAAGCGGAAAAAGCTAGAGAAAGGGAAGAAAAAGCTAGAAAGCAAGCCGAAGAAAAGGCTGAACGTGAAAGATTGCTCCAGCAAGAAAAAGCTGAAAGGGAAAAACAATCAGTTGAAGAAAAAGAAGAAAAAAAACAGCAAGTTGTTGAAAGAAAAACACCAAAAGTAAAGGATAAAAAGGAAAAAGTTAGAATAACAGATGCTTCTTCAACATATGAACCAGTTCCAGCTCCAACTGTAAAACGTGAATTGACACCAGAAGAAATGAAACGAGCTAAAAAAGCACTAAAAGCAGCAAGAGCAAGTTATTTTAGTGGAAACAAAGCAGCCAAACCTGCAAAAACGCCGAAAAGTACAGATAAAATAATAATAAAATCTGATAGTAAAGGAAACGTTGAAGCAGTAAGGCACACAAAAGAGCAAAATGATAAAGCACAAAAAATCTTAAAAGAAATACGTGAAAGTTATTACAAGGATAAAGGTAAAAGATAAAAAGAATGGCTCAGAAATGAGTCATTTTTTCTAATCTTTAAAAAACTATAAAAATTTTTGAAAAAAATGGAAAAAAGACTTGAAAAATTTTAAAAAATGTATTATTATATTGTTAGCACTTAAAGTTAAAGAGTGCTAAAAATGAAATTGAATTAAAGATTAAGATATTTTAGGAGGGAAAAATGATAATTAAACCATTGGGAGAAAGAATTTTAATAAAACAGACAGAACAGGAAGAAGTTACAAAAAGTGGAATTGTATTGCCAGGAACAGCTTCAAAGGAAAAACCGATAATTGGAGAAGTTTTAGCAGTTGGTTCAAAGGTTGAGGAAGTTAAAGCTGGAGATAAAGTAATTTTTGAAAAATATTCTGGAACTGAAGTTAAGGATGGGGAAGAAAGCTACTTAATTTTAGAAAAAGACAATGTTTTGGCAATTGTTGAATAATAAAAATTTTAAAAAACAAATTTGTATAAAAATTAAATGTATAAAAAAATGATACAGACATTGCGAAACAAGTAATTTTGATTACTTTTAAAATAAAAATTATACTATTAAATTGCGGAGGAATTTTGCAATAAAAAATTTACAAACTTTAGGAGGAGATAATTAAAATGGGAAAAATAATAAAATTTAATGAAGATGCAAGAAAAGCGCTTGAAGTGGGAGTAGATACATTGGCTGACGCTGTAAAAATTACACTTGGACCAAAAGGAAGAAATGTAGTATTAGATAGAGGATTTGGAGCACCAATGATTACAAATGATGGTGTTACAATAGCAAAAGAAATCGAACTTAAAGATCCAATCGAAAATCTTGGAGCACAAATTGTAAAAGAAGTGGCTACAAAGTCAAATGATGTGGCAGGAGACGGTACAACTACCGCAACTGTACTGGCACAGGCTTTAATCAAAGAAGGACTGAAAATGGTAGCTTCTGGAGCAAATCCTGTATTTATAAGACGTGGAATGGAGCTTGCTTCTAAAAAAGTTATTGAAGAACTTACAAAAAGAGCTAAAAAGGTGGAATCAAATGAAGAAATAGCACAAGTTGGGGCAATTTCAGCAGGAGATGTAGAAATAGGACAATTAATTGCTCAAGCTATGGAAAAAGTTGGAGAATCTGGAGTTATTACAGTTGAGGAAGCACGTTCTTTGGATACAACTCTAGAAGTTGTGGAAGGAATGCAGTTTGACAATGGATATTTGTCACCTTATATGGTTTCAGATTCTGAAAGAATGGTTGTAGAAATGGATAATCCATTTGTTTTAATCACAGATAAAAAAATTGCAAACATGAAAGAGTTATTGCCAATCTTGGAAAAAACAGTAGAATTAGGACGACCAATGCTTATAATCGCTGAAGATGTGGAAGGAGAGGCGCTTGCAACTCTTGTTGTAAATAAACTTCGTGGAACATTAAATATTGCCGCTGTAAAAGCCCCTGCGTTTGGGGATAGAAGAAAGGCTATGTTACAGGATATTGCAATTTTAACAGGTGGAGAAGTTATTTCTGAAGAAAAAGGAATTAAACTTGAAACTGCTGACTTGAATTTCTTGGGACAAGCTAAAAAAGTTAGAATTACTAAAGATAACACAGTTATCGTAGACGGGCTTGGAGAAAAAAATGCGATTCAAGGAAGAATTGAACAAATAAAAAATTCTATTGCTGAAACAACTTCTGATTATGACAGGGAAAAATTACAGGAAAGACTTGCAAAATTAGCTGGTGGAGTAGCTGTAATAAAAGTTGGGGCTGCAACTGAAACTGAAATGAAAGAAAGAAAATTGAGAATTGAAGATGCTTTAAATGCAACAAAAGCCGCTGTGGAAGAAGGAATCGTTCCAGGAGGAGGAACAATCTTAATCCAAATTGCAAAAGCAATTGAAGACTTTAAATTGGAAGGCGAAGAAGGGCTTGGAGTGGAAATTGTGAAAAAAGCATTATCTGCACCACTTAGACAAATTGTTATCAATGCTGGAATTGATGCAGGTGTCGTAATTGAAAAAGTAAAAAATTCTGAAAATGGAACAGGATTTGACGCTGCAAAAGAAGAATATGTAGATATGGTAAAAGCTGGAATCATAGATCCTGCCAAAGTAACTCGTTCTGCAATCCAAAATGCAGTATCAGTATCATCAGTATTATTAACAACTGAAGTTGCTGTTGGAAATGAAAAGGAACAATCACCAGCAGGCGGAATGCCAGGCGGAATGGGAATGCCAGGAATGATGTAATCTAATAAAATGTAATAAAATAAGGGGTAGTCATTATAAACTACCTCTTTTTTTCTGCTATATTATTTTTTGATTTTTATTTCTTCCAAAATTGCCTTCACATTTTCCAAATTAACACTTTTTCCACTTTCCAAAAGTTTTTCTACGGCAATATCAATTTCCATGCCTTTTGCACCAGCAAAAAGTGCTAACGAACGAGCCTGCAGCTTCATGTGTCCGTGCTGTATTCCAGTTGTAACAAGTGCTTTTACTGCGGCAAAGTTTTGAGCGAGTCCTACTGATGTGATAATGCTTGCCAGTGTCCTTGCGTCAGGATTTCCTAAAATATTAAATGCGGCTTTTACGCTTGGGTTTAGTCCTATTGAGCCGCCTACACTTGCAATTGGCATTGGAAGGGTAAGTTCCCCTTTTAATTTATTTGTGCTTTCATCAAAAGTCCAAGTTGTAAGCCCTTCGTATTTGCCATTTTTCACAGCAAAGGCATTTCCACCAGCTTCAATTGCACGCCAGTCGTTTCCAGTAGCGATTACTACAGCGTCAATTCCGTTGAAAATTCCTTTATTATGAGTTGCTGCACGATAAATATCAAGTTTTGCAAATTTACTCGCAAGTTCTATTTTTTTTGCAGTTTCAATAGATGTTTCCATTGAACTGCTAAGAAGTTTTACATTTACTTCACATTCGGCTTTTACAAGAGATTCGGTTGCATAATTTGATAAAATTGCCATTAGGCTTTTTCCGTTTGTAATATTTTCAAGCGGCATTTTTATTGCCTCAAGCATTGTATTCAAAATATTTGCTCCCATAGCCTCCTTCACATCGGCAATCAGATAAACAATCAGAAATTCATCAATATTCTTCACTTCAATATTAATCGCACCACCACCACGGGCTACAATCGAAGGATGAGCATCATTTGCAATTTTTAAAATCTCATTTTTATTTTCTAAAATCATCGAAATAGCATTATCAAAGTCCAAAATATCATACAATGCAACTTGTCCAATCATTTTCCTGTCTAAAATTTTTGTCATAAAACCACCAGATTTTGCAATAATTTTAGCTGCATAGCTACACCCTGCCACAACAGATGGTTCTTCCGTAACCATTGGCACAGCATAATCTTTTTCATCAATAACAAAGTTTGGAGCAATGCTGAATGGCAAGGCAAATGTTCCGATTCCATTTTCAGCCATTTGATTTGCAGTTTCTAGTGGCAAGTTCTCGTTTTTTTTCAGAAGTTGTTCAAATTCTTCAGTTAAAAAGCCATTATCTTTTAACATCTGTATTCTTTCAGTACGTTCTTTTTTTTGAAATCCAAGCCAGTTTAATTTTTTTTGATTTTCCTTTTTCATATTTAAAATCAGTTCCTTCCGTTTTGAGTTTATAATAAAACTCAAGCACTTAAAAAATTGTCAAATTCTAATGCTTGAGTGAAAATATAGTTTAAATTTTAAGGTTTATAGCCAGTTTTATCTTTTTCTGTTATTTTTCTGATAGCTTTGCAAGGCACTCCTGCGGCAATTACATTATCTGGAATATCTTTTGTAACTACGCTTCCAGAGCCAATAATAGTGTTGTTTCCAATTGTAACTCCTTGATTAATGTGGACTCCTGCACCAATCCAGACATTATTCCCAATTTTTACAGGTTTGGCATAACATCCTCCGTTTATTCTTTCTTCTGCATCAATACTGTGATTGGAAGTATAAATTCCTACTCCTGGACCAAAAAGAACATTATTTCCAATTTCAATTCCGCCACCATCAAGCATTACACAGTCAAAATTTGCATAAAAGTTATTTCCTATTGAAATATTAAATCCAAATTCACATCGAAATGTTGGTTCAAAATGCACATTTTTACCAATTGATTTTAAAAGATTTTTTAGGATAGCTTCTCTTTCTGATGTCGGTTTTCCAAAACTTTCGTTATATTTATTTGTTAAAAAAACAGTATTTTCTCTAGCTTTTATAAGCTCTGGAGTTAAATCATTGTAAACTTTTCCTGATAAAATAAACTGCCGCTGTTCTTCTAAATTCATATTAATTAGCTCCTTTCAGAAATTTATTTTATTTTTTTGTAAATCCTTTTATGATTTTCCACTTTTTCCAATACAAACGCATTATCACTTTCCTGAATAAGTTTTCTATTTGAAAAATCGCAATTTCCTTCATTATCTAAAATTATTTTTTCAAAAAATAAATTTTCATATTCATTTATTGATAATTGTTTTCTATTGTCAAAATCGTTTAACCTATCATGCCTTAGATAATTTTTAAAGTCTTCTGCAAGGGTTAGATTAAAAAATTCACAAACAGCACCGCTTCCATAACTATACATTCCAATCTTGTCGCCAGCTTTCAAGCTATCACAGTTTTCAAGTAATGAAAGCAAACTTAGATAAAGAGAGCCTGTGTAGATATTTCCGACTCGTTTTCCATAAATTATTGAAGTATGAAATTTTTCCAAAAATTTATTTTTTACTTCTTTTTCAATATTTTTCTCTAAAAGTGAATTAATCGCTTTTAATCCAAGTTTTGGAAATGGTAAATGAAAACAGAAAGCATCAAAATCCGATAAATCTTGATTATATCTTTTTTTGTATTCATCAAATGTTGTTACAAGACAGTCAAGATACTGCTTTGTTGAAAAATGTCCGTCTACTATTGGGAAATCTGAATAGTTGGGACGCCAGAAATCCATAATATCACGGGTTTGGCATACATTTTCATCATTTATGACAGCAATTTTGGGGTCTTTTTTTATTAGCATTGCGATACTTCCTGCCCCCTGTGTAGATTCTCCAGGAGTGTCAATTCCGTATTTTGCAATATCTGAAGCAATTACTAAAACAGAGGCATTTTCATTTTTTTCAATATAATTTTTTGCAAAGGTCAATGCGGCGGTTGCCCCATAGCAGGCTTCCTTAATTTCGATACATCTTGCAAATGGCTGAATACCCAGCAGATGATGAATGAAAACAGCAGAAGCCTTACTTTGATCAATTCCAGATTCTGTTCCAACAATAACCATTTCAATATTTTTTTTATCTTCTTCGTCTAAAATTTGTTCAGCCGCACTTGCCCCAAGCGACACAATATCATCCGTTACAGGTGCAATGCTCATCTCGCTTTGCATAAGACCTTTAACAAACTTATTTTCATTCTCATTTCTTCCAAGTGCTAGATCTCGTATATCTAAAAAGTATTTTGGCATAGCAAAGCCAATTTTATCTATTCCAATTTTGATTTTTTCTTTTATTTTCATACAAATTTCGCCTTTCTAATTAATTATTTTTTGAAAGAATCTTTAAAAATGTTATTTTTGTTGTATTAAATTTTCTTTAATCATACATATTGTACTATAAAAAAATTTAAATATCAAATAATTATACACTTATTTTTTAAAAATCTTTTTAACAAAAATATAATTATAAATTGAAATATTTATTTTTTTCTTGCAGTTTTTTACAGTTATTGGTATAATAAGTTGAAATTATTTAACAATTTAAAGTTAATATGTATAATTATAGAAAGGGTGATAAGCATGAAAAAAATTATTTTAATTGCATTAACAGCTATTTCAGTAGTATCATTTGCTGATAATACAAAAAAGATTCTTGAGCAATACAGAAAGGAAGCTCTTATGGAGCAAACAAAAGTTGAAAAACAAGCGAAAGAAGTAAAACCTGAAAAAAAATCTAACAAAAAAATTACTTTTCAACCAGTTGATGAAGTTACAGAAGAAGTAGTAGTAGAGGAAGTTGTAGAAGATGTTGATGATGGTAGAACACATACTACTGAAGATGTAATTGAAAAAGTAAACTTTTATTTAAGAAATAATCCAGAAAAAAATGCAAAACTTCAAAGACGTTATAAAGCGGTTATTGGTAAAGACTAATTAAATTAAAGAAAGACACAAATTAGAAAGTGTCTTTTTTTCTTCTTTTTTTACTTTTGCTTTTAGAAATTTAATATTAAAAGAAGTTTTGTAGGTTAAAATTTTATAATTGTATAAAAAAATTAATTATAAAAAAACTTGATATAATATAGGTTATGTGCTATTATAATAATGCTACTTTAAAGCCAAAGTTAAAAGTTATAACTACTTTAAATAAACTAGATACATGTCAGTTTTGTTTAATTCATTTTTTCTGGGGTTTTAAGTATAATTTTTAAAATAATAAACGAGAGGATTATATAATAATGAGTTTGGATAATTTTTCTGAGAAAAAAAGTACAGGTAGAACGCTTTTAATAATAGTAATTATAATAATAGTCTTATTTGCCTTTAAAAATAGAATTACAAGTTCGTTTACATTTCTTGATGGAATAACACAGGCAGTTAATTTTAGGCTAGTAAAAGTAAAAAGTATGCTTTATACTCAAGTTTTGAAATTAAAGTCCAGAGTTAATGACATCAGTTATATTGAAGATTATGTTGAAAATAATAAAACTAGGGATTTTGAATTGCAAAAAAATAAGGTTCAGAATATGGAACTTGCATATCTAAAACAAGAAAATGAAAAATTACGTCAAATGCTGGAAATGAGACAAAAAAATCCTGCTGAATTTATAGCTGCAGATGTGGCACTTGTAGAAAATGGAAATTCATCAGAAAAAATGTATATAAATAAAGGTACTTCACAAGGCATAAAAGTCAATTTGCCAGTAATGTATGATGGTTATCTTATTGGTAAAATTTCAAAAGTCAGTGAAGAATACTCAGAAGTTACTTTGTTGACAAGTAAATCTTCAAAATTAAGTGTAGTATTAAATAGTAATACTCAGCAAATTTTGCGTGGAAATGGAAATGGAACTTTTTCAGTACAAAACTTTAATGAAGGAAGTGTAACTAAAGATACAATTTTTAATATAGAAACTTCTGGTGTGAGTGATGTATTACCAAAAGGAATAAGAATTGGTACATTTAAAGTGACAGAGATAAATGCTTTTAATAAAATGAAAGAAATTAGATTTAAACCTAGCTTTAATATATTTGATATTCAAAGTGTGTTAGTTTACAAATGGAGCGTAAACGATGCTATTAATACACAAATACAAAATAAGGTAAAAGCAGAAGCAGAACAAGAAAATAAAGAAAATTCACAATCAAATTAAAGAAATTTGTATTAATATATAAAAAATAGCAATATAAAAAGGAGCTATAAAAAATCAAAAAGAGGTGAGTTTAGTTATGTTAAAACAATTAACATTGACAAAAAAAGTTATATTATTATTTTTATTGGTATCAGTTTTTTCTTTTTCTAAGGATTTTTGGGAAAAGAGCAGTTTTACAGTAAATGTTACTGAAGATGCTAATATTAACGGAACAAGAAAAAGCAAAAGCTATGTGATGACATATAATTCAGGAACAATGAAGCTAACAATTACAGCACCAAGTATGAATAAAGGAGAAGTTTACACTTTTAGCGGAAGCAAAAAAACAATTTACTATCCAAAATTAAAACAGACTGTAACACAAAAAGTTGAAAAAAGTGAAGCAAATATACTAGGAGTATTTAATAAGCTACGTGGTATAACGTCTAAAAAAACACAAACTAAAAATGGAAACACTTTCACATTTTCAAGCAATTGGTTGACATCTATAAAAAGTAGTGGAACTACAGTGAACTTTAGTGATTATAAAACTTCAAATGGATATAGCTATCCAACAAAAATTTCTGTCTCAGACGGAAGTTCTCAAATAATTTATAGATTATCAAATTTCAGATAATTTAAAAAATTGAATTTTGAAATAAAAATGTGAAGTAGAGTATGAAAATAATAAAGACAAATTGTATTGTTTTAAAAAAAAAGGAAATGAAAGAAGCGGATTTATTAGTAACACTTTTTAGCAAAGAATACGGTAAAATAATGGCAACAGCCTATGGAATTCGTAAATCAAGAAAAAGAAATGTTGTTTCTTTAAATCCGCTAAATGAAGTTGAGATAACGCTTTCACAAAAAAATAATTTTTATGTGGTACAAGATGTAGAAATTTTAAAAAACTTTAAAAATATTCTAAAGAACATTGAAAAGTTGGAAATTTCATTGTATGTACTTGATAGTATAGATAAAATTTATTATATTACAGATGAAAATGGGGATTTTTTTGATAAGTTACTAGAAATATTGAGCTTTATTGATATTCTTCCATATATGAAAAGAGGATATAAATACTATGTTGTGTTATCATTTTTACGAAGAATAATGATAGAACAGGGCATTTATGATATTGAAGAGATTAGCTTAATAATGGAAAAGGAAAAAAAAGAAAATTTACAAAAATATAAAGAAATTTTGAAAATTGTAAGAAATAGTTCAGATATTCTTGATACTCAGCAGAAATTAGAAGATTATGCTGATTTTTTGAGAAGAATGGTTATTATTTTTGAAAATTTTATAAATAAAAATTTACAAGTTGAAATAAAAATAAGGAAATTTATTATGGAGGAATTTTATGGAAGATAAAAATATTGCTGATTATATCAAGGTTGAAACAATAAATTTGAATTTAGAATCAAAAAATAAAAATGCAGTAATTAGAGAGTTGTATAACAATTTAAAACAAACAAATTTGATAAAAGATGAAGAACAAGGACTGAATGATATTTTTAAAAGAGAAGACATGGGATCAACTGGAATTGGTAAAAGAATAGCTTTACCGCATGCAAAGACAAAAGCTGTGGATGAGTTGATGATAACGTTTGGAATCTCAAAAAATGGGATTTCATATAATTCGGTAGATGACGAAAATGTAAATATATTTTTCATGTTTTTGTGTCCAGAAAATAAAACGCAGGAGTATTTAAAAGTTTTGGCAAGAATTTCAAGGTTAATAAGAGAAGATAAATTTGTAAATGATTTGTTAAAAGCAACTTCTAATCAAGAGATTCTGGAACTTATCAGAAAAGAAGAAATTAGCAGTTAATTAAACTAAAACAAGTAAGTAAATTCCAGCTTCATTTTTTAGTAAACAGTAAAATTTCTTTAGACTAAATGAAAGAATTAAACTTTAAATTTCTAAATGTTTTTTTTTAGAGCTTGATAGATATTCTAAAAATATTTTAATATTTAGAAAAGATAGGGGGAATTTATGAGATGTCCATTTTGTGGTTATGAAAATACAAAAGTTGTTGATAGTCGTGTTTATTTTGAAGGAAATTCAATAAAACGACGACGTGAGTGTGAAAAATGTGGAAAGAGATTTACAACTCATGAAAAAGTGGTTGAATTATCACTTTTTGTAATAAAGAAAAATGGAGAAAAACAGCCATATTCACGTGAAAAAGTTTATAATGGAATTATTAGAGCATTTAAGAAAAGAGATATTGAGAATGAAAAAATTGAAGAAACATTGGATAAAATTGAACGTGAAATTTTGACAGATTATTCTGGTGAAATAAAATCTAGTGAGTTGGGTGACAAAATACTTTCATATTTAATTGATTTGGATGAAATTGCGTATGTTAGATTTGCATCTGTTTATAAAAAATTTGATAGTTTAGATAGTTTTGTAAAAGAAATTGAAAAAATAAGAAAGAACAAAAAAAAATAAATTAAAAATTTTGAAAAGGAGAAGGCATGAAAAAACTTATTGTTGTTGGAAATATTATATTTATATGTTTAGTTGTATATTTCATTGGTCAAAGTGTAAAAGTATTTTTAGGAAAGCCTGGCATGCAAAAAAAGTTGGAAACAGCAAATAATGAAATAAAAGAGCTTACTGATAAGAAAAATAAATTATTGGAACAAGCAAAAAATTCTAATGATGATGACAATACCGATAAATTTGCAAGAAATAATTTGAATTTAAAGAAAAAAGGAGAAGAAACTTATAAAATTGTTGACTAAGATTCTAAATAGTTAATTTTATAAGTCTATAGAACAATGAACAATTTTAATAATACCAAACAATTAAAAGAGAAATTAGAAAAATATAAAATAGAAGATGACAGAAATAAATATATTTTTAGGGCAAACTTAAAATATGTACTTTCATCATCTATTTTTTTTATAATAATTGCATTTATTGCAGGATATTCATTATATAAAGGAATTACAGGTATAGAAAAACTTACGCCATTAAAAATAGCTTTTATAGTAATTTTATTTGGATATGTTCTTATCGCTTCTTTTCTTTTGTTTAAATTTAAAATTACAATTGAAAACAATGAAATAGTTTTAAAAAATATGCAAATTAAAATGGAAGATATTGAAAGTGCAACTGTGAAAATTATTAAAGTCAGTGCAAGCAAAGTCGATAAATTTTTGGAAATAATAACAAAAGATAAAAAGAGAATACAAATTAGATTAAATATAAGTAATGAATTATTATTTTTTAAATTATTACAAAATCAAATTGGAGAGAAACTGGATATTTAAATGTAATTTATAAATTAGGATAATGTTAATTAAATTATAAGTATGTTTAATTTTAAGAAGTTATAAGTATAATTTGAAATTTTAGAAAGGAATGATTAAAATGAAAAAAATAATTTTAATAATTAATATATTTTTGTGCAGTTTTATTTTTGCAGATGATAGTTCAGTAAAAAAAGCACTTGTAAAAGTTTATGCAGCTCATCAGATGTATAATTATGCCTCACCTTGGCAAAATGGGCAAGATTACAATTCGACAGCAACAGGTTTTATAATTGATGGAAATAGAATTATTACAAATGCTCATGCTGTACTAAATGAAAAATTTTTACAAGTTAGAAAAGAAGGAGATTCACGAAAATATAAAGCAAGTGTAAAATTTGTATCAGAAGAATATGATTTGGCGATGATTGATGTGGAGGATAAATCATTTTTTAATGGAACAACCTCGTTAAAATTAGGTAAATTACCACAAATTCAGGAAAATTTAACAGTTTACGGATACCCGCTTGGAGGTGACAAGCTTAGTACAACTAGAGGAATAGTTTCAAGAATGGAGCATAATACGTATACATTAACAAATCAGAAATTTTTGATTGGACAGACTGATGCAGCTATTAACAGTGGAAACAGTGGTGGACCAGTTTTGAGTAATAACAGAGTTGTAGGTGTTGCTTTTGCTGGACTTACACAAGCTGATAATATTGGGTATTTTATACCTGTTAATATACTTGAAAACTTTCTTGATGATGTAAGAGATGGAAATTATGATGGACCACCAAAACTAGGAGTACAATGGGGAAAACTAGAAAGTACGTCGCAACGTCAGATGTTAGGATTAAAAAATGATTCAAAGGGTATCATTATAAAAAAAGTGTTTACAAATTCACCATTTTATGGAATTTTAGAACGAAATGATGTATTATTAAAATTAGATGGGCAAGATATTGAATCAGATGGAACAATTGAGTTCCGTAGAAATGAAAAAACAGACTTTAATTTTATAAATCAGGAAAAAAAATATGGACAAAGTTTGAGTTATGAAATTATAAGGGATAAAAAGGTTCAAAAAGGGCAAGTTACATTAAAGAAAACAGATATAAAATATAGTGTCGTAAAAAGTACAAAATTGCAGGATGCACCATCGTATTATGTCTACGGAGGGTTAATATTTGAACCACTTACAACAAACTATATTACAGCACTTTCCCAATCTCGTCCGACAAACACACTTGCTGCAATTTATGATAGAGAAGAATTGTTTAAGGATTATAACGGATTGGTAATATTAGTGAGAGTTTTGCCATTTGATGTGAACCTTGGATATTCTGATTTGGAAAATAAAATAGTTACGAAAGTTAATGGAAAAAAATATAAGGATTTTGATGATTTTGTACAGAAAGTTAAAAGTACGAATAGTGAATTTATTGTTTTTGAAGATGAGGATAGTAATGAAATAGTGCTGGATGTAGCAAAAGTTAATGCTCAGAAATCAGAATTGATGGAAAATTATAATATTTCACGTGAAATGTCAAGTGATATAAAATAAAAAAATATTTATTCATATGAAAGGAGAAAAAATAAAATATGGTTGAATTTTTTATTGCATTTAGGCATGTTGTTGAAAGGAAATTTCAAAGTGTATTTTCTGTGCTTGGAGTGGCTATTGCTGTAACAGTATTTATTGTTTCACTTACTGTTTCAAACGGACTTGAAAAAAATATGATTAATTCATTGCTTACAATGAGTCCCCATATTTTGATAAAAAATAAGAAAAAAACTTTTTTTCAAGATTATAATCAAATTGTAGATAATATAAAAAAAATACAAGGTGTAAAAGCTGTTATTCCACAAATTAATAGTCAATCGATAATAAAATTTGAAGGCTTTGCAAAAGGAGTTCTTGCTGATGGAATTAGTCCTGAAAATGTAAAACATGGACTAAATTTGAAAATAGTTGAAGGAAATGATAATATTGCAGAGCTTAATTCAGTTCTGATTGGAGAACAGTTAGCATATGAAATGAGATTAAAAGTTGGACAGGAAATAAGTCTTGTGTCTTCAGAAAATAAAGAAATAAAATTAATTGTAAGGGGAATTTTTAAAACTGGTTTTTTAGATTATGACTCAAATCTTATTGTTGTTCCATTGGAAACTATGCAAATTTTAGCAGAACAAGATAAAGCTGCAACGGAAATAGGAATTAAAGTTGAAAGTCCACAAAAAGTGGAAACAATATTAAACCAAGTGAGAAATATAGTTAATCAGGAAGAATACAGTACAATAAGTTGGAAAACAATTAATCAGAATCTTTTGAAGGCAGTACAGTTTGAAAAATTTGTATTAATTGCGATTTTAAGTCTACTTCTTGTTATAGCAAGTTTTGCTGTATCGGTAATTTTAAATATGATTGTCCGAGAAAAAATAAAAGATATAGGTATTTTAAAATCAATTGGATATACAAATAAAAACATTCGTAGAATTTTTACAATAGAAGGGCTAATAATTGGAGTTTTTGGAATGATTATGGCAAGCGGATTATCGCCACTTGTATTGATAGGACTAAAAATTTTATTTAAGGAATATATGAAAGGTGGAACCTATTATTTAGAAGAACTGCCGTTGTATATTTCCCAAAAGGAACTTTTAATTATTTATGGAGTAACATTTGTAGTTGTATTTCTATCAACAATTTTTCCGGCAGCCAGAGCGGCCAGATTAAAACCTGTGGAGGCGTTAAAATATGAATAAAATAATAGAATTGAAAAATGTTAATAAAATTTATAAGACAAAAGTTGAAAATATTCATATATTGAAAAATATAAATTTAGCCTTTAACAAAGGGGATTTTATTTCGATTCAAGGCAAATCAGGAAATGGAAAAACAACACTTCTGAATATACTGGGACTTTTGGATGAACCAACTGATGGAGAAATCTATATTGGAGGAGAGAAAATCCATTATAAGAATGAAAAAGCCAAAACTGCAATAAGAAATCAAAAAATAGGTTTTGTATTCCAATTTCATTATCTTTTAAATGAGTTTACAGCACTTGAAAATGTTATGATGCCTGCACTTGTTAATAAAAATATGAGCAGGAATGAAGCACAAAAGAAAGCCAAGGAACTACTTGCACTTGTTGGTCTTGCAAAACGTTTAAAACATAAACCTATGGAGCTTTCAGGTGGTGAAAAACAGCGTGTAGCGATAGCAAGAGCTATGATTAACGATCCTGATATAATACTGGCTGATGAGCCAACAGGAAATCTGGATACAGAAACAAGTAATATGATAAATGAACTATTTATGAAAATAAATCAAGAAAGAAACCAGTCTATAATAATAGTTACTCACAGTTTGGAACTAGCAAATCTGGCTTCTTACAAATATAAAATTGAAAATGGCGAATTTAATATGATTTTACCAACAATACAATTTTAGGAAAATTTACTAATGAAAAAAGAAAAAATTTATCTGCATTACGATATGGATGCTTTCTTTGCGGCAATTGAGCAAAGGGATAATAGGGAACTTAGGGGAAAACCTATCGCAATAGGACATGGAGTTGTGACAACGGCAAGCTATGAAGCCAGAAAATATGGAGTAAAATCTGCGATGCCAACAGTTCAGGCTAAACGGCTATGCCCAAATCTTATTGTTGTAAGCCTTAGAAAAGGTGTTTATTTTGAAGAAGGCAGAAGAATACAGGGATTAATAAAAAAAGTCTTGAAAAAATGCGAATTTACTTCTGTTGATGAAGGTTATATTGATATTACAGAGTTTATTTGGAATAGAAATACAAGACTTGATAAAAGAGATGAAATTTTAAAAATTGAAAGATTTATAAAAAAATTTAAAAAGTATATTTATGATAATTCAAGACTTACTTGCTCAGTTGGTATAGGTTTTAGCAAGATAAGTGCTAAAATCGCAAGTGATATTAATAAGCCAAATGGTTATTTTATATTTAGGAACCGTGAACATTTTTTAGATTATATTTATAATAAGGAGCTTGGAATAATTCCAGGAATTGGAAGAAAGACAAGGGAAGTATTAAAATTATTTAATATAATAAATGTCTTTCAGATTTATGAAATTGAGAAAAATGAATTAATCAGAAGATTTGGGGAAAGCAAAGGGGAGTATCTGTATAATTCTGTTCGTGGCTTACATTCTTCTGAGATAAATACAGATAGAAAAAGACAGTCTTATGGACACGAAGTAACTTTTCATCAAGAAGAAAATGATATTTTGGCATTGCATGCTGAATTAAAAAAACAGTCTGAAAGATTGAGCAGCAAACTTATTGAAAACAATGAATTTGCCAAAACAGTTACAATAAAAATCCGATATTCCAATTTTGTAACACACACTCGCTCAAAAACGTTGAAAAGTGCAACGAATGATGTAAATGGAATATATAAAGCAGCCCTTGAAAATCTGGAATTTTTTGAAAAAAAGGATGAAGTACGGCTTATTGGAGTACAGTTAAGCTCGATTTTGAAAAGTAATGTAGTTCAGTTGTCGTTTGACGATTTAAAATAAATTATTAGAATATTTTAATAAAAAATTATTTAAGATGGGAAGTGGAATAAATGATTTTAAGTGAAAAAGAAATATTAAGTTATATTGATGAAGTAAATCTTTTGCTGGAAAAAGCATACGTGCCGTATTCTAAATTTCCTGTTGCTGCCTTATTAATTGATGATAATGGAAATATGCACAAAGGAGTTAATGTTGAAAATGCTTCTTTTGGACTTACTCTTTGTGCTGAACGTAATGCAATCACAACAGCAATTACTGGGAACATGAAAAAAATAAAGTTACTTGTTATAACAGGAAATACACCTGAGCCAATTAGTCCGTGTGGAGCATGTAGACAGGTAATAAAAGAATTTTCAGATAAAGACACAGTTATTATTTTGACAAATAAAAATAGAAAATATAGAATTACTTCGTTAGATGAATTGTTGCCATATTCGTTTGGACCAGAAGATTTGTAAAAGTTAAATAACAAACAAAATTTTTATTGAATTATTTTGAAGAATAATATTGAAATTTTCTTAAAATAAGGTATAATTATTATGAGAGGAGAAGGTAAAAATACCTATTTTTAGAAATCTTCATTATATTATTTTTTGAAATTTATTTTAAAAATATTACATTTTTTATTAGTTTTTACTTGCAAACTTAAAAAAATAGGTTATAATATAATTACAAATAACGTGTGTTATATAAAATTATTAAGGAGTGATTTTTTATGAAAAAGTTTATACTAAAGAAAATGTTTCTAGTTTCAATTTTATCTATGGGTTTTAGTGCTATCTCAATGGGAGCTGCATTTGTGACTTCGTCAAAAGATAACGCGATTAACATAAGACAGTCTGCAACTACAGATTCTAAAGTTGTTGAAACTATTACAAATGGACACATACTAGAAAGCAATGAAAAATCTGGTGAATGGCATAAAGTAACATATTATAATGATGAAATTAAAAAGTCATTTACTGGTTATATTCACAATAGCCAATTAAAAGAAATTGTAGGTAAGCTTACTATAACTTCAAGCGAAGGATACAGTAATATAAGAGAAAAACCAACAACAAAGTCTACAATTAAAACTAAACTAAAAACTGGACAGACAGTTTACGCAATAAGCAAAACAGACGATGACTGGTATTATATTAGATACAACGGAAATCAATATGGATATATTTACAGTAATCAGGTAGCTAAAAAATAGATTTTCAAACAACTAAATAAAAAATGGCAGGAAATATTAACAAATATAATCCTGCTATTTTTATATCAAATAATTTATAGTAAAACTACCTTACAACCAAACTCAAAAGCTATAACTATTTTATTTAAACCCTAAATTTATATAATTTTTAATAGTTTCATTTCAAATAGATTCGAGTATCTTTGAAAAATAAAGTTACACAATAACTTCGCTATACATTTCATTTAGCCTTGCTTCAACAGTTTCGTCATTTAGATAATCATCATATTCCATTTCTTTTTCCAAAATACCTTTTGGTGTAATTTCAATGATTTTATTTGCAATTGTCTGAATAAATTCGTGGTCGTGCGTTGTGAATAAGATTGTTCCGTCAAACCTTTCTAATGATTTATTAAGCGATGTAATTGCTTCAAGATCCAAGTGATCTGTTGGGTTGTCTAATAATAGGACATTTGCGTTGGATAGCATCATTTTTGAAAGCATACAACGAACTTTTTCCCCTCCAGAAAGAACTTTGGCTTTTTTTCTTGCCTCTTCTCCTGAGAATAGCATTCTTCCTAAGAATCCACGTACATATTCTTCGTGCTGGTCAGTTGAAAATTGTCTTAACCAGTCAATTAGCGATAAATCTACATCTTCAAAAAATTCTGAGTTATCTTTTGGGAAATAGCTTTGTGAAGTTGTAACTCCCCACTCAACAGTTCCTGAATCTGGTTCTAATTCTCCAGCTAGAATTTGGAAAAGAGTAGTCTTTGCAATGTCATTTTTTGATAAAATAACAACTTTGTCCCCAGTATTTATCGTAAAGGAAATATTGTCAAGAATTTTTTCTCCGTCAATGGTTTTTGTTAAGTTCTCAACTTTTAGCATATTATTTCCAGCTTCTCTTTCAGGCTTGAACTCAATGTATGGATATTTTCTATTAGAAACCTGCATATCTTCAAATTGTAATTTTTCCAGCTGTTTCTTACGGCTTGTAGCCTGTTTTGATTTTGAGGCGTTGGCAGAGAAACGTGCAATAAAGTCTTGCAATTCCTTTTTCTTTTGTTCCATCTTTTTATTTTGGTTTCTGATTAATTCTTGCATTAATTGATTTGACTCGTACCAGAAATCGTAGTTTCCAACAAACATTTTAATTTTTCCGTAATCAATATCAGCAATATGGGTACAAACTTTGTTTAAAAAGTGTCTATCATGCGAAACTACAAGTACAGTTGTGTTTTCCAAGTCCATTAGAAA
Source organism: Leptotrichia sp. HMT-225 (assembly GCF_030644325.1). Lineage (NCBI taxonomy): Bacteria > Fusobacteriati > Fusobacteriota > Fusobacteriia > Fusobacteriales > Leptotrichiaceae > Leptotrichia > Leptotrichia sp. HMT-225. Next base: position 1,620,870 of record NZ_CP130323.1, on the reverse strand, counting down.
ATCTTCTAACCATTTTACTGCGTGCAAGTCAAGTCCATTTGTAGGCTCATCTAATAATAAAATGTCAGGATTTCCAAAAATAGCCTGTGCAAGCAGAACTTTTACCTTTTCAGGTTCTGTTAATTCTTTCATCAGTTTATGATGAAGTTCAGCGGGAATTCCTAAACCAATAAGGAATTTTTCAGCATTTGTTTCGGCTTCCCAGCCATCTAGCTCTGCAAATTCTCCCTCAAGTTCAGCCGCTAAATTTCCGTCTTCTTCTGTAAATTCGGTTTTTGCATATAAGGCATTTTTTTGCATCATAATATCGTATAATTTTGCGTGTCCCATCATTACTACATTTAACACTTCTTCATCCTCATAAGCAAAGTGATCCTGTTTTAAAAATGATAGTCTTTTATTTTTTTCTACAATAACTTCTCCAGAAGTAGAATCGAGTTCTCCAGTTAACACTTTCAAAAAAGTTGATTTTCCAGCTCCATTCGGTCCAATAATACCGTAACAGTTTCCTTCTGTAAATTTAATATTTACTTCATCAAAAAGTTTTCGTCCACCAAACTGGACAGATAAATTACTTGTTGAAATCAAAAAATTTCCTCCTTAAATATTTATAATTTATCTACATTATATCAAAAATTTTCACTAAAAACAAAATAAATTTATTTAAAACCTTTATTTTTTTCAAAATAATTGGTAAAATATACGAAAGAAAAAAATTGAAAAGGATAGAATGGGGAAAAGTATGAATAAGACAAATTTTCACACTCACAATTACCGATGTGAACATGCCGTTGGAAATGTGGAAGATTATGTAAAAGTAGCGATTAGAGAAGGCTATACGGAACTTGGAATATCAGATCACGCTCCAATGTCTGAGTATTATGAAAATAATAGAATGAAAGAAGAAGATTTTGACGGATATTTGAAAGAAATAGAAGAAGCACAGGAAAAATATGGAGATAAGATTAAGATTTATAAATCATTAGAAATTGAATATTTTCCAGAATTTATTGAAAAATATGATAGATATAGAGAAAAATTGGATTATCTTGTTTTAGGGCTGCATGCCTTTAGAAAAGATGGAGATAATACAAATTATAATGCCTGGAAGATACAGACAGGGGAAGATGTGCTGGCTTATGCAAAATATATGGCTGAAGCTATTGAAAGTGGAAAATTTGACTACATTGCACATCCAGATTTGTATGTAATAAATTATCGAACTTGGGATGAAAGCTGTGAAAAAGCGGCACACATGATTTCAAAAGCGGCAGAAAACATGGATGTACCGCTTGAAGTAAATGCAAATGGAATAAGAAAAACATTTGACAGGCATCCAGAATGGGACAGATACATGTATCCATATAAGGAATTTTGGGAAATTGTAAAACAGTATAATGTTAGAACAATAATTGGTTCAGATGCGCACGATTTTAACAGAATGGAAGATAAAGAAATGGAAATTGCGAGAGAATTTGCGAAAGAAATTGGGCTGAATGTAATTGAGAGTATTTTTTAAATAAAAGGAAAATAAACTTTAGGAGGTAAAAATGGATAATACTTTTAGATTTTTAAAAGGTTCAAAAATGACACATCCTACGACAGGGATAACTTTGGAGTATTTAGATAAATCTGATGCAGTTTGTTTTGTGTTATTTAACGAAACAAAAGAAAAAGTAATTTTAGTGAAACAGTTCAGACCAGGGCCAAAAAATTATGAAATTGAAGTTTGTGCTGGGCTAATTGATGGTAATGAGGAGCCTAGAGTGGCTGCATTTAGAGAGTTGAAAGAGGAAACTGGGTATTTAGAAAAAGATGTGACAGACATTGAAGAAATGCCACAAGGACTGTATGTATCGCCAGGATACACTACTGAAAGATTGTATTTTTTCAGTGCGAGACTAAAATCTGATGATATTAAACCAATAGAGCAGTCACTTGATCATGGGGAAGAAGTGGAAGTAGTATGGGTTAATGTGAAGGATATTACAAAAATGTCAACTGATATGAAAACAATATTGGCGGTAACGTATTTTCAAGATAAAAAATAATTTTTAGGTAAGTAAAAATTTACGAAGGGAGGATAGTATGAACAAATTTTATCTGCCACTACCTGTCATAATATTGATTTTTTATATAGTTTATACAGTTTTTGCAATAACTATGAGGAAAATCAAATTTAATGTGGAAAATTTAGAAGAACTAGACGGAGAATTTATATTTACTTTTATAAAAAGAATAAAAAAGAAAGAAATTTATTTTAATATTGATGAAGTAAAAATATGTCTTTTAACAAGAATACTTATTCAGAAAGGAACTTTTAGAACGATAAACTTCAATATATATCTGAATGACGGATATAGTCTAAGATTGAGAAAAAAAAGAGAATGTCTGCTATTCCTACAAGTATGCAGGGAGAAAAGAGAAGATTTGTATCAAAAAATTTTGAGTATGATACCTGCAGAAACAACAGTCGTTTCAATTATTGAAAAGGAACTGGATAATTTTAAGCGATAAAAATAAATTAGGAAAGGGAGACAAGATGAATCTGTGGAATTTTTTTAAAAGAAAGAAAAAAACAAAATCAGGAATATGTTTTTCAAAAGAAAAGTCAAAAGAAGAACTTGTAAAAAACTTTTTGGAAATTAATGCTGATAAAATTGAAACAATTACGACAGAGACTGGAGAAGAATTAACTGGAAATACCAGTAAATTTTTTCTTTATTTAAAGGATGGGAGAAAAGTTACAGTATTAATAAATCCAAAGCGTGATTTTCTTCTTAAACAGCAAATAGGACTTGAAATATTTTTGGAAAAATTAAAGTCAGAAACTTTTAAAAATATAGATGAGAAAGAGCTTTTTGAGTATAACAGTCTGTTTGTAATTTTTGAAGCAGTAAGTAAAGAAGAAGAGAAAGAAAATGGGAAATTATTAGATCAACTGGCAGTTTTTTTAGGGGAATTCCATAAATTTATTATACAAAAAAATTTGAAACATTATCACTATGATAGAAAAAGAATGGTTCAGAATAATGAAAAATGGGAAATTTCAGACTTTATTCCACCCCTTTCAGATAAAATGTTCTTTGAATATGAAATAGAAATGACTGACAATGATGCCGAAAGAATGAAAAAAAATATTGAAATTTTGAGAGAAAACGGTCTTCCTTATGATGAAAAAATGGAAGTGAGCATCTCTGAAAAAGATGTAAAGATATATAAAAAATGGGATATTATAAGAAGAATTGTAGCAATAGTAGTAACACGCCTTGCTGCAGAAACATATCTTGAGAAAAAAGAAAATGGTAAAAAAGAGTTGGCTGCAATGGTAGATGTTTTTGAAGAAAAGTACCAGTTTAAGCAAGTTTTATCAGAGCGTGAAAAAGATTTTATTGAAAATTTAAGTGGGGATAAGGATTTGAATGCAGAGTTTTATTTTAGACTTGAGTCAGCAAAAATGCTACTATGGGTTTTATCAATTATAGATATTGAATTTCAGGATTTTAATACATTTTGTGATATTTCAATTTTAATAAATGGAATAAAAAATGAAAATTTAAAATCATTTGCAAGAAAATGTGAGATTCGTTCCAAAAATAAAATTATGGATATGCTTGACTATATATATAGGTTAAACTGGGCAAATGTTGAAATAAAAATGAATGGGTATGAAAGAATTGTAAATGAAAGTATTTTATATTTTAGTAGGTTGGCAGTGGAATGGGTAGTTCAGGATGGAAAAAGTATGGATGATATTGTAATTCATACATAAAAAAACTTATTGCTAGATTATTTTGAAACCATTAAAAAAACAGGCTTAAATAAAATAATTTTAAAAATTATTTGACAATGGAAATTAAAAATGCTAATATAAAAATGTAAGATTTATAAAGATTTTTTTAAGTTAATAAATTTGTAATTATATGTATAGAAGGAGAAAAAATACAATGAAAAAAATCGCAATTTTAACAAGTGGAGGAGATTCACAAGGTATGAATACAGCGATAAGAGCTGTCACTAAAGCTGCAATAAACAAAGGAATGGAAGTTTATGGTATAAGAAGAGGATACAAAGGTATGCTTGAAGATCAAATTTTTCCATTGACATTGTTAGATGTAAGTGGAATTGCTGATAAAGGTGGAACCATTTTATTATCAGCTAGATTGCCAGAGTTTAAAGATCCTGAAGTTAGAGCAAAAGCGGCGGCTAATTTGAAAAAACATGGAATAGACGGACTAGTTGTAATTGGAGGAGATGGTTCATTCCATGGAGCACATTATTTGTATGAAGAACATGGAATTAAAACAATTGGAATACCAGGGACTATTGATAATGACGTAGCTGGAACAGACTATACAGTTGGTTATGATACAGCATTAAATATTATATTAGACGCTATCTCAAAATTGAAAGATACTGCTACTTCTCACGAAAGAACATATTTAGTAGAAGTAATGGGAAGAAACTGTGGAGATTTGGCTCTTTATGCTGCAATAGCAGGAGGAGCAAGTGGAGTTATGATTCCAGAAACTCAAACATCTATTGATAAAATATCAGAAGTAATTAAAAAAAGACGTGAAGAAGGTAAATTATATGATATAATCGTTGTTGCTGAAGGTGTAGGAGATGTTATGAAAATTAAAGATGAGTTAGCCAAAAAAGTTGATACAAGCATAAGAGTTACTATTTTAGGACATATACAAAGAGGTGGAGCACCTACTGCATTTGATAGAATTTTAGCAACAAGATTAGGAGTAAGAGCTGTTGAGCTTATTGAAGAAGGACAAGGTGGATTAATGGTTGGAATTCAAAGTGAAGAAGTAACAACTCATAAATTATCTTACGCTTGGGAAAATTATTCAAAAGCATCTGTTGCCGATTATGCAATAGCAAACATATTATCATTATAATTGTTAATGAAAGACTGATTTTTTTAAAATAAATGAAATTTCTTACACAAAGTGAGAATTCATTGATAATAAGGCAATGAAATTTTAAATCAAATTTTAGGAGGAAAAATGAAAATTAAAATGACTAAAGTTGTTTGTACCATTGGTCCAAAAACTGAAAGTGCTGAAATGTTAACAAAGTTAGTGGAAAGTGGAATGAACGTAATGAGATTAAACTTTTCACATGGTGATTTTGAAGAACATGGAGCAAGAATTAAAAATATTAGAGAAGTAATGAAAAAAACAGGTAGGGAAGTAGGAATTTTATTAGATACTAAAGGGCCTGAAATCAGAACTGGTAAATTAGAAGATGGAAAAGATGTATTATTAGAAACTGGTAAAAAAGTAACAATTACTACAGACTATACTTTTGTTGGAAATGCTGAAAAATTTGCAGTTTCTTATCCTGGAATTGTTGATGACTTATATGAAGGAACAACAGTTTTATTGGATGATGGTTTAGTTGGATTAAAAGTTGAAAGTGTTGATAAAGCAGCTGGAGAAGTTCACTGTGTTGTTACAAACACTGGAGAATTAGGAGAAACTAAAGGTGTAAACTTGCCAGATGTTTCAGTTGGATTGCCAGCGTTGGCTGAGAAAGATATTGCTGACTTGAAATTTGGTTGTGAACAAGGTGTTGACTTTGTAGCAGCTTCATTTATAAGAAAAGCATCTGACGTTGCTGAAGTAAGAAAAGTGTTAGATGATAATGGTGGAAAAAATATCCATATTATCTCAAAAATCGAAAGCCAAGAAGGTGTCGATAACTTTGATGAAATCTTGGAATTAAGTGATGCAATCATGGTTGCTAGAGGAGATCTAGGAGTAGAAGTACCTGCTGAAGAAGTTCCGTTTATGCAAAAAATGATGATTAGAAAATGTAACAAAGCTGGGAAACCAGTTATTACAGCAACACAAATGTTAGATTCAATGATAAGGAACCCACGTCCTACAAGAGCAGAAGCTGGAGACGTTGCTAACGCTATCTTAGATGGTACAGATGCAGTTATGTTATCAGGAGAATCTGCAAAAGGTAAATATCCAGTGGAAGCTGTTAAAATGATGGCAACTATCTCAAAAAGAACAGACGAATTTAAAAAATTCAAAACTATCGAAACTCCAGATGGATCAGAAATTACTGTTACAGAAGCAATTTCAAGTGGTGCAGTAAGTACTTCTCATGCATTGGATGCTAAATTAATCGTATGTTGGACAAAAACTGGTAGAGCACCAAGAATGATTAGAAAATATGGACCAACTGTACCAATTATCGCGTTGACTGACAACGAACAAACTGCTAGACAATTGGCACTAGTAAGAGGAGTTAGAGCTTACGTAGCAAAAGGATTAGATAAAACAGATGATTTCTTCGCAAAAGCAAGAGAAATTGCAGCTAACCATGAAGAAGCTAAAAAAGGTGATTTAGTGGTAATGGTAACTGGAATTTCTAAAGAAGGAACAACTAATACATTTAGAGTAGAAAGAGTTGGAGAATAATTAAAAATCTGATTATTTAACCATACTACACACAACAAGCAATTATAAATATTTTATGAGGGAAACGGTCTTATGCCTTTCCCTCTGTTTATATACTTAGAACTTTTATAGACTTAAACTTAATGAAATATACTTAAAACGATTGGATTGCAGAATTTAGGAAAGGAATAAAAAAGTGAAAAAACTTGATGATTTGATAGATGTTTTTGCAAAATTACCAGGAATTGGGAGAAAAAGTGCAGCAAGAATTGCGTTTGATATGCTTGAAAAAAGCGAAGCTGATATTGACAGAATGCTTGAAATAATAAAAGATTCACATACGAATATTAAACATTGTGAAATTTGTGGAAATTTATCGGAAAATGATATTTGTGATATTTGTGCTAATGAGAAAAGAGATACGGAAGTAATCTGTGTTGTTGAAGGAGTAAGAGATGTAATTGCCTTTGAAAAATCAGAAACATACAATGGGCTCTATCATGTGCTTGGCGGAAAAATTGATCCACTAAATGGAATTACTATCGAAGATTTGAATTTGAGAAAATTGATAAGAAGGCTGGATGGGAGTATAAAAGAAGTTATACTTGCCTTAAATCCTGATTTAGAAGGGGAAACAACAAGTCTTTATTTAACAAAATTCTTAAAAGATAAAAATATAAAAATTTCAAAAATCGCCAGTGGAATTCCAATGGGAGGAAATATTGAATATACAGATATGGCAACACTGGGAAGATCACTGGAAGGAAGAATTAATGTAGATGATATAGATTAATATTTATAGTTTAGGAATTTATGAAAAAATTTAGAAATTGCCTAAAATGAGCATAACTTCTAATTTTAATTTTATATAAATATTGTTATAAATTGGAAAAAACTGAAAAAATATTTGCACTTTTAAAATGATATGGTATAATATTAAATATAGTGAGGTATAAAAAGTGAACAAGTTTTTTTTATTTAAAAATTTTAAAATAATTGTTATTATGTTTTTTGTATTTTTTTATCAAATACTATTTCCTGTAACTTTTAAATATAATACTGGAGAAAATCTAGTACAAAAGATAAGAGGTGAAGAAAAACAGGAAAAACTAATAAAATCAGTATTGGATGCTATACGTGGACATAATAATAAATTTGTTAGATTTTATCTTGCAACTAAAGATAATATTAATAATAGAGAAAAAATAAAAGACCAGTTTGCAAATCGAAAAGAAGGAGTGTACGGTGTAAATTTAGATGAAGCATTATTGTTTCAAGGAAATGGTGAATTGGTTGATGTAAATGCAAAAACCAAGGATGGATATACACCAATTATTGTAGCCATTGAAGCTAAAAATAATGAAATTTTGAAGCTTCTTATTGAAAATGGTGCAGATTTATATGAAAAACATCCAATTTTTAATAGAACTACACTTGGAACAGCAGCATATTATGAAAATGCCGAAGCAGTGGAAATATTGTTAAAAAAAGATGCAAGACTTGCAAATGTTGGAAGTGATGCGGATGGATGGACTCCACTCCAAGATGCAACATTAAAAGCTAATTCCAGAATTGTCAAAATGTTGTTGGAACATGGAGCAAATCCCACAATTACAGATAAGCATGGTGGAACCCCAATGGATATGGCAACAAAATTTGGAAAAGGTGAAATTGTAAAAATGCTGAGGGATTACATAAAGGCTAATAGAGGTAGATTATAGTTTTTTGAATTTGTTTGTAATAAAAAAATTTATATATAGAGGAGAAAACAATGAAAAGAATGACAGGAATTGGTGCTTCAGAGGGAGTATCTATAGGTAAAGTATTACTTTTTATCGCAGAGGAGATTGTTATTCCGCAAACAAAAGAGGCAGATTCAACAATTGAGTCTGAATTGGCAAAATTGCAAGCTGGATTGAAACAGTCTAAAACTCAATTAATTGCAATCAGAGAAAAAGTAAAAGAGAAAATGGGGGAAGATAAAGCAGCAATTTTTGATGGTCATATTATGCTTCTTGAAGATGAAGATTTGATTATGGAAGTTGAAGATAAAATTAAAGGAGAAGGACTTCCAGCTGCAAAAGCGTTACACGATGGAATTAATGAATATTGTGATATGATTTCACAATTAGATGATCCATACCTAAGAGAAAGAGCCGCTGATTTACAAGATATAGGTAAAAGATGGCTTAAAAACTTGTTAGGAATGAAAATTCATGACTTGAGTAACTTAGAGCCAGGAACAATTGTTGTAACTGAAGACTTGACTCCATCTGATACAGCTCAATTGGATTTGGAAAACTGTATAGGATTTATTACAGAAATTGGAGGAAAAACAGCTCACTCTGCAATCATGGCAAGATCACTTGAATTACCTGCAGTAGTTGGGGTAAAAGGAATACTTGATGAAGTAAAAGATGGTGAAGTTGTTGTTATGGATGGAGAAACTGGAGAATTATACCTGGAACCATCTGAAGATTTGGTAAATGAGTATATTAAAAAACAAGAAGCGATAAGAAAAGAAAAAGAAGAATTGAAAAAATTAATTCATGAAGATGCAGTTACTCTTGATGGTAGAAAAGTTGATATTTGGGGAAATATTGGAAGCCCTAATGATGTTGATGCTGTAATTGAGTCAGGAGCAACAGGAATTGGATTATATAGAACAGAATTTTTATTTATGAACTCTGATCACTTCCCAACAGAAGAGGAACAATATCAAGCATACAGAGTGGTTGCTGAAAAAATGCAAGGAAAACCTGTAACAATAAGAACAATGGATATTGGTGGAGATAAAGAATTACCATATTTAGATTTACCAAAAGAATTAAATCCATTCTTAGGATATAGAGCAATCAGAATTTCGCTAGAAAATAAAGATATGTTCAAAACTCAGTTAAAAGCGATTTTAAGAGCATCTCAATATGGACAAATCAAAATTATGTATCCAATGATTAGTTCAATTAATGAAATAAGAAAAGCAAATGCTATTTTGGAAGAATGTAAGAGAGAACTTGATGAAATTGGAAAAATCTATGATAGAAATATAAAAGTGGGAATAATGGTTGAAACTCCTTCAACAGCTATTATTGCTTACAAATTTGCAAAAGAAGTTGATTTCTTCTCAATAGGAACTAATGACTTGACACAATATTTCTTAGCAGTAGATAGAGGAAATGAAATGGTTGCAAACTTATACAACTCATTTAACCCTGCGGTATTAGAAGCTATTCAAAAAGTAATTGATGCTGCACATGGAGCAAATATAAATGTTAGTATGTGTGGAGAATTTGCTGGAGATAAAAGAGCAACTAAATTATTGTTAGGAATGGGGCTTGATTCATTTAGTATGAGTGCATCATCAGGATTAACTGTTAAGAAAATAATTAGAAACAGTAATTATGCAGATGCGAAAAAATTCAGAGATTTAATTTTACAACAAGATACACCTGAAGAAGTTGTAGCAAAAGTATAATAAATTATAACAAAAAAGGCTAGTTAGTTTCTTAGCCTTTTTTGCCTTAAAATCGGGATTATTATTTTAGAATAAAATTATTTTGAAGACAAACGAAAAAATTGTTTAAACCATAATTTTATTCGATATTAGATTTTATTTCTAAAAAATAATAAGTATAATAACTGAGGAGTAAAAATATGGAAAATAAAAAAGTAGCAGTGTTTTTGGTAAATGGATTTGAAGAAATTGAAGCAGTAACTCCAATTGATTTGCTTCAAAGGGCAGGGATTAATGTAGATACAGTTTCAATCACAAAGGATAACCTTGTGGAGAGTGCGAGAAGAATGAAAATACTGGCAGATAAGATAATTGATGATATTGATTTTTCTGAATATGATATGCTGATATTGCCTGGTGGTCCTGGAGTCGGAAATTATTTTAATTCACAGACACTGTTAGATAATGTGTTAAAATTTTCAAAAGACAATGAAAATAAAAAAATTGCGGCAATATGTGCGGCACCTACGGTATTATCTAGCCTTGGAATTTTGGAAGGGAAAAATGCAGTGTGTTTTCCAGCGTGCGAAAATGAACTGGTAAAAGGGAAGGCAGTGTTAGGAAAAGATAGAGCTGTTACAGATGGCAATGTTATAACAAGCAGAAGTGCAGGAACTGCATTGGATTTTGCCTTTGAAATTATTAGTGAACTTTTGGAAAAAAAAGAAGCAGAAAAAATTGCTGATGAGATTGTTTATAAATAAATTTGTAAATAAAAGTATAAATTTTAAAAAGTTATATGGAAAAAATAAGAAAAGTATGCTAAAATGTTTCAGTAATTATGAAAGAAATAAAATGATTTGATAATTAACAATATTACAAACTATTGATTTAAGTACAATATATAACTATTTTAAAATAATTTTAAAAATAAAACTAAAAATAAATTAGAAATTTAGGAGTTTGCATGAAATTAGTTTACATTCTAAAATTGGTTTTAAAAAGCTTTATAAATGCTAGATTTGTATATTTTAAAATGTCTAAGAAAGGAAGAAAATATGGAATACCATAAGCCCGTGCTGTTTGACGAAGTGATTGATAATATAATAACGAAAAAAGACGCTGTTTATGTTGACTGTACACTTGGCGGCGGTGGGCACACAGAGGGTATTTTACAAAATTCTTCTGAAAATTCAAAAGTTGTTGCAATTGATCAGGATATGGAAGCCATTGAGTTTGCAAAAAAAAGGCTTGAAAAATACGGACACAAACTGCAGATATTTCAAGACAATTTTAGAAATATTGATACAGCTGTTTATCTTGCAGGCTTTGAAAAAGTGGATCGAATACTTATGGACATAGGAGTTTCATCAAATCAACTGGATAATGCCGAAAGAGGTTTTTCGTATAGATTTGATGCACGGTTAGATATGCGTATGGATAGTAGCCTAAAAATAGGTGCTTACGAAGTTATTAATGATTTTTCTGAAAAGGAAATCGCAGATATTATTTATAAGTACGGTGAAGAGCCAAAATCTCGTAAAATTGCAAAAAAAATTGTAGAATATAGGAAAAATAAGCCAATCGAAACAACATTGGAACTTGCGGATATTGTTATAAAATCAATAGGAAAAAGTATGAAACGGCATCCTGCCAAAAGAACATTTCAAGCTATAAGAATTTTTGTAAATAAGGAGCTTGAAGTGCTGAGCGAAACATTGGATAAAGCAGTAGAACTACTTAATAAAAATGGTAGGTTATTAGTAATTACTTTTCATTCATTGGAAGATAGAATTGTAAAGGAAAAATTTCGTGAATATGAAGATCCGTGTATTTGTCCAAAAGATATACCAATTTGTGTATGTAATAAAAAAAGTTTGGGAAAGATAATTACAAAAAAACCAATTATTGCTAAAAAATTAGAATTAGAAGAAAATAATCGGGCACATTCAGCAAAATTGAGAATTTTTGAAAGGAGTGAATAAACAGTTATGAATGGTGTTTCAAAAAACAAAAAAATGCAAATGGAAATCCTTGATGTTCCAAAAATTACGAATACAGCAAGATCAAAAGAAGATGCAAGAAGAGAAAGAATAGTAGCTCCTACAGAAGTTAGAAAAAAACTTTCCAGAACAGCGGGGTTAAATATGAGAGTAATAGTTATAGTTAGTATTTATGTCGCTATTGTAACAATAGTAGCTTTACTTCGTGTTTTTGTTTCATTTAATATTTCTGAGTTACAAAGAGAAATTAATACCAAAGAAAAACAAGTAGTAATGTTACAAAAAGAAATTGCATTACTAGATACTCAAATGGTCAACAAGGAAGATTTAAAAACTAAGGAAATAAAAGCCAAAGAAAGAGGTTTCGAATTTCCAAATTCTCCAATATATATAGATTTGAATAATTAAACTAAATAAAATATAACATTAAAAGTACAGGTGTTATATTTTTTTATTGACAATAAGTCAAAAAATTGGTAACATATTAGTATACTGACTAAGCAGTCAACTTAATTTTGTTATAATTATAGTAAAACTATTTTAAGAAAGTTTTTAGGTCACAATTATAGTACTCAATTCCAAATTTAGTTTTTATAAATGTAAAATAAAAAAATTATATTTATGAATAAAAAAACAGATAAATGAGAGGTTTGAGAGTAAAAATAATATTTGTGAAGTTTTGTTTTTAAAGTAATATTATTATAGTTATAAAAAAGTAAAAATAAATTTTGAAGGAGGTTATATCTTGGCAAAAGAAGTTTTACAAAAAATAAAAGATGCTGAAAGTGAATCAGATAAGATTATTGCTGATGCAAATGAAAAGGCAAAAGATATTTTGAAAAATATTGAGCAGAAAATAAAAGATGACAGCGATAAACTAATTTCTGAGACAAATCTTGAAGTAGAAAATTTGAAAAAAGAGTCAATGGATGATGCTGAAAAAAGAGTAAAATCTCTTTTGAGCAGTGAAGAAGAAAATGTAAACAAAATTCTTGAAATTGACGAAAAGAAAATAGATGAAGTTGTTAATTTATTAGCAGAGAGGATTGTGAAATAATGGCAATAGTTAAAATGAGCAAATTTGATTTAGTTGTTTTCGCAGAACAAAGAGCTAAAGTATTAAAGAAACTTCAAAAATTTAAAGAAGTAAATTTTGTAGATATTGAGTTACATGAGGAAAATGGAGAGCTTAGTAAAGATGCTGTTGAAGGTGTTACTAAATATATAAATAATGAAGAGCTGACACACATTGATGAACGTCTTTATCATTTAAGCAATGCAATTTCTCTTATTAAAAAATATGATGAGAGAAAAACACGTTTAAGAGATGTTATTCATGGAAATGAAAATTATACATTTGATGAATTGGCAAAAAAAGCATTGAGTTATGACTGGAAGAAAGTTTCTTCAGAACTGAATAAAATTGGAACACAATATTCACAAATAAAATCGGAAATTTCTAAAAAATACATGCGTTATGATGAAATTGATTTGTGGGAACGACTAGATGTAAATCCTAAAGAATTAAAGAACTTGAAAAAAGTAAATACATTTTTAGGTACAGTGCCAATAAAGTTAAAAGGAAGCTTTATTGATGGCATTTCTGAGCTTAATAAAACTTATTATGAAGAGCTGAAAATAGTAAAAGATGAAGTGTATTATCTTGTAATTTCAAGTATTGATGAAAGTGAAAAGCAAAAGTTGGCTGAAGTTTTTAGAAATAGTAGTTTTACAATGGAAAATCTTGACATTGATGCAGTTCCACAAGATTATAAAAATGAACTGCAAAAGGAAATTTCAGAGTTGAAAAAGGAAAAACGAAGACTAAAAGCTCAAATTAAAACTTATAGTGAAGATTTGACTGATTTACAGGCAGTTTACGAATATATGCAAAATAAAAAGTTAAGAATTGTTGAATCAGAAAAATTAGCACAGACTGAAAATACTATTTTGATAAAAGGATGGATTCCAACTGAAAAAGTAAGTGAATTTGAGAAAGTGATAAAAGATGAGGCTGGGGATAATTATTACTTGACATTTACAGATGCGGATAGGGATGATGCGACAGTGCCTATTAAGCTGAAAAATGGAAAAGTTGCAAGTACATTTGAAAATTTGACTGGAATGTATGCATATCCAAGATATAATGAAATTGACCCAACGCCACTGTTTACGCCGTTTTATATCTTATTTTTTGGAATGATGGGAGCAGATGTAGGTTATGGGCTTGTGTTACTGCTTGCAACAATGTTTGTTTTAAAAGTAGTGAATTTAAGTTCTCAAATGAGAAAATCTATTAAGTTTTTCTTTTATTTAAGTTTTTCTGTTATTTTCTGGGGACTTTTATATGGTTCATATTTTGGAGCGACAATTCCAGGAATGTGGAGATTGGTAGATCCAGCGTCACAATATAACGATTTATTGATAGGTTCAATTGTATTTGGTGTAGTTCATATATTTGTTGGACTGGCAATAAAAGCATATATGTTAATTAGAGATGGTAAATCATTGGAAGCAGTTTATGATGTATTGTTTTGGTATATGGCTCTTATTGGAGGAATGTTATTCCTGATATTTAAGTTAATGAATTTATCAGCAGTTGTGGCAAATGTGTCAATGTGGGTAATGATTGCCGGAATGGCTGGAATCGTACTTACTGGTGGACGTGAAGCTAAAGGAGTAGGTGCAAAATTAGGTGGCGGACTTTACAGCCTTTACGGAATTTCAAGTTATGTAGGAGATTTCGTATCCTATTCAAGACTTATGGCTTTGGGGCTTTCTGGTGGATTTATTGCGTCAGCTATAAATATGATAGCAGGAATGATCGGTGGAAATTGGTTTGGTATGATTTTTATTCCAGTAATACTGATAGTAGGACATTTGTTTAATATGTTCTTATCTTTCTTAGGTGCTTATGTTCATACTTCGAGACTTATGTATGTAGAGTATTTTGGAAAATTTTACGAAGGTGGAGGAAAACCATTTAAAGATTTTAGAACAGAGAATAAATATATAAATCTTGATGATTAATTTTATAATTTAAGTTTAGTAAAAATATTTAACAAATAAAATAGAAAAAAATTAGGAGGAAATAAAATGAATTTTTCACAATTTTTAGTACAAAATGGAGGAATCGTAATGGCGACATTAGGTGCGGCATTAGCGACATTATTAGCAGGTATTGGATCTGCAAAAGGTGTAGGTATCGTTGGGGAAGTAGCTACTGGACTTATGAGTGAGGAACCTGAAAAATTTGGTAAATCGTTAGTATTGCAATTATTACCAGGAACACAAGGGTTATATGGATTCGTTATTGGACTTATGGTGTTAGGAAAATTAAAACCTGAAATGCCTTTACAAACTGGATTAGGAATTTTAATGGCTTGTTTACCAATCGCAATAGCAGGTTATGGTTCGGCAATCGCACAAGGAAGAGTTGCTGCATCTGGTATTAGCTTGCTTGCAAAAAATGAAGAACAAAATACAAAAGGTATTATTTACTCAGTAATGGTTGAAACTTATGCATTATTGGCATTCGTTGTATCAATTATGCTACTAGGAAGATTCTAATTTTAAAAGGGGTAGCTATACCCCTTAAATATGGTAAGGAGTGAATATGTCTAATTTAAATAATTTAACATCAAAAATATTAAATGATGCTAAAGAGGAAGCTGATAAAATTGTAAAAAGTGCTGAGGAAAAAGCAAAGCAAAAATACGATTTGGAAATAAAAAAAGTTGCTTCAAAAAAACAAACGTTACTCGAAAATGCAAGAAGAGAGCGTGAACTGCTTTCTGACAGAATTAAGTCAAGTGCAAATTTAAAGGCTAGAAATGAAAAATTACAGGCAAAACAGATAGTAATTAACAAAGTTATAGATAAATTAAAGGAAAAACTTGTTAATATGAATGAGAGTGATTATATTAATTATTTGAATCAGAATATTGATAAAAGTTCTATAGCTGGAAAAGAGTTAATTGTAAAAAAAGAATTTGCAGATAAAGTGAAACAAGAGTTTTCAACTGCAAAAGTTAAGGAAAATGAGTTTGTAACTTCGGGATTTATTATTGAAGAAAATGGAATTCAGGAAAATTACACTTTTGAAGTGAAACTGGATTTTATGAGAGATGAACTGGAAGTTGAAATTTCCAAACTTCTTTTTTCATAATGTAAATAAAATTTATAGAAATTTAAGTTTTATATTTTCTTTTACAAAATAAATTTTATAATTAACTGGAATTTGTAAACAAGGGAGAAAAAAATGGATAGAATGGATTACGGACAAAGTGTCGTAACTATTAGAGTACTTGAAAAGAGGCTTTTGACTAGAAATAGGCTAGAACGTATGATAGAAGCCGAAACTCCCGAAGAAGTGCTAAAATTATTGGGAGAAACGGAATATTCTCAAGATATGGCTGATATTCAAGGCAGTCAAGATTATGAAACAATACTGAAAAGAGAAACAGAACGTGTTTTTTCTATTGTAAGAAGTATGGTTAAAAATACTGCAATTGTTGATATTTTATCTCTTAAATATGATTATCATAATCTAAAGGTGTTATTAAAAAGTAAAATAACAGGAAAAGATTTTTCAAGTCTGCTTATGCAGGCTGGGACGATTGATGCTGGAAAGTTTAAGACAAAATTTGAATTGCAAAGCAATGATTTGCCACAGGAAATTTTGGATGCGATTAACGAAGTACAGAAGGACTTTGAAGAAAATCATGATCCCCAAAGAATTGATATACTCGTAGATAAACATTATTTTAAAAATTTAACAAGACTATCAAAAGAAATTGATGTTAAAGTTATTACTGATTATGTTGAAGGACTGATTGATTTTCAAAATATGATAACTTTATTTAGAGTGAAAAAACAAAATCGTGATGCAAGATTTTTGGAAACTGTTATTTTTGAAGGTGGAACAATTTCAAAAAATAAAATTGTTGAGTCAATAAATGACAATACAGATACTATTTTGAATAAGTTCAAGAAGGAAAAATTGGGAATATATCTGACAAAAGGACTAGAAGTATTTAGTGAAACAAAAAGATTATCAGAACTTGAAAAAATTTCTGATAATTACTTGATGGAATTAAATAAAGAGTCAAAATATGTTGTATTTGGACCAGAGCCATTATTTACATATCTAGTTGCAAAAGAGCGTGAAATTAATGCAATAAGAATGATAATGGTAAGTAAGATAAACAATATAAGTTCGGATAAAATAAGAGAAAGGTTGCGTGAAACTTATGCATAAAATAGGTGTAGTTGGAGATAAAGATTCTATTTTATCATTTAAAGCATTGGGAATTGACGTGTATCCAGTTATTACAAAAGAAGAAGCAAGAAGTACAATAGATGAAATGGCAAGTAATAACTATGGTATTATCTTTGTAACAGAGCAAGTTGCAGTTATGGTAGAAAGTACTATTGAAAGATACAACCGTGAAGTGCTTCCAGCTGTTATTTTGATTCCGAATAATCAAGGAAGTCTGGGGATTGGGCTTAAAAAGATAGATGAGTACGTTGAAAAAGCGATAGGATCTAATATATTTTAGATGAAAGGAGAAATTCATTGAAAACAGGAAGAATAATAAAAGTATCTGGACCTCTTGTTGTTGCAGAAGGTATGGAAAATGCCAATGTATATGATGTGGTAAGAGTTTCAGAGAAAAAGTTGATAGGTGAAATTATTGAAATGAGAGGCGATCAGGCTTCTATTCAAGTATATGAAGAAACATCTGGAATTGGTCCAGGAGAAGAGGTTTTTACAACTGGAGAGCCTTTGAGTGTTGAATTGGGACCTGGACTTATTGAAGCGATGTTTGATGGAATTCAGCGTCCACTAAAGGAATATCAGGAAATAGCAGGAGATTTTTTGGATAAAGGGGTAGAAGTAAATCCTTTAAATAGAGATAAAAAATGGGAATTTGAGCCTGTTTTATCTACTGGAGCAGAAGTTGAAACTGGAGATATTCTAGGAACAGTTCAGGAAACTTCTGTTGTAAGCCATAAAATTATGGTTCCAGCAGGAATTAAAGGAACTTTGAAAACTATTAAAAGTGGAAGCTACACAGTAGTTGATACAATCGCAGTTATTGAAACAAAAAAAGGTGAATTGGTAGAAGTTCAAATGATGCAAAAATGGCCAGTAAGACGTGGAAGAAAATACAAGCAGAAATTAAATCCAGAAGCACCATTGATTACAGGGCAAAGAGTAATTGACACGTTCTTTCCTGTAACTAAAGGTGGAACGGCATGTGTACCAGGACCTTTTGGATCTGGAAAAACAGTTGTACAGCACCAAATGGCTAAATGGGCAGATGCTGAAATTATAGTGTACGTAGGATGTGGAGAGCGTGGAAATGAGATGACAGACGTTCTTATGGAATTTCCAGAAATAATAGATCCAAAAACAGGACAATCACTAATGAAAAGAACTGTACTTATAGCAAATACTTCAAATATGCCGGTTGCAGCCAGAGAAGCTAGTATTTATACTGGAATTACAATTGCAGAATATTTTAGGGATATGGGATACTCTGTTGCAATAATGGCGGATTCCACTTCAAGATGGGCAGAAGCTCTTAGAGAAATGTCTGGACGGCTTGAAGAAATGCCAGGAGATGAAGGATACCCAGCGTATCTAGGTTCAAGAGCTGCTGAGTTTTATGAAAGAGCGGGGAAAGTAATTTGTCTTGGACAAGATGGAAGAGAAGGAGCACTTACAGTTATCGGAGCGGTTTCTCCTCCAGGTGGAGATATTTCTGAACCAGTATCACAAGCAACACTTCGTATTGTTAAGGTATTCTGGGGATTAGATGCAAATCTAGCGTATAGACGTCACTTCCCAGCAATTAACTGGTTAAATTCATACTCATTGTATCAAGGAAAAGTGGATAATTGGATGGATCAGAATGTAGGACCGAAATTTTCTAAAAATAGAGCACGTGCAATTTCATTATTACAAGAAGAAAACAGTCTACAGGAAATAGTTAGACTGGTTGGTAAGGATACTTTGTCAGAAAAAGATCAGCTTAAACTGGAAATTGCAAAATCGATAAGGGAAGATTACTTGCAGCAAAATGCGTTTATGGAGTCAGATACTTATACTTCGCTTGAAAAACAGGATAAAATGCTTGATATAGTATTGAAATTCTATGATGAGGGATTAAGAGGACTTGAAAATGGAGCTTATTTAAATGAAATCGTTGCAATGCCTGTAAGAGAAAGAATCGCAAGAGCAAAATATTTACCTGAGGCAGAGTTAGGTAAAATTGAAGAAATAGCAAAAGAATTGGAAAAAGAAATTGATGAACTTGTAAATAAAGGAGGTGTAGCAAATGCTTAAGGAATATAAAACTATCAAGGAAATAGTAGGGCCGTTGATGGTTGTTGAAGGTGTTGAAGGAATAAAATACGAGGAACTTGTTGAAATTGAAACACAAAACGGTGAGCTTCGTCGTGGACGTGTGCTTGAAGTAAATGGCGATAAGGCCGTAGTACAGTTATTTGAAAATTCGGCTGGAATTAATTTAAAGGATTCAAAAGTAAGATTTTTGGGTAGACCTTTGTCGCTTGGAGTATCAGAAGATATGATAGGGCGTGTATTTGATGGATTGGGTCGACCAAAAGATAATGGACCAAAAATAATTCCTGAAAAAACATTGGATATAAATGGAACGGCTATAAATCCAGTTGCACGTGATTATCCATCAGAATTTATTCAAACGGGAGTTTCTGCGATTGATGGACTAAACACCCTTGTTAGAGGGCAAAAATTACCAATTTTCTCTGGTTCAGGGCTTCCACATGCAGAATTAGCACTTCAAATCGCAAGACAGGCAAAAGTTTTGGGAACAGATTCAAAATTTGCGGTGGTATTTGGAGCGATTGGAATCACGTTTGAAGAAGCTCAGACATTTACGGAAGATTTTGTAAAAACAGGAGCAATTGACAGGGCGGTATTATTTATGAACTTGGCTAACGATCCTGCAATTGAACGTTTGTCTACACCAAAAATGGCACTTACTTGTGCAGAATACTTGGCATTTGAAAAAGGAATGCACGTACTTGTAATCTTGACTGACTTGACTAACTACTGTGAAGCATTAAGGGAAGTTTCGGCGGCAAGAAAAGAAGTTCCTGGAAGAAGAGGATACCCTGGATACTTGTATACTGACTTATCCACAATTTATGAAAGAGCAGGAAGAATTAAAGGGCGTGAAGGATCAATTACGCAAATACCTATTTTAACAATGCCAGAAGATGATAAGACACATCCAATTCCAGATTTGACTGGATATATTACAGAGGGGCAAATAATCTTGTCAAGAGATTTATACAAACAGAACTTAATGCCTCCAATAAATGTTTTACCATCACTTTCAAGATTGAAGGATAAAGGAATTGGAAAAGGAAAAACTAGAGAAGATCATGCAGATACAATGAACCAATTATTTGCAGCTTATGCAACGGGTAAGGAAGCGAAGGAGCTGGCTGTAATCCTAGGGGAATCAGCATTGTCTGAAACTGATAAGGCGTTTGTTAAATTTACAACTGCATTTGAGGAACAATATGTTGCTCAAGGGTTTGATAATAATAGAACTATTGAAGACACTTTAAATTTAGGATGGGATTTACTCAAAATATTACCAAGAACAGAGTTGAAAAGAATTAGAGACGAATATTTGGAAAAATATTTGCCTGCAGGAGATGAATAAACTATGGCAAGATTAAATGTAAATCCTACAAGAATGGAGCTGAGCCGTTTAAAAATACGTCTAAAAACTGCTAAAAGTGGACATAAACTGTTAAAGGACAAGCA
Source organism: Leptotrichia sp. HMT-225 (assembly GCF_030644325.1). Classification (NCBI taxonomy): domain Bacteria; kingdom Fusobacteriati; phylum Fusobacteriota; class Fusobacteriia; order Fusobacteriales; family Leptotrichiaceae; genus Leptotrichia; species Leptotrichia sp. HMT-225. The sequence goes on along the minus strand of NZ_CP130323.1, from coordinate 1,600,158 downwards.
AGACGAACTTATGCGTCAATTCATTATTTTAATAAAACAGAATAGAAAATTGCGTGAAGAAGTGGAAGGGAAATTACAAAATTCATTTAAGGATTTTTTACTTGCAAGAGGTGTAATGTCTGATGAAATGCTTGAAAATGCTATCGCGTATTCAGAAGACAAACTTTTGGCAGATATAAAAACTAAAAATGTAATGAGTGTAATTGTGCCAACAATGACTTTTAATAGAGATATGGAAAATGCAGAAGTATATTATCCTTATGGATATGCTCAAACATCTGCTGATTTAGATGATGCTGTTGATGGCTTGAATCGAGTAATGAAAGACTTGCTGGAACTGGCAGAAATCGAAAAGGCATGTCAGCTTATGGCAGATGAAGTGGAAAAAACAAGACGGCGTGTAAATGCACTGGAATATATGACAATTCCACAGCTTGAAGAAACAATCCGTTATATTCAGATGAAACTTGATGAAAACGAAAGATCAAGCATCACAAGACTTATGAAGGTTAAGGATATGATGGCTGAAAAAGCATAAAATTATAAATTTATTTTGAAATAAAAAAATAGAGTCGCTTAATTGCGGCTCTTTTTATTTTCTTTATGTATTTTGTTTTGAATATTGTCAGACGAATCACCAAAAATATCCCTAAAAAATCCAACTTCCAATTCTCTTGAAAATACATTTTTTAAAATAATCATTACAACAGGTCCTATTAGAAATCCAATTACTCCAAAAATTTTAAAACCTGAATACATTGAAATCAGTGTGATTAATGGATGAACTCCCAAGTTTTGACTTACTAATTTTGGCTCTAGCATTTGTCTCACTGATAAAACAAATAGATAGATTATTATTAACATAATTCCTAATTTAATATCACCTAAAGCAAAAGAAATTATAGCCCATGGGATTAAAATTGTCCCTGCTCCTAAAATTGGTAAAGCATCGATTAGACAAATTATAATTGACATTAGTAAAGGATAAGGAACGTTTAATTTTAGGAATGATAACAAGTTTAACCATATTAAAAGTTCAAAAAAACAAATTGTCATTAAGATAATCTGAGCTTTTATATAAGAGCCAAGAACCGTAAACATGTCTGTTTTAATATTAAAAACCTTATCTAGCCAAGATTTTGGCAACTGTTGTTCTAAAAAAGCTACAATTTTATCTCTGTCAAGACTTATGAAAAAAGTTGCTAAAATTGTTATACAAATATATAAAATCAACGTTGGAATAGAAGTAATGAAATTTATCAATCCTTTTATAAATATTCCAAGCCGTGCAGAACCTGATGAAATAAAGCTGTTTATAGTATCATTTACCTGTCTTGTAAAACCTGAGGGGAAATTTCCTAAGTAAGTATCGATTTTTGTCATATTGTCAGACCATAGTTTTTGTGCCATCTCGCTGTAATTGTTAAGATTTTGTGATAATTTGTAGATTTCACTTATTAACTTTAATGACCCCCATCCAATTGCTCCAAAAAATATAATTAAAAATGTTACAATGGAAATTATTGTTGAAAGCTTTTTTGATAATTTCAATTTTTTTTCTAAAAATCTTGTAAATGGACGTGTTAAGATTGACAAAAATAATGCTATTGTGAATGGAAATAAAAATATTCCTAGCTTAAAAGCTATAAACACCACTAGCAAAATTAAAGCAATATATACAAGAAAATATAATTTTTTGAAGTCAAAATTTTTGTAACTTGTCATAATAAAATACTCCTTTTCTTAACTTGATAATTTATTTTATAGATTATTATATAATAAATGTGTGAAATTGTAAATCTATATTTTCAATAGAATGTATGTTGAATTTTAAAGTATAAATTTAATAACTTGCGAGATAAGATTAAATAATTAAAAATGCTAAATATAAAATCAAAGATTATTTCACTAATAAAATAGTAATTTTTTAAAATATTTGTAATTATAAAAAATATTTTAGAAAAAAAAGCCGTATTTTCAGTATTTATAAGAGGATTTAAAGAATGAAATTAAAAATTTTAAAAAAAGATTTACGTATAGGTATTGACAATAGAAAAAATTAAGGTATACTTAGAACATAAAGGATAAAAAAAGTATTATTTAAGTTTTAGGAGGAGTATTAATGTCAAGAGTGGTATTAAAAAAAGTTGAAAAGCAATATCCAAACGGCTTTAAAGCTGTTCACGGCATAGACTTAGACATAGAAGATGGCGAGTTTATGGTATTTGTAGGGCCGTCAGGATGTGCAAAATCAACTACACTAAGAATGGTAGCAGGGCTTGAAGAAATAACTGGTGGAGAAATATATATAGGTGACAGGCTAGTAAATGACGTTCCACCAAAGGATAGAGGAATAGCCATGGTATTTCAAAATTATGCTTTGTATCCTCATATGACAGTTTATGAAAATATGGCATTTGGACTAAAATTGAAAAAAACACCAAAAGATGAAATTGACAGAAGAGTACGAGAAGCGGCAGAAAAACTTGAGATAACAGATCTTTTGGACAGAAAGCCTAAAGAAATGTCAGGAGGACAAAGACAAAGGGTTGCACTTGGAAGAGCGCTTGTGAGAGAACCAGAAGTATTTTTGTTTGATGAACCGTTATCAAACCTGGATGCTAAATTAAGAGTTTCAATGCGTGTAAGAATAGCACAGCTTCATAAGGAACTGAAAACAACAATGATATATGTTACTCACGATCAGGTTGAAGCAATGACTATGGGTGACAGAATTACAGTATTAAAATCTGGACGAATAATGCAGGTTGATACACCTTTAAATCTATATCATTATCCTGCTAATAAGTTTGTAGCTGGATTTATTGGATCCCCTACTATGAATCTTATAGATGGTGAATTAGTGGAAAGAGAAGGAAAAGTCTACATCGATTTAAATGGAACACAAATTGAAATTGCAAGTGAGAAAGCTGAAAAATTGAAAAACCATATTGGAAAGAAAGTTGTATTTGGAATACGGCCTGAAAATATAACAGTTTCTGAAGTAGAGGACAGTTTTTCAAAAGAGGGAGAAATAAATGTTGTAGAACAAATGGGAAATGAAGAATATATTTATTTTTCACTTAATGATCAGCAATTTACTTGTAGACTAAATTCAAATTTTACGCAAATTAAAAGTAGCAAAACGAAAAAAATATTTAGATTTGATACTTCAAAAGCACACATATTTGATGCAAAAACAGAAGAAAACATAAGTTTATAAAATACTGGTTAACACAATTTATTTATAAATTAAAATATTGTAACTGCTTTATTTAATTTTAAAATAATTAGATTTTTGCAGAAGTTAACGTATATAATAAACTAAAATAAATAGCTAACAAAAAGTTAATTTACTAAAAGGAATAGGATTTTAACATTTTAAGAAAAACAAACGTGTTGAACTTCAATAAATAATTTTAACAAATAAAAAATATAAATTAACAATTCACAACAATCTAAATTTATTTTGTAAATTAACTTTAAATTTAATAAATATAAAATAAAAATTTTTGGAGGATTTTATCATGAAAAAGAAATTACTTTTAGCACTAACAGCATTTTTATTGGCATGCTCATTTGTAAATGCCGAATCATTGGAAGAAAGAGTTGAAAGACTTGAAAGAGAATTAAGAGAAACTAAACAGGAATTAACAAAACAAATAGCTGAAAAACAAGTACCAGCACCAGCTCCTGCACCAGCATTCAGTATGGCAAGTTTAACTGATGGATTTGAATTCCATGGTTATGGGAGAGCAGGACTTCTTATAGATCAACAAGGTGAAAAAGGATCTGCTTTCAAAGTGCAAGATGAAGGATTTGCAAAAAAATATAGACTTGGTAATGAAGATGATACATATGCAGAAATGGAATTAGTGAAAAAATTTGATGTAAACGGAGCACAAGGATCAGTACATTTTATGTTTTCAACAAAAGCAGGTTCAGGAAACGACTATAAAACATGGTCTTCAGCAAATCCAAATGATCCAGGTTCTGAAAATGATTCATTTAAAACTAGACAATTTTATGTTGATATAACACCAAATGGTGGAGCGACATATTGGGCTGGGAAAAGATATTATGCTAGAGAAGACATTCATATAAATGATTATTATATTAAAGACTTCTCAGGAACAGGAGCAGGGGTTCAAAACATAAAACTTGGTTCAGGGACAGCTGATGTTGCAGTAATAGCAACAGATCCTGGAAAACATCCTGAATATACACTTCACACTAAATATTCAGTAGGTTCTTGGGCATTTGAATTAGCAGGACATACAATGAGATCAGATTCTACTGACAGAGATATAGCTGAATGGGGGACACAAGCTGCAATTACTTATAGCTTACCAGGATTCTATGGATTTAAAGACAATGGATTTTCTAAAATTGTATTGCAAGGTGGGGTAGGACTTGGTTCTGCAAGTGGACTTGGAAGTGCTACTTCGTGGGGAGACAGTAGAAAAGATGCTGTGTCTGTAAACTTAATCACATACGGACAAGCAAATCTTTCAGACAGATGGCAAATTATGCCTGAATTAGGGTACAGATATGACAAAAACTTCTGGGGAACAAAAGACCAAAGACAACAATGGGTAACAGCAGGAGTAAGAGTTGCTAATCCAATAACAAGTCATTTTGCTATGCAATATGAAACAGGAATTGACTATGTAAAAGTTCGTAAAGGACAAACAAACTATGATAGCGGACTATTCAAATTAACAGTAGCACCTACTTTGAAACTTGATACAGGAAACTTCTGGGGACGTCCTGAAATTAGAGCATTTGTAACTTATGGACGTGGTTTTGGAGATAAGAAAATCATAAGAACAGACTTAGATGGTAAAGGACATAATAAAGGAGTATTGTTTGGAGTTCAAACAGAAGTTTGGTTCTAATAAAAAATTATTGATTTAAAAACAAATCGGAGGATATAAAAATGAAAAAGATATTTTTAATTATTTCAGCTATGATGATTTTACTTTCTTGTGGAAAAAAAGAAGCTGAAAAAACAGATGGAGGCGGACAAGCTGCACCAGCGACAGAAATAAAACCAGAAAATGGAGCTACTTTAAAAGTTTGGGAATCTAAAGGAAAAGAAGCAGATTGGATAAAATATGTAGCTGAAGAATTTGAAAAAAAATATAATGTAAAAGTAACTTATGAAAATGTAGAAGCACCAGATGTAGTAAAAAAATTACAAACTGAAGGAAAAACAGATTCTGGAGCTGCTGACTTGGTAGTTTTCCCGCATGATAATATAGGAACAGCTGCAAGTGCAGGGTTGTTATTCACATTGGATGATGTACCTGAATTGGTAAATAAAGTGGAACAAGATTTTTATCCAGGAGCTGTAAGTGGATCTAAAGCAATGGACAACAAACACTATGGTGTACCTTTAGCAATGGAAACTTATGCATTGTTCTATAATAAAGACTTATTACCAACAGCACCTGATTCATTTGAAAAATTAATTGAAGCTACAAAATCATTGACTGATAAAGGTGCACAAAAATTTGGAATTTTATTTGAACCAGCGAATTTCTATTTTTCTTACGCATTCCTTTCAGCTGACGGAGGTTATGTGTTTAAAAATGGAACAGATGTTAACGATATGGGACTTAATAATGATGGTGCTGTAAAAGGACTTGAAGCAATGTTAAAATTAAAAGAAATTTCTGCTGATAAAGCTGAAGATGTAAATGGAAATGTTATAAAAGCATTATTTAATGAAGGAAAAGTTGCAGCAGTGATAAATGGACCTTGGTTCTTGAGTGATTTAAAAGATTCTAAAGTAAAATATGGTGTAGTACCATTACCTACAATTAATGGTAAAAAACCTAAATCATTCTCAGGTGTAAGAATATTAGGAATTAATTCTACTACTAAATATCCACAAGCAGCAGTGTTATTCTTACAATTTGCTTCTTCAAAAGAAATGCTTCAAAAAAGATTTGAAATGACAGGGCAAATTCCTCCATTAAAAACTTTTGAACCAACAGACGATATTTCAAAAGCATTCTTAGCACAAATTTCAGTTGCTGAACCAATGCCATCAGTACCTGAAATGGGAGCAGTATGGACACCAATGGGAGCTGCTTTAGGAGATGCTTGGGCAGGAAAAGCACAACCAAAAGTTGCACTTGATAACGCTGTAAAAGCAATTAAAGACCAAGTTGCAGCAACAAAAAAATAAAATAATAAATTAAAAAACTTTTTAGTTAGAGATTTAATAAACAATATATAGTCAAACTGCTTTTTGAACTTTAAGATAAGAAGTAGTTTGGCTAAAATAATTTTATTATTTAAAATTTTTGTATGATTTTAAGATATTTAGACACAAAATAAATATAGAAAGTGTGGAAGTAAAATGAATAAAGAAAAGAAATTTTTAATAGCTTCGGCACTTTTACCGGGAGCTGGGCAATTTCTAGCTGGACATATAGTTAAGGGAGTTCTTTTTGTTATAATGCATTTATTAATGGGAGGAATACTTTTAGCAGGTTTATTTAGCAATGTACTTTACAAATTTGTAAGTTTGGGAGATAAACCTGAAGTACGAACTATATTTAAAACTACAGCTGGAGACAATTCGCTTGATTATCTGGTAAATGGTGCTTTATTTTTTATAATATTAATTTTGTTTACAATTTTTTATGTATATAATTTAAAAGATGCAAAAAAACTTGGGAAATTCATTGATGCAGGAAATAGTTTACCAAAAGGTGAAAAATATAGAGATTATGTAATGGATGAATTTTTTATGCCGACATTTTTAACACCAGGAGCCTTAGGAACAATTTTTATTGTATTCTTTCCTATGCTTTTGACAGTTTTGATAGCATTTACAAACTATTCAGGACCAGATCATCTTCCACCTAAAAATCTGTTTGATTGGGTAGGATTTGATAATTTCGTAAGACTTATAAAATATAAAGAATTATCTAAAACTTTTTTTGTAGTTGCAGGATGGACTCTAGTTTGGGCTATTTTAACTACTATATTTAATTTTGCGGCAGGATTACTTTTGGCAATTATAACTAACAGTAGAAGAATAAAATTTAAAGGGCTTTGGAGAGCAATATTCATACTTCCTTATGCAGTTCCTTCTTTTGTATCGTTATTAGTATTTAGACTTATGTTTAATGGATTAGGACCAATAAATGCTTTGTTGCATACAAATATTCCATTTTTGACTGATCCAACAGGTGCAAAAATAATCGCAATATTGGTAAATACTTGGCTAGGAGCACCATATTTTATGGTATTAATATCAGGAGCATTGACTAATATTTCGAGTTCGTTATATGAGGCAGCAGATATAGATGGAGCGACTGAATGGCAAAAATTTAAAAATATAACATTTCCAATGTTGTGGATTCAACTAGGATCTACAATGATATTGACTTTTGCTTTTAACTTTAATAATTTTGGAGCAATTTATCTGTTGACAAATGGACTTCCAGCAGATTCTAGCCTAAGATATGCAGGACATACCGACATATTAGTATCTTGGATATATAAACTTACAATGGATAATAACTTATTTAGTTTAGCAGCAACAGTAACTATATTTATATTCTTATTTGTAGCAAGTATATCTTTATTAACATTGGCAAGATCTAAAACATTTAATCAGGAGGCGGTGTTGTAAAATGGCAGAAAAAAAAGTAAAATTTGATATATTAACTGTTTTTATATACATATTGCTTGTTGTAATATCACTTATTGTAATATTTCCTGTAATATGGATTGTAGGAGCATCGCTTAGACCTGGTACTTCAATATTTGGAACTGACATTTTTCCAAAACAGATAACTTTTGCTCATTATGCAGAACTATTTAAAACAGATTATCCGAGATGGTATTTAAATACCCTTTTCATAGCGGTAGTAAATATGATAATTTCATTATTTATAACAACGTTAACAGCGTATATTTTTTCAAGATACAAATTTAAAGGGAAAAAGCAGACAATGGTAACAGTTCTTATATTACAAATGTTTCCATCATTTTTGGCAATGACTGCAATATATGCGTTTTTAAAAAGACTTAATTTGGTTGATACATATTTAGGACTTCTTGTAATATATATAGCAGGGCAAATTCCATACAATTCATGGCTTGCAAAAGGATATTTTGATGGAATACCTGCGAGCTTGGATGAAGCGGCAAGAGTTGATGGAGCAGGACCTTTAAGAACATTTTTTCAAATAATTATGCCAGTGGCAAAACCGATATTAGTATTTATTGCATTAATTAATTTTACTGCACCTTGGTTTGATTTTATATTTCCAAAAATGATTCTTTTGAGTCCAGAGAAAAAGACGCTGGCTGTAGGTCTTTTTGAATGGATTTCGGGGCTTAATAATAGTAATTATACATTATTTGCCGCAGGAGCAATACTTGTTGCGATACCGATAACTTTATTGTTTGTACTGTTGCAGAAAAATATTGTAGCTGGACTGTCAGCTGGAGCTTCAAAAGGATAATCTTGATTTTCCAAAACGAAAGGAAGTTAAATCTGTGAAAAAAATAAATAGGTGGATTTTATTAATAGCAGCATTAATTTTAAGTATTTTTTCATGTCACAATAAAAATATAAAAGACTTTAATAATACTGAAAAAAGTAAAATTGAAAAATCAGGAGTTTATTACGAAATATTTGTAAGATCTTATGCAGATAGTAATAATGATAAAATAGGAGATATTAAAGGAATAACTGATAAACTTGATGAATTAAAGGAATTAGGGATACAGGGAATATGGCTAACTCCTATCTTTAAATCACCTAGTTATCATAAATACGATGTAACTGATTATTATACCATTGATCCAGAATACGGGACAAAAGAAGATTTGAAAAATCTAGTTTCAAAAGCACATAGTAAAGGGATAAAAATTATTCTTGATTTACCCGTAAATCACACAAGCAAGGAACATCCATGGTTTAAAGATGCGGTTCAGAATAAAGACAGTAAATATAAGTCTTATTATAGAGTAGCTCAAAACAATGATAAGTCTTTAAATCTAAATTCTTATGCAATGGATCATAAAAGTTGGAATAAATTAAATAATGAAGAGCAGTATTATGCTATATTTTGGGAAGGCATGCCTGATTTAAATTACAGTAATAAACAAGTCAGAGAAGAAGTAAAAAAGATTGCAAAATATTGGATTAGTGAAGCTAAAATAGATGGTTATAGAATAGATGGAGCGTATCATATATATGGTGAAGGGGAATATCCTGAAAAGGTTGATTTGGAAAAGGAAAATATAAACTGGTGGAAGGAATTTAGAAACAGTCTTGAAAAGGAATATCCGAATATTTATATTGTAGGTGAAGTTTGGAATGATACAAATAAGATTGCTCCTTATTATACAGCCTTTGATTCAAATTTTGATTTTGGAATATCAGAAAACGGTATAGCCGAAGCTATAAATTCCCAAGATGCTACGATTTTTTCTGATAAATTATCAAAAATATATGAAACTTATGGAAAAGTCGCATCTAATTATATTGATGCACAATTTTTAACAAATCATGATCAAAATAGAATTGCGAATAGCTTACTTGATTTAAGGCATCAAAAATTAGCAGCTTCAATACTATTAACCTTATCTGGAAATCCGTTTATATATTATGGAGAAGAATTGGGAATGAAAGGAAGCAAACCTGATGAAGAAATAAGAGAACCTTATTTATGGGGAAGTGAAGTAGGACAGACAAACTGGGAAGAAATAAAAAATAATACAAATACACCTTCTTTGGAAGTTCAAAAGAAAAATCCTGATTCACTATACAATTATTACAAAAAATGGATAGCTCTAAGGAATGAAAATGAAGCTTTGAAATATGGTGATTTAAAAATAGTAAATGTTAATGATAACCAGATATTAGCATATAAAAGGACTTATAAAAATAAATCAGTAATTGTTTTACATAATTTATCTGATACAGAAAAAAATGTAAACGTAGACGGGAAAAATGTAAAAATTTCTGGACTAACAAGCATTTTAGTAAATGCAATTTAAAATTAACTTTATAAGTTTTAATAGTTTTAGGAAAATCTAGTTCAAGAATTAAATTATAAAATTTAACTAAACAAAACAAATTATAATAATAAAGATGGAGTAAGAAATTTTTTATTCTATCTTTATTTTTTTCTTTTGAATTTTTTGAAATAAAAAATCCTCTCGTACAAGAGGAATTTTCTAAAATTTGATTTAAAATTGGTAAATCTAAAACTTAAGTTTGTTTTAATATAAGTGCACTGCAAAGGTATCAGGTTCAAGAAGAATAGTGCTACCTTCTGAAATAAGTTTAGAATTACTTAAAAGAATTTTTTTTGTATTTTCCAATTTAATAATATTGCTTGTGTTATTATAGCTTATAGTAAGCTTAAAATTATTATAATTAATTGTAACTTGCAAAATATTATTTTCAAGGATTTCAATGTTTCGTTTTCCATAAATAATCCAGTTTATGTACTCTTTTCTTAAAGCAATCAATTTCTTAATAAAATTTTTCATTTCTGTATCTTGCTTATTTTCATCCCAAGGCATAACTCGACGGCAATCAGGATCTGAACCACCTTTCATACCGACTTCAGTACCATAATAAATACATGGAGATCCTAAATGCAGGAACGTAAAGGCTAGTGCAGATTTAACGGCATTATGATTTTCTTTGGCTGTAGTGAGGATACGCTCGGTATCGTGGGAGTCAAGCATATTTAACATAACTTCATTAGTTTGTTGACGATAGTACATAAGCTGACTGTTAATTTGATTCTTAAATTCTTCTGCTGAAATTGTTTTAGTTAGAAAATAACTTTTTATACTAGCAGCAAGAGGATAATTTGTTACAGCGTGAAATTCATCACCATTTAGCCACGTATGTGAATTGTGCCAGATTTCTCCGAGTATGTAAATATCTGGTTTAATAGCTGTTACTGTGTTATGAAAACCTTTCCAGAATTGATGTTCAACCTCATTTGCCACATCTAGTCGCCATGCATCAATATTAAATTCTTTTATCCAATAAGTTGCAATATCGAGCAGGTATTGTCTAACTTCAGGATTTGAAGTATTGAGTTTAGGAAGTTTTGGACTAAATTTAAAGGTGTCGTAATTTAAGTAATGATGAATATCTGGAATTTTTTCTGTGTTTGTATAAACTGGGAAACTGTGAATGTAAAACCAGTCACGGTAAATGGAATTTTCTCCATTTTTTATAACATCGTGCCATTGTGCTGAATGATTTCCAATATGGTTAAAAACAGCATCAAGCATAATTTTCATATTTCGTTTATGAGCTTCTTCAATTAATTTTCTGAAAATTTCTTTATCTCCGAAATGCTTATCAATTTCAAAATAATTGACAGTGTCGTATTTATGATTACTTGGAGCTTCAAATACAGGGCAGAAATAAAGACCTGTAATACCCAAATCTTGTAAATAGTCAAGTTTTTGGAGTATCCCATACAAATCACCACCAAAAAAATCATCGTGCTTAGGCGAAATATCTGTATCCCAAGCCAAACTATTTATGGGGGAAATTTCAGGATTTCCGTTAGCAAAACGCTCTGGAAAAATTTGATACCATACAGTTTCTCGAACCCATTCAGGCACTTTTACCCTATCAGAATCATGTAAATATGGTATTTTAAAACTATTTGCCCCAGCTTGGTATTGATATGGCTGATTTTCAACAACTCCCATATCACCAAAAAATACTTTTTCCCCATCTGTGCTTATTATTTCAAATAAATATGAAATCCGACGATAATCAACTTTTACACTGGCTTGCCAGTAATCATGGTAAAGATCGCTTGTAATTATTGACATTGAAATATGATACTGATAATCTTGCGTAAAGTCAAATAGAGCTGTATCTCCATAGTGAAGTATTACTTCGGCAACATCGTTCTTTTTAGTTCTTAGTCTAATGTGAATTTCGTCTTTTGTATAAAGGTAGGCGTATTCAGATTCAGTTCTATGATAAAATGCGGATTTTTCCATTAAATCATCCTCCAATTTATATTATTTAATTTGTGTTGTTATTTTTTATTAAAAAATAATTATAAATGTTATTTATCTTATAAAAGTATATCATTTTATTTATTATATTTCAATCTTTTAAAAATTAAGTTTGTTTAATACTTTTATCAAAAAATTACTCTTTAAGTATTTAGCTAAGCAAATTTTTTGGGTTATTTTAGTTGAAAATATTTATTAATAATCATTATTTGATTGAAATAAAAATTAATAATTTAAATACTAAAAGATTATAGAATTTGAGAATTATATTGTTAAACAACTTTAATACTTAAAAATACAAAAAAATTAATTAAATAAAAAATTTAAAAAAATGACATAAATTTGTCAAAAAAAAATGATATTCTATGAAATAAGTGTTATAATAAATTTTGAGGAAAATAAGCTGTTCATTCTGGAAGGAAGGAGATTACATGGTTAGAATATTTTTGAATTTTAAAAATAGAAAAATACAGATTTTATCAGCATTATTAACGTTTAGTGTAGTAGGGTTTGCAGTTAATGTGGATGACTTGATTTCTGAGTATGAAAAAAATTCGTATACGACAAAAATTAATGAAAAAAATATGAGAAAGTTTGATATAAAGTATAAGGCTTTAAAAAATGGGGAGTGGAATGAAGTTAGTGTAACTTCGGATAATAATTATACATTACACGGAGTAGCAAATGGTCTAACTATGCAAAATAATGTAAAGTATGGGATGTTTTATTATAGGAATGCATATAATTTTAGAAGCAGTGAACTTACAGAAAATAAAATTGGTATTTCTAAAACTTTGAATGATTATTTTGGGTATAGTGATGTTAATTATAATAAAAAAACTAATCAAATTTCACGAAATATACAGAAAATTAGCAATGAAACTACAAAAAATTCAGAAATACGTGATTTGATAGATTTATACAAAAATTATAAAAATAAGCAGAAAGAAATTGAGCAGGAAGCACTTACGTTAGAAGATACTAAAAAAGATTATACTATTCAGACTAAAAAATTGGAACTGGGAACGGCGACACAGTATGACTATGAGCTGGCAAAAACAGAATATGAAAATTCTCAGCTCAAATATGAAAATCTTGGACGGGAACTGCAGATTCTAGGGGAACGGTTTACAGTTTACAATGTTGCTTTGCCTGAAAAAGAGAAACTTGATGACTTGAAAAAAGTTGAGCTGAAAAAGGATGATTTCTATGCTCTTAGATTATCAGAAGCTGAAACAATAGAATTGAATTCACAGCTGAACAATGAACAGTTAAGAAAGGAAAATATTGACTATAAGTATCCTAAATTATCAGGAGATATTGGATATTCGTTAAAGGATCATTCTGTTGTTGTTGGGTTATCTGTGTCAAAAACTTTCAAAATACACAATGATACTCTTGAGGATTTGAAGAATGAAGCAGATAAATTAAAACTGCAGTATGAACAGAAAAAAAATGAGCTAGTGTCAAATGCTGGACAGCAGATGATAACTTACACGACTTACCAGACAAATGAGCTGACAGCTCAAAATACAATGAATATTAAGAAAAAAGAATATGAAATTTATGCTAAGAAATACGAACTGGGAGTTGACACATATTCCAACTACGTGGAAAAGCGAAATAACTATAAAAAAGCTGTAATAGACTATGAAACCGCCAAAAATGAACTTGCGGCATTTACTAAAAAAATAAAATATTATAAATAGAGATTATTAATGTAAAAAATAAAAATAAAAATTAGGAAAGCGGTGATTTTGTGGAAATAAATACAGAATTTTCTGAAATAGTTAAAACTATTGAATCAAAGAGGAAAAAGTCAAAAAATAAAAATTATTTTTATAAATTTATGACAATATTTGCTGTAATATTGTTTGCCGCAGTTGCGTGCGGAAAAAAAGAAGCTGAGCCTGAATATGAAGTGACAACTGTTGATAGGGGAAATATTTCGCTATCAGTTTCAAAAAATGGACAAGTTGTATCAGATAATGCGGTTTCAGTATTTACAACTTCAAGCCAAAGAGTAAACAAAGTGTTCTTTAAAAAAGGGGATAATGTGAAAAAAGGCGATGTAGTTTTGACATTTTATCCAGTTGACAAAAATGAGACTTTGAGAAAAATACAAATGAAAAATTTAGAAATTAAAAAATATGAAAGAAATTTGGTTGATGCTCAAGGCTCACTTAGAAGAAAGAAAGAATCTAAAAGTTTGGAAATTCAGCAAAAATCAAGAGATTTATATAATGCAGAAGAATTGTATAAAGTTGGTGGAGAAACAAGGGTTAATGTAGACAATGCAAGAAAAGATCTAAGAAATTCAAGGCTGGATTTGGATACGGTTGACAGTGAGCAGAAGGCCAGTATTGAAGATGCGAGAACATCATTAAAGACAGCAAAATTAGAACTGGCTACATTGCAGGAAGATCTGTCGCTTATAAAAGATGAAATAACAAGTCCAGTTGACGGTGTTATTACAGAAATGACTGCAGATGAAAATTACCGTGTAAATACTGAAACGACTTTGTTTAAAGTATCGGATTCAACAAACATGAGGGTAGAGGTAAGCCTTTCAGACAATGAGGTAAAAAATATTCAAGTTGGGCAAAGAGTTGAGATTACTTCAGATTCATTGCCGGACGGAGAGAAAATAGAAGGATCTGTTTTGCAAATTTCTGGAGTGGCTGAAAAAAGCTCAACACTTGATGAAAGTAATACTACTGTAAAAATCCAAATAAATGAAACTAAAGGTTTAAAACCAGGTGCTACAATAACGGCAACAATTTTTTACAAAGAAAGTAAAAATGTAACAAAACTGCCATATAGCTCTGTTATTAATGAAAATGGTAAATATTATGCTTTTGTTGTAGGAAAAGACAACAAAGTTTCAAAAAGGGAAGTTAAAATTGGAATAAATGATGATTCTTTTTATGCTGTAGAATCAGGAGTATCAGTAGGAGAAAGAGTAATTACTGTTGCGGATGAGAGATTGAAAGACGGACAAAAAATAAAAATTGCAGACCCGTCAAAACAGAAAGTAGCTCCTAATGGTGTAATATTTAAGGAGGAAAAACAAACAGGAAAAGGTGGAGGACCTGGAGGACCACCACCAAGATAGGAAAATAAACTTTAGAGGTAATTTTTATGATAAAAGTAAGCGATATAGTAAAAATATATAAAAATGGAAGCATGGAATTAAAGGTTTTGAAGGGGCTTAATCTTTCTGTAAGTGAAGGGGAATATGTGGCTTTTATGGGACCATCTGGAAGTGGAAAATCTACTCTTATGAATATTTTGGGCTGTCTTGACAGCCTTACATCTGGAACTTATATTTTAGATAATCAAGATGTTTCGACTATAAAAGGAAATGCTCTTGCTGAAATAAGAAACAAAAAAATAGGATTTGTCTTTCAAACTTTTAATTTATTGCCTAAAATGACTGCTTTAGAGAATGTGGCTTTGCCAGCTTTGTATGCCGGAGTAAAAAAAGCTGAAAGGCTAAAAAAGGCAACAGAGGCACTAGAAAGTGTTGGACTTGGTGAAAGAATTCATCATAAGCCAAACGAAATGTCAGGAGGGCAAAGACAAAGGGTAGCAATTGCAAGGGCAATAATAAATAATCCAAAAATCCTTTTAGCAGATGAGCCAACTGGAAATCTGGATTCAAAATCTGGAGAAGAAGTTCTAGAAATTTTTAAAAAACTGAATGATAATGGAACAACGATAGTTATGGTTACACATGAAGAAGATGTGGCAGAGCATTGTAAAAGAATTATTAGATTAAAAGATGGTGTAATAGAAAAGGATGAAATTGTTCAGCATCGGAGAGGAGTGTAGTGTAAATGGATTTTATGGAATTACTAAAATTATCAGTATCAAATTTATTTAGCTATAAGATACGTTCCTTTTTGACAATGCTTGGAATAATAATCGGAATATCTTCAGTTATAATGATGTCTTCACTGGGAGCGGGAGTTAAAGAGAATATTACCGGAGATTTGAATAAACTTGGAGTATCAAACTTTGAAGTGTCAATTGATACTTCTCCAGGGCAGACTTATAAGTCGCAGGATTTATTGACACCTAAGGATATTAAAGAATTAAAGAATATAGAAGGTGTTGAAGCTGTTACTCCAACTTCTAGCACTTTTGCAAGATTATCTACAAATGATGGTTCAGATAAGATGTTTACTGGAACTGGAGTCACAGAAGATTATTTTAAAATTTCAGATTACACAATAATAAAAGGAAGAAAATTTTTACCAAATGAATATAGAAAAGATGGAAAATATGTAATAATAGATAATATAACAGCTGATCAACTATTTGCTGGTGAAAATCCGATAGGAAAGAAATTGACTTTAAATTTTAGAAAAAATAGTCAAACTGTAACAATTGTTGGAGTGTTTAAAAATCCTTATGCAAGTCTGGGAGGTGGTGCTCAAATGCCTGCGATGGGACTTCTTCCTAACAATTATTTAAATCATTTAGAAGGAAATGAGCAGAATAAATACACTGCTCTTCAGATAAAGACTACGGATGCTAATGAAATGAGCAGAATAATGGAAGTTGTAAAAGAAAAGCTAAAAACAAGAGGGAGTGAGCCTAATGTTTACAATGTAAATTCAACAAGTCAAGGGCTGGATGAATTTAACAATATTCTTAATATGCTTTCACTTTTTATAAGCGGAGTTGCCGCTATTTCATTATTTGTAGGTGGGATAGGAGTTATGAATATAATGCTTGTAAGTGTTACCGAGAGAATAAGAGAGGTTGGACTTAGAAAGGCGATTGGAGCGAAAACGGGGCATATTCTTATTCAGTTTCTTATAGAAGCAGTTATTTTGACATTTTTTGGAGGTATAATTGGAGTTGTAATTGGGTATTCGTTAGCACTTTTGGTTGGAATGTTTATACAAACTTCGCCAATTTTAAGTCCAGTTATAGTATTTGTGTGCATACTGGTGTCTACAATGATAGGATTAATTTTTGGAGTTTATCCAGCGAAAAAAGCCGCGGCATTGGAGCCAATGGAAGCACTGAGAACAGATTAGAATTATGTTTAAATAAAAATAAAAATTGATTATCTTAAAAAATTAAATTTAGGATAATCTTTTTTTATAGATTTTGAGAAAAGTGTGATATAATAAGGAATAAATTTTAAATACATTTGAATTATAATATTGATAAGAGAAGTGTAAAGTATAAAAGGAGATGATAAAAAGTGTCAAAAAACAAATATCTTGATATGGATATAACAAACTTGCCAACACCAGCGTTTATAGTTGATGAAAGGCTGCTAAAAAGAAATCTTGAAACATTAAAAAGTGTAATTGATAGAACAGGATGTAAAATATTGCTTGCACAAAAAGGATTTTCGATGTTTTATTTCTATCCGTTAATTAGTGAATACTTAAATGGAACTACTGCAAGCTCCCTATTTGAGGCAAGACTTGGGTACGAGGAAATGGAGTTAAAAAATCCTAACAAAAAATTGGAAAC
Organism: Leptotrichia sp. HMT-225; assembly: GCF_030644325.1. Classification (NCBI taxonomy): domain Bacteria; kingdom Fusobacteriati; phylum Fusobacteriota; class Fusobacteriia; order Fusobacteriales; family Leptotrichiaceae; genus Leptotrichia; species Leptotrichia sp. HMT-225. Next base: position 1,582,617 of record NZ_CP130323.1, on the reverse strand, counting down.
TCATATTTTTAATCCGTCTTACAGGGAAGATGAGTTTGATGAAATAATGGAGATAACAAATCATATTGTTTTTAACTCTTTTAATCAATGGAAAAAATTTAAGAGTAGAGTAAGGGAATTTGAAGAAAAAAATGATAAAAAAATTAGCTGTGGACTTCGATTAAATCCAGAATTTTCAGAAGTTGAAACTGAGATTTATAATCCAGCGGGAAGATTTTCGAGATTCGGAGTAACACTTGAAAATTTTAAGGAAGATGATCTTGAAGGATTGGATGGATTTCATTTTCACGCACTTTGTGAACAAAATTCGGATGCCCTTGAAAATGTATTAAAAATTTTTGAAGAAAAATTTGGAAAATATTTACATAATATGAAATGGATTAATTTCGGTGGAGGACATCACATTACAAGAGAAGATTATGATATTGAAAAACTTGTAAAATGTATAAATTATATAAAAGAAAAATATGGTGTGGAAGTGTATTTGGAGCCAGGAGAAGCAGTTGCCTTGAATACAGGATTTTTAGTTTCAGAAGTTTTAGATATTACAAAAAATGAAATGGATATTTTATTAATGGATACTTCGGCTTCGTGCCATATGCCTGATGTAATCGAAATGCCATACCGTCCATTTATTTTCGGCTCAGGAATCCCAAATGAGAAGAAATACACTTATAGATTGGGAGGGCCTACTTGCCTTGCTGGAGATGTAATTGGAGATTATTCCTTTGATAATCCTGTAAAAGTGGGAGATAAGCTTATTTTTACTGATATGGCACATTACAGCATGGTGAAGACGAATACTTTCAATGGGATAAATTTGCCTGTGATTGCAGTTTATACAGAAAAAGGTGGAGTTGAGGTCATTAGAAAATTTGAATATGAAGACTTTAGGAATAGGTTATCTTAATCATTTTGTTTAAAAGAGTTAAATAATCAATATTTTGTGTAAATTTTTCAAAAAGTAATTTTTAATTTTTTCATCTTTACTCCGTTGTATTTTTATCTTATCTGTGATAAAATTAGTATAGTTGAAAATGGATAAGTTTTAATTTAAACCATATTTAAGTAAAGGATACAAGATAGAACTATTTTTATAAAAATTTATGTAAATATATTTTTAAAAATAGATTGAAAAAGAAATTGTGGCAAAAAGTTATTTTAGATAGGAGGATATATGGGGATTTTTGATTTTTTTAAATCTTCTGATAAGAGGAGAAATAAAAATAATGAAATAAATGAAAATAATATAAATACTAATGTTAATCAACCTAACCGTCAAATTAGAAGAGAAATTTACGATATTGTAAATAATGAATCAGAAGTTATGGAAAATAATAATTATTCAGATGATTTTAAGGAAATTTCTTATTACGATGAATTTGGAAAAGAATTTAAAATGCCTAAAAAGGACTGGCTTAATAAGAAATTATATCCAGCTGTAAGAAAAAACTGGAGTAATATGGACGGATTATATCCTATAATACAGGATGCTTTTTCAAAAGAAGTTTATCCTGAAATAAAAGAAGCTGTGTTAAGATTTTATGCGGCTGATGAAGATTTTGAAAGAAAACTAATTTTGCTTGGAACTTATCATGTGAGAACGGGAGCTTATCAAAATGCTGTTGAACTTTATGAAAAAAATCTAAATATTAATAATATGACGGAAGGACTTTGTGTAGCTTATGCTGAAGCATTGGAACTTTGTGGACGTGCTGCAGATTCTGAAAAGAAATATTATGAAGCCTTGGAAATAAATCCAAATTCTGCAACAGCATTTAAAAAATATTTTGATATTGTGAAAAAAAGAAGCAGTAGCGAATATGAAAATAAAATGGAAAAATTGTCTGCAATAAGAGGAAACTGGCGAGCAAAAATGATGCAAGCGGTTGTTTATTTCAAAAAAGGCGATAAGGAAACTGGAAATTATTTTTTGATAACGGCGTTGAAGGAGTCTGGATATAATTCAGAAGTAATGTACATTACATCAAGTATTTATATTTTAAACGAACTTTATGATGAATTTAAGCAATACGTATTGGCATATTATAATCCTGAAAATCATAATGCCCACACTGCTTTAAATGTACTAAAATATTATAAAGTAAAAGATATGTATAAAGAGGGATTGGAACTTTGCAAATTTACTTCAAAATTCCCTTGGATTGAGCATTACAAAAAATTTATGTACTATGAGGATTATTTTTGGAAGTTAAAAGTAAAAGCAGAAAATAAAGATAAACAGGAGAAAACAGCAAATCGATTTTTTTCAACAAATAAACCTCTTTGGTATTATGAATTCAATCATCCTGAATTTATGTTGAACCAAAATAGACGTGTAAAACCAAATATTCTTATTTTGACATTTACATCAATTGGAGAAAAATCAGAATTGGCTGAAAATCTTGCAATTTCTCTGCCTTTATATTTAAATGAAAATTTACATTATAAGACAAACTTAAATTATCAGTTGGCAATTGCCTATAATAATGAAAATCTTTTTATATCTAAAAAACGTTACAGTACAGATTATATGAAACTAATAAGACAGCAGAATAATAATTTAAATTTTGTATTGGCTGGGAATATTTTAAAAATGCCGAATGTTGAAAAATATGAAATTGAAATTTATTTATACGATACGTTTAATGAACAAAAGTCAAGTTTGATTAATAAAATTTATGATGAAAATACGATTTATAATGTTCAAAATGATTTATTAAAATCAGTAAGCAGTTTTTTTGAAAGAGATTTTGCGATAAAATATGAAAAAAATATGAATAACCTAGTTTTATTTTCACCAAAAATGAAATTTTTGATTCAAAGCAAAGTTCATAAGGAGCATCAATCGTGGCGATACAAAAAATTGCTTTCTGATCAGATTGATGTGGTGCTTGAAGATAGGAATAATGATTTGAAGAAAATCAACTTGCTGGAACTTTTGTATGAAATAAAACAAACAAACAGTCAGTTATTAAAATTTCAAAAACCAATTATTTATAGTATGAATATTCACGGAATATTTGAAACACAGACATTAAAAATACTTGCACCAATCATATTTAAAATATATGATGATGATGTTAATTTTCAAGCAAATATAGAAGCATTGAATATTACAGACTCAAATTATTTGAGCTGGATAAATAAATTTTCGGGAGAATAACTATGTTTTTTTATTATAAAAAAATATTGGCAATAATAGTATCATTCTTTTATATCTTTGTAAATTACAACTTTTATAATTCTATTTATCATGAATATACAAATGCCAAAATTTTTAATATAACATTATGGCTTGGAATTGTAGAAGTATTTTTCTGGATTATGTTGCTTTATTCGGTTTTTTATCTAGAGAACAAGAGTATTAGTAATGATTCAAATGGCAAAACTCGAGAAACTATTGAATTAGAAGAAAAAAAAGATATACGGGATTTATTAATCTGTTTTGCATTATTTTTAATAAGTTTAGTTTGTGTAAATATTTCACGTGTTATCTTGCAAAGTTCTCCATATATGAATGATGTTGTTTCAACAGTGAATTCGTATGTTTTATTTTTTGGTGGAACAAGAGTTCTATTTATTTTTTCAGCAATAGTATTCGGTTTTATTGCATGGAGCAGAAGAAATATATTTTTACTTATCATATCATTATTAAATGGAGTAGTTTCAGTAATGATTTGGTTAGACTTTGATGGAAATATTACAGCTATTATAAGAATTATTATTGCTATTTTGGCAATCGGTTATTATATTTTTTTAAAGAATATTATAAAATACAGTTTTAAACAAACTGATAATCCAAAACTTGAAAATGTTAAATAATTTATGAAATAGAATATAAGGAGGACTAAGTATAATGAAAAAAAATATAACAAAATTATTATTACTAACGTCAATTTTGTCAATTGGAAGTATTTTGAATGCTCACAATAAAGACGTTTCAAACGATGTTAAAAAACCACCAATAAATATACGTATTGATGAAAATGGACAAGTAATGAAAGATCAGACAAGTAATAATAACAGCAGTAAAAACAATAACAATCAGTCTGGAAGAGGTGGCACACAAACAATTAAAAATTCAGCAGGTTCAATAACAGTTGATTCTTCTTACACTTCAACAGGACAAAATTATAGACAAAGATTTATAATTTTACATTATACAGCGATGAATAGAGAAGGGTCACTTAAAGCATTGACAACCAACGAAGTGAGTGCTCATTATTTAATATCAGATCAAAAAAATGATCCAGTATACTATTTAGTGGATGAAAATAAAAGAGCATGGCATGCTGGAGTAAGTGAGTGGAAAACCAGTAAAAATCTAAATGATAGTTCAATTGGAATTGAAATTGTTAATAATGGAAATGTAAGTGGAAATTTCGAGCCATTTAGAGATTTTCAGATTAAGGAAGTCGCTGTTCTTGTAAAATATTTGGCAGATAAATATGAAATTCCCGCAACGAATATTTTGGGACATTCAGACATTGCTCCTCAAAGAAAGCCTGATCCAGGTCCATTATTCCCATGGGAAGAATTGTATAGAAAACATAACATAGGAATGTGGTATGATAATGATAAAAAATTATTTTATGAAACTGAATATTCAAGTACTTGGAACACATTACCAGCTGCGACTGTACAAGGAGAATTTAATAAATTTGGATATACAATTAGTGTAACTGGAAAATGGGATGAGCAAACTAAAAATGTAATAAAAGCATTCCAATATCATTTTAGACCGTCTAAGTATGATGGGAAACTTGATTTGGAAACTTATGCAATCTTAAAGGCATTAAATGACAAATATAATAGTAAATAATTAATTAAGGGGTACTTGCCCCTTTTTAAAAATTAAATTTTAAAATTACACAAGGAAGGAAATTACAATATGAAAAAATTTTCAAAAAGAGTTTTAGACATGCATTATTCACCAATTAGAAAATTAGTGCCATATATTGATGAAGCAAATAGATCTGGTGTGAAAGTATATCAATTACATATAGGGCAGCCTGATGTAGAAACACCAGATACATTCTTTGAAGGATTAAATAATTATAAGGAAAAAATTGTTAAATATACAAATTCGGCAGGGATCATTGAATTGAGGGAATCATTTTCAAAATCTTATGCAAAAGTAGGAATTGATATTTTGCCTGAGGATATATTGATTACTCAAGGTGGAAGCGAGGCTATTCAAATTACATTGCAGACAATTTGCAATCCAGGAGATGAAGTTTTAGTCCCTGAACCATATTACACAAATTATGACAGTTTTTTGAGAATTGCCGATGCAAAGTTAGTTCCAATTGAAACATCTATTGAAAATCATTATCATTTGCCAGAAAGAGAAGAAATTGAAAAATTAATTACTCCAAAAACAAAGGCAATAATGTTTTCAAATCCAAGCAATCCTACTGGAATTGTTTTCAAAACAGAAGAAATGGAGTTAATTAGGGATATTGCGATAAAACATGATTTATATATTATTACTGATGAAGTTTATAGACAGTTTATTTACGATGAAGAAATTGAGAAAAGTTATCAGTCGTTTATGTCAATCAAAGAAATTGAAGACAGAGTGATTTTAGTTGACAGTATTTCAAAACACTATAGTGCGTGTGGGGCAAGAATAGGAGTTATTGCTTCTAAAAATAAAGACTTTTTAGCACAAGCACTAAAATTCTGTCAAGCGAGACTATCAGTATCGACAATTGAGCAATATGCAAGTACAAACTTAATTAATACTTTAGATACTTACATTGACAATACAAAATTAGAATACAAAGTAAGACGTGATATGATTTATAATAATATCATAAAAATACCAGGAGTTATAACATATAAGCCAAGCAGTGCATTATACTTAATCGCAGAGCTTCCAGTAGATGACATTGAAAAATTTGCAATCTGGCTATTGACTGAATTTAGATATGAAAATCAAACATTGTCGTTTGCACCAGGACCTGGATTTTATACAACGCCAGGAAAAGGTACAAAGGAAGCTAGATTTTCGTTTTGTACACATAACTTGATTGAAATTGAAAATGGAATGAAAGTGTTGAAAAAGGCACTGGAAGAGTATAATAAAAAATAGTTTTTAAAATTTTAGTAGACTTGTTTAATAATTCAGAATGCTTGATTATGTAGACAAGTCTAATTTTATAATATTAGATGAAAAAAATTATGATATATAAAAAATTTGGGAGAGAAAATAATTTAATGAAAAATATTGGAAATATTGAACAATTGGAAAGTACAAAAAATACGGAAAGCTATATTGAAAGGGATATAAAAAACGCAAAAGAAATTCTGGAAAGAATGAATCCTAATCAGAAAATCAATTATCATACAATTTTGACAAAACTGATTTCAGATTGGGGAGATAAGGATATTCGTCCTAAAATATTGATTCATAGTTGCTGTGCACCTTGCAGTACTTATACGCTGGAATTTTTAACACAATATGCAGACGTGACCGTTTTGTTTGCAAATAATAACATCTATCCAAAAGCAGAATATGTAAAAAGGGCCTTAGTGCAGGAGGAATTTATTAAGAAATTCAACGAGCGTACTGGAAATAATGTTGGATTTATTGAAGATGAATATAAGCCGATGGATTTTTATAAGGCTGTGAAAGGACTGGAAAATGAAAAGGAGGGTGGAGCAAGATGTACTGCCTGTTTTCAGATGAGGCTTGACATTGTGGCAAAAAAGGCTCAGGAATTGGGGTTTGACTATTTTGGAAGTGCCTTGACGTTAAGCCCGCATAAGAACAGCCAGCTGATAAACACGTTGGGGCTGGAAATTCAGGAAATTTTTGATGTAAAATACCTCCCATCTGACTTTAAGAAAAATAACGGATACAAACGTTCAGTTGATATGTGTGCAGAATATGATGTGTATAGGCAATGTTACTGTGGTTGCGTATTTGCCGCGATGGATCAGGGGATTGATTTGAACGAATATAAATAGAAGATGGAGAAATTAAAAAAATTGATTTATTAAAAAACAGTGAGAAAATTAAAAATTTGCCTTGAAAAATAAACGAGAATAAGATATAATATACTTGAAAAGGATTAATAAAAGTTAGGTATTAAAAAGTTAGACATGAAGGAGCGAGTAAACCTAAGTCTTCCTGGTTCAGTCAGGTATTAAAAAGTTAGGTCATAATAGGAGCGAGCAAGTCTAAGTCTTCCTGGTTCAGTCAGGTATTAAAAAGTTAGACCATAAAGGAGCGAGCAGTCCAAGTCTTCCTGATTTATTAATCATTAATTTAAAGTATTTTTTAGGCGATATTGTTTTGTATCGCCTTTTTAAATGAAAGGGGAAATTAGATGAATGAAAAGGATAAATTATATTTTATAACATTAACGTCAAATTATTTAAAATATTTAGGAATTTATGAAAATAAAGTTTCATTAAAAGCAAACAGACCATTTATAGGAATAGTTTTTAAGGTAAATAATAAAGAGTATTTTGCACCATTATCTTCTCCAAAAGAAAAACATAAAAGAATGAAAACTAATATAGATTTTTTCAAAATAGATAAAGGTAACTTAGGAATTATTAATTTTAACAATATGATACCTGTTATTAATAATGATTTATGTAGAAATAAATTGGATTTAGAAATGCTAAGTAAGAGTTTAAATACAGACGACATAAAATATTTTAGATTATTAAAAAATCAATTGGAATATTGTGAAAAAAATAAAAATATTATACTTGCAAAAGCTGAAAAAATATATAATATTTTTACAAAAAATCTTGATAAATTAAGTGAATCGCAGAAAAAACTGTATGGAAGAGTAAATAACTTTAAAGTGCTGGAGCATGCTTCAAAAGAATTTGAGAATGAATACATAACAGAATCACTTTAAAATCAAATTTAGAAAACAATTAATTTAATAGGCTGATATTAAATAAATTTTGAATAAATAAAAAATGTTTAATTGGAAACAAAATAATGGGAACGAGGATTTGAAAAATGAGAATTTTGATAGTAGAAGACGAGAGAATGATAAACGATATTATAGCTAGAACACTAAGAAAAGAGAATTATAGTGTTGATAGCTGTTTTGATGGGCAAGAGGCGTTAGATTATATTTTTTCTGCAGAATATGATGTGCTGATACTGGATATAATGCTTCCTAAACTAGATGGGTTTGAAGTGTTGAAGAGAATACGGAATAAGGGAATACAGACGCCAGTATTGTTTCTTACTGCGAGAGAAAGTGTTCAGGATAGGGTAAAAGGGCTCGATTATGGAGCTGATGATTATTTGGTAAAACCATTTGATTTTGAAGAACTGCTTGCACGTATTCGTGTAATTCTTAGGAAAAATAGTATAAAGTCTGATTCAGTAGGAAATATTTTTAAAATAGCTAATCTTACAGTTGATTGCAATGAACATACTGTATTCAGAGATGAGAAGAGAATAAAGCTGTCACCAAAAGAATTTTCAATATTAGAATATATGATAAGAAACAAAAAAAGAGTTATTTCCAAAGAAAAAATTGAACAGCATATTTACGATTTTGACTCTGAAATAAACAGTAATGTAATAGAAGTGCATATAAGACTTTTAAGAAAAAAAATTGATACAGATTTTACACCTAAATTAATTCATACTATAAGAGGTGTAGGATATGTTTTAAAGGAAGAAAATGAATAATAAAATTAGTTATAATAAAAAAAGAATTTCAATAAAAACCAAAATTACGTTATGGTATACAAGCATGATAATTATAATTGTATTGTGTTTTTTGGGAGCTATGTTCTATATCAGTTCTATTGCTGTGAAAAATTCTGTTTATAAAAGGCTTGAAACAACAGTAGAGAAAATCAATAAGAGCATTGAACTTGAAAATGGGGAGTTAATAATTGACAATAATCTTAGCGTAATAACCGATGATATTTTTATTTCAATTTATGATAAAAATCTTAACTTTATATACGGAAATACAGATATTGATTTAGAAGTTTCTCAAAATTCTGATGAAAGCAATAAAGTAAAAATAGTAAAACAGAAAAATTCAAATTCAAAATGGTACGTTTATGATATAAGGAAAAATTTTATCGGACACGGAGAAATATTAATTAGAGGAATTACACCTTTTTCCAGCCTTGAAAAAAATATAGAACTAATTATTTTAATATTTATTATTATATTTCCATTCTTAATAATTGTTTCTATTTTAAGCGGAAAATTTATAACAAAAAAATCTTTTAGCCCAATTGAGCAAATAGTTAAAACGGTTAACAAAATTTCGAGAGGGGATGACCTTTCTCAAAGAATTAATTTACAAAGTGGAGAGAGGGAAATCTATGATTTGGCTGAAACTTTTGATCAGATGTTTAATCGCTTACAGGAGGCATTTGATAGAGAGGCTCAGTTTACATCGGATGTGGCTCACGAATTAAGGACTCCGCTTTCAGCAATTCGCATGCAAAGTGAATACAGTTTGAAATATTTAAATTTAAATGAAGAATCAGAAGACATATTAAAAAATATTTTAGAAAAATCTAAAAAAATGTCAACATTGATTTCTCAACTGCTTATGCTTGCCAGAATGGATAAAAAGAATCAAAAACTTAATATCAAGAATGAGAATTTGAATGAAATTATTCAGTTAGTTATCGAAATCGAAAGTAATTATGCTAAAGAAAAAAATATCAAAATTATTTACGATGAAAAAAATGATATTTTCGCAGATGTTGACAGGGATATGCTTACACGGGTTTTTATCAATCTTGTTTCAAATGCGATTACTTATGGAAATGAAAATGGAACAATAAAAATAACTTTAGATAAAATAGAAAATGAATCTGAAAATACTGATGTACAAAATTCAAAAATAAAATGTCAAATTATTGATGATGGAATAGGAATTTCAAGTGAACATATTAATAAAATCTGGAATCGGTTTTATCAGGTTGAATCTTCTCGTTCCAGTGATAATTCAGGACTTGGGCTTTCTATTGTGAAATGGATAATAGAAGAGCATAAAGGCACAATTATGGTAGAAAGTGAATTAGGGAAAGGGACAATTTTTACTTTTTATTTGCTTGAAAAAATTTTGTAATATAGAATTAAAGAAATTATTTTGATTAATATTAATATAGATTTATTTATAGAAAGGAAAAAAATGAAAACACTAAAGAAAAAAATAAAGCCGTTTCTAATTTTAACGATGCTTCCTGCTGCATCTAGCATAAATTTGTATTCTTCAGAAATAACGACTGTAACAATAAGAAACAATAGAGTGAAAATAAATTTGGAAAAAGCCAAAAAAATTGTTTTTGAACATTCTAAAGTTCATTCAAACAATGTAAAATTGACAAAACTTATTTTAGAAAAAGAAAATAAGAAATATGTATATGCTATTGAATTTTATTATAGAAATAAAAAATACAGATATAATGTTGATGCAAATACAGGAAGAGTAATTATGCATAATTCTAGCGAAAGTTTCATATCTTATTCTCATTGGGGCGTTGGAAAAGCTATAACATTCCAAGCAAAAAATGCACCAGCAGTAGCGCCAGCACCAGCACCAATAGAACAAAAGGCTGAACATGATAAATATGCTGATATGGAGAGTAAGATGGAATTTAGAAAACGAATAACTGAGGAAGAAGGTTATGATAGAGCTAAATACAACTTCAGTAGGAAAGAAAAAAATGTGGAAAATATCATTTTAGAACAACTGAAGAAAAATGTTTATGATGATTTGAATTATGCTTCATTTGAAGAAATTATACTTGTAAATGCTGAAAAATCAATCTATAAGGGTACAATAAAAGCCAATTATATAGAGTATAATTTTAAAATTAATTTATCAACAGGTGAAATTCTAAAATGGAAATTAAAAAAATAGAATCTAAAAAAGTAAAAATTTTCAGTTAAATTTAAGGTTAATTTGCTAAGATATACTTGAATCTTTTTAAATTTAAACATATCATAATATTTAAGGAAAGTTTATGATAAGAAAGCAGGGAATTATTATGAAGAAGAAAGTAAGGATTTTATTAGCATTGGTTGTAGCAGGATTAACACTTTATGCTACAAATGGATTTTCTGTACCAGCAATAGAAATGGATTATACTTGTCCAATAGGAAAAGAGAAGTTTAGAAGCATTGATTATTCACCACAATGCCCAACTAATAAATTTGTAATGTTTAAGAATGAATTTACAAAAGAAGAGTTGAAAAAATATGAAAAAATAATAAATTCAAAAGAATACAAGGCTATTCCCCAAAATTTGCCTAAAGAATATTATTTAGGGAGATTTTATGAAATCGCAGGCGGATTTTCAGATAAGGAAATAGGCGAAACGTATTACAAAGCATATACAGCACAAATTAATGAGAATTTTGAAAATGCTAATACTTTAAAGGAAAGTTTGGCAAAAGGGATAAGTTATCTTGAAAAATCTTTGCCTATGGAAAACAAAAGCGAATTTCCTTGGAAGTTAGCTTATTTATATATTAGTAACAAAGAATTTGGTAAAGCAAATGCCTTAGTGGAAAAACAGGATAAGAATGTTCATTTGGAAAGAATAGCAAATTTTTACTACACTCTCTCTGATATAGAAAAATCTCAAATAAACTATTATGGTTATGACTATATGGATTTTAATAAGGAAAGTATTGATAAAAAAACAGAAAAAGAATTTAGAGAAAAAGCGTTGTATTACTTACAGGATGTAATTAAGAAAAATAAAGGACGTTATTCAGAGAAAGAACTTTTCAGACTGGTAGATTTATACAAATCTTTAGAAAATGAAAAGGCAATTGACGAGGTATTTTCTAAAGCACCATCAGAATACTGGAGTTTGATTGTGTCGTATTATTTAGACGAGCCTATAGGAAGTATTGGTGATGTCTATGATGAAAAAAAATTAGCGACGGAAGATAATTTGAAAAAAGCACTAAGCTATGCTGACAAATTAGTAAAAATGATTTCTAAAAATAATAATGCTGATAAAATTCAATATAATCTATCTATAATTTTAAAAGCTGAAGCTGAGCGTCGTTTAGGAAAATTTGAAGAAGCATCAAAAACTTTAAGTAAAATAAATTTAACAGATGTTAAAGATACGCTTTATGATTATGATTTTAAAATTCTTAAAGAAAGAATAAATAAAAAAGACATTAGTGTAAAGCAATATATTCCAGAACCAATTAGGTATTAATATTAGAAATCATAATAGAAACACTAAATTATTGTAAATAGATTTAGGAATAAAACATAAAAACTGTATTTGAAATTTTCTTCATTTAAAGTTTTTTATTGTATAGTAAAACTTCTTTAAAACAGAACTCAAAAACTATGGCTATTTTACTTAAATCCTAAATTTATATAATTTTTAGTAGTTCAATTTTAAATGGGTTTGAGTGTAATTTCATTTTATTAAAAATTTTCAGTTAATTTTAAGGTTGATTTGTTAAAATAGATTTATCAAAAGAGAGGGAGAAAAACATGAAAAAATTAGTTTTAACAGGATTGCTTGTATTAAGTGCAATGGCATTTGCAGCAAAAATTACTACAACAGGAAAAAGCTGGGAGAAAATTGAAAAAGAAAATAAAGTTCCCGAACAGGAAATCAGCATAATGAATTTTAGCTGGTTGGATAAAAAAGATGGTGTAGAGGGTGTATATAACACATATAGCTTTAAAATAGGAAAATTAGAATCTGTTAAAAATAATGACTTTTATCTATCATCATATTATGATGAAAAACCTGAAAATGGTTTACCATTAGTATCAGATTTTAATAATATCAAAAATTTAAATGGTTTTACCATTAAAGAAAGTCTTGATGAAAATTCTGAAGTTTATATTTCATATTATAAAATAAGAAAAACAGCTGTAAAGGGAATTTATTATATAGACAACTATATTGGTCAAGATGGGAAAAAACATCCTAAATTGTACTTTGGATTTGATGAAAAATCTAAAAAGGTTGTAATTACTGATAAAAATGGTAATATAAAGAATGTATTGGAATATTATCCGGCAGGTTAATTATAAAATTAATATTTAAAAAAATTATAAACGAAAGTAAGGGATAAAAAATGCTAAAAAAAATAGGAATAGCAATGTTAATTATAGCAAGTTTAGGAATTGCAGCTACAACAAATGAATTAAAACCGATTAAATTCCATAAAACATTTAAAGAAAGTAATCAGGTAAATAAAAACTTAAGCAACGAAGATAAAGAAATAATAAATATAGCAATAAACTTTGCAAATGAATATATACAATTAAAAAACCCTGATGAGTTCGATAAATGGTTTGCAAAAGCTCCAATTACAGAAAAATTTAGAAAGGAATATTTTAGAAAAGAAAAATATATAGATTTAAAGGAAAAAGAATTGTATGCAGTAACAAGTGAATCACCTAAAGAAAAATTAACTCCTGCTGAAAAGAAATTTTTAAAAGAAAATAACGATATCGATTCTTATTATCAGTATGATGCTTTATTAGGAGTAGGAATAGGAGATTTAGGACAGGAAAGTGAATTTCTACTGAAAGAATATGATTCCAAATCTAAAACAGTTCATTTAAAAGATAAGTATGAGGAAGAATTTGTTATTGACGGTAGAAAAGGTTATCAAGGTGGAACAGAAATAATATTAAAACTTGTAAAACAAAATGGAAAATGGTTAATTGATGAATCAAAATAAAATAATTTTAAAAAAACAAAGGAGAACTAATTATGAAAAAAATGTTATTATTTATGATGTTTCTATTATCAGCAATAGTATTTGGAGAAAAAGTTACGAATAAAATTAATTTTGAAATTTCTCCAAAAGAATTGAGAAATATTGTGAAAAGTGAACCGTTGTCAAATTCACACGATAATGGTAGTTATGCTGTTTATTATTATGCAAATGTAGAGGATCCGTTAGGTGTAAAAAGACAATTTAACAGTTTTGCTTTTTCTGAAAATAAGTTGTATTCGACAATCTTTGATTCAGTAACAACAGATGAGGAACATGCAAAAATAATTGAAGCTTATAAAAAAAATATAAGTAAGATTTCTAAAGAAAAAATGAACATAAAAGAACGTAAAGGAGCTTTATTATTATATAATTCAAAAAAAATAATTGAAATATATAGAGTAATAGACCATACATTTATAAATGTTGCTCTTTATAGTGCTGGGAAATTAAATAATAGTTTGAAAAATTATGAATAAATATAAAAAATGAAAGCGAGTGATAAAAATGTTAAAAAAAGTAGGAATAGCTATGTTAATCGTAGCAAGTTTAGGAATGTCAGTTACAAGAAATAAATCAAAAGTAGGTAAAGTTCAAAAAACAGTTAAAGAAAGTAATCAGGCAAATACAAAATTAAGTAGTGAGGATAAAGAAGCGATAAATACAGCAATAAACTTTATGAATGAATATATAGAAATTAGAGATCCTGATGAACTTGATAAATGGCTTGCAAAAGCTCCAATTACAGAAAAATTCAGAAAAGAATACAGAAGAAGAGAAAAACATATAGAATTAGGTGAAAAGGCACTTGAAGGAAAATTAACTCCTGCTGATGAGAAATTTTTAAAAGAAAATGATGATATTAATTATGACTATGACCCTTTATTAGGATCAGGAATAATGGATATAAGAGAAGAAAGTGAATTTCAATTGAAAAAATATGATTCTAAGTCTAAAACAGTTTATTTAAAAGATAAATACGAAGAAGATTTTGTTGTTGATGGTAGAAAAGGTCATCAAGGTGGAACAGAGATAACATTAAAACTTGTAAAACAAAATGGAAAATGGTTAATTGATGACTCAAAATAAATTGGACAAAGAAACGAATGATATAATAAAATAACAATTCATTGAAATAAAAATAGGGATTACCGTAATTTAAGGAAATCCCTATTTTTTTATAAATAAAATTTATTAAACCTATTGAATTTATTTAACATTGAAAGTGTTCGGTGATATGTTAAAAATTAAATTTCCAAAAATTCCTTCTCAAATTCATCTTCCGTAAGCACCCGAACGCCCAATTTTTCAGCTTTTTCCAGTTTACTTCCAGCCTTTTCTCCAGCGATTAGAAAATCCAGATTTTTTGAGACTGCTGACAGATAATTTCCGCCTTTGGACAGGATAATATCTTTTATGTCGTTTCGTTTGTATTTTTGCAGTTTTCCAGTTGCAAGGAAGTTTTTGTCTTTTATTGGATTATCTGCTATTTCTTCTGAATTAGTTTCATCAACAGCAAATTGCAATCCAATATTTTTTAAATCTGTGATAATTTTCCAGTTATCCTCATCATTTAAGAAAGTATTTACAGCAAGTGCCACTTTATCACCAATACCTTTTACAGCCAGTAAATTTTCGATTGACTGATTTTTCAGATTTTCAATGTTTTTGAAAGTTTTTGTCAAAAGGTTCGCATTGAATTTTCCAACAAAAGGGATTCCAAGTGCGTAGAGAACTTTTGAAAAATCACGATTTTTACTGGACTCAATGCTATTTATTAAGTTATCTACACTTTTTTGTCCCATTTTTTCCAGATTTTCCAATTCTTCACGGTATTTTTCCAACGAATAAATATCGACTATTGTTTTTATTTTTCCTAATTCAATAAATTTTTCGACAATTTTGTCGCCAAGTCCAGAAATATTCATTGCATCACGAGAAACGAAATAGGCAATTTGGCGTTTAACTTTTTCGGGACAAAGTGGATTGTGGCATTTTAAGGCAACAAGTCCTTCTTCGTGTGCAAGCTCGCTATTGCAGACAGGACAATTTGTTGGCTCCTGAATTTCAATTTCTTTTCCAGTCCTATCGTCAAACACAACATTTACAACTTGCGGAATAATTTCTGCCGCCTTTTCTACAATGACATTATCGCCAATTTTTATATCTTTTCTGCGAATTTCATCAAAGTTATGTAAACTTGCTCTTTTCACAACAGAACCTGATAAATTCACGGCTTCAAGTTCAGCAACAGGAGTGATTACACCAGTTCTTCCAACTTGAAAAGTTACGTCCATTAATTTAGTTTTTACTTGTTCAGCAGGAAACTTGTAGGCAATTGCCCATCGTGGGCTTTTAGTTGTGTAGCCAAGCGTTTCGTAAAGTGCAAAATTATTTACTTTTATAACAAGCCCATCTGTTTCATAATCAAGTTTTTTCCTGTCGTTATGCCATTTATCGATGGATTTTTCCAATTCCTTAAAATCAGTATATTTCTCAAATATTTTTGTTGTTTTAAACCCAAGTTTTTCAATATATTCAATGCTTTCCAAATGAGTATTTATCCCGTAATTTTCAGCATTTACAAGATAATAGAGATAGCAGTCAAGCCCACGTTCTGCAACAATTGTCTTATCAAGCTGTCTTATTGTCCCTGAAGCCGCATTTCTAGGATTTGCAAAAACATCTTCACCATCATCTTCCCGTTCTTGATTTATTCGGTTAAAGCTTGAAATTGGCAAGATAATTTCTCCACGAACTTCCAGCGAAACATTTTTTTTCAATTTTTTAGGAATAGTTTTAATTTCCATAATATTTTCAGTCACATCTTCCCCAATTTGACCATCTCCCCGTGTTACAGCCTGAATAAGCACTCCATTTTCATAAATCAAGCTTATACTAAGCCCATCCAGTTTCAGTTCCAGAATATACTCTAGTTCCTTTGAATGCTCCTTAACATTTTCAGATAAAATAATTTTTTTGATTCTTTTGTCAAAATCCTCAATTTCAGAAATATTATAAGTATTCGACAGACTAAGCATAGGCACCCGATGTCGTACTTTTGAAAATTTTTCGCTCGCAGTACCCCCAATTTTTTCAGTAGGTGAACTTTCTCCATTTTTCTCATTTTTCAGTAATTCTGGATATTCCTGCTCAAGCTGTTTTAATTCACGCATTAAAGCGTCGTATTCCATATCGGAAATAAGAGGCTTATCCTCATTATAATAAAGATTGTTATGATATTCGATTTCATTTCTCAATTTTGTATATTTTTCTTGAACATCAGAAAAACTGGTATTTTTTTCATTATCTATATTTTCATTTTCGTTATTTTTTTCTTGATTAAATAAATTCACGATTGCTCCTTTTATAAAATTTGTTTTGTAAATTATATCATTTTTTTTATGATATGAAAAGTTTTTGGAAGTAAATAAATCAGAGCTTGAATCCCAAATATTGACAAATTGTGAATGGTACAATATAATAGTTTTATTAATAATAATATAGCGTTTTTTTTTTACTTTTTTCAGAAGAAGAGAAAAAAATAATAATTTTAATTTGCATTTTGGGGTTATAAATTTATAAATTGAAAAAATATAAAAATATTGTAAAGCTGTATTAAAGTGAACTGGAGAAAAAGAATATGTTTTGGTATTGAAAAATGCTAGAATTAATGATATTAGAAAGTTGAAATGGCGTTTTTGGAGGAATATGTAGAAATTAAAAAGTGAGTGAAAGGGATGGTAAATGTGAAAGATGAAAATAATATGGAAATATTGGAGATTAACATTATTAATAATGGAAAAATAGAAAAAAATAAACTATTTTTATCAGAAATTGAAGATGAAATTAATTTAAAAATAGAAATTGAAAGAACAATATATTTTTCAAAAAGTGATAATATTTTTGATTCTGTTGTAGAATTACGAAAAAAATTAGAATTAAATAACATTTATTTACTTTGTAATGCTTCAGCTATTAATGTTTATCCTTCTGGAATGCAAAAAGAATTTGGAGGGACAAAGGCGTATAAATTACAAATGGGAAAACAAGCGGTTTTAGCTGATGTAGTAGATATTTTTGATTACGATAGTGAATTAAAAATTGGCAGTGTTAAGGAACAAGAAGAATTTTATGAAAATTGGTTAGAAAGTTTCAGAAAATAAAATGAAAAAAATTATTGTATTATTATTAATTATATTAGTTATATTAGTTATATTTCTTTATTTTAATAATTCAAGAGAAGTAAAAAAAGAAGGATTTTACTCAATTTCATTTTTTTATTCTGATAATAAAGAAAAAATTTTTGAAGTTGAAGATATTGAAATTGATTATTTTAAAAATATTATTATAAAGTTAAAAAAATTGGTGAAATTATTGTAAATGAAAGATTGGGAATTGATAGTTTAAAAGATGCCAAGTTTATTAATGTCAATAAAAAAGAATTTATTTATTCAATAGATAAAGAAATAACCGATATTTTAGGTTCAAAAAATGAAAAATATAAAATTACCACATCTATCTATATGGAAAAAGGATTTGATTTAGAGTTTGTAATAGAAAATGAAGGTAAAGTAGCTACAATAAAAAAAGAAATTTCAGTTGCTTATAATGAATAATAATTAATATTTTTTATTAATGATTATTCCATATATGAAATTTATTATAGAACAATAGGTCAAGAGCATTATGATATATTAAAAAATACAGGTAATTTAAAAGGAACAGGAGAAACGTCAATATCACCTAATTTAGGATTTACAGATAGTTATGATGGTATTCAACTGAAATTTTATACAAAGCAAGGAACTATAAATGGTAAGAGCAAATGAAGGAAGTAGTCTTAGACAACAATATCCAAATATGCCAAAAACATACTCAGGATGGGGATTAAAAAATGTCCAATTTAAACTAGAATCGAATGAATTTAATAGTCAACAAATAAATATCCAACTAGGAAAAGAAGGTGGGAAAGGATTAGAACTATTTAATAAGAACTTAAAAAAATATGAAGTGATAAAGGAGAATAATGTAAAATGAAATTTAGATATCAAAAAGAAGTAAATAATTTAGTTAAACTAATAGATGATTACTGGATAGAAAAAAAAATATCTAAAAAAGAATTGAATTTTAATTTTTCTTTTACAGATGAAAAAAAAGTAGAAATTATAAAAGAAGGATTTATGCAAGCAATTCAAGAAAAAAACTCAGATAAAATAGAGTATTTAATGGCTTCAATTGGAATATTCAAACTATTTCCAGTTTTTTCATATGATTTTGTTGATATTTTTTGTAAGTTATCAAAAAAAGAATGGCATAATGAACATGAAACAATAGCAACATTTTTTCAAGGAAGACGTTTACCACAAACGATAGATTGCATCTATGAATTAGCAATTTCAAATTTTGAAAAATATCAATGGGATGATAATTTTGCATTAGTGAGAAAATGTTGTTTTGCTTTAGGAGATATAAATACTCCTAAGGCGAAAAAAAAACTGGAACTATTGTTGCAAAGTGAAGAAGAGACTATAAGAGAACATGCAATGGAGCAGTTGAAGAGATGTGATTTTACAAATAAGGATATAGAACGAAGGGATTGAGTATGAAAAAAATATTTATGTAACACTAGATAACCAATTTAACTTTATAAAAGGTAGAAATTATTAGAAAGTGGTGAAGTAATTTATGAATATAGAAACCTATAAAGAAGCAAAAAAAATATTTTTACATTATAATGGAGTTATTTTCATATGCAAAGAGAACAATATCTTGAACAATATATGAAATTTAATATTTCAAAAAAAGAAGAAAGAAAATGGTTAAAAGAAAAAGTAGAGAAAATACTATCAAAAATAAGTGAAATGAAGAATATAAACTTAAAATATGATAAATACTGGGATATTCTATATATATTAACTAAAATTTTAGAAGATAATCATCTTTTAGATAAAACAATAAGTATGTTTGAAAAAGATTTAAAATATCTAGATATATTTTCAATTAGCATGATATTGGAAATGATGCCAAGTGACATTAAATCATTTCATAAACTGAAATAAAATTATAAAAGAAAATATTTTAAGGAGTACATTGTTATGAAAAGATATTTAATAAAAGAAATTCTTTTAGCAGATACATACGAAAGAATAGCTTTAGTAAAAAGATTATCAGATGATAAAGAAATATTTGTATATTTTTTATCACATGATGATTACGTAACAGATATAAAAGAAATAAAAAGTATAAAAAAAGGAGATATTTTAGAAGGAAGATTATTAATTGTTTTTGTATGTGAAAGTATGAAGATAAACAATAAAAAAAATGAACAAAGCTCACGTTCTTTTTCTTTTAAATCATCGGTTAATAAATCTAATAAAATATCATATGAACAACCTATAAAAAATTCATCTTATATTGAAGCAATAGTAGAAGTATATAGAGTAATAGATGAATATTCTATATATGTAAAATCAGATATTTCTGATAGAAAAATATTAATAGATTTTGAAAGTAGGGTAAGCTATAATAAAGGTGATATGATTTATGTAGAAGGAGAATTAAAAATAGACGATTTTAAAGTTATTAAGAACTCAAAAAAGGTGTAAAAGTAATAATATATGATGGGAAAATACAATCTATGATGCCTTTTAAAGTTCCAGTAAAATAAATTGAAGGACAGGAGAAAAAATGGAAAAATTTATAATAAAGAAAATAGAAGCGGATTTTGATGAAAGGTGGTTAAGGGTAAAAAAAATTGATGATGGAAAAGAATTTGGTATATATTTTATGGAATTTTCAGAAGATGTTTTTATGATGAACAATATAAGCATGAAAAGAAAGGTAGGAGACATAATAGAAGGAAATTTATTTATAGCATGGATAACAGAATTTAAAAGAACAAATGAAGAATTAATGTACGTACAAAAAAATGAATATTCTGGAATAGATGCAGTAGTAAAAATAACAGAAGTCATAAATGAGTTTACTTATTATGCAAAAAATTCCATTGTAGACAGAGATATAATTTTGGATATGGAAAAAGATATGGATTTAAAAAAAGGAGATAGGATCTATATAGAAGGAAGTTTACAGATAGAACTTGAAGAATACAAGGAAAGACTTGGATTATTAGAAGATTGGAAAAGATAATGCAATAATTTCTTTTCCTTTAGAATAAAGATTGGGTGTTTCTAAGGGAACATTTGAAAACTCACTGGAAGGATTTATGAACTTTACTGAATAAGCAGAAAGAGTAATTAAAGAAGCTAAGAAAAAGAAGAATGTAAGAAATGTAAATGGTAAATTATTTTACTATATTGATGGTGCTGACAAAATAAAAAAGGTGTCGCAGTTGTATTTGAAGATGGTAGACTTCAGTCAATGATGCCAAGTGATATTAAATCATTTCATAAACTGATGGAGAGTTACAGTATGTTACACCAGAAGCAGTTAACCAACGTCAAAAGACTGAAAATTTAGCAGTAAAGCTGCCAACGAATATATTGGTTAGCAGGGCGTTCAATGGCTTGGTATTAAAACAGTTTAAAATGAATAAAGCAGGAAATTCTAATGAAATACTGTAATTGAACCTTCAAAAAAAGCTTATACATTAAATTCATCAAAACCGAATTGGAATTTTAACTCAGAAATCTCAAAAACAGCAGTAAAAAATTCTGAGGGTAATTATACATTAGGTAGAGGTAATGAGTGGAGTTTACCTAAAACTAAAACACCATATGTAGAATTAGGAAACAAAGGGCAAGGATTAGTTTCTGTTCCAAGTTATAATGCTGTAACGAATGATTATAGCAGAAGTTATGATATATTTTATCGTTCAATTTCTGAAAAACATTATGATCGTTTATTAAAAAGTGGAAATTTACCACCAAGTGGCGAAACTAGTATTGCAGAAAAAGCAGAATATAGTGAAGAGTATACTGGAATAAATTTAGAATTTAAATTAAAACCTGGAACAGATAAGCAATTTGAAAAAATAGGTGTAAGGAATAATGATGGTGAAAAATTAATAAAAGAATATCCTAATATGAAGGAATCTTTTATTGGATGGAAAAAATATGGATATATACAATTTAAACAGGAAGGGAATCAAATAACTCGGAATTTAGGTGATGGGAAAGGATTAGATATATTTAATCAAAATATTAAAGAAATCAATTTTAGAAAGGAAATAATAAAAAATGGAAAAAAATAATCTTGAAAAATTGGAAAATTTGATGTGGAAAGAATATAAAAAACAAATAAGTTTTCAACAAGTACAAAAGGAATTTTTAAAAAATGATGATGAAAGAATAGAGTATATAAAAACAGAGTTGGAAAAAGCATATAATGAAAAAAATGGACACAGCGTAGATATTTTAATTTCAGCAATTTACATGTTCAAATTATACAGTGAAAAATTTGTTGATATTTTATGCAAATTAACAAAAGAAGAATGGCATGGAAAACACGAAGATATAGTGTTTTATCTTCAGAAAATGGAATTACCTTCTACAATAGACTGTATATATAATCTAGCAATTTCAAATTTTGAAAAATACCGTTGGGATGATAATTTTGCATTAGTAAGAAAATGCTGTTTTGCTTTAGGATATATAAATACTCCTAAGGCGAAAGAAAAATTGGAATTATTATTACAAAGTGATGAAGAAATGATAAGAGAACATGCAATGGAACAGCTGAACAGATGTGATTTTACAAATAAGGATGTCGAATGAAAGGAATAATTATGAAAAAAGAAGAGGAAAAAAATATTTATGCTGTATTTGATGATAAAACAATAAGAGTTTACCAGGCATATAATAATGAAATAGCAGATGAGGCTTTGAAGTTAGGAAGGTTTGGAAGTAAATTCAGCCTTACAAGAATGACCTGGATAAAGCCATCATTCTTATGGATGATGTACAGAAGCGGTTGGGCCAGTAAGCAAGCACAAGAAAGAATACTGGCAATTGACCTGAAAAGGGAAGGATTTGATGAAATAGTGAGAAATGCTGTACTTTCATCTTTTAGAGAAGTTTCTGATTTATCTAAGGAAGAATGGAAAGAAAAACTAGAAAATTCAGAAGTAAGATGTCAATGGGATCCTGACAGGGATATTTACGGTAATCCAATGGGAAGAAGAGCGATACAGTTAGGCATAAAGGGAGAAACAGTGAAAAAATATGTAAATGAGTGGATTGTAAATATAACGGATATAACTGATAAAGTTATTGAGATAAGGAACAGTATTCAAAATGGAACTTTTTCAGAAGTTATGCTTCCTGAAGAAAAAAAATATATTTAAAATTTGTAGCAAAAGGTAACAGCACCTGTTAAAAATAGTTAAATGATGAGAATGAAAACAATTGAAAATTGTATTAAAAGAGGCTTTTGGAATATAAAAATTAAAAATTAAGAAAAATGTTCAGAAATAGATTAAGTAAAATTAAATTTTGAGCATTTTTTTTATTTTGAAAATTCTATTTTTTATACTGTAATATTTTCGTAAAATATGGTATGATATAGGCAATGAAAATTGTAAAAATAAAAGGAGGAAATTGAAAAAAATAAAATAATGGAACTAAATAATAATGAAATGACAAGTATAAATACAATTGAGAAAATTGATATTTTGGGGATGGATTTAGAGAGTTTGCAGGAGAAATTTGTTGAGATTGGTCTTAAAAAGTTTAATGCGAGTCAAGTTTTTGACTGGCTGCATAATAAATTGGTATTTGATTTTGATGAGTTTTCTAATATTTCCAAAAAAGACAGAGAGATTTTGAAAGAGAGATTTTATGTGGCAAAGCTTGAATTTAAGACGCATCAAGTTTCAGAAGATGGGGATACTGAGAAATTTTTGTTTGAACTGAAGGATAGAAGGCTGATTGAAAGTGTGCTTATTTCTCATAAAAATCGGCATACGCTTTGTGTTTCTTCGCAAATTGGATGCCTTATTGGATGTGATTTTTGTGCAACAGCGACAATGACTTATGAAAGAAACTTGTCAATTTCTGAGATTTTACTGCAATACTATTATGTTCAGAAACATTTGCTGCAACGTGGAGAAAAACTTGGAAATGTAGTTTATATGGGAATGGGAGAGCCTTTTTTAAATTACGATGCTGTTCTTGGTTCAATTAATATGTTAAATTCTCCAAAAGGGCAAAATTTTTCAAAAAGGAATTTTACAATTTCTACAAGCGGAATTGTGAATGGAATAAAAAGATTTACAGAAAATGAGAATCAGATAAATTTGGCAATTTCGCTACATTCGGTAAAGGATGATGTGAGAAGCGAGATTATGCCAATAAATAAAAGATGGGGAGTAAAACAATTAAAAGAATCTCTTCTGGAGTATCAGAAACAAACTAAAAATCGTATTACATTTGAATATATCTTGATTGATGATTTGAATTGTGAGCCTGAAGATGCAAGGGAACTGGCTGGGTTCTTAAATTCATTTTCGTGTCTAGTAAACTTGATTCCTTACAATCCTGTTGGTGGAAAGCCATATAAAACTCCATCAAAACAAAAACAAAGGGAATTTTATAAATTATTGAAAGATAAAAATGTTAATGTAACGTTGCGGGAAACTAAAGGGCAGGACATTGCAGCGGCCTGCGGACAGTTGAAGGCAAAAAAACAAATGGATTCTGTACATAATATTTAAAAAATTTAGTTTAAGTAAATGTTGAAACAGTTACGAAAAGAGGTAGTAATGAAAAAGAATAAGAAAAAAGAGAAAGTGGCAAAACCTAGAAAAAAATTTAGTTTATTTTCATTTTTTTTCAAAGTTTTTGTATTTTTGTTTGTAATCGGAGTTGGAGCTGGAGCTTTTTTGGTTTATACAGTAAGCAAGGAAACACCTGTTGATTTAATTGATGGGTATGCACCTGTATCGCCTTCGGTAATTTATGACATTAATGGAAATCAGATAGATACGATAATGGTTCAAAATAGAGCGCCGATTGGAATTGGGGAAATCCCTTTGCATGTTCAAAATGCGTTTTTGGCAATTGAGGATAGAAAGTTTAGAACTCACCATGGATTTGATTTTATAAGAACAGCAAGAGCGGCGTTTTTGACAATTACAGGAAGACGGCGTGAAGGTGGAAGTACACTTACTCAGCAGCTTGCAAAAAATGCTTTTTTATCCCCAGAACAAACAATGACAAGAAAGATTAAAGAAGCGATTTTAGCAATAGAAATTGAGAGAAAATATACAAAAGACGAAATTCTGGAAAATTACTTGAATACAATTTATTTTGGGCAAGGAGCATACGGAATAAAAAATGCGGCAATAAAATATTTTAATAAAGAGCCAAAAAAATTATCCATTGCACAAGCGGCAATTTTAGCGAGTCTTCCTAAATCGCCAACAAAATATTCAAAAATAGAAAATGCACTGGAAAGACAGAAAATCGTACTTCATCAGATGAGAAACTTTGGGTTTATAACAGAGGAAGAATATGATGAAGCTGTTAAAGAAAAAATTACATTTGTAAATGGAAATATTAAAAGCCGTAATGAAGAAGAACAGATTTCAACTTCAAATGTGGCACCTGAATTTACAACAGTTGTATTAAGCGAAGTAAGAAAAATATTGAAAATACCTGAAGAAGATCAAAAATTCCTATTTGATGGTTATAAAATTTATGCAACAGTTGATTTAGATTTACAAAGGGCAGCTTATTCGGCATTTAACAATAACTATAACTTGAAGAGCCGAGCGAACTTAAATGGTGCATTGCTCTCTATTGATCCAAGCAATGGGTTTGTAAAAGCAATGGTTGGAGGAAAAAATTATAAAAAAGGTAATTTTAACCGTGCAATAAGTGCATTAAGACAGCCAGGATCATCTTACAAGCCAGTTGTTTATCTTGCGGCATTGCAAAAAAATATGGCGATGAACAGTGTTATGGAAGATTCCCCAGTAAAAATTGGAAACTGGAGTCCAAAGAATTATGATGGAGTTTTTAGAGACAGTATGACACTTGCTAAAGCGTTGGAAATTTCAAATAATATAATACCAGTAAAATTATTACAGCACGTTGGAATTAATGCTGCTGAAAAAGTGTGGCGAGATGCAGGAATTGTAGGAGGAGATTTTCCTAAAAACTATACATTGGCGCTTGGTTCAATTTCCACAAGACCAATAGATATGGCAATGTTTTACGCAGCACTTGCAAACGGAGGTTATCAGGTGGAACCTCAGTATATCTACAAAATTGAAAATAAATACGGTGAAGTTGTTTATGAAGCAAAACCAAAAATGAAAAAAGTTTACGATTCAAAAGATGTTGCAATCTTAACTTATATGCTTGAAAATGCTGTAAATTATGGAACTGGACAATCTGCAAAAGTATTTAAGGACGGACAGCTTATCCCAATGGCTGGAAAAACAGGAACAACTTCTGATTATGTTTCAGCGTGGTTTACAGGTTATACTCCAACTCTTGCGACTGTAGTATATGTTGGAAACGATGATAACAAGTCAATGGGAGTAGGAATGACCGGAGGAGCTGCGGCTGCACCAATTTGGAAAACTTATATGCAGACGGTAGTTGACTTGCCAAATTACAATGTTGGAGTTTTTGAATTTATAGATGATTATATTACAAGAAAAGATTTGACAACAAGAGATATTGATTTACAAATTGGATTACTGGACAGAGATGGAGTGAACAAGCGTACAGCATTGTTTAAGGCTGGAACAGAGCCAATTGAGTCGGAAGGTAAGTTTAGGAATGGGATCTTTTTCTAAAATTTTGTTATAAAAATTTAATATTTGAAACTACAAAAGATAGAGAATTAAAAATTAGTTCTCTATTTTTTTTGTAAATATAATTGACAATTTTCATTATATATTGTACAATAAATTGAACAAAGATTTAAAAGGAGTGAGAAATATGATAGCTACAAATTATTCTAATATTAGAAATAATTTTAAAAAGTATTGTGATAAGGCAACAAGAGATTATGAAACAATAATTGTAACTAGAAAAAATGATGAAAATGTGGTATTAATGAGTGAAGAAGAATACAATAATCTTATGGAAAATTTGTATATTATGTCTAATAAAGATTATTATAATGAATTATTGAAAAGCAAAAAGGAAGCAGAAACGGGGAAATTAGAAGTTCATGAGCTAATTGAGGAGGACTAAAGTGAATATTGTATGGACAAGTATAGCTTGGAAACAATATGTAGAAATGCAAGCTCAAGATAAAAAAGTTATAAAAAAGATAAATGAAATTATAAAAGATATTCAGAGAAATGGAAATGAAGGAATAGGTAAAGCAGAGGCTTTAAAGCATGAATTAAGTGGGTATTGGAGCAGAAGAATAACTGATAAGCACAGATTTATTTATAAATTGACTGAAAATGAAGTTATAATAATAGCTTGTGCTAATCATTACAAATAACTTTTTAAATTATTTTATGTAAAAGTAATAAAAAATATGATTTCAAATACAATTAATGTATAAGAGATCATATTTTTTGTTTATAAAAATTTATAAATTTTGATTAGGACATAAATAACAATTTAACTATAAATAATGCACCTAAAATAACCATTACCCATGAAACATGCCTTCTGTCTTCTTTTTTCGAGAATAAATTGTAAAATAGATTTATTAATACGTAAGATAAAATTCCTAGTGTTAATCCATCTCCGATACTATAAGTCAAAGCCATTGTTGTAATTGTAATGAAAGATGGAACACCTTCTAGAATATCGTGCAAGTCTATATTTTTAACTGAACTTAGCATTAAGTAACCAACGTAAATTAAGGCTGGAGCTGTAGCACATCCTGGTATTGAAATAAATATTGGTGAAAAAAACATTGATATTAAGAATAGGAAACCTGTCGTAATAGCAGTCCATCCTGTTCTTCCTCCTGCGATAACTCCTGTTGAGCTTTCTACATACGTTGTAACTGTTGAAACTCCAAGTGCGGCACCGGCTGTAGTTGCGATTGCATCTGCCATTAAAGCACGTCCTACGTTTGGTACGTTTCCATTTTCATCTAGCATATCTGCTTTTGAGCATACCCCTATCAATGTTCCGACAGTATCAAAGAAATCTACAAAGAGAAATGTACAAACTATAACAAATAAATTTCCAAATGTTTTAAAATCTGTAAATAGCTTAAAGTCTAATTTTCCCATAACAGGCATCATTGATTCATATTTAAAGACACCAGATGGCAAATAAATCCCTAATTCTTTTGCATGTGCAGGATTTATAAGAGCATATCCCCAAGCTAGAAGAGAACTTAAAACAATTCCATAAAGAATTGAGCCACGTACATTCTTTTTATCTAAAATTGCTATTAAAATTAATCCAATAAATGAAATAATAACGGCTGGAGAAAAATGCCCCATACTAACTTTTGTTGATTCATTTAAAACAATTAGTCCACTTCCTGAAAAACCGACAAATGCAATAAATACTCCGATTCCCCCAGTAACAGCGTGTTTCATATTTTCTGGAATGGAATTTACTACGGCTTCACGCACTTTAAAGAGCGTTAAGAAGATAAAGATAATTCCCTCACAAAATACTGCAGTCAGAGCAGTTTGCCAGCTAATACCGCCTTTTAGTACAACTGTAAATGCAAAAAATGCGTTTAATCCCATACCTGAAGCAAGGGCAAAAGGCAAGTTTGCGATAAGGCCCATAAGAAAACAGCCAAGTGCAGCGGAAAAACAAGTAGCTGTAACTAATGCACCTGCATCCATTCCTGTTTGTGATAAAATGTTTGGATTTACAGCAATTATGTACGCCATTGTAAGAAATGTTGTAATCCCTGCCATAATTTCCTTTTTCATATTGACATTTTCATTTGCTAGAAGCGGGAAAAGTCGTTTAAGCCCGCCTGTTTGTTGAACATTAGTGATGCCCATTTTGATTAATCAACTCCATTTCTATGTATTATTTATGTTGTTAGAAATATTATTCATCTTCATTCGATTTATTTTTAGCCTTTTCATCTTCTGTTTTATCTTTGTCAAAAGTCATAACAACTTTTTCAATTTTTTTATTTCTAACTCGCTGTGGCTTGAATACAACACCATTAATTGTAATTGGCTCAATATTTTCATTGTCTTCAGGAATATATCCTAAATTTTCAATTAAAATTCCACTCAAAGTGTCATAATATTTTGATTCAAGTTCAAAGTTAAAGTTATCATTCAAGTCATTTAACGAAACTTCTCCGCTAATTAAATATTTATTTCGTGACAATTGACGGATTGACAAGTCTTCATCATCAAATTCATCGGCAATATTTCCCATAACTTCTTCAATCAAGTCTTCAAGCGTAACAATTCCCGAAAAACCTCCGTATTCATCAATCAGTATAGTAATGTGCTTTTTCTCCAGCTGCATTTCGTTAAATAGTTCATTTACATTTTTTGTTTCAGGAACAAAATACGCTTCTTGCAGCAAATCAGCAACTTTTATGTTATCAAACCCTTTTTTGTAGGCTTCCATCATCAAGTCCTTGGTTAATAGCACACCAACAATATTGTCAGCTTCATTTTCATAAACAGGAATACGTGAATATTTTCCAATTTCCTTATTTTCAAAAAGTTCATGAATTGAGATATTTTTATCAATCAAAAATACTTTTGTTCTCGGAATCATTATTTCTCGTGCAATTTTTTCATCAAATTCAATAATATTTTCAATCATTTCCTGTTCAGCTTCATTTATAACACCGTGTTCCTTACCAACTTCCACAAGCGAACGCAGTTCCTCTTTAGAAACTTTTTCTTCAATATTGTCTTCTTTCATTTTCAAAATTGTAAGAACAAAATTTGTAGAAAATGTCAAAAATTTTACAAATGGAGAAAATAACCTTGAAATAAATACAACAACTCCGACTGATGATAAAGCAATCTTTTCTGAATTTCTAAGTGCAATTCTCTTTGGAATCAGTTCCCCAAAAACAAGAGTGATGTATGATAACAAAAAAGTTATTAAAATCATTGAAATTTGATTACTGTACGGAATATTCAAAGGTTGCAATGCACCAGATAAATATTGGGATAAACCAGTCGCTGCCGATGCTGATGCAAAAAAACCTGCCAAAGTAATCCCAACTTGAATAGTAGACAGGAATTTACTAGGTTCCTGCAGTAAATTGTCAAGTAAAATTGCTTTTTTATTTCCATCTTCAATTAATATTTTTAATTTATTTTTGTTTAACGAAACAATCGCCATTTCCGCACTCGAAAAGAAAGCGTTAATTCCCGTTAAAATTATTATTATTACAATCTGTAATAATAAACTGCCCTCAGACATTTTATTTTTCCTCCTAAATTTTTTAAATTTACTAACTTTTATAGTAACAAATTTTAAAACTGAATTTAAAAAATGTAACCATTTATTCAAACTCTAACTTTTTATTTTGTATTAATTTAAAGAGTTTAAGCATATTATAGCATATTTTTAAAAAATTTTAAAATTTTAATCTTAAATCTGTTTAATAGCTCATCTATATATTAAATAATAGAAAATTACAAAATTTCTTCAAAAACATACTTCTGAACTTTCATTCCTAATCTTTCATAAAATCTAACAGCTCCAGTATTCTTAGCCCAAGCATCCAATGTTAAATTGTAACAGCCTTCTTTTTTTGCAAAATCCAAAGCAAAATCGTATAATTTCTTTCCGATATTCTGCCCACGAGTGCTTTCATCAACACAAAGATCATCAATAAATAATGTCTTTATATCAGTTAGAATATTATGATTTGTTTGTTGCTCAAAAATACAGAAAATATATCCGATTACGTTATCATTTTCATCAGTTGCTACGAATATTGGCTTATTTGAATCATTTAACATTTCTGCTAATTCTTTTGCTGTGTATTTTTTTCCATTTGCCTTGAAAATGTCTGGACGACCTTCATGATGAACTAATAAAATTTGTTCCAGTAAATTTTCTATTTTTGGAATATCTTTTTCTTGTGCTAGTCTAATCTCTTTCATTGTAATAATTTTTCCTTTCATTTACATTTTTTTTTAATATTATTTCCTATTTAAATAGTGAATGTTTAATAAATTTTGAATTATATATCTTATCAAGGAATTAAAACTTCTTGTTCTTAAAATAGTTTCTATTTTTTAAATAGGGTTTAATAATGAAAACTCCATCAGTTTATTAAAATTTAAAAATTAGATATAATTTTATAATTATTTAATCAAAAGAAAAAGAGCAAGAATACATTCTCCTGAACGAGAAGCCTTACCCTTCTTATATAAATTCATCATTTCTTATTTTGTATCTTCGCAATAAAAATTACCATAACGGTCTCTGTAACATTTCTCTCCTCTTTCAGCTGCTTCTCTCTCTGCTTCTCTCCATTCATTTGGATTAAGCAGTTCACAACTAGAGATAGTCATAGCCAATATAACCAGCATAATAATCTTTTTCATAAATATTCATCTCCTTTTATATTGTCTTATCTAAGTTGAATATGTATTTCATTTTTTGTATTAATTAATTGTGTTCTTTTTATATTTTAATTATACAATATTTCAAGTTAAAATGCAATTTTTTTATATTTCTTCAAAAAATTTAATAGAAAATAAAATTATATCTAATACTAAATTCTATTTAAATAACGAATGTTTAATAAATTTTGAATTATATATCTTATTCAAGGAATTAAAACTTCTTGTTCTTAAAATAGTTTCTATTTTCTAAATAGGGTTTAATTAGGTTGTTTTATTTAATAATATCTTTTACTGCTTGCTCTGCTTTTTCTTTTTTTCGCAGGATTGCTCATTGCCGCAAATCCTGCACCTATGGCTAGACTACGACTTTTATTTGCCCAACTCCGAAACTCCTCCTTACAGTCGTCAAACAGTCGTAGTTGAACAAATAAAAGCTCCGTCGATTTATTAAATAATTATATTTTAATTATTACTCCTTTATTTATTGGAAAAGTTTGTAATAAAGAATATAAACCTTTATTGCAAGATAAAATTTCGTGGCAATGAGCAATCCTACAAAAATAAAAAATAAAAACTCCTATTATAAAGTTTCTAAAAATTTCTTTCCATTTTCAATTTGCATTTCAACATTTTTTATAGAGGTTCCACCAAATGAATTTCGTTTGTTTACGCAGTTTTCAATTGTGATTTCTGAAAGAATGTCATCTTTGAAAACGTCAGAAAATTTATGAAATTCTTCGAGTTTCATGTTGTCAATTGCGATTTTCTTATCTTCGCAGTAGGATACGATTTCTCCAACGATTTTATGTGCCTGTCTGAACGGAACGTTGTGTTTTGCAAGGTAATCGGCTACGTCTGTTGCGTTTAGGAATCCAGCTCGCATTGAAGCATAGATTTTTTTATTATTTACTGTTATTGTATCAAGCATTAGGTAGAAAATTTCGATGGATAATTTGATATTGTCAATAGAGTCAAAAATTCCTTCCTTGTCTTCCTGCATATCCTTATTATAAGCTAGTGGGAGTGCTTTCATTGTTGTTAAGATTCCCATAAGATTTCCGTAGATTCTGCCTGTTTTCCCTCTTACAAGTTCGGCAATGTCGGGATTTTTTTTCTGTGGCATAATTGAAGAGCCAGTTGCAAAGGCATCATCTAGATTTATAAATGAAAATTCGGATGTGCACCAGATAATAATTTCTTCTGAAAATCTTGATAAGTGCATTGAAATTACTGAAATAATCATTGCAAGCTCAATTATAAAATCTCTGTCGCTTACAGAATCAAGACTATTTTCCGTAGGCTTTGAAAATCCAAGTTCTTCTGCCACAAAATGTCTGTCAAGATTAAATGTAGTTCCAGCCAATGCCCCTGCTCCAAGTGGCATTTCATCACTTCTTTTGAGAAAGTCCTCAATTCTTGAAATATCCCTTTTAAACATTTGAAAGTAAGCCATCAGGTGATGAGAGAATAAAATCGGTTGAGCCCTTTGTAAATGAGTATATCCAGGAATAATAACATTTTTATATTTTTCAGCAAGTCCTAGCAGTACATTTTCCATTTTTACAAGCAAATTTGAGATTTCACGGGCTTCTTTTCGTACATACATTCGCACGTCAAGAGCCACCTGATCGTTTCGGCTTCTGGCAGTATGCAATTTCCCAGCCACAGCCCCGATAATCTGTGTCAACCTTTTCTCAATCGACATATGAATATCTTCATCTTCAATTCTAAACTCAAATTCTCCCTTTTCAATTTCATCCTTTATCTGAAGCAACCCATTTTCAATATCTTTTTGTTCATTTTCCGCAATAATCCCTTGTTTAGCAAGCATTCTACTATGTGCAATACTTCCTGTTATATCTTCCTCATACATTCTTTTATCAAATGTAATAGACGCATTAAATTTTTCTAACAATTTATTAGTTTCCTTATGAAATCGCCCTTCCCACATTTTTTTCATATTTTTCAGTCCTTTCTAAAAACATAATTTATTTGTATATTATATCAAATAAAACCTTATTTTTAAATAGTTTAGAAGTATAAATTAAAATTATGTATAAAAAAATTTTGGATAAAA
Organism: Leptotrichia sp. HMT-225; assembly: GCF_030644325.1. NCBI lineage: Bacteria > Fusobacteriati > Fusobacteriota > Fusobacteriia > Fusobacteriales > Leptotrichiaceae > Leptotrichia > Leptotrichia sp. HMT-225. Next base: position 1,549,329 of record NZ_CP130323.1, on the reverse strand, counting down.
AAACACAGTCAAAATAACTGTGATTTTATGAATTTTAAATACCTAATTCTTGTTTTAAAGCCTTTTGAAGAGTGTTTGAAAAATTTATATTATTTCTTTTTGCCATTTCATTTAGCCAGCTTGGAATTGATACATTTTTTCTTACGATTTGATTTTTGCTTTCTTTCACATATTTTTGCATATCTAAACTTACATATGATTTAAAACTTTGATTTGGAATATAAAATTCTTTTTCATCATTTCCAATCTTTATTTCAATATCGTCTATATTGCTGGCTTTAGGAAGTTCATTCTTATTTATAAAATCATCATATAAATAAGTCCCTATATAATCTTGAGCCATTTCCATTGCTTCCTCCAGTGTTTCTCCTTGAGTTGCACCATTGTCAAAATCTGGAAAAACAACTACAAAGCCACCTTCGCTGGCTTTGTGGAATATTGCTGGATATACTAGCATTTCGATACCTCCTGTTTTTTCTTTTTTAGAAACAAGGCTATTTTTTAAGCCCTGCTTGCGTTAAAATTGTATGTTCCATACCTTTTTTCAATTCTTTAGAATGATATGGAACTAAGGTTGTTCTGCCTGTACTTTGATTGAAAAATTTTCTATGAGAACCTTTACCGCCATTAATTTCAACAAAACCATTTCTCAATAAAAATTTAATCATTTCCTTTGGTTTCATTGGCATAGTATCACCTCAAATTCATTATACATAATATTGTGTAAAAAATCAATACTAAATTTTTAATAATCACTAATTTATATTATCGGACGTTTATGATTAATTGTATATTATAAAAACAAACAAACAATATTTATAATTAAATTTTATAATAATTTATACCAAAAAATTTTCTTCAAAAAATTAATAAACAAAATTTGATAAGAATATTGAAATTATGATATAATAGTTATAAGAAAATAAAATTTTAAATAAAAAATGGAGGAAAGAAATAAAATGAGTAAATATTTTGAAACTGTGGATTTTTGGGTTGAGAATTTATTGGATTCAACAGAAAGCTATACAATTGAAAGCAATGAAAAAGGGAAATTTGTAGATATAACGATTAATGTAATAAAAGATGATATGGGGAAAGTAATCGGGAAAAACGGAAGAATAATCACAGCACTTAGGGTTCTTATGTCTTCACTTGCAAAAAAAGATAGAAAAAGTGTAAAAATTGAAGTTAAGGAAATGTAATGAAAAAGAAGAGCTTTAAACTTAGAGTTTACTATTATGATACTGATAAAATGGGAGTTGTATACCATTCAAATTATCTAAAATGGATGGAAATGGCACGAACTGAATATTTTAGGGATGTTTTTCCATATAAGAATATGGAAGATATGGGATTTATTTTACCAGTAAAGACGCTAAATATTGAATATATTAATTCTGCAAAATACGATGAAGAAATCGAAATTTCTGTGAAAATTGAAGAAATAAACAATATTAAAATCAGATTTTCTTATGAAATGTACAATTCAGACGGAGTTTTAAAGGCAAAGGCTGAAACCGTAAATGTTTTTGTGGATGAAAATGGGAAATTGAAAAGAATTTCAAATGAGTTACTAGAAGAACTTATTAAATAACTTATTATTAAGAAGAAAAGAGGCTTTACAAATGAAAATAGCGATTGGAAATGATCATGCAGGGGTAGAATTTAAAAATAAAATGATGAAGGAGCTTAGAAGCAAGGGGTATGAAGTTATGAATGTCGGAACTGATACTTTAGATTCAATTGATTATCCTGATATTGCAAAAGAAGTTGGTGAAAAAGTTCTTGCTGTGGAAGTAGACTTTGGAATTTTAATCTGTGGAACTGGAATTGGAATTTCTATTGCTGCAAATAAAATAAAAGGAATTCGTGCGGCTCTTTGTCACAATGAATATACAGCAAAACTTTCAAGGCTTCATAATAATGCAAATATAATAGCGTTAGGAGCTAGAGTTTTAGGAGAAGATTTGGGATTAGCATGTGTTGAAGCGTTTGTAAATACAGAGTTTGAAGGTGGCAGACATGCTAAAAGAGTTGGGAAAATAGAATTATAATTTAGAAAATATCTTCAAAAATTCTAATTAAATTTATTACTAAATATTTATTAGACTTGTTCAGAAATTATTAGAATTTAATAAAATAAATATTATGAACCAAGGGGTCTTGACCCCTTATTAAAATAAAAAAACATTGAGTTTTTGAATACATCTATTTTAAAAAATATTTAAAAAATAAAATAAGGGAGTGATTTTTATGTCAACAATTTTTAAAAAGATAATAGATAAGGAAATACCAGCAAATATTGTATATGAAGATGAAGAGTTCTTGGCTTTTCATGATATAAATCCAGCGGCAAAAGTTCATGTGCTTGTAATTCCAAAAAAGGAAATTAAAAATTTGGATGCGGCGACTAAGGAAGATGTTTTACTGCTTGGTAAATTACAGTTGACTGTGGCAAAAGTGGCTAGAATTCTGGAATTAGATAAAGATGGTTATAGAGTTATAACTAACATTGGGGACAATGGTGGACAGGAAGTTTATCATATTCATTACCATATTTTAGGTGGAGAAAAATTACCAGTTACATTGAAATAGAAACAGTAAAATTTTCTAAAATTATGGAGGAAGTGCATGAAAAGCAGACTTTCTAAAATTGTAATTTTTGTCTTTCTTGTGGCAAATCTAGGAATGGCTGAATATATAAAAAAAGATAATGCTGTTTACTATAAGGATGAAATATGGCAGGCTGATGAGAATAAGGTAAATGATGCCGATTTTAAGACATTTGTAGAGCTGAATAGGATTTATGGGAAAGATAATAAAAATGTTTTTTATAGAGACGAAAAACTAGAAAATGCAGATTTTAAAACATTTCAGGCAGTTGGGGAAAATATTGGAAGAGATAAAGATAACTTTTATTGGTATAGCCAAAAAGTAAAAATAAATCCAAAAGATTTTAAATTTTATAAAAATAAGGATAAAATAGTATATTTTAGAAATAATGGTAAAATATATGATTTAGAAGGATTAGATGAACTTAATGGAATTAAAGATGTAGATACTTTTGAAGTACTGGATGATGAATATTCAAAAGATAAACATAATATTTATTATGATGGAGTAACTTTGTCTGATGTTGATATGGACACTTTTCAGATAATAATGCCAGATGCTTATGCAAAAGATAAAAACAAGGTGTACTATGGTTCAAGACCAATAAGGGAAGTGAATCCAAAAACAGTAAAAATTTTAAGTGAAATTTACTTGAAAGATGATAAAAGTGTATTTACAAAATATGGGAAAATTGAAAATGCTGATTTGGACAGTTTTGAAGTTTTAGGAGAAATGCATATTTACGCAAAAGATAATAAAAATGTTTATTTATTTGGGGAAATAATTAAAAAAGCAGATCCTAGAACTTTTGAAATAATTTCAGAAATAGCTTTTGCAACATATTCAAAAGATAAAGAAAAAGTTTATATTTCTGGAATGGAAATAAAAGGAGCAGATTCAAAAACATTTGAAAAATTAGAAAAATCAACTTTTTACTCAAAAGATAAAAATAACTTGTACTATCAAGAAGTAAAAATTGATAAAATTAGAGATAATTTAGAAAATATGAGTGCTGGAGTGCTTGATATTATAAAAAATGGAAATAGAATTTATGCTAATGGAAATAGTCTTGATATAGAAAATCCAGAAAATTTTAAAATAATAAAAAATGATTATTACAGTGATCCAAATATAATTTATGGAAAAAACAACAAAAATATATACGTAATTATAGGAAATGGACAAAAAATTCGTAGTAAAGTAATAAAAGATGCGGACATAAATTCTTTTGAAATAATGGAAATTGGTGCATATTCACGAGATAAAAATAATATTTATTTTACGTATTCTGATGTTGTGAAAATAAAAGATGTAGACAAAGACAGTTTTACTATTGGAGAACATGGCTTTTCACATGATAAGAACAGTGTTTATTTTTATGGGAAAAAGATAGATGGAATCAGTCCAAAAGGCTTTAAGATTGTTGATTTAGCTGTTAATTCTGGGGATTCTGTAACATTTGCACTATTGACAGACAGTAAAAATTTATATAAATTTATTTATGAATTTGATACTGAAACGTATAAATTGAAAAATACAAAATTGGTTACTGTAACGAATGTAAAAGTAGATGCTCCGAGTTTTGAGATTGTTAAAGAAGACACGGGAAGTTATTATAGGGATAATGACAGCGTTTTTTATTATGATATGAATAAAAATGAACTAAGAAAAGTCGAAGGTAGTAATAGCAAAAGCTTTGTTGAAATGGATAATTTTTTTGCAAAGGATAATAAAAATGTCTATTATCTTGGGAAGCAAATTAGGAATATCAGCTCAGAAGGGTTTAAATTTGTTGGTCCAGATATTGCAAAAAATAAAAATGGTGTATATTTTTTGAAAGATGAAACTGGAGAAGGAGATTATGAGATAGTACCTTTAAATTTTGACAGCGCTTCATTTGATATAGCGAATAAGGGTACGAGTAATTATTTTAAAGATAAAAATGGGATTTATTATCTTGATTACGGTAAACTGTTAAATTCAGAATTAAAGGATGTGCAGAATGCCTTCATTAAACTCAAAGGAGCAGATATTCCAACATTTAAAGCATTTGGATATGGGTATTCCAAAGATAAGAATAGAGTTTATTGTGAATATAAAGAATTTAAAGGGGTGGATGTACCAAGTTTTACTGTCGTGCTAGAAGATGAAGGAGTTGTAGTTAAGGATAAAAATAGGACTTATGAAAATGAATGTGAGTAATAAGTAAAAATTATTTTGAGTTATATTTTGGTAAGATTGCTTTAAAACATAATTTAGAAATCATAATTATCCTGCTAAAATTCTTTTTAATTATCTGATTTAATTTTGAAAAGTTTTAAATATTTTTAAATGTTTTTTGATAAATTGTTTATAAAAGGAGTTGGAGGAAATTTTATGAAAAGCAAACTTTCTAAAATTGTAATTCTTGTCTTTCTTGTGGCAAATCTGGGAATAGCTGAATATATAAAAAAGGATAACGCTGTTTACTATAAGGATGAAACAGAGCAAGCTGATGAGAGAAAAGTAGAAAATGCGGATTTTAAGACATTTGTAAAATTAAATGATGTTTATGGGAAAGATGGGAAAAGTGTTTTTTATCTTGATAAGAAGTTAATAGATGCTGATGTTAAGACTTTTCAGGTAATTGGGGAAGTCAATGGGAAAGATAAAAAATATATTTACAATTATGATGAAAAAATGGAGATAAATCCGAAAGATTTCAAACTTTATAAAAATAAGGACAAACTTTTGTATCTTAGAAATAATGGCAAATTGTATATTGGAGGAAGTTTTCTTGAAGTTGAATATGTTCAGGATTTGAATAGTTTTGAGGTAATTGATCAAGGTTATTCAAAGGACAAGTATAATATTTATTATGCTGGAACGCCGATATATGATGTTGATAAAAGCACATTTCAGATAATAATGCCTGATTATTACGCAAAAGACAAGAATAATGTGTACAGTGGCTCTGATAAAATAAAAGATGTGAATCCTGATACGATAAAAATATTAAATCAGGTTTATTTGAAGGATGATAAAAATGTATTTCTGAATTTTGGACAGAAGATAAAAAATGCCGATACGGCTACTTTTGAAGTAATAGGAGAAAATGGAGCTTATGGAAAAGATAAAAATAATGTCTACTATCTTGGTGAAAAAATAAAAGGAGCTGATGCAAAATCTTTTGAAGTCATTTTAGAGCCTAGCGATCTTGTTCAAATGTATTCAAAAGATAAAAATGGTATCTTTATTGGAGGCCGAAAAATAAAAGAGGCTGATTTGAAAACTTTTGAAAGGCTTTCTGGAACAACTTATTATTCAAAGGATAGAAATAATCTTTACTATCGGGAATTGAAAATTGATAAAATTGATAAGAAAAATCTTAAAATTTTGTATTCTGGTGGAATTGACGTGGTAAAAAATGGGAATAGAATTTTTTCAGAAGGGGAAAAACTGAATATAAAAAGTCCAGAAACTTTTGAAATAATTTTGAGCAAGTATTATAACGTTCCAAATTTAATTTACGGAAAAGACGATAAAAATGTGTATGTAATTTCAAAATCAACAAAATTTGATGAAACTTATTCAAGCAAAATAATAAAAAATGCAGATGCAAATTCTTTTGAAGTAATGAAAAATAATATGTATACAAAAGATAAAAATAATATTTATTTTACACGAAATGATGTTGTAAAGTTGGAAGGTGCTGACAAAGATAGTTTTGTTATTCAAGAAAATGAGAACGATTTTTCTTACGATAAAAATAGTGTATATTTTATGGGGAAAAAAATAAATGGAATAAGTTCTAGTGAGTTTAGAATTATAGATTTGAATAACAGAAATGAATCTTTTTATTTCCTGACTGACAATAAAAATTTATATAAATTGATTACTATTTTTGATGAAGATAGTGGTAAAATTGTAAAAACTAAGTTAGTTACCATAGAAAATCCAAAAGTGGATACTAAAAGTTTTGAAGTGATAAATAAAAACTTTGATACTTATTATAGAGATAAAGATACTGTTTATTATTATGATGCGGATTTTGGCAAAGAATTGAAAAAACTGGAAGCGGCTGACAATAACAGTTTTGTAAGTTTGGAAGCAGACTTTGGAAAAGATAACAGGAATATTTATTATAATGGAAATAAATTGGAAGGCGTAAATTCTGATGGATTTGAAATTTTAGATGAAAACGCTATAATTTTTAAAAATAAAAATAATGTATACTTTTTGAAAGCTGAAAATGAAGAAAAAAAATATCAGCTTATATCTTTAAATTTTGACAGCAGTTCCTTTAAGCCTGTTCATAAACGCAGTGAATATTTTAAAGATAAAAACGGAATTTATTATTTTGATTATTCAAATTTGGAAAAATTGGACACCGAGAAAACTGAGGATATCCAAAATAAACTATTTTTTAAAATAGAAGGCGTAGATGTTCCGACATTCAGGGAACTTCAATTTGGATATTCAAAAGATAGGAATAGAGTGTATTGTAAAAATAAGGAAGTTAAAGGTGCAGATGCAGAAAGTTTTATTATATTTTATGCAGATGAGGGAGTTGTAGTTAAGGATAAAAATAGGACTTATGAAAATGATTGTGAGTGACAAGTAAAAATTATTTTATTTATATTTTAGTAAGACTGCTTTGAAAAAGAATTTAGAAATCATAATTATTCTACTAAAATTCTTTTTAATTATCTAGTTCAATTTTGAAGAGTTTTAAATATTTTTAAGCATTTTTTGAATAAATTATTTAGAAAAGGATTTGGAGGAATTTTTATGAAAACTAAATTTTTTAAAGTTATATTAGGGGTGTTTATTTTAGCAAATTTTGGAATGGCGGAATATGTGAAAAAGGATAATGAAATTTATTATAAATATGGTAAAGAAGATAATTCAGGATTTAAAGTTGAAAATGTGGATTTGAAAACATTTAAAATATTGAATGATAAATATGCGAAAGATGATAAAAGCGTTTATTTTTTAGGAAATAAATCTTTTGAAGATGTGGACAGTAAAACTTTTGAAGTGCTACCAGACAATTATTCAAAAGATAAAAATAATGTTTACAGTCCAATTAACGAATGGATTCAGAAAATAAACGGGGCAAATCCAAAAACAATAAAAGTTTTGAGTCAATATTATTCAAAAGATGATAAAAATGTATTTTATAATTCAGATAAAATTTTAAATGCAGACATAAATTCGTTTGTGGTTCTGGAGGGATACCATAGTCATGCAAAAGACAAAAATTCAGTCTATTATTCAGGAGAAAAAATTGAAGGTGCGAATCCAAAAACATTTAAGGTGATTTCAGACGGATCATATTCCAAAGATGATAAAAATGTGTATGCTGGATTAGACATTGTAAAAGGTGCAGATCCCCAAACTTTTAAGGAAGTTTCTGGAACAAATTATGCCAGAGATAAGAATAACCTGTATTATTACTTTGGAGATGTTAAAAATCTTGGGAAAATAAATGAAAAAGATTTTAAAGTTTTGGATAATGATTTGATTAAAAATGGAAATGAAATATTTTATTCTGGAGAAAAATTAGGTATAAAAAATCCTGAAGAATTTGAAATAATAAAAAATAATTCAAGTAATTCAAGTACGATTATTTATGGAAAAGATAATGAAAACATATATGCCATAACACCATACAAAGAAACTGGGTATCTTATAATAAAAAATGTTGATAAGGATACTTTTGAAGTAATGAAAGATAGCAATTATTCTAAAGATAAAAATAATATTTATTATACAAGAATGGATGTTATCCAATTACAAGATGTAGATAAAAATAGTTTTACTATTGTAGAAGATGAAGATTTTTCATATGATAAAAAAAATGTTTATTATAGAGGAAGAAAACTAAATGATATAAGCCCAAATGGCTTTAAAGTTGTAAGGCTTGTTAATAGACGAAATATACCACTTAATTTTTTGAGTGATAGTAAAAATATATATAAACTTGTTACAGTATATGATGAAAAAACTGATAAACTGAAAAGTGTAAAAGTAGTTGCAGTAAAAAATCCTAAAGTAGATTCTAAAACTTTTGAAATATTTGATTACTGGGAAAATTATTTCCGTGATAAAAATAATGTATATTATGAAAATGAATTGTATAAAATGGGCTTAAAAAAAATAGCAGGTGCAGACAGAAAAAGTTTTAAGGTTTTGAATGATGAATTTTCAAAAGACAAAAATAATGTTTATTATTATGGAAATAAAATAAACGGTGTAAGTCCAGATGGATTGGAGTTTGTTGGAAACAAATTTGTATTTAAAAATCATGAAGATTTTGTTTCTTTCATAAAAGATAAAAATAATGTTTATTATTTGAAAGGGAAAATTGGAAATGAAAAATATGAAATAATGCCTTTAAACTTTGACAGCAAGACCTTTAAATATTCTAATAACGGTTTTTATGAATTAATTAATTCAAATTATACTGGTTATTTTCAGGATAAAAATGGAGTTTATTATTTTAATGGATTAGCTAAATTAACTCCAAATAATATTTTATCTAAAGTTGAAAATGCTGATATTCCATCATTTGTACAATATATGGCAGGTTATGCAAAAGATACAAATAAAGTATATTGTGGAACTAAGGAAGTTAAAGGTGCAGATGTTGAAAGCTTTGCAGCATTTACTATAGATGGTGAAGATATAATAAAAGATAAAAATAAAATTTATAAATACACAGACAGTTGTGAACAATAATTAAACATAAATATTTTAAATTATACAGAAATCCCTCTAAAATTGAGCTTTATGAATTGAATAGATTGGGATTTTTGTACTTTTAAATAAGTAGAAAGCGGAAAATATAAAATGAGAGATGTAATAGCAAGTCCAGATAACAAATTTTATAAATTGTTAAAAAAACTGGATAAAAAGAAGTATCGTGATGAAAACAGTATTTTTAAGGCTGAAGGGGAAAAGTTTCTGAATGAGAATATTAATTTTAATAAAATTATTGTGAAGGAATCGAAATTTGAATATTTTGATGAAAGATATGAGATTGCTAAGCATGATAATTTAACGATTTTGAAAGATAATCTGTTTGATGAGGTTTCAACGCAGGAAAATAGTCAAGGGATAATTTTTTTATATTCTAAAAATTTGAATACAATTGAGGATATAAAGGGAGATGTGGTAATTTTAGATGATATTCAGGATCCAGGAAACGCTGGAACAATCATCAGAACAATGATTGCTGCAAATTTCCAAAATTTAATTTTGACAAAAGGTTCTGTAGATGTCTATAACCCAAAGACAGTACGTGCCACAATGAGTGGAATTTTCAAGTTAAATATAATTTATGAAACACCTGAAAAAATTGTGGAATTTTTGAATAATAAAAATTATTTAAAAATAGCGACTGCTTTACACGAAGATTCTATTTCCTATGAAAAAATAGAATTATGCGAAAATAATGCGTTTATTTTTGGACACGAAGGTGGCGGAGTGTCTGAATATCTGATAGAAAATTCTGATATAAAGGCGATTATTCCAATTTATGGGAATATAGAATCATTGAATGTGAGTGTAGCGACAGGGATTTTTCTTTATAAGATGAGGGAGAAATTACAAGGCTTATAAAAATTGTGGAGATAATAATATGAGTGAAATTTTGTGATTATGAAAATTAATATAAATATTAATATAGTTCGAAAAACTACATAAGGGGTGGAAAATAATGGAGAATAATATACAAATATTTGAAGGTAAAAAAATTAGGTCTGTTTGGGATAATGAAAAGGAAGAATGGTATTTTTCTGTTGTCGATGTTGTAGGAGCATTAACGGATAGTGTAAATACTAGAGATTATTGGTATAAAATGAAAAAAAGAATGACAGATGAGGAAAAAAGTGAATTGTCGACAATTTGTCGACAGTTGAAGTTAAAAGCACCTGATGGAAAAATGAGATTAACAGATGTTGCTGATATACAAGGAATTTTCCGAATTATTCAGTCAATTCCGTCTCCTAAGGCAGAACCATTTAAAATGTGGTTGGCACAAGTGGGAAAAGACAGAATAGATGAAATTACAGATCCAGAACTAACTATTGATAGGGCATTGGAAACATATTTGAAAAAAGGATATTCAAAAGAATGGATAAATCAGAGATTACAGGCTATTCAAGTTAGAAAGGAATTGACAGATGCTTGGCAAGAGCATGGAGTAAAAAAGGGAATAGAATATGCAATTCTTACAGATGAAATTTCAAAGGCATGGTCTGGGATGGCAACTAGAGAATATAAAGATTTAAAAGGATTAAAAAAAGAGAATTTAAGGGATAATATGTCAACTTTGGAACTTGTACTTAATATGCTTGCAGAAGCTACAACAACAGAATTAACTAATATTCATAATCCAAATGGCTTGGAAGAAAATAAAAAAGTTGCAAAACGAGGTGGAACAATAGCAGGAAATACTAGAAAAGAGATTGAAGCAGATACTGGAAAATCGGTTATTACAGCTAAAAATGCAGTAGATTTTTCTAAATTGATTGAGGATGTAGTAAAAGATATTCCTGATATAGTTAAAAATTCTAAAGATGAAGAAAAAAGCGAGGAGTGAATTAAATATGGCTTCAAGTAAAGAATATTTAAATTTTGTATTGGAACAGTTGTCGGAAGTGGAAAATATTAGATATAGAGCAATGATGGGAGAATATATTCTTTATTATAGGGAAAAAGTTATTGGTGGGATTTATGATGACAGGTTTCTTGTAAAGGCTGTAAAATTGGCAAAAGAGCTTATGCCGAATGCTTTGCATGAAATTCCTTATGAGGGGGCAAAGGAAATGTTGCTTGTTGATGATGTTGAAAATAAAGAGTTTTTGAAGAATTTATTTGAAGCAATGTATGATGAACTTCCTGTTTTTAAGAAAAAAAAGAAATAATAGAAAGGTAAAATAGAAATGTCGAAAAAAGAAATGTTTAAAATTGGATCACATGTGGGAATGAGTGGGAAAGATATGCTTTTGGGATCAGTTAAGGAAGCGGTTTCTTATGGCTCGAATACTTTTATGATTTATACTGGAGCACCGCAGAATACACGGAGAAAGCCGATTGATGAGCTGAATATTGAGGCTGGGCTTAAACTTATGAAGGAGAATAATATTGATATTGATGATATTGTTGTGCATGCTCCTTATATAATTAATCTTGGGAATGCTGTAAAGCCTGAAACTTTTGAGATTGCAGTGCAGTTTTTGAGAACGGAGATTGAAAGGACAGATGCTATTGGAGCGAAGAGAATTGTTCTTCATCCAGGTGCTCATGTTGGGGAAGGTGAAGAAGTTGGGATTAATAAGATTATTGAAGGATTGAATGAAGTTTTGACAAAAGATCAGAAAACAACTGTGGCACTTGAGACGATGGCTGGAAAAGGTACAGAATGTGGAAGAAGTTTTGAAGAAATTGCAAAAATTATTGACGGTGTAAAATTAAAGGATAAACTGACAGTATGTTTTGATACTTGCCACGTTCACGACGCTGGATATGATATTGTAAACGATTTTGAAGGAGTTATTGAAGAGTTTGACAAAATTGTAGGAATTGATAGAATTTCGGTAATTCATTTGAATGATAGTAAGAATGTATGTGGTGCACATAAAGATAGACACGAAAATATAGGATTTGGAAACATTGGCTTTGAAGTGTTAAATAAAATTGCACATTTTGAAAAATTTTCTCATTTGCCAAAAATTCTAGAAACACCTTATGTGGCTTTGAGTGATGATAAAAAGGCTAAGAAAGTTCCGCCGTATAAATTTGAAATTGAGATGTTGCGAGCTGGGAAGTTTAACAAAGATGTGATGGAGAAAATCAAAAATCAGTAAATTCTATTGGAATATGAAAGGAATTGATGCATGATAAAAAAAGGATTATTTTTATTGTTTTTGTTATTTTTGGTTTCGTGTGGTAATAAAGAAGAAAAAATATATGAAAAAGAATTAATGAATATTGAAGTTAGCGGGTACGATAATTCTAAACAATTTAGCGAGAGTGATGTAAAAGAGATAAAAAAGATGCTTCGGAAAAAATTTGACAATTTAGAATTAATAGCCGTAACAAAAGATGGACGATTTTTTATAAGAAAAAACATAATCGATGGTAAAAATAAAGAATTAACAGGAAAAGAAGTTACAATTGATAGAGTAGATATTATTGATACCATTGGAGAATGGTGTGAAGAAAAAGGTATAGAGTTTAAATTTATAATTAATCAATTTTATGATAAAAAACAGAATAAAGAAATTAGTCGTTCGATTTATTATTCTCATATTTTACAAATCAAATACGAAGACGAAGATTATAAAAAAGCACTTAAAGAAGGGTTTTCTCAATATTCAAGAGCTACAAGATTTTAGAATAGAAAATAATTTTTTAAATAAATAAAAAAATAGTAAAGTTTATATAAGATATGATAAATATACAGAAAGAAGTGATAAAAATGCTAAAAGATAAAGAATTAACAAAAAAGGAAATGTTTGAAATATTTAACAGAAGATATGCGTGCAAAAAATATGATAAGACAAAAGTTGTTTCAGATGAAGATTTTATGGCAATTATTGAGGCAGGGCGACTTTCTCCTAGTTCATTTGGACTTGAGCCTTGGAAATTTATTCTTGTGAAAAATGAGGAAATGCTGAATGATATGAGAGAGTTTGCTTGGGGAGCGATTAACAGCTTGAATGGGGCGAGCCATATTGTTATGGTGCTAGCTAGAAAAGGTGTTACTGGTGATAGCGGGTATTTTGAAAAAATTGGGAAGGAAATAAAAAATATTTCTGATGAAAATTTGAAGATTAGAAAAGAATTCTTTACAAAATTTCAAAAAGAGCATTTTAAGTTGCTGGAAAGTGAAAGAGCATTATTTGACTGGGCTTCAAAACAGACTTACATTGCAATGGTAAATATGATGAATATGGCTGCGGCTCTTGGGATTGACAGCTGTGCAATTGAAGGATTTAATAAAGAAATGGCTGAAAAATACTTCTCTGAAAAAGGTGTCTTTGATTTGAAGGAATATGGAATTTCGTATTTTGTAAGTTTTGGGTATAGAGATGAGGATATTACTCCGAAAACTAGAAGAGAACTGTCGGAAGTTTATGAGTTTGTTGAGTAGTTTTCGAATACTTGAATTTTGAATATACTCAAATTAATTTATTACAGAAAGAGGATTTTTATGAAAAAAATTTTTGTAATTATATTGCTGGTAACGGTATTTTCGTGTGGTAATAAAAATAATCAACATGAAAATAAAAATAAACCAAATAATACATCTGAACAGACGAGTCAAAAGCAAGAAAGTTCAGAACAGATATCAGAAGGAACGAAGAAAAAAAGAATAGAAGCAGAAACAACTTATGAAAACGATTTAATGAAAGTTAAGGTCGATGGAGGTCCTGAATATAAACAATTAAGTGATAAAGATGTGACTGAAATAAAGCAGATTATCCAAAAAAAATTTAAAAATTCAGTAATAACTGCTGTAACAAACGATGGACGTTTTTTTATAGTGCAAGCAGTTAATGATCCTACAAATAAAGAAGAAACTGCTAAGGAAATTATTATTGATAGAGTTGATATTATTGAGACTATTGGGAAATGGTGTAAAGATAAAGGAACAAAATATAAATTTGTAATTGTTCAGTTTTTTGATTTGGATAAGAAAGAACGGATTAGCGAGTCCATATATTATTCATATATTTTAGAAAACCTTTATGAAAAGGAAGAATACAAGCAGGCAATAAGTGATGCTTTTGATAAATATAAAAGAGCTATAAGATATTAAAATAGAAATTATTTTTCCAAAAAAGTGTATTTGAATTGAAGAAATATAGAGTTTCAGTGATGGTAAGTTTTGGGTATAGGGCTGAAGAACAACTTAAAAAATTAAGAAAACTGCCTAAAAAATTTTTGAAAATAATAAAAAATAAAAGAATTTAAGTAAAAAAGATAAATCAATAAAATTTATTACAATATCATAAAATCAAATTGTTGCACAATACTTTATTTTATTATATAATATACAAAGAATAACAAAATAGATAGGAGAAAAAAGAAAAAAATGTCAAATAGTGATAATAAAAGAGTAAGAGTTAGAATAGCACCGTCTCCAACTGGAGATCCACACGTAGGAACTGCCTACATTGGACTATTTAATTATGCGTTTGCAAAACATAATGGTGGAGATTTTATTTTAAGAATAGAAGATACGGATAGAACCAGATTCTCGGGAGATTCAGAACAGCAAATTTTTGATGCGATGAAATGGCTTGGGCTAAATTATGATGAGGGTCCGGATGTTGGGGGAGAAGCAGGACCTTATAGACAGTCGGAAAGATTTTCGATTTATAAGGATTATGCTAAACAATTGGTGGAAAAAGGGGAAGCATATTATTGTTTTTGTACTGCTGAAAGATTGCAGAAATTAAGAGAAAGACAGGCGGCTATGAAACAAGCACCAGGATATGACGGGCATTGCAGAAACTTGTCAAAAGAAGAAGTGGAAGCAAAATTAGCGGCTGGTGAGCCTTATGTTATTAGACTTAAAATGCCTTACGAAGGTGAAACTGTTGTAAATGATGGATTAAGAGGAGAAATTAGATTTGAAAACAGTAAAATTGACGATCAAGTTTTATTAAAATCTGATGGATTCCCAACTTATCATTTGGCAAATATTGTTGATGATCATTTGATGGGGATAACTCACGTTATAAGAGCGGAAGAGTGGATTTCTTCTACGCCTAAGCATATTCAATTATACAAAGCATTTGGATGGGATGAGCCAAAATGGTATCACATGCCACTTTTGAGAAATGCTGACAAAACTAAAATTTCAAAAAGAAAAAATCCAGTTTCATTGAACTATTATAAAGAAGAAGGTTACTTAAAAGAAGGATTACTAAACTTCCTTGCACTTATGGGATGGAGCTTTGGAGAAAACAAGGAAATTTTTACTATTGATGAAATGATTCAAAATTTCTCATTTGATAAAATTTCTCTTGGAGGGCCTGTATTTGACTTAGTTAAATTAGGATGGGTAAACAATCATCACATGAGATTAAAGGATCTGGATGAATTGACAAAATTGGCTATTCCATATTTTGTGCAAGCTGGTTATTATGAAAATGAAAACTTGTCAGCTGAAGAATTTTCAAAATTAAAAAGAATTGTGGAAATTACAAGGGAAGGTTCACAAACATTAAAGGAATTACCAGTAAATGCAGCAATTTATTTTGAAGATAAATTTGAATTGCCAATAATTGAGGAAGGAATGAATAAAAAAGAAAGAAAATCAATCGAAAAACTGACTTCTTCACTTGAAACAGAAACTGGTAAAAAATCTATCCAAATGTTTATTGAAAAAATCAATAAATTAAATGAAGAAATTTCAGAAGATGAAGCAAAACAAATCCTGCACGAACTGCAAGATGAAATTGGAGAAGGTCCAGCAGCAGTATTAATGCCACTTAGGGCAGTTATTACAGGAAAAGCTAGAGGAGCGGATTTGTACACGGTAATCGCAGTTATTGGGAAAGAAAGAACGTTGGCTAGAATAAATAATATTTTGAATAAATAATATTTTTAAAGGGAATTACTAATATGTAGTTCTCTTTTTTGTATTAATTTTTTTAACTATTTTTTAAAATTTTATGGAAATTTTATTTCTTATGTGGTATAATTATATTAATTAAGAAATAAAAGATAAGGGGTGATAGTTATGGCTACAAGCAGTTTTTTCAAAAATTTAGAATTGAATAAGGAAGCGGCTGAAGAGCTGATTAAAATGATGGAAGAAGGATTTACTGTAAATAAAAATGAAGATTTGAAATGCGAGGAAGCTGATATAGAAGAAATAGGTAAAAAATTTAAATTGAGAAAAAAAGGGGAAATAGCAATTGAAGAGAATGAGATTACAGGAGTTATTGAATAAATATGACGAACTAGATGTTATAAAAGAATTAAAAAAATTTAAAAGTATCTCAGTTTATCCTAAAAATGATATTGAGATATTTTTACAAGAAAAATCTATTAGATTCGAAAAATCATGTGTTTCTACAACCCATTTAATATTTGATGATAATATTGAAGAAATGTTAGGATATTTTACAATTGCAAATAGAAGTTTAATTCTTTCAAAAGAAGAATTGAATGTGCTTTCAAAAACACAGCAAAAGAAACTGAGTAATAGCGGAAGTATATTAAGAAATGGTGATTTGATGACAAGTAGTTTTTTGTTGGGACAACTTGGGAAAAATTATTCAGATGATATTTTGAAAAAAATTACAGGAAAAGATTTACTAACTTCGGCATATAATTTGTTATTGAAGATAAAGGAATTGATAAATACTAAATATGTCTGGTTGGAATGTCAGAATGAATCTAGATTAATTAATTTTTATAGAGATTTTGGATTTAAACTTTTGGAGCATATTATTTCTGATGAAGGATTGAAAGTAATGATAATGGAACTTAAATGAAGTATATTGAATTTATTTTTAAGATTAAATGGATAAATTATAAAAATTTAAAAAAGTGATGTATAGAGTTTTAAACTTTTAGATATCGCTTTTTTTATTTTATTTATATTCAAATTTATAATAAATATTTTTTTCTTTAATAAAATAAACTTTTTAGTTTTAATGAACTGGCGGAGGTTTTATAATTTAACTAGAATAATCCATAATTATTTAAGTTGAATTGTAAGAAGTTTTTTAGTATAATTAGGTTACCAAAAGTTTCATTTACGAAAGGGGGAAAATTATGTTAAAAAGAGCAAAAAAATTATATGAAAAATATAAAAAGACAAATATTACAGCAGAAGATTTGAAAAAGGCTGGAAAGTTGAAAAATAATTTAGGAGCAGCTGCATCAAAGTTTGGACTTCTTGTGAGAATGTTGCAAGCGGACAAAAGAGGGGAATTTAAGATTCCAACGATGGATAAGGTAAAAATTATTGGAGCGATTATTTATGTGATTTCGACAATTGATGCAGTGCCTGATATTTTGCCGATTATTGGGTTTGGTGATGATATAGGTGTTGTGGCGTATGTGATTTCAAAGCTGGGAAGTTTGATTTCTGAATATGAAAAATTTGAGCTTCAGAAGAAAAGGGAAGAGAAGGACAGAAATGTAGATTGGGATAATCTAAGGGTTGTAAATGAAGATTAGAAGTGGAGAAATATGAAAAAAGAAAATTTTTTGAGGCAGTTTCCGAAAGAAATGGAGTATTTGGCTAGTAAATTGTATAATTCTTATGAAGTGGCAAAGGAATATGAGATTATGAGCTTTACTGAGGAGTTTTATACGCCGAATTTTTGGAAGAAGCTGGGGAAAAGGATGGATGGACTTAATGTTATTTGTGATGGAGTTTTTGCGGATAGTGATAGACGGCAAATTGCATTTGTGCCTGATAGTTTTATAGCTGGAAATAGAGATGTTTATGATAATTTTGCAAAAAATGGCAAAAGTTTGGTACAAGATGATGAAAAAATTGAAGATTATGCGGACTTTAATAATGAGTTTAATGAGAATAGTTTTCAATTTTCAAATAAATTGTTAAAAATATCAATAGATTCAAGATTTCGTGAATATCTTCATAAGGATTTTTTAGGAAGCCTTATGGGACTTAATATAAAAAGGGAGCTTATGGGAGACTTGATTTTGGAAAATGAGGGCAGGAAAATATCAGGTTATATTCCAGTGTCAGAAAAAATTACGAATTATATTATTTCGGAATTAAAGCAAATTGGAAAAGCGTCTTGTGAAATTGAAATTATTGACACAAAAAATAAAAATATTCTTCCGCAATATAAATATGATAATAAGTTAATCACAGTTCCCTCCAAGCGTCTGGACAGCATCATTTCAACGATTACAAATTTATCTCGGACAAAAGTAATTGAGCCGATTGAAAAAGGAAAGGTTCTAGTTGATTATGTGGAAGAAAAGGATAAATCTAAAATGCTTGAAATTGGGAGTTTGATTACGATTAGAGGGTTTGGAAAATATAAGTTGTTTTTGGATAAGGGCGAAACAAAAAAGGGGAAAGAACGGATACTTGTGAAGAAATACATTTAGAATTCAATAAAAATAAATATTCTGAAGCAAAGGGTCTTGACCACTTGTGGAAACATAAAAACTCAGGTTATCGAACATGTCTATTATTTATAACTTGGTTTAAATGTTTTAAAATAGAGAATGTTCTAAATAAAAGAAAGAAGGTAGAAAAATGAAAGATGTTACACCAAAAAGTAATTTTGAAATATTGATAAGATGTCTTGTAATAGCAATTGGAATTGTGGCAGTAATTGCATTTCTGAAATTAGCACTTTCGGTATTTTTATCAGTTGCAGGTTGGATAATTCCGATTGCGTTGATATTATTTTTGTATGAAAAATTTAAAGAAAAATAGTTTTTTTAAAAAATTTTTATCAAATTGATAATTAAATAATTCTAGAGTTTAAAATATGTAACTTTTAGATTTGAAAAAGTATTATTATAAAAAATAGAAAAGGAATGAAAAGATGGAAAGAAGTGAAATAAAACAGGAATATAAATGGAATTTATCGGATGTTTATGAAAATTATTCAGCTTGGGAGAAGGATTTTGAGAAAGTTAGTGATCTGAAAAAAGAATTGGCTGGATTTAAAGGGAAATTTGGGAATGAAGGGAAGTTATTAGAGTTTTTTCAGAAGCAGGAGGAAATGGATAAGATTTCTTATAAATTGTATCGTTATCCTCAGCTTGCGAGGGATTTGAACTCATCGGATAAGGAGGCTGTGGAGCATTTGCAGAAGGTGCAGTTTTTATTTGCAGAGATTTCTACTGA
This sequence comes from Leptotrichia sp. HMT-225, assembly GCF_030644325.1. NCBI lineage: Bacteria > Fusobacteriati > Fusobacteriota > Fusobacteriia > Fusobacteriales > Leptotrichiaceae > Leptotrichia > Leptotrichia sp. HMT-225. The sequence goes on along the minus strand of NZ_CP130323.1, from coordinate 1,529,861 downwards.
ATTGTCCTGGGTAAATTCAGAACTGGTTGATAATCGTGAGAATATTGAAAAATGGATTGAAAAAAAAGAATTTGATGATTATAGATTTGGTCTGAAAAATTTATTTAGGTTGCAAAAGCATATTCTGGAAGAAAAGGAAAGTAAACTGCTGTCGTATTACAGCTCATTCTTTTCAGCACCGAGAAGCATTTATTCGGAAGTTACGGTTACGGATGTGGAATGGCCTCAAGTTACGCTTAGTTCTGGAGAAAAAGTGGATGTAACGCCTGCCAATTATTCTAAAATTTTGTCTACAAATAGAAATCAGGAAGATAGAAAACTGATGTTTCAGACATTTTACACAATTTATGAAAAGAAAAAAAATACAATTGCTGCAATTTATAACTCAATTTTGCAAAAAGGGATTGCTTCAAAGAAAGCCTACAATTACGATTCATTTTTGTTAAGCCATCTGGAGAGTGACAATATTCCAGAAGAAATTTACTTAAATCTTGTAAATACAGCAAAAAATAATACAAAACCATTGCAAAGATATTTAAAATTGAGAAAGAAAATTTTAGGACTTGAAAAATACTATAATTTTGACGGCTCAATTAACCTAATAGAATTTGACAAGGAATATGAGTATGATGATGCGAAGGAAATAGTGTTAAATTCAGTTGCTCCGCTTGGGAAAGATTACGTAGAAAAAATGAAAAAAGCCATTTCAGAAGGCTGGCTGGATGTATTTGAGGCGAAAGGGAAAAGAACGGGAGCGTATTCTGCTGGAGTTTACGGAGTTCACCCATATATGCTTCTAAATTACAACAAGACTTTAGACAGCGTATTTACATTGGCACACGAACTGGGACATACTTTGCACACTCTTTACTCAGATGAAAATCAGCCTTTCTCGATGGCAGACTACACAATTTTCGTAGCGGAAGTGGCTTCCACATTTAACGAAAGATTACTGCTTGACTATATGCTGGAAAATACCAATGATCCAAAAGAAAGAATCGCACTATTGGAGCAGGAAATTGGAAATATTGTTGGAACATTCTATTTTCAGGCATTGCTAGCAGATTATGAATATCAGGCACACAAGCTGGCAGAAGCTGGAGAGCCAATCACAGCGGAAGTTTTGAGCAAAATAATGGAAGACTTGTTTGATAAATATTACGGCGACATAATAGAAAAAGATGATTTAATCTATATTTTCTGGGCAAGAGTTCCACACTTTTTCAACTCGCCATTTTACGTGTATCAATACGCCACTTGCTTTGCCTCATCAGCAATTTTATATGAAAAAATGATAAATTCAAGTGATGAAACCGAGAAAAAACAAACACTAGACAAATACATTCAATTATTAAGCTCAGGAGGAAATGACTTCCCAATGGAACAGCTTAAAAAGGCAGGAGTTGACTTGTCAAAAATTGAAACAATCGAGGCTGTGGCAAAACAGTTTGATTTGCTGTTAGATAAATTAGAAGTGGAAATTGGGAAGTTATAGAAAAATATTGAAATATAAAATAACTTGCACCAAAACTTAAAATGTTGTATAATAAAAATATAAAAAAACACATAAATAGTTAATACATGAAATGGAATGATAATTTGATATAGAAAAAAACTATATAAAAGGAGATGGTGTATTTATGAAAAAAATTATTATGTTGGTTATACTTGCCATGACTGTTGTTGGATGTGAACTGTTTGATTCAGAAAGATGGGCGAGAATTCATCGTGAAGATGCTGAAAGAGGAGTGAAATGTTATAAGGAATATAATGGATATGTATACTGTAAGGATAGAGAGGGAAATAGGACATACTAATAAATAATAAACTTATATATGAAGGGCAGATACTTCTTGTTTTGGGAGAATGTATTTTGCTCTTTTTCTTTTAGTTAAATAATTGTATTTTTTAATTAATTTTCTAATTAATACCTAAACCCCTTTTGAAAATAGGAATAAATTTTTATAATAGAATTGTTTGATAATTAACTCATAATCATTCAACTAAATTATTTTTTATTATTTTTTGGATATTTTATTAATAAATATTTTTTCATATTACTATGTTTTTTCTTTTTTATTTTCGTAGGATTGCTCATTGCCGCAAATCCTACAACCTATGGCTAGTCTACGACATTTTTCTGTACTGACAAAAAACTCGCTATGCTCAGACAGTTTTGCCAGCACAGAAAAATGCTCCGACGGATTAATTTATACTAAAATCTATTTAAAAAGTAAAAATTATGTTTTAATCATTTGAAAATATTAAGTTTTATCCTTTAATTAGAAAAATTTGTAATAAATTCGTTGTTTAAATGGAATTTAGTATTATAATGAAATTTAGTACAAAATCAATTGTGTTTTCAACATTAATAATATTGGCGTATTGTATTGACAATGTAATTAAAAATTGATACAATGAAGAAAAAAAGGAGGTATTTGTTATGGCAAATGCAAATTTAAGTATTAGAGTTGATAAAGAAACAAAAGAAAAAGCGAACGAATTATTTAACAAATTTGGCTTGACAATGACAACTGCAGTAAATATGTTCTTAAAAACTGCAATTAGAGAAAATAGAATCCCTTTTGAATTGAAATTGGAAGAAGAGCCAAATGAAGTGACTTTAGAAGCAATGAGAGAAGCTGATAGAATTGCAAGAGATGATAGTGTAAAAGGATATGACAGCATAGAGGAGTTGAGAGAGGCACTTGGTGTATAAAGTTAAATTTACAGGACAATTCAAGAAAGAATTGAAATTAGCCAAAAAGCAAGGAAAAGATATTAATAAATTATTTAAAATCGTTGATATTTTAGCTCAAAAGAAAGTATTAGACATTAAATATAAAGATCATGCATTAATCAGTAATTACAAAGGATTCAGAGAATGCCATATAGAACCTGATTGGCTATTAATATATAAATATTATGATGACATTTTAGTATTATCTTTATCTCGTTTAGGTTCACACTCAGAACTGTTTTAGTATGGTTCTGAAATTTGAAAAATATTAAATAAGCAAAATTTCGTTAAAGGAAAAATAACTAAATACAAATGTATTTCTTTCGCCATAATTTTTATAATGATAAAACTTATTTATGTAAAAATAACTTTTGTTTGCGAAAGTGAGCGTAGTTTCTACGAAGCGAGTTTTATTTTTTCTTTATAAGAAAGTTTTGCGTAAAGCGGGGTTGTAAGGGCATGGCGTTTGATGCCCTTACGTTAAAAAATATATAAATAAAATAAGAAAAAACATTTATTAATAATAATATTTATAAATAAAATTATAAAAGTCTTTAAGATGAATAATTAAGAATTTTAGCAAAACTATCAAATTGATTTATAGAATTTTATTTCTATTTTAAAAATCGGGTTTTGTATTACAAAAAAATATGGTATAATTAATATGAAAAAGATTGAAAGAGAAGGTGATTTTGATGAAAAAAATTTTTAATAAAAAGATTGGTGTTTTGATTTTTTCTTTGGTATGTGCGGGATTGGCAAACGCTGCACCTGTAAGAAGTGAGAATGAAGCTTTGAGACTTGTGCAAAATTCAATAGCTAAGCATAAATTTGGTGGTAGTCAAGGGACAAAATGCATGAGATTTTATATTGATGAAACTGATGAGGAATTTGAAATTGATGTGCGAAGCAATAATGCGAAATGTGGTGGAGATTCGAATGTTGAGCCACGTTTGTTCAGTTATACTGTAAATAAGAGAACTGGTAAACTTGCAACAGATAACTTTGATTATGCTAACAGTTTAGGGTTGGAATGGGACGGAAGCTATAATCCGATAGATTAATTGTAATTGTATTTAAAAAAAGAGTTGTCTAAATTGTTAAACTGGCAACTCTAATTTTTTTTGCTAATTTTATATTTCAATTCTTTTAGTGATATTGAGTTTACTTTTAGCAAATCTTTATAAACGTTATTCAGGTGCTTAATCGCAGTTTTGTCAGTTGTTTTTATGCAAGTTTCGTGATTTAGCATAAATCCTGTGTCGGTAAAGTTTAAGGAACCTAAAAATGCAATTTTATTGTCAATTATGTAGATTTTGCTGTGAAGATCGTAGTTCTTGCTTAAAATATGAATATTAAAATTATCACGCAATGAATAGTAAAATTCGTTGTTTTTTATTGCTGTTCTTAGAAAAAATGTAAAAATTCCTAGAAAAATTGTTAAAACTAAAAGGTTGTTTTTTGTAATTGGAAATACAGACTTTGTAAAGGAAATATCAAAAAGAAATAGTGTAAAAATTTCTAGTGCTGCAACCGACAAAATTAAATAGAGTATTGTTAGTATAATTTTTCCAAAGAGAAGAATGAATTTTCCAAAACCTAGTATTGAATGATATTTAAATAAGTTTTTTCGTAAAAAAGGATAAATTTTTTCATTATCTTTTGAAACGATATTTACCTGCACGTCTTTATTTAATGAACTAAAAATATCTTCAGTTATCATATCCCCACTTAAAAAGGGAGAGATTACCGTGATTGATTTCTTGGCTTTTTGGATTGCGTTTCGTACACTAATTCCAGCCTTTTTTCCAACATAGATATCACAGGAAATTCCTTCTAAGAAAGGTTGCTCAGCTTTTGGAATATTTTTTGTTCTTGTAGTTTTTTTCGTTGTGTAGTTAGTTCGTTTTGTCGTCTTTTTTTTCATCATTTTCTTTTGTATCAGGACTTTTTAAAAAGTCAGAAATCTCCTTCATTGTTCGGTTATCTTTTAAAATACTCGTGTGAGTAGTGTTATTAATAATTTTAAAATTATCAGATTCCATTTTTGCAGTTTCCAAAGGCACCATTCCATCGTCCTTTCCACGAATAATCATTGAATACAGCGGATTATTTGTCTTGTTTCCAATCAGAATCATATAATCGTAATTAGGCTCGCCAAGCTGATTTACAAAACTATCCTTTTTTGTGCTAAATTGTGGGACGACTTTTCCAAGCATAAATGGAAGTTTGTCTACAAATGGAACATCTGCTAGATGGCTTCCGTGCGATGGTGGAGAAATAAATACAACTTTTCCTAAATTTTCAAGAGGATTTTCCTTTAAATAATATCGTAAAATTCCAGTTCCCATCGAGTGTGCCACAAAATTAATCTTTATATTTTTTTGTACATTTTCATCATTTTTTTTATCTTTTCGTTTACCATTTTCGTCAATTTCATAATACTGATTTTCTATTTTTCTATGTAGATTCTCTGCATAAATTTGCCCATTAATATCCTCAATATTCGGCTTTATATAATGTTCAACAATCTCTTCAGCAGTTTCCTTAGTGGTAGGATACTGAATATTGATAATCCTGTAATCATTTTTAAATTTTTGTGCGATACTTTCCATATCTGAACTTTTCCCATAAATCCCATGAAGAAGTACTATAAAATCCTGATTTTTCCGAGATTTATCATCTTTTTCATAATATGTCTTGATTTTATATTCATGGTAAAGAAGTCCACCAACAACATTTTGAGTTGCAACTGCTCCACCTATTGTAATTATTGATCCAATTAATATATTTTTTGCTATTTTATTCATTTTATTTCCTTTATCTATTTTTATTTAAGTTGTAAAATTCAAAAATTCCCATTTCCCCAAGTTTTGCGACATATTCATCAATTTCTTCGATATATTCTGAAATTTTTTGTCCCTGTCCACCAGTTGCGATAACGTAAGCGTTTGGAAAGGAATTTTTGTATTGTAAAATCAATTCTTTTATTGCACCAACATTTCCGTAAAAGATACCGGCATTTATTTGTGAAATTGTATTTATTCCCAAAACTGTTTCAGGTTCGGTAAATTCGATTTTTGGCAAGGCAGCGGTATTGCTAAACAAGGCATTTATTGAAAGTGTGATTCCTGGAAGAATGCAGCCACCCATATAAGTGAAATCTTTTATCATGTCAAAAGTTGTGGCTGTACCAAAATCAATTATTAAAAGTTCCTTTTCTGGATACAGTTTTTTTGCGGCCAAAATGTCTACAATTCTGTCTGCACCAAGACCACGCTCCATATTTGGCAAAATTTTTATTTCATTTTCTACATTGTCAAGTGTTACAAACATTGGATTAATGTTAAAATATTTTTTTCCAAGCCTTGTAAAATTTTCGTTAATATTTGGAACAACTGATGAAATAACAATATTTTTAATATCTGAAATTTCTAAATTGCTGTTTTTTGCAAATTCCTTTAACATTACAAAAAGAGTATCTTCGGTAAATTCCAGATGTGTCGGTATTCTGAAAGTTGCTAGAATATCGCTATTTTCATTATAAAAAATTGGTATAATATGTGTATTTCCAATATCAAATCCTAAAATCATTATTTTTCCTTTCTGTTAGTGAGTTTATTAAAAGATTAAATTCAAAATCTTGTCTAACTTTAAATATATAAAGATATTTTTTTATTTTACAAACAGCTTGATATAAGCAACAATTGATAAAATAACACCTATAATCGCTTCTCCACTCATTAATCCATTAGAAATTAAAAGCAGGTTTGAGTGAGATTTTTGTGAAATTCTGTTTCCAAAAAAACTTGCAAGTCCGCCTAAAAATACAGTTGAAGTTAAATAAAACGGTACATAGATTCCAATTCCAAAAGTTAAAACTGGTAAATTTAACAGGCTTAAAAGCAGTCCCGCTGCAAGTCCAATAAAGAAAATATTCAAAAAAGGAATTCCGTTTATTACTGTTGCCACAATTGAGGCTTGTAATGCTATTAAATCCGTATTTTCTACTGGACCGATAGTTTTATAAACTTTGAAAAATACAAAAAACAAGAATGTTATTACAAAAGAACTTACGATTGAGCCGATTAATTCGCCAAAAAGCTGTTCTGATGGATTTACTTTCATTTTATATCCTGATTTAAAGTCGTTTAGAATATCGCCAGAAAGACCGCATGCGACAGCTATAATGCAAGCCAGTAAAAATAGCGTCAGAGTGTTTAAGTTTGTAGAAAATTTTATTCCGCCAATGTTTAATCCATTTAACATTTTATTTAAAAACGAAATTACTAGAATTGTGATTATGGCGTAAATTTCCATTGGATTAACTCCAGTCTTTCCAGTCGAATAACCTGCGATTATCGTGCATAAAATAGAGATTAGTACTAAAACTAATGCAAGAAATATTGGAAGTTTATAAATAAAAATTATTATAATTATTGAAACGGCTGATAAAATAAATAATTTGGTAATGATACTTCTATTTTCTGAATTATTCTTTGATTTATTTGAAAAAATAATTTTTAAAATTACAGCAATTCCAATTCCAATCATAAATCCCATTCCAAAACTATTTTTCATAATGGGAAAATCAGCAATTTTAAACATTTTTGCAAGCGGTTCTCCAACAAAAATTACAGCAGCGCCACCTAAAAACCAGACAAATGTATTTAAAAATCCAAGCACATACCCGATCCCAACTAAAAGAGGCGATACGTAAAAGCTGAAAGGCACATTTTTTAGTGAAACTAATGCTGGAATAATAGGAGCTTTTCCTTTTGTAAAGCTAAAATCACGAAAAAGAGCCACAATTGAGCTAAATAACGTTCCAAATGAAACATAATGAAAACTCGCAGTATTTTTACCAGAATTTACAAGATTGTAAGCCGCTTCCCCAATTGGAAATTCCAAATCTTCTTCTTCAATTAATTTTGAACGAAAAATGTAGGACAAAAATGAACCTGTAATGCTTCCAATCAAAATTGTGATAAAAAGCAGCCGCTGATTTATGTCTGTTAATTTTCCGCCTAAAATAATGTAGGCTGGAACTGTAAAGGCAACTCCTCCCGCCACCATTGAACCAGCACTCATAATGGTATGTGTAATTGTAATTTCCTTGTTATTCGTCTTTTTAAAGAATTTTAGCGCCATCATTGATAAAAGTGTAACCATTATCGTTGGCCATGGTAATGCCCCAAATTTAAGCACGATATAAAAAGAGCTGGCAGATACAAGTATTGCTCCAATAATTCCAATTAAAATTGATTCAAATGTTATATTTAATCCATTGATTTTGTTGTTGTTTTTATTTGTTTTTGATGCTCTCTTTTTTGCCATTAAGTTTCCTCCTCATTTTGTTATTAAATTTTACTTCATTTTTGGGGTGTTTGTCAATGGAATTTTCTTTTATTGTTTGTTAAATTTGGAAAGAAAAAAGCTAAAATAAAAATTTTGATATAAATATCTAACACACAGTTTAACATAACTTGGAAATTTTAAAAGAATTATAAGAGAATTAATATTGAAAATTTTAAGAAAAAATTGTAAAATTATATAAAGTGTATTAATTTATAAAATAAAGAGAGAGAGGATTAATAATGAAGAAGTATTCAAAAATATTATTTTTAATAACAGCCTTAGGAATGATTGCTAGTTGTACAGTAGCACCGCTTACTGGGAGAAGGCAGCTTAAACTTGTGAGTGATGAAAGTGTAGCCTCAAGTTCAGTTTCAGCTTATAGACAACTTATACAGCAGGCAAATGCAAAAGGATTGTTAGCAAACAACACAGCGGATGGACAGAGATTAAGAAGAATCGGTGGAAGAATTTCATCAGCAGTAGAACAGTATTTGAATGAAAATGGAATGTCAAACAAAGTTTCAAATCTGCAATGGGAATTTAATTTAATAAAAACAAATGAGGTAAATGCCTTTGCTATGCCAGGGGGTAAAATTGCTTTTTATACTGGAATATTACCAGTTTTAAGTACTGATGCAGGAATTGCATTTGTAATGGGGCATGAAATTGGGCATGTTATTGGAGGGCACCATGCTGAAGCTTCAAGCAACAAAGCTCTTGCTGGAATTGCTGCTACTGTGACAGATGCTGTAACGGGTGGAAATGGAGTATCTTCCCTTGTTTCAGGTGGACTTTCGATTACTCTTTTAAAATTTAATAGAACTCAGGAATATGAAGCAGATAAATATGGAATGATATTTATGGCAATGGCTGGATATAATCCATCTGAAGCGATTACAGCTCTTGAGAGAATGGATTCGCTAGGAACAGGAAAAGGAGCAGAAATATTATCAACACATCCATCTGGAAAAAACAGAATTGAAGCAGCTAGAAAATTTTTACCTGAAGCAATGAAATATTACAAGGCAAGATAAATTGAAATAATAAAAAATGTATGAAAGGAAATGTAGTGGAAAATAAGATAAGCATAGCTCCAATGGTGGATAGGACGGATAAGAATTTTAGAAATTTTGTGAGAATGATAAATAATGATGTTTTGCTGTATACTGAAATGATAACTGCACAAGCAATTTTAAATGGAGATTTAGATTATATTTTGGGGTTTAATGAAATTGAGCATCCTATTGTTTTGCAAATTGCAGCAACTAATCCAAAAGAGGCGTATGAAGCCATAAAAATTGCTGAAAAATATAATTATGATGAAATAAATCTAAATGTTGGTTGTCCGTCTGACAGAGTTTCTGGAAATATGATGGGTGCTTATCTTATGGCATTTCCAGAAGAAGTTGCAAATATTGTTAGAGCAATGAAAGATGCAACAAGTAAGCCAATTTCGATAAAGCATAGAATTGGGATTGATGGGAAAAATATATTGCCTGATAGCTTTGAACGTACGTTGCTCGATAAATATGAAGATATGATGGACTTTATCAACATTACTAGAAGAGCTGGTGTAAACAAATATATAATTCATGCAAGAATAGCGATATTGGCAGGACTTGATCCAAAACAAAACAGAACTATTCCACCGCTTAGATATGATGAAGTTTACCGTGTAAAAAATGAAAATCCAGATTTACATATAGAAATTAATGGGGGAATAAAAACAATCGAAGAAATTGACAATCATTTAAAGTATGTGGATTCCGTAATGTTAGGGCGTGAAATTTATGACAATCCTATGATTTTAACTGAATTTGGAAAATATTATGGAAAAGAAATAAATATTACTCGTAAAGAAATTATTGAAAAAATGATTTATTATGTTGAAAACATTGAAAAACAATCTCTTCGACCTCATTTGTTCCTAATGCATACTCATGGATTATTTCACAACGTACGTGGTAGTAAGGCTTGGAAAATAGCTATTAATGAGCCAAAAGCGAATTCTGATACATTAAGAGAACTGTTGAAAGGAATAGAAAATTTTTAACAAAATAGAAATTAACATAATTTTCTTTTTATTTATATTTCATATAAAGGAGCACGTCTCATAAGGTAAGAAAAATTTAAAATCATAAATTTTATATTTAATTTAATAACAAAAAAATTTTCACTTATGAGACCTCTTTTTAAGTTTAATAATAGCTACTCAAACAACTCATTAATTTTCTGAATCAAATAATTCACATCATTTTTTTCTAAAAATTCAACAATACTCGTTCCCACAATCACTCCATCCGCATATTTTCTCATGGTATTCACATTGTCATTAGTTTTTATCCCAAAACCTAATGAAACTGGCAAGTCTGAAACTTCTCTTATTTCATTAATAAAAGATTCTAAACGTGGCAAATCAACTTGTTTTGAACCTGTAACTCCAAGAGAACCAATTGCATAAATGAAGCCGTCACCTTGAGAAATAATTTTTTTCATTCTGCTTCCAGAAGTAACGCTTACAAGAGGGATAAGAGCGATATTGTTTTCTCTTAGTTTTTCCGACATTTCAAAGGCTTCTTCGTAAGGCAAGTCTGGAATGATTATACCTTTAATGTTAGCTTCGCAGCATTTTTTGATAAATTCGTCAATTCCATAAGCAAATATTAAGTTGTAGTAAATTAAAAAAATTAAAGGTTTTGAAATATCGTTTTTTATTTCTGTTAGTAAATCAAATACAGTGTCAGTAGTAACTCCAGCTTCTGAAGCAAGAAATGAAGAGTGTGAAATCAATTTTCCATCGGCTAGGGGGTCAGAGTAGGGAATTCCGATTTCAAGCATATCAAGAGCTGTATTATCCAAATTTTGTAAAAATTGTTTTGTAAAATCAACACTTGGATAGCCTGCGACAATATAACCAATGTTTACTTTTTCTTTTTCTCTAAAAATATCAATAATTTTCTTATCTAATTTTTTTTCACTCATTTTCCAAACCTCCATTTAACTCATAAATTCCATTTTTTCCGCCAGTTTCCTTATCTTTTAACACAGAAAAAACAGTGTGCATATCTTTATCTCCACGTCCAGAAACGTTTACGACGATAGTTTCTCTTTTGTCTTTAGAAAGTGCAGGACATAATTTTTCAAGATAGGCTAACGCATGGGAACTCTCAATTGCTGGAATAATACCTTCTTTTCTTGTAACAAGCATTAGCGCCTTCATTGCCTCATCATCAGTAATTGGTGCGTAAGTTGCCCTTTCTGTATCAAATAGATGTGAATGTTCAGGACCTACTCCCGGATAATCAAGTCCAGCTGAAATTGAGTGAACTGGACTTATTTGTCCGTATTTGTTTTGAAGAACATAAGTTTTCATTCCGTGGATAATTCCAGGTTTTCCAAGTGTCAATGTGGCAGCGTGCATATCTGTGTCAATTCCGTATCCTCCAGCTTCAACTCCATAAAGTTTTGTTGAGCTGTCTTCCAAAAATGCACTAAAAATACCAATAGCATTACTTCCGCCACCAACACAGGCAATCACGTGATCAGCATGCTTTCTAAGTTCCTCTAGCTGTGCTTTTGCTTCGTAACCGATAATTGACTGAAAATCACGCACGATAGTCGGATATGGATGAGGCCCTACAACAGATCCGATTACATAAAACACAGTTTCTATCTCTGCAACCCAAGACTGAATAGCCGCAGTTGTCGCTTCCTTCAAGGTTTTAAGCCCGTCTTCAATCGAAATAACTCTCGCTCCCAAAAGCTCCATTCTAAAAACATTTAATTTTTGCCGTTCAATGTCAACAGCTCCCATGTAAACGTCACACTCCAAACCTAATAGAGCGGCCGCAGTAGCAGTAGCAACTCCGTGCTGTCCAGCCCCAGTTTCAGCAATAACTTTCTTCTTCCCCATTTTTTTAGCAAGTAAAACCTGCCCAAGCGCATTATTAATTTTATGAGCACCAGTATGGTTCAAGTCTTCTCTTTTCAAGTAAATATCGTGGTTATAATGATCACTTAAGTTTTTTGCATAATAAAGCGGAGTTTCACGTCCAACATAATTTTTTAGCAAATTATCAAATTCTTGAAAAAATTCCTTGTCATTCTTCAGCTTTTCATATTCGGTTTCCAGTTCCGATAGAGCAAACATCGCAGTTTCAGGTACAAATTGTCCACCAAATTGCCCAAAATATGCCTTTTCATTAAAATGTTTATTTTCCATATTTTTTCCTTTCGTATTCATCTTTTAAAATTATTATTATTTCTTTTTTACCAAATTTACAATATTTTCAACTAATTTTTTATTTTTTCTATTATTAACTTCAACTTTGCTGTTTATATCCAAAATGGCAGGCTTGTACTCAAGCGCTTTTTGAATATTCTCAATCGACAGCCCTCCAGCCAGTACAAATGAATACTTATCTAATTTTTTTAAAATACTCCAATCAAAGACAATTCCATTTCCCCCACGATTTTCTCCTTTTGCGTCAAATAGAGGGTATTCAATATATGGCTTGTAGTCAGCAATATTCGGAAGTTCATCAGTCACTCCAAAAACTTTCCAAATTTCTGTCTTAGGCGGAAAATTTTTACGTTTTCTAAAGCAGCTTTTCTCATAAAGTTTTTCCAATTTTTTCGTAAGCTCCACACAATATTCCACCGATTCATCTCCATGCAGCTGCACAATATCAATATCTGTTTCTTCCACAATTTTTACAACATTCTCAATCATCGCATTTACAAACACTCCTACAGTTTTTTTCCCATGCCTGTGTGCAATCCGTGTAATTTTAGCCGCAAGTTCACTATCCACTTGCCTTTGACTTTCTGCAAAAATACATCCAAAATAGTCAATATCCAAAGTTTTCAATTCATTAATTTCAGTAATGCTCCTAATTCCACAAACCTTTAATTTAGTAGTATTTTCTATGAAATTATCAGTTGCCACATTATTTTCTTTTTTCTCCAATTTTTTTCCTTCCATAAATTTATTTTATCAAATTCTAAATAAGCCCTTTCATAAGTGCCTCTCCGATTAGCAGCCCATCCACGTTCAATTTTTCTGCATACTTCACATCTTCTTTTGACAAAAATCCACTTTCACTTACGATAGTCAAATTGTTAAAAACATCGCTTGGAATTTCATTTATCAATTTTTCCGTAGTTTTAATATCAACTTCAAAAGTATTCAAATTTCGGTTATTTATCCCCAAAATCTCCAAATTCGGAATCTTCAAAGCTCTTCTTATTTCCTCTTCATCATGAGTTTCCACCAGAACATCCATTTCTAAATCCTGTGCCAGCTTATGAAGTTCCAAAAGCGTCTTATCATCCAGCATTCTCACAATCAGTAAAATTGCCGAAGCCCCCAAAAATTTAGCATGAGCCACTTGAAACGGAGTATAAATAAAATCCTTTCTCAAAATCGGCATTTCTGGAAATTTTTCCCTTACAATTTTTATAAAATCATTTTCCCCTTTAAAATATTCCTTTTCTGTCAATATCGAAAAAGCTGTAACTCCTTTATCCACATAATTTTGTGCCTGTTTTAACAAATCAAAATCATCGTTTGCAATTTTTCCCTTCGATGGAGAAGCCCTCTTAATTTCCCCAATAATCTGAATTCCTTTTTGATTAAGTGCCTTTTTTAAAGATGGTTGCTTAAAAGACTTTAATTCTTCTTCAAGCTGTATATCTCTTTTAATTTTTATTTTTTCTAAAATATCCATATTTCTCCTTTCGTAGTTTAAAAACTTAATATTGTATTAACAATTTGATTTATTAAATTAGTAGAGAGTATTGTGAAAATAACGAAAATTACTATATTTACTAAAAAAATTATTATTTTTAACCTAATTTTGTATTTTTTCTTTTTTTCTTCATCTTCAATTTTATTTATTTTTTTAAACTTTATAGAGCAAAAATACATAGTTGTTATTTTAAATAATAACCAAATTAATGGAATATTGAAAAAAATATTATCAAATATACTCTCAATAACATAAAGAGGTAGTATTATATATACTAGTATTGAAAATTTGAAGAAAAATATAAATAATAGTATTATTTCTGGGATTATAAAATACCTCAAACATTTTTCTTTATATAAAGTTTTTATCATATTCGCACCATTCTTTCTAAAAATTTTAATTTATAAATATTTTTAACTTTTTTAGTCTTTCAATAAAAAATCAATAATATTCAAATGTTTTATCCCATTTCTTGACATATCAAATCTATCCATAGAAATTACATATTTTGGATAATTATCATTAATTTTTTCAAATGGTAAAAATTCCCTTTTTATAGTATCTTCAGAAGCAAGTAAATATGCTACCTGAATATAAATTTTCTCATTATTTGTTTTTGTACAGACAAAATCTATTTCTAAATTATTCAATTTTCCGATTTTTATGTTATAGCCTTTTCGCAATAATTCCATATATACAATATTTTCAAAAATTTGATTTATATCTCTTTCGTTTGTTTCTAAAATTGCTTCTCTTATTCCATGGTCTGCAATATAATATTTTTCACTCACATTTAGAACTTCTTTACCTTGTATTTCATAACGAGGGACTTTGTGAATCAAAAATGCGTTTTCACAGGCTTTTATGTAATTTAGCACAGTATCTACTGCGACTTTTCTATTTTCGCTTTTAAAATATTTTGAAATTGAATTTGCAGAAAATGTATTCCCAATGTTCATTACGATGTAATTGATAATTCGCTCTAATAATTCAGTATTTCTTATATTGCTTCTTTGAGTAATATCTTTTAATATTATTGATGAATATATATCTTTTAAATATTGCATGCTTGATTCCACTTCATAATTCAAATTATGTAAAAATGGCATCCCACCTAGTTTGACATACTTTTCAAACATTTCTTCTTTTGAAATATTTTTATTTATATTTTGGTATATTGAGCAAAACTCTTTAAATGAAAAAGGGTAAATTTCAACTTCAACGTATCTTCCTGCAAGGTAAGTTGCAAGTTCTCCCGATAACAGTTTAGCGTTGGAACCTGTTATATAAATATCAAATTGCTTATCTTCTGTTCTTAATGAATTTATACACTTTTCCCATTCTTTTACTTCCTGAATTTCATCCAAAAATAGATAACATTTTTCTTCAACATTTTCTGCTTTTTCCAATATATATTCATTCAATGTATCCGCATAGCAAAGATGTTTATTTCTTAAATTTTCAAAATTGATATAAATAAATTGATTTTCGTCAACACCGTTTTTTTTCAATTCTTTCATAATCAATTTTAACATTACAGATTTACCGCTTCTCCTTATTCCTGTCAAAACTTTAATAATATCTTTATCTATAAAGGGTTTAATTTTTTCAAAATAAATTTTTCTTTCTATCATAAAATCACCTCTATAAATATTTTATCATACTTACAACTAATAAAAAAGATATTTTTTAAATTTTTATCAGTTATAATCTATAAAAAATATAAACTAATAGTTTTATCAATTATATCCAAAAAATTATTTTGTGATTTTCACATAATCTTTATAAAACTCATAAACCTTCCCACTTTCAATTGCTTCTAAAACCATATCCTTTGCTTTTGCAGGGTGATCTACCACATCCGCAGTATAAAGTGCGAACATTGCATTCAATACAACAATATCAAATTTTGCTGATTTTTCTTCACCTTTTAAGATTTTTACCAAAATTTCAGCATTTTCCTCTGGAGTTCCGCCTTCAATTTCAGAATGAAAAGCCCGTTTAAAGCCAAAACTTTCAGGAGATACTGTATATTCGAAAATTTGTTCATCTTTTACTTCAATAATTTTAGTGTCATCACAAATTGTTATTTCATCAAGCCCATCATTTCCACGAACAGCTAATGCATGTTTTCTTCCCAGTAATTGTAATGTTTCAGCGTATAATCTGTGTACAGGCTCGTGGTAAAGTCCAACCAATTGGTATTTCAATTTTGTGTTTGGATGAAGCAGTGGACCTAAAATGTTAAATACTGTTCTTATTCCAAGACGTCTTCTAACTTCTCGAACTTCTCCAACTAATTTGTGGAAAAATGGGGCATGAAAGAAAGCAAGATTTTTTACGTGCAGTTTTTCAATTTGATTTGCAAGTGAGTTTTCAAGCGGTACTCCTAGTTTATCAAGCACATCACTGCTTCCACTTTTACTTGAGATTGCACGGTTTCCGTGTTTTGCTACATTTACTCCCATTGCTCCTAGAATAAATGCGACAGCTGTTGAAATATTTATCGTCTTGAATCCATCACCGCCAGTCCCGCAAACATCAATCATATCAGAATCATCTTCAAAAGTTGTACTGTATTCCAGAATATTTTTCACAAATGCTGTAAGCGATTCAGGATAAAGGCTTTTTTCTGAAATTAGTACAAGCAAGGCTCCAAGTTGTACAATGTCATAATTTTTACTGTCAATAATTTTACAGATTTCACGAAAATCAGTATCTGTCAATGCAATATTTTCCTGTAATTTTTTTAAATATTTATTCATATCTATAAAGTTTCCTTTCTCGTTAGTATTTTTAGAATTTTCATCATTTTGCAAAGTTTCTGAAACTTCAATATTCAAGAAGTTTCGTATCATATTTTTTCCATATTCAGTAAAAATTGATTCTGGATGGAACTGTATTCCAAAAATATTTTTACTTTTGTGTTCCACAGCCATCGCAACCCCATCTTCAGACTTTGCCGTAACTTCAAGATCTTCTGGAATATCGTCAACATAAAGTGAATGATATCTCATAACTTTAAATTTTTTTGGCAAGTTTTTAAATAATACAGAATTCTCAGATAAAACTGTAATTTCTGAAGTTTTACCATGTAATGGGTTTTCAAGCCTTTTTATTTCCCCGCCAAAATTCATTCCAATTGCCTGATGCCCAAGACAAATTCCTAAAATTGGAATATTCCCCAGTTCATCAGTATTATTTAAAATTTCTAGGCAAATTCCACTGTCCTTTGGATGTTTTGGACCTGGAGAAAAAATTATTTTACTAGGATTCATTTTTTTTATATCATCAATTGTTATTGCATCATTTCTAACAGTAATAACTTCATCATCAGTCATTTCCTTCAAATATTGCTCAACATTAAATACAAACGAATCATAATTGTCAATCATTAAAATCATTTATTTCACATCCTTTCCACTTTTATTTTCATTGTTTTTATTTTTTTCTTCATTACAGAATTTTTTAAAAATGTTTAGCACAGAAGCTCTTTTATGGCAAATTTCATCATATTCCTTTTCTTTTACAGAATCAAACACAATTCCTGCTCCAGCCTGAATAAATACATTTCGAACCTCATCAACTTCATTTAAGTCATAATTTTTATTTTCAAAAAATGCAGTACGAATAATAATCGCAAGCTGGACATCCCCGTTAAATCTTAAAAATCCAATTCCGCCAGCATAAACATTTCTTTTAAATTTCTCCAGTTCTGAAATGATTTGCATAGCACGAATTTTTGGTGATCCAGAAAGCGTTCCCGCTGGAAGAGCCTGAGCAATAACTTCAAATATC
This sequence comes from Leptotrichia sp. HMT-225, assembly GCF_030644325.1. Classification (NCBI taxonomy): domain Bacteria; kingdom Fusobacteriati; phylum Fusobacteriota; class Fusobacteriia; order Fusobacteriales; family Leptotrichiaceae; genus Leptotrichia; species Leptotrichia sp. HMT-225. The sequence continues at coordinate 1,512,215 of NZ_CP130323.1, read as the reverse complement.
GAAACATCTTTTCGCTTTTTCCCATAAACATCCGTCACAATGTGCATTACATGCTCATAATTCTTAATATGCATAAGATTTTTTACAACGACTGAGCCACTTTCTGCAAATTTCCCAATATCATTTCGAGCCAAGTCAACAAGCATCCTATGTTCAGCACATTCCTTTTCATCATTTAATAAGTCTTTTGCTAAAAATGCATCTTCGTTGGCATCTTTTCCTCTGGGACGAGTTCCAGCGATAGGAGCGATATAAATATTATCTGATGAAATATCAACCAGTATTTCTGGACTAGAACCAACAATGTCCCCATATTTCGTAGGAAAATGGTACATATACGGACTCGGATTTGCCTTTGACAATTTTTCATAAAAATCAAGAGAATCCATATTTGATGTAAGTTTTAACTGCTCACTTAGAACAACTTGAAAAATATCTCCAGACTTAATATATTCCTTCACTTTTTCAATAATTTCATAATAATGTAATTTTTCTTCTTCAAAATCTGTTTTTATATCATAGAATAAATCAGAATCATTAGATTTTTCAGAAATTTTATCATTTAAAAAACTAAAATATTTTTCTTCATCTCCATAAAAGGAAAATTCTTTACTAGTCTTTGAATAGTGTAAATATGCCTTTGCATTGGCAAAAATAAACTGTGGAAATTTAAACTGCTCTTTTTCAATTTTTCCAATTTTTTCAAAAAAATGTATTGACTCATAAGCAAATGTCCCAAAAAGTCCTGCAAAAGGGGAAAGTTTTTTCTGTTTTACAAAAGAATTGTATATTTTTTTTAATGAGTCATAGCTGTATTCATTAGAATCGAAATATTCACAGTCAATCCCAATAATAACTTGCCTTTCATCTTCAGCAAAATAGGAATTGCTAAATTTTTTTCTGATAATAGAATAGTAATAAGTAGGTTTATTTGTTAACATAAAATATCTCACTTTCTATATTATTGTATTTCTCATTTAAATAATAGAAATCAGAAAATTCATTTTTACAAGATTATACTATTATACAATCTGTGTAAATATTAATTAAAATATTCTTTAATTAAATTTTGCTTATTTAGTATTTTTAAAATGTAAAAACTACAACTTAAATATGATAATCTTTATAACTTAATATAGATGTCGTGATTTTTTTGGAATGAAAACGATTGTTTGAGCGTTAGCGAGTTTCGTTTTCGTAGTAATCCAGATTTATCCAAATAATAAATGTTTTGACTACTTTCCCAAATAAAATTTGGGAATATTTCAAAAAAATGCTTAGACGAGTCAGGGATAGTGCGTAGCATTTTCGCTATTCTCTTTAATATGTCATTATTTAAATAACTGTTATTGCGAAATAAAGGGAAATGGCGACTGATTTCCCTTGCTTATATAAAAAGAAAAAACATAGAATTATGAAAAACATTTATTAATAATAAGCAGTTTTCATAATTTGAATAAAAATTCCTAATATGGATACTTAAAAATTAGATTTAATTTTTTTTATAAGATTATAAAATTAATTGTTATAGAATTTTATTTCTATTTTCTAAATGAGGTTTAGTGTTAGTTGAAATTTATAATAAAAAAATTCTCTTAAATCGTTTTACCGACTAAGAGAATTGTATAAAATAAAAGCATTGATTTTGTTTCACCAATGCTTTTCTCACAATATTTAATAATAGTAATTACAATAAATTTCAACATAGCTGGCAAAAAAATATTAAATTGTATTTAATTTTTTCCACCAAGTCCAAGTTTGTCTAATCATTGTAATCACTCCTTAAAATTTTCATTTGTTATTTTATTTTACAAATAATATATCACAAAAAATGTATTTTGTAAAATATATTTTATTAATTTAACCATAACTTTCGCTAATGATTAATTTGTACTTGCTGTTCCGTTTTCTTCCTGTAATTTTTTGTCATCCCATATTTTAAAGAATGGATAGTAAATAGCCGCTGTTATAAAGAAGTTCACTACTTGTATGGCTGTCCCTGTCCAATGATTCGTTGCAAGGAAACCAGAAATAAAAGGAGGCGTTGTCCAAGGCAAGGCGACTCCAGTTACTTTTGCAACTAATCCTGAGTACATAGCTAGATAAGTAACCATTACTGTAACTAAAGGAGCCAATATAAACGGAATAATTAAAATAGGGTTCATAACTATTGGAAGTCCAAATAAAATAGGCTCGTTAATATTGAAAAATGCAGGACCAATTGCTAATTTACCAATTTCTTTAAGCTGTTTACTTTTAGAAAGGAAAAGCAGCATAATAGCAAGAGAGAAAGTAGTTCCAGAACCTCCCATATTATGGAAAATGTCAAAAAACTGAGTTGTAACTATATTTGGAAGAGGTTGTTGTGCACTAAGTGCAATTCTATTCTGATCCATTAATGTATCCAGTACAGGTCTTGCTATACCTCCTGTTACTAGGTTTGAACCATGTATTCCAGCAGTCCATAGTAAATTAGTTATGAAAGAAAGTCCCATCATTCCAAAGAAAGATCCTCCCAATGCTGTAAGCGGTTTAGTTAATACCATTTCAACAACCTTATGAATATTTCCAAATGGAGAAACTTCGAATGCAATTCTTATTATTAATGAAATTAGAATAACAAAAAATCCTGGAATTAATGCAGCAAATGATTTTGAAACTGCAGGCGGTACAGAATCAGGCATCTTAATAATAATGTTCTTTTTTACGATAAGGTTTACAATCTCTATTGCTAAAAGTGACATTATTATAGCTACAAATAAACCTCCACTTCCCATACTAGCTAATGGAATTCCGTTGTTATCAAAAGGTGTTACTAGTAAAAATGCCAAAACTCCTAAGATTGTACTCGAAATTTCATCTAATTTATAGTATTGAGCCAATTTGTATGAAATACCGACACATGCAATAAATCCTAATAAACTAAATGTTACACCAACAGGATAAGATAACCATTTTGCGATAATCTGTCCAGTTGCGTTATTTTTATAAAAGTCAGCTAATGCTGGTATTGGTAAGTTTCCTAAAATCAAAAATACAGATCCTGCAATAATAATGGTAATGTAATAACCATTCCGTCTTTAACTGCTGCCAAGTGTCTCTGCTTAGCCACTTTTACAGCAACTGGCATTAATTTTTCTTCTAAAAATTGTGTAAATTTGTCCATAATGCTTGCCATTTTAATTCCTCCTAAATAATAATTGTTTGAAATTTTAATTTTTAGTTGTAAAAATATTCTATATTTTATCTAAAATAATATTCAATTTCATTTAATGAATAAAGTGTTTGTCGTATATAAAACGAATAGATGATGTAATTAATATGTTAATTTTAAAAATATTTATCAAAATAATTTATAAGAATAAATTATTAAAGTAATAAAATGATATGGATAACTATAAAGTTTCAAATTAATCTTTAACTTTCTCAAAATTAGACTAGTAAAGTCAAAAAATTAAAGTTTAATATTAAAGTGGTTTTTCTATATTCCAAACAGAATTAAAATAAGTTGTTTTAAAGCTAAATACTAATATTTCAAGATTAATATAAGTACTTAAAAATAAAAAATATTAGCATTTAAACTTTAAACAAAAAATATACTATTATAATATAATATTTTAAAGTAAATTTAGTGCTTGATCTAATACTTTAGCACCATTCATCATTCCATAATCAACCATATTAATTACATCTATGTTAATGTTATTTTCTTCAGCAATTTTTTTAGCTTCTGGTAAAGCGTATTTTACTTGTGGTCCTAATAAAACAACATCAGCTTTTGCAAATTCTTCTTTTGCTTTATCAAGTGGCTCTGCCCAAATTTCTACTTCAATTCCTCTTTTTTCAGCTTCTGCTTTCATTTTGTTTACTAATAGGCTAGTAGACATTCCTGCTGCACAACATAATAAGATTTTTTTCATTTCTAATCATCCTTCCTTATTTCTTAAAGTTTTTATTGTTCTATACTTCATTGTTTTATCAAATCAATGAGATTAACTTTTATATCCATAGTATACCATTAATTTTCTATAAGTCAAATTTTATAAAAAAACCATTATTTTTCGTCTATATTTTGTTTTAAATATAATCAAAATAAGTCTTTATAAATCTAAAAATAAAATAAACGATAAAATCATATTTAGTTTTTCGTTTAGTTTTTAGGCAAATATTTTAAAAAAAATAAAATTTTATATATTTTTTTATAAAAATTTAGTAAATTTTATAATACTCTCTGAATTTTGAAAATATTGAATATAGATTTTAAAATCATAAAAGTTTTTTTCCATAACTTGTGTATGTTTTAAAGTAAGAATTTCATTAAAATAACCATCATCGACTATTATTCTGAGTTCCTTTTCTAAATGATTTTGTCTTAGAATATTTGCTACATCTAACTGAAGAAAAAAAGATGTGATATATTTTCTCTTAATGTTAATAATTTCCAATTCATTTCTGAAATTAGTTTTTGAAAATTGTGCCAAGTCAAGCAACAAAACTTTTTTTAACTGCTTTTCTATATTGTTTTTAAATTGCTTTTTTGTAAAAATAACATTTGTATAAACATAATCGTAATTTTTCTTCAAAATATACTTTTTTATCAATTCATAAGTAGCGTGAAAATCTTTTACATCATTTTTTATCAAGTCCATAATGCTGTTTATATGCTGAACAAGCTCCTTGTTTTTCTCTTCAGAAGATTTACTGTTATCAATTATCTTAAAACGAATTTTTTCCACTTTATTATTTACATGTTCTCCAACCTTAATTTTTTTATAGACAACCTTAATGTCAGAAAAAAGATTTATAGTTTCAATCGCTTTTTTTAAAACCTGTTTTTCAAAGTCAAAAAAACGTTCATATTTATCCCCAGTATCAAACATTTCTTTTAGTCTTTCTAACGTAATTACAGTATCATTATTATAGTTTTTATCAGAAATTAAATAAGTATAAAAATTATAAGTAGCCTCGTCTCCCATAAAAACTAGAAAATCAAATCTAAGAAGTGAGAATAAAGTATTATTTTTTCGAGCATTTTGAATTTCTCTTGCAAATTGAAATTCAATTTTGGAATAAACAATATTGTAAGACACCAAAATTGGAAATCGTCCATAAAGTACAATTTTATCATTACTAAAAATTGAGAACTCCAGCTTTTTCACTTGTAAATTATCCAAAAATTTTTTTAATTGCTCAAATGTAGAAAATTTAAGCACCTCTAATATTTCATTTAAATCAACATCTTGTAAAATAGTCGCTTTCTTAAATTTTTCCAGCAACTTATATTCCATAAAAAGAAACTTTAAAAAATATTTTTCTTTTTTATTCAATACCTTTGAAAATGAAATTTTTATTTTTTTATTTTCTAAAAAATGTTTGTTAATTGGTGCATAAATATCCATAATGTGATTTTTCTCCTTTAATAAAGATTTTGTGAAATATTTTATTATAATTTATATTTTTTTAAAATTTTCAATATATATTATACACGAAAAAATGTATAATTGTAAATCGTTTATTTTCATAGAATATCGGATTTATGCTTTAATTAATAATAAAATTAATAAAAATAGACGAAAAATGAATTAAAAATATGAAAAATTGACATATAGGGAAACGTGTGTTATAACAAAATTAAGAAGAAATTTTAATATAAAATTTGATAAAACAAAAAATAATCATTTAGGAGGAATTACCATGGCTGAAGAAGTATTGGATATTGAAATGATTGCGATGACATTAATTGGACACGCAGGGGAAACTAAAAGTTTGGCTTATCAGGCTATGAATGCGGCGAAGGCAGGGATGTTTGATGAAGCGGAAGAATTTATGAAGCAGTCTACTGAGCAAATGCTGAAGGCACATGAATTACAGACAGATTTGATTGTAAGGGAAGCTGGAGGAGAAAAACTTGATGTTGGATTAATTATGGTACATTCACAGGATCACTTGATGACAGCAATTTTGTTTAAGGAGCTGGCAAAGGAATTTATCGAAGTGTACAAAAGATTAGAACAAAAATAGTTTTGGATTGAATTTTGAAATATATTAACAGGGCAATTACGTATAAAAATGTTATTTTATGTGTGAGTGTCCTGTATTCATAATAAAGGGATTTAGATTAAGCCTTGTTGAATAACAAAGTTATTAAAGACTTTTTTTACAAGGGATAAAAACCAATATTCCAAAATAATTAAATATAACTTTTTTAAATGGGAAAGTATTAATTAGAAGGCAATAATAATGAAGTAAAAATTGAAAAATGATGTACTAATGAAATTTGATAAATTTTTAAAAAATGCTGTCTTACAAATAAAATTTAGGAGGATGAAAATGATAAATAAAGGATTTCCAGAAGGATTTCTGTGGGGAGGAGCGGTTGCTGCTCATCAGCTTGAAGGTGGATGGAATGAAGGTGGAAAAGGACCAAGCACAGCGGATGTAATGACTGCTGGAGCACATGGAGTTCCCAGAGAAATTACTGATGGAATAATAGAAGGAAAAAATTATCCAAATCATGAAGCAATAGACTTTTATCATAGATATAAGGAAGATGTGGCATTGTTTGCGGAAATGGGATTTAAATGTTTTAGAACTTCTATTGGATGGAGCAGAATTTTTCCTAATGGAGATGACGAACAGCCAAATGAGACAGGACTGCAATTTTATGATGATTTGTTTGATGAATTATTAAAATATGGAATTGAGCCTGTAATTACATTGTCGCACTTTGAAATTCCGTATAATCTTGTAAAAAATTATGGTGGATTTAGAAGCAGAAAAGTAATTGATTTTTTTGAAAAGTTTGCAATTACCGTTTTTGAAAGATATAAAAATAAAGTAAAATACTGGATGACATTTAATGAAATCAATAATCAGGCTTCAAATCTTGATGTTGATATATTTGCATTCACTTGTTCTGGAGTTACTTACAAAGATGGCGAAAACCGTGAGGAAACAATGTATCAAGTTGTTCATAATGAATTTGTGGCAAGTGCAAGAGCTGTTAGAGCTGGTAAAAAAATAAATCCTAATTTTGAAATTGGATGTATGGTTGCGTTTGTACCTATTTATCCATATTCATGCAATCCTGACGATATGATGAAATCTGTAGAAGAAATGCATAAGAGATGGCACTTTCTTGATATTCATGTAAGAGGGGAGTATCCTGCCTACACTAAGAAAATGTGGGAAAGAAAAGGATTTAACATACATATTGAGCCGCAGGATCTGATTGACTTGAAGGAAGGAACTGTTGATTATATTGGATTTAGCTATTATATGTCGTCAGTTGACAAGGCAGATAAATCAGATGTGGAAAGTGGGGACAAATTAGTCGGAAGTGTTAAAAACCCATACATAAAAGAATCTGACTGGGGCTGGCCAATTGATCCTGTTGGACTTCGATACTCTCTTAACATAATGTACGAAAAATACAACAAGCCTTTATTTATTGTAGAAAATGGTTTTGGAGCAATTGACGTAAAGGATGAAAAAGGCGAAGTTCACGATGATTATAGAATTGATTATTTAAGAAGACACATTGAAGAAATGCAGAAAGCGATTGAAATTGATGGTGTGGAACTTTTGGGATATACTCCTTGGGGATGTATTGACTTAGTTTCATTCACAACTGGAGAAATGAAAAAACGATACGGATTTATTTATGTGGATAAAAATAACGATGGAAGCGGAACGCTGGAAAGAAGTAAAAAAGACTCATTTTACTGGTATAAAAAAGTAATTGAAAGCAATGGAAAGGAATTGTAAAAAGGATAATTATTATGATGAAAATAGGAATTATTGGAAATGGAAAAAGTGCAAACAGATATCATCTGCCATTTTTACTGCAGAGAAAAGATAAAATAAAAGTTAAGACTATTGTTACAAATAATTTGGAAAATAAGACTTGGGAGCGAATAGAAGGGATTAATTATACTGATAAAATTGAAGAACTGTATAATGATCCTGAAATTGATCTGGTTGTTATTTGCCTAAGATCTGACTTGCATTATAAATACGCTAAAAAAGTGCTGGAACATGGAAAAAATTGCCTTGTGGAAAAGCCTTTTGTTGAAACATTGGAAGAAGCACAGGAGTTATTTAGGTTAGCTAAGGAAAAAGGGCTAATTGTGCAGCCTTATCACAATAGAAGATTTGACAGCGATTTCTTGACCACAATGAAAGTGATTGAAAGCGGGAAATTAGGAGAAATTTTAGAAATTGAGTCTAATTATGATTATTACAGGGCAGAAGTGCCTGAAAATGTGAAGGAATATGATGGTAAACAGGCAAATACATTTTTATATGGGCATGGGACGCATGTCTTGGATCAGATAATTTCACGATATAGTAACCCTGATAAAGTTCATTATGATGTAAGGCAGCTTCTTGGGACAAATCGGATGAATGACTATTATGATATAGATTTGTTTTATGAAAGAGAAAATGGTAAAAGTTTAAAAGTAAGTTTAAAAGGAAGCTATTTTAGAATAAAACCTAGAGCATCATTTATTGTATATGGAACTAAAGGGTGCTTTATAAAAGAAACAGAAGACAGGCAGGAAGAACATTTGAAGTTGTTTTATATGCCAGATAATGAAGATTTTGGGATAGATTTGCCAAAACATTATGGGACGTTAATTTATTATGATAATAATGGAAATTATCATGAAGAAAAAGTTATTTCTGAAAAAGGTGATTATGGCAGAGTTTATGATGATTTATATGAGGCAATAAAAAATGGGAAAGAAAAAACTGTTAAGGATAAAGAAATACTTTGCCAGATAAAAATTTTGGAAGAGGGAAGTAAGGATTTGAAATAGTTTTTTTATAGAAAAGAGGGAGTTTTAATTTTTCCCTCTATTTTTATTTGTACCAAAGTTTTTAAAGTTATACCAAACCTCATTTAAATAACGAATTTATTACAAATTTTTCTAATTAAAGGATATAAACTTAATATTTTCAAATGGTTAAAACATAATTTTCACTTTTTAAATAGATTCTAGTATAAATTAATCCGTCGGAGCATTTTTCTGTGCTAGCAAAACTGTCTGAGCATAGCGAGTTTTTTGTCAGTGCAGAAAAATGTCGTAGACTAGCCATAGGTTGTAGGATTTGCGGCAATGAGCAATCCTACGAAAATAAAAAAGAAAAAACATAGTAATGTGAAAAAATATTTATTAATAAAATGTCCAAAAAATAATAAAAAATAATTTAGTTGAATGATTATGAATTAATTATCAAACAACTCTATTATAAAAATTTATTCCTATTTTCAAAATGGGGCTTAGTATTAAATATAGTAGTTATGATTATTTAATTTTATTCAAGCATATAAAAAAATTATTATTCAAAGAAAAGTTTGCAAATGGCATTAAAATTTGTTATCATAAATTTAAAGAAAATATAGTAATTCTAGTTTGAAATGAGAAATCCATTGGTTATATATTTTTAATCTTATTTTTAGGTGGATTGACTATAAATATTGAAATTCAAGGGAGAGATAGTGGTGGAAAATATTATTTCTATGAATGATATGAAAAAAGAGGAGATTCTTGATATTTTAGAGCTGGCAAAGAAGATTGAGGGGTGTTCGGAAGAAGAGAAGTTGAAGTTTCTGCATGGAAAGATTATTTCGACTTTATTTTTTGAGCCGAGTACACGTACTAAGATGTCGTTTGAGTCGGCTGCAATGCGTCTTGGTGCAAATGTTTTATCATTACCCCCTGTGGAGCAGTCGTCTGTAAAAAAAGGGGAATCCTTTAGAGATACAATAAAAATGGTGGAAGCATATTCAGACGTAATAGTTGTAAGACACCCTTTTGATGGAGCAGCTCAGCTTGCCTCAGAAACTTCACAAAAACCTGTAATTAATGCAGGAGATGGCTCTAATCAGCACCCTAGCCAGACTTTACTCGATTTGTACACAATTCTGGAGGAAAAAGGGACACTTGAAAATTTACAAATTGCATTTGTTGGGGATTTGAAGTATGGAAGGACAGTTCATTCGTTGGTAAAGGCACTTACGCATTTTAAACCGGTAATTTATTTTGTAGCACCACAAATTTTGCAAATGCCAGATTATTTATTGGAAGATCTGAAAAAAAATGGGATAAAGTATGAAATTTTAGAGGATTTCAGGGATTGTCTTGATAAAATTGACGTTTTTTACATGACTCGGATTCAGAAGGAAAGATTTCCAGATATTGAAGATTATGAGAAAGTAAGGGGTATTTATGTTATAAACCGTGAAAATATCGAAGGAAAATGTAAAGATGATATGATAATTTTGCATCCTTTGCCAAGAGTAGACGAAATTGATACAAATTTAGACAACACAAAATATGCTTTATATTTTAAACAGGCTAAAAATGGGATTCCTGTAAGACAGGCAATGATGATGGCTGTTTTGAAAAAAGATAAGGAGTTTTTTTTGTAAATTTATTATTTTGAAATAGAAAATTTATGTTCAGGAAAGGAAAAGATTATGTCTGAAGGAAGAGAATTAATGATACGGGCAATAAAAAATGGAATTGTAATAGATCACATCCCGTCAGAAAAAGTTTTTGCAATTGTGGAAATTTTAAAATTAAAGGAATATAACGAAAGAATCACAGTCGCAACAAATATGCCAAGCAGTTCACTTAGGAGAAAAGGGATTATAAAGATTGAGGAAAAAATATTAGAAGAAAAGGAATTAAACAATATTTCACTGCTAGCTCCAAATGTTACAATAAACATAATTGATAATTATGAAGTTGTAGAAAAGTCAAAATTAGAAAAATTGGATAAAGTTATCGGACTTATGAAATGTGATAATCCGAAATGTATTTCGAATCATGAAAATGTTGAAACAAAATTTATTCGTATAAAAGAAAACACTGAAAATTTAAATGAGAATAATTTAGAAGAAAAAGAAAAATATAAATGCTTTTATTGTGAAAAAGTAATTTTGGAAGATGAAATACAAATTCAATAATTTAATTTTAAATACACCGTAAAGTAGTGTTAATAAGTATTTTCAATAATGCTATGTTTTTAGTCTAATTACAATAACTAGATTTGTTTAAAACAACACAAAAGATAAGAAAAAAATTATTAATCAAAGTAATTTAAAATAGTTGATTTGAAGAAAGCGAGGATATTTAATGCCTAAAATTATTATAGAATCAAAAATATCTTTAAATGGTAGGGAAGATAATTTCAAATTAAGAATAAATGATGAAGGAAATATAGAAGTAAAATCTAATGGAAAAACAGAAATTGATGTAGATTATGGAGAACAAACACTCCAAATATATAATAATTTATTTGCAAAAACGCCTAAAAAAATTATAAATGTGGAATCAGATAATCAAAAATATAAAATTACACTTCATTATAAAGCATGGGGAATTGTAACTTTTTTAAATATTATAATGATATTGTCGATATTTGTTTTTGCAGCAATTCCATTTTTTACAGCATTTATAATAGTTATAACAAATTTTTTGATTTTAATTTTTATGGGAATATTTGAAATAAGGGAAATTAAAAGAAAGGATAATGAATAAATGAGTAAAATTGATGAGAGAGCAAAAGAAAGAATATTTGTTGCATTGGATTACGATAATATGGAAGGTGCAAAGAAGCTAGTTGAAGAGTTGGGAGATAATATTTCGATGTACAAAGTTGGGCTGGAAAGTTATCTTAATACAGATGGGAAACTGGTGGATTATCTTCACGAAAAAGGGAAAAAGGTGTTTTTGGACTTGAAGTTTCATGATATTACAAATACTGTGAAAATGGCTTGTGCAAATGCTATTAAAAAAAATGTATTTATGTTTAATATTCATTGTTCAAATGGAAGCAAAACTATGAAGGAAGTTGCTGAATTGGTAAAAGAAAGTAAATCAGAAAGTCTTCTGATTGGAGTAACAATTTTGACAAACTTGGGAGAAAATGACATTTTTGAAATGTTTAAAAGTGAGCTGAAATTGGAGGAAATTGTACTAAATCTTGCCAAAATTGCCAGAAATAGTGGAATGCACGGAATCGTATGTTCGCCACAGGAGGCAAAAGATGTGAAGGAGAAACTGGGGAAGGATTTTATGACAGTCTGTCCAGGTGTACGTCCTAAATTTACACTAAATGCTGATGGAAAAAGTAACGATGATCAGACACGGATTATGACACCGGCAGAGGCGATAAAACAAGGAGTGGATTTTCTTGTAGTTGGGCGTCCAATAACTAAGGCTGAAAACCCTCTGGAAAGTGCAAAATTAGTTTTGGAAGAAATTTCAGAAGCACTATAAAGCTTAAATCTTTTTAGATAAAAAATAAAAATAATAAAAAAATATAAAATCTGTAACAGAATTAATGAAATTCAAAGAAAGCTGTATTAAAATAAGGAGTATTAAATTTATAAAAATAAAGGAGAAAGTTATGAAAAAAAAAGTATTACTATTACTATTAGTATTGGGAATTTTAGGAGCATATCAACTGGGGTATAGTGAAAACCTAGACACAAAAGCTGAAGAAGCTCCAAAGGTAGAAATGAAACAAAACCAGACAGAATCTGAGGAAACAGAATCAGATCAAACAGCAAAAAATGAAGAAGAACCTCAGACAGCAGTAGCACCAATTCAAAAAGAGGCGCAAAAGGCTAAAAAACTTACACCAGCACAAGAAAAAAGATTAGAAGCAAAAGCTAAAAAAAATAAAGAAAAAAATATGTCATTGGATGAAAAACTAGATTTACAAATTTTGAAAATGGAAAGATTGTTAAAAAGTTTGGAAGGTAGATAAAAAATAAATTAATTGATGAATTTGGGAGTAAAAATGGCAAAAAATAAAATTACTATTTTAAAAAATGGGATAGATGTTTTTGGAAAAAAAATTGAAATTTTGATAAATGGCGAAATTATTCAAAAAATTTCTGAAAATATTGATGAAAGCCGATTTGAAAATAATGAAAATACAAAAATTATTGATATTGAAGGAAAATTAGTAATGCCAGGAGTTATTGATGTGCATACACATATGAGAGAGCCAGGAATTACGTACAAAGAGGATTTTACAACAGGTTCACGTGCGTGTGCCAAAGCTGGTATTACGACTTTTTACGATATGCCCAATACGATTCCTACTACTACAACATTGGAAAATTTACTGGAAAAGAAAAAGTTGGCGAGTGAAAAGGCAATTGTGAATTTTGGATTTCATTTTGGTGGAAGCAAAAATGATAATGTTGAAGAAATAAAAAAAGTTCTAAGTAGTGGTGAAGCAAATACAGTAAAAATTTTTATGAATGTAACAACTGGGGAAATGCTTATTGAAGATGATGAAATATTGAAAAAAGTATTTAAAAACTCTAAGTTGGTGCTAGTTCACGCTGAGAATGAAATGATTGATAAGGCAATAGAATTAAATAAAAATTGTGGAAAAGGGCTTTATGTTTGTCATATCCCATCAGAGAATGAATTGAAAAAAGTTATAAACGCCAAAAAAAATAATGAATTGAATACAAAAGAACATCCAATTTATGCTGAAGTTACTCCCCATCATTTATTTTTAAATACTGAAATTCGTGAAAGTACAGAACGAAATAAAATGCTTTTGAGAATGAAACCTGAACTAAGGGAAAAATCTGACAATGAATTTTTGTGGGAAGCAATAAATCGTGGAGAAATTGACACAATTGGAACAGATCATGCTCCACATTTGATAAGCGAAAAGCTGGAAAAAATTACATTTGGAATGCCAGGAGTTGAAACTTCGCTTGCACTTATGATTAACGCTTTTAATGAAGGAAAAATATCGCTTGAAATGATTCAGAAATTAATGTGCGAAAATCCTGCAAAAATAATGAAAATCGAAAAAAGAGGAAAATTAGAGGAAGGTTTTTTTGCTGATATAATTGTTGTTGATACCCAAAAAGAATGGATTGTTGCTGTAGATGATACAATTGAGTCAAAATGTGGATGGACTCCTTATGAAAATTGGAAATTGAAAGGGAAAAATACATTGACAATTGTAAATGGTGAGATTGTTTATAAAAATGGAAAAATTAATGATATTCATAAAGGAAAAGAAATTGATTTTTCAAAGTAAACAGTTTACCGTTATACTGATAATTGTTAAGAAATAAAACAAAAAATCAAAATTTGAAAGGAAATGGAATATGGCTAATTTAACACTGGAAGAAAAAGTGGCAAAGGCATTGTTTGATGTGAAAGCAGTAAAAATAAATGTGGGAGAGCCTTTTACGTTTGCGTCTGGAATAAAAAGTCCAATTTATTGTGATAACCGTTATGTATTAGGATTTTCAGACGAGAGAGACACGATTGTAGAAGCGTTTGTTGAAAGAATTGACAAAAATGTGGATGTGATTGTAGGAGTTGCAACTGCTGGAATACCTTGGGCTGCATTTATTGCTGACAGAATGAAAAAACCACTTGCGTATGTTAGAAATAAACCAAAAGATCATGGTGCAGGAAAACAGATTGAAGGTGCAGAAGTCAAGGGGAAAAAAGTCGTTGTAATTGAAGATTTGATTACAACTGGAAAAAGCAGCCTTATTGCAGTTGATGTACTTCAAAAGGAAGAAGTGAAGGAACTGGAAGTAAAATCAATTTTTTCTTATGGATTTGACAGTGCAAAGGAAAATTATGCAAAATATAGTTGTAAATTCAGTTCACTTTCAAATTTTGATGTTTTAATAAAATTACTAGCTCAAAGTGATTATTTGACACAGGATGAGGCGAAAATCGCTTTGGAATGGAGTAAAAATCCTGAAAAATGGGGAAGATAAAAAACAAAAAAAAGAAAGAAAGAAGGAATGGATATGAAAAAAATAGTATCAATTGTTATAGGACTAGTTTTGATGTTGACAGTAGTGGGTTGTCAAAATGGAAAGAAAGCTGCTGAAAATGATGTAAAAGACTCAATGCAAGCACTTCAAAAAGGAGACTTTTCTAAATTAAATTACGATAAGGAATCAATTGAAGCACTAGAAATATTTGGTGGTGCATATAAAAAAATAACTTATAAAATTAACAAAACAACAGAAGAAAGCAAAGATAAGGTTCTTGTAAATATTACTATGAAATATCCTGATCTGTCAGAAGCAGGAAAAATATTTAAAGATAAAATAATAAAAGTCGCAGAACAACTGGCTGGAAAATCAGATGCTGAAGTAGAAGAAAAAAGTAAACAATTTTTAAGAGAAGCAATAAATGAAAAGTTAAATGATCCTAACTTAAAATATCTAGAAGAAACATTTGATATGGTATATGTAAAACAAGATGGTAATTGGGAGTTAGAAAACAATAATCCACAGTTTAATAAAGTAATGTCATTTAATTATCAAATGTAAAAAAAAGTTCATACTTTTACAACTAAAAATATACTATAAAATAACAGTAAAAAAAATTCTGTAAAAAATACTTGCTTTTTTAATTTTTTATGGTATAATATTTACTGTAAAAGATAGATATAATTTTTTAGGAGGAATATATTATGGACAATAATAAATTTAATGAAGAATCAAAAGAAGAATTGGAAAGAGAAATTCAGGAATTAAAACGTCAAAAAGAAATTAGGGAGCTGCAAAGACAAAAAGAAGAACTTCAAAAGACAATGTTGGATAGCGTAGGAGGAAGTAAGACTACAGAAAAGAATGAAAATACTGATAAAAAAGTTCAAAAAGATAAGCAAAATGAATATAGTTCATATGAAGGAACAAACTTTTTTTCAAATAAAAAGAAAATTATAATTTTATTTGCTGCAATTTCATTAGTTACTATTGCCGCAGGAACTGGAATTTTTTTCTTAAATTCAAATAATAAAAAGAAAAAATCAAGTTTTAAGAGTGACTCAGTAGCTAGCGTATTTCAAGGTCAAACTATGGCAAGTGTGACAACTCCAAAAGTACAAACAGATCAAATGAGTGGAAAAGAAGCAGCTGAAGCTATTTTTAAGGAAGCTATTGGAATTTTTCAGAGAGGAGAATATGCTTCTCAAATTACGGATAAAGATGCTCTTGAAGCAACAAATGCATTTAGTGAAGCATATAAAAAAATAACTTATACGATAAATAATGTAACAGAAAATGGGGATAAAGTTATTTTAAATGTAACGCTAAAATCTCCTGATTTGTCAGAAATACGAACACTTCTTAATCAAAAAGCAGAAAAAGAAGCACAACAAATGAAAGGAAAATCCGTAACAGAAGAGGAGATGAATCATAAAATTTTTGAATGGATGAAGGAATTAATTGATCAAAAAGTGAAAGATCCTAATTTAAAATATATGGAAGAAACCTTTGACGTGCCATATACAAAAATAAATGGTGAATGGACAGCTCCTGATAAAATGGATTCTAAGTTTAATAAACTTATGACATTTAATTTGGATATGTAAAAAATAACTATAACAGTATAAAGCTTACTGTTGACTAGTATTGTTAATTTTTAGGAGGATATTATGGATGATAACCAATTTGGTGAAAATATGAAGGAGCAGCTGGAAAGAGAAATAGAGGAATTAAAACGCCAAAAGGAAATCATAGATTTAAAAAAGCAGAAAGAAGAACTTGAAAAAACTGTATTTGGTGGATTAGGTGGAGCAGCTGAAAAACAAGAAACGGAACCTAAACAGATAGAAGAAGAGTCTCAGGAAGAAGAAATAGTTGAAGAAAAGTATATTTCAAATAAAATGACTACAATTCTAGCAGCATTAGTTGCAGTAGCAATAGTTATTGTTGGATCTGGAATCTTTTACTTGAGAAGTCAAAATAAGAAAAAAAGAGAGAGTTTAAAAAAAGA
Organism: Leptotrichia sp. HMT-225; assembly: GCF_030644325.1. Taxonomy (NCBI): domain Bacteria; kingdom Fusobacteriati; phylum Fusobacteriota; class Fusobacteriia; order Fusobacteriales; family Leptotrichiaceae; genus Leptotrichia; species Leptotrichia sp. HMT-225. The sequence continues at coordinate 1,495,410 of NZ_CP130323.1, read as the reverse complement.
AATGGCAACAGTATCAAAGAAAGAAAATATAATAGCTGTAACAGAACCTCAAAACAATCCAACGACTCAAGAACAGACTACGGAATTACCAAAAGTTGAGCCAAAAACAGATGATGGGGAAGTCCAAAAATCAGATGGAAAATTAACTGTACAAAATCCAGTGACAGTAAAAAAAGGTAGTTATTGTATAAATCCAAATCCTGCTGAATCTGCATTTGGTACTGATACAGTTGATGATTCATTTGCTGAGCATGGATATATGGCTGATATTGCCTTTGAGAATTGTGTAATTAACAGTGGAGGCTCTGTAAAAAATACAGGACCTGTAACAATCACAGTTAGCTTAGCAGAAGAAAAAAATTACGATGCAGTAATGAATAGAAATAAATGGTATCTGGAAAATGGACAGATTAATAGAATAAGTGGACGAGACAGTAGCTTTTTATACTTTAATGGCTGGTTAATGTATAAACAAAGTAATTAATATTAATACAGGGGTAGTATAATTATTACCCTTGTTTTATTTTTTTAAAATCAAAAAAGAAAAGTAAAAAAAATTTTGTATAGCAATTGACTTTTTTATTAAAATAATCTATAATTTGATAGAACTTTTATGTAAATAAATCATAATTTTAGATACTTAAATACTATAACAGGTGTAAAGTTCAGTAAAGGAGTAAAAATTGAAAAAGATACAATTTATAATAATCCCTATAATATTATCCTTTGGATTAATAATATCTTCGGCATTAATTTCAAATGCTATGAATAAAGCGAATAAGGATGAAAACAGAATTACGGTAAAGGGAGTCGCTGAACGTAGAATAAAAGCAGATAAGGCACTTATAAACATCGTTATTACTCAAAAGTCTGATAATCTGGATGAATTGAAAAAACAAATATCAGACAGGGAAACGTTGGTAACTGATTTAATTAAAAGCCTTAAAATTGACACAAATGAATATAGTATAGGAAATCTGCGTATTCAGCCTAATTATCTAGAAAATGCATTAAATACAAAACAATCATCTTCAAATTCTACAGCAATGTTACCAGCTGTTAAAATTTCTAGTTATGATGGAATTGAAACAATTTCAATAGTTACAAAAAATATTGATAAGGCAGAAGAGTTTTATGAAAAATTATCAGAACTTAAACTTGAAAGTAACAATATAGAAATAAATATGCCTGAATATTTTATAACAAATATTGAAAGATACAAAAAGGATTTAGTTGTCGATGCTTCAAGAAATGCTGAAATAAGAGCAATTGAAATGTTAAAAGTAAATAACAATGAAATTGGTGGGCTAAAAAATATTAGTCAAGGACAGTTTGAAATGCTTGAAGATACAGAAGATGTAAGAAGAATCAATGAAAATGAGGCTAATCAAATTTATAAAAAGTTAAGAGTAGTAGTAACTGCAACTTATTTGATAAAATATTAGATGTAGAATTTAAAGCTATGATCGTTCTATTATAGTTATGAAAAATAATAGGTTAAAAAATAAATTATAAATAAAGTAAAAATTTAGGAGGAAAAAATTAATGAAACCAGCAGCAGAATTAAGACAAGGAAGTACATATAGAAAGGACAACATCCCATATTTAATATTAAAAGCTGAAAGACATCAGTCAACATCAGGAAAAAGACAAAGAGCAGCAGAAGTAAAATTTAAAACAAAAGAATTAATTTCTGGAAAAATTCAGGAAATTACAGTTTTGGCAACAGAACTTATGGATGACATCATTCTTGACAGAAATCAAATGCAATTTTTATATGAAATTGATGGGGAATATAACTTCATGGATCAGGAAACTTTTGAGCAAATTACTTTGTCAACTGAGGATTTGGGAGATGCGGTAAACTTTTTGGAAGAAGAAATGATTATACAAGTGTTAATGTACGAAGGAACTCCAGTTGGTGTAGAATTACCAAATACTGTAGTTAGAGAAGTAACTTATACAGAGCCAGGACTAAAAGGAGATACAATCGGACGTGCAACAAAACCTGCCACAGTATCAACAGGTTACACTTTACAAGTACCTTTGTTTGTAGCAATTGGAGATAAAATCAAAATTGACACAAGAACTGGTGAATACATCGAAAGAGCAAATTAATAAAAATTTAAAATTAGGAATATAATAATAAAAATACAGCTATCGCAAACCGGTAGCTTTTTTTGAAAAAATAAGAAAAAATTAAATATAAATTAAAAATAAGAAAAGAGGTAAATTTAATGAAAAATGATAAAATAAAAAGAGTTGAAGAAATGGAAAAAATTATGGATAAATCAGCAGATATTTTTAGGAAACTGAATATAGTGTTGGATAAGCTGGAAGAAAATTTGTCAGATTATAAAAAGCTGGATGAATATTACAGCAGTGAAAATTGGTTTTTAGATGTAGAAGATTTTAATAACGGTGTTTTGCCACAAGACTTGAAATGTGGAGTTTTGAGCGAAGACGGAGCTTATAATTTGTTTGGGGAAAATCATGAGCTGGCAATTAAGATGGTGGAGATTGCAGCGAAGATGTTGAGAAGATAGTCAAAAATATAGGAATTATCTCAGAGAGTTAAAAATAAAAGTAAACGGATATTGAAATGTTTAGAAAGGAAAAATGTGAATGGAGAAAATTGTATTTAAGACGGATTTTGAAATTTTGAAAAGAAAACTCATAAAAGTATTTATATTCATAGTGATTTTATGTTTATGGATGTTTGTTCCAAATATTCAAAATTTCCCAGTAGATGAAAGTTCTATTCATTTAAAAATTATTATTTTTCCAATTTTAAATGCAATATTTATATTGCTTTTTGAAGTACTAAAGAGAAAGGCTCAAATAATAGAAAGCAATATCTTTATGTTAGCAGCTATATTTAATTACAGCGTATTTGTTAATAGAATTCAAATAATTATTTTTATATTTAGTTATTTATTTTTATACATTTCTTATTATTCTATGATAAAAATAGTTGTTGAGGATAAAAATGTAAAATTTTATGAATTTGGGATAAGGAAAGCTAATTTGAACTTTATGGAAAAGGAAGTCGTTTTGGAGGAAGTTTCATATGAAAGATTTGCAGGAAGGCATCCTAGAAGAACTGTTATAGTTGAAGTTTTAAGAGCTTTTAAAAAAGTAAAATATTTTGGAAGGCGAATGGTTTTACAGGAAAGTACGGATTGGTTGAGTTTTGAGGACAAGGAAAAATTGAGGAAAATAATTAGTGAGAGTATTGTTTTGGAATTTAAATTTTAGATTGTGAAAGATAGACAAAATGAACACAGAAATTTATGAAAAGTCATTTTTTGAAAAGAAAATTGTAATAAAAAATGAAATAATTTATTATTTTGAAGATGATGATTTGAAAGAAGCTATTTATGTTGAAAAATTTGATAAAAGAGTTATTGAAACAGAGTATGTAAATAAAGAAGGATTTAGTCTTTTTTTGGAAATTATCACACCAGAACCAAATTATAAAATTAGAGATAAAAATAAGTATAAAGAGTTAATAAAATATAAAAAATTGAAATTTTTAGATGGAAAAGAAATAGATGTAAGTGAACTGGATGATTATGAGTTCAAAAAGTTGGCAGATTATATCGAAAGTTTGAAAACAAAAAGGCTGATTTTAGATGAGCAGAAGTTTCATATGAAAGATGAATTGATAAATGAGTGGATTTGGAATTATGATTCAAGAAAAATAAGTAGAGAAAAGCTTCAAGAGAAATACGATGAGCAGATAGAAGACAATGAGGCACGAGAAAAATTTTTATCAAATTATGAGAAAAAAGTTTTTAAAATTAGAAAAGCTGAACTTTTAGACGATTTTAAAAAGAATTCTGGATTTGTAAATTTTTTAAACCTATCGTTTACAGAAGTATTTTATTATGTTTTAACATTGGGAATTCTTGCATATGTAAAATTTTTAAATCCAGTTATGGTAGTAATAATTCTTTTTATAATAATTGTAAAATTTCTTATTAAAAAAAATAATTTGAGAAAAAAGTTGGAAGCATTGATTTACAGCATAACTTTTTATCAAGATAAAATAGTTATAGATACTGGAGATTACATTAACAGAATAAAAGTTGAGGAAATTATAAGTATGGCAGTGGATAAAGCGAGCAAATATAATTTGGAGTTTAGAATATCTAAGAAAAGAGAGGAGATACGCTGTAATTTTGGTATAAATTTTACAAAAATGGTAGATTATGAATTGATTAAGAGTGAACAGAAGAAATTTTTGGAAATTTTGGAGGAAATACCGAAATGGTGTGTTATGAATAATATTGAATTTAAAATAGAAAATTAAAAGATCAAGGGGTTGATTGAGATGAAAAATAGAACAGTAAAAAGGATAATTTTTGTATTTTTAATTTTTGGAATATTTTCTTGTTTTAAAAAGGGGCAGATAAGTGAGGAAATTGATATAAATAAGCATGAAAATACGATTTTGGTAGCATCATTTAATGCATTACGGCTTGGAGAGAAACAAAAAGATTATCGGACATTTGCACAGATTTTGGCAAAGTTTGATTTAATCGGGCTGGAAGAGGTTATGAATGAGAAGGGAGTTAAAAAAACGCAAGCATATTTGGAAAAGCTGACTAGTGAGAAGTGGGATTATATTATTTCGGAAAATTCTGTAGGAAGTGAAAACTATCGTGAATATTTTGCATTTATTTATAGGAAAAGCAAATTTTCTGAGGCAAGAGGGCTTGGATTTTATAAGGAAAAGGATGAGAATGAGTTTATGAGAGAGCCGTATGGTGCTTATTTTAAGGCTGGAAACTTTGATTTTGTATATATCATTGCACATTCGGTTTTTGGTGATAAGGAAAAGCAGAGACTGCTTGAGGCGGCAAATTATGTAAATGTTTATGAATATTTTTCTAAATTGACAGATGAGGATGATATAATTATCGCTGGGGATTTTAATACGCCTGCTGACAATATGGCTTTTAAAAATATGGCTGATAAATATAACGTCAAGTATATTTTAAATCCTGAAGAAAATTTGACCACACTTTCGGATAGTAAACTTGTAAGTTCTTATGATAATTTTTTCATAAATTTTGAAAAAACAAAAGAATTTATTGGAAATTTTGGAGTTTATAACTTTATAAAAAATAATAACTATGCTATAATAAAGAAATATGTGTCAGATCATTTGTTGATATTTTCAGAATATTCAACATTGGAGGATTTAGATTAAATAGATTTATTAAAGTTAAAAATTTATTTTGTTAAGGAAGAAATATTATTAAGTAAACTGAAACTGTTGAGAAAATCTAAAAAAATATCAATGAAAAAGAAAGGAAATAAATGAAAGAAAAAGCATTAAATAGAAAATTGGTTTATAAAAAGGTTATTAATATTGGATTACCTGTGGCAATTGAAAATATGATTTACGCACTTATGAACTTTGTTGATATGTTTATGGTGGGGAAAGAGATTGTGGCACTTGGGCTGGGGACAGTTGCTGTTGCAGGATTGGGGTTTGCAAATCAGATGTTTATGATTTTTATGACTTCACTTTTTGGGATGAATAGTGGCGGTGGAATTTTGGCGGCTCAGTATTTTGGGAACAAGGATTACAAAAATCTGAAAAAATGTCTTGGGATAACGATAATTGTTGGATTTTTATTTTCGCTGCTATTTCTTTTCGCAGGATTGTTTACCCCAAAACTTGTAATTTCAGTATTCACAAATGATAAAAAAGTTATAGAAATAGGGGCTTCGTATTTACAAATTGTAGCGTGGACTTATCCACTTGTGGGAGTTGGTTTTGCCTTTAATATGCAGCTTCGTGCAATAGGGAAAACCAAATATTCATTTTACTCAAGTGTAATAGGGCTTTTGATAAATGTAGCCATAAACTATATGTTGATTTTTGGACATTTTGGATTTCCTGCGATGGGAGTACGTGGTGCTGCAGTTGCAACAGTTATTGCGAGAATTATAAGTACTTTTTATATAATTTATATAATTTACAAGTTAAAATTGCCAATTGCAGGGAAAATGAACGAATTATTTGATTTGTCGATGGAATTTTTTGTAAAAGTTATGAAAATATCGCTTCCTGTTTTTATTCACGAAATATTGTGGGTACTTGGTGCAAGTATGTATGTAATGATTTTTGGAAGAATGGGAACAAATTTTGCGGCTGCAGTTCAGGTTGTAAAATCAATTAGCAGTCTTGTATTGACATTGTTGTTTGGACTTTCGAGTGCAACTTCGGCTATAATTGGTAACGAGATTGGTGCTGGAAGGGAAGAAAATGCTTACGACTATTCGATAATTTTATTAAAGGTGGCTGTTATTTCAGGAATTATTATTGGAGCAATTGTCTTTATTTTCAGTCCATTTATCCTGCAGCATGTAAATGAAAAAAGTTATCCGTTAGCAAAAGAGGTTGTAAAGGCAGAGGTATTTGTAATTTTTGTAAAAGCAATAAGTTTACAGCTGTTAGTTGGAATTTTACGTTCAGGAGGGGATACGCTCTGGACAATGTTTGTGGACTTGATTCCGCTTTGGTTTGTTGCTATCCCAATAACATATTTCTTTGGATTACATTTAGGATTTCCAGTTGTAATTGTGTATTTACTTTCATGCAGTGATGAAGTTATAAAAATATTTCCGTGTGTATGGAGATTAAAGAGCAAGAAGTGGATAAATAATCTAGTAAATTAGAGATTTTATAAAAATGAAATATTTAAAAAGGAAAGTAGTTAAAAATAAAAGAATATGGTTAAGTTGTGAATAAAAAAGAAATTTAAGACAGTGAGGGAGAATAAATTAATGAATTCAAGAAGAAAAAAGTATTTACTAATTGGTATTTTAACAGCCTTTACAATTTCATGTTCTACAATAAAAACTCCTCCACTTGGAGTAAATTATGAAGGTCCATTGCGAGATAGTGATAATGTTGAGTTTCATTATGATTTGACTTATCTAGATAAGGATGGGAATATTAGGTATGACAGGAAGATTTGGGAGGCGACTTATAAGGTTGTGGATGAGGCTAAGGATTATCTGATTGTAGAGATGTTTTTGTTTAATGATATTTATAATAAGGATAAGGAGCATTTTCCAGAGTTTGCTAAGGAATATACGAGAAGGCTTATTAAAAAGAAGATGGAAAATCCTGATTTGAAGGTATATGTACTTTCAGATGAGAATAATAATTTGTATGGGGCTTTTGAGCATCCGTTTATTACGGATATGAAAAATGCTGGGATTGATGTTATAATGGTGGATATTTTTAAGTTGAAAGACACGTTTCCTTGGTACTCGCCAATATGGAGAACATTGATTGCACCTCATGGGAATCCGCAGGGGAAAGGATGGATTGGGAACTTTTACGGGCCTATGTGGCCTAAATTGACTTTGAGGAATTTGTTGAGGGCATTGAATGTAAAGGCGGATCACAGAAAAATATTTTTAAATGAGGAAAATGTTGTAGTTTCAAGTGCTAATATTCACGATCCTAGCTATTTTCATGAAAACGTAGCAATATCGGCTAATGGAGAAATTACAAAGGATGTTTTGCACGGATTACAGCTTGTGGCTGAATTTTCAGATGGGAAAATCGATGTAACTGAGAAGCAGGAGAATAAAATAAATAACAGACAAATTGGAAATTTAACAGATAGTCAGATAAGTGAGACAAATAATTTTTCTGAAAGTGAAACTGAAAAGCAAGTTAAAGAAATTGAAAATAAGAAAAAAGAATTTGTGGAAGAGGAAACAAGAAGATTTGAACAAACTAGAGAACTTCCTGAAAAAAGTCAAAATTCTGAAAATGAAAATCAGAAAAATGGAGATACAATTACCAGATTTGATGATGAAAATAATAAATATCAATTGCAGTTTGTGACAGAGGCAAAAATTGGGGAACATTTGGACAAAGATATTGATGGTGCGAGAGCTGGAGATGAAATACTTATGGGAATGTATTTTCTTGCTGACAAGGGAGTCGTTGACAGGCTTATAAAGGCTGCAAACCGTGGAGTGAAAGTTCGGATTATTTTTGACAGGAGCAGGGATGCCTTTGGAATGAGTACAAATGGGCTACCTAACAAACCTGTTTCTAAGAAATTGAAGAAAAAAACTAAAAATAAAATAGAAGTGAAATGGTATTTTACGAATAATGAGCAATATCACACAAAGATAACACTAATCAAAAAAACAGATGGCAATGTTATAATACACACAGGTTCGGCTAATTTAATCAAAAAAAATATACGTGGTTATATAATGGATGCTAATTTTAGAATTTTGACAAATAAAAATTCCAAGTTAACAAAGGATATTTATACATATTTTGATAGATTATGGGAAAATAAGGATGGCTTATTTACTATAAACTTTGATGATGAGCCAACTACTAAGGCGAGCACAGATTTTATGTATAAGATATTGGATGCAACACAATTAGGATCCTTTTAGATATAAAAATTGGTCAAAAAATTTTATTAAATTAAAAAATTATAAAATAAAAAGAATTTGAAAGAGAGGAATGAGCAGCAAATGAAGAGAAAAATAATGTTGGCAATGGTAATTTTAGCTATTGGGATGATGTCGGTTTCTTGTTTTAAAAAGAAAAAGGATAAGAAGAAAGATAATCAGCAGACACAACAGCAGCAACAAAACAAGGATATCAATACGGATATATTTAATCTTGGAGGACAGGCACAAGGAAATCCTGACATAAAAAACTTAACTCCTGAGGAGCAGCAACATTTAATCAACAATCAAATTGATCCAGTAAAAGTTTCAGAAGCATTGACAAAAGCTCAAAACGGAGATAAAGAATCAATTATGTCACTTGCACAGCTTTATTACAATTTAAAAGATACAGATAAAGTGAAACAAATTTTACAATATGGTGTAGACAAAAACTATCCTGAAGCAATTTATAATTTAGCTGTCCTTTATAAAGAAGAAGGAAATACTGCAGAAGCAAACAAATTAATTGCGAGACTTCCTAAAGGGTCTGGAACAAATGCTGGCGGACATCAAATGCGTCAAATAAAAATGCGTCCTGGTGCAGAAGCATATAATAGAGGTGTTGACTTAATAAAAGCAAAAAGATATAAAGAGGCAAAGGCAGAGTTTGAAAAAGCGTATAATGCAGGAATAAAAGAGGCAGATATACGTGTAGCACTTTTAAATAAAGAACTTAAAAATGATTCAGAAGCAGTAAAATGGTTCCAAAAGGCTGCAAATCGTGGTGTAAAGGAAGCTAATTATGAAATTGGAGCAATTTTGTATGATGGTGGAAAACAAACTGAATCACGTCCATACCTGTTAAAAGCATATAATGCTGGAAATAAAGGGCTTGCTATGCCAATTGCAATGTCGTATCATCAACAAAATAATATGACAGAAGCTTTGAAATGGTATAAAATAGCTGCTAAAAATGGAGATAAAAATGCTGCGGCTACTATTGAAAGAATCGAAAAGGGCGGAGTAGTTGAAGAAAAGAAAAATGATAAACAGCCAAAAACATTCCTAGGAAACGGGAACTCGTCTCAAAGCTTGACAGAAAGCACTCTTAATGACGTAAAAAGTAAAAGTAAAGCAGAAGAAGCTTCAAAAGTTGAAATTAAAGCTGAAAAACCAAGTACAACTAAACAGCAACAACCTGCACAAACAGTGAAATCTGATGAAAAATCTTCAGATGTAAATATTGATGAAATTATGAAGAAAAAAGCAGCAGAATACAATAAATAAAAATATAGGAAATAAAAATTTTTAAATATTGACATTTGTAAAAAAATATTATATACTTGTTTTATAATAAAGTTATTTGAAAATCAAACTTAAAGTTATAATACAATTTAATAAACTTATCAAGAGAGATACTAGGGAACGGCCCGTTTGAGTATCCAGCAACCTGTAATTACAAGGTGCTAAGTCCGGCATATGAATGCGAAGATAAGAATTTTTTCTCTTCCTTTCTAGGAAGAGTTTTTTTTTAAAAAATCAAAAATATTTTATGCATTGAAATTGAAATTATAAGTTTTAAAATTGATTATTGTAAGTTATGTTTGTAGAAATAAAAAAATTAGGAGGAAAGAAAATGGCAAAAAAAATTTATTTTACATCGGAATTTGTATCACCAGGACATCCAGATAAAATTTGTGATCAAATTTCAGATTCAATATTAGATGCTTGTCTTGCAGATGATGAAAGTTCAAGAGTAGCGTGTGAAACTTTTGCAACTACTGGACTTGTAGTTGTTGGGGGAGAAATTACTACTAAGACTTATGTGGATGTGCAGAAGATTGTCAGAGATAAAATTTATGAAATTGGATACCGTCCGGGAATGGGGTTTGATTCTGATTGCGGTGTGTTAAATACTATTCATTCTCAGTCACCTGACATTTCGATGGGAGTCGATACAGGTGGAGCTGGAGATCAGGGGATTATGTTTGGAGGAGCAGTTAATGAAACTGAAGAATTAATGCCTTTGGCACTTGTGTTATCACGTGGTATTATACAAAAATTAACTGAAATTACAAGAAATGGAACACTAGCCTGGGCAAGACCAGACGCAAAATCTCAAGTTACATTGGCGTATGATGAAAACGGAAAATTATTGAATGTTGACACAGTTGTACTTTCTGTACAGCATAACGAAGATGTTACAAACGAACAAATTGAAAAGGATTTGAAAGAGCTTGTGATAAAACCTGTGTTGGAAAAATATAACTTGAATATTGAAAATGTGAGAAAATTTCATATTAATCCAACTGGAAGATTTGTAATAGGAGGGCCTCACGGAGATTCTGGACTTACTGGAAGAAAAATTATAATTGATACTTATGGTGGATACTTTAGACATGGTGGAGGAGCCTTTTCTGGAAAAGATCCATCGAAAGTTGACAGATCGGCAGCTTATGCGGCAAGATGGATTGCCAAAAATATTGTTGCGGCAGGTTTTGCTACAAAATGTGAAGTTCAGTTATCTTATGCGATAGGTGTCGTTGAACCTGTGTCAATTCGTGTAGAGACATTTGGAACTGGAACAGTTGAAGAAACAAGAATTGAAGAGGCTGTTGCAAAATTATTTGACTTAACACCAAATGGAATTCAAAAATCATTAAACTTGAGAAAACCATCATTTAGATACCAAGATTTAGCGGCATTTGGACATATTGGAAGAACTGATATTGATTTACCTTGGGAAAAGCTAGATAAAGTTGAAGGATTGAAAGAAGAATTGGGAAAATAATTCAAAAATAGGGAGTGAATAAGTCACTCCCTTTAACTTTTTATTCATCGGAATATTTTTCAAAAGCCTTTTCAAATCCAATTGTATACATATCAAAAAAGAAATTTATATTTTTTTCAGGAATATTGCCTAACGCTTTCATCACATCTTTTGCAAAATGAACAGGACTGTCACCTCTTGCAGTTACCATCTTTCCATCAATTACTGATTCTGCTTTCACAAAATTTTCAGAATTTGTATAATTTTCATTATCCTTTATTTCAGCAAGATTGTTTACAGTATGTTTGCAATCATTTAGGAGTCCATTAGTTGCAAGGAAATAAGCAGCATCACAAATTGCCCCAACAACTTTATTTGGATTATTTTTAAATTTTTTAACAAGTTCAATAAGTGTGTAGTTTGTTTCAAAACTCTGGTTTCTCCAAGTTTTTCCTCCAATTAAAATCAATCCGTCAGTATTGTCTTCTGTGATTTCTTCTAAGGTCATGTCAGGCAGCATTTTTAAATTACCCATTGATATTTTAATATCCTTATCAGTTGAAGCATAACTGACTGAATAATTTTGAGTTATATTTTCTTCATTTAATGCTGAAGCTAGAAATGCAGTTTCCCAGTCTGCAAATTCATCTAAAATTAAAAAAACTATATTTTTCATTATCATTTTGTCCTTTCTTAGTTGTAATCAATTTTCTATTTTAAAACCAAATAAAATTATTTCGTTTTTAATAGTTTAATTTTAAAAAGTTTTAAAAGAATTGAAAATATTATAAATTATAATACAAAGAAAGTCAAATTTTTAATTTTTTCCATTTTCTTATTTTTGTTCTGAAAGTTTTAAAAGGAGCGACTGTATTTATATGAATCCATTTCCAGATTGGCCAGTTGCTTGGTGTGGAAGAAGCCCATTGTCGTTGATTTTGGTCAAATAACTCCTTTTCTGTGTAAATTTCAATTAAATCAGTTATTTTTTTTACGGTTATATTAAATTCTGCAATTAATTTTTTTATTGAATAATTTTCATACTTTTTATAAAATGATTTATAAAGCCTACCTAAATTATTCCATTTGTAATTTTCTGAAGGAGTAATAACTGTTTCGTCATTTTTATTTTTCTCTTCCCATAAAAGTATTAAATTCATCCATCCCAGCTGGTAAGCAATCATTTGAGCAGGACTTCTATCCACTTCTTTTACAAAAGTATCTTTATTTTCATCAGTAATTTCTGAAAATTCATTAATAAATAATACCGCTCTTTTATTTATTTCATCTATCAATTCTTTTTTACTTGAATATCCTTGCATAATTTTCTCCCTATTTTTTAACAGGCTGTCTTATCACTGTCTTCATCTTATTCACATCTGCCTTTCTTGGATCGCTCAAATAAATTTCATGATGATATCTTTTTTCTGTTAATTCTATATTATATCCATTATTTTGTGCAAATTCATTCATTCTTTGGATAGTTTCAGTTTCATCATTGTAGCTTCCTGTATGCATACATTGTACACAAAGTCCTTCGTTATAGCTGAAAAATTCAACTTTTGAAAAATCTTTTTTCTTTTTTTCAGTAGCATACTTTATAGCCCATTCCACATCTTCCTTTTTAATAAAATCAGGGATTCTAATTAAAGAAATCCAGTTAAATAATTTCTTGTTTAGCAGATAATTTTCATGCTTTACATTTTCCTGCCACCAAAGTCCTTCTAGTGGCGGAACAACATATTCAAAAAATCCTTCAATTTTGTATTCTGTTTTATAGCTCATCTTAAGAGTGTAGGCAACTCCATATAGCATTTCAACTGCTTTCTGATACTCGCCATCTTTTTCGTTGGGATTTCCTTTTCCTCGCACTGCTATAAAATTCATTTTAGGGATTTCTATAATTTCAGGTTTTTCTGACGGTCTATAAAATTTTTTAAATTCCTTCTTAAAATCAAATGCCATAACTATAATCTCCTAGTTATTATTTTATGCTGATATAAATGTGAATTTCTGTATTTTCATAATCATTACCTGCTATATATTCTTCAAAATCATATGTATAGCTTCTATTATCCGAAAAATCGTCAGCCAATTCTTCCCAAAATTTATTCCAAAACTCTCCAACTGCCTTTTCAGGATTTCCGATAACTATAAATTTTGCATATTTTCCCTCTGGAATTTGTATTTTTATCATATTTTCAGGGATTCTCTCTACTGTATCCTTTACTTCACAACCTGTAAGGCAGTCATACTCAAATCCATTTTCGTTACTGTAGTTATAGTAAACACCTATAGCATTATCATTTATTCTGTTTTCTATATTTTTAGCACCTTTTTCAGAATACAGTTTTTTCCATAAATTTGAAATTTTTTCATACATTGTTTCATCATTTTTCACTCTTGTTTTAAATCCAAAAAGAGTTTTTTCTTTAATTTCTACTATTTCATATTTCATAATTATACCACCTTTATCAATTTATTTGTATTGTTTTAAAAATTCTTCAGTTGGTTCTATAATCTGTATAACATCTATCAGAAGATTATCAGGACCTTCAAAAATAAAATGCCTCTGTCCCCATTCCTCATTTTGTATTTCTAGCAATATGTTCATATTTTTATCTTCTGAAATCCTTTCATATATTTTATCAACATCTTCAACTTCAAAATTTAATATAATTCCTTTGGATTGTTGCCTGAATCCTTCTGGAATTGTTTCATGATTTTTATCTATAATTGCTATCTCAAAGTTATTCTCATGTTTCAAACTGATATACCAATCGCTGACAAATGTTTCTTTAAAATTAAAATACTTTTTTATAAAATTTCCTGTCACCTCTATGTTATTACTTAAAATTACAGGATAAAAACTATTTAACATAAAAGTTCCTCCTCTTTAAAATTTTCTATAGATATTATAATACAAAAAATATGACATCAGTATGTCATATTTATAATAATATTATTTATTTTTTATCATTATTTTTAATCCTATAAAAAATGAAAATCAAAATAATCAAATCTTTTAAAAATAATTTTTCTTCATTTTTACGATTTTTTCAAACAAAATTTTCTTTATTCTCTCTGGCTCTTCTATCTTCAAATGTTCTCCAAAAGATAGAAGATAGCCGTAAACCCATTCATTTTCGGGATATTCCATTATAATTTCAAAATTGCCATTTTCCATTTTGTTTATACTCTCTTCAGAAAATTCATCATAGACACGGTATGCTTGTGATTTATCTATTTCAACTATGATTTTTATAGTTTCTACCGTACTTTTCTTGTTATCTATTTCAAAGTCTTTGCTTGTTTTTTCAAAATATTCGTTTGTTAAAGTCAGATTTTTAATTCTTGTTATTTTAAATTGACGAATATCATTTTTTTTGTGGCAATAGGCAAATAAGTACCATGCTTTTTCTTTAAACCATAAATTTAAAGGGTCTGCTGTTCTTTCATAATGTTCGCCTTTTGTATTAAAATAGTTAAATTTTATGGTTTGTTTGGTTAATATTGCCTCTTTAATTTTTTCAAATAAAGTGCTATCATCGCAATTATATCTTGAAAAGTCTATTTTTATCCAGTTGTCTGACTTTTTGTCAAAAATAGTGCTTAATTTTGAAAGAGTTTTATTGTTATTAGGATAATTAGTAGCGTTTAAGCTTTGAAGTGCATAAAGTATTTCATTTTGCTCGTTTTGTGAAAGTAGCGATTTATTTATTACATAGTTATCCATTAGCTTTATTCCGCCAGATTTTCCCCTTTGAAAATATACTGGAATACCAGCAGAAGAGAGAATGTCAATATCTCTATAGATTGTTCTGACTGATACTTCAAAATGTTCGGCAAGTTCTTTTGCAGTAATAGTCTTTTTTTCAAGTAATAAATAAACAATTTCAAATAATCTGCTGATTTTCATAATATTTTTACTCCTCTTTATATTACTTAGTTTTTATAAATTAAACAGAAATTTTTTATTTTGATAAAAATATTTTTGGTGTTTGAATTATTTTATCAAACTAAAGAAAAAATGAGGAAGAAGCCCCAAGCTCACACTTGAAAAAATAATCCATAGTCCCGACACAGTTTCTACAATCTTTCCTGACAGATTCTTTTTCAAAAATTTTATCATAAAATATATCGAAACTATCAATATTACAAGCAATGTTAATCCGCTGAATAAAAAATATTTTTCATAAGTATGGGCAAGCCCAAGAATAACAAAAAAATATTCAATAACAAAAAGTAGGCTTAAAACAACCACAGCCTTTTTTCTTCCCCAAAGTTTGCTATATGTTTGCACTCCATGTTCCTCTTCATCAGCTCTTCTCGTTTTTCTTCCTATTTCCAGTACGATTCCATTTAAATAATTTAATGCAAAAAGAGGAATTAATGCAAAATCAATATTATGTCTATACCGTTGTAATATAAAAACGTCAAAAATATTTTTTGGTACAATGTATTGTGTAGCTTCTACAATAAAAAGAGTAATGAATACCATTATTACAACGTGGGAGAGAGCATAAATCAAAATTCTTTTTGTAAGCCATTTTTTTATAAAAAATTCTTTTGCCATTAAGAACATATAAATCCATACAAATATCATAAAATAAATAATTTCAGGATCTATAACGTGTGCAAGCATTATTTGTATTATAACAGTTACAATTCCTGTTTTTCCTAATGTTTTTAAGGAAATTATACCTCTTTGAACAGGACGGTAAGACCGATATTTTAAATCTTCTTCATAATCCTTAAATTCATCTGTAATTCTCAGCTGAAAGAAAAACATGAATATTATGATAAATAAAGGAAGTAGTTTATACCAGATCATTGGTACTTTATCAATTTCTTTATCCCAGAGCAGTGACACTCTATTGACTTCTTTTGACAAAATTGGCGTTATAATTTTTGAATTATATAATAATCCTGTGTAAATATATCCTGACAAAGTAAAAATCAATACGAAAAAAGAGTTTTTTCCTAATGGAAACCGTTCATTTAAGTATATTTTGAAGTTTTTTATATTTTGGGTTATTGATTTTTTTGAATTTATATTACTTTCGTTCATTTTTATTTTCTCCTCTTACAATATTTATTTTACTGGCAATAAAACTCAATCATTGAAAGTAAATATCCAGTATTATCATCTACATTTGTTTCTTCAAGAAAATCTTTAATTTTGTATCTTAATATTAATTTTTTTTCATTATATCGTTCAGATTTTGTGTTATCTATTACCATTACAGGACTTCCTGCACTTGCGAAAGCATCAAGAAATCCTAATGCGAGGTCAAAAAACATTCCTTTTGCCTTAGCACGTGTATAAGTTTGATATTTCTTATCCAGATGTGATAAATCCGCTCCGTTTTCTTTTGCCGAACGATAAAACATTTTTAAAGTATCTCTATTGTATGATGAAAATAATTTTAATCCCTCCTGAATTAATTCTTTTGCTTCTGTTTTCATAAAATTTCCTTTCTGAATTTAAATTTTTAAATTTTTTTAACTATCTCTTCCAGCCTTTTATAATCGGTCTTACTGTTATGTCTTTTGTCCATAGGAATTTCAGTTTCAATTATTTTAAATATTCCAAATTTTTCTTTTAGTTCGTTAATTTCACTATCCTCAGATAAATTTCCTTTAAATTCAGGGTTTCTTTCAACAATTAGATACAGTTTATTATTTTTAGAAGTAAGAACTGATTTTTTCACGTTTTTGCAAAATGAAAAGCCAGTTTCTACAGTAAAAGGATAATAAATGTTTTCTTCAATCTGTATTCGCCCTTTAACTCTTCCTAGCAGTATAAGTTGACCTTTTTTGTTAATATATCCCATATCTCCTGTTCTGTGCCAGTTTTCATCAGAATTTTTTTCAATATTTAAGTAACCATCAACTACGTTTTCACCCCTTACAAGTATTTCGCCCTTGATTTCTGAAATTTTATTTTTTTCAGGCGTTTTTTCTAATTCTTCTATTTTAAGTTCTATTTCATTAACAATTTTTCCAGCGAGAAGTCCATCACCATTTTTCATATTTTCAATATCTTCTTCTGTTATGTCTTCAAAATTTAATACTGAAATGGGTTCAGCCTCTGACGCTCCATACAAGGCTATAATTTTAGCATTTGCAAAAACTTCTTTAATCTTTTTCATAAGGCTGTAAAAGACAGGTGCTCCACCTGTGTATACCTTTTGAACATTTTCAAGCATTATTTTTTCATCTTTGCAAAATTTCACGATGTTTTCAAATATTGCAGGAGGCAAGATGATGTTTTGTATATTATTTTCTGTTATTTGCTTAACAATGTTCCCAAAATCTGACTCGACAGGTTTTCGCCAGTTCAAGTCAGGAATAAAGGTAGTTGTTCCTGTTGCCATATGTGAAAGAAGAAATATCGGAAATGAAGAATAAACAGCTGTTTCTTTTTCAAATTTTAGATTTTTTTCAAGTACATTGTGCTGTCCAAGTAAAAATTCATGCGCTCTCATAATAATTTTTGGAAAGCCTGTACTCCCGCTTGTAAAACTGATAAGAGCAGGTGTATTTCCGTCAATTTTTTCGTTTTGAATTTTTTTCTGATTTTTATTTTTTTCATATATCGAAAGTTTTTCAGAATGTTCCATCATTTTAATATAATTAATTTTTTTGCCAATTTTTCTGATTCCCTTTAAAAAGAATCCTTTTAAAAGTGTTTTTCCGCTTCCAATTATTCCGTCAGGAGAAATCATTTCACAGCATTTATTTATATGCTCAATACCAGCATACGGATCAATAAACACAGCTTGCAGTCCCATTTTAAATATTGCAGTCAGAATAAGATAAAATTCTATGCCAATGGGGACAAAAACAACGATTTTATTTCCTTTTTCAAATCCTTTTTGTATCAAATAACTGCAAATTTCATCTGATTTTGTATCAATTTGAGTAAAAGTAATCTTATTTGCTGTCTTTAAATCAAATAATGCTGTATTGTCTGGATATTGTTTTCTCAAATCTTTAATTTTGTCAATTATTGTCATTCTACACCGCCTTTTATTTAAAGCTCCTTTATAAACAGGGCATATCTTCTTAACTCATCTCCTAAAAGTGAGCCGATATTTTTTGATATATTTTTTTCATGCATCAAGGCATAAATCACATTTTTATAGCCTGAATGTTCCGCTTCCTTCACAAGTTCATCTATCAGAATATACCCCATGCCTTTTCCATTGTATCTAGGAGAAATTGCAATCGTTTTAAGAATCATAGTTTCTACTTTTTCTTTGTATTGAAGTTCGGCATAATCAGGTATTCCAAATACGTAGCCAATTAATTCGTCTTTTAAATAAAGCATTTTAAAAAATTTTTTTACAATTTTATCTTCATAGCTCATATACATTTTCAAAAATATTTCTCTATCCAATTCAGAATAAAGAAAATTATTTTTAAATGCCTCAATTGTCAAGTCGTAAACTTTATTCAGCACAGTGATTAAATCTTCATTTTCTGCAGATTTTACTGTTATATCCTTATAGTAGTCAAATTTTTTCAACTTTTCAATTTTTTTAGATAAATGTCCCCTTTGAACAGGATTCATATTTTCCATTACTGTTGAAATATAATAGGCAAGAGGCTTAAAGCCAAGTTTTTCAAAGAGTTCCACATAATAGTCTTCATTCCAAGGTTCCATAAGAAATGGCGAACGATGTCCTTTGTCAGTAACATAACGATATGTATTCCAAGTAGTTCCATTTAAAGGGCCTATTATTGTTTCTATTCCTTCTTTTTTAAGACTTTCAAAAATTTCATTAAATATTTCTGTTTCATTTTTTCGATATTTTTCCAAAATATTTACATTGCCAATATATGATGTTGCCTTTCCATTGTAATTAGGACGATTGTGCCATAAATTAAGACTTCCAGCTTTTTCGTGTTCATTATAAAAAACAATAATTTCAGATGGATGTTCTATTTGTATTTTTGGAATTTCATTTTGTGAAATGTTATTTTCCGTAATATATTTTTCTAAATAGTTTTTATTTATTTGGTTATTTTCTGTTATTATGTATCGCTTGATTTTCATTTTTAAATTTTCTCCTTTTGACAATTTTATAGCATTCCAATTCCTAATAGCAGTATAGAACAGATAAAAACTATTCCAGAAGCTATAAATACTTTTGTTTCTCCGCTAAGCTCCTTTTCCTTTTCAATAATATAAAAAACCTTCATACTTGTTTCATAAATAAATATTCCGACAAATATAAAAACTACTATTCCAATTAGCATTTTAAAATCCCAAATTCTTGACAAGGCAAGATAATTTATTATAAAGAAAATTAGTGCTTTTCCAATACTTCCCATCAGAAAATTCATCCTAAATGTTTCCCGTTTTACATTTCCAGCGTTATCTCTTATTAAATTTATAATTCCAAAATGCAGCGAAAAAGTAAATATATAAATAAGATACATTTTATTTTTATCAAGTATAATGCTCATAGCAAGCCAGATTGCTGTTGAAAATGCTATTGTCAGAAGGCCCTTGAGAGAATCTTTTACTTGCCCTCTTACCTTGGGCGTGAAATGATAATAGCCAAGATACATTATTAGCGGTGGAATAAGCCATTTTATTCCTCCAATTATCATAACGATGTAAAGAAAAAATAAACTTGCAGTTTGTGCAACTCTTGTAAGCGTAGTCTTTTTTCTATTCAATATTATAATTATAAGAAGTATCATTATTACCCAAAATTTATACATCAGCTCCTGTGCTGTCAAATATAAATTTAATCTTAGAAATAGATACACAAAAAGCGGCACAAAAAGATTATCCAGACCATTCCATGAAATAACTTCAAGAATCATTGTAAGAATACTTAGCAGAAGAGAAACAAGCACAATGTTTATACTTCCGATATTACTGAAAAACAGAAAGAAGTTTATACATATGAAGTATGTTGTCAGAAAGAATGTTACCGAGCCTTCTATCGACTTTGTTCCAAATCCCGTATTAAATTTATACTTGCTGTAAAATTCCCCTATAAGAGCCGCAAAGGCATCAGAAAGCATAAGAATTATAAGCGGAAGGGCGTACATTACCTTATTATCACTTGAAACAAGCCATAATCCCAAAATACTCATAATAAAGTATATATCCCCTAAAGTCTTCCTGTTTTTTGTTTCCAGTACTTTTTTAAATCCTGTCACTTTATTTTTTACAATTCGTATAGAAACAAGTAGTATAAGAAATACTATCCCAAGTATTACAACCGAACTTTTTCTTTCAAAGATAAAAGGAAGTGTCAGCCCACCAATTCCTGAGCCTATATGCAGAATCTTCCTTATAAATTCCGAATTAAGTTTTTCACTTTTTTCAAGCTTGTTAAGCAGAAGGAAAAAGAGTATAAAAGCCGCCAGAACAAATATCATTTTAATTATTTCCATTTTTTATCACCTTTTCCACTACAAAATCCGTATAGAAAAATGTCATATCCTTTTCATGAAGCTTCCTATCCAGCTCCTTCATCCTTTCATATTTTTTTCCGTTTACATTTTTTTCTTTTCCAGTAACTGCTATTTCGCTATCCGTCTTTTTATAATCAAGTTTTTCTGAATTTCTTTCAACTATTAAGTTCCAATATGCCAGTAAGGCATTATTTTCAGCATTGTCGTAAATTTTTTCCATTAATTTACTGTAATTTTCAGCTGACATATATTCAAATATATCACTTAAATTAAATTTATTTATTTTAAAATCAATCTGATCCAGATATTCTTCGACTGAACTCTGTAAAATTTCTACCTTATGAAGATTTCTTCTGATTTTATCAAAATTTTCTTTTCTAAGAAAATAAGGAAGACAATCCTTACGGTAATTTCCTGTCAGAATATAGTTAATATAGGGATTCTCATATGGATTTAGCTCACAGAGGGCGTATCTGCTTCTTTCCTTCATTTCTTCAGAAATATTTTTTTCTGCATATCTGAAAAATTCCTTATCCCTTCCCAGTTTCCCAACTATGTATTTTGAAAAGAACAGCTTAAACATCAGTTTCCATCTGAAATTGTTCCAGTGGTTATCATAATATTCAATTCTTTCCTGCCTGGATTTTTTTTCAAGAAGTTTTTCTATCCTTTTTTTACTATGCACAAAAGGAAGTATCTTTTCCCTAAAAATTTTAAAAAACTTTTCAAATTTTCCGGCATGTATTATTCCCTTTTGAATCGCTTCCTTATTAAAATCCCAGTATTCCTTCACTTCTTTATCAAGATTTTCTTTTATCCTGTCATATATTTCAATTCTTTTATCAGATTTCATTACTCCCATGAACTCAAGCATTTCTTCATAGGACAGGCTGTTAAAAACTTCCTTTTTCAGTTTTGCAAGTGCTATCTGAGGAAAACTTATATCAAGTGCCACCACTTTTTTGGGATTTTCTGCAAGCATGGAAAACACATTATCTCCCGCAGACAGTATCCCAAAGCATATATCATTTTCCTGTATATTAAGACTTTCGAGCAAAACCTCTGTATCTTCCCAGCATTGAGAATACCTTATCAAAGAAAAATCAACCCTGTTTTCTTTTACTTCGCTTTTCATCTATAACTTCCTCCAAATTTATCTGTATAAAAATTTTAATCTGTTTTTTCTAATTTTATATTTCATCCAATTTTTTTATTATTCCTGTACTTCCATCAAACTGGACAAAATCCCCTGTTTTTAAAGCAGTTGTTGCTCCCTGCACTCCAACTATGGCAGGTATATTCATTTCACGTGAAATAATTGCACTGTGAGACAAGAGACTCCCCTTTTCTACTATAAGCCCCTTTAACAAAGGAAAAACCATAACCCAGCTAGGATCCGTAGATTTTGTAACGACAATATCTCCATCTTCAACTTCTGTATTCATAGGATTTAATACAATTTTTACTTTCCCCTTGACTACTCCTTTACTGCATCCTGTTCCTCTAAGAATATTTTTATCTTCCTGTTCATTTCCTGTTAAATCTTCATAATGAAAGTTTTCCCCTAAAAATCCTCTCGTTAAAAATCTGTCAGGAAGGACAGCTCCTTCTTCATATTCCTTATATTTTTCCTTTCTTAAATCTATCAGCTTTTTTAAGTCTGTATCAATTAGTGCACCGTCTATCAGTCCAAAAATTTCATCTATTGTCAGATAAAATACATCCCTTTCATGAACTATTATATTTTCTTCCTTCAGATAGACTCCCATTTTTTTCATAATTTTTCTGACCATGCCAAAAACCTTTGTCCTTTCATATCGCAGGTTTTCCCTTAATCGAATAAACTTTTTTGCATAGGATATTGTTTTTTTCAGTATAAATTTTTTCAACGGACTGATTTTCAGATTTTCATATATCTTTTTCTGTTCCTCCGAAATGTTCCTTTTACTGTGTTCCGCCGATTCCTTTGTCATTGAAATTGAATATATCATCCTGATTAGAAATAACGGATCTTCCCTCAATGTCAATGCTTCAAGTTTCAGCTCATGTACTGTCCTGTCTCCAAATTTTTCCATATATTCTTCCAGTAATATATTAAATTCTTTATTTCCAATTAAATTTTCAATACTGACATCTGTTGCAGTTTTTGCAATTATCCTTTTTATTTCATTCTGTAAATCTTTATCCTTTTTTATTATACTGCTCATTTTCATAATATATTTTGAAGGCTCGACACTTATCATGTCATTTCCTTCCTGAGCAATAAGAATATTATGTACTTCTTCAAAATTTTCCTTTATATATTTTTCTGCTACTTTTTTTGAAAGACCGAACCAAACCATTACAAGAAAATCATTTATAATAGGTATTTCCCAGTTTTTTAAAAATTTATTTTCAAGAAACTTGTAATATTTTTTTAAGTCCTTTACGCTTTTTTCCTCCAGACTGCTATTTTTTCCATTAAGATTTTCATCTATGAGCTTATAAAACTTTTTAGCCTTGTTCTCAATCAAAAACATATTTAAAAACAATGTTCCTCCTGCTTTCAGCTTTTCAATCCTGTTTCTGAATTTTTCCCACGAAGACATTTTTTCTTCCGCTTCCAGAAGATTTTCCTTTATATCTTCTTCAGACAGTTCCTTTTTCACTCCCATCATCTGCTCCATAAATTTGCTATTATTACGTGAATTAGGAAACAGCATGAGAAGTTTGTACCAGTTTATCAGATTATAGTAAACTCTTCCCTTCAGTAATCCAAGCATATTGTCATATACAACCTGATAGCTTTCAACAACCTTCGGAGGTACTCCCGTAATTTCTGAAAATCTTTTATATACGTCAGAGTAGGCTTTTCTTATAAAGCTGAAGGTAAGAGGAAGTGTAATTTCAGGATAGCTTTCTACAATATTACTGTTGTCCCATATTATTGTATTTGATGTTTTTTCATTTGATTTTTCTAATGTAGTTACAGGTCTTGACTGCAATATATAAAGTTTCCCCTTTTCAAATGCCCATTCCATATCCTGAGGTTTTCCATAATATTTTTCAATATTTATAATATTTTCTCCAAGCTCCTGTACTTCACTGTCGTTTAACACTTCATCTTCAATATTTATTTCTTCTGCCTTTATTTTCTTATTTTCAAAATCTAAAACCTGTCTTATTTTTTTTGTTCTTATTTCCTTTTTAATTTCTTTCGTTTTTTTATTATATATAAACAGATCTCCATTTTCATCTCCATCAACTATACTTGTTCCCAGCCCATAAGTTCCTGAAATTACTATTTCATCATAATGTCCATTTACGGGATTTACGCTGAATCCGACTCCGGCCTTTTCAGAATTTACCATTTCCTGAATTATTACTGCCGGAACATTTATTTCATTGTTTATTTTTCCTTCTTTTCTATATTTCATGACATGTGAGGAAAAGGAAGAAATCCATACTTCCTTCACTTTTTCCATTATATTTTCTTTTTTTATATATAGATATGTTTCAAACTGACCTGCAAATGAAAAATTGCTGCTGTCTTCTTCTATTGACGAAGATCTCACAGCATAGTAACTTTCTTCATTTAGTACATTTTCAATTTCTTTTTCAAATTCTCCCCTAATTTTATGATTTTTTATAATTCTAATTATATTTTCAATTTTTCTTTCGGTATTTCCGCTAAATACAGCATCCCAATCCTTAATTTCATCATTATTTCCTGCTTCTTGGTTATGTTTTTCAATTTCTTTTAGTATAATTTCCTTAAAATATCTGTTAGTAATGACTGAAAAATGCGGGACATTAAATCCATTGGCAGCAAGTTCAAGCAAATTTTGAGCCTTTTTACCTATTTTTTCCTCAAATACTGTATTTTCATTATGATTTTTTAATTTATCAATATTATAAATATATTTCATAAATTTGTTTTCCTTTACTAAAGAATGTGTTTGTTTTATATTATACCTCATTATGATTAATTTTAAAACTTTTTTCATAAAAAAAGTTGCCCTTAGTAGAGCAATCTTTATTCAAAAATTTGTAAATTTAAAGTCATAAAAACTTAATAAATTTTAAGTTTCGAGAAGAATGTCAATTTGAAATGACTATAAAATATTTTTATTTTTTAAAATACAGGGAATCCTTGCCCAGCATATTTTTCTTCAATGAACTTCTTAACTTTTTCAGAAGTCATAGCTTTTGTCAAATCTTGTATTTTTTTACTATTTTTGTTATCTTCTCTTGCCACAAGGCTTACAGCGTATTTACCATTTGCATTTTTTTCAATAAATAAGGCATCTTTTACGTGAACTCCAATTTTTAGCATATGTGACGGCCAGTTAAATGCCAAGTCAGCTTCTTGGTATGCTTGCACTAGTGATGGAATAGGAACTGCCATAAATTTGAAATTTTTCTTCGTGTTAATAACATCATTCAAATTATAAAGTCCATCTTTTGGTTTCAACTCAATTAAACCTTCATTTGCAAGTATTCTCAAAGCTCTATCCTGATTTGTCACATCATTTGGAATAGCAACTTTTGCTCCATTTGGAATTTCTACCTTATTTTTGTATTTTTTTGAATAAAAACCTACATAAACATCATAAATCCCTTTAACTTTTACAAGTTTTCCGTTATTTTTCTTATTAAAAACTTGCATAAATGGCTCATGCTGGTGAAAATTTGCATCAAAGTCTTTGGCATTTAAACCAACATTTGCAGTAACATAATCTGTTAATACAGTAATTTTTACATCATAACCTTCCTTTTTCAAGTCTTCAGCTGCTATTTTCACAATTTCATCCATCGGATATCCAGCCGCAGCAATTCTGATTACATTATCCTTTTTTAAATTTATTCCAACAAATGCTAAAACTAGCACACATATTACAGCTAATGAAATTAATAATTTTTTTGACATTAGTAAATTCTCCTTTTCTTATCTAAATTTTTTGATATTCTGTTTCCAATAATCTGTATTGAAAATACAATGATTATCATTATTGTTACAACCCTATATACAAGGGCATAGTTGTATTCATTATATCCATATCGCATTGCATAGTCGCCAATTCCGCCTCCACCAACAACTCCCATTACAGTAGAGTATGAGATAAAGCTGATAATTGCTGAAGTTAAACCAAGCACAAGGCTGCTTCTCGCTTCAACAAGCAAAAAATGCCATACAATCTGAAATACACTTGCCTTCATTGACAAAGCCGCATCAATTATTCCGCTATTCACATCATAAAAGGACTGTTCTGTAAATCTCGCATACAGAGCCACAGCTACAAAGCAAATTGGAAAACTTGCAGGAAACAGTCCAAAAGCAGTACCAAAAATTAACCGTGTGAGAGGTATTAATATAACTACAAATATTAAAAACGGGAAACTTCTAACTACATTTATATAAATGTTGCATGGAATATTTATAAACTTATTTTCCTTAATACTGCCTTTATCAGTCAAAAATACCACGGCTCCTAAAGGGATTCCCAAAAATACTGCACATATTGTAGGAATGAGAACCATTATAAAAGTGTCATTTATTGCAATTAATAATTCAGTATCTATCATTTTAGAACCTCCCTCACATAATCGGCATAACTTTTGTTTGATTTTTCATAATCCTTCTGATTAACATTGAAAATATCTGTAATTTTACCTTTTTCAATAATAGCCACCCTGCTGCATAGCCTTTTTACAACTTCCAGTTCGTGAGTAACAACTAAAATGGTCGTTCCATATTTTTTATTTATTTCCTCAAACAAGTCAAGTATTTCATCTTTTACAGATTTATCCAAAGAAGCCGTAACTTCATCGCAAAGTAGTAATTGCGGATTTGTCACTAACGCACGGGCAATAGCTACTCTCTGCCTTTCGCCGCCACTAAGAGAAGCAATAAATGATTCTTTCCTGTCAGACAGCCCGACAAATTTTAAAACTTCCTCAACTTTTTCAGCTGAAAACTTTTTCTTTAAAATCAACGGAAGAGCAACATTATCAAAGACATTTTTGTTATACAAAAGATTAAATTCCTGAAAAATATAAGCAACTTCAGTATTATTTGCAATATTAACTTCTCCTTTATCAGCCTTCAAAATCCCTTGAATAATTCTCAAAATTGTTGATTTTCCACTTCCTGACTGCCCAATTAATCCAAAGATTTCCCCTTTGTTAATCTTCAAATTTATTTTCAAATCAAAATTAGCATAATTTTTTTCAATATCTTTAAGTTTTACCATCTCACCTCCAATTATTTTTGTATTTAATCTTAAAATGAAATAACTTCAAAATTATATCACAATTTTTAAAATAAGGGAATATTGTTTGGAAAAAAAGTGAATTCTGCTTTAAGGAACAGAAATAATTAAAATTAATTGATTTTTTTTGATATTTTCAGCGTTTTCTATTTTTTAGGGGAACAAAAATTAAAAACAAATATTTCCTTGAATTTATATTTGAGATTAGATATAATTTGTTTAGAAAAGATAGTTTAGAATTAAATTTAAAAGAAATAACTTAAAATTAGGTTTAGAAGTTTAAAAAAAGTATTGTTTTAGGAGATTGGCTATGAAGAAGGTTAGAGTTACAATTTCGGATTTTATGAATGAAATTATAAAAAGTGATTCGGAGTATTTTAAAATACCCGTAGGAAGAATAGGGAACATAATTTTTAAATATTATATGGACAAAAATTTGAATAAAGTCGAATTGGGGAACTTTTCAGGAGAAGTCCTGCAGTTTAACTTGAATAAAAATAATGATGAAATTTTTATGGATACTTTTGTTAGAAGCAGAGTTGAAACTGAGGCTGAATATTGGAGAAATATAATTTTTACGTATATTAATAATTTACGATATAGACGTGAAGAAATATTATTTGAAAAGATTTTTAGGAAAATTAAGGAAGGAATGCAGGGTAAGAGAAAAATAAAAATAAAATATCACAAATATATAAGGTTAGTAAATCCGTATTTTGTAAAAGTGGCAGATGATGAAAATAGATCTTACTTGTTCTGCTACTGTGAAAAAAATAATGACTATAGGAATTACAGAATTTCAGAAATAGAAGAAGTATGGTTTACAAATGAAAATATTGAAATAAAAGATAAAAAATATATTGATGATGTGTATAAAAATTTTGATCCATTTTTATCGTATAAGAACACAGTTAAAGTTGAATTTACAGAAAAAGGAGTGGAATTATATGAAAAAGTTTTGACAAACAGACCTAGACTTTTAAATAAGAAGGATGGAATTTATACCTTTGAATGTGATAACAAACTTGCATTGGTATATTTTGCACAATTTTTTTCAAATGTAAAAATCTTAGAACCAATTGAATTACAGGAAAAATTAAAAAATGAACTTAAAAGGACAATAGAAATATATGAAAATAAGGAGGAAAAAAATGTTTAGATTAAGAGGGAGCAGAAGAAGAAAAACAGAGGAAATTATCAAAAAATTTTTAAAAAGTTATGCTCAAAATGAAAAAAGTGAAAATAAAAAGGATTTGAGAAACTGGTTAATTCATGAATTGCAAAATGAACTAGTGGTGAAGAAGCCAGAGGAAATAGAAAAAATGGCTGATGAACTTATGGCAGGAGTTGAAATTTATTTTGACAAGAAAAAGGAAGTCGAAAAATATCAAAAAGCTGGGATAAGCAGCAGTGATTATGTGGGAGATGTAATACTTAATAAGATTACGGAAGATGCGAAAAATGCAGAAGTTGTGGATAGACAGCAAATTATTGGGAATATGAAGGAAAACAGTGAGATTTTAGCAAATTACAACGAGGCAATGATATATGAGGCAGCCGCAATAAACGATCCGCAAATAGTAGCAAATACATTGAGTGCAAGTAGAGCAAATACCTATGTTGACAATGTAAATACAACTATAGGCAAGGCAAATGAGGAAATTTTGTCAGCACTTACAACTAAAACTGGAGAAATAAGCCAAAATCCTAATTTAGATGGATTTATATTTGAAGAACGTCATGCTGGAACGTTCAATATAGATGCGGCAGTTAAAGAAAAAAATTACTATGCAAAGGCACTAAAGCCGGAAATAGGCGAAACTTATGGAAAAAATTCGATTGACATGACAATAGAAGATTCTAGCAAGATTGTAAGAAAATATCAGGCAAAAGCCTATAAAAATGCGAATGAAACTGCAAAATCATTTTACGATAGGCAGCAAGGCTACAAATATAAATTTCAGTCAAAATTAGTTCCATCAGATCAGACTGGAGATATTCCAAATTCAGTAGATAAAGTGAAATTTGGAGAAGTGGAAAGTAAAAATATAAGCAAGGAAGAAATAAAAAATATTCAGGAAAAATACCAGTCTGGCGACAAAGAAGCAGTAAAATTCAGTTTTGAAAAAGATGTAGACGCTCTTGCAATAAGCAAACAACTAGGAAAACAGGCTGTAATTAATGGAACTATGGGAATTGGTATCGGAATGGCTTTGGATGTTGGAACAAAACTTGTTTCTGGTGAAGAAGTGGAAGTTGCTGAAGTAATCGAGGCTGGAGTGAAGACTGGAACTTCAATGGGACTTTCAACAGCAATTGCAGGTGGAATAAGAGTTGCAGTTGAAAAAAATATTGTACCAAAAGTTCTTACAGGAGTTTTAGCAAATAATAATATTGTTGGAGCAGTAGCGGCTTCTTCAATGGATATTATAGGAACAGCGTTTAAATTAGGTTCAGGTGAAATAAGTCTAGGTGAAGCGACAAAAAGAGTTGGAACATCAGTAGGCTCTGCTTATGGAGCAATTATTGCCTCAAGTTGGGGATATGGTGCTGCAATGGCTGCAATAGTTGGATTAGGAACAATAGGAGCTGTTGGAACTATAATAGGAGTTGGAGTTGCTCTTGCAGCTGGTGCTGTTTGTGGAATAGCTGGAAGTAAAGTTGGTGGAGCAATAGCCAAAGGAATAGGAGAAATATCCAAACCAATAGTCAATGGAGCAGTTGAAATAGTTAAGGCTGGAGTAAATGTTGTAAAAAGCGTTGCAAAAGGAGCATGGGAAGGAGTGAAAGCAGTAGGAACAGCAGTAGTTTCAGGTGTAAAAGCAGTAGGAAGTGCCGTAAGTTCAGTATTTGGTGCAGCGGGAAGTTTTATTGGAGGGCTGTTTGGTTGGTAAAAATAATAGTATCATTTTAAAATTGAAGTTAAAAAATTCTAATTACACTTTGTAATGTTAGGTTTATTTAGTTTTTATCAGTTTAATTTTAGATGAGTTCGAGCATATTTATAAAAAAATGAAATAAATAAAAAATCAGGAGGAAAAATGGAAACAAATTTATCAAAGTATTTAAGGGCAAGAAGACCTATAATTTGGGTACACAGCGGAGATTACAAGGAAGTTGACACAATTGTAACAGAAGCAACTAAAAAATATGAAAATAAGGCGATTTTTGAATATAGGGCCTTTGGAGCTGTAAATTTTGAAACGAAGGTTAAAAGTGATGAAATTGTGGATTTGTATAGTTTTTTAAATATTCTGTTTTCGGAAGGTGTGAAAACGAATGTATTCTTGATAATTAAAAATGCGGAAGAGGAAATGAAAGATGCTAGAAATATTGCATTTATAAAGAAAATAGCAGAAACTAGATATTCAAATTCAGATTATAATTTTACAGTGATTGTTGTAACAGAAGCAGAAACAGTGCCGAAGGATTTGGAAAAATTTACTTCAATACTCGATATACCAAACATGACAAAAGACGAGATTGAAAAATATATTTGGAACTTTGCTAAGGAAAATAAAGTGAATGTGGATAAAAAAGATGTTGGAGAAGTGGCGATTTCCTTAAAAGGGCTGACAAAACTGGAAATAGATCACGTGCTTAATATGATAATTGAATCTAAAAATAATATTTCAATTTCGGGAAGAGATATAATCATTCGTGAAAAAGGGCAAATAATTAAAAAATCTTCAATTTTGGAAATTATTGATTTTAAGGAAAAAATTGAAGAAATTGGTGGACTTGAAGGGCTGAAAGAATGGTTAAGTTCTAAAGCACAGGTATTTAGAAGACTGGATGAAGCCAAGAAATTTGGAGTGGATACGCCAAAAGGAGTACTGCTTGTAGGAATGCCAGGCTGTGGTAAAAGTTTGGCAGCAAAAGCAAGTGCAAGATTGTTTAATGTTCCATTATTAAGGCTGGATATAGGAAGACTTTTGGGAAAATATGTTGGAGAATCAGAATACAATATGAGAGTAGCATTAAAAACAGCCGAATCAATAAGTCCATGTATTTTATGGATAGATGAAATAGAAAAAGCCTTTGCAGGAATAGATCAAAACGGTGGAGCAAGCGACATAACAAAACGTTTATTTGGACAATTCCTGACTTGGTTACAGGAAAAAGAAAACACAGTATTCGTAGTAGCAACAGCCAACGATATAACAGCCTTTCCACCAGAATTTCTAAGAAAAGGGCGATTTGATGAAGTATTTTTCATAGATTTTCCGAATGAGGAAGAAAGAGAAAGAATATTTGAAATTCACCTTGAAAAAAGAGGAAAAATGTCAGATTATATAGATTTAAAGGAACTGGCAGAAGAAACAGAAGGCTACTGCGGTGCTGATATAGAAGAAATTGTTAAAAACGCAGTTGAAAATAAATTTATACTAGAAACTGAAAATGAAGAAGAAAAGAAAATTACAACAAATAATTTATTAGAAGCAACTAAAAGTATAGATTCTTTATCAAATATTTTATCTGATAAAATAGATGTTTTGAAAAAAAGCTATAAAAAATTCAAAATAAAATCAGCTTCTCAAAAAATAAAAAATGGTAAAAGAATAGCTGGAAGACCGACATTCAAAGATATGGTTATAGTAAATGGAGGAAAATACACGCCATCATTTTTTAACGAAGAAAGAGAAGTTTGCAATTTAGAAGTTTGTAAATATCAGACAACACAAGATATGTGGATGGAAGTAATGGAAAACAATCCGTCTTATTTTAAAGGTGGAAGACGTCCAGTTGAGAATGTATCTTGGTGGGATGCTTTGGAGTTTTGTAATAAATTAAGTCAAAAATATGGATTAAAACCAGTATACGATTTAAGTCGAAAAGAAGAAGAAATATTAAGAATACATCAATCAAATAGTAAAACAGAATATCCAAATGTAGCAGATTTTAGAAAAACTGAAGGATTTAGATTGCCAACAGAAGTAGAATGGGAATGGTTTGCAAGAGGAGGAGAAATTGCTATGCAAGATGGGACATTTAATTATGACTATTCGGGTAGTAACAATTTAGATGAAGTTGCTTGGCATCGTGGAAATTCGGGAGGACAAACTCATGATGTAGGAACGAAAAAACCAAATCAATTGGGGATTTATGATTGTAGTGGAAATGTATATGAATGGTGTTATGATACAGATGGAGATGGATATATATCTGAAAAAACTTCATATATATATGATGAAATAGAAGGCAATAGAAGAGTGAAAGGAGGTTCAGTCGAATGGATTGAGGATTCTTTAGAAGAATATGAAATATCTTATCGAGGTAGTAATACATGTGATGGTTCATCATCTATGTTTGGTTTCCGTATTGTTAGAACAATTTAGTTTTTATAATTTTTACTTTTTTAGATTTTGAAATAGGGGGGATTTTGGCTGAAAAGGGAAAGAAAATAAAGGAAGTGATGGGGAGGAGGTTTTGGGATTTATTAAAAAAAATTTAAAAATGTGGTTGACAAAAAGTAATAAAAGTGTTATAAATAATATGCGGATCGTACTATATCAATGATTTCTTAAATAGAAGTCGATATAGGCTGAAATTATAATTTAAATTAATATAAAGGCTCTCTATTTGGAGGGCTTTTCTGATATTTTGGAAAGGAGATTTTTTGTGGATCAGCCATTTAAAAAGTTCAAAGAGCAGGAAATGATTATATCAAGCAGAATGAGCATTGATAAAGATACAATTTCTATTTTGAAAAGATTTAATTACTATTCTATTATAAATTTTTATAAAGCTCCTTTTTTAGAAAAAAATAAAAATTTGAGGGGAAAAGATAAATATATTGAAAATTTTAAATTTAAGTATTTAAAAAGTCTTCATGATTTTGATAGGGAATTGAGAATTTTATTTTTTGATAATTTGACATTGCTTGAAAGTTTTTTCAAAACAGCTATTTCTTATTATTTCTCTGAAACAAATGGAATTTTGAAAAAAAATTCGTATCTTCTTTTAGAGAATTACAATGCTGGAAAGAAAAATTCAAATATTCTTAAAATTTCAATGGTAGTGAATACGTTGAAAAAGATAAAAAAAGATAATGAAAAAATGATAATAAGACATTATAACACTACAAAAGATAATATTCCTTTTTGGATTATAATTCACTATTTAACTTTTGGAGATATTAGCAAACTATATTCTTGTTTACATAAAAATGTATATGATAAAATTTGCGATCATTTTAAAAATTTGTATAAAGAAGAATATGGTAATCTTCCAAATATAACTCATTCATTTGTAAGAACTTATTTAGTTGCTAGCTCTCATTTTAGAAATGTTGCTGCCCATAACGAAAGGTTATACGAATTTTCTTCGAGAGAAACTGTTAATATAAAAAGAGTTAGTGATATGACATCAAACAGAAATCAAAAACTCTTTACGATTTATGAAGGATTAAAATTATTTCTTTCTAAAGAAGAATTTGATGCACTAACAGAAAAATTAAAATTGATTATCAAAACTTTAGAAGATAAATTAGAAAATATTATAAATATAAATGATATTTTATCGAGAATGGATTTTCCAAATGATTGGCATAAAAATTAACTTTTGTCAAAAAATAAAGAATGTAGTTGACAAAATATTTAACGTATATTATAATTTATTTACATTAAAGCCTTATTTATTTAAGGAAAGAATGGTAATAAAAGATTAAGAGCCTTATTCATTAAGGACTACCGAAGGTATATCCAAAAGATATGCCTATTTTTTTTATAAAATGTCAAGGACAAGAAATGGGAAAAATTTTCAAAATTTCCTTGCAAAATAAAATAAAATATGATAAACTATTTTAGTAATTAAATTAGAAGTAGAAACATTGTTTCTCACCTTTCCATCAATATATTTAGGTTTTGGATTGATTTTCCAAATAAAAGTAGAATGTTTTATTCTATTTTCAAGATGAGTTGGGTATTAGTTATTTGATATTTTATAATGAAATAAGTATTTTTGTTATGATAATTTTGTTGTGAAATTTATTTATATAATAACTATTGAGCAAGGTTTCTTATATCTTGTTTTTTTATTGTAAAAAAATTAGGAGGTGTTTTTTATAAGAGGAAATAACCGATCTGATGAGCCAAGAATGAATGAGCGAATTAGGGCAAGAGAAATTAGAGTTGTTGGTGATGATGGAGAACAGTTTGGAGTAATGTCAGCTAGAGATGCGTTAGCACTTGCGGCAGAAAAAGAATTGGACTTAGTTGAAATTTCACCAAATGCAACACCGCCTGTATGCAAAATTATGGACTATGGAAAATTCAAGTATGAGAAAACGAAGAAAGACAAGGAAAATAAGAAAAAACAAAAAAATGTCGTTATTAAAGAGATTAGAATTAAACCTCATATTGACGAGCATGATAAAGAAACAAAAATTTCTCAAATTGAAAAATTTATAGCCAAGGAGCATAAGGTAAAAGTCAGCCTAAGACTTACAGGTAGAGAAAGATTACATGCAGAATCTGCTATTAAAGTATTAGACGAGTTTGCAAGCCATTTTGAAGAAACTGCAACAGTTGAGAAAAAATACGGAAAAGAACAGGTTCAAAAATTTATTTTATTATCGCCTAAAAAATAAAGGCAAAATTTAAAAAAGTGAAAAGTGATTTAGGAGGAAAGAAAATGCCAAAAATGAAAACACATAAAGGAACAAAAAAAAGAGTTAAAGTTACAGGAAGTGGAAAAATTTCTATAAGACACTCAGGAAAGAGCCATATCTTAACTAAAAAGACTCATAAAAGAAAGAAACGTCTAGGACAAGACGCAATCGCTCCAAAAGGTGCTGAAAGAAAAATCAAAAAAGCATTGGCTGGACAAGAAGGAAGATAGTTTAAGTAATTACTTTAAAATCATTTTAAAAAAAGCAATTTAACAAATTTATTACTTTTATTTAAAAGTGAAGTTAAAAAAAGCAGTTTAGAATAAGAATTAACCGCTTTTTATAAAAAACCAAAATTAAAAATTGACAAAAGTTAGTTCTGAATATTAAATATAAAGAACAAAAAACGGCTAAAATATCAAGGAGGAAAGAAGATGCCAAGAGTAAAAACAGGAATAGTTAGAAGAAAAAGACATAAAAAAGTTTTAAAAGAAGCAAAAGGTTATAGAGGAGCCATAAAAACAAATTATAAAAAGGCTAATGAAGCAGTTAAAAAAGCTATGGCTTACGCAACTGAACATAGAAAATTGAAAAAAAGAAAAATGCGTGAATTATGGATTATCAGAATTAACGCTGCTGCAAGATTAAATGGAATTTCTTATTCAAGATTAATGAACGGACTTAAAAAAGCTGGAATTGAACTTGACAGAAAAGTTTTAGCAGACTTAGCATTAAATAACCCTGCTGAATTTACAAAATTAGTAGAAAAAGTTAAATAGAAATAAATAACAAATCAATACTCAAATGGTAATTTTTTAATTTAAAATAAACTATTTGAGTATTAATTTTTTTAACTTATAATAAAATAGATATTAAAAAATTGTAATAAAAAAAATCTAAATAAATTAGATTTGATTAGAAAGGCTATACTTGTAAACCTTGTAAAAAAAATAAAGTTTGGATTATGAGATAGCCCTTTTTATATAGGGAAATTAAATAAATAATGTTTTTTTGGGCTATCTCATAAAATGGTCTTTTATTCAAAAAAACAAATTTCCCTATATAGCCAAATGATTGTTAATTATTAATTAACTCTCTTTTGACATTACTATTATAACATGAAAGTTAAAAAAGTCAATACTATAAATTAAATATTTTTAAAAAAATTTTGAATTTTTTGGAAAATATATATTTTTAATTCTTGAGAAGGAATTTAAATAAATTTAAATTATGTTTGAAATTATTGAAAATCGAGGTAAAATAAAGTTTAAGAGAAGCTGTTTAGTGTTTGTGTATTTTTTTAACAATTATTTTGGAAAAGAAATTAATAATGGAGGAAGATTATGACAAAAGATGTTGAATTTGGAATAAAAGAGCAACTGATCACTAAAGAAGAAATTCAGAAAAGATTAAAAGAATTAGGAGAACAAATTACAGAAGATTTTAAAAACGAAAATGAACCGCTTATAGTTGTTGGGCTTTTAAGAGGATCTATTGTATTTATGGCTGATTTGATAAGAGAAATAAGATTACCACTTGAAATCGACTTTATTGAGGCTTCTAGCTATGGAGAAGGAACGCAGACTTCTAGAGAAGTTAAGATTCTGAAAGATTTAAGAAGTACAATTAGCGGGAAAAATGTGTTAGTTGTAGAAGATATTATTGATTCAGGATTTACGCTGAAAAAAATATTACAACTTTTAGGAAGCAGAAATCCTAAGAAAGTATCATTGTGTACATTGCTGGATAAACCTGAAAGAAGAGAAGTTGAAATTGATGTGCAGTATATAGGTTTTGAAATTCCAAATGAATTTGTTGTGGGATACGGACTTGATTTTAATGAAATTTACAGAAACCTTGAGTATGTAGGAATAGCTGAACCATCGGTTTTTGAATAATTTATAATAGTTCTAGGATACATTAAATAAGGAGAAAGATTGAAAAGAAATAAAGAAAAATATCAAAATAAAAATAAATATTTTGAAAATGAAAATCATAAGGCTAAAAAAAAATATGGACAGAATTTTTTGAATGACAGCAATTTGTCAGATGAAATTTTAGACATAGCAAATATTGATGAGGAAACAGAAGTTTTGGAAATAGGACCAGGATTGGGATTTTTGACAGAAAAATTGATTGAAAATTCTAAATTTTTGACTGCTTTTGAGATAGATGATGATTTGATACCGTTTTTGGCTAAAAAATTTGAAAACAAGCAAAATTTTAAATTGATTCATCAGGATTTTATGGAAGCAGATTTGGAAAAATTTTTTGAAAATAGAAAAAATGTCAAAGTTGTGGCAAATATTCCGTATTACATAACTTCGCCGATTATTAACAAACTTTTGGAATATCGTGAGAATATTGATGAAATTTATTTGATGGTGCAAAAGGAAGTGGCAGAGCGAATTGCCTCCCAGCCTCATAGCAAAAATATGAGTCTGCTTACGCACGCAGTTCAATTTTACGCTGAAGCAGAATATCTGTTTACTGTGCCGAAAGAAAAATTTGATCCTGTTCCAAAAGTTGACTCAGCATTTTTAGGAATAAAAATTTTGAAAGATAAAAGATATGAAAGCCAGATTTCAGAAGAAAAATATTTTAAATATTTAAAAGAAGCCTTTTCCAATAAGCGAAAGAGTATTGCCAACAATTTAACAAAATTAGGATTTTCAAAGGATGTAGTTGGAGCTGCACTAGAAAAAGTTGTAAAGACAAGACTTGCACGGACTGAAGAGTTTTCTGTTCAGGAATTTATTAATTTTATTGAAATTTTGGAAAAATAAATTAATGGTAATTTTATTTTATAAAATTCTAGTTTAAAACAAGAGCAGAATATTAGTAAAATATTAAGTAAATTCATGATAATTTGTAAATGAAAAGGCTTGGAATTATAACACTCCAAGCCATTCTCTTTTTTCTAGAATTTCTATTTCGATATTTTTTTCCTTTAATGTTTCGATTGCGTTATCCATATCATTTAAAAGATAAGAATTTGTGAGAATTTTTATTAAACCGTTCTGATTGTCAAGAGTTCTTACATTTCCTAAGCCATCGTATGCTTCTATGATTTTATTGATAAAGTCGATATGTTCTTTTTTTGTTTGAATAATGTATTCCCAGCTTTTCATCTCTTTTTCATTCTTGTTCATATTTTTATCCTTTCTTTTAAAACTTATCTAAGTATGAATATTTTCCATTAGAGTCTTTCCAGCCTAATATTTTTTCCAAATTTACATTTTGTGTTGATTGAACTATACGTTTTTTTATATCAGGATTATTTTTTACAAGCTGTGCAATTAAGTCTTTGGTTTCACGGCGTTTGCTGGAAGTCTTTTCAGCAGCTACTGTACAGCCGCAGTTCATTGGCAGGATTCCATTATTTCGTACCCATTTTATAATTGCTTTTTCTTCTACATAAAATAATGGACGAATTAATTCTATCTCAAAATTATCGGACTTTAGTTTTGGTAGCATTGTTTCAAATTTTCCCATATAAAACATGCTCATTAGAGTGGTTTCGATAACATCGTCAAAATGATGCCCAAGTGCTAGTTTGTTGCACCCAAGCGAAGTTGCTTTTGTATAAAGGCTTCCACGACGCATTTTGGCACACATATAGCAAGGATAGTCTTTTGCAATCTTTTCTGCAATTTCAAAAATATTATCATTATAAATCTCACACGGAATATTCAGATGTTCTAGATTTTTTTTCAAATTATTCAGGTTGGCAGGATTAAATCCAGGATTCATTGAAATAAATACCAGTTCAAAATTAGTTCTGCTGGCTCTTTTCAGCTCCTGAAACAGTTTTGAAAGCAAAAGGCTGTCTTTACCTCCAGAAATAGCAACTGCAATCCTGTCACCATCTTTTACCATTTCAAATTCTTTTAAAGCTTTGACAAAAGGCGTCCAAAGTGCTGAACGGTATTTCTTCTGAATGCTTTTTTCAATAGTTTCTAGCGACTGAAGCGGAACAGACGGTAAAATTGTTTCACAGGTTGCACTTCCGAGAGATGTAGAAGCAATGTTGTCAGTATTTATTTTATTATTTATTGTATTTTCATTATCGAAATCATTTTCGATGTTTTCTAAATTCATTAATTTGTAACTCCTTTTAAAATTTTTATCTTTATAGACTGTATCAAGTTTTTAGGAGATTGTCAAGAACAAAATACACAACGCTAGATGACCCAAACTTTACAAATAAAATAGAAAATAGAAATTAAAACTTTGGTTGTGATATCACAATCAAGGAGAGAATATTTAGGAGAAAACTTTTGTATTAAATATAAACAATTATTCAAATTACCTAATTATAATTATACATTTTTAAAAGAAAATTATAATAATTATTTGTTTGGGATATAGTTAAATTTAATCTAAAGTATACATTTAAAATTATAAAAACACGTAATTTGAATTAGGGCGTATCTGAAAACTCTTTAAATAATAAATTTTTAACAAATTTTTTCAAAATCAAAAATAATAAACACTGTTTTTATCGCAATTTAAATAATTTATAAAATCAAAAAACCATTAAAAATAACATCGATTTTGAGTTTTCAGATACAACTTAGTTAAGTATTAAATAAACTTAAATATATTATGTTATATTATGAATTGATTGAAATACGATAAATGTTATTTTATATAACAATTTTTAATTTTTTTATTAAATAAAATTAATGTTATAAGAAATATCAAAAAAAAACAAAGAATAAAACAAAAAAAGTTGATTTTTTTATATTTTTTTGATAAAATATATTATAATCTAAAAATTGTAATCAATATAAATAAGATATGGCTGTTTAATAAGATAATTTATAGTATATAACTAATTTATAGGAACTTTAGGTTAAGTTAATGAAAGGTAAGGGAATATTGAAATATAATATTATAGAAAAAACAAAAAGGAGAGAAAAATGACTAATAATCTAAGAAAAGTGAAAAAGGATTTATGTTCTTTTGCTAAAAAGTATAAAAATTTCAAATATACAGATTCTGCATTATTTGCATTTTTATTGACAGGGCTTATTACAGTCAAAAATAATTCATTTGCAAAAACAAAAGATACATCAATTAAGACCCAAGAAAATAAAATCACAACTTCAATAAAAGAAATAAAAAGCAAAGTTAGTGAAACTAGAAAAGAAAATAATAAATTAATAAAAAATGTTAATCTAGAACTAATTCAATTAATGGAGCAAGGAGATCATGTTGTAAAATCCCCTTGGAGCTCATGGCAATATGGGGCAAATTTTTTCTATAATGATTGGAAGGGTACATATAAAGGATTAGGAGATAAAGAAGAAAAATATATACTAAATTCAAAATTAAATAGAGGTCAATGGTGGGAAAGAAATGTATCTCCAAGTAGCAAAATGTATGATAGAGTAGCAATTTCTCAAGATCCTCTTTCAACATCTACAAAATCAAGAAAAAATGCAGGAGAAGTGTATGGTCTTGTGGGAACGGTACCTATACCTGATCCAGGAGTACCTATTATTATTCAGCCAAGAATAAATGTAGCAATACCAAATATTCCTAACCTAAATATAAATCCTAGAGCTATTAACCCTAATCCTAATTTTACTATACCTGAAATAGAAACAGTAACGTTTGATCCAATTTCAGTAGCTGCAATAAGACCAAATGTATTCCAGCCACCTAGGCTTACTGAACTTTCGGTAGGATTTTCACAGGATTCAGTAGGACCAGGGTTTTATGGGGATCCAAATGCAATAGTAAATCAAAGTAATGCAGTAGCAAATGCTTCAGGAACAGATATAACAATAGATGATAGAGGTTTTACTGTAAATGGAGCTTTTACTTATGAAGGTGAAAGAGGAGTTATTAATGCAACTCAAAAGCTTGAATCTAGAGGAACTGTTAATGGAAGATGGGAAAATAAGGATTCAAGAGTTGCAAGTGGAGCATATCCAAACGGAACAAATATATTTAATAATTTACAATATCTAAATGATAATGGTTATGGATATGGAAATAGACCAGGATATAAATTAGACGATACATCTGGAGCTGGAATAACGGCTGTATCACCACAAACAGTCTTTAATATTACCCAATATCAATTTAAAAACCCTACTAATAATTCAGCACTTAATAGAGCACAACAACCACTTCCAACAACTATAACTGGAACATGGACATTAAGAAATAACACACAAACTCCTTTTGGAAGAACAGAAGGAGCAGCGAATGGTTGGGCAGGTCAAGCTGGGACTGCTAGAAAAACAGCTAATACTGTAAGATTTATCAGTTTAAAT
The DNA here is from genome assembly GCF_030644325.1 of Leptotrichia sp. HMT-225. Taxonomy (NCBI): domain Bacteria; kingdom Fusobacteriati; phylum Fusobacteriota; class Fusobacteriia; order Fusobacteriales; family Leptotrichiaceae; genus Leptotrichia; species Leptotrichia sp. HMT-225. The sequence continues at coordinate 1,454,589 of NZ_CP130323.1, read as the reverse complement.
CCTACAGGAGCAGGAGCAGGAGGAAGTACGGCATTTGGTCCTGTAACAGTCGAATTTGAAGGAGAATTGAATCTATATGGAAGAAATATAAGGGATGTTATTGGTTCATCAGTAAATGGTGTGTTTCATGGTAAGGCTGGACGTCCACATTTAACAATAGGAATGGAAGTTCAGACATTAGCAGGTCAAGCAGCAGTCCTAATTAATAAAGGAGAACTTAATCTTGAGAAAGAAAGTGCAAAAAATGATGGAAATGCAAGCTATCTTATAGGAATGACTGCGATGGTGGAAGGTTATACAGAATATGCACCTACTAATAATATGATACCTGGATATGGTGGTCCTGTACCTATAACATATAGACCTTGGGCTTCAGAAATGAGAAACCAAGGGAAGATTAATGTTAAAAGTGTCAACAGTATAGGAATAGATTTTGCTGAATTTGGATTTAATAAATATGCAGACAGCCAAGATTTTAGAGTAAGTTCAGCAAATCACAATGAGGATGCTAATAAATATAATAAATATAAACATAAGTCTTATGATGAAAAAGGTTCTTTGAATATGTATGTTAAGACAGGAAAGATTTATATTAGCAGTGTTGACACAAATTCAGATCCTACAAATGTAGAAGGTAGTTATGGTATAAGAATACCAAATGTATTTGCCAAGGGGATATCACAAGCAGGAACTGTAGCACCTGCAGATTTTGTACATGGTTCAGGAAATTTAGTACCAGCAAATCATTTGGGAACATCACACTATGATGAAGATGGTATTTATTATGATGAAACAATAATTGATGGAAAACAAGGAATGGTTAATGTAGGAGGAAAGCATAATGTTGGAGTATCAATATCCAAAAATATAACTGGTTCAGGAATGTATGCGATAGCAAATCCATATCAGGAAAATACTGTAACATTGCCAGCAAGTTCAGGATTTACATCTCCTATTAAATACGGTACAGGGCATGTAAGTGTGTATAACTATCAGAAAGGTATTGGTTATGATGGTGATGGGTTAGAAGCCAAAGATGCAGCTTCTGCGGCAAGTATAGACAATACTGGAAGATATGATGCTGCAACATCTACTACTGAAGACCCTATCGGAAATATATATAATTTAAATATTACAGTAGATGGAATTGAAAATGTTGGATTACTTAGAAATTCAGATTATATGGCAGGAGAATATTCAAGTACTGCAAGAAGTTTGGCTGAAAAAGATTTTAGAATTACAGATGGACATATTGAAAGTATAGATTTTTCTAACACAGCAGATGGTGGAACATTATTTAGGACTGACAGATATGGAATAAATTTAATAAGAAATTTGACAGTTAATCCTGGTAATGCAAGTGCTGCTGCCAATAGATATAATATTGTTATGCTGTCGAATATTGCCACTCAATCAAGAAACGCTAATGCTCCAGCGATTTTCCAAATCAATGAAAATGATACAGTATTACCTAAGGTGAAAAATACAGGAAATATTACAGTAAATGGTGGAAAACAAAATGTAATAGGGCTTATGGCATATCAAGGAGCTAAAGCAGAAATTGAAGGAAATTTGAAAATAGGAGATAAAGCTTCAAATAGTGAATCTAAAACATCATTTGGGTTAGTAGTTAGTGGTAAATCAGCTAAGTATAATGCAGGTAATACGGCACAAACTTTCTGGGAGCTAGATGCTAGTGGTAATGATGTTACAAGCCAGTATGTAGGTAGCAAGACTTATTCTGAGGCGACAAGTAAGGGGAATATTGATATTTACGGAGAAAAATCAATAGGGATATATAATAACGCTGGAAAATATACAATGAATGGTGGAACTATAAAGGTTGAAGGTAAAAGTGCTATAGGGGTATATGCTATAGCAGAAAGAAAAAAAGATGGTGCAATAATAAAAAATGCAGAAGTATCATTAAATAAAGATGCAGCCAATCTATTAAATCCAGGAAAAGTGGAAGTTGAAGGAGAAGGTGCAGTTACTCTTTATGCCGTAGATGGAGCAGATATTGGACTTACAGATATGGATTTATCAATAACAGGAAACAAAGCTTTATTATTTTATAGTGAAACTAAAGGAAAAAAAGCAGACTCATTTGGAAATCTAGTATTAGATCCAATAACTGGATTGCCTACAGAAGATAAGTCCCAACTTATACTTCGTGGAAATTCAACTGCTACAATAAATCCTGGAGCAACAGCCTTTTATGTGAAAATAAATGGAGCAGGTTCAAGTCCTCTAAATGATGTAGTTCACTCATCTTCTACAGGAAATATTACAGTAAACTTGAAAGAAAATTCAACACTTATAGTAGCAGAAGGAAAAGGTGGAAATACAGGAGGAGAATTGCTTTCAAATCTTACATCAACAGGAAGTACACACATAATACCAGTATATACAGGGGTAGCAGGAGGTTCATATATTCCTTATAAAGCTACAAGATTACCTCTTACTATAGATCAAAATGTAAATCTTGATAACCCTATTGACGCATATTTAAAATCTGAATTTAGTTCATCAAGTATTACAGTAAATGCAGGAAAAAGTATCACAGGATCAGGAGCAATTACATCTCCGATAAAGCTTGCTAAAAAATCTAAAGTAGCTATAGCTCAAAAAAATAGTACAACAGGAGTACAAAGAAATGATGTAATACTTACAAACAATGGAACAATAAGTCTTACAGGTATAGGAATGGCAGGAATTGTTGGAGAATATTCAGAAATCTATAATAATAGCGTATTAAATACAATAGGAGATGATTCTACGGGTATTATTACTTCAAATGGTGGAATTGCAACAAATAATGGAAGCATTACAGTAGGAAATAATGGAGTAGGAATAGCTGGAATAAACTATCTTGGAGTAGGAGATGCCACGTATACTGGAGGACAGCCTACTACAGGAAATGGAAGCATAGAAATTGTTCATAATGGAAGTATTAACTCTATAGGAACTGGAGTTTCTTCAATTGGAATACTTGCTAAAGATGTGGATACAAGTGCTGCTGGTAATACAGTAACAGCTACATCACCTGTAAGCATAACGCTAAAAAATGGTTCTTCAATTGATGTGTCGGCAGCTCCAGATTCTATCGGAGTTTACTCAGATGCTTTATATAGAGGAAGTGTAGCTAAAATATCAGATAATGGAGCTAATATAACAATAGGAACTGATGGAGTGGGATTACTTGCTAAGGGAACAGAGATAAATGCAACTGCAGGAAATATAATAGCTGCTAATAATGCAAGAGCTCAAGGAATATTTACTGATTCAGATGTAGTAAGTTTTAAAAATATGACATTACTTGGAGATGGCTCGATAGGTATTCATAACTATGGAGTGAATACTCTTTATCCAACAAACCAAGGACGTAATTATGTAAATATAACTAATGGAGGAACTATTACATTAGGAAACTCTGCAAGTATAAATAATCCAAGTATTGGAATGTATACAAAATATGGAAATATAAATCATCAAGGAACAATAAATGGTGGAAATAACGTAATTGGAATACTTTCTGACACTCCTTATGCTGTAAACAATAATGGTACAATTTCATTTGGAGATGGTGCAATTGGAATTTACAAAAAGCAAGGAAGTACAACTCTTACTTCAGGAAGTAGCATAACTGTTGGAAATGGTGCAATTGGAGTAGTTTCAAATAATGGAAGCCATATAGAAAATAATTCTGCAAATATAAATATAGGAAACAGTTCGTTTGGATTTGCTGTTTTGGGTAATGGTACAAATACTTATATAAGTAATCCTGGTTCAAATCTAAATATGGGTTCAAATAGTGTTTATCTATATAAGGCTGGTCCAGGAAATGCAACTACATACACTACTGTAAGAACTGGAGGAAACAATAATGCTGCTCTTTATGCAACAGGAGCAGGAGCTGTTATTAATAATTATGGAGTTATAGATTATTCAGCTGGAGTAGGAAATGTAGGAGCTTACGCTGAAGCAGGAGCGTCTATTAATAATTATGGAGAAATTACAATAGGACATTCTGTGATCAAGCAAGGAGAAGAAGCATATTCAATTGGTATGGCAACTAAAGGTGGAACTATAAGAAACGTAAACAAAATTAATGTTACGGGAGATTATTCTATAGGAATGTTTGCTCAAGGAGCAGGATCAAGAGCGATAAATGATGGAATAATTGATATAAGTTCATCAAAAAATGGATATGGAATGTACATAGATGGAAATGGTGCAGAAGGAATAAATAATAATTTAATAAAAACATCTGGTACAGGAAATACTGCAATTGGAATAGCAGTATTAAATAATGGAACATTTACAAACAACGGAACAGTTGATATAAATCTTGCTAATTCTACAGGAATTTATTTAAGAAATGCTATTATTAAAAACTATGGAACAATTAATATATCAGGAGCAGGTTCTGTAGGGGTAAGAAGTAAAACAGGAAAATATCAAGATGCTTCAGGGAATATAACCTCAGTAAATTCAACAAATTTAGGAAATGCAGTAAATGCAGCTCAAGGTTCGTACGATCTTATTACTGAATCGGCTAGTGATCCTTCTGTAACAAGAGGAAACTCTGCGATAATAGCAAATGAAGATGAAAATGGAAATATTATAAGAAAAGCGTATGTAAATGGCGTGGAAGTACCTATTCATGATTTAACGGCTCTTACACCAGATGTAGGAAATTACGCATTCTCAAATGTGGGTATTTATGTTGATACATTAGGAAGAACATCGCCTATTAATTGGGTAGATGGATATAATCCTTTAGTAGACAATGATCTTATAATTGGAACGGAAGTAACAGAATTAACAACTGCTAAAGCAATAAGAGTGGGGAGTGATATAATAACACCATTCTTAAGATCAGGATACCAAATTCCAACATCATTAAATATACGTTCTGCAGCACTGACATGGGTAGCAACACCTACGCTTGATCCATATACAGATGAGCCTACAGCAGTTACAATGACAAAACTTGCATATACAGACTTTGTACCTAAAACAGAAAATGCTTGGAATTTTGCTGATGGATTGGAACAAAGATATGGTGTAGAAGCAGTAGGAACAAGAGAGAAAAAATTATTTGACAAGTTAAATAGCATAGGTCAAAATGAACAAGTATTACTAACACAGGCTTATGATGAAATGATGGGACATCAATATGGAAATACTCAGCAAAGAATTAATTCAACTGGAAGTATGCTTGACAAGGAATTTAAACATCTTAAAAAAGATTGGAGAAATCCGTCTAAACAAAATAATAAGATTAAAGTCTTTGGTATGAGAGACGAATATAAATCAGATACAGCGGGAATCATAGATTATACAAGTAATTCTTACGGATTTGCGTATGTTCACGAAGATGAAAGAATTAAGATGGGTAATTCAAGTGGATGGTATGCAGGAGCTGTAACAAATAGATTTAAGTTTAAAGATATTGGAAAATCAAAAGAGAATCAGACTATGCTTAAAGCGGGAGTATTTAAGACAATGTCACCGAAAAAAGATTACAATGGTGCATTGCAATGGACAATCGGTGGAGATGTATTTGCCGGTATTAATGAAATGAAACGTAGATATCTTGTAGTAGATGAAATATTCCAGGCAAAATCTGACTATCATTCTTATGGAGCGGCAGTTAAGACAGATTTAGGATATGACATAAGAATGAGCGAGAGAACACATTTGCGTCCTTACGGAGCATTAAAGATGGAATATGGAAGATTCAACAATATCAAGGAAGATAACGGGGAAATGAGACTAGAAGTAAAAGGAAACGATTATTTTTCAGTAAAACCAGAAGTTGGAGTTGAATTTAGATATGTACAGCCGTTAGCGGTAAGAACAAATTTATCTGTAGGCTTGACAGCGTCTTATGAGAATGAACTAGGAAAAGTTGGAGAAGTAAACAATAAAGGAAGAGTAAGATATACGACGGCAGACTGGTTTAAGATAAGAGGGGAAAAAGATGACAGACGTGGGAATGGTAAATTTGACTTGAATATCGGAGTAGACAATACAAGATTTGGAGTTACGGTAAATGGAGGATATGACACTAAGGGTAACAATGTAAGAGGTGGAATAGGATTTAGAGCTATTTACTAATAGTTAATAAATGTATTGTAATTTTTCTAAGAGTGGAAATTATTCCACTCTTTAATTTACGTATATAAACATTATCCGAAAATACAAATAAAATTTTATGATATATCTAATAAATTTTAGAAAAAAGTATATTTTTAATTTATAGCAAGATTATTTTAAAATTTAGAAGTAAAAGTATAATAACAAGGTAAGTTATAAATTTAAATCACATAATAATTTTGAGGTTGATTTTTTAGTCGTTTAGTATACTAAAAGGTTTAAAAATGAAAGGGATAAAGAATATGACAAATAATTTACAAAAAATTAAGCAAGACCTATGTTCATTTGCAAAAAGAGCAAAAGATTTTAAATATACAGATTCTGCATTGTTTATGTTTTTATTAACAGGATTTGTTATGACAAGAAATAATCTATTTTCGTCAGCGACAAATAAAGATATCGAGATTCAAAAAGAAGAAGTGTCTACATCAATTAAAAATATACATCAGAATTTTAGTGAAATAAGAAAACAAAATGATAAATTAATAAAAGATGCAAATTTAGAAATAATTCAGTTAATGGAACAAGGAGATTATGTAATAAAGAGTCCTTGGAGTAGTTGGCAATATGGTTTAAATTATTTTTACAATAATTGGGATGGATCTTATAAAGGCCGTGGAGATAAGAAGGCAAAATATCCTTATGAAGGTGTATACAAAAGAGGTGAATGGTGGGAAAGAAATGTCTCGCCTTATGGGGATTCGTATAAAAGATTACTTGCTAATAGTGGACTTCATTCAGATCCTAGTTCATCACTTAGCAATAGAAGAAATGAACTTGAATACGGTTTAGTTGGAACAGTTCCTGTACCAGATGCAGGAGTACCATTTATAATTGAACCTGTTATAAACATAAATACTCCAACATTGCCTAATTTAAATATAAATCCCACAATAATACAGCCAAATGTAACTTTTTCAATTCCGTCAGTAAAAACAATTAGCTTTGATGAAATAAAAGTAAATAAACTTGAACCTAATGTATTTGAACCACCAGCTTTGAATGAAGTATCTACAGGATTTGCACAAGGTCAGGAAATAGGATTAAATACGAATCAGAATTATATTGTTTCTAATAGTACAGTTAATTTAATAGATGATGTTAATATAAAAATACAAGACACAGGATACTCTGGAACAGGTCAGTTTAGCTGGGATGGACATAGTGATAATAGAAGTAGAACCAACAGACCTGCTGACGGAGGAGTCCATGGAACAACTTCATCGGCATATAGTTATTTACACACACCAAATACGATAGTTCCAAGTGAATATTCACAAAGTGCAACGAGTCCTGGATTAGGATTTCTAGATGATTCAATCACAAGAACAGATAGAAAATTCCCTATAAATACAAACTGGAGACCTGTGACAGACCCTCATTATGAAAGAAGGAATGCTTCATCTCAACAAGTGTTTTTAAATGTCTTAACTGATGGTTATAATTTAGGAGGAGCAGGAAAAACTTTAACATTTGAAAATCATACTAGTGAGCCTTTGACTAATAATTCAAATAGGCTAGAAAGAACAAACACGTTAAGGGTAATAAGTGTAAACCATGCGTATGGAAGCGTGAACAGGACAGTTGAATTTAATCTTGAGGCAGACTTGAAAATTTCAGGAAGAGATGGATATTTAGATAAGATGCTTACTCCGAATCCTAAAAATTCAGGGCATTCTCCGCATATGACAATTGGTATAGAACATCAGGCCTATGGATCAATAGCGGCAAGAGCCATAAATAAAGGGACTATGACTTTAGAAAAAATAAGTGCAAAAACTGGTGGACTTGCAAGTAATGTTGTGGGTATGACTGCAATGGTCGAAGACTATGGTGATTACGGACATAGATTAAGCCCAGATGATCCTAATGCAAATGCTGGAATACCTAATGGATGGTATCTAAAAGACGGAGATTCTGACGCATCTCCAACTCCTGTTACAAGTCCAAAATGGAAATACAGAAGGCAGGCTCCTTGGGAATCTACTCTTGAAAATAGAGGTACAATAAAAGTAGATGCAATCGACAGTATCGGTATGGATTTTGCTGAATATACTTTTAGGGCAGATATCGCAGGAACAAGCTATAAATCAGATAATATATCTGGACCGATTCCAAATCCTAGAGGAAATATTCCTGCTTATAACAACAAAGGTTCATTAAATATTTATGCAAGAGTTGGAGATATTGAATTGAACAGTGAAGATCCAGATGCTTCCGTAAATGCAGTATATTCTGGAATACAAGGAAGTTATGGATTAAGAGTGCCAAATATTTTCAAAACAGCTGACAATTCACAAGTTTACTATGATGAAACAGTAATTGACGGTACTTTGAACAGTCCGACGTCAAAAGGTATTGTTGTAAATGGAAGTCATAACGTTGGAGTTTCTATTTCAAAATTAATAACAGGCTCTGAAAGAGTGCGTCAATATCAATCTGGAGGAATACCAGGATTAACGCCAGCCGATGGTGCAAAGCCTTATTTAGTAGCAAGAGCAAATACAGACCCTATTGGAAATATATACAATCTTAATATAGTTGTAAACGGTACTGAAAATGTTGGATTGCTTAGAAAATCTGATTATATGCAAGGAAGCAAATATGATATTGGTGGATTTATGCCAGGACTGGCAAGATCAAAAAATGATTTTGTAATAACGGATTCACATATTAATTCAATAGATTTTACGAAAGATGCTAAAGGTGGAGCACTATTCAGAACAGATAAATATGGAATTGATTTAGCAAAAACTAATTTTACTGTAACAGCAATGGAAAACAGAAATAAGGATGCCAATGACAATGATTTATACAATATTGTAATGCTAGCAAATGGAAGTATAAATAGTGTTGTTGCAGGGGCACCCGCTGAGGACAATCTTGATGCGAATAAGCCTGTAAAAGTAAAAAATACTGCTGCAATAACAATAGGAAGCACAGCTAATACTGGATACAATATGCTTGGAATGATGGCATATAAAGGTGGAGAATTTGAAAATGATGCAGATATTACTTTAAATACAAAAAATTCAATTGGACTGGTTATAGAAGGAGAAGCTGAAAGAAGCGGAGTAAAAAAAGAAAGTAAAGGGGAAAGTACAAGCAGCACTATAAAAGTAACTGGAGATGGATCTATTGCTGTTTATAACAATGGAAGAACTTATGCAATGACAGGTGGAGAAATTAATATTTCAGGAAAGAAAAATGTGGGAGTGTATGCAGCGGGAGTTCCGACATATGATCATTTGGGCAATATAACTGGTTATTCAAACCTTGCTACGACAACATTAAATAACGGTACATTGAAGGTTTCAGGGAAAGGCTCAGTTGGATTATATGCTAATGGTGGTTCTGACATAAAGCTGAATAATATGACAAATATGGAAGTAGAGGAAAATGCACTATTATTTTATGGTATAAAACATAATACGGATTATTCTCAATTGGAACTTGTAGGAAATAATACTGTAACTATAAAAAACGGTGGGTATGCCTTTTACTTTAAAAATGAAAATTTACTTGACCGTCTGGTAAAAACTGGAAGTACAGGTAAAATATACTTAACTTTGGAAGATGGAGCAACATTGAGCGTTATTGAAGGAGATGGAGTAACGCCTTTATTACTAACAAATGTTTCGCCTGTATCCGCAAATAATACTGGAGATTATGAAATTGAACCAGGAATTGTTATAAGAGGCACTTCTGGAGATTACACAACAACAAAATCAACTAAAGTAAATCTTCAGATGGATATGGATGCAAACTTGGATGACAAAAATGACAGATACTTAAATTCTGAATTTGTATCTTCAAGTGTTACTTTAAGAGCTGGAAAAACAATAAGTGGTTCAGGAGTATTAACAACTGCTGATGTCAATGCTGAAAAAGTTAAAAAATCAAAAGTTGCCATTGCTCAGACAAATTCAGAAGATTTAAGAAATAAAGTCAAACTTACGAATGATGGTACTATTAACCTGACTGGAACTGGAATGGCTGGAATTGTAGGGCAATTTGCAGAAATATATAACAATAGCATCTTAAAAACAACTGGACAAGATTCAACTGCAATAATAGGTTCAAATGGTGCTTTGGCACAAAATGGTGCTGCTGGTACTATAGAAATTGGAAATGGTGGAGTTGGAATAGCAGGAATAAATTATCTTGGAGTTACAGATATACCTAGAGGGACACCTCCAACAAACGGAAACAGAGGAATAGATATTGTAAATAAAGGAAGTATAAAATCAGTAGGAAATGGAGCGGCTATAGGAATATTAGCTGTGGATGATGAAAGTCAAAATATTGTTGGAGCATTTGGTCCTAATTCGATTTTATTAGATAGCGGATCTTCAATAGATGTATCTTCTGGAACAGGTGGAATTGGAGTATATTCTCAAATCAAAAATCGTTCAACAAAAACTGGGTTAATCACAGATAATGGTTCAACAATTAAAATAGGAACTAACGGAGTAGGTATCTATGCAGATGGAACTGTTATAAGTGCAACTAATGGTGGAATTATAGAAACTGTAAATGGAGCAACTGGAAAAGGAATATATACAAATGAATCTGTTACTTCAAATAAAACTATAAAATTATTAGGAGATAAGTCGATAGGAATACATGTATATGGCAATTCACCAGTAAATATAACTAATAGTGGAGATATAACTGTAGGGAACTCTCTTGATAAAAATAATCCAAGTATTGCAATCTATGCTCCAAATGCAGGAAGTATTAATCATTTGGGTGGAACAATAACTCTTGGAAATAAATCTTTAGGATTATATTCAGAGAACGGAACAGTAACATCTTCTGCTCCGATATTAGTAGGAAATGAAGGATTAGGGATATATAAAAAATCTGGAACTGCAACATTGAATGGTAAAATGGAAGTAGGAAATTCAGCTGTAGGAGTATTTGGAGATAACAATGCAACTATTGTAAATAATTCTTCAGATATGAACATAGGAGACAGTTCATTTGGATTTGCAATTTTAGGTAATGGAGTCAATAATTATATAGGAAATCCAGGATCAGCAATAAATCTTGGGACAGAAAGTGTATATCTTTACAAAGCAGGACCTCTTGGAACACTGACAAGTGAAACATCTGTAAATCTAAAAGCAGGAGCTGGAAGAAGCACAGGATTTTATGCTGTAAATGGTGGGACAATAACTAACAGAGGACAAGTGAATTTTGCGAACGGAGTTGGAAGTGTAGGAGCTTATTCTGAAAGTTCTGGTACAGTTTACAATGAAGGAACAATAACAGTAGGTGGCTCAGACATTCTACAAAATTATTACTCAATCGGTATGGCATCAAAAAATGGCGGTAAAATTGTAAATAATGCAGGAAGTACGATAAATGTGACAGGTACTTATGGTATAGGGATGTTTGCCGATGGTGCAGGATCAAGAGCCGAAAATTATGGAACAATAAATTTAGAGTCTGCTGGAGAATTTAGAGGTGCTTATGGAATGTATATAAATAACCATGCAACAGGGTATGTTGGACCTTCTGGAGTTATAAAATCTGGAAGATATGGTTCAAATACAGATAAGAGCGACTTGATAGGAATAGCAGTATTAAATGGTGCAACACTTGAAAATCATGGAATAATCGATATAGACGCAAGAAATTCTTATGGAATATATATAAGAAATGGTATTATAAAAAATTATGGAACTATTAATATTTCTGGAACAGGTTCAATAGGATTAAGATATAAGAATGCAACTGATGAAAATGGTAATCCTCTGAATCCCACAGATATACAGAATGCAGTAAATTTAGGAAATGGAGCGACTGCACACAGAGAAGATCCAAATATTAACAATAATGTTGGAACATCAGCAGGAAGTACGAGAATATCGCCTACTGGAGTGGTAACTATTAATGGAAATATTGTATCTGTTCATGATTTAACTTCAGAAATAAGTCCATTAACAGGAAATTATGGATTCTCAAATGTAGGAATTTACGTAGACACATTGGGAAGAACAAATCCAATTAACTGGGTAGACGGTTTTAATCCTAGTTTAGAAAATGATTTGATAATAGGGGCAGAAGCAGCAGAATTGTCAACAAGTAAAGCAATTAAAATAGGTAGAAATGTATTGGGACCTTATATAACACCATATATGCAAATGTCAGGACCGACACCACAAATATTAAATGCAATATCTGGATCCCTTACTTGGAATGTAAAACCACTAGCTGGACCAAGTGGCTATCCTGAAGAAGCGATAATGGCAAAAATTCCATATACTGATTTTGTTCTTAAAACAGAAAATGCTTGGAACTTTACTGATGGACTTGAACAAAGATACGGTGTAGAAGGTATTGGAACAAGAGAAAAATTGTTATTTAACAAATTGAATAGCATAGGTAAAAATGAACAATCGCTGTTAACACAAGCTTTTGATGAAATGATGGGACATCAATATGGAAATACTCAGCAAAGAATTAATTCAACTGGAAGTATGCTGGACAAGGAATTTAAACATCTAAAAAAAGATTGGAGAAATCCGTCTAAACAAAATAATAAGATTAAAGTATTTGGTATGAGAGATGAATATAAATCAGATACAGCGGGAATCATAGATTATACAAGTAATTCTTACGGATTTGCGTATGTTCACGAAGATGAAAGAATTAAGATGGGTAATTCAAGTGGATGGTATGCAGGAGCTGTAACAAATAGATTTAAGTTTAAAGATATTGGAAAATCAAAAGAGAATCAGACTATGCTTAAAGCGGGAGTATTTAAGACAATGTCACCGAAAAAAGATTATAACGGAGCATTACAATGGACAATTGGCGGGGATGTATTTGCAGGTTTAAACAATATGCAACGTAGATATTTGGTAGTAGATGAAATATTCCAAGCAAAATCTAGTTATCATTCTTATGGAGCGGCAGTTAAGACAGATTTAGGATATGACATAAGAATGAGCGAGAGAACACATTTGCGTCCTTACGGAGCATTAAAGATGGAATATGGAAGATTCAACAATATCAAGGAAGATAACGGGGAAATGAGACTAGAAGTAAAAGGCAATGACTATTTCTCAGTAAAACCGGAAGTTGGTGTTGAATTTAAATATGTACAGCCGCTAGCGGTAAGAACAAATTTATCAGTAGGATTGACAGCATCTTATGAGAATGAACTAGGAAAAGTTGGAGAAGTAAACAATAAAGGAAGAGTAAGATATACGACGGCAGACTGGTTTAAGATAAGAGGGGAAAAGGATGATAGACGAGGAAGTGGTAAATTTGACTTAAATATAGGAGTAGACAATACAAGATTTGGAGTGACAGTAAATGGAGGATATGACACTAAAGGTAATAATGTAAGAGGTGGAATAGGATTTAGAGCTATTTACTAAGTTTGATAAAAAAATTTAAACAAGAAGTTTAAATATAATTTTATAAAAATAATTTTAATTTATTTCTGTAATTTAAATAAGCAATAGTATTTCTATATTTTAAATATATTATAAGAAATATGTTTGATTATGAAATAAAAAATAAAAATATTTTTAAAATTGTATTGATTTATCTTATTGTTTTTGTTAGAATAAAAAAAATAGCATATTATTTTATATCTGTAACATATAAGAAGTACAAAAAAAATAATAAATTTAATCTAAATATTAATTTTTTGAATTAATTTTTTAGTCACTAGGTACATTAAAATATAAAAAGAAAGGAATAAAAAAATGACAAATAATTTACAAAAAGTTAAGCAGGATTTATGTTCATTAGCAAAAAGAACAAAAGATTTTAAATATACAGATTCTGCATTGTTTATGTTTTTGCTGACAGGACTTGTTATGGTAAGAAATAACTTGTTTTCGACAACAGCAAATAAAGAGATTAAAACTCAAAAAGAAGAAATATCTACATCAATTAAAAATATACATCAGAAATTTAAAGAGACAAGAAGAGAAAATGATAAATTGTTAAAAGATGCGAATTTAGAATTAATTCAATTAATGGAGCAAGGAGACCATGTAGTAAAATCTCCATGGAGTTCATGGCAGTATGGGATGAACTACTTTAATAATAATTGGAATGGAACATATAAAGGACGTGGAGATAAGAAAGAGAAATATCCTTATGAAGGCATATTCCAGAGAAGTGAAGATGCGTTTGAAAGATATACTTCACCTTTAAGTTCAAAATATAAAGAGCTACCAACTTCAAAAAATCCATATTCTGCATCTTCAACTGCAAGATTGGGATTATCAAACAAAGGATATGGAATTTCAAGTACTTCACCTAGACAGGAGCCATTATCCACATTAAATGTAGACGCTTCAATAAGACCAAAAGATGTGTCTAGAGATCCTGTGGATGCACCAAGAGTATCTGTACCTGTACCGCAGTTAAGTGCGATTGGTGTGCCAAACTTATTGCCGCCTTCATTGAATATACCAACACCTGCTACACCGACAATAAGTCTAAACTTACCAACACCAAATACAAATCCATTTACGGATTTCTGTTTTACATGTGGAACTCAAAATGGAGTACACCAAGTTGATAATGCTAAGGCTTTTAACGATGCGCAGCATAACAGTTCTGATGGAAATGATCCTGATAAAAAGCCTAACTGGACGGATGGAGGAAATAATAAATTCTGGACAGGATATAATCCGGTTACAGGTTTATTAACTCCAAATTCTGGAACAAATGGAAATATAAGAAATTTTTCCTATTCAAGTGGAAGTAGAACTAACTGGGCTCCAAGAACTGCAGCAGCATTATACTTTAATAAGTCTTACGATGAAAGAGCAAGAGCTAATACAGCTCTAGGATTATCAGCTGCAAATATGAAAAAGCCTAAACCTGATCCAGTAGGATTTGAAGCAAAAAATATTGAAGTATATGTTGCTGGGAATGTATCAGATAATGCCGGAAATAATGCAGGGAAAACCAATGGTAATCATGATGGTGCAATAGGAATACATACAGTTTGGGATGGAACACTTTCAAATATTAAAGGGCATCTATATGGAAGAGCAAATTTCCTTTCAATAGAGACTTGGCATTCAGGTAGATTACAATTTAATAATGTATCGATAAATATTGAAAGAGATGATAGCAAAGGGATAAAAGCAAATGAGAACACTTTATTCTATATCTATCCAGCAACTTATGATACAATAGCTTCTCATAACTACTGGGCAGGAGCACCAAAGCAACGTGGAGGATTTATTGGAAAAGTTGATGCAAAAATTACGTCAAATAAAAACATTGTATACTCTGTACTTGGGGCTCAAGGTTCGTTTGAAATAACTAGTACAGGTAAATACGAGTTAGAAGGAGCAGATAATATTGTTTATTCTGGATTGGGATATTCTCCTAACTTTAATAATTTAAAAGGTAGTGGAATAGTTCAAGATTTATACAACACTGGTTTAACTCCTTCATTAAAACTTGATAAAGCGCCAGAATCTTATGGTGATGGAAATGTTGTAATGTTATTCAATAATAGAATTAGTTTAGCTGGAAAAGCATTTTATGATTCTCCTACTAACAGTTCAAATCAATATATATCAAACGATGGAAATGGACCTGTTAGAAAAGCCAATTGGGAAAAATCAGGAGTTGGAATATATCAAGGGGAAATAAGAGCAAAAGCTATTATTGGTAATCAATTAAATATGGCAAATTCCGGAACTCAAACAGCGGCCGGAAATACAACTACTATAAGAAATGGTGGTATTGAAACAGAAAGAACAGGTGATGCCAACTATGTTGAAAATAATATAGGAATATACGCAAGATCTGGTCAAAGAGGAAAAGAAACAATTAATGGGCAGGTAGCTGAAATTAAGCCTTCACAAGATTTAGGAGCTATAGATGCTGCAAGAGGAACAGACTTTAATAGAGATGAAGTTCATTCTTTACAAGTTAATGATATTGATATCAGTTTTGGTAAATATGCTAAAAATGGTATTATGATGGTTTCAGAAAATGGAACTGTTTTAGATGCAGCTATGAGTACTAATAAACATGAGGGTAGCGATACAACAACTGTACCTATAATGACAGGAGATATTAAAGATTACGGGACAGCAAATCTTAATGGAAAAATTTCATATAATGATGCTAGTAATGAGGCTGCAACTGGAACAATAATAGCTTATTCAGATGGAAAATGGCAAAATAGCGTTCACGGAATGATTTCGAATGAAGCTAAAAGGTTTGAAGGAAAGCCTAGTGAAATTAATATAGGACGTAATGTTGTTCTTACTGGAAGATATAAAAAGTTTGCTGATGGAACAGAGTCTACTCCAGTAGCTTATGTAGCTAAAAATGGCGGAGAAATCACTGCTCATGAAAAAACTTCAGCAAAAGGTTTTGGAGGATTACTGGCTTATGCCGAAGCAGGAGGAAAAGTAACATTAAAGAAAGAAGCTGAATCAGTAAGCGAATGGGCTAAGAAGGATGAAGAAACAAAGCCTTATCTGTATGAAAATATTGGAGGATATGCTAAAGGTGCAGGTTCAACTGTTACATTTGAAGAAAATCTGAAAATTAACGGTATGGCAGGTTTTGCTGATGGAACAGGAGCAGTTGTAAACTTGAATAAAAATGCAAATAAAGTACAGACAGGTAAAGGTGGAGCACTGGTAGCCCTTAATGGAGGAGTAGTTAATTTTGGTGGTGGAGATATCTACCATGAAACAAATGTAACAACTAACAGTGTTGGAACTACTAATCAAGGTGATAATGCAGGGAATCATGCACAATCAACACCATTTTTTGCAGGAGCTAACTCAAAGGTAAACTTTACAGGTACTACGACAATAAATATGTCAGATGGTATTTTAAAAGCAGGAGAAACTTCTGACTATACTGCGGCGGCAGGAACAGCTACTAAATATAACGGTATGCAAAATGTTAGTGTTAAACTTACTGGAGACAATGTAGTTTTAGCTGCATATGATGGAAATACAACAAACTGGACTGGATCATCTGCAGGATCATCACAGGTTATGACTGAAATGAAAATAAATCCTTCCAATTTTAATTCTAACGGGAAAAAGTATAAAATATTCTATATTAATGGAATATTCAATTTAAATACTAACCTAGATTTAGATGATGCAACTAATGAATTTAACAAGAGTCTTGGTTTATCAAATGAAAAATTTAATATAGCAAATGGAATGACAGTAAGCTCTCTTACAGGTAAAGGGCTTGTTATGGGATCAAACACCAGTGCAACTGATAATACAAGCAACTTGTATAACAATGAAGGAACTGTTGATATAAAAGGCGGAAATGTAGCGTCAACAACTGCGTTAAATGTAAGTTATGGAACAATTCATAATAAAAATCTGATAAATGTTGACAAAGGTATTGGTGCCTATGGAATAAATGGAAGTAAACTGATAAATGATCAGAATGCCAATATAAATATAACTGGCGAAGGTGTAGGAATGGCGGCATTTACTTCAGGAACTTCTTTACAGGATTATGGAACAGATAAAAATATTGCTAACGGTACATTAGGTACAGCAAAAACATTAGAAATATTAAATAAAGGAACGCTTACTGTAAACGGAGATACTTCAGTAGGAATTTATGGTAAAACTGATAAGATAGCAGGTGCTCATGCAAGTACAAATATAACTAGAGCAAACGGGCTTATCAGTAACGAAGGAAAAATTATTATGACAGGAAATAAAGCTGTTGGAATTGTATCTAACGGATTAGGTAATACTGTCACATTGAATGGAACAGGAAGTTCTGACATAGTAATTCAAGGTACAGAAGGAATTGGAGTATATGCTGAAAATTCAGATGTTAACTTACTGACAAATTACGGAATAGAAGTTAAAGATAAAGGAACAGGAATATTTATAAAAGATGGAAGTAATGTGAGTGCAGGAACACTTGAACTGAAATATAGCGGATCAAATACTGAAACAGGAGTAGGATTGTTTTATGACAATGCATCTGGAACAGTTAAGACAAATAATACAAATGTAAATCTTGTCGATACAGTTGGAACAACAGGAGGCGTTGTAGGACTATATGTAAAAGGAAATGGCGGACTTCTGACAAATAATGGAAACGTATTAGGAGACAGGGGTTATGGATTAATTACAGAAGGAACAGAACTTGTAAATGCAGGTATAATTACATTGAATAACCCTGTTGATGCAGCAACTAAGAAACCAAGTGTAGGAATTTATACAAAAGCAACTGATAAAATAACAAATAACGGAACAATAACAGTGGGAGATAATTCAGTTGGAATATATGGACATGCAGTTGATAATAACGGAACAATAAATACTGGTGCAGGTGGTACAGGTATATATAGTTCAGGTGGAGATGTAAATCTTAATTCTGGAAGCATAAATGTAGGTACTGAAAAAGCTGCGGCAGTCTATACAAATGGAAGCGGTCAAACTGTAAGAGCACATTCTGGAAGCAATTTATCAATAGGAGATAATTCGTTTGGATTTATCAACGAATCAAAAACAAGTGGAACAGGAAATAAAATTATAAGTGATATTTCAAGTATAAGTAATCTTGGCAATGAAACAGTTTACATATATTCAGCAGATGCTAGAGCAGGTGCAGAAGTAATTAATAATACAAACTTAACTTCTACAGGTTCATATAACTATGGATTGTATTCAGCTGGAAAAGTAACAAACAATGCAGATATAAACTTTGGAAGCGGATTTGGAAATGTTGGAATATATAGTACTCATGGAGGAGAAGCAACAAATGCTGCAGGAAAGAATATTACAGTAGGCGCTTCGTTTATAGATGATAGCAATCCATTGAATAATAGATATGCAGTTGGAATGGCTGCAGGATTTACTCCAACACAAAGTGAAATTGCTGCAGGTAAAAGAGCTTATACAGGAAATATTATAAATAATGGGACTATTAATGTGACAGGTCCATCTAGTATAGGGATGTATGGAACAGGTCAAGGAACAAAAGTAATTAATGCAGCAGGAGCAACGATAAATCTAAATGCAAGTAATACTACAGGAATGTATTTAGATAACGGAGCATACGGATACAACTACGGAACAATCAGATCAAATGGAACTGGACTTGAAAAAGTGGTTGGAGTGGTTGTTAAGAATGGTTCAACAATTGAAAATCATGGAGACATAATTTTAGATGCAAAATCTGCAGTTGGAATACTTGCTAAAGGAGATATTGCAGGAAATAACCTTGGAATAATCAAAAACTATAAAACGATGATTATACAAGGTGAAGGTTCTATAGATGAAAAAGCAGATGGAAATCAAAGCAGCCTTGGAAAAGGATTGATGGGAGTATCAATAGAAGTACCTAAGGGTTCAAGTGTAGGAACAATAACAGTAAATGGAAATCCTGTAGTGCCTACGATTGCTACTTCATCAGCTGAAGAATACAAGGCAATGCAGACTTCTACAATAGGAATGTATATAGATACTTCGAGCAAGAGATTTACTAATCCTATTCAAGGATTAAGCACATTAAGCGGCTTAACTAAAGCGGATCTTATTATAGGTGCCGAAGCAGCAGAAAATACTACAAGCAAATATATTCAACTAGATAAGAAAATACTAGACCCATACAATGAAATGATAAAACAAAATCCTCAAATAAAAGACTGGAATATCTATTCAGGATCATTGACTTGGATGGCAACAGTTGCACAAAATCAAACAGATGGAACAATAGAAAATGCATATATGGCTAAAATTCCTTATACTTTCTGGGCTGGAAAAGAACCTAATCCTGTAGAAGTTACAGATACATATAACTTCTTAGATGGACTTGAACAAAGATACGGTGTAGAAGGACTTGGAACAAGAGAAAAAACTTTATTTGATAAAATAAGCGGTATAGGAAATAATGAACAGGTTCTATTCTTCCAGGCAACAGATGAAATGATGGGACATCAATATGGAAACACTCAGCAAAGAATTAATTCAACTGGAAGTATGCTTGACAAGGAATTTAAACATCTAAAAAAAGATTGGAGAAATCCGTCTAAACAAAATAATAAGATTAAAGTATTTGGTATGAGAGATGAATACAACACTGATACAGCAGGAATCATCAACTATACAAGCAATGCCTATGGTGTAGCTTATGTTCATGAAGATGAAAAGATTAAGATGGGTAACTCAAGCGGATGGTATGCAGGAGCAGTAACAAATAGATTTAAGTTCAAGGATATTGGAAGCTCAAGAGAAGATCAGACAATACTTAAAGCAGGAGTATTTAAAACTATGTCACCAAAAGGAGACCATAATGGAGCATTGCAATGGACAATTGGTGGAGATGCATTTGTAGGTATTAATGCAATGAAACGTAGATACTTGGTTGTAGATGAAGTGTTCCAGGCTAAATCAGACTATCATTCTTATGGAGCGGCAGTTAAGACAGATTTAGGATATGACATTAGAATGAGTGAAAGAACACATTTACGTCCATATGGAGCGTTGAAGATGGAATATGGTAAATTCAACGATATCAAAGAGGATAGAGGGGAAATGAGACTGGAAGTAAAAGGAAACGACTACTTCTCAGTTAAGCCTGAAGTTGGAATGGAATTCAGATATGTACAGCCACTTGCAGTAAGAACAAACTTAACAGTAGGAGTAACAGCTGCGTATGAAAATGAGCTAGGAAAAGTTGGAGATGTGAACAATAAGGGAAGAGTAAGATATACGACAGCAGACTGGTTTGGAATCAGAGGAGAAAAAGAGGACAGACGAGGGAATGGTAAGTTTGACTTAAATATCGGAGTGGATAACACAAGATTCGGAGTTACAGTAAATGGAGGATATGACACTAAAGGTAAGAACGTAAGAGCAGGAATAGGATTCAGAGCTATTTACTAGAATAATAATAAAAGAAGTAATACATATTTGAGTGAAAAACTTAGATAAAAAAATTAAGGACAGTAAGACTTTAGTTTTGCTGTTCTTTTTTATAAAATAAAAATATAGTGCTCATATGAAACATAAAAATTGCGAATATTTTACTTAAATTCTAGTTTTCTACTATTTTTTTATTCTAAAAATAAATTTACTAAAAAGTTTTTTAGTAAATGATTAAAGCCTAATATTCTAAAATAATTTGAATACAGTTTTTGTTTTTTAAACAAGTTTTAGTATAAAATATTGTAAAAATTATAAATTTAAATTTGTATCTAAATTTTGGTATTGTATAGTTTTATAATACTTAGTATATTTAAAAAAATTTTTTGTAAAGAAATAAAACTTGTATATACAATATAAAAATGATATAATATGAAAAAGTATTTTAAAAATAGTTGACTTTTAAAGTAAGAAATAATATAATCTTTTTGACCACAAATTTAAAGATAAAGCAAAATTAATGAAAAAGAGGTGAAATATGGATAGTTTAATTAAGATAAGAAACTTGGTAAAAAAGTATAAGCTTAATAATGGACAGGAACTAGTGGCTGTAAATAATGTGAACCTTGATATTGAACAGGGGGATATTTACGGAATTATGGGTCTTAGTGGAGCTGGGAAGTCTACGCTTATACGTCTTCTTAATAGACTGGAAGAGCCTACTTCGGGAGAAATTTTTGTAAAACATGAAGTTATTGATAAAAAAGGAAAGAAAAGTCTTGGATATGAAGATAAAAATATTTTGAATTTTAATGTGAGAATGTTACGGGAATATAGAAAAAAGACAGGGATGATCTTTCAACATTTTAATTTGCTAAATTCACGAAATGTTGCTGGAAATGTGGCTTTTCCGTTAGAAATTGCAAGATGGAAAAAAAGGGATATTAATAAAAGAGTAGACGAATTGCTGGAAATCGTAGGGCTTTCTGATAAAAAGCTGAATTATCCTGAACAGCTTTCAGGAGGACAGAAACAGCGTGTCGCAATAGCAAGAGCATTGGCGAACAATCCGCAGTTACTTCTGTCAGATGAGGCAACATCGGCACTTGATCCTAGAACAACTAATTCTATTTTAGAACTTTTGAAAGATATAAATCAGAAGTTTGGAATAACAATAATTTTAATAACGCATCAGATGGAAGTTATAAAGAAAATTTGTAATAAGGCTGCAATCATGTCGGATGGAGAAATTATTGAAAAAGGGGAAACAAAGGAAATTTTCTTGAATCCTAAGACAGAATTAGCAAAAGAATTTGTACAAAATATTTCACACGAAGAATTTAGGACAGAGGAAGAAATAAAAAATCGTGAAGAAAATACAGGAAAATTACGATTAAGATTGAAGTATAATGAAGAGAAGGTAAACGAATCATATATCACCCAGATAATTCGTAAATATGACGTTGAAGTTAATATTTTAGGTGGATTTATTGACAAAGTGGGTGATATTATTGTAGGAAATTTACTGGTAGAGATTTCGGCAAATGAAGAAAAAGCTAAAGATATTATTGAATGGCTGAAAGAAAATAAAATAGATTCGGAGGTGGTATAATGAGATTTGACTGGATCAAGTTTTTACAATTTCAAAATATGGCTATACCTCTTTGGGAAACAATATATATGGTATTTATTTCCACAGTTATATCATTAATTATCGGACTTCCAATTGGAATTTTACTTGTTACATCTGATGAAAAGGGAGTTAAACCAAATAAAACTATTCATAAGATACTAGATATGATTATTGTAAACATTACAAGATCAATTCCATTTATAATTTTAATGGTTTTATTAATACCGCTTTCACGGATGCTTGTTCACAAATCTTATGGAAGTGTTGCTTTCATTGTTCCACTTTCGCTAGGTTCTGCACCATTTGTGGCAAGAATTATTGAAGGGGCCTTAAAGGAAGTAAATGATGGGCTTATTGAAGCTTCAAAATCAATGGGAGCGACTGCATCTGAAATTATTTTTAAAGTAATGATTCCAGAAGCCTTGCCTGCACTTGTTCATGGAATGACATTGACATTGATTAGTTTAATTGGATATTCTGCAATGGCTGGAACAATCGGTGGTGGTGGACTTGGAAATGCCGCTGTAATTGACGGTTACCAAAGATCTAAGCCCGAAGTGATGTGGCAGGCGACAATTGTTATAATTGTGCTTGTACAAATCGTACAGTTTATTGGAAACAGCATTGTAAAAATGTTGATGAATAAGAGAAAAAGAGTTTAATAAAAAGGTTGTAAAATAAATTATAAATAAAAAATTTTTGGAGGTATTTATGAAAAAAATATTATCATTGTTATTAGCAACGGCATTATTTTTAGTAGCTTGTGGAAACAAAAATGAAACTAAAGGAGCAGCTGACAGCCAAGGTGGAGCAGCTGGAAAAACTGAAAAATTAATCGTGGGAGCAACTCCTATTCCGCATGCTGAATTATTGAATTTGGTAAAAGAAGATTTGAAAAAGGAAGGAATTGATTTAGAAGTAGTTGAATTTAATGATTATGTTCAGCCAAATAAAGCACTTGCAGACAAAAGTATAGATGCAAACTTTTTCCAACATGTTCCATACATGGAAGATTTCGGTAAGAAAAATAATATTGAATTATCAGCAGTTGGGAATATTCACTTGGAGCCAATGGCTTTATATTCTAAAAAAATAAAAAATCCTAATGAATTAAAAAATGGGGACACTTTGATAATTCCTAACGATCCAACAAACGGAGGACGTGCATTGATTTTACTTGACAAAGCTGGTATCATAAAATTGAAAGACAACACAAAATTAGATTCTACACCAGCAGACATTGCTGAAAATCCAAAAAATATTAAAATTGAAACATTATCAAATGAGCAAATTGCACCAAGATTAAGTGAAGTTGCAGGAGCAATCATAAATTCAAACTTTGCAATTGATGCTGGAGTTACAAAAAATGAAATTATCCTGATAGAGGGCAAAGATTCGCCTTATGTAAACATTGTTACAGTTCTAAAAGGAAATGAAAATGATGAAAGAGTTAAAAAATTGGTAAAAGCATTACAAAGTGAAAAAATTAAAAAACATATTGAAGAAAAATATGAAGGTAGAGTAATTCCTGCGTTCTAAATTTGTAAAAACAATTATATGGAAAAATAGCTTTAAATTAACTTTTAGAGCTATTTTTTTGTAAACTTCTTGAAATTAATTTAAAAAAAATGTATAATAGACGTAATGCTTTTTAGAAAGGCAAATTAAAAGAAAAAACTTTTTATACTTTTGCCTAATTTAAAAAGTTATTTTTATTTAACTCACATTTTGAGTTTATAAAAAATTTAAATATTTTATAAAAAAGAGAGGAGAAAATATTTTTAAATATTACAATTTGAAAATTAGTTTCAATGTTTATTTAATTTTCAAAATATTTAAAGAGATGAAGAAAAATGAAAAAATTACTTACAGTTTCGTTATTTTTGGCTAGTATTAATTTAATTTATGCAGAAAATGAAAATTATGGATATGAGGAGTTTTCGGTAAAAAGAACATCACCAAAAGAAGCAAAGCCAGTACAGCCTGCACCTAAACAAATGGGATTCTGGGATTTTTATGAAAAGCAGCAGGCAAAATTGTTAAAGGATAACGATAAAAAGTTATTTGATGAACTCAGTCCAACAATTAAAGCAAAAGATGATTTTTATGACTATGTGAATGAGGAATGGACAAAAAAAACACAGATTCCTAGTACGAAGCCAGCATGGGGTTCCTTTTATGAATTAAATGAGAAAAATCAAGATTTTTTACGTAACCTAATAAATGAATTAAAAAATAAATCATCATTGAGTGCAGATGAAAAGAAGGTTATAACCCTTTATGACAGCTATTCTGATATGAAAAAAAGAAATGAAGATGGATTAAATCCAATAAAAAAAGATTTGGATAGAATAGATGCTATACAGAATATTGAAGATTTGAAGAAATACAATATTGAAGTTACAAAAACTGGTGGTTCTGAATTTTATGGATGGGGTGTAGGAACTGATTTAAATGATTCTAAAAATAATGCAATTTATTTAGGAAGTGCTGGAATTGGACTATCAAGAGATTATTTTCAAAAAGATACAAAGGAAAATAGAGCAATATTGGAAGAATATACAAAATATGTAAGCGATATATTAAAATATGCTGATGAAAAAGATGCTCTTGAAAAAGCCAAAAAGATAGTTGCTTTTGAAAAACAGATTGCGAATACATTATTGACAAATGAAGAACGTCACGATGTAAAAAAATATAATAATCCAATAAAAGTTAGTGACTTAGGTACATTATCTAAAAATGTAGATTTAGCACAATACTTGAAAGAATTAAATGTGAAAACTGATAAAGTTATCATAAGTGAATTGAATTATTATAAAAATTTGGATAACTTTGTAAATGATGCTAATATTGACATAATTAAAGATTATATGAAATATAATTTAATAAGCTCTGCTGCGGGTATCTTAACAGATGACATGGGGAAAAGAAGTTTTGAGTTTTTTGGAAAATATTTAAATGGACAAAAAGAAAGAGAAACGCTTGAAAAAAGAGCATTAAACTTTACAAATGGAAGTTTAGGTGAAATAATAGGAAAAATTTATGTTCAAAGAAACTTCTCGCCAGAAGCTAAAAAAAATACACAACAAATGGTTGATTATATTAAAAAAGCAATGAAAAATAGAATTGAAAAACTGGATTGGATGAGTGCAGCAACTAAGAAAAAAGCACTTGAAAAATTAGCAAAAGTTAATGTGAAAATCGGATATCCTGACAAATGGAAAGATTACAGCAAAATGACAATTTCAAGTAATGATACACTTTATGAACAATTGAAAAAAATAAGTGAATGGGAATATGGAGAAGAATTGAAAAAGGTTGGAAAACCAGTAGACAAGAAAGAATGGCATATGGATCCACATACAATAAATGCATATTATTCTCCAACAGGAAATGAAATAGTCTTTCCAGCTGGAATTTTACAATTTCCATTTTATGATTATAGCAAATCAGAAATGGCAAGTAACTTTGGAGCAATAGGAACTATAATCGGACACGAGCTTACACATGCATTCGATGTATCAGGAGCTGAATATGATGGAGATGGAAATGTAAAAAACTGGTGGACAGAAGAAGATAAGTTAAAATTTGATGCAGCAACTAAAAAATTAGAAAGGCAGTTTTCAACTTATTCAGTTGGCGATGGAGTAAATGTTAATGGGAAATTTACATTAACAGAAAATATTGCTGATTTAGGTGGTCTAAATATTGCTTATGATGCATTACAGTTATATTTAAAAGATCATCCAAATTCTACAAAAGCCTATGCTGATACAACAAACAAATTATTCTTCTTAAGTTTTGCAAGAATGTGGCGACAAAAATCTACTCCAGAATATTTAAAAAACTTGGCAAAAACAGATTCACATTCACCAAATATATTTAGGGTAAATGGAACTTTAATAAATGTTGATGCTTTCCATAAAGTATTTGAAACAAAACCAGGAGATAAAATGTACAAAGCCCCAGAAGATAGAATAAAAATCTGGTAAAATAATTAAATAATAAAACAAAAACTATCTTAATTAATATTGAGATGGTTTTTTATTTTGATTTTTTATTATATAAAAAAGCTACCAAAACAAAGATGGTAGCTTAATTCTTCCAAAGAAGAAAATCTATTTATCTAATACAATTATACACTATTTTTATAAAATGTCAAGTTTTTTATTTTTAATATTAATTAAAAGTCAAAATAATAGTTTTACTTTAAAATATTATCGGACGTATCAAATTTTATAATTATTATAATTCTATAAAATTAAGACATCATATAGCTAGTTAATTAGTTATTGAAATTAATACTAGGCAATAAATTATTGACTAATTCACAAAATAATAAAAGGAAAAATATTTAAATTTATGATATAATATTTATAGAAAAAGAAAAAAATTTTATAAATAAAAGCAGAATTGAGACTAAAATTTTAGAAAATGGAGGGAATTAGGACGTGAAAAGAAAAACTATTAAAAACACAGTTGAAATATCGGGAATTGGGCTTCATAAAGGAGAAGAGATAAAATTAACTTTGAAACCTAGCGAAAATAATGATGAAAGAGGAATTATTTTTAAAAGAATAGATGTGAGCGGGAAAAATAATGTTATAAAGGTTGATTATAGAAATTTATTTGATTTGGAGAGAGGAACAAACATTAGGAATGAAGATGATGTGAAAGTTCATACAATTGAGCATTTTTTATCATCACTTTCAATTACAGGAGTGACTGATATTTTAGTTGAAATTTCAGGGAATGAATTACCTATTTTGGATGGAAGTTCGGCTGGATTTGTTGAAAAATTGCTAGAGGCTGGAATTGTAGAGTTAAATGAGGAAATAGAACCTGTTGTAATTACGGAGCCTGTTATATTTTCAGATGAAAAGGCTGGGAAATATGTGATGGCGTTACCTTATGATGGGTTTAAAATATCTTATACGATTGATTTTAATCATAGCTTTTTGAAATCACAGTATTATGAGCTCGAAGTAAATTTGGAAAATTATATGGAAAATATTGCGAAATGCAGAACTTTTGCATTTGATTATGAAATAGACTTTCTTAAAAAGAATAATTTAGCGTTGGGAGGAAGTTTGGAAAATGCTGTGGTAGTGGGATCAGATGGTCCATTAAATCCAGAAGGGTTGAGATATCCTGATGAATTTGTAAGACATAAAATTCTTGATATAATTGGAGATTTATATGTTTTGGGAATGCCTATAAAGGCTCACATTATCGCAATAAAGGCTGGACACTATGTAAATTCAAGATTAACTGAGATGATTGCGAAAAAATATTTATAAAAAATATAAAAATTGCTTGTAATTTGGATAAAAATCAAATATAATGTAGGTATAAAATTTTGAGAATAGTTGAAATAAATAAAAATATAAATTCAGGAGGAATAAAAAATATGGCAGCAAATGAAACAATTATGAATATAGAGGATATTATGAAAATATTGCCACATAGATATCCGTTTTTGCTAGTAGACAAAGTTATCGAAAAAAATGGTACTGACTCTTTGGTAGCAATAAAAAATATTACAATGAATGAGGAATTTTTCCAAGGACACTTTCCAGGAAAGCCAGTAATGCCAGGAGTTTTACAAATAGAAGCGTTGGCACAAGCTGTAGGATTGTTAATGTTGGAACCAGGTAAAATACCTTTATTTATGTCAATTGACAAATGTAAATTTAGAAGAGGTGTTGTTCCAGGAGACCAATTAAGATTAGAAGTAGAGAAAATAAAGGTAAAAAGTAACGTAATAGTCGCACGTGGAAGATGTGTTGTTGACGGTACAGTCGTAAGTGAAGCTGACTTAAAATTTTCAGTACAGGATTTATAATTAGATAATACTCAAACTACTTTAAAATTGGACTTTTTAAAATGAAATAAACCTGTTGTTTGAGTAGCATAAAAGTTTATAAGTTCGATTTTTTAGTAGTTCTATTTAACTTTAAAATTCAAATTTTAAGTAATTCAAAATAAAAGAATGAGGTATGATAATTATGAGTTTAAATATACATCCAACGGCGATTGTTGATCCAAATGCTAAACTTGGAGAAAATGTAAAGATAGGTCCTTACTCGATTATAGGACCAGAAGTAATAATTGGAAATGGAACTGTTGTAGAATCACATGTTGTAATTGAAGGAGAAACGATTATTGGTGAGAATAATTATATTTTTTCTTTTGCTTCGATAGGTAAAGATCCACAAGATTTGAAGTTTGCTGGAGAAAAAACTAGAGTTGTTATTGGAAATAACAATAAAATTCGTGAATTTGTCACAATTCACCGTGGAACTACTGATAAATATGAAACAAGAATTGGAAATAATACACTTGTAATGGCTTATGTTCATATCGCTCATGACTGTATAATTGGAGATAACTGTGTTCTAGCAAATGCTGCTACTTTTGCTGGACATGTGGAAGTGGAAGATTATGCGGTGGTAGGTGGACTTACTGCTGTGCATCAGTTTACAAGAGTTGGACGGCACGCAATGATAGGTGGATGTTCGGCTGTAAATCAAGATGTTGTTCCTTATATGCTGTCTGAAGGAAATAAGGCGAGAGCTGTTTATATTAACATTGTAGGGCTTCAACGTAGAGGTTTTTCAGAAGAGCAGATAAAAAGGCTAAGAGAATTGTATAAAATTATATTTAAGAAAAAGTTGAAACTGGAAGAAGCACTTCAAATTGTTGAACGTGATTATGGACAGTATGAAGAAGCACAAAATCTTGTTAATTTTATACGAAAAAGTAAAAGAGGTATAACAAGATAAAAATCAAAACTTAAAATGTAAAATTTCTCAAAATAATTGATATTTTATTTTGAGTTAATTTTTTAATATAGATATTTTTTTAAGAGGAAAAAATGATAATGGAAAAAGTAGGTTTGATTGCAGGAAATGGGAAATTACCTGAATTGTTTTTGAATCAATGTATTTTGAAGGGGATTGAGCCGTTTTCGGTTTATCTATTTGAAAGTGTGGAAGAAAGCATAAAAGAGCATAGAAATTCTGTAAAATACAGTGTTGCTCAAGTTGGGAAAATAATCTCACATTTTAAGAAAAATGGAATAACTCACTTAATAATGCTTGGGAAAGTCGAAAAAAATCTCATTTTTTCAAATTTAAAATTTGATTTGACGGCAACTAAGATATTATTGTCTACAAAAAATAAAAAAGATAAAAATATTTTAAAGGCAATAATTGATTACATTGAATCAGAAAATATTGAAGTTTTGCCACAAAATTATCTGATGGACGAGTATATTGCAGGAAATGAAACATATACAAAAGTTTTACCAAGTAAAAATGAGGAAAAAACAATAGAAATTGGAATTGAGGCGGCACGAATGCTTACCGACATTGATGCAGGGCAGACTGTTGTTGTAAAAGATGAATCTGTTATTGCATTGGAAGGTGTGGAAGGTACTGATAAGGCAATTTTACGTGGTGGGGAACTAGCTGGGAAAAACTGCATTGTGGTAAAAATGGCAAGACGTAATCAGGATTATCGTATAGATATTCCAACGATTGGTCTGGAAACGATAAAAAAAGTTGTGGAAATTAATGGACGTGGGATTGTAATTGAAGCTGATAAAATGCTGTTCATTGATAAAGAGGAAGTTATAAAATTTGCAAACAAAAATAAAATTTTTATAAAAGGAATCAAGGTTTAAAAGTTTTTTTAGTAAAACTATTTTTTAAAATTAAACTCAAAAATTGTTATAAATAATGATATTTTGTTTAGTTTTTATTATTAAAATATACTCAAATATCTCTATTTTTATCTACAAAATATATAAGATAGATATTTGAATAATTTATAAAGCAGTTTTAAGTAAGTAAATTAAAGAATATAAAAAAGGCTAAAAAATGAAAAATAATAATGAAAATCATATAATAAAAGAAAAAAATAATGATTTATCAATAGTAAAATCTCAAAAAAAGAAAAAAATCTTTATTTCCTGTGGTGAAATGTCTGGAGATTTACACGCTTCATACATTGTGGAAGAAATGCGAAAAAAAGATAAAAATGTTGAGTTTTTTGGTGTGGTTGGAGATAAATCGATAGAGGCTGGAGTTAAGACAGTAAACCATATTAAGAATAATGATGTTATGGGATTTGTAGAGGCTTTGAAAAAGTATGGCTATTTTAACGAAAAAGCCCATGAATATTTAGAATTTATCAAGAAAAATGGAATAGAAACTGTTATTTTTGTTGATTTTGGCGGATTTAATTTAAAATTTTTTGAATTATTAAAAAAGAAAATTTTGGAAAAAGAACTGCAGAATTTGAGAATGATTTATTATATTCCGCCTAAAGTATGGGCTTGGGGGAAAAAACGGATTGAGAAATTAAAGAAATTTGATGATGTTATTGTAATTTTTCCTTTTGAAAAGGCATATTATGATAATACTTTGAAAAAGAATGAATCAAAAGGACTCAAAGTAGAGTATTTTGGAAACCCGTTTGTTGATAAATATGAATTTTCTGACAAGCTGGGAGAAAAAATATTGCTTCTTCCAGGAAGCAGACGGCAGGAAATTGAAAAATTCTTGCCAGTAGTTATGGAACTGGTTAGAAATGAAAAAGTTAAAAATGAGAAATTTTTAATGAAGCTGGCAAGTAGGGATCATATAAAATATATACGTGATTTTGAGGAAAAACACAAAATTGATGTTGGAAAATTTACAAATTTGGAAATAACTTTTGATGAAATAAAAAACATTCGGAAAGATTGCAAATATGCAATAGCAACTTCGGGAACAGTAACTTTTGAAATATCGCTTATGGGACTGCCTGTGATAGTAGTCTACAAAACATCTAAAATCAATGCTTTTATTGCAAGAAAGATAGTCAAAATAAAATATATAACGCTTACTAATCTAAATGCAAATAAAGAGATTTTTAAAGAACTGCTACAGGAAGATTTTTCAGTGGAAAAGCTGCTTGAAGAAATGAAAATTATGGAAAAAAATAAAGAAAATGTTGTTTCGGAATTGAAAAAAGAGAGAGAAAAACTAGGTAATTTTGGAGTTTTGGAAAAAATTGCTGATTATTTGTTAGAAAATAGAGATTAACTTTACAAAAAGGAAAAAATATGGAAAAAAAAACGTGAAGAACTGTTAAAAGGTTCTATTTTGAAATTATTTGTAAAATATTTCATACCAACGCTTATCGGATCTGCGGCAGTTGTTTTATATAATATCGTTGACAGGTTCTTTGTTGGAAAAATTAGCGAAAAGGCACTTGCTGGTGCGGGAATTGCTTTTTATATTGTTATGTTAATTATCGCCTTTTCAATGTTCATTGGAGTTGGAGCTGGAACTATCATTTCAATTCGGCTTGGACAGGGAAAAAAAGGAGAAGCTAAGAAAATATTGGGAAATGCAGTAACCTTGTTTACTATTTTAGGACTTTCGCTGTATGTACTTTTAATATTGAATATTAACACAGTTTTACGATATTCAGGTGCTAATAATGAGACATTGCCATATGCAAGGGCTTATCTGGAAATAATATTACTAGCAATCTTGCCTTTGTTTTATTCATTTGGATTGACAAATGTGTTAAATGCGGCTGGAGCACCACGAGTTGCGATGTTTTCAATGCTGATTGGTGCAGTTGTAAATATTGCTTTGGATTATGTGGCTGTAATGATTATGCATACTGGAATTGAAGGAACTGCTTATGCAACATTAATTGGAAATGTGTTATCTGCGATATTTGTACTTTGGTTTCTGATTGCCGGGAAATTACCATTTAAAATTGATATGTTTGGATTTAAGCTGGAAGAAGAAAGTATTATTACAATAAAATTTTCAAAAATGAAATTAGATTCAAAAATAATAAAGGATATTTTTTCAATAGGAATGTCACCATTTTTGTTACAAGCTGCAAGTTCAGGAGTAGGACTTGTAACAAATAAAATTGTAGATACTTATGGCGGAACTTATGGCGTAGCAGTTATGACAATTATAAATTCATATTTACCAATTATGACAATGAGTGTCTATGCTGTTTCTCAAGCTGTTCAGCCTATAATTGGATTTAATTATGGTGCGAGAAATTTTAGGAGAGTTAAAAAATCTTTGATGACTGCTATAAATGCTGGAGTTGCTTTATCTTTTACATTTTGGATAATTGTAATGCTTTTACCAAAAGAACTGATTTTATTTTTTAACGAAAAAAGTACGCCTGAAGCTCTAAGAGAAGGTGTAAAAGCAATTAGAGTATATTTTTCGCTTGTAATAATTTCATCTTTTGGAATAACTGTGCCAAATTATTTTCAAGCAACGGGACGTTCAAAATATTCGGTTATATTAAATCTATTACGGCAAGTTGTTATATTTCTAATAGTTATGATAACTTTTTCAAATATTTGGAAACTGGATGGAGTATGGCTTGCACAACCGTTTACTGATTTACTTTTTTTCATAATACTTTTAGGATTTTTGTATAAGGAAAAAAGGTTTTTTGATAAAATGATTGAAAGTGAAAATAACTTGTTGGAGTATAATGAAGAGATAGATGAACCAAAAAATCAAAAAAGATAAATTTATTAAATAAAAGAGGAATAAAAATGATTACAATTTTATTAATGGTTATTTCCTATGTTTTGGGAAGTGTGCCAAATGCACTTTGGATAGGAAAAGTTTTTAAAGGGATAGATATTCGTGAGCATGGAAGCAGAAATACTGGCTCTACAAATGCGGCTCGGGTTTTAGGTGCAAAATTAGGTATTTTGACATTAATTTTAGATGTTTCTAAAGGATTAGTTCCGACATTAATGGCAATTTTGCTAAAAGCTGATTTTTTTGAGAATTTGACAAAAATTTCAAATTTGGATTATGTATTAGTTGGAATCTGTGCAATTTTAGGTCATGTATTTTCTATGTTTATGAATTTTAAAGGGGGAAAGGCTGTTGCAACGACACTTGGAGTATTTTTAATTTTAGTTCCAAAGGCTATATTGTTTGCGGCAATTGTATTTTTTGTAGTTTTTGCCGTTTCAAGATATGTTTCGTTATCTTCGGTTTTGGCGGCTATATCACTTCCAATTTTTATATATTTTTTGTATCAGCAAACGATATATGTTATTTTAGGAATTTTAATAGCAATCTTGATTGTAGTAAAACATAGAAGCAATATTGAAAGATTAAAAAATGGAACAGAATCTAAATTCAGTTTAAAGAATAAAGAATAGGAAAGTAAGGGATGATGATGAAAAATATATTGGTTATTGGTGGCGGAAGCTGGGGCACTTGTCTTTCAAAATTATTAGTAGAAAATGGACATAAAGTCTATTTATGGGAGCATAACGAAGAAGTGAGAAAAGTAATTCGTGATACAAAGGAAAATCCACAATTTTTACCCAATATAAAATTACCTGATAATCTTAATGTTGTGGATAATTATGGGGAAGTGCTTGAAAATTCTGAAAAATATGGTAAAGTTGATATTCTTTTATTAGCGACTCCTACACAATTTTTAAGAGCAATTTTAAAAAGATTGAAAAATTTTTTAAATTATAATATAATATTGGTAAATGTTGCAAAAGGGCTAGAAATTGCTACTAAAAAGAGAATTTCTGAAATAGTGGCTGAAGAGCTTGGAAACAAGTCATATAATTATGTTCTGCTGGCAGGACCTACACACGCTGAAGAAGTTGCTCAAAAATTACCATCTGCCATACTTTCCGTATCTGAAAATGAAGAAGCTGCCAGAACAGTGCAAACTACATTTAGTAATCTTTATTTCAGAGTTTATACAGGAACAGACTTGATGGGAGCTGAGCTTGCGGGAGCATTAAAGAATTGTCTTGCAATTGCGGCGGGAATTGCCGATGGAATGGGTTATGGAGATAATACAAAGGCTGCTCTTATAACTCGAGGAATTAACGAAATGTTTGAAATCGCAAAATATTACAATGCCAATCCTAAAACATTTATGGGATTATCAGGGCTTGGAGATATTATTGTAACTTGTACGAGTAAACATAGCAGAAATAGATTTGTGGGGGAAAAGCTGGGACAAGGTGAAAAAATCGAAGATATAGTTTCACATATGAATATGGTGTCAGAAGGTGCAGAAACAATAAAGGCCCTTTATAAAATTATAAAGGAAAATAATCTGAAAGCACCTATTTTTACAGCACTTTATGAAGTGATCTACAATGGAAAACCAGTTTCAGAACTGGAATCTACATTTATGAGCAGAGATTTAAAGTCAGAATTTTTAAGCTAAAAATAAGTTAAGAAATTATATAAAAAATAAAATTGGAGTGAGGTAATGGAAGATAACAACTTAAACTTGATGTCGTTATATTTAAGTGATATTCAAAAATTTGATCTACTCTCAAAGGAGGAAGAATATGAACTGTTAAAACGGATTAGGGAAGATGATGATGAGCAGGCAAGGCAGTTATTGATTTTATCAAATTTAAGATTGGTAATAAGTACAGCTAAAAAGTCTCTTGGAAACGGGCTTCCTTTGATTGATTTGATCAGTGAGGGTAATATTGGATTAATAAAAGCTATAAATAAATTTGATTATGAAAAAGGACATAGGTTTAGTACGTATGCAGTATGGTGGATAAAGCAGTCAATAAAAAAAGCCATCATTAATATAGGACGTGATATAAGAATACCTTCTTATAAATACGAACAATTGTCAAAAGTGAATAAAGTTATAAAAGATTATACTGCCATTCATGGGGAAGCTCCATCAACAGAGTATATTGCAAAGGAAGTTGATCTGAAAGAAAGTAAAGTTATTTTACTTTTAGGAGAATTTCAGGATATAATGTCTTTGAATGAAACAATTGGAGATAATATTTATTTGGAAGACATCATTGGAAAAAATGATGATGTGGAAGATAAAATAATAAAAGAAGATCAGCTAATTGAAATGAAAGACTTGCTTGAAAGAGTTCTGAATGAACGTGAAAGAGCGATTCTCGAATATCGTTACGGACTGTATGACAATAAAATCCATACATTAAAGGAAATCGGTGAGCAGATGGGAATTACTCGTGAAAGAGTCAGACAGATAGAAAAAAAGGCAATAACAAAATTAAAAGAACATTTGGAAGAATATAAAGATATATTGTAAAGGAGAGGTGAATATATGTTACATATAATTGTAGATAGAAAGTCGTTATTAAAAGCTATAACTATAGTGGAAAATGCAGTAACTGAAAACAAAATAAGAGAAGTCCTTTCTGGAATTTATATTGAAACAAACGAAGGAAAGGCAATTTTACGAGGAACAGACTTGGAGCTGTCTATAAATACAGAAATATCGGCACAAGTTGAAGATGAAGGAAAAATTGTTATAAAACACAAATTAATTGAAGAATTTTTAAAACAAATTTCTGATGAAAAAATTACATTGATTGAGGAAAATGGGAAATTAGTAATTCAGGCAAGTTCAACAAATACAGAGTTTTCATTATATGATGCTAGTAATTTTCCAGTTCAGTCAAAATTGGAAAATGGAGTGGAATATGTTTTTGAAAAGGAAAAATTATTAAATAATATTGAAAATGTAAAAATTTCAGCTTCCCCAAATCCAGAAAATCTAGCTGTGAACTGTATCAGACTGGAAATCGAAGAAGATAAATTAAAACTTGTTTCATCTGATACATACAGATTGACATATATTGAAGAGGATTTGGATGAAACTCAACAAGGAAAAGAAAATCTTAGTCTAAGTATCCCATTAAAGACAATTGACGGATTAATAAAAATTATGAAACTTATTGATGAAGAAAATATTACTGTAAAGTCAGACGGTTCAAAAGTATTCTTTCAATTTTCGAATGTAGAAATTTTAACTCGTACAATTGATTTACAATTTCCAGATTATAAGTCAATTTTAAATAATTCACAGCATAATAAAAAAATATTGTTAAATACAAAAGATTTCTTATCTGTACTAAGGAGAACAGCTATATTTGTCAGAGATAACAAAGAAGCTAAAAATGGTGGTATATTTAATTTTGCTAATAACAAGCTGTTACTTACTGGAACTAGTGAAAATGCACAAATAAAAGAAGAAATTGTTACAATTCAAGAAGGTGCAGATTTGAAAATTTCATTGAATGTAAGATTTTTACTTGATTATATTTCTACAATTGAAGGAAAAGTAACTGTGCTGGAATTACTAAATAACAAGAGTTCAGTAATTGTAAGAGATGAGGATAATGATAAATCCCTATACTTCACAATGCCATTGGCACTTAGGGAAAGTTAATTAATTTTGCGAAAGGAGACTTTAATTAATGAAGAAAAAAAGCTTAAACCAATCGGAAACAATTAGATGGTTAATATTTTCATGGTTACCAGAATTTATAACTTTATTATATGTTATTATTAGAAGTATAGTTGATTCTTATTTTTTGGATCATTTTATTATTACTGCATTATTTTTTTCGGTTTTGATAGTAATATACACTTATTTAAAAGCAGGATTAATGGTTTGTTCATATTTCATATTAGTTAAAATAAATAATAATGAAACAGATGACAATAAAAGACAATCTAAGAGAAACATCTTTACATTAGTAATGGTAATGATGAATTTAGTATTATTACTTCTGATTATAATTCCTATGCATATTTCTATGTATTAATAAGCATTTTATAACTCAATTTTTAGATAAAATAACAGAAAGGAGAATATGCAGTGCCTATAAAAATACCAAATAACTTACCGGCTGTAGATATTTTAGCAAAGGAGAACATCTTTGTAATGGATGAAAATAGGGCATTGTCGCAAGATATTCGTCCTTTAAAATTTATAATAATAAATTTAATGCCTACAAAAATTGAAACAGAAACTCAATTACTAAGATTACTTAGTAATACTCCGCTTCAAATGGAAATTACTTTCTTAAAAATGACTTCATATATGTCAAAAAATGTTTCGGAAGAACATATGTCTAATTTTTATAAGACTTTTAATGATATAAAGAATGATTATTTTGATGGTTTAATTATAACAGGAGCACCAGTGGAAAACCTATCTTTTGAAGAGGTTATATACTGGAAAGAATTAGCAGAAGTAATGGAATGGAGCAAAACTCACGTTTACTCAACGATGTGTATCTGCTGGGGAGCACAGGCAGCTCTTTATTATCATTATGGAATAAAAAAATATCCATTAAAAGAAAAACTTTTTGGAATTTACCCATTAAAAATTGATATTTGCCATACTATGTTACTGCGTGGGTTTGATGAAGTGTTTAATATGCCACAGTCAAGACATACAGAAGTACTTGCAGAAGATATAGAGAAAATATCGGATCTTGAAATTATTGCAAATTCTAAAGAGGCAGGGGTTAGTATAGTTCGTACTCAGGATAAGAGAAATATTTTTATTATGGGACATTTGGAATACGATAGAATGACACTTGCTAAGGAATATGAGCGGGATGTTAAATTGGGGAAAGATATAAAAATTCCGTTTAATTATTATCCAAATGATGATGTAAATAAAGAGCCACTTTTTGTGTGGCGGGCTCATGCAAATTTATTGTTTTCCAACTGGGTAAACCATCATGTTTATCAAGGTACGCCGTATGATTTGACAAAGTTAGAAGAAATTTCTAATTTTTAAATTTAGATTTATTAAAATATACTCTACGCTATTTTTAAATATAACTATTAAAAATTATAGAAATTTAGGGTATGAGTAAATAGACATAGATTTTGGGTTCAGTTTTAAGGTAGTTTTACTATAATTAAAATAAATAGAAAAAGCTCTCATTCGAGAGCTTTTTAAAATAAGAATTATTAATAAAGAGAAATATTTTCTAATAATGGAGAATCCATTATATCAAAGGGCATAACCCATCCGCCACCATTGGAATCAAGATTTATTTCACGTCCAACTTTTTCACCAGCCTTTTTAAATACAAGATAAACAAATTGTGAACAATATAATCTTTTGTCAAAATTTTTGTGAAACGTTAATCCATAAGGCTTTGTTATTGTATCATCAATTTCTTTAAATAGAGCTGTTTTAAATTTTTTATCAATTCCTTTTAATCTAAAAATAGCCACTTTTCTATTAATGTTTTGCCACGCATATAATGGGCTTTCGCTATAACCAGCAGAATAGGATGGAAATTCTACTATTTTTTTATTTTCGTTAAGAATTGCAGCGTGTCCCCACATTGAACGTAAAGTCGGTCTTTTGGATAAAATAAGAATATCCCCTGGCTCTAATTTATCTGCATTTGAAATAACTTCTCTTGGTGAATACCAAAGATATTTCTCTTCTGGTTTTGTTTTACATATGAGGGCAAAAGTTAATATTAAAAATAATAATAATCTTTTCAGATTTGATTTTAAATAAATATTCATATAAAATTTCCTTTCTTAATTAAACTTGTGATAAAACTACTTGAAAATAGAATTTAAAAACTTATATAGTTAAAAAAATATAGTTGAAAATCTTTATATTTTAAAAGTAGTTTTAATATATTATATAAAAAAGATAGCAATTAGTCCAGTTTATTTTTTAATAAAAAAAATTTTTATTTATAATTTATTTATATTAATAAATAAATTAATTTTTTTTCAAAAAAATGTAAAAAATAGCTTGTAATTTTTCTAAGTTTATGTTTTAATTAAAGTAGGGAAGTTAAATAAAATTAAAATATTTTTAGAGTAAGGAGGAATGAATGCAGACTAATCCAGCTTTAGCTGAACGAAAACAAAGAATTGATTCCAATATGTCCAAAATTAAGCATAAAATTGTAGTGATGAGTGGAAAAGGTGGAGTTGGGAAAACAACTACATCTGTTAATTTAGCTTATGGATTATCATTACGAGGATATAAGGTTGGTATTCTTGATGCTGATTTGCACGGTCCTAATGTTCCGATTATGTTTGGAAAAGAAGGTGTGAAACTTTCAAAGATTTCTGAACCATTGGAAATAACAAAAAATTTACATATATCATCATTAAGTTTTTTTGTTCCAGATAATTCACCAGTTGTCTGGAAAGGTCCGCAAAAAATTACAGCAATAATGGAAATGCTGGAAGGAATTCGCTGGGGAGAAATTGATTTTTTAATAGTTGATTTACCGCCAGGAACAGGTGATGAAACGTTAGGTATTGCACAAAATATAGGAACAGATTCAAAAGCGATCATTGTTACAACACCACAGAAAGTTTCTATACTGGATTCTACAAGAGCAATAAATTTTGCTAAACTGATAAATCTAAATCTGCTTGGTATAATCGAAAATATGAGTGGTTTTATTTGCCCTGACTGTCAAAAGGAAGTGAATATTTTTAAAAAAGACGGTGCCAAAAATATGGCCCAGGAGAAAAAAACTGACTTTCTAGGCTCAATACCATTAGATGAAAATATTGTAGAATCTAGTGATAACGGGTTACCATTTATTTCAAATGATTCTGTAGCATCAAGACGGATGAATGACATAATTACTAAAGTAATTGAAAATTTAGAAAGCAAAAGTGAAAGTAAATAAATGTGAAAGGAGAAGTATTTTAAATGTATTATAGACATTAATATATTTATTATACAACAAAAAAATGAAAGTATTAGTATTTAATAAAAATGAAAAAACTAGAATGGTAGTAGGTCAGTTATTAAAAGAATTAAGTTTTAATGTAATATTGGCAGAAAACGAAGAACAAATGCTAGACGCATTAAAAACAGAATCTCTTGACATTTCTTTTTTAGACATCAGCTCAATCGAAGATTTTCCACTAGCAATAGAAAGAATAATAAGATATAAAAGGCAAAGCTATATCTTAATGGCAATTGAACAAGACGATAGATATGCTAAGACAGAGGCATTATTAAAAGGAATCGATGACTACATATATAATGACTTTAGACTGGAAGAACTTTCTGCTAAATTCAGAGCAATAGTAAGAATCTTAAACAAACGTTTAACTGAAGATGAAATGGGAATTTTGACAGCTTATGATTTGACATTAAATCCTGCAAATAGAGAAGTTAAACGTGATGGAAAAGAAATAGAATTGACAAATAAAGAATTCTTATTGCTTGAATATTTTTTAAGAAATAAAAATAGAGTACTTACAAGAACTATGATTTCTGAAAAAATTTGGGATATAGATTTTGTTTCAGAAAGTAATATTGTAGATGTGTATGTTAATTTTTTGAGATCTAAAATAGATAAAGGATTTGATCAAAAAATAATAAAAACTGTAAGAAGTGTCGGATATATTATAAAAGAATAATATAATTTTTTACAAGCAATAGTGAATATTTTAATTAATTAATTAATTAATTAATTAATTAATTAATTCATAATTGTAATAAGAACAAATTCATAAAAAATATAAATTTTTATTGATTTTATAAAAATAATATGATAAAATATAATACAATTTAATTTAGGAGTGATAAAAAATGTTTAAACAGATAGAATTATCTTATAATTTTGATGCATTAGAACCAAATATTGATGCAAAAACTATGGAAATCCATTATGGAAAACACCACGCAGCTTATACGAACAACTTGAATGATGCATTAAAAAACAATGCACCACAATTTTTAGAAAAACCAATAGAAGAAATTTTGGCAAATTTGGAAGTATTACCAGAACAAATTCGTGGAGCTGTTAGAAACAATGGTGGAGGTTTTTACAACCATAACTTATATTTTGAAATAATGGGTCCTAACGCAGGTGGAGAGCCTACAGGAGAATTAGCTGAGAAAATAAACGAA
This sequence comes from Leptotrichia sp. HMT-225, assembly GCF_030644325.1. Lineage (NCBI taxonomy): Bacteria > Fusobacteriati > Fusobacteriota > Fusobacteriia > Fusobacteriales > Leptotrichiaceae > Leptotrichia > Leptotrichia sp. HMT-225. The sequence continues at coordinate 1,413,165 of NZ_CP130323.1, read as the reverse complement.
ACATTCGGAAGCTTTGATGCATTTAAAGAAGAATTTGCAAAAGCTGCAGCAACTAGATTTGGTTCAGGATGGGCTTGGCTTGTTGTAAATAAAGATGGGAAATTAAAAGTTACTTCAACTGCAAACCAAGATAATCCATTAATGCCAGGAGTAACACCTTGCGGATGTTCACAAGGGACTCCAATTTTAGGAATAGATGTATGGGAACATGCATATTATTTAAATTATCAAAATAGACGACCAGATTATATTTCAGCATTTTTCAATGTTATAAACTGGGATGAAGTATCTAAAAAATATGAAGCTGCAAAATAATATAAGGTAAATTAAAATAGATTTAGATTGAATTGGATAAATTAATTGTTATTTATTAAAAATAATTATTAAATTTGTTTTGATTCAATCTTTTTTATTTAAAACTATTAAAGCAACTTTACATAAAGTTATTTAATTTTGAATTGAAAAATATTTGGTATTTAAAGTTGACTAGTATAATTTAATTTGATATACTTACATTATAAAATGATAATTAATGGAGGAAAATTATGGCAGAAAAAGTGACAAAAGATATGAATATTATGGAAGCAGTTGAAAAATATCCAATTATAGCACAAGTGCTTATGAGATATGGACTTGGATGTGTTGGGTGTATTATTTCAAGTGCTGAAACATTGGGAGAAGGAATTGCTGTTCACGGATTAAATCCAGACATGATTCTTGAGGAAGTAAATATGATTCTTGAAAAACAAGAAGGATAGTTACATAAATTATATTTATTATTCAAATTTAATTAATTTTTAATGAATTGTATAATATTTATGGAAATAAAAATTTTAAAAAAGAAAAAAGTGTACTGTTTAGATAATTTCTATTTAGTACACTTTTTAGTTACTTAAAATTTAAACTATTAATAAAAATCCATAAATAATATTTGTTAATAAAATTATTCCAACAAAAAACCTATTTATAAATTTAAAGATACTTTGGCTTCCAAATGTAAAACTTAATACCAGATTTAAAAGTGAATAACATAAAAACACCACCGAAAAGTTATTAAAAATTAAAAATTTTGGAGTTTTTAACAGCATTAAAACTGGCGGTAATAAATATCTAAATGAAGCAAAAAAAGTATATAAAAATATAATCAGAACTTCAAATAATAGTATCAGTACAGTTATTCTTTCTGCAAATTGTACTTGTTTACCACTTAAAAATAAAAGTGACACAAATGAATAAATTCTTACAAAAAGTAATAACAGTGTTAAAAATGCAAATGTGTTAATCATATCAATTCTCCATATTTCATAGATTTTATACATTTTATCATATTTAAAATAAATTCTCAACAAAAACAAAAAAGAAATATTTTAATAAAATTAAAATTTAAAATTACAACAAATGTTGCTCTCTTGCCATTTTTTCTAGTTCTCTAATTCTATCATCAGTAGACGGATGTGTACTAAATAGGCTTTTTAAATTAAAATTTCCCAATCCTGAAAATGGATTTACAATAAACATGTGCGCTGTTGCGGGATCTTGTCTGTTCATTGCGATATTATGGCTATAACTTTCTAATTTTTGTAATGCGTTACGTAAATATAAAGGATTTCCTGAATATTCTGCTCCAGCCCTGTCTGCCATATATTCCCGTTTTCGTGAGATAGACATTTGAATTATTGAAGCTGCTATTGGAGCTAAAAATGAAAGCAGCATTGCAGTTCCAACGTTATTTCTTCGTCGTTCTCCGTTTCGATTATCTCCACTTGATACATAAGGTAAAAATCGTGCAATATTGGCAATCGCTCCAGCAAAAGTGGCTGCAACTGTGCTTACTAGAATATCACGATGTTTTATATGTCCCAATTCATGAGCCATAACTCCAGCTAACTCATTATCATCCATCAGTTCAAGCAATCCCGCAGTACATGCAACCGCAGCATTTTGAGGATTTCTCCCAGTTGCAAATGCGTTTGGTTGACGTTCTGGAATTATGTAAATTTTTGGCATTGGTAGATTTGCATTATTTGCCAGCCTTTGTATTAACTGATATAATCTTGGATTAGTTTGGGAAGTAACTTCTTGTCCATTATATGCTTTTATAACCATTTTATCACTGAACCAGTAGCTATAAAAACTCATTCCCCCAGCAATCAAAAGTCCAATTACTGCTCCCTTTTGACTTCCTAATGCACCACCAATTGCTACAAAGAGAAAAACTAATCCAAACATTAATAAACCTGTTTTCATAGTATTTATAAACATAGCTATCTTTTTTCCTTTCTTTTAATTTGTGTTAAAGGTATTATATTATAAATTGATGTTTTTTTCAATAACTATATTTATTTAACTTTTTATTCAATACTGTTTTCTAATAGGATTTAGTATTAAATAAATTAAAAGTACCAAATAAAACTTTATAATAAAAATTTATACTCTCACTATTTACATTTTAAATATTTATGATATAATATGAGCGAAATTTTAGATAGAGAATAGAAAACTCTATATTGAAAGGGGAGATGAAAAAAAAATGAACGATAAGAATCAGACCTTTGCCAGATTTTCTATGATGGTTGGAGAAGATGGAATTGAAAAATTAAGGAATTCTCGTGTTATTATGTTTGGAGTTGGTGGCGTTGGATCTTACACCGTGGAGGCTTTGGCAAGGTCTGGAGTTGGGCAAATTACTATGGTTGATTTTGATGAGATTTCGGAGTCAAATATTAATAGACAGCTGCATTCGCTTAGAAGTACGATTGGGAAGTCTAAGATTGATGTTATGAAAGACAGAATTTTGGATATTAATCCAGATTGTAAGGTTGAACTTGTAAAAAGGTTAGTTTATGACGATGTAGATGAAGTTTTGGGAAATAATAAATATGATTTTGTTGTGGATGCAATTGATGTTATTGGAAGTAAAATTAATTTGATTGAGTATTGTGTGAAAAATAACATAAATATTATTTCTTCAATGGGATTTGGGAACAAGATGCACCCTGAAATGGTGGAAATTGCGAAAATAAAAAATACATCTGTTTGTCCGATGGCAAGAACTATCAGAAGTATTTTGAAAAAGAAAGGGATTACAAATGTTCCAGTTGCATTTTCAAAAGAAATACCTGTACAACCAAATAAATCAGAATTATTTAAGGAGGAAATGCCAACAGAATTTAGGGAAAATAATAAAATTCCAAGAAAAACTACGCCTGGAAGTAATTCATTTGTACCAGGAACGGCTGGGCTTGTGCTGGCTTCCTATGTAGTGAGAAAGTTATTGGAGTGGGATTAAATATAGGTAATGTTAAATATCTTAATTATTAAAATTATTTGATGAATTAATTTTAACGTTATAATTTCTAAAATAAATTATTAAACAAGTTTGTGTTTATCAATAAATGTTTGAAAACAATTAAAATAAAAAAAGGAGTGAGATTAATTGGCAGAAAAAAATGATGCTGTTTTGACAGTAAACGAAGGTAAAAATCTGGAGAAAAATCAGAAAAATGATTCTCCAAAGTGGGATTTAGACAAAAAGAATATTTTAGTTAAAATATTAATTGTAATTGGACTGATTTTATGTATTTTTGGAATAATGGATAAAATCTTTGAACATACGATTTTTAACTTTTTTAAAAATTTAACAATGCCATATTTGGAAAAAACTTATGAAGAATCTAAAAAGATGTTTTTAACATTGTCGCTTTTGAAAGGAACTACGGATATTATTGAAGGTAGTACGGTTAATGTTAGTATGATTGTTGGAATGGAAATTGAGATTGGAGATATTATTCAGCCTATTTACGACATGATAAATATTTTATGGAAAGTGTCACTTGCGAGCGTTGTTATACTGAAGCTGGAAACGATTTATTATGAAATTTTTAAGGTAAAATTGGCTACAATCTTGACGTTTATTTCATTAATTACAATTTTTCCATATACTATTTATAAAAATAAAGTTACAAGAATTTTTAGAAAGATTTCTAAATATTCATTTTTCATATTGCTTTATATTTACATAGTTCTACCAAGTGCGATATTTGTAAATTTCACAATATCAAGCTATTTTGAAAAAGAATATAAAGAACCTGCAATTGTTGAACTAAATCAAGATTTAGGAAGACTAAATAAAGTGAAAGATGAGATGCTTTCACTAGATCAATCCAAAAGCATTTTTAACATTCCAGGACAAATTGACAGTGCAAAAGTCAAGATTGATAATTTCTCAAAAGAAATAAATGTTATCTCAAAAGACTTGGTTGAAAATACGCCAGTTATTATTGGAATAATTTTATTGACATCAATTGTATTGCCGTTATTAATAGCGATTTTGCTTTATGTAGTGACAAAGTCGATTGTTTTTGAGAAGATTGGTGGAAAAGGAAGTAAGTAATTTATAAAAGGAGTATCTTTTAGGTATTCCTTTTTTTTTATTTAAATTATGGTTTAAATTTTTTCAATATTATAGGATCCTGGTCTAATCTTAAAAGCAAAAATATTTGAATAATTAAAAATAAAATAGAATATTAGAATTTTAAATTTAATAAATTTTGAAATGTCAGGAATTGAGTTGTGGTTTTAGATTTTAAATAAAAAATATTTTATTAAATTTCATTCTTGAAATACCCCCTCTAATCTGCTAAAATATACCTATAAATAAAAAGTTAATTTCAAAATTAAATATTTTTAATAGAAGGGAGATTTGCAATAATTTGTATTTGCAAGAGTGGGATTGGTATGAAGGATAAAATGAGTATAAAAGTTATTGGAATTGGCGGGATGGGGATAAATTTTGTTAATTTTATGATAATTTCAAATGTGCGGAAAATTGAGTATATAACGATAGATACGGATAGCAGGAATTCTAATTTTAGTAGAGCGGAGAAAAAGATTTTTTTGGATACTGGAGTTAAGGAATGTACTAGAGAACAGGCTGAAAGAGTGGCATTCCAGTGTGAAAATCAATTTCGGGAACTATTAAAGGGGACTGATATTTTATTTTTAGTTGCGGGAGTTGGTGGAGCTACTGGAAGTGGAATAATGCCTATTATTCTTGAAGTTGCAAAAAAATTGGGTATTTTTACTATTAGTATTGTTGCTCGTCCATTTTATCTGGAAGGATTTGAAACTTTGAAAATTGCAAATGCGGGAATGAAGAAAATTGAGCAAATTACAGATAGCTTGATTGTAATTCCTAACGAAAAATTATATAATCACATAGATAGAAAAAAACCGCTTGAAGAAGCTTATGCTAAAGTCAACGAAATTATAAAGGAAGGTATTGAAAGCATTGCAAATATTCTTACAGAAGTTGGGTTTATGAATATTGATTTGTTAGATATAAAGGCTGTTCTGCACAATTCAAAGGATACAATTATTCGGGTTGGAGAAGGCAAGGGAGATAATGCAGTTGATAAGATAATGGAACAACTGATGGAAAATAATCTGTTTGAGGGGAAATTGGAAAATGCAAAAAAAGTTTTGATAAATTTTACTACTGGAAAAAATGTATCACTTATTGATATTGGACAGATAACAGAGAGAATTTCAAATATTATAAAGGATAAGCATGTTAATCTTATATGGGGAGTTATGATTAATGAGGGCTATGAAGTAATTAGAAAAATAAAAACAGTAGTAATTTCTAGTGTTTAAGTAATATTTTTACATTAAAAGATAAATTATTAAATAATAAAAAATCCCTATTTTCATTTTTTAGGGATTTTTTTGGTTATATGAAATTTTAGATTTAATATGAATTATAATAATAGTTAGAATGATTCAAAATACCTGTTAAAGCAAGCGAAAACATAAAAATACAAATTACAACAGAAAGAACAATACTGACAATTATGAAAATAATGTATAATTTTAAAGCTTTGGATTGCTCATTAAAATATAACTTTAATTTATTTTCATCATTGACAAGGACAGCTTCTTCCAAAAAACTAGCTGATTTAGAGATTTTTAATGAGATTAGAATAGTAAAAACACCAGTAGCAAGTGGAATTATAACAAAGAACATAAGTAATTGAAGTACACCAAAAATCATTCCCAAAATTGAAAAAATTTTCAATACTGTTGCAATAAATTTCATATTTTTTATTGTTAAAGGGTCCAGTGTTAAAGTGATAGACTCTGTTACATTGTTAGTAAAATTTTGAAAATTATTAAGACTATCTTTCTTTTCATTAAAATTATTTGTTACTTCATTTCTAATTTCGCTAAGTTTTTCTAAATTATTAAAATGATGCTCATTTTGCAAATTTTCTTTTTGCTTATCTTCTTTAAAAAACTCGTTTTCATCTTTATTGTTGTCAAAATCCATAATGACCTCCATTTTCATATCTTAATTTTATTTAAATTATTATAACATAAATTTATTATTTTTCAAAATTCAAAATAAAAAAATAGTATTAGTTTTTAACAAAAAATTAAAAATGATAAGATGGTATGAAAATAATGGTATTTACATTTTTCAAAAAATTATGCTATAATGATATATAATTACTAAAAAAATGAATTACAGAAATAGTGATAATAAAACACTTTAACCGTAGAAGGAGATGAGATATTATGAATTTTGTTTACATTTCACCACAATTTCCAAAAACTAACTGTGAATTTTGTGATAGATTAAAGCAAAATGGAGTAAATGTATTAGGAATTGCAGATATGGAATATGATCAATTGGATCAAAAATTGAAGGATAGCTTGACAGAATATTATAAAGTTTCTAATCTTGAAAATTATGATGAAGTTTTGAAGGCAGTAGCTTTTTTTACACATAAATACGGAAAAATTGACTGGCTTGAGTCAAATAATGAACATTGGCTTGTACAAGATGCCAAACTTCGTTCAGATTTTAATATAACAACTGGTATAAAAGCTGATAAAATAGCAAATATAAAAGAAAAATCAAAAATGAAAAAAGCATATAAAAAAGCTGAAATACCATTTGCTGATTTTTCATTAGTAACAACACTTACAAAAGCGAAAAAATTTATTGATAAAGTTGGATATCCAGTAGTTGCTAAACCTGATAACGGGGTTGGAGCAAGCGATACTCATAAAATTAAGAATGAAAAAGAATTGAAGAACTTTTTTGAAACTTGTAATCAAAATGTAAAGTATATTATGGAAGAATACGTTGATGGAGATTTAGTTTCTTACGATGCGATTATTGATTCCAATGGGAATCCTGTTTTTGAAACAGGGATAGTTGAACCTGCTGTTATGGATATTGTAAATAAAGGGCTGGATGTATTTTATTATGTAGAAAAAGAAATGCCTGAAAAATTATTGGATGCGGGAAGACGTGCTGTAAAGGGCTTTGGAGTAAAAAGCAGATTTATACATCTTGAATTTTTCAGACTAAATAAAAATAAAAAAGGTTTGGGTAAAAAAGGGGATTATGTAGGATTGGAATCAAATATGCGTCCTGCAGGCGGATATACTCCTGATATGTATAATTACGCTAATAATACTGATGTTTATCAAATTTGGGCTGATATGATTGCTTTTGATAGAATTGAAAAGGCTCAATTAAATGAAGATATAGAAAAAAACTACTGTGTTTATGCAAGCCGTCGTGATAATAAAAATTATGTACATTCACATGATGAAGTTAAACAGAAATATGGAAATGCAATTGTAATGGATGAGAGAATGCCGGATATTTTTGCAGGAGCTATGGGAAATTATATGTACACTGCAAAATTTGTTGCAAAGGAAGAAATGGAAGAATTTATAAGCTTTGTACATCAAAAAGTTGAAGAATAAAAATAAATAAAATTACAAGGAGAAAGAATGCAAATAGAATACAAAAAAGAGTACAGCCATAATTTAGGAAGAGAAATGGAATTCATAAGATATGGACATTCAGGAAAGCCTGTTTTAGTTTTTCCTTCACAAGATGGAACTTGCAATCAGTATGAAGAATTTGGAATGGTAAATGTACTGTCAGATTACATCGAGCAAGGAAGACTGCAATTATTCTGTGTTGGCAGTGTTGATACTGAGAGCTGGTCAGACATTCACGGAGACCCAAGACATAGAATAGAAATGCAAGAGAAATATTTTAATTATATTACAAATGAATTTGTTCCAAGAATATGGGATATTTCTTGGAGAAATGATATTATTGTTACAGGATGCAGCATGGGAGGAGCTCATGCGGGAATAGCATTTTTTAGAAGACCCGACTTATTTGACACATTGATTTCCTTAAGCGGAATGTTTGATGCGGCAATGTTTTTTGGAGATTACAAGGATGATCTTGTATATAACAATTCTGTTGTTGACTTTTTAAGAAATATGCCATGGGATCATCCTTATTTGGATATTTACAGACAGAAAAATATCATAGTGTGCATTGGACAAGGAGCTTGGGAAGGAGAACTTCTTCCGAGTAACAGAGAACTTGCAGACATTCTTTATGAAAAAGAAGTTCCAGCATGGAATGATTTTTGGGGTTACGATGTAGCTCATGACTGGGATTGGTGGAGATTGCAAATAAGATATTTTATGGAACATTTAGATATCTAGGTAATTTTGTTTAATTATACTAACAAATAAAAAGCACTGAAATTTATTAATGAAGATAAGTATTTCTTTCTTTAATAAGTTTCGTGCTTTTAAATTTTTATAATTAAGAAAAGAGAGGTGTTTATTTATATGTTAAAAAAACTATTTTCCCGTCTTGGGGAGTATAAAAGAAGTGCGTTAATTTCGCCAATATTTATTGGAATAGAAGTTATTTTTGAAATGCTTATTCCAACACTTATGGCTGTAATTATTGATAGTGGACTAAATGGAAATGATGGCAAGGGAGATATGAAGTTCATTGTTATAATGGGACTTGCAACATTTGGAGTGGCTATGTTGTCGTTGTTATGCGGAATACAGGCCAGTAAATATGCTTCTTATGCTTCGGCTGGATTTGCTAAAAACTTGAGAAAGGATTTATTTTCTAAGATACAGTACTTTTCATTCACTAATATTGATAAATTTTCTACAGCTGGATTGATTACAAGATTTACAACAGATGTTAATAACATTCAGAATTCATTTCAGATGTTAATCAGAGGATTTGTAAGAGCTCCACTTATGATGTGCGTAGCAATATTTATGTCGTTTATGATAAGTCCAAAGTTGTCAATGATATTTATTGTTGCAGTTTTGTTTTTAGGAAGTTTTTTAGTCTTTGTTATTTTTAAGGTACATCCAATTTTTACAGCTGCAATTAAAAAGTATGATGACATAAATTCTAGCCTTCAGGAAAACATTAATGGTATTCGTGTTGTAAAAGCGTATATCCGTGAAAAATATGAAACTAATAAATTTAAGAAAGCTACTGAAAGTTTGAAAAATATGATTTTAAAAGGAGAAAAGATTATAATATTTGTGTCTCCTGTAATGCAGATAACGGTATTTGGATGTATTTTAATGCTTTCATGGTTTGGAGCAAAGATGATTGTTGTAAATGAGCTCACGACTGGTCAGCTTACAAGTCTTTTTGCTTATACAACTAATATTCTTATGAGCCTTCTTATGCTTGCAATGATGCTTGTGAATATCGTGTTTTCAAGAGCGTCTGGAGATAGAATTGTTATGGTGCTGGATGAGGAGCCAAGCATTAAAAATCCTGAAAATGGGATAACAGAGGTAAAAGATGGTTCAATAGTATTTAAAAATGTGGATTTCAGTTACAGTAATAATCCCAATGTGCTGAATTTGACAAAAATAAATCTGGAAATAAAGTCTGGAGAAACTATTGGAATTATCGGGGGAACTGGAAGTGCAAAATCAGCTCTTGTTCAGTTAATTCCAAGATTGTATGATGTTCTGGATGGGGAACTTTTGGTTGGCGGCGTAAATGTAAAGGATTATGATATAAAGACGCTTAGGGATAATGTGGCGATGGTTCTTCAAAAAAATGTGCTTTTTTCAGGAACTATAAAGGATAATTTACGTTGGGGAAATGAAAATGCAACTGATGAGGAAATGGAACATGCCTGTAAATTGGCACAAGCTGATGAGTTTATTCAGAAATTTCCTAAAAAATATGATACTCGTATTGAACGTGGCGGAGCGAATGTGTCTGGAGGGCAAAGACAAAGGCTGTGTATAGCTAGAGCCTTACTGAAATCTCCAAAAATATTGATTTTAGATGATTCTACAAGTGCAGTTGACACAAAGACGGATAAATTAATAAGGGAAGCCTTCAAAAATGAATTGTCACACATTACAAAAATTATTATTGGTCAAAGAGTATCATCAATAAAAGATTCTGATAAAATATTAGTTTTGGAAGATGGAATTATCACAGCGGCAGGAACACACGATGAACTGCTTAAAACAAGCAAGATATACCGTGAAGTTTATGAATCCCAGACAGAAGGGAGTGATAAGTAATGAGTAAAAATAAAAAAACTGAAAATTCGCAATCACGAAATCAGCTAAAAGGATTAATTCGATTACTTGGATATATGTTTAAGCATTATAAAATACAGACGCTATTTGTTATTGTATTTATTTGTTTGAGTTCATTTGGAATGGTTATTGGGACAATGTATTCAAAAGAATTGATTGATGGAATCATTATTCCTAACATTGGTAAAAATAATCCTAACTTTATCAAAGAGCTTGTGAGCCTAATTTTAAAAATGGCAGTCATATATGGCGGAGCTGTAATTTGTACATATATTTATGAAATATTTATGATTTACGTTGCACAGGGAACATTGAAAAGATTAAGAGATGATGTATTTATACATATGGAATCGCTTCCTATAAAATATTTTGATACAAATGCACATGGAGATATAATGAGTGTCTATTCAAGTGATATTGACGCTTTAAGAAATATGTTAGTAGAAAGTTTATCTCAAGTAATATCTTCAATTATAACAATTGTAAGTGTCCTTATTTCAATGTTTATATTAAATATTCCGCTAACAATTTTTGTAGTAGTAATGATTACAATTATGATTATCACAACAAAAACTATTTCTTCAAAAAGTTCAAAAAACTATACTGCTCAACAAAGAAATATCGGGATTGTTAATGGATATGTGGAAGAAATGATAGAAGGATTGAAAGTTGTAAAAGTATTTTCGTACGAGAAAAAGGCTGATGAACGTTTTAATAAGCTGAATACGGCATTATTTAACAGAGCGAACAATGCTATGAAATTTGCAAATATTCTAGGTCCTGCTGTAGGGAATCTTGGAAATATAAACTTTGTACTTACAGCAGTTCTTGGATCAATAATTGTGTTTAATAATATTGCAGGTTTTACAATCGGTGGACTTGTATCGTTTTTGCAGTTTATAAAAGTAATAAATCAGCCTGTTTCACAAATTGCACAGCAATTAACATCAGTAATATTGGCATCGGCTGGAGCTCAAAGGGTATTTAACCTGCTAGATCAGACACCTGAACAAGATAACGGCTATATAACTCTTGTAAACGCAAATATTGATGAAAATGGAAATATTACAGAAACCGAAAAGCACACAGGTGCATGGGCTTGGAAATATCCACATTCTGACGGAACGATTTCTTATGAAAGACTGATGGGAGATGTTGTTTTTGAAGATGTAACATTTGGATACAATGATGAAAAGACAATACTTCATAATATTAATCTTTATGCAAAGCCAGGAGAAAAAATTGCATTTGTGGGTGCAACAGGAGCTGGGAAAACTACAATTACAAACTTAATTAACAGATTTTACGATATTAATTCTGGAAAAATCCGATATGATGGTATTAATATTGAGAAAATAAAAAAACAGGATTTAAGAGAATCGCTTGGAATTGTATTGCAGGACACACACTTATTTTCTGGAACAGTTGCCGACAATATCAGATACGGAAAACTTGATGCTACAGATGAAGAAGTGCATGCAGCCGCAAAACTTGCCAATGCCGATCACTTTATAAGACACTTGCCACAAGGCTATGACACTTACTTAAGCGGTGACGGTTCCAGCCTTTCACAAGGACAACGGCAATTATTGTCAATAGCAAGAGCAGCAATCGCCAATCCGCCAGTCTTAATTCTGGATGAAGCAACTTCAAGCATCGATACAAGAACAGAAAAAATCGTGCAGGAAGGAATGGATAAGTTGATGGTGGGAAGAACGGTATTTGTAATTGCCCACAGGCTTTCAACTATCAAAAATTCCGATGTAATAATGGTACTTGATCAAGGAAAAATTATCGAACGTGGAAATCACGATGAACTGATTGCACAAAAAGGAACTTATTATCAGCTTTATACAGGCGGATTTGAAAATCAGTAAATTAAATGTCTGTAATTCATCAGTATATTTGTGTTAAAGAAAAGAGTGGTATTATCCACTCTTTTTAATTGGCAAAAAATAATTTTAATAATGTCCTCTACAAGAAATTATCCATAAAATTCCATTTTCATTAATAGCGTAAACAAGCCTGTTAGTTTCATCAATTCTTCGACTAAATCCTTTTCTATATTTCAAAGCTTCAGGTTTGCCTATTCCATTCAATGCTCCATTTCTTTCAATATCTTTTATGAGTTCGTTAATCCTTTTTAAAGTTTTTTTTATCTTGAGATTGCCAATATAAATAATCTGCCCAGCCATCATCGATCCATAATTTATTCATCATCGACCTCGATTAAATAATGAACTTGCCCTTTTCCACTTTTCATCTGAGAATGCCATCTATCCTTTTTTGTAAGATAATTTATGTTTATTTAAAAATTTTCTTTAAAGGTTTCAAACATTTTCTGAATTTCATTATCATTATAAATATCTTCATAAGCATTAACAATAACTTCAAGTTCTTTTAAAAAATCTTTTTTAGAAACTATTTCTACATTTTCTTTTTCTCTTCTATATTTCTTTTGAATTAACATTTCTGCTTCTTTTTTTGTTATAAAATCACTGATATACTTATCAGAACTTTTTCTATCTCCATAAAATATTCCATGTTCTCCAACTAACAAATTTCCATTAAACTCCATACCTCTACAGTAATATTCAATATTTATACTCAATTTGTCTATAGTTAACTTATAAATTTCATTATATCCATCATCAATAAAATAATTTTTTAGATTTATTCCAATTTTTTTTTGTGGATTAGATAAAAACTCTTTTAATACATCTTTCCCTAATAAATATGATAGAAACTTCTTCAATATATTTATATCTGAATATCCTATATATTTTTTATGAAAATTTATAGCTCCGATATTGTATTGATTTTCTTTTTTGGCATAATTAATTAAAAAATTTCTTAATCTGTCTCTTTCAAATATACTATTTAAATCCATATTTATTTTATATTTTTTTGATTCATCTATATGATTGACATAATTTAAAAATTCCTGCTCTACAAAAGCTATCATATCAGAATATTCATTCATATGTTGCAAGTGATACATTAAAAGATAACATAACATCTCTTCATAAGTATAATATATCCTTTCTATATCTTCTATTTCATTTTCATATTCAAAAATATACAATGCTGTCTCATCTTCATCATTCCACCCGATATTTATACCTAATCCTTGATATTCTCCACTTCTTATTTTTTCATTATTCAAATATATATCTGACATTATATATGGAAAATTACCTATTTCATTAATTACATTTACTAACAAATCATATTTATTCATTCTTAACTCTTCATAAAAATTATCTTTTATTTTTTTGATTCTCATTTTCATCTTTTCCCCTTTTTTAAATATTTCAATAGTTTTTATATAATTTATTATAATATTTTTTAAATAAAACATCAATAAAAAATAAAAACAAAAAATTGACAATTATGGTAAAATGTACTAAAATATTGTTGTAAAATATTTAAAAGAGCTTTTAAAGTTGAGGACTGGAGTGATTTTACAGCTATCGTGAAAGAATAATTATTTTATAGTGGTTGTTTCAGAAATGGAACAGCCTTTATTTTAAGAAAGGATACTTTTAAAAACGAAAATTTATGAAGAATACAATTATAACATTAATAAAAATTTCTATCATCATATTTATTTTTTTATTTTGCTTTGTACAATATTTCATAATAAAAGAATATATAAATGATAGAAAATCCGTAAATGAAAATAAAAAAGTAGATTATGTAATAATACTGGGAGCAAGAGTAAAAGGAGAAAAGCCGACTAAATCACTTATGGAAAGGATAAAGGCTGCAACTGAGTATTTAAAGAAAAATCCAGAAGTTAAGGTTATTGCAACTGGTGGACAAGGGAAAAATGAAAATGTGGCAGAAGGATTGGCTATAAAAAGGGAACTTTTGAAAAATGGAATTAGTGAGGATAGAATTGTTTTGGAAGACAAATCTAAGAATACTGTTGAGAATTTTAGGTTTAGTCTTGAGAAGATAAGAGATATTGAAAATGGCAAAAAAGCTGCAAGTAATAATGAAAAAAATCAAAAAGTGAAAGTATTGATTGCAACAAACGATTATCATATTTTCCGTTCTAAAAATATTGCTAGAAAAGTTGGGTTTGACAACGAAAATTATGAAATTTACGGACTTCCAGCGAAAACACCGATTATTTCCATACCAAAATCATATTTTAGAGAATTTTTGTCAAATGTAAATTATTTTATTTTTCAATCTGGTAATCAGTTAAAAGTTAAATAATACTATTCTCCATTAAAATAATAGCTTCGTTATAAATTTTACATGCAAGAGGTCAAGCCCCCTTGTTAAGAAATAAGTATAATTTAAGAGATGCAAATATAATTTTTATTCCTGATTTTAAGATGATTTTACTATAAATTGGAATAAAATATAAAAAATAACTGAATTTTGGTAAAATATTTTTCACAAAGACTATGAAAAAATGCAAAATTATTATATAATATATATATTGCTGAGTAACTAGGTTCGGATAGAATAGTTACTCATTTTAAAAATATAACAAAGAAGATAATAAACGAGTAAACGGAGGAAACAATATAAATGTTGGATCAAAAAAATAAAAGAAATTTTTCGATAATAGCACATATTGATCATGGAAAATCCACTATTGCGGACAGGCTTTTGGAGCAGACAGGAACTGTAACGCAAAGGGAAATGGTGGATCAGCTGCTGGATAGCATGGATTTAGAAAGGGAAAAAGGGATAACGATTAAGGCACAGGCAGTTACGTTGAAATATAAGGCTCGAAATGGGGAAACTTATGAATTAAATTTAATTGATACACCAGGTCACGTTGACTTTATTTACGAAGTATCAAGATCGCTTGCAGCTTGTGACGGGGCCTTGCTTGTAGTTGACGCTGCACAGGGAATTGAAGCACAGACATTGGCAAATGTGTATTTGGCTTTGGAAAATGATTTGGAAATATTGCCTGTAATAAATAAAATTGACTTGCCTTCAGCAGATCCTGATAAGGTTAAGCTGGAAATAGAGGAAGTTATTGGGCTTCCAGCAGATGATGCTGTTCTTGTTTCTGGAAAAACTGGATTCGGAATTGAAGATTTGCTGGAATCAATTATTGAGCATATTCCTGCACCTAAAGGAGAAATTAACAATCCTTTGAAGGCGTTAATTTTTGACTCGCATTATGATGATTTTAGAGGAGTTATAACGTACATTAGAATAATCGAGGGGAAAATTGCAAAAGGAGACAGAATTAAAATTATGTCTACCGAAAAGGAATTTGACGTATTGGAAGTTGGAATTTTCTCACCTAAAATGAAGGAAGTTGATGAATTGACAGTTGGCTCAGTTGGATATATTATTACGGGAATTAAGTCAATCAAAGATACACAAGTTGGGGATACAATTACACATGTAAAAAATCCGACAGATACAGCTCTTGAAGGATACCGTCCTGCATTAAGCATGGTTTTTGCGGGAATTTATCCAGTTTCAACAGATGATTATGAAGATTTAAGGGAAGCATTGGAAAAATTACAGTTGAATGATGCTTCGTTATCTTATGCCCCAGAGACTTCACTTGCATTGGGATTTGGATTCAGATGTGGATTCTTAGGGCTTTTGCACATGGAAATAGTTGTAGAAAGATTGCGTCGTGAATTTAACATTGACTTGATTTCAACAGCACCATCGGTTAAATATAACGTAACACCTGAACAAGGGGAAATGATTGTAATTGACAACCCTGCAGAATTTCCAGAAGGGAAAAAATACATTGAAGAGCCTTATGTAAAAGGTACAATTATTGTTCCAAAGGATTATGTTGGAAATGTAATGGAGCTTTGTCAGGAAAAAAGAGGAACTTTCCTTAATATGAATTACCTTGATGAAACTCGTACAATGATAAGCTACGACTTACCGCTTGCAGAAATAGTAATTGATTTTTATGATAAATTAAAATCACGTACAAAAGGGTATGCTTCATTTGAATATGAAATGATTGGATACAAGGAATCAGACTTGGTAAAAGTGGATATTTTGGTAAGCGGAAATCCAGTAGATGCCTTTTCATTCATTGCTCATAAAGATAATGCCTATTACAGAGGGCGTGCAATCGTTGAAAAATTAAAAGATGTAATTCCAAGACAGCAGTTTGAAATACCATTGCAGGCCGCATTGGGTACAAAAATAATTGCAAGGGAAACAATTAAGGCACTTAGAAAGAATGTACTTGCAAAATGTTATGGTGGAGATATTACACGTAAGAAAAAATTATTAGAAAAACAAAAAGAAGGTAAAAAACGTATGAAGGCAATTGGAAATGTAGAAATACCGCAAGAGGCGTTTTTATCAGTATTAAAATTAAATGATTAATTTTTTATATCTTGTGTAAAAATATAAGGAAAAGAGAAAAAAGTGAACAAAGAAAAAAAACTAAATAAGAATATAATATTTTTTGATGTGGAAACAAATGGATTTCAGGGAAGTTCTGTTTTGTCAATGTCTGCAATAAAAGTGAATTATAATTCTGAAAATACTGGAGAAGAAAGAAATAAATGGAAAAAAGTATCTGAATTTAACAGGTTTTATTTCAGAAATGAAGGCGAAGAGTTAAATGAAGGGGCAGTTAGTGTAAATGGCTTGACAGACGATGTAATTTTAAGTGAAAGAAAAAATATTATTCAAAATACAGGAATTGAATATCCTTTGACTTTTAAGGAAGATATGGATAATTTCTTTTTATTCTGTCAGGACACAAGCCATTTTGTCGCCCATAACATAAAATTTGACAGAAGCTTCGTAGATTTTCCTTTGCAAAATCAATTTGATACAATGCTAACAAATATAGACATCGTCAAAGTAAACGGTTCTTCCTACGGAAATTACAAATGGCCAAAACTTATGGAATGTGCCAATTATTATAATATCCCGTTTGAAGAAAGCCAGCTGCACGGCAGTTATTACGATGTTCTTATAATGTTTAGAATTTTCTTCAAGATGATGAAGCATAAGACCGGAAATAAGCGAATTTTAGAATTTTTAGAAAAAGAATAATTTTTGAAAAAATATTTATGTAAAGTCAAAAAATATAATTAAAGTAAAATAAATGGAGTGAAAATGAGTATTTTAGTCAAAAAATCTGAGCCAAATAATTTAATAAATACAGAAGAAAAAAATGATAATTTTTTAGAAATAACCGAATACAAGGAAAATTTGGAATTTGAAGTTCTGGAAACATTTTCAGAAAAAATTTCTGATTTTATTGGAAAAAATGATTATCAAAAAGTTATTGAATTTACCGAAAAACAGTTGTATTTATTAAATCAGGCATTTACAGATAAATCAGAAAAAATAAAAACTCAAAATACTGATTTTCACTTTGAGTTACCATTAAAACGAAAAAATAGCGATATAATCGGAAATATAAATGAATTAATTATAAATGAAAAAGTAAAGTTTCGTAATTTTTTTATTTATTTAAAACAAGAATTATTAAACTGTAAAAAATTCTATTTTATAGTAAGTTTTATAAAATACTCAGGTATACAGCTATTAATAAGCACTTTAGATGAACTTGAAAAACAAGGCATTCAAGGGGAAATTATAACATCTGTCTATCTAAATATCACAGACTCAAAGGCGTTGCGAAAACTTTTGTCGTATAAAAATATAAAAGTAAAAATTTACAATAATTCAAGCGAGAGTTTTCACACAAAAGCATATTTATTTGAAAAGGAAAAATATCATAGTGTTATAATTGGCTCGTCTAATATTAGCCAAAGTGCCTTGTATTCGGCAGAAGAATGGAATGTGAAGCTGACAGACAGCAGTTTTTTTAATATTTATAAAAAATCGTTAAATCAATTTGAGAAATTGTGGCACAGTAATGAAGCAATAGAATTGACAGAAGATTTTATTGATGAATATGAAAAATATAAAAAATCTATAAATACACAAAATACATTTGATTATAGAAAAACAAAAATAACACAAAAAGATGAATTTATTCCAAACAGCATGCAAAAAAGAGTTTTGGAAAAGTTGAAGGAAACAAGAGAAAACGGCAATAAAAAGGGCCTTGTAATTTCTGCAACTGGTACAGGAAAAACTTACCTTGCTGCAATGGATATAAAACAATTTTTTGAAATTAATTCTAACAATAAAAATAAATTGTTTGAAACAAATGAGGGCAAGTCCAAAATTTTAAATATAAAATTTTTATTTATCGCCCATCGTGAAGAATTGCTGGAAAATGCAATAAATGTCTTTTCGAGAATTCTCAAAATTGATAAAAATGAATTTGGAAGAATTTACGGTGGCTTAAAAGAAATTAATAAAAGCATGATTTTTGCTTCGATTCAATCATTAAGAAATTGTTACAACGAATTTAAACCTGATTTTTTTAATTATATCATAGTTGACGAATTTCATCATTCAATGTCAGACAGTTATTTAAAGACGCTATCGTATTTTCAGAGTAAATTTTTGCTAGGTTTGACAGCAACTCCGAAACGTATGGATGGCAAGGATATTCTTTCACTTTGTGACTATAATGTTGTTGATGAAATTGGAATAAAAGAGGCTTTGGAAGAGGATTTGATTGTCCCTTTTCATTATTTTGGCGTAAATGATTACATGATTAATTATGATAACATTCCTTACAAAAACGGAAAATATAATGAAAAAGTGTTATTAGAAAATTTATTATTGAACACACGTACCGATTATATTGTTGAAAAAATCAATAAGTTTGGTTTTGATGGCGATAAATTGAGTGCTGTTGCATTTTGCCAAAATATAGAACATGCTTTTTTCATGAAAGAAGAATTTACAAACAAAAGCTATAAATCCGCTGTAATCACAGCAAATACAAGTTCAAACGAAAGATCAGAAATTTTAGACAAATTTAAAAATAAAAAAATTGAAATTTTATGTGTAGTAGATATTTTAAATGAAGGAATTGACATTCCAACAATTAATTTACTGCTATTTTTACGTCCTACAATGTCCTCAACGATTTTTATACAGCAAATTGGAAGAGGATTAAGAAAGGCTGAAAATAAAGATTTTGTTACAATTATTGATTTTATTGGAAATCATAAGAAAGATTACTTGCTAATAAATTATTTTTCAAACGAAGTTGACAACAAGGATACTTTATTTACTAAAAAAGAAAAAATTATAAACGAAATAAAAAATCAATTTTCAAATATCCCAAAATCATGCTACGTAGAGCTGGATAGAGTTTGTCAAAATCGTATTATTGAAAAAATTGAAAAAATCAATTTTAGTTCTAAAAATATTTTAAAAGACTTATATTTAGATTATAAAGAAGAAATTGGCAAATCTGAAAATGAAATTTTAAAAGTAAGTGATTTTGATACAAATATCGAATTATTTCAAGAATTATCCTTAAAATTAGGCTCATTTTATAATGCACAATTACAATTTGAAAATCCTGAAATTTTAAAAATGAATAAAATATCTTTAAATTCAGAAGAAATTGAATTTTTGGCATATTTAGAAAAAAAATTGATGCTTGTAGAGCCATTTACGTATTTAATTATAAATTATTTGATAAATAATGAGTTTATAACTTCAGAAATTACTATTAATGAATATAAAAATTATTTCAATATCAAAAACGATTTTGAAAAAGAATATGTTATAAACCGTATTTTTAGAGAATTAGTTGAAGATAAAATTTTAGAACAAAATTCTAAAAATAATAATTTATTTAAAATCTCTGAAAATTACAGAAAAATATTTCAAAATATAGATAAAATTAATAATAACAATAAAATAAACCTAAAAATTATAAATTTAGATAATTCTCAAAATTCAAATTATAATTTCAAGATTCGTCTAAAAGAATTACTATATTTAGGATTGTCAGAATTTAAGAAAAGTAATAATTTATCGATATTTAATGAGAATATTCTGATTCCATACAAAAAATATAAAAGAATAGAACTCCAAATTTTGCTTGATTCCAAAGTGCCAAAAGGCAGCTGGAGAGCAGGTTATGCAAATACAGACAAGGATATTTGCCTTTTTGCAACAATTGACAAGACCCATATTTTACAAGAAAACTTAAAATACGATAATTCTTTATTTGCTGACAACATAATTCAATGGATAAGCCAACCTAAAACAGCCCATAACTCAAGTGTCGGGAAAATGTTTACAAACCATAGTGAATTAGGGTATAATGTCTACATATTTATAAGAAAATATGCATTCATGAATAATAATAAAACAAACCCATTTATTTATCTAGGAAAAGCCAATTATTATAAAAGCTATGGAGATAAACCAATGAGAATTTTATGGAAGTTAGATGAGAAAATACCACAAGAGTTAATTTATGAATTGTATAATTTAAGTTAAAAAGAAGATACGTATGATATATATTATAATGAAATGATAATACTTGGAAAATAATATTAATATTAATACAATAATTAATATAAAGTATTTTATCGGACGTATTAATTTTAATTAATTTAATTATTAAGAAATTATATTATATTTTGAAATAAATTATTCTAGTCCGATAATGTATGTTATGTAATTTTAATGATAAATTATAAACTCTATTTATTATAAAAATGTGATATAATTATATTGAAAATCATAAAAGTAAGGAGAACTTTGAAGTGCCGGTTTATTACAATGCGGATAAAAAGACTTGGTATGCGATGTTTTATGCCAAAGACTATAAAGGTGTGAATAAAAAGTATAAAAAGACTGGGTTTAAGAAGAAAAAAGAGGCTCAGGAATACGAATACGAATTTAAGAAAAAGATTGCAAAATCTATGAATATGTCATTTCAATCATTATATGAACTTTATTTTGAAGATTATAGAAAAAGACATAAGCCTACTGCGGTTAATACTGTAAAAACGTTTTTTCGTTTGCATATTTTACCGTTTTTTGGTGAAATTGAAGTGAATAAAATTACTCCTTTTATGATTCGGGAATGGCAAAATGAAATGCTGGAAAAGGAACACGGAAATGGGCAACTGTTTAGTGAAAATTCTAAGTCTACTATTTATGCGGCATTAAAGAGTATGTTTAACTGGGCTACGAAATATCAAAACCTAAATGAAAATCCTTGCAAAAATATGGGGACTTTTGGAAGTAAGAAAAATCGTTCGGAAATGAAAATTTGGTCTTTGAACGATTTTGAAAAGTTTATCGAAGTTTTAGAGTTAAAAAATAAAGAGAAAAATGGAAAATATTCTGATTCTATTATTGTATTTAAAATTTTGTTTTGGACCGGACTTAGAATTGGTGAACTTTTGGCTCTTTCTAAAAATGATGTTAATTTGGAAGAAAAATTTATTGACGTGAATAAAACTTTTTCACGTATAAATAAAAAGGATTATATCACTACTCCAAAAACTCTAGGCTCTATAAGAAAAGTTTTGTTGCCAGAAACTCTTATTTCAGATTTACAATTATATTTTTCTGAAACTTTAAAAATAAATCAAAATAAAAAAAATATAAATAGTGCTAGAATTTTTAATTTAAAAAGTTCGCAACTTAGATACATTCTAGAGAAATACAGTTTACAAGCAAATTTGCCAAAAATACGCCTTCACGACTTTAGGCATTCTCACGCTTCGTATTTATTATTTATCCAAGCCGACATCACTGCTATCAGCAAGCGACTGGGACACGATAATTTGCAAACTACGATAAATACATATTCTCATTTGTATAAGGATGCAAATACTCAATTAATGGAAAAATTAAATAAATAATTTTTTCAAATTATAAATAATAAAAACAGGAGGAATTATTATGAAAAGAATAATCAAGTTGCTACTTTTAGTTTCGTTAGGAATGAGTGTTTTTGGATGTGAACTTTTTGATCCAAAATTATATAAAGAAGGAGACAAAGCTTATCGAGAAGCTTTCGAAAGATGTAAAGCAAAAAGTGGATACAGATATTGTAGAGATGCAAGTGTTCAAACTATTTTTACTTACTAAATAAAAAAACAGAAAAAATTTATTATTTAAATAAGATTTTAGTGTTATAAAAATAGAACTTTTATAGAACTTTTTAAAATTTCAAAATCATGTATAATAATTATTTTATAATATATAATTACAAAAATTTGATTTATGTTCTACGAAAATATAAAAAATCAAAATAAACGATTTTAAGCAATAAAAAATCATCGACAATAAAAAGTATGGCTGACTTAATTTTAGGCTCTTATACGCTTTCTATTGCGATGATTTTTTTCTTACATTGTATTAATTTTTTAATTAATAATCTTAATATAAAGTTATAAATTATTATTGTTATTATTTACCTATTTAGTAAAATAATAATTTTGAATTTGGCTTTTATTTTTTATATCTGTAATGTATATTTTTTTCTTTCAAAAACTTTGTATCTTTTGCCATGAAGGCCGTTAATACAAATCTTAAATTTTTTACATTTTTATGTTGGGAAATTACTACAAAATAATTGAATTTTCCAATTTTTTTTTGATAAAAATGCTCTTTTCGAGATTTTGACTGCTTTGTTACAAAATCTGGATTTTCTAATACTTCTTTTATTATTTCCAGAGAGATTTCAGGATGTTTTGGAAAAATATGTTCTTCAAACTGATTTTTGCTCATTACTACTTTTTGATGCAGTTTAGCTTTAAATTCGTAGACTTCTATTCGTTTGCCTGTCTTTGTGTATCTAGTTTTTTCCTGTATCATATTTAACCTCTGTTTAAAAATCTTTTTAGCATTTTTTTAATTAAATCTTTTCTGAAAATTGAAATTAAAATGAGCCAGATTAACAGGTAAATTACAGCAAATGCCATTAAATTTATTGCGATGTCAAATTTTCCAAGCAAATTTAATTTTACCATTTTGGAAATATAAAAAGAAAATCCTGAAATTGCAAATGTAACAATAAGTATTACAAGATACTTGAAAGTTCGTAATTTTACGTATCTTTTTGCAAGCGAAGTATATAGGATTAAGAAATTTACCATTGCAGCAAATGATGTTGCGAATGTCAGTCCAACGTGCAGGTACTGTTTATATAATAACTCATCTAAAATAATATTAATACCAATTGCTGTGAATGAAGAAATTACAGGTAAAGTTCTATCTTTAAATACATAATGGCTTCTTGTTAAAAGATGTATTGTTGAGAAAAATAATAGCCCAATTGCGTAAAATTGTAATGTTTCGGATGTTATAACTACACTTTTTGTTGTAAAATGTCCTCTTTTGTAAATCAATGCTACAATTTCCTGTGCATAACCGAATAATACAACT
Source organism: Leptotrichia sp. HMT-225 (assembly GCF_030644325.1). Taxonomy (NCBI): domain Bacteria; kingdom Fusobacteriati; phylum Fusobacteriota; class Fusobacteriia; order Fusobacteriales; family Leptotrichiaceae; genus Leptotrichia; species Leptotrichia sp. HMT-225. Next base: position 1,389,462 of record NZ_CP130323.1, on the reverse strand, counting down.
GAAGATGGAACTATTAAAAATGCTAACATGTATAAACCTTGGTGAACTACTCTTCGTACTGTTTTCATATTGTTCTTTATCACAGCTTTTGACAACGTAGGAAATATTACTACTGATAATGAGATGGCAAAAACTCCAATTGGTAACAAGTATAGACGACTGGCATAATTTAAAGCACTAACAGTTCCTTTTGGTAACATTGTTGCATAACGGTTGTCTATAATTTCGTTTATTTGATAGCCAAAAATGCCAATTAGTGTTGGAATCATTAATTTAAACATTTCTACTACATACTCGTCTTTTAAATTAAAAGTAAATTTGTATGTTCTTACTATCTGAAAAAATTGTGGTAACATCATAGTCAGTTGAAAAACACCAGATAGTAAATATGCAACTCCTAAGCCGTAAATACCCATTTTATTTTTCAAAAAAAGCGTTCCAATGATAATTGTCAAATTAAACACAATTCCCATTGAAGCTGCAACTGCAAACTTTTTATAATTATTCAATAATGACGATACTACTCCAGAAAGTGCAATAAACAAAAAATAAAAAGCAACTATTTTTAGAAGAATGTTGGCTGTTTCAAACCTTTCTGAATCTGTAAACTTTGTTGTTATTTTTAAAATTTGTCTTGAAAACAAAATCATTAATATTGACATTGTTGATGTAAATGCAACTATTAAATTTAATACTGAAAAGACAAATTCATCTGTCCTCTCTTTTCCCTGTTCTTCAATTCCACGATTATAAATTGGGATGAAAACCGTACCAAGAGATCCTTCACCAAATAACGTTGTAAAGAAGTTTGGGATTTTTGTGGCACTAAAATACGCGTCTGTCATTCCTGTTGCGCCAAATACACTTCCAATAATCATTTCACGAACAAGTCCTAAAATACGGCTTAGCATATTTATAATCATTACTATAAAACTAGATTTAAACATTAATTTAATTAATTTCCTTTCTTAATTTTTCATAGATTTAATAAAAAAATTGTTCTCTTCAACAATTAGATCAATTTCTCCATTTTTAAACATATCTAAAATGCAGAGAAATAAAGTTACTATTCTAGATTTAGAAAATTTATTTTTTAGCAGATGATTAAATTCTATCTGATTATTAATTTGGATAATCTGAGAAACTTCAGTATAAGCATCTTCAGCTGAATAATCATCTTCCTCCAAATTTACAATCATTTTTTCTTCAAATTTATTTCTATCATTTAATTTAGAAGTAATTAAATTTTTTAGACTTTTAAATAGATTATCCAAACTCAAACTAGAAATATCATATTCTATTATTTCTGATCCCATACTTTCCGTCCCTGTTCTTGTGTATGGAATATTATATTCATTTTCGTGTTTTGAAAATAATTCTGAAATTTCCTTAAATAGTTGGTATTCTATTATTTTTTTCTCCAAATTTTCAATTTTTTCAAGTTTTTTGTCTCTATTTAACACTGAATAGGCTTTAATCTCGATGAGATCTGTTGCCATTACTAAAAATTCGATTTTTATTTTTAAGTTTAGCTCTTTTTGTGCGTGAATGTAACTCAAATAATCATCTATTATTTGTGAAATATTTATTGCGTTTACATCCATTTTCTTTTTTTCGATTAAATGAATAAGTAAATCAAGAGGTCCTTCAAAATTTTCAATTTTTACTTGTATTGTATTTTCCATATTTTACCTATTTTTCTTTTTGATATTTCTTACGCCAGTATGAAATTTTATTTTTCCAGTAATTTACGTCCTTGCTTATCTGCTCTTTCAACTCATCCACTGATTCAAATTTTTTTTCGTGTCGGATATTTTCCAAAATTTCAATAAAAATAACTTTTCCGTAAATATCTTCATTAAAATCAAAAATATTAGTTTCAACACTTAGTACACCCACATCAACCGTAGGATTTCTACCAATATTCATAACTCCATTATAAACTTTTTCATCGTCTTGGATGCATATTTTTACACCGTAAACTCCAAATTCAGGATAAATTTTATTTTCAAATCTTAAATTTGCCGTAGGAAAACCTATCACACGTCCAAGTTGCTTTCCATAAATTACCTCCCCAAGAATAATAAAATTATGCCCAAGAAGTTTTCTAACTTTCTCAAAATTCCCTTCTTTAATATAATTTCTAACTCTTGTACTGCTTATAATTTCTCCATTTTCATCCAAAACTGGTTCTTGTACATTCAATTTTATATTTTTTTCTGTTAAAAGTTTTTCAAGTGTATCAATATTACCAGCTTTTTCTTTTCCAAAAGTAAAATTAAAACCACAGTAAACTTCAGTCGCATTTAAAATATCCACAAGGACTTTTTCTACAAACTCTTTAGGTGTATAATTCCTAACTTTTTCAAACTGCTCCAAATAGAGATAATCAATTCCATTTTCATTTAACAAATACGCCTTTTCCGAGCAAGTCGTTATTTTAGTCTGCTGATTTTTGGGATATTCACGAAAAGTGTAAACTATTGTATTTAAATTTTTTTCTTTAGCTTGCTTCACAGCTTTTTGTAAAATTATCTGATGTCCGATGTGAACGCCATCGAAATTCCCCAAAATCACAATATTTTTATTCCGTTTTATTTCTTTAAGATTTTTATCATAATCAATAGACTCTAAATCATCATTATATTCCACAATATCCTTTATATCAGATAAATTTTCTGTAATAAATTTCATTATTAAATCTCGTTCCTTTTTTATTTTATCATCTTACTTACTAGATTTTATCACAATTTCACTTTATACTCAACCTATAATTTTTAAATTTATGTATTATATAAGTAAAAAATTAAAAAAAGCCAAAAACTCATATATCAATTTTGAGTTAATGGCTATAACTTTGTTCATTTATTAATTTTTCTATTTTTCTTTCTTTTCTTCTGATTTTTCTTCTTTTTTTTCTATTGAAGCTGGAGAACTTGATGTAGATGTATTTTTAGATTCTTCCTTTATAAGAGCAACTTTCATTTTCTTTCTTCCTTCAAATACACCGCCTTCCTGAATTACAAATAAAGCTGAAGTTATTGTAGCATAAGCTTTTCCAGTACTTCCTATTTCAACTTTAGTAGCTGCAATTTCTCCTGAGACTTCTCCGTCTACAATTACATTTTCAGCTGTAACATTTCCTTTTACTATTCCTGTTTTTCCAATATGAACAAGTTTGTTCCCTTTAATATCTCCATTTAAGACACCGTCCATCTTAAATAGAGAGTTTGATTCAATAGTTCCTGTTATTGTTGTTTCCATTGAAATTGTACTTACTCCATGCACGTTTTCTTCGTTGTTTGCAGAAAATTGACTGCTAATATCCACACCTTCTCTTTTATCTTTTGATTTATTACTAGAAAATATTGCCATTTTTATTCCTTTCTTCCTTTTTTATTTTATTATTTTTTTTATTGTAAAATTATAAATAAATTATCATAATAATATTGTACTACATTTTCTTTGTTTTTTCAAATATTTTTTTAATATTTTGTTGTTAATTAAAAAAATTCTAAAATTTAATTATCTAAATAAAAAAATTTCATTCATATATTTAGAAATATTATCAATCACATCTGTTGCATTCACAGTATACTGCCTTCTTACCAATTCATCTGCAATTTTACCATGTAAATATGCTCCAATATTAGCAGATTTCATTAAATCGTATTTTTGTCCTGCAAGTGAACATATTATTCCTGTTAGACAATCTCCCATTCCACCGTTTGCCATGTGTGAATTTCCTGTACTGTTTGCAAAAAGTTCTTCTCCATTTGTAATAATGGTATTTTTACCTTTTAATAGCAAAATTATGCCGTATTTTTTTGAAAACTCTTTTGCTATTTCAAATTTATTTTTATTAATTACTTCTGGCGAAAATCCTGTCAGTCGTGAAAATTCAACCAAATGTGGTGTCAAAACGCTTCTATTTCTTATTTTTTCAAAAAGTTCCCTGTTTTCTGCCAGTAAATTTAAGGCATCTGCGTCTAATATCAGTTTTATTGTATTTCCTTTATTGTTTTTCTCAATGTTGATTAATTTTTCAAAAATTGAAAATGCTTGTTGACTTTTTCCAATTCCTGGCCCAATTGCAATTACATCGCAGTTTGAAATTTCATTTTCTAATTTTTCGAGATTTTCATTTATATTGTCAAAATTAATTGGGAAACTCATAGCTTCTGGCACAAATACATTTAATGAAAAGTTATTTTTATCAGTAATTACAGTAGTAAGTCCTGCTCCAGTTCTCACACATGATTTTGCAACTATATTTCCTGCACCATAAAATCCACTGCTTCCAGCAAAAATCAATACTTTTCCAAAATCGCCCTTATGTGAATCCTGATTTCTTTTTATATGAAAACTTTTTACCATGTCAGGTGTTAAATAATATTCTTTGACTAAATGATTGATATTAGTTTCATTCAATCCAATATTTTCAATAATAACTTTTCCTAAGTAATCTTTTATTTTTGAATTTAAAAATCCTTTTTTGTAAGTAACAAATGAAATTGTAATATCAGCTTTGACTGAAATTCCCATAATTTCACCAGTATCGCCATTAATCCCAGAGGGAATATCAATTGAATAAATAGCCTTATTGTTACTTGCTGTATTGGTTTTTTCGATAATTTCCCGATAGATTCCTTTTATTTCTGAATTTAATCCTGTTCCAAAAATCCCTTCAATAACAACATTACAGTCCAAAAGCAACTTATCCAATTCTTCTATTTCATAAAATATTTTAATTCCCATATTCTTGCAAATTTTATAATTTATCATGCAATCATTACTCATATCTTCATTACTAATACAAAAAATTTTGACATTTTTCCCCTTTGAAAATAACTGGCGTGCAATCGCATAACCATCTCCACCATTATTGCCCTTTCCACAAATAATAAGAAAATTATTCTCATTTCCATCAATATGTTTCACAAACGAAATCGCGGCATTTTCCATAAGCACAATACTCGGTATTTTTAATTCATTTATCGCAAAACTGTCAATTTTTTTCGTAGTTTCATTTCCACCTAACAACATTTTCATCGCCTCTTTTTTTATTTAAACTTTTTACATTTCATCAAAGCCGAAGTGCATATTTTATTTAAACTTTTTACATTTCATCAAAGCCGAAGTGCATATAATCTCGTGTTCTAAAGTTTGCTCCCCAGACCCATCCTCTTTTTGTAAAGGCTCTCACTACATCTCCGTCAGGTTTTATAGAATATGGATTGCTGTTTGGTTCCCAGCTTTTTCCGACAATAGCTTTTCCGTTACTGTTTACCTGTGGATTTTCTTCGGGATTCAAGTCTATTGCCCGCCCTGTACTGTGAAGGCTTTTAAAACTTCCACGCCATGAATATCCAATTAACCTTTTTATCGGAAATTTTTCCTTGCCTTTATGTATCTCATGAAAAATCTCCTTTACCTCATCTGCCAAAACATCCAAAACTTGAATTTTCTCTGTGTCAGAAACCTTTTTTCCATCCTTTAGCCGCCAGACAGGCAGTTCGATCCAAACCAGTCTTGATTCAGCTTCTGATCTTGTGGAAACGTCTCTTATTCTATCCTTAACCTTTTGTTTCAATTCAGAATCTGGATCAGGATTCTCAACCTTTCGCTTAGATCTAAAAGAATATAGATTTTCATAAATATCATTTGCTGTACTTAAAGTTGCTGCAATACATATTGAAATAGCTAGAACAGCTAAGTAGTTTGTTTTTTTCCTTAATTTTTTCAAAATTATCATAATCAATCTCCTTATAAACGAATATACGTAACACCTAAAATTTTTTTATTTTGAATATAATATTGCTTAATAAAATTAATATAATCAACTAATCCATTACTACAAATTTCTTTCAAAGTGGCTGGAATTATTTTATTCTTTAATTTAAAATCTTTTGCTTTACTCAAATCTCCAATATCTTCAATCGAAGTCCAAAAGATCATATATTCTGCACAATAAAAATAAATTTTATTATCATAAAATTCAGGTATTTTACAAAATTCAACTCCGTCACTTTGTCTTTCTAATGCTTTTTTATCTCGGTAAATAAAATAAGTTTCTTTCATCTTACTTTTCTCCATAAGTATTTTAAAATTTATTGACAATATCTCACTCTATATTTTTCATTAAATCTTAAAATCCTTAAACTCTCCACCATCCAAAATCTTCACACTCTTAAACCCAACTTTTCTGGCAATTTCAAGACTTTCTTCAAAATAAAAATCAATATTTTTAGTTTCGTGTGCATCAGAAGAAATTGTAATTGGAATATTTTTAGCTAATATTCTTTCCAGTATTGGAACACTCGGATAAGGAGTTTGTGTCCATCCTCTTGACATTCCACCAGTATTAATTTCAATAATCGCATCAGTTTTTGCTATTTCATCCAGTACGTATTCTACTTTCTTTTTGTACCAGTCAGCATTTTCATCAAAATATTTCAAATTTTTGTTAAATTTTCGTACTAAATCCAAATGCCCAATAATATTAGGCTTTTGAGTATGTACCATTTCCACAATATTATCAAAATATGCTTCAATAAACGCTCTTTCATCTCCATCCACATAATTTTTTATCCCATATTCCAAAACTTCAGGCGTATTGTCAACACAATAATACTCATCTTTTTCTCTATCTTTCACATAATGAACAGATCCAATTCTAAAATCAAGTCCCATTTCCTTATCAGTTTCCTTGTTATACCCAGTATAAAAATCAGCTTCGATTCCAATATAAACCTGCATTTTATTTTTGTATTTTTCTTTTAGTTCTTTTAATTCCTTTAAATATTCCTGCGTTCCTTGTTCGGTCATGCACGGTTCTGTATCAAATACCGTAAAAGAATGTCCTGAAAACCCAACACTTGTAAAACCTTTCTCTATTGCAGTTAAAATATAATCTTCAGCATTGTTTTTACCGTCGCAGTAGAACGTGTGAGCATGAAGATTTGATGGGAAAATTGTTTTTTTAGTTTGCATTTTTATCAGCTCCTTATATTGTGATGTTCTGTATTAAGTGACTTAATTATCACTTAAATAAAGTCCATCTATTAATTCATCAAAACTATACGCAATTGTAATATCTTGAAACTCTGCTCTTGTATGAGTATCAAATACTAAACGAATTTTTTTGTCGTATTTTGAAAGTGTTAGCATATTTTCATATCCATCAATATCATTTAATACAAATTTGAAAGCTGAATGCCACTGATGCTGATATTTATCGGAAAAATTTAATTTTTCAATAAAGAAAATATCACCCCTCCAATTTTTACAACATGTTCCAAATTTAAAATATAAAATGTCATATTCTTCAAAAAGAAAACGATATTTCACTATTCCACACTCTTTAAAAAATTCATCATTAAAAATTAAACTTTTTTCAGTTTTTTTTACACTTTTGTCAAAATCTATGATTTCTTTTAAATGATTTTTATTTTCCATATTAAATATCCTTTTTAAACAAATATTTTTTTACTTTTCTCTACCCATTTTTTCCTGTTTAACTTTATGATCGACAACATGTCTTTTAGCAAGTTCATTTTTCACGTCTTGAATAGTAAGCCCTTGTTCAATCATTAATACCAAAGTGTGATAATACAAATCTGCAATTTCATATTTCAGTTCATCATTATCATTATTTTTAGCACCAATAATAACTTCTGTACATTCTTCTCCTACTTTTTTTAAAATTTTATCAAGTCCTTTTTCAAAAAGATAACTTGTATATGATTTTTCATCAGGATTAACCTTTCTATCTTTTATTAAATTATAAAGTTTCTCAGGACTAAAATTACTGTAATTTTCTGCTTCAAATAAAGAATTGAAAAAACAGCTTTCAGAGCCAGTATGGCAAGCAGGACCTTCTTTCTTTACTTCTATTAGCAAGGAATCCGAATCACAATCATATTTTAACGAAACAACATTCTGATAATTTCCCGAAGTTTCTCCTTTTAACCATAATTCCTGTCTGCTTCTGCTATAAAAACAAGTTTTTTTATCTCTCAAAGTTATTTCTAGGCTTTCCTTATTCATATACGCAAGAGTCAGCACTTCTTTTGTATAATAATCTTGTATTATTGCGGGAACAAGCCCTTTTTCGTCAAATTTTATTTGTTCTATATTCATTTTTTACCTCTTTTCTAATTTTTCTCTTAATATGTAAATATACTTTAACAAATCTTCCATTTCAAAAACAGAAACTTCATAAAGCATTTCTAAACTTGTTCCCCACTGAAGTTTCTTCTTTTTTTATACATAAATTACACTCTCCAAAATTTCTTCCTTTATATCAACTTTGTATTTCTGAACTTTCGGATTTTTAAATTTATATTCAAACATACTTTCATCAACTAAATCCATTTTTTTTTGAAAAATTTCTTCTAGTTTTTTATGTAAACTACAAAAATTCTGATACATCCCCTTCTTAAATTCCATTTTTACAAGAATATCAATATCGCTATCATTTGTATTAATATTTTTTGAAAAACTTCCAAAAAGACCTAATTTTAAAATCGAATATTTTTTTTTAAATCTCTTCTTTTCTTATATTCACTTTCTAAAAATTCAAAATTTAATTTTATTGTGACATAATTTATGGTATAATATAGGTATAAATAATATGTATATGTAAAGGAGTGTATTACTATGAAAATTATCCCTATTCGTGATTTAAAAAATACTGTTGAAATTGAAAAATACTGTTCTGAAGAACAAGGACCTGTATTTATAACTAAAAATGGTTATGGACGCCTAGTAGTAATGGATATTGAATATTATGAACGAACTATGCGTGAAATTGAAGAAGCAAAACTTCTGCTTGATGGAATAAAAGATGTTCAAAATAACAATATTTTAGACGGCAAAAATACTATTAATGAATTAAGAGGTAAATATGGAATCTAAATATTCTTATCAATTTACTAAAAGTGCTAAAAATGATTTAGAACAAATTCTTTATTACATCAAAATAGATTTAGGCAATCCAACAGCTGCATTTTCTTTTATTAATAAATTTCAAGAAGATGTTAGTAATATTCAATTATTTCCAAACAGTTGTCCAAAAGTTATAAATAAATTTTTATCTGAATCTATTATTATTAGAAAAAAATTGATTAGCAACTACGTTTTATATTATTCTGTAAATGATAATTTAAAAAGTATAATTATTTTACGTATTGTTTTTAGCCATAGAGATATAGATTCTATTTTAAAAAATGAAAACTAATGAGAGATTAAGAGATTATCTTATCTCTCTTTTTTATTTTAAAATTAAATATCAATTACGTCAAATCCTCATTTCCACTCCATTATCCCTCAGATACCTTTTCAGCTCCATAATCTCCACTTCCTTAAAATGAAAAATCGAAGCTGCGAGTCCCGCATCAATTCCTGATATTTTAAATAAGTCCTTAAAATGTTCCATATTACCAGCTCCACCTGATGCAATTATCGGAATTGACAATTTTTCAGCCAAAATTGATAAAAGTTCTAAATCAAAGCCAGTTTTAACTCCATCCGTATCAATACTGTTTACAACAACTTCACCAGCACCGTTTTCCTGCCCCTGCACAAACCATTCAATTGCATCAATTCCAGTATTTTCTCTGCCGCCTTTTGCAAAAACTTTAAATTTTCCATCAACCCGTTTTACATCGACTGACAAAACAACACACTGATCTCCATATTTTTTTGCAGCTTCTTCGATTAATTTTGGATTTCTTATCGCACCTGAATTAATACTCACTTTATCTGCTCCCGCTTTTAGCACTCTGTCAAAATCATCTAGTGTATTTATCCCACCACCAACAGTAAGTGGAATAAATATCTGACTTGCCACTTCCTTTAAAATATCAGTAAAAAGACCTCTTTCCTCAACAGTTGCCGTAATATCATAAAAAACAAGTTCATCTGCACCAGATTTATTATAAAACTTTGCTAACTCAACGGGATTATCAACTTCTTTTATCCCAGTAAAATTAACTCCTTTTACTACTTTCCCATTTCTTACGTCCAAACAGGGAACAATTCTCTTTGCAAGCATTTTTACCACCCACTTTCTTTTAATATGCTTAAACAATTTTTAAAATATTATTTGCTAACTTCCAATACTTCTTTTAAGTCAAGATTTCCAGAATAAATCGCTTTTCCAACAATAGCTCCGTAAACCCCATTTTTATTAAGTTCCTTTATTTCATCTAAAAATGTAATTCCACCAGAAGCTATAATATTTGATTTTACTATTTTGGACAATTTTTTATAAATTTCAAGATTTGTACCATTTAACATTCCATCTTTTGAAATGTCAGTATAAATTATTGTTTTTACTCCAATGTCCGATAATTTTTTACAAAACTCAACTGAATTTAATTCAACGGTTTCTGTCCATCCCTTTACAGCTACTTTTTCATTTTTCGCATCCACAGAAACTGCAATTTTATTTCCATATTTTTTTATCATTTCTCTTAAAAACTCTTCATTTTCAACAGCAATCGTTCCTAAAATAACTCTATTTACACCTAACTCAATATATTTTTTTATTCTCTCTTCATCACGGATTCCACCGCCAACTTGAACAAAAAAATCACTTTTTTCAACCAGTTCCTTTATAACTTCATAATTTTTAGTATTTCCGTCTTTTGCTCCGTCCAAATCTACAATATGAAGATTTTTTGAATTATTTTTATTAAAAAAATCCAAAACTTCAACAGGATTTTTAAAAAACACTTCCACTTGATTATAATCTCCCTGTTTCAGTCGCACTGCCTGACCGTTATGTAAGTCTATCGCTGGAAAAATCTCTATCATAATTTAATCTCCTTAAAATATTATATACTTTTATTTTACAACTCTATTTTTTGATGTACTACAAAATTTTTCAAAAAAGTTCGGTTATTCCAAAACACAAAGGAAAAATCCACATGTTTGGAATATCTGCTCCAACAACCATACTCGAAATTCTAACTTTGATAAAAAATCTCAAAATGTTAATCAAGCATTCTTATTTTATCCAGATTTTTTTGAAATATTTTCTTATTATTGTAAAAATCAGTTTTATTCGCCTTTGCAAGCTCCGATTTTATATACCAGTTTTGATACCTGTTGTAGTACAATATTTCTTCACTTGGCTTATTTTTTCCTTCAAAGTTTTCATAATAAAAATCAATTGCATCCTGCGTACGGTTCTCATTTAAATAAAAACTTATAGCAAACCATCCCATCGTCAATTTATATGCCCACGCCTGCTCATCAGAAATATGTGATTCTTCCGTTTTTGTTTTATCATCGCACATCTTCATAATGGAATTTAAACTTGCAAGTGCGGCTTTTTCATCGTTTTTCATAACATTCCAGATTGCATCTCTTCCTATCGTATATGTTACAGCAATTCTAGTGATTAAATAATCAGGGTATTCCCTTTTAAGTTTTTCATAATTTTTATCAAACGCTACTGTATCTCCTTTGTTAGAATAATACATGTTTGAAAAAAATAATTTTGACACTTCATAAGGATTATATTTTTCATACCGCTTCAAATTATTTAATTTTTCAGCATCACTTCTTCCAAGTGCATTATAAATATTTATCAAATTTTCTGACAATACAAAATTCTTCTCATTCTTTTTCAGCAATGCTTCAATTTTTAATGCCAGATTTTTTACTTTTTCCCTATCAGGTTCACTAGCTACATTAGGTATTTCTTTATCCAGTTCTATTGTTTTTATTATTATTTCCTGAGAAACTCCTAATTTTGACAAATCCTGCCTTATCATTTCACTTCGGCTTTTAGCATTCATATTCACTACAACAAAAAGGCTTATCAATAATATCATTTTTTTCATAAATACCTCTTTCTCAATTAAAAAAATAAGTTATCAAAGCTAGAAAATCAATAAATTAAACAAAATAATCATAATGTTAATTTTATTTTATTAATTCTCCCCAGTTTTTTAATAACTTCAATCCAGTATCTCCACTTTTTTCAGGATGAAACTGCATTCCATAGACATTTTCATTTTTTACAATTCCAGGTATTTTTGTCCCATACTCTGAATATGCGACAATATTTTTCATATCTGTTTTTGCAAAATATGAATGAACATAATAAACATATTCGTTATCGTTTACATCTTTTAAAATTTTATCATCCTTAAAACTATCATTTATAATCAAACTATTCCATCCCATGTGAGGTATTTTCAAATCAGAGTTTTCAGGAATGTATTTTTTTATTTCCTCAACAGTTCCATTTATAAGCCCAAGTCCTTCATATTCACCATATTCATAACTTTTTTCAAAAAGCATCTGCATACCAAGACAAATTCCCAAAAACGGCTTCCCATTTTTCGCTTCATTTATCAAAGTCTCTTTTAGCCCATATTTTTCCAAATTCCCAATAGCATCTCTAAAAGCCCCGACTCCTGGCAATATTATCCCCTTAGCATTTTTTATGTCTTCAATATTATTAGTCAGCTTCGTATCCAGTCCGACATAGTTTAAAGAAGAAAGTAAGGAAAAAAGATTTCCTACCCCATAATCAATCACTGCTATCATAATTTAAAATTTTCCTTTCTATTTTATTGTTTATTTATACACTTCATTATTTTGTTTTATCAATTCTATCCTTCTATTATTCAATTTACCAAATAAAGTTAGTGTTTCTATTTCTTTTATATTATTTCCAGTATTTAAAATTTTATTCATTATTTTTTGTGCTTCATATTTTTCTTTTGAAATATCCTTTGATTCATTAATTACTTTTATAAAATTTTATTGCTTGTAGCGAATCCCATTTTATATTTTGAATAGAAGTTATCATTGCTTGCTTCTGCATTTTATTTTCCCAAATATATTTCTTCATTCTTGTTATACCATAAAATTACTATAAAAACAATTTTTTACTTTTTATTAAATTTAGAATTTATATCGTATAAACAAAAAGAAGCAAAATATAATCAGCTTTTTTTGTACTTCATATAATCAATTATTTTTCACTATTTTACACTCCACTTTAACTTTTTCCCATAAAATGCCATTCCCGTATACACAATTTCCTTTACTCCTTTTTTTCTTTTTTTCATATTTTTTTCTTTACTATTTTCATTAATATTCATCGTTTCTTTTTCTTCCATATTTATACTTTTCCTCTTAAAATATTGTTTTATTTTATTTTATCATATAATTTCAAAAAAAGATAGGGAAATACTTTTGATAATTTTTCTTATATAACAGAAATAAATTACAAATTTTTGTATTTTTTCTTTTATAAGTTGAAAAACTTTATAATAAGTGCTATAATTTTCTTATATAGGCGGTGATAAAATGATAAAAAGAGAACAATATTTAAAAGAAATCAGAAAATTTATGGATAAACCTGTAATAAAAGTTATTACTGGTATGCGTAGAAGTGGTAAATCTATGATATTAAAATTAATATCTAAAGAACTTGAAGAAAATGGGATAAACAAGGAAAATATTATTTTTATTAATTTTGAGTCTTTAATGTTTGCCGAATTAACAAATTTTAAAAATTTATACAATTATATTATTGATAAATCCCAAAATATAACTGGAAAAATCTATATATTGCTTGACGAAATTCAGGAAGTTGATTCTTGGGAAAAAGCAATAAATTCATTATTGGTGGACTTGAACTGCGACATTTATATTACAGGCTCTAATGCTAATTTATTATCTTCTGAACTTGCCACTTATATCGCTGGAAGATATATTGAAATAAAAGTTTTCCCTTTATCCTTTAAAGAATTTATAGAATTTTCTAAAATTCAAAATCCACAGAAAATTTACACTACAGAGGAGTATTTTGAACAATATCTGAAGTTTGGAGGACTGCCTGCCATTCATAATTTTAGTCAAGATAAAACTTCGATTTATCAATATTTGACTGATATTTATAATTCTGTTTTATTAAAAGATGTTATTTCAAGAAATAATATAAGAGATATTGAATTACTGGAAAGAGTTATTTTATTTATTTTTGATAATATCGGAAATACTTTTTCTGCAAAAAAAATTTCAGATTTTTTAAAAAATCAAGGCAGAAAGTTAAGCACTGAAACCGTCTACAATTATCTAAAAGCACTTGAAAATGCCTATATTATTTCAAAAGTTCAAAGATACGACATAAAAGGAAAATCCATTTTAGAAACGCAAGAAAAATTTTATCTTCTTGATTTAGGATTAAAACATTCTCAATTAGGATATAGAGCAAATGATATTGCCGGCCATCTTGAAAACATTATTTATTTAGAATTATTAAGAAGAAAATACAATATAAATATCGGGAAGCTAAAGACAAAAGAAATTGATTTTATAGGACAAAGAGAAAATGAAAAATTATACATTCAAGTTACTTATCTTCTGGCTTCTGACGACACTGTTGAACGAGAATTTGCGCCATTAAAGGACATTAAAGATAATTATCCTAAATACGTTCTTTCTATGGATAATTTAACTAAATTCAACATAAATGGAATTGAAAGAAAAAAAATTATAGACTTTTTATTGGAACAATAATTTTAAAAAACTAAATAATTTGTTGGGGGAAATAAATTAATATTATTCCCCTTAAATTTTTATTTTTATTTCTGATTTTCTAATTTTTTTTGATATTTTTTTCAAAAGAAGTTTCAATAAATAAATTTATTGTGGTTTCTTTTAATTCTTTTGTTACATTTTCATTAAACAATGGTTTGGTAAACGAATTTACTGAACAACATACTTATAAACAGTATCTTCTTAATTCCCATTAAACCAAAACCCCTTTAGTCGAAGGAATCTCATCCTTATACTTTTCATCAATACTTACAGCCTCTGCCAAAGCTCTAGCAACCCCCTTAAAAATCGACTCAATTATATGATGTGAATTTGTCCCTGCCATATTCTTTATATGCAACGTAGCATTCAAATGCCGTGTAAAGCCAATAAAAAACTCTTCCACCAATTCTGTGTCAAAAGTCCCAACTTTCTCAGTCGGAATATTCACATCAAAATTCAAAAAATATCTTCCGCTTAAATCAACAGCAACTAACGTCAGAGCCTCATCCATCGGCAAAAGAAAGTTACCATATCTTCTTACCCCCTTCAAATCTCCCAAAGCTTCATAAAAACATTTTCCCAATGCAATCCCAATATCCTCGGTACTATGATGATCATCCACCTGCGTATCCCCATCACAATAAACCTTCAAATCAAATTTCCCATGCTTCGCAAACAAGTCAAGCATATGATCCAAAAATCCAACCCCTGTATTATTTTCATATTTCCCAGTTCCATCAATATTTAATTCAACTTTTATTTTTGTTTCAAATGTATTTCTTTCAATTTTAGATTTTCTCATAACTTTATCCTTTCGTTATACCTTTAATTATAAATAGTATAATCTATTTTTTTCTCTTTTTCAAGATTGACCAAAAAACAAGAAATTTGTTTTGAAATATTAAAAATCGTGTTATAATTTAGTAGATAATTTAATTTATTAAAAATATAGGAGGTGAAAATATGCTTACTTCTGATGAGAGAGCTGAAAATTTTATAAAAAGATTTGGTTTTGACTTTGATAAAATTGATAAAAATCAAATAATTTCTTTAATAAATGAAGAATTTGAAAGAGCAGTTGAAGAGAGAAAAAGATGTTTTTATGATAGTTCTGAATGTCTACGTGTATTGTGCGGATATTTGTTTTGTTTAGGCGATATTTCTGATGTTCCGTTATTAGAAAAAGTAAAATATAAAATTGATATGGATGTTGGAACTATGATTGATAGCGAATGGATTGATAGTTTGGAAAATGGTGGGATAGAAGATAAATATACTCGAACAAGAAAAGAAATAATAGAAGATTTTGTAGATTATTATGAAAGTTGGCTCTAATCTAATCAGTATTCTGACAAGGGGAATTACCCCCTTGCATATTCATTTTATTTTTAATTTACATTATTTTTCCAACAAATCTTCCAATTTCTCAATAAAAATCCGCATTTCCTCATCCGTCCCAATTGTAACCCTCAAATAATTATCAATTCTATCTTTTGTAAAATATCTTACTAAAACTCCATTTTCTTTTAGCTGTTTATACAAATCGCCTGCGAAAACTTTGTTGTGAGAAATAAAAATAAAATTAGCACTTGAATTTAACACTTTAAATCCTAATTTTTTCAATTTTTCAACCGTTATTTCTCTAGTCTGAATAATTTTAGCATTAGTTTTTTCAAAATATTCATCATCCTTAAACGACTCAATTCCAGCTTCAATTGAAATTCTGTCGATTGTGTATGAGTTAAATGAAAATTTCAGTCTATTCAACCCTTCAATTATATTTTCGGAGCCAAGTGCATATCCAAGCCGTATTCCCGCCATAGAACGTGATTTTGAAAATGTTTGAACTACAAGAACGTTATCGTATTTATTTATTAATTTTACAGCACTTTCTGCCCCAAAGTCAACATACGCTTCATCAATAACAGCCAATTGATTTGGATTTTTTTTTATTATTTCTTCAATTTCATTCAATTTTAAAGCAATCGAAGTTGGTGCATTCGGATTTGTGATAATTATATGCCCATTCAAGCCAAAATATTTTTGAATTTCAATTTCAAAACTATCATTTAAAGGAATTTTGACTTCCTTCACATTAAATAAATCGGCATAAACTGGATAAAAACTGTATGTAATATCGGGATAATACACTTTATCTCCCGCATTAAAAAATGTCATAAAAATAAATGCCAGAACTTCATCCGATCCATTTCCAATAAACACCTGTTTATGTGTAACTTTATCGTTTATTTTATTAGAAAAATATTCAGCAATAACTTTTGCAAGCTCCATTACATCTGGATCTGGATACAATTTCAAATCTTCCAAATTCATAGATTTTATTTTTTCTATAACTTTCGCTGATGGCGGATAAGGATTTTCATTTGTATTAAGTTTAATATATTTTTTGTCTTTAGGCTGCTCTCCCGGTATGTAAGGCTCTATTTCTTTTATTTTATCATTCCAAAATTTACTCATTTATATTCCTCTTTTCATTTAATCATCATTTGTATTAAACCCATTCATAATTTCATTTAGATAAGTATTAAAATCATACTCTAATTCCCATTTTCCATTAATTTTTTTTACTTCTATTTCTGAATAATTTTCATCATAATCAAAATTGTTCAGCTTTTCTTTAATTTCTTCATCAAGATATTTATAAAATTTATCAAATTTTATTTTATTAATTTTTTCTATATTTTCAAGTTCTTTGTATGAAATATTAGCTTTTTCAATTGCTTCATCAATAATTTTATCAGTATCAATATTATCTATATCTTTAAATTTCGATACTATTTTAACTTTTGCTTTATTTTTTTCTGAAAATGAAATTTCATTAACAAAAATTTTTAAATTATCAATTTCACCTAAAAAATTTTTTCCCATAACTTCATTTATTTTATTAAAATACTCTTTTGCAGCCTGTTTTTGTTTTTTAGGAACATTTTTCACCAATTCATCAATTGATTTATTCATATATTCACGATAAAGTCCTTTTATAGTTTTTTTACCTTCTGTATTATATCTTTCAATTATTTCTTTATTTACAAGATTCTCAATTTCTTTACTATCCCTATCAACTTCACTTTGTGAAATTTTAACCCCACTTTTTACATAAACCTCATAATTACTTTGTGCCATTCCCAATGTTCCCAAAATAAACAATCCTAGTAGTATTTTTTTCATTAATTCCTCCAATATTTTGTTATTATTTTTTTATTTTAATTTATTTGTTTTATACTGTATTTTGCAAAAAATCTAAAATATTTATATGCCTAATTCCATCTTCGCTCAAATCTATTTCATCCATCGAAATTATAAACTTATGAAAATTATCCTTGACTTTTTTCAATTTTTTCAAGTATTCAGTTTTTTTAATCATAAAATCACCTCATACAAAGTATACCAAAAAAAGAAAAATAATCAATTTTTTTATTTTCAAATCAAAAAACTTTCAAATTTCACAATTTTTTCTTTTCTAAAATAAAAATTTCCAAAAATTAAATACTTTTTATTTTAAAAATGAAAAATTTTAATATTTTGAAAAAGCCTGAAAACTAGAAATTTATAATTTTCAATCTTATAAAAATTATTAAAAATCTGTTTTCAGACAAATTCTATTTTTTATTTATCAAATCTTTTTGAAACTGAACGAGCATGTGCTGTAAGCCCTTCATTTTCAGCAAATCTAATTACTTTATCCTTAACTTCTTCAAGTCCTTGTTTTGAATAGTAAATAAACGAAGATTTTTTAACGAAATCGTCTACTGAGAGTGGAGAAGAGAATTTGGCAGTACCGCTTGTCGGCAATGTGTGATTTGGGCCTGCTAGATAATCTCCAATTGGTTCAGGCGTGTTGTGTCCCATAAATATTGATCCTGCGTTTTTTATTCTTGGCAATAATTCAAATGGATTTTCTACTGCCAGTTCCAAATGTTCCGGTGCAACATAATTGCTTACAAAGACAGCATCATCCATATTGTCTACAATAACTATTCTTCCCTGAGTTTCAATCGATGTCCTTGCAATTTCCTCTCTTGGCAATTCCTTTAACTGCTTTTCCAATTCCTTAGTAACTTCATTTGCCAACTTTTCAGAAGTCGTAACTAATATGCAGGCTGCCAGTTTGTCGTGTTCCGCCTGTGACAATAAATCTGCCGCTGTATGAACTGGGTCTGCACTTTCATCAGCAATTATAAGCACTTCACTCGGTCCTGCTATCATGTCAATCGAAACTTCCCCATAAACCATTTTTTTAGCCATTGCAACGTAAATATTTCCTGGCCCGCCAATCTTATATACCTTTGGAATAGTTTCCGTACCATAACTAAGAGCAGCTATTGACTGAGCTCCACCCACTTTAAAGATTCTGTCAACTCCAGAAATTTTTGCCGCAACAAGAATAGAGGATAAAATTGTTCCATCTGCAGTTGGAGGTGTTACCATTATAATTTCATCACATCCAGCAATTTTAGCTGGAACTGCATTCATAAGCACAGTCGAAGGATAAGCCGCTGTTCCACCAGGTACATAAAGTCCAACTTTTTCAATCGGATTAACTACTTGCCCCAAAATTACGCCATTTTCCTGTCTTATTAAAAAATCATTCCTAACTTGCTTTTCGTGAAATTTCTTGATGTTGTGGTGTGAATACTGAATAACTTCCATTAATTCCTTGTCAATTGTGTCAAAGGCTTTTTGAATTTCCTCCTGTGTAACTTCCAGATTTTCCAGTTTTACACCATCAAATTTTTCAGTATACTCTATCAAAGCCTTATCTCCTCTAGCTTTAACATCTTTCAGAATGCTTTCCACAGTTTCATTTACATCATCGTACGAAAACTGGCTTCTAGCAAGCTCCTTTTCCAAATCAACATTTTTTGAATACTTTATTGTCTTAATCATAACGCATCACTCCATTTCACTTTTTTATTATATTTAAAATATTTTTATCAATTTTTTTATTTTACAAAATTTCTTTTATCTTATTAACAATTTCCTCAATTTTTTTATTCTTAAATCTGTAACTTGACTTATTGGCAACAAATCTGGCACTTATATCTTCGATGTTTGTAAGAATCTTCAAATTATTTTCCTTCAAAGTTGTCCCAGTTTCAACTATATCCATTATCACATCAGAAAGTCCCAGAATTGGGGCTATTTCGATAGAACCATTTAATTTTATAAGCTCTACATCCCTATTAATTGAGTCAAAATATTTTTTCGCCACATTAAGATACTTTGTTGCAACCACAAGAGGTCTATCGAAATTTTCCTTAAAATCCATCGGTCCTGCAAGCGAAAACCTGCATTTCCCAAATCCCAAGTCCATTAATTCATATACATCAGGATCTTCTTCAAGCAGTATATCCCTTCCTACAACTCCAATATCCGCACTTCCCTTTTCGACATAAACCCCTACATCCGACGGCTTCACTAAAAGAAATCTAATATTTTTTTCCTCATTCTCAAAAATCAATTTCCTATTATCTTCCTTCATTTCCAAACTTTCATAACCTATTTTCTCAAATAAATTATACACTTTATTTCCTAATCTCCCTTTAGGAAGAGCTATATTTATCATACTATTCCTCCTTTTTCAATTCCCCGTTTTGAAAAACATATTTCTCATCAAAATTAAAAATTTCAAAATCACTTTTACCTAAATTCTCAATATTTTCCGTCCTTATTCTAAGCCCCTTTTTCTGAAAATCACTCACAATTTCCACCAATTTTTCAAAATCACTGTTATCATAAGCAATCAAAACCTCAAAATCTTTTTTATCCCTATCCTTATAATACCCTTTCAATCCATCAGTCAAAATCGCAAATCCAACTGCTCCAGTATCAACTCCAAATTTTTCAAACAATTTGTCGTATCTGCCACCAGTTAAAATTACGTTTGGAAAGCCTTCAATATACCCTTGCAAAATAATTCCGTTGTAATAATTTAGATTTTTTACAACAGAAAAGTCAAATATAATTTTTGATTTCTTGTAAAATTTCATCAATAAACTGTTTAGCTGTTTAAGTTCAGATAATATTTTTTTCGTATTGACATTTATTTCATATTTTAAAAGTTCCTTTTCAATATTTTCTAAATTCCCCGACAATTCAGGAATTTTATAAATTAATTTTTTCACATTTTCTGAAATATGTTCATTTCTTTTTAGTATTTTTTGTATATCGTGGCTGTTTTTTCTATTAATGCAATCCAATATTTCTTCTTTTATTTCATATTCCAAATCAAAATTTTCAAAAATCGAAGAAATAAATCCCGCATGCGATAAAACAATCATACTTTTTTTATTTATAATATCCAGACTTTTTACTGCAAGATTAATAATCTCAAAATCCAAAAATGTCGATTCTTTTCCAATTAATTCAATCCCCAGCTGTTCATCCTCTTCGTAACCAACATATTTTGTCAAATTGTAAGTATTTTCCTGATAATAAATTTTACTGTATTTCAAAGACTGATCTTTAGACACCTTTTTAGCAACCGACAACGTAATATCGGGTCTCAACGCTAACAATTTTCCATTCGGACTCATAACAGTCAATACATTTCTATCAATAAAATCCTTATTTTCATTATATAAATCATATTCCTCAAAACTCGGAAGAGAAATCTTTTTATATCCATACGAATCATACATTTTCCGTATATTTAGTAACACTAAATCTTTTTTACTCATATTTTTTATATAATTTTTCATAATTTACTTCACTTTCCACACCTGTTTTACTTCTATCTTACCATATAATCAAAATAATTGCAAAAAAAGGAAGTTTTTATACTTCCTTACTCTTTTTACAATAGATTCCCTTCTTTATTTGATACCATCTTTTTGAACTACGGTGTATTATTTTTACTATATTTTCTCTGCTTTAATTTTACTATTCAAATTTGTTTTCCCTGTCTTAATATTATTTTAATATCCAAAATTAGGATTTTCAATTACCCATTTTCCATTCTTCCTATTAGCCTCTAAAATTTCTTTTCTTCCGACATATTTTCCATTTTTCGTTATTTTGGCAAACTCTTCATCCATAATTTCCATTTGAATTTCTCCCATTATTTCAAAAAATTTTTTCATTGCTTTTTCATCTTTTTCTGAAATTGACTTTGAATATTTTTCCATTGTTTTTCCTGTTTTTTTCTTAAAGGCAGCATCAAGTTTTTTAGAACTCTCCTCGGCTTTTTCTAGCATTTTATCGATACTATTCATACTTTTCATTTCATCCATATTAATAGGAAATCCCAATTTAACTTTTACATAAGTTTTATTTTCAGAAATATAATTTGCTATAAATTGAATTCGTTCATTTGAATTTTTCAATCACATTCCCCTCCTTTAAAATAACTCCAAGTATTGAAAATATTCTTAGCAACTTAGAGTTTTTGAATTTTTTTACATTTAGTAGTGTATATTCACTTTTCTTATTATTATCACAATTAATTTTTAATAAATTTTAGAATGATTAAATATAATTATATAGGGATATCTTCTGGTAAATACGGAATTATAGCATTAATAATATCATTTGCTTTTTCTCCTTTTATTTGTCTCAGTATAAAATTTTGATATTCTTTATTATTTATTTCCAAAAAATGCCCTATTGATTTTGAAAGCGACTTGCAATTAAAAACTTTTAAAATATCTTTATATACATGAGAATCTAAAATTTGTTTAAATTTGTGTGTTTGTTCTATTTTTATATTATCATATGATATTTCGTTAAAGGCGTTATCTAAAGTTTCTTTTGCTTTTTCTTCATTTACTTTTGATATAGATGCTGTATTGAGTTTGAACTTTAACTCGGATACGATTGCTTCACATGTTTGTTTATCAATTTCTTTAGCAAAGCGTTCTTCAATAATATATTTTTTAATATCCTCTATTCTTGAATTATTATCAAATTCCATAATCTTATTAACAGCACAAAGTAATTCTTCTGTTAAAAATAAATTTTCTACCTCTGCTACTTCTAGAGCAAAAATATTGTCTCTTTTGTAAACCTCTATCTCATAATCATTTCGATAATCACGATCTATTATTCCATAACACTTTAAATGATGTAATTGTTCATTGGCATTCATAGATTTTGTTTGAGTTATAACTGAACTACAACTACCACATGGTATTATGTAATAGTCTTTATATATTTCAGAATATAGTTTAGTATCATAACTATCACTTGTTCCTTCTACAAATAGAACAGGCTTTCTATTACCTAAAATATCTAATAAAAGTTGTTCTGGAAGATTACTATCTTTTATTTCCTCAAAATTCCAATTTGTACCATCATAATTTTTAATCCATAGTTTTTCTGAATTTTTATGAATAGCTGCAAATTGAGTATCATGTGTAATATAAATAAAAAAACAGTCTTCTCTTTCAGCTTCAATGGAGGTCCAAAGTTTATCTATAATGGAACGATGTAAATGAATTTCAGGTTCATCAATTATAATTATTTTATCTTTAGGGATACATAGACACTGTGCTATAAGATATAAGACAACTCTTTCTCCATCACTCATGTCTCTACCTTCATATTCAAAATCATTTAAGATACCTATAACTTTTCCATCTTTAATATCTATTGTCCTATGTGAAGAAAATATAGTATTCCAAATTCTTTTTAGTTTATCTAAAACCATTTCAGGAACTTTATCATGCTTTTCTCCTTGCAATTCTTTTTGTTTACAATCTTTTATAAATTTGTCCTGTTGTTTTGTTTGCATTGCAATTAAGGCTGAAAGTGCATTTTCGTAATCCTTAAGCATAGATGTTATATTATTATATTTTTCTCCATCCCATTCCCAACGATAATTATGATTTTGTGAAGGAGTTTCATTACCATAAGTAAGTAAATTTATAGCTGCTTCATAAGGTTTTAGATTTATATATTTATTAAACGTTAATGAACGTTGAGCACTTATTCTATGGACTTTATCTAGATTGTTTTGTTCTATCCAAGCTCCTAATCTGCTTTTTCCAGAACCATTTGCTCCTATTATAATCATAGATTGATAATTTGTTTCTTTTTCATTAGGGGTGTTATTCTGATCTGGTAATATATATTTATAACTTTTTTCTTTCATAATTCATATTTCCTTTCAATATGCTTATTATAATTTTTCAATTTGTTATAGGCTTTTCTAATTTTGGTATTGTAATCTAATTTATTTTTTCTATCAATCCAAACATTTCTTCTTTTGAATATATTTTGCTGACCTCTTTTTCAATTTGAGAATTATAACTTTGAATAACATTTTGAAATATTTTTGCCGATGGTTCTATTTCTATTCGATATTTTCCCTGCGTAAAAGTTGATAAACTTAGCAATACAAATAAACTTAAAATTATTTTTTTCATATTATTCACGTCTCCTTTTTTATGAATTTACCTTTATTATAAAAAACTCTATTTTTTTACTTCCTTATCATTATAAACAAATCATCTGAAGCTTCCTACAAAGCTCTTTCTTGTATAATTTGATTTGACAGATCTTATATATTATATTGTACCTCATCATTCCTATTATTCCAAATACTTATAATACCCCTTAAATTCCTCATCAGACTCATTTTCTCCTAGCAAAAACCATTCCAATTCAGCCTTTTGCGCTTCTCTATCTTCATCCAAAATAAGTTTATATCGAAAATCAATATGAATATGCTCCCCTTCACTTTTCACAGGATTTTCAGGAATATCAATCACATTAACATCAATCAATCCAAAATTTTGCATATTTTCATCAACTTTCGCAAAAAATGCAGTTTCTTCCAAAAATTCACGGATAGCAGTATCCAAAGGCATTTCACCATTTTCTACATGTCCTGCTGGCAGTAAAATAGTTTTTAAATACGGATGTTTTATAAAATAGCATTTATTTTTATTAAAAACAACTGCACTTGCTGATAAATGAACTTTTGATTTTCTGTTCGTTAAATCCTCTATTTTCATTTGTGATAATATTTCCGAAATTTTTTCAATTTTTGTTTTCAATTCAGGCTCGTATTCTGCTAAATTTTGTAAATGTTTTTTCAAAAAATTTATATTTTCAATTTTCAAAATCTTCTCCTTTTGGATATTTTCTTTAATTTTATAGTAAAACCAGTTTAAAACAGAACTCAAAGGCTATGACTATTTACTCAAACCCTAAGTTTGTATAATTTTTAATAGTTTAATTTTAAACGGGTTCGAGTATAAAATTAAATTTTATTATAAACTTCCAACATATTCAAAATATCCCTAGTTTCCTTTACATCATGAACTCTTAAAATCCTTCCACCATCTTGGACCATCAGACCCTCAAACATCAATGTTCCCATAAGTCTTTCTTCCAGCGACAGCCCAAATATTTTTTCATTAAAACTTTTTCTTGAAATTGCAATCATAATTGGTAATTTCATATCTCGCAAATATTTTACCGACTTAATTCTTTCCATATCTTCAGGTGTATTCATGCTGTTATTTGAAGAATATCCAACTCCTGGATCTATCGAAATTTTTTCTCTTTCAATTCCAGTTTCTAAAATTGCTTTTACCCGCTCATCAAAATAATTTTCCAAATAATTTTTCAAGTTCGGAATTTCATCAAACCGTCCATTATTCATAACAACCAACGCAGGTTTATATTTTTCAACTAATTTCAATTTCTTTTCCGAAGTAAATCCGTTAAAATCATTAATAATATCAATACCCGCATCCAGTCCTTTTTCAATAACTTCCTCAGTATCACTGTCCAAAGCCAGCACAATATCTGGAAACTCCTTTTTCACAGCCTCAATATATTTTTCAATCCGATTCCATTCTTCTTCTGCCGAAATATCATCAAAATTAGGCTTCGACGATTTCCCCCCAAATTCAAATATCTTAGCCCCATTTCTAACATCTTCTTCAATTCGCTTCAAAACCTTATCTAGACTCGAATTTCTCCCACCATCATAAAATGAATCTGGAGTAATATTCAAAATTGAATAAATAACCGACTCAGTTGTCAAATCAAACTCAAACCTATTCCCCTTCCAAATCAGTCTATTTTCTTGTAAAATCTCTTCCAATTTTTCAATTTCCTTTTCAAATTCAAAACTATTTTCTATTTTCAAAATCTCAACTAACTGTTTTAATTCTGAATATTTAAAAATGGTTGTAATCCATTCATTTTTATTAAATGAAAAAATATTTTTTTCTTCCAAAAAATTTTCAAATTTACGTAGTTCTTCTCTATTTCCATTAAATTCAATAACAATATTTTTTGAATCCTTATTCTTAATTTCATTGATTTTAATCATTTTTTTATTTCTTTCCCTTCTTAAATGATATGTCTGTTTTTTCCGTTTTAATATTTATTCTGATTAAATTAAAAATATTTTTCAATAACCTTCTTTACTTCTCCTAACAAGTAAAATGATCCAACTACAAAAATACACTCATCTTCATTCTCCCTCAATTCCAATGCTTTCAAAAAAGCCTTTTCAATATTTTTTTCAGAAATTATAATATTTTTAGAGTTTTCAATTTTTTTATCTTCAAAATATTGTTCCAAAATCTCTGAATCCAATTTTCTTTCTTCATTATTCGGCTCTGTCAATATAAAATTATCCCCAGCCATTTTTAAAAGATTCACACATTTCTCCACTTCCTTATCCTTTAAAAATCCAACTACAAAAAATTTTTTTCTATTATCAAAATTCTTTTTAACATAATCTACAAATGCTTCGAGACTATCCTCATTATGTGCCACATCCAAATACACATTTTTAATTTCCTCAACTTTTTCCATCCGTCCTGCAATTTGTAATGTTCCCAAAGCTCTATCTAATATTTCATCCGTATTTTCTACACTATTTTTAGAATTGTCAAAAAATCTAAAATACCACGTTAAAACTGTCGCTAGATTCTCCAGCTGTTGTTCACCTTTTAGCCCAAATTTAAAAAAATACTCATTATTTTTAAAATTTTTCCCAAAATTATAATTTCCAATTATTTCAGCTCTAACTTTATCTTGAAATTCTGAACCATTTTCAAAGTTTAAATCTTCTTTTTCGTAAATATTTTGGCTATTTTCTTCTATATTTTCGACTTTTTCAATTTTTATATTTTTTTCAGCTAAAAAAATATCACAATTTTTATATTTTGCTTCTTTTTCCAAAATTTCATAAACTACATTTCTCTGATTTGGAGCAATTATAACATTGCTCTGTTTTCTTATAATTTTTGATTTTGTTTGACAAATTTCCTCAATCGTATTCCCCAAAATATTTTTATGATCAATCCCAATCTTTGTAAAAATAGTATAATCAATTTTTGAAACTGCATTCGTTGCATCCAGTTCCCCTCCAAGCCCACATTCCAAAATCAAAACATTCACATTCTTATTTTTAAAATGTATCATCGCAATCAAAAACACCATTTCAAAATACGATAAATCATTTTCCAAATCCAAACTCAGCTCATTCAAAACCAGTCTTAACTTATTTTTACAATCTTCAAATTCCAGCTCAGTAATTTCAACTCCATTAACCTTAATCAATTCGTAAATTGTCGTTATTTGAGGACTCGTAAATAACCCAACTTTATATCCCATTTCACAAAAAATGCTATTAATCATATAACAAGTCGAACCTTTTCCATTCGTCCCGCTAACATGAATAACCTGAATATCACTCGCTGGATTATTCATTTTGTCTAAAATTTTTTCAAGCAATTTTACTCTTTTCTTTTCCCCATATAATGATTCTTTCATCACTTTTTTCTCCTATTTTTGTAAAATTATCATTTATTAAGTTTATTTTGATATTCCAGTTTAATTCTAATCATCTATTCCTACTTTCCCCACAAGCTCCGTAATCAGGTAAATATGTGTCAAAGTATCCCCTTTATCTAAATTATCAACACTTTTCTTCCCACCTAACCCTAATAATGGAACAAAACAAAAACTTTGATTATACTCTAATTCTCCATATTTTTTTACAGCCTTTTCATATAAATTTAAATCAAAAAATTCATTTCTAAGACTATCTTCAGTGTATATATCTGTAAAAAAGAAATCCATTCCAGAATCTATTATATCAAAATCTTCTTCCCTGTAAAAAATTATTCCTATATATTATTATTTTCCCAAGTTATCACATCAGCAAAAGCTGTTGTAAACAAAGGTATTGATTCTTTCCCACTAAAATAAGTCTCTTCTACCAATTCTTTGTAATCATCTGGATTTATTACTCTTAGATACCCATTCAAAAAATTTCCCAATCCATAATTTTTCCAGATTTCTATAATCTCATTTAGTACTTGTCCTTTATATTTTTCAATAATTTCTTTTGGCATTTCTTTTTCTTTTTTAAAATCTCTTAACATTTTACTTCCTCTCATAAATACTCTAAAAAATTAATTTTATTATTTGTATTTATCCATTATCCACTTATTCTTAATATAATTTTCTTTTATTTTTTCAGTATTTCCTTTATCAAAAAAATCTTTTATAACTTCACAAACAAATTCTTTATCTTCTACGAACATATTTAAAGGAACTTTATGCAGATTATTGTCTATTAAATCTGGATAATTTGGATAATATGTCAATGCTATCGGTGCATTTGGATTTATATAATAATAATATTCATAATCTTCTTCCTCATCTTCATCAAATACTTCCAAAAAAATTTTTCCATTTAGTATTTTTATGCTTAAACTTTTAGATATATAATGATTATTTTCTACTACATCAATCAAATCTAACCCTGCTCCTTGTGAAACATATTTAAATTTTAGTAACTTTTTATATTTTATTTCAAACATTTCTAATGCTTCTTCTAAATCTACTTTATTGCCATTTATTTGTCTTATATAATAATTAGTTCTTTTACACATTTTTTATTGCTCACTTCGTTGTTTTCTTATAAATTCTATCTATTTTCGCTTCAGAGATTAATCCTTTTTTTCCAAATTTTACATAATCATAAGGAAATTTATTTTTGCATTTCCAGTCGAATATTTCCTCTATTTCTGGTTCTATTAACAATTTCATTTCATTTATTTTTTCATTCATATCCGTTTCTTCCGTATAATCATCCCATACGTGAAAAGTAGTTAATCCTTCTTTTTTATTAAATGTTATAAAAACAACAGCATCACTTTCACCAGTTGGTTTTCCTCTATCTAAAATCGAAAAAATTTGTATTTCTTCAACTTCATTTTTTTCTATCATTTCTTTTATTCTTTTATCTGTTGATGTATCTAAATATTTTAATGAATTATCTTGATTTAGCCAACCATCATCTGTTCTTAATTTTACATAATTATTTTCAAATGAATGAAAATCTAAATACCATTTCATCTGTTCATACCATTTTAACTCCTTTTCTTTGTTACCTATATATTTACCTTTTATATATGCCACCCTTATTTCCACCATATACAAATCTTCCTCTTCCATAGAAATATTAGTTGCTCCTTTTCCATTCAGTTTTTCTAGTGCTTCAAAATATGGAGTAAAATCAAAATCCGTCTTATGCATTGTCAAAACATATTCACAATATCTATCTATCGCTTCAGCTGGGTTGCTAAGTATCTTCATATTTTCTATATCGCCATTTTGTATTGCATATACAATTCCATCTTTTAAATGTGTCTTCACAAATAGCGTTGTTTCAATTTCATTTTCATTTCCTTCATATCTTGTATCCAAAAAACTCATAAAATCCGTACATGTTCCGCCCAATGATTTCAAATCAAATTTTGGCATAAATTGTTCCATCCATTTATACCATCTCTTCTGTTTCCCTTTAGGAATTTTGTACGAGTCCATATATTCATCAAAACTATCCCAGCTGTTACGAGGTAATACAGATCCGATTCCACTAGTTCCAAAGCCACTAAACCTATAAAAATAAGCCATCTTTATTTTTTCTGGAAGAGAATGATACCTATTTATTTCTTTAGATATAGTTTTATTTTCCTCTTTATCACATAAGTTATTTCCATAAAAATCTCTTTCAATTTCAATTATTGTATTACTACATTCTAATCCTAAGAAAGTATTTCCCAATTCTCCTTTTTCTGTATACTCTAATTTAGTATCTAAATCTACTCCACCAAAAAGTTTAGAGTTTTCCTTCAAAATTTTTCCAGTTCTAGGCTGATATTTGTATACGTATTTCAATAACCAATCTTTTCCCCATTCTTTAAAAGGCGTCAGTATATCGTATGAATTTTCATTCTTGTAAATATCTTCTTTCAATATTTGTAATAAGTTTTCAGATATATCCTCGTATTTTCGCCAAAAAATATATTCAGAATATTCTTCCATTAATTTATAAAATTTTTCCTTAGTTATTAACTCCATCATATTTTTTCTCCAAACTAAAAAATATCCTTAAAATTTTATTTTATCCCATCCAAAAATTCCTTCTTCTTATCCGCATTCTCCTTAAATTCGCCACTATAAAAAGAAGTTCTAGTCACAGAACCAATTTTATTAACTCCTCTCATTTCAATGCACATGTGTCGTGCCTCAACCACTACAGCAACTCCCAGTGGATTTAGTATTTTTATCAATTTTTTTGCAACATTTACAGTAATTTCTTCCTGAACACTCAGTTTTCGTGAAATAAATTCCACAAGTCTTGGTATCTTGCTAAGTCCAATAACTTTATTATCTCTCGGAATATAAGCAACATGCACCTTTCCAAAAAATGGTAGCATATGATGCTCACACATTGAAAAAAAGGGTATTTCCTTCACAAGTACCATTTCCTGCGAATCGCCTAAATCTACATCAAATAATTTATAATTTTCAAAATCATCTACACTTTTTGTACTCAGAATCTCCTCATACATTTTTGCAACTCTTTTAGGAGTCTCAACAAGCCCTTCTCTATCAGCATCTTCCCCAATATTTATTAAAATTTCACGTACTGCGTTTTCAATATTTTTTAATCTCGTTTCTTTATCTATGTTTTTGTTTTTTTTCATTTTCTTAACCTTTCTTTTTATTTATATAACAAATGCTACTCTTCAATTCATCTTGGCAAATTTTATTCTCATATTTATATGCTCTTAAATAAGTTTAGTATATATTTATTACATGATTTTATCTTCGTAATTTATTATTTATAATAAATGATTACTAACTTAACATTATTCATCTTTAGTAAAGAAGATTAACTCCTTTATAAATAATAGTTATTTAATTATATTTCTAAATTTACTCAATTACATTAATAATTGTTAAATGAGTTTTTACATTTTTTTAGTTTGTCGCAATATATTGTTCTAATTAAAATAATAAAATAATAATTAACGTCCGATAATTTAATTTAAAAATTCAAAAAATATAAGAATTATGATAATTCTTTTTATTGTATTCAATATTTTAATTTGATCTATTAATTTTATAATTATTGGTTTTTTCAAATTTTTTCAATTTTTTGATCCCCTGCTTTAACTAACTCATTTATTTTTTCTGCAATTTCTTCTTTGTCAAAATACTCTCCATCGTAAATTTCAATCAATGGAACTAGTACAAATAATCTATTCATCATTTCCTTATGTGGAATTATCAAATCAGGTTCGTTAATTTTTTTATCTGAAAAAATCAAAATATCAATGTCAATAGTTCTTGGACCCCATCTAATTTCTCTTTTTCTATCCAGTTCAGCTTCAATTTTATTTATAATTTTTAAGATTTCTCTTGCTGAAAAATTAGTTTCAATCTTAATTACTGCATTTAAAAACAAATCCTGCTCTAAATATCCAACAGGAGTTGTTTCATATAATCCTGATTTTTTCAATACCTCAATTCCTTCAGTTTTTTCAATTGCTTCAATAGCTTTTTGAATATATTCTTCTCTTTTTCCAATATTACTGCCCAAACTTAAATAAACTATATCTTTAGCCATTTTTATTTTATCCCTTTCCTTGCTTTGCCTAATCTTTTATCTGAATTTCAACGCTGTCGAAAATTCCATTAATTGGAACTGCCAATTTTCGTATATTTACTTGTACATATTCAATTTTTTCA
This sequence comes from Leptotrichia sp. HMT-225, assembly GCF_030644325.1. Classification (NCBI taxonomy): domain Bacteria; kingdom Fusobacteriati; phylum Fusobacteriota; class Fusobacteriia; order Fusobacteriales; family Leptotrichiaceae; genus Leptotrichia; species Leptotrichia sp. HMT-225. Next base: position 1,357,851 of record NZ_CP130323.1, on the reverse strand, counting down.
TTCAATTTTTTCATTTCTTTTATAATATCCAAAGCCAATGTTTCCAGCAAATCTACTCTGCTTGCTTTAACAATTTTCTCTATTTTCCTATAACAATCTCCATAACTCAATGTACTATTTATATCATCATTCTCAATAATTTCTTTTGAAAGCGAAATGATTAAATCAATTTCAATATTTTGTCCAATTTTTTTTTCTTCTTCATAAACACCTATATATGAATGAAATTTCATATTATTAATCTTTATTTTATACAATTGAATCTCCCTCATTTTCGATTTAAAATTTGTGTATATTTTAACATATAAAATCTTAAAAATAAATAGCATTCATTCAAAAATAAAAGAGCATAACGCTATTAAACTTATGCTCTTAATATAGAAAATTATAGTTTTTCCACTAAATCTTTCAAGTAATCTTTTACTTTATCTTTTAATTCTTCATGTCTTAATCCAAATTCAACGTTTGCAACAAACATTCCAAATTTATCTCCAGTATCGTATCTTAATCCATCAAAATTATACGCATACAATTTTTCACCATCGTTCTTCATTGCCAAAATTGCATCTGTCAACTGAATTTCTCCACCTTTTCCAGGTTTTGTCCTTTTTAAATATGAAAAAATTTCAGGTTCCAACACATATCGCCCTAATGCAGCAAGATTACTCGGAGCTTCATCAACTGACGGTTTTTCAATGAAATCTTCTACTGCCACTGTTTTTTCGTCAATTTGCTTTAATGGCTTTATTATCCCATATTTTGAGACATTTTCGTGAGGAACTTCCTGTACTCCTAAAATTGTACCGCCTTGTAATTCATTATATTTTTCCACAAGCTGTTTTGTAACAGGATTTTGCCCTTTATCTTTATCTGTATAAATAATATCGTCTCCTAAAAGCACAACAAATGGCTCATCTCCCACAAATGCTTCTGCACAGCTTATTGCATGCCCTAAACCCAATGGTCTTTTCTGACGAACATAATAAATATTTGACATTTCAGAAATATTATTTACGATTTTCAATAAATCTTTTTTCCCTTTTTCTTCTAATGTTTTTTCTAATTCATAAGAATAATCAAAATGATTTTCTATTGATCCCTTATTTCTTCCAGTAATAATAAGAATTTCTTCAATTCCAGCAGCTACAAGTTCTTCTACAAGATACTGTAATGCAGGTTTGTCAACTATTACAAGCATTTCTTTAGGCTGTGCTTTTGTTGCTGGTAAAACTCTCGTCCCAAGTCCAGCGGCTGGAATAACAGCTTTCCTTATTTTTTTTATACTCATATCTAATTTCCCTCCTGAATAATTATAGACTCAAATATGATCAAATTTTTAATATATATGCCCTTCATCAGAATAAGATATTTTTGTTGATGCTAATGGAGCAAACAAATTTATTTTTTCAAAGTATTCTTTTGCCTTTGAATTAACTACTAGCTGATATTCTTTAGTTTTTAAATCATATTCATATTTTCCTATTATTATTATACTTCTTTCATCTGGAAACTGAATATAAAAACGTACTATTTCTTTATCTGGAAGTGGATTTTTCCCCAAATTTTTTGTATCAATTTTTGTAAAGAAATTTTTATAGTCATTAAATTTTTTATAAAAGTCCTTTTTAAATTCATCATTCGATGTTGTTGGACTAACTTTTATTACTATACCTACATTTGCATTATAGTCCTCATCTTCAATAGTATAATATGCCATTTTTATTTTGTCTCTATCACAAAAAATATCATCTGATCGCTTTTCAGATTGTATTTTTTTTATAACTCTATCTAAAAAAGTATCAGGGTTAGAGGCAAAGTTACATGTGCTATTACTAAATCCTTGCATTGCAACTAAAATTAAAAGTGATAATATTAATTTTTTCATTTTATCTACATCCTTCCGATCTATGCTTGACTTTGCAAAATTGAATCATAAAAATTTAGTCTAAATTAGTAAACAATAATAAGTCATAATTTTTGAAATTAAACTAATTTTATTATGTAATTTCAATTTTACCTAATTATATCATAATTTTTAAAATAATACATCAATATTTTATTATTTTATTTAAAATAAATTTTCACGTAAATATTACTTTTCTTGCATTTAAACAACCCAAAATTTTTATTTCAACAACTCTTTCTTTTTTTTGTCAAATTCTACCCGATTTATTACTCCTTCATCTAGTAATTTTTTAAATTTTATTAGTTCGTCAGCAACTGAAGTCTGATTTTTTTTTAAATTCTCAAACTCTTCTATCGAATCATTTACAGCATTTACAAATGGAACAAGCGTTTTTTTCAGTATATTCGTTACTTTAATCATAGAGGCTCCATCCCATATTTCTATTTCTCCAAGAAAAAATCTTTTTCTATATTTTATTGAATTTACTTTACTTAGAGGTATCTCTATTTGATTTACACCAAAAAACATTCCTTTATCTAAGAAAATAATTCTTTTATTTGTTGAAATAACTAACCAAGTATGTCCATCATAAACACCTGAAGTAGCATATGTTATAATTTCATCATCACTAATAATGTTTGGCAACTCCTTAACTTCCTTCTTCGTTCCCCAAATTGCTGCACCACATTTAACCAACATTTCCTTTATATCCTTCAAAGTTCTCATATTTATATTTCCTTTCTTACACATCATTATTTTATATAATTGTACTATGTTTTTATAAATTAATCAAAGAAAATTTTGTACCGATTTAGCAACTAAAAAAGATTTTAAAAAATTTTGTTGCTTTTTAGGAACAAATGGAGTATAATATAATAAATTAAATTTTAAAGTATAATTATCTAACTTAAAACCCTATAAACTTATATATTTTTAAAGTATTGGAGGACTATTTTATGAATATTGGCAAACGTTTAAAAGAATTACGAAAAAACAATAAATTATCAATGGATTCCCTAGTTGAAAAACTAAATAAAGAATACAATTTACGTATAACTAAAAGCATGGTATCACGCTGGGAAAATAATTTATCTGAACCAAGCAACAAATTTGTTACAGCCTATGCAAAATTTTTTAATGTTGATTTAAATTATTTAGCTGGTATAACACATTTTGATTCTAATGAAAAATACAGTACTATATCTCACGGAGAAATAATTCCTGTTGAAATAAGAGAAATTCCAATGTATGGTAAAGCTAGTGCAGGAACAGGATATATAAATCTTTCTGAAGAAATTGGGAGTTATTCTATACCAAAAGATATTTATAAAAATGGTCTTTTTGCAATAAAAGTTGCAGGTGATAGTATGAATGGTTTTGATAAAAGCATCCCAGATGATTCAATTGCTATCGTAGATCCTGAGTTATGTACTAATCCGATAAGTTTAAATGGAAAAGTATGTGTATTTGAATATGATGATGAAACATACATAAAACAACTAATAATAGATAAACAAGGAATTATTAGATTACATTCATTTAACCCTGAGTATGATGATATTGTAATTTTGAACACTGAATTATTATATTGTAAAGGGAGAGTAATTAGAACTTTTGTAGAAAATCAATGGTAAAAACTAAAAATAATTTAAAACTAGAGGAGGATAAAAAATGACATTAGTTAAAGAAGCTATTTCTGCAGTTATTGATGAAAATGGAAATTTTAATTTTGAAAAGGACAAATTAACTTATTTTAAGGAAATAAAAACATATAGTATTGATAAATTAGATAAAGAAGTTCAAAAATACAATCTTTCAAATGATGAAAGAGTAGGAAAACTAAATAAATGGGAAAAAATTCAATATATCAAATGTTTACTTTCTGATACTTTTGTTTATACTGATAACGGCACTATAAGTAATGAAGCTAGAAAAAAACTGTTAATTTCTCTTAACAAAGTATTTTTTAAAACATTAGAAATGCATAAATCAAAAAAACAAAAAAATATATTTTAAAATTAAATTTAAAACGTTTATAAATTCTAGACTTAAATAGTTTAATTTATTATTTGTTATTTGAAAAAATTGAATTACAAAAAAAATTTTATAAAAAAGTTGCAATTCTGTAAAAAATACATTATAATAAACCGTATAAAATTTTGAAAGGAGAATTACTTTAATGTTTAAAGAATTCAAAGAATTTATCTCAAAAGGAAATGTAATGGATTTGGCAGTTGGAGTTATAATTGGTGCTGCTTTTGGAAAAATAGTTACTTCATTGGTTGATGATATAATTATGCCAGTTATTGGAATTATTTTAGGAAAAATTGATTTTTCAAACTTAAAATTTGTTATTACACCTGCTACTGCAACTACTCCAGAAGCTGCAGTAAAATATGGATTATTTATTCAAAATATAGTTAATTTTTTAATTATGGCATTTGTTATTTTCTTAATGGTAAAATTTATCAATAAACTAAGAAAACCTACTGTTGAAATTGCAGAAGAAGTTGCCGAAGCTGTTCCAACAAAAGAAGAAACATTATTAGCAGAAATTAGAGATATTTTAAAAAATAAATAATTTAATCTAAGAAATAATATTACATGTGAACTGTACCAAAAATCTTCTAAGTAAGATAGATGGTGCAGTTTTTTATATGAAAATTAAGTAGAAAAAAACTAAAAGGATTAACTCCTATTTTATATAGAAATCAATCCTTATTAATTATCTAATTTTAAGCTAAATTTTGAGAATTGACTCATAAATAGCTATAAAAATTAACTTTTTAACTATTTGTATTCAAGAATTCCTTTACTCTTTGAGAAGCTGGATTTTCAAAGATTTTCTGTGAAGTCCCTGTTTCCAGTATTTCACCTTTTTCCATAACAATTATTCTGTCTGAAATTTCACGTACAAAATTCATTTCATGGCTTACAATTAGCATTGTAATTTTTTGCTTTTTCAGTTTTCTTATTATATCCAGCACTTCTTTTACCAGCTCTGGATCTAGTGCTGATGTTGGTTCATCGAAAAGCATAATATCTGGCTGTAATGCCAATGCCCTCGCTATTGCCACACGCTGCTTCTGCCCACCTGAAAGTTCATTCGGAAAACTGTCAATTTTATCCGAAAGTCCAACTAGGTCTAGCATTTTATTGGCAATGTTTTCAGCTTCTATTGTCGTCTTTTTCTTTACAAGTTTTAAAGTTCTGACTATATTGTTTCTAACTGATAGATGAGGAAATAAATTAAATGTCTGGAAAACCATTCCTGTCTTTAGCAGCATTTCCTTTTTTATTTTTTTATCGACATTTTTATCCGCCAAATTATTTCCTTCAATCATTACTTCTCCTGATGTTATGCTTTCCAAATCAACTATGCACCGTAAAATTGTTGACTTACCACTTCCAGAAGGCCCTATTAGCGAAACAACCTCACCTCTATCAACATGCAAATTAATATTTTTCAAAATTACATTATCGCCATACTGTTTTTTTAAATTTTTCAATTCTATTATTTTTTCACTTTCCACGATTTATCTCCCAGCTTCTTATATTTTAATAAAACCATTCGTAAATCAGAAATTTTAAATTCTGATTTTATTTCTTTTTTCAATATTCTTAAATAGCCTGTCAACAGCAAAGCTTAATACTAGATAAATAATAATTGCACAAATATACGGAGTAATATTATAATAAATATTTGCTAGCTCCTTTGTCCGTTTCATTACTTCTGTAACAGCAAGAACATATACAAGGGAAGTATCCTTTATAAGAGTAATCGCCTCATTTCCCAATGTTGGCAGTACTCTTCTTATTGCCTGCGGTAAAATAACGTATATTATTTTTTGCCAATAACTATAGCCTAGTACTTTTGCAGCTTCATGTTGTCCTTTGTCTATGCTTTCAATTCCACTTCTCATAATTTCCACAAGATATGCGGCATAATTTATTATAAATGTAATTGTGGCTGCCATGTACGGTGCAAGAACAATTTTATAACCTCCAAACTTCATTAGCGGTATTCCATAATAAACAACCATTAATTGCAGCATCAAGGGAGTACCACGAAAAATCCAGGTATAAACTGAAATAATAAATTTTACTATCTTATTTTTTCCTGTATACGCCAATGCTCCTAAAATTCCTAACGGGATGGAAAATAAAACCGTGAATATATACAGTACTACTACATTTGGTAAAGTTTTTACCAGTTCTATAAATATTGGTAACGATTGATTCATTAATCTTTAAACCATTTCGAGTAAATTTTTTGATATGTCCCGTCTGCTTTTAATTCCTCAATAGCTTTATTTATAGCCTCAACTAATTTTATATTACCTTTTTTAGCTGCAATTCCGTATTCCTCTTCACCATAATTATCATTTAAAATTTGGTACAGTTCTTTTTTAGCTTGAGTTTCTTTTGTTTTTTTAGTATATTTTGCCAATACTTCATCAGCTATAATTGCGTCAACTCTGCCTGCATCAAGATCCATAAACGCCTGATCATACTGAGCATAAGTTTTAAATTCCTTAAATTTCTTGTCATCCCCTGATTTTTTCACAGCTTCCTCTCCACTGCTTTCAGTTTGACTTCCAACATTTTTTCCTGCTAAATCGGCTTTTGTATTAATACTTGAACCTGCTTTAACCACTATAAGCTGGTGACTTGTAAAATACGGTTTTGTCATTTCAGTTTCTTTTTTTCTTTCTTCTGTTATAGTAAGTCCGTTCCAAATTAAATCAATATTTCCACCATTTAAATCCAATATTTTAGAATCCCAGTTTATAGGTTTAAATTCAACCTCGCTTCCTAATTTTTGAGCAACTGCCTTAGCCAAATCAATATCAAACCCTACAATTTCGCCTTTTTCATCCTTGAATCCCATTGGAACAAATGAATCATCCAATCCAATTACAATTTTCTTAGGAACTCCATCAGTACTTTTTCCTGCTTTTTTTTCTTCTTTTTCAACACTACACATAAAAATGCTTAACGCTAAAATCATCAATAACAATATTTTTTTCATAGCTATTTCCTCCTGCTTTTATTTATATAATAACTTTTACAAATTAATTTCTAAACATATTATAATAATAACATTTTTTGAAACCCTTTGTCAATAATTATAATATATAACTTTTATATATTTCAATATATCTTATTTATGATTAAAGATTAAAACATAAGGTGAGCAATAATTACTCACCTCTTTTTATTATTAAATTTTATTTTTTTAATACTAAAACATTAAACACATTTTCTAAATCTGTCTTTGCACTCAAAATATTACTTGCACTCATTACCACATCTTGAATATTTTGGTTTTTCACGCCTGCTACCATTTTTTGCATATTTTCTGATAATAATTTTGAACTTTCTTTTATTTTCTTGAAGTCTTCCTCATTTATATTTTCTTTTTTGGCATTTTCAAGTGTCATTTCAGACACTGCCTTATATGTATTTTGCACGTTTTTATTTGCTTCTTCCAGGATTTTTACTTCATTTTCATCAAAGTTCAAATTATTTTTCCCAAAAGCTATTTTTCCAAAATTATCTACTGAATTTACAAATTTCAAAATATTTAATTTTGCTGTTTTTCCATCTGTTTGTAATTGTTTTTCTATTTTTTGATTAATTATTTGGGCAATTTCATTTAATGAATTAGTAAAAATTTTATGATTTTCCTGTCTATTTTTCAATACAACTTTGTATTTATCATTCAATTCTTCTATTTTTGACAATTTATCAGTTTTATAGTCGCCTTTTTCAAAATAATCATTAATCTCCGTTAACACTTTTTGTTCTTCAATCAATGAATTTAAAAGATTTTCAGCATTTTTATCAATTGCTTCCATTTTTGGAGCTTTTTGCATTACATCCGTAATTTCTTTTATATATTCACCAGTCAAATTAATTGAGTTATCTAAATTTTCAGTAAATGTAGCTAGTTCTGAGATATTTTTTATATTTCCAGCTTGATCAGTAAATTCTTCTTTTTTTATCTCTGTAAAAAAAGCATTCCATTCTTCAGAATTTGGCACATCACTTAATTTCAAATATTCATTATATTTTATGATTTCCTCAGTTGAAATATCCCTTTTCACATCTGTTACTTTCACATTATCCTTGTCATTTTTTTCATTGCCCTTGTTATCACATCCAACAATAACTAACAATGCCATTATGCCAATCAAAACATATTTTTTCAATTTCATTTTTTCCCTCCAGAATACTTTATTTTTATAAACTTAATTATTCTCACAATACTCTGCTATTATACCAAATTTTTATTTATTTAACAAATTTTATACTAATCCTGCAATTTTCAAAATATAAAGCCATCCAGTTAATGTAAAAATACTCATAATTGTAGTAATCACAACAGTTCCCGAGGTTACTGCCCCATTATGCCCCATTCCTCTTGCCATAGTAAATGAAGTTGGAGTTGTTGGACTTCCCAGCATTCCAAGCGCAGCAACCAGCTTTTCATCCTTAAATCCAAATTTTATTGCTATTGGCAGAAATATTGCTGTAAGAATTAAGAGCTTAAATGAAGACGAAACTAATACAATCTTTATTTTTGAAAAAACTTCTTTCATGTCAAAACTTGCTCCAAGTGCAAGCAATCCAAGTGGAGTTGCCGCTGCAGAAAATGTCGAAATTGATTTTTTCATAATTACTGGCTGAGGGATTTTTAATAATGCCCAAATCATCCCAGCCAAAATTCCAAGTATCAAGGGATTCCTCATAACTCCCTTTAAGGTATTTTTCAAAATTATTCTATTCAATTTTCCTTGTTTTGGACGAAGTAGCATCAAAATCACAACTGAGGCAATATTGTACAAAGGAACGGCTCCAATTACCATAAGAGCCACAATTTTAGCCTCTCCATACACATTCTGCACAAAGGCATAAGCAAGTAAGGCAGCACTGCTTCTGAATCCAGCTTGAATAAATTCTCCGCGAATTGACTTATCCTTCAGAAAAAGTGAGATAATACACATTATCGTTATTGAAAAAAATGTTGCAAAAAAGCAGAACATCAGATATTTCAAATCCCAGATTGCCGAAAAATCAGACAGCGACAGTTCTTTAAACAAAAGTGCAGGCAAAAGTGCCAAAAATACAAATCTGTTCATCTTATCTGCAAATTCTAAATCTATAATTCCTATTTTCCTAAAGATGTATCCAAGTATCATAAGTAAAAATACAGGCATTGTAGCATTTAAGCAAAATATCAATTCTTCCATTTTCCTCCTTAACTTCCACACGCTACATAAAATACAGGAATTCCGTCTATCTCATTATCTGAATCCATACCTTCAAAAAATACATGATCTCCTAATTCTTTATTCGCCTGCTGATTATGAACTTTTGTCATTAATTCAAGATTTGTAAAATATTTTCCATTATCAGCCTTTAACAACGCTCTTACATCAACTTGAAAATAACCATCGTCTGCATATTCTTCCGATAATTCTTCTTCATCAGTCGTTTCATTTTCCAGCAAGTCTTCTTTCCCTTTTATCCATGCCTCATAATCAACATAAATTTCTGATTGTTTAACAGCTATTTCATCAGGTTTCCATTCTCTGTCAACATATTCACGCATTCTATCATAATATGCCTTAATATCCTTATCAAATTCTTCCGTGCTTTCATAAATTTTCTTACTAAACGTCCACATAACATCATTAAGTGCCATATTTTATCCACCTTTCAATTTTTATATTTTGTATAAATTAAAAAACTATTTTATAATTTTGTCAATAATTCCTCCACCAAGACAAACTTCGCCATCATAAGCAACCACAATCTGTCCCAGCGTTACAGCCTTTTGCGGCTCATCAAAAATCACTTCATATTCATTTTCATTAAGTTTATTAATCACAACTTTTGTGTCTTTTTGTCTATATCTAAATTTTACAGTACATTCCAACGGAAACTGTACTTCATTTATAAAATTAAAATCTGTTGCGATTAACCCTTTTGAATAAAGTACCGAGTTATCACCCTGTGTTACTATCAGTTCATTTTTTTCCAAATCCTTATCCACAACAAACCAAGGCTCTCCAGTTCCCTCCTTTGTATTTCCAATCCCAATTCCTTTTCTCTGTCCGATTGTATAATACATAAGTCCATTATGATGCCCTAGAACCTTTCCTTGCGTATTTACAATATTTCCACCCTTTGCTGGCAAGTATTGTGATAAAAATTTATTAAAATCACGTTCCCCAATAAAGCAGATTCCTGTGCTATCTTTTTTCTTCGCCGTTGCCAAATTATATTTTTCAGCTATTTCACGAATCTGTGGCTTTGTGTACTCCCCCAATGGAAATAAAACTTTTTCCAGTTGCTCCTGACTTAACTGACAAAGAAAATATGTTTGATCTTTATTATCATCAATTCCTCTTAACATAGTCGATTTGATTTTTCCATCTTTTTCTTCGTGAATAATTCTCGCATAATGCCCTGTTGCCACATAATCAGCCCCAAGTTTCATCGCATAGTCCAGAAATGCACGAAATTTGATTTCCTTATTACACATCACATCGGGATTGGGCGTTCTTCCTTTTTTATACTCATCTAAAAAATATGTAAACACTTTGTCCCAATACTCTTTCACAAAATTCACCGAATAATAAGGTATCTCCAACTGCTCTGCCACAGCAATTACATCCTTATAATCCTCTTCCGCCATACAAACTCCATTTTCATCCTTCTCTTCCCAATTCTTCATAAAAACTCCGATTACATCGTAACCCTGTTCTTTAAGCAAAATTGCCGCAACAGAAGAATCAACTCCACCAGACATTCCTAGTACTACTTTCTTTCTTTTTTCCATAATATTTTCTCTATTCATAAATTCCTATTGCTCCTTCTATTTTTCACAGTTTTTGATTTTTATTTTAAAATTTACTTTTTCTTTCTTTTTTATATTTCTTTTTTAAGCATACTTAGTAACAGAATTTATTACAACTTTAAGTTTTTAGCTTTATTTCACAAACAAACAACTTATTATTCATTTAAAATTCAATAGTTTACTATACAATAAATAATATTAGTATAGCACAATATATGAAATCAGGCAAGACTAGTAAATAAATTAAAAAAGAGCAATCTTATATTGAACTGCTCTCTACTTTTTAATTTATATTTTAAGATTTTAATTTACGGCTACTCTTTGTAGAACTTCGATTAGATTTAAGTTTTTATCAAGTATAACTACTGTATTGTGTTTTTTATCAAATCCGAAATACAATCTTGCATGTTTTTTCCCATCCAAGGCTACATAATTATTTACATAATATACACCTTTTTTCCCTGCTGAATAAATTTTATATGATCCATATACTGTACTGTCATCATCAATATCATCATAGATTTTTTCTCGTATTTCTCCACCTGTTTTTTTACCAATTTCATAACCTTGGACTAATTCATCTATTTTTCCTTTATTATCCTCCATTATAAAAAACGAATATCTTTCATAATATTCGTTGTTATCAAAACTTCCATCCATCCAGTAATAACCGTTAGGAGTTGCTCCTTCTAACACCTCCTTCAATGAAATTTCCAATGTTTTATTTGAAGGTGTAAATTTTTCTGCAAATACAGACATTCCTATTGCCAACATTGATACTAGAATTAATTTTTTCATAACTTTCCACTCTCCTGCTCTAATTTTGATTTACAAATTGATTTTATCATCCAAACCTTAAAATAAACTGAAGCTTATTTAAAAAATAAAATTTAATATACACTCAAACCTATTTAAAATGAAACTGCTAAAATTATATAAATTAAGAGGTTGAGTTAAGTAGTCATAGCTTTTGAGTTCGCTTTTAAAGAAGTTTTACTATAATATAATTCAAAGTGGAATGTGTTTATAAACAGAATTTTGTTCTAGTATTTATTTAGCAAATATACTGTTAAGTTTATACCAAACTAAAAATCATACTAGATTTAAATAAAAAATAAACTAAAGGGTAAATGTAATCTCGAAGATACAAAATTATAGATTTCGGGCATTTAACAAAAATTCTTAAGACATATTCAATGCAATTTTTATAATATTTTTTTCATTAATATTCTATCCTTACTAATATTTTAATACATAATTGTCATAATTTTTTAATTTGTTACAATATATTCTTAACATTATTTTACAACAGACAAGAAAAATAATTTAAATAACAGGATAAACAAATTGATTTCCGAATATTTCAGTGTTATACTTGGATTATCTGATTATTACAAAAAATAAATTTGAAATATTATTTAGAGGTGATTATTTATGAAATTAGGTTATGAAATTTTAAACAATCCATTCCTTAACAAAGGTACAGCTTTTACAAAAAAGGAAAGAGAAAAATATGGATTATTAGGACTTTTACCACCGTATATTCAAACTATAGATGAACAGGCAAAACAGGCTTATGGACAATTTCTGAAAAAAGACAAGTTAATTGAAAAAAGACATTTCTTAATGGAAATTTTTAATACAAACAGAACATTATTTTATTATTTATTTAGCAAACACGTAGTTGAATTTATGCCAATTGTTTATGATCCTGTAATTGCAGAAAGTATAGAAAATTATAGTGAATTATTTGTAAATCCTCAAAATGCGGCTTATTTGTCAGTAAAAGAACCAGAAAACATAGAAACTATTTTAAAAAATGCTGCTGACAATAGAAAAATCCGTTTAATTGTCGTTACTGATGCAGAAGGAATCCTTGGAATTGGTGACTGGGGAACTAACGGAGTTGATATTTCAGTTGGAAAACTGATGGTTTACACTGCCGCCTCTGGAATTGATCCCGCTACTGTCCTACCAGTTGTAATTGATGCTGGAACAAATAGAAAAGAGCTGCTGGAAAACGACTTGTATCTAGGAAATAGATTTGAGAGAGTTCGAGGAGATGCATATTATAATTTTATAGACAAATTTGTAAAAACAGCTGAAAAGCTTTTCCCAAATTTATATCTTCACTGGGAAGACTTTGGAAGATTAAATGCGGCAAATATTTTAAATAAATATAAAAATGAAATCGCAACTTTTAACGATGATATACAAGGAACTGGGATTATCACTTTAGCCGGAATCTTAGGAGCATTAAAAATTTCTGGTGAAAAGCTTACTGACCAGATTTATATGTGTTTTGGAGCAGGAACTGCGGGAGCTGGAATTGCCAGAAGAATTTTCAATGAAATGGTAGAGCAGGGGCTTTCTGAAGAAGAGGCAAAAAAACGGTTTTATCTAGTTGACAGACAAGGCTTGTTATTTGAAGACACGGAAGGACTAACTCCAGAACAAATTCCTTTCGCAAGAAAACGGAGTGAATTCACAAATGCAAATGAATTAACTACTTTGGAAGCCGCTGTAAAATCCGTGAGACCAACTATACTTGTCGGAACTTCCACAGTGCCAAATACTTTCACAAAAGAAATAGTTCAAGAAATGGCAAAACACACTGCAAGACCAATAATTTTTCCACTTAGCAACCCAACAAAACTAGCAGAAGCCAGTGCAAAAGATCTTATCGAATGGACAGACGGAAAAGCTCTCGTTGCAACAGGTATCCCATCAGATCCAATAGAACTCAATGGAATTACGTACGAAATTGGGCAAGCAAATAATGCTTTAATCTATCCTGGGCTGGGACTTGGAATTATCGCAACAAAATCAAAGATTGTAAACGACAAAATAATCTCAGCAGCCGCACATTCACTAGGTGGAATAATTGACACAACAAAACCTGGAGCTGCCGTACTTCCTCCAGTATCAAAACTGACAGAATTTTCTGAAACAGTGGCACTAGCAGTCGGACAAAGCGTACTAGACCAAAAATTAAATACAGAATCTTTAAACAATTTAAAAGAAGCAATAAAAAATACAAAATGGATTCCTAAATACAAGGATTTTTAATTAATTTTTGAAATTTTTAGGAGCAAAATAAATTCTAAAAACTTAGATACTTACTGCTTATTTGATAAATGAAAAATACATGGATAGAGTAGATAGGGTTGTAACAAGTTAAAAAATACAGTAAAAAAGATATTTATTGTTATTAACTACTAAAACAGTAGATTTAAACTTATTATAAACTTTTTTTGCAAAGGCTTACTCCCCTTTCTACTAAATAAAGAAATAATATATTTTTATTTTTTTAATAAGTTTAATTTAATTTTTTTCAAAAAAATACTGCATAGTCCTTCAGGTATTATTCATTAAGTTATAGACAACAAAAGATATAAACTAAATTTCAATTGACTTCTTTTACTAAAAAATATATGTACTTGAACTCATTTAAAATTGAAATACTAAGAATTATATAAATATAAGGGTTGAGTTAAGTAGTCATAGCTTTTGAGTTCGCTTTTAAAGAAGTTTTATTATAAATCATTAGAAAAATATCTATTAATAAGTATTTATTTTATAAAATTTAAATAAAAAATACCATCCTATTTCTAAGACAGTATTTCAAAAATATATTATACAATTCTGTTATTATGCTTCTACTCTTTCAGGGTAAATGCTTACTCTTTTTTTACCGCTTCCAAAATTTTCAAATTTTACATACCCATCAGTTAATGCGAATAAAGTGTAATCTTTTCCTAATTTAGCATTAGTTCCTGCGTGAAATTTACTTCCTCTTTGTCTTACAATAATGTTTCCAGCTTTTACAGCTTCTCCATCATATTTTTTTACTCCTAAATATTTAGGGTTAGAATCTCTACCATTTCTAGTTGATCCTTGCCCTTTTTTTGAGGCAAATAACTGTAAGTTTAATTTTAATAACATTTTCCAACCTCCTCGATTTCTTTTTCATATTTTATTTCTTGGATTTTTTCAAATCTTAATTTGTGAATCAAATTTTATTTTTTTATTACTTTAAGTTTCACAAAATTACTATAACTTTTTGCAACTTCCTTCAAATACGAATACATTGATTCAACCAAAACATCTGCATTTTCTAGTTCATCATCAGTCAATCCAGAATTTTTTAAATCACAGGAAATATACCCATCTTCCTCAATAAACTTCAATTTTTTATTAAGTTTCAAAGTTTCAATAAGTCCATTTACTGTCATTTGTCCTACTGACGAAACAGCTGCACAAATTACATCTTCTCCATATTCTGAAAAATTTGCATGTCCTTTTATTTCAAAATATATTATTTTATTTTTTTGTCTTTGAATTTCTATTTTTATCATTCAAACCACAACAGCTTTCACAATCTAAATTTATATTTAAAAAATACAATTAAGCATTGATTGATTTAATTTCAATTGCTGTAAAAGATTGTCTATGCCCTTTTTTTCTGTAGTAAGTTTTTTTGTTATATTTAAAGTTAATTTTTTTATCAGCTTTTCCATGAGATTTAACTGTAGCTACAACTTTAGCTCCTTCTACTACTGGAGTTCCAACTGTTACGTTATCTCCTTCTCCAACTAATAGAACTTCGTTAATTTCGATGTCTGAATCAACATCAGCTGCTAATTTTTCAACTTTTAATACAGTTCCAACTTCTACTTTGTACTGTTTTCCACCTGTTTTAATTACTGCAAACATTTATGTTCACCTCCAAATAATTTATCGCTATCATTGGTATTAGCCACCAATTTTATGCGTATATCTTAATTAGTTTACTATATTTTCACTAATTTGTCAAATTATTTTTATAAATGGCGGAAGTAGAGGGACTCGAACCCACAAGACGTTTAACCGCCCACAGCTTTCCAAGCTGCTGCCATACCATTAGGCGATACTTCCCTTTCCCAAAAATAATTACAAACTATTATACTAAACTTATTTATAAAAGTCAATGAATTTGTTTAGTGTATTTTGTACATCTTTACTATGTATTTACTATCTCAGACCATTATTTATTTTGATTTTTTCTGTAAATATTAAATCCAGTCGCCTGATTTGTCGCCATTATTGTAATATCTGAAATTTGTACGTGTTTTGGCTGATTTGCAATATAAACTATTGTATTTGCAATATCTTCTGGCTTCAATGCCTCAATTCCTTCGTAAACCTTCTTAGCCTGCTCTGTATTCCCATGGAATCTTACATTACTAAAATTAGTTTCCACAATTCCAGGCTGAACAGTAGTTACTTTAATATTTTTATCTATTGTATCAATCCTAATTCCATCGCTCAAAACCTTTACAGCCGATTTAGTCGCACAATAGACGGCAGCTCCTGCATAAGCATAAATTCCAGCAGTTGAGCCAATATTTATAATATGCCCCTCATCATTTGCAACCATGCTTGGTAAAATTTGTCTTGTAACATATAACAGACCTTTTATATTAGTGTCTATCATTCGTTCAATATCCACAATATCATATTCCTGAAATTTATCCAGCCCCAATGCAAGCCCTGCATTATTTACAAGAATATCTACCTTTTTCACATCATCCAATATTTTCTTTGTAAATTTTACAACATCGTTATATTTAGTAACATCCAGTACAAAGATATATGCATTAGTGCCGTATTTTCTATCAATATCAGCCTTTATTTCCTTTAATTTATCTGCATTTCTAGCACACAAAATCACATTATCTCCATTTTTCGCAAAGGCATAAGCTGTTTCCTTCCCAATTCCACTTGTAGCTCCAGTAATAAAAATATTTCTATTCATAAAAACTCATCTCCCTATATTTGAATTTATCATTATTTATTTTAAAAATGATTTTTTTAATTTATTCAAAATCAAATATACTTTACTTCTATGCTCTATTTCAACAGCTAAAACTATTAATTCATCATCTTGTATTTCAACTATTATCCTGTAATTTTTTAATGGTTTGTACTTCCAATATCCTTTTAAATTATGGCTCAAAGCCTCCCCTTTGATTCTTGGATTTTCAGAATTGTTTATTTTTTTCAGAAAATCATAAATTTTTTTACTTGTATTTTTATCCATCTTTTGTAATTTTTTTGCTGCATATTTAGATAACAATACTCTGTATTTCACTTAAAATCCCATTTTCTTTCCAAAATCTTCAAGAGGTATCATTGGGGATTTTTTAGCTTTTTCAGATAACTTCACTATTCTTTTTATTTCTGATTTGGAAATTTGTTCATTTTCTTCTATTTTATCTAGTTCTTTTAATATCAAATTATTAATAAAGTTGTTATCATATTCCAAAACTTCTTTTAACTGTTTTTGTTTTTTTTCGTTTAATTCAACATCTATAATCATAGTATTTCCTCCTAAAATAAATTTTGTAATTTTTTTACAAATAATTTTTAAGTTTATTTAAAAATATCCACATTTTTATTATACCACAAAATTTTAATTTAAGTGTTATTTTATGTCCAATTTATTTTTCTGATGAAATTTTTGTCTCAATTTCAGCTTAAAAATTCCTATCCCTTTTTCAATGCTCATTTCCTGCGAAAAATTATATACAAACATATTTGTAAATTTTAAATCCATTTTTTTATTTGAACCCAAATCAACAAACATTTCCAAATTTCTGTAATCACTTTTTTCCAGATATGATTCTGCCCATTCCACTAAATCTATTATATTCTTTTTATTTCTTTCATACAAATCATCATTTATGCTCTCATTTTCTAAATTATTTCCTGTATTTTCCAAATTTGAAATAATTTTTCCGATTATTTCCATTTCTACTGTGCTTCTGCTATTTGCAAGATTTGTATCTTCTGCAAGTCCAATTTTATATTTTACTTCCATAATTTCGTCTTCACTTACATTTATTTCCTTTTTATTTTCCTCATCTGTAATTTTCAATCTATATTTCATTTATTCCACCCCTTTATTTTTCTAAAAAACTGCTATTTCATCAATTTTTGCTGTTTCATCAACATTTACAACTCCAAAATGATTTTCCCAAAATACTTTTAATTCCATTCCAAGTTCTAGGAACAGTAATTCCAAAGTCTTTACTTTTGCTATATTTGACCTATTTTTTGGTTTATTTATATAAATTATTATTTTATTTTTTTCTGATCTTTGTCTATAAATAAGAGAATCAATAAAAAAATATTTTATTCCCAATCTAAAATTTTTCATGCAATTTACATTATTTATTTTTTCATTATAAATTAAAAGTGCTATATATTGCTGTTCTTCGCTATTCAAAAGTAAAAAATACTTTTTCAAGCTTATTCCTAGAATTCCTTTTTTTATATCTTCTGAAATTTTTTCACAAATAACATCAATTACCGTTGTTCCACTAACAAAATCAAGTTCCTGTAAATAATTTATCGCATTATTTTCAATATTTTTCTTAAATTTTTTTAAAACAGATATATTTCCCTTTTTTTCTTCAACTATGCTGTCTCTACCTCTAAAACTATTTATTTTAGACTCTTTTTTAGGTGTATTTTCCATTGTCAGATTTTTAATTTTAGTATCTTTTTCCAGCTTATTTTCAAACTCAAAAAAATTATCATAATAATTTACAAAACTGGTAAAAATTTTATTAAACCTCACATACGGATTTACTTTTACAACCTTCTTTTTCACAATTTCATTATTCAAAAAATCTGCATTTACCTCAATATATGCTGAAACACTATTTTCCAGCTCAAATTGCATATTCAGAGGAACTGCCCATATATATTTGTAGCCTTTTTTATTTTTATTCGCCATACAAGTACCCCCTGCATTCAAATTCGTTATAATTATTCTGAATTTCTGAGATTAAAAAGCTAACCTTGTCTTCTGAATATTCATCAAAATCCTTTATTTCTACAAATAGATTCAATTTCGGCTTTTTATCAGAATATCCCTTTTGAAAATCATTTTTCAAACTTTCATTACAGTCATAAGTATCTATATTTTTTTCAATGTTTTTTTTAAAATTAATATCTTTTAACAAAATTTTATCTTTTGTAAATTCATATTCCAAAAAATATTTTTCTAAAAATGCACGGCTTCTAGTATTTCTATTTTTTGTTTGAATTTTATCAATAAAGGTCTTATTTCTAAAATTTGTAAAATGAAAATAATCTTCTTGATTCTCGCTACTTTTTCCATAAAGTTCAAGAATTTTTCTACATTTTTTGATTGGCTTTATTGAAAATACATCCCAAATGTCGCCTGTATTTTTCTTTGAAACAATATTTAATTTGTTTTTTCCGCTGTAATAGCAGCACAAAATATCTTCATTTTCATGATTTGATACCAAAATCTGTTCATCACTTTCAAAATTTATTGTATATTCAAAAGATAGATCAATTTTTGTCGGACGTACAAAAATGGTGCTTATTATCTTTTTCTTTTCAATATTCCAAAGCAATTCCCTATCTCTTAGAACTTTATCCTGAATTTCTTCAAAATCATAAGTAATCTCATATTTCCCATTTTGAATTTTCTCCAAAATATCCTGTGGCATATTAAAACCGTACTCAGCTAGTTTAACCCTATAAAACCTCATAAAATGTGCCATATTAATAGTTTTCCATTTTTTTCCATTGAGTTCAAAAGAATTATGCAATTTCTTTATTTCGTCAAAATATCTTTCATCTTTTACAAGCCTTACTTTAATCTCATAATTATCTCCATCAATGTCTATCCACCCCAAAAATTCCCTTTCCAGAACTTCCTCAATCTTATGTAAGCTCAAATTCAAATATACATTTTCCAAATAAATATCCTTATAATTCTCATCAAGAATATCTATTTTATCAACTACAGGAAAAAAAACTCCATCCATCTTAAATATATTTTCTTTTTCCGCTAATACCGTTTCAACAAAAATATCTTCATATTCGGAAATTTCATTAATTTTTGCTTCTAAAAACTTATCTTTGATTTCTCGAAACCTCTCCTCCATCTCCAAATTCAACTCAAAAAACATCTCTCTCAGACTTTTTCCAAGCATTTCCTTCTCAAAAATTTCATTCTCTCTATTCATAACCCCTCCAATATTTAACTATATTTTAATTTTACCATATAATTAAATTTTTTTCAAACATTTTTATTAATTTTTTAATTTTTAAAAAATATACAATTTTAAACTTTTACATTATTGTAAAACTGCAAAAAAAATGCTAAAATTATTTAAAAACTATAAAAAGATACAAGTCTTCTAAAAAAATTCAAAAATTACTAAAATCTATTCAGGAGGAAATATTTTTATGAGCTATCAAACTATAATTGTCGGAATTGCTGGAGGTACTGGTTCTGGTAAGACTAGCGTTACTCAAGCCATAATTAAAAACTTGGAAAAAACAGGGATTTATTCAATTTTGCTTGAACAGGATTCATATTATAAGAGAAATGATCACTTGACTTATGAAGAGCGAACTGCATTGAATTATGATCATCCAGATGCAATTGACTTTGACTTGCTTGAAAAGCATATACTTGCATTGAAGGATGGAAAATCTATTGAAAAGCCTATTTATGATTTTCAGGTTCATAACAGAGTTGATGAGACTCAGCATATTGAGCCTGCAAATATAATTATTGTTGAAGGAATTTTAGTCCTTGCAATATCAAAAATTAGAAGTCTTTTTGATACAAAAATTTTTGTTGATACTGATGATGATGAAAGACTGCTTAGAAGAATCGAACGAGATTTAAACGAACGGGCAAGAAGTTTTGAAAGTGTAAAAAATCAGTATATAAATACAGTGAAACCAATGCATTTGGAATTTGTTGAGCCTTCCAAAAGATATGCAGATGTTATAATTCCACGTGGGAAAGACAACAAAGTAGGTATAAATATGGTAGCAAGCAGACTTAGGTATCTATTTAATAAAATGAATCAAGAACAAAAATAACAAAAAATGAAAGGAGTGTATGATTTTATAAATTATCATGCAAAAAATATTATGAAAATAGTTGTAATCGGAGGCGGAGCAGCTGGAATGATGTTTTCGACTCAATATAAAAAAGCAAACCCTGAAGATGAGGTTATTTTATTTGAAAAATCCTCTTATGTGGCTTGGGCTGGATGTCCAACACCTTATTTCATTGCTGATGAATTGAAGAAAAGTGATGTTCTGCATGGAACACCTGAAGATTTTATAAATCGTGGAATTGAAGTAAAAATTCATCACGAAGTTACAGAAATAAATTTTCAGAATAAGACTGTAACAGTAAAAGGAAATGAAATTAACGGAATAATCTTTTACGACAAACTGGTAATTGCCGTTGGGGCAAAATCTTTTGTGCCAAATATTGCTGGATATTCAAAGGATTTGGAAAATGTGTTTACTTTATCTCACGCAGAACATGCCTTTAAAATAAAAGATTATCTTAATGAAAATAAATCAAAATTAAAAAATGCAGTTGTTGTAGGAGCTGGATTTATTGGACTGGAAATGGCTGAATCATTTAGAAAAAATGGGTTAAATGTCACATTGATTGAAAAGGCTGATCAAATTTTTCCAAATGTATCTGAAACTTTGAAGAAAAGAATTTATACAGAAATAGAAAAAAATGAGGTTGCATTAAAGTTAAATTCAGGCGTTTCAGAAATTATTTCTGAAAACAATGTGGCAAAATCAGTAAAACTGGATAATGGCGAAACTGTAGACTTTGATATTGCATTATTTAGTATCGGAATTACTCCAAACATTGATTTCTTGCCGAAAGAATTAAAAACTGATTCTGGAAAAATTGCTGTAAATGATAAATTCGAAACAAACATTAAAGATGTGTATGCAATTGGAGATTGTATTTTTAATAAATATTACAAAACAAATAGAAATTTATACGCTCCATTTGGAGATGTGGCAAACAAGCACGGAATGTTCCTTGCAAAATATCTATCTGGAAAAAATGTAAGCTGGAAAGGTTTAATCCGTTCTTTCGCAACTTCATTCTATGATGTAAAACTAGCACAAACTGGACTTTCCCTAAAAGAAGCCCTGCAATTAGGATACAATGCTGATATAGTTTCAATGAAAGCAATGTATAAAAATTCTGGCTTTGAAGACTCTGTTCCTGCAAGTGCCGAAATTATTTACGATAAAGATAAAAAAATCATTCTTGGTGGAGCAATGGTTGGAAAAGAAGCTGTTGCACAATTTGTTGATCAGATGGCTATTGTTATTGCACTTGAAACACCTATTGAAAAATTCATAGAAATTGACTTTGCATATTCTCCAACAAATGCAAGTGTTTGGAATCCGTTATTAGTAACATATAGAAAGGTTATTAAATAAAACAGGAGTTTTTATGAAAAAGAAAATTGAAAAATTACATAAAAACAAAAGATTCCGTATAAGTTACCAGGTTATTTTTATTTTCTTGGCATTATACAGCTTTGTCACTACACTTTTAGATTTACACGGTGATATTAGTATTTTTAATAATCCAATTCTGGAATTTATTGATGTATCAATCTATTTAATTTTTGCAGCTGATTATTTTATACGTTTTACGAATTCAGACAATAAATTAGATTTTATTGAAAGCAATATTCCTGATTTAATCTCAATTATTCCGTATTATTCTATTTTTAGGCTATTCAGAATTTTTAAGATTAGACGTTTAGCCAGAGTTTTTAAACATTTAAAACTGACAAAAACTTATTTATCTGTAAAAAAATTCTATAAAAAAATAAAAAAAATCTTGAGAGCAAATGGACTTATTTATTTGTTAATATTTGCTGTACTTGGAATCATAGTATCTGCCCTAATAGTTTCCTATGTCGAAAAACTCTCGTATTTTAATAGCCTATGGTGGGCTTTTGTAACTGCGACTACTGTTGGTTATGGAGATGTATATCCACATACATTTATTGGAAGAATAATTGCTATTTTTCTGATACTCATTGGAATGGGAACTTTTGGAATGATTACGGGAGCAATCACAAGTTATTTCTTAAATCGGCAAACTGATTTAATTCCAGATGATGATTTAGATGAATATGTTTTAAATTCCCAAAACTATACAGATACAGAAAAACAGGAAATTATAACTTTTATACAATTTATAAGAAACAAAAGAAAAAAATAAATTATACTAAAATCTTTTCAATACAGGAAGAACAGTTAGTTTTAACTAACCTTATTATTCTCCTGTATTTTTTATTATTAACTACTATTAATTACTGTGAACTTTTTTCCCTTTAATTCTCACATCTGAACTTAATGATTCCATCGTTATTTCCTTCTCTTTCCCAATAATATTTATCTTAGAGCCATAAAAATCAGCATCCCCAATCGACTCTATCCCCAAATAATTATTAGAAGCCACTATCATATTTTGATTAGCCTTATTTACAAAATTATCTGCATTTTCAACTATATTTGGTGATTCTACGCTATATTTCTCAGCTGTTTTCACTTCAAAACTATTCAAATTCAAGCTAAAGTTAAAATCACTCTGATTAACCTGAAAATTTCTTTTGGTATAATCGCTAAATCTTCCATTTCCTTTATTGTTTATTGCCCATGACACTTTTGCAAATCGCTCATCTTCATTTGGAAAATAAACTTCCACAGTATCATTTATTTCGGGAGTACAGAAAAATCCAGTATTTGTCTGCGAATAAAAGGTCTGATAACTTAATGGAAATCTTTTTATCCCATAATCATCGTACGCTTTATCATTACTTTCCTCATTGCTTCTTTCCTGAACAATTTTTTTCAGTCCCTCTGCAAATCTGACTTCCATTTTCGCAATTCCACCATCTTCGAACACCCGTTCAACATTTGCTTCAATTCTACACCCTTTTATTTTTTCATTATATTTCTTGAATATGTGATAACCGCTCATATCTGTTGCTAAAAATTCACTTTTTAAAATAAAATCCTTCAAAAATATCCTAGTTTTTAATACAGAAAAATTGCCTTTATTCCCACCAGAATCTTTATCATTTCCTTCATTTTCTACAGCATTTTCAGAAATGGAAACAGTATCTCCCAAATTTATTACTTTATTTGACTGCACTTTATAATATAGATTTTTGTAATCTCTCACAAGTGAATAATCTGAAAAATATTTATTTTCCTTCTTAATTTCTCCCATTTCCACGATTCCAAACAATATTATTCCCTGTTCAATTACAAACATCCCAGTTTTTAATTGACTTGCAAGCCTTACCAAAAATTCCCAGTCTGTTTCATCAAACTGAACAATCAAACTACCTATCTGCTTTTTGGCAATATCAGAATACTTTATTTCCAACTTTTTATCAGCATAATCCTTATTAATCTCATCAATTATATCTGAAAACATTAAATTCCTATCCTGAAAAACCCTATACTTCTTCTCATTTTTCCTGTCAAAAAGCACACTTTTAGAAAACGCCTTCATCAAAATTCTGCACCCATAACTCCCATAATCCAGAATCTCAAAATAATCAACAATCCCACTAAAAATTTTCCTTTTGATATCCTTATCTACATTAGCAAGCTCAATTTCAATCCCAACATCTTCCTTTTCAATAATTCTTTCTAAATTTTTTCTCTGCTCATCATCCATTTCCAATTGAATTTCCAGCTTCTGATGTTCATTAATATTTTCATCCAATACAAATTCCTGAATCACAAAATTCTCTAACTTTGTTTTATTCAGTATGATTCCAATATTTTTCCCTTCATACATATTTTCAACAATTACATCTTTACTCATTTTTACCACCTCAATTATTTCCTTTTATTAATTTTATTTAACAATCATTTTACAATTTAATCCTTAAGTACTAAAATAACAATTATTTCTAATTTTTGAAAAGAGAATTGTTGTTAATAAAAATTTTTTCGATAATTTATAGATTTTTTCTTTTTTATAACGTAAAGGGAATCAATCGCCATCCCCTTTACAATCCCCGCTCGTCTAAGCATTTTTTTGAAATATTCCCAAATTTTATTTGGGGAAGTAGTCAAAACATTTATTATTTGGATAAGCCTGAATTACTACGAAAACGAAACTCGCTAACGCTCACTTTCGCAAATAAAGACTATAACAACTCCATAAAATACATTTGCGATAAAGGTTATGGCGAAAGAAACACATAAATGTGTTTAGTCGTTTTTATTCCAAGAAAATCACGACACTTTATAACAATTATAATAAAAAAAATTTTCAAAAATATAAATAAAAAGTAATTATTAGTCAAAATAATCTGAAATTTAAAAATCTTTTATTTTAGTACTTAATTGATATTTTTAAAACAAATTATTAATTAAATATTAATATATATTTTATTATACTATATTTTTAATTTAATTTCAATTATAATTTTAAAAATAGCTATTGCCTAAAAGCAGAATATATAAATTAGAATAATCTAGGTAATAAATTTCTCTAACTTTTAAAAATCAGGACTTTTACTCTTTATCCCAAGATTTTGGATATATTTTAAATTTAATTAATATTAAAATAACAGGGCTAAAAAATAAAGCTATTATAAATTTAGCAACTAACATTTCGTAAAATAGATTAAATTCATCTTTACCATATTTATTTATATATTTTTTAGCTTTTTCCAATTTAATTTTTTGAGAAAAAATTTTTTCTATGTCTTCTTTTGTTAAATTAAATTTCTTTTTATTATTATCTGAATAATTAATATAAAAATATTGGTTATTTTCCATTTTCCCTATTAAATAATTTTTATCCTGATTTGAAATTTCTTCTACAACAAAACAATCCAAATTAACTTTATTACCTTTTGACTCACATATAAATACTGAATAAAAAGGATCGGGTCCACTTTCAAGATGATAATATTCATTTATTTCCATAAAAGTTTTTTGTATAATTTCTCCTTTAAAATAACTTTCAAAACAAAAAATAACTAGCAGTATTGTAAATAATTTAACAAAAATCTCAAATTTTTTCATTTTAATCTCCTAAATAATTCAAAAAAGCTCCTTAATAAGCAACAAACTTAAAAAAGAGCTTCTAAAATTAATAAATATTTTCTTAAACATTAAATCTGAAGAACATTACATCCCCATCTTGCACAATGTACTCTTTTCCTTCCAGTCTCATTGCACCTTTTTCTTTTGCACCGTTCCATCCGTTTAGTTCGATGAATTTGTCGAAAGACACTACTTCGGCTCTGATAAATCCTTTTTCAATGTCTGTGTGAATTTCACTGGCAGATTTTTGAGCGTTTGTCCCTTGTTTTATTGTCCATGCTCTTACTTCTTTTACTCCAGCTGTAAAGTATGTGATTAGTCCTAACAATTTGAATCCTGCTCTAATTAGTCTATTTAGACTTGGTTCTTTTATTCCTAATTCGTCAATGAACATTTGTCTTTCTTCTTCATCTTCTATTTCAATTAATTCTGCTTCTACTTTTGCTGAAAAGGTTACTACTTCGCTGTCATACTGCTTTGCAAATTCACGCACTTTTTTTACGTAATCATTTTCAATTCCAGCCGTCAAGTCTTCTTCCGAAATATTTGCGGCAAACATCATTGGCTTTATTGTCAAAAATTGATAAACTTTTATTAATTCTTCTTCTCTTTGGGTAAATTCCAATGTTTTTAACAACTTAAATTCCTCCAGATGAACTTTACATCTTTCAAGAACTGCGACTAATTCTTTTCCTTCTGCATTTCCTCCACGAGCCAGCTTCTGATTTTTCTGAATCGCCCTTTCAACTGTTTCTAAATCAGCAAAAATCAATTCTGCATTAATCGTTTCAATATCTCTTATAGGATCAACGCTTCCTTCCACGTGAATAATATTATCATCATCAAAACATCTTACAACCTGACAAATTGCAGCTGTATTTCTAATATTTGATAAAAACTGGTTTCCTAGTCCTTCCCCTTTTGATGCACCTTTTACAAGTCCTGCGATATCTACAAATTCAACTGTCGCTCCAACCGTTCTTTCTGGGTTAACTACTTTCTCCAAATCTTTTAAACGTGGATCTGGCACGCTTACAAGCCCTACATTTGGCTCAATTGTTGCAAATGGATAGTTTGCCGCCTCTGCATTCTGTGTTTTTGTTATTGCGTTAAATAATGTTGATTTTCCCACGTTTGGTAATCCTACAATTCCTATTCCTATCATTCTTCTTTGGTTTCCTTTCTTCTTTTATAATTTTTCCAAAATTTTTATTAATTTCCATTTTTCCTTATCTGTCGCTTTAAACAAATAGGAAATATCGTAAATCGGTACAACCTTAATTTCTCCATAAAAATCAAACACTTTTCCTACCAAATCTTTTATATCCTCTTTTTCTACATCTTCTAAAAGTGATTTAGTCGCTCTTTCTCCAACTGTTACAATGTACTTTGGATTAATTAAGGCAATTTGCGCTACAAGAAACTCATTACACTTTGTAATACTGTCTTTCTCGATTAAATTACCATGTGAACTGCATTTTGTGAGAGTTGTAAAATAACATTTATTCAAATCCAGCTTTGAATACTCCAAAAATTTTTTGAAATATTTTCCATTTTTGTCAACTAAAAGTTTCTGCTTTACATCCTCTTCCTCACTTATACTATCAAGCACAAACAAAATTTCCGATTTTTTATTTCCTTCACCAACAATTGGATTAATTCTAGTTTTTTCCAAAATACATTTAGTACAAATCTCGATTTCTAGCTTTAAGTCATTCCACATAACTTTTTCCTTATTTTTTATTCTAATATTCTATATTTTATAAATTTCTGTTCCCTCTTCGTTAATAATTTCAATTTCCAAATGGCTTTTATTTTCCCGCTCCAAAATTTGATACAGCGAATTATAAGCCAGCTCTGGCGTGTTATTATCCTTACTTATATGCATTAAATAAACCTTTTTCAGTTTTTCGCTAAGCACTTGCCCAATCAGCTTTGATGCTTCTGCATTTGACAAATGTCCATTTCTTCCTTTTACACGGTTTTTCAGTTCCCAATGATAAGGGCCTGTCATCAGCATATTATAGTCATAGTTACTTTCCAACACAATTACATCACTATTTTTCAAATTTTCCTTAATAATATTGTTTACACAGCCAACATCACTTGCATAGGACAATTTTTTCCCTTCATATTCAAATGTGTATCCCAAGCACTTTTCAGCATCGTGCATTACTTCAAAATTATTTATCACACAATTGTCAATAACAATTTTTTCATCTCTTATAAAATTTAAATTTTTTTTCTCAATTTTTCCAATTCTATCCTTAATTACATTATAAGTTACTTCATGAAGATAAATTGGAATATCGTATTTTCGTGAAACAACACCAAGTCCTTGAATATGGTCAGAATGCTCATGTGTCACAAATATCCCCATTATATCATCAATTCTTTTTTCAATATTATTCAATTTTTCTACAATTTTTTTACCACTAAATCCTGCATCTATAAGAAATTTCTTATTGCCCATCTCAATATAGCTTGAATTTCCGCTACTTCCACTTCCCAAACTTGAAAATTTCATTTTTTTTACTAATCTTCTTTCTAATTGAGTTTTTTAACTCCCCCATTTTATAATTTTAAATATTTGGTGAAATCGTTCCTTTTAACCGATCATAAACCCATCCACCTTTTTTATCCTTTTTTGTTACAATTCTATTGCTTCTTTCCCTAGAATCCTTTATGCTTTCAGGAATTTCATAAATTTTCTCACTTCCATAAAAAGTCCCAAAATTATACACTCCATCTGAACTCTTTACATCATGAAGATTATTTTCTAATCCCTCCAATTTAGGATTAGAACCTGTTTTTTCATTAAATTTTTTTACTGCATTTTGTAATTTTATAGTTTCTACCTGAATATCCGCCGTTATAAGTTTATCTACTTTTCTTGACAATAAAATCACAACATTTAGCATTGCGATAAATACAACTATAAGAAAAGTTATTCCACGAAGAGCAATTTTTCTAGTCATTTTTGCTCTATTATTTACATAATAATCGTTATCAAAAGCCATTTTCCCGCATGAAATTTACAAAATTTTAAATTTAATAATTACAATGTAAAAAATCACGCCCTCCTTCTTTTAGATTTTTTTATTTCAATTTTCCTATTTTTTTAGTCTGTTTTTTCAAAAATCAAACCTTCACTAAATTCAAGTTTCTAATAATTTCTTAAATTTATTTTTTATTTTTAAAAATTGACGGTCTAACAATCACTTTTACATTTTCTGGAACTTCCAATTGTACCTTTAGTGGACCTCTTTTAACATTTATCCATCCTAGCCCTGCTATTACCAGTTCCTCATTTTCCCCGATTTCCACTTCATGAGTTACAAATTCATTTTGAAAATATTTTTCTTTTTCAGCTCCTTGTAAAATTTCAAAGTAATTTCCATTTAGCAAGTCTTTCACTCTTTCCTCACGAGCCACATGAAACTTCACACTTTTTGAAGCATAAGCAGAAAATATAGGCTTGCTTCCACTTTCCAGAAGTTCATTTCCAAGTATTTTAAATCTGCAGAAAACATCAAACATAAATACCTGATTTTCTTCAAGTTTAAAAGTTTTTCGTGAAATTTCTCCAGCTGGCACTAACTTTAATCCATTTTCTACACTAATCAAATCAGAAATTCTTCCATCTGGAATAAGTCCAGGCGTGTCAATTATCGTAATTTCACTATTTGGAATTTTATTATTAATTGATTTTAAAGTAGTTCCAGAATATTTAGAGGTCGTTATTTTATTGTTCCCAAGAAGTAAATTTATAACTGATGATTTCCCAACATTTGAAACTCCAAGTACAGTTGCCTTTACTTTTTTGTTATGAAAAATATTTTTAATTTTTCTGATTATTCCATTTACTCCGTATTTATTTTTCGCACTGATAAAAGCGATATCATCGGGTACAATATCTTCTTCGGCAAGCCTGTCCTTTACCCAGTTGGAAATTTCAGTTGGATGTATAAAGTCAGGCAGCAAATCTATTTTGTTAATTAAAATTATAGATCTGTAATCTCTTAGATAATCCAAGATTTCCTCAGTAAATGAACCTTCAAAGTCAATAATATCAAAAATTGGAAGTATTATATCAGATTTTTTTACACATTCATTTACTTCCTTCAAATAATCTTCCCTGCTAAAATTATTTACAAGGTTTTCCCCATAATTTTTAATTTTAAAACATCTCTGACAAAGTAAGTTATCCTCTGTTATAAACTTCTCTTCAGGAACATATCCTTCCTTATTTTTATCTTCAAACTGCAGTTCAATTCCACAACCGCTACATTTTTTTATAATCAAAATTTCCTCCTATTTTCTCATTCCTTTTGCATTAAAATTCAATCCAATCAAATCCATTATTCCTTAGCCAATGGATGAGTACTCATATAAATATCTCTCAAGAAAGCCTTGCTCACATGTGTATAAACTTGCGTTGTCGCAATGCTGCTATGCCCAAGCAATTCCTGTAAATATCGGATATCCACTCCGTTATTCAAAAGTTCTGTTGCAAACGAATGTCTAAATACATGCGGTGTTATTTCCTTTTGTATCCCCGCTTCATGTGCGTGTGCCGAAATAAGCCTCCTTAATGAACGGGTTGTCAATTTTTTTCCTTTACTGTTTACAATCAAGACTTCCCTAGTGTAGTTTTCATATTGCCTTTTCTTTTCCTCAATATACTTTATCAGCCATTTCTTAGCATTTTCACTAAAAAAAGTTATTCGCTCCTTATCCCCTTTTCCAATAACTCTGATTTCCCGCTCTTCAATATCAATCATAAATTCACTTAAATTAATAAGTTCTATCGAACGAAGCCCACTAGAATAAAGGAGTTCAATAATCAATCTATCCCGAATTCCAGTAATCTTTTCGGTATTTATAACGTTTCTCAATCTGTTTAAATCATCTCTATTCAACACATTTGGCAATTCCTTCTCAAATTTCGGAACATTAATATAAGCCGCCTTGTTTGTTTCAATCACTTTTATTTCCTGAAGATATTTAAAAAATGTCCTAAGTGCTGAAATCTTCCTATTTATAGTTCTTTTAGACACTGGCTTGACACTCATTTTTGTATTTAATTCTTCCATATCTTCAATACTTTTTATCTTATCAATCTCTGATTCTGTATTATCAATTTCTATATTTGCAGTATTTTTCTGAGAATCCTTTTTTTCCTTCTCTTCCTCTTTAGCCAGTTTTTTCGGAGAATTTAAATACGCAATAAAAGATCTGAATGTCATCATTTCAATTTCTTCAAAATTATGAATTTCCTCATATTCATCCAGATATTCCATAAACTGCAGTAAATCCCTCCGATAACTTCTAATCGTATTAAAACTTTTCCCAAGAATAACCTCTTCATAATACAAAAATTTGTCAACATACATCACA
Organism: Leptotrichia sp. HMT-225; assembly: GCF_030644325.1. Taxonomy (NCBI): domain Bacteria; kingdom Fusobacteriati; phylum Fusobacteriota; class Fusobacteriia; order Fusobacteriales; family Leptotrichiaceae; genus Leptotrichia; species Leptotrichia sp. HMT-225. Next base: position 1,326,715 of record NZ_CP130323.1, on the reverse strand, counting down.
AGATTTTCATTTCTTATATTGTCTTTATTTCCAATTGCCTTTTCTTTCTCAACGTCTTTGTCACTATTATTCATTAAAACTTCTCCATTTATTATAACACAATCATTTACAGCATTCTCTTTTTTATTTAAAAACTATCTAAAATTGTATTTAAAATCTATAACACTCTACATTATTCAATTTATTGGTCCGATAATAAATAACAAAATAATTTTAAACTTATATTTTAATAAATTAATTATTTTTCTAGCTATTTAGACTTTTTTGCTGTAGATTTTCTAGTTGCTGCTGTCTTTTTAGCCTTTGCAGATGTAGATTTTGCTTTAGCTGTCGTTTTTTTAGTCGCTTTTTTTGTAGTTTTCTTGGCTTTTTCTGCTTTTTCAGTCACTCTTGTAACTTTCCCAGTTTTTATATTTTTTATAGTTTTACATTCTGGATAGCCTGTACAAGCCAAAAATTTTCCAAATCTTCCAGTTTTTATTTCATAGGGTTTTCCGCAAAATTCGCAGACTCCTGCTTCTTCTATTATTTTTCTGTCAATTTCATAAAGCCGTTTCATTTCATCGCTTATTTGCAATACTCCATCCAGCTCTATTACAGCGCCTTTTTTATATTTTTGCTTCAATTCAGCTGGCAACGACATTCTTTTTTCATCTTTTTCATAATTTTCACTTTCAAGATATTCTCCGAAACGTCCAACTTTAAGCACATATCTGTTTCCTTCTTCATCAAAATAATCAGTTAAAATTCCTTTTTTATTGTTTTGAAGTTTCTCTACTTCCTCTTTTACAAAGATTTCTCCCTTTTTAAGAACTTCTGGCGATATTGCAATTCCTTTTAATGAAATTTTTTCCTTCTCGTTTGTTTCGCTGATTAAATATTTCCCATAAAGCCCTGTTTTTAAAACCATTGGATTCCCCTCTGAATCCAGCACATCCGATACAATTCTACGATTTTTTATTTTATCAATTTCCTTCTCAAACTTGTCGATGTCCTTTTCAAGCGAATCATAAAAAGTTCTCAAAAGCTGTATCCATTCAACTGTGCCTTCTTCAACCTTATCCAGTTCCTTTTCCATATTCGCCGTAAATTTTACATTCATAATGTCCTTAAAGTTCTTGACAAGTTCATCCTTTACCTCGTATCCCAAATACGTTGGATAAAAACGCTTTTCAATAAGTTCAACATATTCCCTTGATTTAAGCGTTTCAACAATTGAAGCATAAGTCGATGGACGTCCAATTCCCTCTGATTCCAGTTTTTTTACAAGCGTCGCTTCGGAAAATCTTGTTGGAGGCTTTGTTATTCCTTCTTCCACATTCAATTTGTCTATTGGATGAACATTGCCTTCCTTTAATTTTGGAAAATCACCAGTCTTAATTTCATCCTCATCTTTAAAAATCTTGTAATATCCATCAAAAACTACTTTGTTAATAGTCCCACGAAAATTGTAATCCCCATTCACAGCGTTAATTTGCATCTGCTCGTACTGCATAGCTGCAAACTGTGAAACTAGAAATCTATCCCAAATCAATTTATACAATCTGTACTGATCATTAGTCAAATAAACTTTTATATTATCTGGAACTAAGTTAATATCAGATGGACGGATTCCTTCGTGGGCATCCTGAACATTTGATTTTGAATTTTTTACAACGTATCTCCCAACATACTTTTCACCATAGTTTTTTGTAATGTAATCTTTTGCCATATTTAGGGCATCAACAGAAATTCTTGTAGAGTCTGTTCTCATATATGTTATTAGCCCTTTGTTTTCACCATTAATTGCAAGTCCTTCATAAAGCTGCTGTGCAATTCTCATTGTTTTGCTTGCACCGTAACCAAGATATGATGAAGCAAGCTGCTGCAGTGTACTTGTCTTAAATACAAGTGGTGGTCTTTGCGATTTTTTCTTAACTTCTATTTTTTCAAGCGTTAATGTTTCATTTTTCAAATCTTTTTTCAATTTTTTCACAACTTTTTCATCAAAGATTTTATCCACTTTTTCATCTGCAATTTTTACTAAATTAAGATTAATATCTTTTTCAATTAATGCACTTACTTCCCAATATTTTTGAGGTACAAACGCATTTATTTCATCTTCTAAGTCACAAATCAGCTTTAATGCAACTGACTGTACACGTCCAGCGCTGGCATTACGATTAATTATTTTCCATAAAAGCGGACTTATCTTATATCCCACAATTCTATCCAGCAGTCTTCTCGCCTGCTGTGCATTCACAAGGTTATCATTAATATCTCTTGGATTTTTAATCGCATTATTTACAGCCGTCTTTGTTATCTCGTTAAATTCTATCCTTTTTACCTTGTCAGGCTGCTTAATATAATTAGAAATATGCCAAGCAATCGCTTCCCCTTCCCTATCCTGATCTGATGCGAGATAAACAGCATTTGCGCTTTTCGCTTTTTCCTTTAATTTCTTTAAAACCTCACCTTTCCCTTTTATAACCTTATATTGAGGTTCAAAATTATTTTCCACATCTATTCCAATTTTCGTTTTAGGTAAATCAATCACATGTCCGTAAGATGCAACAACTTCATAATTTTTACCAAGTATTTTTTCAATAGTTTTTGCCTTCGACGGTGACTCAACAATAACTAACTTTCTAGCCAACTCTATTTTCTCCTTATTTCTTTATCTACTTATCTATGTTTATTTTTAAATTATTTTGATTAATAATTACTTTTCTTACTTTATTCATATTAGTTTTTAAGCAGGGAGAACAAACGCCATCTCCCTGCACCCACGCTCTACGCAAAACTTTCTTATAAAAGAAAAATAGAACTCACTTTTGAATATAAATTATTTCAATCTAAATAATTTTATTTAATTTACAATCTATTCCAAAAGTTCAAACAGCTATTTTTCTTTTAACGAAATTTTGCTTATTATTTTTTTAATATCCATTGTATTACTAAATTAAAAATACTTAGACAATCGCGGGATGCAAGGTATAGTACTAATTCCTTACTTTAATTATACTATCCTTATATACTTCGCCCCATTTGTTTCTGTAATTAATCCTCTGATTTTTAGACTCATAATTATTGAAAACAATTTATTTTTTTCGATTTTTTCTTTTACATTCTGCAGAATTTGTTCAAAACTTACTTCTTCCATTATTGTTTCAAATACAATTTGTTCTTCTGATGTAAGTTTTTGTAATTTACTTTTTTCTTTTTTTATATCCCATAAAAATTCTTCAGCAATGTCATTCCCGCAAGTTACTAATTTTGCTTTGTTGTTTTTTATTAAATCATTACAGCCTTCAAAAGATGGATAATTTATGAATCCAGGTACAGCAAAAACTTCACGGTTCATGCTAAAAGCCAGTTCTGCTGTAATTAATGCACCACCTTTTTTAAAACTTTCGGCTACTAGGACTCCATCTGACATTCCCGCTATAATTCGGTTTCTTCTAGGAAAAGTCCACCTTGTGGGTTGTGTCCCAAGCGGATATTCGCTTATAAGAGTTCCAATTTCTCCTATTCTTTCCCATAAATCCCGATTTTCGTATGGATAAACTACATCCAGCCCTGTTCCAACTACTGACACAACTTCTATTTCCTTATCCAGTGCTGTTTTTAATGCAATTGTATCTATTCCATCAGCAAGTCCACTAATTATAGTTACATTATAGTTCACAAGTTCATTTACAATTTTTTCACAGGCTGTTTTTCCAAATTTAGTAGCTCTTCTTGTACCTACTACACCAATATTTCGCTTACTATCTACTGAAATTTTGTCTTTATCCATTTTTATTTTATCGTAATCTTTTAATTTTTTTCCCTTTAAATACAAAAAGACTGGAAAATCCTTTATTTCCTTTAGTTTTTTTGGATATTCCTTATCATTTGCACTTATTATTCTTACTTTGTTTCGCTCATAAAGATCAAGCCTTGCTTTCATATCAATTTTCATTGCTTCTTCCAGCTGATATTTTAATTCATCATTAAATAATTTAAAATTTTCTTCATAAAACAATTCTTCAAAATCTTGAAAAATTAACATCAGTTTTTTTATATGAGCATTTTTCATCCCATATTCCTTTAATCTAAGCCATTCCACAATAATTCCCCCCCTATTTTCTTATTTTGAACTAGCTAATATTTCATTTAATACTGCAATTTCTTTTTTTACTTCATCGTCAGAATATTTTGAATTGTATTCACGTAAATATCCTAACGCCTTTGAAAAATCCCCTTTTGATTTGTAGGCTATGCCTATCCCCAGTTTTGCTTCAGCTTGATTGCTATCCTGTGACAAAATTCTAGTGTAATAATCAATTGACTGCTCATTATTCCCCATAAGCCTTGAACCAATCGCAATTACATACATTACAGGAATATCAGGCGCTTCGTCTTTTAATGCTAGATTTACTGCCTTTTCATAAAGTCCATCACGAAAGTAAAGCTGTGCCATTCTGAATGTAGCTGATGAACTTTTTTTAGCAAGTGTAGCATTTTCATAATTTGCATAGGAATTATATTTTGCCTCAGTTGAGATGTCTTCAGTCTGTGTTGCGGGCATAGTTCCTGTGTCAATTGTCTTTTTTTCTTCTTTAGGATTCGTCTTTTCATTTCCTTGCTCAAGCGCTTTTTGTGTGCTATCATCATTTTCATTTGTTGCTGGCACTATTGGTTCTTCCACAGTTGTCGCAGTTGCATCATTATTGTTTGTATTTTCTACAATATAATAATTTGCCTTTACAATTGTTGCAAAAGAAAGTAACAATATTCCCATTAATATTCGTTTTAATTTCCTCATTTTTCCTCCTGACTATATAGTTCCCATATTATTTTTATACCTTAACATAAATTATACAAAAAATATAATTCTACTTTTTCTTTAAATACAACTTTAATATATTGTCAAGCGGGATTTCCTAAAATACTAAAACTCAAGATTTTTAGTAGTTCTTGGGAATGGAATCACATCTCTTATATTTGTCATTCCAGTAATGTACATAAGCATTCTGTCAAATCCAAGTCCAAATCCTGAATGTGGTACACTTCCATATTTTCTCAAGTCTAAATACCACCAGTAATCTTCCTCTTTTAATCCCATTTCCTTAATTTTCCCTAACAGAGTTTCATAATCATCTTCCCTTTGGCTTCCACCTACGATTTCTCCAATTCCTGGTGCTAATAAATCAACCGCTCTTACAGTTTTACCATCTTCATTCAACTTCATATAAAATGCTTTTATGTCTTTTGGATAATCAGTTACAAATACAGGTTTTTTGAAGTGTTTCTCTGCCAAGTATCTTTCGTGTTCAGTTTGCAGGTCAATTCCCCATTCCACTTCATACTCAAATTTCTGTTTTGAATTTTTCAAAATTTCAATTGCTTCTGTATAAGTAATTCTCCCAAATTCATTATTTACTAAAGTATCAAGCCTATTAAACAGATCCTTGTCTACAAATTGATTAAAGAATTCCATTTCTTCCTTAGCATTTTCTCTTACATAATTTACAATATATTTTATCATTTCCTCAATAACATCCATATTTACATCCAAATCTGCAAATGCAATTTCAGGCTCCATCATCCAAAATTCTGCAGCATGTTTTGGAGTATTAGATTTCTCAGCTCTAAATGTAGGTCCAAAAGTGTATGTATTTTTAAACGCTGTTACAAATGTTTCAACATTTAGCTGCCCACTTACTGTAAGATTTGCCTCTTTTCCAAAGAAATCCTGCTTAAAGTCAATGCTTCCATTTTCAGTTTTTGGAACATTGTTTATATCAAGTGTCGTAAGCCTAAACATTTCTCCAGCACCTTCCGCATCACTTCCAGTAATTATAGGTGTTTGAACGTACACAAAGTTCTTTTCCTGAAAAAATTTATGAATTGCATAAGATAAAATTGAACGCACTCTGAAAGTTGCAAAAAAAGCATTAGTTCTAGGACGCAAATGTGCAATTGTTCTCAAAAATTCAAAACTGTGTCTTTTATTTTGCAACGGATAATCTGAATCGGCTTTTTGATAAACAGAAATTTTTGTTGCTTTAATTTCGTAAGCTTGTCCCTTTCCTAACGATTCAACTACAATTCCTGTAACTTTAACAGAAGTAGAAATTGTAAGTTTAGAAATTTCCTCAAAATTTTCCAATTCTTCATCAAATACAACTTGTATTCCAGTAAAGAAAGTTCCATCATTCAGTTCGATAAATCCAAAGTTCTTTTGGCTTCTAATTTTTTTTACCCATCCATTAATTTCAATTTCTTTACCTAGATACTCCTTCGTATTTTTTTGAAGTTCTCTTAATTCTAATAACATTTATTAATTCTCCTTTTCCTAAAAATTATTTTCATTTATTTCTTAGTTTATACTAAACCTTTTTAAAACTTAACTTATAATTTCAAAATCTATTACTAAAATTATAATTTGTCTACTTTTATAAATTTTTTTATTAGGTTCAAATTTATATCCATATTTTCACATTATAACATAATTTCTTGCATATTTTAATAAGAAATTCAAAAAAATATTATAATTTCAATCTTAATAAAATATAAATTTCTTTGATTGTATTATATCACGTTTTTTAATTTTATCAATCATTTCAATAATTTATTCATAAATCTCTAAAAATCATAAAAACAAAATATACTTATTTTCTAAAAAAGAACAGCAAAACCTAAGTTCCGCTGCCCTCTCTTTCTTTATTCTGTCTTCTGTCTTTGTTCTAGTAAATAGCTCTAAATCCTATTCCTGCCCTTACGTTATTTCCTTTAGTATCATATCCTCCATTTACTGTAACTCCAAATCTTGTGTTATCCACTCCAATATTTAAGTCAAACTTACCATTCCCTCGTCTGTCCTCTTTTTCTCCTCTGATTCCAAACCAGTCTGCTGTAGTGTATCTTACTCTTCCCTTATTGTTTACATCTCCAACTTTTCCTAGTTCATTTTCATACGCAGCTGTTACTCCTACTGTTAAGTTTGTTCTTACTGCAAGTGGCTGTACATATCTGAATTCCATTCCAACTTCAGGTTTAACTGAGAAATAGTCGTTTCCTTTTACTTCCAGTCTCATTTCCCCTCTATCTTCTTTGATGTCATTGAATTTACCATATTCCATCTTCAACGCTCCATATGGACGTAAATGTGTTCTTTCACTCATTCTAATGTCATATCCTAAATCTGTCTTAACTGCCGCTCCATAAGAATGATAGTCTGATTTAGCCTGGAACACTTCATCTACAACCAAGTATCTACGTTTCATTGCATTAATACCTACAAATGCATCTCCACCAATTGTCCATTGCAATGCTCCATTATGGTCTCCTTTTGGTGACATAGTTTTAAATACTCCTGCTTTAAGTATTGTCTGATCTTCTCTTGAGCTTCCAATATCCTTGAACTTAAATCTATTTGTTACTGCTCCTGCATACCATCCGCTTGAGTTACCCATCTTAATCTTTTCATCTTCATGAACATAAGCTACACCATAGGCATTGCTTGTATAGTTGATGATTCCTGCTGTATCAGTGTTGTATTCATCTCTCATACCAAACACTTTAATCTTGTTGTTTTGTTTAGATGGATTTCTCCAGTTGTGTTTTAAGTATTTAAACTCTTTGTCAAGTAAGTTTCCTGTAGCATTGATTCTTTGCTGTAAGTTTCCATACTGATGTCCCATCATTTCATCAAATGCTTGATACAACAATACTTCTTCGTTGTTTCCAATTCCATTCAGTTTTGTAAATATTAATCTTTCCCTAGTTCCTAAATCTTTTACTCCATATCTTTGCTCCAATCCATCTGCAAAGTTATATGTGTCTAAACTGTTTATTGGTGTTGCTTTTCTTCCAGCCCATTCTGTGTACGGCACTTTTGCCATGTATAGGCTTGTTATTGAACCATCATTTGGATCCAGTGTTGGAGTTGCAATCCATCCTATTGATCCTGAATACACATTCCATTTAATGTTTGGATTACTTAGCATTGCTGTTTTATACGGATTTATTATATTAGGGTCATTTACTAATATATATTTACTGTTTGTTGATTCAGCTGCCTCATTACCAATGATTAAGTCTGCTTCACTTGTCAAGTTTTGCAATCCGTCTATTGATCTTGTGTAGTTAACTCCTGATGTATTTACATATAGACCAATACTTGAAGCTGATACTGATATTGGATTTCTTCCTGTCGTATTTACAACTGTCGGTATTTGTGGTACTCCATTTACAGTAATTGTCGCAGTAGGTGCTCCTGCAGGTGCATCAATTGCTACTCCTCCTATTCCTTTTCCTGTGTCAGGAACTGTAAATTCATATATCAGTTTACCATCTGTCTCACTGTTATTTGTTTTAGAAACACCATTTACTGTTATAGTTCCGTAGTTTTCTACTATTCCTCCTTTTAAGTAGACTCCTACACCGTTCTTGGCATTTATATTAATTGATGCTCCAGGATTATTTATCAGTTTAGAATCTTTTCCTAGATATACTCCAACCGTATTCGTATAAGTTCCTGAACCTGTTGTAATATTTTTGTTATTTATTGCTGTCGCTCCATTGTCAGCATAAATACCTGTTGTGTTGCTTTCGTTCAAGAAAATATCCCCATCATTTGTCGCAGTACTTCCTGCTCCACTTGCATACATTCCTATACTGTATTTACCATTTACATTAATTGTTCCCTTGTTCACAATGTTTCCTGTATCAATCGTATCATATCCTGCTCCCATACCTATTGAGTAAAGACTACTTGTAACATCAGATGGTCCTACAGTGATTGTTGCATTATTTGTTGCAGTTCCTCCTTTAATACTGTAAATTGCCACACTTCCTTTTCCACTCGACAAGTCAATATTTCCATTATTTGTTACTGTACCTGCTGAATAGATTCCGTAGTTCTGTTCTCCAGTAGAAGTTATGTTTGTAAAGTTTGTTACTGTACCTGCTTTATCATTTGAATACATGTACACATTGTTGTCTCCAAGTCCTACATTTGAAATACTTGAAGTTATTGTATTTCCAGTTCCAACGTTTACAAATCCAAATGAATTATTTCCAATGTTAAATGATGTACCACTATTTGTAACTGTTTGTCCACTTCCTACTGTATAAACTCCAACTGCCTCATCAGTTCCAGTTGTAATTGTTCCTCCTGTCAGATTAACATTTCCACTTTGAGAATAAATTCCAATTGCTGCATTTCCTATCTTCAAGTCACCTGAATTTTCTACAGCATGTCCATATATTCCAATTGTGTTGTTTCCAGACTCTATTTTACCTGTATTTTGTAATATTACAGTGTTATGATCAGTATAAAGTCCAACATTAGGACTCGTAATTGATGCTGAATCTCCCAATGTAATTGTTCCACTGTTCTTAGCCGTGTATCCAGGCGTACCTGTTGCATACATTGCTGTATTTCTGTCACCTGTCATTGTGATTTTACCTGTATTTTCAAGAACTGTTCCTAAAGTAAGTGCTGCATCTGGTTTGTAAGATATTGCAACTGAATCATTTCCTGCTGATTCTATCTCTCCTGTATTTTTTATTGTTTGTGTCTTAGATCCTTCTGAATACAGTCCAGTTGAATTTGAACCTATCGTAATTTTTCCTGCATTTTCAATCAATGAATCTTCAATTCCATAAATCGCAGTTGATTTGTCACCCATTGTCATAACACCTGTTGCTTTGTTATACAATTCTCCGTATTTAGCGTAAATTCCTGTAGAGCCTGTACCACTTAAGTTAATTGTTCCTTCATTTGATAGTGTAACTTTGTTTCTTGCATACAACTTACTATCATTTTCTTGAGCCATTGCAACCTGGTCAGCTTTTGTTCCTGTGATAGTCTTAGTATTCGCATTTGTTATTGATGAGTTTGAAATTTCAAGCTGATTGTATGCATCGTTAGCATTATCTAGGTTTACATCCTGATTAATTGTCAATTTACTTAAATACAACATGAATGTTTTGTAGTCAGTTCCGTTTATATTTGCTCCTGTAGCCTTTGAAACAGCATCTCCTGTTGTATCAGATAAATCCATTCCAACATTTTGAGCAATAAATAATCTTGAACCTTTATTCATATTCAATGTTAAATTTCCTAAAGTTGTCTTTGTCCCATCTCCAAAGTTATTCTTTGCCCATCCTTGAATTTGAGATTTTCCAAAGTCTCCACCATTTCCTACATAGTAGAATGCGTTACCTCTCTCATTAGGTGTTGTTCCTCCTTCAATAGTGGCAGTCATAGCACCGTCTATTGAAACCTTTCCTGAACCATCTTGTCCTAGATAGAATAACAATGATTTTTGTCCTGTAGTTGAAGTCCCTGTACCTTTTAAAGTTATTTTACCTTTGTCAGCATCATAGTTTACTGCACCCTCATAGGCTTTTACATTATGATCTCCAACTTCAAGTTCAGCTCCTTCTCCAGAGTACAACCCTATTGATTCCGTACCTTTTACATCAGCAACTACATTTACATTACCTGTAGGACTACTTAGAAGTTTTGAATTTTTACCTACAACAATACCATAAGAACCCTTCTTAATTTTAGTTTTACCATCAGAAGCTAGATATTCATAAACTCCAGCAGATCCACCTGCACCATCATTTACTGTTACAGTCCCAGCTTTTGTAGCCGTTACAACAGCAGTATTTGCAGCCGTATTGTCTCCTATGATTAACCCTGTTACTCCATTTCCAGTAGCAGTAGTAGTTCCTCCATAGTTCAATGTACCGTTTGTAATAAGGACACCTGTTGAGTTGTCTCCTTCTACACTTATATCACTTGTCGCTGCAAGTGTTCCTGATGGATTTCCAGTTCCTTTTGTCATGTACACACCAACATTAGTTGATGCTCCTGTACCTTTTAGCTCAATTTTTCCTGCATTGTCAAGTTTTCCACCACTAGTTGCCATACCAATTCCATTAATGATTGTCTTTCCGCTAGTAGTTCCTATTGTTTTATTAGCATTATTTACAACATCTGCATTTGTTCCAACCATTCCTATTGATGAATCTCCATCTAGATTAATTGTTCCATCATTTATTGCCTTTGGTGTTTCATTTGCAGCATCTGTTGTAACTGAACCTTTATCAACCCTCATAGCAATGTTCTGTCTTTTTTCAGTACTGCTAACATTTATTGTTCCACTATTAGTTATATCGTCGTCTGCTTTTACAATTAAAACCATAGCTGTATTACCTTTACCACCAGACACGTTAATTGTTCCTTTATTTTCAACCTTTCCTTGATACGCTCTTATTGTAGCATTTTTTGCCGCATTAGTTTCTATTACAGCAATACCTGACGATAATGAATTTACTGGTTTATTTTTAGAATCAACTCCAGCATCACCAGTTACGTTAATTACTCCGCTTTTATCATTAATCATTGTACTGTTAGCTCCTACACGTGAAGACCATTTCATACCATAACTTGCTGTACCACCTATATTCATCTTATTTGTATTTGCTACTTCTACAAGTGAAGGTGAACCTGGTGCATAAACTTGAATTCCTATTGATTTTTCACCGCCAAAATCAATTGTTCCATTATTTGTTAATACATATTTTGTATTAACTCTCGTATCATTATTTTCATATGTTAATATCATACCGATTTTATATCCTGTGTATCCAGCTGCAGTTCTATTTATGTTAACAGTTTCATTCCCTAATAAAGGGGCAAGAGTTAATGGTGCAGAATCTCCTTTATTTAGTCCACCAATAGTTGCAAGCGTTGTTTCAGCAGCATCTGTTATTGTTCCTGTATTAACCATTTCTCTCTTACTTCCATTTGCTCCATAATATACATCTGTTTGAACTTCAAATCCCACTGTCAAAGGACCAACTAAATTAACTGTTGCTTTATTATCAAGCTTAACATCTGTATTTGCAGGTGCATTATCCATTGTAGCTACCCGAGAACCTCCAACTAAGAATCTTTGGGCATTATAACCTCTGTTTGCATCTCTTTCAGACTGCTTTTGAGTATCATTAAGCGGATTTTCAGAATTAACTGTTAAATTAGTTGTTAAATCATAATTTCCTTCTGTGTCAAAGTATGATTTCAATAAAACGCTTCCTGTTGTATTCCATGAATGTCTTAATGAAGGACGACCATCTACAAGTGTTCCTCTAACAGTTCCATTAGCTAAAACAGAAACAGCATAAGTATCAAAATCATAATTATAAGCCCCTCCACTTACACCTCTTCCACAACCTGTCATATAGTTACAATAAGATCCTAATTCTATATTAAACGTAGGTGGTGCTGGTAACTCTGGCAATTCTGGTAATCCGATAACTGGACTTGGTGGTGTAAAGCTAATTGCCTCTGGCAATGTAGGAGTAATAGCTGTTTTATCAGCTATTGTAATTGCTGATTTGTTTATACTTCTTGGACGTATTCCAGCCCTTACTTCAAATGGTATAATTGGCTCTCTTACTGGTTTGAAACTCGCTATACCGTATCCAGCAGCTGAACCTGAAGCAAAGTTTGCTCTTCTGTTTCTACTTAACAATCCATAATTTTCACTATCTGGTGAGATTGTTCTTTCATAAATATCTGAACTTCTTTCAAATACTCCTTCGTATGGATATTTTGTTTTCTTATCTCCACGTCCTTTATATGTTCCATTCCAATTATTATTAAAATAGTTTATTCCGTACTGCCAGCTACTCCAAGGTGATTTAACTACATGATCTCCTTGTTCCATTAATTGAATCAGTTCAAGATTTGTATTTTTTAATAATTTATCATTCTCTTTTCGTGTTTCCCTAACCTTTTGATGCATATTTTTTATTGAAGATGAAATCTCCAGTTTTTGATTTTCTATGCTTTTATCTGTAGTTTGTGAAAACAAATTACTTGTAATTGATACTACTCCTGTCATTAAAAATGTGACCAATGCAGAATCTGTGTATTTAAAATCTTTTGTTTTTTTTGCAAACGCACGTAGATCTTTTTGCAAATTTCTAAGATTATTCGTCATCTTTTTACTTTGTATGATAAATATATAATCAATTATATAAAATATCACACTCTCCTTTCTTTTATTTTTTAATTTATTTTATTTATCCTTCTATTGCTTTAAAAATAGATAGCACGTTATTTTATCAAATTTAACAAAAAAATACAATACATTTTGATAATTTTTTTATTTAAAATATTTCAAACCAAATTTAATAAATTAACCGAAATCCAATTCCACCTCTTATATTTTTCCCTTTAGTATCGTAACCAGCATTTACAGTAACTCCATATTTTGTATTGTCAATTCCGATATTCAAATCAAATTTACTATTTCCACGTCTGTCTTCTCTCTCTTTTTCAAGGTTATACCAGTTTGACGTTGTATTTCTTAATCTTGTCTGATTTGAATTTTGTAATTTTCCAATTTCATTTTCATAAACGGCTGATACTCCTACTGATAAATTTGTTTTTACCGCAAGTGGCTGAACATACTTAAATTCTATCCCTGCTTCTGGTTTTATAGAAAAATAATCATTTCCTTTTACTTCCAGTTTCAGTTGTCCACTATTTTCTTTTATACCGTTAAATCTTCCATATTCCATTTTTACAGCCCCATAAGTACGTAAATGGGTTCTTTCGCTCATTCTAATATCATAGCTAACCTCATTTTTAATTGCTGCTCCATAAGAATGATAGTCAGATTTAGCCTCAAATACTTCGTCAACAACCAAATATCTACGTTTTATATTATTAATTCCTGCAAATATATCTCCCGAAACTGTCCACTGCAATGCACCATTATGATCGTTTTTAGGTGACATGGTCTTGAAAACCCCAGCTTTAAACATTGACTGATTTTCTTTTGATTTTCCCAAATCTTTAAATCTATATCTGTTAATTACAGCTCCAGCATACCATCCACTTGAATTTTCCATTTTAATTTTTTCATTTTCATGAACATAGGCTACACCATAAGCATTATTTGTATAATCAACAATTCCAGCTGTGTCTGTATTGTATTCATTTCTTGAGCTAAATAATTTAATTTTATTATTTTGCTTACTTGGGTTTCTCCACTCATTTTTTAGATATGAAAATTCTTTATCCAAAACATTTCCCGTAGCATTGATTCTTTGTTGTAAACTACCATATTGATGCCCTTTCATTTCATCAATGGCTTGAGCCATTATATGTCCTTCACCTTTTCCAAGGTCATTTAATTTCTGGAATATTTCATTTTCACGTGTCCCAATTCCCTCAGCACCATATCTTTGTTCCAAACCAGTTAAAAAATTATATGTGTTTTCATCTCCCTTTTGAGCTAGAGCAGTATAAGGAACTTTTACTAAATATACTTTATCAAGAAGCCCAGTTACTGGATCTTTTGTTGGCTGAGCCATCCATGTCAGACTTGATGAAGTTACATTAAGCATTGTCCCTGCTGTCACGACTCTGCTTAACGCATCATTGTATGGTGTCAATATATTATCTCCAACTTGTATAACTTTAGAAGTAGTATATCTTGCCACTTCTGTACCAAAATACAAGTTAATATCTGAAAGTCTTCCTAAATTTTCAATACCTTGAATCGGATTTGTGTAGTTTATTCCTGATGTATCCACATACATTCCAATTGTATTTGCTTGCGATCCTGACGGATAATTCAACATTGAAGAATTCCCAACTTTTAGTGTACTTAAATCAAGTGCAGTAACTCCCGAAGGAGAAGTTACATTTACCATTGTCGGTGCGGGAGAAGATACATTTGTATCTACATTAACTATTGGAAGCACATTACCTTTAGCATCAGTTACAGTTACTGGTGTAGCTGCTGGCGGAACTTTTATAGTTACTCCTCCCATTTCTTTCATATCAGTAGCTGTTACTACTTTTGTCGCAGGAGTGGATGTTCCTCTTCTGTTTGTTAATGGATTAAGTGCATTCTCTTCAACATTTTCTGAAGATTCCTTATCAGTCCATATTCCAGCACTTTTGGCATCAGATGCCAGAATATTTATTGTTCCATAATTTTTAATATAGCTTCCGTTTGCAAGATAAATACCTTTTACTTCCTTCAGTCCAGAAACTGTTGTTTGAATCGTTCCCCAGTTTTCACCATGAGCCCCTCTGTCAAGATACATTCCAATCGTATTATTGCCTGAAAGATTTATATCTCCATAGTTCACTGCTTTTGAATTAGGCCCAACTGCATACATTCCCATTGAGTTTGCCTGACTTACTTCTATAGTTCCTTTATTTATAATAGTTCCTTGATTACTATAAGAATTTGCAGCGTGTTTATCATAATATCCTGTTGCCATTCCCACACCAAATTCCTTATTCTGCAAGTTAGTCCCACCAACTTTAATTAATCCGTGATTTGTTGCAGTTCCCTCAGTAGAATATATCGCTACATTTCCTACACCCGTCACAAAATCAATATTTTCTGTATTTTCAATAATTCCGTTACCATAAAGTCCATAATTTCTATCTCCAGTCGAAACCAATGCAGTATTATTGAATACTTTTCCTGTATTATCATTTTGATAAATATAAATTGCATCACCTTTTAATGTTACTGGATTTGCATTTGAAGTTATCGTATTTCCTTGTCCAGCATTTACAAAGCCAAATGAATCTTTTCCTATGTTAAACTGCGATCCAGAATCTGCCGTAACAGTCTGGTCTTTTCCAACTACATATACTCCAACTGCTTGATTTTCTCCAACATTTACAATTGATGCTGAAGTTAAATTCACATTTTCTAAAGGATTTGTTCCGCTTCCAACTGTATAAATAGCCGTTCCATTATCTCCAGTATTTATAGTTCCGCTATTTGTTACTCCATATCCATAAATTCCAATAGCATTTTTCCCTGTTGCAATTATTCCTTCGTTAATTATTTTACTGCTTCCTTTTGCATAAATTCCTACATTTGCATCAGATTGCGATGTTGCATCAGACAATGTAATCGTTCCTTTATTTATCACATTCGCTCCATTTGTCACTATCCCAAATTCTTTTGCAGATGATGTTCCTGTGATTGTTCCAGTATTTATCAAGTCTTTTCCAGTAGAAAGCGTATAAATTCCAATCATTCCGCCTGCTGTACCAGAAGCATTATTTAATTTTATATTGGCAGAATTTGTTATATTTACAAGATTTCCGTTTGTGTCTGTCTGGTCATAAACTATTCCCATACCTGTTTTTGAAGTATTTCCAGCATATTTATATTCAAGTGTCCCTGTTACATTTGTCTCTCCTGAAGCAAATATTCCAACACCGTCATCTTGTGTTTCAATCACATAATCTCCACCTGTCAGGTTTACATCCGAATTTTTAGCAAATATCCCTTTTCCTTCAATTCCAGCAGTAATGTCTGAACCAGTTCCCGAAGCCATTGCCGTTAAAATCCCGCCATTTTCAGTACCACTTGCTGATTTCTCAGAAACTATCGCAATTCCAACTCCTTCTTTTCCTACCGTTAATTGATGATCATTTACAACTGTTACTCGATTTCTCGCAACGCCAGTATTATTTTTTGCAAAAATTGCAATTGCTTTATCTCCGGCAACATTAATTGTTCCGTGATTTTCTATTTCAACGGTAGGCCCTGTTCCTGTATCATCTGTTCCATAAGTTTGAACTGTTGCTCCTGTTCCAATCCCAGCAATTCCGACTCCAGATGTAGAAACTGTCACTGTTCCTGTTTTTTCATTCACAAGTTTACTTCCATTTGTTCCATAAAGACCTGCTCCATTGTCTATTGTCACAGAATTTTTATTTTGTATTGTTCCATAACTTACATTTATTCCAGCAATTCCCTGTGCACCAGTTCCTCCAGTTACATTTACTGTACCTTCATTAACAAAACCAGATGTAGCATTTGAAGGCGTTATACCTGCTGATACTTGAATACTTGTTGCAATATTTCCCATAGAAAGACCTTGAGCTTCACCTTTTCCAACTAACCCTGTTGAGCCTATATTTCCAGTTACAGTTGTAATATTTTTAATGGTTACCATTTCATTTCCCATTTGTATTCCATTATACAAATCACTAGAATCATTTAAATCCACATTTGTCGCTGATACTTTTAATGTTCCATTTACAAGAATTGACTTATAAGTGGCATTTGATATCAAATTAACCTTTCCACCTGCAAATTTTGAAATTCCTGGTAACCCATTCTGATAAGTCTGTTTACTATCAGTTTTGTCATCCCATTCTAAATCTAGCCCATCAAATGATCCTAATGTAACATTGTGTCCGTGAATATTTACTGTTACATTATTTAATCCCTGATATTTACTCTTATTATCAATAGTTTTACTGTAATCAGTATTTGTTCCTGTTATTAAAATTCCATCGTGCATATCAAGCGTAGTTGCACCATTAAATTTAATTTGTCCATCTGTTGTAGCATAAAACGGAGTCGTATTATCATGATCGTTCTTATTATCAGCAGTCAAAGTCAGGTTATCTTTGTGAGTAATCGTTCCACCGCCGAAATTTATTGCTCCTTTATCTTTAGCCACCAATGCACCCGCAGCTCCTGTATTAATTGTGGTATTTGTTCCATACATATTAACTGTAGAGCCTTCTCCGTCCGCATAAGCTCCCAAACCATTTATTACAGTTGTTATAGCATTTTTACTTGTCCCAAAGTTTACAATTCCACCATCTTTAGCATATCCACCAACATTAGTCCATTTTAGTTTTTTAGTATCATCATCATTTGCAGCATTTGCATCCTGAGCCGTTACATTTCCTTTTAAATTAACTTCACTTCCTGCTTTAGTATCTCCATTTACACCGCTAGCGTAAGCAATTATAGAACCGTATCCCAATGCCTTTGTTGTTTTTTCTGCATTAACTATTCCACCTTTAGTTGCAGCATAAGCAATTGGATAAATTTCTTCCACATCTGCTTTCCCATAAACAAATTTATGATATCTTGCCGACATTTCAACATCTTGCCCTATGTTAATGGTACTTGAAAGATTTTTAAGATTTGTTACAGTATTTGAAGACATACTGCTCATATTGCCTGCTGCATCACTCCATTTTCCTTGTGCCAGTGCTATTATGGTTCCTGTTGCCGCTTCATTAGTGGTATCATCCACAGCAGATGTTGGTGCTGCTCCACTTACTCCATAATCAGTTAATTTGGTCTGAGTTATTTGAGTAACTTTGTTACCTCCACTATCCTGCACATCCTGTAAATTTGCGCTCATCAATACATCAACTTCTGTCCCATTTTGAGCAGCGATCATTACTCCATTCTTAGAATATTTCCCAAATTTGAAATCCGCTCCATTTATTTGCAATGAATGAATAACGTCCTGAGAAAAAGGAATATTACGAGTTCTTGCACCTGCATCGGCTCCCAAGTCGTTTTGTGAACTTATACCCGTTCTTTGGCCAGATGCAGCCAATATTCCTACATTTTTTTCTACCCATTGATTACTGTCACTTCTAGTTCCTGTATTTCCTTGAATAGTTTGAGCAGTAGTACCTCCATTTTTACTAAGTTCCGTACCTATTTTTGCCCCTGTTTTAATTTCTCCTTGATAAATTCCTATTACAGACTTATTCCAAGCCTTTTTTTCGGGTGAAGTTTCAGCAAAAGTTTGTGTTGCAGCCCAATACGGAGCTATATCTGTAACCGTATTTGGAGCAAAAAACATTACAATATTTCCATCTCCCGAAGATGATATCTTATTACTGTCAAAATTTATATATGGCTTCATTCCTGCCAGTGTATGCTGCGAACCATTTGTGCTGGCATTATTAGTAAGGCTGCTTGCAAATGCTCCGTAATTGGCTTGATATCCTAACCCTGAATACAATGTATTTTTAGATCCTTCCAAATTATACATTCCGTGATTGTTATCTATTCCAAATGAACCTGCATTTCCAACAACAGAATAAACTATATTATAACGAGTAGTCAAATCTGCATTTACATCTCCATTAAATTTCCCTCTGTTACGGTTAGTCAAAGTATGTGCTGTAAAACCAGTTGTTGTTTCATAGTAGCTAGGATATATATTAAAAATGATATTTTCATCAGAAAGCCCTTTTTGATTTGTAGCTTCATTTTCAATTCCTTTATCAATTATGTTTACTTTTACCCCACTAAAACTCCAATCATGCATTTGCCATGTTTCTAGTGAGAAAGCATTTGCTTTCCCATACATATTAATTGTAGAATTAGTGACTGTATTTTTCCCAAACAAATGAAACGCTATCTGTCCATTATGCGTAGAATTACTAGCATTTTGTGATATTACCCTTCCATCAAGAGCTGTTCCACCTAAAGAAGTAGAAGTTGTTGTTCCTACTTTTCCAGCCCCTCCTGTATTTCCAGCAACATGAACAGTTACACCAGAATACGTAGGAGCCCCATTTGTCAAGTATATCAAAACTCCTGTTCTTTCACTGTTACTTGCAGTATTATTAGCCAATAAATTATTCCCAAATCCTTGAACATAACTATTTGAGTACGGATTGTATCCAGCCCAAAAAGTTTTACCAGTATCACTCATTCCACTTCTATTCCAAAATCCATTAAGAAATGTAAAGTCTGAAAATGGATTCAAATTTGGTGAAGGTGTTGATGGTATTATATTTGGCAATGTTGGATTAATAGTTGTTACTTGGAGTGGATCCGATACTCGTACATTTAATTGCGGAGTTGCTGGAGTTCCAATAACTGGTAAATTTATATTTAGTGCCGTTTTACTTATATTTTTAGGAACAACTCCCGCATCTATCGGTATAAACGCTATTGGCTCTACTAGTCTTGCTAAATTAGTTGGACCATATTTTGCTCCAAAATGAGTATCTCCAGACATTTTAGCATTTTTATCTCTAGTATAAATTATATTGTCAGCTTTGTCACCACGTCCTTTATAAGTTCCACGCCAATCATTATAAAAATTATTTATCCCATATTGCCAGCTGCTCCATGGCGATTTTGTAATATGATCCCCTTGTTCCATCAATTGTATTAATTCTATATTTGTATTTTTTAACAATTTATTATTTTCAGCTTTTGCTCTTTTAAAATTTTGATGTATGTCTTTAATTGACTTAGAAATTTCCTGTTTCTGCTTTTCAATATTTGAATCTTTTCCCTCTGAAAAAGCATTTTTAACCGAAAAAATCATTCCTGTCATCAAAAATGTAATCAACGCTGAATCTGTATATTTAAAATTTTTGTGCCTTTTTGCAAATGAACGCAAATCTTTTTGTAAAGTTTTAAGATTATTTGTCATTCCTCTCTCCTTTTTTATTTTTGATTCTATTTTTTTAATAATATTCTCAAACTCAACATTTTTAGAAATCAAACAATTTTTACCTTAAAATTTGAATAAATAATTATTTTATATAAACCTAAACTGATAACCAAATTGTAAAGATTTCAAAAATTTTATCACAAGACGTATTATATCATAAAAAAAAAGAAAAAAATAGTGTTTTTTTATAAAAATATAATATTTTTATCAGATTTTTTAAAGAAAAAGTTTTCAAATATAAAACCAAATTTAATACAATTTCTAAAACTTCTTAAAAATAAAATTTTAAAATATCAAAAATTTTTCATCAAAAAATCGCTGCTCTCTAAAACAGCGATTTATTAACAATTTTTAATTATCTTTATTTTCGTTATTATCTGAGATTTGATTCTTTTCATCTGAATTATTTTTAATTCCAAATTTTAATTCTTCGTTTAAATTTTCCCCCAAGTAATCATATTCCACATTTAAAAATACTATAATATCTAAAATTTGTAAATACATTACAAATAAACTCAAAATCATCACAAAGATAAATATTATAATTAAATTTACTACAAAATTTTCTATATTTAAAATATTGAAAAATATATTTGTCATAATGTTAAAAATTAAAATTCCTAAAGCAATAATAAGTCCTGGTAAAAATTTTCTAATCCTATTTCCATCAGACAAGTTCAAACTGTAGTCAATTGATTCCATAAGTCCAAAATTACGAATATAATAAGTCTCAAAATACCAAAAAGCCCATACTGCAATACAAAAGGAGACAATACTAAATATAATTAAAAAAATAACTCCAACTGTTGAATTTTCCATTCTATTTATAATAATTCTTGCTACAAAAAATATAAGTGCCAATACCGAAGCTTTTGAAAACAATTCTTTTAATTTTAAATTTTTTTTATTTCCTTCAATTGTTAATGCTACTTTTCTAAAAAAATATACTGTGACAAAAATTGAAGCTATTGAAATTATTACATCTAAAACATTAAATATTTTAGCCCACAGTATCATTATTTTACTAGCTCTAAAATAAACGAGTAATTCCTCATCCAATGTTAAATTTACAATTTTTATTATAATTGACGCAATTATAAATGCAAATATTGAAACCATCATTAAAGTGTTCTCTTTCCAAAAATTTTTAAATGCTTCAAAAGCAAGAATAAAGTATTCTAAGGTACTTAATTTTTTTTCTATTAATTTTTCTCTTATATTTTCTAAACTCATAATTTCATCTTACCTCTCTCTCTATAAATTAAATATTTTTTTCAATTTTTCTCATTTCTTCATCTTTATTTTTTAAATAATTATACTCTACATTTAAAAATATTACTACATTCATTATTGTTATAATAAGCACTAAGACACTTGCAAATACCCCGTATATAATATTTACAGGTATAATATAAGCTGGTATATAAAACAATAATTTATCAAGTACCAGAGAAATTATAAAATTTAATACTGTAATTCCAAAAACAGGAATCACTATTCTTAGTCTATTCTTCTTAGACAATTTTAAGTTATATCTAAAAGCATCTATTACTGTCGTATCTCTAATGTAATAAGTTTGTTCAAAATAAAGGATATTTATAGCTATAAAAAATCCAATAATTCCAAAAATTATCATAGAGATTATTTGAATAACCTTTACCGCTAATGCCGAATCTAATTTCATAATTAATATAACAAAAACCTGTATCATTGATATAAATAAAGCTATAAGAAAAAATACAATTGTAGCCAAAAGAGCTACTCCAATCATTTTTATATATTTTACAAAGATTTTTTTTAAACTATAACTATCTTCATTGCCCTCAATTTTGCAAGCAACTTTAAAATATATAATTCTTTTTACAAAACCTACATACAAAATTATTAAAAATGTACTAAAAACAATCAATAACATTGAGGTGAAATATCCTGTCAATAATTCCATTTGTTCATACGAACCCGTATTTCTTATTTCTAATGATAATCGTTGCATTTTTAAAAATATTTCTCTTATCTTTATATTTGAAAGCATTAACCATATATAACTTAGGACAAAAAATAAAATCCATAATTTATTTTCTTTAATTACATATTTTAATACTTCAAGTACTTTTTTAAAATATTCTACTATTTTTAACTTTCTTTCAAATAATTCCCTTTGTAAATTTTCAAAATTCATAACTAATCTCCTTCTGTTCATAATTTAAATTATTTCACTTTTCAATTCCTTTAAATCCATATATTCCAGATTCAAATAAACGACATTTTCAAGTGTAACTACAAAAATTTCAGAAATTGTTTTAATTATTCCTGCAATTATTGAAATAACTACGGTTAATAATTGTGGATTTTTAATCATTATTTCCAAAGTCCATCCAAAAAATTGATTTAATAAAAGAGTAATTAAAATTATTATTACTAATGGAATTACTATTAATAACCTTTTTCCTTTGCTCAAATGAAGATTATATTTAAATGCTTCTATTATATTTACATCTCTTAAATAATATGCTTGTTTAAAATATAAAAGATTTATTTTGAGAATCAGTAAAACCATTACTATTAAGACTAATGGACTTGCAACTATTGAAAAAATAATTGCAATAATTAACAATAATGTCCAAACCAATATATTTATAAAAACCATTATTAAATATTTAACAATAATTTCCAACACTTTAAATTCATCAATCTTCTCCTCTATTTCTAATCCTATTTTTTTTCTAATAATCACAATAATGAATTCAATAAATCCAGAAATTGCAATATAGCCCAATAAACAAATAACAACTGTCAACATTGCCAAAATAAATTTATCTGTAGTTAATTTGTTTTGTATTTTGTTATACTCAAAAGCTGCTTCATACATTTTTCTTAACGGTGTCCATAAAACAAATGATATGAAAAGTCCTAAAATAGTAGAAACTAAAAAATGCAAAAATACTATTAAAGGATGCTTTTTTACAAAGGATTTAAAAACATCAAAACTATTATTCCCATATTCCAAAAAGGAAAAATATTTTTCTTGTAAACTTTTTCTCAAATTCCCTAAATTCATCCAAACTACCTCTTTCTACAAAAATAAGTTTAAAATTCCTCAATGCTAAAATTATAACATACTTTATTAGTTTTTAAAAATTATTTTCCTTTATTTTAGCTGTTTTTTATTCTTACAGTTTATAAATTTTACCAAAATAAATTTTTTCATTTTGTTAAATAATTTTTTTCTCTAAGCAAAATATAATTAATTATTGATATAATAAAATTAATGCTAAAAAAGGAGGAATTTTATTATGTTAAAATCATTCAAAAAATCAATGATTGTTTTATTTTCATGTATATCTATTAGCATGATTTCATCTGCCGCAACTCAAAGTGTTACACCAAAAAGAAGTAGTGAATATCTATCACAATCATCACGTGCATTAAGTTCGCCTTACAGCACAGTTGCCGATGTTGCTGTTTCTGGAAACCTTGCGACTGTAAAAGAAACTGGGCAACCATTTACTGGAACTTATGTTGAATTTAATCAGTCTGGAAATGCTCAAGTTGTAAGAAATTTCCAAAATGGAACATTAAACGGGCCTATGTTCTTGTATTATGAAAACGGTAACATCCAAAAAGTAGTAAACTATGTAAATGGTGTAAGAAATGGTGAAGATATTGATTTTTATGGAAACGGAAATTCAAAAGTCCTAAGAAATTACCAAAACGGTCTGTTAAATGGAAAAAGTTTTGAATTTGATGAATTTGGACGTTTAACTTCTTCGCTTGAATATGTAAATAATGCTAAAAATGGAAAAGAAATAAAATTTTCTAATGGTGTTGTAACAAATGAAAATACATACGCAAACGGACAATTAAACGGTGAAGCAAAATCGTATTATTCTAATGGTACTATACGTTCAAATGGGAATTATTCAAGTAACTTTAGAAATGGACAATGGACTTGGAATTATGAAAATGGTAAGAAAAAATTAATTGAAACTTATCAAAACGGTATAATTACTGAAATTCTTGGGTATTCAAGAAATGGTTCAAAAGAGCGTGAAATGAAACTTGTAAATGGAAATGGTAATTTTACCCAATATTATGATAACGGAAAAATCAAAGTTCAAGGTGCATTAAAAAACTACAAAGCTTATGGAAACTGGAGTTTTTATAACAAAGATGGATACTTGACTGATACTCAAGGGTTTTATTAAAAACGATTGATTTTTTTATAAAATAGTGTATAATTATAGTAGGAAGACTTTAAAACTAACTAAAAAAGATTAAAATAAAATTGATTTTCACATGATATTTTATTAATTTTTATAATTATATTTTAAAGTAATCCGAATATATATTTAAGGAGATTTAAGAAAAAATTTTTATTTTAGAAAGTGGTGTTTAAGTATGAAAAAATTATTGTTTGTATTAATGTTTTTATTAAATGTTTTGGGCTTTTCAGCAATGAAAAATGGTATTTATTCTGTTGAAAAAAAGCATGATGGTAACTGGACTTCATTCGTAAAATTAACTGTTAAAGATGGTAAAATAATTGGTGCCCAGTACGACAGAAAAAATCAAAAAGGTGAATTATTATCAATGAATCAAAACTCATTTAGAGATATAGCTCTTGAAATTTCAAGAAATCTTATAAATTCCCAAAACGTAAGTTCCGTAACGGGAAAAGACGCAACAGCGGTATCAGAATTTAAACAAATGTCAAACTTTTTAATTAATAAAGCCAATAATGGTGAAACTGGAGATTTCAAAATGTAATAAATCATTACAATTAAAATCTTAATTTTTTCAAAATTAAAAAGTTAATATAGTAAAAAAGGAGTTCTCTTCATTAATCTATGAGATTGCTCCTTTTTTATTAATTATTTTTTCTATTCAACATCATAAATAAATGAATAGTTTTGTTTCACATCTTTACTTAAACTTCTGCCAACTACACACATTTCTTCTACTGATTTTTCAGCTTTTTCTCTTACTTCCTGACTGTATTCCTTTTTTAGATGAAACGCAATATTGATTTCTGTGACTTTAAAAGTTGTTAAATCGACTGTTTTTCCAACTTCTGCATAACAATTTTCAAAATTCTGATTATTAGATTCTAATCTTATTGATAAAACTGTCATTGCACATGAAGCTACAGAGGCAGCCAGAAGTTCTGACGGAGAAAGCATTTCGCCATTACGGTCTGTCAAAATAATCTCGCTATTTCTGTTATTTTCGATTTTCATTCTAAAATTTTTGTCATATTTTACTATCATTTTATCCATTTTTATCCCTTAATTATCTTAAATTCTATTTTAAAGTATTTAATCCTGCTAAATTCAAGAAGTTCCAAGGCTTGTTGTAATGAGGCTGGAAGAAGAAGTCTACAAATGCCAATTCTTCTACAGTCATTTTATTTTGAATACATACTGACAATGTATTAATTGATTGTGTTAAGTCAATTTTAGAAGTTAACTGTGCTCCTAAAATTCTTCTGCTATTTTTTTCAAATACCACTTTTAATGTTACTTTTTCATAAGTTGGCATAAATTCAGGACGATAGTTGTCAACTGCAATTACACTTTCAACCTCTACTCCTTCCTGTTTTGCAATTTCTTCTGTTAATCCAGTTGCAGCCATATTGTTTTCGTAAATTTTAATTCCTGAAGTACCTTGTGTTCCAAGATGTCTAACTTTATTTTCAAGCAAGTTTATACCTGCTAATGTTCCCATTCTTACAGCGTTAGTTGCAAGTGGAATATATCTTTCTCTTTGTAGCGGATTATAGAATACTGAACAGCAGTCTCCTGCAGCCATAACGTCTTTATTGCTTGTTCTCATATATTCGTCAACTTTAATAGCTCCATTTGGAAGCATTTCAAGCTGTCCTTTAAACAATGAAGTGCTTGGCAGGAATCCAACACACATAATTACCATATCAGCTTCATATTCATTTTTGTCAGTAATTACTTTTGTTACATTTCCATTACTTCCTTCAAATTTAACAACTTTTTCTCCAGTTGCAATTACAATTCCTCTATGTTTAAACGATTCTTCAGCAACATCTGTAAATTCCTTGTCAAAATATTTACTCAAAACTCTTTCTTCCGCATCTACTAACACAACTTCTTTTCCATTATCCCTAAATGCTTCAACAAGTTCCACTCCAATGTATCCTGCTCCAACAACAATAACTTTTTGTGAATGTTTTGCTCTTTCAATAATTTCATTTGAATGATTATAATTTTTACAAAGCAAAATATTATTCAAGTCAATTCCTTCAATTGGTGGAATAATAGGCCAAGAACCAGATGTGATAATCAATTTGTCAAAAGTTTCATTAAATTCAATTCCAGTTTCCAAATTCACAACTCTTACTTTTTTACCTTCAATATCAACATTCTTTACTTCATGTCTCATTCTAGTGTCAACATTTAATTCTCTTAATTTTTCAGGTGAGCAGTAAAACAACCCTTGAGGGTCTTTTACAACTCCTCCTACATACAAAGCAATCCCACAAGACAAGAATGAAATATTATCATTTCTTTCAAATACTGTTATCTCCGCATCAGGATTTGTCTTTCTCAAATTTAAGATTGCCGCTGTACCAGCGTGTGTACATCCAATTACAACTACTTTCATCTATTTCCTCTCCTTCACTATATTCATATTTTAATTTTTAAACAAAATTTATAATAATTGTTAAATCAAATTATTTTTTTCCCAATCTATTTAATTATACTACATTTTAAAAAAAAATCAATAGTATTTTGAAATTTTTACAAATTTATATTGTATAGATGTCAAACATTTGTTACAAAAATATATAAAAAAAATATTTCTTTCCTAATATATCTTTAACCTACTGATTTTCATTGTACTCTTTTAATACTTCATTTGGACTCTTAAAGCCTAATACTTTTCTTGATATGTTGTTGTATCTTGTATTGTATTTCCTTATTGCCCTTAACAGTTCTTCCTTGCTTTTAAATTTCTTGTCTTCATAGTACTTGCTGTCAAGCCTGTGGCTTCTTTCCACTTTTCCATTCTCCCATGGCGAATATGGACGGGTTGTCACGTACTCTATCCCCTTCTCCTCCAGTTTCACCTCAAACAGCGTTTTCTTATCATTTTCAGAATTTGTGAACTCTTTCCCCAGGGTACTTCGCCTGTTCAACTTTCTTTTTTCTTTTATACAGCTTTTTAGGCTTTTCTTTGGCATTGCCCTTCATTTTCCTTATTATCCTGCACATTGAATCGTATGTACGGCTGTAGCCTTCCTTTCTTACTTTAACATAAACTTCTGCCAGCCCTTCATAGCCAAATTTCCTGTATTTTCTCATAACCATCTCTATTTCTTCTTGCGTGTGCTGGTTCGGGTGGCTTTTAGGTCTTCTGCTTTTTGGCAGGAGAGATTGGACTGTGCCGTCGTATCTGTTTCTCCAACGTTTTATCTGCTGACGTGATGTCTTATACTTCACTGCTGCCTTTGAATTATTATTATGTTTTATTGCATACTCAATTGCCCGTTGACGAGCACGGTATATTTCTGATATACTACTCATATGAAAGGTTTCTCCTTAATGTGGTTTGGTAGATTTACATTATATCAGAAACCTTTCTTTTTTTGTATATTCTTGTCACACATGTATTATCTCACAACATTTATTTTTTTAGATTGTAATTCGTCTTTTATATTTTTTAAGAAATCTTACTTAGAAGAAATTAATTTATGTGACAGAGCACAAGGCGTAGACTATACAAATACGGAACTTAATCTTCAGTTCGGAAGAATACAGGATAACGGAGAATTAAATGATATTAAAGGCGACAGGCAAAACAGGGATGAAATTTTAAACAGTGAGAAAAATTATCTTTTAGAAAAAGAAGCGCGAAACCAGTTCAGAAAATGGGATAATGTAAAATATACTGCTGAAAGTGTAACTAAAAAAATGATAGCAAAAAATTCTTATACAAATAAAAATTGGGGAATGGAAATTAAGACAAATAACAGACTAAATCCTTCCGATGGAGAAGGAATCAGATTTGGGGTAGTCGTAACCCTGAAAGAAATGAATGGCATAAACAGAATAGATGAATTTATAAAAAACTGTACCTCAAACAGATGGTTAGTCAATGTTATTGATGTTGAAAATAAGATTGATTTTCACCAGAAAATTAATGAAGAAATAGAACTTGGATAGAATAGAAATAAAATATTTATTAAAAAAAGGCAGGAAGGCATTCCCCTTTATGGGAAGCCCCTGCCTTTAATATATATTCCCTTCTTTCCTGATTATCATTATCCCTCTGCATATATTTACATATAGCTAGTATGTCCTGTTTCCGTACTTGTCTTTACAGTAGGCTTCTCCGTTAGCCCTTCTATAACATCTTATACCTTTTTCAGCGATTCTCCGATTTGAATCTTTCCAAATGGCTATATCTTCTGCAGTACACCCAACTATAGCCATCACAAGAATAACCAAGAGTAAAATTTTCTTAAACATTGCTATCATCTCCTTACGTTTTAAATATCTATCTATGTCAAGTACATTTATTCCATTTTATGTATTAATTATTTGTGTTCTTTTTATATTTTAATTATACAATACTTTAAGCTGCAATGCAAATTGTTTTTTATGTTTATTCAGAAAATTTATTGATTAGTATGCCCTCTTTTCTAAAAAAGTCAAATCATTTTACAATATTCCTTGATATTTTATACCTTTCCAGTACACATTATTTACAATTACAGCTTCTTCTGGAAGATTAACATCTTTTAATGCCCATTTTTTAAACTCTTCAAAACCTGTTCTGTCAACAATGTATCCAATATGCTCTTTTGGAAGACTTCTGTCGATGTATTTGTCAACATATTCGTAAGTATTTTTTATAATTTTTATTATCGATTCTTCATCTGCCCAGAATAACCAGTCTTCTGCCAATCTTGGATTTTGTTTTCCACTTCTTCCCATTATTGCAAGTTTGTAATATTTTTTAGGAGACCTTGTCCATGCTCCTGTTGGACAGTTCAATACACATTCTCCACAACCTATACATCTTTGGTGATCTCTTACAGGTTTATAATTTTTATATGAAATTGCTCCTGTTGAAAGCTTTTTACACTTTCTTTCACACATTCCGCAAGAAACACATTTAGATTCATCAAGTTCAGGTTTTGCCATTCCAATTATTCCAAAATCATGCATCCTAACTTTTTGACAATCATTTGGACAACCTGTTAATGCTACTTTGAAGTGAAAATCATGTGGAAATATTGCTTTTTCGATTTTTTTTGCAAATTCTGTCGTATTATAGGCAGCTTTTGGACACACTTTGTTTCCAATACAAGCGGCAATATTTCTCGTACCAGCTGCAGCATATCCTTTATCCTTATCCTTATAATTAATTTCCAGTTTTTCCATAATTGGCTGCACCATCTTGTTTACTTTTTCAATATCATTCCAAGAAATTCCCAACACTTCAAAACCTTGACGAGTTGTAATATGAACATTTCCATCTCCATAAGTGTTAGCTATCTTTGCAACCATTTCCATTATTTCCCCAGTAATTGCTCCTCCTGGCACTCTCACACGCAATGCGGTTTTAGATCTGTCCTTTGTTACCCTGAATGCATTTTTGGTAACAGTTTTTCTATTTATATCCATGCTCATTATTTTTACCTCTTCTTTTGTTTTTTCTTAAAATTCATATCTTAATCAAGCAGTTTTTTTGCAAAATCATATCTAAATACTGGACCTTCAAGGCAAATATACGTTTCATCAATTTTACAATGCCCGCATTTCCCAACGGCACAGGACATCTTTCTTTCAAAGGAAACCCATATTTTTTCAGTTGGAATACCTGTTTTTAGGATTTCAAGGCAAGAAAAATGCATCATTACTGGAGGACCTACAACAATGTATTCAACTTCATCCATATTTTCAGGAATTTTTAAATCTGGAATATATTTTGTAACCATTCCTTCATGAATTTCATTTTCTGTTTTTCCAATATTTCTTGCTGTTTCTACATTATCCAATGTTACAAGTATTTCAATATTTTCCCTCCAACGTGGAAATTCCTCTTCAAAAATAACACTTTCATAATTTTTATATCCAACAATGATTTTAAAGGACTTCATTTCATCAGGATGCTTTGTAAAATATTCGATAATTGGACGAACTGGAGCAATTCCACTTCCTCCAACAACCATTACAATATGCTTATTTTTGTATTGTTCGATTGGGAATCCATGCCCATAAGGACCTCTCAAAAAGATTCTATCTCCTGCTTTCAATTCAAAAATTTCATCTGTAACTTTCCCAACTTTTCTAATAAGAAAATCAAGATACCCTTCCTCCAAGTCAAAATTTGCAATGGAAATAGGGGCTTCTCCAACTCCTGGTAACGAAACCTGCATAAACTGTCCAGCTTCTACACTTCCCTTTTTATACTCCACACGAAATAGCCATTCCAGCTCGGTAACTTTCTCGATGAACAAAAGTTTGTGAACAGTCGGTAAATATACATTCATATCCATTATAGCTTGTTCATCCATATTTATTGTATTTAATGTGTTAATTGTACTCATTCTGATTTTTCACCTCTTTTTTCAGCCGAAATTCTTTTTAATTCGGCACTTAGCTTGTTTATACAGTTTGAGAATGAAATATATTCAGGACACGCATCATCACATCTTCCACATCCTGTACACATCTGATATCCAAATCTCTTTTTAAAATCAGATATTTTGTGCATTACCTTAAATCTCATTCTATCTCCGTGCCTTTGCCTGAATGAATGCCCTCCAGCCATATCCGTAAAGCCGTTCACATGACATGAAGCCCACACACGTCTTCTTTCTCCATTGTTTTCATTTTCGCTGTAAAAAACATCTTGTGTAGTCGTGCAGGTACAAGTTGGACAAACAAAGTTACATTTTCCGCAGGCTATGCAACGGCTGTCGTATTCACGCCATAAATCCAAATTTATTATATCTTCAAGCTCAATATTGTCAGGAATATCCACATGAATTTCATTATCTTCTACAAATTCCATTTCAAATTCAACATTTTCCTTTATTTTATTGCTATTATTTTCAGCAATTATCTCTTCAAGATATTTTTTCATTTTTTCATCTTTTACATCCATGTACATTTCATTTATTTTATGTTCATCATTACTTCCATTGTTTTTCTCAGCGATAAGTTCTTTAAAATAAACCTTCAGCTCATCATCTTTTATATCAGCAAATATTTCCTCTTCTGTAACTTTTATTCCAATATTATATTCATCAGTCTTGTTAGTGCCCATATCTACACAAAAACAGTTCTCAAATGAATTTGGACATCCAAACACTACAAATTTAACTTTATCTCTAACCCTCTTGTAGTAAATATCCAAAAATTTATTATTCAAGTAAATATCATCAACTCTTTTGACACCATGTAAATCACAGCTTCTAAGAAATATAAGATATTTTTGTTCCTGTTCTTTGGGCATCTTGCATCCTTCTTCTGTAAAATAAAACATTGTTTGTGTTATTGGCAACATTATTTCTTTTGCTGAAAAATGAGATTTTTTGTCAAAACATATTTCATCAATTTTTTCAATTTCAGAATATCTGATTACAGAAGTATCTGAAAATGTACCACGAAATGGTATCTCAATTGGAGCATATATCTTGTATTCTTTTTTCAGCTTTTCAAGTGCCAGATTAAAATTTTCACGATTTAAACTGATTTTCATTTTCCCTCCTAAATTTTACTTTATCTCTCCGTTTAAAAATTATTTTTTTATTTAAATTATTATTTATCCTTTTTTGCTAAATAATAGCAAGCAAAACCAACAAATGCTCCACCAACAATATTCCCCAATGTTACAAATAATAAATTATAAAAATAACCATTTAATGTTATTTCTTTTGCTCCATTGTATATTATCCCCATCATTAAAAGAGTCATATTAGCAACACTGTGCTCAAATCCAGCAGTTATAAATGCAAATAAACACCAAAATACCATTATTAGCTTAGCAGTTTCCTCTTTTAATTTTATTCCAGCCAGAACCGCAAGACACACAAGAATATTACATAAAATTCCTTTAAAAAACAGTTCGTGAGGCAGTGCAGTAATTTTTGCCTTTGAAACTTTCACAATAAATTCTACAACAGGTTTTGAAGCAGAATTTGAAAATACGTATACTATTGCAAGCATAATTGATCCTACAATATTTCCAAGATAAGATGCTATCCACATAAAAATCATATCCTTAAAGCTTATACCCTTGTTCAGAAGCCCTGCTACCCCTATCATATTATTCCCTGTAAAAAGTTCTGTTCCAAATACAACTACAAGGCTAAGCGCTATTCCAAAACTAATTCCCATAAGAATTTTGTTAGTTGGTAAGCCGCTACTAACTCCACCAACCGTAAATGTCAATAAAATTCCAATTCCAATAAACATTCCAGCCAAAAATGCAGATAAAAAATATTTCCCGCTATGCTCTTTTAAAAATCTAACCTTATCCTTTGCAGCATTTGAGACTTTTTCCAAAGTTTCTTTATTTCTCATTCTTTACATTGCAATAAAATCTCTATATTTTATTACATTCTCCTTTCCTATCAAATTTATTTGTGAAAAAATTCTTATATTAAATTATTACATATATATTTAAAAAAGTCCACAGTAAAAAATAATTATTTTATATTTGTAATGATAATATTTTGATAAACAAAATTATAATGAATTCGAATTCATTTGATACTCAATTTAACAATAAAATTAAAATTTCACAAAAAAGACACAAATTCTTCATTTTTTTGTCAAAATTTAGTGATATTATACTCTTGTCGGTAAGAAAGACGAAAAAAATAAAATTATAAATAAACAATTGGAGGAATTACTATGAAAAAAATAGGTAAAAAGAAAATTTTAGGAATCGCTTTACTAACATCATTATCAATATTTGCAGGAACAACAATTACGGCAAATAATAATAACAGAGCTACTACTGCTGCTAATAGTATGCCTAATAATGAATGTAAACCACCACATAAATTACAAAAAGACAGCAACGGAAATCTTCTGGATGAAAATGGAAATATTATAAAAAAACCTGATCCTGCTAAAATAGAAGAGTTAAAGAAAAAACTAACTAATGGAAAAATTACAAAAGATGAAGGTGCTGAAATTGCAAAAATGTTGGAAAGAAAGGGACCTCATGGAAAACCAAATGATAAATGCAAACCAAAAGATGCTCCCAAAAGATTAACTGATACAGAAATTCAAACATTAATAAATTCATTAAACAGCGGAAAAGTTTCAAAAGATGAAGCTAGTAAATTAATAGAAATGCTAAATAACCGTCATAGAGGACCAAGATCTAATGATATTCCTAAAAATTAACTTGGTTAATAAAATCGTACTAATAATAATGCTAATAAATATATTTTTAATAATTCATATCTTGAATAGTGAATTATTCTAATTCTCTCTCCATATTCATTATTCAAGAAAAAAATGACAGTGATAAAAATTGATATACTGTCATTTTTTGTTTTTATTTTTTTATCATTCCATTTTTAATCAAATATTCCTTTGCCACATCATAAGCCTTTTTTCCATTGACTCCCACTTCAAAGTTCATTTTACGCATCTCATCATCTGTGAATTTATTATGTAATTTATTCAAAATTTGCTCTAATTTCGGATATTTTTTCAAAGTTTCTCTTTTCATTAAAGGAGCTCCCTGATAAGGTGGGAATAAATTCTTATCGTCTTCTAGAACTGTAATTTTATACTGCTCCAGCTCACTATCCGTAGAATAAGCATCTATCACATTTATATCTCCACTCTGTACTGCCACATAACGTAATTTCGGCTCAAATTCCTTCACACTTGAAAATTCAAAGTTATATAATTTCTTCATTCCTTTGTATCCGTCTTCCCTGTCAACAAATTCTCGTGTAAATCCAACTTTTGCCTTATCCTTCACTCGTGCCAAATCCGATATTTTTGTAAGATTATTTTCACTTGCAAATTTTTGTGTAACCCCAACTGCATAAGTGTTATTGTATGCCATCGGCTTTAACAGTACCATATCATATTTTTTCAAGATTCCATTTCTAGCCTGCTCATAAACTTGGTCTTTTATATTGCTTACTGGCGTTTCGTTAAGGAATGTAAATACTACAGTTCCTGTAAATTCAGGATAAATATCGACATCTCCTGATTTTAAGGCATTAAAGTTAAATGATGTATTTCCAAATCCTGATTTTAGTTCTACATCCACGTTCATTTCCGCTTCAATCAGAAGTTTATACATATTTATCAATATTTCAGGCTCTGTTCCCAATTTCCCTGAAATTACAATTTTATCTTTTTTGCTTTGCTTATTCACAACTAAATTTCCAGCCAAAAATATTATAAATAAACTTATAAATGAAATTACAATTACTTTCCAGTTTTTATTTTCCAGTTTTTTCAGTACAAAATCAAATAAAACTGCTAACAATGCTGATGGAATTGCTCCAAGTAAAATTAAGTTCATATTATTTCTATCAAGTCCAAGCAAAATTAGTTTTCCAAGCCCTCCTGCACCAATTAACGAAGCAAGTGTCGCCGTTCCAATGATAAGCACTGTCGCTGTACGAATTCCAGCCATAATTACAGGCATCGCAAGTGGCAGTTGAATTTTAAAAAGCTGCTGTGCCTTATTCATTCCCATAGCCCTTGAAGCTACCATATATACTGGATCTACCCCATTTATTCCTGTATATGTGTTTCTTAAAATTGGAAGCAGTGCATAAATTACAAGTGCTGTAATTGCTGGTTTTCTACCAATTCCCATAATTGGAATCAATAATCCAAGTAATGCGAGTGAAGGTATAGTTTGCATTATTGCTGTAAGTCCGATAATTATTTCTGCTATTTTTTTCTTATATGTCAAATAAATTCCAAGCGGAATTGCAATAATTAAAGCAATCACAAGTGCATAAAATGAAATCTGCATATGCTCAAGAACAGCCTTAAAAAACTCCTCTTTCCGCTCATAAAATACTTGAAAAAAGTTATTATTCATTATTTTTCTCCTTTAATTTCTAAAATTTTCTCATTTAAAGTTAAATTAGGGAGTGTCTAAAAAATTCAAAATCTATGTTGTATTTTGTTTATGAATTGTTATAAAACTAATACTGTTGTTTTTGACTTAAAAAATTTTTTAAAAAATTATTATTTTAATAGTTTTCAGCATGCCTAATTATAACTGTTTATTTTGAATTTAAACTAATCTTGTAAATTATTTTTTATATATTCTGCATATTTTTTTGCACTTTCAACAATCTTTTCATCGCTTAAATCAGGCATTGCCCCATATAATGAATAAATTGGCAATTCAATTCCTTCGACATGAGCTATGCTTAATAAAAATGGTTTTAACACTTCTTTTATTGTCAATCCATTTGTTCCATCATATCTTGATGCAATTCCTCCAGTTGTCACTGCAACTCCAATTTTTTTACCTTTAAGCACTTTATTTTCGCCATAATGAGCTGCCATAAATACAGTATCTATCCATTCTTTAAGTAAAGACGGACAATTAAACCAAAATAAAGGAAATTGCAATATTAAAGTCCCTGTTTCAGACAATAATTTCAGTTCTTTTTCAACGTCAATCTTTCCATCAGGATATTTTTCATAAATATTATACAGCTCTATATCTGATAATTTTTCTGCTTCTTTTTTAAAGGCTTTATTCGCTCTTGAATTTTCCATATCAGGATGTGCCAAAACCACTAATGTTTTTTTCATTTTTATTTTCCTTCTTTCTTTCAAATTGTTTTTCTTAGTTTTATTAATAATTTATTTTCAAAAATTATTAAAATTACTTCTTTATTAGGATATTTCTGAAAACTATTAAAATAATAATCTTTTAAAAATTTTTTTCATTTTTATTTATATTTTTTTTATTTCTAAAATCATTTTCTCATATTCCCCATTTTCCTTTAATTTATCAATAATTTTCTTATCAATTTCATTTTCAGCATTTTTATTTTGCTCCAAACTGATAAATTCCCTTACAAATTCATCTTTCGGATTATTAATTAATTCGGATTTCGTCCCAGATTGAAGAATTTTTCCATCCTTAATTATAAAAATCCTGTCTCCCAGATAAAAGGCTTCTTCAATATCATGTGTTACAAAAACAATTGTTTTATTAATTTTCTGCTGCAATTCTTTTATGTCTTTCTGTAAACTTTTCCTTGTAATCGGATCCAATGCACTAAAAGGCTCATCCATAAGTATAATTT
Organism: Leptotrichia sp. HMT-225; assembly: GCF_030644325.1. Lineage (NCBI taxonomy): Bacteria > Fusobacteriati > Fusobacteriota > Fusobacteriia > Fusobacteriales > Leptotrichiaceae > Leptotrichia > Leptotrichia sp. HMT-225. Next base: position 1,290,132 of record NZ_CP130323.1, on the reverse strand, counting down.
CAGGATTCCCTGCTAATGCCCTTGCAATTCCGATTCTCTGTGCTTCCCCGCCAGACAGTTCAGACGGCATTCTTTTCAAATATTTCTCGCTTTCTAGCCCAATCATTTCCAGAAGTTCCTCTGTCCTTGCCTTAATCTCATCTTTCTTCCACCCTTTCAGTTCAGGCACGATACTTATATTTTCTTCTACTGTCAGATGTGGAAATAAAGCCACTTGCTGTAAGACATAACCCATATTCCAACGCATTTTATGAATATTATATTCAAAAATATTTTTCCCTTTTATTTCTATTTTTCCAGAAGTCGCATCCTCCAGCCTATTTATCATTTTCAAAGCTGTAGTTTTTCCGCTTCCCGAAGTTCCGATAAACACAATAAATTCTCCTTCATTTATCGAAAAATTTATATCTTTTACAGCTTCATTTCCATTCGGATACACTTTATTCACGTTCTGAAATTCTATAATTTTGTTCATATTCTCTCCTTCCCGTTATTTCTTGCTTCTTTCCTTTTCAACTTTCTCTAAATTTTGCGAAATTCTTTTAAAAAAACCTTCACACATCTCAATTTCCTCTTGAGAAAATCCCTCATAAACATAATTTGTCATAGTTTCAGAAATTTTCTCATATTCTTTTTTAAAGCCTTGTGCGTATTCTGTAAGTTTTATCAGCACTTTCCGTCTATCATCAGGATGTGGTAATCTTTCTATCAGTCCAGCCTTTTCAATCCTATCCAGCATCGGTGTAAGCGTATTTATCGCAAGCCCCGTTTTTTCCGACAATTCCTTGCACGTTATATTATCTTTTTTCCAGAGTATATGCAGGATTTTCCCACGTTCACCATTAAAAACGGTAATTTCTCTTTTTGAAAGAATATAATTTAAGATTCTATCGTGCGTCTGTTTAATTTTGCTTATATATATTCCCAAATTTACTTTTTTATTCATCATAGCCTCCTAACCTAAACAAAATTTTCTTGACTTTTTACTTCTATATAGTATAATACTATAAAGAATTATTTTTGTCAATTAAAATTTAAAAGTAAGAAAGGAATTTTACTATGTCAAATAAAAAAAATACTATGAAAGCTGTTGTTCTTGAAAAACCTTGTACTGCTGATGAATTAAAAATTCAAAATATTGAAATTCCGAAAGTAAAAAATGGCTGGATTCTTATAAAAATTAAGGCTTTTGGAATAAATCGGGCTGAAATATTTACTAGAGATGGATTTTCTGTTTCTGTGAAATTGCCACGTGTGATTGGAATTGAATGTGCTGGCGTTATTGAAGATGCTTCTGACAGCGATTTTCAAAAAGGAGATAGAGTTTTCACAATGATGAATGGTTTGGGACGTGAATTTAACGGAAGTTACGCAGAATACACGCTTGTACCGCCTTCTCAAGTTTATCCGATAACTCTTTCAGAAACAAACTGGGCAAAGCTTGCAGCATATCCTGAATTATACTACACAGCTTACGGCTCTTTATTCAAAAGCCTGCAGTTAAAAAACACTGACACTCTGTTGATTCGTGGCGGAACAAGTTCAGTTGCCCTTGCTTCAATTCAGCTTGCCAAAAGTTTTGGAAATACTGTGATTGCAACATCAAGAAGTAAGACTAAAGTTGAATTTTTAAAAGAAATGGGAGCAGATTTTGTCCTAATTCAAGATGAAACTTTTGACACTCAGTTACAAGAATATTTTCCAGACGGAGTTGACAAAGTTCTTGATTTAATCGGTACTCCTACTTTGAAAAATTCTTTAAAATCTGTGAAACAAGGTGGAATAGTCTGTATGACAGGCTGTCTTGGAGGATGGGTAATTAAAAATTTTGAGCCGCTTGACGAAATCCCTTCAGAATCCTACCTAACTTCATTTAACAGCACAATTGTCAAAAAAGATACAATAAAAGAAATGTTTGATTTTATTGAAAAACATGGTATAAAGCCAAGAATTGCAAAAATTTTTACATTAAATGAAATTTCTTTGGCACATAAATTTTTAGAAACGAATAGTGCTAATGGAAAAGTTATTGTAGAAGTAAAATAATTGATTTTGAACTATTAAATATGCTATAAATTCAATTTAATTTACTTTAATTTAGTTGTTTCAAACAATTTTATAAGTTATACTATCATTTAATTAATCTAAAATTAATTTTTTAAAAACTAAAATAAAAGACAATGTTGCTATAATATATTTACCAAAGTTCAAAGGTAGATTGGAGGTTCTAATGAAAAAAATATTGATGCTAGCTGGAGCTTTAGTTATATCTGCTTTATCATTTGCAGATTTACAAAATACAATCAAAAATCATTATAGTAATAAAACTATAGATTTATCTGTTGTATCAAAACCAAAACAAGAGGTGAAAAGTAGTGGAAGTTCTTCTACAGCAGTAAGAGATCAAATTATCTCTTTTGCACAAACAAAATTAGGTTCACCGTACGTTTGGGGAGCAACTGGTCCTAACAGTTTTGATTGTTCTGGCTTCGTTGGTTATGTATTCAAAAAAGCTGCTGATGTAAACTTGCCTAGAGTTTCAAGTTCACAAGCAACATTTAAACCAAGAATTTCATCAATGAATATGACGAAAGGCGATTTGGTATTTTTTGAAACAACTGGAAAAGGTCGTATTTCTCATGTAGGTATTTATATGGGTAATAGACAATTTATTCACGCTTCTTCTGGAAGTAGAAGAGTAACAGTTTCTAGTTTAGACAGTAATTATTACAACAAGACATTTAGATGGGCAATTAATCCATTTAGTTAAACTGTGAATTAATTTCTTATAAATAAATATATTCTTTACATAAATTCTTGTATAACAAGTAATTATAAAATCAAATAGATTTTGAAAAATTAAGAAACTTTGGAATAAGGAGTTATATCTTAACAGAGATATTACTCCTTTTTTTCTTTTGTTAAAATTTAGGATAAAATAATTTCATATTTCTTTCTCTTTTATTATTTTCTCAAAATAAAATGGAAAACTCTATAAAATAGAATTTCCCAATATTTAAATCAATATATTTATTTTTTCACAGCCTTGCTTTTCTTTACTTCTTTATTTTTCTTATCCACAAAAACAATCTTTTTCACATCATCATAAGTTTTAGCAAAGTAGAATTTCATCTGGTCTGCAATTTCCTTTGGCAATTCCTCTGTATCAACTTTATTGTCATAAGGAAGTACAACATCTCTAATTCCAACCCTGTGAGCTCCAATTACCTTCTCCTTGATTCCACCAACTGCTAAAACCTCTCCAGTAATTGTAATCTCTCCTGTCATTGCAACATCCTGTCTAACTTCTTTATCCGTCAATACTGAAATTATCGCTGTTGTAATTGTAATACCTGCTGATGGCCCGTCTTTTGGTACAGCTCCTTCTGGGAAGTGCAGATGAACATCTGTTGTTTCGTTAAATTTTTCCTTGATTCCAAGTTCATTTTTTATATGCCGTACGTAAGAATAAGCCACTCTAGCTGATTCCTGCATTACATCTCCTAGTTTTCCTGTAAGCTGCAGTACACCTTTTCCTTCCATTTTTACTGCCTGCACTTCTAGAGTTGTACCTCCGACTGCTGTCCATGCAAGTCCATTGACAACACCAATTTTACCTTCTTTTTCCTTGACTTTATCTGCTCTGAATTTTGCATTTCCTAAATATTTCTTGATTTTTATTTCAGAAACAGAGATTTTTTTGCTCTTAGATTTTGATACAAGTATTTCTTTTGCTATTTTTCTGAATAATTTACCAATTTCTCTTCGTAAATTTCTTACTCCAGCTTCTCTTGTGTATTCATTTATAATTTTCATAACTGCTTTATCAGAAAATGAAATTTTGAATTCCTTTAATCCGTTTTCTTCTTGTGTTTGAGGTATTAAATATCTTTTTGCAATATTTAATTTTTCAAATTCTGTGTACGATTCAATTGAAATAATCTCCATTCTGTCACGAAGCGGTCCTGGAATTCCGCCCAAATCATTTGCTGTACAAATGAAAAATACGTTTGACAAGTCAAAAGTATGGTCAATATAATGATCTTCAAATGAGTTGTTTTGTGCAGGATCTAAAACTTCCAGCATTGCTGAAGCGGGATCTCCTCTAAAATCAGAAGCCATTTTATCAATTTCATCAAATAGCATTACTGGATTATTTACACCAACTTGTTTTAAAGAATTTATAATTCTTCCTGGCATTGCTCCTACATAAGTTCTTCTATGTCCACGAATTTCAGCTTCATCTCTTACTCCACCAAGTGAGATTCTTGTGAATTTTCTGTTCATTGAACGTGCTACCGAATGTGCAAGTGATGTTTTCCCTACACCTGGAGGTCCCACAAGACAGATAATTGAACCTTTTAATGTGTTATTCAATTTTTTAATTGCCAAGAATTCTAGTATTCTTTCCTTAACTTCTTCCAATCCATAATGATCTTCATTCAGAATTTTTTCAGCTTTTTCAATATCAATTTCATCATTAGTTGAAACTTCCCACGGTAATTCAAGTACAGTTTCAAGATACGTTCTAATTACTGAAGACTCAGCAGAAAAATCTGGCATTTTCTTCATTCTTGAAAGCTCTTTTGCCAGTTTATCTTTTAGCTCCTGAGGAATTTTTGCATCTTTAACTCTTTGGTCAAGTTCCTCCAGTTCCTCGTCAGAATCAGTTCCTTCACCCATTTCTTCACGCATTACCTTAATTTTTTCACGTAAATAATAGTTTTTCTGAACTTCTGCCATCTGTTCCTTTACACGATTTTCAATTTCACGCTCAAGCATAAAAATTTCAATTTCTCTCTCAAGAATACCCAAAATTTTATACGCTCTTGCTTCAACATCAAGTGTTTCAAGTAACTCCTGTTTCGTTTCAACTGCAACCATTAAGTTCGTGCAAATTAAATCAAAAACCTTGTCAATATTACTTATTTCTTTTATATTGTAAATAATATCAGGCAGTACTTTATTAGTTTTTTGTGCATAATTTGAAAATTCATCAATAACCCTACGTTTTAGTGCTTCAGCTTTACTTTCATCAATTGGTTTTGAAAAAATTTCTTCATATTCAGCATAAACAACACCTTTATCATCTTTTGGAAATTGATTGATTAAAACCCTATGTTTTGCCTCAACCAGAACTTTTACATTTCCATTTGGCATTTTTACAGTCTGTATTACATGAACCAGTACTCCTGTTTCATACACATCTTCTGGAAATTTTGGCTCTTCTACATTTGCATCTTTTTGTGCTGAAAGAATTAGTTTACTGTCAAATCTTGCTATTGCTTCTTCAAGACTTTTCAAGCTTGATTGTCTACCAATAAAAATCGGAGTTACAACACCTGGAAAGACAACTAATTCTCTTGTAGCTATAAATGGTTTATTTTGCATAATTTCCCCTTTCATACTTTGTTTTAATTATTCAACAATTACCTTCTCTTTATCTGTAACTGCTTCTTTAGTAATTATTACTTTCTTAACATTGTTTTTTGATGGAATTTCGTACATCAAATCAGTCATAACACTTTCAATAATTGAACGAAGCCCCCTCGCTCCAATTTTTCGTTTAAGTGCCAGCTGTGCAATTTCTGTAATCGCATCCTTCTCAAATTCTAAATCGACATTTTCCATCTCAAAATATTTTTTATATTGCTTAACAAGTGAATTTTTAGGCTCTGTCAATATCTTAATCATGGCTTCTTCATCAAGTCCATGAAGTGCTGTGATTACTGGTAACCGCCCAATTAATTCAGGAATCAGACCAAATTTTATTAAATCTTCAGGCAATACATTTTCAAACAATGTCAAATCATCCAGTTTTGTATTATTTGTTTCCAGTCCGAATCCAACTCTTTTTTCATTAACTCTATCCTTAACCTTCGCTTCCAAGCCTTCAAATGCTCCACCAACGATAAATAGAATATCCTTTGTATTAATTTCAATCATTTCTTGATTTGGATGCTTTCTTCCACCTTGTGGAGGCACGCTCGCAACAGTCCCTTCAATAATCTTAAGTAACGCCTGCTGAACTCCTTCTCCAGAAACATCCCTTGTAATTGACATATTTTCCGATTTTCTAGCGATTTTATCAATTTCATCAATATAAATTATTCCATGCTCTGCTGCTTCAATATCGTAATCAGCCGCTTTTATCAGTTTTAAAAGTACATTTTCGACATCATCCCCAACATATCCAGCTTCCGTCAATGTCGTTGCATCTGCAATCGCCAAAGGCACATTCAATGTTTTCGCCAGTGTCTGTGCAAGCAAGGTTTTTCCACTTCCAGTAGGCCCTACTAGCAGTACATTTGATTTTTGAAGCTCCACATCATTATCTACATTTTTCTGTTTGTGCATTATTCTCTTAAAATGATTATAAACCGCCACAGACAACACCTTTTTAGGCTGTTCCTGTCCGATAATATATTCATCAAGTTTTGCCTTTATTTCTTTCGGCTTTAACAGCGTGATTTCCCTGTTATGCTCATTTTCGTCATATTCCCTAAAACTATCTAGCAATTCCGCACTGTCTTCTATACATTCATTACAGATAAACACATCATCCTCTTCAGGACTCTGTATTAACCGTTCCACTTCATGCTCTTCCCTGCCACAGAATGAACAGTAATTTTTTTTCTTATTTGCCAATATTTTTCACCTCATTTTTTCTTTAAAATTTATACTTTTACCTATATTTAATAAAAAAATCTATTATTTCGTTATAACAAGCAAAATTTCGTTAAAAGAAAAAGAACTGTTTGAGCTTTTGTAAAAATTTTTAAATCATATACATTCATTTATAGCAAATTCAAAAGCGAGTTTTCTTTTTCTTTTATAAGAAAGTTTTGCATAAAGCGGGTATGCAAGGGTATGGCGTCTGATACCCTTGCTTAAAATGAACTAGAAATAATACATAAAAATTATTATTAATTAAGTAAATTAAAACACTTATAATTAAAATCATTTTTAGTAAATTATTCACCCATAGTTCTTTTTGCAAATAATTACAATATCTTATCAATTAATCCGTAATTTACAGCTTCTTCTGGTGACATAAAGTTGTCTCTTTCAGTATCTGCATAGATTTCTTCTACTGATTTTCCAGTTGCTTCTGATAAAATTTTGCTTGTAATTTCCTTCATTCTTTCAATTTCTTTTGCCTGAATCTGAATGTCTGTTGCTTGACCTCTTGCTCCGCCTAGTGGCTGGTGAATCATGATTCTTGAGTTTGGCAACGAGTACCTTTTACCTTTTGTTCCAGCCGCTAATAACACTGCTCCCATGCTTGCCGCCTGTCCTACACATACTGTAGAAACATCGCTTTTAATGTGACGCATTGTGTCATAAATTGCAAGCCCGGCAGTAATTACTCCTCCTGGACTGTTTATATACATAACTATATCTTTTTCATTATCCTGTGCATCTAAAAATAATAATTGAGCGACAATTGCATTTGCCATTCCATCCTCAACTTCTCCACTTACAAAAATTATTCTATCCTTTAAAAGTCTTGAATAAATATCATAGCTTCTTTCCCCACGCCCATCATTTTCAATAACTACTGGACTATATGCTGACATATTATTTCCTCCTATTTCTGTCAATTTTCTTTCATTTTTTATTTTTCTCATTATTACAAAATTACAGTAAAATTGTTTTAAAATTTTGCAGTTTAAATATAGAGAAAAAGAATTCCGCAATAAACTATTTTATCACAAAATTCTTCTAAAATCAAAATATTCTTTTTATTTAACAATTTTCTCAAAATTACTATTTAACTTTTGCTTCTTTTACTAACAAATCAATTGTTTTTTGATTTACTAATCTATAGTTTGTTTCATCAATGAATCTTTCGTAGTTTCCGTTTTTTCTTACATCAGCGATTAATGCATCTTTTTCAAGTCCATACATTGCAGCTAATGTTTCGATTTCTTTTGATACTTCTTCATCAGTTGCTTTAATTCCTTCAGCTTTTGCGATTTCAGCTAGTACTAATTCTGTTTTTACTGCTTTTTCAGCATTTTCTTTTGAACTTTCTCTCATTGCTTCCATTGTTTGCCCTGTCATTTGGAAGTATTGGTTAAGATTAATTCCTTGCATTTGCAATTGTTGTGCAAATCTGTTGATTTGATAGTCAATTTCTCTTTGAACTAATGCTTCTGGAACTTCAACTTCTGTTCCGCTTACTACAGCGTCTATAACTTTGTTCTTAAATCCATTTTCTGCTCTTGCTTCTTCTCTTTTTGTAATATTTTCTCTAGTTTTAGCTATCATATCTTCAACAGAATCAAATCCTAATTCTTTTGCTAAATCATCATTTAATTCAGCTTCTTCTTTTCTCTTAATGGAATTTACTTTTACTTTGAATAAAGCTGGTTTTCCTTTTAGGCTTTCAGCGTGATATTCTTCAGGGAATGTAACATTTACGTCAAATTCATCACCTTTTTTATGTCCTACGATTTGATCTTCGAAAGTGTCAATAAAGCTGTGAGAACCTAATGTCAAGTCGTATCCTTCAGCTTTTCCTCCATCAAATGCTTTACCATCTATAAATCCTTCAAAGTTGATATTTACAACGTCATCATTTTTAGCTTCTTCATTTTCTGCAACTTCTTTTAGTTTTGCAGCGTTTTCTCTTAATCTTTCGATTTCTTCATTTACTTTTTCATCAGTAATTTCTACTTTTTCCTTTTCTACTTCCACACCTTTATATTGTCCCAATTCGAATGCAGGCAATACAGGTATTGTAAATACTACTTCAACTTTGTCATCATTAAGCTCATATTTTTCAAGTTTAATATCAGCAATTGGTTTTAATTCATTTTCTGCAACTGCTTTTCTGTATTCATCAGAAATAATATGGTTTAATATTTCTCCTTCAATTTCTTTCTTGAATTTTTCTTCAATCACTTTTGCAGGTACGTGTCCTGGACGGAATCCGTCGACTTTTGCATCTTTAAAATGTACTAAAACATGTTCTTTTAAATGTTTTAATTCTTCTCCTTCTCTAACTGCTGATACTTCATAAGTAGATTCATTTAATTTTTTTACTGCCATTTTTTTAATTCCTCCTAAAATTTTTTGTTATATATAATTTTTTTATTAATTTATTTTTATTTAAAATCTTTTATTTTCAATTCGATAAATAAATCCGAATGCCCAGACTTAAATATCGGAGTATAAACTATTTTAAATTTTTTCTTATAAAAATTATTTGTTTTCAATTTATGTCCTAAATTATACCCAATTACTGAAATAATACGGTTATTTTTTCTAATAAATCCCTTAAAGTGCCGATTATTTATCCCAAATTTTGTCAAATTAAGAAAACTTACATCTGAATCCATAAAATTTGGCTCCTGATTATCCAGCCCAAAAGGAGACAGCCTGTTTATTTCGTGCAGTTTTCTTTTGTTTAAATATTCAATATTCAACCATGCGTCAACATACAAAGTTTTTTGTACATTTTCCCTGTTTTTTCTTGCAAGTTTTTGACGCAAATGTTTTTCAATTTCGCCTAAATACTTTTCCGAAACAAGAAATCCAGCTGCCAAGTCATGCCCTCCAAATCGCTCCAGTTTGTCTGACACACTTTTTAAAATATCAAAAATATTTATTCCTTCGATACTTCTGCATGATGCCTTTCCATATCCATTTTTTATTGAAATCAAAATTACTGGTATGTTGTATTTGATGGAAATTCTTGAGCAAACTACCCCAATTACCCCAGAATGCCATTTTCTGCTTTTCATAAAAATATATTTTGGACGTTCCAGACGCTGTATTTTTTCTTCCAGTTCATTATAAATCTCATTTTCCAAATAACGCCTGATTTTATTCGCACGTTTCATTTCTTCAATTATTGAGAAAAGTTTAAAGTCATCTTCCTGAATAAAGAAATTTACAACACTTTTTGAATTATCAATTCTTCCAAGTGCATTAAAAATCGGTGCAATGAAAAATCCAATATCGCTAGTTGTTATATTTCTAGGATTTATCTTCAAATAATTGATAATATACTTCAAACCTTTTATTTTGGTTTTTTTTAAATTATTTAGTCCTTTTTTTATGATAAACCTGTTTTCATCGGTCATTGGCACAACATCTGCAACTGTTCCAATCATTATAATATCCATATAATCATACAATATTTTTTTATTTGCACAGTATCTTTCATAAATAGCATCCGCAAGTTTAAAGGCAACTCCAGAGCCTGACAGTGACTTATTTGGATAAGTACTGCTGGTCTTTGGATTTATTGTAAGAATATCCAATTCTTTTTCCTGCTCCCTATCCTCCAGAATTCCAATTTGTCTATGATGATCTGTTATAATTATGTCAATACCGCTACTTTTTAACATCAATATTTCTTCACGGTTATTTATTGAAATATCAACTGTTATAAACAATTTTGCGTCCCGTTTTTTCAAAAAATTCAAAAGATTTTTATTTATACCTATTCCCTCATGAACTCGATTTGGAATGTAATAATCAACATTAAGCCCCAATTTTCGTAGCATGATTACCAGATACGCCACTCCAGAGATTCCATCAACATCGTAATCTCCGTAAATTACAATTTTTTCCTTATTTCTTCCAGCTTTTTTTATTCTTTCTACAACTTTTTCCATATTTTCAAATAAAAACGGATTATGGATGTCCTTCTTATCTGAATTTAAGAATTTAGAGACCTTTTCCTTCGTATTAATTTCCCGATTTAAAAGCAGCCTTGAAATTAACTTGCTTTCACCAAATTCAGAACTTTTTGATGTCAAATAATCTTCATTATAGCTTTTTAATTCCCATTTCATTACAAGATTAATCGCTTCCTTTTTTCTATAGTTGCAGGACTGCCTCATGCTTTTTTAAAGCAGCCTGGTATTTCTGTTACTCGATATTGTCATTTTCCTTTTTTATTTCATTCAGTATCGAAGCAATTTTTACTCCGTATTCAACGCTGTCATCCAGATGAATTCTCACTTCTGGAACAAATCTTATCGACAGCTGTGAACCAATTTTTTTCCTAAAAAAACCTTTTAATTTATTCAAATCTTCAGCGATTTTTTCTTTATTTATATTGTCTTTCAAATCCAGTATTGAAAAAGTTAAATCAAGATACCGTCCATCTTTTGTCAGTTCAACCTTATGAATTGATACAAGATTTTTTATTTTGTCATTTTTTATCTCCGTTAAAAGTGTCATTCCAATAATTCTTGATATTTCCTTTTCCAACCCTCTTTTTCTTCTGTCATTCATACAATCACCTATCTATTTGTTATCTTGGGATTTCTTCCATAATATACGATTCGATAATATCTCCAGCCTTAATATCATTAAAGTCTTGAATACCAATTCCACATTCTTGTCCCATTACAACTTCCTTAACATCGTCTTTAAATCGTTTCAATGAACCTAATTCTCCGTTAAAAATAATAATTCCATCACGAATTACACGGATTTTCGAGTCTTTTGTAACTTTTCCATCAACAACGATAGCTCCAGCGATATTTCCAACATTTGATACTTTAAACACTTGCTTAACTTCAATTCTTCCATAGTAAACTTCCTTATATTCTGGATCAAGCATTCCTTTCATTGCTTTTTCAATTTCCTCAGTTGCGTGGTAAATTACGTTGTAGTTTCTGATTTCTACTCCAATTTTTTCGGCAATGATTCTGGCTGGTGTAGTTGGACGCACATTAAATGCGATTATAATTGCATTTGAGGCTTCTGCAAGTTTTACGTCCCCTTCTGTTACAGCTCCTGCACTTCCTTGAATTATATTAATTACAACTTTTTCAGTATTAAGTTTTTCAAGTGATTCCCTTAATGCTTCAACAGATCCTTTTGAATCGGCTCTTATAATACATTTCAATTCTTTTAATTCTTGTTCTTCTAATTCTTGAGACAAACTTTCTAGTGAAATATGTTTCTTCTTATTCTGCTCGTTTACTTTTTTCTCTCTAATAAAGTCTTCTACAATTTTTTTAGCCTGCTTATCGCTTTCTACACCGTATAAAACATCACCTGCATTTGGCACAACATTAAATCCTGTAATTTCTACCGGCTGTGAAACAATGGCTTTATTTATTTTTTTACCTCTGTCGTCAAGCATTGAACGGACTCTACCATGAGATTCCCCTGCTACGAACACATCTCCAATTTTAAGCGTTCCTTCTTGTACAAGCACATCGGCAACTGCTCCCATTTTTGGATCCAGTCTTGATTCCACTACAACGGCTTTAGGTCGTTTATTGGGATTGGCCTTTAATTCTTCAAGTTCCGCTGTAATTAATATTGTTTCAAGAAGTTCTTCCAAATTAATTTTCTGTTTTGCAGAAATTTCAACAAATTCAGTAGTTCCTCCCCATTCAGGTGACATCAGTCCATATTCAGTCAATTCAGTTCTAACCTTCATAGGATCTGCACCTGGCTTATCAATTTTATTAATTGCAACGATTATTGGAACTCCTGCTTCCTTAGCATGAGAAATTGCCTCCACAGTTTGAGGTTTTACTCCATCATCAGCCGCTACAATCAGAATCGAAATATCAGTAATATTGGCACCTCTTGCCCTCATTTCAGTAAACGCCTCATGTCCTGGAGTATCAATAAATGTAATTCTTTGACCTTTCCAGTTTACTTGATAAGCTCCTATTTTTTGCGTGATTCCTCCAGCTTCATCACCCATTACATTTGTATGTCTAAGTGCATCTAGCAGTGATGTTTTACCGTGATCAACGTGTCCCATTATCGTAATAACTGGAGCTCTTGTTACAAGTTCTTCAGCTGTATCTTCCTGTTCAAGCTGATATTTCTCACCGTAACTAATTTCCTCTACTACTTCTTTTTCTACAATTACTTCATATTCAAGTGCCACTTCTTCAGCTTCCTCAAATGATAAAATAGCATTCGCAGTAAGAAGTTTTCCTTCCATAAAGAATTTTTTGATTATATCAGAAACATTGATTCCTAGTTTTTCAGCTAAATCTTTAATAACAATTTCTTCTCCAATTGTTATCATTCCTATGCTCTCTCCTTCGATTCTGACAATTTCATCCTTGACAACTTTTTCCTGTTTCTTATTTTTCTTTTTCTTTTTGTCATCTTTTCTAAAGTCTGAACGAAGTTCCTTTTCTTGATTTTCTCTGTCTCTTTTATTTTTTTCATATTTTTTCTTGTCGAATTTTCCTTTTCCTTTTCCACCAGCTTTTCCTTTTTCAGCCACTGTCGCTGCTGGAATTTCAGAAGCTGGCTCCTTTTTAGCGTTAGAAAAATTTCGGTTATCTCTTCTAAAGTCATCTCTATCTTTATTGAATCCACCTCTATCAGAAAATCCTCTATTATCCTGTCTATCTCTAAAGTTTCTTCCTGTGCTTTGATTATCTCTATCTCTATTTTGGAAACCTCTGTTGTCACGATTATCTCTTGTTTGATTATTTCCGTCTTTATTAAAGTTACGATTGTCTCTTCTGAAGTTATCTCTTCCTTCTTTTCTAAATCCGTCTTTATTTCTGTCTTCTCTATTTCGATTATCTCTGTTTTGGAAAGTTCTTCCGCTGTTTTCCCTATTTTCTCTATTATCTCTATTTTGAAAACCTCTGTTGTCACGGTTATCTCTTGTTTGATTATTTCCGTCTTTATTAAAGTTACGATTGTCTCTTCTGAAGTTATCTCTTCCTTCTTTTCTAAATCCGTCTTTATTTCTGTCTTCTCTATTTCGATTGTCTCTGTTTTGGAAAGTTCTTCCACTATTTTCTCTGTTTTCTCTATTTTGAAAATTTTGCTTTTCTTTATTTAATTCATTCGCTTTATTATTTTGGCTACTCAAATTAACTTTCATCTCCATTTTCTTATTATTTTCTTTTTTATCAAACTTATTTGATTTTTCAAATTTTTGATTTTTATTATTATCTAAATTTTTTGTAGTATTCAGATTATTTTTATCATTGTTGTCATCTGATTTTTTTTCTACATTTAGTTTAATATCTTTTTCCAATGGCTGTTTTGATTTTTCGTAATTTTTATTAATGTTTTTAGATTCACTAATCTTATTGTGTTCAGCATTGCTGTTTTTTTGACTGTCTGAATGGTTAATTACTGTTTTTGCAATATTTTCTTTTGTACTCTCTGTTTTAATTTCACTTTTATTCAGATTTTCAGTTTTACTGTTATTTTGATTATTTTGGATACCTTTTTGAAGTTTTTTCCTTATTAGGCTTACTTCTTCATCACTTAGTACATTCATATGATGTTTTTTGTCTACCCCAAATTTTCTAATTTCCTCCATAAATTTAGTTGCCGTAAAACCATTTTCTTTTGCTAATTCATGCACTTTCATCCATTCATCACCTCCACTTTGCTTAATATTCCTTTGATTACTTTTTTGTCAAAAATACCGACAACATTCACATCTCTTGAAAAAAGCTCTATTAATTCGATTTTCTTTTCAACAAATACAATTTTAAAATTAAATTTTTCAGTTAATTTTTTAAACTCCTCAATGTATTTTGTCCTTATATCTTTTGGAATAATAACAAGCTTTACTTTTTCACGCTTTATTCCGTTAATTGCTTCCTCAACTCCAAAGACAAAATATTCAGAATTTTTCATCGGCTTTAAAATATCAATTATATTTTTCTTTTGTTTTTTTACTTCCTCAAGCATTCGTACAAGCTGTTCTATTTCAACATTATATTTCTTGTGCTTTGACAGCCTTTCAATACATTCATTCGTTTTACAGACATAAAATCCTCTTGCCTGCACCTTCATTTCCTTATCGTAAACATATTTTCCGTCTTGCTCAATTATCCTGAAAAAATCTATCTTTTTACCTTTTTTCCTGCAGCAAATACACATTCTTTCAGGTTTGTTATTTTCTTTCTTTTCTTTTATTAATGTATCCAAACTCTCTAATCATCTCCTTGTTTGATACTTTTTCAATACTTATCTTTTATAATTTTTTTACAAATTTCAGTCTTCCTCGTGAAGTCCAGCAAATGCACTTTCCTCAACTTCATCTTCAAATGAATCATTAAAAGCCGTATCTTCTTCGTACTCTTCAAATTCATCAATTTCAGCAGGCTCTGTATGAATGTCAATTTTCACTCCGCACAGTCTTGCTGCAAGCCTTGAATTTTGACCTTTTTTACCGATTGCAAGCGATAATTGATTTTCTGCTACAAGCACTCTTGCAACTTTCATATTTTCTTCGCCTTCCTCAATGATTTCCACTGACAGAACTTCTGCAGGATTCAAGGCATTTTTTACAAATTCCGTTATATCCTCATTCCAAAGAACAATGTCGATTTTTTCTCCGCAAAGTTCATCAATGATATTTTGAATTCTCATTCCATTACGTCCAATACATGCACCTTTAACGTCCAGATTTTCATCATTTGAGTAAACAGCGACTTTAGAACGGCTTCCTGCTTCCCTTGCAATGTTTCTGATTTCAATAATTTCCTCATAAATTTCAGGAACTTCTAATTCAAGCAATCCTCGAAGTAATTCCTCAGATTTTCTTGAAACAAAAGTTTTTGTAAATTTTGTAGACTCTTCCACAGCGCCGATATAAATTTTAATTCTATCTCCTTGTCTGAATATGTCTACTGGCGATAATTCTTTTGCTGGCACAATTGCTTCAAGACCATTTATATCCACATACAAATTTCCTTTTTCATCAGTTTTTCTAACATTTGCAGAAACAATTGAATTTTCAATTTCTTTAAATTTGTTAAAGATATTCCTTTTTTCACATTCTCTGACTTTTTGTACAACAATCTGCTTTGCATTCTGAATTGCATTTCTTTTAAAACTTTCCGCATTAATTTCCAAATCCAGAATATCTCCCAACTTAGCACGCTTTTTAACAGAAATTGCATCTTGCAGACTAATTTCCTCTTCTGGATTTTCTACATTTTCTACAATCAGCCTTTGTGAATAAACCTTCACATCTCCGCTGTTTCTATTAATCGTTACTTTTACATTGTCCTTTTCACCATAATTTTTTTTATACGCCGCAAGCAATGCAGTTTCTATTGTTTCCAGTAATTCTTCCTTTAAAATTCCCTTTTCTTTTTCAAGTTCATCAAGTGCTTCCAAAAATATTTTTTGATCTCGCCCTTTCATCATTCCTCCTCACTATTTAATATGCCATTCGGTAATTCATATATTAAATTTGCTTTCTTTAATTTAGAAAGTGGTATTTCCACTATTTTTTCCAATTTATCATCCAAAAGAAAAACCGTATCATTCTCAAATTTTTCCAATTTTCCTATAAATTTCTTCGCCCCTTCAATATTGCTCTTAGCCTGGACGTTAATTCTCTCTCCCGAAAATCTCACAAAATCCTTAGGCTTTCTCAATCTACGCTCAACCCCAGGTGTCGAAACCTCCAGAAAAAACTTCTCCTCAATCAAGTCATCCGCAATACCGTCAATCTCACGGCTAAAATCAATACAATCATCAAGTGTAGTAGTTCCATCCAGTTTCTCCACATATACTCTCAAATAATTATATCCCCCATCCCTCACATATTCCAAATCTGCCAATTCCAGATTCATTCCCTTTAAATGCGGTTCGATTTTCTTCTCAAACTCATCTAAAATCTGTTCCATAAAATTACACCTCATATCTAAAACTAAAGAGTGGGCTAACCCACTCTCTACCTAAAATTATTTTCTACAACTATAATAACATATTTTCGCTTTTTTTTCAACCCCCTATTTTATTTCCAAACAAAAAAACAACCTTATAAAAAAGTTGTTATTTTTTAAACCTTGTTTTAATGGATAACTTACTTTAATCCGTACTTTTGAGAAAACCATTTATTAATAAGTATTACAGAATTTTTTTCAGACATTAAAATCACATTTTTTGACTTGATTTTTATCATTTTTTGCTGTTTTTTGGACATTTTCCGTAACTCCTAATTTGCATTTTTATTGGCTTTGAATAGGTTTTTCTCTGCTTTTTTAATTTTTAGTAGTGGTAGGAATTTTTACCACAAACTTATCGTACCACATTTTTTTGATTTTTCAAAATTTTTTTAAAAAATTATTATTAAAATTTATTTCTCTAAATAAAAAAACCTCTCCCCCTTTTTTGACTAACTAACTTAAATTAACTTCCCTTTTTAAATTAATAAACCTCCGCACCTTTCAAATTAATCTTCTTTTTCTCAATAGTCCAGTTATCCGACAATTCTGCAAGTTCTTTTTTCATATTTTCCAAAAATTCATCATTGTCGTAATTCAAGGAAATCAATGTAGGACCTGCACCGCTTATATATTCTCCCAATGCACCGTGTTTTTTAGACGCTTCAAAGATTTTTTCTGAATCGTTTATTAATGCGAATCTGTAAGGCTGATGAATTTTATCGCCTAAAAGGAAACGCAAATTGTCGTATTTTCCTTTGTTAAAGGCATCTACAAGCAATCCTAACTTTGAAATGTTGTTTATTGCGTCAGAAACTAAGTAGGTTTTGGGCAATACACTTCTTGCTTTTTCTGTCGATAATTTAAAATCTGGTATCATTACGTAAAAACATAAATCATCAGAATTTATCAATGAACTGTGGACAAGGTTTTCCTTATCATGTGCAGTAAGCACCATTCCTCCGAAAATTGCAGGCACTACATTATCAGGATGTCCTTCCATTTCCACAGCCAATTTTGCCACCTCATTAATATCCAGCACATCACCAGCAAATTTATTTGCAATCATAATCCCAGCAACAATAGCAGATGAACTGCTTCCAAGCCCACGTGAAATTGGAATATCATTTTTCACAATATTCACTTTATAACTAGGAATATTTTTTACCAAATGTTTTTCCGTATATTTTATCGCTTCAAAAATCAAATTCTCTTCAATCGGAATCGAAAATGGCTCTCCATTTTCCAAAAATTCTATTTTATCGCTTTCCTCCACTTCCAGTTCCAGAAAGTAATCCAACGCAACTCCCAGACAATCATATCCCACACCAATATTAGCCGATGTCCCCGGCACTTTTACTTTAAATTTTAAACCCATATCTATTCCTTTCATTTTATCATCATAATTTCTACAAGAAGAAACATGTCGCAAGACTTAATCTAAAAATACAGCAAAATACCAACAAAAAATATACCAATTTATAATTTTTATTTTCTTTCACAAAATGCTATATTGTCAAATCCAAGTAATGAGCCCATTTTATCTGACTCAGTCCTCTAAGTTCCTTCAAGGATCTTCTTCCAACTTCACTGTCAACTGTAAGCAGCATAATTGCACTGTTTTCACGTCTACCTACGTTCATTGTAGCAATATTTATATTTTCTTTTCCAAGTGTTGCCCCCACAGCTCCGATAACTCCTGGCACATCTTCATTTCCTAAGTAAATCATATTGTCAGAAATTGCCATATCCACATCGTGATTTTTTATGCTAATAATTCTTTCCTCGTTGTTCATTCCAATTGTTCCGACAACATATATCTTCTTGCCTTCTTCATTTGTTATTACAAATTCTATTGCTGAAGAATAATTTTTATATTTATGTTCCTTTTTATTTATTGAAATATTAATCCCTCTTTTTTCAGCAAGCGGCTTTGAGTTAATATAATTAACTTCCTCTTTTAAAACTGGCTCTAGAATCCCTTTTATCGCTGTCGAATCTACAAGTGCGGTTTCCTGCTCGGCAATTTCTCCGTAATAATTAAGCACAACATTTGTAATTGGAGTTTTTTCAATTTGAAAATAAATTTTTCCTAATTTTTCAGCCAGATTTATAAATGGTTTTACAATTAAAAATTCCTCTCTTCCAATCGCAGGCAGATTCACAGCCGTTTCAACTATTTCCCCACGAAGTCCATTTAATACCTGTTTTACAACCTGAGTCCCTACATTTCGCTGTGCTTCATAAGTTGTCGCTCCAATATGTGGCGTTGTAATTGCATTTTCAAATTCATAAAGAATGCATTCAGAACGCGGCTCAACCGTGTGAACATCATATCCAAAACTTGCAATTTTTCCGCTTCTTAATCCTTCAGCCACAGCCTCCTCGTTAAATAATCCTCCACGTGCCGCATTTACAAGTCTTACACCATCTTTTAACTTGTGAATATTTTCAGCGTTTATCATATCTACTGTTTCTTTAGTCTTAGGCGTATGAATAGTTATCACATCTGATTTTTCCAGCAGTTCATCCAATGTTTTAGCCTTTTCACAGCCATATCTCTTAAAACGCTCATCTGAAATATACGGATCATAAGCAACAAGTTTCATTCCAAACGCTTTCATTCTCGTAGCAACCAGTCCACCAATTCTTCCAAGTCCGATAATCCCCAATGTTTTTTCAAACATTTCGCTTCCTACAAATATCTCTCTTTCCCATTTTCCACTTTTTATAAAATTATTTGCCGCAATAATATTTCTCGCAGAGGCAAGCATTAGCCCAATCGCAATTTCACAAGCCGAAACCGTATTGCTGTCAGGAGTATTCGCTACAATTACCCCATGTGCAGTTGCCTCAGGAATATTAATATTATCTGTACCGTTTCCCGCACGTCCGACTATTTTCAGATTTTTTGCCTTATCCAGCAGTTCCTTATCTACTTTTATAACACTTCTCACAATAAGAGCGTCATATTCGCCAATTATATCCAA
This sequence comes from Leptotrichia sp. HMT-225, assembly GCF_030644325.1. Lineage (NCBI taxonomy): Bacteria > Fusobacteriati > Fusobacteriota > Fusobacteriia > Fusobacteriales > Leptotrichiaceae > Leptotrichia > Leptotrichia sp. HMT-225. The sequence continues at coordinate 1,270,484 of NZ_CP130323.1, read as the reverse complement.
AATTTCCTCACGTGAAATCCCAACTTTCACATCAACTTTCACATCCCTAGCTTCCTGCAGTCCCGCAATCGCCTCATCATCAATATATTCCCCAACTAATACTTTATACATCTATTTTTCCTCCTCAAATCTAAACAACACATTTATTTAATTAATATATTACCATAATTTCCAGTACAATTCAACAACATCACTTCTTTACGTCAAAATAAATTAATTTTAAAACATTTTGATTCTATTTCAATAAAAAAATATTGTTATAAATTTATTTGACAAAATATATTTTTTTATATATAATAAATTATATTTTGCGAATGATTTGCAAATTTGTGAAATAAAAAACGTTTTTTATTATTAGGAGATGTTATTATGAAATTAACTAAGAAAAGACAACAAATACTTAATCTTATACAGTCTTCAGACACTCCAATAAATGCCAAGTTTTTAAAATCAAAAGTGGATTTTGACTTATCGACAATTTATCGGGCTTTGGAATTTTTAGAGAAAAATAATTATATTTTTTCGTTTGACTTTGAAAATGAAAAATATTACTTTAAGGAAGAAAATGCCAATTTTTTTATTTGTGATTCTTGTAAGCATATTGAAACTGTGCCAGAATTTTCAAATGAAGAAACAGAAAAGGAAAAAAGCGAATTAAAAAAACGAGGCTTTTCACTATTGTCGCATCTTTCGATTTTTAAAGGAAAATGCAACGATTGTGATTAAATCTATTATTTATACTAGACTCTGTTTAGGAAATGAAATTATATTTCAATTATTTAAAAATATTAAGCTTTTATCTTTTTCTAGAAAAGTTTTTAATAAATTCATTATTTTATTACAAAAAATACATATAGGAGGAATTAAAATGAAAAAATTATTATCATTATTTTTATTATCAGCTCTGTTTATTTTTTCTTGTGGAAATAAATCAGAAACTAAAAAAGAGCAAGGAACTACTGCAGGAGCAAAGGAAAAAATTGTAACAAGCGTACCGCCTTTAAGATGGCTTACTCAAAAAATTGCAGGAGATGATTTTGAAGTTATTTCAATTGTGCAGCCAAATATGAATCATGAACTATTTGAGCCAAAACCTTCAGATTTGAAAATTCTGGAAAATTCAAAAGTATTTTTCACTTACAATATGTTGGGATTTGAAGAAACTATTTCTAACAGCCTAAGCGATAAAAATAAAATTGTTAATGTTTTGGATGGTGTTGATAAAAATTTATTTATCAAAGGAGATCATGATCACGAACATGAGCATGAACATGCAGATAAAAAGGAAGAAGAACACGAACATCATCACGAGCATGAAGGACACGGTGGAATTGATCCGCATGTTTGGTTCTCACTTGACATGATGCCTAAAGTTGCTGAAAATATAAAAAATGAATTGTCAAAACTTTACCCAGACAAAAAAGAAACTTTTGAAAAAAATTACAATGTTTTCATTACAGAACTTAATCAGGTAAAAGCAGAACTTTCACAAAAAATGGCTTCAAAAACTAAAAAATCATTTATGATTTATCACCCTGCATTAAACTATTTCCTAAAAAACTATGCCATTGAAGAAATTTCAATCGAACAGGAAGGAAAAGAGCCATCAGCACAGCAAATAAAAGAAATTATCGATGAAGCAAAAGAACACAATGTAACTACAATCTTAGTTCAGCCTCAATTTCCAAAACAAAGTGCCGAAGCTATTTCAAAAGAAATTCCTAACTCAAAAGTCGCTGAATTTAATGTTGACAAGGAAAATGTGTTTGAAAATCTAAAACAGTTTGTAGATTATTTAAATTAAAAATTTTTATTCAAAAAAAGAATGAGAAGAAAACGAAAGGATAAAAATTTGATGGCTAACGGACAGAATAAAAAACTTGTGAGCGTGCAAAATCTTAATTTTAAATACAACAATGATTATATTTTGAACGATATAAACTTAGATATTTTCAAAGGAAAAAATGTTGCAATTCTGGGAAGAAATGGTGGCGGAAAATCGACTTTGGTAAAAGTTATGCTGGGATTTTTGAGAAAAAATTCTGGCAGTATTGAATTTTTTACAAGTGAAAACAAAATTGGGTATTTACCACAAATAAGGGAGTTTGACACTTCCTTTCCCATTAACATTTTTGACTTGGTAATATCGGGATTGACTAATAAAAATAATCTTTTCAGAAGATTTAACAATGAAGAAAAAAAACGTGCTGAAATACTCTTGAAAGAATTTGATATTTTTCATTTAAAAAATAAATTAATAAACGAAGTATCTGGTGGACAGCTTCAAAGGGCATTAATTGCACGTGCCTTAATTTCTTCGCCAGAACTTATTTTTCTTGATGAGCCAGAATCATTTCTGGATAAGGAATTTGAATTCAAACTTTTTGAAAAAATAAAGGAACTGTCAGATTCGACAATCGTTGTAATTTCTCACGAACTGGAAAAAATTTACGACTACATCGACTCCATTTTTGTTGTGGAAGGCAATATTCGAGTTTATGAGAAAAAGGAAGATTACGTGTGCAGCAATCCTTACTTACATTCACACAAATAAAATTTACAAAATTAAAGATAAACTATTAAAGATTGGGGAATTATGGAATTTATAAAAATTTTTGAATATGCCTTTATGAGAAACGCCCTTATTGTAGGGCTTCTTTCAAGTATATGCTGTGGAATAATAGGAACTTATATTGTAAATAAAAAAATGGTCTTTATTTCATCAAGTATCAGCCATGCCTCTTACGGCGGTATCGGAATAGGAATCTACCTAATTTATTTCTTTAACTTGCCAATAAAAGATCCATTATTTTTTGGACTGATTTTCTCAATACTGTCAGGTGTGCTAATTTTGGTTTTAAAAGACACTCTGCACGTTGACGGTGATTTGGGAATAGGTATCGTTATGTCAATGGGAATGGCTATCGGAATTATTTTTGCCTTCCTGACACCAGGCTATCAATCCGATATGTCAACTTATTTATTCGGAAATATCCTTTTATCCAACACCCTAAACATAATTTTACTGTTAATACTGGACATAATCACAATCACATTTTTCATCATCTTCTACAAAAGCATCGTCTACACCAGCTTTGATGAAAACTTCTACAAAATCCACAGTGTCCCAGTAACCTTCATAAACTACTTTATGATAATCCTAATATCCTCCGTCATAATAATAAACATAAAGACAATAGGAATCATCCTAATAATCTCAATCCTGACAATCCCACAGGCAATCGCAGCCTCACTCGCAAGAAAATACTCAGCAATCATAATTCTATCCATAATTTTCTCATTCATCGGAATACTGTCAGGACTATATTTTTCTTACACGCTAAATATTCCGTCAGGCCCTTCAATTATTGTATTGCTTACGATTTTATTGGCGTTAGTTAAGGTTGGGGGATTTGTGAAAGGGAAATTTTTGAATTAACAAATTTTAATTATAAAACACCTTCCTTTTAGAGTAATTTTTAAAGTTACTGTTACAATGGAAGGTGTAATTTTATTATAATTTATTCTTAAGAATTCTTGTTATTCTCTTTATTTCCTAATTTCTCTAGTTTTGCTTGATATTCTTCTATCTTTTTTCTATAATATTCTTCATCTTTATTTTCAAACTTTGATTCAATCATTGATTTTAACTTATTAGAAATTAACTTTTCTCCAATTTCATCTATTATAAAATCAACCTCATGTTTTATATCCGAATACTTTTCAGCTTTTTCTATTTTATCTACCACTCCTTTAATCTTTTCAGTAGCAAATTTCCCAAAAGTCGATTCTAAAAACATAGTATTCTTAAACAAATCAATAATATTAGCCCCAAAAGTTTTCAAATCATTATGTATTTTGGCTTCAATTTTTCCATTCTCTTTTTCTAAATAAATACAATCTTTTGCCAAAACATCTGCTATTAAAAAAGGACTGTGTGTTGCAAAAATCAATTTAAACTTTTTATCTTTATACCTTCCTAATTCTTCTATTAATTCATATAAAAATCTTCTGCTCCATTCAGGATGTAGATAAGTTTCTACTTCATCAAATAAAAGAGTTACGTATTTCTTATTTTTAAATTCACCATTCAAAATACTGTAAAGTGTAGAAAAATAACCTAATTTTATCTTTTCTCCATCACTTAGTCCTTCTTCTTCTATTTTTATAAATTCTACTTCTTTAAATAATGAATTTCCAAAATCAATTAAATATCTTTTCTTTTCTTCTATTTTTGGAATATGAAAATCATCATATTCTTTTAACAACTCTAAAACTTCTTTATTTTCCTCTTTACAACTAATCTTAAATTTTCTAATAATTTCATCATTATTTTCAATATCCATTTCATTTGCTGATTCAATTTTTGATACAATATTATCTATAAGGTCTGCAACCTTCTCAATAATTCCATATTTTTCTTTATTAAATTTAATTATATTGTTTATTGAGTTTTCATATTCTTCCAATAATATTTCAAATTTTCTATAAACTGAAGATTCATTATTTAATAACTTTAATAATTCTTTTTTTCTTTCTTTTAATTCTTTCTTTGTTTTACTATTTTCCCTTAAATTTCTCCATATAATTTCTGAATAAATAAAATTAAAATAGTTGCTCAAAATAGTATTTTTCAGATTATTTTTATTTATATCATATAATCTAATAAAATCATCAATCCTTTCATTAGAGTTCACGTCTATTATTTTTTCTTTTATTTCTGTAATTTTTTCTGCTTCATACAAATTAGGAATTTGTAATGTCAAATACGAATTTTCAAAATTTTCTCCTTTATTTGCATTAACTAGATAATTATATATTTTTCCTTTACTTCCGTTTTCTAATCCAATATTTAGTTTATAAATACTTGTTCTTGTTTCTCCTCTGTTTTCTTGTTCAAATTTAGCTTCCCTCATTACAGCATTCATCGTTTTTTCTTTAAACGAAAATTTTAACACTCCTGTATTTTCAATATAATTTCCATTATCTTGCGATTCATATATCTCCTCTTCAATTCTAATTTCTTCTATTTCTTTTCTTTTTGTAAATTTTTTTGCAATATATTGTTCTTCAAAAATAAAATTTTTATCATCTTTACTAGATTTATATAGAATCATATAATTAATTTCTATTTCTAACTTATCAAAATAACTTTTTCTTTTTTTCTTCTCAAAATAATTCATATTCAGTATTTCTAAAATACTTGTCTTCCCACTTCCATTTTTCCCAATCAACAAATTAACACTATCTATATTTCCCTTTGTTTTATAAATAGAATAAAAATTTTCTATATCATTATTTGTAGATTCAAATTTTTTATTAATTGATAACGTGTCTTTCTCTCTATTATACTTAATTTCATAATTATTATCAAAAGTAATTTCAAAATCTTTCAATCCTTTATATTCTTTTACATACATATATATTGGAAACATTTCATGCTCTCCTTAAATTTTTATATTAAATTCCTCTAAAATATCTTTAGTTAATTTTGCCAAAGGCTCTCCATTTTCTATTCTTTTTCTATACGGCTCTTTCACAATATCTTTAAAATATTCTTCAAGCTGTTTTTTCTTATCAACATTACTTTCAAACATTTCTACACAATTTTCCAAATAATTTTCTGGATATTTTTCAATATTATATAGTAAATTTTGAATATACTGATTATGCGATTTTTTATATACTCTATCCAATCCCAAATTTTCAATACTATTCTTTACTTTTTCTCCGTCTTCTTTATTTTTAAGATTTTCATAGTCAATTTTTACATAAAAATCTGAATATCTTTCTCCTAAAGTTTCGCTTATAACTTCTTTTGAAGTCCTAAATTTCACTCCTAATTCATCAAAGCCTTCCTCATACAAATAAACAGAATCACGTGTATCTTTATTCCCTTTAAATCTGCTATTGCAAATTTGGCAACTAGGAATAAAATTATATAAAGACAAAGCTAAAAACGGATAAAGTGATTTTGGATAAAAATGGTCCAAATCTGCTGTTGTTTTTTCATCGTTATTTTCTTCATAACTACTAATATAATTTCTTTGGCAATATGGACATATTTCTATTCCTATTAAAGACAATAATTTATGTCTATTCCAATTTTTATTGCCAGTTTGTAATTTTTTATAACAAAAAAGTTGATTTGGCAAATATTCTTCAGATATATTTAATTTTTCAAAACGTATTTCCAAAATACTTTTACTTTTTTTATTCTTTTTCTTCATTATTTTAATTATCTTGTCAATTTCTTTATTTTCATAATCTAAAAATAATTCTTTTTGTATAATAAAATCTTTTCCTTTATCTATTATTTTTTTTAATAATTCTAAATATTTTTTCATTGAATAACTTTTACTTTTTTGAGATTCAATAAATTCATAAGCATTTCTAATATTAGGCAAAATATTATCGCTGTACCATTCAGAATGTTCTTCTTTTATTTTCTCCCACTTTCTCTCATCTACATCTATTTTTATCATCTTTTCTCCATTTACGAAATTTAAAAATCTACAATTTTATAACTTCTAATTTTTCTTAATCCAGTATACTATATTTCATCAACAATTTCTATTACTATTCACAAAAAAAAGAGGAAAATAAAAATTCCCTCTTTCTAAAATCTATTATTTCTTCACATAAACAAATTTTCTCTCATCCGACATATCCTCATCAAAAACATACCCATTTAAAGTAATATTTCTCAATTTTTTCACATCACTAATCTTATTTTTCACAATATAATTTAAAGTAAAGCCTCTCATTTTCTTCGAGTTTGTACTCACTTGCTTTAATTTCCCATTTGAGTCTTCCCAAAACTCAAAATCAATCAATTTATCAGGGTTTATAAGTTTAGAATATTCCTTTGAGGCAAGATTTAAAATAATGTCTTCGTGTTCAAAATATTCATTCACGCTAGTTTTCCAAACCTCATAAAGCGATTTACTTTCAAAAATTGAATTTGTCATATCAAGACGATACTCCTTCACATTTGTATAAGGGGTCAAAACCCCATACAAAGCAGATAAAATAACTAAATGCGACTCCAAATATTCAAAATCACTTTTATCAAACGTTTCAATCTTTATAGCCTTATACGCAACACCAGTATAACTTGCCAAAGCATTTCCACTTTTCTCATTTTCATAATTTTGATAAAATCCTAATAAATTTTGTGCTTTTTCATTTTTTAATTTAAACTTTTTCTCAATTTCCTCTACAGAAAAGTTTTTTATTTTTTCAATAATTTCCTTTGTTATTTCTAGATAAAAAGGCTCTTTTTCAGTCAAAGAGCCACTATCTTTTATTGGCAAATTGTTAATTTTTTTAGTTTTGCTTGGTGATATTATAATTTTCATAGATTAAATCTCCAAATCTAATTCATCATTATTAAACTTAAAATCATCATCATGCAAATGAACCACTTCCAGTGCTTTTTCATAATTCGTAGATTTTTTTGAGAAGAAATCATGCTGTGTTGTTTCCACATTTAAACCATTTAACACAATCGGATTTACATTCTTCACTTCAAATTCTTCTTCAAATCCTAGATTCATCAAGGCTTTGTTTGCATTGTAACGAATGTATTCCTTCACATCGCCTGTAAGCCCTAAATCACCATAAATTTCATCAGTATATCTTGTTTCATTTTCATATAAATCGTACATCAATTTTTTCAGTTCAGCTCTCATATCAGCTTTTTCCTCTTCGCTGAAAGAATTGTATAATTCTTGGAATAATAATCCAACAAAAACTCCGTGAATTGACTCATCAGCTATGATTTTCTTGATTATATCACAACTTGCAACCATTTCTCCCTGTCCTGCAAGCCAAAGCGGTAAAAAGAATCCGCTGTAAAATAAATATGTTTCCAAATAAACCGAAGCTGCCAGAGCCATCGCAATATCTCTTTTTGAAGCCTCAGGATTGTTCATTTTCTGATAATATGTATCAATTTTATTGGCTTTATACTGCAAGTGCGGATTTTCCTGAACCCATCTGAATGTTTCATTAATCTCCCTTGTAGACGCAACCGTTGTAAATATTGTCGAATAAGACTTTGCATGAATCGTTTCCATCATACACATATATGAAAGCACCGAACGATTTTGTAGCGACTCAATATGATCAATAATTTTCGGCATCCCCGTATGGCTCTGCAACGTATCCAATAACGTTAACCCTCCCAGTACGTGTAAATACGCTAACTTCATCGCAGGCTCAAGCGAATTCCAGCTATCAATATCCTTAGACGGAATATACTCCGTATCAATCCAAAACTGCTTCAAATTCTGCTCCCAAAACATCTCCACATAATCATTTTCTGGTGTGTTCCAGTTTACTGCTTCGTATATTTTTTTCTCCATTTTTTGTTTTCCTTTCTTGATAAAATTGTTTTATCAATTTATGTTATCTCAATCAACTCCCACATTTTATATAAAATTTAGAATAGTTCACTATGACTACCTGATGCTAATAAAATCAATATTAATTTATCTTCAACTATCTCGTAGATTAATAACCAATCTGGAGTTATATGACATTCTCTTGCCCCGTCATAATTATTGACTAATTTATGATCCTTATTTTTAGGAGGAAGTTTTTCTCCTTTTGCTAATATTGAGATTATACTTTCTAATAATTTTAAATCTTTTTTCTGTTTTTTTAGATTTTTTAAATGTTTTTTAAATTTCCCAGTAAGAATAATAGAATATTTATACTCTTCTTTTTTACCCTTCATAATCTTCTCCCAAGACATCTTTAAACATTTCTTCTGGACTACTGTACGATTTATAATTTGAAGGATTTTTCTTAATTTGTTTGGCTTCTTCAAATGCTTGAGCCAATTCTGAATTTTCAGGTAAAGAATTTATATAAAATGGTATGCCTTTTTCTCTTATAGCTTGTTTCAAAAATATATTAATTGCTGTACTAAGGCTTAATCCTAAATCTTTAAATAATTTCTGTGCTTCTTTTTTAGTTTCCTCATCTATCTTTATACTTGTATTAACTGTTGCCATAAAATATCACTTCCTTTTATATATTATACATACAAAGTATATCTTTTGTCAATCAATTAGTTTATCATAATGTCTATTTATGCCAATCTTTTGGAAAATCCATTTTATATAAAATATCATTTATATCTATAATATCTTTTAGTTTAAATTCAAGTAAATTTAATAATTCTCGTAACTTTTTTGTTAGACTTTCATATTCTTCTTTTGATAAAAATAATTTAAGTCCTTCATATATCGTAAATAATTTTTGTTTCTTATTATTTGTTATACCTATAATATTATTTATATTTACAATATTTTTTGATGAAAAATCATACATTCTTTCATTATGTGCTGCTATGTTTCTAAATAATGAACTTGCACGTAAAAAAGTTTTTATAAAATTATTATTTAATTTAGGTAAATTTGTGTACTCATTTTTATACAAATTTCTAAAATGGCTTATTATTTTATTTTGTACTCTATTTTCCAAAATCAAATAAAATCTGCTCATTTCTCCAAATGTAAAAAAATTAATCACTATCCAAAATGGTATGTTATCTTTTGTTGTACTATAATGCTTTATTATACTATTGCTTTTGTTATTCCTTAAAAAATTTAATTTTTTTACTAAATGTGAAATAAGATGTATATTTTCATTTCTAATTCCAACATAACAATTATTAAGTTCCAAATAACTTTCTTTATTTATATAACATTCTGAATAATAATATGCAATTGCTGTTTTAAAAGCTCTTTCCAATTGTGTCAAAACATCAAAAAACAACATTCTCAAACTTTTATCAAAATCATACAATGCTTTCAAATGATTAAAATGAACTCCCGATTTATAAATATCATTTCCATTTAAATCTTTCCCTTTTAAAAAAGGTTCTTTATAAAAATTTATGATGGAATAATAATTATACCTCATTAAATAATAAATTGTTTCATCATCAGTTTTTACACGTAGTTTATCTCCGTTTTCTCCATTTAAAATCTCAACTTGTTCCTTAAAAGTTTTAAATGGCTTATCCATTCCCTTTCCCCTTTTTATATCAAAAATGCAAAAAAGCCCTATCAAAATTGAAAGAGCTTTTTCTACAGTCTACAACAACGCACAATTAAGTGGGTTATTCTTGTAGTACGATCACTAAAATTATTATACTCTATATTTTGATATTTGTCAAATGTAAAAAACTTTCATTTTACTTCGCTTTTTCTATAAAATAACTCTGCCTTTATTTGACTATTTATCCCAATCTCTTGGAAAGTCCCTCTCTGTTTCTGGATAATTCTCAAACCTCTTTTGATAAACTTCTTTCGGATTAATTCCATTCTTTTTTAAATATTCTTCAAACTTCATTTTTGTATCTTCATCAAAATATTTGTAATACATCCAAAAAGTATTTTCAACACTCTTTTCTATAAAATCAGCAAGCAGATAGATGAATCTTTTCAAAATCAGCATGAAAACAAGCAACCTTCATTATCAAATCATAATTTTCATTACTATTAAATTCATCAATTAATTCAGTCAGCTTCTCTTCAACAAGATAGTGAGGCGTCGTTTCAAATCCAGCACCCAAAATTTCATTATTACTTTTCTTAAACTTCCCTCTATTCTCAATATCATCATTCAACACAAGAGCATGAAACTCTCTTATCAACCTCAGCGATAAAGATTCATTTGTTTTTATAACTTCCTTCAAAAAATTAAGAGCATATTCCTGCCCCTTTACTTCCTCATGTTCTTTCAAACTTTTCCCTTTCACAGTAACCCCATATTGAAGAATAATATCCGTTTCTTTCAAAGTAAGAGTGCTACCTTCAATCGCATTTGAATTATAAATAAAATTTGTTTTAAGATTATTTTCCAATTTTGTCAAAATTCCTTTATTTAAGGGTCTTTCTTTTTCTAAAAAGTTTTTAAAAATTTCAATTTTGAATATTTTAAACATTTTTTATCCCCCTCCCCATTTATTTAATACATAAATTGCAATATTAATTGCAATATTTTCCTAAATTTCTTACTACTTTCTATTTTTAATCCCTTTTTTTATAATTTCTTCAATTTCATTAAATTTAAATTTTCCGTTAGTAAAGAAACATACGCTCTTATTTTCTAAAATAATGTCTTCTTTTTTATTTATTACTTTTATTTTTTTTGTAATAATAGTGTATTCCTCTTCATATTCAGCTTCCAAATAATCAAATTCTATTTTAATTTTTATATTTTTATTATTTAATTTATTTTTTTCTATAAAGTCATTTAATTTATTATTCTCTTTTTCTGATAAATATTCTCTTATATCCTTTTCACTATATTCTTTATTAGACATTTTATTTAATTCCGTCATCATTTTTTTATTCTTAGGTATATTCTCCAAACGTTTTTGTTCTAAATATTCAAGACAAAGTTTCATTCTTTTTAATTTATTTTTTTTAGAATTTGAAAGAACTTTGTCTACTAATTTTACTTTTGAAAAATATAATAACCACCCAATTGTAATTGTCATCATTATACCAAAAAAAGAAATATTTATTAAACTTTGCATTTTACTATTATTTAAAATTTCAACTATATTATTAGAACCTGATTGAAAATTTTCAAACGTTTTATCCCAAAATTTATCTATGATACTTAATATTGAAGCTATTCCTATTCCAATTATACTATATTCTTTTATTTCTTCCATATTTATTGACAAAAATCGTTTCTCTTCCTCATTTTCTATTTTCTTATCTAACATTTTTTTTATTTCTAAATAATTTTCATTTGAATCTATTTTAAATATCTTCTCTATTTCTAATTCAAACACTAAAAGAAGATTCTTATTTAAACATTTACTTTCTTTTTTATATTTACAAAGGTATACCATTATCATAAATATAACTATAACAATTATTCCCCAAAATGCAATATTTACTTCTAAAAAAATAAATATAATTGGCAAATAAAACACTAGATATAACAAAAAATTTAGACATTTAGAATATTCATTATTTAATTTTTTGTTTAATTTATTAGCCAAAATAACATAATATATCAAATAAAATGTTAAAAATAATATTACCCATAACAAAACAATTAAAATTACTATTAAATTACTTATATTTGATTTTATAAATTCAGTAGTTATAATTTTATTAAAAGGGACACATTTGTTTATACATTTATAAAGAAATTTAATTGTTTCAAATGTTTTAAAATATATTTTAAATGTTAAAATAATTGGAATTACCGAAATCCATATTTCCATAAACAAAGCATATTTAAATATTACATCATTTATTTTTTTATCTTCGATTTTAAATTTCTCAAATTTATCTATTGTCAATATTTTCTTGTTATCTACCATAAAGTTACTATCTCCTTTACTATAATATCGTATTTATTTTTCAATATTATTCCATTTATTATAGACCTTTATTGTTGCTTTGTATCGTGAAGTTTGAGTATATTTTTCTTCAAAATTTTCGATATTATTTTTTATTTCATCAGAATAATTTTTTTTAAATCTAACTTTATCAACTTTATTATCTATATATTTTGAACATGCTTCATCATATGAATTAAGATAATTCTCTAAAGAAGACTCTAAAATATTTTCATATACTTCTTTTAACCGCTCTTCTTCATTTTCCTTAAATTTTATTAACATATCTTCATATCTTTCTCTTGAAGATGTTATCATATTTCTTAATTCTATTTCAACCTGCCCTTTAGTAACTTTAATTGCAAACATCGAAATCACAATTGCAATAATTGAAATTATTAATGTCAATATTTCTATCATTATTTCTATCATTTTTTAGTTCCTGTATTATCATTCTTTATTTTTTTTACTAATTTAATGAAATTTCTATTATCGCCTTCTCCGTATCCTTTTTTCGCTTTAATTTCATTAACTGATAATTTTGAATTCCCCTGTTTTATTTTAATATTATTTATTGCTTTTTCCATTATTTTCCTCCTTCTATAAAAATTAATTTAATGTTAAAATATCTTAAAACACAAATAAATCTTCTAAAACCTTCAAATTTTATAACTAAACCGAACATGAAATACACTCCTCAATTGTAGTCTTTCTCGTTCTCGTATAATAAAGCGACTTCAATCCCAGCCTATGTGCATAAATATAAAGTCTAGCCAAATCTCTAGTGCTGTCCGTACTCTTCGTATACAAGATAGTCGAAATTCCTTGATCTACGTGTCTTTGAATTACAGAAATTAGTTTCAAGATATTTTTTTGATCCATATCGTATGCTGACTTATAGAAGAAGTAGTTGTCGTTTGTTAGGTACGGCATTGGATAGAATGTCGTACTGTCTCCGTATTCTCTTACTTCGATTGTGTCAACTACTGGCATTACTGAGGCTGTGGAGTTCATTATGTAGGATGTTGACTGGTTTGGGGCGATTGCCATTCGGTAGGCGTTGTAGACTCCGTGTTTCATTACCTGTTCTTTTAGGTTTGCCCAGTCTTCTTTTGTTGGGATGTAGATTCCTTCAAATAGCTGTTTTATTTTTTCTGTTTGTGGCATATATTCTTTTGTAATGTATTTGTCAAAATAGTTTCCGTTGGCATATTCAGATTTTTCAAAGTCTTTAAAAGTTTCACCTTTTTCTTTTGCAATTTCCATTGAACGTTCCAATGAATAGAAGTTCACCATCATAAAGAATACGTTACAGAAGTCAAGCGCTTCCTTGCTTTCGTACATAATAAAGTTTTTAGCCAAGTATCCATGCAGGTTCATTGCTCCCAGCCCTACTGAGTGCAGCTCGTCGTTTGCTTTTTTTATTGATGGAACAATATCAATGTTTGTCAAGTCTGATACCATTGTAAGTGAATCAATCGCCGCTTTTGTGGCTTCTTTTATTCTCTTATTTTCCATTACAGTTGCAATATTCAATGAACCTAAATTACATGAAATTCCACGTCTTATTGTATCTTCTTCATAGTAAGCATTAATATCTGAAACTTCTGATAATTGCATAATTTCAGTACATAGATTAGAGAACTTAACTGTTCCGATTCCTTTTAATGCGTGTTCCTTATTTGCATTATCTTTAAAGAATAAATAAGGATATCCACTTTCTTTTTGCGTTTGAGAAATTTTTACAAGAAGTTCCCTTGCGTTTATTTTTTTCTTTTTAACATTTGGATTATCAACCAGTTTTTCATACATTTCGTTCATATCCATTTCGTCCAAATATTGCCCATATTCTAGGAATACTGTGTGTGGATTAAACGTATAGCAAACTTCATCTTCCATTGCCAACTGCATAAATTTATCTGGAACGATAACTCCGATTGATAATGATTTTATTCTGATTTTTTCATCTACATTTATCTTTTTACTATCCAAAAATTCATTAATATCAGAATGGAAGACATTCAAATAAACCGCTCCAGCCCCAGCTCTTTGTCCTAACTGATTTGCATACGAAAAAATATCCTCTAAAATCTTCATAATTGGCAAAACTCCAGAAGCTCTGCCTTCAACTCCTTTTATTGACTCTCCTCTTGCCCTTACTTTAGAAAGGTTAATCGAAACTCCTCCACCAATCGAAGAAAGTTTCATTGAAGAATCAAAAACATATCCAATCCCGCTCAAATTATCTCCCATTTCATCAAGAAAACAAGAAACAAGCTCTCCAGAACGTTTTTTTCCAGAATTTAAAAAAGTTGGCGTAGCTGGCTGATACTCCTGATTTATCAACATTAAAGCATACTCTTTTGCCTTTTCAACATTTCCCTGTGCCAAATAAAGCGAAACTGTCGCAATCCTATCTTCATATCTTTCCAAAAATTTCTCTCCAGTATCATCCATCAAAGCATAACTTTGATAAAATTTCGATGCACTCATAAACGAAGCAAATCTAAACTTCTTATCATAAACCAGCTTAAACACTTCCTTTATCTCATCATGGCTATACATTTCATAAAAATCAATATAATAATCATTTTTTATCAAATATCCCATTTTTTCCTCAAGATTGTGAAAAAATACAGTATTTTTATTCACATAATCTACAAAATACGAATAAACAGCCTCTTTATCTTTCTCAAGCTGAAAATCCTCACCTTGTTTTACCATTATCTCATTATTTAAATATATCCATTTTTTTGCTCTTTTATCTACCATAATCTTCTCCTATTTTTTTTATTTTATAATTTAACTAAACTCAATGCTTATATAAAATTAATAATTTTTCTTTCAATTTTAAAACAAATTATTGTTAATAAATATTTTTTCTATAATTTTTATGTTTTTTCTTCTTTATATAATGTAAAGGGGATCAATCGCCATCCACTTTACAATCCCCGCTTGTCTAAGAATTTTTTTAAAATAAAATTGAAACTCGCTTTTTAATAACAATTAATTTCATCTCTTTAGATAACTATAATTTAAAGACTTTGAAAAAGCTAAGACAGTAAATTTTATTCCAAAAAAATCACGACAACTTTAGTTTAAATAGAGCGATTAATTTACTATCCCTAAAGTAAACAATAATCAAAATTTTATAAAAGTTAATTATTTTCCAAATAATCTATATAATTCTCCACTTCCGTACTTGTTCCTGACAGCTCAAATTTCATCAATACTGGAATTCCGTATTTTTCCTGAATTTTATCGGCTGCTAGTGCGAAAAATTGTCCCCAGTTTCTGTTTCCGCTGGAACTTACTGATTTTAATAGTTTGCTGTTGTTTTTATTTTGTAGAAATTCGTCTGTTGTTGCTGGAATTTCTCCAATTTTTGTTGTAAATGTTAGAAAATGTCCTTCATTTTTGATTGCCATAGTTGGATTTATCTTTATAAAATGCCAGTCTGGACGTTGGGATTGCATTTTTTTTGTGAAACGGTGGACGTTTCCTGTTTTTGAATCGTAATATATATACATCGATTTCACCTTGCTTTTTAATATTTATTATGCCTTTTTATTACTAAAATTTTGTTTTACAAATACTTTTTAAAATCAAAAATCCTTAATTATGCTAATTTTCTTAACTTTTATAACTTTAAATTTCAAGTAATTTTAAATATATAGTAAAACTTCTTTAAAACTGAATTCAAAAGCAATATCTATTTTACTCAAATACTTGATTTATATAATTTTTAGTAGTTTAATTTTTAAGTATATTTCCAAATTTTAGGCATAAAATATACTCAAAACTAGATATTTTAATAAAAATCGTTTTGAGTAGTATTAATTTATTATTTTAAATTGTATTTTAAATTGTTCATTACATCATTGAGATGATTTCATTGATTTCTTCTGGCTTAAATCCAATTGTTCTTTTTATTTCTTCGTTTTCTTCAAACAAAATTACTGTTGGAACACTTCTTATTTTATATTTTACAGCAATTTCTGGATTATCAAATGGATTTATTCTTTCATATTCTATACCTTTTTTATCTAATAAATCCGACACCATTGCACACGGATTGCAATCATTTTTCTCAAATTTCACTATTTTTTTCATTTTTTCTATCTCCTTCTATATTATATAAAAAACACAATATATTGTGTTTTGCTTGAATTTTTTAACATATATGTAGTGTATCTTATTTTTAAAATTTTTTCAATAAGATTATATTTAATTTTTGATTAAAGAGTTTCTAAGTTGCTAGATAAAGGGATTTATTAATTATATATTTTATATATTAAAATCCATTTATTTATTATATTTTAAAAGGATTCCGAAAAAATAATAGTTTGTAAAACAATTTTATTTTTTTTATTTTAAGGATAATACAAAATTTTTAAAAATTTATATTTGAATATTTAAATTTTATTAAAAAAATCCGAAAACATCAGCACTAATTTATAGATTTTTTATTCTTTTATATTTAAAAATTGCAACAAATATACAACTTACTCTACAAGAAAAGTAAATGAAGAAATGAGATTTGAAATATAAATACAATTACTAAAATAAAAAAGACAGGAAGGTATTATTCTGAACAAGAAAATTCCTGTCTTTCATTACATTTCTCAATAACTGTATATATTCACAATATTATCGACGTTAAATTTAACTTGATAATATGTACTTTTAAACATATTTTTGAATTAATTTCATATTTTTATATACACATAAAGGTTTTTATGATAAAATAATAGGATAAATTTACTAAAATAGGAGTTGAATAAATGACAAAAAATAAATATAAAAATTCTTACAATTTATTACAAAATGATTTGAAAAATAAAATATTACTGCTGGATGGAGCGATGGGGACTATGATTCAGCAGGAAAAACTGACTGCAAGTGATTTTGGCGGAGAAAAATATGAAGGGTGCAATGATTATCTTGTATTGCAAAGACCTGACGTTATTAAAAATATTCATAAAAGATATTTAGAAGCTGGGAGTGATATTATTGAAACTAACAGTTTTGGAGCTTTGGATATTGTATTAAAGGATTACGATTTGGAAGATAAAGTCTTTGAGATGAATAAAGCTGCAGCAGAGCTTGTAAATGAAGCTATTGCTGAATATAGAAGCGAGCATCCTGAAGTTACGAGAAATCTTTATGTTGCAGGAGCATTAGGACCTTCCAACAAATCTATCAGTGTTACTGGGGGAGTAACTTTTGAAGAGCTTATCCATAGCTATTATACAGCTGTTTCTGGGCTTATGGCTGGTGGAGTTGATTTAATTCTGTTTGAAACTATTCAAGATACAAGAAATTTGAAAGCGGCTTATTTGGGACTTAAAAAGGCTATGGAAGAAAATTATACCGTTCCATTAATGCTGTCGTTTACAATTGAAAGTACAGGAACTACACTTGCAGGACAAACTGCAGATGCCTTTTATTACGCTGTAAATCACATGAATCCATTTTCTGTAGGACTGAACTGTGCAACAGGGCCTGAATTTATGACACAATTTTTAAAGACATTAAATAATATTTCAAATACATATATTTCAGTTTATCCAAATGCTGGACTTCCTAACGAAGATGGAGAATATGAAGAAACTCCAGACACATTGTCAGCAAAAATTGAGCCGTTTTTCCAAAATAATTATTTAAATATTGTTGGAGGGTGCTGTGGAACTACACCTGAGCATATTCAGAAAATTAAGGAAAAAAGTGTAAACTATTCTCCAAGAGTTATTGACGAAAACAAAGATTTTAATGATGTATCAGGACTAATTGCTTTAGAAACTCCAAAAAATCGTCCAATTTACGTGGGGGAACGTACAAACGTAATCGGTTCACGTATTTTTAAAAACTTAATTGCCAGCGAGAAATTTGATGAGGCGACAGAAGTTGCCAGACTTCAGATTAAGGGGCGTGCAGATGTAATTGATATTTGCCTTGCAAATCCTGATAGAGATGAAATTGCCGATATGAAAGCATTTTTAGATAAAGTAGCAAAATTTGCAAAAGTTCCTCTTATGATTGACTCAACTGATATAAATGTTATCAAGGAAGGTCTTACTTACTTGCAAGGAAAAGGAATTATAAATTCGATTAACCTTGAAGATGGGGAAAAGAAATTTGCTGATATGGCAAAAGTTATTAAAGATTTTGGGGCTTCTGTCGTTGTGGGACTGATTGATGAGGAAGGAATGGCTGTTTCAGTTGAGAAAAAATTGAAAGTTGCTAGAAGAAGTTACGAACTTCTTACGAAAAAATACGGAATTGATGAAAGAGATATAATCTTTGACACATTAGTTTTCCCAGTTGCTACAGGAGATCAGAAGTATATTGGCTCTGCCACAGCAACAATTGAGGCAATTAGGCAAATTAAAGTTGAAATGCCAAATGTAAAGACAATTTTAGGAGTAAGTAATGTTTCATTCGGACTGCCAATCGCAGGAAGAGAAGTTTTGAATACTTATTATATGCAAAAAGCCTACGAAGCTGGACTTGACTATGCGATTGTAAATACTGAAAAAGTTATACCAATGAGCGAGATTTCAGACGAAGAAAAAGAATTATCAGAAAACATTTTATTTCACACAGATGATGAAAATGTATCAAAATTTGCAAACTTCTATCGTGAGAAAAAAGCCGTTCAAAAAGTTGTCGATACAAGCAACTTAACTACCGAAGAAAAAGTCTCAAATCTTGTTGTAGAAGGAAGTAAAAAAGATTTAACAATACATCTTGATGAACTTCTAAAAAAATATTCTCCAATTGATATAATAAATGGTCCTCTAATGGATGGAATGGACGAAGTTGGAAGACTGTTTAACAACAATGACTTAATTGTTGCCGAAGTTCTGCAAAGTGCAGAAGTTATGAAAGCCTCTGTTTCCTATCTGGAACAATTTATGGAAAAAGATGAATCGTCTGTAAAAGGGAAAGTAATTATGGCAACAGTAAAAGGGGATGTTCACGACATTGGAAAAAATCTGGTTGGGATAATCATTGGAAATAACGGTTATGAAGTAATTGACTTGGGAATAAATACGCCTGCTGAAAAAATCCGTGAAGCAATAATTGATCATAAAGCTGACTTTTTAGGACTTTCTGGACTTCTTGTAAAATCTGCCACAGAAATGGTGAATACTATGGGCGTTCTGCATGAAGCTGGCATTGATATTCCAATATTTGTAGGAGGTGCGGCACTTACGGAAAAATTTACTGTAAATAAAATTGAGCCTGCCTACAAAAATAACATTGTAATTTACTCAAGAGATGCAATGACTGCCCTTGCTGACTTAAACAAAATGATTGATGAGAAAAAATTTCAAGAGTTTAAGGAATATTTGCAAAAACGAAGAGATCTTGTAACGATTAAAGATGCAAAAAAACTTGAACAGCTGAAAGTTAAGCCAACGGTAAGTGATATTAAGGATGCTGATGGAACATTTGATTTTTCAAAAGTTGAACTTCCAAAATATGACTTTGAAAAAATTTATAAGCCACAAACATTAAATAAACAAATTATAACAAACATAAAAGCAAAAGATGTATTCCCATTCATAAATTTGCAAATGCTAATTGGAAAACATCTTGGAATGAAATGGATTGTAAATAATCTAATTGAAAAGCAAGACCCTAGAACAATAAAATTATACAATGAGATTTTGGATATTATCGAAAATGGCGATGAATACTTTGATATAAAAGCTATCTACAAGTTTTTCCCTGTACGTCGAAAAGCTGGAGAAAGAAAGGAAGATTTCAAAATCGAAGTTTTATCAGATGACTTGTCAACTGTTTTGGAAACATTTGATTTCCCAAGACAAAAATATGGACAGTATTTATCATTAAATGATTATATAAGCCCAGATGTAATCGATTACATCGGATTCTTTGTTGCAACTGCAGGAGAAAAGTCAAGACTGGTTTCAAATGAACTTAAAGAAAAAGGTGAATTTTACAGAGGGCATATTGTAAACTCTGTAGGACTTGAACTTGCTGAAGCAACATCAGAATATATTCACAAGATGATGCGTCAGGATGTAGGAATTATTGACAAGGACATCTCCTTAAACGAAATTTTAAACGCTCAGTATCAAGGAAATCGTTACTCTTTCGGCTACCCAGCCTGTCCAGATTTAAGTGACCAGAGAAAATTGTTTAATCTTTTAAAACCAGAAAGATACGGAATCTCTCTAACAGAAGAGTTTATGATGTACCCAGAAGCTACAGTAAGTGCGATTGTATTCTCACAGCCGTTCTGTAAATATTTTAATATGTAGTTTTTTGAATTTTTTATAAGTGAAGTGTATTATTTTAACTTATATAATGCACTTTTCTTATGAAAGGAGAAATAAAATGTATCAAATAATAAAAATGATTTTATTAAATTCAATTTTTATGGATTATATTGATATTCAAAAATTGGATAAAAACGGATTTACAATACATATTATTGAAATAATGCTTGTTTTGTCACTAATTAACGGAATTGTAAATTTATATGACGAGAAAAAATTTTTTATAATTGAATTTCTTATGATTATTTTATTTCATCTAGCGGGAAACAAGATTATTCTAGAAAATTTTTCATTTTTTTGGCAATTAATAAAACTAATCGGCGTTTATATCCTTCATCTTCTTATTACAACTGATGTTGGAATGGATGACAATAATACCAATCCTTTTTCCAAAACTGAATGGATAATAGTTTCAATTACTGTTTTAATATTTTTACTGTTAATGTTAATTTTTGATATTGAAATTAATAGTTTAAGTATTCTATCACTTTATTGCATTACATTATTTGAATTAAAAGGAATTTTTATAAACATTACAGAATATATAGAAAATCAGAAGAAAATTGAAAAGGAAAATAGAGATAAATGGCAAAAATAATAATTCGTGATAAATTAAAATTTAGGATATTCCCAAAAATACTTTGGATTGATAATGAAAAGATAAAATTAAAAGCAAATTCTGAAACTATTTTTGAAACTGATGAAAAGTATGTAATCCTTTCAGAAAACAGGGCTAAAAATAGAAGATTAGGAATAGATCTTGAAGATAAAAAGGAAATTTTAATAGAAATAAAATACGACTTTTTTAGGTTAATAACTATATTTTTAATAATTCCAATATTTGCAGTTATTGTAAAATTATTTTTACTTTCAGATGTCGAAGCCAGTCACTTAGGTACTTTTGCCGGGGTTCTTATTGTTGTTCTGTGGAAAAGAGAAAAATTGGAAGTGGTTGAAAATTAAAATCATTGACTTTTAAAATTTTATATTGTATAATTATTATGCAAAAAACAGAAAATAAGTTACCTTTAATTTAAACAAAATATAAGAGGAGGATTGAAATGAAAAATTCAAAAAAACTAGCTATACTTTTATTTATAACGGCATTATTATTTTCTTGCGGAAGTGACAACAGCGACAATGAAAACACTACAACAACGGCTGCTAATACTACAACTACAAAACAAGAAAATAACTCTAAAAATGCCGAAACTAAAAGTCAAACTGAAAATACTATACAAGGTATCAGATACGGAAATGATACTGTTGGTTATGTAACAAAACCTGAGAATTGGCTTGAATTTACAGATCCAAACTCATCTCCAACTGCGGTTCAGTTAAGTATTGATTCTGCAAATATTGTAACTTTAGACATACTCTCCAAAGATGCGAAAGCAAATTCGGAAAAAGCTGCCTATGTACTTATGCAAAAATATCTTAATGAAGGAATTCCTAAAGAAAATATTACTTTAGATCCTGTTGATATAAATGGATATCAAGGGACAAGTTTAACAATAAAGTATAATGATGGCACTATAATGATTGTAAATTGTATTGATCACGAAGGTAAAGTCTATTTTATCTCTATGGAAGGACTTCAAAATAGACAAACATTGATGGAAATGGCAAACGTTATTGAAACTTGGAAACCAACTAAATAAAACATAACTTTACAAAAAAATTGGAAGAAAATCTAAAATGTAGACAGCTTCCAATTTTTTTATTATTTCACATTATTTGGCTTTTAATGTAAACTTTTATTTTTTATTTTCTAAATTTAAAATCCTTATTTTTTCTGAACTTCATCCACCTTTTTCATAAGACTATCCCACAATTTACCGCCTTCTTCCATCGCTTGCTGTCCTATTTCACTGTTCTTAACGTTATTTATACCTTTTTCAATTTCTTTTAATACACCTAGCATTTTTTCAACATCAATTTGTTTTGCAGAATATAGCTCTTTTCCTTTTTCAAGAAGTTTTGGACATTCCTTATCAAAAGTGGCATCTCCAGTTGGATTACATTTGGCCTTTTTAAATAGATCGTTAGATTTTTTTACTTTTTCCAATGCTTTTTCACCATTTTTAATTCCAGAATCAGTATCTTGTTTTTCAAAGCTTTTTTTCAATGATTCAAATAAACTTTCTGTATTTTTTTGGCTATCAGCAAACATTTTATCAATCCTTGCCTGCTCTTTTCTTACGTTTTCCTGTACTTGTGTATCACCAGAATCCGTAACTATATTATTTTGAATAATTGGTGTTCCTTGATTTTGCTGATTTTGAGGATTTTGATTCTGATCTGTTGTAATTTTTGCCATTGTTCTTTCTGACTGTTGTTGAGCCGTCATATTGTCAGAATTTTCATTTTCGTACAAATAAAAGTTGTAAAATCCACCACCAAGCAAAGCTACAAAAGATAAGTAAAACAGTCCTTCAACTACTTTATCATTTGTCGTTTTAGTATCTTTTATTTTCCCAATCGCCTCATGTTTTCCAAGGCCCTGTTCAATATATTCCTTCATCAAATTTCTATTTTCAATTCCTTTTTTTACAAATGGTATCCCTGTCGCAATAACGACAACCAATGCAAATATTACAAATAACAACATTACATTCACCTTCTTTTTTATTTTCAGTTTTTAATTAAAAAAGATACAAATCCATATACAGCAAGGATTTTTACTTGTATAACTTACTCTATGTTTCTCACCTCTATTGATTAATATTGTATCCCCTTTTGCCAATTGTAGTTGCTTATTATTAGTATTCCTTTGGTTTTTTATTATATTTCCATTTTTTTCAAAATTTTTATCTTCAAAATATTCAATTTCAGCCTCACCTTGAACTAAAATCACAAATTCATTTTGTTCAGATTCCTGCCAATCTGTTGTCTGCCCAGTCGAAATAATTTTTTCAATTTTTACATTTTTACCCTCAGCTAAAATCCTAACGACTTCCTCTTTTTCTGACAAATCTTTTAAATCAAAAATATTCATTTTTACCTTTTCTTTCCATATTTAGTCTTCCTTATTTTCTTTTAGCATCGTGTTCTGAAATATCAATAAACTTATATTCTCTCTTTTCCTTTGCTACTGGTACTTTCTTCTTAGTTTCAAGCTCTGAAACTCGTTTTGCAATTTCATTTTGCTTTTCAATCAAATCATCTAGCTTATAATGCAAATCTTCTATTATAATTTCATTTTTCAAATTTACTTTATAATCATTTTCAGACTTTTTTTCATCAATTTTTTTCTTTTTATTTTGATTAAAAACTATAAGTGAACAGAAAATAAGCATAAAACAAGACAATACAACATTCAATATTACATATGAATATGGATTAAATTGCTTAATAACAAGAAATACAATATTTATCCCAACCCATATTGCTACAAACATTATCATAAAAACAATAAATCCCCTACTTCCAACAAAATTTGAAAATTTATACGATAACTTTTTTTTATCAATTTCTTCTTCTTTTATAACTTTTGAAACCTTTTGTTCTAAAAGCATATGAATAATTTCTTCTCTTTTTACTTCATCATCCATATCTCTTAACATTTTCTTCAATATTTCCTCTTTTTGTTTATTTGAGTTTTCTGCTTTTACATCTTTTTTATTTAATTCATTATTTTCACTTTTTAAATTTTCTGAATTTATATTTTCCATCCTTAATCTACCATTTTTTTCTTCAACCCTGCTTTTCAATTTAAAATTTTCCTCCTTACATATTTTCATCAGTATGATACCATTTTCAGAAAAAAAATACAAGTAATTAAATTCTTTTTATTATTCTGATACTGCTTTAAACTACATTTTTTTATCATGTTTATTTAATTTCCCAAATTTTAAAATCATTTTAATCAAAACAATGCAAAATAATAAAAACAGCTATTCCCAAATGGAAATAGCCAATTTATAAATTTATTCTTACAAAACTCCTTTTTATTTATAATTATTTTTTTATCCTCTCAAATTACTTTCTGCGTCATTTAAAAGTGTATTTGCATCTTTTACTATCTGGTTTTCATTAAGATTAGCATCTGTAAGATAAGCAATAGAAATATAGCAGTTTCTTGTTTTAGATTTTTTCCCCACTATATGATAAATATATTTTCTTTCATTCGAATCATAGTATTTGCTAACATAATATCTATTATTTTCAAAGTTACCTTGTAATTTTACTCCTAATTTATCTATAATTTCTCTCTCAAGAAGTTTAGAAACAGTTTTTCCGCTAATACCGTCATAAAAATATGTTACTATTACATCTTTATTTTTTCCAAGTTTTCCATAATAAACAAGTGCTGCATCTTCATCAAGAACGATATTATAATTTTTTCTTTCTATTTCCCTCGTATTCACAAAGCTAGGTGCTGAAAACGCTACGATTCCAAATGCCAAACATAGTCCTAATATTAATTTTTTCATAATAATTCCTCCTATTTTTTATTATTTTGTTTTTTATCTTAAATTACTTTCTGCTTCACTCAAAAGCTCGTTTGCTTTACGCTCTAAATTATTAGTATAATTTTCATTTGTAGAATACACTATTACAACATAACAATTTTTTACTTTAGGATTTTTTCCTACTACAAGACTGTCGATGCTAGAAATAATCCTAATAATATTTTTTTCATAAAAATCTCCTCTTATTCTCTATTATTTTCTTAAATACTGTTCAACATTTGTTATTACTATATCAGTAATTCTAGATAATTTCTTTTCTGAGACTTCTCCATTTACTGTCAGCAGTGCTGTAACATAACATCCTTTCACTTTTTCTCTTTTGGCTACAATATTATACATATATTTTCCTGTTGAACTTTCATAAAATTTTTGAATATAGGCTCTACTATTTTCCATTTCACCTAATAATCTCAAATTACTTGGTGCAACTTTTTTAAATATATCCTTTACAGCCTTTGGACTTCCTTCATCGGAAAAGTAAAGTGTTACTGCTACTTTCATTTCCCTTGTTTCTTGTATAAATGCAAATGTACTGTCTATATCCTGATATATCGTGTAACCATCTTTACGTATCCTGTTCACATCTACAAAATTTGGTGCTGAAAATGTTGCCATTGATATCATCAAAAATAATCCCAATCCTATTTTTTTCATAATAGTTCCTCCTAAAATTTATTTTATATTTTAATCAACTCAATCTTTTTACAGTAAATATTATACCATATAAATTAAAAAAGTCAATAGTATAAATTTAAAATTTTAAATCAAATTATTTACCGTTTTATTTTGTTTTAAAAATTAACTTAATAATTAAAACAAGGAGAATAAATAATCTCCTTGCCTATTTTTTATTTTATTTATAAACTCTTTATAACTCTTATTAAATTTTCTAACTATTGTGAACTTTTTCTTCCGTCGATTGAAATGCTTTATTTTTCATTTCCTCTTTTCCAAGTGGATATTCTTTTACTGACTTAAATTTTTCAGGAATATTTCTTCTATTTATTATTTGTAAGAAAACTCTTATGTCTCACTTATATTATACAAAATAGCCATTAAAGAAAAATGAGAAAAATACTTTATTACAATTGATTGGGGTATTTTTTTATGTTATAATGTTTTATAAATAAATTAATCAAAGAAGAGGTGTAATTATGAATTATAAAAGTACAAGAGGCGGAGAAGCACAAAACTCAACTTTTGCCACATTACATGGACTTGCAAATGGTGGCGGGCTTTATATCCCTGAAAAATTGCCAGAAATTAAATTGACTTATGATGAACTAAAGAACTTGTCTTATCAGGAACTTTCCGAAAAAATTATAAAACTATTTTTTACAGAATTTTCAGACGAAGAAATTAAAAATGCTGTGAATAATGCTTATAACAATACTACTTTTACTGATAAAAACATTGTCCCTGTACATAAATTAAATGAAAAAGTAAGTTTTGGAGAACTGTTTCATGGAAGAACATTGGCATTTAAAGATTTGGCTCTTTCATTATTCCCGTATTTGCTGCTTTTAAGTAAAGAAAAACAAAAAGAGAATAAAAGAATATTGATTCTCGCTGCAACTTCTGGAGATACTGGAAAGGCCGCACTTGAAGGATTTAAAGATGTTGACGGAATTAACATTGTCGTATTTTATCCTAAAAATGGAGTTAGCCCGATGCAGGAAGAACAAATGCGAAAACAGCTTGGAAACAATGTAGAAATAGTTGCGATTAACGGAAACTTTGACGATGCCCAAAGTGCCATAAAAGTCATTTTTTCCAGCGAAGAATTTAAAAAATATGCAAATGACCATAATGTAATGTTTTCTAGTGCAAATTCAATTAACATCGGAAGATTATTCCCGCAAATCATATATTACGTATCAACTTACGTAAATTTGGTAAAGGCTGGAACAATTAAGGCTGATGAGGAATTTAATGTGGTAGTTCCAACTGGGAACTTTGGAAATATTTTGGCTGGATTTATTGCCAAAAAACTTGGTATACCAATCAAAAAATTTATTTCAGCTTCAAACAAGAACAAAGTTCTAGCTGACTTCTTCCAAACTGGAATATACAACAAAAATAGAGATTTTTACGCAACAAACTCACCATCAATGGATATTCTTCTTTCATCAAACTTTGAAAGATACCTGTATTACGCATTAAATGAAAACTCTGAAAGAGTAAACGAATTGATTACAAACTTACTTTCAGGAGGAGAGTTGTCTGTAAATGAAGAAGAATTGAAAAATATTCAAAATGAATTTTACGGAGAATTTTCAAACGATGATGAAACTGTAAATGCAATTAAGAGTGTGTATGAAAATTATCATTATTTAATGGATCCGCACACAGCAGTAGCTTATTCTGTTTATGAAAAATTAGATAACAACAACTTAGATAAAAACATTCACACAGTAATAATGTCAACAGCACATCCATTTAAATTCCCGACTCCAATTGCAAAAGCATTGGGACTTGATGAAACAAAAGAGCCTTACGCAATTTTAGATGAAGTATCCAAAATTACTGGTGTAAAATTCCCAGAAAAATTAACAGAAGTGAGAAATTCAGAAATAAGATTTTCAAATGTAATTGATAAGGCTGATATTCAGGACTTTGTAAAAAAATATATAAATGATTTAAAATAGAAATATTTTAGAATTTACTTAAAACATAGCACCTTTCTTTTATTAATGTTAATTTAACAATCCTATTAAAACGAAAGGTGTTTTTTGTTATACGATTGTATTTTATAGTAAAACTGCCTTAATACTAAACTCAAAAGCTATAACTATTTTACTCAACCCTAGATTTTTAAATTTTTAGGAGCTCTATTTTAAACGAGTTCAAGTATGTATGTATCTATCAGTTAATTTTATATTTTCTACACTTTCATAACTCAGTCAATAAAAATAGTTATGAAACTAATTTATTTCATAACTATAATTATTTTTACTTATTTAATTTATCATATTTTTTAGCCAGTTCCAAAACTCTTGCCTTTGTCATCTCATATTCAGTTCCAGCCGCTCCAAACAAAGCCATTCTAGGTCCGTCCTCTTCATCAGCTAATGCCTTTTTTATAGCCGCTTTTCTACTTTTTATCCATTTTTCCTGTTCAGCTTTAAATTTTGACTTTTCTTTTGCTGGTAACTTTTTCAAAATCAAATCATAAACTTTGTTTAATTCCTTTTCCCATTCGCCTGTCAATTTATAGCTAGCATTTAGCATGCCATCTGTACTTCCAGACTCCAAATCTGGCTGAACTTTTTCTTCTACAACTTTCATTCTTTCTGTCATTTCATCTTCATATTTCCCTGCAAACACAATCGCTCCTGCAAGAAGCATTCCTAATAATAATATTTTTTTCATAGTAATCTCCCCAAATTAAAATATCTTTTTATTTTTTTACATTCATTTTATCGTATCTTTTTGCCAGCTCCAAAGCTCTTTCCTTTGTTATGCTCAGTCTTTCGCTAGCAGCTAGCTCTCCAGCCATTCTAGCTCCTTCTTCCTTTGTATATTTATTATACGCCTTCTGAACTTTAACTTCCCTGTCTTTTACCCATTTGCTTTGTTCAGCTTTCAATTTTGTCTTTTCTTTTGCTGGCAATTTTTTCAAAATCAAATTATATACATCGTTTAATTCTTTTTCCCATTCAGTATCCAAATCCAGTGAAGCATTAACCATATCGGCTCTTACTCCACTATCCCATCCAGCTTGTGCTTTTTCTTCTGAAACTTTCATTCTTTCTGTCAATTCATTTTCATAATTTCCTGCAAATGTAACAGCTCCTATAACTAATAATCCTGCTATTAATAATAATTTTTTCATTTTTTATCAACTCCTATTTTTGTTTTTTATATTAAATCACAAACCCCTTTTTAGTAAACTTAATTTTAAATAAAATTCAAATATTAATTATATCCTGTTGGACAATAATCCTTTAATATAAATGGAAGAATTATATTCCCATCCTTATCAATTTCAACCATTGTTTGAAGTTTTGTATCAAAAGTAAATCTTCTGTCATCTCCAGTATCTTTAGTTCCATATTCAACGGTAAATCCATTTTTTGCTACAGTTATAAGTTCTTCCCATCCGCCGTCATCCTCACCATGTAAATACCATTTTCCATTTTTCTGAACAATTTCAAACAATTGATCACACCAATATCCCTCCACTTTATTCATATTAAAGTTTGTATCCACTGTTGCTTTTGTTTTTTCAGGCAGTTCAATAAAAAGTATCTGATCTGTGTCATTTTTAGCAAGCGTTACTAAAGTTTTCATTTTCGTATCATAAGCATAAGTTTCTTTTTCATGTTTTTTATAATTTGCTGAAAATTTTCCGTTTTTTTCCATTACTATAGGAACTGTTTCCGTTTCATCAAATCCATCATGTATTTTTGTTATATACCATTTTTCATTTTTTTTAAATATTTCAATACCTTGATATTTTCCTGCCACCTTCTCCAAATTATGTTTTCCATCTGTCGTAACCTTTACTGCAAATGCTGGTATTGCAGCTAACGCCATAATTAAAAATAATATTTTTTTCATAATTTTTACCTGCTCTTTCCATTTAAATTTATCATTTATAATTTTTTCATTTTTTAATTACAATTTATTTGTATAATTTATAATAATCACGGTATAATTTATACATTTCAGGATTATCCTCAGGGAATCTTCTCAAAGTTTCAGGATCATCAACTTTATCGTAGTTTTCATCACGTACAATACTGATTATTCTTTTCGTTTTTCTATTCAAAATTACTGGTTCTTTTAATTTTGTATCGTATCCAACACAGATATATTCATCACAAATCACATTTTTTTCCTTAACCGCATCTGAAATTCGTGGCGGCTCATTTCCATCTCCAGTATCAGAAGCATAATCCCAGAACTGATACTTTCCATTCTTCAATTTTTTTATTTCTATCGAAGTATCATCAGCCGTTATCTCTCTTTTCAGTAATATTTCCTCATGCAGTTTTCCATCACTTGTGAAAGGCAAATCATAACCTTTGTAACTAAATTCTTCTTCTGAAAACCCAACAACTCCAATTAACAGCAATAATGCCATAATAATTTTTTTCATTTTTGTTTCCTCGCTTTCTATTTTCTATTCTTTTTTATCTCAATATTAATATACCATAATTCTATTAAAGAAAAATGAGAATTTTTAACTTTATTACTTTTTATTTAATAGGTCATATCTTTTTGCAAGTTCTAAAGCTCTTTTCTCCATTTCACTTACCCAAGCATTTCCTCCCATAACTCCTGATATTGTTCCGCCTTCTGCTTCTTTGGCAGCTTCATCAGCATTCTTTTCTACTTCTTTCTTCCAATCTTCCTGCTCTTTTTTCAATTTTGCCTTTTCACTATCAGATAATTTTGTTTCAAGCAATCCATAAACTTTTTTCATTTCTGCTTCCAAAAGTTCTTCCTGTTTTGAAACCGCATTATTCATATCTGCTGTTACACCGCTATCCAGTCCTGGCTGAACCTCTTTTTGGATATCCTCTATTCTTTTTTTTAGGCTTGTTTCGTAATTTTCATTGCTATTATGATTTTGCATATTATTTTCAAAAATATTAGAGACTTTCTGTTTATTATCAACCTTTGATTCAGACACATCATCTTGTCCAGATTTTGAACATCCTATAATTCCAGCAATCAATACTGCTACTATTAGCATTGTTTTTTTCATATAAATCTTCTCCTTAATATCCTAATGTCCTAAACTTTTTCAAATTTTCCTCATAAAATTTTCTATCTTTATTTTTATGCTTACTGTTTAATTTTTTCAACGATATCACATATTCGTCTATCCATCCTTTGTACTCATAAGCCATATCTCCCATATATTTAATATTATCTTTAAATTTTTGATAATTATTGAAAAAGTAATCAAAAGTTTCTTCGTCATTACCTTGTTCAATATAAGCATCAAGAATATATAATTGAAAATTTCGTCCTTCATAGTCATTTGTCAGTTCAGTTTCTTCAGGCTTTTGTCCCAAATCTTTTGCTATCCTATGAATCAAATCTGTAGTTGTAAATTCATAATTATAGTATTTCGGTTCCCCTTTCAAATACAACTCTATTGCCTTTTTCCCAGCTTCGATTGCTTTCTTGTAATTTTTTTTGTATTTGAAGTAATGATACAGTCCATCATAGCTTACAGGATTTTCAGGATAAAGTTTTATCAACTGCTCTGCTGTTATTTTCAAATTTTCATAATCTTCATAATCTCTGTATCTTCTTATGAGATTTTCATATCCTTTTTGGAATTTTGGATTTATTTCTATTGATTTTTTATAATAACTTATCGCTGTAGAACGGTCATCCTGTGCATAAGCAATTTTTCCCAAAGCTGCTATTGCCAAATAATTGTTACCATCTTCTTCAAGAGCTTTCATGAAGATCTCTTTTTTCTGTTTCAACGGTATATCTGCATTTAAGGCCATTTTATTAGCTGATAAAAATGCTTCTATTGATTTTTTGTTCACCCCCGCCTTTTGCAATTCATTTCTTATTTCATTTTCAGAATAATAATCAAATTTCCCATTATCTTTAACAGACAATGTAAGATTAACTTCAACTGCTCTTTGATTTTTTTCATTAACTTTGCTTTTTCCAGTTTGATAAGCTGCATACGATAATGCCCCAATTATTACTGTTAATACTGCTACTTTCTTCTTGTTCATTTTCCCACTCCTTCTTAAATACACCTCTATTTTACCATTCAGGATAAATAACTCTCATGTCTTCAGGATCTAGAAATACTGCTTTTTTTAATTTTACATCATATCCAATACAAGTATTTTCTCCACATATAGTATTTTTTTTCAAAGTTGCCTTGCTTACATATTCTTTAGCCCCAGGCTCTTCAGGAGAATAGACAATTTCATATCTCCCCTTTCCTATTTTTCTTATTTCTAATTCTGTATCTTCAGAAACTATACTTCTGTTCAACAATTTTTCTTCATGCAATTTTCCATCTGTATTGAATTTTAAATTAAGTCCTCCTGCTCCATAACTTATTGCTCCTACTAGTAATAATGCAATTAATAACATTTTTTTCATAAATCTTCCTCCTTGTTTACTTTTCAATATTGTATCATACAATTTCTTAAAAAATAATATTAATTATATTTTTTTATTTTAAGTTGATATATTTCAAAAATTTTATCACACCAATATTTTTTACGGTAAATTCTTTTCTTTTCTTTTTACATGATAAGTATACAATATATTTTTTCATTTGTCAATAGCTTTTTTTATAATTTTTTGTATTTTTTACAGTAAATTAAAAACCGTTTTAAATAAAAATAGAGAAATAATAAAAATTATATATTATCTCTCTATTTTATTAATATTAAATTTAGATGTATCTTTTACCTGATTCATTTTAAGTAACATAATTTGATTTTAAATATCTTTAGAATAGAATTAAACTTTATTCCATAAAGCTAGGTAATTTAAAATTACTTTTTCTTTTTTTACCTTTTTCAGATTCATCTTTCGAATCCTTATCATGTTCATCTGAATTATCATTATTTTTAGAAGAGTCATCGGAATTATTATCATTCTCATCCTGATTATCATTTTCAGATTCATCTTTTGTTTCTTCTATTTCCGTAGATTTTTCTAATATTCCACCTGTTTCTCCAGTGATTTCCCTTACAGCTTCAGCTAACTTTTCAGTTTTACTTTTTTCTTCTAGTTGTTTATCTTCTTCTGCAATTTGCTCTTCTATTTTTTCTTCTAACATTATTTCTTTTTTTACTTCTTCTACTGATTCCGTTCTTTCAACTTGCTCTGTTTCAAAAATTTTCTCAGTTTGATTTTCTGATTCTGAATTATCATTTTCTTTTAAAATATGTTCAGCTGTTTCACCTTTAATAATTCTTCTAACTTCATCTCCAGTAATAGTTTCCTTTTTCAGTAACAAGGCTACAACTTCTTCTAATTTACTCCAGTTATCTTGTAATGTATTCAATGTGTTAAAATACTCTTCTGTTAAGATTTTTCTTATTTCCAAATCAATTTCTCTGACAGTTTCATCACTTTTATTTGGTGCAAATGAATATTCATCATCTGAATTTTCAAAGTTAATTGGTCCTAGTTTTTTACTCATTCCAACACTTTCAACATAGACTCTTGCTACTTTTGTAGCACGTT
Source organism: Leptotrichia sp. HMT-225 (assembly GCF_030644325.1). Lineage (NCBI taxonomy): Bacteria > Fusobacteriati > Fusobacteriota > Fusobacteriia > Fusobacteriales > Leptotrichiaceae > Leptotrichia > Leptotrichia sp. HMT-225. The sequence goes on along the minus strand of NZ_CP130323.1, from coordinate 1,237,122 downwards.
TTATATCAGAATACGCTCCTGTACTTACATCATCCAAACCAATTTCTTCAGCTGCACGTCCACCAAATAACACTTTTATTTCAGCCAACATTTGTCTACTTGTAGTTACCAATTTTTCTTCGGGAAGTGGCATCATAAATCCACCTGCATCGCCTCTAGGAATTATTGTAACTTTATGAACAGGATCAGCTCCTGGTGTCAATTCAGTCATAATTGCATGTCCAGCTTCGTGATATGCCAACAGTTTTTTCTCTTCTGGTTTGATAATTTTACCTTTTTGCCCTAGTCCCATTCCAATTTTATCTACAGCCTCATCCAAATCAGTCATTTTTATTGTATCACTTGCTCTTCTTGCTGCTAAAATTGCAGCTTCATTTAATAAGTTTGCCAAATCAGCTCCAACAAATCCTGGTGTTATCTTAGCAATATCTTCCAATCTTACATCATTTGCAAGTTTTTTATTTCTTGAATGCACTTTTAATATAGCAATACGTCCTTGCAAATCAGGGGCATCAACCGTTACACGTCTGTCAAAACGTCCCGCACGTAACAATGCTGGATCAAGTACATCTTCTCTATTTGTTGCTGCAAGTACAATAACTTTTGTATCAGTTTCAAATCCATCCATTTCAACAAGCAATTGGTTTAAAGTTTGTTCTCTTTCATCGTTACTTCCACTATTTTTCCCAACACTTCTTCGTCTACCAATAGCATCAATTTCATCTATAAAGATTATTGATGGACTAGATTCTTTTGCTTTTTCAAATAAATCTCTTACACGTGATGCTCCAACTCCAACAAACATTTCTACAAATTCTGAACCTGAAATACTAAAAAAGGATGCTCCAGATTCTCCAGCTACAGCTTTTGCAAGTAAAGTTTTACCAGTTCCTGGTCTTCCTAATAAAAGTACTCCTTTTGGCACTCTTGCTCCAGCCTTTGTATATTTTTCAGGATTTTTCAAGAAATCTACAACTTCTCGCAGTTCTTCCTTCGCTCCATCAACACCTGCCACATCATCAAATTTTACATCTGGCTTTTTATCAATTTTATTAACTCTTGATTTTCCAAAACCAAAAATATTTCCAGGTCCTCCACCTTGCGAACCACCAACCATTTTTCTAGCCAAGTAAATCATAAGTGCAATCATTATAACCATTGGTAAAAACTGAATTAGAAGTGTCAAAAATAATCCTCCACCTGATGGTTGCAATGCATTTAATTTTACTTTTTTTTGTTCAACTGCATTGATTATCTTAGGTTCGTTTCCAACACGTTCTGTTATTTTTTTAGTATAATAAAGAACATCTTTACCATTTTCTTTTACTTGTGCAATTAATTTGTCATCCTTCTCGCTAATTTCAGGGAAATCTCCCTTTTGTGTTCTACTTACAAATTCCGTATACGGAATATCTCTTTTTTCCAAAAAATATGTTTGTATATCACGCTGAAATATTAATGTAAACACAAATAATAAAAAAACAAAAACGAAAAATAAAAAACCCGAAAAAGGAGACTTATTATTATTTTGTCTATTATTTTGTCTGTTGTTATCTTTTCGTAATTCTTCTAGTCGCTTTCTTATGTCATTTTTATCTCTATCTGCCATTTTTCCTCCCGATTATTAATAATTTACTGGTGTTTTCCAGTTTTTCAATTTCATTATTATAAATTTTTTCCAAAAATTTTGAAAATTTAATATCTGAAACAGTCAAAATTTCTTTTATTTTAATATCTTTTGCCCCAATTGGAAAATCAAAAATTGACTTTTCAATTTCTATCTTTTTATTTTCAAAATTTCCTAAATAAACTTGATTTTCAGAAGTTTCTATTTCAATAATTGGTATCAAATCTCTTTCCCATTTTGAAATTTTTTCATCAATCAATATTTTTTTAACTTTTTTATGCCCCAAATTTTTTACAAATATCTTATCCCCATCCCTTCGGTTTCTAACAATAATCCTTTCGTATTTTTCTATATTATCAGCAAATTTAAAAAATGTATAATTCACATCTCTTTCATTTACAAAATGAGCTTTATAATCCCTAATGTTTTCATACAACACTATCTTATAATTATACCACTCAATCCTTTGATTTTTCTTTAAAATTTCCAGTTTCTCAAATGAATTATTTATATTTTGTATTTTGGACTTTTCATTTCTGTTTTCAATTATCTTCAATTTCCCATATTGATTTTGTAAAAATTTATCTTTCCCCAAATAAATTTCTTTTGATCCTTCATTTTTCAAAATTCCATTTTTATAAAAAAAACTATCAAAAATTTGATTAATTTTATCTCTTGAAATTTCCACATTATTTTGTTTCAAAAACTGAGCTAATCTTTCTTTTTCTTTTAAGTTGCTCTTGAATTTTTTGTTAGTTTTAAGTACTTCAGAAATTTCAAGTTTTTCATTTTTACTTTCATTAATTTCTTCTATTAATGTATAAACTTTTTGTTTAAAATTTGGATTTACTTTTTCAAAATTAGGAAAAATTTTATTTCGGATAAAGTTTCTTGTAAAATCATTTTCATTATTTGTATAATCAATTATATATCTTTGATTGTTTTGTTTCAAAAAGTTTAAAATTTCACTTTTCTCAAACTCTAATATCGGTCTTATTATATTTTCTCGAATTTTAGGAATTCCCTTGAGCCCATTTAAAGAAGTTCCTCGTAAAAGCCTAAAAATAAATGTTTCTACATTGTCATCCAAATTATGTCCAGTTGCAATCTTATTATAATTTATTTTTTGTCTCACATTTTCAATTGCCTCATATCTCAGTTCTCGTGCTGCAAGTTCTAACGACTTCCTATTTTCTTTTGCATACTTTTTTACATCTACACTTTCAATATAATAATCAACATCATTTTCAATTGCAAATTCCTTTACAAATTTTAAGTCATTTTCAACATCATAACGTAAATTGTGATTAATATAAACTATAGAAATTTCAAGTGAAAATTTCTTTTTTAGAATGTTCAAGAAATGATAGAGAAAAACTGAATCTGGTCCTCCCGAAAATGCAATAAGAATTCTTTCTTTTTCCAAAATCAGCTTATTCTCAAGTATTTCTTTCATTTTTTTTAATATTTTTTTTTCAATTTTTTTTACTTTTTCCATTAAATTTATTCCCAAATTTTTATTTTTAAATATCCAAATTTATTTTAATTGACCGCTTTCACGACGTTTTTGTAAATGTTCTTGATGTGTTTTTGAATAATAAGTTTTTCCTTTATGTGTAAAGAAAAACAAATTATCTGTTTTTTCGGCATTTAACACTGCTTTAAAAGTTTCTATTGGTGGATTCCCAATTGGTGTTGGTGGAAGCCCTTTTACCTTGTATGAATTATATGGCGTATTTTGCTGCTTCAATTCATTTCTTGTAGCTTGTCTGCCCAACTCATATTTTAAAGTAGCGTCTGACTCTAATCTCATTCCAATTTCTAGTCTTTTCAAAAATATTCCTGCAACTTTTGGTTTATCTACTGCATCTGGAACTTCCGCCTCGACAATTGAAGCCATTTTTAAAGTATCATAAAACTTTTGTTTGTCAGGATATTTTTCAGGTGGAAATTTCTTTAAAAATTCAGCAAGAATTGTTTGAATAACTTGTTTTGTCGTTACATTTTCAGAAAAGATATAAGTTTCAGGATAAAAATATCCTTCAAAATTATTATTTTCATGTGGATACGGAAAATCAACTTCACTCAATACTTTATTAATTTCTTCAGTTGTTCCCAACTCCAATGCTTCCATTCTTGCAAATAATTGTTTTGAAGTAAATCCTTCTGGTATTGTCAATTTTACTCCATTAGTTTCACTATTTTTAATTTTTTTTATAATTTCATATTTGGAAAATTTTCCATTAAATTTGTAAGTTCCTACTTTTAGTTTTATATTTCCACCATTTAATTTTAGATAAATTCTATCTATTATTCCATAATTTAGTTTTAAGTCCTCATAAATTTGTGTAAATGTGGTTCCTTTTTTTACATTGATATTAACATTTTTGTACTCTTTTTTTGCAGCAAAAAAATTATAAAAAAGTGCTAGACACATAAATAATATCAAAAATATTACAACATAAACAATTCTTAGTGTATTCTTCATTTTATTCTCCTAAATATTCAGTATTTTATATTTTGTAGTTATTTTAAATTATTTAAAAAAGTTATTTACTTTTTTATTTTGAACACTATTATAAAATAACTTTACAAATTTTATTATATAAAAATTTGATAATTAATTATTATACTTAATATTCCTTATTTGTTTCTGTGTCATTACCATTACTTTTAGTTTCATTTTCATTTTTTAAGTCTTTATCCTGAATTTCAATAACTTCTACGTTTTTAGTGCCTTCTTTTGTTTCAAACTTTAACATTTGTTCTTTTTTTCTTCTTCGTTCTAGCTCTTTTCTTGCACCAACTGTATCAATCTGAAATACACTCGCAGGATTTTCACTTAATTGTTTTTCCAATTCGTCTGTTTTAGCTTTCAATTCAGCTTTTTTCTTTTCATTTTCTATTTCACGAATATTTTTTATTTTCACATCATAAACAACATTTTTTAAGTTTCTTTTACTTTCTATAATTTGCTCAAATTCTTCCAATTCTTCATTTTCAAGAGAAATTTTTTCATTATTTGGATAACGTGAAAATACTTTTGTAACTCCATTACTATATCTTATAATCATATAACGATAATTTTTATCAAAAAAAACAATTTCATTTTTGTTATTCTTAAAATATTTTTTTTCAACATCCAAATATACGAGTCCTTTTTTTTCTTCTATCCAGGCTCTATGTCTTTCTTCATTCCAATTATTCGTTTTAGGATCAAAATAACTTTTAACAACTAAGTAACCGTTTTCCTGCTGCAAAAAATCATAACGTACATTTCGTAAATCCTTTTCTAAACTATCTTCTGTTTTTAATAGGTACCACGTTCCATAGCTTTTTGAAATTTGGAATTTTATTATTGGATTAACTTTTTCATCTATTTTTTGAATAAAACGTTCAAGCTTATTAGTTTTTTCCAACTTTTTCTGTTTTATTTCTTCTTCGTCATCCTTAATCTGATCCAAAAAAATCAAATCTTTATCTTCATCAGTATCATTTGTATCATTGCTACCTTTTTCAAATTCATTAATATCATCTTTATTAATAATAATATCAATTTTTACAGCTTCGTCCTCAACTTTATTCTTATTAATTGAATTTTTACTTCCATTAGCAAGAATTGTCAACGAAAACAGCCAAAAACAAGTTGCAATATACAGTTTTATCTTTTCATATTGATTAAATTTTTGTTTACTCAAAGCATTCACCTTTTTATCTTCAATTTTTTCAAATTTTATAATTCATTTTATTCTAAAAATAATGCCTGTAATTCTATATTTTTTACAATTAAATTTTCAAGTTTACTTTAAGAATAAGCCAATTTTTATTAATTATATCACACATTTTTTAAATTGCAAATTAAATATTTTTTATATCGTTACTTTTTTATCTTTTAAAACACAGATTAAACAGTTTTCTATTTACTTTTATTTTTTTACATTTTATAATACAAAGATATTGACTTTTTGAATTTCTTGTTGTATAATTATTTTGAAAACAAAAGAAAATAATTTACCGTTTTTAAAATTAGAAAGGAATGATTATTTATGAAAAATTTTTTAAAACTTTTAACAGTTATTTTAGTAATGTCAGCATTTAACAGCTGTACAAGTTTACTGGCACTCGCAGGAAGCGAAAAGGCAGATGCAGAACTGCGTAACCGTACTTACAATGAATTAAAAACTTATTGTGCTGTTCAAAACACTTATACTGGGCAATGTTTAAAATGGGAACGAATTGATTAACAAATATTAATTTAATTAAAAAGAAGGTAAGGTAAAGAAAATGAAAAATTTAAAAAAAATTTTATTAGTGTTATTTTTGGCAATTTCACTATTCTCTTTTGCAAGAGGAAACTCACAAGAAACTATCAGATTTGGAAGCAAAATAGTTGGATTTATTACAGTACCAACAAATTGGCATGAATTTGTCGATTCTAATCCAGCTACTCCCTCCACCGCAAAACAAGTATCCATAGATAATACAAACATTATTACTCTGGGTATAGTTAATAATCAAAGTGTCACTCCTGAAGAAATGGCAATATCAAAAGTAGCAAAGTATCTTAATTCAGGAATTCCTGAAGAAAATATTGAAATGAATGATGTTACTTTAAATGGTTATAATGGACAGAGAGTAATTGTTGCTTTTGATGATGGAACAGTATTAGCAATGTACTTTATTAAAGCCAATGGAAAACTTTATTCTTTAACTCAAGAAGGTTATCCGAAATATCAAGCAGAGCTAGCAGAGGTTCTTTCGACTTGGCATCCTAATAGATAAAATATTTTCAATACAGGAACGTTTACTGTTTCTGTATTTTTTTGTTATATTTAGCCTTTATGGTATATTTTTACAAAAAAATATTTTTTTAGATAAATTTAAGTACAAAAATAACAAAAGTGTGGTATAATGATATATACAAAAATTTTTTTAAATAAATAAGTATAAATTAAATTATAAAACGAAAGAAGGTAAATAAAAAAGTAATGCAAAGATTTGAAGATTTTGGATTAAGTACAGAGATGCTTAACGCTTTAAGCAAAAAAGGATTCGAGGAGCCAAGTGAAATACAAAAATTGGTAGTCCCTGAATTATTAAAAGAAAGAACTCACTTGATAGGACAAGCACAGACAGGAACAGGTAAAACTGCAGCATTTGGTATCCCAATTTTGGAAACAATTGAAGCTGACAAAACAGTTAGAGCCTTAATATTAACACCAACAAGAGAACTTGCCAATCAAGTTGCTGATGAAATTTATTCTTTGAAAGGAACAAAGGATTTAAAAGTACTTGCTGTTTATGGTGGGGCTTCTATAGAAAATCAAATAAAAAAATTAAAATCTGGAGTAGATATTGTCGTTGGAACACCAGGACGTGTTATGGATTTAATGAGAAAAAAAGTACTAAAAGTTGACAATTTAGATTATTTTGTGCTAGATGAAGCCGATGAAATGCTAAATATGGGATTTTTGGAAGATATTGAAGCTATTCTGGAAAAAACTAACGATGAGAAAAAAATGTTATTCTTTTCAGCAACAATTCCTAAAGCGATTATGGCTATTGCCAAAAGATTTATGCCAGAACATAAATTATTAAAAGTTGAGAAAAAAGAACTTACTACTAATTTGACTGAACAAATTTACTATGAGGTAAAACAGGAAGATAAATTTGAAGCTTTATGCAGAGTTCTTGATTATGAACAAGATTTTTATGGAATTGTATTTTGCCGTACAAAATCTGAAGTAGATGATGTTACAAACAAATTAAAGGCTAGAAACTACGATGCAGAGTGTATTCACGGAGATATTACTCAGGCTCTCAGACAAAAGGCACTTGACTTATTCAAAAAGAAAATATTAACTATATTAGTCGCAACAGACGTTGCCGCACGTGGAATTGACGTAAGTAATCTAACACATGTTATCAACTACTCTATCCCTCAAGAAGCTGAATCTTATGTTCACAGAATAGGAAGAACAGGACGTGCTGGACAAAAAGGTGTTGCAATAACATTTGTAACTCCAAGAGAAGCTAGCAAACTTGCTCAAATTAAACGTATCACAAAAACTGACATAAAACGGGAAGACATTCCAAATGTAGAAGAAATTCTTGAGGCAAAAAGAGAAGCATTGGTGGCTTATGTTGATGAAATCATTAAGGAAAATGATTTTGATGCTTATAAAGAACTGGCTGAAAAACTAATGGATGGAAGAGATGCAAAACAAGTCCTTGCTTCTGTATTAAGACATGTTTATGAAGATGAATTCTTACCTGACAATTATAATGAAATTCAAGATGTAAAAGTTAAAATTGATGACAAAACAAGATTATTTATTGCTCTTGGAAGTAAAGATGGTTATAATGTGGGAAGATTGCTTGATTTATTAAATAAAAAAGCAAAAACACCAGGAAGAAAAGTAAAAGATGTTAAAATTATGGACAAATACTCTTTCATAACCGTACCATTACAAGAAGCTCAATTCATAATGAGAGCCTTAAATTCTAAAAAAGATTCAAAACCGCTTGTTGAAGAAGCTACTGGAAATAGAAATGGTGGGGAAAAGTCTGGTAAAAAATCAGACAAAAGAAAAGATAGAAAAGGAAGAAAAAAATCTTCTGATAAAAAATTATCAAAAGGTTCAAAAGCAAAAAAAGACAAAAAAACAAGAAAAGTAAAAAAATAATCTAATTATTTAATTTCTTAAACAAAAAAACTCGGAAAATAATATTTATCTTCTGAGTTTTTTATTTTATATATTCAAACTATTCTATCAATTTTATTCAAATTAATCTTAATTTTAAAAGTATACTCATAGCCTTTAAGTTCCATTTTAAAGTAGTTTTACTATGCATTTTATAATAACTAAAATTTCCTTAATTTTTCTATCGGAAATTTCCATTCAGGCGTTACAAGTACATCTTTCCCTTTCAATGAATACCATACTCCATCATTATCAGGATTTATCAAAATTTGAGTCTGCTGTGCAGGCATGTACGATTGGGCAAGCATAAATATTTTTTCCCCTTTCTCGTTTTCTGCCATATCCACTACAATAACAGCGTGTCCTGGACTGCCGCCCATAATAAAGACATCTCCTATTTTCATATTTTCGATTTTTTGCGGTGTCATTTCCTTTTCAAGCGATAATGTTCCTGCATATCCAAAAACAATATTCATAAAGTTTCTAAAATCCTTGTATGTATTAGATGAAGCTGATTTTTTATAGTAACTTCCTTTCCCACTAGGATTTATCCGATAACCTTGTATCCATTTAGAATACTGTGCATTAAATCCTGTTACAAAGTTAAAATTAATTTTATCATATTCTTTTTTACCATAAAAATATTCCGCACGTAAAAGCATTATTGCATCAGCACATTGATGTAAATCTCTGTCACCTATTTCTACATCAAATACACTATCATAAATCCCTTCACTTCGTTTATAATTTCCATTAAAATACTGCACTTTTTCTCCATAAGGCTTTAATTTCTGATTTCTTAAAAATTCAGCAAAACTGCCTTTTTCTACCACTACTCTTTTATATCCTTGCGGAACACCATATCTTGCTTGCAGTGTCATTTCCTCTGGATTTATTAATTTTTCAGATTTCATATTATTTTCTGAATTTATTTCTTTAGAATTATTTTTCACTTCATTACTACAAGCAAATTGAAAAACTACCAATAAACTTATTCCAGCAAATAATTTCAATGATTTTTTTCTTGTAAAAAAAAGCATTGTTAGATACTCCTCTTAAAATATTTTAAATAATTATTTATTATTATTTGGATTCCCTCTGTAGCCCTTTAGCAATTCATCGTTTTCCATAATAAATGGCTTCGCAGTCTGTTGTCCCCATGCAGTATCGTATTTGTTCATAAGATAATCATTCAGTTCTGTTCGATTATTAAATTTTAATACTTGATAAGGCTGTTGAAAAGCTAGTTTTTCAATAAATATAAGTTTCCCATTGTTTTCTGGAACAAGAACTCCAACATGTCCAATAAATAAAATATTTTCTTCAGGTTCATCATTAAAATGAAAAAACACAGAAATCATTGATATTTTACTATTTTTATCAAATGTAACTCCTCGCTCTTTCCACACATTTTTAACATTTTCAACGTGAATATTTACATCTTTAGTAGCCTTTGTCGGAATTTCTGAAAATAAATTTACAAATCTATCCTTTTCATTTTGTGAAAATAATTCAAATGGTACATTTTTTAGTGACTCCATATCCATAAAAAGCATTTCTCCTGTTTTTACAACTGGTTTTTCTACTTTTACGTAATCTTTCATAAATGTAAATGCTGTTATCCGGCAATTAAAGCCTGGAAAATTCTTATTTTTTTTATCCCAAATTTGCTGGATAGCCACTTCATCATAAGTTGGATTTATATTTTCAGAATTAACAAAGCCTTCTTTTATAAGCCCTTTATTTTGAGTTGCTTCATTATAATAATTTACACTTTTGGAAAAAAGATTTATATTGCTAGGATTAACTCCAGAATTTTTTAATATTTCCTGTACTTCATTTTGTACTTTTTTATCTGCTAAATTTGAATATGTTATGTTTTTTAAATATCCAGTATCTGTTGATGCGTCATTTTTAGCTTTATTTTCTGTCAAATCAGATTTATTTACTTGTGTGTTGTTTTTATTTGAACAACTGATTATTACCATCAGTAAACTTATTAGTACTACTAATTTTATCATTTTTACCATTCTTGTCAAAAATTCCCCTCTTAATTTTATTTACCATTCACATTAAAGCTTTTACTACCTATAAAATAATTATTGTTATCTTGCGAAACAGATATTTTAACACTATCCAAGTCTGTTTGTGCAACAATATTATTATTTTTTGTGTCTTCAGCCAATTCTACGTAAAGATATTTCCCATTTCCTTCTTTTCCATTTTCATCAATTTTATCACTCGCATATATCTTGGAAATTTCTCTATTTACTTTTGTTTCAGTTGTATTTGCTAAAGGTTCATCCTCTGGATCGTCTATATTTTTTTTGGCAATACTCTTTTGAGTAACAGTAACTGCATTTTTTGATAATTTTTCATTTTTTATTGTTTTATCAAACTCAATAATTACAGCCTTTACTTTTTTTCCTGAACCTTTTTTTTCAGTTACTGCTGTTACATTTTTTATGTTATCTACACTCAAATTTTCGTTATCTGAAATTTTTATATCAATATGATTATCATTACTTTCTGTCAAAATTACAAGTCCAACTAACATAATTAGAGCTCCAAGTATTATATTTCCAATCTTTCTCATAGTTAATCATCCTCCTTTTTCATAACTATTTTAATTAAATTTATAATTTTTGAATACTTCCACAATTATATTATACACCTTATTCTTGTAAAATTTTAGTCTTTTTCCTTAAAAAATCCTGTAATTTTTCCCCAAAATTTAACCTTTTAAAAAATAGGCTATCGCTAGCCTATTCTTATATCCTCTAATTTGCCTTATTTTCAATCATTTTTTCAACTAAGTTTCTGGCATGGTCTCCGATTCTTGTGAAATGTGATACAACATCTATGTAGTAAAGTCCTGCTTTTACATCGCATTCCTGTTTACTTACACGGCTTATATGCGCTTTTCTCACTTCTTTTTCCTTTGTGTAAAGTTTGTTGTGCAAATCTACTACTATAAAGGCTTTTTCTGTGTCATTATTTCTTAGTGCCTCTTCAGCCGTTTCAATAATTTGTTTTGAAATTAGGAACAATTTTTGTATTTCTTCATGAGCTATTTCTGTAAATACCAATTTTTTCTTAATTTCATATCTGGTGTCTCTTACAATTCCAACTGCATGATCCCCTATACGTTCTACATCACGGCACATATCAAGATACATGCTGATTTCTTCTCCATCTTTTTCAGTTATATGTTCCTGTGATAATGAAGTTAAGTATTTTGTTATTTCCTGATCGATATTATTTATTGCTTCCTCTGTTTTGTCAACTCTTTCTGCAGTTTTCTCGTTATGATCATGGAAAAATTCAACTGATCTTTCCAAGTTTTTTAATGCAATTGAAATCATCGAAAGCATTTCCTGTTTTACTTGTCCCAATGCAATTGAAGGAGTATATATTAATGCAGCATCCAGATATCTTGGTTTGTGTTCAACTTTATCCTCTTCTTTTTCTTTAATTATTTTGACAACAATATATTCAAGTACTCCAATAAATGGGAATAGTAAAATTGTTGTCATAGCATTAAACGAACCATGTGCGAATGCTATTGTTACTTTTGGATTCAAATGAAAAAACTGAGCCATTTTTTCCACAAACATCGAAAATGGCGATAAGAAAATCATAAAAATAATTGTTCCTATAACATTGAACATTGTATGTGATAAAGCAAGTCTTTTTGCTGAAGTATTTGCTCCAATTACTGCAATTATTGCTGTTATAGTTGTTCCGATGTTATCCCCAAAAAGTACAGGCAATGCCGCTTTTAACGTTATAAGATTTTCTTGATACACATTTTGTAAAATACTAATTGTGGCACTTGAAGCCTGAACTAGCATTGTAATTATTGTACCGATGAATACTCCTAAAACTGGACTGTTACTTAATTTTATTGTTAATTCTGTAAATGCTGGTAAATGTTTAAGTGGCTCCATTGCACTTGACATCAATGTCAATGCAAAAAATATTCCCCCAAAACCAAATAAAATTCTACCTAAATTATTTATGAAATTATGTTTTACGAAAAATAGGCACGCTGCTCCTAAAAACAATATCGGTAATGCATAATGCGTAATATTAAATCCAATTATGAAAGTTGTAATCGTTGTACCAATATTTGCTCCCATAATAATTCCGATTGCCTGTCTTAAAGTTAGAAGTCCTGCTCCAACTAAACCTATAGTAATAACTGATGTTCCTGAACTTGACTGTATCAAAGCCGTTACAAAAATTCCAACTAGAACTCCCAAAAACGGAGAAGTTGTATATTTATCCAAAATATATCTAAGTCTATCTCCAGCAGCCATTTGCAGTCCGTCCCCCATGTACTTTATACAAAATAGGAACAATCCTAATCCACCTAAGAATCCAAAAGCCATCTGCTGATAGTTAATTGTACTGACTGTTACTGCGTTCATCAAATCAATCCTCTCTTAAATCTTAAATTTTTAATTTACTTAATTTCTTCTTCAATTATACTTATATCATATTTTTCTCAAATTTGCTATATTTTTTTACTAGGAAAATAGAAATAAATTTATTAATTAAAATTTAAACGCTATTCCAATAATAGCTGCAATTAAAATTAACACAATCGGATGTAAATCAAATTTTTTCATTATTCCAAAAATAACTAATGCTAGAATTATTGACTTATAATTTAATATATCAATTAAATTCTGTGTAATTTTATATTTTGGTAAATTTAAAAGTGTTATTTTAGCTACTCCTAAACCTGCTGCTACAATAAGACCTGTTGATGCGGGACGTAATCCATAAAAGATTTTTTGCACTAATGCAGCTTCTTTAAATTTTGTCAATGCTTTTGAAATTGCAATTATTATAATCACTGATGGAAGTACTATTGCTGTTGGAGCTAATATCGCACCGATTAATCCTGATACTGAAAAACCAACATAAGTTGCCATATTTATTCCCATTGGACCAGGAGTAGATTGGGAAATTGCAATCATATTTGATACATCGCCTGCTGTGTACCAGCCAGTTCTTTTTCCAATATCATACAAAAACGGAAGTGTAGCAAGCCCTCCACCTACTGCAAATAAACCTGTTTTAAAAAATTCATATGATAACTCAAATAATTTAATTAATTCTATTTTCATTATTTAATCCCCTTTTTTACAAAATTTTTTATAAAAATACCAGAAATTCCAGTAAGAACTACAATTAAAGCTGTAGATACCCAATTTGTAACTGATAACACAATTACCATAATAAAAATAATAAAACAAAACTTATCAACTACTGAATTTTTTGCCATTTTTCTCACTGCTTTAAAAATTAATACACAAACACAGGCTCTAACTCCATTAAAAGCATACTGAACTGGCTTATAATTCGCAAAGTTTTTCAAAAATGCAGCAATTACCGTAATAATAATTATTGACGGAAACACCATACCCGCTGTAGCAACAATTCCTCCTATAATTCCCTTTGTCTTATGTCCGACAAACGTAGCTGTGTTTACAGCTATTATGCCAGGTGTAACTTGTCCAATTGCAAAATAATCCATAATTTCATCTTCTTTAGCCCATTTATGTTTTTCCACTATTTCTTTTTGCAACATAGGCAGCATTGCATATCCACCACCAAAGGTAAATAATCCTATTTTTGCAAATACAAAAAATAATTCAATTAAATCTTTCATGATTTTTGTTATCTTTTTTCAATTTTTTATCATATAAAGATAACCTCTCCTTTCATTTTTACTCTCTCATAAAAAATTTTAACATATTTTATTTATTTTTTTTACTTCTTTACTTTTTTAGAATCACTTTATAGAAAACTTTTTAAAAATAATAAAAATCTTGTAAAATCATTTGACTTAGCCTAATTTTTTTTGCTATAATGAATATAATATGATAATAAATTTTAGGAGGAATGTAAAATGAAAATTGTAGTTTTCGATGCAAAACCTTATGATATTGAATTTTTTGATAAATGGAATGAAACATTTGGGGCAAACATTACATATTTTGAAGAAAAATTAAGTCTAAAAAATGTAATGCTTACAAAATATCAGGATGTAGTCTGTACATTTGTAAATGATGATTTAAATGCAAAGGTACTAAATATACTTGCAAAAAATGGAGTTAGGGTTGTTGCCGCAAGATGTGCTGGCTATAACAACATTGACTTAAAAGCTGCACGTGAAAACAGAATCACTGTTTTAAGAGTACCTGCCTATTCGCCATTTGCCGTTGCTGAACATTCACTAGCTCTTCTTATGTCAGTAAACAGAAAAACTCACAAAGCCTATAACAGAACAAGGGAAGGTAACTTTAGTTTAGCAGGATTAACTGGAATGGATTTAAACGGAAAAACTGCTGGAATTATAGGAACTGGTAGAATCGCAAGAATTTTTATAAAAATTTTAAATGGACTAGGAATGAAAGTTATTGGTTATGATAAATTTCCTAATGAACAAGCCGCAAAAGAAGAAAACTTCACTTATGTAACATTAGATGAAATATTTGCAAATTCTGACGTGATTTCATTACATTGCCCATTATTCCCTGAAACAAGACACACAATTAACAAAGAAACTATTGCTAAAATGAAAGATGGCGTTATTATCATCAATGCCGCCAGAGGTGGATTAATTGATACCGAAGCTCTCGTTGAAGGATTAAAAGACAAAAAAATCGGCGGAGCAGGACTTGATGTTTATGAAAATGAAAGCAGCTATTTCTTTGAAGATGAATCAGCAAGCGTGCTGGAAGATGATTTGCTAGCTAGATTATTATCATTCAACAACGTCGTTTTGACTTCTCACCAGGCATTCTTAACAAAAGAAGCATTAGATAACATTGCTGAAGCTACATTTAACAACATCTTATCATACGTAAAAGAGGAAACTTTACAAAATGAAGTTTGGTATGACGAAGAAAACAATAAAGTTGTTGAAGGTGTCAGAGTTCAAAAATAATTATTATCTAAAATTTTTACTTTTAAAAACTTATAAAGGGGCTGTTTTAAAAGGCAGCTTCTTTTAATATTTTCCAAAAAAATACAAAATCTAAATTTAAAAGATTTTTTGTATTGAAAACTTATTTAATAGTTATTTTCTTTTTTTCTAAAAAAAATTTTACTTTAGAATCAAAAAAGTTAGCAAAATAATATAAAGAAAGGTTTAAAAATATGGATTTATTTGAAATAAAAAAACAAAACGAAATAAATGAAATTAATATTGAAGAAATCAGGAGGCATCTTTGACATTGAAAATTTAAAAAATGAAATTGATAATTTGGAGAAAAAGACGTTTGAGGCAGATTTCTGGAATAGCGAGAACAGTCAGGAAATATTAAAGACTATTAGTGCAAAGAAAAAGCTCCTTGAGGAATACAGCAGTTTAAACGGGCTTTTTGAAGATGTTTCTACCATTATTGAGTTTATTGAGATGGGGGACAATTCGTTTGAAAATGAACTTGAGCAAAAAGCACAGGATTTGAAGAACGAAATTGATAATTTTAAGACAAAATTGCTTTTGGACGAAGAATACGACATGAATAATGCAATTCTTACGATAAATTCAGGGGCTGGTGGAACTGAGGCATGTGACTGGGCTGAAATGCTTTACAGAATGTACGACAGGTGGGCAAATCGACATGATTTTAAAGTTGAAATCCTTGACAGCCTCGCTGGAGAAGAAGCTGGAATAAAAAGTGTAACATTAAATATAAAAGGAAATTATGCTTATGGTTATTTAAAAGGGGAAAAAGGTGTTCACAGACTTGTCAGAATTTCTCCATTTGACTCTAATGCTAGAAGGCATACTTCATTTGCTGCAGTTAATGTTACTCCAGAAATAGAAGATGATGTTCAAATTGATATTCGTACAGAAGACTTGAAAATTGATACTTACAGGGCAAGCGGTGCAGGAGGGCAGCACGTAAAC
Organism: Leptotrichia sp. HMT-225; assembly: GCF_030644325.1. Classification (NCBI taxonomy): domain Bacteria; kingdom Fusobacteriati; phylum Fusobacteriota; class Fusobacteriia; order Fusobacteriales; family Leptotrichiaceae; genus Leptotrichia; species Leptotrichia sp. HMT-225. The sequence goes on along the minus strand of NZ_CP130323.1, from coordinate 1,220,858 downwards.
ACAACAGATTCAGCCGTTAGAATTACTCATATTCCAACAAATATCGTAGTTACATGCCAAAATGAACGTTCACAGCTAAAAAACCGTGAAACTGCAATGAAAATATTAAAATCTAAATTATTCGAGCTGGAGCTGGAAAAGCGTGAAAAAGAAATGGCTGAACTAAAAGGAACCGAATCAAAAATCGAATGGGGAAGCCAAATCCGTTCGTATGTCTTTCAGCCTTATAAAATGGTAAAAGATCACAGAACAAAGGCAGAAGAGGGAAACGTTGAAAAGGTTATGGATGGAGATATTGACTTGTTTATAAATGAATATTTAAAATATGTTAAATCCTAATAACATGTTTAAAATTTAAAATAATTTTACTTATAATAACTAAAAAATTGAAAGGATTAGAATATGAAAAAAACTAGATGTCCATGAGCAAAATCTGAAAATGACATTATCTATCATGATACTGAATGGGGAGTGCCTTCCCACGATGATAATTATCTTTTTGAAATGCTAATATTGGAAGGCTTTCAGGCAGGACTTAGCTGGAATCTTATTTTGAATAAAAGAGAAAATTTTAGAAAAGCTTTTGATAATTTTGATTATAAAAAAATTGCAAAATATGATGAAACTAAGTTGGCTGAACTGGCTCAAAATGAAGGAATTGTGAGAAATAAATTAAAAATAGCCGCTTCTGTTAAAAACGCTCTTGCATTTATGGAAGTACAAAAGGAATTTGGTTCATTTGACAAGTACATTTGGAATTTTACAGACAACAAGCAAATTATCAATAACTGGAAAGAGATATCAGAAGCACCTGCTACTACAGAATTATCTGATAAAATCAGTAAAGATTTGAAAAAACGTGGCTTTAAATTTGTTGGATCTACAATCGTTTATTCTTTCTTACAGGCAATCGGAATAGTTGATGACCATTTAATTAGTTGTCCTTATAAAAAATCAGTTAAATAATTAAAATATAATTTTTGCTTTTTTAATAACATAAATTGCAATATTACTCACTACATTTTTCCAATTTTTTTATCGTAAGGGCACCAGACGCCATGCCCTTACAACCCCGCTTCTCGAATTTTAATTTTACAGCAAAAGACAAAACTCGCTTTTAGCAAAAGTTATTTTAAATTTCATAAAGTTATTGTAAATTCAAATAAAATGGAAAAGCTCAAACAAGTTGTCTTTTACTAAAAAATTAAAATCTCAGAAATTCTATAACAAATATCTTTACAGTTTAATAAACTGATTTGTTTAGCTACTACGTTTGATGATTGGAAATAGAAATTTCAGAATTGGATAAATAAAATTCGGAGTATAGTCTTCGATATTGTGTAGCAATCTTACCACAATTTTAATTATCAAGATAAACTATTTATTTCTTCAATAGCTTCCTCAAACTGTTCTTTTGAAATATTAAATGAATTAAGAGCCTTTAAAAGCTGTTTGGCATTATAATAGCCAATTTTTAAAATATCTCCAAGCATTATTCTACGTTCCTTTGCATTACTTCCAGAAATAAGTCCATTATCAATCAAGTCACTAATATCAAACCTATTTTCAATATCTTGATTAGCTGTAACAACATTTTTCAAAGCCTCTAAAATTACTTTGTCATTGGCATTTTCAACTCCTATATTATCATTTTTAGTTGCATCTTTCTGACTTACAAAAGCATGCTTTATGTTCGGAATATATCTTTTTAATGTATCACGAATTTTTTTTCCTGCAAAATCAGGATCTGTAAATAAAATTAAATCATTAGTTTTTGACAATTGAATCATTTTATTTATTGTTTTTTTAGATAATGCGGAGAAGCCGTTTAAGGCGATAATATGTGCATCTACAACTCGTTTTATGGCTGTTATGTCATCTCGCCCTTCAACCACTATAATTTCATTTATTTTTAGTTTTTCTTTTTGTTTATTTGGCTCTTTTTTCATTTAATATTCCTTTTGTTTTTATTTTTTATTTAATGTTATAATCTTCCATAACTTTTAACAATAATTCCCAAGTTTTTCCAACTGAATCTATTTCCATTCTTTCTTCAGGAGTGTGAGCACCGTAAATATTAGGCCCAATTGAAACAATATCAACATTTTCCATATTATTATCAAAAATTCCGCATTCAAGTCCAGCGTGAATTGCCTTAATTTCAGGATCTTTTCCTGTTATTTTTTTAAATGAGTTTACAACTATTTCACGAATCTTTGAATCTTTTCGGTATTCCCAAGATGGATATGGAGAATTTATTTTTACTGCCACTCCATATTTTTCTGAAAGTTCCTTCACATCATTTAGTAATTTTTCAAGTGATTTATTTACAGAACTTCTTGGCAATGCCTGAATTTTTATAACAATTTTTCCATCTTTATTTTCAGTTTTTATAACTCCCAGATTTATTGAAGTTTCTACAAGTCCCTCGATATCTTTACTCATTGAGATAACTCCATTTGGAAATTCGTGGAAAAATGAAATAACGGCATTTGTGTTGGAAATTGATAATTTTCCTTGATTTTTTAGTTCCTCTTTCTTAACTTCCTTCACTTCAATAACTGGATTTTTGTCAATAATTTTAAAATCTTTCGTTATATTTTCAAAAGCCAAATTTGTAAGTCTTTCAAAATCACTGACTTTCTCATCTTCAAGTTTCACAGCCAGCAATGCCACAGCCTCTCTCGGTATTGCATTAGTTTTTTCCCCACCGTCAATGTCCATTATTGCAAGAGTGTATTTTTTATTTAAATGATTCAGAACTTCTGCCAAAATTTTATTTGAATTTCCTAATCCTAAATGAATTTCAGCACCTGAATGCCCACCTAGAAGACCTTTCACATCAATACTTATAACAGTATCATCTTCTTCTAGTTTTTCAGCATCAAAGTTAAACTCATTAAGAATTCTCGCCCCACCTGCACTACTCACATAAACTTGTCCGTATTCTTCAGTATCCAAATTTATAAGTGTCTTTCCAGAAAAAATTCCAAAGTCAAGGTTATTAACTCCGCTCATTCCGTCTTCTTCGTCAGTTGTGATAATAATTTCAAGTGCTGGATGCTTCAAGTCATTGCTGTCAAGTATCGCAAGTGCATAAGCCACAGCAATTCCATTATCTGCGCCAAGTGTTGTTCCATTTGCCTTTAAGTATCCATCTTCCACAACAAGTTCAATTCCTTGTGTTTCAAAATCAAATTGTGTATTTTTATTTTTTTCCCAAACCATATCCATATGTCCTTGCAGGATAAGTGGTGAATATTGCTCATATCCAGCTGTTGCAGGCTTTCTTATTAATACATTCAATGCCTTGTCCTGAATAACTTCCAGATTTCTTTCCTTTGCAAATTCAACAATCCAGTCACTAATCTTTTTTTCTTTTCTTGAACCTCTTGGTATTTTTGAAATTTCACTAAAATAGTGAAAAACTTTTTCAGGATATAGATTTTCTATTTTCATTTTATTTTCCTTTCTTTTAGTTTAAATTAACAACAAGGGGATAATCCCCTTGTCTCAAAGATAAAGATTTATTAAATATCTTTATTTATAAAATATTTTCCAGTAATTCTTCAAGTTCTGACATTTCTCTCTGTGTCAAGTCATACCCGCTTTTTAACTTTTTCAAAATTCTATTTTCAGAACCAACTGAACTACGTTCTAAAACTTTTATAACTAATCTTTTGTAAAATTCCACTAATTTTTTCTCCCTTTAGTTATTTTCTTTAATTATTTTAAAGCTGTAATGCTGTTTCTAAAGCCACTTCTATCATTTCATTGAAAGTTGTTTGTCTTTCCTCAGCACTTGTTACCTCATGAGTAATGAATGAATCACTAATTGTAAGCAATGTCAAGGCATTTACCCCTAATTTTGCTGCAGTTGTATAAAGTTGTGCTGTTTCCATTTCCACACATAATACTCCAAATTCAGCCCATTTTTTCCAAGCATTAGGATCATCTCCATAGAAAGTATCACTTGTAAATACATTTCCAGCCTTTACATTCAATCCTTTTGCCTTAGCAATTTCATAAGCCTTGAAAACTAAATCTGAACTTGCTGTAGGTGCATAATCCGCTCCATTAAATCTTAATTTGTTAATAGCTGAATCAGTTGAAGCTGACATTGCAATAACAACATCCCTAATTTTTACATCTTCCTGATAAGAACCAGCTGTTCCAATTCTAATCAAATTCTTTACTCCAAACTCAGTTATCAGTTCATGTGAATAAATCCCAATTGAAGGCACTCCCATTCCAGTTCCTTGCACAGATACTTTTTTCCCTTTATAAGTTCCAGTAAATCCTAGCATTCCTCTAACATTATTATACTGAACAACGTCTTCCAAAAATGTTTCTGCAATATATTTTGCTCTAAGCGGGTCTCCTGGCAATAGTATAGTTTCTGCAACATCTCCTCTATTTGCTCCAATATGCGGTGTTCCCATTACATTACCTCCTAAATTTTATAATTTATTTTTATATCTTCTAAAAACTTTTTCTTACTATAATTGTACTTCACTTTTTGAAATTATTCAAGGGCTTTATTTTGTTTTTTTTTTGATATTTCTTCTATTTCTAAGTTTCTAATATTAAAACAAAAAAATAAGAGCCTAAAAAACTCTTATCACTAATATTCTATAGAAGATGATGGTGGGACTGGTGGGGATCGAACCCACAACCTACCGATTAAGAGTCGGTTGCTCTGACCAGTTGAGCTACAGTCCCATTATATAACTAATTTAACAATCCTTAAGTATAATAACATAATTTTTTCAATTTGTCAATTTAATATTTAATTTCTTTTATATTTTGTTGTATAGATGTCAAACATTTGTTACAAAAATATATATAAAAATGTTCCTTTCAATTTTTTTCTTTAATAGTTTATCTGTTTCATTCCTATCATCTGCTAATTTCAAAAAAAGAGTTATCCCAATCAAGAAACAACTCTACATTTAATTTATTTACTTTCACAAGCTATACCATCTTTATCCCTGTCTAAATGTTTTGCATATCCTGGCTCGCCTTTTTTTATATTTTTGTAGCCTTTTGAGCGTGCTTCCTTACAATTCTTGAAATACAACGTTTCCGAAAATGTATTTGCACTAACAAATACCAATGTCAATATCACAAAAATTTTTTTCATTTTGGTTTCCTCCATTTTTTATATTTGTAAACCAAAATTAACCCTATAAAATCTGTTTTACTCCCCTTCGATATTGGGGTGGTCTATATCGAAACAGGCACATCTCTCGAAGGCAACCGCTTAGGTTTTAGTCCCCTTCGATATTGGGGTGGTCTATATCAGAAATAGAAAAACTTTATAACGTGGTATTCAGTTTTAGTCCCCTTCGATATTGGGGTGGTCTATATCCTTTCAACTTCCGATGGATTTCCACCATTTAGTTTTAGTCCCCTTTGATATTGGGGTGGTCTATATCCATAATGCCTTTTCAATAGTACAAACAGAAAAGTTTTAGTCCCCTTCGATATTGGGGTAGTCTATATCAACAAAGTTAAGTGAAGATGAGAATTTAATTGTTTTAGTTCCCTTCGATATTGGGGTAGTCTATATCTATTTTACGATAAGGACGATAATGTAATAAGGTTTTAGTCCCCTTCGATATTGGGGTGATCTATATCATAAATATTTTTTTCATTTCATTCCCCTTTATGTTTTAGTCCCCTTCGATATTGGGGTGATCTATATCTTTAATATCGACCCGCATTCATTTGATGCTAGTTTTAGTCCCCTTCGATATTGGGGTGATCTATATCAATCCGTCCATTTCAGGTTTTAAAGTTCTATGTTTTAGTCCCCTTCGATATTGGGGTGATCTATATCACATTAAGCTATCTGCACCTCCTTTTCCAGTTGTTTTAGTCCCCTTCGATATTGGGGTGATCTATATCCCATCATATAATTGGAATAATATAGTTTTTTGAATTTTAATTGTCCCTCTATTCTTAAATTTTGATATAGATTACCCCTTTTCATATATTTTAGTACAGTTTATCTATAAAAACAAATATTTGTTTAATTTTAATGTTTGAAATGTCTGATTCCAGTAAATACCATTGTCATTCCGTGTTCATCGGCGGCTTCGATTGATTCTTTGTCTCTAATTGAGCCGCCTGGCTGTACTAATGCTTTGATACCGTATTTTGCAGCTTCGTCTACACAGTCTCTGAATGGGAAAAATGCGTCTGATGCCAGAACTGCTCCTTCTAGTGAATCCAAGTCGCCTTTGGCATGTTCAAGTGCGTGCTGAGTTGCCCAGATTCTGTTTGTCTGTCCTGTTCCAACTCCTGTTGCCGCTCCGTCTTTTACGACCACAATTGCATTTGATTTTACGTGTTTTACGACTTTCATTCCAAGTTCCATATCTTTTAATTCTTGCTCTGTTGGCTGTTTTTTCGTTACAACTTCCATATTGTCAATCATTTTTTGATTTGTCTGCTGAACTAATATTCCACCGTCAACTTTTACATATTCCACTTTATCCTGCGGTTTTGCAACTTCACATTTTATTACTCTCAAATTTTTCTTGGATTTTAATATTTCAAGAGCTTCATCAGTAAATGCTGGGGCAATTACGATTTCTAGGAAAATTTTGTTCAGTTCCTGTGCAGTTTTTGCATCGATTTCTCTATTAATTGCAACAATTCCGCCAAAAATTGATACTGGATCACAATCATGAGCTTTCTTGTAGGCTGTGAAAACATCATCTGCAACTGCCACACCGCAAGGAGTCGAGTGTTTTACAGCACAGCAGGCAATTTCATCAAATTCATTTGCCACTTTCCAAGCAATATCCATATCCCTAATATTATTAAACGACAATTCTTTTCCATTTAACTGGACAAAATCTTTCATACTTCCATTTTCAGTAGTTGAAACGTAGTATGCAGACGATTGGTGAGGATTTTCGCCATATCTTAAATCAAATTTCTTTTCATACGAAACATTCAAATATTTTGGATATTCCTCTTCCAGCAAGAAATTGGAGATAGCCGCATCGTAAGCTGATGTTAAGTTAAACACCTTACCAGCCAATCTTTTTTTTGTTTCAAATGAAACTTCCCCATTATTTTTGATTTCTTCCATAACTTTCTCATAGTCTTCTGTTTCGCAGATAACTGTAACGTCCTTGAATGATTTTGCAGCCGAACGAAGCATTGTAGGCCCACCTATATCAATAAATTCGATTTTTTCATCAAAAGTCTTATCTGTCTGAACTTCCCTGAAAAACGGATAAAGATTAACAACAACATAATCAATTGTCTCTATTCCTTCTTTCGCAATTGTATCCATATGCTCCCTATTGTCCCTAATCGCCAAAATTCCACCATGAATATTCGGATGCAATGTTTTCACTCTTCCATCCAGCATTTCCTTAAAATTAGTAACTTCCGAAACATCTATCACGGAAAGCCCATTTTCCTTCAAAAACTTGTAAGTCCCTCCAGTCGAAATAATTTCCACACCTTTTTGATTTAAAAACTGTGCAAATTCCAATATCCCAGTCTTATCAAAAACACTAATCAAAGCTCTTTTTTTCATTCGGCATCATTCCTCCAATATATTTTTGTTAATTTATTTTATCACAAACCCTTTTATTTATCAAGGTTATGTAATTATTAACTTTTAAATAAAAAACTGTCTTAAATGTAGGACAGTCCTTTATCGCTTTTTTATTTTAATATATGTTTACTTTTAAAATTTGGCACAAAATTATTTATTATTCAGCTATAAAATTAGAAATTCATACTAAGTCCTACTTTTTCTTAATCTTTCTCAACCACTCATCTGCCGCCTTTTCAAATTTATTTTCCCCATGCTCGTAAAACTTGACTTTTTCATTCATATAAATTTGGTCTACATAATGATTTTCATAATTATGTGGATATTTGTAGTCTTTTGCTCCAACTTTTGTGAGATGGACTGGCACTTCCTGAATTTTTTCATTTTCAATGTGGCTTAGTGCTGAATTTATAGCATTGTAGGCTGAATTGCTCTTGGGAGAAATTGCGAGATAGATTGCCACTTCAGATAAGATGATTCTAGCTTCGGGCATTCCAATTTCCTTTATTGCATTAAGTCCTGCCACAGCAACTGGTAAAGCCTGCGGATTTGCAAGCCCAATGTCTTCAGAAGCCAAAATTACGAGCCTTCTAGCAATATACAAAATATCTTCGCCGCCAGACAGCATTTTCGCCATCCAGTAGACAGCCGCATCAGGATCACTTCCACGGATGCTTTTTATCATTGCTGAAATTGTATTGTACTTGTCTTCTGTTCTGTGGTATGATTTTTTTGTATTCAAAATTTCCTTTACTTCTTCCAACTTAAACTCCACTCCAACATTTGTTATCAGTTCCAAAATGTTTATAGCCTGCCTTGCATCTCCTTCAATTATTTCCGAAATATATCCCAAAATATCATCTGAAATCCCAAAATTCTCCTTTTCATTAATATTTTTCAATATTTTAAGCAAATCTTCTTCACTCAATTTCTTAAATTCAAATGCCATACATCGTGATAACAATGCGTTATTCAAGTTATAATAAGGATTTTCAGTAGTAGCTCCAATTAAAATAATATTTCCATTTTCCAAATCTTCAAGTAGTGAATCCTGCTGCAACTTGTTAAATCTATGAATTTCATCTAAAAATAAGAGTGTCTGCTGTCCATTTGTGTGAAAGCTGCTGTATGCCTTGTCAGAAATATTCTTTATATCCGTTACAGAGGCTTTTATAGCATTCAAATATTCGTAATGGTAATTCATTTTATCAGCTATTATCTCTGCAAGCGTAGTTTTCCCTGTTCCCGGTGCTCCCCAGAAAATCGCATTCATAAAATTTCCACGTTCAATAATCTTCCTCAAAATCCCATTTTCCCCAACCAATCTCTTCTGCCCATAAAAATCATCAAGACTTTTTGGACGGTATCTAAATGCCAGCGGCTTCTTATCTTCATATACTTCGTCAAATAAATTCATTTTTCTATATTTCCTTTTTTTAATTTCTATTTAGTGTTATTTATTTTTAATTCCAATTTTTTATTATCTGAAAAAACGTTTAAAACTAATATAGTTGTAAAAATTACAATAATCAAAACTACCACATAAAAAAAATAATTAAAGATCGCTTTAGATAGATCTGTACTCTTTATTATTTCTATTATAAATTTCCAAATATAATCATTCTCTGTACCTGCTATAGTTTGGTACATATATATATCCATAAAAATAGATATAAAATAATACATTATAATTAAGATTATTGAATTTATAGCTGTATAAATAATTGAAAATATACTTTTTCCATTATTTTTCTCATATACTTTGATAGAAAATAAGGATATTGTCAGCAAGATTCCAACTAATTCTGTTCCCATTATTCCATTTAAAATTCCTTTTTTAAAAAATAATAAAATCATATAATTCAAATCTATTATTTCAGAATTCTTTGACACAGAAAAAGCAAATCCTCCTCCAAGCAAGAAAATTATTATAACCATCATAGCAAAAGTCCACAGCATTATTTTTATCAAATTTTTTGCACCAAATCTTGCTTTCATCATTTTTATAAAAATAACAGTTAGTATAGCCAAAACAATAAAACTAAATACCGCCTCTACTAACGTCGGAATCATCCCAGCATTTTCATTGCCATAATTCAACTTTAATACATTGATATAGTAATAATAATTAAAGATTGCTCTTTGTACTAATAACACAATCCATGTAGAAATAAATATTCCTGTTATTTTTAATATTCCTAAAAAAACATCAAAAAAATCTCTTTCCACTTTCTTTTCAAAATTTCCCATGAAAACCTCCGTTATATTCTAAATTTTTTTGAATTTTTGTAAATCAACGTTTATAATTTTAAGTATGATTTATTTCACTTAAAAACCGTACTCTTTATAATCAAACCAGACATACCACAGTATTATTTCTTTCTGATTAGGATAATCCCCAACAAGTTCTGTTACTATTGCCAATTCTTTTACTACTTCACTAAGCCACACATCTTCATCAGCTTCATCGTAATAAATTTCATATTTCTCCATTTTCTCTTTCGTTAAGTAATCGCCAATTTTCAAATCTTCTGCTGGAAAATACTTCTCATCTTTTATATCAATCTTTACAATTTTTCCAGTTTTTGGATTTGCAAATAATGAATATTTCTGTTCCTTGTCTTCATACAGCAAATACTGATAATATTTTTTTAGATTTCTTTTCTCTGACGCAGGAATTACTTTTTCAATGTGATTTCCTAATTTTATTCCGCTATATTTACGGTTAATTTTAATATTTTCATCCAGTTTGACTTCAATTTTCCCTGTACCAAAATATCTCTTTAAGATTTTTTCAATTAACGTCAATTCATCCCAATAATATCTTTTCAAATTTACAAATTCAGGAACATCAAGATTTACGTTGTATTCCTGCAAATTATTTAAAAACTCCTGAGTATTCCCTATTTCAATTTCATCAAACCATTTATTCTTAACAATATACTTTCCTTCTTTTTTACTTATATAAAAAAACACGCAAAAAGCATACATATCTCTAAATATTGCAATAATAAATGGCTCTCCATCCTTTGCTTCTTCATTATAAATCAAAAATTTATTTTCAAAATTTCCATTTTTGACTTTTACATATTTTTCTGTATTGTTTAAAATGTCACAAAGCAATTCATAATTTAAATTTTCCTTAATTATTACCTCTTCTTCTCCACTATCTGTTTCTTCTTTTTTATATTGATTATACAGCCACAATTTTAATTTTCTATTGATAATCTTTTTTAAAAGAAAACTATCCCCAAATATTTTCTTTTCCCATAATGACTTATTCAACATAACTGAAAAACCTCATCTAATTTATTTCCCATTATATCATAAAAAGAGAACTCTGAAAATGTTAAAGTTTTCATTTCAAATTTTTACTTTTTCACTCCCTATTTACTTTTTTACCCAACCATATTATAATACATTTACCACAAAATGAATTAAAAAATTCAAATTTTAAATATAAAAAATTGAAAGGCTAATAACAATGAAAAAAAATATCTATTTTTATGAAACCAATACTCCAATTGGAAAAATTGGACTTGCCACAACAGAAAATGATTCTCATATTACTGATGTAATCTGGAATTATGAAATTAAAAAATTTAAAAATGATGATAATTTTCAAATTAAAGAAACCGAGTTAATAAAAAAGGCAAAAAATCAGTTGTTTGAATATTTTTCCAAAAAACGAAAACAATTTGACTTGCCACTTCTAAAAGAAGGGACACCTTTTCAAATTTCCGTCTGGAACGCTCTTGAAACAATCCCTTACGGCGAAACCCGTTCCTACAAGGACATAGCAGTTGCAATTAATAACGGAAAAGCAGTTCGTGCTGTCGGAATGGCAAACAATCGAAATAAAATCTCAATTTTTATTCCCTGCCATCGTGTAATTGGTATGAATGGAAAGTTAGTCGGATATGGTGGAGGACTTCATATAAAGGAGTTTTTATTGGAATTGGAAGGCATTGAAATAAAATAATTTAGGAAAATTACATTGTAATTTAGATATAATTTTATTTTTTATTAACTTTTCTAAAGAAATATAAAAAACAATTTGTATTCAAACTTAAAATATTGTATAATAAAAATATAAAAAACACAAATAATCAATACATAAAATGAGAGAAATATATTTAAAACATAAGGAGATGATATGCAATGTTTAAGAAAATTTTATTGATGGTTATACTTACTATGTCTGTCGTGGGATGTGAGCTTTTAAGTCCAAGTTACTGGAACGATGTAAATCAATCCAGAAGAGAAGAAGGTAGAAAATGTTATAGAAGAGCTAGTGGAACATTCTATTGCAAGGACAAATACGGAAACAGAGTTTACTAGCTATATGTAATTTTGTATTTCAACTTAAAATATTATTTAGTTAAAAAGAACACAAATAGTTAATACACAAAATCGAAGAAATATATTCATATAAATAAATAATTTAAACGGAAGGAAATGATACGCAATGTTTAAGAAAATTGTACTGATAGTTGTACTTGCTATGTCTGTGGTGGGGTGTACTGCACATGATATGGCTCTCTGGAAAGAAGCTAAACAGGAAAGAAAGGAAAGAGGTGTAAAATGTTATAGAGATGAAAATGGATATGTCTACTGTGAAGACAGATATGGAAACAGGTATTAAGCTATATGTAAATATACAGAGCGATAATGATGATCAGGAAAAAGAAAATATATATTTAAGGCAGGGCTTCCCATACAGGGGAATGCTTTCCTGCCTTTTTTCTTTTGGGCAAATATTCTATTTCTTCATTAATTTTCTGATTAAAGTCAATCTTGTTTTTGACATTAATAATATTAACTAATCATCTGTTTGATATATATTTTTTATAAAGCCATCTATTTTGTCTTATATTATTCACTTCTTTCATTGTTTTCTGTATGAATGATGTCTTCTATTCTAATAGGAACAATTTCATGCTTTCCTCTGTGGCAATTTTTTTGATACAAATTGCAGTTAATAAAATATTTTGGTTGCTTTTTATTATTTTTTATGTTAAAATTTTATTAACAAAAATAACAAGAAAGGGTGTGAATTTTATGATAACCGTTTCTATAAATGCTCATCCTGACATAGAAGACAAAATAAACAACTATGTTAAGGAAAACAATATCAATTTAAACCAAGTAATGTTAGATTTAATTCTTGAAAAAATCGAAGATGAAGAGGACTACAAAGTGGCTGTTGAAGCTTATGAAGAATATAAGTTAAACAAGGAAAAAGCAATTTCATTTGAAGATTTAGTAAAAAAAATGGGATTGGAAAATGAAATATAAAGTTATCATCAGACAAAAAGCTGAAAAACAATTAAATAAGCAAAATTTCGTTAAAGGAAAAATAACTAAGTACGAATATATTTCTTTCGCCATAATTTTTATAATTATAAACTAATCCGTCGGAGCATTTTTCTGTGCTGGCAAAACTGTTTGAGCATAGCGAGTTTTTTGTCAGTATAGAAAAATGTCGTAGACTAGCCATAGGTTATTGCGTAGCAATCTTGCCACAATTTTAATTATTAGGATAAACTTTTACTGCAAGATAAGGTTTTGCGGCAATGAGCAATCCTACGAAAATAAAAAAGAAAAAACATAGTAATATGAAAAAATATTTATTAATCAAAATATCTAAAAAATAATAAAAATACTTTAATTGAATGATTATGAATTAGATATCAAACAACCTTCTTATAAAAATTTATTCTCATTTTTAAACGGGAAATAGTATTAAATAGATAAAAGGGATAAAATTTATATTTAGAATTATTTCTAAATTTATTAGGTTAATTAAAATTGAAAATAATAAAAACTGTCTGATATTCTTATTTTTAAGAATAAAAAACAGTTTTTTTCTTTATTTTCTATTTTTCAACTTACTTATTTCATAGAATGAAAGTGCATAAATCTCTGTTATTTTCTCTAAATCTGATAAATCAAGCCACTCATCAGGTAAATGTGCTATATCCTTCTGACCTGGAAAACTTGGGCCATATGCAATAATATTAGGAATTATTTTTGCATAAGTTCCTCCTGTCGTTGTGACAGGTTCCGCATTAAATCCTGTAACATAATTATATACTTTCTGTAAGGTATACACATATTCAGAACTTTTATCATATAGAACTGGATTCCAGTTGGAAATTTCCTCCAGCTCCGTTCCTTCCGTCAAATTACTCCTGATTAGATTCATAAGTTGTTCTTTTTTACATATTGCAGGATAGCTCATTACAAATTCAAAAAAATGTCTATTTTCAGCAATTCCAAATCTGTACCCTCTTAATATCATTTCTCCGAAATCATCATCCTTAAAGTTTATTTTTAATTTCACACCGTTACTAGGTGCTGATAGAATATATCCATTTACAAATTCATATAATTTCTCTAAATCTTTCATTTCAGAATATATTCTTACTTTAAGCCTTCCCCTTTCTCCGTATACAACTGGCCATTTACAATCAGGAGTCCAGCCAAAAATAGGGGCTTTTTCCTTTGTTAGATAATGTTTTACACATGCAAATCCTGTTTCTTCATTTGTTCCGAAAACTATTCTTACAGGAACATCAAATTTTATTCCTAATTTTTTCAGAATATGGAGTGCAAAAAGATTTGACAGAATGGGACCTTTATTATCTAGAACACCTCTTCCATATATGCGATTATTTTCTATTTTTCCACCTAATGGAGGATACTTCCACCCTTCACCAAGAGGAACAACATCTACATGTCCAAAAATCCCTATATATTCCTCATAATCCCTTATTTCTTCCGGTACATATTCTGCATAACCTATTTTATTATCTATATTCGCTGTATTAAATCCCAGTTTTTCTGATATTTCCAGAGCTTTATCCAGTGCCTCGGCAGGCCCTTTTCCAAATGGAGCATTTTCTTCAGGTTCCATCTGAATACTGTAAATTGAAACTAATTCACGTATTGTCTCTATTAATTCTGGCTGTATTTTTTTCACTTCTTTTTTTATTTTCTGTATCATTTCCTCATCGGAAATATTCCTATTTTTATCATATTTTTTATTATCATCCGTATTTTTATCCATTTTCTACCTGCCTTACTTTTCTATAAGAGGTTTAGTTCTTTCATTGATATATTCCTGCATCCACTCTTCGATCGCTTCTTCATGTACCATCTCATCGCCTTTTCTTTTTGTCCTGTATACTTTTACAGGATTTTTTTCATTTCCTGCAACAAAGGAAAAATTCTCAATATTTGTAGCTACTCCCCATTCTCCTTTGTTATTCATGGCAATTACAGAAATATCTCCTGCTTTTCCTCTTTTTCTTATCAATTTCTTTTCAAAAGTGAAGACAGCCTTTTCACATGCTTTCTGAGGAGAAAGACCACTTTCCATAAGTTTTACTATCTCATATGAAATTATTCCTTTCATTATATCTTCTCCGAGTCCTGTTGCACTTGCTCCTCCAATCTCACTGTCAGCATAGAGTCCTGAACCGATTACAGGCGAATCTCCCACTCTTCCTTTCTTTTTCATGAAAAGTCCGCTTGTAGAAGTTCCTGCAACTATATTTTCTTCTTTATCAAGGCACACCATACCAACCGTATCATGTCCTGAATAGGGCTTTATTTCTATTTCTTTTATATGTGCCATATCCTTCAATCTGTTTCTATAATGTATTTTTGCCCTTTCTGTAAGCATATTTTTTCTTTCAAAACCTCTTTTATGTGCGTATTTTTCTGCGCCTTCACTTACTAACATGCTGTTTTCATTTAAATAACTTAAATCCTTAGCGACAGATATAGGATTGGCAAAATCCTTAATCGCACAGACTGCACCAAAATTAAAGTTGCTTCCATCCATGTATGCCGCATCCAGTTCAACTTCCATTTCTTCATTTGGAAGTCCACCATAACCTACAGATTTATAAAAAGGAAAATCTTCAACATTTTTTATTGCAGTTTCTATCGCTTCTCCCGCTTTTCCATCATTTTTCAGTATTTTTGCAGCTTCTTTGACACCATCATGTGCCATGCACCATGTTGCAATTATTCCCCACATCTTCTTACCTCCTCAAGTTTTTTCATCTTATTCACTGTAATTATAGTTTTCCTTCAGTATTCTGTCATACTTTTCAGGAGTCAGATCTTCTACTATCAGTTTCAGCAGTTTCAATGTCGCAATAATATCGTCCTTATGTACGACTCCAAGATGAGTATGCATGTATCTCATAGGTATGGATAAAGTTGTTGCAGGTATTCCAGTTCCTGATTTGTGAATATTTCCTGCATCAGTCCCACCATCTGTAAAACAGCTCAGCTGATAAGGAATATCATTCTTTCTGCAGAGATTTTCAATATAAATTAGCAGTCCCCTGTTCATTATGGTCATTGAATCAATAACATTAATAGCTACTCCTTTTCCAATCTTTATATTATTTTTATTTAGAGGAGTATCTCCTGCCAAAGTAGTATCTACAGCTATTGCAAGATCAGGAAATACTTTATGTGCTGTTGTTCTTGCACCTCTTAGTCCAACTTCCTCCTGTACCGTTGCCGCAAGAGTAACCTTATTGCCTGTATTTTCTTTTTTCAGTATATTCATAAGCCATATCCCTGTCGCTACACTTACACGATTGTCAAAAGCTTTTCCTGCAAGGTATCCTTCTTCATTCAGCTCTATCATTTTTCCATACGGACATATCATGTCTCCTACTTTTATTCCCAGCTCTTCAATCCGTTTTTTACTGCTAACTCCCATATCAATATATAGTTTATCAATTGGCAGCACCTTTTCCCTTTCCTTTTCCTTTATTGAATGGACTGCAGGTCCACCAATAACACCATAATACATATTCTTTTTTTCATTTATAACTGTCACCTTCTGGTTAAGCAGAACATGCGACCACATATTTCCTACATTCTGAAAATACAGGTACCCCTGCTCATCTATTTCCTTTACGACAAATCCTACTTCATCCATATGAGTGGCTACCATTATAGAAATACCGTTGCCTTCTTTTGTAAAAAGGCAGGATCCAAGACCATCCTGAGAAAATGGAAGATTTATATGCTTTTTCAATATATCAACAATATCCTCTTCAAATCCTGAAATTGCATAAGTTTCTGTCAGCTCCTTCAAAACTTCCCATTCTATATCAAAATTCATTTTTCTCACCCTTTAAATCCAAATTTTTCTATTTTTTCAGCAGTCAGCCCCTTAATAAACTCTATGATTACATCACTAAGATTATTTATGTACTTCACTTTTAACGAATTTAAAAGAGCCTGTTTATATTTTAAAGGCAGTACAAGTACAACTGTCGGAGTTCCCTCCAATGACTTATGGATAAATGAGCCGTCTGTTGCTTCCAATTGAACATGCCCTTCAGGAATATATCCTTTTTTCTGTGCGGTTTCATAAAATTCCTGTTTTAACATTTGATTTGGAAGCATTGACTTATCAAAACTACGAATATATATGGCATTTTCTTTGGGTTCTTTTACATATGCTGCATCAATAACAATAGCTATATCAGGTTTTACAGCAGTTGTTGCCGTTATTGCACCACGCTGACCTGTTACCGAATGGGATATTCCGCCTACTGCTACATCAAATGGAAGATTTTCGTTCCCTTCTTCCAGTTTATCCAGAACTGTAAGACCAACCTCAAGCCCTGCCCTGTTAGAAAGATTTTTAGAAAGTATCTCTCCTTCCGGAAGGCATAAAGTTGGAACATCAAGTAAAAAAATATCTCCAATCTGAATTCCTGCCTTTAAAACTTCCTCTTTGCTTCCATATCCTGTATCGAGTAAAAGTTCATTTTCATTTTTTACTATAAATCCTGTATATTTTTCGTGTCTTCTATTAAGTACTTTTACTGTTCTCTGCTCAAACAGATTCTTTTCATAAACTCCTATTGTTAAAAATTCCATCAATCCATCTTCCCTGATGTCTGAAATCATTCCTCCACTTTCATCCATGTTGGAACTTATCATTATTTTATATGATGAATCGTTTCCTTTTTTAAGACCAAAAACAGAACCAAGTCTATCTTTTATTATTGAAAGATTTCTTTTTTTATATTCATTGTACAAAAAATCATGTACTTCCTTTTCATCCCCTGAAACTCCCCTTAATTGGCATAATTCCTCTAATCTCATACCTACTCCATTTCTTTTATTTATATATGTAATCATTTACTTCAGATAAATCTGCTCCATCATAAACTTTTTTAATTACTTTTGCCATATTCTGCAATGATTCACGTAATCCTACTCCACCTTTTTTGGGCATTTTTATCATTAACAGATTATTTTTATATTTATCTATTATTTCCTTATTTTCTTCTGAACATACAACTACAGGTTTACAGTCTGTTTCCTTCTTTACGTGTTCTGCTAAAATGGAAGACATTTCTGCATAGTTGTAATAGTTGAAACATGGTCCACACAAAAGAATATCAGCTTTTACCTTATTCAGAAGACCCGTCATTTTTTCAAGTACAAGTTCCTGATTTTCCTTAAAATAGCTGTCGCTACAGTATGTTGTTGCAAGCACTGTTCCACCTATATTTTTTATATATTCTGAAAACATCATGTATGAACCCATTCCACCTTTTTCAAGTGCAAGTTCTACATTAGCTCCTTCTTTTCCACCTGTTCCTGATTGAATCTGGTCAAAAAATAAAACTATTCTCATTGTCTGTCTCCTTTACTGCTAAAAATTTTACTTAGATGTTCTGCTATTAGCTGTCCTTTTATTCTTATGATTACTTGTGTATTTTCCTCTTAAATGAAGTTCTCATATTGAAGTAACCTCTATAACGAACAAAACTGCCCCAAAATTAAAATTTATAAATTAATTTTGAAACAGCCTTATTCAATACAAATTATATTTTCTAGAAAGAGATATCATCAAGTGAAATATCTTCCAAATCATCTTTTTCATTTTGTTCTACAGGTTTTGTTTCATCTTGCAAATACTGAGTATCCAGTATTTTAAAGAATGGATAGTAAATCATACATCCTATTGCTACCTGTACTATCTGGAAAAGTCCTGCAACTATGCTTCCTGTAGAAAGCCATCCTGAAAAGAATAAAGGCGTTGTCCAAGGTAATAATGTTCCTGTAGTACGAGGAATAATATGTAATACTGTTGCAAGTGTACCTAAAATTGTATTAACAAGCGGTGTTAATAAAAATGGAATCGCAATAATTGGGTTTAACACAACTGGAAGTCCAAAAATAACCATTTCGTTTATTCCAAAAATTCCAGGCACTATAGATAATTTTCCTAATTTTTTCATACGTTCTGACTTACCTTTAAAGATCATCAGTAACACTAGAGATAGTGTACTTCCTCCTCCACCAAAGTTACAGAAGAAATCAGAGAATGAACCTGTAAATATATGAGGTAATGGCATATGAGCCGCAAATGCTTCCTGATTTCCTGTTGTCATAGCCAGGTGTAATGGAGAGAAAACTGTATTTGTAACAGCAGGACCGTTAATACCAAAGAACCAGAATAATGTTGATAAGAACTGATAAATTGGTTCAAAGAAGAAATTCTTTCCTAAACCTTCAAGAGGACCTTGCAGAACTTTATAAATAAAATCATGTGCATACTGATCTTTTGTAAAGAAATAGAAGAAAAGTCTTAACACAAAAAACAGAAGCATTACAAACATACTTGGTATTAATGCTGCAAATGAATTCATTACTGCAGGCGGCACTCCTTCAGGAAGTTTTATTGTCCACCCTTTATTTTTAACTGCAGCAAATACAGTTACCGCAAGTAGTGCTGTAATCATTGCAAGGAATAAACCTTCTGTTCCTAAATTTTTAAGTGCAAATCCTCTAAAAGCGTTTCCTTCTGCATTTACAAACAAATCATGAGATTGAGGACTTATGATAAGAAAGGCTACTAATGATACAGCTGCTCCTGAAATTCCTTCTACTCCCTTTGCCTTCGCATAATAATATCCAATACCAATAACACCAAGAAGAGCTATTACTCCAAACGTTGAACGGATAACAGCATTAAGATATCCATCCCATCCTTCACCTAAAAACTGTGCAACAAATTTTTCATATCCTTCAATAGGGAAATTACCAATAACTAAAAATATTGAAGCTGCTATAATTAACGGTGTTCCCACTAGAAACCCATCACGGATTGCCGCTAAAACTTTATTACTGCTCAATTTAGAAGCTAAAGGTCCTAAAACCTTTTCTAATTTATCAAACATATTATTTTACCGCCTTTTCTTTTAGTATTTTTATTGCTCTTTTTAATATACGTTCCCCGTCAACTTTTCCATAATCTTCAAGATCAATTACTGCTACTGGGATACCTTTTGGTTCATATTTTGAAGCTGTCTCTTCAAGTTTAAACTTTACTTGTGGTCCCAACAAAATTATATCAGGATGAAATTCCTCAACAATAATATCTATCTTATTGTCAGGAAAAGCTTTCACTTCAACGGGAAGACTATGTTTATCAGCTACTTCCTGCATCCTTCTAGCAACTAGACTTGTAGACATTCCCGCACTACAAAATAAATATATTCTTTTCATAAAATCCTCCTCCAATTATGTATAATTTATAATATTTTTTATTTTTATCTATCATTTGAAGCAGCAATCATTCTAATTGTGTGTCTTACACCTCTTATGGCGATTGACAGTTCCATTATATTTTCATAATTTGCAACTCCTGAATATCCAGCATCTCCAATATGTTGAATATCCACTCCAGCTATTTTATTCATTATTGCTATTTGTCTTATTGTTTCTCTTGTTGAGCTTTCTTGACTTGTCCCTATCGCAGACATTGATAATGCTCCATTTTCCTTAATAAATCTTACAGCCTTTATCATTTCATCTTGAGTAAAGCCAGGTACTGTTCCTACAGCTGGAAGCATAATAACATCTGCACCGTTTTCAATAAATTCTTTTACAACATCTAAATTTGCGACAGGTTCATCAACTCCTGCTGAATGCATTTTCCCTGCTATTACCATTCCACTAAAATATTTTTTAGCCTGTTTTATTCCTTCTGAAATTCGATTGTTTGTAACTCCTGTACCAGGATTTCCT
This sequence comes from Leptotrichia sp. HMT-225, assembly GCF_030644325.1. NCBI lineage: Bacteria > Fusobacteriati > Fusobacteriota > Fusobacteriia > Fusobacteriales > Leptotrichiaceae > Leptotrichia > Leptotrichia sp. HMT-225. The sequence goes on along the minus strand of NZ_CP130323.1, from coordinate 1,200,187 downwards.
GTAAGACACACAAAGTCAAATCCCATTTCCTCTATTTTTTTTAATGTTGCTTCAGAACACATTCTTCCTTCAGGAATAATTTCTATTTCCTCCATCATATCCGCATTCAAGTCTACAGGCTCAAGATTCAGACCTACTGGTCTACCTGTAAGCTTTTTCAAAAGCTTTATTGGTTCATCACTTTCAGGCAAAGCTGCTATAACAGGATTATACACATCCAATCCATTTAGTAATATAAGATCTGCTCCAAATGCTCTTGCTAATTCGCTATTTGTAACATCTCCTGTAACGCTTCTTCTTCCTGTAACATTTTCTGATAATACTGTTCTTCCTTCACTTGCCTTAATAGCATTCTTCAAGTCTTGGCCTGACATTTTATTAAAATCACTAGTAAAACAGCTTAATAACCTCTTTCCCATTTGTTCTTCCTCCAATTTTAATTTTATCTTTAAATATTTTTATTTTTCACTATCGTTATACCCCACATTTTTCATTTTGTCAAAAAAAATTTTAATTATTAATTTAATATTTTTTATATTATTTATTTTTATCTTAGTTGATTTTTTCCTTTATTTAAAGTATAATTATAAAAAAGCGAAAATTTATTTATGTTTTTCGTTTAAATAAATATAATTTATAAATAATAAAATTAATTATAAAAATTAGACGAAAAATATAATTTTTTTTTCGTTGTTAAGGAGAATAAAATGAATATCTATTTTTCAGAAGAATTTACAAATCTTCAAACCAATATCAAACTTGAATTTTCAAAAAAAATAACAAAAAATGAAAAAATATTTCTCAAATTACTATTTTTTAGAATTATTTCAGATTCTTTATTTTTAAAAAAAGCTGAAATCAGATTTGAAGAAATTCTTTCTACACTTGAATTTGATTCAATTGACAATCTCACAACATTTTTTAAAACTCTATCAGAAAAATACATACTTTTTTCTACAGATGCTCAATTTTCAGGTTCTTTTGGAATTATTTCATCCTTTATTTTGCATTCTGACTATTGCCAGATATTTTTTACTGAAGAATTTAAAAGTTGTTTTTCTCTCAAAAAAAATTTTTTCTCTCTTCTTGATATTGAAAAATTTATTTTTATGAATGATTCCTTCTCATTCAATTTTTATAATAATATTATCAAAAATTTAAAAAATAAAAACGAAGTTACTTTACCTGTTTCATTAGTAAAAATGTATTTAAACACAGATAACAAATATGAAAGATTTTTTGATTTTGAAAAACATATTTTGAAAAAAGCTATATCAGATATAAACACTTTTACAGATTTTTCAGTTGAATATGAAAAGATAAAAGAAAGTAAAAAAGCAACAAATAAAATTATTTCAATAAATTTTTTTATTAATAAATCAAGACAGTCTTACAAGCCTTATGATAATAAAATTTATAAAATGCTGGAACTTATTAAGGAAAAAATTTCTAATCCTGAAGAAATTTATCATTTATTCGTTCTATACGTAACAAAGAGAGGATATAAATATGTATATGATAATATAAATTATGTAAAAAGTTCTTTTTCTGAAGATTTTGAAAAAAATTTAAAAAAATCTCTTATGCTTAATTTAGCTTCAAAAAACCTAAAACTTTTTGTAAATGTATCAAAATCCGTTAAATCTCCGATAGTCCTATTTTACACTCTTACAAGAAAACTTAACAAAATTAAAAGACATTATCCGAAAATTGAAGAACTTATGCATAACTTTAAATTAAGAAACATTGATTCCATAAGCTATTTTAACGATAAGGACTCTTTTGAATTTTCAAATAAACATATCAGAATTTTTGTAAAATATTATTCTGACAAGAAATCCATTATTGAAATATACCTTCCAAGTAATATTATAGAAAAAATAAAACTAGAAAATGAAATTTAATATTATACTCGAATCCATTTAAAATGAAACTACTAAAAATTACACAAATTTAAGATTTGAGTAAAACAGTCATAGCTTTTGAGTTTGATTTAAAAAAAGGGTTACTATCCTATATGACCAAAATACCATGTAATTCTATAAAACTAAAAATTATAATATTAAACAAAATTTTAATTAATTAAATTAATTATAAATCGAAAATAATAAAAACTGTCCAATATTTCTATTTTAAGAATAAAAGACAGTTTTTATTTTCATTTCCCTGCAAGTAATCAAACAATATTAATTATTTTTAATTCTATTTTTTAAAAAATCTTACATTAAATTTTATTGTTAAATTTCTACTAACAAACTTTGGTATCCTTCTAAAACTAATACCTTTCCATTATTTTCAGCATTTTCATAATTATTAATCAGAACATCGCCCAATTTGATTTCTTCTTCACTAATACTTTTAGCGATTTCATTTAATTCCACTTCCTGTTTTTTCTCAGAAAAATTATTAATACAAAGAACTTTCTGATTTTCATATTTTCTTATATACGCAATTATTTTATCATTTTCTAAGTCTACTGGAACAAATTCTCCAAAAATCAGGCAATCTGAATATTTTCCATTTTGTCGTAAATCAATCATTTTTTTATAATGGGCAAAAATTGAATCTTCATCATTTAATTGATTTTTTACATTTGTTACAGTATGGCTTCCTGTTAGTTTTATCCATGCTTTTACATTCTCATCTTCTGAAAAACCAGCATTTTTACCTTCATCCCATTGCATAGGAGTTCTAGAATTGTCACGGCTACGTTTATTTACAAAATATAGTGCTTCTTTAGGAGAAAAACCTTCTCCCAGTGCACGCTGATACTGGTCTTTGCTGGCAATATCGTCAAATTCTGAGATATCGTTTCTTACAAAGTTATCCATTCCTATTTCCTGCCCCTGATAAATGAAAGGCGTTCCACGCAGGAAGAAGAATACATTTCCAAGCAGTTTAGCATTTGTTTCATTTGCCTTTTCTCCAAAAAATTTATTCAAACTTCTAGGTAAGTCATGATTTTCCAAAAATGGTGCTCCCCATCCATATTTCTGCTGTGTTAGCTGACTCTCAAAAATTTTGTTTCTTAATTCTTTCACTTTCACATCCTGTACTGAATAGTAAAAACCTTCCTTTGCCATATCCAAATCAGAATAACTAAAATCAAAAATCATTGAAAAAAATCCATCTTCACCAATAAAATCATTATATCTTTCATATTCCAGTAAAGGTGTTTCAGCTACAGTCATGCAGTTATATTTTTTAAAAGTTTCTTGTGCCAATTCTCCCAAAAATTCTTCAATTCCTGGCTGATTTAAAGTATACTTTATATTATGTGCAAGTCCATCTGCACCGTCAACAGGTAAATCCAAATAATCCTTATCTTTTTTTATTGAATTTATGGCATCTACCCTAAATCCAGCTATTCCCTTTTCCAGCCAGTAATTTACCATTTTATAAAGTTCTTCCCTAACTTCAGGATTTTCCCAATTTAAATCAGGCTGTTTCTTTGAAAATAAATGTAAATAATACATTTCGTTCCCATTTTCATCAGTTTCTCCTTCAACCTTTTCCCAAGCAGAACCTCCAAAATGGCTTCTCCAGTTTGTTGGCGGCAGTCCATTTTTTCCTCTTTTAAAAATATAATAATTTCTATACTTGCTTTCAGGATTTTTCAACGCTTCTATAAACCACTCATGCTCATCTGAAGTATGATTAATTACTAAATCTAAAATTATCTTTATTCCTCTTTTTTCCGCCTCTACAATTAATCTTTCTAAATCTTCCTTTGTTCCAAATTCAGGATTTATATCATAATAATCAGAAATATCGTATCCATTGTCATCCATTGGTGACTTATACACAGGACAAATCCAAATAAGAGTTATCCCCAGTTCTTTTAGATAGTCCAATTTTTCAGTAATTCCATTCAAATCTCCAATTCCATCATTGTTGCTGTCATAAAAACTTCTTGGATATATTTGATATCCAACTTCTTTTTTCCACCATTTTCTATCTAGTTTTTTTGTATCCATATTCTCTCCTTTTTTAGAATTATTTTATATTATCAATAAAAAGATTATCTCACAAGTTAAGAATAATTCATAAATAAATTTTTAAACTTTTGAGATAATCCTATAAATTAAATATATTTGTTAATTATTTCAATACTGGCCAGAAATCCTTATTAGCTTCAATTAAATCATCCAATATTGCTTTTGCAACAGATGCACTTGGTACAGTTCTTGACAATGTGATTGCTTGCCATAATTTTTGGTATGAACCTTCTATCCATGCTTCTACTACTAATTTTTCAACTGATACTTGTTGTTCCATTAATCCTTTTTGGAATTGAGGGATTTTACCTTGAACAATTTTTTCTGGTCCATTTGAACCTACTATACAAGGTACTTCAACCATTGCAGTTGGATCAAAGTTTGAGATTGCTCCATCATTTTCTACTATTAATAACATTCTTTCTTTTGTATCATAAGCAATCGCTCTTGCCAAGTCAACTATATATGAAGCATGATCATCAACGTGAAGTTTGCTATCTTTTGCTGTTCCTTTTTCAGCAATTGCTCTACATTCTCCAAATACAAATTTTTCTCTTCCTTCCATTACTTCATTTGCTCTTGTATGGTTAGGATTTGAATGTTCTACTACATAATCAGGGAAGAAATAGTATTTTAAGTAAGTATTTGGCATTGTTGTAGGATCAATTGCAAATACATCTCTTGCTTTTGTGAATGTATCATTCCAGCTTGCTTCTGTATTTTCTCCTTCAATTTCTACATTATATCCAATTTTTGCCACTTTTTCTCTTAATGCAGGCATTAAGTCATTTCCTTCTTTATCTCTAATGTCTGTCCACCATCCAAAGTGATTTAATCCAAAGTATCTAATTACCATATCTTTTCTTGATTTAAGCCCAAGCATTTCAGCCATTCTTATTTCAATTCCGATTGGCATATCACAAATATTTAATATTTTAGAGTTTGGACGTAATCTTCTAGTTGCTTCTGCTACGATTGCCGCAGGATTTGAATAGTTTAACATCCATGCATTTGGTGAATATTTTTCCATATAATCAACTAACTCGATAACTCCACCAATTGAACGCATTCCATAAGAAATTCCTCCAGGTCCGCAAGTTTCTTGTCCTAATACTCCGTGTCTTAAAGGTATTTTTTCATCTTTTTCACGCATTGCATATTTTCCAACCCTTATATGTGCCATAACAAAGTCAATATCAGTAAACGCAGTTTCAGGGTCTGTTGTGTAAACAAAGTTAATATCAGGTGCTTTTTCCTTTATAATAATGTCACAAGCCTTTGCTATAACTTCCTGTCTTTCTGCATCATTATCGTAAAATTTTATCTGTCTAATCGGAAATTTATCTAAATTTTCAAGTAACATCAACACAATCCCCGGAGTAAATGTACTCCCTCCACCAGCTACTGCAATTGAAAATTTCTTCATAAATGATCATCTCCATTTCTATATTTTATTAATTTTTATTTCCTATTTACATTATTATAATAACACACTTTTTTAAAAAAGTCAACAACTTTTATATAAATCTTTTTAAATATTTTAAAAGAATTATATAAACCTTTTTTTATTGCTATTTATTATTATTTATTGTATAATCATAGTAATAATACTTAAAATCGAACTTAAAATTTATAAGAAAGGTTTATATAAATGAATGAATAAATATGAAAAAGTATATCACGATATAAAAAATAAAATTAAAAATGGTAAACTAAAGCCTGGAGATTTTCTAAAAAAAGAAGATGACTTGGCACTAGATTATAATTTTTCCAAGCTGACTGTAAGAAAAGCTCTCTCCATGCTAGAAGCAGAAGGCTATATTCAAAAAATAAAAGGTAAAAAATCTATTATACTTGAGAAAAAAAATCTGGAAAATATTTCTTTAACTTCCATTCAGACTGTACAAGAAATTAACAAGCTTCAAAATATTCATCTTGAAACTGATTTAATCAGTTTATACATTGTTCAAGGGATCAAAAAACTAATGGAAGAATTTCAAGTACCTGAAAGTGCTGATTTTTATAAAGTTGTCCGTACCAATTCTTTAAATGGGGAAGTTTTAAATTATTCTACAAGTTTTTTTGACAGAAAAATTGTACCCTTTCTAAATGAAGAAATAGCAAAAAAATCAATATATGAATATCTGGAAAAAGAACTTAACCTAAAAATAGCTTATTCACGTAGAGATATTAGTTTTAGAAAAATTACTTCTGAAGAACAGAAATATTTTAAGTTAGAGGATATAAATATGGTTGTGGTTATTGAAACTCATGCCTATCTTTCAAATGGCACACTATTTCAATACGAAACCATAATTCATCATCCTGAAAAATTCACCTTTAGTGCAATTGCAAAAAGATAGTTTAAATTTCAATAATTTTTAAACAACAAACTCCTAAGAAATAAAATATAATAAAAATTATGGGCTACACTAAGACATTCTCCTAGATCAAGCCCATATTTTATTATTAATTATTTTTTCTTACTCTCATATTCATTCATTAAGTCAATAATATGAGCATTTTCAACTTTATCATTATCAAGTTCAATAAGCCATTCAATAAACTCCTGTTCGTCCTTATATCTTCCAGCAAGTTTTGCTCTATTGAAATCTTTTCTATAAAATTCCAGAATTCCACGCCGTTTTTTCCAAAGACTATAGTGCTTTGCCTTGTATTTAAACATAAGTCCATTTTGAGCACAAAATACAATACCTTCAGCATTTTCAAAATTATCATAATTTTCCATCAAGTCAATTATTTCGTCAAAGTTATTGCATTTTTTGATTTCCTTTTTCATTTTAACAACATCATCATCAAAATTCAGCTCTTTTAAAAATCTTTCACTAAAATTATTATCCACATGCACACCATTTATAAACAAGCTATTATCAATAACATCTAAAATAAAAAGATGTTCTCTTCCAAAATAATCAACTATGTGCCTATCTTCATTTGAAACCACTTCAAACACTATAGAAACATCATTTTCACTGCAAATTCTAAAAATCTCATTTTTCATCTTTTCACTTGCTTTTTCAAAAAGAGTTTCAAAATATTTAACGTGTGTTCCATTTGTTACACTTTTTGTTGCAAATACAAATTTTTCATCAATAACTGAAAGTATTCCTAAAAAACCGTTGTATTTTTCGTAGGCTGTAACTGGATAAACTATGTTGTTTTCAAGATATTCTCTTGTAGAATATTTATTTTCTCCATAATTAAAGAATTTGTTATAGCTTCTTATTTTCACTTTCCCAGTTTCCGCATCCACAAAAAGTCCACGTGCCTTAATTGTCGAGTCATTCCACAATTTTTTCCGAAACACGTTTCTTCCAAAATTTAATGAATATAAGTTCGGTTTTATCTTTTTAACGCTGATCAGTTTACTTACAATCAATTTATTCACATCTTCATCCGCTGTCAAATTTATCTGCTTGTTTTCTTTTGCCTTTTCCAGTTCGTGCTGCAAATAATCTCTATCGTAAACAGTGTTTATAACTGATTTTTGCAAAATTTTATCTGGCATTACATCCAAATATTTCAGTTCTCCACCATACTCAACTTCTCCTTCCAGACAAATTGAATGTTCAGTCGAATTTACACCTCTATGCCCATGAACCTGCACAAAATCCTGACATTTACCTTTCAAATAATTTTCTTCATAAAGTTCTCCAATTTCTGTTTCAAAGCTTCCAACGCCGTTTATCATTTCGTTAGTCGATACAAGTGCTAAATTAGGTACAAAAGACAGTCCTGCATGTGTACAAAGAATTTTATGATTGTGAAATTTAAAGGCATAACATTGTCTTAACTTTTTATAAAATTTTCTAATTTCCCTTTTAAAACTATCAATATTTTTTTCATTTTCCAAAATTGATGGCAAAGTTACATTTAAAAATTCCTTTGAGTTAATTTTAAAATCATTGGCAAAATTTTCCAGATGAATTTCGTGATTTCCTTCAATCATTATAACATTTTCCTTTTTATATAAATTCAGCATTAACAAAAGTGTCTGTTTATGCTCAATTCCTCTGTCCAAAAAATCTCCTAAAAATACATACAAGGTATTTTTGTCAAAATCCTTCACAATTTCAGAAATCGCTGTAAAACACGAATGAATATCCCCAATTATCCGAACTTTATCATATTTTTCCGTTACATCGGCAACATAAAAATTTATAATTTCATTTATGTCAAAAATTCTTTTAAAACTTCCTGAAAGTTTTTCATTTTGAATATTCCTAAACATTCTGCTTATAACATTTTCATCAACCTGCTTGTAACTTTCCCTTTTTTTATTATTTTCAATACACTCTTCAAGTGGGGTATCAAGCTGATAATAATAAATTGTATATTTATACTTGTCTGCAAGAGCCTTGTAGGAATTCATCGCTTTTTTTGTAGTATGTGTCGCATCAACAACTGTAAATTCTCCCTTTTTCATTCTTTCTTCCAGACAGTTAAAAAGCATTTCCCAAGCCAGCCTGTCATTTTTCTGCGAAATCTCAAAATCCCCAAATTTTGTTAATTTAGGATTGGAAATTAAAAGCCTAAATTTATCAGCCTCAAGAGTGTATGGCTCCAAATTATTTTTCTTAATAAAGGTACTTTTTCCGCTTCCAACTGTTCCCCTTAGCAGTAACAGTGTTCTCATCTTTCCTCCTTATCTATATAATTATAATTTATTTAAAGCATATTTTCTAATTGCCTTTGCCACTCCATCATTTTCATTAGTATCAGTTGTGTATTTAGCTGCATTTCTTGCTAATTCAGAAGCATTACCCATTGCAACACCATAATTTGCATATTCAAGCATTTCAACATCGTTGTTTCCATCTCCAATTGCCATTACTTCTTCCTGTTTTATCCCCAATTTTTCCACCAAAGCCTTTAAACCAGTTCCTTTATTATTTCCTTTTGGCAATACTTCATAAACATAAGGCTGACTCAAGACTTCGCTGTAATTTTCTTTTAAAATATTTTCATAATTACTGTGAAACTCTGCCATTTTTTTAGGGTTTCCCAAATACATCGCTTTAACAATGTTGTATTTTCCGCTCTTAGCTTCTTCCAAAGTTATATCTGTAATATCAGAAAACACAAAGTTTGCATCCATAATAAGCTCATCAGTTGGCTTTTTCCCGATATTAAAATAATGTTTTTCATCAACTAATGTAAAATTTATACCTTCCTTTTTTTCACTGCATTTATACAAATAATCGATGTCATCAGCAGTCATCTTAGCCGAATCTATCAACTCCCAATCGTGAGTTCTATGAATTGAGCATCCATTATTTAATATAACATACCCTTCCAAATCCAGCTCATGTAACTCAAGTTCCTCATAAAATGGCAAAATTCCATATAAAGGTCTGCCTGTACAAAGAACGATCTTTATCCCAGCCTCTATTGCTTCGTGAATAGCTTCTTTTTGTGCTTTATCAATATGTTTTTTCTCATTTAATAAAGTTCCATCCATATCAATTGCAATTAATTTTATCATTGTTTTCCTTTCCGTTTCAAAATTGTATTACTAATATTTTTTATAAAAAATTTATTTAATTATAATAATTATTTATATAAACTTAAAAGGAATTATCCCAAAACTAGAAATAATTCCCCATAACAAATAAATAATTCGACTTGTTATACTTGACCTTTTTTCACAAATCTAAATTCTACTCTTCGATTTCCTTCTCTTCCTTCTTCTGTATCATTTGTTTTAATTGGATTACTTTCTCCACGCCCTATTATATCCAAAACTCTATCTTTAGAAAGTCCTAATTCTATCAATTTTGAACTTACTTTCTCAGCTCTTCTAAGAGACAATCTTTTATTATATGAAGATGCACCCCTAGTATCTGTATATCCAACTATTGATACAAGAAAATCATTTTTTTCAATATAATCCTTTATGTCACGTAAAACAGGATATGCTTCCTTGTTTATATCAACACTATTTTTATGAAAGCTCAAATCATTCGTTCTCAATGTTATTATTTCTGACTTTGAAATTTGTACTCTTTCTGGATTATTTATTGGATTTTTCTGAATATTGGAAGATATCTGTTCAGATTGTACTGGTGTTACTGTTGGCTCTTGTTGAGAAACAGTTACTGATTTCTGCTGAGTTTGTTCTGGTGCTGCTATTGGTGTTGGTGTTTTTTTATCAACTATTTGTGTTCCAGTACCATCTTGTGTTAATGTAACTGTTATTAAATCTGGATTTTCTTCTGCTGATACTGTCTTTTGAGGATTTGGCGTATCTAGTGTAGGGACATCATTTTTTACATCCTGTTGTATATCCGCCACATTCGCACGAATTATATCTTTTCTCATATCAGAAGTTGTTATTTTTTCAGATACCGTTGGTACAGCCATTGCTACTATTGAAGAAACTGCAACTAATGTTGGCTTTTTCATGATTTATTCTTCCTCCCTTTTCAGTCAGCTATTTTATTTTTGGCTTTTTTCTAAATCATATTTTTTAATTAATTCATCGTATTTTCCATTTTCTCTCATTTTTTTCAATTCAGCATTTATTTGTTTTATTAATTCAGGGTTTTTACCTTTGTTTACAGCCATTGCCATTCCAATTTTAGCTGGTTTTTCATCAAAAATTTCCATTTCAGGATTTTTTTTCATATATTCTTCAGCTACTGCTTTTTCAAGAATAATCACATCTATTTTTCCAGCTTTTAAATCCAAAATTGTATTTACAGTGCTTTCATTTGGCACAACAGTCGCTCCGTTAATAGCTTTTGCTGCTATTTCCTGAATTGTTCCAAGCTGAACTCCTATTTTCTTACCACTTAATGTAGATGGTGTAACCGCTGTATTTCCTTTTTTTCTTATATAAGTTTCTTTTGAAATAAAATAATCATCTGTAAAATCAACTGATTTTTTTCTTTCTTCAGTAGAACTCATACCAGATACAATAATATCAATTTTCCCTGCTTTTAATGCTGGTATCAGACCATCAAAGGACTGGTCTATAATTTCAACTTCATATCCAAGATTTTTCCCAATTTCATTTATCATATCTACATCAAATCCAGCAACTTGACCATTTTCAATATATTCAAACGGAGCAAAAACTGCATTTAATCCCACTCTTAATTTTTTCTGCCCACTATCTTTTTTTCCACACGACACAAGTCCAAAAATTACCAATGTCAATACTAAAAATACTTTTTTCATAACCTTCCTCGCTTTCCATTTTTATATTTCATTTTTATTTATGTTTATCTAAAATTACTAATTTATCCTAAATACTTATCATTTTTCCACTATCTAGTTAAAATCATTTTTTTAATGATTTAGCACTTTGTCTAAAAATTCCCTTGCTCTTTCTGTTTTTGGATTATCAAATAAATCCTGTGGTTTTGCATCTTCCAGAATATATCCCTCATCCATAAAAAATACTCTATTTGCAACATTTCTAGCAAATCCCATTTCATGTGTTACCACAATCATCGTCATTCCAGCATTTGCAAGTTCTCTCATTACCTCCAGAACTTCCCCTATCATTTCAGGATCAAGTGCAGATGTTGGTTCATCAAATAAAATTACTTTTGGATTCATTGCTAATGCCCTTGCAATCGCAACCCTTTGTTTCTGACCACCAGACAACTTGTTTGGATAAACATCTTTTTTATCAGCAAGTCCTACTTTTTCCAATAATTCTACAGCCAATTTTTCTGCCTCAGATTTTGACATTTTTTTCAGTCTAATTGGTCCTAAAGTAATATTTTCCAATACTGTTTTGTGAGGGTATAAATTAAAGTGCTGAAACACCATTCCAACTTCTTCACGAATTTTGTTTATATCCACTCCATGTTCCAAAATATTTGTGTTATTTATTTTAATTTCTCCAGATGTAGGTTCTTCAAGTCTATTTATACAACGTAAAAATGTTGATTTTCCACTTCCAGAAGGCCCTATAATTGAAATTACTTCCCCCTCTTTGATTTCAGTGCTAATTCCTTTTAGCACTTCCAGTTCTCCATATTTCTTCTTCAAATTTTTTATCTTAATCATTTTCCTTTAATCTCATCTCCAATCGTTTCCCAATAAATGAGAATAATTTTACGCTGATATAATAAACCAAACCAGTAAATAAGATTGGTTTTACACTATAATATACAGCTTGTAAACTTTTACTGTTCATTGTAATGTCTACAACACTAATATATCCTACAACAGCTGTTTCCTTAAACAAGTTTATAAATTCATTTAAGAGTGCTGGTAAAATATTTTTTATAGCTTGCGGCATTATAATTTCATTCATTGCCATTCTATAAGGCATACCAGTCGCTCTTGCAGCTTCCATTTGTCCCTTATCTATACTTTCAATTCCAGAACGAATTGTCTCCTCCACATAAGCCGCACTATTAAGTCCTAAAGCAATTAATGCAATCCAGTAATTATTAAATATCACAACTACAAAAGATAGTGTCAAAAGCTGTAGAACCATTGGTGTACCACGCATTATATCAACATATTCATCAATAACAACATCTTTTATCATATTAACAGTTTCACTTTTTGTCTTTTGAAATTTAAAAAATGCTAACAACATTCCCAAAAGAATACCAATAGCAGCCCCTCCGACTGTCAGTCCTAACGTAGTTACAAAGTAGCTACTTGCATAAATTTCCCATTCTTTTGGTTTCATATCATACGGAAACACAAGAAGCACAGCAACAGTTACAACTGCTATAAAAAATGAGGTTTTTACTATTTTTCGTGTTTTTTCCAATTCTTCCATTATATTTAATGAACTTTAATTTTGTTCATATCCTCCTTATATTTTAGTTATTATAATATTATTATACCTAATATTTATAGGTTTTTCAATAAAAAAATTTTATTTTATTATCTAACTCATTCATTTTCTTCTATTTAGCCCTCTTCAAAGACTATTAAATATTTTTTCAAAATATTTTTAAATAATTAAGTGATATAGTTACTTGATTTTGGAAATAATGTTTATAAACACAACAAAAATTCCAAAACAGAACATAATTTAAAAAGGAGTTATAACTATGAAATTATTTAAATTTTTATTTTTTTCAGTTATTGTATTAATTGCAGGCTTAGGTTACTACATTTACACTCAAAATCAGTTAAAAATTCCAGATTCTATGGTAAAAAGTGCTGTTGCTTCGAAATTTCCAATAGAAAAATCTTACCCTCTTGGAAAAATTAAACTATTTAATCCAAAAGTACATTTTGAGAATGATAAGTTAATTATTGAAGCAGAATACCTAAATGATGCATTAAATGATCAGATTAGCGGAACAATGACCTTTGCAACTGACATTCGTTATGATCCAATGAAATCAAATCTTTATCTCGAGGACTTCCAAATTGTAAGACTTACAAAAGAAAATAAAGAAATTGATCTTGATAAAAAACCTATTATCAGAACAGGCTTAAATTATGCTTTTAGTCAGCTTGAAAAAAAAGAAATTCTGAATTTATCAGGAGTTGAAAAATTTCAAATGATAAAGGATATAAAAATTGAAAATAATAAATTGACTGTTGTTAAATAAAAAATAATTTTAATTATTATTCAGTTAAAATTTTATGTTTGAAAAAACGTTCCTGAAATTCAACCAGTACTTCCATTTGGGAAACTGTATAATTTTTCCCATCTGGAATTACTATAAGTTTATTCTCCTCATCATCATACCTATATACAATAGCTCTACATATTCCACAAAATTCATCAACAGGTTCAAAAACTCCCAAAATATACACATCTATTTCTTCTCCATCTTCACTAATAGTATTTGGAATATATCCATAATTTACTGGATATATAAAATTATATTTAGGATGTCTTTCTCCCATTTTTCTATCCATCTTTACATGTATTTTTTGTCCTAAAAATTTTTTATAATTATCTAAACTCATAAAAATCCTTTTTAAATATCAATTTTAATTTATATTTCTTTAAAATTTTTCTGTTTTTATTTAAAAACTTCCTTTTAACATTCCTAAAAAATATATCACTGCAATAGAAACAATTATTATTATTCCCAGATTCGTCTTCCTAAAAGTTAAATATGCCACGATTGCCATTCCGATCAGAACTCTTATTATGTCAAAATTTGTACTTCCAGTAGAAGTAAAAATATCTGGAAATACTAATACTGTTAGTACTGTATAAGGAAGTGCTTCAAAGAACTTATTAACTTTTAGGTTGTTTTCTGGAATTTTTACAAATATTGGCAATGTCCTCAGTATTACCGTCATGATTATGAGTGTCATCAAAATCATTGTTAAAATCCCTAAATTTTGGTTATAATTCAATCTTATCACTTCCTTTCCCTTTATTAATTTAATCGTTTTCCTGCTTTTCAGGATTTTCATTATAATAAAGCTGTGCATATATAAAACTTGCCAAAAACATCGTCAAAATCATAACCCATCCTGAACTTATCTTATTTAAAATCGGCAAAAATGTAAATGCCATTTTTATAATAAGTGCCAGCAAAACAATTTTTATATATTTAAAATTTTGGCTTAAAGCCATTATTAACATACTGAAAAATATTGAATAAAGCACAAAATTCATACTAGTCATAAGTGATTCTGCCAATTTTTCACCAAATATTGCTCCAAAAATTGTACCAAAACAGTAGCAAAAATATGGAATTGTATTTACTCCCATCATATACCATGCATTTTTGGCCTTTTTCAATGTCAGATATGTTACAGTTTCATCAGTAAGCCCCACGCCTACCAGAAACTTCTGAAAAATAGGAGTTTCTTCACCAAGCTGTCTAAAAATAACAATATTTAATAATAAATATCTTAAATTGATAAGAGCAATAGATAAAATCACTTCAACTGGAGGCGACTTCATCACATAAAGTATCTTTAACAGTAACGAATGAGCCCCTCCTGCATACATTCCAAACGATGTAAGCCCAATCATTGGCAAAATTTGAGAAAAACTTTTGGCTGAAATCAGTCCGATTGCAACTCCAAAGGGTATATAGGCAATTCCGATTCCAGTACCGTCTTTTAATCCCTTTAAATAGTTTTCCAGTTTTCTTATTTGTGCCATTTTTTGTTCTGATTCCTTCCTTATATAGTATTATTCTAACAATTTCAAAACAATTAGTCAAATATATAATATATATTTCTATCATATATAAAATATATTATTACTTTAATAATCCCCAATTTTTAGCCACACTTCCATTAGCTTTTAACGGAACTTTCTTAAATTTAACAGTATTTTCCATAATTTTTTCAATTTTTTCCATGTATTCCTTAGCAAATTCATCACGAACTTCAAAAATCAGTTCATCGTGAACTTGAAGAAGCATTTTGATATTTTCATCATTTTTAAACTCCTCATGAAGTTCAATCATAACTTTTTTTATAATATTTGCCGCTGTTCCCTGAACGACAGTATTTACCGCCATTCTCACAGCCTGTGCCTGTACATTCTTATTTGTAGCATTAATTCCGCTAATATATCTTCTCGTACCGTAAAAAGTTTCTACAAAACCGTGAAGTTTAGCCGTTTCTGTCACAATATCCAAAAATTTTCTGACTCTAGGATATTCCTCAAAATATGTCGTTATATATTGAGAAGCCTCTTGAACTGTAATCCCTAGTTCCTTCGACAGTCCAAACGGTGTTTTTCCATACAGGATACTAAAATTAATTACTTTTGCAATACTTCTCTCATGCCGTGAAATCTCATCTTCTTCAGTTTTGAAAAATATCTTTCTTGCCGTCAAGTTATGCAAATCCTGATTATCCTGATATGCCTGCACTAAATGCCTATCTTTTGACAATTCAGCCAGAACTCTCAATTCAATTTGTGAATAGTCAAATGAAATCAAACTATGTCCTTCTTTTGCGACAAAACCAGTACGAATCCTTATTCCATCATCTGTTCTCACAGGAATATTCTGTAAATTTGGATTTGCTGACGAAAGCCGTCCAGTAGATGTCCCATTTTGGTTAAAAGTAGTATGAATCCTTTCCTCTTTATCCGCCAGTTTTGGAATTGGCTCAATGTATGTTGATAATAATTTCTTATAAGCCCTGTATTCCAGAAGCTTTTTCCCAATCATACGTTTGTCTTCTGTCAATTCTCCATTATTTGCAATCATTTCCAGAACTTCCACATTTGTTGAATATCCAGTTTTTGTCTTTTTACCTGATGGAATCTGTAATTTTTCAAATAAAATTTCTCCCAGCTGTTGTGGCGAATCAATATTAAATTCCCCATCAGCAAGTTTATAAATATCACTTTGAAGCATATTTATCTTTTCTTCCAGCTCATTCTGAAATTCACTGAAATATTTTTTATCAATTTTTATTCCAGTTTCTTCCATTTGTGCCAATACTGGTATTAATCGACTTTCCAGCTTGTCAAATATATTTAAGAACTGCTCATTTTGTAACCTATTTCTAAAAATTGTTTCTAATTTATAAATAAAAAATGTCCTCTTTGATAAAAACTCACAAATCACATCATCAGAAACATCACTAAAATCCTTCTTTCTTCGTTCCTTTTTAAATTGCTCCTCAAAAGTTGCAATCTCAACACCAAACTCATCCAGAATTATTTCCTCAATTTTCTGTAAACTTTCCGTCCCAAGTACATATCGTGCAAGCAGAATATCAAAATATTCAGTACATTTTATTCCAAACCTGTCATTATTTATCCCATAAGTTTTTCCGCCAACAGAATATCCAAAATACTCACTTTCCCCACTTTTCATATACTCTTTCACATTATAGGCGATAATTTCTTTCTCGCTCAATAATTTATAAATATTCTCAATATTTTTTTTATTATCTTTTTGCTCATCAGAGTTATTACTTGAACTAAACAAATTAATCTGTACTCCAGACTCTGCATTTTTTTGATTTCCATTTTGCAAAATATCCTTAAGTTCACTATCCAAAAGCACAATATTCGTTTTTTCATCACAAATAGAAAGTCCAAGCATATTCTCAAAAATTGCTACTTTTTTATCCATTTTCTCAATCACAGAATAAGCATCATTCCAGCTCACAACTTTTCCATAATTTTTCTCAAAATACACTTTTTCATCTTTAATTTTCTTGGTTTTTTCAGTTTTCTGATTTTCTAGTGCGGTCTCTTCCTGCTTTTTCTTCTGAGCCTCGTATTCCATTGCCAATTTTTCTTTTAAAACTTGAATTTCATCAATTTTTTTATCTATTTCTGAATTATGCTCATACTCTACATGCTCATAAAAATGTGAAATTCCATCAAAAATCGGATTTTCCTTATCATACTCCAATTCCTGCTTTTCAACTTTTTCTCTTTCAAGTCTCTCTTTTTCCAATTTTTCTTCATTAATTTTTTTATTTTTTTCTAAAATTTGCTTTTCTTCTTCAGTAAGTTCCTTTTGGTTTCCATTTTGCAAAAATCTTTCCTTTTCTTCTTCCACAGCTTTAGAAAATCTTTTAAAATCAAGCTCCTCATAAAGTTCCAAAAGACTGTCAAAATCCTTTTCCTCAAATTTCAATTTATTTTTATCGTATTCAACATCAAGTTCTCTTTTCACAGTTGCAAGTTCCCGACTTATAAAGGCATTTTCCTTATCAGTCAGTAATTTTTCCTTCTGTTTTCCCTTTATTTCATCAATATTCTCATAAATTCCTTCTAGATTTCCATAAGTCGTAATAAGTTTTACCCCATTTTTAGGCCCAATCCCAGCAACTCCTGGAATCCCGTCTGACTTGTCCCCCATAAGCCCAAACAAGTCAGGAATCTTATCGGGTGTAACTCCCAAATATTCAACTACATCTTCATCAGTCTTTATATGTTTAAATGCAGAATTTTTATCCCCTTTTCCAAGTAAGGCAATGTTAATTTTCCCATCTACAAGTTGTGCCAAATCCTTATCCCCAGTTATTACAAAAACCTCAATCTGCTCATCTTCATCATTAGAAAATTTAGTGGCAAAAGTGGCAATAACATCATCCGCTTCCTGCCCAGCCTTCTTATATTTCGGAATTCTATACCCATCTAACACCTTCATAATAGTGTCAATCTGCATAACCAATTCTTCAGGCATACTTTCCCTATGTGCCTTATACGTTTCCAACTCCCCAGTTCTATCTAGTTCACTCCTTTTAACATCTAAACAAGCCACCAGATAATCAGGTCTAAATTCCCTAATTACACTTTCCAGCGTATTAATAAACCCAAATGTCGCTCCAGTAGACATTCCGTTACTATTTCTCATTCCCATTAGTGCAAAATGACTTCTATACATAATCGCACTCGTATCCAATATAACCGCTCTTTTCAACTTAATTATTCCTCATTTCTTTTTTTAATTTTAACAATATTTATATTTATATATTTTACCATTTTTTACATTTTTTCTCAAATTTAATATTCATTCAATCCCTCTTGTATTATTCCCATTTAAATGGAAAATAATCTAATATTAAATTCCATTATAAAATAGAAACTATCATTAAGGACAAAACATTTTAATTCTTTACTAATATAGTATGTAATTCAAAATTTATTAAACATCAGCTATTTAAACAGGGAATAACATTAATAAAAAAATAACCTCTAATCCTAAATAAAATTTAAGAAAAAAGAGATTATTTTTATATAATTTACTTAAAAAATTTTCCAAAGTTCAAAAATGTTTTATATTTTTGATTTTAGAATTTTCAAAATTCTAATTTGCTAAATTAGGCTTCCTGTGTTGCATATCCACCTTCGATTGCCACTTCCTTCACCTTTTCCTTCTTCTGTTTTATTTTTAGTGAAAAAGTTCCAGTTCCAGCCTGATTTCCATATTCTTCAATATAATCAACTACAAATACGTTTGTCATATCAATTTTTCTTACCATTTGTCCTGCTGAAATTATTTCAAGGCTGGCTTGCCTGTAAGCATCGCTTGCTTCTGATGGTACTAACGACCATTGTGCTACTTTTCTTGTATCGTCTTCCGTATCTCCATTTGCTGCTGCCAGTATTTTTCCACGAATTTCCAAGATTACTCCCAAGTCTGTTGCTCTCGCATTCGAGTCATCGGGCGTTTCAGAAATGTATTTTACATCCAAAATGCTTTCCTTATCAAGTAAAATTTCATTTTCTTGCCCTTTTACACTCAATCTGAATCCCATAATTATTCCCCCTGTTTTATTTTTGACAATTAAATAATAGTACTATTTTTTAAATTAATTTAATTTTAATTATCTAGTATTATTTTACATCAAAAACATTTATTTGTCAATATTATTTTTTAATTTTCTATTAATTAATCTACAAGATAAATTTTAAGAGCTATCTCCTCATCATAAGGAATCGGTACTGCGATAAACTTTTTCCCAGCATCAATCATTCTTGCAATAATTTCACTTTGGTTTTTCGGCAAATATCCAACTTTTTCCTTTTTGGAATTATACATGGCGACTGCATTTAGCGAAATGCCGTTAAATTCACGGAATAAATCCAATTGAACTTCATCTTTAATTTTAATTGCAAAATTTCTGATATATTTAGCCCCTTCCAAATAAGTATCCAGTAAAAAGAGCCGTTTTGATTTTTTTGTATATTTGTCAATTAATGTTTTGGCATATTCAAACATCATTTCCTTGCCAAGCCTAATTTTTTCCTCACGTCCGTTATTTTTCTGAATAACAAGCACTCCATTCCCAAAATTGAATTCATTTATCATATAATCTCGCTGATTTTTCAAAAGTTCAAAATAGTCCATCATTTCTTCAAAAATCATAATTTCCTTTTGATTAATCTGGAAAGAGCCTTTTCTTAGCTCAACTGATGTATTTTCAATGTATGAATAATAAAATCTTCCATCTGGAAAAATTTCAATTTCATAATTTCCACCATAATAAAGTCCATCAAACTCAAGTTTTATGCCACTAAAATTATTTATTAACATTTATCTTTCACCTCTTTCACCTTTCTAGTAAAATCTTTTTGTAAAAATATTTCTGAAAAATATTAGTTTGGTACAGAATTTTCTGTAATATTTTTGAAAATTTTCCCTATTTTAAACCTTCCAGTCTTCCTTCAAGAAACAATTTCAAATTTTCCTCAACATCGTCCATCAGTTTTATCATGCTTTTTTCAGATTTCCAAGCAATATGCGGTGTAATTAAAATATTATCCAGCTCAAATAATTTAGAATTTTTTTCAATTGGCTCAACACTTGTAACATCAACAGCCGCTGATTTTATTATTTTATTTTTTAGTGCAAAATACAAATCTTCCTGATTTATTACAGGCCCTCTTGCAAGATTTAAAATTACCGCACTTTTCTTCATCTTTTTCATTTTTTCAAGATTTATAAGATTCCGTGTCGAATCAGTCAGCGGGACATGAAGCGTTAAAACATCACATTTTTCCAGCACTTCGTCCAATTCATACCGTAAAATTCCATCTTCTCCAATCGCAGTATCACTTTTGCCATATTCTTTCCCAGTATTTTTAGCAACCATAACTTTTATTCCAAGCATTTCAGCAATTTTTCCAACTCTTTTCCCAATATTTCCAAATCCCACAATTCCTAAAATCTTCCCAGCCGCATCATCTATCGGATATTTCTGATATTTAGGAACAGCAATATTTATCCATTTTCCATCCTTAACTTCCTCATAATATCTATTAACAGGTGTCAATCCGTTCAATAAAAAAGTAATCGCAAGTTGTGCAACGGAATTAGTCGAATACCCCGAAACATTTGCCACTTTTATCCCAAACTCATTTGCGCTTTTCACATCAATATGGTTAAATCCTGTCGCTGTAACAAGTATCAATTTAAGTTTTTCAGCCTTCTCAAATTGCTTTTTCCCTAATTTTATCCGCGTCGTTATTACAACATCCACATCCTTTATTCTTTCATCAATTTCGCTAGAATCAGTATCTTCATACTCAATGTATTCACCGTATTTAGAAAATTTTTCTTTCAAATCAATAGGCCCTGCCGTAATTCTGTCTAAATAAACTATCTTTAAATTTTTATCCATAACTATCATCTCACTTTAGTTAATTTAATTTTTACATATTTATAAAAAGTTATTTTATCAAATTATATTTTTGGTGGAAAAATGTATTCGTTTAATGTCAATTTATATAATATCCACATCCGCTTTTAATTTATAGATAACATCTTTTCTTTCTACAACAATCATAACTTTTTCTTTCAATTCCTTATCTCGTTTTATTTTCTGCAATAATTTTTTAGCAGGATTTATGGCAATGGCGTTCCCTACGTTTTTAAACATTGTCAGATCGCCTGTTGTATCTCCGTAAGCATACGATTTTGTCAAATCTATTTCGTACATTTTACAAAAATCTGCTATTGCCTTCTGTTTACTCTTGGCATCCCACATTGGAGTTACTTTCCCTGTAAAAATGCCATCTTCATTAACTTCATAAATAGAAGCCCTGTAATCTTTGACTCCATATCTTTCAGCCATTTTGCTTACAAGAAAGTCTGGACTTCCAGAAATAATTATAACTTTATGATCTCTTTCCTTATGATATTTAAGCCTCTCACGTGTATATCTGTAAACTTTGTCCCCTTTTAGTTTCATTACTCTTTTAGCAATAAAATCCATATCTTCCTTGCTAAAATTCTTTAATGCATCCATATAAGTCTGAACAAGCTCATCTAGATAATCATCGTAATCCCCAGTTCTGTTTTCCCACTTGGAAAATTTTTCCTTAACTTTCCCTTCCCAAGTCATCATATCAATATATTCATACTGTACAAGCATCTTAAAATGCTCAATTAGTAAAGAATCCCTGTAAATTGTTCCATCTATATCAAAAAATGCTGCTACGTTTTTTTTCATCTGCGTTCCCCCTTACTTTGATTTTAATATTTTTTTATTGTTATATTTTACCCTATTTTTCTCACAAATTCAAATAAAATAGGAAATAAAAAACTGTATAACCGAAAAATAATCAAACTTTGATAAAAATTATATAAAAACATTTCTTAAATTTTTGTTCTAGAACATTTACGTATATGTTGACAATTCTGATAAAATATAGTATATTTAGTATGAGAAATCAAATTAATTTTATTAATAAATTTTAAGGAG
This sequence comes from Leptotrichia sp. HMT-225, assembly GCF_030644325.1. NCBI lineage: Bacteria > Fusobacteriati > Fusobacteriota > Fusobacteriia > Fusobacteriales > Leptotrichiaceae > Leptotrichia > Leptotrichia sp. HMT-225. The sequence continues at coordinate 1,178,078 of NZ_CP130323.1, read as the reverse complement.
GATATAGAAATGTTTAAGAGAAGTTCTGGAATTTTGTTACATCCTACTTCACTTCCTGGAAAATATGGAATTGGAAGTTTAGGAAAAGAAGCATACAAATTTGTAGATTTCCTGAAAAAAGCAAATCAAAAATTATGGCAAATTTTCCCACTTGGGCCAACAGGATATGGGGATTCGCCTTATCAATGTTTTTCAACATTCGCTGGAAACCCATATTTAATTGATTTTGACTTGTTAATCGAGCAAAATTTATTGAATGAGGAAGATTTGAGAGATGTTGATTTTGGAGGAAATGAAGAATATATTGATTATGGTGCTATTTATAATCAAAAATATCCTTTGTTAAGAAAAGCTTATGATAACTTTAAAGCTAATGGAAATGATTATTTAAGAGGAAAATTAGATGCTTTTAAAGCTGAAAACAATGCTTGGCTAAATGATTACAGCCTGTTTATCTCTTTAAAAAATCACTTCAATGGACTTCCTTGGACTGAATGGCCGCATGACATTAAAGTTAGAGAAGAAGCTGCAGTTAGTAAATACAGAGAAGAATTAGCTGATGATATTGAATACAACAACTTTATTCAATGCCTGTTCTTTACTCAATGGGACAACTTGAAAAAATACGCTAACGACAATGGAATCAAAATAATCGGAGATATTCCAATTTTCGTTGCAGTAGACAGCTCAGACGCATGGGCAAATCCAGAAATTTTCCTATTCGACCCTGAACTAAAACCTGTTAAAGTAGCTGGTGTTCCGCCTGATTATTTCAGTGCCACAGGACAGCTTTGGGGAAATCCTCTATACGACTGGGACAAATTAAAAGAGTTAAACTACAAATGGTGGGTAGACAGAGTTAGAGCCAACCTTTCTACATGCGACATCATAAGAATTGATCACTTCAGAGGGTTTGAAGCATACTGGGCAGTTCCTTATGGAGACGATACTGCAATAAACGGTCAATGGGTAAAAGGACCTGGAATTGATTTATTTAACAAAATAAAAGAAGAACTAGGAGATTTACCAATTATTGCAGAAGATTTAGGATTAATGACACAAGGAGTTATTGATTTAAGAGATGCAACTGGATTCCCAGGAATGAAAATTTTAGGTTTCGCATTTGATTCTAACGAAGAAAATGAATATTTGCCTCATACTTATACAAAAAACTGCGTAGTTTATACAGGAACTCACGATAACGATACGCTAATCGGATGGTTCACAAAAGCAAAAGAAGAAGATAAACAAGTTGCAAGAAATTATCTAAATTCACACTCTGACGACGAAATCCACTGGGATGCCCTAAGAGGTGCGTGGAGTTCAGTTGCAAACATGGCAATCGCTCCAATTCAAGATTTCTTAGGATTAGGAAGCGAAGCTAGAATCAATACCCCTGGAGTTGCTAGCGGAAACTGGCAATGGAGATTAAAAGACGGTGTATTGACAGACGAATTGGCAGAAAGAATTGCTAAATTAACAAAAATTTACTCAAGATAATTTATAAAATTTTTTAATTTGAAAAATTAAAGTGAATAAAAATAGAGAGAAGTTTGAAAATATTATTCAAAAAACTCTCTATTTTTTTATTTGATAATCATTTTATGTTCCCCATTGAAACAAAATTTCATGATGAATAACAGCATCTCCTTTGTCAACATATTTTAATTCTTCTGCACCACCAGCAATTAATGCAGGAGCAAAGAAATATATTTCTTCCTTTTTCAAAATTCCTTTGGATTTTTTAGCTTCTTCAAAAAGTTCTTTTTTTAATATTTCCTTTTTCACATTTTCTGAAACAATATAATTTTTTAAAAAATCTTCTAAAGTGTAAGTACAGACAGAAATATCACGATAATGTATATCCAAAAGTGAAATATCATATTCTTCGTCACCTAAATTCCTATAGTAAAATATATCTCCAAATCCTGTCATAAAAATCGGTATTCTTGAATAATCCTCTTTTCCAAGCCAAGTATAAAATCCAGACATATATTCTTCAGGATCAATCACTTTTATAATTCCATCTCCATAATTTCCAAAGCCATAAGAAGTCCAAAAATCAATGATTTCTTCAGGTACTTTTGCACTTCTTGCAGCGTCTATAATATGTTCAGAAGGTTTTATAAGATTTTCTTCAGGTGGATAATTTTTCAAAAAATCCAAAAAGATATCTTCTTCATTTTGTGTTTTTTTTTATTATTTTTAAATCTGTCAAAAAATCCCATTTTCACTCTCCAATATTTTCCATTAAATATACTTTTTTATTTTTATAAAAATTTTATTTTCTCCATTTGTCCTCAATTTTATCTTTCATTTTATTTCCAACTTTTTTACCAAATTTTCCGCCAACAAAAATTCCCAATCCAACTCCTACAACCACTACAATTATAATCAATACTGTTTCTATATCCATATTCTCTCCTATCTTTAAAATTAATTCAAGTGTATACAAAACTATTATATATATTTTTAATAATTTTTTGAAAATTATAAATATTGATTTTATTGTAGTTTATCATATTTTTACAGTCAAAAAACTTTAAAAACAACATAAACTTTAAATTTTTAAACACACTTATAGATATTTATTTTTTATTTTTCTCTTTTAACTTCTTCTGAATAAAATTTATTAGAAAAAATCCTGTTAATCTTATAATTTTTTGCACAATTTCAAAAATCAATCATCTAATTTTTCTTCTTCTAATTTATCTTTGCTTTCAATTTTTCCCAAGTTTCTAAAAAAAGCTACTATTAATCCTATTCCAGCTACCCCTCCAATAATTATCATAATATATGTTAATGTCACTAAAATAGTATAATCTGTATCCATATTTAACTCATTCCTTTACTTTTCAAAATTATTGTCCCAGCAATTTCTTAATCCCTTCAATTAACAGAATATGCTCTTTTTCTAGCACTCTCTTTTGCAAAATTTCAGGTGTATCGTCTTCATAAACAGGTACTTTCACATTTGTTATAATTTCTCCTGTGTCTATTCCATTGTCTACAAAATGGATTGTGCATCCGCTTTCTTTTTCCTTGTTTGCGATTACGGCTTCGTGAACTTTTATTCCATACATTCCTTTTCCACCGTATTTTGGGAGAAGCGATGGATGAATATTTATAATTTTACGATTCCATTTGTTTATGAAATTTTCTGATAAAATTGATAGATAACCTGCAAGTACAACATAGTCTGTTTTTTCAATATCATTTTCTAAAATTGCACTTATTTCGTCCGATAATTTATTTCCAAATAATTTTTTATCGAGCATTATACTTTTTATCCCATGTTTTTCAGCTCTCTCCAGTCCAAAACATTCCCTATCGGCAATTACGTAGGAAATTTCACAGTTTAAGTTGCCATTTTCGATATTGTCGATTATTGACTGTAAATTGGAGCCTGAACCTGATATAAATACTGCTATCCTGGTTTTTTTATTTCCTGTATCATTTTTTGAATTTTCAATTATTTTAGACATATTTTTTCATCACCTTTTCCAATATGTCCAATTTCATAAGCATTTTCACCATTTTTTTCTAAAATTTCGATAACTTTTTCTTTATCTTTTGCGTCCACAATCAATACAAATCCTACACCCATATTAAATGTTCCCCACATTTCCTCTTCGCTTACTCTTGAAAATGCATCGTGCTTGAATAACTCGTGAATTTGAATTTTTGATTTTTGTATATTTGCACAAAGTCCGTCAGGTATTGTTCTTGGCACATTTTCGATTAGCCCTCCACCAGTAATATGAGCCATTCCATTAATTTTTACTTCCTTCATTACCGCTTGAACTGGTTTTACATAAATTTTTGTTGGTGTCAATAAATGCTCTCCAATTGTTTTTCCATTGTAAACTTCAGCAAAGTCAGTAAATAATTTTCTGATTAATGAAAAACCGTTACTGTGTGCTCCACTTGATGGAATTGCAATTAAAACATCATTTTCCTTAACATCTGAGCCATTGACAATTTGATCCTCTTCTACTGCACCTACTGCAAATCCTGCAATATCGTATTCACCTGGAGTATAAAATCCTGGCATTTCAGCTGTTTCTCCACCAATTAAGGCAGCTTCTGACTGCAGGCATCCTTCCACAACTCCACTTACAATTTCAGCCGACACATTTGAATCTAATTTCCCGCAAGCTAAGTAATCTAGGAAAAATAATGGCTTTGCTCCGTGACACAAAATATCATTTATGCACATTGCCACACAGTCTATTCCTACTGTGTTGTAAATCCCTGTTTCAAATGCAACTTTTAATTTTGTCCCAACTCCGTCAGTTCCAGAAACCAGCACAGGCTTTTTATAATCTCCAAGTTTGTACAACGCCCCAAAACTTCCCAAATCATTCATAACATTGGCATTATACGTACTTTTTGCACCATTTTTTATTTTTTCTACACTTTTATATCCTTCTTCTTTATCTACTCCCGAATCTTTATAAGAAATTGACATTTTTTCCTCCTAATTTTATACAAATTCTTTAATTTTTTATTTTTCTAATTTTTTCAAAGCCTTTTTTTGAATTGGTGTCAATGAAGCATAAAATTCTTCTTCATAATCGCCCAATCCAGCTGGATAATCTCCATTAAAACATTCCATGCAAAGCCCCGTGTAAGGTGCATCAAAATCAAGCCCTATTGACTCAATCAGCCCATCTATGCTAAGAAATGCAAGCGAATCTGCTCCTATATATTCTCTTACTTCATCAACAGTTTTATTTGCCGAAATTAATTCAGATGATTTTGAAACATCTATTCCATAAAAAATAGGAAATTTAAATTCTGGAGATGCAATACGGACATGCACTTCTTTTGCTCCTGCTTCTTTTAACAGTTGGACTATACGGCTTGAAGTTGTCCCACGGACTATTGAGTCATCTATCATAACTACAACTTTATCTTTTACAACGCTTTTTACAGCAGATAATTTCATTCTGACACCTTGCTCACGTAATTCCTGAGTTGGCTGAATAAAAGTACGTGCTACATATTGATTTTTAATTAAGCCCATTTCATAAGGCTTTCCAATTTCTTCCGCATATCCACTTGCTGCTGACAATGATGAATTTGGAACTCCAATTATAATATCTGCGTGTTCAACTGGAGCTTCCTGCGCCAATCTTCTTCCACATCTTTTACGTGACTTATGAACATTTACTCCAGAAATATCTGAATCAGGACGTGCAAAATACACATATTCCATTGCCGCAATGGCAGTTGAAGTATTTTCAGTATATTTTTCTATTCTGTATCCGTTTTCATTAATAATAACTACTTCTCCAGATCTTATATTTCTAATAAATTCTGCTCCAACAATTTCCAATGCACATGTTTCACTTGCTAAAATATACGCCCCATTTTTTGCTTTTCCTAAAATTAAAGGACGAAATTCAAATGGATCTACTGCCCCATACAATTCTGTCTGAGTTTGAATTACGAAAGAAAATCCACCTTTTACTTGACGCAATGCATCTTTTAACTGGCTCAGAAAATCCTTTTCCTTGCTTCTTCTTATCAAGTGAACCAATACTTCCGTATCAGATGAAGAATGAAAAATCGCACCGTGTTCTTCTAATTCCCTTTTTAATGTTTTGGCATTGATTAAATTTCCATTGTGTGCCAATGCAATACTTCCATCAAAAAACTGAAATAGAAATGGCTGAATATTACGTCCGCTGCTACTTCCAGAAGTTGCATACCGCACATGTCCTATGGCACTATTCCCTTCCAGACGGTTAAATATCCTGTCATCATTAAATACTTCTGACACTAATCCAGGACCACGATGTCCGTTTACACGTTTTCCATCACTTACCACAATTCCTGCCGCTTCCTGCCCTCTATGCTGAAGACTGTGAAGCCCGTAATAAGTTAGTCTTGCTGCATCAGGATGTCCATAAACTCCAAAAACTCCACATTCTTCATTCAAACTTTTAAACACGATTTTTCCCTCCATTCAAATTTATTCTGCCAATGCTTTTTCTAAACGACGTAAAACTTCACGATATGCCCCCATTACATCTCCCAAATCCTGTCTAAATCTATCCTTATCCAATTTTTTAAGCGTGTCCTTATCCCATAATCTCATCGAATCTGGACTTATTTCATCTGCCAGCAAAATATTCCCATCCTTATCTCTTCCAAACTCAATTTTATAATCCACCAAAATCAAGTTCATTTTATCAAACAATTTTGAAAGCAAGTCATTTATTAAAAAAGTTTGCTCCTTAATCCCAGCCAATTCCTCTTCAGTTACCAATTCCAGTGCCAAAGCGTGATCATCGTTCAATAGTGGATCTCCTAAATCATCATTTTTATACGACAGTTCAAATGTAGGTCTTTTAAAAATTTTCCCTTCTTCAGCTCCATATCTTTTCACAAAACTTCCAGTCGCCCTATTTCTAATAATCACTTCCAAAGGCACAATTTCAACTTTTTTACAAAGTTGCTCCCTTTCGTTCAAAGTTTCAATCCAGTGAGTTTTCACACCATTTTTTATCAAATACTCATAAATCAACGTAGAAATTTTATTATTCAAAATCCCCTTATCTTCCAATTGATCCTTTTTAACCCCATTAAAAGCTGTTGCATCATCTTTAAAATACATAATTATTTCATCCGCTTTATCTGTTGAAAAAATTGATTTTGCTTTTCCTTCATAAATTTGTTCTCTTTTTTCCATCTTTTATTTCCTCCATTTATATTTTTTATTTTATCAAAAAACCTTGAACTATTTCAATAACTGCCAAAGCTGTCCCTATAGCTGCAAAAATTTTATTCCAATTCTCACTTCTTTTATCTTCTTTCTCTTTTTCTTTTTCCCGTTTTCTTTCTAACTGATAAGATGTTACATCTCTAATAAGGGAAATTATTTTCTCCAGTTCAGCAAACTGTTCATCAATATTATATTCTTCCATAACTTCATGCAGTTCTGTTGAAGTACTTCTTACTTCACGAATAGGATATCTGTAATACATTTTTGCATAAAATAATGTTATCTCTTGTATTATTTTTTCTATTTTCTTTAATCCTTCTTCAGAATAATCTCCATACAGTTTTTCAAAATCTAATGAAGCTATTTTTATTTGAAAATATTTTACAATTTCACTATAATAATATATTATAGCTTCTCCTACTATTCTTAAATTTTCTCTACGGATTTTATCATCTTCACTATTTATTTCAATTTCTTCAGGAAATTTTTTATTAACTTTGATAGCAGTGTATTTTCCTTCACTCATTTTAAAGAAGTAGTAATAGTAATTTTTATCTTTTTCAAAATTACTGTAACTTATGTTATCTCTTAAATTTCCTTTCAAAGTATCTTTTCCGCAAACCTTATTCTCTTCGTTTATATATTTCTTTTTAAATTCATCTAACTCTTCCTGAGTCAAAAATATTTCTTTTTTATAAAGTTCATAAATTTTATTGTTCATAAGTATCTCTTTTTAAAATTCCACCTTTTCTTCATTTTCCTTAATAAACTTAGCCTTCATTTCTTTTCTGAAATTAATCAGTTTTTCCTTAATTTCAGGATATTTCACTGCTAAAATCTGTACAGCCAGCATCCCCGCATTATAGGAATTATCAATTCCAACTGTTGCCACAGGAATAGATTTTGGCATCTGTACAATTGAATAAAGTGCATCCAGCCCTCCAATCGCTCCATTTAAAGGTACGCCTACAACAGGAAGAATTGTCTTTGAAGCAATAACTCCTGGTAAATGCGCCGCAAGCCCTGCTCCAGCGATAATCACTTCAGCCCCTCTCTTTTCAACATCTGCAAGAACTTCCTCTAATTTTTCAGGAACTCTGTGAGCCGACAGGACATAAGCCTCGTACCCAATCCCAAATTCCTTCAGGCAATTCGCAGCACCTCTCATTTTCTCAGTATCTGACTGACTTCCAAAAAATATTGCTACTTTCATTTTTTAATTCTCCCTTCATTTCTTCTTTATTTATTTTTACTTATCTATATAAAAATCAGCTTTCTTTTTATTTGAATCACTATCTGCTTCTTGCAAGTTGTTTTCTTATAACCTGTTCTATTTCCTGATTTCTTTTCATAAGAAGTATTCCAATTGGATTTATATCTGTATATTTCTTATTTTCCATATCAGACATTATTTGATTAATTAATTCTAAATTTGATTTATTTTCTTTTTTAGCCAAAAGATAGATTTCTTTGTTTATTATTGTTTTGGAGTTTATAAATTCATACTCCTTGTTTTCCATCGTATCTGATAATTTTTTTATTTCTGATTGAATTTTTTTCAAATCTTGTAAATATTTTTCCCTGTCTTTTTCTTCAACTGGAACTTCAAATGCTTCTTCTGCATTATAAATTTCATTCCAATCGTACAATTTATAGTAAAATATATCAATCAATAAACTTTCTTTAAACAAATCACCTATTGGTGTATTATTTCCATATTGCTGATCTGTATAAAAAACAGCCGTTTTTTTTAGTAAATATTTTAATTTAAAAATAAATATTTTGTTTAATTCCTTATATTTTTCCTTACGTTGTTTAATACTTTCCAAATATTCAGAATTTAAAATTTTTCCCTTTGCAAAATTGTCCTTTTTATAATCTCCTGATTGATAATAATTTTCCAAGTTATCTGCTTTCGACTTCCAAATTTTTAATGATTCAATCCAATTTCCTGTTAATTTACCAAACAATTTATCATTTTTATTTTCCTTTTCCAGCACTTGAATTACACTGTCAAAATCTGAAAAATTTTTTTCTGATGCCATTTTCAAAAAGTCATTTATTTGCTTTTCATCAGGTTTTACAAAATTATTATTATCATCTAAAAATATCTTTTTGTAATCATAAAAAAAATCTTTTTCATAAAAATACAAAATTATTTTAGTCACATTGTTATCATAATTAGGCATGTTTTCAGCAATTTCTCTGAATTCTTCCTTCCAATTCTTAGGTATATGTTCAAAATCCAGCATTTCATCAAGTGAGATTTCACGTAGAACATCCTGATTACTCACATTTTCAATTTTTTTATTTTGAGTATTTGTCGACTTTTCTTCTTTCTTTTGGCAATTTGATAAAACTAACGACAGCAAAATGGCTAAAAACAGAAATTTATTTATTTTTTTCACACCAAACTTCCTTTACAAAAAATTAAAATTATTTAAGTTATACTCGAACCCATTTAAAATTAAACTATAAAAAATTAAACAAACTTAGGGTTTGAGTAAATAGTCATAGCCTTTGAGTTCTGTTTTAAAACAGTTTTACTATGCAAAGATAGAATCAATATTAATTCAAGATTCTATCTCCATAACATAATTTTTTTCTATTTAAAAAATTTTATTCCATTTCTAAAGATATTCTGCTCTTTATTCCCATAAATATTTTTATAAACATTCTTGCCTTTTCTTTCAGAATGTCCCATTTTCCCAAAAATTCTTCCATTGTGGGCGAGCATTCCTTCAATTGCATAATATGATCCATTTGGATTAAATTGGGAATCCATTGTTGAGTTTACATCTAAACCAACGTATTTTGTTGCAATTTGATTATTTTCAAATAATTTTTTATATTGTTCTTCTGTAATAATTACTCTTCCTTCACCGTGAGAAATTGCAACCGAGTGAATATCTCCTTCTTTCATATCTGAAAGCCAAGGTGAGTTGTTTGTAATAATTTTTGTCTGTACGATTTTCGACATATGCTTGTCAATTGTGTTAAAAGTCAATGTTGGCGAAGTTTCGTTCAATTCACGAATTTCTCCGTAAGGAAGTAATCCTGATTTTATTAAGGCTTGGAAACCGTTACAAATTCCTAGTATTAATCCATCACGTTTTAATAAGTTTTCTACTGCTTCTTTAACTTTTTTATTTTTTAGTACGGCAACCATAAATTTAGCAGAACCATCTGGCTCGTCTCCCGCACTAAATCCTCCAGGGAGCATTAAAATCTGTGAATTATTAATTTCTTTAACAAAATTATCAATCGAATTTAAAATATTATTATGCGACAAGTTGTTAAATACTCCTATTTTAGCAAATCCTCCCTCACGGTTAAATGCTCTTTCCAAGTCATATTCTGAATTTGTTCCTGGAAATACTGGGATAAATACTCTAGGTTTTGCATAAGTGTTTGAAATGTTGCTAATTATATTTTCATGTTCAATTTTTTTCAATTTTTCATATTTTAAGCCTTCACAATGTGCAATTTCATGCTCTTTTGCCACTTCTTTTCTTGTTGGGAAGATTTTTTCAAGTTTGCTTTCCCAATTTTCAATTAACTCATCTAATTCAAAAGTTATTCCATTTATACTAATTTTGGCTTCATCAGTAACTTTTCCGAGCAACATCGCATTTTTATGCTCAATATTTTCAGCAGTTTCCACAATAAATGCTCCGTAATTTACTTTAAACCAGTCATTTTCATCAAGTTGTGCCGAAACATCCACACCAAGTTTATTTCCAAAGGTCATTTTTGGAATACTTTCTGCAATTCCACCATTTTTCACAGCCATTGCAGATACAATTTTTTTATTTCTAATATTTTCAGTTATAAAATCAAAATTTGCCTTTAATTCATCAAGTTTTGGCAAATCATTTTCATCATTTGGCGTTGTAATTAAGTACACATTGTTTCCAGCCTTTTTAAATTCGCTAGAAATCACATTTTCTGCACCTATAACGCTTACTGCAAATGATACCAATGTTGGCGGTACAGAAATTTCATTAAATGTTCCGCTCATTGAGTCCTTTCCACCAATTGACGGCAATCCAAAAGCTTTTTGAATGTGCAATGCTCCTAATAATGCTGATAATGGTCTACCCCATTTTTTAGAATCCTGTCCCAGTCTTTCAAAATATTCCTGGAATGTAAATCTGATGTTTTTGTAGTTTCCTCCACCAGCTACAACTTTTGCCATTGACTCAATTACAGCGTAAGCACCACCGTGGAATGTACTTTGTTTTGCAACATAAGGATTATATCCATACCCAACCATTGAAGCAACGTCTGTTTCTGCATTAATTACAGACACTTTCTGTACTGAAACTTCCGCAGGTGTCAACTGATATTTCCCACCAAACGGCATTAATACAGTAGTTGCCCCGATTGTTGCGTCAAAAGTTTCAACCAACCCTCTTTGTGAAGCGACATTCAAGTCTTTCAGGTTATTTATAAATTTGCTTCTAAAGTCATTTCCTTCAATTTCTCTGTTCAAGTTTAGTTTTGGCGTATTTTCAATTGTAATATTGATATTTGAGGCTGCTCCGTTTGTATTTAGGAAATCTCTTGAAATATCAACAATTGCTTTTCCATTGTATTTCATAACAAGCCTATTTGAATCGTTAATTTCAGCCACTTGATACGCTTCCAGATTTTCCTCGTTTGCAAATTCTATAAATTTATCCAAGTTTTGTTTTTCAATAACAACCGCCATTCTCTCCTGCGATTCTGAAATAGCAAGTTCTGTACCATTTAATCCGATATATTTCACTCTTACCTTATTCAAGTCAATTTCAAGCCCGTCAGCAAGCTCTCCGATTGCGACTGAAACTCCTCCAGCTCCAAAGTCATTACATTTCTTAATTAATTTTGTAACATTTCTGTTTCTGAAAAGTCTTTGAATTTTTCTTTCAACAATCGCATTTCCTTTTTGTACTTCAGCACTTGATTTTTCTGAAGATTCTGTTGTATGCTCCTTAGACGATCCAGTCGCTCCTCCAATTCCGTCTCTTCCAGTTCTTCCACCAAGTAAAATTACAATATCCCCATTTTCAGGCTTTTCACGAATAATATTTTCAGCAGGTGCCGCTCCCACGACAAGTCCCAGTTCCATCCTTTTAGCCTTATATCCTTCATCGTAAATTTCATTCACATGAGTTGTTGCAAGCCCAATCTGATTTCCGTAAGAAGAAAATCCGTGTGCAGCTACTTGTGTAATAACCTTTTGCGGCAATTTTCCAGCCATTGTATCCTCAATTTTTTCAGTCGGATCAGCAGAACCGCTAATTCTCACAGCCTGATAAACATAAGTTCTTCCAGATAACGGATCACGGATTGCTCCACCAATACAAGTAGAAGCTCCTCCAAACGGTTCAATTTCTGTTGGATGGTTATGAGTTTCATTTTTAAACTGCAAAATCCATTTTTCAGTAACTGTATTCTTTTTCCCATTTTCATCAATTCTTTCAATTGGCACATCAATATAGATCGAACACGCATTTATCTCATCCGAAACTTCCAAATCTGGCAAGTTCCCATTTTTTCTCTGTTCTTTTCCAAAAATTGTAGCAAGATCCATAAGAGTCATAGGCTTTTTAGAAATTCTGTCAGCATGAACGTACTCCCTGCTTTCCAAGTACTCATTAATAGCCTTTTCTATAATATTTTTGTAAGTTTCATTTTCAATTTTTATATCATCAATAATTGTTTCAAAAGTTGTGTGTCGGCAGTGATCACTCCAGTAAGTATCAAGAACACGAATTTCAGTTTCCGTAGGATTTCTTTTTTCCTCATTTTTAAAATATTCCTGAATAAACAGCAAATCATTCACAGTCATCGCCAGTTCCAATTCATTTTTAAGACTTTCAATTTCCTCTTTTGGTTTTTCAGTAAATCCTTCATAAACAATAACATCATCCGTATTTTCAGTTTCAACATTTTCAGTTAGAACGTTTAAATCTTTTTCCCTCGCCTCAACCTCATTTATATAATATTTTTTTATTCTCGCAAGTTCATCAGGAGAAATTTTTCCGTATAAAATTATCAATTTCCCGCTTTTTACGTTAATATTATTATCTTCGTCAATCAATAAATTTATACATTGAATTGCAGAATCCGCCCTCTGATCATATTGCCCCGGCAAAAACTCCATTGAAAAATACACATTTTCTGAATCTTTTTCCTTAAACACTTCATCAAATGATCTAAAAACATTGTCAACATTTATTTCTGAAAATACAGTTTTTTCCAATTTTTCCAAATCATTTTCACCCAAGTTAAACACATCATAAATATTCAAGACTCTTACATCAACAAGCCCATCTATCCCGATGTTCTCCTTCAAGTCAATAAACAAATTCTGTGCTTCCACTCTAAAATCTTCTTTTTTTTCCACAAAGATTCTATAATTCATTTTTTTCTCTCCTTCTTTCTGCTATATTTTTTATTTATATTAATTAATTGAAACCCATATTATTTTTTATTAAGTAATTATTTTTATAAAACAATCCTAAACAGTTGCCATCTCCTTTAAAAATTAGACCTGTCTAAGTATTTTTTGACATTTAATCATAATAGTTTATTTGACTAAAATAAATACCAAGCAACATTTCGTTAGAAGAAAAAGAATTGTTTGAGCTTTTCCAAAATTTTAAAAAAATCTATTTTTTGATATTAAAATAATTTATTCTCAAAAGCGAGTTTTCTTTTTCTTTATATAAGAAAGTTTTGTGTAAAGCAGGAGTGCAGAGATATGGCGTATGATATTATCTATGTCTAAAAAAGATTGTTAAAAATAATAAATAAAATAACTGTTATTAATCAAAGCAATATAAAAAAACAAAAAAAATCTAAGTAAACAAAATTCACCTAGATTTCTGACATAAATTTATATATTTATTTTTTTTACATTTTATACATAACAAAGCAGACAATTTTACAATTTGTCTTGTGAAAAATATCCTCATTGCTCTCGTGACAAAAAAAATTTTTTTCATCTTTCCTCCACAATAAATTTAACTTTACATCCTAATAACAAAAATAATCTACTAAAAAATTTCATATTTGTAAAATTTCCTACCTAGTAAAAGTATAACAAAATTTTACTATTTTTTCAATACCTAAAAAATTATTTCCAGCAATTATCATTAAATTCAGATTTTTTCATTCTTGAAACATATTTATTCCCTGCCACAAAATATCGTAATTGCTTTTCTGTCCAAACTCCTTTATTTGGAATTCCTATTCTTGCCGAAATTTCAATTTTCTTTGGAATTTTACTATTTTCAAAATCAACATAAAGTAGATTTTCCTTCATATTTTCACTATTATAAATCAATTCTTGCGTTATTTTATGAAAATTTTTAGTAATTTCAAAAATATTACTCTTATTAAATTTGTCACTAATTCCCATAGCCTTTGTCAATTTTCCCGGACCATTGCTAACTAGAATCCCAGATTTTCCTCTATTTTCAACCATTCTTTCAACATTAATCACTGGCTCAATTCCCCTAATCAGTACTGCCTGCGGATTTCCTTCTTCACAGCTGACAATATTAAGCATTTTATGCGTATGCATTGTATAAATATAAACTGTGCCAGCTTTTCCGAATAAAGCCTCAACCTTTGGAGTTCTTTTGCCTTCAAATCCGTGACAAGCCCTATCAACTGATCCCAAATAAGCCTCTGTTTCCACAATATATCCCCCTAATATTTCATCATCCTTTTTCACAAGTATCAATTTCCCAAGTAAATTTTTCGCAAGCGAAATTGTATCCTGCTTAAAAAACTTTATCATTTTTTCACCTTATATTTCCATTTTATAAATCAATAATTTACAACATTATTATATACAATTTATTGAATAATTTCAAATTCAATAAACACTAATTTAAATTTTTATATTATATACTTTAATCTTTTTTTATATTAAAATATAGATTAAAAGATTTGAAGTTACATAACATTGTAATTACTTTATAAATCTTATTATATGCCAGTTTATCTCACAGAATTTAATAAATAACAGATGTTTTTTTAATCATTTATTATAAAGAATTTTTAATTTTTTTATTTCGGCTATTGACATTTAGGATTTTCAAGGTACAATATTATTGACATAGATGAAAGGATGTGATGATTTATGAAAATCATTATTAGCGGAAAACAACTTAAAATTACAGATGCAATTAAAAATTATACTGAAGAAAAAGTAAGCAAAATTTCTAAGTATTCAGATGCTATCACAGAAATCGATGTTGTTCTAACAGTCGAAGATACCAAGTCTGAAGGTCCTGTTCACAAAGCTGATGGATTAGTTTATGCAAGTGGTACAAAAATAAAAATAGAAGCTGAAAATAAAGACTTATACGCAGCGATTGACGACTTATCTGACAGACTGGAAAGACAAGTTAGAAAATATAAAGAAAAACAAAAAGATTATAATAAAAAAGGTTCTCGTTAATTATAATTTTTAAAAAATATTTTAAAAGTAAAAAAGTGTGATATATAAAAAAAGACTATTTTAGAACTTATTACGTTTTAGAATTAGTCTTTTTTATGTTTTTTAGTTAGTATTAATTACATTGTTTCTTACTTGTTTTATATATTCTAATAACTCTTCCAATTCATATAAAGAAACTTCATAAACCATTTCAATACTTGTTCCCCAATACTCATGAATCAATCTATTTCTCATTCCCTTTATATTTTCCCAATAGCTAATTTCATTATAACTTTGTAACAAAATATTTTTATCTAACTTTTGTATTTGAGTTATCGCTTCTCCTATTTTTTCAAGTTGCCGTTCAACATAACCAATCAATTTTTTATCAGCAGCAAATTCAACATATTCTATCCCATTTACTTCTTCTATTACTTCATTTATACATTCTTCTATATCATAAGCAAATTGAATAATATTTCTATTTTTCTTATACATATATTACACTTTCTAGAATCTCTTCTCTTATTTTTTCTTTATATTCTCTAACATTTTTTGTTTTAAATTTATAATCAAATACACTTTTTTCTATCAAATCTACTTTTTTATGAAATATTTCTTCCAATTCTTTTTGTAAATTACAAAAATTTTGATACATTCCTTTTTTAAATTCCATTTTTACCAATACATCTATATCGCTATTTTCATTTTCTACATTTTTAGCATAACTTCCAAATAAGCCTAATTCAGATATACTGTATTTATTCTTGTCTATTTTTGACAACTTTTCTAAAATGTATTTTTTATCCATTTTCCCCTCCTACAATTTAATATCTATTGTTTACAACTTAATCAAAAATCACTTTCCAATTATCTCTATTTTCATTTGCATCAAAGCACATTCGTATCTGCTCAGCGGTAGTTTTATTAGTTGCAAGCTCTGGCAATTCATCAATTCCAAAATATCGGCTGTCAATTGTTTCTATATTTTTCTCAAATTTTCCGCTAACATATTCACACAACACAAAAATTTTTGTTATGCCATAAGGAATTGCTTTTCCTTGATTTTTTGTTACATCCAGTAAAGCTACAATCATTTCTGCACTTGCTTCAATTCCAGCTTCCTCCTTAACTTCCTTTAGCACATTTTCCTTAACTGAAAGATGAACATCTGCCCATCCGCCTGGCAATGCCCATTTTCCATTACTCTCCTGAATTAGTAAAATCTTATTATTTTCAAAAATTGCAGCTCTCGTATCAATTTTAGGTGTCTGATATCCAACTTCATTGCAAAACAGATTTTTTACTTTTTCTATCGAAATATCAGTCTTGTGAGCTACCATCTCTGCTGAAATCTCTCTAATTCTCTCAAATCGCTCGATATCAAACTTATCCTTTCCATACGCAAGTCCCGCCTGAGCCAGACTTTGTAACTCAATCGCCCAATTTAGCCATCTTTCCTCTTCCGCTTTTTTCTCCGATTTTTTTCCATATTTCATCAATCATCACCCTCCATCAAAACTCTACTCCTCAACATCGACTTTTATTACTTCTCTCATAAACATCAAATACACGAATAAAATTAAAAAGATAACACTAATAATTGTTCTCAAAATAGATGGTTTTTGTAAAATAAAATTATTTATTATTAATTGAAGTATTACCATCATTATCGGCAAACTAACATCTATTCTTACAGAAACCTTCGCATCTTTCCCCGCTACCTTAATTTTCTTCACAACCTTTTTAAGTCCAGTCCTAAATATTGTAACTTCATGCTCTCCTTTTGAAACTTGAATCTCCAAATATTTTTTTCTAAATTCTATTGGATTTCCACCATCTATTTTTACTCTGTAACCAGTTGTTCCATTTTTATCAGCATTTTTTTCTTTTATATTTAGGTTGTTTATTATTAATTTTGGCATTTATTTACCCTTTCTTTTAAATTTATCGCATAATCAACTGCAAGCCATGTTTGAACTTCATTTTCTACATTTACATTTTCTAGAAAAGAAACTCCAAAACTAAAAATTTGATTCCTTGTTTTTTCAAAAATTACAATTTCAATTCCATTTTCCAAATACTCAATATCAAAATCATTATTATTCCCATCAGATTCTGCCATAGACAATCCAGAAGTTGTCCCTATTGTCAATTTACCATTTTTAATTTCAAAAGAAATCGCTTCCAATCTCTCTCCACTCTCAACGTAACTTTCACATCCAAAATCTGTTTCTAAAACACATTTTAAAAAATGTTTCTTTATTTTATCTACTTTTCCTTTTTAAATTCATACTTCAATAAATATGTTTCAGTTTTCAAAAAAGATTTAGAATTTTGAATTTTAGAAAAATTAAACTCAACTTCTTTTTTATCTAAAAATATTCGTATATTTCCAAATGATGTTTTTAACATTATTTTCTCGTTTCATCTAATTTTCAACCTCAATTAACCCGTATTTATCTATTTTTTAGTCTTCCAAAATTTCTTTTGCAAAACTTCCTTCTTTTTCAGTTCCCAATAAAATTTCCTCAACAGTTGCCGCAATATCCGCAAAAGTTTTTCTTGTTCCAATATTTACATTCTTCTTAACATTTTTACCACAAATCATTATAGGTATATATTCTCTCGTATGATCTGTTCCTTTGTATGTAGGATCGTTTCCATGATCGGCTGTGATAATCAGAATTTCATCATCTTTCAAGTTCTTTTCAATTTCAGGAAGCCAGTTATCAAATTCGATTAGAGCCTTTACATATCCTTCTACATTTCTTCTATGTCCGTAAACAGCATCAAAATCAACTAAGTTAGTGAAAATCAATCCTTTTGTATCTTCCTTCAATACAGCTATCGTTTTCTTAATTCCATCTAGATTATCCTGATTAGCTTTTCTGTTATCGGTAATTCCTTTTCCATTGAACAAATCGCTTGTCTTACCAATTCCTACTACATCAAGTCCCGCTTTTTCCAATCTTTCAAGCATGCTTTCTTTTGGAGGATCAATCGAGAAGTCGTGTCTATTCGCAGTTCTTTTAAATTCTCCAACTTTTTTACCAACATAAGGCCTTGCAATTACCCTTGCCACAGGCGATTTTTCATTACAAATTTCAAGTGCAATTTCACACGCTTTGTAAAGTTCTTCCAATGGTATAATTTCTTCATTCGCAGCAATCTGAAACACAGGGTCCGCTGAACCGTAAACTATCCAATTTCCAGTTTTAATTTGTTCTTCTCCATATTGGTCAATCGCTACAGTCCCTGAAATTGGCTTATTCAACATAGCTTTTCTTCCTGTTTTCTCTTCAAATTCCTTTATAACCTCATCTGAAAATCCATTTTGGTAATTTGGAAATGGTCTTTCTAGCGGCACACCAGCAATTTCCCAATGCCCAGTCGTAGAATCTTTCCCATGTGACACCTCAATCGCTCTTCCATAGGCCCCTTCAGCATTTTCTACAGCTGGAGTCCCTTCAATCTCAGTAATATTCCCAAGTCCTAATTTACCCATATTAGGTAAGCTCATTCCCCCATAAGCTTTAGCCATATTTCCTAAGGTATTTGACCCACAGTCATCAAATAAATTTGCATCAGGCAATTCTCCTGCTCCGACACTGTCTAGTACAATTAATGTAATTCTTTCTATTTTTTTCATTTCTATCTCTCCCTTTCTTTTTTATTTACTGATATTATACCTTTTATGTTTTTTAAAGGCAAATAAATTACCTGTTTTTTATTATTTTTAGTAATTAGAACCAAATATAAACAGAGCTATATGTGATTTGTATTCAATAATTTTAATTATCATATTTTTTATAATTTTTAGGCATAACATTATTTTGAAAATAATAAAAATTAAATTTTACGCTATTAAAATTTGTATTTTCATAATTAATTATTACTTTTTTATCTGTTTCAAAAAAATAATCCATAATATAAATTTCTTTTTTCTTTTCAGAAATTGATATACTATAATTATTGTATCTTTTCATAATATAATTTTTTTTAAAAAATCTTATTACAGTTACTACCAGTAATAATATTATTATTGTAAATAATTTAATCATTAAATTTAAATATCCCCAAGCAATTCCAACTGAAAAAATTGTCATTAAATTAAATATTGCAAAACACATCATAAAATTCTTTTCAAAAATTGAATATTTCACATATAATTTTTCTCCATTCACTTTTTCACGAATTTCTTTTTTGGGATAACCTATTTTCTCCAATAAACATTCCAAAATTTCATCTTTATTTTTTATGTCACAAAAAATATAACTTTTTTTATGATTACTTTCTATTGAAACATCCATTATTAAATTACAGAAATACTTATAAATATTCATTGAGCTGTCAAAGTTTAAAAAAATATCATACGAACCTAATATATTTTTTCTCACTGTCAAAGTTTTTATATCATTATATTCAATCGTTTTCTCAAAAAATAGACCTTTTATTTTCACTTCATAATCAGAAAAATCAAATTTCATCTTATTTTTAATAATCATTACCAAAAGAAATCTATATATAAAATAACTTATTCCAATAGCTAAAAAAAATATCCCGTCCTTTTCTTTCTCATTAAATAAAATATCAATTCCTCCTAATAAATATCCTAAAAACAGTATTAGAAAAAATATATCCCACATATTAATTTCAAATTTTGAATATTTTATTTTCATCCAATTTATCTCCATGTTTTAGCATTTTTTCCTATACTTTCTGCCTTTTTTTACTTAATTATATCTTTTATCTGTTTTAAAAGCAATTGATTTTAAAATTTTTTATAATACTTCTCTGCAATATCTGTTATATCTATGCTTACATCCAGTCCTGTATTCAAATATATTTTATCATCCTTTTTCAAAAATGCTTCCCAAATTTTTCCGGTATTCAAATAAACCATAACAATTTCAAAATCATTTCTTAAAATTGTTACTATTTCTCTATTTTCTAGTTTCGATACTTCTTTAAAAAAATTTTCAATATTATCATCTAATTTATCTATATCAACAAAATATATATCATAAAATAATTGTTTTTTATATTCTTCAAATGTATCAAAATATCCTTTAAAATTACTCAATCCTAACCACTGTAGCAAAATATCTGAACAAGAAATTTCATCTATTAAACTTATTTCTTCTTTATACATCAATCTTAATAACTGATGTTCAGTAAATTTTAAAGGTAAATATTTATAATCGTACTGATAAATTTTTTCTCGATATGGAACCATCAAAAAATTATTCTCAAATTTTACTATGCCCGTATCACATTTATTTTTTATATCCCCATAATTAAATTCAAACATAAACTTATATCGTGCTTCTTCATTACAAGAAATTAATTCATACCAATATCCATAATAAACAATTTCATTATTTTTCATAATTTGAAGATAATCCTCGTAACAACTATCATAATAATTTTCATCCCAAGTAATTATACTTACATCCATTTTATCTCATCCTGTTTATATTAATTTATTTTTGAATTACCGTAATTTTTTATGATTTTTAAATATTTAAAAATTCAAAATTATTTCTTCCGATACTTTCTCCCTTTTTTCTCTCCAAATGCCTCCAAAATTCCATTTTTCAAAAGTTTATTCAAAAATCTTCTTGCTGTTGAATCTGAAACATTTAAAATTTTTTGAGCCTCACTATTTTCAATATAATTATTTTTCTCAAAATACTCTTCCAGTATTTTCAGTCTTTGTAACTCTTTATCAGTCATTTTATCAGTCAAAATATCAGTCATTTTTAAGTCATTTTTTTGCAATTCTTCCAGAGTTTCTTTTATAATTTCAAGAATAAATGTAATAAATGGCGTAGATTCTCCAGCAGTATTTGATAAATTTATAGCTTCATAATACTTCTGCTGTTTTTTCTGAATCAAAGTTTCAATTGGAAGCCAAGCAAAAAACTCTTTCCATTTTGATAGGATTAATGTATGCCAAAGCCGTCCTAATCTTCCATTTCCATCTTGAAACGGATGAATAAATTCAAATTCATAATGAAATACACAAGCCTTTATCAGTGGATGAACTTTACTTTTTTTTAACCATGAAAAAAGTTGTTCAATTAATTCAGGAATATATTGAGGTGGTGTTCCTGCATGAATCAGTTGATTTCCCTGATAAACTCCTGCTCCTTTTCTGTCTAGTACAATCAATGTAACACTCCTTTATAAATTTTCTTCTATAATTTTTATTTCATCATCCTTTAATCCATATAACTCATAAACCATTTTATCTATTTCTCTATCTATTTTGTCTATTTTATTTTCAATATTTCTTCTTGTTCTTGCAAGAAATATTTTGCCCATTCTGGAGAAATTTCTGTTTTTAATTCTTTTTCAAATTCGCTGAAATTTAATAAATACCATTTTTTTAATTTATTTGATAAATTTTTTTTAAATTTTTCAACTATTAATTTTTGAAAACATAAATTTTCTTCTCTTAATTTCGAATTTAAAATAATCATTTTATTTACTCTTTCTACAAAATTTTCTTGTTTTTCAAGATTGATATACACAAATGGAAATTTTTCTAAGTCATTAATCTTTAAGTGAGGTTTACTATCTTCATTTGTGATAAATACTTTTTTATACATCCAATTGAAAAGTTTTGAATTTACCAAAGCTAATACATATTTTCCTTTTATATTTTCACCAAAATCATAAATAAAATTGATTGATTGCTCAGGAAATATTCCTCTATCATCAAAAGTTGCTTTTATATCACTTCCTGTTTTTCTTAGTATTACTTTTTCTTTAATTCCTAATTTTTTTTTAACTTTGGTTCTACCATTTAAATTTTCTTCTCTAAAATCAAAATAAAAATTACTTTTTATTATATATCTATCTATATTTTCACCTTTTAATATTTCTAATTGGCTATCAGAAATTCTTTCTTTGGTTATTAATTTTGATTTTCCTCCGAAACCAGAAGCATATTTTATTTCTAATTTTTTCATATTATTATTAAACAATATTTTTTCAATAATTTCCTTTTCTATTATACTATCATATGCTTTATACTGAAAATTTTTTATTTGATACTCTGACTTTTTAAAATTTAAAAACATATTTTCAGGCCTACTTTTAACTTTTATTTCATAATCACTAGAATTATTTTCTTTACTTAATAAAAATGTCATTGTATCCGCTTGAATATCAGGAAATTTCCATTTATACACAATCTCTAATAAATTATTTTCTTCTAACATTTTTTTACGTAATTCTTTAAAACAATCATTAAGTCCTAATCTATCAGTAACAAGAAAAGAAAACTTTCCTTTTTCTTTTAAAATTATTATTGACAATGAAATAAAATATTCAAGCAAATTTGGAGAAGTTGTATTTCCATTATATTTTTTTATCAAATATTCTTTACTATGTTCATCTATATATTGTTTATGTTTTCCTGTCAATGAAATCCAAGGAGGGTTTCCTACTACAATATCAAATCCTCCATTTTCAAATATTTCTGGGAATTCTTCCTTCCAATTAAATGCCATTTCTCCCACTATTTCTTTGTTATCAATTAATGAGTTCCCACATTTTATATTTTTATCTAAATTTTCTAATGGTTTTTTCTTATTTGCTGTTTTCAACCAAAGTGATAATTTTGTTATTTCCACTGCTTCTTTACTTAAATCAACTCCGTAAATATTATTTAATAAAATCTCACTATCCATATCAGCAGAATATGATTTTGATACATTGTAGTTTAATATATTATTATTTATTTCTCCTCTAATTTCTTTTAAATAATTAAAAACTTCTACTAAAAAAGCTCCACTTCCACAAGCAGGATCTATTACTTTTATATTTTTTACTTTCTCACGATATTTATTCCAAAAATCTAGATGTCTTTTAGCTTTTATTGATAACTTTTTTTCTTTATGTTTATATTTTTGTTCATAACTTTTTAAAAAAATTTTATTTTCTTCTACTTCTGGTAAATTATAATACCCTAATTCCTTTTTTCTATCTTCAAGCCAATTATCTATAGCATTTTTTACTATATACTGAACTATATATTTAGGAGTATAGAATGCTCCTGTTCTTTTCTGGTTTCCATCTTTTTTATCATAATTTTCATTATTTTGATTTGCTTTCAACTTTTCTAAATCAGTCATGCTTTTTTCAAACACATGTCCTAAAATATTCTCATTTAAATCTGAAGAATAATCATATTCAGCAAGTTGTTCAAGTTCATCAAATATTTCATTTTTTATAATTAATTTTTCTAATTCCTTATCTCTTTTAAATAAGCCACCATTATAGCCATTTATATCTTCTTCTTTATTCCCTACATCTATTCCGTCACAAAGTAATTTAAATCCTTGAAATTTTTTTACATTTCCGTTTATTACAGTTCCATTAATATATTTTTTATAAATATTTTTAGGTAAAAGGCTAGGATCTGTTGCTTCTGCAAATTTAATAAACAAGAATCTGTCTAGTAATTTCTGAGTCTTTTCTATTAATATTTCAGTTCCTGCATTATCGTTATCTAATTTCAAAATGCTAAATATTTTTTCTCTTACTTCTTTATATTTATTATAAAATTCTTTCTTTATTTTTTCCTCTTTTAACGAAATTTCTTCAAATGATTTATCTATAAAAGACTTTTCTTCTAATTTATTTCCAAATAAGAATTCTTTTGAAAATAAACAATAAAATTTTTTAAAATTTTCTTCTTCTTCAAGCATTTCCAAATTAAATACTTCATATTTAGTTCTTCCATAATCATTTTGATAAAATCTTATCTCATATATATTAGATACTATTATATATTCACAACTCTTACCTATATCAGCTCTATAATCAAATGCTTGTTTTACAGGACTTCTAGAATTTTTTCTTCCAACTTGCTCTTTGTCTAAGTCTACATACGGTCCTTTTAGTTCAATCACGGCTTTAACTCTGTCCGAATTATAATCTTTTTCAAAAAAACCTAAACAGGCATCTGATCTTTCCTGAGTCATTTTAGTCTTTTTTTCGAAATATAATTCAAATTTCCCTGATGTAATACTATTGTATCCTAAAATATCTTTAAAAACCTCCATAAAAAATGAAGGCTTTATATTTTCTTCTTTATGATTTTTTAAATCACCATTTCTATGCATCTCTATGTATTTATTTAATATTTTTCTTTTTTCATTTATTTCTTCTTCTGACAGATTAAATTTTTCTAAAATTCCATTCCAATCTTTTTCACTATAAATTCTTTTACTTTCCATCTTTACCTCTATTTAAATAATTTTCATTCAATCTCCAACACCGCCATATACGGCAAATGATCCGACAATTTTGTCCATTCCTGCAAATCATCATTTATAAAAAAACTTTGCTTAGTTCTATAATTTTCACCTTTTTTAGCCATTATATAATCAATTCTCTGTGTTTCAAGATTTCTGTTTTCAAGATTTGATTTATTTTCCAAGTCCTTGCCTTCAAAATAAGTGTCATTCCAGTTTTCAGCAATTTTCTGATAATGCTCTGTTGTTGGCAAAAGGTTAAAATCACCACATAGAAATTTTATATCTCCCTTAAAATAATCTATAACTGTCATCAAATCGTCAATTTGGGTACTTTTTACTGCAGGCTCATAATCTAGATGAGTATTTATAACCAAAATATGTTTTTTATATTTTGAACTGTTAATTTGTGCTGCCAAAACCTGTCTTTTTTCATTTCCAGCAGATGGTAGCTCGTGAACATATATATTTTTCACATCATATTTTGAAACAAACGCAATTCCAAACTCCCCTTTGTCAAAATCCATTGCCTTTTGAAAATAATAATAATTATACCCAAGTTCAAGTGCAAAATCCTGCGTTACATCACGAAAATTACTTCTTTTCGTATTTTTATCAACTTCCTGCAACGCAACAAAATCAGGCTTATATTTTTTTATGCTTTTTGCCAATTTTTTCCCATCCGCAAGCCTTGCTCCATAAATATTGTAAGTCATTATTCTAAATTCCATTTTTTATTTCCTATCCTTTTTATTTTATCTGTATAAGCAATTAGTTTCCTGTTGATTAAAACCATTTCAACTCATCTTTAGTCAAATATTCATAACTTCTATTTTTATCTTTTCCATCTCCATTTGGAAGTACTTCAAATGTATTATAATCTGCACTTTCTAAAATTTCTCCCTTAAAATAAATATTTTTATCATCCGTTATAAACCATTTATTCAGAACTTCTACTTTATCTTTATTAATCCCTTTTACTTCATAAATAGAATAGTATGTATCAAAACAGTTTATCATTTTATTTTCAATATAATACACATTATATTTATCTTTTCCATACAATGTAGCGTTTATTATTCCATTTGGCAAAAATTCAAATGTTTTAGGATCTTTAATTCCTCTACCTATTGATTCATTTCCATCATAAACATTATTTTTATCTTTTGCATAATCTTCATTTAAAACTTTAAAACTCATAATATCAGCATTTTCTATTTTTTTATCCCGATAATAAATTTTATTATCATTTTTCCAATAATTCTGCCCTAATTTTTCAAAATTTTTAATTTTTACATCTTTTATTTTTTCACCCATGTAATAAACATTCTTATCATCTTTTAAAAGAGAAAATTCTATCAACTCAGCAGTTTTCGGATTTGCTCCTTCCAAAATTTTATTTTTGTAATAAACCTTTCCTTTATCTATCGAATAATAATCTCCTATAATTTGTGCAACATCTCCAAATCCCACATTTGCCAAAATTAATAATAATACCATTTTTAAAAAAATTTTTTTCACAAGTTATCCTCTCTTTGTAATCAAAAGCATAAATTTTTTCAATTTTATTACATAAATCTCTAATCAACATGTTTTTTCAACTGGCTCTTATGGATAAATCCCCTATATTCTTTAACTTTCCACTCTTTTTCAAGGTCAGAAGGATAGTCAGCAAAGTAAACATAATACCAGTCACCATATTTTGTAATATATCTTACAATCGTTTCATTATCTAAGTTTGAAATAACTTTTGAATCTTTAGTTGGTTTTTCACGCATATTTGCATATCCATCCTTTGAGTTTACCCTGTATTCTCGAAGGTAACCCGCTTCATCTAAATGCGGTTCATCAAAATCATCTGATTCATCCGATTTTTTCACTTCAAGTTTTGTAATTTTTGATTTTGTACCATCAATTTTCTTTATTTCAGTAACTTGAGCATAAACTGTTGTAAAATCACATTCTGTATATGGAGTTACTTTTTTTATTTTAACTCTTACCGGAGACTGTAATTTCCCTTTTTGAATTTTTTCCATTTTTTCAAATTCTTCTGAAAAAGTTTTTTTTAATATTTCAACTTTAGCCTTTTCCATATCAGCAAATTCCTTTTCAGCATTTCTGGTTTCATCCCAGTTATGATAATCAAAATCCCTAGGCTTCAAAACTATAGCTTTTTCATTCACAATGTCCTTATTATAAGGATAAAACAGCATTTCTCCATATTCTATTGCAGAACATGGTACATCTGGATCACTTTTATCCCAATTAATTTTAAATGTTCCCTTCAAATCTAAAATTACTCCATCATCAGTCAAAATAATTTCATCAGATTTCCTATTTTGCCCAAAAGAAAGTATAGAAACTAGCAGAAGAAAGCAACAAAAGAAAATATTTCTAAATTTAAAATTTTTAAATTTCATAAATACTCACTTCTCCTTTACATTTTACTGACAGCTATTTGCAAAAGTTTATATACCTATTAATATGCTATTTTCAATTTTAAACTTCTTCACTTTCTGATAAAAGTTCTTAATTTCTTGCTGCATAAACATCTGTTATCCAATTTTTTACTTTAACAAGGGGTACTAACCCCTTGCTTTATAATCCTTCTTTTATTAAATTCTAAAAATATATAGTTTCTGAAGAAGTCTATTATTATGTTCCTCTTTATTTACTAAAATTTAATAGCCAGTCTTTTCACTTTCCAGTCCTGTTACAATAGCGATTCCTGAACTTGTTCCCAGTCTTGTTGCTCCTAATTCAATATATTTTTTTGCAGTTTCAAGGTCTTTCACTCCACCACTTGCCTTAACTTCTGCTTTATCTCCAACTGTTTTTTTCATAAGCTCTACATCTTCAAATGTAGCTCCTCCTGTTCCAAATCCTGTTGAAGTTTTTACAAAATCTGCCTTTGCATTAACTGATAATTCGCATGCCTTTACTTTTTCCTCATCAGTCAAATAGCAAGTTTCGATTATAACTTTCAGAACATTGTTTCCAATTGCCTCTTTTATTTTTCTAATTTCGTTTTCCACTAAATCATAGTTCTTGTCCTTCAATGCTCCAATATTAATAACCATGTCAATTTCCGAAGCTCCATCTTCAATAGCCTTTTTTGCTTCAAATACCTTCACATCAGTCGCCATCGCTCCCAAAGGAAATCCAACTACCGCCGCAACTTTCACATCGCTGTCCTTAACTTGATTATAAGCATATTCAACATTCGCCCCATTTACACAAACTGAATAAAATCCATATTCTTTCGCTTCATCGCATAATTTTTTTACATCTTCCTTTGTAGCTGTTGCTTTCAAAATTGTATGATCAATAAATTTGTTTATTTTCATCATTACCATTCCCTTCCTTGATTTATTGTTTATTATTTTTATTCTACTATAAGTATACCGAGTTTTTTCCCTTTTAGCAACTATCTTTTAGCAATTGCAGTAAAAGTAAATTTATCAGGATGATAAGTTATTGTTTCATATTGGAAAAGATTTCCGTTGGATAAATAGGCGTAAGTTTCAATAACTACAACTCTGTCAATATTTTCAAGATTTATATGCCGTCTTTCCTCATCTGTTGCGCTTCTGAACTTTATTTCCCGTCTTGAATACGATATTTTTAAATTTAGTTCATTTTCCAGATATTCATAAATAGACTTGCTGGCTATTTCATCATTCAGATAAGTGACTATTTTTCTATCAAAATAAGAAGTAGCATACTGAACAGTTTCGCCATCCAAGGAATAAGTACGGACAACCTTGTAAAAATCAGCAGTTTTAGAAACATTAAATTTTTCCATCAGTTCCTCGACACCTTGTACTATATATAGACTAACTAGATTTGCCTTGACATCTATATTTTTTATCTTATTTAATTCCTGGAATGTCTGTATTGAAGTAAGCGAAATATTTTTCAAATCGCCTTTTTCAAGCACAACTGATCTTTTACCTTTTATTTTTTGAATATATCCTTCCGATTCCAGTAAAGCAAGTGCTTTTCTCACAGTAAGCACTGAACAGGAATATTCTTTGGCGAAATCTGCTTCCTTTTTTAAATAATCTTTTGGCTTTAATTTTCCATCTTTAATTTGTTTTTTTATATTGTCGTATACTTCTTTATATTTACTCATTTTTTACCTTTCCAAAATTATAGTCAATTCTTTTAAAGTTTGAAGCAAAAATCGATAAAAACAAGAAATTGTCTATATCTAACCTTCTACTCTCGTTTTAAACTGGAATGCTATAATCCCTTTAACATCGTGTTTCTTTTTTATAATTTGAATGAAATAACCGCAACTTTTAAAGTTAATTTATTATAATTATACTTTAAAATATTAAAAATAACAACTATAATATATCATTTATTTTTTATAATAGATATATATAGACCTATTGACTTTTTAAAAAGATATGATATAATTTGATTGTATAAAAATTAATTATTTAAAGGAGATGATTTAAATGGCTGTAAAAAACAAAGTCGTTATTGTTACCGGAGCTTCTTCAGGAATTGGAAGGGCTACTGCGAAATTATTAGGAGAAAGCGGGGCAAAAGTTGTACTTGCCGCAAGAAATGAAGACAAATTACAAGAAGCTGTTGCTGAAATAAAGGAAAAAGGAGGAGAAGCCACTTACAAAGTGACAGATGTATCAAAAAGAGAGGAAGTAAAAGCATTGGTTGATTTTGCAATTTCTGAATACGGAAAAATAGATGTTATATTCAACAATGCCGGATTAATGCCAAATGCACCATTGTCAGAACTAAAAAATAGCGAATGGGACGAAATGATTGATGTGAACTTAAAAGGTGTCCTAAACGGCATAGAAGCTGTACTTCCACATTTTATCAAGCAAAAATCTGGACACGTTATCAGCACATCTTCTGTTGCTGGACTGAACACATATCTTGGAGCAGGAGTTTACTGTGCCACAAAACATGGTGTAAAAGCACTAATGGAAGTACTGAGAAAAGAAAGTGCCAACGAAAAAATGAATGTCCGTACAACAACTCTATATTTAGGAGCATTCCGAACTGAACTTGCAACACGTATTACAAACAAAGCGATTAAGGAAAGAATCGAATTTCTTTATGACACAATTGGAGCAGATCCTATGATAGTTGCCCAAGCTGTAAAATTTGCGATTGATTTGCCAGAAGAAGTTAGCATGAACGAAATCACGCTTTATCCTACTGCACAGTTATAATATTAAAAAAACTTTTCTCCAAAGAATTATTTTGATTACCAAAATTATTTATTTCTATTTAAATTAAAATATTTCTTGAAAATACATCATAAAATATGTTATCATTTTAAATGTATGATTTTTTTAAAATTGAAAAATAATTATAATAAATAATTTTTTAGGAGGAAAAGAAAAAATGGTTATAAAACCTAGATTAAAAGGTGGTTTAGCGCTTACAAACCATCCAATTGGAGCAAAAGAATTTGTAAAAAGGCAAATTGATTATGTAAAATCACAAGATAAATATGAAGGTCCAAAAAAAGTTCTAATTATCGGTTCTTCATCTGGATACGGACTTGCCACAAGAATCTCCCTTGCCTTCGGTGCCGGAGCTGAAACTATTGGAGTAGCATTTGAAAAAGGGGTAGAAGGGAAAAGAGTAGGTTCTGCTGGTTGGTGGAATACAATTGCCTTTAACGAAGCTGCTGAAAAAGAAGGTTTAGTTTCTAAAAACTTTATTGGTGATGCTTTCTCAATGGAAATGAAAGATGATGTAATAAAGTTCATTAAAGAAGAATTTGGTGGAAAAATCGACTTGTTAATTTATAGCTTAGCAAGTGCAGTTAGAACTGATCCAATTGATGGCGTAACTTACCGTTCAGCATTAAAATCTACAACAAAGGACATTACAGGTCCAACTATCAACTTTGAAAAAGAAGTTATGGAAGAAACAACAATGGGTGTCGCAACTCCAGATGAAATCAAAAGCACTGTAAAAGTTATGGGTGGAGAAGACTGGAAATTATGGATTGAAGCGCTTGATAAAGGCGGTGTTCTTTCTGAAGGCTTCAAAACAGTAGCTTACTCATATTTAGGACCAAAAGTAACTTACGGAATCTATAAGGAAGGTACAATTGGAGCCGCAAAAAGAGATTTGGAACATACTTCTGATGTTTTAAATGACTTTTTAAAAGAAAAATACAATGGAGAAGCCTACGTTTCATTAAGTAAGGCATTAATGACAAAAGCAAGTGCGGTTATCCCTATTTTCCCATTATACGCAGCATTGCTTTACAAAGTAATGAAGGAAAAAGGTATCCACGAAGGAACAATCGAACAAAAACACAGACTTTTGACTCAAATGGTTTATGGAAACAATCCTGTTATTGACGAAGAAAGAAGATTACGTCCAGATAACTGGGAAATGCGTGAAGACGTTCAAGCTGAAGTAGAAGCTCTTTGGGATAAAGTTACTCCAGAAAACTTTAAGGAAATAAGCGATTACGCTGGTGCAAGAGAAGAATTTATGCAATTAAATGGATTTGACTTTGATAATGTGGATTATGACGCTGATGTTGATTTAGATGAATTAGCTAAATTAAAACCTTAATTTTAAAAATTTACAAAAATAAACAACAAAAAATTAGACTATCTTTTAGAAAAAATATTCTTTAAGATAGTCTTTTATTATATTATATAATAAATTTACTTTAAAATTAAATTTGATTTTTTATATTTTTATATTACAAAACTTTCTTTTTTAAATATTTCCATAAAATTACCATCAGCACCATCATTATTACAAAAATTGTTCCCAATGCAAAAAATCCTGCTTCTTGAAATGGCAATTTCACATTCATTCCATAAAATCCAAAAATCATATTTGGAACAGTAATCAATATGGTTACCGCTGCCAAAAGCTTCATTGTGATATTCATATTATTTCCAATATACGATGAATATGTTTCTCTTGTCGTTTTACAGATTTCACAGTATGAAGAGGATAAATCAAGTGTAAAATTTATCTCTTGCAAAATTCTTGTCATATATTCTTCATATTGTTCAAACTGCTCATCTTCTTTCAAATTCTCAACAACATAATCCAAATTTCTCAATGCAATATTATAAACATAAAATCCTTGTTCTACTTCCGAAAGAGAAATTAATTTCTCATTACTTTGCTGCTCCCTCAAAACAGTTTCTATCTTGTCGTGTTCTCCAATCAAAATTCTCACATATTTATACAAACTTTGAGAGATTTTATGAAGCATATTTAGAAAAAAACGATTTTCTTCAAGAACGTCATTTCTTAACTTGGTATATTCCTCAACAAATTGATAGAAATCGTTGTAATAATCATCATCTAAAATAACAATTTTATCTTCTTTAAAAAAAATTACAATTGGATTAATTTCATAAGATGTAAATTCTTTATCTTTCGTAGATTTTTTAACAGTTGGATAATATAGTTTATAAATTTCCCAGTCCGATTTTGAAATTCTTGGAGTAAAAATTTCCTCATCAATAACATTTTTTATTTTATCTTCTTCAATTTCTAATCTTTCCGATAAAATCTTATAATCTTCATCTTTCAAATTGTAAACATAAGAAATTATTTTACCACTTTTCGTATCTATTCTTTTTATCATAATTACCTTTCTAAGTCTCTACTTTTGCCTATTTATATTAACTATACTCCATTTAAAAAATAGGAATAAATTTTTATAATAGGAGTATTTGATAGCTAATGCATAATCATTCAACTAAATTATTTTTTATTATTTTTCACATATTTTGTTTAATAAATATTTTTTCATATTACTGTATTTTTTATTTATTAAATCTCCACTGCAACTTCACTTTTTAAATCAACTTCCATTTCCAAAAACTTTTTCCAGCCCTCAAAGATCTTTCTATATTCTTCAAACTTACATTCCCACAGTGGATATTCCTCACAAATCCCAAACATTGTATTCTCAAATTCAACTTTTTCCTTATTAATCTTATGCTGAAAAGCCTGTCCATCCCAAAGAGTTTCCTGCACTTTTCCAGTTTCAACTTTTTCTAGCTGTGGCAAAAAAATATTAATTATTTCCACATCTGGAAAATCTTCCATTATTCCAGTTATTAGATATTTTGTATACTCTTCTTTCTTTTTTTCTAAATGTTCACTTCTTTTATTTTTTGTTATTTTTTTTTCAGAAAATCTGATTTCTGGAAATGCAGTCAATCCAAAATCTTCATCGTAATAATAACTAAATTTTATAATCATCATTTCCTCCTTTCTAAAAATTTCAGTTTCTAACGATTTTCATAAACTGGATAAGCCGTTATTCTAGGACTTTTGTAACCACGAATTACAACTCCGCTTTTGCTGATTCCTTGCCACATGTTATTATCTCTGCCTTTGACATCTTTTCTATTTTCCCATGCTGAGTTTATTTCGTCAATAATTCTCGCTTCATCCCAGTTTTCTGGAAACATTGTATTTACTCCACCATTAGAAGTTTTTGCCTGCCAAGTTCCATCTTTTTTCTTTACTTCAATGCTTGCTCTATACACTCCATTTTTAGCTGGATTTCCAATTTTTTTTACAATTCTCACATCTCCACGCAAAAGTGAATGTCCGCCAGTAACTTTCCCTTGGGAATTTTCATCTCCACCAATTACATGATCATAATCAATTTGATATTTTCTATTTCCTTGATTTGAAGTATTTTGAGTTTGTTTTCCATTTTTATTTTCTATATTTTTCTGTTTAACAACATTCTTTTTGCTATTTCTCTTATTTTGTGCAATAAATTCTTTTGAAAAATTTTCTTTTGCATTTATACTGTTATTTCTGCTTAGATAAATTTTTCCAAGTCCAAATAAGATAATAGCAAATAACAGTAATATTTTTAATATTTTATTTTTACCCATTTATAGATTTCCTCCTTTTTTATATGCTTATTAATTATATCAAACTTATATTTTAAAATCAATATTATAAACTTTTTCTAATTTAATAGTTACGAGAAAATGTGATATAATAAATTAAAAAAGAAATCAAAATTATACAAGAATATATATAAATAGAAAGGAATAGATTAATTATGAAAAAGACTTTATATTTAATTCGGCATGGACAGACTTTATTCAATTTACGGAAAAAAATTCAAGGGAGCTGTGATTCTCCGCTGACTGATGAGGGAATTAGACAGGCTAAAGTGGCTGGAAAATATTTTCAGGATAAGGGAATCGCTTTTGATGCAGCTTACTCCTCTACTCAGGAAAGAGCTTGTGATACACTTGAAATTGTGACTGACAATAAGATGAAATATGAAAGATTAAAAGGATTAAAGGAATGGAATTTTGGATTATTCGAGGGAGAAAGTGAAGATTTGAATCCAAAACATCCGAATGAAAGAACTTATGGGGACTTTTTTGTAAATTTTGGCGGAGAAAGCAATAAAGATGTTGAGAAAAGAATGCACGAAACTTTGACTCAGATTATGGAAAAGGACGGAAATAACACTGTTCTTGCCGTGAGCCACGGTGGTGCCTGCTACACTTTCTTTTTAAAGCATGCTCCAGATGTTCCATTTACAGGCCTTCCAAACTGTGCCATTTTAAAATATGAGTATGAAAATGGTAAATTTACATTCATCGAACTTATTAAGCATGATTTTACAAAAGAAATATAACTAAAAAATGCCTTAAATAAACTTTTACTCTACATAATTTTGTAAAAATTTTATTTTAAGGCTTTTTATTTTTAGCATTTTTCAATGAACTAATAGTCCTTTTATGCTTTTAAATCATCATATTCTCCACTTTCAAACTTTTTCACAATATAGCTGCAAATTGGGACAATTTTATACCCATTTTCTCTTGCATATTTCACACCAGCATTGAATAATTTTCCTGCAATCCCTTGCCCTCGCAATTCAGAAGATACGACTGTCGATTCAAAATACAATTTTTCCCCTTCTTTTCTGTAAGTCAATTTTGCAAGTTCATCTCCATTTTTTCCAAATATAAAAAATCCTTCATTTACTACATGTCTTATTTCCATTTTTCAAACTTCCTTTCGATATTTTATCTTATTATATAGTAAAATCGTTTTAAAATCAAATAAAAAAATTTACAAATATTTTAATATCTCACGCTTGTATTCAATAAATTTTTCAGACATTATAACTTCTTCATTATTATAGCCCTTGTTCTGACTATTTTTCAAGTCAACATTTATTTGTGCAGCAATTTTACCTGGACTTCCTGCCAAAATATAAATTTTGTTGGAAAGCAGTATCGCCTCATCAATATCATGGGTAATAAACAGAGTTGACATTTTAATTTTGTTCATTATGCTAAGATACCAGCTATGAATTTTATGCTTTGTAATGGCATCCAATGCACTGAAAGGCTCGTCAAGAAGAGCAACTTCGCTGGAAAATAAATATGTTCTAAGCAGTGCCGCCCTTTGCTTCATTCCCCCTGATAGTTTACTTGGATACAAATTTTCCGTACCTTCCAATCCAAAATCTTTAAAATACGGCTTTGCAATTTCCCGTGCCTTATTTTTATTTTCACCCCTTATCACAAGCGGAAGTGCCACATTGTCAATAATTTTTTTATGAGGTAAAAGCAAGTCCTTTTGGAGCATGTAACTTATTTTTCCAGATTTTCCAGTTATATCTTCTCCATTCATTTTCACATTTCCACAATCAGGCTTTAAAAGTCCTGCAATAATGTTAAATAACGTTGTTTTCCCAGCACCACTTACTCCTAAAATACAAACCAGCTCATTTTCATACAAATCAATCGAAACATTTTCCAAAACTTTTTTATTTTCAAAAGAAATGGAAATACCTTTTATTTCAAGCTTTTTGTCTTTCTTCACTTAATATTTCTCCTTTTGATAAATTTTTTATTTCAGATACTCGTTACTATATCCAAAATTCTTTGGTATTTCACGTTCTACAGCCTTATTTTTGTAAAGCCATTCATAAAATCTGTTCCAACGGTTTCCATCGATTATTCCCCATTCTTTTGCATCAGACTGATATTCTTTAGAAATCCACTTTTGGCTGGCTGTTACCAAGTTTATGTCAAGCTCTGGAGAATTTTTTACCAAAATTTTTGCTGATTCCTCTGAATTTTTCATTGCGTATTCATACCCTTTTTTTATTGCCTTCAAAACTTTTTTTGCAATTTCAGGATTTTTTTTCAGAAAGTCATTATTTGCGATAATTACAGGGCTGTAATAGTCAAGTTCTTCTCCATAGTCACGAATTTTTAGAAAATTTGTCTGAAGCCCTGCCCTTTCTGTAGCAATTCCATCCCACGCATAATAAACCCAGACAGCATCAACATCAGTCTTTAAGCCAGTTACAACATCTGTTATAGTATAAGGAATTAATTTTACTTTAGAAAAATCACCTTTATCATCTGTTACTAATTTTTTCAAAATAGCCTGCTCAATATTATCTTCCCAAGTGGCATATTTTTTACCTTCCAGTTTTTTTGGCGAGTCTATTCCTTTTTCCTTCAATGAAATAATTCCAGATGTATTATGCTGAAGAATTGCAGCGACAGCTGTTACTGGTACAGGATTCTCCTTTGCAAATGATTTTGCCAATGTATCCTGAAAACTTATTCCAAATTCTGCTCCTCCAGCTCCAATAAGTGCCGTTGTGCTCCCTTCAGGCGGCTGCACAATTTCCACATCCAATCCTGCTTCCTTAAAATATCCCAAGTCTTTTGCCACATAAAGCCCTGTATGATTAGTGTTTGGCACCCAGTCCAGTACGATTTTTATTTTCTGATTATTTTTAGATTTTCCACACGAAACAGCCAAAACCAAGATTAAACATAAAATTAAAATTTTTGAAATTTTTTTCATTTTTTATACCTCTCTTTACTTTTTATTTTAAATTTTTTTATTTAAAAATTTACTTTTCCCAAACCATGCACCATTTCTGTATTTTTTTTACAAGATACATAAGCAGCAGGCTTATTGCAGAAATAAGAAAAATTACTGCAAACATCTTATCAAATGAATACGATTTTCTGACTCTTGTCATATAAACTCCAAGTCCGCTAAATCCACCAAGCCATTCAGCCACAACCGCTCCAATTATAGAATATGAAACCGAAATTCTAAGCCCTGCGAAAAAATATCCTAATGAACCTGGCAATTTGACATGAACAAAGTTCTGAAATGGCGTTGCTCCCATCGTTTTTAACAAATTCAACATATCCTTGTCAGCTGAACGAAATCCATCCAGAAGCCCAATAGTTATAGGGAAAAACGAAGTCATAACAATAAGCGTAATCTTTGGCAATATTCCATATCCCAGCCAAAGTACCAAAAGCGGTGCAATCGCAACTGTAGGTATTGTCTGAGTAATAACCAACACAGGATAAATCATTTTGAACGCATACTCAAACCTGTCCATAACAACCGCCACGGCAAAGCCCAGAATTATTCCCAGACCAAGCCCAAAAAATGCTTCAAGCAAAGTAATTTTTGTATGCTCCATAAGCAATGGAAAATCATAAACAAACGCTTTTACAACTTCAAATGGCGACGGCAGCATAAATTTTGGAATAATATTCACCATTGACAAAATTTGCCAAATTATCAATAATACAGCAATAATAATACTTGGTGCAATTTTATCTGTTATATTTTGAAATTTTTTCATCAATCTTTAAAATATCTCCTTTCGGTTTATAATTTATTTTTACATACGACATTACACCCTCAGCCCCCGCCTTCACAGCCACAACTTGACATTCCTTCACAATTTCCATAAGCTCGTCAAAATCCCCTTCTATCGTTGTTTCAAATGGAGCAACATTCATTTTTAACCCTTTGCTTTTAATAAATTCAATAACTTCATCAACAACTCTTACAATTTCCTCATTTCCCACAACATTTGGCAATACCTGAATTGCAATACTCGCATTAATTTCTTTTTTTTCCATAATTCATCATCCCTTTCCTTAAAACTGTTTTTTTATTTAAAATTTCTTTGTATAAAAAAATCCCCTTATCACAAGGAGATTCTATATTTCTATAAATTTTCTAAAATAATTTAAAAAGATATGCAAAATAACTTTAAAATTATTCCTTATTTTATATAAAATACTCCCTCCGACAGCATTACCTGTACAGGTTATATGGGTTTAATTCTCAGCAAAATTGCTCCCCAGTATTTTTTGTTAAATTGTCTAAATTTTTTTAAAACTTTTAATTAGTCTACTTTTACTTCAGCTAAATCAGGATATACACCTTTTATAAAAAATATAAAGTCTTTATCAAAATTAATAATATACCATTTATTTTCATCTTCAAATGCCATTGATTTACCTTTTGTTTCTATTGTCTGTCCATTAACTTCCATTGCAACTGTTGTAGGAATAATAGCATAACTTCTTCCTGTTTCAGTTCTTCCAACTTTTACATTTTCAAAATCATAGCTATTTTGGATAATTTTTACTCCTTTTGTAAAATTATCAAACATTTTCTTTGACATTTCTTTTAATTGCTCCACTGATATTGAAGCTTTGTCAGCTTGGTACTTGAAATATTTTTCTGGAACTTCACTCATTCCTGCCATAAAATCTCCAGCTTCCATTGCTTTAGCAATTCTATCGAGTCTTGTCTTAATTTCAGGTTTTACCTTATTCCAAGCCTCTAATGCCAATTCATTCTGTGCTTGTTCAACATTTTTACAAATCTTTTCATCATGTTTTTCCTTACATTTCAAAACTGTTTCCTTCAACAATTTATCATCTTTTTTTAAATTCTCAACACTGTACTTATTTCCACAAGCTGTGAAAATTATCATTGATATTACAATTAGAAATAATAATTTTATCTTTTGCATACATCCTCCAACATCATTTATTTGAGTTAATTATACCTTATTTTTTCAAATTTTCAAAATTTTTATTTTTGATTGTTTTTCTAACCAAATAAAAACCCCTGAAAACCAGTGTTTCCAAGGGCGTAAAAATATCTTTTATTATGTTTTTTCCTATCTTTTTGAAAATTGTGGGCTTCTTCTTGCTTTCTTTTTCCCGTATTTTTTTCTTTCAACCATTCTTGAATCTCTTGTTAAGAATCCTGCTTCTTTTAAAGCTCCTCTTAATTCAGCGTCAGCTACTAATAAAGCTCTCGAAACACCATGTCTAATTGCTCCTGCTTGTCCAGTGTTTCCTCCACCAATTACATTAACTTTTACTCCGTATTTGTTTAAAGTTTCTGTTAATTCTAATGGTTGTTCTACTATTTTAGCCAAGATTTCTCTTCCACCAAAATATTCTCTCATATCTTTTCCATTTATTGTTACTCCAGTTTCACCTGGTACTAATCTTACTCTTGCTACTGAAGTTTTTCTTCTTCCAGTTCCTAAATATTGAATTTTTTCTGCCACGAAAATTTACCTCCTATAACTCTATTCTTTCTGGTTTTTGTGCTGTATGTGTATGTTCTGTTCCTGTGAATAATCTCAATCTGTTAATCATTTGGCTTCCTAATTTGTTTTTAGGTAACATTCTTTCTACAGCTTTTCTGATTACTTCAGTAGGTTGTTTTTGTAACATTTCTTCTAAACTTCTTACTTTCAATCCACCTGGATATCCACTATGTCTGTAATATTTTTTGTCTAATAATTTGTTCCCTGTTACAGCAATTTTATC
Source organism: Leptotrichia sp. HMT-225 (assembly GCF_030644325.1). Classification (NCBI taxonomy): domain Bacteria; kingdom Fusobacteriati; phylum Fusobacteriota; class Fusobacteriia; order Fusobacteriales; family Leptotrichiaceae; genus Leptotrichia; species Leptotrichia sp. HMT-225. Next base: position 1,138,970 of record NZ_CP130323.1, on the reverse strand, counting down.
AGCGTTCAATACGATAACAAAATCTCCTCCATCAACGTGTGGTGTGTAGCTTGGCTTATGTTTACCCATTAATCTAACTGCGATTTCAGTAGCTAATTTTCCAAGTACTTTTCCTTCTGCGTCTATCTCATACCAGTTTCTTACAACTTCTTCTTTTTTTTGCATTACAGTGTATTTACTCACTTTGTTTCCTCCTGTTTTTATTCTCTATTTTATAGAATAACGGTCCTTTGTGGGAAAGGCTCATATTAGTTAATTATATATTATTTCTTTTTACTTGTCAAGTGAATTTCCTTGATATTTTTCCATTTGAAGAAATTTAAAAGATTTTATTCATAAAAAATACCCTTTTTACTTTTAATCCTTATAAAAATCTACTCATTCCATTTTCTCAAGATTTTTACTCATCTCTTTTTTTATTTGTTTTCTAAATTCATCTGATAACAAAAACTCATATCCATGTTTCTTAATAAGTTTCATCTCTTTTTCTGTTATTTCCTCTGGAGTTTTTGAACTGGCAATTTTATATGCTAACGAATCTTCCATACGACATTTTTTAATAAGTTTCATTTCTTTTTTTGTTATGTCTTCCAGTTCTTTTGAACGAATAATTTTATCAGCCATTATACTCTCAATCATACTATTACCAAAACAAGCAAATACATTTGTACTAATTCCTAAAGCCATTATAGCTAACACTAATATTTTTTTCATATTTATCATTCCTTCCATTTATTTTTACTGAAAATGTAATTCTTGACATTTTACCTATTTGATTAAAGCAATATTCAAATCCAAAATATCCTTTTAACACAAGATTATTATACTACATTTTATCTATAATGTCAATTTTTAAAGTATTGTTTTTTCCGTAATTTTTAACAAACTTTAAAAAAATAAAGAAATAATAAATTTATGCAGATGGTAACATTTTTTCAAATATATTTGAAATGGAATTTAGATTGATTATTTAAATTTTCGAGGTATCCTTATTATAGAAAGGTGAATAATATGTTAAATTATAGGGAAACTGAAATATTAAATAACCTTATTAAAGGGGAAAAATATAATTTCAAATTAATATCTGAAAAATATGGCGTTTCAGACAGGGCCGCTAGATATTATATTAATAATATTGACAGCATTTTACGGTTACTTGACTATAAGATTACTAAAAAAGTTAAAAACAGTATTTATCTTGATACTAATCAGGATTTTAAAAATCTATTTGAGATTTTGGAAAAAATTAACAAACTATCTATAGAAGATAGAATAAATATTTTGAAGTTAATATTATTTTTTGACGAAAAAGGACTTAATATTACAAAGATATGTGAAGAACTTGAAATTTCCAGAACAACAATAAAAAAAGATTTGAAACTGATGTCAGAAGAATTTAAAATGCAAGGAATCGAGCTAGTTTATAAAAATGCTAACGGTTATCGCCTTAATGGTAATTTTCGAGAAATTCTCATAAAAAAAATTGAACTTCTGGAGCAAATATTTGATTCCCTTAATAATAAAAATTTTTCAAAAGTAATCAAAACACAAGTTTTTCGTCATTTTTTCAAATATATTAAGCAAAAAAATATTGAAAATGCAAAAAAATTTATTGTAGAAATTGAAAAGGTCATGTTTTTAAATATAAATGAAGAAAGCTATAATAAAATATTTTCTTATGTCCTGCTACTTCTAAATTTTGAAAAAGCTCATGAAAATCAAAAAGATTTGATTGCAAAAAAATTTTTAATTCACACAGAAGAATATCAAAAAATCGAAAAGATTTTACAAAAAATTCTGAATAAAAATAAAATAAAATCTGAAATGTTAATTGAAATAACTGACTTGATAATGGGAATAAATATAAACAGTCTAAAAAATAATTCATTTAAAGGCTGGATAAATGAAGAGCTGATTATAAAAAAAATGATTTCTAAAGTGAGCAAAATTGTAAAAACTGACTTGACACGCGATGAAATATTATACAATGGACTTTTATACCATATAAAGCCTGCTATGTATAGAATAAAAAATAATATTCAAATTACAAATTCAGTTTTTCAAGAACTTATTTTAGAAAAAGATCCTATTTTGGAAGTAGTAAATAAAGCTGTTGAGGAAATTGAAGGGCTTTTTGAAGTAAAGTTTCCAGAAGATGAAATTGCTCTTATGGGCTTTCATATAAAGGCTTCCATCGAAAGAAACACTTCTGAAAAAACCAAAAAAGTAATTTTAATTTGTGGACTAGGTTATGGCAGTTCAAAAGTACTTGAACAAAGTTTAAAGGAAAATTATGATTTGGATATTGTAGATGTTCTGCCATACTACTTGATAAAGACTTCAATGCCCAATTATGCAAATATTGATTTAATTTTATCTACTATCGATTTAGAAGAAAACTATGATATTCCTGTTATAAAAATAAATCCATTGCTTAAAGAGCAAGATTTTATCCTCTTATCAAAATATGGAATAAGAAAAAATATAACAAAAATTTCTTTAAAGCAAATAATGGACATAATAAAAAATAATACAACCATAACAGATGAAAATAGACTTATAAATGAATTGAAAAATAAACTTGAAAATAAAGTTATTGATGATTTGTCAGAAGTAGGAATTATTTTAAAGAAAATGCTTAGTAAAAATAATGTCCAATTTGTGGATAAAGTTAAAGATTGGAAGGAAGCAATAGTTAAAGCTGGAGAGATACTTGAAAGAAACGGATTTATCAAGCAAGATTATACAAAAGAAATGATAAACATGATTGAAAAACATGGAGCTTATATCATTATTGAGGAAGGAATGGCAATTCCACACGCACCAATTTCAAAAAATGTATTAAAAACAGGCATTTCATTATTAATTGTAAAAGAAAAAGTTCTATTTCCAAATGGAAAAGGTGCAAACATATTTTTAAGTTTTGCAACTACCAACAAAACAGAGCACCTAGGAATTTTAAACGACTTATTTGAATTAATTACAAAATATAATTTTATTGAAAAAATCTCAAAAATAACTAAATATGAAGAATTAGAAGAATTTTTCAGAAAGGAACTTATATGTTAGAAAAAATACTTGATGGTAACATTCAAATAATAGATTCTGTAATCGACTGGAAAGATAGTATAAAAATTGCAAGTAAATCTTTGTTAGAAAAAAACATAATAACGGAAAATTATATCAAAGCTATGATAGAAAGTATTGAAAAACTAGGCTTTTATGTTATTTTAAGAGATAATTTGGCAATGCCACATGCAAGACCTGAAGACGGGACATTGGGAACTGGAGTAAGCCTTTTAAAACTCAATAATCCAGTATATTATGGGGATTCCAAAGTACAGTTAGTATTTGTGCTGGCAACTAAGGATGCCAACAGCCATTTAGAAACTCTTATGCAGTTAATGGAGTTGTTTCAGGATGATGAAAGCATTGAAAAACTTATAAATTCAAAAGATTATAATGAAATATTAGAAGTTATAAAAAAATATTGATTTAAAAAATAAAAATAATTTATAAAAAAATTAGGAGGAGATTATTATGAAAATTATGGCAGTTTGTGGATCAGGATTAGGGAGCAGCTTTATGGTGGAAATGAACATTAAAAAGGTTCTTAAAAAAATTGGCGTAGAAGCTGAAGTCGAACATTCCGACTTGGCATCAGCACTTCCAGGAGCAGCAGATGTATTTGTAATGGGAAAAGACATTGCAGAAAGTGCAACAGTTCCAGCTGATAAATTAATTGTTTTAGACAGCATTATCAGTATGCCTGAGCTGGAAGAAAAATTAACAGATTATTTCAAAAAATAAAATATAAAATTTAGGAGGTAAAAATGAAAAGCTTATTAACTCTTATTGTAGACATTTTAAAAGTTCCATCAATTTTAGTTGGATTAATAGCTATGATTGGTTTACTAGTTCAGAAAAAACCAGCTACAGATATAGTAAAAGGTACAATTAAGACGATTTTAGGATTTTTAGTGCTAGGTGGAGGAGCAGGACTTGTTGTAAACTCGCTGGCACCTATGGGAAGCATGTTTGAACAAGGATTTCATGTTCAAGGAATAGTGCCTAATAATGAAGCAATTGTTTCATTGGCATTAAAAGAATACGGAACAATAACAGCGTTAATAATGGCACTTGGAATGTTCTGGAACATATTTATCGCAAGATTTACAAAGTTAAAATATATTTTCCTGACAGGACATCACACTTTATATATGGCATGCATGATTGGAATAATATTAAAAGTTGGTGGATTCGAAGGGCCTTTATTAGTGATCATTGGTTCATTGACATTAGGACTTGTAATGGCAATATTTCCTGCATTGGCACAACCTTACGTTAGAAAAATTACTGGAAGTGACGATGTTGGATTTGGGCATTTCAGCACAATAGGGTATGTTTTATCAGGATTTGTCGGATCTTTAGTTGGAAAAGGTTCAAAATCAACTGAAGAAATGAAATTGCCTAAAAATCTAAGTTTTTTAAGAGACAGCTCAATTTCAATTTCATTGACTATGATGATAATTTACTTAATTTTGGCATTAGTTGCAGGAAAAAGCTATGTTGAAACTGAATTAAGTAGTGGAGATAACTACTTAGTATTTGCAATTATTCAAGCTATAACATTTGCAGCGGGAGTTTATATTATTTTATCAGGTGTTAGACTTGTTCTTGCAGAAATAGTACCTGCCTTTGTAGGATTTTCTGAAAAACTTGTGCCAAATGCAAAACCTGCATTAGACTGTCCAATCGTATTCCCTTATGCACCTAATGCTGTATTAATCGGATTTTTATGCAGTTTTTTAGGAGGAGTTATCGGATTATTTATGCTTAGTATGCTAAAATGGACTCTTATCTTGCCAGGAGTAGTTCCTCATTTCTTCTGTGGAGCGACAGCAGGTGTATTTGGAAACGCTACTGGTGGTAGAAGAGGTGCTTCAATTGGAGCCTTTGCAAATGGACTATTATTAACATTCCTGCCTGTAATTTTATTACCAGTGCTAGGAAATTTAGGATTTGCAAACACTACATTCTCTGATGCAGATTTTGTAACAGTTGGAATTGTATTAGGTAATATGGCAAAACACGTATCTCCTGCAATAGTTTCTGGAATAATCGTTGGAATAACTGCTATTTTAGTAGCCTTTGGATTTGTACCTTCAAAAAAATCAAAATAGATTATTGTTAAAAATTGACTATCATTTGGAAGGAGCCAAAAATGAATAGTGATTATAATGAAAAAGTGAAAGAAATGAAAAAATTAGCCGCCAATATTAGAATCAACACATTAAAATCCCTTACCAATTTAGGTTTTGGACATTATGGGGGAAGTTTGTCAATCGTTGAGATCTTGGCAGTACTGTATGGCGGAATTATGAATATTGACGCTAAAAATCCACATTGGGAAGACAGAGATTATTTTGTGCTGTCAAAAGGGCATGCAGGCCCTGCACTCTACACAACTTTAGCTTTAAAAGGATTTTTCCCGCTTGAAGAAATTTACACATTAAATCAGAATGGAACAAATTTGCCAAGCCATCCAGATAGACTCAAAACAAAAGGAATTGATGCAACAACAGGTTCTCTAGGGCAAGGAATCTCAATTGCCACAGGAATTGCAAAAGCCTTACAAATAGATAAAAAATCTAATAGGGTATTCTGTATTATTGGAGATGGAGAAATAAACGAAGGACAATGCTGGGAAGCATTTCAGTTTATTGCTCACCATAACTTAAATAATTTAACGGTGTTCCTCGATTACAACAAAAAACAGCTGGACGGTGCTTTGGATGAAATAATAAAACCTTTCTCTTTTGAGAAAAAAATGAAATCATTCGGCTTTGATGCTGTTACTGTAAAAGGAAATGATATTGAAAAAATGTATGATATTTTGAAAGTGCCTCGTAAAAACAATGAAAAACCACTATTTGTAATACTTGACACTATAAAAGGGCAAGGTGTCGAATACATTGAAAAAATGGAAAATTCTCATCATCTAAGATTGACTGATGAACTAAAGCGGGAAATCGAAAAGGCGATAAAGGATTTGGAAAGTGAGGTGGAATAAATGATAAAAGTTTATACTGGAACTCCAAAAAAAGATGAAATAGAAATGAGAAAAGTTTATTCTTCCAAACTTTGTGAATTACTAGAAAAACATAGTCAAGTTATAGCTCTCGAAGCTGACTTAATGAACGCAATTACAACTGACAAGATACAGGGTAAATACCCCGAAAGAGTGATAAATTGTGGAATAATGGAAGCAAATATGATAGGTGTTGCAGCTGGAATGTCTATTGCTGGAAAATACCCATTTGCACATACTTTTACAGCTTTCGCAAGTCGAAGATGCTTTGATCAATTGTTTATGTCGGGGGCATATCAGAAAAATAATATTAAAATAATTGCTTCTGATGCTGGCGTAACTGCCGCCCATAACGGAGGAACTCACATGTCCTTTGAAGATATGGGAATAATGAGAGGTCTCGCTAATACAGTTGTATTAGAAGTGACAGATGCCACAATGTTTGAAAATATTCTCGAACAAGTTGCCACAAAAGATGGCTTCTACTGGATTAGAACAATCAGAAAAAATGCATCAACAATCTATGAAAAAGGCTCAACTTTTGAAATTGGAAAAGGAAATTTATTAAAAGATGGTTCAGATATTACTTTAATAGCTAACGGAATTATGGTAGCAGAAGCCTTAAAAACAGCAGAAAAATTGGAAAACGAAGGAATAAATGCCGCGGTAATTGATATGTTTACTTTAAATCCAATAGACAAAGAATTAATTAAAAAATATGCACAAAAAACAGGAAAAATAATAACTTGTGAAAACCACAGTATTAACAATGGTTTAGGAAGTGCAGTTGCCGAAATAATTGCCGAAACTGGAAATGCAAAGCTACGTAGAATTGGAATAAAGGAAAGATTTGGGCAAGTTGGAACTTTGGATTTCTTGATGAATGAATACGAATTAACTGCAGAACATATTTATGAAGCTGCAATGAAATTGCTAAAATATTAAAATCCATTTTAATTAAAATGAAAAATATCGATTTATTAAGTTAGAGTTTATTAATAAGTCGATATTTTATTTTCTACATTAAACCTCATTAGATTAACAGAATAAAATGTTTTATTACATAATTAAACTGTTAAAAATTAGAAAAGTATGCAAAATAAGAAAAAATAGAATAAGATAAAAACACTTAGAAAAAAAATAGAAAAACATTAAAAAAAATTGTTTTTTAATATTGACATCTAATAAAAATAAGGTAAAAAGTTTATATTTATAAATAAAAAAATATAAACAAAAAAGTAGAAAGAGAGTTGGTTAAAAATGATGAAGTATTTACAGAAAATTGGTAAATCACTTATGCTACCGGTTGCAGTATTACCAGCTGCAGCAATACTTTTAGGAATAGGTTACAGACTTGATCCTATTGGCTGGGGTGCAAATAGTCCTGCAGCAGCTTTCCTAATAAAATCAGGAGCTTCAATACTGGACAATATTCCTATATTATTTGCAGTAGGAATAGCAGTTGGAACATCTAAGGAGAAAGATGGTTCTGCGGCATTAGCAGGATTAGTAGGTTTTTTAGTAATAACTACGTTATTATCAAAAGATTCTGTTGCAGTTTTGACAAAAGTGGATGTAGATAAAGTTCCTTTAGCTTTTGGAAAAATAAATAATGCATTTATAGGGATATTATCAGGAATAATAGCTGCTGAAATATTCAACAGATTTCATAAAACACAGTTGCCAATGGCTTTTGCATTTTTCAGTGGTAAAAGACTAGTTCCGATATTAACATCAGCTGTAATGCTTATATTATCTCCTGTATTATTCTTTGTATGGCCTATAATATTTGGAGCTTTAGTGACTTTGGGAGAAACATTCTTAAAATTAGGACCTTTAGGAGCTGGAATATTTGGATTCTTTAACAGATTGTTAATTCCTTTGGGATTACATCACGCATTAAATGCGGTTTTTTGGTTTGATGTAGCAGGAATAAACGATATTGGAAACTTCCTTGGAGGAACAGGAGTAAAAGGTATTACAGGGATGTATCAAGCAGGATTTTTCCCTATCATGATGTTTGGACTGCCAGCAGCTGCATTTGCAATGTATCAAGAAGCTAAACCTGAGAGAAAGAAACAGATTGCATCGTTAATGTTAGCAGCAGGGGTCACTTCATTTGTAACAGGTGTGACAGAACCTCTTGAATTTGCATTTATGTTTGTGGCACCTTTATTGTACGGAGTTCATGCTGTTTTAACAGGATTAAGTTTATTTATAGCATCTATGTTCCACTGGACAGCAGGATTTGGATTTAGTGCGGGACTTATTGACTTTTCACTTACTTCAGGGATGCCAATGGCTAATAATCCGTTTATGTTGTTAGTTCTAGGAGTTGCGTTTGGAGTAGTTTATTATCTGTTATTTAAAATATTGATAAATAAGTTTAATTTAAAAACGCCTGGAAGAGAAGACGAGGATAATGAAGAAGAATTAAAAATAGAAGCTTCAAATAGTAATCACGCAGAAGTTGCTGCAATTATATACGAAGCATTAGGTGGAAAAGATAATGTAGTTTCTATAGATAACTGTGCTACAAGATTAAGACTGGAAGTAAAAGATTCAACTATAATTGACGACAAAAAAATAAAAAAGGTTGCAGCAGGAATAATAAAACCTTCTAAAACAGATGTTCAGGTAATTATTGGTCCATTAGTGGAATTTGTTGCAAATGAAATGAAAAGATTATAAAAGTATATTACTACAAAAATAGAAACTGCACTTAAACTTTAAATACAGGATTGAAAGTGCAGTTTTAAAATATTTTTATTTTTTTATCTAATTTTGCTATGCTTATGAATGCTCAATTTTGGATTTCTCTAGCAAGCAAATAACTTCCAAATGCGGTGTAACCGGGAACATTCCAAAGTCCTTCAAAAGCTTTATTTTAAAGGGTTTATAATTTAATTTGTTACCAATTTGTTACCATTATTCTTGTTTTATTTTAGCTAAAAACGTTCAATTTATTTTTCTTATAAAAAAATATTTATTATATTTTATATATATTGTATCATATTTTCAGTTATTTTATATATATTTTTTATAACATTATTTTTTTATTTTAAAAATTAAATTAAATACTTATTAAGTAAAATCTTGATAATTTCTTTTCATTTTTTTATTTACCTATATTCAAAATCCATCGGATTAACTGAGTTCCCATCTTTTAAAACTTCAAAATGAAGATGGGAACCTGTACTTACTCCCGTACTTCCTACCTCTCCTATTTTATCTCCCATTTTTACACTATTTCCTACAGCTGTATTTATTTTATTTAAATGAGCGTATCTCACAGTTAATCCATCTCTTCTTCTCACTTCAATGAAATTACCATATCCTCCATTCCTTCCAGCATAAGTTACTGTTCCATCTACTGACGACATTACGGCAGCTCCTGTTACCGCTTTAATATCAATTCCATTATGAATTTTTTCTTTATTTGATATAGGATGTACTCTTTTTCCATATTTACTTGTTATTTCAGTTGATAGTACAGGCCAGAAAAGTTCATTTGTATTTTCCGAAATATAATTATCGTTACTTTCATAATTTGGTGTAATTTCTTGTTTGGAAATATTTAATTTATTCACAGAATAATTTTTGTTGTTGTTATTTTTATTTGTTAATACCTTTGGGATATTTTGAAGGGTGTTGTAATTTTCTGTAGCTTCCATTTTTATATCTTCTTGTGCTTGTGAATTTGTATCCATTATTATTAATGTTTCTAAATTTTCATTTTGAGAAGAAATATTTGTTTTTACATTATTTTTTTCTTCTCTATTCTTTAAAATTTGCTCTATTTCCAAAATCTTTTTATCATCCTCATCTTCGTATTCATTTTGACTAATTTTTCCTATAAAGAATGCAAATAAAATTAAAACAATTGAATATCCTGCTATTTTTAAAACATTATTTTTTTTCATTTCTTTTCAACCTTATTATCTCAGCTTCATTTTTCTCTATATCTTTTTTCTTTTGTTCATTTTCTCTTTGTAATTTTTCAAGCTCTTTTTCCTTATTTATCTTTATTTGCTTATAGTCTATTCTTTTCACAATTACATTATTTTTTATTTTATCATTAGGATTTACTACTATTTCCATTCCCTCTTTTATATTTTCACCAGAAATTTCTATTTTCTCTCCATTATTCATACCAACCAGAACTTCTTTTTCAGTAACTTTATTATTTTTATCTATCAAATAAATATAATATTTATCAGTTTTTCCATTTTTAGATTTTCGTTTAACTACAGCATTTAATGGTACAGTTATTACGTTTTCCTTCTTCTGATGAATCAGCCTTATATTTACTTCCTGATTTAAACTTAAATCTTTAAAATCTGAAGTTAAAAATTCCAATGTTTTCAAATTTTCTATACCTATATTATTTATTTTATACAAAATGGCTTCATATGAATTATTATTGTTTATTACACTAATATTTGCTGTATTTCCTACATTAACATATTGTAGCTGATTTTCTCTTACAGGTTCACTGACAATCTTGACATCCTGTATTTTTGCTAAAACTACTACTGGAGTTAACGAATCAGCATATTGTCCTTTTAAAGCATTTATTTTTACAATATAGCCATCAATTGGACTTATTATAGCTCTTCGCACTAATCCACTTTCATTGTTTAATTTTATCAATTCTCCTTCCAATGCTTTAATTTCTCCAGTAAGGTTGTTTATATCATTTGTAGTATCTGCTCCTTCACCATATTGATTTTTCAAAAATCTTAGTTGTGAATTTTTGACAGCTAGATTTTGTTTAAGCTCCTGCATTTTTGAATTTAAATCTCTTTCTTTATAATCACTGAATTTAACTAAAATATCCCCCTTTTTTATCCTAGCACCTTCCTTAAAAAAAACATCATCAACTTGCAACTGAACATCAAGTCCTATGGACACAAAATCTTTAGCTTCAACTTTACCTTTCATTTTCGTAAATATTTCTAAAGTTTCTCTTTTAGTAGTATCTACCATATACTTTTCATTTATTCTCGGAGTACACATTCCAACCATTAATAAAATTACAAAAATTAAAATACAAGGTAGTAACCAGATTATATTATCTTTTTTATTTATTATCAAAGTCTTCTCCTTTTTTATATTTAGTCATTATTTCAAATATAAATTTTTTGAATTTTACCCCCTCTTTTTAAACTTTGCTTATTTTCTATTTACAAAGTAATAATATTAATGTTCTCCATCAAAATATGAAATTTCATTAAGATTATCTTCATAAGGGAAATATTGTTTTTTCCCTAAATATAGCTGATCTCCATGTCTTTGCACTGGCACTACATAAAATCCCCAATTGTTCATATCAGTATATACGAAAAATCTTACTACATTGTTTTCAATTTCATCTGTTTCATATTGAGTAAATATTCCTTCATATTCACGTAATATATCTTCTGCATCTTCTTCTTTATATTCATTAACATTTTTATAAATTACTTCTTTTTTCAACTCATTTTCTGCATTATGTACATACAATTTCAATTCCATTGCTGAAATGGATTTATCTATATAGCTCATAAGTACGCTAGCCTTTCTTGAAGTTTCCAGCATTTCAACTTTTTCTCCATCATATCTTTCAGCATATACAGAATACGGTACTAACGGAACTTCATTTTCTATATTTACATCCATATGTCCAAATCTCTTATAATCCAAGTATTTTATCGCTCCGTCAAGACAATTTAACTTTAATTCGTAATCATCCCTGTGGCTAAGTTCCTTATACTCTATCATTTTTCCAGGCACAAATTCCTTTAGAACTTCCTGAAATGTACTTATTTTTGTAGATTGTCCACTTAACTTGATTAATGAATATTCAAATAGCATACCTTCCTTGTAATAGGTATTCAAGAATTTTCTAAGCATTGAATAAATATCTGATTTTAATATTTTTTCTATTTCCTTTATAGTAAAAATCTCATCAGGAAATTTATTTATCGTTTTAAATTTATCATTTTCCATTATATGAATATTCCATGTTTTCAATTCTGTTATATGCAGATCCTTTTCTCTTTCCATAATTTTAGGAATGTCAAATCTTGTTCTTAGCCTTCCGTCAGATGTAAAAAATTCTTTTTTCATATTTTCAGCAGCTTCCCATAACATATAAAAATTATTCTTTATTTTTCTATATGATTCACTCATTTTATTTTCAAATTTTGAATATTTTGTAGGAATTATTTTTTCACTTTTTTCATATTCCCTGTCTAAATTTTCAAATATTTTTTCTATTCCGTATTCATCTATAACTTTATAAATCATATCATTATCATATGGGATTAAGTCATTAACCGATATTTCATTATTTTCTGAATATTTTTCCGCAAGTACAACTTTCAAGTACTGCATTAATCGGTATGTCAAATTATTTCCCCCAAAATTTTCATCCCCATTTTCAAAACTTGTCTTTATATCAAGTTTATACGAAATTTTTCCATTGTCAATCACATATTTACAAGCCGCAAGATCCGTTGTTCCTCCTCCACAGTCTATAATTAACGCACTGTATTCTTCCCCTTGTATATATCTTCCTTTTTTTATCTGATTCTCTATTGTATTGTATAGCACAGCTATCGCTTCATCCATAGCATTGTCGGTTATTATTTCATATTCATACCTCTTGCCAGTTACTTTTTCATCCTTATTTTTCACATCAATAGAAAATATTTCCTGAAACATATTCAAAAACTGCTCCTTTAGCCTTACTGGACTGGAAGCATGTATTTTTTTAAATTTACACTTAAACATATACTCAGCTCTTTTTACGATATATTTCAAATATGCTTTTATAATTTCTCTTCTCTTTATATACCTTATATTTCCAAATTCATCATTTATTTTCTCCACTTCATCATGATCATGCACCCATTTTTTTAATCCGTAAAAAAGAGAGCCGTTTACAATGTAATCATTCATTTCAAGTTTTTTAACTACATCATAGCCAAAAGAATATTTTATATTATTTTCATCGCTGCAATCCTCAACATAAGCTATTGTAGGCAATATTTCCCTGTATCTTCTTTCTCCATCATTAAATTTCACATAGTTTATCTCATTTATTTTTATATTCCCGTTCAGTATATCATTTGTCGGTAAATCCCTTACATAATTGGTATCTAAATATGCTCCTAGTGCAGTATTAGAAGTTCCAAAATCTATACATAAAACTGTACTTGTTTCTTCCAGTTCCCTTACTTCAAAATTTTCAATATCAACTTTATAATAATTTAATTTATATGGATATGTTGGCAAAGCATCATCTTCTTTTGTATTATAAAATTTATAGATATATTTCAAGTCATCTGACTTAAAAAATAAAAATGAAAATTTATTATTTCTTAACTTTTCTACCCTTAAAAACTCTGTCTTGCATGTCAAATAGTATTCATCATTTTTTTCAAGATCCTTCTCAAGATTAAATATTCCACAAACATAATTATTTGCATTTACCAAAAAAACATTTGCATTCCCGATTTTATCAGGAATAATTATTTTATAATTATCTTCCCTGGTCAAATTCAAATCCTTATACAAAATTATCTTGTGCGGTATCTTTATCTCATTTTCGTGATGAATCCTAACACTTAACTTGTCATCAAACAGAGCTTGAACCATAGGAAGCCCATTTTCATTATATTTATTAATACTGTAATCTGGCCTTGCCCCTCTGAATTTTAACAAAATATTTATCAATTCTTCTCTGGTAGGATTCTCCAAATAGACATCCACAAGTTTTTCATCTACTGCAATCTGGTACATCTCGTTATACGACTTTCTTCTCAATTCGTCTTCATAAAATAATCTCATTTTCATTTTTTCCTTTCTTCATCAATTCAGTTTTTATAACAAAATTTCCCTCATTCTATCATCAACCCCTTAATTTAAATTAAAATTATATATCAAAAATTTCTTCAAAAACCTTCAAAACCTCTTTTTCTGAAATATATATCCTATCTCTTTCACCTTCAATAAGTTCTAAAAATCCTATCTTATTCGTTTCTATATACCATTTTAAAGTCTTAAAAATTTTAGGTTTTTCTGAAAATGCTATCCCATCTAAAAAATTTTCAAATTTCTGTCTATCAATTTCCTTTTTATGCCCCAACTTATCCAAATACTCAAACAATTCTTCAACTGCCTCATCATACGTTCTTCCCTCATCCGTCTCATTTTCGTCGAATCCTTCCAATTCCAGCACCCTTTTAGTCGAAGTAGTTACCTTATAAAATTTAATTTCCTTATCCACTTCTATTTTCTCAACAGTTTTTGTTTCAGTATTATAAATATAATATCCTTTTATGATAAAATCAAACTCAAAGGGTTCTGTTTCAGGAAGTTTAAATTCTTTTTTAAATTCAAATTTTATTTCTTCTAAAGAAACTTTATTTTCATCAAGTTTTTCTTCAAAAAAAATTTTTATTTTATTTCTATGAATTTTTTTTGTAAAATAATTCATAGTGGTTGGAACATTATATCCTGAAATAATCTCAGGACTTTTATTTTCAAATTTTTTAATACTGTCATTTATAATAAACTTTTCCACTTTAAATATATACGGATATATACTCCCTTCATCTATTTCTTGCTCAAAATTTTCATATTTTAACCCTTGTTTTATATCATTTAATATTGAATTCATTTCTTCAATTTTATTAGGGTACTTTTTGAAAAAATCAAATGTTTTATCTTCTAATTTTTCTAATAGTTCATTTTTATTAATTATTGTAATTTCATCATTTATGTATTCTATTTCAAGGGGTGAAAATAACGTTTTTACCTCATTAATAAAATATCGATAAAAGTATATTGATGAAAATTTTAAATTTTCAGAATTTGTTTTATCTATTATTTTATATTTTTTATTTTCTACTTGAGATTGAATCAATTCAAATTTTGAATATTGTTCTAAAATTTTTTGTTGTTCTTTCTCTTTTTCATAATAAACTTTCATGTTATAATTATATAAATTTCTTTTCATTACAAAATTACCTTTCTTAAACTTAATATTTATCTTTTAATTCATTATATTTATTTAGTGCTTCTTTATCTCCTAATTCAGATGCCTTTTTATACCATTCTTTTGCTTTAGTATACAATGCTCTATCTTCATATAAAATTCCTAAATTATACATAGATTTTTTATTTCCACGATTTATTGCTCTAATATACATTTTTTCAGCAAGCTCATATTCTTCAAATATATGATATATTGCACCCAAATTAGCCATTGCATCTATCGAGCCTTTTTCTGCTGCTTTTTTATACCATTTTTCTGCTTCTTCCAAATCTTTTTTATTTAAATTTTCTTTTTCAAAGTAATATCCTGCTAAATTATTAAGCGTTGTTATATTTTCATCTTTTTCCAATGCTTTTTTATACCAGTATAACATTTCTTTTTCTTGATTATTTTTATTGTAATGTACTCCTAAATTATTCATTGCATCTATCGAACCTTTTTCTGCTGCTTTTTTATACCAATATAGCATTTTATCTATTTGTCCAATTTCATCATAATAATTTCCTAAATTTGTCATTGCTATAATTGATGTTTTACCATTTTTCTCTATCACTTTCATATACCATTTTAGCATTTCATTTTTATTTCCCCTTTTCTGGTATAATCCTCCTAAGTTAAACATCGCTCTCTCATTTCTATTTTCAGCAGCTTTCAATAAATATTTTTCATAATTTTTTTCATCATTTTTATCACTATAATAATCTGCAAGACAAGAAAAAGCTTCTGAATCATATTTTCCTAATTCTTCCCATATTTTTTTTGCTGTTTCTTCATCTCCATTTTTATAAATTTTCTTGCTTTTTTCTAATAATTTAGCTATATTTTCTTTTGTGGGTTCTTTTTTTATTAATTTTATTTCATTTATTATCATCATTTTATTTTCTTCTTTTTTTTGTGTATTACAGGAAGAAATTAATAATAATGGTAATATCAATAACAATTGTAATTTTTTCAACTTTTAACCTCCTTACTCGTCTTCAGGATATTCCTGATTAATAGAAAAATATGGTTTTTTTGAAAATTCATTTATATCTTTATAATACATTTTCTCTATTGAATTTAAATATAATGAATCTGTTGTATAATTATGAACCGAAATAACAGTATTAGTAACATTAAGCGAATCCGAATGTATATAAGGAGTTATTTTTTTTAATTTTTCATTAAGTGCTCTGTTGGTTTTTTCTAAATTTTTTAATTGAAATCTAGCTGGCATTTTTATTTTATCTGTTTTTTCTATTTTTAATTTGTTTTTTTTATATCCTGTATTTTTCCATTATTTTCATTAATTTCTGCTAAAACTTCATTTTTTTTACCTATATTGCTAGTTAGTTCCGATATATCATTAGAAAGGTCTGATAATCCTTTCATTGTATCTATAAAATCAATTGAAACTGTTAAGATTTCTCCTTTTTCTTCTCCAATTGCAGCTTGTGATAGCTTTTGCAATATATCATATCCTGTAACTTCATTTATTATAGTTCTTGCCCCACTAAATACTCCCCAACCTTTATATTTAAGAAATTTAATAGTTGCTTCTCCAGTTACACCTACCGCACCTACAGCAGCAGCTTCATCTCCTGGCGTTGGAGTAGCTATTGTTACAAAAATAGCTAATGCACCACTGCCTATTTTAATACTTTTTCTAACAGTCGGAGGAAAAAATTTTTCAATCCCTGCATTAGATATATGTATATCTTGTCCATTCTGTACAATTTTAAGCTTAGCTTCTCCACCATGCTGACATATTAACTCAGATTGTTGTAGAAGTAAATTATAACCATTTACTTCAGTTTTAGATAATTTACTCCAATATTTTTTAGAACTTTTTATACTACATTTTTCATGATCGTAAGAACAATACACCCCAGGTAATGGTTCAAAGTTATCATTTTCTATATCTCTTTCTGTCGCTACGGGATCCTTTTTCATTAAAAAGACATGATGTTCTTTAGGAATGTTTAGCCTAATCGCTGGAAAATCCTTTGGTAAATTAAAAGTTTCTATAACTTCACCATTAGGTGTTATAGTTTTTGTTTCTGCTAGTGGACAAGATAAAAAAGCTCCATCACAAACTATTGATTTTGATATATTTTTGTCTACTGATACTTTTTCTTTTTGTTTATAAAAGTTTTCTATTTGCATAATCGCTAATTCTAGTTTTATTTTTTCCATTTCAAGATCTTTAAATAAAGATTTTTCATTAGATCCCAAATAAATACATTTATTTTTATAATCATAATAATATGGCATTTTAATTCACCTTGTATGATGAATATCATACTTTCCTTTCTTTAAATTTATCCATTTATAAATACATTTGCTCCACCATTTACTGTTGAATAACCTGTTGAATTTATTTCAGTATCTCCATTCGACTGTATTATTGTATTACCTTGTGTTACTTGCGATACACTATTTGCAGCTATCAGTTTTTTATTTTTTATTATCTCAGTATGATTATTTGACATATTTGCTATATTTTCAGCAGTTTCTCGTATTTCTCTTGCTTGTTCTGAAATATTGCTTGCACTCTGCGATATACTTTCTGCCGCACTTGTTGACAAACTATTAGTCGCAAGAACCATATTAAAGTCCGAATCTCCCACGTGATAATTTCTATTAGCTACATCAGTAAATCTTCCATTCCCATCATTATTCAAAGCTCCTATTATAAAAGCCTTTGTTTCGTTTCCGTTTGGAAAATAAAGTGCCACCCTATCATTTACTTCTGGTGCTGGTGTAAATCCTGTATTTGTTTGGCTATACGGAGTTACATATGGAAAATAACTTTTCCCAGCATACTTATCCTCAAAAGATTGCCCATTTTCTCCCAAATCCATAAGCCCTTCTGTTAAATTTAATGTCATAACTGCAATATCTTTTGTCTTGACTTTTTCTTTTGTATTTTCATTCTGATTATTTTCAGTTTTCTCTATATATTTGTTAAGCGGTTTTGCTCCAATCGTTTTGCCCTCAAGATTATCCGAACTTCCGTCAGTCCTTCCATACTCACTCTTACTTTCATCTGTCCTTGCAATGTGAATTGTTCTTGCCTCTATTACTGCTCCTCTTATCTTTTCATGCGGTATTGGATCTACAAAATAGCCTGTCTGTTTTCCAAGTATATATTCACATTTTAATGTATTTCCTTCATTATAAATTTTATTTTCAAGAACATAGTAATCATTTTCTACTTCTTCTCCTGATACTCTGTTTCTGGTCTTTAATTTTATTGGTGTTGCTACTGGATATACTTCTGTTCCTGTTATTTTAAAATATCTTCTCTCTTCTTTTGTTCTTTTCCCAAATTGAGAATACTTTAAGTTTGGTGTCTGTGCTGGCATATTCTTGAAAAATCCTACAAATACCTTATCTGAGTATGCCATTACTGGCTGTCCCGTATACGATGCTATTCTTTTCAAATATTCCCAGTCTGTTTCGTTATACTGGATTGTCATTCTAGGTACTGCCTGCATATCTTCGCCAACATTTACAATTTTCCCATCATTTGTACCATAATTCCCATTTATTTCTTCCGCTATCGCTGAATAAGTTAATGTTGGATCTTGAAATGAACGGTATCTTGGTATTCTATCCAAAAGGACACTTTTTGAGATTGCTGTAATTTCTACTGTCAAGGCTCCTGCTGTCGTTTCGTTTATTTGAAGTTCTTTTATTACTCCATTTAGAAATATTTTTTCTGTTGAATTTCCAGTATTATCAGTAATATTGCTTCTCCCTAGTATTTTTATCTCCTTATCCCCTTTTCTGTCTATCAAGGCATCGTATAAACTTAACTGATTTACTGAACCAATATATTTTATTCTCCCAATTGTATGTTCCCCTATCCTTGAATCAATTTCTAGACTCATATCTCTCCAAAGTATCTGCTGTCCATCTATTTCTATTTTTATTCTTTCTGCTGAAAAAAATTCTACTGGTTTTTGATTGTTTAAATTATTATTCATTTCATATCACTTCTTTCTCTTTAAAAATTTTTCTTCCATACATTTCTAAATATCCTTAAAATCTAATTTTTCAAATTCCGATTTCATTTCAACAACATTGTTAAATCTATCCTTTATCTCTACTTCCATTCCCTTTTCAATAAATTTTCTTATATCCTTACTTATATCTTTATCAAAAATCAATTCAGGATTATAGAATCTTTTTAATACTTCATCTGGTTTCTTTTTAGTTATCATAAAATATAGTAATGCCGAAAGGCTATATATATCTGTTCTTTCATCATTTTCAGCTTTTAATGAGTACATTTCAAGCGGGGAGTATCCGTCCGTTACTTTTATATATGTCCCATTTTTTTCATCAAAATATATGCTTGATCCAAAATCTATTATTTTTATTTTATTTTTCTTATTGATTAATATATTTGAAGGCTTTACATCCCTATGAATTATTTTTTCATTATGAATTTTTATAAATATATCTAAAATATCAAAATATATTTTTTTTATATCTTCACCTTTCACATTTTCTTCATTAAGTATATACTGTTTTAATGTTGGAAAATTAAAATATTCCTCGACAATGTAAACTGTTTTATTTTCCTCAAAATAATCAAACAATTCAATTATTCTGCCTTTAGAGTTTGAATCAAGCACATTATGCAGATGTGCCAATATTTCCGCTTCCCTGTCAAAACTTTCCTTTACTTCCTTTAATCTATCCTCATATTTTTTAGTAAAAACTTCCTGATTCGATCCCCTAATAACTAGCTGTGATGGGAAACATTCCTTTATGACATATCTTTTTTTCTTGTTAAATGTTAAATATACATTTGAAAAATCACTTTCTGCAATTACCTGTTTTACTTCATATTTATTTTTCAACTTATAATTTATTGGCAAATAATTCATAAAAACTCCTTTTTCTAATATTAAATTTTTATTTCATTAACAAGTTTATAATCAACTTTCTGATCTTATTTTAAACTAAAATTGCTATACAATAAAATATTCTGATTAAATAACATTTCCGTTATTATCTCTTCCCAATTTTTTCCAATTCTGTCTAATTTCCTCATCAAGTGAATCATATGATTTTCTTGCTGTTCTAGGTTTTGATTTTGGTTTTACGTTTGTATTACTTCTCTCTCTTTTTGGCTGTTTTTTTACAGGATTAACAGGTGTTCTCACTTCTCTTTTTATTTCTGGAAGTTTCACTGCCTTACTCTGATTTTCCTGTTCTAATTTTTCAATTTCTTTCTCTTCTTCGTTTTGTGGCGGTAATACAGCTGTTTCTTCTGCTTTTTCTTCTACAACTGGAGCAGAAATTTGTGGTTGAACATTTTCAGGTTTAACAGTTGTGTTTATTTTTGCCATATTTTCTGATTGTTGATTTTGAGATGGCTTCTGAACAATCACTTTTTCTTTTTTAGATTTTTCTATTCTACTGTTATAGATACTCTTCCCCACTGCTGTGACAAAAAATACTGCTATTAACATCGGAAGTATGTAATTAAGTGGATTTACTCTTTCCACAACAGTAGTTACTGTATATTCTTCCTCTTCTTCCTTTTCCAAATTTTCAATAAAAATAGACAAAAACGGTATCTCAATCTTTCTCTGTACTTCTATATTATTTACTTTCTGGCTTAATTCGCTCTCAAAACCGAAACGACTGCTGTTTCTTATAAACATGTCCAGTATTTCATTTTCATTTACGATTTCCCAAAATTCGGCTGTCCCCGATAATATATAATCATATTTTTTTAAATCAAGGCTTACAATTGTATCTCCCTCAATTTCTTCAATCAGTTCATTATCACGGAAAATTTTTACTTTTGAATTTCCTATATTTCCAACTATCATTTTATTGTCTTCGGCAGTCACTATTGATGTTGAAAATTTACTGTAATAATCCATATTTCTCTTAATTTTGTTTTCAATTATCTCTTTATTTGCAACATTAAGAAGATGTGTCATATTATCTTCTGACAGGCTATTATTTGAAAAATATGCTTCAGCCACAGCCATTACTGCAATTTTTGCAACATTTTCCTTCTTTTCAGTATCTTCAGTTAATATCCAAAATCCTTTTTTCCCTTCTGGAATAAATGCAGAAAATGTATTTTCCTCCTGATCTGTATTATGATGTTCCCTAAAAAAATATGTTGAATATTTAGTTTTTGTTATTTGCATAATAATTACCTTCCTTTATATTTTATCTATTAATCTTCTTTAAATTTAAAAAATTGATGATGATTCAATTGTCATTGTTTCTTCTATTCCTATTACTCCAAAATGATGTTCCCAGTAAACTTTTGTTCTTAATCCCATTGGTAAAAATAATTTTGAAAGCAATTTAAATTTTTTCCTGTTTTTTTCATTTTTTTGACTATTAATATAGATAACAAGTTTATCTTCTGAAACTTTATTATTATATATTATCGAATCAGGATATATCCTCTTTATAATTTCCTCAAAAGCGTACATCCCGTTTGAATGTTTATACATATCATTTATTGTGTTAGCAATATTTATTTTTTCTATTCTGTCAAACTCTTTTATCAAATTTTTTATTTCAAATCCATATTTTCCTTCTTCCAAATCCTTAACTATTTTACGGTTTATTATAATCTTTTTATTCATACCCTCATACAAATCAAGTTTTGCAAGTATATGCACCATCACATTAAAAACTATCTTTCTAACTTCCTCATAGTCCTTTTTTATATTTATATCAATAATATTTGACAAAATCTTATTAAATCTTAAAAACGGATTTATCTCTATCTCCATCTCTTCATCAAAATAATTTATATCTTTATCATTTATCTCCATATATGGCGAAATCTGCTTTGACAACACATATTTTATCTTATTTATATCTTCTCCCTTTTGAAACATTTCATAAATAACATTCCAAATATACTGATACTGCTTTTTATTCTCCATACATTCCATCTCCCTTGCTTCTTTCTAAAAATTTTCCTCTTATCTCTAATCTCTACAATAAACTTTTTCCAAATATTTTATAAATCTACTTTTCCCCATCTCTTCATTTCTTCTATTCATCTACACTTTCTTATTTCTATTTATCTTCTTTCATTCTTTTAAGAAAATATTTTTTTCTTAACTGTTGTGGCGTAAGTTTCTTTTCTTCTTCTGTCTTTGTTTTCTCATTTTCTTTCACATGTTCATCTTGAATAGATAATCCCATTGTATTACTAAATATTTTTAATGCCTCTTCTATTTCATATTTTCCTTTTGTTTCAAACGTTACCGTTTCAAGATAACTTTCCAAATACCATTTTATATACTCATACAACCTTTTTTTCAAATCAGCATCAAAATTCTCTATTCTTTCAATAAATTTTTTTAATGGAAATACATTTCCCTGCCCCAAAACTCCACTCCCAAAAAAACCTTCTTCACCTGTACTTAGCCAGTTTTGTATTTCAGTAAATTTCTTATCAGCTTCCAATTTATCAATTTGTTCTTGTGTCAATTCTGGTTTTGTTTCCTTAGACGGTACAGATGTTTTAGTATTTTGAGAATCTAATATTTTATTTTCTTGTTCTTCGGTTTCTTTTTCTGATAAGTTTTCTAAATTATTTCCATAATATCTAGTAATATCAGTATAAGCATCATATTTTTTTATAACTTCATCTTTAGAATAAGTTGTTATATATCTTAAATTCCCATTTTTATCATATGTTTTTACCTCATTTTCTAATAATCCCTCTTTATATTCTCCTTCCTCTTCTAACTCACCACTATCATAATATCTTAAATATTTCCCATGTTTTTTCCCATTATACATAAATCCTTCAAAAATTAAGTTCCTGTTCTCATCATAACCTTTTAAAATTTCTGTATTTCCATCCAAAAGTGGCTCTATCTCTCTTTCAACATTTCCATCTGGATAATAAAGTTTCCACGCACCTTTCATTTCTCCATTTATAAAATTACCCTCTTCTTTGATAACACCAGTTGGATAATACCATTTCCAATGCCCAGCTTTTTCATCATTTTCAAGAAAACCATCTATTTGCAATATTCCTGTTTCATAATAAATTTTGTATGTTCCATTTCTTTTACCATTTTCTGAGTAATATTCCTCTATTTTTTCTTGTCCATTTGGATAATATTGTGTATTTTTTTTATATCTTTTACCATCTTTCAATTGTCCTCTTACTTGAATTCTTTCTTCATATCCGTATATTTCAATATGTCCAGTAAAAGGTTCTCCATCCTTATAAAAAACATCTTCTCCATCTTCATTTTTTTTTACTACAAATATTTCTCTTATATCGTCTTCTGGATATATTTTCATTACTTTTATTATTTTCATAATTTCCTCCAACTTTTAATGAAATCTATCAAATAAATTTTTTAAATCTATTACAGGCGGTTCCCTTCTTTCTTTATCTATTTTATTGTAATAATCTTCAAGACCTTTTTCTACAACTTCTCTTTCAGTTTCAAAATTTTCCATATTTTCCAAACAATAAATTAACAAATAATGAAAAAATTCTTCATGTGCATAAAAAACCTTCATTACTTCATCTTTTATCTCGGTTACTATATACACTGCCTTTTCTAATATTTCCTCTTTCCAAATAATTTTTATTCTTATCTTTTTATTTGAAAAATATAACTCAGTTTCATCACATATTTTTGAAACAATATTAACAAAATTTTCTTTTTTCTCCACTGCCATTAAAAACAAATCATGTTTATTCATTCCTAAATTTTCATAAAAATCTTCTATTATCAATTTTTCCATAATTATTCTCCTAACTCTTCTTTAAATTTTTCAAACATTTCTTTTATTTCATTGTCATTATAAATTTTTTCATAAGCATTTACTATTATTTCCAGTTCCTTAATAAAATCTTGCTTTGATATTTCTTCCATATTTGCAGTTATTCTTTTATTTTTATAAATTTCAAATTTTTTCTTTTCAGAATCACTGTATTGGGAATAATAGAGATTTATATCGTTTTCTAAAAATTGGTTATAATATTCAATTTTTACATTGTTTTCAATAGTTACAGTGTAACTTTCCAAAATTTTATCAAATCCACTAAAATAACCATTTACTCTCATAAATGTTCTTTTTCCTTTAAAAAATTTCAATAACATATTTTTAGTTATTAAATATGAAAAAAAATTTTTCGCAATATTAACACTAAAATAACTTATACGCTTTTCAATTTGAATATCATAATTATACTCTATCAAAAACTTTCTTAACTTGTCCCTTTTCAAAATTTTTTCTATATTTAAATTCAATTTATATTTTTTATTATTATTTACTTCTTCAATATATTTTTGAAAAGAATTTTCTATTCTATTCAAAGTATCAGCAAAACAACAAATATTTTCCAAATAGTAACTAAACATATAATGAAACAGTTCTTCATAGCTGTAATAAACTCTTGTTTCCTGATCATCAAAATATTGAACAATATACAAATCTTTTTCATCTTCTTCCAGTTCATACCAATAATTCACTAATCCCATTCCCAAAAATTCATTGGAAAAAAATGGCTCCTCATTATTATCATTATAGGAATAATCTAGCAAATCAGCAAAACTTCCTATTTCATCAATCGTATAAACCAATAAGTCATACTTATTCTTATCTATTAAATCTGTTGTTCCTATTTCAGTGACTTTATTAAAAAGATTTTTTCTTACTTTTGATAACTTATTTTTAAATACATTCATTCTATTTCCCTTATTAATTTTTTTATAATTATTCTCCTAATTCTTCCTTAAATTTTTCAAACACACTTCTTATTTCATCATCGTTATAAATTTCTTCATAAGCATTTACTATTATTTCGAGTTCTTTAACAAAATCTTGCTTTGATACTACTTCTACATTCATTTTATCCCTTGTCCCTTTAAATCTTTCTTTTAAAAATTTATCAGTTTCATCTTTTGTAACAAAATTTTCTAAATATTTATTTGTCCTAGTATTTTCTTTATACGCTATTCCAGTTTTATCAATTACATTATAATAATTTCCTAACCTATTGTACTGCGTGTAATAGTCTATTGATACACTATTTCCATCTAATTCAATATTAAAACCTTTATCATAACCTCTATAACCAAAATAATATGTTGTTTCTATTTGAAACTCTCTTTTTCCTTCCAAAAATTTTCTTAATACATCTTTTCCCATTAAATAGGACATAAATTTTTTCAATATGTCTATATCCCAATAATTTATATATTCGTTATGATAATTTATAAATCCATATAGATATTTATTTTCTTCATTATTATAGTCCAATAAAAAATTTCTAAGTTTATCTCTTTTAAAAATTTTTTTTGTATTTAATTTTATACCATATTTTTTAGCATAGTCTCTATGTTTAGTATAATTTATAAATTCTTGTTCTATAGTCATTATCATATTAGCATAACAATGTATATTTTCCAGATAATAAGTTAAAAAATAATGTAAAAATTCCTCATATGTGTAATAAACTCTTATTTCTTTATCTTCACTTTCTATACCCCAACAAAATTGAGAAATATAAGTTTCTGTTTCATCATCATCACTCCAGCCACTATTTATTTTAAATCCTATATATTCATCACTGTCATATCCCATATTATCAAAATAAATTTCAATAAATATTGATGAAAAATCTCCTATTTCATTTATTGTGGTTACAAAAAGATCATATTTATTCATTTTAAATTCTTGATTGATATTTTTTCTTAATTTTTTTATGCTCATATTTTTTCCTATTATATTTTTTATTTTATTTTTTCAAGATTTTGTTCATTAACTATTAAAATTTCTAAAGTTTCCTCATTTTCAATAAATTCAACCATATAATCATTTGGAAATTCAGGAAATACCATTACTACTGCTCCTACTGTATTCTTTTTAACTTTTTCTGATAAATCAATTTTTGATTTTACTACATCGTATTCATTTAACATAAAAAACTCCTTTTATCATTTTTAGACAGGATTTAAAATTTTTTTAATTTTATTAAAGTTTATATAAAAATTCAAAATTTGTAATAATATTCCTGACCTTATAAATTAGATAAAATTTTATCATTTAAATAATTTTCAGACACACTTTATTATTCAATCTTATTTTTTAATATATCATAAAAAATGTTTTATATATTATCTAGATTTATAATTTCCTGATAATTCATATCGTAATTTTTTTCTAAAAAAATTATCCATTTTTTTATTGCATAAGATACTTTTTTTCTATCAATACGTACTTCATCATCACCTTCTTCATAAACTATATCCCTAATTATTACACTATCATTTTTTATCAATGCTTCATATGCTTCTGAACTAATATTATAGTTTTTTATGTTAATATTTTCCAATTTATCCAACATATCTTTTATCCAATTAACATCTAAAGAATCTATATAATCTCCTAAAAATACTTCATCTAATATATTTTCTTTATATATTATTTCTACAGATTTTTTTAACCCTAATTCTCTTGATTTTTTATTATCCATTTTAAAAGATTCACACACTTTATAGTATTTGTTGTCATTTTTTGAATATTCATATCTAAAAATTAATTTCATCATTAATCATTCCTTTCATTATTAAAATTTATTACTAGCGACTATTAGGATTTATCAGGTATGTTCTTGTTACTTCTTCCATTAAATAGGATATAAATTTCTTTAATATATTTATATCCCAATAATTTATATGTTTGTTAAGGTAATTTATAAATTATTGTTCTATAATCATTATTATATTTGTATAACAACTGTATTTTTCAGATAACTAAGTTAAAAATAATGTAAAAATTCCTAGACTGACATCTTTCCTTAATTTTTCTATGCTCAAATTTAATTTCTTTTCTTAGCTTTAAACTCCCACAACTTTCACATAATTTAAACCGAATTATTTTTGTAAAAAACTATATGTTTATATAATATTTTTTTTGGGAAATTTCTATTTTAAAATTTACTTTAACTTCATAAATTTCATAATTACTATCTTCTAAAAATTTCATTTTGACTTACTTCAATATTTTCTTCTAAATCTATTATTTTTATATATGGAATATCATCTTTATCTATCACAAATTCAATTGAATAGTCATCTGATATATATACATGACTTATTTTATCTTTTTCAAAATCTTGAAATTTTTCGTAAAAAATTTCTTCCCAATAACTTTTTATAAAAAACTCTGAATTAATGGATGACCATAAAAATACATTTTTTCCAGTTCCTATTCTATTTTCTTTTAATATTAAATATTGCGGGTTTTGTAAATTTTTATATTCAAATATTATTTTATATTTGTTATTTAATCTAAAGTATAGTTCATAATTTATAGCTTCTTCAAAAAAATTATTATTTATTATTTTCTTTGTTATTCCCATAAAAACTAACTCTTTTTTATATTTCAAAGTTAATTCGCTTTTCAAAATTTCATTCACTTCTAAATTCTTAAATTCCAATATATATTTTTTTTCAATATTTAATTGATTATCGGATTTCATAATCTTATTTTCTAACGGAACATAAATTTCCTCTTTGTTTTTTTCGTTAGAATTAATCATTGATATATTTTTGCTAATATCAAATTTTGTTAAAATTTCAAAGTAGCAGCTATCTATGAAGAATAAATTATGAATATAATTTTTATTTTTTATATACCATCCATCTAATTTAGAATCTATTACTTTATTTATCAATGAATTTTTTAAATCTTCATTTTCAAATTGTTCCACAAAATCAATTATTGCAGAATGTCCAGCTATATCTCCAAAATTTCTAATTCCAACTATATCTTCTGCTTGAATTTTGAAATTAATAACTTCTTCTAAATTTTTATCAAAACATTCTAATAAAATTTCATTATTATTTTCAAAAAAATCAATTTTCAAATTTATTACATTAATCCTATTTTTTTCAATTTTAAAATCTGTCGGAACTATCTTCTCGTCTGTTTCATATTCATCAAAACAGTAAATTCCTTCATTATTTTTTATGTACCTTGTTGACATATTATTCTCCTTCATATCTTATTTTTATGTGTCTTTTTACTATTTTTCCATTGACTTCTACCTCTCCAATTAAATCCAATGTAGGTTCATAATTACTTAAATGACTAGAAGTATTCCTCGCTGTTAATGTTACTGGTTTCTCGTTTACTATCGTTTTTCCTATTAAAATTTTTTTATCTTGATTACTTTTATTCAGTATTTCTTTTGGATTCATTTTAAAAAAGTCTTTTTCTGTTTGTGTATATGAACCCTTTTTGTGGAAATCACCCCAAGATCCTTTTTCTCCAAGTTCAGCATCGAAAAATTCAATAATTGAATCTTTTTCTAAATTTTTTAATTGTGTATTTTTAATTTCTGTATTCTGAGCAATATTATTTCTACTAATACAATCATCCAAATTATGGTTCAACAATCCTTCCCCACCTACATAATAATTCCTAGTCTCTTCCACACTAAAATTATAAACTTTCTGTTCTTTTTGGTACTTTATTATTTCTGTTTCTAGTATTTCTACTTCTTTTCCCTCAAAATCTGTTAATTTCATATTAGTATTTAAAAATCCTGCTAATATGTATTGTCCGTTTACATAAAATGGATGTTCTGGGGTTGTAAATATTATGTCTTTTTTTGTTTTTATTTTTACTAATAAATCAGTTGTATGTAGATATACTGCTTGCACACTTTTTAAAATATTTTCCTTTTTTATTTCATCATAGCCATATATTTTATCACCTACTTTTATTTCCTCAATTTTTTTAATTCCATTTTCTGTTAAAATAAAGGTTCCTTCCGCAAAACATCTTGTACCTTTACAGTATAAATCACAATTCATACTTTCTTCATATCTTGCTCTTGCATTCTTATACCTTGTTTCTATATCCAGTTCTGATGTTTTTCCATTTGACATTTTTCTTTTAGATTTATTTCCTGACATAACACGGTAGCTTTTCATCGCTCCATATGCTGCTAAAAATCCTACATAAGTTTCATACATACTTTTTATATTTTTTCCATCAATATATTCATCATCGTAGTTAAAACCCCTTATATACTGTTGTTTTATTGTATACTGCTGCATAGCATGTTCCGTACTCATATAGCTACCTACGATACTGTTTTTAAATTTTATTCCATTTTTTTCATATTCTTTAATTGTACTCTGATTTTCCCTTTTATTTAAAAAATTTCCAAAATCATCAACTACTAGAGTTACACTTCCATCTTTATTTTTTTTATAATCTACAATTTTAACATTTAAATCATCAAACCACTTATCACTTTTTTTGTTAAATTCTTTTATGTTTTTTGTCCATTCTATATTATTATGTGATTCTTGCTTTTTTTTAACTCTTTTTTCAGCCTCATTAGCCCAATCTTTCTTTGTTTTTTCAATAATTTCTTTACTTATTCCCCTTTTTTCACGATAATTACTAGAATCTGTATATATAACCCCTCTTACTGGAAAATTTTTATCTTTTGTTTCTCTTACCCGATATTCATTTCCTAATAATTCTACTTTTTGTATTGCTTTCCTTTCTGTAAAAAAGATTCCATTTTTATTAAATTCATTTACATCGGTTTGTAAATTTTTATTCAACTCAATCTTGTTAAAATCATTTTGCATTTGTCCCCTTGTTGTAATATCTAATGTTGGAAATTTCCCATTTGTAAATTTAAAATCTTCTACATTTATTGATTGATTATACTTTTTGGATAAATATTCACTCAACTTTTTTTTGATTTCTTCTTTAGTTCCTCCTTGCGAAGCTATTTTCATTAGTTCCTCAGAATCTTTTGCTATTGTTTCTGACGTTAAAAACTGACCTGAATGTATTACTCTTATAATTCCACCTTTTTGACATCGTGCAAAGGAATTTTTGGATAAACATTGATTTGCTCCACAAAACTTATCTTCTATATAATTTTCCCAATCGCCTTCAACAATTACTTCACATTTTGCATTATCATTATATATACAACTTTGAAACGGAGGTATATTTTCGAATGTTTCTTTGTCTTTTTTAGTTGCAACTAACTTATTTTTTATTTCATAATCATTTTGACTGGTTACTTGTAAATTAGTTTTTTCTCCAGGACAGCCATCACAAATTAACTCAGCCCCATCAACTACATATTCTATTTCAGAAATATCTGCTAAATCTAATTTTTTAGCTACATTCTCACTTAATATTAATACTTTATTTAAAAATAATCCGTTCATAATAAACCTCTTTTAGTTTAACTTTTTATTTCTCTGCCATTTACATACCTAGTTCTCATAATTTCCCTGCCAGCTTCATCAAAATATATCTCCTCTCCATTTTTTTCACTATCCCTAAGAAAACACTTATATAAAAGTATACCACTTTTTGAATATTTTTTATAATTTCCATAAAACATATTATTTCTTGTAGGACATTCACATTTTAATTCTCCACTTTCATAAAATTTTTTCCAAATACCATTCTGCTTATTTAAAACATATGAAGTTTCAACATCTAAATTTCCATTCTTATAATACGACTTCCATGTACCTTCCATTTTGTCGTATCTCATTTCTCCAACTTCCATTAGTTCTCCGCTTTCATAAAATCCTTTATAATTTCCAGTCAATTCCCCAAATTTATATGTTTCAATTTTTTCAACATTCCCATTTTCATAAAAATATCTCCATTCTCCCGATTTTAATCCTTTTTCAATTTGTCCCGTCACTTTAACTTTATCACTATTATTAAATCGAATTTCTATTTTCCCTGTGTAATATTTTTCATTATTTAAAATATAATAATTTTTACCATTCATTATTTTTTTTGACAATTCTACTTTTTCATAATTTTTCATTACCTATTATTCTCCAATCCAATTTACTATTAATGTACTTTTACCTTCCCTCCTTTTATATCTGTTGTTCCTGCTCCATCTCCTATTGAAACTTGTCCTCCTGTTGCTGACAATTTTGCACCTCCTTTAATATCAACACTACTATTTCCATTAACATTGACATTATTTGGATCTATTGTTACTTTAGAGCTTCCAACAACTGAATTTACAGATTTTGAACCTATAACATTTACATTTGATGTTGTTGAAATAACTCCTACATTACTTCTTCCTGCCACATTAATCATTCCTGATGATTCCATATTTATGAGATTACCAGTTCTCATACTAAATTTTTCGCTGCTTAAAGTAAAGTCATACATCGGTTTCCCATTATTCGCTCCACCTTGACTATTTCCCAAAGTGAAATTCCTTTTATCAGGATTAGTAAATCTACCATTCCCATCATTATTAACAGCCCCCATTACCAATGCATGTGTTTCATTCTCACTTGGAAAATAGAGTGCCACCCTGTCATTTGTTTCTGGTGCTGGCGTAAATCCTGTGTTTGTCTGACTGTATGGCGTTACATATGGAAAATAGCTTTTCCCAGCGTATTCATCTTCAAAAGACTGGCCATTTTCTCCCAATTTTAGCAATCCTTCTGTTAAATCTAATGTCATTACGGCTATATCACTCGCTTTAACTCTTTCTTTTACATTTTCATTCTGATTTTGATTTTCAGCCTTTTCTATATATTTATTAAGTGGTTTTGCTCCAATCGTTTTCCCCTCAAGATTATCTGAACTTCCTTCGCTTCTTCCGTGATTGCTTTTGCTTTCGTCTGTTCTTGCAATATGGACTGTTCTCGCTTCTATTACTGCTCCTTTTATCTTTTCATGCGGTATCGGATCTACAAAATAATCTGTCTGTTTTCCAAGTGTGTATTCGCATTTTAAGGTATTTCCTTCGTTGTATATTCTGCTTTCTATAACGTAATAATCGTTTTCAGTTTCTTCTCCGCCTGCCCTGTTTCTAGTTTTCAATTTTATCGGTGTTGAAACGGCATATACTTCTGTTCCTGTTATTTTATACATTGTTCTTTTATTTTTCTTGCTTTTTCCATATTGGGAATATGTTGTATTCGGTGTCTGCACAGCCTGATTTTTCAAAAATCCAACTAGGACTTTATCATAATAAGGAATTATTGGTTGTCCTGTATATGAAGCCAGCCTTTTTAGATATTCCCAGTCTGTTTCGTTATACTGGATTGTCATTCTTGGGACTTCTTTCATATCTTCCCCTACACTTATTATTTTTTCTCCATTTGCCCCATAATTTTTGTTAATTTCTTCAGCTATTGCTGAATAAGTTAGTGAAGGATCCTGAAATGAACGGTATCTTGGTATCCTGTCAAGAATAATACTTTTAGAAATACAGGTAATTTCCACTACCAAAGAGCCTGTCTTAATTTCAGAAAGTTTAATATCGTCAATTATTCCATTTAAAAATATTTTATCATTTGAAGTTCCGTTTTCATTTGAAATATTGCTTCTTCCAGAAATAATTATTTTAATATCCTCATCCTTGTCTATTGCGGCATCATAAATATTTATCTGCTGTAAAGAGGCGATATACTTTATTTTTCCAACAGTATGCTCCCCAATTCTTGAATCTATTTTTAAAGTCATATCCCTCCACAATATTTGCTGTCCGTCAATTTCTATTTTTATTCTTTCTGCCGAAAAAAATTCCACTGGTTTCTGATTTTGCAAGATACTGTTCATTTCATATCACTCCTTTTTTATTCTTAATTATTACTTATTCTCAAAAAATTTAAGAAAACTTTACTATAATTTCATATTCTGGAAAGAAAAAGTTTATTACAGAACAGAAATAGTCTATCTTATCCTGTTTAAAAGTCATATTTTCAGGAAAATCTATCGTAATAACAAGCTTATCCTTTGAAAATGTTTTTACGATTTCCCTTGATATTTCATCAACTATATATCCATATTTATTTTCAAAATAATCAAATTCTTTTAAATATCCGTTTATTTCCACTCTCTTTAGTTTTATCTCTCTCAAATATTCATAGGCATTTGCCAGTCTATATATTTCCAGTTCACTTCTGATTCTATTTTTATATTTTTGTCTAATTCGGTTAAGCATATTTTTATTCATTTCATTTGATATTAATTCAAATTTCTGTTCATTGTACCTATTTTCACTACGAATATTTTTCACCGTTAAAGTTGACCAGTTTTCTATATTTTTTAGTTTTGAATTTATTTCCACTATTCCATTTGCTTTGAAAATTATATCTGTTATTACTCCTTTATTGTCCCTTGTATTTATAAAAGTTTGCCCTTCTTGCAGTATCGTTGTCTGATGTACATACATTCCCTCATCTTCCCTCAGCAGGTAAGTATTTGTCGTTATGTTATTTTCAAATACATTCCACATAAGGACATAATCCCTAAAATACTCATTTTCTATTTCAGGAAACTCATAATTTATCTCCCCAAGATTTATATTTTTCAATATCTTTTCATCAAGTTCTTTATTATCTTCCAGTTTTAAGATTACATTGTAAAATTTCGTATTATATGGCATTACAAATGGCTTCCAACGAATTTTATTTGTTTCATACATTTCATAAAGCTCTTTTTCCTTTTTTACATATTTATCTGTATTTTTTAATCTTACCTTAAATTTATATTCCTCATTATTTATTTTTACTGTCGCAAAATATAGTTTATTTTCTATATTTTTCAAATTTTTATTGTCTGATGTTATTAAAATTTCTTCCAATATATGCTCATCTTTTCCCACATTTTCAAGTTCTAGAGAAACTGGACTCATTTCATCGTCATATTCCGCTATTTCATCTTTATGAATAGGAATCGTGTATATCGGATATTCCTTTTTGTTGTCAAAATACTTTTCCACAACCTTTTCCACATCACTCATATCCAAATTTATTTTTTCCATAAAATAATTATAAAATTCGTTTATTTCTTCCCTCAAATAAACCCTATCCTTCTCATCCACAAGTTTTACCAATGATTTCTCCAGCAATTCTTCTATCTTTTCCATAATTTTCAATTAGAACTCAGTAAATATGCAGTCGCAATCTACTAGATATTCTTCCAAAACTCCTTTCATAAAACTAATTATATCCGAACTATATTTAGATTTTACATATTTCAATCTCAAATACAATCTTTTTCTTTTATTTTTCAACAAAAACTCATCCCTATTCTTAATCTGTAAATCATATGTTTCAATAATCTTGCTATTTTTATCAGAAAATCCCTCTATACTGTAATCATCAAATACTTCATATTGCTGTAATACATTATTCATTTCCGCTATGTTTCTTAATATTAAAACCATTTCAGTATTCTGATTATTTTGCCTATTATATTTTTTTATATTTCCATACAGTCTAACTTTTTTTGCAAAGTTAAAATCAATATTTTTTATAAAATAAAGTTTTAATCTTTCATACTTTATATTGCTTGTTATTATCTTTATAAACTCCCCGTCTCTGTATAAAAATTCAAAATTTCTTGTACTTTTGTCCACAAGCACATTCTCATCTCTTTCTTCCAATATATGCTCATAATAAATCTGTTCCTCCGATGGACGCACTAATATTTCAGGGTATTCAGTTTCTTCATTTATATTCCAGCACAATATTTTTTCTATCATACTTTTCCTTATTTCTTCAGGAAAATCCACTTTTATAGTTACTTTATCAAAATTCTCTATGTTATTTATATTCTCAGGAAAATCTTCTACTATTAACGAAAATGCCTTATATGCAAAAGGACAATAAATATTTTCCCATTTTATATTATTTCTCTGTATAACTTCAGACATTTCCCTCAATTTTTTTATATACTTCTCCTCTTTAACCAACCTAAACTCAATCTTATATTTATTTCCAAATTCATCTGTTGCTTCCCCATCTATTTTTTTCTCATCAATTTTCTTCAACTTTTCATAAGACATATCAAGAAATATAGTCTTATACACCCTTTCTTCTTCAGTATTCTCGTCGAACAGTATTTTTGAAACCTTCTTATTTAAATCACTCAGAAACATCGGAGAAATCTCCCTTTCAAAAAGCCTCACTTCCTCTCTGTCCAACAACACAGTCCCAATTGTATAATCTACAACTTCCCCATTTAGTGAATCTGCAACTCTTTCAATGAGTGAACTCACTCTTTCATGCTGCTCCTGCAGTAATTCAAAACTTGCATGATTTATTGCCACCTTCTCTTCATCCGACATATTTTCTAATACCCGTGACTTCAGTAAATTCTCTAAACTTTTTTTATCCATTTTCTCTTCCTCTCGCTTCATTCTTAACAATTTATTTTTTAGACTTCTTTCATTTTCATTTTATTATTGGTTTTTTATTTTTCTTCTTTAGGAAATCCCATTATTTCCCTGAACTTCTTCAACGCTTCCTCCAATTCATATGTTTCCCCTGCATCAGAGTCTTTTATCCTTTCAACAAAACTGCTTACTGGAAATATATTTTTTTTAGTTTGTCGCAATGTATTATACAATCTATGAATCAAATAACTTTTATATTTTAAATACTCTTAAAACTGTACTATTTCCAGAACTGCCACCATTTTTTCCCAGCCTTTGAAGTTGCTTTTTTCAATTTCTTTTCTACTCTTTTTTGAATTTCATTTGATTCATTAGTTAATTTCATATTATCTGCTGCCAGTTGATATTTTTTCTGGCTTTCTTGCCAGTTTTTCTTCTTGTATTCATCATCTCCCTGCTCTTCATATAAATATCCTTCTGTTCTAGTAATTTTTTGCCCTAAATATTCTATTTTGTTAGTCTGATCATCAAAATCTCCTGCTGATTTTAATTCTTCAAAGATTTTTTTAGATTCATTGTATTTTGCTATACTTTCTGTATATCTTTTTAAGGTAAACATCTGATCAGCCTGCATTTCTAAATTCGTAGCATTTTCTATACTTTGTGCAATTTTCTCTCTTCTTTGTTTTTCAAGTTCAATTTCCCGTTGTCTAGCCGCAATCTCTGCTTCTTTTGCCGCTATCACCTGTTGTTCCTTAATTTTTTGTTCTTTTAATTCCTCTGCATTTCTTGTTTCTAATTCTTTCATCTCAGTTTCTTTTTGTTTTAATTCAGCATCTTTCTTACTTTCAAACTTAATAAATTCCTGAGCTTGTGAAATAAATTTATTTACATTATTTACATTATTACTATCTCCCAACCCTTGATAAATATTCTTAGCTTTTGTAAGCAATGTTATTGCTTCAGCGGGATTATTTGCAGTTATTTGATTTAAACCTTCTTGAACCATATTATTTGCTGTTTGAAGGCTTGACATCTGTCTTGCATTCAATTCATTTATCTTATTATCTATTTCCTGTGCCTTAGCAGTATCTCCTAGACTTTGATACATTTGTCTTGCCTGATAATACGACTGTCTCGATTTATTCGTATCTGTTGGGGATAATAAGTCAGCCTGGTTTTCAGTCAGCATTGCCCCACTATATTCAGTTTTTGCCTTGTCGTCTATTTCAGCTATTTTTCTTTCAATGTTTGCAACATAGTCTGCACGTCCATTTACTAGATAAAGTTCTGATGCAGTTTTATAATTTTCTTTTGCCAAGTTATAATTTCCTGCTGAAAAAGCCTGGTTTCCCGCTGTTTCGATTGCCAAAGCCTCTTTTAACTTACTAGATGAATCTATTCTTGCATTTAACGTTGTTAGAACTTCATCTGTATTAAGTTCATCCTTTTTATAAGTATTTTCTTCCAAAACATATTTTGCCTCTTGGTATTTTCTTGACGCTTCATCATAATTTCCCGAATTAAATAGCTGATTTGCCTCATTTATATCCTGAAATGCCTTTTGCAATTTTGAAGTCTGAGATATTTTAGTGTTTACAGCACTTATTCTTTTTTCAGCGTCAGCTCTTTTACCATTAGCTCCCGTAAAAAATCCTATTATTCCTCTAGATTTCGGTTTCAATTTTTCAAGTTCCGCTTTTTCCAGCTTAAAACTTTCTATTGCATTATTAAAATCTTTTTTGACAATATCATCGTTTGCCTGTTCTTCGTATACTGCCGCTCTCTTTATAATATTATTCCTTTTACTTATATTCCAAAACGTCAAGGACAATATTATTACTAGAACTGCTAAAGATATTAACCCAACTTTTATCCAAAATTTCTTCTTATCCTTTTCAACAGGTTCAGGTGATGCCACTTTTTCCACATTTACTAGTGCAAAAGTATAGTTTTCCACACTTTCTCTTGTTGTTGCCATAACTTTATGTTCCAATGATCTTAATAAACTATCTTTATTTGGGTATCTTGAAATTTCAACTTCCATTTCCCTTTCATCAATATTTTCCCAAAATCCTATTGTTGTTAAGCATAGCATATCATTTTCCTGAAGTGTTACAGGGTTTTTTATAATATTTGGCTTTATCTTTCCAAAATCTCCTATCGCCTGAAGCAAATCATTTCTTTGTCTATGATACTTCATATCATTCATATCAAGTGCATTTTCATCTACCAGAAGCTGAGCTATTGTGTCATCTCTACTTTGAGAAATCACATAACCACCTCTCAAATGATAAAGCCTTGTATTCCCAACATTTCCGTATAAAAATGAATTATAATTACTTATTACAACTAAAAGGGAAGTGTGCATTAATGAATATTTTTCAGTTTCCTCCTGTTTTTCCTTTACTTTTAAATTTGCATATTCCATTATTTCCTTAATTACTTCTGGATTAAAGCGTGGACGTAACATAAAATATTCTATTGCAGAACTTACTGCCAATTTTGCAGCCACATCAGCCCCAGCTTCTTCATCGTATCCATCAGCCACTACCCATATCGCATAATTATCCAGCTGGGTATATCCAAAATAATCATTATTTTTCCCTTTAGTCCCAGCTTCACTAAAAAATCTCGTTTCAAACTTTGCTTCTTCTTTTCTCATTAAGCTCTCCTACTAATATTATCTAAAAAAACAATATTAAAACTAAATTTTACATTTTTAAATTCTAATATTGTTTTCCTCATTTATTTATTAACTTTCTTTTGTTTTATCCTTGCTCCAATCAAAATTTTGCCCACAAAACTCAACAAATACAAATTTACTTTCTCCTATCTCCAATGTATCAAAACTTTGAAGCTGTCTTGTATTGTATACTGCCTCATCACTAAGATATATTAATCCATTTGCATCTCCAGGAGTAATATAGAATTCCCTATTTTTGGGATTGTAACTAATTGAACAATGATTTTTTCTCGATATATTCATATCTCCTTCAATCCTAATGTCCATACCTTCTCCACGTCCTAAAAAATTTCTCTCTGATACTATCTTGAAATCTTTTCCTTTTTCTGCTCCTGCTATACAAACTAGCCAACCTACCACAGGATCTACCCTGCTATCTTTTGCCCAGTACGCTGTTGTTCTGTCATCATCATCCAATTCCTCTACCAAATTAACTTTCTTTTCCTTAATTTCAGGTTTCAATCCTTCCGATTTACAATACGGACAATTCTCCCCATATCTTGATACATCATACATGTGCCCATTTTTACATCTGTCTAAATTCATTTTTTATTCCTCCGATTTTATTATATTATTTGTTAAGATTTTTTCTCTAATTAAACTACCCTCTTTATTATATTTTTTTATTTTTTTTTTATTATCTTCAATTACCAAAATTTCTTTAATTGCTTTGTTACTATAATATTTTTCCATTTCAATTAAATTTTCATTATTTTTTTTATACCTCTCTTTAGAAACACCATTTTCATAATAATTTTCACTAATTTCTTCTACTGCGTCAATTGTTTCTAACCATTGTATTTTTTTGAAAATTTGTTTTTTATTATTATCAAAATACCCTATTGTCTGTAACAATTTACCTTCTTCATAATAATTTTCTTCAATTAAGTTACCATGTTTAGAATATTTATACTCTTTTCCATCTAATTTATCTTTTTTATAATTTTTTTCTTCCCATATTTTGCCATTTGGATAATATATTTCCTCCTTTCCATCTTTCAAGCTATTTTTCATTTTGACTTTTTTATAAAGTTGTGCATTTTCTAAAGGGGTATTAAAAGATTTAATGCCATTAAATTCTGTATTTTTTTTGTAGTATATTTTTTTAATCCCATTTTCCTTTCCATGTTCCATATTATATTTTGAAAAAATATTTCCATCTTTATAAAATTTTTTCCATATACCTTCTTCAAAATCGTTTTTAAAATTACCTCTTATTCTTAAATTTCCATTTTGATAAAATACTTCATATCTTCCATTTCGCTCACCATCTATAAAATTAGAAATTAAAGCCTTTTTTTCATTTTTATGATAAATTTCCACTAAGCCTTGTAATTTGTCATAAAAATATTTACCTTTCCATAATAACATTCCATTATCTCTATATTTTTTCCACTCTCCAGTTTTCAAACCGTCTTTATAATTGGCAACTAACCACTCATTCCCATTTTCATAAAAAGTTTTATAACTTCCATTGTAAATACCATTTTTATGATATATCTCTACTGACTTTTTTCCATTTTGATAGTATTCATTGTATTCATTTTCTCGTAAACCTTTTTCATAATATTCCAAAACTTTTAATTCTCCAGTTTCATAAAAAGTTTTCCATACACCTTCTTTTACCCCCTTTTCTATATTTCCTTCTGAATATATTTCACCAGATTCATAAACCAATTCTAATCTTCCAGAAAATTCTTTTCCTTCTTCTAGTAAAACTATACATTTATTTTCATTTATTTTTATATCAAAAACATTGCCTATTTCTTCGTCATATCTTAATTTTTTTACCATTAAATAATTACCTTCTCTCAGATATATTCTTAAAAATATTTATCAATTTCAAAATTGAATATCTTAATTATATTAATCCTCAATATAATACAATTTATCAAAAAATTCATCAAAGTTATCTCCTAATTTTATCCATTTCCATTTTTCCCTATTTCCTCCTTCAGTAAAAATTTTATGTATATCATCAGCAAAATAATACATAAAAATCTCCTTTGTTTCTTTAGAAATAAATATGTACTCATCTTCATCTGCACCTATTGCCACATAGTTGTTTCTCCAAAAATATGTTCTTTTTAAATCAGGATTTTTTTCATATTCTCTCTCATCAAATTCTGTAAGCATATTTTTTCCTCTCTCAACTGTTTCATCATCAAAATATAAATACGAAATAAATTTATCATTTATATTCTCATCATCAATGGGTATATATACAGTTTCCTTAAAATAAATTTCAGAATATTTTTTAACCATACATCTGTATTCTTCTTTTTCAATTCCCAGACTTTCTATAAATTCATCGTCATAATAGTAACTTTCCTCTTCCCTCACTTCACAATCTTCTATCTCTAGTATTTCTTCCAAATGCTTTTGTCTATCCATTTCTATCATCTCCTATCTTTCTTCATCCAATTGTTCCAGCAATCCATCAACAAATTTTGTCAGCTGCTCTTTTTCTTCCTTAGACATTTCCTTATTGTCTTTTGGATCTACATACAGTTTTTCAATAAATTCATCAAAATTTTCTGCTAATTCTGTCCATTTCCAATAAACTCCTTTACTTTCATCCTCTAAATCTGAATATGAAGAATACTGCACTATCCTATTTGATGCCTTTGATATATACATATAGGCATAAGGTTCCCCACTTATTATTGGTATATAATTATCTAACTCTTCATAGTTTACTTCAATTTTTTTAGCATCTTTTCCATATTTCTTCTTATGAATTTTTTCAGAGTACCATCTTAATTTTTTTCTTCCATTTTCATACACTTCATCACCAAAATCTAATTCAAAAAATAAAGACTCGCCTTCTTCATTCGTTTCTGGGTCAATATTTTTACAATGAAGCAGTGGCTTAAATGCTATCAATTCATAGTCTAATACTAAATTAACATATTTTCTTACTCCATATTTCTCCAGCAACTCTTTTGTATAATATTTGCTTTTCTCTTTTCTCTTCCCTTCTTTTTCAGTATATTCTATATCCACAGCTTCCCAAAATTTTTTATATTTTTCCATTCTTTTCACCATTATAATTGACTTTTACTTATTACCGCCTTTCTTTTTATTATTTAATGTTTTTACTGTTGATAATATAAGATTATTGTCATTTCCAATCCAAAAGTTTTTCTATCCATTACTATCTTTCTTCATCCAATTGTTCCAGCAATCCATCAACAAATTTTGTCAGTTGCTCTTTTTCTTCCTTAGACATTTCTTTATTGTCTTTTGGATCTACATACAGTTTTTCAATAAATTCATCAAAGTTATCTCCTAATTTTACCCATTTCCAATAAACTCCCTTACTTTCATCTGATAAATCTGAATATGAATAAAATTGTACTATTCTATTTGTTTCTTTTGATATATAAACAAAAGAGCCATAAGAACTAGCCTCTATAAATGGAATATACGAATCTAATACTTCGTAATTTACTTCCTTCTTTTTGGCATTTTTTCCATATTTTTGCTTATGAATTTTTTCAGAGTACCATATTAATTTTTTTCTTCCATATTCATATACATTATCTGAAAAATCTAAGTCAGAAAATAAAGACTCGGCTTCTTCATTCGTTTCTGGGTCAATATTTTTACAACGAAGCAGTGGCTTAAATGCTATCAATTCATAGTCTAATACTAAATTAACATATTTTCTTACTCCATATTTCTCCAGCAACTCTTTTGTATAATATTTGCTTTTCTCTTTTCTCTTCCCTTCTTTTTCAGTATATTCTATATCCACAGCTTCCCAAAATTTTTTATATTTTTCCATTCTTTTCACCATTATAATTGACTTTTACTTATTACCGCCTTTCTTTTTATTATTTAATGTTTTTACTGTTGATAATATAAGATTATTGTCATTTCCAATCCAAAAGTTTTTCTATCCATTCCTATTTTTCTTCATCCAATTGTTCCAGCAATCCATCAACAAATTTTGTCAGCTGCTCTTTTTCTTCCTTAGACATTTCCTTATTGTCTTTTGGATCTACATACAGTTTTTCAATAAATTCATCAAAATTTTCTGCTAATTCTGTCCATTTCCAATAAACTCCTTTACTTTCATCCTCTAAATCTGAATATGAAGAATACTGTACTATTTTATTTGTTTTTTTTGATATATATATATATGAATAATATCTTCCACTTATTATTGGTATGTAATTATCTAACTCTTCATAGTTTACTTCAATTTTTTTAGCATTTTTTCCATATTTCTTCTTATGAATTTTTTCAGAGTACCATATTAATTTTTTTCTTCCATTTTCATACACTTCATCACTAAAATCTAAGTCAAAAAATAAAGTCTC
This sequence comes from Leptotrichia sp. HMT-225, assembly GCF_030644325.1. NCBI lineage: Bacteria > Fusobacteriati > Fusobacteriota > Fusobacteriia > Fusobacteriales > Leptotrichiaceae > Leptotrichia > Leptotrichia sp. HMT-225. The sequence goes on along the minus strand of NZ_CP130323.1, from coordinate 1,096,583 downwards.
CCCTTCTTCATTCGTTTCTGGATTAAAATCTTTGCAATGGAGCAGTGGTTTAAATGCTATAAACTCATAATCTAATACTAAATTAACATATTTTTTTACTCCGTATTTCTCTAGTAACTCTTTTGTATAATATTTGCTTTTCTCTTTTCTCTTTCCTTCTTTTTCAGTATATTCTATATCCACAGCTTCCCAAAATTTTTTATATTTTTCCATTCTTTTCACCATTATAATTGATTTTTACCAATTATTACCTTTCTTTTTTATTATTTATTTAATGTTCTTGCACCTTTTCTACTGTTTCTCATTAAAGCAGCATCTCCCATATGTGCCAATCCACCTTCTGCAACATTATGATCTCCTGTTCTCAATATCTCGAATCCATGTTTTCCATTTTCTGTTATATGATTTCCTACTAATCCATATTCTCTGAAAGTTTTCTCAACTTGATTAGCATTTTTTCCAAATCTGCCATCCTCTGCGATTTTCTTGTATAATAATGGCATATCAGTGTTATGATTTCCTGTTAATCCTTCAACTTCTATAAAATCACTCAATTTATTATGAAATATTGTCTGCTCTCCTGTTTTTGCCGTTGCTAGCATCCGATTATTCTCATTTCCAAATCCATATGTCCATTTTTTTGAGTTTGTATCCACTATTATAAAGCCATCATCATGATTCTCAAACCACTTTTTAGCATTTGTTGCATGTTTAGGCTTGTCTTTCCTTGCTCGAACGCTTTTATCTTTTAACATTTCATCATAGCTATTAAATACTTTCTTTTCATTATGAACTAATACTCCTGTATTTCCAACATAATAATTATGATTATCCTTTACCTCAAAATTATATACTTTTATAGAATTTTCATAAAATATTTCTCTTTTTTCTATTATTTTTATTTTTTTATTTCTTTTGCATATTAATTCATCTCCTGATATTAGATTTTCTATTGATTGATACTTGCCTTCAGAATAAAATTTATGTTCTTTTGTTGTTTCTATTTTTTCACCATTTTCCAAAAACACTTCTACTATTGTATTTACTTCATGTTCAAAAGTATTTATAACTTTTTTTTCTTCAATCATTTTTTTCTTATGGTTATATGAGTAAACAATATTGCTTTGAACTATTTCTCCTATCTTCTTATTTAGTGGACTGTAAATTTGTGTATTGTAAGTGAAACAGGCCATTTCATCTAATTTTGTTAATTCAACGGCATCTCCTTTTGTGAAATTTCCACCATTATTTATTTTTGCATCCAAATTATCTAATTCTTTTATTTGTTTTTCCAAATTTTCTATATCTTCAGCAATTTCAGCACAAGTTTTCGAATTATTGTGAACTAGTAATCCAATATTACTTACAAAATAATTATGGTTTTTTTCTACTTTTAAATCTAAAACTTTTCTTTCAAAATATCTTTTATCTTTTATTTCTAAAATTTTTTCTCCAGTAATAGAGTCATTTAAAATCGCATCTCCTATTTCCAAGTTTCTTGCTTCTATAAATCCTTTTCCCTTCACATAAAATTCATGATTTAAAGTAGTTTGAACTTTTACATTATTTTGGAAAACGATATTTCTTATAACTTTAACTTTATTTTCTATTTTTCTTACTACTTTTTGATATTCAAATTTATGTGTTTCTAAATTTATAGTATAAACTTTTTCACCTATACAAATATCCTCTATTTTTTTATAACCCGATTTCGTTTTTACCAATGTCCCTTCAACAAAACATCCAATTTCTGAATTAATATCACATATTTTATTTCTTTTAATAAATCCAATTTCTTCTAATTTTGCTACTATCATTTTTTTAGGATTTAATTTATCTATCGCTGCCTCTAATCTTTTTTTAGCCTTGTCAATAAGTTCTATAAATTCTCCCACCTGCTTTATCGTTGCCTGTCCAAATTCAGTCATTTTAGAAACTAATTTACTTTTCTCTCCTGCTATTTTTAATAAATCATTTGCTCTATTTGATAGTTTATTAATCAACTTCATTAATGCTGGACTTTTCTTCACTAAATCTCCTATTAATGGCAATACACCTAAAAATGAATAAAATGCACCCCAAAAATCACCTTTTAGACCGCTTATTACCGTATCTCTTATATCCATTGCTTGTCCTAAATAAGGTATCATTCCTGTCCCTATTTCTAATGCAGAACCAAATAATGTATTTTCTTTTGCCCCTGCTCCTAACAATACTTGTTTTAATGAATTTTTATACCACTCTTTTGCTTCTGGACTTATATTTTTCCCGTCTACAGGAGCAAGAACTCTATCAACATATCTATTTACTGTATCATCTCCAAGTTTTATTACTTCATCTAATATTTTTTCTTTTGGCATTCCTTTATCCATTAACTCAGACATTTTTTTCTTAGATTCTTCAGCAAAAGCATTTATTAATCCTTTATCTATTGCCAATCCATCCATCATTTTTGAACCAGAATTAAAAGCTGATTTCATATTTTTAAGACTTGGATCATTTGTAAAATTATCAAAATCTTTAAAAGCATCAACAGTATTCCCACCCAAATGTGAAGCAACTTCTTTTGCATATCCTAATTCTTTTTTCATTTCATTTGATAGCTTATCTAACACTGCTTTTCTCTTCTGAGGATCAGAAACTATATCCTTTAACATATTAAATAGTTCCAATGGTGATGGTGTTTTTACTTCTTCTTCACTTATCGCTTTATTCTCTTCAGAAAAATCAAAATTATTTTGATTATGTTCTGTTATTTTCACTTCTACATCCAAATAAAAAGGACACTTAAAGCAAGAATCTCCATTTAAAGTTTTTGCTCCACCTATTGAAACTCTTTTATTTACTTTTTCCCAATTTACTGCCATTCCTGCTAATAATTTACATTTCCCACCTTTTTTACAATCACTAAATACTCCTTCTCCAGGCTTAAATGGTAAATTTACATTAACTATATTATCTTTTTCTGTTGCCATTTTTATTCCTTGCATAACAACATTTTTATTATTAGTTACAGTTAATGGCTGAATATATTTTCCCATAGGACATGTTATGTGTACTTGATCACCTATATAGGCCTCTTTCATTGTTATAGGAGAATCATCATTTATTATATCTCCTAGAGTGCTTTCATTAATATCATCTAATACCGTTGGCAAGATTTTACACCTCCAATTCTCTACTCAGATTTTTTACTACTAATTCTATTTCTCTTTCCAAATCATTTTTTCTACCACTTTTAATTTTTAAAAAGGCTTTTAAAATTTTAAAATTTTCGTATATCTTTTCTCCACTTCCATCTAGATAGTATTCTGGTATTTTTTCATTATTTAGTCGATATTGTAATAATATTTTATTTAAAGAAGCTGGATTAATTGAATATTTTATTTTTTCTATATTTCCTTTCATCTCTTGTAATACATCAACTTCTATATTTTTTTTTCTATCGATACCATAAAATTCCCTTATTTTTTTATTTTTTTCTCTTCCTCCAAATAAAAATTCCATAAAATCCAATTCCATTATATAGTTGATAAAATTTCTTTCATCTTCTAGTTTTTCTTCTATATATTCCAATACATCTTTATAATCAGGATTTCTTATTTCTAACATATATAATTCTATTAGTAATTTCTTTTGTATTTCAAGATAGTTTTTTACAGATACTATTCTATCATTATTATCTAAAAAAAATACCAATTCTTTTGCCAAAAACAATAAATTAATTTTATTAACTAATATATCATCTGAATTTGTTTTATAATCTAGAACTTTAAAATATAATTCTTTTATTTTTTTTTCAAATTCAATTTCATATGAATAATGTATTTTATGAACAACCCCTCCATTGATTATTTTATTTTTTCCTTCTATAAAATATCTATCCATTCAATTTCACATCACTTCCTAATACTTCTACTAATGCTCCTGTATTTCCAAAAATCCCTTTTGTTTTTGGATCAACCGTTACATTTTTTCCTTTTATGGTTACAATTTCTTTGGAATTAATTTCCGCATTCTTATTTGATTCTATATACACTGACTCTGTTCCTATTTCTGTTAACGTTTTTGTTGTTAATCCTACTGATTCTGTTCCTGAAATACTTATCGCTTTTGATGTAATTCCGACTGTTTCTGTTCCATTTACGCTTACTGATCCACTAGAATGTAAACTTATTATACTACCAACACTAACAATAAACTTCTCACTATCCAAAGTAAAATTATACATCGGTTTGCCTTCATTCGCAGGTGTTCCCCCTCTAGCTGCTTGACTTGGTCCTAATGTAAAGTTCCTTTTATCAGGATTAGTAAATCTTCCATTACCGTTATTATTAACTGCTCCCATTACCAAAGCATGCGTTTCGTTTTCACTTGGAAAATAAAGCGCTATCCTGTCATTTGGCTCTGGTGCAGGCGTAAATCCTGTATTTGTCTGACTGTATGGTGTTACATATGGGAAATAACTTTTTCCAGCATATTTATCTGCTTCACTTTGTACTACTCCTCCAAGTTTTCTCAGTCCTTCTGTCAAGTCAACTGTCATAACTGCAATATCGCTTGCCTTCACTTCCTGACTTCTGTTATTATTTTTTTCCTGCTCCTCAGCAACATATATATTTACAGGCTTTATTCCCATAGTTCTACCTTCAAGATTATCCGAACTCCCCTCAGTTCTTCCATGCTCACTCTTACTTTCATCTGTCCTTGCAATATGCACGGTTCTTGCTTCTATTACTGCTCCTCTTATCTTTTCGTGCGGTATTGGATCTACAAAATAATCTGTCTGCTTTCCTAGCTTGTACTCGCATTTTAAGGTATTTCCTTCATTGTATATTCTGCTTTCTATTACATAGTAGTCATTTTCCACTTCTTCGCCTGATACTCTGTTTCTAATTTTTAATTTTATTGGGGTTGATACTGAATACACTTCCGTTCCTTCTACCCTGTAATATGTTCTTTCCTCCTCTGTTTCCTTTCCAAAATATGAATATGTCAAGTTTGGTGTCTGTGCTGGCATATTCTTGAAAAATCCTACTAAAACTTTGTTTGAGTTTGCCATCAATGGCTGTCCTGTATACGATGCTATTCGCTTTAAGTATTCCCAGTCTGTTTCATTATATTGGATTGTCATTCTTGGTACTGCCTGCATATCTTCCCCTACATTTACCAATGTTTCTCCATCATTATAATTTTTATTCACTTCCTGTGCTATATCTGTATACGTAAGTTTCGGATCCTGAAATGAACGGTATCTCGGTATTCTGTCAAGAAGTATGCTCTTTGAACTGCACAATAATTCAACTGCCAATGCTCCCGCCTTTGTTTCCTTTATCCTAAGTTTGCTTATTACTCCATTTAAAAATATTTTATCTGTAGCATTTCCTGCTTCATCCGATATGTTGCTTCTTCCTGTAACTACTATTGTCTTGTCGCCTTTTTTATCTATCAGGGCATCGTATAAACTTAACTGGTTCGGTGATGCCATATATTTTATTTTCCCAATTGTATGTTCCCCTATCTTTGAATCTATTTCAAGATTCATATCTCTCCAAAGTATCTGCTGTCCATCTATTTCTATCTTTATTCTTTCAGCTGAAAAAAATTCCACTGGCTTTTGATTATTTAAATTATTCTCCATTTCTTAACCTACTTCCTTGAATAAATCATTATTTCAACAATATTTTTGTTGTTGCTAAATATATTATGTCTCCACTTTCAACTTTTACAGGTACATTTCTTTTTAATTTTATTTTTCTTCTGTCATCTTTCTTTTCTATTCCGCTTCCATTTTGCGAACCTAAATCTTCATAGTACCAAACTCCATTTACTCTGTTCAACATTCCATGAGCCCTGCTTACCAAATTTGAATATACTCCTTCACTCACGTCTATATCCACTTTATCTTTCTGATTTCATTATATTCTAATCTACTACCACTTCTACAAATGCTCTTTTATCAATATAGTCTATATTTAAATCAAATATTTCCTGCCCTGATAAACTGTCTATTCTTCGAGTCGAATATTCTATTTCCGCATTAGCTAAAGCTTCTAAAAGTTTTTCTTTATTCGCATAAGTTTCTTTTATTCCTCCTGCTAAAATTGTTATATATTTTACTTTTTTCCCTTGTTTTGCTATGTCTATTAGCTCATTTTTATATAGACCTGTTCCGTACAGTTTTCTTGAACCAGTCATATTATATGCAATATTTTTTCTTCCTGCTCTATTTGTTGCTGCAAGTTTGATTTTTTCTAAAAACTTCCCATGTTCTTCTTTACTTAACATTCCAATATTAATTACAATTGCAAGTCTATCGTTATATTGAAATATTTTATCAACTATTTTAACAGTATTTTCTGATTCTTTTTGAGTGAAACCAACTTTTGAAAAAATTATTTTTAATGCATCAGATTGCTTTCCATGTATACCTGATAATATTGATGAAGCACTTCCTCTAACACCAGAGATCGTCATTATTCCACCAACCGCAAATACTATTCCTCCAGCAAGTTTTCCATATGGATGAAGACTATTAGAAAATATTAATGCTCCACTTCTCATCATTTCTTTCCCTCCACTTATTCCAAGAGCTGATACAATAAATTGCTCCACATATGGGTTACTTGGAGTCCAGTTTACGGATTTTCTCATCATATTAATATATCCTGAAAATTTATCAAAAATTTGACCATTATTTTCTATTTTTAACTTCATATCAGGATTATTCATACAGATGTATTTACTATTCTTATTTAAAACTCTTTCTCCATTTTTATATATTCTTTCTGTGGTATTTGTCCAATATCCTGGTTTTACTTTACATGGACCATTCAATTTTGGACAATATGCAAACAAATCAGATACAATAAAATTTTCTTGGTATTTATCTTCTTCAGTTGCAATTCCTTTTGCTCCCATCAAAATTACATCTTCATTTGTTATTTTTAATTTCAATCCTCCAATTTTTTGTGCTCCTAAATTAATAGTGGCACCTGTATTTTCATACACTTTCATAATTGGACAAGTTAAAGTTGCTCCATCAAAAACATATGTATCAGCTTCTTTTATATCTACTGGTATTATCTTAGAACTTATTTCTGATTGTGGTTTTAATTCATATTCTTGTTCATTTTTTCCCATTTATCTACCCTCCTATTTATCAATATTTTTGTCATTTATAAAAATTTAAAATTTAGCAATTACAATGTTTTTAAAGTTCTAATTTCTAATATTTTTCTTAGTTTTTTAAAAAATCCTAATATTTTAGATAATAACACTTTATTTATTAATTATTAAATTTTGTACTATTGATTTTATGATTGTTTGCATTATTAATCTTTACTAACTGTAACAAAATTAAAATTTTAAATCATAAAAATGTTTAATTATTCTCTATTGTTTTTAGTATTTTTAGTGCTTCTTCTTTTCCATTATTCAAAGCATCAATAAGAAATTTTGTTGCTTCTTCATAATTTTTTAAATCGTAATATATAATTCCCAAATTATACATCGCATCTACATCACCTTTTTTAGAAGCTTTTAAATACCATTTAATTGCAATATCTTTATTTCCTTTTTCTAAATAAAAAGTACCTAAATTATATATTGCGGCTATACTCTGATTATTTATAACTTCTAAAAACCATTTTTCTAAAATTTCATAGTCTTCTTTCTTTATTATATTATTGTTTTCTAAATACATTATACCAAGTTCATGTAAAGCTTCAATATTCCCATTTTCATATGCGTGTAAATACCAATTTTGGGCTTTTTTATATTTTTTTTGTTTTCTATTTATATTTCCCAATCCATACATTGCATCACTATTTCTTTTATTAGCCGCCTTCAAATACCATCTTTCAGCTTTATCATAATCTTTCTCATATTCATATATGATACCCAAATTAAGTTGAGATAACACATATCCTGTATTCGCTACCTTTAAATACCATTCTTTTGCTTTTTCTAATTCTCCTATTTCATCATAATATTTTCCTAAATAATAACCTGATTTATAATCTCCGTGTAAATATCCTTCTTCATATTTTTTTATTCCAATTTGTTTGTTTACCATATTTAGATATAAATACCCTATATACGAATAAGCCTCTTTATTATACTCTGTTGCTGCTAAAAAATATTTCTCTGCATACGGTATCAAATTTTTTTTTGCTAATTTTAATCCTTTGTCTATTAAAAACTTATACTTAATATTGTTATCCCAATTTTTTTTATTTATTTTTTTTATATCTAATTTTATATAATTATTTCGTATTATCCAAAATAATAAAAATAATAAAAATATTATTATTAACATAATTGCATATATTATCAATTCTTTCATCTTTTATCTTTCTCCTGTATATTTTTTATTATTATTTTTCTATTAGAAATATCAGTATCCAAAACAAGCCTTCTTTCTGAATAAATTTCCTTAATATAATTATTTTTTTTATTCAAAATATAATATCCTTGTTCACTAATATCAAATTTAAATTCTTTGTTCATTTCAAAATTATAAAATTTTTTTATTTTTGAAATTAGTATATGTTTTATTACATTTTTTGAATCTAGTTTTAAATTAAAATTTAGTTTTATTTCTTGCTGATTTATTTCTTCTATATTAAATTCAAATATAATAGGAATTAATTCATCAAATATATTTCCAATTTTACTGTTTATTACCGTTTTTTTATCAAAATAAAAAAAATTCCCTGTAATATTTAAAAATATATAAGAAAACGGTGTATCTAAATTTAAAAGCCTTTCAAAATAATCATTCTCTAATATTAGTTGTTTATATATAAAAAGAGCTTGCTGAACTTTATCATAATATTTTTCTCTGCCTTTAAAATATTTAAATATATTATCTTCAAATTTTTTGGTTATTTTATCTCTATTAATAACTTCTAAAATATTATCATCACTAAATTTTAGTATAAAATGATTATTTTCTCTTTCTAAATCATCCAATATATCAAAAATTATATTATTATAACAATAATTTTTATTATCATAAATTATCAACATACTGATAGCATCTTCTATTTTATCTATTTCTATATCATACTCTGCATCAAAATAAAAATTATTAGTCCCTTCTATTTTATCTAATTGTTCCTTTATTCTATATAATCTTTTTTGATTAAAAATGTTGGTTTCTAAAAAAAAATTATTTTTCAATCAAATCACCTCTAAAAGTTCTCTTTTACATATTATTCTTTCATTTTCTTCAAAAATTTCCACTAATCTATCTATCCTATTTGTATTATTATTAAAATCTAATTCTACTATACTCTTATAACTTATTTCTATATTATTAAATTTTATTTCCAAATCTTTTTCAAATTTTTTCTTTAATCTCATATGGCTTAGTTTATATGAATCCAAATTACCAATCACAAAGTACTTATTATTTTTCCTGTATTTATTTATATGTAACGGAATTCCTTCTGGTAAAAAATCAAAAATTACTATTTTTTTATCTATATCTTTTGAATTTACCTCATTTAAAAACAAATTATAAAATTTACTTTTTGTTATAGCAGAAGCAAATATTTTTTCATCATAAATAAACTTTTCTATATTCAAAAAATCTCTATTTATCTTTTTATCTATATATTTAATTTTAAAAATCTCATCTTTGACAATATTTATTTTATTTTCTATAGAATCAACATTTAAAACCTTTAAAATATTAAAATTTTCATCTATTTCTATCTCAATTTCATTGAGAATAAAATTCTCAAAAATTTTTTGATATATTCTATCAGAAAAATATGAATTTTCTGTTTCTTCAATAACATAAACATTTAATTTTGTTTTATCTCGCTTTATTTTAAAATTACTATTTTCTATTTCTAATTTATTAACTCCTTTGTAATTTACTGAAAATTCACTTATATATTTATAATTTCTTTCTAATAAATTTCTTGCCATTATTTTTCCTCTATCCTTTATTTATTTGAACATTTTTGTTGCCAGATACTTTAGACACTCCTTGAGAACTAATACTTGTATCCCCTGTTGAACTTATATTTGTTTCTATAGTCGATATTTGATTAATTTTTCTAGCTACAACCGACTTTGTTCCATCAACTATTTCAGAATAATCCTTTGAATTGTTAGTTATATTCCCCGCACTCTCTGAAATACTGTCCGCACTTTCCGATATACTATTAGCAGTCTGTGAAATTGAATTTGCCGCACTTGTTGACAAGCTATTAGTCGCAAGCACCATATTAAAGTCCGAATCCCCAACATGATAATTCCTGTTGGCCACATCAGTAAATCTACCATTCCCATTATTATTAACCGCACCCAACACTATCGCATGCGTTTCATTACCATTTGGAAAATAGAGTGCCACTCTGTCATTTGCTTCTGGTGCTGGTGTAAATCCTGTATTACTTTGACTATATGGAGTTACATAAGGAAAATAACTCTTTCCAGCATATTTATCCTCAAAAGACTGCCCATTTTCTCCCAATTTTAGTAATCCTTCTGTTAAATCTAATGTCATTACAGCTATATCACTTGCTTTGACTCTTTCTTTTACATTTTCATTCTGACTTTTATTTTCAGCTTTTTCTATATATTTGTTAAGTGGTTTTGTTCCAATTGTTCTTCCTTCAAGATTATCCGAACTCCCCTCAGTTCTTCCATGCTCACTCTTACTTTCATCTGTCCTTGCAATATGCACGGTTCTTGCTTCTATTACTGCTCCTCTTATCTTTTCGTGCGGTATTGGATCTACAAAATAATCTGTCTGCTTTCCTAGCTTGTACTCGCATTTTAAGGTATTTCCTTCATTGTATATTCTGCTTTCTATTACATAGTAGTCATTTTCCACTTCTTCGCCTGATACTCTGTTTCTAATTTTTAATTTTATTGGGGTTGATACTGAATATATTTCCGTTCCTTCTACCCTGTAATATGTTCTTTCCTCTTCCGTTTCCTTTCCAAAATATGAATATGTCAAGTTTGGTGTCTGTGCTGGCATATTCCTAAAAAATCCTACTAGAACTTTATTTGAATTTGCCATTAGTGGCTGTCCTGTATACGACGCTATTCTCTTTAAGTATTCCCAGTCTGTTTCATTATACTGGATTGTCATTCTTGGAACTTCTTTCATATCTTCCCCTACATTTACCAATGTTTCTCCGTCATTATAATTTTTATTCACTTCCTGTGCTATATCTGTATACGTAAGTGTCGGATCCTGAAATGAACGGTATCTCGGTATTCTGTCAAGAAGTATGCTCTTTGAACTGCACAATAATTCAACTGCCAATGCTCCCGCCTTTGTTTCCTTTATCCTAAGTTTGCTTATTACTCCATTTAAAAATATTTTATCTGTAGCATTTCCTGCTTCATCCGATATGTTGCTTCTTCCTGTAACTACTATTGTCTTGTCGCCTTTTTTATCTATCAGGGCATCGTATAAACTTAACTGGTTCGGTGATGCCATATATTTTATTTTCCCAATTGTATGTCCCCCTATCTTTGAATCTATTTCAAGATTCATATCTCTCCAAAGTATCTGCTGTCCATCTATTTCTATCTTTATTCTTTCAGCTGAAAAAAATTCCACTGGCTTTTGATTATTTAAATTATTCTCCATTTCTTAACCTACTTCCTTGAATAAATCATTATTTCAACAATATTTTTGTTGTTGCTAAATATATTATGTCTCCACTTTCAACTTTTACAGGTACATTTCTTTTTAATTTTATTTTTCTTCTGTCATCTTTCTTTTCTATTCCGCTTCCATTTTGCGAACCTAAATCTTCATAGTACCAAACTCCATTTACTCTGTTCAACATTCCATGAGCCCTGCTTACCAAATTTGAATATACTCCTTCACTCACGTCTATATCCACCTTGTTTCTAGGCGTTCTTTTCCCTATCAGCAATGAAGTCGCTCTTCCAATCTTCCATACTTTAATATCATAGTCATCTGAATTTTTTAAAATTATATTTTCAATTTGATTCTTTTCAACTTCCTCTATTTCTTTTACTTTATCCAAAAATACGTGATGTTCTCTTTCACGCTCGTGCTTTATTTCCTTTATCTCATCATGCACTTCCACTTTTTCCTTAAATCTTTCTACTATAAGAAGATACAATGTTAGTGCTATAAATATAAAAATTGCGATATACAGACTTTTCACAGAATAACCAGCCATATGAATATACACAAAAGTAAAAAATAGTATAATCAAAATTATTATATTTTTTAAATTGAAAAAGTTGTACTGTCTTTCCCCTCTGGCAGCCATCTGTCTTTTTTCATATTTTCTAATTCCCTTATCAACCGACATTGAAGTATTTTCTTTTTCTTTTTTTGAAGTTGAAGTCGCACCTCTTCTCAAACTTTCAACTCGATACAAACTGCTTCTTCCAGAAAATACATTAAAAATTCGACTTCTAATTCTACTGAAAAAACTTTTTATTCTCCAAAGCATTTTATTATTTCCTTTCTTTCTAAAATTAAATCTAAATTCTAATTTTACAATTTATCATATTTTAAATTTTTTATTTACAATCTAACTATCTTATTTATTCTTTTTAGGCTTAAAAAAGTTCTCAAAACTTTGTTCCATGCTTTTTTTATGTTCCCTCATTTTATCCTTATCAGAACTGCTCATATTATTCACATCAAAAGCACTTTCAAACATGTTCTTTATATCATTTGGATTTGCTGAAAAATTACGGAAAAATGCTTCAGCTCCCCTTTTAGCTGATTCACTGTTCTGCTCTGCCCTGCTTGATTCCTTTTCACCAAATCTTTGACTTCCAGCATTTCCCTTATTCTTCCTTTTTTCATCGTATTCTTTTCTTTTATTCTCATCTCCAAGTATTTCATACGCCTCGCTGATTGCCTTAAACATTTCTTCAGCTTTCTTATCATCAGGATTCCTGTCTGGATGATATTTCATGGCTAATTTTCTGTATTTGGCCTTTATCTCTTTTGCATCAGCATCTTCTGAAACAACTAGTATTTTATAATAATCTGTCATAATAAAAACTCCACTCTCTTTTTAATTTATTAAAATTCATTACCTTTTAACATTCTTACATACATATTTAACAAAACAAAACCAAGACTTTCTGATACTTGTAAATTTTTACTTACATAAATTTGTTTTAATTCGTTATTTTTTAAATCATATATTTTTAATGCTTCATAATAACCATTTTTACTTGTAAAATATATTTTTACAAATTTTTTTTCTTTACTTTGTAATTTTACAAATTCTTTTATTCTATTTGCTAATAAATCCATACTTTCATTATCAATAGAATTTTTAATTTGAACATTAATAATTTCATCTAAATCTTTTAGACTCCCTTCATTTTCATAATAAGAACTATAAGGATTTATTGCATCTTTTTCAATTATTTCTACTTCATTAACCATTGGCATTTTTTCTATTATTTTTCTTAACTCCTTATTATTCTTTGTATAAATAATATCTGTGCTATATACAATTTTTCTTGGTTCCATATAAAAATTTGTTAAAAAATATAAAAAAAATTTTCCACAAAAAAAACTCAATATTAATAAAAATATTTTTCTAAAATCTTTTATTTTTATAAAAGGTTTTACGATAATTATAATTTCGAATAAAGTTAATATTATCAAAATAATTAAAATATATGTATTAAATTTTTTATTCCAATCCCTAAAACTTGAATAATTTATTAACAAACATGTAAATCCAAATATAAAAACTACAAAATATTCATTGAATTTTTCTTTTCTAGTAAAAATTTTAGTAAAAAATATAAAAGATAAAATTAAATTTATTAGTAACCAAAATCCTGTTAAAGTATTTGAATAACTATTAAAAAGCAATTGTATATTTCTAATTAACGTAATTATATACAATGTATTGTATATGTTTTTTTTCATTATTCTCACCCTATTTTAAATTTATTCCATCCTCATTAAATCCTGTTTGTTTTAAATTTAAGACAAAATATCTTTCTCCAGTCCCAACACTAAAATCCTGATTATAGCTATACACATACATCTTAGGAAAATACAACTCAAACGTCTTTCCTCCCCCTAAATCTGTCTGAACCATTACATCCCTAGTCGATTTTTCATCTCCATAAGTCATTGCCCACATTGACAGTTCTTTTACATTTTCTTTATTCTGATCATACAAATTACTTTCTCCGAAATTTCCAAGTCCTCCAAACATTCCTTTCAGGCTGTTTCCTATTCCATTTGTAAACGAATTTGTCATTGGCAGTGTTGAGCTTACTCCTAAAACTTGAGAAACAAGTTTGCTTTTGCTGTTGCATCAGCATCTTCTGAAATACCTAGTATTTTATAATAATTTATCATAATAAAAATTCTCCCTTAGTTATTCTATTTAGTCATTTGTAAAAGTCTAAAATTTCTAATAATTACAATGCTTTTACAGTTCTAATTTTTACTATTTTTCTCCAGTATTTTTGCTATAAAATTTTAATATTTTAGATAAAAACACTGTATTTATTGAGTTTTTATATTATTACTTTTACAATCGCCTATTATTCTATTGCTAATTTATACTTAGCATCTTTTTATAAGCCATCTTGATATTTTACAGCTCAATAAATCAAAGCATTTTTCAAATTTTCCATTCTTTTTCATAAATTCTTTAAAATTAAATTTAACAAATTATATAATCTAATAAAAATATACTTCCCTATCAACAAAAAAAGTTAAAAATGGTTTAGCTAGCCCTTCTTTTTCAAATTTTTTAAATGCTGCCGTCTCAACTACAACCGTAAAGGGCTTATTTACATCACTACTCATTTTAAAAAAATATGTGTCGTTATTTCCCCAGTTATATTCATCAAATAAAACAAACATAACACGAAAAGATCTAAAAAATGGATTAATATCATACACATTGCCAAATAAATAATTCCCATCACCTATAGCATAAAAAAAATCTCTATTTTGAAAATCAAATGATCCATAAGTTAATCCTAAAAAACTCACTTCTTCATATTGATATAATTCTTTTATTTTTTTTATAGCTTGCTCTTTTTTTAGTGTTCTAAATTTTTCATGAATTTTTTCTTTAAAAAACTTTACCATCTTATCAGCTTTAATTTTTGAATCACCCATTAAAGAAAGATTATAACCATAAAATATTAAATAATCCATTTTTTCTGCAGCTGTTCCGAAATATCTTTTTGAAATATCAAAAAGAATTGTTCTTGTCCTAAAAAATTCTTCAAAATGAGTTGCCATTCCTCCCAATTCAAAATTTAACCTAGTTTTGGCACTTAAATAATAATCTAAACATATTCCAGAAACAGAACCACCCAATCTTAAAATATTTATTTTTTTTTTCAATTTTTCTATCTGTTCTTTGCTATTATTATTTTTTTTCAATATTAATAAAGCATCATTTGAAATTTTTAAATCTTTAATTTGATCAAAACCTTTTCCACTTCTTTTTACAAATTTTTTTCCCATATCCGTTCTTTTTGCCATTTTACAACCTCATTCCTAAAAATATATAATTCTTATTTTTAATAAAATAAGTATTATTAGTAAAAGATAACTCTGTATATATTTTGTATTCTTTTTGCTAAAATTAAAAATTATTATTCCTACTATCCAACAATCTAATAAATATGGAGAATATATCATATCTAAAAAAACAATTGAATCAATCCAATTTTTATTATAAATTTTTTTTATATAAAATATATTTTGAAAAACAATCATAATTATCAAACTTATAAAAAAATATAATTTTAATAATATATTTCCTTTTATCTTGGCAGAGTAAACCATTCCTATTATAAAAAATATTGAAAATATAATTTTTACTTTATTAAAATTATTATAAAAATTTTCTAATTCAGTAAATAATCCTAATCCTGACTCTCTTAATAAATAAAAAATTATTGTCATCTGGAATAGCCATAATTCAATATCAAATTTTATTTTTTTTCTTCCATGTTTCAGTGACATAATAGTAGCTATTGCCATCAAATTTAATACTACACTAAAATATTCAATTTTAATTATTAATGATATGAAAAATCCCAAAATTACAAAAATTATTATTTTTTTCCCCATAGATTTCTCCTCTAATCGATAAATAGTAACTACTTTAATTTTATATTTTCCTCATTAAATCCAGTTTGTTTCAATTCTATAATAAAATGCCCTTCTCCCATTCTAGTGTTAAATTCTTGTTCAAAATTATAAACATACATTTTAGGAAAATACAATTCAAACGTCTTTCCTCCCCCTAAATCTGTCTGCACCATTACATCCCTAGTTGATTTTTCATCTCCGTAAGTCATTGCCCACATTGACAGTTCTTTTACATTTTCTTTATTTTGATCATATAAATTACTTTCTCCAAAATTTCCAAGTCCTCCAAACATTCCTTTTAGACTGTTTCCGATTCCATTTGTAAATGCATTTGTCATTGGCAGTGTTGAACTTACTCCTAATACTTGTGAAACAAGTTTGCTTTTACTGCTTTCTTTTGTTTTTTTTGCGACTGATTCAGTAATTCCGCTTGATGATAAGAGGTTGCTACTTAATGAGGCTTCTGGAAGTTCTTCTCCTGCTTCATTATCTTTGTCAAATAAGTGTTTTACACTTTTATATTGGTTAAATAATGTTCCCATACCAAGTGTTCCCATTATTCCGCTGACTATTCCTTCACCTTCATCTTCGGGACTATTGTTTTCTGAAGCTGTGGGAAGTAGTCTTCCTACAATTCTTAATGTTACTTGGCTTTGAGAAGCACTCATCGTTTCACCATATATTGGGTTTGTGCTGTAAGATACTTCCAGTATTTCATCACTTGAAAGAATTACTCCGCCTTGCTGTGTCAGTCCTCCCATTGCATTTGAAATTGGATTTTTATTTTCTCCATTTGATACAAAGTTCATCGCCACACTTGGAACTGAAACGTTGCCTAAGCCTCCAAATGGATTATTTGATGTATTGTTACTTCCTCCAGCTATACTCACTCTAAATTTCATAATTTTTCCTCCTGTTTATTTCTTTTATTTAAATTTTTTATTCTACTATTATTTTTCTAGGTATTATTCGTTTTTTCTCAACTTTTTTTCTTTCTGTTCCTAAATTATCTAATATTGTCAATAAATGTCTGAACATTTGTTCATTTGTATAATTTTCATCTGTCAAATTAAGTTTTGCATTTATATATGAAGTTATAACATCTCGTTCTATAACATCCTGCTGTAGACAAGTTACATAGAAATTTATATCAAAAATATCAAGATTTTCCTTTTTTGAAACTTCCTTTCCCCATAATTTTAATACATATGGATGAAAAGTACCCCATTCATGTGCCGAAGAGTATTTTGTATTTATAATTTCCATCAAGTTAAAATCTCTTCTTAAATCTCTGAAATTTTGATAATCATTTCTCAATTCAGCCCCTTCTCTTGTAATAAACCTTGTTATCTCAATTTCATCTTCATTAATATTTTCCCCAAGTTCCAGCACAAAACGTCCTTCCCTTACATAATATTTTCTTTCTTCTATATCTGACACTAATTTAAGTTTTAATATATACCGTTCCTCTTGTTTTGGCATATCAAATATATAATCTTCCTTCATCCAAAAAAGTTCCCCGTTACATTTTGCCATTCCTTTTGTAATTGTCACTATTCTCTCGCTATAATTGGGTATCAAGTCGAACCCTTTTATTATTCCATTACTTTTGTCAGAATACATCAAGCTCAACACTTCAAGCGGGTTATCCCTTAATAAATCTAAATCTTCCTTTTCCAGCACATTCCCTTTTTTAAAAACTGGATATTTATTTATAAACATTATTTTTGTAATTTCCTCCTATAAAAATAAAAGAGATAGACGGGATTGTCTACCTCCTTGTGTTACATTATGCTTCCTGAGCAGCATATCCACCTTCAATTGCAACTTCCTTAACTTTCTCTTTTTTCTGTTTGATTTTCAATGAGAATGTTCCAGTTCCTGCCTGATTTCCATAGGCCTCTTCGTAATCAACAACAAACGCATTTGTCATATCAATTTTTCTTACCATTTGTCCTGCAGATATTACCTCTAATGATACAGTTCTGTAGGCATCGCTTGATTCAGCAGGGACTAATGACCATTGAGCAACCTTTCTTGTATCATCTTCAGCATCTCCATTTGCAGCTGCCAAAATTTTCCCTTTAATTTCAATAATAATTCCCAAATCAGTTGCTCTTGCGTTTGAATCATCAGGTGATTCTGAAAGAAATTTAACATCCAAGATGCTTTCCTTTTCTAATAAAATTTCTTCTCCTTGTCCTTTTACATTCAATCTAAATCCCATAAAAGTCCTCCTTTATATATAATTTTTGTTACTAAACATAATTAATTTTTGTTAATTTCAACTTGTAAATTCTTAACATTTCCTGCAAATGTTATATTTAACTGACATATCCCATTTTCTTCATCAATTGTATGTGTAATGTCATCACCTTTTTGCATTATTCCATTTACAAATTTTAAGTCTTTTGTCCATATTGATTTTTGACTTTCTGGATTTGTACTAAAGAACATATTTAATTTATCTTCTTTAAAGTCAGTTGTAACAAATCTTAAAGTTCTTTCAATGAATGTTGTTGTTAAAGTTTTATACAATGATTCATAAGTTCCTTCTGGATTTCTTGCTAATGTTCTTGCCTTATAAACAACAATATTTTTTATTTTTTCTTTTTGCATATGTGCAGAATCAGATGAAAATATGAATCCGTAATTAAACTGATTGATTCTATCTTTTATTGTATTTGTAAATCCTGAAATTTCTTTTGACATAGTAGTTCTTGCTTTATATGAATTATCTTCAGCTTCTATATCAAATCTTACTCCTGGATATACTGGTGATACATTTTTGAATCTATCTTTTAAGAAATTAGGACATTGACTGGCTGCTGTTATTCCTGCCGCAACATAAGAAGAATCAACATATACTCCTTCTATCCAGAATTTCAACAAATCTTCCTTATCTTTTGATAATTCAGCACCAACTTCTTCTTGATATTTCATTTTAAAGTCTAACACTACGCCAGACTTGTCTTTTGGTATTATTGTAAAATTCGGTATTGAAGGTATTAGATATTCTGAATAAGGTTGATCCTCAAGAGTTTTAGTTTTTTCTATGTATTTATCAACACCCATAGTTGCCAAATTATCAAATGATGTTTCATAAGTTCCTTCAAAATTAAAAAATACTTGTATTTTATATTTACCTAAAACTGTCATCAGGTTTGTTAAACTTTCTATTGTATTCTTTTCAATTTTCTCTTCAGCCTTAGTTCCTTTAAATCTTTCTCTTACTTTCTTTTTACCTTTTTCCACATCTAAATCCACATTTGGATATATTCCAAACCAAATTGTATTGTCAAAATCATTTTTTGCATTGACTGTATTTAAGAATGCCTGCAACCTTTCTTTGTTTCCAGCTTTAACAATCATTTCAGGTTTTATATTTGTTATTAATAATGTTGGTTTCATTAACGACACTTTAGTATCATACTGTTCAAAGAACATTTTTATACCTAACAATTTTTCTATCAATGGTTTTGCAATTTTTACAAAATCTTCCTGAGCTGATTTATAAAAAGCCAAGTAATTATTATAATTTTCAACTTCCTGCACTGGATCAATTTCGACAATTCCTTTTGCTAAAGGTACAAATGTTCTTACAACTAAATCACTTATGTATTGGTTTGGTTCTTCTGAAATACTTTCGTAATCATCTCTAAATGCCTCAACTAATTCTGTTGTATGTTTTTCCTCTACTAAAGTTAATGCTCTTGATTCTTCCTGTTTGTATTCTATAACTTCAAGCTCTCCCTTATCTCCAACTTGAAGCATTCCCAATTTAATCTTTTCAGATTTTGCATTATTTTCATCATGTCCAATAAGAAGTCTTGTTTTTATATCTTCAATAGCTAGCGGAAGCATTCCTAAAACATTACTATAATTTTTTGAAGCCTCTTCAAACTTTTCATTAAGTTTATCTCCTAGTTCCAATTTTTTAGGATTTTCATCATCAAGTTCCTCGTATTTATTATATACATATGCAATTTCTTTTCTTGTCTGTTTTATATCTTCAATTACTTTTTTTGGAGATATTAACTCTAAAATATTTTCAAATTTGAAGTCTACGTTTCTATTTCCTTGTGATTTTCTAGCTTCAATAAGAGTATTTAACATTTTGAAAAACGTATTGCCGTTATCAATTTTGATTTCAGTTATTAGTTCTTCTGGTATTCCTTCAGGCTTTTTCAAAATATACTTTATACTTTGAGTTTCCGCATTATAATAACTGTAAACTTTTGGCTCAAACTTTGCTAAAAATTCATCAAAACTGCTTACTAACAAATGCTTATTAATTTCAAGTATTCTTTCATCATCAAGTGAATCCATCTCTCGTGCATCATCAATCAAAGTTATTAAATCCATTTTTTCTGGATTAACTTCTTCAAATAGAATCGTTCTATTTGTCTGATTAATAAAATTTTTAGTTGTCATCTATCCTAATTCCTTTCATACATATTTTTTTACAAATACCAAACATATCTTTTGTAAATTATACTTATTTTTTATATTTTTGTCAAGAAATTTTAATTTTATTCAGGAAAAACGCATGAAATAATTATTAAATTTTAAATATATATATAATCTATGATGCTCCCCTTATTCTTCCTTACAATCTTTTTCACAATTTCCTTCTGTGTTCCCATAGCGTCACCTTTTTATATCTATCAGGTCTAAAAATTTTGGCACAGCTTTTATTTTATTCATCTTGCCATCCACTTTAACCTTATGGCGGAAGAAATAACAGACGATGCTGTTTACTTAACCATCTTTTCTAATATGCTCTTTCTATGAAATCGGATGTTATCCATCACTATTAAAACTTTCTTCCTTAATTTTTTTATATCCTTTAAAAATATTTCCCTGAACCACTCCTCAAAAAACTCACTTTCCATTGTTTTCCTATATATATCTATATTTTCTGGATTTTTCATATATTGATAAAGTTTTTGGAGTGTCCCCCAAAATTTAGACTATTTTTAAGCAATTTCTTTGTTTCCTTTCTTTATGCTTTCTTCATATTCATTCGGACTTGTAAATCCTATTTTACTGTGTATTCTGCTGTTATTATACCATATTTCTATATACTCGTACATTCTACTTCTTAAACTTTCTAGACTTTCAAAGTTTTCATTATGTACATATTCTTTTTTCAATGTTGCATGGAATGATTCTATACAGGCATTATCATAAGGATTTCCTTTTCTGCTGTAAGATATGCTTATGCCTTTTTTTGCACAAAATTTACGATATTCTTTACTCATATACTGGCTTCCATCTGTATGTATTATCAAATCAGTTATATCCCCTCTTTTATATATCGCCATTTTTAAGGTATCGATAACTAATTTTATATCCATAAATTTTCCAACCTTATGTGATATTATTCTTCTGCTGTGCAAATCCATTATACTTGATAAATAGCACCACCCGTCCTTTCTTGTTCAAATATATGTTATATCACTTACCCATTTTTCATTTAATTTTTCTGTATCAAAATTTCTTTTTAAAATATTTCTTGCTGTTTCTTTCATGTCGTCTGATTTGTTATAATTTCTAAATTTTTTATGAATTATTGACTTTATCTGATTTTTCTTCATCAATCTTCTGACTCGTTTTATATTTACTTCTAATCCTAACTTTCTTAGTTTTTTATGAATTCTTACTGCTCCGTAAGTTTTTCTGCTGTCTTGCCATATTGATTTTATTATATCGTACAAAATTTTATTTTCTATATCCCTTTGTGTCTTGACCTCTTTAACCCAGTAGTAATAGCTGCTTTTTTTAATGCCTATTAAATTAATTATTCTTGATTTTGAAACATTAAACTCATTGAATAAAATCTTTACTAATGCGTACTTGTCAACAGTCCTTATTTTTTCATCAATATGGTTGATGCCTTTTTTAATATGTCAATATCTAATTCCTTTTGTTCCAGGTCTTTTTCTAATTTTTTATTTTTATCCATTTCTTGTTGCAGTTTCCTTTTTAAGTCCATGATTTCATTTAAAGCTTCGTTAGCATTGTATTTTTTATCTATGATTCCTTTAAATTCTTTTTCCCATTTTCTGATTGTTGCCGTTGCTACCCCATATTCATTTTCTAATGATTTTTTTGTTCTTCCTTCTTCCAGCAATTCTAAAATTAACATTTTAAATTCATCTGTATACCTTTTACTTCTCTTGTTCATAATCAAATTTCTCTCCTTAACTATATTTTAACAAATAGGAAACTAGTTTTCAAATTATTTGTCCAAGATTTTGGGTACACTCCACTGATTACATTAAATTTTTCAATTATATTAGAAATTGGAAAGTAAAAAACTCTCATTATCCTACATCCTCTAAAGATATTGAGAGTATATTCGTTGAAATATTAACTAAAAAAGTTGATTGGAAAATAAAAGATATACAGAAAAAAGAATTAGAAATATTTAAAACTAATGGAAAATATATGAAATTATTAATAGAAGAAACTAACAAAATGCAATTAGAAACTAATTCTACATTTCAATATAATGAAGAAAACATCAGTTCTCTTAATAAAAGAGAATATTTGTTAAATATTCCTACCAAATATTTATATGAATTAGCAAAAGAATATAAAATACCAAAATACAAAAAACTTGCTAAATGGTCTATTGTTACTATATTACTTAAACAAGAAGATATTAACAGTAAAATTCATAAATTGATTTTTGATTTTAAATTGTAAAAAAAGCCGAATTTCAATTCGGTTTTTTTATTCACTTTAGTACGTTAAACTTAAGCCATGTGTTAATTGCTTCTTCAAATTTTTCCATTCTGTTTTCTTTATTAAAAAATGGAAAACCTATTATTTTATAATTATCAGGAACTGTTTTATCAGTTGTCGCCATATTTTCTATTTCTAAAGAAAATTTTTCTTTCCACATATCATGGTCTAATAAATGCGTACCTTTAGGTTCAATATATCCTTGATAGGTTAAATTTACTCCATTATTTTTCTTCCTTACAAAAAGTAAAAAGTCCGGTTCAAATCTTTCTCCTGCTTCAAACGAATAAATTGCAAGTTCTGGTATTCTCTCATTTCTAATAACATAATATTCTAATTCTTTTTCGTTTAATTTAGGTTCAATCGAAGTTTTGAAATATTTTATAAACAATTTCTCTTCACTTGTACCATAATTATCGTTAAACACATACCAATTTTCATTACTTAAATTAAGTCTATATTCATCGTTTGTACAATGATTTTGTGAAGCCCCTTTGCCCACATCAGTATTTATTTGTTCCATATAAATCTTTTTATCCTTTAATATATCTCTCAACTTTCTAGGTGTAAACTCTGTAGAACCAACAAATTCTTGTTTTAATGAACCCACATAAGAAGAAACTGAAATAAAGGCTTTTTTTAATGCTAAAAATATATCTCTTCCGGAAAGTTCATCAGAAGTATATGTTATTTCTAAAATTGAATTTCCAATAAAGTTATCAGAAGTAAAAAATTCTGTCTTAGAATTTAAGTTGGGATATTTTTTCTTTAGAATATCAAATCGTAACTCTTCAAAATATTCGCTAGTGCCTAATAAAATGTTTAAGTCTATATCTTTGAATTTTATTCTTTTTGTTTTAGCATTTATTGAATTATGATTGTTCGTTTCATCTCCAAATAAGTTAATTACATTACCTTTTCCAGAAAGAGCAGTATAATAATAAATTTTTGTTCTCATACTTGGTTCAATAGTTGTAACACTATCTCTTCCTTTAGGTATTCTTTTATTTGAAAACACATAACTTTTTTTATAAAAATCACTATCTTTAAAATCATCTTTAATCTTATACTCGATCGTAACAGGAGCTTGTGCCTGAAGACCAGTTGCAATCAAAGCCTGTTTTAACTCTGAAATATATTTAGAATCATTTTTACTATGAAAGTACATTGTTTCTAGTATTCTATTTTTATTTTCTAAATCTCCATCATATTTACGTCTAAACTTCAATTCCTCATCTTCATCAATAAATGGGCAGTATCTTGCACCTCTACCAATTAATTGTGCTTCCTTGATTGTATATGTGCTAATTTTTCCACTTGATTGTCTAGTATCATATAAACGAACTATATCAAATAAATTTAATACATCCCAACCTTCATTCAACATATCAACCGCAAATATTGTTCTAATTGGATTGTCTGTGTTTTCCAGTGAATTTACCAATAACTGATTTTCTTTGTTATTATCAGACGAACCATTCATAATAATAGAAGTGTCTTCTGTAAATGAATTTTTTATAGAACATTTTAAAATTTCTAAACTAGCATCTTTTTTTTCAAAATATTTAATAGCTTTATTCAATATATTGATTCCAATTAACTCCAAATTCTTAATTTCATCTGTTGTAAGATTTTTAATGCTTTTAAAAAATTCAACATAAAAACTTTCAGACTCTGATATTTTTTGAGATTTTAACATTATTACAGGTTTTATATTTAACTTTAAATCTGTGAACAGAAATTTTCTGTATTCACTCATTACTAATGCGATTAAAGCTCTAGTCCATAAATCCGTATCTGTTGCAAAATTTTGAAAATCTTTAGTGTATCCACTTTCTCTAAAAGAACTTAAAGGATAGTTAAATATAATTTTATCTTGATATTTTGCAAGAACATTGTTATCTTTTAAATCACAAGTTGCAGTAAATTCGAGCATAATACTATCTCTGTTTCTATGAAAAGCATTCATTACTGAATATTCCCAACTACTTTTTACTAATTCCTCGTCTTTAGTTGGCTTCTTAGTTAGTGAGTTAATATGATGACTTTCATCTGAAATAAACACAACTTTATTGTTTTCAAAATCTTCATAAGTTATAGAATTTTCTTTTGCTTCAAATAAATCCATATGAAATTTTTGAGTAGTTGTAAAAAGTATTTCAATATCATCATCTAATGTATTCCCACTGAAATTATCAACTTTTTTAATTTTGATTTTATTGCCTAAATGTTCAATCACATCATTAAACAAATACTTATTAGAAAGTGTGTTGATAAAATTATCAATCGTCTTCTCAAGTACGTTTGTCTGATTTACAAAAAACAAAAAATTTCTGTACCCTTTTGTGTACAAATAAAGGATAAGAGCTGCCATTATGACGGTTTTTCCACTTCCTGTAGCCATATGA
This sequence comes from Leptotrichia sp. HMT-225, assembly GCF_030644325.1. Lineage (NCBI taxonomy): Bacteria > Fusobacteriati > Fusobacteriota > Fusobacteriia > Fusobacteriales > Leptotrichiaceae > Leptotrichia > Leptotrichia sp. HMT-225. Next base: position 1,071,299 of record NZ_CP130323.1, on the reverse strand, counting down.
AAAAGTGTATGAATTTGTTTATTTTTTAATAATTTTTCATCTTCGTAATATGATATAAAATTAGTTAGTGCATATTCTTGATAATCACGTAATAATATTCTATTAGAAAGATTTGTTAAAATGCTATTAGGAACGTCTTTACACCCAACAAGCTCTCTATATTGTTCTATTTTATTGTATAAGTATTCCATCAGTCCTCCAAAACAATTCCTGTTTTCCCTGCTTTATCATTTAATTCTCTTAACCATAATTCAAATTCTTTTCTTTTAATATTTTTTTCTTCTATAATCAAATATTCTAAGTGTTTTGGCTTTGTTGTAGATTTAATATAATCATTTATCAAATCTTTTTTAATACCAATTACTTCCATAACTTTCACTAAATCACGGTCTGATTCTCGATCACTATAGTTTATTAAAAATAATTTTCCGTTCAATTCATTCTTTATTTTATACAAAGACAAAAATTTCTTATAATTCCAAGGATAGTATTTTGGGTTGCTGGTGTGTGGATTCATATATCCATTTTCACATTTTAAATATTCAAACAAATACCATTGACCATCCACAAAATAAATTGAATCTATATCAAATCCGTACGTATTATTATTACCCAAACAATCCATTATAAATTTTTTACTAGAATCATCAATTTTAGATATTTTTTTACTATTGCTTAACATGTTCTTTTTCCTCCATAAAATGAGCTGGTAAATTTTTTATCATTTTCAGATACGTTATATCTTGAATCGTCGATATCCGAATCATTAACATATAACTTATTTTTATTAATCAATTTTTTCAATACTATTTTTTTTTCATCAAAATCAAGCTGTTCAAACTCTAAATCTAAATTCTCTAACTCATATCTATTTACATATGGTATTATTCTTTCATCTGTATATATAAGTTTTTTTAAACCATCAATATTACTTTCGTTTGAGTCATCAATCATTTTCATAAGATTTTTAGCATCTTCTAAAATTTCACAATATACAAATGTACCCCCTCCATTCCACTTTGTCTCTTCTGAAATTCCTCCTTTTTCACCTAAAATAACCTTTTTCATACGTTCCAAAGTTATTGATTCAATATAGTTCATTTGTTCTACACCAATATATTTTCTCCTCATCTTATGAGCTACAGCACAAGTTGTACCTGACCCCAAATGGTAATCTAAAACTAGATCGCCTTCTTTTGTAGAAAGTTCTAGAATCTTCTTAATAAACTGTTCTGGTTTTGGATTACTAAAAACATTTTTACCAAATAATTTTTTCAAGTGTTGAGTACCATTAGTTGTTGTTCCTGCATCATCCCAAATAGTTTTAACAACTTTACCTCTTTCTTTTGCCTCGTATAAAAATCTTTTTCTTTGGGGACCCGACTCTCCTGTAGCACCAAAAATAATTCTATTATCCTTTAAAAGTTCTTGAAATTTATCGTAATCATTTTTCCAACTACAACCTTCGTTGGGGAGATATACTTTGCCAGTTTTTGGATTCACTATTTCATACTGTTGATTAGGACGCCAACCTCCTACTTGAAAAGGGTCTGCTTTCCATGGACCTCTTGAATCATTATCTGGATTTGAAAATCCTTCTCCGTTATCTTTAACTCTAAATTCAGTTCTATTTTTAACAAAATAATCTTTATTTTTAAAATAAACTAATGTATGTGTATGTGATACAGATATAATAGCGGTATTAGTAACTGATTTTGTTGAATTCCAAATGATGTCATTCAAATAGTTGTCTGAACCAAAAATATCATCCATTAATACTTTACAATAATGTGCTTCTCTGTCATCCAAACTAACAAAAATAACTCCATCATTTTTTAAGAGCTTTCTTGCTAATTCCAACCTATTTTTCATAAATATAAGCCAAGTAGAATGATTGAAACTATCATTATAATTAAAACTATCATTTCCAGTGTTATATGGCGGATCTATATAAATACATTTTACCTTACCTTCGTATCTTCTTAATAAGCTTGATAATACAATTAAGTTATTCCCTTTTATTATTAAATTGTCATCATCATTAAAAGTGATGTTTTCTTCTACACCATTTTTTGAATATCTTTTAGCTTTGGTAAAGACTTTGGGTGCTAACATTCTGTTTATTTCTTCACTCGCAATAATTTCATTATAAAAAATTTCTTTTCGTTTTTGGTCATCCTTGTCTTGCCCACCTTCAAGTACACAATCTTTGTAAGGGAAGTCTAAAACTACATCATTTGATTTAGAAATATAATTACCATTATGTGTTAGCCCTATTTTATTTATATATCTTGTGTATGAATCAGATAAAAATTCTTTAGACTCTATAAACCATGCAAATTTTTGTTTGTCAAAAATTAAAGTTCCATTAAGGTTTTTAAAAAATCTTTCTTTAACAAGTTCATCACTTAATAATAACGAAAGTAATTGTTCATTCATTGTCATTATATCATTATAAATAGACGTTTTTAACAATTTACCATCTTTTGAAGTGTATTTAGACTCTGTTTTTAGCAAATCTCCTACATATTCAAAAATATTCTTTTTCATTTTTTCTCTATTTTTTGAAATCATACATCTAATATTTCCTTTCTAAAATTTCAATAACTTTATAACCTTTATTAGTAATCATATATTTGCCACGTTTATTGTTAAAAGTGGTTATAAAATCATTATTCCTTAAATCTTTCATTATATTATTTGTTTTTAGTTTTGAATAATGCAGTATATCTGCTATTTCCTGTTGAGATAAAACTACATAATAATCTTCTTTTACCTGTATTTGATTATCATATAAAAATTTAAGTAATTTATATGTATCATTAGCAAACAAATTAAGATTAATCATAAATACACACCTCACAATACAATTATTTCTCGTAATTATTATATCGTATTTACCAAAAATAGTCAATCTGTAATTGTAGTTATAGTGTGTATTTTTAAACTAAAACAGGAAGATAAAACAATTTTGTTTCACTTCCTGTTTTTTGTTAATTTTATCACAAAAACACAATCTAATTCAATGTTATTAGTGTCTATTAATTATCCCTTGATTTTGGGAATATATAATAAATTCTATTCAATCTAAATAAATTACTGTTCTAAAATATAAATTAAATCTAAAAATACAAACTCAAATATTTTTAATCTCTATAAATATTTTTTTATATTATCTCTCAAAATCTTCATTATCCAAATCTTGAACATCCTCCTTTTCCTTAACACTTTCTTTCTCCTTCATCCCTGCTTCTATTAGTTTATTAACCTCACTTAATCTTTTAATCTTTTCTAATAATAAATCTGCTTTTTCAAAAGGCTTATTAACTTCTTCTTTCGCATTGGCAAATTCTTCCCTGTAATTTTCAAGTCTTATCTTTTCTTTCTCCAGATTTTCAGGAATTTTATCTAACAAATTATCTATTCTTGTTATATTTCCAATTGAATCTTTCCCAAAATCAGTATAATATTTTTCTTTGTTTTCCAATACACATTTATATTTTTTCTCATAGAAATCAAAATTTGAAGACAGTTTAAATCCTCTATAACTTCCAATAATTTGAGGCTCATCAGATATTCCAGTACCCTTTATAGCTTTTAAAAGCTCTTCTCCAGCTTCTTTTTTATCATAAATTTTTGTTCCATTAATTTCAATAGATGTAAATTTATCCTCATTATTTGATTTTGGCTCTATTTTAGAAATATCTTCCTTCACATTTTCAATATATTTTTCCATTTTACTAATTTTTGTAGGGTATTCTTTTGTTATTTTGTCCTCAAGGCGATACAGGTTTGACTTGTAATTGGCTTCGAGCATTCTTAACTTATTTACTTCCATATCTAAATCCATTTTTTCCTTAATTAAAGGATTTCCAGTTGCAAGTGCCTTTATTTCAGCATAGTTTAAAGAGCTTTCATCAACATCTTCTGCTACTCTGACTGGAGTTTTTGAAGTCATAATTTGGCTTATAAACTTTTGTTTATTCTCGATAGTTTGCCACAAATAAGCGTCAAATGTATTCTCAGTAACATATCTATAAATCTCTACTTTCTTATTTTCGTTCCCCTGCCTAACTATTCTTCCAGCCCGTTGCTCCAAGTCCGAAGGACGCCATGGCACATCTAAGTCGTGAAGTGCAATTAGTTTTGTCTGTACATTTGTTCCTGCTCCCATTTTTTGTGTTGAACCCAGCAATATTCTTACATCTCCTGTTCTTACTTTTGCAAAAAGTTCATCCTTTTGCTTTTCAGAATTTGCATTATGAATAAATGCTATTTCTTCTTCAGGAATACCTTTATTAATCAATTTTTCTTTTAAATCTTCATAAATATTGAAACTTCCATCATTTTTGGGAGTAGACATATCAGAAAATACAAGCTGTGTAGATTTTTTTTCAACGCTTTCTTTCCATATATTGTAGATATTTTCTACGCAGGCATTTACTTTGCTATTTTCATCATCAGGAAGCATCTCATTTACAATCCTCTGATCTAGTGCAAGCTTTTTACCGTCATTTGTAATTTTTAACATATTGTCTTCTGTTGGTTCCACATTTCTGTTTCTTACTTCTTCTGCTCTTTCTGAAAGACTTTCTAATATTAATTTCTGTTCCTCTGTCGGTTTAGTCAATACTTTTTTGTACTCTACTTCAGGTGTTGGCAAATTTAGCATATCGGCAGTCTGTATATCTGCAAACTGTTTAACATTGTTCATAAGTTCAGGAAGATTGTAGAATTTTGCAAATCTTGTTTTAGTTCTATAGCCATTTCCTTCAGGAGATAATTCAATAGCTGTAACTGTTTCCCCAAATGTGCTTGCCCAAGAATCAAAATTTTGATGTCCTTGTTTTTTAAGTTCATCATACTGTAAATATCTTTGCATTGTATAAAGTTCGGACATAGTGTTGGAAACTGGTGTACCTGTCGCAAACACAACTCCTTTTCCATTTGTTATTTCATCCATATATCTACATTTCATAAACATATCCGACGATTTTAATGCTTCAGTTTGCCCTATTCCAGCTACATTTCTCATTTTAGTGTATAAAAACAAATTTTTAAATGAATGTGCCTCATCTACATACAGCTTATCAACTCCTAATTCTTCAAATGTAACGACATTATCCTTTTTAAAATCATCATTTAATTTTTTTAATCTTACTTCCAGTTTCTTTTTTGTACCTTCAAGCTGTTTTACAGTAAAATTCTGATTATTTTCCTGCTTTAATGTTTGGATATTTTGTATAATTTCATCAATTTCATTTTGTATATGTTTTTGCTGGTAATCCTTGCTCATTGGTATTTTCTCAAACTGAGAATGCCCTATTATTACAGCGTCATATTCCCCAGTTGCAATTCTTCCAATAAATCTCTTTCTATTTTTAGGTTCAAAATCTTTTTTAGTTGCTACAAGAATATTTGCTCCTTGATAAAGTTCCAAAAATTCCCTTCCCAGTTGTTCAGTCAAATGATTAGGGACAACAAACATTGATTTTGTCGCAAGTCCAAGTCTTTTAGATTCCATAGCAGAAGCAACCATTTCAAAAGTTTTTCCTGCTCCCACAACGTGTGCAAGCAGTGTATTTCCACCATACAATGTTCTTGCAACTGCGTTTAATTGATGTGGCCTTAATTTTATTTCAGGATTTATGCCATTAAAGGTAAGATGGCTTCCATCATATTCCCTTAGCCGAATTGAGTTAAATTTTTCATTATATATCTTAGTTAATTCATTCCTTCTTTCAAGATCCTTAAAAATCCAGTCTTTAAAAGCCTGTTTAATAATATCCTGTTTTTGTCCTGCCAGCATAGTTTCCTTCTTATTTAAAATTGCTATTTTTTTACCTTCCGAATCTGTTTCATAGTCAAAAATTTTTGTATCCCTCAAGTTTAGAGAATCTTCTATAAGTTTGTACGCATTTACCCTTTCAGTTCCAAAGGTCATAACAGCAAGGGGATTATCACTATCTATATTCTTATTTTCTATTCTCCATTCGGAAGTGTATTCAGAATAATGAACTTTAATATATGAACTTTTATATGCTGGCGTCTTTAATGTTTCCACAATAAAGTCCTTTATATGATTTTTAGGAACCCAAGTTGCTCCAATTCTGACATTTATCTCGCTTGCTTCAAGTGGTTTAGGCATTACTTCCTGCAATTTTTCTTTTTGAAAATTTAGTATTTCAGGGCTTATTCCTTTTTTTTCTTCATCAGAAAGAGAATTAAATTTGTCAATATATTCTATTTTTTCTCTTATATTGCCACTTAAATATTCATCCTGTGTTACATATTGAAATTCCTGTGGAAAATCTTGATTTATATTAAGAAATATTTCTCCTTTTAAACTGTTAATTAACTCTTCTTTTTTCATACCAGTAAGATCTGTCATATATTCAAAATCCACTTTTGCCTTTTGAGAAATTGAAAGAATTAATGCTTCTTGCGGAGTATCTACTCTATCTATAACTTTTGATTGCTTTATAGTTCTTTTGGAAAAAATATCCCCTTTTTTCTTAAAGTTTCCACGTTCATCAAATATTTCTATTGAAGATAATAAGGAATAATTAGAATCTTCAGTAAATAATCTCGAATTTGCTCTTGAATTTAAGTATCCATGCTTAATAATAAATCCATCATATATTCTATTTAGTTTTTCCTGTTCGATTTTTAGTCTATCATCTGTTTCCCCATCTTTTTGAATCTGAATAACTTTCCTTAATGAAGTTGTCAGTTCTATATATTTTGATATTTTATCCTTATCTCTATCTGATAAATCTTGTAATATCATTTCACTATTTTCTTTAAAATAAATATCGTTATCTTTTTTGAAGAATGAAAAATTTCTTATTTCATAATCTTCATTTTCAACTGCAATTACAGTTTCTTTTTCTTCAGCAAGAGTTTTTTCATAACTTCCTTCTATATTCCCAACTGCTCGTTCTAATTCATCCTTTAAATTACTATTTTCTTTTGGTATACAAGTTAATGTTTTCCCAAAACGTCCACTAACTTCCTCCATTTTTCCTAAAATCATATCAGAATTATCCACAAAATACTTATTGTAGATAAATCCTTCAGAATCAGATTTAACCGCATACCAGTCCTGCTCCTCTTTATTTATATTTTCCCTTTTCTTTAGAAATATAATATCCGATGTTACTTCTGTTCCAGCAACTCCTTTAAATGTATCATTTGGAAGCCTTATTGCTCCCAATAGTTCCGCTCTTTCTCCAATGTATCTTCTCACACTGTCATCCTTTTTATCAAAGGTTCCAGAAGAAGTTATAAAAGCCATAATTCCGCCTTTTTTCACTTTATCCAATGATTTTGCAATAAAGTAGTCGTGTATCATAAAGTTCTGCTTTTCATATTCTCTGTCCATTACCTTAAAATCTCCAAAAGGAACATTTCCTATCACAACATCAAATGAATTGTTGGAAAATTCTGTTTTTTCAAATCCTTTTACTTGAATATTACTTTCAGGATAAAGTTTTTTAGCAATATCTCCGCTGATACTGTCTAGTTCCACACCATATATCTTGGAGTTTTCTAATTCATCAGGTAAATTACCTATAAAATTTCCCACACCACAACTTGGCTCTAAAATATTCCCACCTTCAAATCCAAGTTGCTGTATTCCTTTATAAATGGAATCAACTACTATTTTAGGTGTATAAAAGGCTGTCAATGTACTTGCCTTAGCATTATCATATTCTTCCTGCGTCAAATTTTCTTTTAAAAAATTTCTTGCTTCTTCCCATTGTCCACCTTTGTTTTCATCAAATACATCAGCTAGTCCTCCCCATCCGACATATTTAGAAAGTGCTATCTTTTCATCATCTGCAGCTTCTCTTTCCTTCAAATTTTTTAAAACTTTTATAGCTTCAATATTATTGTTTAGACGCTCTGATGGCAACAGTTTTTCAGATTGGATTTCTTCAGTAATTTTAAAATTTTTAGAAATATTATCTTTACTATTTTCTTTATCTATATAAGGATATATTATTTCATCATTTTCAATAATATTTTCTGTTTCCTTTTCGGGAATAAAATATTGATTTTCATCTATAAGTTCCTGTATCCTTTTTTCTATTTTATCCCAAGACAGGACTACTTTAACTTCATTAGCACTAAAATGGTTTTTATATAACTTCATATTTTGAGAAGTATAAAATGCGTCATCAATAAAATCTCCATGATCGGATATTGAAAATCCGCCTATTCCGTATTCCTGTTTCAAATATTTTATTCTATCTTCCCTTGAACTGTTATCTTGAAAAAAATTATAAATATTTTTCGCTCCGCTGTATGATTTTAATACGTCGTCAATATTTTTTTGAGTAATTATATTATCATTTTCTATTTGTAAATTATCTGATTGTAAGTTATTTCCCTGAGAGAAGAGAGTAGGTTGTTCATAAGCCTTACCCATTCCATTTGATCTTTTTCTTTTAATTCTTCGGTTAATCCCATAGTTTTCATCATTTTGGGTTTTTCTATCTCCCAAAATTTCTCTACTTCCTTCTGAATTGAAAATAGATGTTCCATAACTTCGCCTTTCATTAGAAGATTTTTCAAAAATTCTTCTTTCTCTTGTTCCAGATACTTCATTCTCGATCGTCCCCAAGAGTTGAGTCTGCTCAAGTCTATTTTCTCTTCCTCCAAATTCGGAACTAACACCTGAAACTTCTCGTCCATCAGTATCATTTTGTAAGTCCCTCCCGCCTGCTCGTAGGATGTTCCCTTCACTACTGGAGTATATATCCCATTCTCTATCAGATATTCTTTTCCGTCTATCATCTTTTTCAGCATATTCCAATTCCTCCTCATTTTTTTCATTTTCTATATCATACCCAATTTTACTATTTTCTTCCAAAGTTTTCTCATCATTTATTTTCTGAATTTCCTTACTTACTTTGATTAGAACTTTTTTTGCCACATTGGATATTTCTGATGATATTAGTTCCATAGTTCTAAAGTCTGAGAATAAAGAATAAATTTCCTTTTCCTTTTCATTAAATATATCCTTTTTCTTAATTCCCATTCTTTGATCAAGTGCAATCAGAACAGATTTTTTTATAAAACTTTCAAGAACTTCTGTATCTTTGTAATTGAAAGTATCTAATTTGCTGTTTTCAAGCATTGTCTGATTTATAAGCACCATTTGTGCTTCTTCAAAATCTGATTTTCCTGTCATTCTTTCAAAAACATCTTTATGAGTTCTATTATTAAATTCCCATAATTTAGGTTTTTCATCGTTTCTCTTATCCAAAGATACTGTCTGGGTAACGTCAAAAATATATCTGACATTCTTTTTTCCATTCCTTACATTATATACGGGTATTCCCTTCTGATTTCTTTCCACAACTCTGTTAAAATTTTCTTTCCAAAAGTCATATTCTGCACAAGCCACAGCTTCAGGACGAATAAAAAATATATTTAGCTGTTCAATTGCAGAATATTTATAATTGTTTCCCATAACGTGAAGATAGTTAATATACTCACTAAAATCTTCATTTACTTTTTTATGTGCATTTTCCAATACATTTTGAATTTTATATCCCATTTCTTCCCCCTAATATAAAATTTTGTGATTTCAAATTTTAATTATCATTTTTCTATTTTTATAAAATCCTTTCTTTGCAAGTTCAAATAATCTCCATTTATTTCTATTCCAAAATGTGCATTATACTCCTTTCTACTTTTACTTTTTATCTTAAACACAACCTGTTCCCCTCTTAATAATTTTTTTGCATTATCCTTACTTATCTTTATTTTTTGTCCAAAATAACTTGCTTCTTTCCAAAGAGATGTTTTACATCCCTTCTTATAATTACTGCAATAGTAACTTTTACTGTTCTCATAAACATTACTGTTACATTTAGGACATTTTCCAATAACTTCCATTTCTTTTTCAAGTTTTTCAACTTCTGCATCTCGATTTATTATATTTTGTAACTCACTTTTAGTTTTTTCAATAATATCATCTACTGTTTTTCTGTTATTATAAATATCTTTCTGAAGCATAGAAAACTCAACAGTCTTTTCTGCATAAAGATTAATATGGAGCAAATCTAGCAGTTCAATTAACTTTATTCCTTTTTCAGTTATACTAAAATTCTGTTTTCCAGAAGTAATATATCCATATTTCTTAGCATTCTCAATTATCCCTGTTCTAGTCGCCTCCGTCCCAATCTCTACACCTTTCATTATTTCTCTATATTCTTGTGTATCGTCCTCATTTTCTTGATTTTTTTCTTTTCTAAAAGGGTTTTTTAAATAATTACTCAAATTTTCCTCAGTAACTTTTTTAGGAGGAACGGTTAATTTATCAACAACTTTAAAATCAACATCAATTTTTTGATTAATTTCAAAATATGGCAACTTATTATCTATCTTCTGATTTTCATATTTTAAAAACCCTTCCTGCTTTACTGATTTTCCTTTCAAATTAAAAATTTCGTTTCCCACAGCAATCTTTATTTCAGTTTGATTAATTATCGCTTGCTCCTTTAAAAAATTTGAAATAAATCTATTTCTTATTGTTTCAAAAATTATCTTTTCTTCCAAATCCAAACTATTCATATCAGGAATTTTCAAAGTTGGTATTACTGCACTATGGCTCTCAATCTTGCTACTGTCAAATATTTTTTTACTATCTTTAAATTCCAATTTATAATCACTATATAAATTTATAAGTTCTCTTACCTTGTCTTTTTCCTCTTCAGCAAGATATTCTGTATTTGTTCTAGGATATGTAATAAATCCCTTTTCATAGAGCTTTTGTATAATTTCAAGAGATTTTGCAAAACTTATTTTATTTTCCTTCGATAATTTACTTTGTAATTTTGAAAGTGAAAAAAGTTTTGGAGGATTAAGAATAATTTCCTTTTCAGTTATATCCTTTACAATCCCTTTATTTCTATTTAACTCATACGAACAACTTTTAGCTTTTTCAAGTTCTAAAAGGTTATATTTTTTATCACAGACAAGTTTTAATAAAGTTCCATTACACATAGTTTCGCCCTCAACAGTAAAATATTTTTTAGGAATAAAATTTTTAATTGTCAAATCTCTATCATAAATATATTTTATAACTGGAATAAGAACACGTCCGACTGGAAAAAGCGTGTTTGCCTTTAATGAAATATATCTTGTAAGATTGATTCCCATAAGCCAGTCCATATATGTCCTTGCAAGCCCTTCATTATGCAAATTTCTATATTTAAAATTATCTTCAAGATTATTTATGGCTTTTCTTATGGTTTCTTCAGTTTGTTCAGGAAGCCACAATCTTTTTATCTTCTTATCAGTTTTTATGGCATTGATAATAATATCCACTATAATTTGCCCTTCCCTGTCTGCATCTCCCGCATTTACTATCTCATCAACTTCCTTGCTGTTAATAAGGTTTTTTAATACCTTATACTGTTTTTTTATTCCCGAATCATTTTTTAAATCAAATTCAAATTTTTCAGGAAAAAATGGCAATCTAACTTCACTCCATTTTCTTTTTTCTCCAACATATCCATCAACATCCCTTAATTCAAACAAATGTCCAAAAGCCCAAGAAACAATATATTTTTCGTTTTCCATATATCCCTCTTTATTAACCCTGACATTCAATGCACTTGCAATATTACGTGCAAGACTTGGCTTTTCTGCTATTATTAATTTTTTCATATATTTTCCCCCTTACTTCTATCTCTCTAAATCTTTGTTATCAGCATTCCAAAAACTTTTAGAAAAACTTTGCTTTTGATTTTCACCTACATTTTTCTCTTTTTCAGTTTTTAAATACTTATTATTCTTTATTCCATCATTTAATATTTCAATTTTCCAATCATCTCCATAATATGTAAATTCTACATTTTTAAATTCATCAGCTTCCTCTATACAATTACTAAAATCATGTTCCAAAGTATCAAAACTAAACTCATCGTATTTTAAATTTAAGGTATTAATTGTATCTCTCAATTCTTTTACAAATTCTTTGTTATATATATTTCCAAATTTTTCTTCTATTTTTGATAAAATATGTTCTGATGAATAATACACATTTTCCTTGTCAAATTTTACGCCATCAATTTCTCCTAAAAATTGTTGAATTACCTTACTTTCCATACTATCTCCTTCACATTTATATAACCGACACTGCCCATCTAAATTTATCTTGATAAAATCCAGTAAAGTCTGATACAGTTACTCTTTTGCTTTTTGAACTGGCATGTATAAACTGTCTATTCCCAATATACATCCCGACATGTGAAATTCTACCTTTTCCTAAAGTTTCAAAAAATAATAAATCTCCTTTTTTAATGTTGTTATGTAATTTTGGCTTAAATACTGACTGTTCTGCCGAAACACGTGGAATTGTAATTCCCAATGTTTTTTTGAACACATACTGTACAAAGCTGGAACAGTCAAAACTGCTACTTCCAGTTGCACCATACACATAAGGCTTTCCAATCTGAGTTTTTGCAAATTCTACAATCTTATATCTTATTTTTTCTTCTCTGTCTTTATTGCTCTTAGTTGTGTTATTTTCAATTATTTCCATCTTTTTACTATCTTCATTTATTAATTGTTTCTGAAAATTAATTTCCCCCTTAGAAAAAGATAACGAAGAAATAACTGATATTCCCATTAAAATTTTTACAACATTATTAAACATTTTCCACTCCTTCAAATCTTGTTTCATAATTCTTATTATTTTTACTGCTCAGTGTTTTTTCTCAAAACTTTTGTAATGAAAAAAATCCACTGACCTAATTTTGATTTTCTCACGTGTGAGAAAATATAGTTACAAGTTTATTATTTTATTGTATTTCTGAATTACTTTTGGTATATATTCCCTTGTTTCCTTTATCCCTTTCCAAGCGTTATTTGCTAATCTTCCACAGCCAGCGTTATAGCAGACCAGCATTTTTGAAACACTCCCAGTTTTTTCATAATCTCTTTTTAAATGCAGCACACCTCCCTTTATATTTCCTGATATGCTGTTATCCACTCCAAATTCCCTAAAGTTAAAAGGCATTAACTGCATAAGTCCTCTTGCTCCAGCACTTGATACTGTTGAATGATTAAAATGGCTTTCAGTATTCATAACTGCTAAAACTAAATATGGATTAAAGTTATACTCTTTGCTGTATTTGAAAACATAGCCAAGTATATTTTGTATTTCATTTTCATTCAGTCTGCTGTTCTGTGTTTTAATATATTCAATAAGTTTTCTGTTTCCAATATTTTTTTGAATATGAGAAGCATTATTAACTTTTTTTACAGGCTTATCATCATAAAATAATCTGTTGCTTTGTGACTGAATATTGCTTGTATCTTCTTTTAAATCATTTAATTCCTTACCCTTGTCAGCCTCATTATCCTTTTGTATTTTCAATTTATCAATTCTTTCCTGTTCAACTTTTTTCTTCTGTTTTTCAAAACTTATCTCTCCGCCAGAAAAGGAAATGTTTGAAACTATCATAAGAAACAATATGCACTTTTTCATTTACTAATCATCTCCTTTGCTATTCTTTCAATTTCAATGCCCTTGCTTTTTATTTTCGGATTTGTATAATTTATCTTTATTTCCTCATAGTCAGTCTTTCCATCCAAATCAGTATCTTTTAAATAAGGATTTGTTCCATACACAAATTTTTCTTCTCTATCTGTCAGCCCATCAAAATCACTGTCCTTGTATTTTTCCTTAATTTCCTCTATTTCCTGCTTAATATTTTCATCTCCATAACTTAGAGCGTCTTCATTTCTCTTTAAAACTTCCGTTACTACATCTTCATCCTTTTGCATTTCAGAACTTGCATATTGATAGGAATTAGGGTAGTTTTTTACAGATTCCATCACTATTTCCTTATCATTTTTTAATTCCTCGCTTGCAAATTGTAAAGCACGTCCATCCTGTTTTACTGCTTCCAAAACTAAATCCCTGTTATTTTTAAGCCTTTCACTTGCATATTCAAGATTTTTCCCATTTTCTTTGACTTTTTTCATAACATATTTTTCATCATCTCTTATTTTTTCTGAAGAATAATATTTAAATGTATTTTTACCTGCATATATTGAAGCTTCATACCATTTTTCCATTTTATCAGCCTTATTTCTAAGTTCATTCATTTTGTTTTCCTCAATGTATTTTTCCAATTTTTCATTAGTAATTGATTTTATTTCCTTTTTATCCTTTAACATCAAATATTCTCGAAGATACTCATTATTTTTATCTTTTTCAAGCATATTCCTGATTTTTTCCATTGTTTTGCTGTCATATCCACTTTTTACATACAGCTCAACATCCTCTTCTGATAACCCTTTTTCAAATCCTTTCCTTATTTCCTTCATCTGATTTACATCCAGTTTTTTCATTACAAGTTTTTCCCATTTGCTATCATCCAAGTTATTTTCAGCTCTTTTTTGCAATATTTCCTCATTAAGTACAGGTGTTACACATAATTTAAACTGTTCAAGAGTCAAATTTGATTTTATCATTTTCTTTATCTCCTGTTTTTCGTCTTTAGAAAATTTTACTCCTATCCTTTTTAAATATTCTTTTTTCTCATTTTTTTGAAACATGCTCAACAACATTATTCTAGCCCTTTCTTATCAATTAAAATTTTATCTCTTTCTTGCTTCCTGCCCTTTTACAAATTTTTTGTAATCTATTATCAAATTATTCATTTTTATCAGTTCATTCACTCCTCCAATAACATTTTTAAAAACAGTATCGTATTCTATTCTGCTCAGTATCTTTATTCTTTTATTTTTCAATTTTCTCAGTATCAATACAGCTTCCAACTTATTTCTGTATATAAAATTATTCTCATTTAGATATTCTTTAAATCCTAATTTTCTATCTATTTCTTCATTCAACTTTTTTAATTCACTTTCCCTTTCGGTTACTTTTTCATTCAATTTCTGCATTTCCGCTTCAATTTCATTTTCTCTAATTTTTAAAGCATCTTCTGTTTCATATAACTTTTCTCTCCTATCTCGATAAATTTTTTTCTGCTGCTGCTCTAACTGATAAATTTTTTCATCATATTCACTTTCAATTCTCCTCTTTTCCTGATTATATTTTCTTTCCTCATCGTGTATAAACTGTTCAAGTTCTTCAGCAAGTTCAGCTTTTATTTCTAATTTTTCTAATTTCACCCTTTCTTTTAATTCATCGCCTTGAAGTTCCGTTACTTTGTTAGTTTTTTTTCGCTCTATTTCTTCAAAATCTTCACTTTCTAAGGGAGAAAATCCTTCATTTTTCATCATTTCTTTCAAATTATCTAAACTCATCTTTTTTCTCCAATCTTCGTTTCAACATCTGTTTCTTTTCTTCTCTCATCTGAAACTCTTCACCTCCCATAATTTTACAGTCTTTAATTTCATCATTGCTTAAAAACTGAAATTTCATAAAATATCCCAGCAACGTTGCCTTATCTTCATTTAAAATATTCGCAATTTCAAGCAGAACTCCCATTTCAATCAGTTTTCTTGTTCTTTGCTTCCATTTTTGATTTTTTTCCGATGTATTTAGCCTTCTTGTATCATTTGCTATTTCTCGTCTGATTTCCTTTATTTTTTCATCTGTCTTAACTATTTTCTTATGTATTTCAATTTTCTTTTTTTCATTAGATTTCAGTTTAATCATCTTATCTTCATATTCTAAACTCATATATCAACCTTGCTTTTTTCTCTATTTTTGACTTCTTTATTGCACCATAATATCTTCCGTCAAATGTCCCCCTGACTTTAGATAATGTCAAAACTTCATCTTCCTTTATTTTCCCATTGAAATTAGACGATATTTCAGGAAATATTTCTCCATAATCTTCACCGTTTACATATATCCGGTTACCTTTTATCTCAACTTTATCTTCATAAAATGCCGCAACAGGCTTTACTGGTTTAAACATTGTCCCTTTTATACTTGTCAAATTTTTATATTTATCATCCACCTCATAAACAACTAAATCCCCCTTTTTCAACATTCCATCAAATTTTTCCAGTTTGTATATTCCTAATGGAATTGAGGGTGTTACATTTATTACATAAATATTTGACAATAGATGTAGTACTGTGAATGTTATGGCAAGAAATATTGATACAGAAAGCATTATCAAGTTAAACTTTTTAGTTCGTATATCCACAATTTCCTCCCACTTTTTAATTTCCTTTGGCAAGTGTCGTTGTTATCTTGTCTGCCTCATTCATTACAAAAGCCATTATCATTCCTACTGTGATAAACAAAAATATAGTTTCATATTTCAATTCCTTAAAAGTAACTTCCCCAAATCCTGCCGCATCCAAGTTTTTAAATACTATTCCTTCCAGTGCCATTATGACAACTATTTTACTTCCTGTGAGAAATAGCGTTGTCAATGCTTTATTTCCTAAGTCCCTTTTTGTAATCGAATTTACATCAAAAGGTAAAAATATCCAAGATAATCCCAAAGCCATTCTAAACTGTAATACCGCCATCATCATTTCAAATATTATTCTTACCACAAAATAATAAACAAGAATAATAACGCCTATTAACAGCAGCATTTTCCCAAGTTCTTCAAAAAATAACCTTGAATCAGTAATAATATTAAAAAAATTAAAGTTTGATTCATTAATAATCTTTAAGATTTTCCCTGTTTCCCTTCCAGCTATTGCCCATATACTGTTTAAAGTTACAGTCCCTCCACTGTTTCCCATAAAATATGAGCCAATTCCAGAAAATATTCCATACCCCATATCAATTAAAGAAATTGCATTAGGTATAACATATGCCAGTATTGAAAATTTTATCATTATTCTGAGTAAGGACATCCATAAATTTTCCAATACATTTTTTACTATATAGCCATATAGAATCCACATTATTTCAAGAACTGTGAGTACACTTAAAAGAACTAATAAGCCAGGTGTCATTTTTTCTATCCCGCTATTTATAATTTGTACAAATTCATTTTGAATATTATCCCAATCTACTGATAACGATGATTTTGTAGAAGCAGTTGAAGCATTATTTCCAGAATGCCCTCCGTTTGCAGACACTGTTGAACCTGCTGGAGGTACTGCAACTGTTCCATCTGAATTTACTGGAGTATATCCGTTATTTATCAATACCTGCTCTGCTGTAATAACTCCTGAATATCCTCCATGTGCCTTACATATATTGTAGCCTTTTGATACTTTTACTCCACCTTTAGGATATGGTTTTGAATTTGAAGCGTGAACAACATCAATACTACATCCATTTGCTATGCCAATTGCATAAACTACATGTCCATTAAATAAAATGGCATCTCCTGGTTTTATTTGATTGGTTGCTATTTTAGTCGCCTTTGCTCCTGCTCTCATACTCGCTGTTGTATTTGCCCAATTTTTAGTATTCGCTCCTGTAACAGAACTCATACCTGCCGCTTGTGAAGTTCTATCTACAAAACTGGAACAGTCATAAGTATTTGCTCCCATTCTATTAGCCTGACTATATGCCTTTCCTACTTGTGCCATTGCATAATTAACAACATCCTGTCTATATTTTGCCACATCATAATTTCCTTTATTTCCAGCAGAAACTGTTATCAAATTAAGAATGAAAAACAAGCTAATTACAATTTTTTTCATATTTCCTTTAATCCCCCTTTCTAAAAAAGCACAAAAAAAAGACTAGAATTTTAATCTAGCCTTTCACACTTTAAAATTAAGGTAACTTATTTAATTTTCTATCTAAATAATCAATAATATTTCCATTTCCATCTTTAATTACAAATCCATTTTTTATTATATGTATATATCTGTCCATCCCTTGAATTTTATAAGTTCCATTCTTTAATAACTGTATATCATCCCATTCAAATCCATTTTTATCCGCATTTTCTTCTCCAGTATTAAAACCAATTTGATATGTTCCATTAGATAATTTCCTTATCCCTACTGAATCTTGATATCCAACTTTGCTGTAATACCAGTATCCTATCAATTTATCTATATTTACACTATTATTATTAGACATTTTTGCAGAAAATCCTAACATTCCCAATGCAAACATCAAAATAACCACTATCTTTTTCATATTATCACTCCCTTTTTTACTTATTTCCCGTGATTATATGCAGTAAAATCAAAATCAAATCCTATTATATGAAGAACATCCGTGTTGATTTCTGACTTTATGCCTATCATTCTCCAGTTTTGTGAATTTAATCTAAAAACATAAACTTTCTGATCCTTTGAAGTTTCATAATCATATGGAGAAAAATTTATATTCTCAATTGACAATGTTTCAATACCTGTCCTTTTGTTTTGCTGATGTAAATCCAGCCAACTTTTTAACTGAATATCCATTAACTTATCCAAAACTATTCCTTTGGCTTCGTTTGATTCTTTAGAATTTTTAAACCTGTTAAAATTATAATTTTTATTTTTAGTCAAATATCTGAAACAAAAAACAGGATAAGATAATAACTTTACCTCTGAAATATTTTTAAAATTATTATTCTTTAACTTTTTAATTTTTTTAGACATAATTTTCTTTAAAGCTCTCTTTCATCAAATCCTGCGGGATAACATTATTTATTTTAGTTTCTATATACGGTTTTTCTGTGTGAGTTAAATTTCTCAATCCCCAAGCAGAATATTCTCCAAATACATTATATACTTCTGTCAATATCTTTTCTGTTTCTTTATCAATATCTACTTTATCAAATTCCTTTATATCGTCTGAACCATACTTTTTATACTTTTGATATACTTCCTCAACTACTGGTCCGTGATTCCACGCTACAATATTATTTGAAAATAACGGAGTATTTTTTAATGCAAGATACGCTGATTGTGCATAGTAAAGTAATTTTTGCAATTTTAAATTACTAATTCCATCCGCACCTTGATTAGTTTCCATATACGAATTATAAATTAAAAACCAGTTGGCAATATCTTTTACATCATACATTTTTTTCACCTCTTTATAAATTTCTATTTTTATAATATTCAGTTATAATTTTTTATCATTAAAATATCTTACAGTAAATTCATATTTAAGAAACTCATCCACTCTTGAATTATCCTTTATACTTCTCAGATATTGATAAAGCTGTTCCGTTTCATCTTCATTTAAAAAATCACTGCAGCAGTTATGAAGCGAAGGTAACTGGTAATCTTTCATTGTCAAAACTAAGTCTGCAATCGCTCTTGGAAAATTAGCAATGTATACTTCCCTTTTACTTGGATAGTCTATTATTCGTTTCTTTATTCCAGAATTTCCTAAAACATTTGTCGTATTATACAGATTTATTGCCTTGTCTTTATCATAAGAAAATAAATAAGTTCTTGGATGCCAGTCAGCAGTATTTCTATTTTCATCAGGAATATTCAATGCTTCCCATCCAGATATATAACTTGTTGAAGAAGTTTTTGGTATTATTCTTTCGTATAATTTCATTATTCTCCTATTCTTTATGATAACTATTTTATTTTCTCAGAACCTTATTTTAATTCCATTATCATTACATTATAACCACTTTCAGAAATAAAATTATCTATTTTAGAAAATCCAAAATTTTGGTAAAAATTCAAAATTTTTTCATTATTTTGACATTCAAGCCAAATAAATTTTACTCTAATTTTCTGTCTAATTTCTAACAATAACTCATATGCAATTTTTAAAATTTCATTTCCTGTTAAATTATTTTTCTCTAAATTAAAGTTTTTACCAACTTGACCTAAAAGAAAACTATTAATTACATAATCACCTGATTTATTTTCAGAAGCACTTTTAGTTAATCTCTTTTTTAAAGTTTTTGAAATTATATCTAAATCTTCCTTTTGGAGTATTAAACTTCTATTTGCTATGGAAAAATATCCTGCTAATTCTTTTTCAGAATTAAAAATTAAATATGTTGAAGAAATCGAAATTTTTTCAAAGAAAATAGCCTTATTTATTAAAAAATTTTCAATGTCCTTATCTTTGCTTCTAAATCCTTTTAATTTATTACGAACTTTATCTTCTCCAATTTGTGATAATAACTCTGTTAAAGAAAATGTAGTAAATTTCATTATTCTCCTTTCTTTTCAGAAGATTCTTCAAAAAATTTTTTTACATCATTACCCTTAATAAATTCATATTCTACATCTACATCTAGTGGTTTATTATTTTTTGCATTTTCAATAGCTTCTAAAAATGATGAAATTTTTTCCTCTGTATCAAACTTTAATTCTGTTGTAAAACTTGAAGTTGCCATTTTTATCACCTCTTTTAAATTTCTATTTTTACAATAATATTATATCACATCTAATAGTTTTTTCAATCTGAATTTTTTAAGACTAGATTAATATTCTATTGTCATTGTCCTTACACATTTTATTCCTTGCTGTTCTTTTCTCTCCTCATTTCAGATTCTGCAAAAGTTTCACTGTTACTATTCTCAGTTTCTTTTGTTTTTGTATTTTCTGAATGTTTTTGCGTGACTTTCTTCCCTTCATTTGACTGTTTTTGAGAATCCTTATTCGAGGCTGTCTTGCTGTTATCACTTCTCATTTTTTCTTCAGCTTCTTTTGTATCGGCTGTTCTATCCGCATTTCCTGATTTAGTTTTTTCATTTCCTTTATTTGCATTTTGAGAATTTTGATTTTTAGTGTTTTCTGTTTCCTGTGATTTATTTTCTTCGGTATCTTTCTTATCATCTTTTTTATTGCCCATAAATTTTTTAATTCCATCACTGGCCATATTTTTTACTTTTCTGCCTGAAGCAATTGGATCAAAGTCCATTGTCATTACTTTTATTGCTTTTCCTGCATTTTCAGCAGCCGAAGCAGTCAGATTTCCAGGATATTTTCCTATTTTAGAGCCTATTTTCGCACCTGTCTTCATACCTGCTATTGCTCCTGCTCCTCCAGTAGACACCCCACCAGCAACTGCACCAACTGCTGCACCTAGTCCGCCAACTGCTGCACTTCCCAATAAAGATGTAACTCCTCCTACAGCCGAGCCTCCTGCACTAACAACATTTCCAGTAAAATTACCAAGCTGTGAGCCATTTAATCCACCTTGTCCGTATAAAATTAGAGAAGCTATGCTCTGATAGTTCTTTATTAAAAATGAAATTGCTATGAATACCGCAAGCCACACAATTATCGTATGAGGCTCGTTATTTTCTGCCCCAATATTTTCAGGAATAGGATAAGATTTTAAAATTTTTACTCCCATAGATGAAAGTGCAACTGCAACCATTAATTGAGTGCCTGAGCCTACAATTGCTCCCAAAGTTTTTCTTCCTATATCGCTCAAAGCGTCAAGTGGTAGACAAGCAAGATATATTATTGCCAATTTTCCAACTACATGGAACTGTATTATCGCTATTGTTATTGTTGATATTATAAACACTAAAAATATGAATCCAATAATAAAGAGAATAAAGTACAGAATAGCCCAAAAATCTTGAAACTTTAAACCTATACTTAAAAACTTGCTTAATTCCTCCCATAACTTATCCCAAATGCTCTGCACTTTTAACGGACTTCCAAGACCTTCTCCAAATAAGTTTCCTATATCGGAAAATAGTTTATATGCCATATCCAGCAGTTCTTTATACATTTTTATAAGACCAAAAGTAAGTGCATATCTTACAAGTTTTTTTATAGTTTCAACAAGTGTATTGCCTATATTTTCCGACCAGTTAAAGAAGGCTGTAAATGATAAGTCTAGCACAGCAAATGATGAGGCAAGTGTCAATATTACAACCATTAAGGTTGTCATTCCTGTATCAAGCATACTGATTATCGGTTCAATCAGTGCCGTATCAAATTGAAAATTTGCCGCTGCCAATTATTTCTCCTCCTTATCTCTTATGTTTTTTCACTTCATTTTCCATTGCCTTTATATGATTGTTTAAACTGTTTTTTGTATATTCGCTTCTTTTTTGAGCTTCCCTTCTTGCCTGCACTTCTTCAGCCGCCTTTAATGCGTCAAGTCTGTTTGTAGTTGAAATCATATCTGCTATTGCGTTCATCTGCACTGACAGATTGGCACTCCATTGTGATAGCACTTCCAATACTTGCTGTGGATTTTTTGCTTCGTGAGTTTTTCTTATAAGTATCCTTGCATTATCCGATGTTTTTTTCATTGCCACTTCATTCATAGAGCCTGACTTCATTGCGTCCCTTGAGAGATTGTCAAGTGTATTTGTAAATCTGTCAAGAAGAGCCATATACTGTCTATTATTAGCATCAGCGTAGACATCTTTAAACCATAATTCCGCTTTCTTGGCATCCCTTAATGTTGATTTTGTAGTGTTTGTTATTCTAACTAACGTCTTTATTGTGTTATCATACTGGCTTATATATTTTTTTAGATAGGCTTCAGGTAATTTTTTGGAAAGCTCAATCTGTCTTTCTATTTCTTTTAACTGTGCATTCAGGCTTTTTAGCGTCTGTGCATTGATTGCCACACTTTCAAAATATGTTTTCATTTGCCAATAATCAGAAGCTCCACTGCCTCCTCCAAGTATTCCTGAAAACGAATTTACCGATATAACTGTTATTGCCATTAAAAAGAATATTATTTTTTTCATTTTAATTACCTCCTTGTATAAATTCCTTACATTTTCTAAATTCCTGACTATTTTTACCCAATTTATATTCTAGCCATTTTAAGTTAATTTCCTTTAAATCATTTGTTTCTGAACATATTTCCTGTATTTTCATCTGATCTGTCGAACTTGCAGAACCTACATAAGCCAGTTCAATTTTACCTAAATCCATTTCAAATTCTCTTGCCCCAAGTTCACTTTTGTAAAAATATTGCTTCTGCATTTGTCCACGTGCAACTCTTTCAATTTCTATTGCATTTAATCCAAACTTTGAATAAAGTTCCTTCCAGTAATTCTGTGCCTGTGGAGAGGGAAGAAGTATCTTTGTTTTACATCCGTCAACTATTGCAGGTGTTATTTCAGATTTTGAAATTTCATCAAGCGACTGTGTTGCAAAGATTATAAAGGCATTCAGTTTTGCAAGTGTTCTAAGCCAGTCATTGAATTTAAGCCTGAAACTTTCATTTTCCATTGCAAACCAAGCCTCATCGACTACGATTGCAGTCAGATAGTCCTTTGTTAATTTTTCCACTTCTATTCTATGAAATAGATAACTTAATATGGGAGCCGTCGCTTTTGGATCTTCTATTATTCTTCCCATTTCAAATACTTGCCAGTTTGAGTCTGAAAAATTATCTTCATTGTTATCAAAATATTTTCCATACGAACCTGTATTTGTGTATGGCTCAAGTGCCTTCTGAATTTCCTTATTCATAACTGTAAATGCAAAATTTGTCATTGTTCTCCTGTTAGGCGGATCATTTGAAAGAGTAGTAAGTGTTTCCCAGATTGTGCTTTTCATATCAGGCGTTACAATTACATTTTCCTGCTGAAGAAGGGAAATTATCCAGTTGCTTGCAAATGCTCTTTCTGTTTCGATATGAATATTTACAAGTGGCTGAAATGCCAAATCATTATCTCCACCTTTTCCCAAGTCATAAAATTTTCCACCCATACAGGCAGTTAAAACACGTATTGAGCCACCTTTATCAAAAAAGAATACCTGTGCATTAGGATATTTTTTAAGTTCAGCTACCAGCATTCCCAATAATACTGATTTTCCTGACCTTGTTGGACCTGCTATAAGTGTATGTGCCGCATCCTTTATATGAAGGTTAAAGTAAAATATATCGTTCAAATCTGTTTTAGTCATCATAAGCGGAACACCTGTAATATTTTTCTTATCCCTAAAAAATTCATTCACTTCCTCTCCACGATACAGCGATGAAGTAGGGAAAAGACAGCTTAAAAGCATTGAGTTTATTGGATATTTTCTTATATTCGCCTTCACATTTCCTGGAATAGCCCCTAAATATGAAGGGAAAATATTGTACTTGTCAATCGAGCAAGTAAAGTCCTGCTCATCAAATATTGTTACTATTTTAAGTGCATTATCTTCAAGCCTTTTTATATCTTCATCAGCAAGTATTATAGTAAATGTGTAATAGCCATAACTCATTCCGCCTTCCTTAAATTCATTTAAAGCCATTTTGGCTTCTTCTGTTTTTGCCAATTCCAGCTCATCAATGTTAAATGAAGGCTTTTTAGTTATAGTTTCCGTTATATACTGTCCAAAATTCTTCTGCTTTCCCTGATGAAAAATAAAGAAGTTTTTTAACATCTTTTTTGATTCATTTTGTGAAAGTATGATGTATCTTGCCGACATTCTAAATTCAAAGTCCAGACTTTCAAGTTTTTTTAAAACTCTTGACTCTATCTCATCAGGAAACAGATTAACCGAGATTGTCCTTAAATGCTTTGCCTTTGTCAGTCTTTGTATTTTCGTGTCTTTTCCATTTTCAAAACTTGAGTTTGACAAATATTGATCAATTGGATATAGAGGAGATGTAGGCATTTTCTTCTTTTCAGGAAATTCAGCATTTACTGTGGAATACATATATGCCATAAGTTCATCTCCCTGCAAGACTTCAATGCTTGTTGTAGCATATTTTAATAACGCAATAAATGAAGCTACTTTTTGTCTAAATATTTTTAATTCCCTTTCTGCTTCCTCAGCCATTTTTTCTTGTGAATCATCTTCCTTTTTACTAGCCAGCAATGAGTTTATCTTATTTTCAGCATCTTCTGCTATTAAATATGTCAATGTTATATAGTAGTCACATTTAAAATATTCCCCTTTTGAAAATAAATCCTTTCTTTCATTTTCTATAAGAACTGTCGGAATAAAGTCATCATTAATTTCTATTTCAATATATCCTCTTGACTTCTTTCTTTGAACTTCATAATGAACAATAAAATTGTCAGGCAATTTTTTTATCGCATTGTTATACTGCAATATTTTCAAGTTCACTTCTTCATCAGTAAAAAAATCCAAGTCGTGATTTCTCACTTTGAGAGTTACCTGAAACCCCATATTTTTATTAACAAGAATAAAGTCATTGAGAAGGAAGTCCCAAGGAATGTGATAGATAAATGAATTTTTGTAGTTATCAAGTGTTTTTCCCATTCTATCTTTCCTTTTCTTTATTTTTAATATTTTCCTTAATTTCTTCTCTTTTTAGAACTTTACTTAAAATGTCTCCTCTATCTATTAATACGAATTTTTCTTCGTTGCTTTTAGATATTTTTGTCATAAATAACACTTTATTTGATGATAATTCTTTTTGTGCGGCTACAAAGTCTTTAAATTCTAGTCCTGTTTTTTCTCTAACTGATTTTGAGTCAAGATACACTAAGTTTCCTACATTTTCTTTGTATGTATTGTAAATTAATTTTGCATTATCTGATAATGTTGAAAGCTTTTCTCCATTCACTTTTTCTGTTTCTTTTATTTTATCTGCTATTTCTTCCAATTTTTTTTCATAGTTATTTTTAAATTCAATTGATTTATCTTTATTGGTAAAATATTTTATTTTATTTACTTCAAATATAGAACCATCATAATTTATTTTTTCTTCTGATGAATTATGAAAGAATACTTTATTATCTTGTACTAACTCCTTAAATGCTTCATTAAACTTTTTTTCCTCTTTTATTCCCAGTTTTTCCATTATCTGATTTCTGCTTAATGTAGTATATCCAACTTCATTTTTTGTTCTTTCTTCTAAAAAATTCATAATTTTTTCTTTCATTTCAATTATTCCCCTTTCAATATTTTTTCTTTTCGCTTCTATTTTTAATATTCGCTTAAGGATTTAAATATCTTTCAGTCTTGTAATGCTCTATTATCAGTTCCAATGTCATCGGATCCTTTACTGACATAACTGCACATAGAATATATATTGCCCCTGCCGGTATAAAAATTACCCAGTGCCTGAATATTAAAAATATGATTCCTGTTAATAATACTAGCGATATAAAAACCTTATATGGCAACCCCATTACCATCTTCACATCCAGCAAAGATTTATACACTTTTAATTTCATTATCCTATCTCCTCAATTTCATATTCCTTTGTCTTTTTGTTAAAGCCATTCACTTTGATTATCTTATTCACTTTTCTTACAGTTTTACCATTTTCAGTCGTTCTTATGATATTTACAATTACGTCTACGGAACGCCCTATAAGTGGCTGTCTTGGATTCCTGTCAACTTCCGTTAACAGCTCTTCCAGTCTTTCCAAAGTTTCTTCTGCACCATCCGAATGGACTGTTGTAAATCCTCCACTATGTCCAGTATTCCAGTTTTTAAGTATCTCCTCAGCTTCTTCTCCATATCTAAGCTCTCCCTGAATAATTCTGTCTGGCCTGTGTCTAAGTGCATCCTTTGATAATTCCAGTGTAGAAACATCCTCAGTTACAAAAACTCTTAACACGTTTTCCTTATTGCAAATAATTTCCTCAACTTCTTCAATAATGTATATTCTTTCAACAGTATTCCTGATTCTGTCCACTTCCTTTAAATAATCCACAAGAGCATTAGTAAATGTTGTCTTTCCTGTACCAGTTCCGCCCGATACAACTATATTCTTTTTATTTAAAATGGCTTCTGTAAGAAAATTTTTCTGAAATTCTGTAATTGAACCCATTGCTAAATAATCATCGAGTGTAAATATTTTTTTAGGCTTTTTCCTTATTGTAAATACTGGAATCCCTTTAGTAATTCCTTTTGCGGCTCCTTGAAATCTGTCAGAATTTGGCAAGTTTCCAGAAAGTCTTGGATTTTTTTCAGAAATTATCTTTGAGTTATATGAAGCAAGCACCTGAATAATTTTGTATCCTTCCATTTCATTCAGGTATGTATTTGTCTTATACATTCCCCTTTCATATGATTCCACCCATACATACCCATCAGGATTTAGCATTATTTCCGTAATGTCGTCATCTTCCATATATTCCTTCAATGCTGACAGCCTTTCATTTACAAAGTCTATTTGTGCCTGCTTCTGAAGTTCATATTTTTCACTTTCCGTCATAATATTTCTGCCAGTTCCTTCATTTTTTTAGGAATTTCATCATTGCTTGGACTTTCAATTATGATTTTTAAAAGTTTGTTTCCGACACCAGATTTTTCTAAAATCTCTTTTAAAATGTCTGCATTTTCCTGTTCAACCTTTTCAATTTCCTTTTGGGAATCAGCCATTATTTTATCCAGTTTGGCAATCTTTTCTTTATTTCTTTTTATTCTTTCAGTATAATTTTTTTCTCTAGCTTTTCTCTTTTTCTTTACTATTTCATCTGAACCATTTATTGTCTCTTCAATATTTTCCATATATCTCCCTATCCTATTTTTTCTGATTTATACTTTTTTCTTACCTTTTCAATAATTTTTTCATATTTTATATCATCATAAAAATCTTCCTCTTTCATCTTAAATGTATGCTTGTATTCATACATTCCCTTCATTGCTTCAAATATTACATATCCGTCCTTAAAGAATACTGGCTGGTGCTGTGTCCTTTTTAGCAGTTCAGGATATTCGTAGTAATAGAGCTTATCTAATAATAAAGGTTTTTTATATCCTGTAATTACAACTGCCTTTCTGTCAGGCAGCAGTCTTGTTTCTGAAGGACTTAATAAATCCTTTCCCTGCTCTGAAACGTTTCCTCCCCCTTTTAGCCCAATATTTCTACTTTTTACCCTGATTGTTTCTTTGCCGAGTGTCTTTGAAATATAGTCAGGTGCAGCTTCATCGTTTGGCCTACCAAATATTTGAATCTGACATCCATTTAACACCTCTTTCCCCTGTTTATCGTATGTCGAATTTAATTGATCAAGCCCTTGAAATATTCCAACCATCTTTATTCCAAATCCTGCATAGTACCCAAGCCCTTTTACAAGAGCCTTCATCTTGCCATAAGCATTTAGTTCATCCATTAAAAATATTATGTTAAAATTTTTCTTGCTTAAACTTTCCATTAATAAATTTGTCAGCTGAATATACATTATCCGTACTAACGGAGCTAACAAATCTATATCTTTTGGTTTTATTACAAAGTATAAATCTACAGGATTATCACCATTAACTAAGTCCATTGCCCTAAAATCAGACTTTTCTATATTTTTTACAACTGAAGGAATTTCAAATACCTGTAATTTAGTCTTTGCCGTTGAAGTAATAGACTTGAACGTATTTTCTCCTGTATTTTGCAATAAATATCCGAACTGTTTTGCAACAAAGGGGTGCAATCCTTTGTTTAATGCTTTAATTGATTCTTCATCAGTATATATTTTTCTAAGCCTTTCAATTGTTTTTTCCTTCAGAATAAAATCTTTTGACATTTCATCTTCGTATTCATCTTCTTCCATAGGCTTTCCAAGATATTTTGCAAACATTCTATACAAAGAATTTTCAGTATTAGTAATTATTGATATTACATCGTTTAGTGAAACTCTAACATCCGTTATATCAGGATCTTCTTCAGGACGGCTGCTTACTTCCCTGTAATGAACATAACCAGCTAAAGTGGAAATTGTATCTTTTGCACTGTCTCCCCAGAACGGATCCTTGCTTTCATCTTCCCCAACAATCATTGTTCCAATTATTCTGCAATCTTCAATCTCGTAATTTGTTCCATACCGTACTTCCGATAAAAAGTTATAACTGTTTGAAAGTTCACTCATTGGCTCAAATTTTAATATTTTATGTTTCAATATTTTTGCTCTGTACCAGCTTGTAAGTTCGTAATTTTCCTTCTTTATGTCAGAAATAAAGGTTGATATTCTTTTCAGTCCTGCTATAAGGCTTGGAATAATATATCCCACACCTTTTCCTCCTCTTGTTGGCAAGAACAGGGCAATATGTATCATTGACGTATCATAGAGTAATTTTAATTTCCCTGATAAAGTTTTTACATATCCAATAACAAAACCATTTTCATTGCCGCTTAAAAAATCTACATCTGACGGCTTTTTCTTATCTTTCTTCAAATCATCATATGTTCCAAATTCAGCATCTCCGTGTGATTTCAGTTTCTTTTTTTTCCAGTACGGCATTGTTAAAATAATTAACGAGCTAACAGATATAAAACACATACCCAAGCGAAATTGCGAAGTTAATTTAGGAGTCTTTTCCATTACTATTTGCCAATTTTCAGATGGAAAATACATATACTGGTTCTTTTTACCAATAATTACAGGTTTTATTAATCTACGTATTTTTGCAAAAGTAGTATAATTATTAACTTTTTCCAGTTCTTCCATATAGTTTGTTGATACTATCATTAAACCTGTTATATTTACTGAAATAAACATTATTATTGCAAAAATCCATTTTACAGGCTTCGTATTTCTGAGCGGCTTATATTTCTTGTCCATAATTATTTCCTATATGGAGATAAAATTATATCCTTGCTTACAAAGATATTAAATTTTTTACCTCTTTTTATCTCAATTGTAGGCTGTCTATTCAAATCCTTTTCAACCATTCTTTCCCCAATGCTTCTAATATTCTGTGCCGCATCTGAAGCTCCTGTACCAATATTCACTCTTGACCTGCTTCCAGCTTCAATATTTACATCAAGACTTTCAAGCGAGCCTGAAGCCATATTTATGGCAGAAGATAACAGCACACTTCTCATAAATTTCCAGAAATGGTTGTTGGTTTTTCCTTTTAAGCCAGCATTCCCGAATAAATCCACTCCCTGCATATTGTCAAGCACAAGAGTTGATCCGTTTGGAAATACCAGTCTTTGCCATATCAACAAAACCCTGTTCTGTCCATACGTTATACTGCTGTCATATTTTCCAACTATTTTTGTACCCATAGGAATTAAAATATACTTTCCAGTACGGTAGTCATAAACATTTTCTCTAACCTGAGCAATCACATCTCCCGGCAAATCAGAGTTGATTGCCGTTACAAGAACAGCTGGAATAAAGCTCCCTGTCTTTAACTCATATTTTCCTATTGCAGGATTTTTTAAATTAGTCGAATAGAAGCTGTCCTGCTTTTGCTTCAGGAATAAGGACTTTGACTTTTGTTTATTCTGATCTGTATCATTTTCATTTTGCTGTTGTACAATCTGAGGAACTTGTTGCTGTTCCTGATACTGTTCTGTCGTTTGTGGAGTCTGTGTTGAAACTCCCTTATCAAACCCTATCGCAGACTTTCTCCATTCCTTGCTTTTTTCTTCAGAGACTGGTGAACTATTGGAATTTTTATCTTCTGAAATATCTGAAAACGATGATGAACTTGAACCATAATTTGAATCAAGATTGTCGTTATTGTATTCTGAACCTAGCTGAGAATCATATTGTGATAAGTTAGGCGTTCCAGTTCCATCAGTCGTCGTATTTATATTTGCCACTCCATCCTGCGTTACACCTTCAGGAGTTTGAGTATTTTGATTTTGAGTATTTACTGCATCCTTTATATCCAGTCCTGTTCCAGTTGATATTGATTCCATTTTTTCTTGTTCCTTCGGCTTCTCATTCTTTTTAGCCTGATTTGCAAAATATATGCTTACAAAAATTAAAGCCGAAATTATGCAGACTAGGATAGCAACTTTTTTCTTATCAAAAAATTCTTCTATTTTTATCTTTGAATTTTTTATCGTTCCTGTCCCCTCATCCTCAAGTGATATTTCCTCTTCCTTCTGTTCCGTAAAATCATCTTCAGAAGTTTCAAAATAGTCATTTTTATCTATCAATTAAGACACCTCCTTTCTATTTTTTCTGGTTATATATTTTTAAGGTATTTTTTCCAAGCGTCATATATATTTCTTTCACAACACTGTTAATCATTACATTACGTCCTTCAATTTTTGTATTAACTAAGGATAATTGGTTATCCAAACCTTTTACATAAAAAGCTGGCATTTCCTGCAAATTTGACTTTAATACTATGAATGTCTTTTCTCCGTTGTCAAACACTTGAACTGGAGAAAGTTTTGAGTTCTTGTTCCACGAATATCTGTAATTCAGTTTCATTAAGTCCGTTGTACCAATACTTTCCGTATTAGCCTCATATTCATCCATTAATATTTTTCTCTCATTTGGATATTGCCATTCAACTAAAGGATTGTATTCTCCATTTGTGGATTCAATGTTAATAAAGTAACTATGCTTGTCTGTAACTATATTTATGTTAGTTTTTATATCTTCTTCAAGCGGCTTTATGTATATGTATGTTCTGTTCTCTTTTCCACCTGTCGCCTCTTCAATCATCCAACGTTCTGTATCTCCACCAGCCTTAAATACCACTTTTTCGTTTGGAGCAAACTTTAAAGTCGTTAAATAGTCTGGCTTGGAATAAACTTCATATATGCTGTTTTCCGCATAATTAAATATAACGGCTGTCTTTTTGATTGCATCCTTTTTTCCACTTAATATTCCGTCATCGTCAAATATTTTCTGACTATTCTTTACTACGTCTACTGTAATATTATCTTTTGCATTTCCATCATTTGCAAAAACATTAACCGACATCAATATCAAAAGCAGCATTGATAATATTTTTCTATTAAATTTTTTTAACTTGTTCTTTGTCATACATCTCCCTCATTTTTCTAATTATTTTCTCTTGAAATTGTAAAATCCTTTATTATTATCCCTAATGGATTTTTAGCCACTAGTTCCTCATTTTTTTCATTTACATATTCCACAGTAAATACTCCAAGATAACTTGTATCCTGCATTTCCATCCCTGTTTCAGAAAACTGCTTTTCCTTCCATCTGACTTGATAAGTATTTGAAGTATTTGTAAGTTTATTCGCTGAAACTATATTTACATTCGTTGTAATTTTATCTGCAAGCATTTGTATTGTTCCTGTTTCCTGAATCATCGCATCCAATTTTTTTTGCGAATTTTGTGTTAAGAAAAAAGCATTTTCCTTTAACTTGTTATCGTAATATGTCGTGTCCTTTGGAAGAGTTCTTACATCCAAAATGAATTTTGATATGAAATATTTTGTTTCCTTCTCCCCAACTTTTACATTGGATTTTGTCAACACATTTACTTCCATTGGAGCTCCTGTCGTTTTATCAACCTGAACAAGAAATACTTTTATATTCGTTCTCAAAACAAAGAATATTAATGCTAAAATTAATATATGGTTGATAACTATGCTTATTCCTAATCCCTTTTTTAACTTTGCATTCGTTTCTGCAAGTTCAAACAAAGTTTCAGCCCTTTTTTCAAAACTTGTCTTTTCTCTTTTGACATCAGTCCTTAATTTAAAAATATCCCTTTTTCTATTTATTCTTTTTAAATCCAAGCCTATACTCCTTCCAAAAGAGCTGTATCAATCATAGTTCCACCAAGTCCTTTTACTATATCCTCTGAACCAAAAATAAGTGCAAGTGCCAAAGCCACTCCTATTAACAGAGTTATTATTGCTGTCATATTCGGATCGGTCAACATCTTGAATACTCCAAATCCTATGCACCCAATAGCCCCAAGTGAAAAAACTATTTTCAGTCCATTATTCATATTTGCAAGAAAAGTTACAAGCGTTGCAAATATTCCTGCATTTCCGCTTGTAGTTGCCTGACTTATCACAGTTGTTACCAAAAACAAAATCATTAGACACAGCAATTGAAATTTTTTATCTAACAATATATTTTTAAGTTTTATTTTTTTCATTATTTATCGTCCTCTCTTATACAAAAAAAGAGCCCGTACAAAATTTCAGAAATGTTTTTTCCAATAATTCTGCACTCAGGCTTCTATATTTAGTTTTATGTATTTGTTTTTTATCACAATATTCTAGTTAAGGACTTCTAATGTTTAAGTCTAATTTCATATTTTCACCTCGCTTTTGAATAAAAAAAAGAGCCTATACAAAATCTTAGAAATGTTTTTTCCAATAATCCCGCATTTAGGCTCTCTATATTTAATTTTATACTACTTTATTTTATTCTTCTTTTAAAATGAGTTTAAGGAAAAGTCCTGTATCCTGCCTATACACCTCCTAAAACTAGGCTCTCATTTTTTACGCTGTTTTATTCTTGTGCTAATATTACCTCAATTTTTTCAAAAAGTCAAGCCCTTTTTTGAAAATTTTTCCCCATAAACTTTCCCAAATTTTTCTAAATTTTGGAAAGCACGTTTACCAGTTTCTCAAATTTAAAAATTTTTAGAAACTTACCGTGATTTTTTTGCCACAAAAAATTGTGAAAAAATGGCTTTTGTTTACACTCAAAAACTCACTTCGTTCGTGTTTAATTTCTAAGAAATTAATAATATTTATATCTTCAAAAACTTATTTTCACAAAAAAGGACAGCTTTTTACTGCCCTTAAATTCATTTATATTTACTCTCATTAACAGTTTTTACAAAAGTTTTTATCAGGTATAATACAAGCCAACCTTTTACTAAAAATCCCATAGTAACCTTTCTAGAAGGATTAAATAACCTATATATTAAAAAAATTAATGTTAAATCTATTGCAATTTTAAAAATTGAATACATCAGTATAACAACTCCTATCATAGATTTTATTATATCTTGAGGTTCTGGCATTGGATTTCTTGGATCCTTTATCATATCAATCACTTCCATTCATTCTTTACTTTAAGTATACCACAAAAATTTTTAAATATATAAATTTTATCTTTCCAACTCGTCTAAAACTTCTATATCTTCCATTCTAAAATTACCACTTATACCTCCTAAATTTTTATCATAATTTGCACCATTTAAACTGTTACTTTTCTTTTTCCTGTTCCATTTTTTTATACTTACTTGTCGTTTTTCAGACAATCTTTTTTTCTTATCCAACACTTTTATGGCTTCTATATTCTTGATAATTTTTTTAACTTTTTCCCTTTCCTGAACTTTAGAATTGCCATTTTTTAAAAGTTCATCTTGTAATTTTTTTTGAATTTTTATTTCAATATTTTCTTTTCTTGCCTCACAATCCTCCTTTATTTTTACTTCTCTTTTCAACCAGTCCAAGTAATATTTTTGCTCACTTATATCCAAATTTTTGTTAAGTTCTTTTTGCAATCCTTCTATTTTAATTTTACTTTCTGCAATATTTTTCTCCAATTTTGAAAATTCATAATTTGAATATTTATCTTTTATCAAAGTTTCCTGACTGACTATTTCCTCATTTTTATTTAACTCCTTTATCAAGTTTTTAAGTTCTCTTTCAATTTTATTTATCTCTTTTAGTCCATCTTTTTCATAAATAAATTGCAAATGATTTATATTATACAGTCCATTTTTTTCATCATTATATTTAATATTTTTCTCTTTTAAATTTTCATATATCGTGTCTTTTTCATCTTCAAAATTTGAAATTTTCCTTAAATATTTTTCCCTAATATTTTCAACTCTTTTATCAAAAATATACTTCTTTTTCCAGTTATTCTGAATTTCATTTCTTAAACTTTCTAAATTTTTTAAATTCTTTTCTTTTGTAAT
This sequence comes from Leptotrichia sp. HMT-225, assembly GCF_030644325.1. Taxonomy (NCBI): domain Bacteria; kingdom Fusobacteriati; phylum Fusobacteriota; class Fusobacteriia; order Fusobacteriales; family Leptotrichiaceae; genus Leptotrichia; species Leptotrichia sp. HMT-225. Next base: position 1,036,946 of record NZ_CP130323.1, on the reverse strand, counting down.
TTTTAAATATTTTATTCTATTTTTATCTTTTGTATTTTTTAGTTCCTTGTCAATTTTTTTGTTCTCATTCAGAAATTTATAGTACTTTTTATCCGTCATCAAGTTGTACACAGTATTCTCAATTTTATCTTTTGACATCTTCTTCTTTATATCTCTTACACTCTCTTCTAACCCCCTCAGTCTTTCCAAATTTTCTAAATCTCCTATTTTATCTCTTTTTAAATCTTCATACTCCCTTTCTAGTTTTTTCAATTTTTCAAGCAGTTTTTTCATTAAATCTGTTCCAGCTTTTAAAATTCTGCTTTTAATAAATATTCTCTTCTTAACTTTTTCCTTATCACTTAATTCACTTTCTTTTCTGTATAAAATCTTTCCATCAATATTTATTGCTTTACGATTTAACTCATAAACTTTCTTATAGTCATTATTATTTTCTGCATCCCTTTTCTGATCCTTTAATGATTTTGCACTTACTTTCTCAAGTCCTTTCTTTTCAAGTTCAAAATTTAAAAATGTTTCCCATTCTTTCCTTATACTTTTTAATGTACTTCTTTCTCTCCATTTTTTATCCTTTTCCCATCCGCCTTTTTCTATATTTTTAGAATTATATCTCTTAAAATATTTATCCTTATCTCTTTTAATATCATCTATTTTTCTTTCAAAAAACACTATATGCACGTGTGGTTGCATATCCCCATCAAAACTTTTTGGATTGTGCATTGCATAGTTATACACATATTCTTTTCCAAAAAGATTTTTACAAAAATTATCCACCATCTTTTTATTTTCTTCAGGAGTAAACTCTCTCGGTAATGAAATTTCAAGTTCCCTGTACAGATTAGAATTTTTTCTTTCATAAGTTTCTGCACATTTCCAAAAGTCTTTAATATCGCCAAACTCTTCTGGAAGATTCCTTACTTCCTTAAAAAGTAAATCCTCTTTTTTACCATATTTTTCATCTCTGTTTATATAATCCAAATGTGCAGTAGGCGGAATATATTTACTACCTCTTTTACTTTTTTTCATTCTAAGATAAAATATTGCCACAATTATGCCTCCGTATTATTTTTTATAATCACGTATTTTATATATTTATCATTTATGAAAAAATTTCTATCTAATAAAATATCACAATCTTTAAAGTTTATATCAGTATCCGAAATATTTTCAATTTTATACATCCATATTTCATCATTTCTATACAGCTTCATATTATATTTTCCTATTTTATTATCACTTACCTTTATCATTTTCATAATTTTTACAAACTTTTCTTCACTTATATATTCCTTTATTTTTACATCATTTATTTGATTGTTTACTATTAATCCCACATTTCTCTTAAAAATATCTATTGTTTCATTTATCCTTTTTTTAGGTAAAGTCTTGTAAAAAAAACATATATGCTCTTTTCCTGTCGTTGTCCTTAATAATCTTATATCATATATTTTCATATATCCCTCCCAAATTATTTTTAAATATCTAAACATTCCTTTTTCTCTTTCACTTTTTTAATCTTCTCATAATTACAAAAACTAACCATAACATACATTACGATTAGTTTAGATTTTATTTTATTCTGATATACATTTTTTTGATTCAAAAATTCTTTTTAATTGCTCAAAATCATATTCACCATACTTTTCATTTTCCACTTCTAAAGTAATAACATTCCCTCCCCTCAAAAATAATTCTATTTTAGTATCATACATTCCTCTTGCTCCTCGATACATCATCAATTTTAATCCTTTCCTTAACTCTCCAATTCGCCTTATCCCTATTAACTCACTAGAAGCGATTATAAAATCTTTTAAATATATATTTCCATTTGTATATTTCACTCTTTCTTTTCTTAATTTTCCAGAAAAGTCAAATCCAGCTTCTGTTACAAATTTCTCATAATTTTTGTGCATTTCACTAAGCGATTTATATTTTTCCTGAATTACTTCTCCTGTAATTAATTTTATATTTAACTTAAATATTTTAAACGAAAACGGATTTCTTTCAATTTTTTCAATATCATTTACATCTATTATTCTATCATTAATTTTAATTTGTGTTTTATTATTTAATGTATTATTTATTATATTCATATATCATCATCCTTGTATATAATTTTGAATTTTCTCACGTGTGAGAAAACCGCTGTCTACTCTTTTTTTCTATTATTCCCTTCCTACTTTAATTTTTCCATTTTATCATCTCCCATTTTCATTTTTTCTTCAATATCATTAATATTCAATGTTCCTAATCCCAACGTTCTTAACCCTGTTCCGATTACTACGTATCGCTTTTTATTATTGATTGTAACTTCTGTTATATTTTTTGATTTTTTCATTTTATTTTACCTCAAATCTTTTATTTTCTTTTTTTCTTTTTGTTCACCCCAAGTTATCAGTGACATAATAAATATAAAAAGACCTAAAAGACTAATAATTACTATAAAAGACATATTTTTACCTATCCTTTCCTATATTTTTTTAACTTTCACAATTTATCCCAAAATCTTTTATTCATTTCTTCATCAGATACTCCATAAACTTTTTGAATAATTTTTATAAAAATGAAAATCATTATAGCAACTGTCAAATATATGGTAACTATGATAATTGTTGGTAAAAAAGTTTCAATCCAAGTAATTTTTAAATAATTATTTTTCGATATAATTAAAATTACCTGAATTAGTAAATAGACACTGTTTGAAGTATTAAATATTTTTTTATTTTTCTCTTCATTTGTTATCACTTCCTTTCATTTTTTATTTTTCTCTTCATTTGTTATCACTTCCTTTCATTTTTTATTATTGTCTTTCAACTTTTAATTTTCTCACACGTGGGAAAAACTATACTTTTGATAACTATATTTATTTACAATATTCTCCAATTGCATAATTCCCCAATTTATCTTCATCAACTTTATAAATATTTTTATTCTCAAGAACAACATAAAAATTTTCGCCGTCATTTTGACTATATATTTTCATAACTTTATTTGTTCTGCATATATCTAAGATTTCCTGCTGTCGTTTTTCCTGAACATCTTGGCTATTTTCCTTCCTTCTTCTTAATCCAGCCATTTGAAATGATATTACAACAAAAACAACTATAGATAGCCCTGATATTATTGAAATTCTAATATTTTTTTTCATTATTCCTCCCAAATTTTATTCTTCTTTTTTCACATTTCTTCTAAAATTTTTTTTAATTCTTAAATTCCAGCTAATTTTATATCAATACTTTCTATGTACATTGATACAGCTGTAAATCCAATCAATATCACTCCCATTACTCCACTTAATATAATTTTGATTACCAGATCTTCAGTTATAAAAAATGAAAACGCAAACATAATAGCCAACATATATCCTAAAACTCTGTCTATCAACTTATTTATAATTCTTTTTATCTTTTTACAATTCTTTTTCAAAATCATTATTTTCACCTTTCAGTTTCTTAATTTCAAATTCCCATTTTTCTATATTTTTGCGTGCTTTCTCAATTTTTTCACTTAATTTCTGTATTTTTTCATCAAAGTTAATTTCTGTTTCTTCCTTACCTTTTTTCTCTATTTCCTTAATTTTTTTAGCAGATTCAGCAGGATTTTCAAGAATTTCTACAATCTCCGCCTCTTCGAGCTTATCATTGTTTTTCTTTATATATTCCAATGTCCTAACACTCGCTTCTGCAATCGCAGGATTCCTATATTTTTCAAACTGTTCCCACCTATTAATTTCACGATAAACCATATTCTTATCAAGCCCTAATGAAGTAAACCAGGCTACAAATGTTCCTGTCCCGTGATTTGACAAAATCTCCTGAACTCTTTTCAACTTTCTCCCCATTTCAAGAGCCTTTTTTGCCATAAATTTCCCAATTTGCCGTATATCCTCCTCAGTCTGAGTTACTTCCCTTATAACCCTTTCATCAGTTATCTCATATTTATCAAAATCAAAATCGCTATGATAACTTTCAACTTCCATTTTCCGATTTTTATTAATATTTAACAGTTCCTGTCTATCCATAATACCTCCTATCAAAAAATTACTGACAATTCAAATAACTGTGATTTAATTTTTTACACAGTTATTAAATTGTCATTGTCCTATTGATTTTCCGACACGTGAGAAAATTCTTTCTATTCTTTATTTTTATAAACTTCATTATACAAAAATTCATTCACTAAATTTTTATAATCTATTGCCGCATTACTGCTCTTCTTAAAGCTAAATATATCTTTATGCTTTTCCATCGAATTTAATATATTTGCATCTTCTCTCACATAAATATCCGAATACATTTCTTTTAAAATCTCTTTCATTTCCAAATGTACTTTTTTAAACACTTTTGTATTTTCCTTCACTTGCACAAAAAATATTTTATAAAGTTTAATTTTCGGATTATCCATTTTTGAAATTTCCATCATTTCAAGTAAATCCCTAAGTCCATTCGTATCTATAAACGAAACTTTTGAAGGTGCAAAAACATAGTCTGCTACATTTAAAATCCCTTTGACTGTGTTATTCACAGTACCTTCTGTATCAATTACTATAAAGTCATATTCACTAAAGTTTTCAAAAAAATCCTTAAATATTTTCAGTTGCTCCTGTCCATTTTCATCCCCTTCCCTTTTGAAAAATTCATCAATTTGATTAAAGTAAATATTGCTGATTATTATATCCACTCCATTTTTTTCATTTATATACTTCTCCTTGTCTACCATTCCCAAACTGTCATAGCACTCCTTTAATGCTTCAAAAATCGTATTATCATTTTTTATGTTAAGATACGAAGCTATCGCTCCTCTTGGATCTGTATCAATTAATAAAACTTTTTTCCCTTTATTTTTTAGTGCATATGCAATATTTATTGCACTTACCGTCTTTCCTGCTCCACCTTTTGGATTTACTATACTTATTATTTTCATATTATTTCCTCCTGAATTTTTTTATTATAAATTCATTTTATTTCCATTTCTTCTAACTCTACAAGTGATTTTCTTAATTCTTTTATATATTTAACAAATCTAATTGGATCAACTACATAAAAGAAATTTTTCTGAGTTTCCTTCTTTTTAACTGCATAACCTATTGGCTCACCATCAATTAAAAGTGTTCCTTCTTGTAAATTTACCCTTACAAAATCTATTGATTCCCCTATTAAAGCCGCAACTTTTTCTAAGTCAACATTTGCACTCATTTTATTTTCCTCTCTTTCCAAAATTCTTCAAATAATTTTTTTCCTATTACCTTTCTTCTACTTTCCCACACAAATTCCAATGTATCCAATTTCTCACGAAATCTGTCTAACAATGCATCATTTCCCTGTGTATCCATAAAATCAGCAATTTCTTCCTTGCCTAAATTTGTTGATATAATAATACATTTTTCCTTTTCATAGAAAAAATTAAATATCGTATATAACTTTGACTTTCCCCAAGTTTCTGATATATTTTCTTTTCCCAAGTCATCTAGTATTATCAAATCCGCTTCAAGTAAGTCCTTAAAAACCTTTTCTTCAGTTAAATTATTAAAATTGCTGAAAGTTGACTGGATTCTTTGATAAATCCCATTCAAAGTCGTTCGGTAAACTTTATAATTATTTTTTAGCAACTCATTGAAAACACATAGACTGTAAAAACTTTTTCCAGTCCCTATCTCTCCACACAAATACAAACCTAGTCCTTTATCCTTAGCTTCTTTAAAATGTTCACAATAATACTCAAGTTTCTGTTTGATTACATTTTCTTCTTTCGATAATATTTCAGAATTTTCAAAAACATATTCTTTCCATCGGACTGGTAAACTTGAAATATTAAGAAAATATTCAATTTTTTTCCATAATTCCTGTTGTCTAAGTTGTCTACTTGCTTGTATTGTTTCTTTTAACTTTCCATCAGAATCCGTACTCTTTTTTTTCTCCTGCTGATTTTGGTTTTGATTTTGAAATTTTTTTATCCTGTTTTCTGCCAGTTGGCTTAACTTCATCATAATAAGCTCCTTCCATTATCTTTATAAACTTTTCCTCATTCAGAAAATCATCAAATGATATTTTCCAATTTGATTTATCAGTTCTTCCAAGTAAAAAATTTATATTCTTTATTTTAAACATTGTTTCTAAAATTTCCTCTTGAGTATATTTCTCAAGTAATTCAGACAATTTTTTCTTTCTGTTCTCCGTAAAAGATTTAATTAAACTTAATTCACATTCTTTTGCTAATTCATTCCACTTATCCATAAAGAGAGAATAAGTATTTAATAACTTAGTATTTAATTCTTTAGTACTTAATGTATTAGTCTTTAATTGTCCTTGTTTATCAATCTGCTGTTTTTTAGTTGATTGATAATCAGTAGGTTGATTTTTAACCTGCTGTTTATTAACTTTCTGTCTTTTATCTTCTGGTAGCGGATATTCATAAATATTATAGACATATTCAATTCGTTTAGTTTCAGATTCATTTGGTTTTATCATATCAATTCTTAAATATCCAAATATTTTCAGTTCTTTTAATGTTGTTTTTACAGCAAATTCATTTTCTTTACAGATAGACACTAATCCTGATAAAGAATAATCCCAATCTGGTGGAAGACTTAACATTACTGTTAACAATCCTTTTGCTTTCAAAGACATTTTCTTTTCTTTTAAATGAATATTTGAAATAATTGTAAAATTTTTATTTTTATTTATTCTAAATGTAGACATTTTTTATCCTTTCTAATTAATTTTGTTTTACGTTTTGCGTAACAAAATTAGTAAAAAAAATTTCAATAGGATTTTTTATCTCTAAAAATTTTACTAATTCATCCACTTCTCTTATTTCAAGTGCATTATTTTTTATTTTTCTTCTTAGTGTATTCTCTGTTATTTTAAGTCTTTTAGCTATATCTGATTGTTTTAATCCTTTAGATATATATGCAGCTTTAAAAAGATTTTTATTTATCATTTTACTTCTTCCCTCCCTTTTTTATATTTTATTACTTTTTACGTAATAAATATATCATATTTAAAAATATAAGTCAATACTTAAAACGTAATTTTTTGATTTTTTTTGTTAAAATTTATTGCATTATAAGAAAATTATAGTATAATAATAATAATAATAAATACTATGAGGTGTGATATGAAAAAAAATACTGAACTTTCAGATATTGAAATCGAACGAGCAAAAAAGTTAAAAGAAGCACGAGAAAAACAGGGTCTAAGTTTACAACAGGTTTCAGATAAATTAAAAAAGTATTCTACTTCTGTATCAGCTGCAACACTACAAAGATATGAAAGTGGTGAGATTTCAAGAATACCGATTAAAAGAATTACTGCCTTATCAAAAATATATAACACTACTCCTGAATATTTATTAGGATTTAAAGATGAGGATAACTCTATATCAAGAGATAACTTGACTAAACACAATATAGCATTTTTTAAAGATAAAGATATTAGCGATGAGGATAAAAAGAAAATGATTGACTTGATGCAAGAATTTTATTATAAGCAAAAATATGAAAATGAAGATAAATAATTTTGTAGGTGTATTGTATAATTAAGTGCAATGTCTAAATATATATAAAAAAATGTCCGATATAAGTAAAAACTATATATAATAAAAATATCTTATTATATTATTCACTTATGAAAAACTATATAAAAGAACAAATAAGAATTTTGATGCTTCTTCATAATACAAAAGATATACATTTCTTATGTAAGCACTATAAAATTCATATACTATACGGTAATTTTCTCTTTAAAGGAGCTTTTTTTATTGATAAAAATAATAAAGACTTTATTTTTTTGAAAAAAGGATTATCTTCTCAAGAAGAAATCGATATTTTAATACATGAATTTGGACATTTTATATTACATAAGCAATATCTATTAAGTCGGAGAAGCAGATAAATACAATGATTTAATGGAAAAAGAAGCCAAGTCATTCATAAAATATTTTAAAGAATATAAACTGAAATAACATTTAAATTTATTTTGGTTAATTATAATTAAGAGGAATTAATATGGGTAGAAAAAAAAGAAGAACTCGAAAATTAAATGGTGCAGGTTCAATTACTAAATTATCTGGAAAAAGAAATAAGCCTTGGATGGTTAGAACCCCAGGAGAAATCCAAATTGATGGTACAATAAAAAGAACAGTTCTTGGTTATTATACCACATCAGAAGAAGCTGAAATTGCTCTTGCCAAGTATAAAATAATGCCATTTAATATCGATGAGAAAAATACTACATTAAATGATTTATGGAAAATATGGTATGAAAAAAAACAAGCCGAAGTTACAAAAAGATCTCATGAGAGATACTATAAATCCTATAACTTATATTTGTCACATTTAAAAAATAAACCTATAAGAGAGTTGACATATCATGAATTACAACAAGCTATCTCAGTTCCTGTTAAAGGAACATCAAAATATTTAAAAACTTTATTGAACAAAATATACAAAATGGCTATGAAAAATAATATAGTTGATAAAGATATTTCTGAATTATTGGAAATTAGCCAGAAAAAATCTGTAACTAGACCTGTTAAAGTTATTGATATTAAAACCATTAAAAAAATTAGAAAATATTCTAATGAAAATAATTGTACAAATAAGTTAAAAAAAATAGCAGATATGACTTTAATAATGTTGTATACTGGTATGCGATCTGGAGAAATCAGAAGCATTAAAAAAGAAAATATTTTTTTTAATGAAAATTATATGATTGGAGGGATAAAAACAGAAGCAGGAAAAGATAGAATTATTCCAATACATCCTAAAATAAAAGATTTAATTATTTTCTATTATAATGAATTTCCTAATAAGGATTTTTTATTTTCACAAACCAAGTCTAAAAAAGCCTTTTCAGAAGTTACTTTTGTAAATAATTTTATTGAATTTCGAAATTTATTAAACTTTACTAATAATAGACATGCTTGTCGTCATACATTTATTACAGAATTAAAAAAATTAAATGTTACGGAAAGTAAAATTAAACGAATAGTAGGACATAAATCATTAGACGTTACTGATGGAGTTTACACTCATTATAGTCCTCAAGATTTATTAATTGAAGTAAAAAAACTGGACTATGGTGACTAATTTATTTGTTACCAATTTGTTACCAGTAGTCCTATTTTATCTCCATTTTTCTCAATTTATTTCAATTCAAAAGCCCCAATAAACCCTTTAAATATCGGATTTTTCTAACAACCCTACTACCTCAATGTGAGGAGTAACCGGGAACATATCCACCACCGAACACCTAACCAGCCTGTACCCAAATTCCTCAAACTTCATCAAATCTGTCATCAAAGTTTTTGGATTGCAAGACACATAAATAATATTTTTGGTATTGTATTTTACCAGCTTTGTTATAGTTTTTTCACCTACTCCAGCACGTGGCGGATCCAAAATTAAAATATCTGGCTTGATTCCATCATTATCAAACTCATCCAATTTTGCAAAAACATCTCCTGCGATAAAATGTGCATTCTGAATATTATTTAATTTTGCATTTTCATTGGCTTTTTCTACCGCCTCTGGCACTAATTCGATTCCATAAACCTGCTTTGCCTTTTTTGAAACAATTTGCCCAATTGTACCAGTACCACTAAATAAATCAAAAACTATTGCTTCATCAATTTTAATATTTTCAATTTCTTCAAGATATGTTAAGACTTTTCCATATAATTTTTCGACTGTCTGGGAATTTGTCTGGAAAAAGCTGTATGGACTGATTTTAAATTTTAATCCAAAAATTTCCTCTGTCAAATCACGTTCTCCATACAAAATCGTTTCACTTTCGGAAATAACCATATCCGAAAAATTATCATTAAATGTGTGTAAAATTCCCGTAATTTTAAAACCATCATCTAAATTTAAAGCTAACAATCCTCCCTTAAATTCCTTTTGAAATTTTTCCTTTTCTATCTCACTAATTTGCGTCGTTGTTACAATATTTACCAAAATCTGTTTTGTGAATTCTGCTTTTCTAATTACAAGATTTCTAAAAAAACCTATATGATCTAGCCTATGATAAAAATCAAAACCTGTCTTTTTACAAAATTCATTACAAAAAACATAAATTTTATTAAAATTATCATCCATTAATTTTAACCCATCAACTTCTACAATGTCGTGAAAGCTATTTTGCTTATGAAGCCCTAAAATTATAGGCCCTCCTTTTGCAGCATTTCCAAAGCTAAATTCCATCTTGTTTCTATATTTATCAGGCTTTACACTTCTAACAGGCTCTTCAAAAATATAATCATACTTAATAATCCTGTCTAAATCTTTTTTTATATACCCTGCCTTTATTTCAAGCTGTTCATCATACGTGTAGTACTGGTAGTTACATCCGCCATTTTGCCTTTCAATATCATCATAAATCGCATTTTGTCTCCCAGCAAAGTCAATAATTTTACAATGTATCAGCTCATACTTTCTCCGTCTTTTTACAAAAATTCCCTCAACAACTTGATTTTCTGCAGCATTAATATTCACATAAATTTTATTTTCATCAAAAAAGCCATAGGCTCTGCCCTTAGTATCGAGATTTACAATTTTTAACTGTATCAAGTCTCCTTTTTTCAAACTTTTCTTTTCCGTTTTTTCCATTAATTTCTCCAATTTTCTAAATTATCATTTTTACTTCTCTTTTATATACTTTTCCAACCTCTTTATAGCCTCTTCCAATACTGGAATATCATGCACAATTGAAAATCTTACATATCCTTCCACTTGAAATGTAATTCCAGGCACAATCGCAAGTTCCGTCTTTTCAAGTAAATCAAGCACAAAATCAAATGATTTCATATTTTTAAATTTTTCAATATTCTTATAAGTTGCAAAAACATAAAATGCCCCTTTAGGTTTTAAACATTCAAAACCTAATTTTTCTATCCCATTTACAAAATATTCCACTCTTTTTTTATAAATTTCAGAAATTTTCGTTGTATCGGAACATTTATCAAGGGCTGCAATCGCTCCATATTGTGACAATGTTGATGCGCTTGTCACGTTATACTGACTGACTTTCTTCACTTGGTTCTGTAATTTTTCATCGGCAATAATATAGCCTAGTCTGTAACCTGTCATTGAATGTGATTTTGAAAATCCATTAATTATAATGAGCTGTTCCTTCAATTCATCAGAAAATTTTGCAAAGGAAGTAAATTTCTCAAAAGTAATCGCTGCATAAATTTCATCACTTATCAAATAAATATTTTTATCTTTCAAAAATTTGACAATTTTAACCATTTCTTCTTCTGCAAGCGTAATTCCAGATGGATTATTTGGATATGTCAAAATTATTAATTTAGTCTTATCAGTAATATTTTTTTCTAAAATTTCTTTTGTCAAAACAAAATTATTTTCTTCCAAATCAACAAATTTAGTTTTAGCCTCAGAAATCGTAATTAATGGCTCATATCCCACATACGCAGGCGTCGGAATAATTACTTCGTCATCTTTTGCTAAAATAGTTTTCAAAACCGAAGCAAGCCCTTCTGTAGAACCAACTGTGACCAAAACATTTTGAGCATTATAATTTCCCAAAAACTGCTCATTGTAGTATTTGGCAATTTTTTCTCTTAATTCTGGCATCCCTCCTACAGGAGAATATTTTATTCTACTATTTAAGGCATGATACGCCACAGCCTCTTTAATTTCCTGCGGAACATCAATATCAGGCTCCCCAATTGTCATATTTATCACATTTTTATAGTTTACCAGTCTTTCATGAATTTTTCTAATATCAGAAATTTCAATTCCTTCAATAATTGGATTTATATACATTTAAAAACCTTCTTTCTTACTTTATATTTCAGATTTATAACCAATTATATCATATTTTCAGTTTATTTTATAATTTTTATTAAATTTTCCATTGTCATTTTACACTTTTTTTGATAAAATTAAGATGTAAATTTAATTTGAAAGGAAATAAAATGGATAATAAAAATCAGCAAATAATTGATGCTAATATGATAATCAAGATTATTTATAAAAATAAAACTTTAATTGCTTTAACTGCAATAATAGTCGTAATACTTTCTACAGCTTTTGTCTTTGTAAATAAATCTTTTAAATCAGATATTACCCTTTATGGTAATGATAAAGTTCTTACTGAAATTGGAGAAAATTCACAATTTTCACTAAACTCTTTTGATTTCTACTCTTACTTGAAAAAAAATTCAAAAACTTTGAGAAATATAAATTTGCCAGAGGATAAGTTTTTTAAAGAAATGTCAACAAGATTAACAGCACAGTCTGAAAATAACGATCCCACAGTAAAGGTAAAATTTACTACAAATAACAAAGCAGAAGGTGAAAATTTCGCAAAAGAATATCCATCACTTGCTCAAGGCTATTTGCTTGAAAGAAAAAATAACTTTCTTAATACACAAATAAAATTATTAGAACAACAATATAACTTTTTAACACAAAACATTGATGTGCGAACTACAAAAGATTCGTTAACAGACACATTAATATCAAGACTTGCATATTATCGTTTATTAAAAAATGATTCAAACCCAGTTGTTAAATATGTAAATTCAACAACAAAACCTGCATTGAATAAAAAGTTAGTTATAGCTGGTTCATTATTCTTAGGATTATTTTTAGGAATTTTGATTGCCTTTATAAAAGAATTTTCTACTACATTAGATTGGGAAGATATTAAAAAAAGACGAAATTAACAAAACTAAAGGGATTATCTCATACTTTGAGGCAATCCCTATTTTTATTTTTTACTAATTTCAATTACTAAAATTGTTAACCTATTTCAACCATCTTTCTCTTTCTTTTATCAAAAGTTACCATTTCAGTAATTCCAAATTTCTTTGCATATTCACCAGCTTCTTTTATTTTCATTCCAACATGTTCAGAATAATGCGAATCACTTGACAAAATCACAGGAATATTATATTTTTTCACATACTCCATAAAATCTCTATACGGTGTGATTTCCTTAATCGGATACCGATAAAACGTTCCCGTATTTATATCCACAACCATATCATTTTTTTTCAAGCATTTAGCCGTACGTTCAAGTAAATTATCAACATCTTTTTTTTCTGGAATATTTTTAAATAATCTCAAGTTAAACGGATGCCCTAAAATATCATACATTCCTGTATTTGCCACATCCTCAATCTCTTTTGCATAATCTTTCCAAATCTGCACCAAATTCTCATCTGTAAATTTATGCCTCAAAGCACTAAAATCAAATCCCCAGCCCTTAATAAAATGTATTGAAACAATCAGATAGTCAAAATCATATTTAGACAATATTTCCTTAACTTTCTCCTGATTTTTAAAATTACACACTTCAATCCCAAACTTTACTGGATATCCCTTTGATTTCAATTTATCTATAAAATCTCTGTATTCATCCAATGTATGGACAAATTTTGTTTTCTGCTCAAGCCATTTTTTCTGAAACTTCCCAGTTTCACTCTCATCCAAAATCAGCTCATTATAATACAAATCCTTAAATTCCTTAAATCCATGAGTGTGTTCCGTTATTCCTATTTCAAAAAGCCCCATTTCCTTTGCCTTTTCAAAAAACGGATTTACATAATCCTCATCATAACTCCCATATTCAAAATGCATGTGATAATCCACTAACATAATATTCCCTCTCTTTCTATACAATTAATTTCTTTAATTTTGAACTTATACAGTTAAGTTTAATTAACTAATTATAAATTTTAAGTCCATATTTAAAGAGTTTTATTATATTTTAAAATAAAATCACATATAAAGAAAAAAGCCATTCCAAAATTTATTATTTTGAAACAGCCTTTCTTTAAACAAAAAATTAATTAATCGATTATTGAGAAATTACATTTGTTGCTTGAGGTCCTTTTGGTCCTTCTTCTACATCAAAGCTTACTTCTTCACCTTCGTTAACTGTTTTGAATCCTTCTTTATTGATTTTTGAGAAATGCAAGAAATAATCATTTCCATCTTCTCCTGAAATAAATCCGAATCCTTTTTTGTCGTTAAACCATTTTACTTTACCTAACAAAGTATTACCTCCTAAAATTTTATACCTCAAACAACTGTTACTGTTACAAATATATATTTTTTGTTACACTTACTTGCTTTTGGTTATCTGCAATTATTATACCACACTTTTTCAAAAAATCATAGCCCTTTTTTTCAAAATTTTAATTTGTTTTAAGCAAATATTATAAAATATTTCTTAAGTATAATTTTTAACAAATATTTATCATTACAACCCTTGTAATTTATCCAAAAACAATATAAAATATATATTAAGAATTAACTGAAAAGGACGTGGTAATTTATGAATTTAAAAAAACAAATATTAATCAGTTCATTTGCAATATTGACAATAATGAGCTGTGGAAAAAAAGAAGCGGTTCAAAATGAAGATCAGGATGAAATTCAAATTGAACAGCAAAGTGCTGATGCTACAACTAATAATACTCAGTCTAACCCAAAGGAAGCACAGCCAGTTGTAGAATCTTCTGAAGCTATTGACGAAAACGCTAATAATCAGCCTCCTTCTCAAGTAAAACCTGAAGAAGTAAAAACTAGCCATACTTTACAGCATGTAGACAAACTTATTGGTAAGGAAATCCCAATGGAAGATAGAATTCTAGTCTTTTCTAAAGAAAATAACCAATATAAAATAACTTACAAAGGTGAATCTGAAAATGGAATGCAAGTAGATACCAAAAATCTGACTTTTAATGAAAAGAACGACAGTTTAACAGATGGAACATATACATTTAAGCTAAACAAGAATAAATTAGGTTTATATTCTGGAAATCAATTTATATTCACAGTCGATTAATTCCATTAAAATTAATTTTTAGAAATACACTCGAGCAGGTAAATTATATATTTAACTGTCTGAGTGTTTTTTATATTCATTTTTTAAAATTATACTCAAACCTATTTAAAATTAAACTATAAAAATTATATAAATTTAGGGTTTTAGTAAAATAATCATAACTTCTAAGTTAAGTTTTAAAACAGTTTTACTATAGAAAAGTATTGTAAACTTTTTTATAAGCTTTAGTGTTTCATTTAGTTATCTAACTACATCTTTTGAAATTAAAGTTACACTTGTAAAATTTAACTTTTTATTCAATGGTAATTTTCCTTGGAACAACTCTCTTTTTCTGAATAATTTCCCTATCTTTTCCCAAATTATCCAAAATTTTAACTAGATATTGGTAAAGCTCTTCATTACTATAATTTTTCTGTTCCATCTCCAATTTTAAATTAATATAGGCAATTATAATATCTCTTTCCACACTTTCATTTAAACAATTTACATAAAAATTTACATCATAAATATCTAAATTTGTTTTTTTGGAAGCCTCTTTACCAAATAATTCCAAAATTTTAGGATGAAGTGTCCCTAATTCATGTTTTGAAGAATATTTTGTATTTATCAGTTCCAGCAAGTTAAAATCACGCCTTAAATCTTTAAAGCTATTGTAATCATTTCTAAGTTCTGCTCCAACTCTTGTAATAAATCTCGTTATTTCAATTTCTCCGATTTTTTTTCTCCCAGTATTTTCAACATTTTCATAATTTATTTCTAATTGATTGTATAAATCAAATCCCGTTTCAACATCATCTTCATTTTTTATTTCAACATTTTCTCCATTATTTAAAATTTCTAATGAAAAATCTGCACTTCTAACATAAAATTTTCTTTTCTGAAAATCTGAAAATAGATTTAATTTCAAAATATATCTATTCTCAATCTCAGGCATATCAAATTTATAATCTTCATTCATCCAAAAAATTTTACCGCCATATTTCACAATTCCTTTTGTTACTGTCACTTGTTTGCTTTCTGCATCTGTAAAAAGATTAAATCCCGAAATTATCCCGTCTTTTCTATCCAGATATAATAGTTCTGTCAATTCTACGGGATTATCCCTCAATAAATCAAGTGCCTGCTTACTTATCACCTGCCCATGCCCAAATATTGGATACTTATTCTCAATCATCTTTCCCCCATTTTTTTATCTTACTAATTTTTATTAATTTCAACTTGTAAATTTTTCAAATTTCCTGCAAAAGTTATATTTAACTGGCAAATACCATTATCCACATCAATTATATGGGATAAGTCATCCCCTTTTTGCATAATTCCATTTACAAATTTTGTATCTTTTAACCAGACTGATTTTTGACTTTCAGGATTTGTGCTGAAAAACATATTTAACTTATCTTCCTTAAAGTCTGTCGTTGTAAATCTTAACGTTCTTTCAATATACGTCGTTGTAAGCGTCTTATAAAGCGGTTCATAGCCTCCATCCAGATTTTTTAACAAAGTTCTTGCTTTATACACAACTATATTCCGTATTTTTTCACGTGCTACATTTGCATTATCTGATGAAAATACAAATCCATAGTTAAATTGATTTATTCTATCCTTTATTGTATTTGTAAATCCTGATATTTCCTTAGACATTGTTGTTTTTGTATGATAAGAATTGTCTTTTTCCTCAATATCAAAACGTACTCCCGGATATTGCGGAGATACGTTTGCAAACCTTTCCTTTAGGTAATTTGGACATTGTGTGGCACCAATTATCCCAGCCGCCACATAAGCCGCATCAACATACACACCTTCTATCCAGAATTTTAACAAATCTTCCTGTTCTTTTGAAAGTGATACCCCTGTTTCTTCTTCAAATTTCATTTTATAATCCAGCATAACACCTGATTTATCCTTTGGAATTATAGTAAAATTAGGAATTACTGGTATTAAATATTCAGAATATTTTTGATTTTCCAACATTTGAGTCTTTTCAATATATTTATCCACACCCATTGTAGCAAGATTGTCAAACGAAGTTTCAGGCTTCCCTTCAAAATTAAAAAATACTTGAACTCTATATTCTGCCAGCACAGTCATTAAATTTGTCAAAACTTCAACTGTATTTTTCTCAGTTTTCTCATCTTTTTTACTCCCCATAAATCTTTCACGAACTTTTTTCTCAGATTTTTTCATCTCCAAATCAACATTCGGATAAATACCAAACCATACTGTATTGTCAAAATCATTCTTTTCATTAGTTGTGTTCAAAAATGCTCTCAATTTCTCTTTATTTCCAGCCTTTACAATCATTTCAGGCTTTACATTTGTAATCAAAAGCATTGGTTTCATAAGCCCCATTCTCACATCATACTGCTCAAAAAACATTTTCACACCCAATATTTTTTCTATCAGAGGTTTCGCAATTTTTATAAAATCCTCCTGTGCCGATTTATAAAACGCCAAATAATTGTTATAATTTTCAACTTCCTGCTCAGGATTAACATCCACAAATGTCTTTGCAAGCGGCACAAATGTTCTGACAACTAAATCGCTAATATATTTATTCGGCTCATCTGTCACATTTTCATAGTCATCCCTAAAAGCCTCAACTAGAGCCGTCGTATTTTTCTCTTCAATCATTGCAAGAGCCGTCTGATTTTCCTGCTTATACTCAATTACTTCAAGCTCCCCTTTTTCTCCCACTTGAAGCATTCCAAGCTTTATTTTCTCTGACTTAAAATTATTCGTATCACTTCCGATTAAAAGCCGCGTTTTTATGTCTTCAATCGCAAGTGGCAACATTCCAAGCACATTACTGTAATTTTCTGAAGCCTCCTCAAATTTTGAGTTAAGTTTATCCCCTAATTCCAGTTTTTTAGGATTCTCATCATCCAGTTCTTCGTATTTCTGATAAATATACGCAATCTCTTTTCTCGTCTGCTTAATATCCTCGATAACCTTTTTCGGTGAAATTAACTCCAAAATATTTTCAAACTTAAAATCCACATTCCTGTTTCCTTGCGACTTTCTAGCCTCAATCAAAGTACTAAGCATCTTAAAAAACGTATTCCCATTATTAATCTTAATTTCTGTCACAAGATCCTCAGGCACTCCTTCCGGCTTTTTCAAAATATACTTAATGCTCTGACTCTCTGCATCAAAATAACTGTACACCTTTGGATCAAATTTTTCCAGAAACTCCTCAAAGCTTCCAACCAAAAGATGCCTGTTAATCTCAATAACATTCTCATCATCCAACGAATCCATATCCCTCGCATCATTAATAATGGTCAATATATCCATTTTCTCTGGATTAATTTCCTCAAATAAAATCGTTCGATTAGTCTGATTTATAACATTCTTATTCCCCATTTTTCCTTTAAAGTTATTCTTAGAATTATATAAAATTAATTACTGGCTATCAACTTTTTGCAATTCATTTAAACTACTTTTATACAATATTCCAAATAACTTTATTTTCCCCCTTCTTTTATTTTTAATTTATTTTTAATTATTATAATAATACACTATAATTAAATTTTTGTCAATATCATTATTTTCAATTTACATCATATATTTTAACTTCGTTCAAATTTTCAAGCGAATATTCGTATATTTTACCATCATCATAAATATAAAATGTTCCTTTATAAATTGCTATATCTGTATTTTTATAATCTTTAATTTTTATCTCCTTTAATATTTTTTTATTTTTGTCTATTATCACTATTTTGTTATTTTTCAACAAATAAATAAATCCAAAAATACTATCCGCTTCATTTTCAAAAACTTTATTATTTCGATTTCCTTCTCTAGCTAGCCATTCTTCTTCTGAAATCCCTTCCATCTTTGACAATTTATCCAAAACATTATCAACACTTATTAAATTGTATTTTTTATCAATTTCATAATTTCCGAATTCTAAATTATATGTTAAATATCTTAATACAATTTCAATATCTTCAATATTAAAATTTTTTTCTAATATTTGATAAAGCTGTTTTTCTTTAGGATGTATTTTTTCTTTATATCTTTCAATATAATTCCCAAATATTGATAATAACATATTATTTGTATATCCATTATCTGCCAATAATAATGGAATTTCTTTTTTTCTCATTTCAATTAATAATTTCATCATTTGAACAACTTTTTCTTCTTGAGTTAAATTTTTAAATTCTTGTAATTCAAAATCAATTTTATAATTTTGAAAATTTTTTTCTTTCAAATGAATATACTTATCCAGTTCTCTATTTTTAGTATTTATTGAAGATATTTTCAAATATTCATTAATCATATCCCAATAAGAATACTCACTATTAAATTTTTCAAGATTAATGTATTTTTTTTCACTATAACTTTTATTTTCCACTTTTTGTTTCTCCTCTTTTACAAAGTTTGCTTTTCCATCATATTTTTGTATATCTTCTTTGTTTTTAGCTTGACAAGCAACTAATAAAAACAATAAAATCCATATTTTATTCTTCATTTCGTCTCCCATAAAATCACTTTATTTATTTTTTAAATTCATTTGACACTTTCAGCTTAAATTTTCTTAATACTTCGTGATTTTTAAGTTTTTTCCCTTCTATTTGACTAGTATATTTTATAATTTTTTCCATAAACTTAAAAGATTCTGACTTGCCACATCTATGCAATAATCCATCTTTATAATAGCTTTTAGCGATTATTAAACAGCCAACTGAACTTCCCCTGCTTGTGCCAGGATGAATTAAAATCCACCTTTCCTCATGAATTAACACTTTTTTATTCAATATTTTATGAAACATACCCCTATTATCCTGTTGATGATTATATACTCCTATTGCCCAGTAATTTCGAGGATCTTCTCTATAATGCCACCTTAATTCATGTGTCCCTGCAATTATTCTTTTTTTTCTTAACATTTCAACTGTATCAGGCCCTTCTCTTTCGATAATATAGCCATTATATCCTTCTACTTTTTTACCACTTGGATCTAATATACTAAATTCAGATAAAGTTGATAATTTTGTTTCTTCTATTCGTCTGACACTTATTGTATAATATCCTTGTACTCCAGTATGCGGACATGTTTTACAACTTGTAACTGTTTGGAAACTTTTAGTATTATTTTGACTCTTAGCATTGCTTTCGACTTTTGTATTCTTAGTAACAGATTTTGCAGTACTAGATTTTGAATTCAAAATATTTGACCGATATTTAGCTGTATCCTCTTTTATTTCCATTTTAGAAGTATTATCAGTTTTTTTCTGTGCAGTATTATTAGATTTTGATGAACTATGAGTCTCATCCCACACCCCTTGACTGAATGGACATACTGCCACACTTCTCCCATTTTTTCTTATTCCATTTAAAATATCATTTGCAGTTGGAGCGTGTTTTATAGATGTATAAAGCATTTTCCCAATTCCAATCCAATTTGCTACATCTGATGATTTTATTCTTTGTTTTGGAATTGTTTTTGTCTGTCTTACATTGCTTTGTATTTTATAGTTCTGCAATTTTATCTGTCCCGTATTTGTGGTATTTATATCGTTATTTAATTCTGATTCGATTAATCTTTTGGAATTTTCTGTTATAGTCAGATTTCCAGCCCGCATTAAATAACCATAAGTTATTACTGGAAGCATTTTTGCAGAATAAAAATTTTTTCTTTCATAATCACATAGGCTTAATCCGTGATTTTTTACTACTCCTTTTGTATCAAATTTAGGTGCTGATTTTTGTTTTGTTCTTTTATATGCTTCTTTAAAAGCAGAAAATATCCTTTGCCTTAAATATTTTTCCTTTTCTGAAGTAATTTCCTGATTTGCAATTTGCATTTTTGCCTTATTTTTCATTATGAAATTTTCTTTATCTTTCTTTTCGGAATCAGTTAATTTTCTCATTCCAAGCATATTTTTTACATCTTTTGTAAAGTAAGAACGCATATCATTCGTTGCTCCAGCTTTATATTTTTTCCATTTAGCATATTTCTGTGCCTCTTTTTTTAGTTGCGTCTGCATAAAATTATTATTTATATCACTGCAAATATTTATCAGCAATCCGTATTGACAATCTGCATCTCTTACTGCTTCTTTAACTTCTTTAGTTTTGGTAACTGCTGTTCCGACTTCTTTTTGTCCAGCATCATCAATACTTATGATTCCACCGTGCATGCATTGTATAGTAGAAATATCCAGTAATGCAGGCCTATCTCTTACTTTCACATCTGTATTTTTCTCCCATGTCCCTATTAATGCAGGCTGGCAAGTTCCAATAGCACTACACGATTTAAAAGGCTGAATATTTGTGTCATTTATATTTGCCTGTTTTGCTCCTCTAAGCATAACTCTATCTTCATTTATTATTAACCTGCTTATATCCTTTCCAAGCGTACACTTTAACATGCAGTTAGTATTTACAAACAATTCTCCAGTAGGATTTATAATATTCTGCAAATCATAAAATGATTTATAAAACGAATACAAGTCCATTGAATCAATATTTGATGCATAATCTCGCAATTCTTTGCTATCTTTAAATAATCCCAAAACAATGCCTTTATCCTTTTCAAAGTCCAAATTATCCCTATAATTTTCGTAAACTTCATCTATCAAATTACTTATTTGCCTAATATTCGGTACTTTTATTGCTGATTTTGAAGTTATCCAGTCATTAAGAACAGTTGTCACTCTTATATCTTTTCCAATTTTTTCAAGTCTGTCAAATAGACCCATTTCGCTTTTTGAAGGCAAATCTATTCCCTTCTGTTTTTTTATATACCATAACAAGTAATTTCTAACTATGTTACTATCTCTGTATTTGTGGTTATCAAAATACTTAATTTCATTTTCTTCCTTAAATCCAGTCTGAACCTTCAAAAATTCAATTATTATATTATCAATCAGCCTTCTTGACAAAGGAAATTGCCTAACTCCGTTTTCATCCATCAAATAACTTTTTTCGTATTCCAACTCATTTTCTCCAAGTTCTCGTATCAAATTTTCACACCTTGTCTTTTGCAATTCTGATGGTTGTTTTTTATTAACTTTTATAACAATTTCATCAATATCCTTTGTTCCTTGCATGTATTTATCATATTTTTCAGGTAATTGATTTTTTTCAATCTTAACTTCCTCATCTTTCACATGTATCTGAATCACACCCTGTATTTTATCCACATAATCATTTTGCTTCTTAAATTTATTTACAGGCTTTTTATCAGGAAACTTAACATATTTTGCTGAATATTGACTAAGCACGTATTCCAGCGACTCTATGCTAGTTTTATTTGGAATAGGGTACGAATAAATATAATAAACTATATCCTGTATCCGTAAAACTTCATTATTCTCCTCTCTTCCCCTCAAAACATCAAACCCATGCTGTCTTATTACATTCCCAATGTTTTCGTTGTCTTTTGTTGCCTCATCATACATTTTCAAAATAATATTTATATCTTCCTTATTTTCTTCCAGTACCTTTTTTCCAGTCTTAGTTTCCAAATATTTTACATAATCCTGATTATAAAGATTTTCATCTTGAAATTTAGCCTGCAGTCTCTTTAGAATAGACTCTTCAGGATTTACAAAGGCTAATTCAGGAGCTTTTCCATTTTCAGATCTGTCTCTTTTATACTCTTCGCTATCCCAAACTTCCTCAAATTTTTGTCCATTAAATGTGAATACTCCCACTTTGCTGGTATTTTCAACATTTTCTATTTTTGTATTATTTGAGGTTGAAACAGGTTTTTGCATTTGTACTGATTTTGATTGAGAATTATTTGAAACATTATTTTTAGGTTTCTGCTGAACTGCAGCCTGTTTATTTATATTTTTATTATCAGTCTGAGTATGATTTTTCTCCACAACTTTATGCCCAACTTCGCAATTATCCTTGAATCCAATAATCACTGATAAATCATGTCCTGTTAAATTTTCAGCATAAAGCAGAGAAGGCATAGAATTTCCATCTACTGGTATTCCCCATACTCCTTTAAAGTTATTTTCTAAAGCATTAGACATTGCACCTTGTCCACATAAATGTGAGGCAGCAAGCATTCCAGATGATGTAAGCAAAAAACTTTTCCCTCTTAAGTCTTCTGCTTTATATCCCTGATTTCTTTTTTTCATTATTATTGTTTTTACTTTTGTTTCAGAAGCAGTTACTTTTCCTGGTGCTTTGTAAACTGCATTTTTAGGAACTGCTATATTTTTACAAATTTTATCCTTATGTTTTTTCAAAGTTGCCCATCTCATTTTTACAGAACGCATAATTACTTCATCTTGTGCTGCTGGAGTATTCAAAAAACTTTGTTTTCCTGTTAACTTCCATTTTGTGGCACCTTCACCAATAAATCTGGCATTTGCCCAAGTTGATCCTTTTGGAAGCCATCCCATATCCATCAAAACATCTGTTCCTATTTGATATTTTCCAATATAGTATTTTTGGTCTGCTAAATCATATTTTCCTCCACTTTCCAGCTTAGCTAATTTTTCAAAAAATTCAACCGCACTATCCCCAATATCTACCCCATTAAATTTCCTGTTTATCACAATTAATTTCCCCCTTTTAATTCTATAATTTTCCTAAAATTAACTTTATCAATTCAAATGAAACTATCACATCCTCTCTTTTATCTTAAAACTTCTTATTTATAATTAATTTTTATAAACTATTTTAACTGGCTCTTATGTATATACCCCTTCATATAATATCCTCCATCTTTATTATAAAAATAAACATATTTCCATCCTTCTTCATTTGAAATTTCCTCAACTGCTACATTATTTGCTAATTTATGAATTATTGAACTGTCTGTACCATAACTTTCCCTTACATTAACAACATTTTCCTTTGAAGCCGTAATAAAAGTTTTACCTGTTCTCTTAGATGATATTACTCCAAAATCCCTAAATTCTTCCCTCCACATCTGCTCACTTTTCATATCTGTTATTGCATAATTTACCGCACCACTTGCTGCAACTATTGATAAAAATAGATTATCTCCGTCAATACTTTCTAATTGTGAACTTAGATATGCCGTATCACCTGCAATTTCTTTTCCATTTTTCATAAAAACTATTTTACTATTTGACTTTCCAGCATAAGCATACGGCAATGAAATAACATATATTTCATATTGTTTATTTTTAAAACCTTCCACCGTTTTTATTTTATGCTCTTCTTCGTCAATCATCTTATTGTAATCTTTTATTGTTTCTTGAATTTGTTTTGGAACTTTATCTATTGAAATTTCTTTTACAGAAAGACTATTTACAATTTTAACAGTTTCAAAACTATTTATTTTACTTTCAAATTCTGAAAAATTAGGATATTTTGCTACATTTTCTCTCTTTGCAGTAAGTTCTGGGTGCCTTTGCTCAATAAATATTTTTTCAGGAATCATAAAATTACGATAATTTTCATATACATAATCCACTATTTCTTTTGGAACTTCACGTAATTCCAACCTTTTTAAGTTTTTTAATCGAGAAATTTCCTCAACTCCATTTTTTAACGGATTAAAACTTACATCCAGATGTTCCAGCTTTGTTAATTTTCCAATTCCCCGAATATCGCTTATTTTATTGTTATGTATCCATAGTTCCTTTAAATTTGGTAAATTTAATAACGGTTTTATATCTTCTATCTGATTAAAATTTATTTTCAATACTTCTAGCTTCTTTAGATTTTCCAGTAATTTTACATCTTTTATTTTATTCCAACGTAAATCAAGAATTTTTAAATTTTTGTAATTTGTAATGCAGATTATCTCTTCCAATCCTCTATTTCTCAATTCTATTTTTTCAACATTAATATTATACTTCCCTAGTTCTGTACAGCTTTTTTCACTTTTAAACCCTGTCTGAATTTGTGACATTTCTTCCTTTATGTTCTTACTTTCTTTCAATTCTTCACTATTACTGTTACTACACGCCATAAATACTATGAAGATTAGCATTCCAATTGTTTTTTTCATTTTACCTCCTAAGTATATTATTGTTTTTTGATTAACAAAAAATTTATCTTTTTTAATTTTTTTATATTTATTCATTTTATTTTAATTTATATAATAATAACTTATGTTTTTACTTTTGTCAATAAAAAAAATAATTTTTTAAAAAAAATTTTACATTCTTTTAAAAAAATGCTTGTAATTATAGTAAAAAAGTGATATTATTAATTTAGAAATAAATTTAAAGCTTCAGGGCAGGGCGAAATTCCCGACCGGTGGTAAAGTCCACGAGTTGTTTTTATTTTAAATAAAATGAAAACGACATGAACTGGTGTAATTCCAGTACCGATAGTTATAGTCTAGATGGTAGAAGTGAAATTGTTGGCTGTTTAAAATTAGTTTTTGATTTAATTGTGTTTTATATGCAATATTTTAAAATAATTTTGATACATTCAGCATTAATTAAATTATATTATATATCATCTACCTTTTAAATATCAAAAAAAGCCTTGAATCATAACGTTCTTGGCTTTTTTGTTTTATTAGCAAATAATGTTTTTAAATTTTATTTTTTTATTTAGTATGTCAAACCTCTTTGAAACCAGACTCATAAGTTATGATTTTTGTTTTTAAAGAGAATTAAAATATAGATAACGAGAGGATGATTTGAAAATGAGAACTTTTGAAGGAAAATTTGATGGAAGAGATGTAAGAATAGCGATTGTGGCTGGAAGATTTAACGAGTTTATTACTTCCAAATTAGTTGGCGGAGCTTTGGATGTATTGAAGAGAAATGATGTTTCTGAAGAAAATATTGATATTGCCTGGGTTCCAGGAGCTTTTGAAATACCACTAATTGCAAAAAAATTAGCAAATACACAAAAATATGATGCTATAATTACTCTTGGAGCTGTTATAAAAGGTTCTACACCACACTTTGACTATGTTTGTTCAGAAGTTTCAAAAGGAGTTGCCCAAATTTCATTACAAAGTGAATTACCTGTAATTTTTGGAGTTTTAACTACAAACAATATTGAAGAAGCTATTGAAAGAGCTGGAACAAAGGCTGGAAATAAAGGTGCAGATGCTGCATTTTCTGCAATCGAAATGATTAATTTAATAAAAGAGATCGGATAATAATTTTAGATGCCTAATTCATAGATGGAGATGAATTTTATGATAAAAGAAGATGTCTTAGATTATATAAAAGAAAAATATGATATAAATCCAGAATATTTATTTTCGCAATTTCCAAGTTATTTTGTATTTAGGAATAAGAAAAATTGGATTTCTATAGAACTTTCAGAAAATATTGATAAAGATGAAACTATAAAATTAATTGACAGAAGTTATGAATTAATAAAAGGAAAATAAAATGAATGAAAATATTGATGAAAAATATATGCGAATGGCAATTGAATTGGCAAAAAAAGGTGCTGGATCGGTAAATCCCAATCCAATGGTTGGAGCTGTTGTCGTTCAAGATGAAAAAATCATTGGAACTGGCTATCACAAGTATTTTGGAGGACCTCACGCCGAAGTTTACGCTTTGGATGAAGCTTCAAAAAATTCTAAAGATTTATCAAATGCTACGATTTACGTTACATTGGAACCTTGCTCGCATTATGGAAAAACGCCGCCTTGTGCAGAAAAAATTGTAAATTTGGGACTAAAAAGATGCGTTATCGGCTCATCTGATCCAAATCCAAAAGTAGCTGGAAAAGGTATACAAATATTGAAAAATGCTGGAATTGAAGTTACTGAAAATATTTTGAAAGAAGAATGCGACAAAATAAACCAAGTGTTTTTCAAATATATTATGACAAAATTACCATATTTATTCTTAAAATGTGCGATTACTCTAGATGGAAAAATTGCTACAAAAACAGGAAATTCCAAATGGATTACAAACGAAGCTGCACGTGAAAAAGTGCAATTTTACCGAAATAAATTTATGGGAATAATGGTTGGGATAAATACCGTCTTAGTCGACAATCCAAGTCTTACTGCGAGAATTGAAAACGGTGTAAATCCATACAGAATAATTATTGATCCACATTTAAAAACTGAAAAAGATTATACTGTTATTAAGGAAAATATTGATGAAAAAACAATAATTATTACATCAGAAAAAAATAAAAATTCTGAAAAGCAGTTCGATTTTTCTGAAAATAGCAAGGTTAAATTTGTATTTTTAAATGGTACAAAATTCAGCTTTAAAGAAATTCTTGAAAAAATCGGAACATTAGGAATTGACTCAATTTTGCTGGAAGGTGGTCAATCTCTTATTTCACAGGCATTTGAAGAAGATGTTATTGATGCTGGGGAGATTTTTATTGCTAATAAAATTTTAGGCGATACTGAAGGAAAATCTTTTATTGCTGGATTTGATAAAAAAAATATGAATGAATCTATCGTTTTGAAAAACGTAAAATATAATGTTTATGGTGAAAATGTTGGAATGGAATTTTTACAAAAAAGTTATAGCTAGTAGATTTGTTATAGATATAATCTAACTTTACACTATCATTTTAAATTAAAAGTACTATAATTTAGAATAAAAAATTAAAAATCAGGAGAAAATTATGTTTACTGGTTTAGTTGAAGAAACTGGAAAAATTATTGATATTGCAAAAAAAGCTGCAAGTATCGAAATTACAATAAGGGGAAAAAAAGTTGCTGAAAAAGCAGAGATTGGAGATAGTATCGCTGTAAATGGTGTGTGCCTGACTGTTACAAAACTAAATGGAAACGACTTTACTGCCGATGTGATGTTTGAAACTATTGAAAGAAGCGGCTTAAAACGTGCTAAGGATGGAGACATTGTCAATCTTGAAAAGTCACTTACACTTACGACTTTTTTAGGCGGACATCTTGTAATGGGAGATGTTGACTGTGAGGCTAAAATTGTATCAATCACAGATAAAGGGATTGCAAAAGTATATGAATTCCAACTGGATAAAAATTATAAAAACAATATGAAATACATTGTTGAAAAAGGACGTGTAACGATTGACGGAGCGAGCCTTACAGTAATTGATGTAGACGATAACGCTGGAATTTTCTCGGTTTCACTTATTCCACATACGATTGAAAATATTACCGTTGGAATGAAAAAAACTGGGGATTTTGTAAATATTGAAACAGATTTGTTTGGAAAATATGTTGAAAAAATATTAAAGTTTGACAATTTTGAAAATACAGAAAATAAAGGTAAAAAATCCAATTTAACAATGGAATTTTTACAAAAACATGGATTTTAATTAAAAATATAAAATAAGAAGAAAGAAGTGATTTTAAATGTCAGAAAAAAAGATGAATTTTGACAGCATTGAAGCTGCCATTGAAGATTTAAAAAATGGTATTCCAGTAGTGGTTGTTGACGATGAGGACAGGGAAAATGAAGGGGATTTTGTAATTCCGGCTGATGCAGTAACTTATGAAACTTTAAATTTTATAATTAAGGAAGCACGTGGTCTTATGTGTGTCCCAATGTCCAAAAAACGTGCAGAAGAGCTTGAACTAAACCCAATGGTTCAGCACAATACTGATTATTACGGAACTGCTTTTACAGTGTCAGTTGACTCGCTGGAAGGTACAACTACTGGGATTTCTGCAGGCGATAGATTAAAAACGATAAAAGACTTGGCAAATCCTCTAAAAACTGCAAAAAACTTTAGAAAACCAGGGCATATATTCCCGCTAATCGCACGTGAAGGTGGCGTTCTTGAAAGAAAAGGACATACTGAGGCTGCTGTTGAATTATCTAGGCTTGCTGGATTTTCTGATATAGGCGTAATTATGGAAATTTTAAAGGAAGACGGGGAAATGGCTCGTCGAAATGATTTATTTGAATTTTGCCAAAAACATAATTTAAAATTAATTACAATTGATGATTTGATTGTTTACATAAAAAAAAACGAAAAATTAGTTAAAAATGAAGCAATTGTTGATATTCCAACACAATTTGGAAATTTTACTTTTGCAGGTTATAGCGATGAAATCGAACATAAAGAATATATTGCAATTATGAAAGGTGAAATAAGAAATAAAGAGAATGTTACTGTCAGACTTCACTCTGAGTGCCTAACAGGTGATGTTTTTGGTTCAAGACGGTGCGATTGTCAAGAACAACTTCATAGAGCCTTATATGAACTGGAAGAAAGTGGAGAAGGTCTTTTAATCTATCTACGTCAAGAAGGACGTGGAATTGGTATTTTGAACAAATTAAAGGCATATAAGCTTCAAGATGAAGGCTATGATACTGTTGAAGCAAATCATAAATTGGGATTTTCTGATGATTTAAGAGATTACGCTGTGGCAGCACAAATTATAAAAGATTTAGGAATAAAATCTATTATTTTAAAAACTAATAATCCAAAGAAAATTGAAGGACTTGAAAAATACGGAATTAAAATTACTGGACGTACAGAAATTGAAATTACTGCAAATGATGTGGATAAAAGTTATTTAAAAGTAAAGAAAGAAAAAATGGGACATTTATTGAAACAAAATTTTTAACTTACAATTATTTTTTATATAAAACAATACAATTTATATATAAAATTAATAATTTCTAATAACATTTTTTCCAAAGCTATTGCATTTCTTTGTTTTTAAAGGTAAAATTATAACAATACTTAGAAAATACAAAATTAGGAGGAATATTTATGAACTTGTGGATACTTATAGGTATTGTTATTATCGTAGTAGGATTCACTTTAAAACTTGATGTTCTGGCAGTTGTACTTGTTGCAGGAATTGGAACTGGATTTGCTGCCCATATGAACTTTGGAGAAATTCTTGAAATTATTGGAAAGGCTTTTGTTGACAATAGACTTATGTCCATTTTTCTGATTAGTTTGCCTGTTATAGCTATTTTAGAAAGATATGGGTTAAGAGAACGAAGTGCAACACTCATTGAAAATCTTAAAAATGCTACTGCTGGTAGAATTTTAGGACTTTACATGGTTATTCGTTCAATTGCGAGTGCTTTATCAATTAGAATCAGTGGACATGTGCAGTTTATCCGTCCTCTTATTTTCCCAATGGCTGAAGCCGCAGCAAAATCTCACAAAAAAGAGGAATTGACTGAAAAGGAAAATGAAGATTTAAAGAGTTTAAGTGCCGCTATTGAAAATTATGGTAACTTTTTTGCACAAAACATATTTATCGGTGCATCTGGACTTTTATTAATTCAAACAACTTTAAAAGAAAATGGATATGATGTTACATTAGAAAAATTGGCTCTATTTTCTACTCTAATTGGAATTGTTGCTATAATATTTACATTTATTCAAGTGTATATATATGACAAAAAAATAAAAGCAGGAAAGGGTGGGGATAAATAATGGCATTAAAAGAAACTTTAAGCAATATAGCAGAAATTATTTATATTCTTTGCGGACTTGTAAGTGTTGCCACTGCAATTAGAGGATTAAAAAATGAAAAAGCCAAAATTGGAACATTCTTATTCTGGTTTATTCTAGGAATTACATTTATTTTTGGAAAAATTATTCCATATAAAGTTACTGGTGGATTACTTATCATTTTAGCTTTAATTACTATTACAAAACAATTACAAATAGGAAGTTTTGAAAATGTAACTGCTCAATTTAAACTTGCACAAAGTGAAAGATTAAAAAACAAAATTTTTATTCCTGCAATATTAATAGGTACTGCTGCTTTTCTAATATTGCAATTTAAAATCGGAAAAACTGCAATTCCACCTGCAATCGGTATCGGTGGTGGATCTCTTATAGCACTTTTAGTTGCAATGCTAATTATCAAACCAAAACTTAGTGAAACAACTGACGATACGTCAAAATTACTTATGCAAATTGGAGCAACTGCTCTTTTACCACAACTTCTTGCCGCACTTGGTGTTGTCTTTACAAAAGCAGGAGTTGGAGATGTTATTTCTCAAATTATATCATCAGTAGTTCCACAAGGTAACATATTTATCGGAATTGTTATCTATGCTATCGGAATGGCTGTATTTACTATGATTATGGGAAATGCTTTTGCTGCATTTTCAGTAATTACTGTTGGAATCGGTATTCCATTTATTTTAAAACATGGTGGAAATCCTGCTGTTATTGGTGCTCTAGGAATGACTGCTGGTTACTGTGGAACTCTTATAACTCCAATGGCTGCAAACTTTAATATCGTTCCAGCTTCAATACTTGAAATAAAAAATAAAAATGGAATTATTAAGACGCAACTACCTATGGCTTTAGCATTATTCGTTGTTCATATTATTCTAATGCTACTTTTATTTGGAATAAAATAATTGTCTGAAAGGAGAAAAAGTAAAATGAAAATTCTTGTAACAGGTTTTGATCCATTTGGAGGTGAACCAGTAAATCCTGCTATCGAATCAGTAAAAAAACTGCCTAATGAAATAGCAGGGGCACAGATTATAAAACTTGAAATACCAACTGTAAGAAAAAAATCTATTGAAAAAATTGAAAAAGCTATCGAAGAACACAATCCAGATGTTATATTATCAATTGGACAAGCTGGTGGAAGATTTGACATATCTATTGAACGTATTGGAATAAATCTTGATGATTTTAGAATCCCAGACAATGAAGGAAATCAAACTATTGATGAACCAATTTATCCGGATGGAGAGAATGCTTATTTTGTAAATTTACCTGTTAAAGCTATGGTTAACAACATTCACAAATATAATATACCTGCCTCTATTTCTTATACTGCTGGTACTTTTGTATGTAACCATGTTTTATACGGTATCCTTTATCTTGTAAACAAAAAATACAACAATAAAAGAGCAGGATTTATTCACATCCCATACCTTCCTGAGCAAGTTGTAGACAAAAAAAATATGCCATCAATGGACTCAAATACTGTTGTTAAGGGATTAACTGCAGCTATTGAGGCTATTGTTGAAAATAATGAAGACATAAAAAAAGTAGGTGGAGCTTTACATTAAGGTAAATTAAAATATGGACTATTTAATTAACTTAGTCCGTATTTTTTTATACTTTTTAAATCTAAAAAATAATAAGGCAATATAAAAATCTGCCTTAATAAAATAAACTTAAAGCAGATTTATAACTTTTTTTATTTTAATATCACAAAAATTACTTTTTTAATCTTCTATAACTTTATGAGTTTCAAAAATTCTCTCCATTGTCTTTTTGAATGTTGGAGAACCTACTAAATCATATTGCTTTTGTGTAGGTCTTTTACATACTGCCGCATAGTAAAACTCATGGATTTTATCTTTTCCTCCATTGATATCACGAAGTCCAGCTTCACCTAACATTTCATTAAATTGTTTAATACCCTTTTGTACTTCTGCCAAAGTATGTGTCATTTTCTTACCATCTTTTATGTAGCTTTCTTCCATAATCATAGATCCAATTGGCACACAAGCGGCTACTTCCTGACCATCTTTGTTATAAAATTCTGTCCATTCTTCTTCACTCATAAACAGCACACCTCTTTCATCCCTAGAAGGTTCTGCTACTCCAAAAACTGAAAATGCCAATAATCCCAATAAAATAAGTTTTTTCATTTTAAATCTCTCCTTTTTATAATTTTTTAGTAATTTTAAATAATTTTATGTTCTTCTAAGGTAATTATACCACATGTTTTACAAATTTCCAAATCTTAAAACTTATACTTTAATAATGATTTTTCTATTTCCAGTAAGAATTAATCAATTCCAAAACAGGATCATCCCTATCTTCATTATAAACTATATAATCAATAAATATCTGCTCTACTTCGGAATTATTCTTCATTTGAAATAAAATATTATAAATCATTAATTTTAAATCTTTATCAATTTTATGATTTAATGAATTTTTAGCATATTTTATAACAATTTTCTGTAATTTTTCGAGACTTTCTGTATACATCAAAATATAAATAATTTTTTTCATCATTTTCTGACTATTTTCATCAAAAATATTCACATATTTTTTTATTAATTCATCTGTTATTTTAAATTCAAAGTTAATTGAAGCATTTACAATATTTGCATATTTTTCAAGAGATGGATAATTTTCTACAGAATCTAAATATTTATTTTCCCATTTACGTTTATTCACTCTTCCATCTTCCAATTTTATTTCATTTAATTTTTCTATCTTCATTTCATTTTTTTTAAACGGCAAATATTTTTTAGGAACATTTTTAGATGTTACTTTTTCGTAAAGTGAAAAGAAATACAATTTATCTACCCACTTACCTTTTTCAGATTCCATAAAATAACCAGCTTTTTTTATTAATATACATTTTAAAGGTTTTCCAAGTAAAGCGGCAGCACAGGCTTTATGATGTCCATCAATTATAAAATTTATAAATTCTCCACAATTATACACAATAGCTCTAGGTTCGTTATCGCTCATTTTTTTTAATTTTTCAATATAATAATCAACTCTTTCAGAATTATAAGCATCCGTTGTCTGTGTTGGATATAAATATACTGGCTGTCTTCCGATATAAGTAAAATCATCATCCCTCAGACATTTCATAGCTGTTGCTGGATTTAAAACCAAATCATTAGGAACATTCCAGAAAAAATTTCCATTCCCATCAGTTGGATAACATTCCACATCGGCAATCATATAAAATCCATTATTTAAAAGTTTTAACAAAGGAGTTATTGTTTCTATAGAATCTTCCAATGAAATAAAATCCGAGTTTATTTTTTCCTGTATTTCTAAAATTTCTTTACAATTTGCATTTTCTATTCCATATCCTGTTGCAAGCAAACATTCTATTGTAGAAATATAATAGTCTGTATTTATTTGAATTAATGGAATATCATTTAATCTTATTTGAGCAAGATAACTATTTTTTAGATCCTCAACTTCTTTGTAAACTTCTTTAAGTTTCCCTGCACCATTTATATAAACTACTTTTGAATTTTTTATATTAATTACCTCAGATGTGTCAACTGCCATATCTAGCAGTTCAACTGACAATTTTTCCTTATTTTTTCCCAAAAACATAATTTATCACCTTTTTTAAATATTTATAGATTTATTATACCCCAAAATAGTTTAAATTCCAAAATCTACCTTTACATTCTTTTTAAATAAAGTTATAATAATAAAATAATACTAAATTATGGAGGATTTCAAAATGAGAAAAAAGATTTTTTTAATTTTACAATTTTTGTTATTTTCAGTTATTTTAAGTGCTGATAATGCTCAAACTTATAATAATTTTGAAAAATTTAATGTGAGAATGTCAACTGCAACTTTACCTTTTACAACTGTTGTTAATGCTTCTAAAGACAAAGAAGCATACTTTGCACAGTTAAATGCTGGAAACTATTTAGCTTTTATTCCAACACGACTTGCTATTATTAATTACTATGAATTTTTTTCTGATGTGTTAAAAAAGGATTTTAAAGTTTATGAAACAAATAAAAAAGGGAAAATAAAATATTCGAGCGATGTGATTCGTTATGATGAAAATGATTTTTACTCCAATTATAAAAAAAATGTAAAATCTGACAGAGCTGAATCAAAAAATAATTTAAACATAGTAGGAGGCGACACTAAACTAATAAGTCCAGATACTTACAAAATAACAAATTATGCAACAGATAGAGGATTTTTAGTAGTTATTCCAATGAATATGGCATTTTATGTAAAACAAATAAATGATAATAAATTTATCTGGTCGCTTACCAATGATTTCAAAAAAATAGAATACACTTTTACTCTTGAAAACAATAAATTAATAGTAAGAAATAATAAAAACCAGATTACTTTTACAATTTACAAAAAGGACAATTCATTATTTTTAGAAGAACCTAAAAATATATGGGAATACAGAGTTAATAAAGATTTATCTCAATTTGAATATTATAAAAATTCAAAACTTACTAGTACAGAAAAATATCAAATTACCAATTAATTTTTTTGTAATAAATATTTGATATTTACACAAAGATATTCAAAAAACTATTGCTAAAAATTCAAAAAAAATATACAATATAAGCATTACACTACAATAAAAATTAAATATAGAAGGAGAAAATATGAGATTATCAAAAGCATTTTTAAAAACATATAAGGAAGCACCAAAAGAGGCTCAAATTGTGAGCCATCAGCTTATGCTTAGAGCATTTATGATTAAGCAGCTTACGAGAGGGGTTTATACTTATTTGCCATTTGGGTATAGAGTTCTTAAAAAAATAGAGAATATTACGAGGGAAGAAATGGATAGAGCCGGGGCTCAGGAACTTCTTATGCCTGTACTGCAGCCCGCTTCACTTTGGGAAGAATCTGGGCGTTGGTTTGCTTATGGGCCTGAACTTATGAGATTAAAAGACAGAAACGAAAGGGAATTTTCGCTTGGACCTACTCACGAAGAGGTTATTACAGATATTGTAAGAGATTCGATTTCATCATACAAGGAACTGCCTTTTAACGTTTATCAGATTCAGACAAAATTTAGGGATGAAATGCGTCCAAGATTCGGTCTTATGCGTGGAAGGGAATTTGTGATGAAGGATGGCTACAGCTTCCATTTGACACAGGAGTCGCTTGATGAGGAATATTTGAATATGAAAGACACTTATTCAAGAATTTTGGAAAGAATGGGACTTAATTACAGGGCAGTCGAGGCTGATACTGGTTCTATTGGAGGTGATGCTTCGCACGAATTTATGGTGCTTGCAGAAAGCGGAGAAGATGATATTTTATACAGTGACTCTTCAGATTATGCGGCAAACGTTGAAAAAGCAACAAGCATTATTGAATTAAAGGAAAGCGATGAAGAAAAACTTCCAAAAGAATTAGTCGAAACTCCAAATGCAAAAACAATTGAAGAGCTGGCTAATTTCTTTAATATCCCTAAAGAAAAAACTGTAAAGGCAGTAATGCTGAAGGAAGTTCTTGAAGATGGGGAAAAATTTGTGCTAGCCCTAATTCGTGGAGATTTGGATGTAAATCCTATAAAATTAAAAAATGTAATTGGAGCTTCTACAGAACTTGAAATGATGAGCGAGGAAGAATGCGAAAAATTCGGACTGGTTGCTGGATATGCAGGCTCTTATGAAAAAAAAGAAGGCTTATACGTTGTAATTGACGAAACTGTAAAATATGTAAGAAACTTTGCTTTAGGCGCTAATAAAGCTGATTACCACTATGTAAACGTAAATATTGAAGATTTGGCATACGACTTAGTTGCAGATATCAGAACTGCAAGAGCTGGAGATCTTTCCCCTGATGGAAAAGGAGTACTAAAAATTGCACGTGGAATAGAAGTTGGGCATATTTTCAAACTTGGGGAAAAATATTCAAAAGCCCTAAATGCTACTGTTCTTGATGAAAATGGAAAACAGGCAGTTATGAAAATGGGATGTTACGGAATGGGAATGTCAAGAATCATTTCAGCCGCAATTGAACAAAACCACGATGAATACGGTATAATCTGGCCAAAAGCAATAGCCCCTTACCACGTTGACGTAATAATTGCCAATATGAAAGACGAAACACAGGTAAATATAGGTGAAAAATTGTATAATGAACTAAATCAAAATAAAATTGAAACTGTATTAGACGACAGAAATGAAAGAGCAGGATTCAAATTTAAAGATGCCGACTTAATTGGTTTCCCATTAAAAATAGTTGTTGGAAAAGGTGCAGCTGATGGAATGGTGGAAGTGAAAGATAGAAAAACTGGGGAAAGTACGGATGTAAAAATTGAGGAAGTTTTAAAGTTTGTGAATAACTTTATGGCTGAGTAAAAATCTTTGACACATAAATTCTATATCTAAGAAGAATGTACATTATGTGCAACAGATTAAAATACCTGTTTAAAAGGAAAAATATTAATTAGGATTGGGAGAAAGAAATGAAAATATTGAAAGAAAAGTTAAAAAACAGTTATATCTCTATTCTTGATTATTTCAACGAAGCATTTAAACTATTTTGGTATTTTATAAAAAAAGAGAAAAGGTGGATTTTTTTAATTTTTTCTATTTTATTGATTTCTGCAATGTTGGAAAATAAACTACAAACTGATGTGGAATTAGATTTAAAAGAAAATACTAAATATATATTTTATAATCATTTTTTAACATACCCACTATATGCAACATACTGGGTTTTATACAGAAAAATTATTTTTAAGCTGACTGATAAAAAAGAAAACTATAATATTTTAAAATCTTATATAAGAGCATTTATTACAGTAATTATAATTTCAATACCTATTTTAATTATAACGATATGCAATTTTTATATGAATTTTTTTCAATATAATTATTCTTATCTATTATTTCTATTAACTAGTCAAATATTATTAATTACATTAATTTTTACAGCCATTATGGTTTGTGTATTTATTTATTTCTTACAAGTTCATATGTCAAAAGATTTATCTTTGAGAAAAACATTGAAATACACTTTAAAAGTTTCCAAATCAAACAGATGGCGATATATAGTTTGTTTTTTAATTGAAAATATTGCTTTTGTTATTATAAAAGAAATAATTAAAATAGTAGTAGCGTTCTTTATAATTGGGTTGCATATAGACATTAAGAACATAGGAATGTTAGTATTTAAAGTATTTATAGAAAATTTTGTCCCAGCCTTGTCCGCAATATATTCTATATCTTTAATATCCATTATTTTTGTAAATGTCGATTATCAAAAACAAAAAGAAAATATAAAATAAAAAATAGTTAGAGGTGCAAACAAAATGGAAAATATAAATTCTAAAAAAATAAAAAATATAGTATTTGATTTAGGAAATGTTTTAATAAAATTTGATAAAGAAACATATTTAGAAGAAAAATTACCTAAAGAAAAAAGAGAGGCATTTCATGAAAATGTAATTAATACAAAAGAATGGTTAATGCTTGACAGGGGAACTTTGACTTATCCTGAAGCTAAGAAAATTTTTAAGGAAAGAAGTCCACATTTGGCTACTGAAATTGATAATTTTTTTGACAAGGATTTTTTTGAATTGTTAAAGCCTATAAAAGAAAATATTGAGCTTCTTTACAAATTAAGAGATCATTATGAATACAAATTATATGTGCTTTCAAATTTTCACAAGGATTCATACGAATATGTCTTTAAACACAACGATTTCTTTAAATTATTTGAAGGCTGCCTAGTTTCATGCTATTTCAAGCTTTTAAAGCCAGAAGAAAAAATTTATGACACTCTTCTTTATGAATTTGGCTTAATCCCAGAAGAAACTTTGTTTATTGATGATGTGAAGGAAAATATTGAAGCCGCTGAAAATAAAGGAATCAGAGGACTTCATTTACCAGATTACACTAAATTAGAAGCAGAGTTGAAAAATATTTTGAAAATTTAATAAATTTAAAAATCAGAGAGTTACCTCAAACATTAGATTTGAATATTTTTCTGATTTTTATTTTAAATTTCCTATTGACTTTGTGAAAAAATACACTATAATATTATTAAATAAATTTAAATTTTATAGGAGATGATTTTTTATGACAAAAATTATTAATTCACCATCAAAATACATTCAAGGAAAAAATGAAATTGCCAATTTGGCAACTTATTACAAATTACGTGGTAACAGCGGAGCATATCTTTTAGTAGATAAATTTATTTTTGATAATTTTAAGGATAAAATTGTTGAAAGTTTTGAAAAAGAAGGCGTAAACTACCATATCGAAGTTTTTGGCGGAGAATGTTCAAAAAATGAAATTAACCGAAATATTGATATTTTAAAAGAAAAAAAATGTGATGCAGTATTTGGAATCGGTGGAGGAAAAACTCTTGATGCGGCAAAAGCAGTATCATATTACGAAAATATTCCTGTCTTCATCGTTCCGACAATTGCTTCAACAGATGCACCATGCAGTGCTTTGTCAGTAATCTACACTCCAAATGGAGAATTTGAAGAATATCTGTTCCTAAAGGCAAATCCTGATATGGTAATAATGGATACTGATGTAATCGTAAATGCACCTGCTAGACTTCTTGTCGCTGGAATTGGAGATGCACTTGCCACTTACTATGAAGCCAAAGCCTGTGTTGATTCAAATGCTTCTTCAATCGCTGGAGGTGGCATTACAAAAGCTGCTATTGCAATCGCAGAATTGTGTAAAGATACTCTGTTCCAAGATGGTTTAAAAGCTAAAATTGCGGTGGAAAATAAAGTAGTTACACAAGCTGTTGAAAATATAATCGAAGCAAATACTTATTTAAGTGGAATTGGATTTGAAAGTGGAGGACTTGCGGCAGCTCACGCTATTCATAATGGACTTACAATTCTGGAAGAAGGACACCACATGTATCATGGAGAAAAAGTTGCATTCGGAACAATTACGCAATTAGTTCTAGAAAACAGATGTCTATGTGAAATCAAAAAAGTTGTAGAGTTCTGTAAGAGTGTAGGGCTTCCAACAACATTGGATGAATTAGGAATGGGAAGTGTTTCTAAAGAAAGACTGTATGAAGTGGCAAAAGCAAGTACAGCCGAAGGTGAAACAATCCATAATATGCCATTCAAAGTTACTGCCGATGATGTTTTTGCTGCAATATTAGTAGCAGATGAATTGGGAAAAAACTAATCTTTATTTCTTTTCTTGCTTAAATTAGCTTAAAATTTTCAAATAATTTTTGGAGTACTTATACTGTACTCCTTATTTTTTCTATAAATTAAAAAACTTGGATTTCATAAATTGATTATTACTTTCCAAGTTTTTATATAATTACTTTATTAACTTCTATTTAGCTTCAGTATATTCTTTTGCTATTTCTTCAATTTTATATTCTTCTGAAATTTTGTCTATTAATTTATTTCTTTCTTCAATAGCTCTGTTATTTACCAATGCGTTAGCAATTTGTTGGTATGCACTGTTTGGTGTTACATTTCCTAATTTTGCTTTTTCATTTTCATAAATTTCAGCAATTTCTTCTTGAGTAACTTTTACATTTTTTCTTACTTCTAAGTCTAAATAATAATTGATGTATACATTATCTTTAATAATTTCAAGATCATCTTTGTTATTTTCTTCAAAGTTTGATTCTTCCATTTTTTTAGCAATTATTTTTCCAACAATTAAAGTTTTTAATACTTCAGAATTTCCTTTAGAGAACAATACTTCTTCTTTAGTAATTTCTACTTTATCTTCCATTTCTTCAACTAATTTGTTTAATTCTTCAGCTTCAAGTGTAACAAGTTGTTGATTTAATAAATCTCTTTGAATAATTTCTCTTGCTTCTGAAAATGGAATATTTTGTGCATCAAAATTTGCTTTATTCTCAGTATATAGTTTTGTAACATCATTTTCATTTACAGAAATTTTATCTTCAATTGCTTTTGCAATAAAGAATTTGTTTTTTTCATTTTTAAAGAAGTATTCAAATTCTTCTTTTTCTTCTTCATTGAAGTCATATTTTTTAGCTGTTTCTAAAATTGCTTTATTAATTAAAAGTCCTTTTATTTCTTCAGCATTTAGCCCTCTTGCTTTTTCTTCTTCAGTCAAAGCTAATTTAGTTTCATTTTTTTTAGCCATTTTTTCT
Source organism: Leptotrichia sp. HMT-225 (assembly GCF_030644325.1). NCBI lineage: Bacteria > Fusobacteriati > Fusobacteriota > Fusobacteriia > Fusobacteriales > Leptotrichiaceae > Leptotrichia > Leptotrichia sp. HMT-225. The sequence goes on along the minus strand of NZ_CP130323.1, from coordinate 996,681 downwards.
CCTTATTTTTAATAATTCCTATTTATTTTTTTTAACCTTTACTATTTTACACTATTTTTAAAAAAATTTCAAGGAATTTTCTCATTTTTTCTTATTTTTTAAATATAATTTATAAAACAGTAATAATTTTTATATTTTTAAATTTCTTTAATTTTAAAGGCTTTCTAGATCTTTTTTAATAATTTTAAATTATATTTTTTTGTAAAATTTTAATTTCTATAATTTATTTATAATCTATTTTTTCAACATTCTACTCAAAAATTCCTTAGTTCTTTCATGTTTTGGATTTTCAAAGATATTTTCAGGCTTGTCGTCTTCCACAATTACACCTTGATCCATAAACACAACTCGGCTCGAAACATCATGGGCAAAATCCATTTCATGCGTCACTACAATCATTGTAAGTCCACTTTTTGCTAAGTCTTTCATTACTTTTAGAACTTCTCCAACCATTTCAGGATCCAACGCCGATGTCGGCTCGTCAAACAGTAAAACTTCTGGCTGCATTGCCAATGCTCTTGCTATTGCCACCCGTTGTTTCTGACCACCCGAAATTTGGTTTGGCTTTGCGTGAATAAAACGTTCCATTCCTACTTTTGCCAAAAACTCTCTTGCTATTTTTTCAGCCTCGTCTCTTGACTTTTTCAGAACTTTCATTTGTCCGATTACACAGTTTTCTAAAACACTCAAATTATTAAACAAATTAAACTGCTGAAATACCATTCCTACTTTTTCCCGCAACGTAACAAGCGACACATCTCCTGCCATTGCATCTTTTCCATGAATTAAAACTTGTCCACTTGTAGGCTTTTCAAGCAAGTTTATACATCTTAACAGTGTTGATTTTCCACTTCCAGACGAACCGATTATACTTACAACTTCCTTTTCATGAACATCAAAGTTTACATCCTTTAAAACTGTTCTCTTTCCAAAATCTTTTCTAATATTTTTTATTTCAATAACTTTTTTACTCATTATTTCTCCTCCCCATTAGCATCATCCAAAATTTCAAAATGTTGAGGTCCGTCAATTCGTTTTTCGATTTGTTTTAAGATTAATGATAATGTAAACGTTAAGAAGAAGTAAATCACGCTTGTTATAATAAATACTTCATAATAACGTGAGTAAGTTCCCGCAACAGAATTTGAAATAAAGAACAGTTCAGTAACACTTATTACATTTAATACAGATGTATCTTTAATATTTACAATAAGTTCATTTCCAATCATTGGTAAAATATTTCTAAACATCTGTGGAAAAATAATACTTTGCATCAACTGAAAATTCGTCATTCCAATAGCTTTTGCCGCTTCAAACTGTCCGTTATCAATGGAATCAATCCCTCCACGTATAATTTCACTCATATATGCACCTGTATTTATTGATACAATAAACAGTGCTGCTACCATTGGTGACAGATTAATATGAAATACTTGTGATAATCCGTAATAAATTACCATTGACTGCACTATCATTGGGGTTCCTCTAAATACAGCAATATAGATTGAAGAAAGCCAGTTTAAGAATTTTAATCCAGTTTTTTTATACTTATGAGACTGTCCATCAATTTCTGCTTCTGAATACCTTAATAATGCAACCAGTAATCCAATGAAAAATCCAACTACTGTACCCGTAATTGAAATATATAGTGTTGAAACTGTACCTTTGACAAATGTCATCCATTTATTTTTAATAAAAAATATTACCCATCCAAAAAATGAATGTGAGGCTTCATTTGGCTGATTTTGTATAGACTTTTCCATAATACGTTGACGTACTTTAGGAGTTAAATCTTCATCTAATATTTTATTGATTTTTTCCTCCAGCTCTGTATTTCCCAATTTCATTCCAATAGCTACATTCACTTCTTCTGTATCGTATTTAAATCCTGTATTTTTATCAAATGAAATGAATTTTAAATTAGGATTTGAAAATTGAGCCGCCATAGCTCCCGGTCTTTCTGATATGTATCCGTCTATTTTCCCTGAATTTAATGCTACTATCATAGCGGGAAAACTTTCCATTGCAGTTTGCTTCTGTACACCTTTCATCTGATCAATAACATCATAGTGAAGTGTGTTTAATTGCCCTGTAATTTTTGCTCCTGTAAAATCATTAATTGATTTGGCATTTGCATATTTTCCATTTTTTTGCACAACTACTACTAAATCTGATTCATAATATGATTTTGAAAAAGTCAGGCTTTGCCGTCTTTCAGGCGTTGCGGACATTCCCGCTATAACTAAATCAACTTTTCCAGAAGTCAGTGCAGGGCCAAGCAATGCTTCCCATTTCGTCTTTACAATTACCAAATTTTTATTCAATTTTTTTGCAATAACTTTGGCTATTTCAACATCATATCCCCCACAATAACCTCCATCAACTTTTACAGCACCATTTTTAGCATCATTTTGAAACCAGTTGAAAGGAGCATATCCACACTCCATCCCAACCTTTATATCATCACTGTAGCCTGTTATGAAAGTTGCTGCAAAAACTAATAATATTAATATTTTATTTCTTATTGTACTAAACATATTTTATTATAATGCTCCTTTTTTTATTAAAGTTTCAGCTATCTGAATTGTATTTGTAGCGGCACCTTTTCTTATATTATCTGCCACAACCCACAAGTTTAGAGCATTATCCGCTGAAAAATCTCTTCTAATTCTTCCAACATAAACTTCGTCAGTATCCTGAGCATTTATAGGCATTGGATAAACATTATTCTTACCATCGTTTTGTAATATAACTCCTTCTTTTTCCTCAAATGCACGAATTACATCTTCTAATTCAAATGGTCTTTCTAATTCGACATTTACAGATACTGCATGTCCATATCTAACTGGTACTCTCACACAAGTCGCAGTTGCTTTTAAATCTGGCAAGTTTAATATTTTTCTAGTTTCGTTAATCATTTTTTCTTCTTCTTTTGTATATCCATTATCTAAGAAAACATCAATATGTGGCAATGCATTAAATGCAATTTGATGAGGATACCCTTTTGAAGGATCTCCTTTTAGATTAGCTTCCAAATCATCAAGTCCTCTCTGTCCAGAACCTGCCACAGCCTGATAAGTTGAATAGATTACTCTTTTTAATCCATATTTTTCTTGTAAAACTTTTAATACAGGCATTACCTGAATTGTTGAGCAATTTGGATTTGCAATGATTCCTTGATGATTTTCCAGTGCTTCTGGATTTGCTTCAGGAACTATTAACGGAATATTCTTATCCATTCTCCAAGCACTGCTGTTATCAATAACAACTGCACCTTTTGCCTTAAATTTTGGAGCATATTCAAGTGATACTCCTCCACCAGCCGAAAATAAAGCCACATCAATATCATCAGCTATTGTGTCATCTTTTAGTTCAATAACAGTATATTCTGTTCCATTAAATTCAATTTTTTTACCAGCTGAATTTTTCGAAGCATAAAGGTATAATTTTTCTACTGGAAAGTTTCTTTCCTTTAAAACTTTTAAAAATGTTCTTCCAACAAGCCCTGTTGCGCCAACAATTGCTACTTTGTAATTTTTCATTATTTTTCCTCCTAAAAACTTTTTGATTAAGGTTTATCTACCTAAGAATTAATTATTTTATTATTAATTACCCTAAATCTAATGTATATATAATACACTATTCTCGCGTCTTTTTCAACATGAAAAATAAAATAATAAAAAATATGTATCTAAAAATACATATTTCTTAAATTTTATTAAACTTCTCTTATTCTCACACCGTATTTAAAGTATTTATTCCAGTATGTATTTTCCAAAGTCGAAATTACAACTCCTTTAGACGATGAAGCATTAATAAAAAGTGTGTCTCCTAAATAAACTGCTGTATGATTATTTTTCTCATCTGGTCTAAAAAATACAATATCTCCAGGTTTTAAATTTTCTTTTGAGACATGAGCACCCATTTTAATTTGCTGTACAGTTCGTCTTGGTAATTCATATCCATATACTTCACGATACACTCTACGAGTTAAAGCTGAACAATCCATACCATACTCTGAATCTCCACCAAGCTCATATTTAGTTCCTTTCCAGTTACTATATGATTTTAACAATTCATTTTGTAATTTCATTGTTTTCTTTTCACTAAATGTTCCACTTTTTAATATTTCTTGATGTTTTCTTTTTAGTTCAGATAGTTTTTGTAATACTAATTGTGAATTTGGCATTGAACGATCTACTAACTTGTTTTCATCAAATAACTTTGTTACTCTTAAATTGTCTATACTTTCATCTATATAAGCATTGCTATTTTTATTTGATTTTTCTACTTTAGTAGTTTCTTGTTTTGAATATTTTGTTTCATTCTCGTTAGTATTTTTTTTCTTTTGCACAACTTCAATAGTAATGTTTTCATTATCTACATTATCTGATGTTGAAAACTTATTATCGTTGTTCCTTTTTTTGTTACCACTTGCACTTTCATTAACTCCTTTTGTTTGCAACCCTGTACATCCTACTGTTAATAACATACAAGTCATTGTTATTGCTGATTTTCTTACCATCTTTACGACTTTCTCCCTTCTCAATTTTTATTTTGAATCAATTATCAAATTTACAGGTCCATCATTTTCAGAAATAATTTTCATATGTTGCCTAAACTCCCCTGTTTCAAATTTAACACCTATTTGTTCTAACTTTTGAATAAATTGATTATAAATTTTTTCTGCTTTTTCAGCTGGTGCTGAATCAGTATAGCTTGGTCTTCTCCCTTTTTTTGTATTTCCATAAATCGTAAAATTACTTACAACCAATAATTCTCCATTTATATCCTTCACTGACAAATTCATTTTGTCATTTTCATCATTAAAAATTCTTAGATTCAGTAATTTATCAATACAAAAATCAATATCTTTTTCAGAATCTTTATTGGAAACTCCCACATATGCAACTATTCCCTTATTAATTTCTCCTTTAAATTTATCATTCACAAATATTTTTGCATAATTTACTCTTTGAATTATTATTTTCATTTTTTCCTTAATTCCATATCTTTAAATTTAATAGTATCTTTTTTCTACACCAATTGTAGTATCAAAAGAATGACCAGGATAAACCTTCACATCTTCATCTAATGCTAATAATTTTTTTAACGATTTTCCCATTTGAATTGGATCACTTGTAGGTAAATCTACTCTCCCATAAGTTCCAGCAAACATTGTATCTCCAGAAATTAACACTTTGTTAGCTTTATCATAATAGCAAATATCCCCTCTACTATGCCCTGGAGTTTCGATTATCTCAAAATTAAAAAGTCCATTGTTAACATTTTCTTCAGTTACTTTCCCATTTTTCCCTAATTTATCATTCTCTTTCAAAGTTATAATCTGAGCATCACTGCTTAACTCAAATTCTCCTTCCCTCCATGCCAATAGCGACAATTCTGGATTAAACAAAAATTCATACCCACCTTCACTTATATAAATTGGAACTTTCTTATATTCCAATACAGAAGGGATTCCTAGAATGTGATCCCAATGTCCATGAGTTAAAAGAATTGCCAATAAATTTAAGCTATTATCCTTGATATAGTCAATAACTTGTGTCATTTTTTCTTCCCCAGGATCTACAATATAACAGTCATTTTCATAAGAAATCACATAACAGTTACTTTGTGCTGCATTGTCATTCAAAAATCTTCTTATCTCCATCGTCTCTCCTTAGTTATCCGTAATTTTTTTTATAAATCAATATTTTATTTAATCATGTGTACATCCATTTGCGGATACGGTATTTCAATACCTTCTTTATCAAATTCAATTTTTATTATTTCGTTTAATTTCAATTTTAATGTTAAATAATTTTCACTCCTTGTGTAAACATATACATAAAAAATTATGGCTGATTCTCCCAATTCCCCAACACCTATTACTGGTTTTTTGGAAGCTAAAATCAATTTTTCATCATTGTTATAAACATTTTGTCCTATTACTGTACTTTCTAAATCTTCCATTTCATCATCAACTTGATCATTAGAATTTTTACTTGCTTCTTTTTCAGCTTCTTGCATTTTTTTCCTTGAAAAAATTGTTGAAAAAAGATTTATTTTAGTCTTTTCCTTTGTTTCCAATATGCTATTTTGTAATTTTATTAATAAGTTTTTTCTGCTCTCAGTTTCTTGAATCTCATCCATTGTTTCCATATTAATAATTTGTTCTAAAATTTTTTTTACTTTTTGAATATCACTGTTGTAGGAAACTCCGATTCTCAAATCCAGTCTACGTTCTCCATTTTGCTTAATATTTCTGATTTCAGTATTTGTAATTATTCCGTTGGGTATAATTACAAGTTCATTTTGTGGATTTAACATTTTTGTATAAAACAATTCAATTTTCTTTACTGTACCAAGATAATTGTTATATTCGATTGTATCTCCCACCTTAAATGGCTTAAATGTCAAAATTATAAGTCCACCGCAGAAATTCCCTAAAGTTTCTTTAAACGCAATCCCTAACACAATTCCAGTTGCTCCTAAAAAAGTCGTAATAGAAGTTGCATTTATACCAAGAATTCCTATTGAAACATAAATTAAAATAAAATAATACAAAATAGAATAAATTGAAATCAAAAAAGAAGCAAGACTTTTGTCTGTATTCGCTTTCTCTAATATAATTTTTAGTATTTTTTCAACTCTATTTTTAAATACCTTTCCTATTTTTATAATTAAATAAATTATAAATAGTTTAAACAGATTTGTTTTCAAAAACTTAATTGTATTATCCCATTCTAAAAATTTTTGTAATTCCTTCATAGTTTCTCCTTTTTAGTTCTAGATTAAATCCATTTTAAAATCAAACTCAAAAATTATCACTAAATACTGTTATTTATGATTTAAAAAAGCTTATATACAGTATAAGTTAAAAAAATTTGAGTATATTTTGAATATTCAATGAAATCACTTAAATTTTTCACAGGCTTTTTATTATATCATGTTTTTTTTATTCTGTCTATGAAAAAATATAATAATTTCAATAATGTAAAAAATATATCAAATACTACATTTTGTAAATAAAAAATGTGACAAGCATTCTTTACACTTATCACATCTTATTATTTTATTTTTTTGTAAAATATCCTATAAATTCAAGTTTCTTTATACTTTCAGGTAAGTATTCTGAAGCCTCAATTTCTGTTTTTTTCCCATCCATTGTCGTTCTATAAATAGGTGTTTTTGATAATTCTTTCAAAATTTCTGATTCTGGTTTTGGTTCTGATAAAATATCAGCAACTATTACATCAACATCGTTTAAATCACTTATAATTTCATTTCTAGAATTTGCTATTCCAACTATATTGACTCCTTCTCCGACAATAAGAGTTCTCAAATAATTTCTAAATGTTTCTGGTATATAAACTTTGTTTTCTTCATAAAGCACAGTTTCATTTTCAGAACAATAAAATTTTATTTTACCATTAATCATACTGTTCAAAATAAATTTTCTCAAGTTTGCAATAATTTCTTTTTCTTTATTTTCTTCACTTTTATCTTGTGTTTTTAAATTTTTCCATATTGTCATTCCATCTTGAACTCTAAAACTTTTATTAGGGTTTTTTACTAATTCTAACATAATAGCTTTTATATTTTCTTCATTTATTGTTTCCAATTCTCCTTCTGAATATTTTAATGTGAAAAAGAATGAATCTAATATCTCGTTTGGAAAACTTTCAGTAAAATTAAGTTTTTCCGCTTGGCTTTTTTTACAAATTAAAGATCTTCTAAATTTAGTATCAAGTATATAGTCAAGACATTGCTCTTTTATAACATGATCTCCTTGTGAAAGTTGTTGCAGTTTTTGGACTGTACTATCATTATAAACACTTGCGATTGAGAGTCTTAACGCAACATCTGATATATATTCCAAATTTTCTTTTCTTACTAAATCCACAAATTCATGTAAATACATTGGCTTGTTAAAATCTTCAAGATATTCATGAGCCACATAATAATCTTGCATATTTAGAATTTCTTCAATTTGTCTAATAAAATCTCCTTTTTTTTCAGAGATGTCGTTATAACTTTTCATCTGATCTGCTACAATTGAAATAAATGCTTTTCCACGTTGATTTTTATCTCCAAGTGCAACTTCTGGAAAATATTTATTTGCATAAAGCATCATTTCACGTATTTTATCAGGTTCTTTCCATCCAGGATATGTATTGTAAGAAATATATGCAATTCCTTCTTCTGTAAGATTTTCATTACATATTTTCAGAATTTTTTCCTTTACATTTTCAGGAACCCAAGAAAATACACCATGAACAATGATATAATCAAATTTCCCAAACTCTTCATTTATGTCTAAAATGTTTTTTTCAATTAATTTTACATTTTTCAAACCAATTTTTTCAATTACTTCATTTCCTTTTTTTACTTGTTCTGCTGTCAAATCAATACCAATATATTCAGATTCTGGATTATAAAGTGCTTGTGTTATAATATTTCCACCAAATGATGATCCTAATTCCAAAACCCTCGCTTTTCTTGAATCTTTTGGCGTCAATCCATATAAACGTCCATATGCTTCTAGTAACGCTGGAATAGTATAATTAAATGGATTAGATTTGTAAAGCAGTTCGTTATATGTATTTTTATTTTCCATAATTTTTACAATAAGAATAATTTGAGGTACAGTTTTCTATTTCTGTTTTTCAAACCATTTTCTTATTATCTCTCCTTTCAATATTTATTATTTAATTTTTTTATTTCAATATATTTAATATTCATATTATGTTTACTCAAAAACATTTGTTCGAATTCTGTTTTAATATTCTCATTTACTTTCTCTGAATTATGTAAATCACGTGTATGGTAAACAATTTCATAATTTTCAAGTGTTTTTACTAATTCCAAAACATCCTCATAATACTTTTCGTGATCTGTTTTAAAAAATAACTTTCCGTCTATTTTTAAAATAACATCTAATTTAGAAAATAATTCCTCATTTATAACTCTTTTTTTCTCTTCACCTTCCCAAGGATCAGGGAAATTAATATATACACCCGAAATTTCATTTTTACCAACAAAATCTAGTATCGTTTCTCCTCTTTTTCTGACAAAAAGAATATTTTTTAACTTTCTTTTTTTAGACTTTTTTGCTCCAAGAACAAGCCGTTTAAATCGTAATTCTAATGCAATATAGTTTCTATCTTTAAATTTCTCTGCATTCTGTACAGTAAAATTACCACTTCCACAGCCAATTTCAAGATAAATATCATTATTATTTCCAAAAAATTCATTCCATTTTCCACAATATTTATCTACATCTGTATTATTGTACATCAAATACTCAGGAAATTCAAGCATTTCACACATATATTTGTTATAATTTTTTTTTGGCTTTTCAAAAAAATATTTCCAAATTTCCTGTTCATTTATAATTTTGCTTTTTTCTGCATTTATTTTTTTGAATTCATCATTTACTTTTTTTATATTTTCTCTCTTTTTCTTTTCAGCTTCTGTTATTTCAATTTTTTGTCCATTTTTTCCTATAACTTTAATTTTATTTTCCATTTTTTAATTACTTTCCTTAAACTTTTATTTTTATAATTTTTAAATTTTTTTTTGCAATTTAACTAATATATTTCGTTCAATATTTTATCAATTTCATTATTTTTTTCAAAAAACTCTCTTGTGTCAATATTTTCAGATTTTTTCAAATATTCAATAATTTCATCTTTATTTTTTACAATTCCCACAAATCCTAGTTCTTTGGCGTCTTTTACTATTTCTTCTATATTCTGAAAATATTCACCAATAATTGGCTTTTTCCCATAATACAACGGCTCTAGAATAGAATGCCCTCCAATGTCAACAAGTGTCCCGCCAACAAAAACAAAATCTGCTAGCTGATAAAAATCTGTCAAGACTCCCATTTTATCAACTACAATTATTTTTTTCCAATCTTGAGTTTTAAAATTTATTTTTTCTTTTTCAATTTGTGTAATTAATGAATAATCATCTTTTGAAAACTTTTCTAAAATAATATTCTCAATTTCGCCAAGTCTCTCCAGATGTCTAGGAACTAGCACTAATTGATATTCATTATCAATATTTATCATCTTAAAGACCTCGAGCCAGATTTTTTCCTCATTAGGACGCGTACTTCCACACACGATTACTTTCTTATTTTTATCTATAATTGTATCCAAATAATATTTTTTCTGTTCGTTAGAAATTTTATTATATTTAATTGAATATTTTAAATTCTTGTAAACTTTAATTTTATTTTTATCAATTCCCAGCCTTTCATATCTTTCCTTGTCTGGAATACTTTGGACCATTATTTTCGTAGCACAATTTAATGTTTTTCTTATAAGCCATCCAAATTTTAAATACGACTTCAATTTCTTTTCAGTCAGCCTTCCATTTACGATAAATAATTGACCATTTTTTTGAGCGAAATAATACAAATTTGGCCAAATTTCAGTTTCCACAACTATTGTTTTTTCTATTTTATATTTTTTATAAATTTTTTTCATTGCAAAAAAATCATCAAGTGGAAAATAAAATATTTTTACATTTTTATCTTCAGAATATATTTTACTAACTGCAGAAAATCCAGTATCCGTCATAACAGAAAGTATCACCTTTTGATTTTTCTCACCTTTCCTGGCTTGTAATATTTTTTCAATTAATTCTTTTGATAAATTAAATTCTCCAACTGATGAGAAATGAACAAGTATTGCTTTTTCATTATTGTTTAGGAAATTGTTATTTTCCATTTTCTGAAACAGACGTGTTTTAAAAAAATTTAATAGTTTTTTATTGAAAATTGATAAAATCATTATTATAAAATATAACAAAACTCTTAATAAATTATATAAAATCATATTTTTCCTATCTGTAAATTTTATATTTTATGCAAAAAGACTATCTCTTAATGATTTTTCATTTAGAAATAGCCTTTCCATTAGTTTGTGAAGTAAAAATTATTTTCCTTCTGCTACGCTGTCAGCTAATTTTTTACCTACTTTAAACTTAACAACTTTTTTTGCAGGTATTTTAATTTCTTTTTTAGTTTGTGGGTTAATTCCTGTTCTTGCTGCTCTTTTCTTTACTTCAAATGTTCCCCATCCAACAAATTGAACTGAATCTCCTTTTAATAAAGTTTTTTCAACTGTTTCTAAAAATTGGTTTACCAATTCTTCAGATCTTTTTTTAGTTTCTCCAGTTGCTTTTGCGTAAGCATCTACAAATTCTTTTTTTGACATATTAATCAAACCTCCAATTTTTTTCTTCTTGCAAATTACTAGACTATTATACACTATTTTAAATATTTGTCTAGTGTTTTTTTTAAAATTTTTCATTTTTTTCTATTTTTTTACATTTCTATGGATTTTCTAATTTAAAAAAAATACAAATTATGCTAATTTTTATACTTAAAAAAATTATATATATGGATAAAATAAGTTTTTGTTTTTGAATTAAATTTATATTATCGTATAATAATTTTTATAAAAATACAAATTAAGTATTCGAATAATTAATTTTCTAAACTTATTTACTTAAAATATAATTTAAAACTAAAAATTGATGTTATTTTTTAACTTCAATACTGTTAATTTTTTTTCTTACTATATTCAAAATTTCATTTTTTACTTCCTCAATATTTTTAGAAGTTGTATCCACTTCAATTGCGTTATCCGCCTTTTTTAATGGACTTTCTTTTCTTGTAGAGTCAATTTCGTCCCTTTTCAAAATATTTTCATAAATTTCTTCAATTCTAACATTTTCGCCTTTTGCAACAAGTTCCTTGTATCGTCTATTTGATCTTTCCTTCGCATCTGCCACCAAAAATATTTTTACATCTGCATTTGGAAAAACAACTGTCCCAATATCGCGTCCATCCAGAATAACATTTTTTGATTCTGAAAATTTTCTCTGTAAATCCACCATTTTCTCACGAACCTCACGTATCACCGCAATATCAGATACATTTTCCGAAACAACAGGCTTTCTAATTTCCTCACTCACATCAATATCATCCAGATAAAAGCCATTTTCCTTAATGTCAATGTTCAAATTATCCAGCATTTTTATAATTTTGTCTAAATTACCCAAAATCCCATCATTTAAAGCCTTTAACGTAACAAGCCTATACATTGCCCCTGTATCAAGATAAACAAGTCCCAGATCCTCTGCAATCAATTTTGCGATGGTACTTTTTCCGCTTCCAGCAGGACCATCAATAGCAATTATCATATTTTCCTACTTTCTATTTTATTATTTTTATTCCATTTTCTATTTTTACATTTTAATTATTTTAAAATTGAAAATTTTGACTATTTCACAAAAATAACGAGATTTTTCAACTTTAAATCAATTAGTTTTTATATTTAAAAACAAGTGACACCCAGTTATTTTTTTCTTTTCTGTCAATTTGTTCTAAATTATAATTCTCAGCCTTTTTCACAAATGTCTCTTCTTTTTCGCTCAAAATTCCAGAAAAAATAACAGTTGCACCTTTTTCTAGAGTTTTTTCTATATCTTCAAGCAATTTTTCCAAAACATCCACCAAAATATTTGACACAACTAAATCATATTTTTCACTGACATCATCTACCAAATTTCCAATTATCACTTCAAAATTATCATTTATATCATTTTTAGAAAAATTTTCCAAAACCACATCTCGAACTTTTTCATCAATATCAATTCCAACAACTTTGTTCACACCTAATTTTTTCCCAATTAACATTAAAATACCTGAGCCACACCCTATATCCAGTAATTTCTTTTTACTTTTGCAATATTTTTCCAAAAACTCCACACACAAAGATGTCGTTTCATGTGTACCTGTCCCAAAAGCAAGACCTGGATCAATTTCAATTACAATTTCATTATTTTCTGGTTCATACTTATCCCAACTTGGTTTTATAACAATATTGTCAGTTATGTTTACAGTGTGAAAATATTTTTTCCACTCATCTTGCCAGTCTTCGTCATTACATTTAGCTGTATAAATTTCATACATAAACTCTGCATCTGAGTTCTGAAATTCGTTTAAATTATTAAAAATAATATTTAATTTTGTATTTGCAAATCTATTGTCAACAATGTATCCAATAATACTCCAAACCTCATTTTTTAGAGAGAAATTAGCATTATAATCAAGTACATTTTCAGAAAAATAATCAATAACTTCTATCTGTTTAATTCCAATTTCATCAAACATATTTACTAATTTTGTCTTCGTTTCTTCTAAATTATCTGAAAAATAATCTACTTTTACTTTTATCCATTTCATTTTTTTATTTTCCTTTTTTATATTTCGTCATATCCCATATTTAAACGTTTAATTGATACTGCCTTGCCAGTCTTTTCATTTACTTCCAGTTCAATACCATTAATTCTTAAATTTTCTTCACATACAGAGTATCTTGTTGGCATTCCATCCTTAAATCTTTGTATACTTTCCCTTCTATTCATTCCTAGAATACCATCATGTCCTCCAGTCATCCCTATATCTGAAATATAGGCAGTTCCTCCAGGTAAAATTCTCTCATCTGCTGTCTGTGTATGTGTGTGTGTTCCGTACACTGCCGACACTTTTCCAGACAAATTCCAACCCATTGCCTGCTTTTCTGAAGTAGCTTCTCCATGAAAATCAAGAATAATGATATCCGTTTCTTCCTTAATCTTTGGTAAAACTTCCTCTACTGCCAAAAATGGGCAAGCAATCGGAGGCATGAATACTTTGCATTGTGCATTTATAACTGCCACTTTCACTCCATTTTTTTGAACAATTGTATAACCGTTTCCTGGTGCTTCCTTCGTATAATTTATTGGTCTAATCAGATTTTTTTGCTCATTGATATAAGCGTAAATTTCCCTTTTATCCCAGCTATGATTTCCAAGAGTGATAACATCTGCTCCTCGCTCAAACATTTCCTTTGCAATCTTTACATTTATTCCAAATCCACCAGCTGAATTTTCTCCATTTACAATGATAAAGTCATAATTTTGTCTTCGTTTTTCCAAGTATTTAAACAATGTAGTTCTGCCTGGTTTACCGACAATATCACCAATTATTAAAAATTTCATGTAAAATCATCCCTTTGCGTCTCAAATTTATCTAATATTTATTATACTACATATTATCATTTTTTTATAGTTTTTCTTAATTTATTTTTTCTATATTTTAATTTTTCAATTTTAAGCTTATTTTATTATAAAAAGAGCCCCCCAGAATAAAAATTATCTCAAAGATATTTTTAACGGATAAGCTCTCTTTTTAATTAGTTTTTATTTATTTTGCATATTCTACAGCTCTAGTTTCTCTAATAACCGTAACTTTTATCTGTCCTGGATATTGCATCTTTTCTTCAATTTCTTTTGCTACATCTCTAGCAAGTATCGTAGCTTTATCATCATCAATATTATCTGGATGAACAATTAATCTTAGTTCCCTACCAGCCTGAATCGCATACGAACTTTCAATTCCTTCATGGCTATTAGCAATTTCTTCTAATTGTTCCAGACGTTTTAAATAATTTGATAATGTTTCACGTCTTGCTCCTGGTCTTGATGCTGAAATAGAATCGGCTGCTTGTACTAACACAGCTTCTATGCTTAACTGCTCAACTTCATTATGGTGAGCTTCTACAGCATTTATTACAATTTCACTTTCTTTTGAAAATTTTCTTAAAAACTCTCCACCGTTTAAGGCGTGAGAGCCTTCCTGCTCGTGTGAAAAAGCTTTTCCAATATCATGCAGTAATGCTGCTCTTTTGGCTATATCTACATTTGCTCCTATTTCTGCTGCAAGAGCTGCCGCTATATGTGCAACTTCTATTGAATGCTGTAAAATATTTTGCCCAAAAGATGTTCTGAATTTTAAACGCCCAAATACTTTTAATACTTCCCGTGGCAATGTTGGAATTCCAACTTCAAGAATTGCCTGTTCTGCTGCATCCAATATGCTTTCATCTACTTCATGCTGTGCTTTTGCTACAACTTCCTCTATTTTTGTTGGGTGAATACGTCCATCTGAAATCAGTTTTTCAAGTGCGATTCTTGCAACTTCTCTTCTAACACCATCAAATGATGATAAAACAACTGCTTCAGGTGTATCATCAATTATTAAGTCAACTCCTGTTGCTGCTTCTATGGCTCTAATATTTCGCCCTTCACGCCCAATGATTCTACCTTTCATTTCCTCACTTGGAAGTTGAATAACAGAAATTGTTGAATCAACCACATAATCCGATGCTGCCTTACCAATTGCAGTAGAAATAATTCTTTTAGAAATTCTATCTTTTTCTCTATCAAGATTATATTCATAGTCTCTTATTAATACAGCTTTATCATGATCCAGCTCATTTTCAAGTTTAGTTAAAATGATTTTTCTAGCATCTTCCTGAGTAAGTTCAGAAATTCTTTCAAGTTCTTTTTCTTCATTTGCAATCATTTCGTCTAATTCTTTTTCTTTGCGAGATAATTTTTCACGATATTTTTCTGCTTTTGCTTCTTTCTCTTCTAGACGTTCCATTTTCGTTTCTAATGTTTCTTCTTTTTTTGCAATTCTTTCTTCTTTTGTAGCAAGTTCTGATTTCATTTTTTTTATCTCGTCATCTGCTATTTTTTTCTCATTTAATAATTCTTCTTTTACCTTTAATGTTTCTTCTTTCCTAAACGATTCAATTTCTCTTTCAACTTCTTTTTTTGATGTCTCAAGTCTTCTTTTAGCATCAATGATTTTTAATTCCAGTTCGCTTAGTTCTCCATATTTTTTCTTAAATATTGAACTTCCAAAAAAATAAGCTATAAAAAAAGTCAAAAAAGAAAAAATAACAATCAACAGAATAGTTATTGATATGTGCATTTTTCTCCCTTCTTATTTTTTTTCAGCTACATTTGAAATCTTCCAAGTATTACCATCTGTTTTCTTCCAAGTTAATTTATAATAATTACTTTCTGTTGCAAAATTAATTACCATTAGGCTATTTGCCTTATTATTTGATACGACATTTACATCAGAAAAAACAAATGTCAATCCCGAAAGATCGTATTCTTGCATTTTTTTTACAATAATATTATTTTTAAATGTAGGTAAAAAAATTTCTTTTAATTTATCATATTCATTTAAGCTGGCAGCTTCTTTCAAATCTTCAGTAACTTTCATTATCTCAGTACTAATAACATTTGTTTCTGCACGAGACATTTTGTTAGTAGAAGCAGTTAAACTAGTACAGCTTGTAAGAATTAACAAAATAAATAGACATAAATATTTTTTCATATTTTCCTCCAAAAACTTCGTCATTTAATTTTATCACAATTTTTCCACATATTCAAGTTAGAAAAAATAAAATTTTTGCTTTTTTTCGCTTTATTTTTTCTTATTTCTCCATCTATTATGCTGCCACATATACTGCTCTGGATATTCTCTAATGATTTCTTCAAATTCATGGTAAATTTTTTGCATATTATACTGCATTGTTTCCTTCAATTTTGCTTGTTTTTCAATTTCAATAATTTTTTTATTCTTGACATGAATTACATCTCCATCAAATATAGCATAAGCTAATACTATGGGTATCTTATGTTTAATTGAAAGTAACACAGGTCCTGCTACACCAGTCGTTTCTCTTCCAAAAAAAGTTACATTCACATCTTTTCCATAGTGATCTGAAGCCAGTGCAATGATCGATTTTTCATTTATTGCACTTCTTAGTGCATCACTATCATGTAATGGTAATGAATTAAGCCCTCCTTTTTCACGCCATTTGGTCATCAAATCATTGATTTTTCTATTTTTCTGATTTCTAAATACTGCATAAAACTTTCTAATATTTCTCATCTTACTTCCAGCTTCAAATCCACCTAAGTGAAGTGACACTATTAATACAGCCTTTTCATTATTCTCACAAGCCTGTTTCATAATCTCATCATTTTCCACAACTGTATTGCCATTCTGTGTAATTTCCTCCAAAAAAATGGAAGTCATAATCATTTTTCCCATTGTTTTATAGGATTCTTTCGCAATTCTTTCTATTTCTTTCTCATTTTTTTCAGGAAAAGCATTTTTTATATTATCTATAGCAAGTAATCGTCGTTTTTTTATAGCATAATAGGCAATTATTCCAAAATTTTCAAAAATTTTATATCTCATTTTAAGAGAAAAAATTGACAAAACTTTTTTTAATAAAACAACAAAAAATCCTGTTATTTTCTCACTTACTTTATATTCCATTTTATTTTTAAACTCCTTAAAATTTATTTTTAAAAAAAGAGCATACATAAAATACGCTCTTTTATCTTAATTACTATTTTCTAATTCCTAGTTTTCCGATTAATTCTCTGTAATCGTCTACGTTTCTATTTTTAATGTAGTTTAATAATCTTCTTCTTTTACCAACCATTTTTAATAATCCTACTCTTGAGTGTACATCTTTAGGATGTGTTTTCAAGTGAGCTGTTAAATGGTTGATTCTGTCTGTAATCAATGCTACTTGGACTTCAGCAGATCCTGTATCTTGTGCGTTCTTACCGAATGCTTCAATAATTTCTTTTTTTGGTTTTAATGCCATTGTATTTCCTCCTAATAATTATTATTTAAACCAAGAATATAGCGGCAAACTTATATTCATAGTATAAATTCAAGTGTTATTCTATCACATATTTCTTTTTTTGTAAAGAATTTATTTTGCAAAACTAGCTGTTAATGAATCAAAATCTACAGGTAACTCAAGAGTTTCCTCAACTTTTTCATTATTTATTTTTACATTAAATGGAAATCCTGTAACATTAAATCCTCTTGCAATTGCACCACTTTCATCATAATATATTGGGAATGTATATTGATTATTTTTTACATAAGTTTGAACCTTTCCAAGGCTTGATTGATTATTTGTGAACACGACTACAACATTTACTTTATCTTTATTTGCATCATAAAATTTTTGTACTTCTGGCATTTCTTCTTTACAATGAGGACACCATTCAGCCGCTACAATGAATAATGTTTTTTTACCATTATTCAGTATTTTTCCACTATCAATTGTTTTACCATTTAAGTCCTTTAATTCAAAATTAGGTACTTTTCCTTTTCCATCCACATCAATACTAAATTCCTTTGAACTTCCACAAGATACTACAAATAGTAGAAGCAAAGACATCATTACAATTATTTTTTTCATTTTTTCTCCTTAATTTATTTTTTGTTGTTCAAAACAACATTTTACTATACAAGTATACACTATATTTATTAGAATTTCCTATAATTTACCTAAGCTAAAAGATAATATTGAAATAACTTCTGAATCTATTTTTTAATTTGTTAAATAAGCATCAAAAATTTCTCCAATATCATAGCCATTTTCCTTTGCAACTTTGAAATAGAATTTTGATTTCTGCTTGTTCTTTTTGTTATAATAATAAACTCCCAAATTATAAAAAGCTGTCGTATTAAGCTTTGCAGCAGCTTTTAAATTCAAAATTCTTACCATTTTATCAGTTTCAGGATAGTAAAGACTTAAATCAACCATTGAATAATCATCACCGCTATTTGCAAGTCTTTCAAGTATTTTTTTTGCTTCTTTACTTTGTTTTATTCCTACTTCTTCAGCTTTTGCAGGATTCTTACTTGTTTCCATATCTTCCAAGATATAAGCAAGTTTATAACCTGCAGAAATTGAACCCAGCGAATATGCCTTATTGTAAATATTTCTAGCTTTTTTTATTTCCTTTTGAGTTTCGTATAAACGTCCCAGATAGTTCATTGAATCAATGTCGTTTTTATTTGCAGCTCTCTGGTAAAATTCTTCGGCTTTTGTAAAATCTTTTAAATTTTCATAAATAAATCCTTTATACCCTAAAATAAGAACTTCATCAGAATTTGTATCATCTAGTATTTTTAATGCCAGATCATAGTTCTTTTCGCCTTTTACAAGCCTAGATGCTAGCTCAAATGCTGCTAAATAATATTTATTTTGTGAAAATACCTGATTATAAATTTGTACTGCTTCTTCTTCCTTATCGTCATTTTCCAAAAGTTTTGCTTTTGCATAAAGTGCTGGTGAATAATTTTCAGACAGAAAATCTTTTAGGATGTCGTATGCTTTTTCAGGATTTGAAACTTTTTCTAAAACTAATGTTCCTAATTCCTTTTTTTCTTCGGTCGAAATCGTTCCCTCATTTAACTTTTTATTTAATTCTTCTATACGCTTATAAAAATTCATCATATTTTTATTATATTCATAAGAATAAAGAGCATAAATTTCTCCAGCATCTTTACCTTTTTTTAAATATTCCTGTGCTTTTGTAAACTCCAGTTTATTTTCGTAAATATTTCCAATCATATAATACGCTTTTATATTCCCCTGCTTTGTTGCACTTTCAAGTAAATCTAGAATTTGAGTCTCATCTCCGTTAGTCTGCTGCAATAAAAGTGCCTGATAATATTCGGCAATCCCTTTGCTTTTTTTCATATATCTATTAAAAAACATTGTTCCATTTTCAGCAAGATAAGTGTAGGCAAGTCCGTAAATATCTTCATTTCCTAATTTTGCTGATTCATTCATATTTTTCATTATATGTTCGTAGTCTTTTTTTTCTAAAATTCCAATAAGACTTTTTTCAAGTGCATCATAACCTGTATCAGTTTTTGAGCAAGATACTGAAAACAATAACACAAATAATATATTTATCCATTTTTTCATATTTTTATCACATTTCCTATTCGTTTAAAAATTGTTTCCCCCGCTTTTTTGTTCTTTTTTTAGTTTACAAATTCAGATTCATACTCAAACTGTTTATTTTACAGTTGTTCCAATTTTTACCTCATCATTTATAACTACCAATTTTGTTTTTTTCTTTTCTGTAGTTGTTAAAAGCATTCCTTGTGACAATTCACCTTTTAACTCAACTGGATTTAGATTTAATACAGCCTGTGCTTTTTTTCCAACTAATTCCTGCTCATTTGGATACCATTTTGCAATCCCAGAAATAATCTGTCTCTTATCTTTCCCCGTATTTACAATGAATTTTAACAATTTATTTGCATTTTCAATTTTCTCTACTTTTTCAATTTGAACAACTTTTATTTCAATTTTATTAAAATCCTCTATTGTAATTGGATTTTCAATTTTCAAGTTTTCGTTATAGTCTTTTCTAGGTTCCTCTTCCAGCTCAATTCTTGGGAACAATGGAACTGCTTCATTCAATTTATTTCCAGTAGGATAGCTTTTCCATTCTTTTATGTCGTCCAGATGTAATTTTGTCACATCCTTGTCAAGTCCTAGCTGATTTATCATTTTTTGTGCAGTTTCTGGCATAAATGGCGAAATCAGCACTGCAATTTTGTAAAGTGAATCAACTAAGTTATACATAACAGTTGATAGCCTGTCTTTTTGGCTTTCGTCCTTTGAAAGTTTCCAAGGCTCACACTCATCAATATATTTATTCATCCTTGAAATAAATTTCCAAATGTCTTTTAGTCCTTCAGAAAATTGATAATTATTTATATGTTTATCTAAATCAGTCAATGTACTTTGCCACAATTCCTTAACTTCAATATCAAAACTTTCTTCAACTTCATTTAACACAACTTCTGAGTTAAAATATTTCTTTTGCATTCCAATCGTTCTATTAAGTAAATTTCCCAAGTCGTTTGCCAAATCGGCATTTATTCTCTGAACCATTGCCTTTTTAGAATAATCGGCATCCTGCCCAAAAGTCGCCTCTCTCATCAGATAATATCTAAAAGCATCCAATCCGTATTTTTCAACTTCTTCCTCTGGATTAACAACATTTCCAAGTGATTTTGACATTTTTTCACCTTCTACAGTCCACCAGCCATGTGCTGCAATCGTATTAGGCAACTTTATTCCAGCTGACATAAGCATCGCAGGCCAAATAATAGCATGGAATCTCAAAATATCTTTTCCAACAACATGATTTACTGTGCCTTTTGTCCAGACATTTGCAAATTCTTCAGGGTCTTTAGCAAATCCCGCTCCAGTCAAATAATTTGTCAAAGCGTCAAACCAGACATAAATTACATGCCCTTTTTCCAGCTCTAATGGTATTCCCCAATTAAAAGTCGTTCTTGAAATTGATAAATCCTGCAATCCTTGCTTTATAAATGCGATAACTTCATTTTTTTTACCTTCTGGCTTGATAAATTTAGGATTCTCTTCAATATACTTTAATAATGCATCTTCATATTTTGACAACCTGAAAAAGTATGAAATTTCCTTCACATCAATAACTTCTTTTCCCATATATTTTCCATCAACTAATTGATTTTCAGGAACAAAAGTTTCTTCTGAAACGCAATATTTACCCCAGTATTCACCTTTGTAAATATCTCCATTCTCATTGACTTTTTTTACAATTTCCCTGACACTGTTAATATGCCTTTCTTGAGTAGTTCTCATAAAATCAGTATTTGAAATATTTAATTTTTCCCACAAAGTTGTAAAATTTGATGACATTTTATCCACCCATTGTTGAGGTGTATATCCATTTTTTTCTGCTGCTTCTTGAATTTTTTGTCCATGCTCGTCCACTCCAGTCAAAAACTTAACATCATATCCTGTTAATCTTTTATATCTCGCTACCATATCACAAATTATTGTTGTATACGCTGTTCCCACGTGTGGTGCCGCATTAGGATAGTAAATTGGCGTTGTTATGTAAAATGCTTTTGACATATTTTTCCTCCCTCTAATTTTATAATTTATCAATATCTAAAAACTTATCTTTTTATTTAAAACTTTCTTCATTAAATTCAATATTCTTATTTTTGTTATATTTTTCACTGTAAATTTCAAATGCCTTATTTCCAGCCTGATGTATTTTTTCTTTTACTAATTTTATTGACTCTTCTAAAGTTGTTTCCTTTGTTAAGTAAAATGGCTCTGCAACATAATGAACACATCTAGAAAATGGAACAGGTATTTCAAGTTTGTCCCACATATTCTTAAAAATCCACTTTTTACTGCAATAGGAACTGACTGGAACGATTGGCATTCCTGTTTTCTGTGCTATAAAAATTGCCCCTGCCTTAGGCTCAAAAATAGGTCCTCTTGGTCCGTCTATCGCAATTCCAAGTGTATAATCTTTTTTAGCATATTTCATAGCTTCTTTTAAACTTTTTATGTTATCTCTATTCGAGGATCCTCGAATAAGCTCATTACACTCTCTTTTAAGAAGTTCAGCCAATATCTCACCATCTTTTGACGCACTTACAATAGAGGCTTTTTTCTTAATAATTCTGGTGGCATTACACACTGTAAAAATTTTTCTATGCCAGAAAACGATAATATTTGGACTATTCATTTCTACTCCATCCGCATAAAAATATTCCTTTCGTGTCATAAAACTAAGTATTCTATATACACTGTGAAGAATTGCACCTAAAAATTTATATTTATTCATTTTTTCTCCCATTATTTTTAAATAATACTCAAATCCCTTAATAAATTCATAGTTTAGGATTGAGTAAAATAATCATAACTTTTCTTAATATTTTTAGATTCTTAAAAATTTATTTAAAGATTATTTGAAATAACATTTTTATATTTGCATTTTAAAATGTTTTGCTATTTCTGAAATTTTACTTTCTATCACTTCGTTAGTTTCATTTTTTCTATAATTATCATCAAGTCTTGTACAAAGCAAAGTTGCATAACCAAATAAAAAGTACCATATTTTATTTACAGCTTTTTTGGCTTCTTCTTCCTCCAACGCTGGAAAACTTTCCAATAAATTTTGTTTTGTCAAAAGTTCATTTAACGTTTCTTCATAAAGTTTTTCAAATCTTTCTGTTGTATCTAAAAAAATTGTCCTAAATAATTCCTTTTCTTCTCTTGCAAAAATTGCAAAACCAATCGCACCACTCAATATTTTTCTTTCAGAATAATTTCCATATAAATATTTTTTTAATTTCTCTTTACACACATTTATAATTTCTTCCTTTAATTCATCAACTGTACTAAAATTAAAATAAATCGGTGCTGTTGAACATTTCAAGTAATTAGCAATTTTCCTGACACTAATATTTTGAAACCCCTCTTTTTTCATCAATTCATATCCCGCCTCAATCACTACTTCCTTCGTAAATTTAAGCCTAGACATATTTTCTCCTTTTCAGATTTCCATTTGTTTATAATTTTTATACATTAATTTTTTCATAAATGCAAAATTTCCAGCCATCATAGTTTTCTTCTGTCAAAGTTACCCATTTATCCAACTCTATTTCTGGAAAATAAGCATCTGCCTCAGTATCAGAAAAATCAATATGGCTCATATAAATCCTTTTTATAATTCCCATTTCAAGAGATTTTTTGTAAATCTCCCCTCCGCCAATAATAAAAATCTCTTCTGTAAAATCTTTATAATTTTCAATAACTTTTTGAAAATCATCATAAAACTCCAGCTTCGTAGTTTCATTTTCATATTTTTTTTTATCTTCTTTAAATTTCTCATCTGTTTTAAAAAAATCCCTAGATAAAACTATATTTGTTCGATTTGGTAAAGCCCTACCTATGCTTTTATAAGTATTTCTTCCCATAATAACAGTCTTTCCTGTTGTTATTTTCTTAAAGTTTTTCAAATCTTCAGGAATATGCCACAAAAGCTGATTATTTTTCCCAATTTCATTATTTTTCCCAACAGCGACTATTAAGCTAAACATAAACATCACCTTTCTGCTGTATCTTATTTTTTATACTAAAACTACTCTAAAATCCAAATAAGAATTTAATTTGATTTCCACTTAGGTTTTAAAGAAGTTTTAGTATAAATTTTTGATTAAACCGCAACTTCAAATTTAATTACAGGATGGCTTTCATAATCTTCTAACGTAATATCCTCAAATGTCAATTCATTAAATGGCTTATCTGCAATCTTTATTTTTGGAAGTTTTAACGTTTCTCTCGTCAATTGCTCCTTTAGACCTTCAATGTGATTTTCATAAATGTGAGCATCAATTATTGTGTGAGCAAATTCTCCAACTTCATATCCACATTCTTTTGCAATCATCATTGTAAGCAATGAGTAACAAGCCAGATTAAATGGTATCCCAAGTGCAATATCTCCGCTTCTTTGAGTCAAATGGCAGTTAAGTTTATTACCAAGAACATTAAACGCAAAAGTATAATGGCATGGTGGCAATTTACTAATTGTTGCATTCCCTGGATTCCAAGCCAAAACTATCATTCTTCTTCCATTTTTGTGATTAGGATTTGTTTTCATTTCCTTCAAAGTGTCAATAATATACTGAATCTGGTCAAATACAAGCTGTCCATTTTCTTCTCTAGTTACCCAAGGATTATTTTCATCAGCAAAAACTTCTCCATCTAATGAAATTTCAGGCACTGGATACCTTCTCCAGAATCTTCCATAAGCTGTTTCGAGTCTTCCTTCCTCATCCGCCCAAGCATCCCATATTTTCGTCTTTTTTCGCAAGTTTTTAATATGCTCTTCTCCCGATAAATACCAGAACAGCTCGTACAACATCGAGTTAAAATACATTTTTTTTGTTGTTAAAAGAGGATAACCCTCGCTTAAATCTACTTTATATGAATAAGCAAAAGTAGAAATTGTATCAACTCCTGTCCTATTTTCTTTTTTTATTCCATTGTCAAGCACATACTTAACCATATCCAGATATTGTTTCATTTTCTCTCCAATTCTATTTTTCTTACCTATTTTAATTTTATAAGACTTAAATTAATATTCAAAACCATTCTGTCTTAAAGCCTCAAACAGAACAATCGCCACAGCATTGGACAAATTCAGCGAACGTCCAAGCGGAAGCATTGGGATTGTAATATTATTTTCCTTATATTTATTTAATATTTCTTCTGGTATTCCACGTGATTCAGGCCCAAACATTATATAATCGCTGTCATTGAATTTTACGTCTGTGTATCTTTGTTTTGTTTTTGTTGTTGCAAAATAGATTTTTGCATTACTGTTTTCGATGTTTTCCTGCCAGAAGTGTTCCCAGTTTTCCCATACGAAAAGCTGTACATCTTTCCAGTAGTCTAGTCCTGCACGCTTTATTTTCTTATCATCCAGTTCAAAACCGAGAGGTTTTATTAAATGTAATTTTGTGTTTGTTAAGACGCAAGTTCTTCCTATATTTCCTGTATTTACGTGAATTTCTGGATTTAATAGAACTATGTTCATTTTATCTACCATTCTTTCTATTTAAGTTTATTTTACCATACAAATCTATTTATTTCATCAATTTTTTGTAATCTTCCAGTTTTATTCGATTAGAAGTGATTTTATTTAATTTTTTGGTAATGTTATCTCCTCTATCAAAACCACCAAATCCTATTTTTGAATTAATGTGGGTAATTGCTATGGCAAGTGCATCTGCGGCATCATCAGGCTTTGGAATTTCTTCCAATTTTAATATTAATTTTACCATTTCCTGAATTTGTTTTTTTTCAGCTCTACCATAACTTGCAATTCCCATTTTTACTTGAAGCGGAGTGTAACTGTATAAATTCAATTTATTTTTCTGCCCTACTAAAGTTATGACTCCACGAGCCTGTCCAACTTTTATTACTGTTTTTTGATTTTTAAAGAAAAATAAGTCCTCGATAGCCATATCAGTCGGTTTCCATAATTTTATTATATTTTCCAATCCATCATAAATTTTTTCTAACCTTATTGGCATATCTTCATCTTTATCCGTAAAAATACAGCCATAATCAAGTGGCGTATATTTTCCATTTTCATAATCTACAATGGCATATCCCACTATCGCTGTACCAGGATCTATCCCCAAAATTCTCATATTTCTCCTAGTCTAAATATTGTGTTTTTTATTATATCATACTCAACGGATGTATGCAAATTTCACTAAAAATTTTTTTCTATATAATTTTTGGCATAATCCACATAACTGTTCAAATCAATATCAGCATAATTGTCAAATTCATCTACACTCGTTTCGACCTTTTTTACTTTATAAAGACTACTGTTTATATCACCAAATCCGTATTTTTCATAATATTTTTCTTGTTTTTGAATAACTACTTTGTTCATTCCAGTTGTAGCAAAATATAATCGGTATTTTCTAAATTTATCAAGGACTTCCTTGCTTTCAAACATCATTTCTCCGTTTTTATCACAAGCGTAAATATCTTCGTAAACCGATGCATACATAAAAAATATATCTGGATTTTTTATAAAAATTTCCTCTACAGCCGTCATCACATCTTTTTTTTCCCAAAAATATAATTTAAGCACTTCTGCTATCCATATATGATTTTTTGGCATAATCAGCTTATTGTAGCGATATTCATTTGTTCCCTTTACTTTATCCTTTATTTTATACAAAATGGAATTTTTATTTTTCAAAAAATTATCTACATCAGTTATATCAAAAATATTGTTATACTTCTCATTTATTTGAATTTTTATTTTATTTAAAATTTCATCATTTACATTTGTTATAAAAATATTATTTTCTGATGTTGCAATTACATCTATATTTTCTTTTGTGAAAACTCTTTTTATCCGTTTTACAATACTTGTCCTGTATCTATTTAGTATATCTTTTGAAAATGAAGACTTTAATAAAAGTTCTTCTGGTATCTTCTTTATTATTTTTTTATCTTTTCCAGAAAAAAGTTTATTGTCAATGAGCCATTCGTATAAATAGTCTTTTTTTATTGATAATTTGTAAACTTTTTCCTGCAAATAATTATTATAGTCATTCATTTTCATTTTAACTGAATAATTTATTTTTGGCTGACTGGAAGAAGAAGTTTCACCATGTAAAAGCAAAGTTATTAATTTATCATTATTATAATTTAAATATTTTATTTTCTTTTTAAGCTTCATATTGTTACTGTAACTTCCATTTGTAATTATATTTAAAAGATTTTCCTTTTCATCCCAGTTACTTTTTTCTTTTATTATAAAATTGTACATTTTTTCTGTTGCCAGTACATCCTGCAGGCAATAGTCAATCACTTTATCCACAATTTCATCATATATATTTTTTTTAATTACGTAATTAAAATTGGCAAAATCCTGTTCCTCAATATTATCCCCACAATTAAACTCAAATCCTTTTACACCTAGATTCAAATTATATTCATAAGCCAAGTCATACGAGTAAAACTCATGGTTTTCATTCTTATACTCATCCTTTGGCATGTTCCTTATTATTTTTAATTCATTATTTAATTTTTTCCTGTTTACATTTGTATTTCTATATTTTAAAAGATTATTAATTACAATATCATCAAATCCGTGTCCTGCATAGGAAATTAGCACATTTTTAGAAACTATATCGTAAAAAAGTTTTTTCTGACGGTTAAAATTATCTGAGTCAATAATCAGGATTTTATCATCATTTAATTTTTTTAACACAACACAAAAATAATTTGGAAAAACTTCAATATCAAATACATATTTATTTGACTTCTTCATATATTATTATCACCACTTCTCAGTTCTGAACATTACAAAAAATATTTATCCCTTTTTAAATAAATCCTATCCCCCCGAATACTTACAATTTTCACAATTCCCTTAAATTCTCTTACATTTGTGTTCTTATTTCTCACATATATCTTAAATTTCTGATTTTCTCTTACATTTGCCCCTTTACTGGCTTCTTTGCTTATATTTTCAAATTTTTTAAACGTGTCAATTACTGTCATCCCATTTTTTAGCTTTCCATACTTCACATTTGAAACATTTATTCCGTAATAGTCCAGCACATACTCTATTTCTACAAAACAAACAATTTCCCGAATTTTTTCAGCCCTTGTATCTGAATCACTTTTTGTAGCCCAGAAAGACTCATTTTCTGTTTTTCCTTCCATAAGATTCTTCAATTTATCAATTTCAGCTTTAGCCTTTTCCAAAGTAATCGCATCTTCAATCTCAAATCTTCCAATTTTAGTTCTCACAAGTCTTGTCATTGTGGCAAAAACTCCCAATTTTTCTCCAATATCATAAACTAATGAACGGATATAGGTACCACTACTAACTTTTGCATAAAATGAAATTTTAATATTTTGAGCATTTTCTGAATTTTTATCTGGACGCATTACCTTTATTTCTCTAATTTCTGATATTTCTACATTCCTTTCGGCTCTTTCCACTTCAATCCCTTTTCTTGCCAAATCATAAAGCTTCTTCCCGTCAATTTTTATTGCGGAATACATTGGAGGAATTTGCTTTATCTTGCCTTTAAAACTGTTTACAGCCTGTATTATTTCAGAATCACTTATATTAATTTCAGAAGTATATTTTTCAACAACTGTCCCTTCTGAATCATAAGTATCTGTCTTATAGCCAAGTTCCATTTCCACATAATATTCCTTATCTTTTTTCATCAAACTGTCGGAAAATTTTGTGGCATCATTAATCATAACAATCATAAGTCCCTCGGCCATTGGGTCAAGGGTTCCAGCATGTCCAACTTTTTTGGCCTTTATCACTCTTTTCAGATGATTTATCGCCCCAAACGAACTTATCCCTTTACTTTTATTTAAAAGTATCAGTCCATCCTTTGTAAAATTCTTCTCCATTTTACTCCTTCCTATACCCGCCATACTGCTTACATTATCGGTGAAATCAGCTTAAACACAGAATTTCTTAGACGTTTAAAAAAAGTAACCTTTTTCAGCCTTATCTCGTCAAACCTTTCACACACTTCCAAATCTTCTATGAACTGTCCCTTTAAATCTCTGCTGATTTCTTGATTATAAAATACCGAGTTTACTTCGTAATTTATTTCAAAGCTCCGCATATCAAAGTTGCATGTTCCAAGTGTTGATATTTTTTCATCCACAATAATATTTTTACTGTGTAAAAATCCCGCTGTATAACGGTAAATTTCAATGCCTGCTTCAATTAATTCCGCAAAATAAGTTTCTGCTATCCAGTAAGGCATTTTCTTATCCGGCACTCCTGTAACCATTATCTTTATTTTTACTCCCGAAAGAGCCGCCATCTTTAACTGTGAAATCAAATCAGTGTCGGGAACAAAATAAGGACTTTGAATCAGCACTTCCTCCTTCGCCGTTGCAATCATTTTAGAATACAGATATTTCAAAGTTGTCCATTCGGTGTCAGGCCCGCTTGAGGAAACCTGCATCAGATATTCCAGTTTTTCTTGCTTATCTATCGGTTTTTGCTCTTCCAGTTCGTGAACTGCCTCTTTTTTTATATCTTCAATAAAATCGTCTTTTCCACCGCTGTTTAGCCAATCTGTAACAAAAATTGCTAGATGCTGCCCAATTATTTCTCCTGTAATCCGAATATTCGTATCCCTCCAGCTGTCAAATCTCTTTCCACCGTCTATATATTCCTGCCCTACATTCATGCCGCCAGTATGCACTATATTATTGTCAATCAAAGCTATTTTTCTATGATTTCGATAGTTCATCTTGGAAATAAAAAATTTAACATCTAAAAACCATCTTATCTCAATTCCAGCGTTTCTAAGTTCTTTTTTATATTTTCTAGGCAATTTCCAAGTTCCTACTCCATCAAAAAGAAGTTTTATTTTAACTCCTTCCTTAGCCTTTTTCAAAAGTGCATTTTTTATTCTTTCCCCAAGTTCATCAGCCTTCCAAATAAAATATTCCATATAAATCGTACTTTTTGCATTTTCTATATCACAAATAATCGAATCAAATGCCTCTTTTCCATGAAAAAACAATTTATACGAATCATTATTGGTCAAAAAAGTACCTTCAGCCTCATACAGCATTTTTACAAGTTCACTTTGCTGACTGCCTAAATTAATATTTTTTATCATTGTATCAATCTGATTCCGTATTGTAGCTTTTATTTCTGCTTCAGTCATTTTAGCTGTGTTTCCATCCACATTTTCAAGACGATTATAATAAAAAAAGTCCTGCGATCTAAAAATATCCGATACGTCCCGCTGCATAAAATTAAAAATCCTTGAATACAGCTTTTTTTCTTCCCCCTTCATCTTCTTAGAAATTATCTTATTCCTTCTCCAGTTAATCCCAAACAAAAGATACAAAACCGCTCCACCAAGTGGAAATGTAAAAATTGTAAAAATCCAGGCAAGCATCGCATTCGGCGATTTATCCGACAACAGTACCGATACTGTCAAAACAATAATTATCAAATAATGTAGCCTTTCAAATGGAATTATCCAACTTGAAATAATTATAGCCAGTCCATGCAGCATATTATCCTCCTCATTTTTTATTTGTTAAATTAATCTATCTTTTAACATTACATCTATAATTCTATCACTTTTAACAAAGATTTTCAATAATTCTTATTGAACAAATTCTAAAAACATGACATAACGAATTAAAATTAAAAAGTACATAAATTCATGTAAAAAACTGTTCATAATTTATTTAATTAGTTAATTTCCTTATATTAAAAATTTAAATTCCAGCTATTTTTCCATTCCTTCCACTCTTTCGGAGTTACTGTTGCTAAATCAAAATCTTTCATAAAATCATACGGATCTTTATATTTTTCAAGCGGAGTTATGTCTATTAATTCTTTTGGTGCTACTTCATTGTCAATTTCCAAGTCTATTCCGTGATATAATGCTATTTTGGCGTATATTATGACATATACATGCAAGTAAAATTCATAGTTTGGATTATTATCATTTGAAAATTTTCTTGCCACTTTCTGTTCCATCATTCCATCTATCGCTTTTTTCATCCCATCAATATTTTTCTCTGCCAGAGCCTTTAAAAATTCATAATGCAGTTCTCCGTATTTATAATAACTGTCTTTCAATGGTTTTTCCAAATATGCGGCACATCTTTTTTTTACTTCTTCAAAATCTCCTCTTATTGCATGAAGAATTACACGAATTAAGAAAAATGTTCCATAATCATTTTTTAAATAGCCATATTTATTTTTTTTACTATCATAATCATCAGGCATTATCATATCAATATTATTTTTGAAAAATGTTATAAAATCTGGATTATTAGACATAAACATTTCAAACATTTGAGAAGCTTGAGTAAACAGCCTATTACTTCTACTACAACCCAATATTAATAATTTTCCACCTATATGGCAATTTAATCTGTGTTTTTTTATATTTTTTTCAATTACTAAATCTATTGAAGAAAATTTATTATAATAATTAGATAAAGTCCACATACAAGCAAATTGATCCCCTTTCTTATTTTCTATATATTTCAATTCATCTTTATCAAAATCTTCTTCTTTTCTTAAAAAACTTGAAATTAAACTAATTCCCTTTTCGTATTTTTTCTCTCCTGCTAATATGTTTTTCATAATTCTTTCCTTTCTCATTATTATTTATTTTGTATTTCTACAGGTATAAATATTAAATCCTCATTATTTTTATCAACACCAATCCATCCTATTTTTATTTTCAAAGATACCTTTTAATTTTAAATCAAATATCTTATACTAAACCCCATTTAAATAACTAATTTATTACAAACTTTTCCAATAAAGGATAAAAACCTAGTATTTCAAAATAATTAAAATATTTTTTTTAATAAACCGGCGGAGCTTTTATTTGTTCAGCTACGACTGTTTGACGACTGCAAGGAGGAGTTTCGGAGGTGGACAAATAAAAGACGGAGTCTAGCCATAGGTTGTAGGATTTGCGGCAATGAGCAATCCTACGAAAATAAAAAAGACAACTTCAAGTTTCCCTAAAGTTATCCATTTCATTTAAAAATTATTCTCCAAAATAAGCTATTGCTTCAATTTCCACCAAAACTCCTTTTGGCAATTTGTCTACCGCAAAGGCTGATCTTGCTGGATATGGTTCAGTAAAGTATTCTGCATAAATGTTGTTTACTGCTCCAAAGTCGTTGATGTTGTCTAATAATACAGTTGTTTTTATAACGTTTTTTGTTGTTAATCCGTTGTTTTCTAAGATTGCCTTCAAGTTTTCAAGAACTTGTCTTGCCTGTTCTTCTACTGTAACAGCTTCAATTTGCTGATTTTCAGGATTTATTGCAATTTGTCCTGAGATGTACAAAAAGTCGCCTGCTTTTCTAAAGGCTGAATATGGTCCAACTGCTTCTGGTATTTTTTTCATTTCTTCCTCCTAATTTTTCGTATTTTTTAAATTTTACAATTTTATTCTATCATATTTTTTCAATATCAAAAAGATTTTTCTTTCACTTTGCTTACTATTCCCAAAATTATTATTCTGGCGAATATCCAAAGTTTATAATGTATCTCCAGCTTTCTCCCGAAACTTTTGCAAATCCAAAATAAAGCGGAATTGACAAGGCTTTTACTCCAAACCCAAATTTATAGCTTTCCTTTTCTTCAGTTCCAAATCTGTAGCTTTTTTGAGAAATGTTTGCTCTTGAGTAAGTTGTATCTAAATATACAAGTTTTGATACATTATATTGAGCTTTTAGGCTTCCAACAAAAATACTGTTTCCACGAATTTTATCTGCTGGCATTCCAGCAAATTCTAATGAATTGTCAGCTGTTCGGATTCCTCCCATTTTTGGTCTGTAAGTTTCTGGAATATTATCCCCATAAGATGTTAAATATGCTACTTTTGGGCTAATTGTAATTTTTTCGCCAATAGGTATATTAATTTCTCCACCTGCACTTAACGAGTTAAATTTAGCCTTTTTTGCATTTGCTAATGTATATTTTGAAAATAAATGCACTCCTTTTGTTGCAAAGTTTATACTGTCTCTTATGTCGTAATCTAGCTGGGCTTCAAAGTATGGGAATGATTTTCTTACATTTTCAGCATTATTCTGATGTTTTGTCACATCTGAAATCTGATAGCCTCCACCAATTGAGAATAACAGATTTTTATACATTTCAAATCCAATTCCTGCTCCAATTTTGAATTTTCTGTTTTCAAAGTTGAAATATCCGTTATTGTATTTCTGATTTTTTATAATATCACGTTTGTATTCAAATTCGCTGTAAATCAAGGCTTTCGAATCTTTTCCAAGTTCAGCGGTAGCCTTACCTCTTGCCCCATATTCATTTGCAACCGTTCCAGTTACTGAATATCTGACATTCGTATTATTTATAATTTTACTTCCCTGAAAACCAACATTTACTGTTGCCAAGTCCTCGTTATTTATATTTCCCGAAAGTGTCAAATAGTCACTCGGTTTTTCCTGCACATTTATTACTAAATCATTGTCCTTCACTTCGTAATAAACCGTTGTAAAATCACCATTTTGATAAATATTATTAATTATTTCCTCCATATCCAGCCTGCTTAAAACACCAAGTTTTTTAGGCAAAAATTTATCAAAATATGCTTTTTTATATTTTTTGTTACCTTCTATCACAACTACTGTAATATTGTACTCATCGCTCCAAGTCCGTCTAAACTCTTTCCGTTTTTCCTCCAGCTTTTCATAAAGTTCAGGATTTGATAATTTTCTGATTTCATCTATATTTTCTCTCGCTATTTTCTCTCCAGCCGCAATAAGTTCTTTTACCTTTGAAAAATCATAAGACTCAAATTTTTCCAAATCTGGTTTCATATATAAATCAAGCATACGAATTTGACGCTCCACTTCCTGCCTTCCAGCAATTGTTGTGGAATCTGTAATTACGTCAACCAAATTCATTTTATTCTCATCTCTTTTTGTAAATCCGTCTCCTACATTCACTCCAATTGTATAATCTGCTCCAAGCACCTTCACATCCTGCACAGGTAAGTTCCGTGTAACTCCTCCGTCAATGTAAAGCCTTTTTCCATCCCGAATTGGTGCAAAAATTGACGGCAACGATAAACTTTCCCTAATTGCCGTTGCAATCGAGCCTTTATCAATCATAACACCTTCTCCAGATTCCAAATCAGTAGCAACTGCCGCAAACTTTCTCGGAAACTTCCTAAAATCCTGTATTCCAATTGCTCCATAAAAAATTTCATTCAGCCTTTGACTAGCAGTTTTTCCCCCAACGACTCCACTAGGTAATTTTGGCATAAAATTTTTCATTGGAATTACCGTACTATTCCTATCTTCAATTGAATTTCTTATAGCCCCCTTGTCCTTTCTCTCGATTTTATCGCTAAAAAGTCCCAGCCAATCCATGCTAATTGCAATTTCCTCAATTTCCTGCGGAGTATATCCGACGCTATACATTCCTGCAATAATGCTTCCCATACTCGTTCCAGTCGCATATTCCACAGGCACCTTCTCTTCATCCAGAACCTTCAATATTCCAATATGAGCAAGCCCTTTCGCTGTTCCCCCACTAAGCACCAGCCCAATTCTCTTATTCTCCTGAAAAGCTATATCTTTTTTATTTTCTAATTTTTTTTCTTTGTTTAAAATATTCCTGTCCAATTCTATTTTAATTTCATTTTCCAAAACTTCTTTTTCGCTGTCTTTTTTACTTTCCATCAAATTTTGTTCATCTTTTTTTAGCACAAAATAATTTTCATCTTTTAGGCTTTCAGAAATCCCAAAACTATTTACCAAAAGAAAAATAATTAAAAACAAAAAACTTTTTCTTTTTTCAGTCATTTATGTCATCCTCCTCTTTTATTAAACTTAATTTATAAAAATTTATCTATAATCATTAATACAGTTCACTTTTTAATTTTGTATTAGGCTGTTTGGTTTAATAATTACTTTTTTATTTATTTTTTTAAATAATTGACTCTCTAGTCATTTTACTATAAGAAAATTTTATTTCTCTTATAAATTCACTAAAGTTTTGAGTAAATTATAATATTTCAAATAATTTTTCAAGTTTATTTACTTCATACTTCGGAATAATCCCAGTATCATTCACATTATTTCGTAAATTTACCCAGCAAGTGTCAATTCCAGCGTTTTGTCCACCTTTTATATCTGCTCCTAATGAATCACCTATCATTATAACTTCAGATTTATCCATTATTTCAAAATAATTCATTGCATATTCAAATATTCGTTTATCAGGTTTATTTACACCAACTTCATCAGAAATGATAATTTTATCAATATATTTAGCTATTGTTGAATTTTCTATTCGCGAATGCTGTACTTCTTTTATTCCGTTAGTTACAATTCCAACTTTGTATTTTGAATGTAAGTATTCACACAGTTTTTCAGTTGCTTCAAATGGAAAAATCCCTTCTCCCAGTTTTTTCAAGTATAGCTCGCTCATTTTATACGGATCATATTTCAAATCAAATTCTCCAATTATTTTTTCAAATCTTACAATCTTTAATCTATCCTTATCCACAGCCCCTTTTTCTAAATCCTTCCACAACTGGAAATTCACATCTTTGTATCTATCTTTTATCTTTTCATAAATTTCTTCTTTTTTATCATTACTTAATTTACTTTCCACAAAAAATCCTAATTCTTCAAAAGTGTTCCTAAACGCTGTTTTTTCAGTTTTTGGATAATCAAAAAGTGTATCATCCAAGTCTATTAATACAAGTTTGTAGTTCATTTTCTGCTCCTTTATTTATTTTATCTAAAATATTCCCATCATTTTTTAATGTTTTTTAAAATTTCTTTTTTTCAGTTTAGGCATTGGAATATACCATATTGACAATGAAATAAATCCTATTATTAGCATAAGCATTGGATTAAATAGACCTATCACAAAAGAAGAAATTTGTAAAATCGTTGTTATTTTGTGTCTTTTAAGGCTTATTACTGTTTTCTTTAGCTTTATATTCTCAGGATCTGCTTTCACAAGTTCATTACAAAGCCACGAATAAATAGTATTTTCTCCTAATAGAAAAAATATATACACACATTCCACCAAATAACTGTAAGGATTTTCAGAAACCCACAATGTTATATATGGAAACAAAGTATTTAAAAACAATAGAAGCATCTATATTTTAACTATTTTAGAATTTATTTTCTCAACCTTGTCAAATATCATATGATGAGTATCCCAAAATATTACAAACAGCGTAAATGTAGTTATATATGCAAAATAATTCACTCTATTTTCCCAAACGGCTGCCAATGTTGTACCTTTTATTTTAGGCAGCTCCAATACCAAAACTGTTATTATAATCGCTATAACTCCATCAAAAAAGCCTACTAATCTGTCTTTTTTCATCTTACTACTTCTCCTTTCATTTCAATCCATAATAATAATTATACTAAAAAGGACTAATAAAATCCAGTCCATGTATTATTTTTTGATATTTTAATTTTCAATATCAGCTGATACATATTTTTATTAACTAAAAAACTAGCAGTTAAACTACAAAACTGAAAAACATCGAAAAAAGTTATCCAATTATACAAAAAACTTATTAAATTTGATGGATAAAATAAAAAAAAGTCTATTTTCTATAACAACTTAATGTTTTTTAAAATAGACTTTTGATGTTTATTTTTATTTCAGAATTATTCTCCTTCAGGTAAAACAAATCCTGCTATTAAATATGCGATTGCTAGTGATCCGCCTGTAATAACTGCTAATACAACTGCTATTATTCTTATTAAGTTAGAATCTTTATCCATGTATTTTGCAAGTCCACCACATACACCCATTATTTTTTTGTCAGATGCTGATTTTGTTAGTTTTTTTTCCATTTTTCCTCCTAAATATTTTTATAAATGAAATTTCAAATTCTTTATTTTACATACATTATATCATATCCCTTATATTATGTAAATTATTTTTTATACTATTCCCCATTTAATATGTCTATCTGCACTCTTTCCTCAGGGTACTTAGCCTGTTCAACCTTCTTTTTTCTCTTACGTAGCTTTTTAGGCTTTTCTTTGGCATTGTCCTTCATTTTCCTTATTATCTTGCACATTGAATCGTATGTAGGGCTGTAGCCTTCCTTTCTTGCTTTGACATAAACTTCTGCCAGCCCTTCATAGCCAAATTTCCTGTATTTTTTCATAACCAGTTCTATTTCTTCTTGCGTGTGCTGGTTTGGATGGCTTTTAGGTCTTCTGCTTTTTGGCAGAAGAGATTGGATTGTGCCGTCATATCTGTCTCTCCAACGTTTTATCTGCTGACGTGATGTCTTATAATTCACTGCTGCCTTTGAATTATTATTATGTTTTATTGCATACTCAATTGCCCGTTGACGAACACGGTATATTTCTGATATACTACTCATATGAAAGGTTTCTCCTTAATGTGGTTTTGGTTGGCTTACATTATATCAGAAACCTTTCTTTTTTTGTATATTCTTGTCACATATGTATTATCTCACAACATAAAATTAATTGAGAAATGCTTTACATGGACACACTAATATGGTATTATATAAGTAAAAGTGATAGAGGTACATATCGTAAAAAAATACAGGTCGTTTTATCAATAACTTAGAAATTTTAAAATTAAATAAAGGAGTGTGCTGTCATGAAATCTATGAGAAGGATTTTTTTAGAAATAATATTTTTGTTAACCTGTATTAATACTGCAGTTTTTGCAGGAGCTGAAGAATGTTCAGTATCAAATGCAAAGTTTCAAAAAAATTATAGCCCTATTAGCCATGCACTTCTTCCAAATAATGTATGGAGAAGTGAAAAGGAGAAGGAACTTTTCTTTAATTGTGTTCGTGCAGAGAAAAAATTTGTTTATGAAATAATCGGAAAAGATATTTCTATGCCATTAACAGTTAATATGCCAGTAGAGTTGGGACCTGACGGAACAGGTTCGTTAAGGTCGGGAAACACTCGTGATTTAAAAGTATATCCTGTTGAAGTCGAAGTTGAACCTGGTAAAGAGTACATAGCTATAATTCAATATTTAGGGTCAATGTCGTATGCCGCTCTGATACCATATTATTCAAGTGATGCCGTAGAGTTTATAAACAATAGGCAGGATATTTATGCTGGAGCATGGCATTTTTATGTTTATGATAATGGAACAGTGTACTATCCTAAATATTGGGATAGCATAAAGTTTAAAGTAAAAACGAAATACTCTAATGGTAAACCTGTTAAAAAGGCAATTGTGCGATTTATTGTATCAACTGCATATATGGAACAGCAAAGCAATAGTTTATTCGCTATAATGGAAACAACACATATAGGTGCTTCACAATTCTTAAATACACCAACTAAACAGGCAACTTATATTGATCCAAATACTCATAAATTTTATTAGTCAATCTAATAACACACCAGTACTGACCTCAAAAAGGTAGAAAAGAAATTTTTAATACAGGAAACTATAAAATATATGTATGTCTTTTTTGTGTTTAATGTAATAAAAATAAAATATAATTTAACAAAGAAAAATGTATATGATATATTCTCAAATTTGACAGTTAAAACCTCGAACTCTAACAGTATCAAGAGTTTGAGGTTTTTAAAATTTTCTACTTTTTATACTATTCCCCATTAAAACAAGGGAGTTTTTATAATTCTGTTTAGCAAGGGGTCAAGATCCCTTGTCAAAAAGTAAATAAGTGGTATGACTACAATATTTCTATTCTTTTATAACAAAAAAAAGAAGCTGAACTCAAAATTTTAATCATTTTGAGACAGCTTTTTTTGTCCTACTTTATTATTTCTAAATTAGGTCCTGGGATATGGTAAATCATTACTTCTGCTGTCCCCATACGTTCTTGACTATTTACTACGGTTAATTCAAGGTGTCCTTGTGTCCCCGGTAAGATTTCTACTATATGTAACAAACCTTCTTTATTACCAAGCATATTGTATGGTCCATTATTAAAAATTCTTTTTACTGTTTTTATTCCAAATCCCCAT
Source organism: Leptotrichia sp. HMT-225 (assembly GCF_030644325.1). Taxonomy (NCBI): domain Bacteria; kingdom Fusobacteriati; phylum Fusobacteriota; class Fusobacteriia; order Fusobacteriales; family Leptotrichiaceae; genus Leptotrichia; species Leptotrichia sp. HMT-225. Next base: position 958,042 of record NZ_CP130323.1, on the reverse strand, counting down.
TCTAAGCCTTTTTCTTCATGTTCATACATAGCACTTACACTGTGTGTTCTAGAACTTGGATTAACCCAAATTGCATAATAACCTGGATCCAAGAATTCATCTATTTCTATTTTTGTTTGACCCATTCTAAGTTCTTTATCGTAAATAGGTTCTGCTTTAAATCTAAATATTCCTGCATCTATTTCCTCATATTTACCAGTTATAGGAAGAGCTTTTCCTCTTTTAGTAGTAGACGTTACCTTAGTATCAAGATACTCTTCACTTGTAGCATCTAAAGTTTTAGAATTAACATTTCCAGACTTAGCTGCCTTGGAATTTGATTTTTTTGTTTCATTATTCTGTGTTTGAACTTTCCCATCCATAACATCATTTACCGCTTTGTTGACCTTTCCAGAAATGTTAGTTTGTACAGTATTCGCTGCACCATTTACTATTCTTTGTCCAAGATTTGATAGCCACCCTGCTTGAACAGGCACTGCTAATACAACTAATGCTAAAATCCCAAATGCTTTTTTTGTCACTTTTTTCACGACACTCAGCTCCTTCTTTTAATAAAAAATTTTTAAATTAGTAATAAGACGAACAGTATTTTCCCATGATGTGTATTTCTATTATTTTCTTTTATATAATACCATATTAGTATAGTTATGTAAAGTTATTTCTAATATTCTTTTTTTAAAATTCTAATGTTAAAAGTTCTTCTTCTAGAAAATATTCACATTTTCGCAACGAAAAAAAAATACGCCAAATTTATGACACATTTTCATATTTATTCTTTCTCTTTATGATACTGCCATACTTTTTCCCTTGTTCACTTTTAAATGCCCGGTAAAAAGAAGATATTTCCATATATCCAATCAGATAGGACATTTCATCTCATAAAAACACTTTTCACAATCTAAATTTCTTCCATCGTCAAATCCACAATATTCCCTTTCACTACTTCAATCAGCTTTTTTGTTTCCACTTCCATCTGTAATCCTCTTCTTCCAGCTGAAACCATTATTTTGTCAAATTTTTCAACTTCCTTGTCAAAAAAAGTACTGAACAGTTTCTTCATTCCCACAGGAGAACAGCCTCCACGAATATATCCTGTTTCCTTCTCCAGTTCTGAAAGTGGCAATAAATCAATATTTTTCTCCCCACAAGCCTTCGCCACTTTCTTTAAATCCAGATGGGCCTCTCCATGAATCACACAAACGTACAAATTCTTACTTTTTCCCTTTAACACAATAGTCTTAAAAATCCTATCCGCCAATTCAGGCAACTTCTCAGCAGCACCAAGCCCTCCGCTTTTATCCTCACTCCACTCATAAGTATGAATAATATATAGAATCTTCTGTTTATCCAGCTGTCTTAAAGCATTCGTCTTTGCAATTTTTTCTTTTTTATGTTTCATTTTATACCCCCATAACCACATTTTTCCTTATTTTCTTAATTAAATTGTACTTTATTTTTTTTCAAAAATCAAATTTTTTACTCTGACTTATAGTTTTTATTTATTCAAGTTTATGAAATAGATTGTTGTTTATAAATATTTTCTATAAATTTGCATGTTTCTTTTTTTTAAACATAATAAAATTGTTTTATTAAAACTAAAAATCACAAAAAATTTTATTAAAATAAAAATTAAAATAAAAAAATATTAATCAAAATCATAAAATATTTGAATTTTTTTAGAATATTGACAAATATACATATATATGATATAAATAAATGTCTAATAGAGACGCCCCATCTCTACATTTAGACTTCTTTCATACAAAAAAACGAGCACACGGCTCGTTTTTATTTTATAAATTAGCATTTAAACAAAAAATTAATAAAATTTAAAAAATTTATCATAAATATTTAGGAGAATGGAATTATAAGATGAAAAGAGAAATAGCGATAATTGGAGGTGGCGCTTCAGGTTTTCTGACGGCGATTACTGCAAAGAAAAACGGAAGGGATGTTGTCATTCTGGAAAGAAAGGACAGAGTTCTAAAAAAAGTGCTTACAACTGGAAATGGACGATGCAACTTGACAAATGTGAATGCTTCCAATAGAAATTATTTTGGAATTGAAAAAATGAAGCAGCCTATTGAGAAAATTTTAGAGAGTTTTACTTCACAAGATGCAATGAGATTTTTTGAAGATGAAGTTGGGATTATTTGTAATGAAGAAAACCGTGGTAAAGTTTATCCACTTAGCGGACAAGCTGCATCAATTGTAGATGGACTTAGATTTTATGCACAAAGTCTTGGAATAGATATAATTACAGACTTTTATGTTACAAAAATTGAGAAGGAAATGTTTGATTTTAAGATAATTTCCGAGGATAAAAGACAGATAATTGCCAAAAAGGCAGTACTTACAACTGGTGGAAAGTCTTATCCTGAACTTGGTTCAAACGGGAGCGGCTATGAGCTGGCAAAAACCTTTGGGCATACTGTTACCGAATTAACGCCTGTTATTGTACAGCTAAAAGCAGAAAAAGAAAAAATTAAAGGTTTAAAAGGAATTAAGTCGGATGTGGAAATTACAGCTTTTGGAGAAAATAGAAACGGTGAAAAGGAAAAAATCTGTACTTATGATGGTGAACTGCTGTTTACTGATTTTGGCATTTCTGGAAATGTGGTTTTTAATATTTCATATGTTTTCCCAATTTACAGAAACGTGGAATTTGAAATTGATTTTATGCCAAAATTTACTTATAATGAAATTTTTGAAATTTTAAAAAAACGTCGGACAATATTAAAGGATTTTACAATGGAACAATTTTTTAATGGAGTTGTCAATAAAAAACTGGGACAATTTTTGACAAAATCGGCAGGAATTGAAAAATTATCAAAAAGCATAAATGAACTTACAGACAACGAAATTCACAAAATTTGTACAACTTTAAAAAAATATAGAATAAAAATTATTGATACAAATGGCTTTAAAGCAGCTCAAGTTACCGCTGGAGGTATTCCTTTAAGCGAAGTAAATCTAGAAAATTTAGAATCAAAAAAAGTTAAAAACCTTCATTTTGCTGGTGAAATACTGGATGTTTATGGTGAATGCGGCGGATTTAACTTACAATGGGCGTGGACTTCTGGATATTTTTTAGGAAAAAATCTTTAAAAAAAACGGTATAATTTAATACTAAATCCCATTTAAATAATGAATTTATTACAAATTTTTCTAACAAAGGATAAGAACCTAGTATTTCAAAATAATTAAAATATAATTTTTTGTTTTTAATAAACTGACGGAGCTTTTATTTGTTCAACGACTGGAAGGAAGAGTTTCAGATTTGGGCAAATAAAAGTCGTAGTCTAGCCATAGGTATTGCGTTGCAATCTTGCCACAATTTTAATTATCAGGATAAACCTTTACTGCAAGATAAGGATTTGCGGCAATGAGCAATCCTGCGAAAAAAAGAAAAAACATAACAAAAATAGTAAAAACTGATATTAAATAAAATAATCCAATACTAAATCCCATTATAAAATAGGAACTATGCTAAGAACAAAAAGTTTTAATTCTTTACTAACAATAGTATATAATTCAAAATTTATTAAAAATTCACTATTTAAACGGGGAATAGTATAAATAGTATTTTATTTACTTGATAACAAGAAAATTTAACTCCCTTGCTAAAATGAATTTTTAGCAAATTTACTATTTAAAATGAAAAATAATATTACAAACTTTTAAAAACAACTAAACTAAATAAGGAGAAAAATGATTAGAATAAATAATATAAAAATGCCTGTAAAACACAGCGAAAATGATTTAAAAAAAACAGTTTACAAACTTTACAAAATCAGTGAGAATGAAGTAAAATCATTTGAAATAGCAGGACAGGCGATTGATGCTAGAAAAAAAGATAATGTTGTATTTGTTTATGCAGTGGATATTTCCTTTAACTTTGATGAGGAAACGGAAAAAAAAAGATTTGAAAATGTAAAAAATGTGCGAAAAATTCAAAAAAAACCTTATTCTACGGAAAAAATTGAGAACTTTACAGAAACTGAAAATGTAAAACGTCCTGTTATTGTTGGAAGCGGTCCTGCTGGAATTTTTGCTGGACTTGTGCTTGCCGAAGCTGGATTAAAGCCAATTATCATTGAGCAGGGAAAAAATGTAGATGAGCGTGAAAAGGATGTCTATAATTTTTTCAAAACTGGAAAACTTGATAAATATTCAAATGTACAGTTTGGAGAAGGAGGAGCTGGAACATTTTCAGATGGAAAATTAAATACGAATACAAATAATTTTCGGATTCAGAAGGTTTATGATGAATTAATTCTCGCTGGTGCTGATCCAAAAATAAATTATATGTCAAAACCTCACATTGGAACTGATAAATTAATCGAAATAATGCGTAAAATTAGGTATAAAATCGAAAGTCTTGGGGGAGAATACCGTTTTAGCACAAAACTTGTAAAAGTAAACTATGAAAAACCTGATTCTGAAAATAACAAAATAAAAAGCATTTTAGTTGAAAATGTAGAAAATTCTGATGAAAATAAAATTTATGAAATTCCAACAAATATTTTAGTTCTCGCAATTGGACATAGCGCAAGAGAAACTTTCTTTATGCTGAACGAAGAAAATGTGGCAATGGAACGGAAAACTTTTTCGGTAGGAGTCAGAATTGAGCATCTTCAAAGCATGATAAATTACTCACAATATGGAAAATTTGCTGATAAATTGCCAGCCGCAGAATACAAATTAAATGTAAAGACAAGCAATGGACGTGGAGTTTATACTTTCTGTATGTGTCCTGGAGGTGTCGTTGTACCATCTTCAAGCGAAGAAGGCAGACTTGTCGTAAATGGAATGAGTTATTCACAGAGAGATTTGGAAAATGCAAACTCTGCAATTTTGGTAAATGTATTTCCTGAAGATTTCCCAGGAGAAAGTGTTCTGGCTGGAGTTGAATTTCAAAGAAAATTGGAAGAAAAAGCATTCGAGCTTGGCGGAAAAGATTACAAAGCCCCTATTCAGCTATTTGGCGATTTTGTAAATAATAAAATCTCAACAAAATTAGGAAAAGTAAAGCCAAGCTATCTGGCAGGCTACAAATTTGCAAACTTAAATGAAATTTTTCCACAATTCATAAACGATTCCATAAAAGAAGGAATTACCTTAATGGATAAAAAAATAAAAGGTTTTGCTAATTATGATGCAATTCTGTCAGGTGTTGAAAGCCGTAGTTCATCTCCAGTGAAAATTCCTAGAAATGAAATATTTTTCTCAAATATCGAAGGACTTATGCCTTGTGGAGAAGGCGCAGGCTATGCAGGTGGTATTATGTCGGCAGCAGTTGATGGGATAAAATGTGCAGAGTATGTGATTGAGTATTATCAAAATAGTTTATAAGCTAAAGGGGGTAAAAATGAAAGAAAAATTAACATTTTTTGATTTTTGTTCTGGAATTGGTGGAGGAAGAATCGGAATGGAATCAGCAGGATTGGAATGTATTGGACATAGTGAAATAGATAAAAAAACTTCTGAAACGTATGAAAAGTTTTTTAAAGATAATAGAAATTATGGAGATTTAACAAAAATTGATTTAAAAAAACTGCCTGATTTTGATGTATTATTAGCAGGATTTCCTTGTCAAACTTTTTCTATTGCTGGAAAAAGAGAAGGGTTTAATGACAATAGAGGTATGATAATTTATTCTTTAATACAAATTATAAAAGAAAAAAATATAAAATATTTTCTTCTTGAAAATGTAAAAGGATTAATTAACCACAATAAAGGACAAACTTTAAAAACTATTAAAAGTGAATTGGAAAAAATTGGATATAATTTATATATAAAAGTTCTTAATAGTATTAATTTTGGCGTTCCTCAACTTCGTGAACGAGTTTATATTGTTGGATTTAGAAAAGATTTGGATAATTATAATTTTGAATTTCCTGAAGAAGAAAAAACAACTTATACTTTAGAAAAATATATTGACAAGCAAAATAATTCAGAACTTGATAAAAATGATGAAACTTTTAATAAGTATCTTAAAAATAAATATAACAGCCAAAAAAATTATAGAGTAGAAGATATTTTAACTTGGGAAAACAGTGTTATTGACTACAGACAGTCTGATTTACGAAAATATGATGGATTCTTCCCTACTTTAAGAACTGGAAGACACGGATTACTGTATATAAAAAATGGAAAGTTAATGAAATTAAACGGATATGAAGCTTTATTACTACAGGGATTTCCTAAGAATATAGCAGAAATAGTAAAAAAAGATAACTTCTTTACAAATAATAAAGTTCTTTCTCAAGCTGGTAATGCAATGACTGTAAATGTAATAACAAAAATAACAGAAAAATTATTAAAATCAATAGAAAATACAGAAAAGAGGTATAATGGAAAATTATTTGGCTGAAAAAGGTTCAAAAATAGCAAAAGATGGATTTAAAAATGAAAAAGATGTAGCAAATAAATTCAATAACTGGAAAAATGACAAAGAAGCAAAAATTTGGCTAGTAACAATGGGATATGAAATTTCTGATATTGAATATGTAAAAGCTACTATTTTAAGTGGTTATAAAGCTGATTTGAATGTGCGGATTCAAATTAAGCTGAAACAAAATTTTGATATTGAAAATATTCAAGTAAAATTAGTTAGTAATAAAAAAGGATTTAACCAAATTGATAAAAGATGGTTAAAAAATTACAATGATATGTGGAAATTTCCTAATAATATATATAAGTTATTACAATATTTTACAGGAGAAATTTTACCTTATAAATCTGGAAGAAATAATAAAAGAATGTTTTTAGATGAGTTTGATAAAAATGATAAAGATTTATTGCTACAATGGTTTGATAATAATAAAGTATTAATAATCTCTGATATTCTAAGAGGAAGAGGAGAATTTTGTGCAGAATGGGTGTTAGTTGTTCAAAAATCTTATATTACAAGATGGATTTTAAAGAATATAAATGCTGTTATAAATCATTATTTTGATAATGGGAAAGTTGAGATTAGTCCAAGAGGTTCCTTAAAAATCGGAAAAATAACTATGCAAAGAAAAGGTGGGGATGGTGGTAGAGAAACTGCCAATATGCTCCAATTTAAATTAGATCCAACAGAAATATTTAATATAGATTAAGCTAAAATTTTTGATTTTTACCATTAAATATGCTATAATTTCAACATCTTTAAGATATATTTCAAATAACTTCAAACTTGTAACAATTAAAAATCTATAGTTGTTTGAACGAGGGAGGAAATTATGTTTTGTACTTTAGTATGCTGTATGGATGGAAGATTTATTCATATTTTAAATGAATACATTAGAGGTAATTACAGATACACTTTTGTGGATACTATTACTGATGCGGGTGCTGTAAATAAAATAGTTAATGATGAGGATTATTTAAAAAGCATAGAAGATAAGGTGGTTTTAATTTCGGTTAATAAACATAAATCTGATCATATTTTTGTGGCAGGGCATAGCGACTGTGCTGGTTGTCCTACTGATGATGAAACACAAAAAGGTTATATTCGGCAAGCTGCTGAGAAAATGCACAACGATTTACCTCATGAGGCTGTTACTGGGCTTTTTGTCCATGAAAATGGAGAAATTGAAATTTTAGTTGATTACGACATTGATGATATTAATTAATTGAATTAATAAAAAATAAAGGAACTGCTATTAATTGGTAGTTCCTATTTTATTTAAAAAAATATTTTTAATATTATTTTTATTTGAAATTTAATAATAATGTTTAGCATTTAGCATTTTTTCAGCAATCTTGTAATTTGGCATATATCGTTCGATATAATTGTAAAAACCTTTTCCGTGATTTGGATACTTTAAATGTGTCAATTCATGTAAAACCACATATTCTATCTCAAAAGGAGTTCTTTTTATAAGCTCCGTATTAAGATTTATATATTTTTTTACATAATTGCACGAGCCCCATCTAGTCTTCATAGGCTTTATTGCGACTTTTTCCACATGCTCATCCAATATTTTCAGCCATTTTTCCATAAATTGCGGAAATAATTTTTTTGCATTTTCAAAATACCATTTTTCCATAATTTTTTTCTTTTCGTCAGTATTTTCCAAAATGTTTTCATTAACTGTTAAAATTATATTCGGATTTTTTTCATTATTTACTAAATTCACGCCATTAAAACTCCCAGTTTTCACAGTTAAATTGTATTCTTTTCCCAAAAATTTATGAATTTCGCCAGTTTTGTACTCAAATCCCTTCTGTTTTTCCTTCACATCTTCAACTTTTTTCAAAACACTTTTTATCCAGCCTTCTTTAGAACGGATAAAATTTTCGATGTAATCACGATGTAAATTCATTGGCACAGAAATATAAATTTCCATATTGGGCTTTATTCGTAAATTTATATTTTTTACTTTTTTTCTGTGAACTTCATAACCTAAAATTTTCTCTGTTTTCATTTTTTACTTTATTTTCCTCTTACATTTATTTTTATTAAATCTCTAACCTGTCTTCGACTTTATAAATACTTTTCTTGCGTTTTCCAGCACATCCTTCTGAAGCTTATAAGTAACCAGCTTTAATGCTTCCTCATAAGTACACCATTTAAAATCCTCAATTTCAAAAGTATCAATGGTAACCTCTTCATCTTCCGTAATTCCCATAAAAATTGTAACTTTCTTAATAGTTTTCTCATTTGGAATATATTTTATTTCTCTTTCAAAATTAGGAATTATTTTTATTCTTACATTTGTTTCTTCAAGAACTTCACGAATTGCTGTTTCTTCCTTAGTTTCATCCTTTTCGATATGCCCTTTTGGAAAGCCCCAGTTACCATTGTGCATTTTCACAAGCAGAATTTTTTCGGTATTTTCATTAAAAACAATTGCACCGCACGAATTTTCATACTCAAAGTTATCATTTAATTTGTAATGCTTGACAACATATTTTAATAATGCTTCTTTCTCGTTCTCAATTTCATCGCCAAGCACAAGCTCATACAATCTATTTTTTACTTCTCCAATCTCGCGGTTACTAAATTTAAGATTTATCAAATCAATCCCTGTTATATCTAAATCATTAAACTGTGGTATTTTACCCTGTTTCTTTATATTTTCAATTTTTTCCCGAAAATTTTGTAAAATCTCTTCATTTTCTTTTTTTGTCCTAAGTCCTTTAGAATTTAAGTCTGCAGAAAATAAATTAAAAAGTCTTTTTAGATTTTTTTCTTCCATTTCAATAATCAACTTTTTCAACGTCTTATCTGAAACATCTTGATAAATTAACATATGATTTTTTACAATTTTTTTTACTGAATTTATAAAATCATTGGATGCCTTGAGCTGTTTTAACTCTTCTTCTGCGATTAATGCACTTTCCTTTTCATGTCCATAAAAATAAAAAATACCTTTTGCATCAATAATTTTTACATTTATTTTCCCCAAATCGTGAAAAAGTGCCGCAAATCTAGTTACCAAATCATAATCACAAAGATGAATAACTTTTATAATATGATTAAACAAGTCGTCTGGATGATTGGGATTATTCTGATCAAAATTGTAAGCATAATAAAATTCGGGAATTATCATTTCTAAAACCCGTAATTTTTTCATTTCTATAAAAGCTTTTTTAACAAATTTTCCCATAAGAATTTTACTTAACTCGTCAAAAATTCTTTCTTTAGATATTTTAGTCAAAAATTTTCTTTTTTTGTAAATGGCTTCAGCTGTTTTTTTATCCAAATTAAATCCTAATTTTGAAATAAATCGAAAAGCTCTTAAAATTCTAAGAGCATCTTCTTCTATTCTCAGCTTTGGCTTCCCTACAAATCTTATCACTTTCCGCCTAATATCCTGCCTTCCCCCATACAAATCAACTATTCCAGTCTGTTCGCTGTAAGCAATAGAATTTATCGTAAAATCCCTTCTTGCCAAATCTTCTTGAATGGTTTTTACAAACTTAATATCTTTTGGATATCTGCTGTTGTAAACTCCTGTTTCTTTACGGAATTTTGCTATTTCATAGCTTTTTCCATTAACATTTATCATAAGAATTCCAAAATGAGCTCCCATTTCTTTTGGATTATAACCAGCAAAGATTCTTTTCAATTCTGAATATTCTATATCAGTTGCAAAATCATAATCGCCAGGATCTTTATTTAGAATTTTATCTCTAACTGCTCCACCGACAAGAAATCCTTTTCCATTTCTATTCAGTTGTTCCAATATGAATTTTACATCATCATCCAAATTAAATTGCATCCCAAATATGTCCTTTCAATCATTTTTTCTGTACTTTCATAGAATAATTCATTTCCAAATTTATTTTGTTTTATAAACTTGCTCTAAAATACATAGTTCCATTTTTATTCTTAGTTTGGTATACTCAAAACTCTTTTATTTTTTTCTTAATTTTGCAATATAAAAGCCATCCATGTATTTATTTTTATACGAAATATAAACTCCCCCAAATTCATCTCTTATATTTTCAATATTTTCAGGAATCTCTACTTCCAAAATTTCCAAATCCTCATATTTTTCGAGAAAATACTGAATATTATTAGTGTTCTCATTTTTAGAAAATGTACAAGTGCTGTAAACTATTTCTCCACCATTTTTCAAAGATTTATATGCACTTTCAAATATTTTTTTCTGAAGTTTCTTTAAATTTTTTATATCATTTGCAGTCAGCTCATATATTTTTTCAGGCTTTTTCCGAAGAACTCCAAGCCCACTGCAAGGCATATCTAAAAGTATCTTGTCAAACATTGTGTCTAAATTCTCAATTTGTGTAGCATCATTTAATTTTACTTCAAAATTGCTGTAACCATATTTATTTTTAAGTTCATTCAATAATTTCACTTTATGCTCGTGAATATCAGTAGAAATCAACTTTTTCGGATTAAACAGCTGTAAAATTGCAAGGGATTTTCCACCAGGAGCAGAACAGGCATCAAGCACAGTTTCTCCATCTTTCACGCCTAAATTTCTCACAGCCAGATAAGACGAAGCATCTTGAATCACAACATCCCCATTCTTATAAATTTCCGTATCAAAAATATTCGCATTTAATAAATAATAAACTTCCCCAACAGAAAATAAGACTTCTGTCTTAATATTTTTCAGCAATTCCTCAAATTTCTCACTCGTAATTTTATTCTTATCAAATCTAACTGACAAATAACTTCTTTTTTTATAAGATTTTAGCATTTCCAAATAATCATCAGGATAATCAATTTTCATCTTATTCACAAACCATTGCGGATACGACAAAACAATGCTTTCCCTGTTATCTTTCGGAATTCCCTCATCAAATTTTTCTTTATTTTTCAAAATCGTCTGCAAAGTTGCATTCACAAATCCAACTTGATGTGCATTCAAAATTTTTGCAATCTCCCCAGCCTCAAAAATAACTCCCGCATTATCCGATTCCATGAAAAACAATTGAGCAACCGAAATTCTCAAAAGCTGTTTTATCTTTCTCTTTTTTACATTCCTAACACTTTTCCCAATCAGATAATCAATATAAATCAAATTTTTTATCACAACATTTATCACATTTGTAATAAACATTTTTTCTTTTTTTGTATAATTATTTTTAGAAAAATAGAAATTTAACTGGATATTACTGTATTTCCCATTCTGAATTTCATCCAGTAAATTTACTATATCTAATTTTATATTCTTTTTCTTTATCAATTTTTTCCTCTCTTATTAAAAAAAACTTTATTTCCATTCCCATTTTTCTATTTCCACATTTACATCCTTATCTGCAAACACACTTATTCCATCTGCATCTTTTTCAGGGAATATTCTTGATGAAAATACTTCCTGTCCGCCGTTAATAAACACTTCCACAGAAGAATTATCTACAAACACAGTAAGTTCCAATTCTGAAATATCTCCTAAATAAACTTTTCTTAATCTTTTATCAGGCTGTTCACCTTTTGTTCTGTCTAATACAAATTTTTTATCATTGTAATCAAATTTTAAAACTGTTTTACTACTTTTACCAGTTCGTAATTTTAATCCAAAATCAGAATTAAAATCACTAAATTTAGCTTTTAACTCATAAGTTGCTCCTGTTCCAATTTTAACTTCTCCAGCTACTTTTCCACTAAATTCAATTTTTTCTCCACGGATGCTTTCCATTTCCTTTATCGGAACTTGATAAAGTTTTCCATCTATTACTTTAAGTTCTCTTGGTAAAGTTAGGCAGTGAAGCCATTCATTTTTTACAGTTGGAAAATCTTCTTCTTCTGGAATTCCCATCCAGCCTACAATAAGCCTTCTTCCTTTATCATCTTGCATTGACTGTGGTGCATAAAAGTCATTTCCTCTGTCAATTTCCACAAAATCTGATAAAATTTCAAATTCAGGTTTTTCGTAATCTAATTTTCCAAATAAATATCCTGTCTGATATTTGTTATTATATAAATCTCCTTCTGGTTCTAGCCCTTGCGGTGAAAATACCAACAAATCTTTAATTTCTCCAGTTTTTTCATCTTTTAGCTGAAAATAGTCAGGGCATTCCCACATAAATCCAAAGTCTTTAATCTTTCCATGATTTGCTCCTGCAATTTCCCCTTCAAACTTCCAGTCTTTTATATTTTCTGAACCGTATAAAACTGCTTTTCCTTCCAAATCTTCACTTTGAATACCAATTACCGCATAAAATTTCCCATCTTTTTTCCAAATTTTTGGATCTCTTATATGTCGAGTGTATCCGTCAGGCTGATTTATAATACTTGGCTCCCATCTCTCAAAATTTTCTCCGTCGCTTGAAACTGCTAGGCATTGGTAAGATTCCCTATTTCCTTCGGAATCTTTCACATTTCCTGTATAAAATAAATAAAGTTTGTCGTCATCCACAATAGCACTTCCAGAATAAACTCCATCCTTAGAATACCAGGTATCAGGACGCAAAGCTGTTTTCAGCCTTTCCCAATGTAATAAATCATCACTTACACTATGAGCCCAAGTTTTATTTTTATGATTAGTTCCCAATGGATTCCATTGATAAAACATATGATATTTTCCATTAAACTGCGAAAATCCATTTGGATCGTTAATTAATCCCACAATTCCTTGAATATGATATTTTTGTCGCCAAAAATCTTTTTCAACAATTTCTTTTTTCTCCAAAATTGATTTTTCCTCATCTTCTCTAACTTTAGTAAAATCCATATTTCAAGCCACCTTTCATATCATCAAATTTTTATTATCTATTTGCGTTTTTTTTATTATATTATCTATTTCCAAACTTTTTTAATCTCAAACTTTTAAAAATTAAGTAAATTAAAAATTAGAGAAAATCTCTCAAATTTACTATATTTTACCATATTTTATTGCTTTTTCCAAATTTTTGCAATTCTATTTTTAAATTATTGTTATTTTTTTTATAATTTTGGAGCTAAAAAAATAACTTTTGATTTAGATTTGCACTTTATTTGAATTTATAGTATAATGTTGCATTACAAAAAAAATTTATAGTGAGGTGAATTATTTATGGTTAAAATTAACATGGATATGATTCAGACAATTGGTCTAGCAGTTATTTTATTGTTAATTGGAATGAAACTTAGAAAAAAAATTAAATTTTTTGAAAAATACTGTATTCCAGCACCTGTTATTGGTGGTTTTTTATTTTCAATACTTGTTTTTATTTTAAGACAGACAAATATAGCTGAAATAAAGTTTACTGATACATTGCAAAAATTCTTTATGGTTATGTTTTTTACAAGTGTAGGATTTAACGCAAGTTTAAAAGTATTGAAAAAAGGTGGAAAAAAGGTACTTATTTTCCTATTTGTTGCAGCAGGATTATGTATTTTACAAAATGCTGTTGCAGTTGGACTTGCAAAATTTGTAGGACTTCCGCCATTACTGGCACTAATGACAGGATCTACTCCAATGACTGGAGGACATGGAACATCCGCCGCTGTAGCTCCAACAATTGAAGCTCTCGGTCCTGCATACAAAGGAGCAAATGCTATTGCCATTGCTTCTGCAACTTTTGGTCTTATTGTAGGATCTGCTATGGGAGGACCTATCGCAAGCAGACTTATTAAAAAACACAAATTATTGCCTGAACATTTTGTAAAAGACGGTATTCAGCATGGAGATGAAGATATTGATGAAGAAGTGTTAAAAAGACAAAAGCCTTATCTTGATGGTGAACGATTTTCAATGGCGTTTTTCTATATCTTAATTGCAATGGGAATTGGTTCGTATTTATCAATCTTTATTGATTATCTTATGAGTTTTACAAATTTTGAAGCACATTTCCCTGTTTACATTGGACCAATGATTGTTGCTGCAATTATTAGAAATTTATCAGACAATGTAAAGGCTATGAATGCTCCGACAAAAGAAATAAGCATTCTTGAAGATGTGGCACTTAGTCTATTTCTTTCAATGGCACTAATGACACTAAGATTATGGGAATTAATTGATTTAGCATTGCCTGTAATTATTTTATTAGTTGCACAAGTTATATTGATTTATTTCTATCTGAACTGGATAACATTTAAAGCAATGGGGTCTGATTACGATGCAGCAGTAATGGTTTCAGGACATTGTGGATTTGGACTTGGAGCAACTCCAAACGGAATTTCAAACATGAAAGCAGTTACAGAAAAATATATTTACTCAAAAATGGCATTTTTCGTAATTCCAATTGTCGGTTCACTATTTATTGATTTTGCCAATATCAGTATCATTACAATATTTACGCAGTTTTTTAAATAACCTGAAAAAAAGAAGAATAGCTTTTATTAGTTATCCTTCTTTTTTTATTAATTTAACTATTATACTCAAAATCTAAAATATCTTTTCTAATATCCCTTATCAAGAATTTTACCAAATTATCCGATTCTGTTTGAATTAAAAGAAACAATCTTGCCAGTATTTTCCCAACAAAAACTTTTGTTATCTGATTCATTTCATTTAAAGCATGTTTTTTTAAAAAGTTTGTCAAATCATCTGCTTTATTCAGGATACCGCTAACAGAAATACTTGAAAATCGTCTATCTGAAATAAATCTTTCATAGATTGTCGAATTTTTATCTACTCTAATTCCTTCCTTCTTCTCCACAGCCGTAGCTTTTGAAAACTGATCATAAATTTCAGCATAAAGCATGTCGTTTGGACCTTCAAAGATAGTAAACGGTCTAAAATCAATTGCCACATTGCTCATCGGATGCCCAGCTTCAAATCCTTTTGCCCCCAATAACTTTTGTGCTGTTTTTGCAGCATTGTATGTGTACTCAGTAGCAAGACTCTTTATAATATTTGCTTCCATAAGTTTGTCTGACACCGATTTTTCAGGATAAACATTATTGCAAGTGTAATCATACATAATTTTTGACACGCCGTAAGTCGTTTCTATTTCGTCCAGCTCCCTTTTTACAAACGGAATATCAGCTTTGGCATATTTTTTTATATTTTTTACAATATATTCCATAATTCCATGAGTCATGCCAACCAGCTGCAACCTGCTTCGAATAAATATATTTTGAAATTCTCTAAGGCAATTTGCTTTACTTTCTGAAAGTTTTATTACATATTTTGCAGGAATTTTTGCATCTACATGATTTACAGCATATCTCACTGCTTTCAGCCCTTCTGAATTTAACACATCATAAGTTATATATTTTCTTGGAACTAAAATTAAGCTAATTACTTTTGAAAGTTTTCCTTCTTTCTTTTCCTTTGCTGCAATTAATAAAAAATCACTTTGAGAATTTCCTTGCCAATATTTATCAGCTTTAACATGAATTGTATTTTCATCAACATATTCATAGTAAGACTGCATTTCTTTTGCTATGGCAGATCCAGAAGTTTCAGGCTCCGTTATAGCTAGTCCTCCACCTTCTCCGTTAAATATCATTTCCAAACCTTTTTCAATCTGCTCCTTATTTCCATATTCAATTAGCGGCTGTAATACTAATGCCCCTTCAATCCCAGTTCTAAGAGTAACTGGCACTCCATAACTTCCAGCTATTCTAAGAACTTCCTGAATTTCAAATTGACTATCCTTTCTTCCTCCAAATTTTTCAGAAAGAAAAGGTAATAAGAGTCCACGTTTTTTTATACTTAACCATTTATTTTCTGATAAATAGTTCATTAGATTTATCTTCTCAATATTTCCGTCTGAAAAAACATCGTTAAACACCTTTTTTATATTAGACAAAAATTCTTCCGTATTCATTTTTAATAAATTTTCATTTTTAAATTTATTCATTTTTCTCCTCCTAATCAAGTAGTTACAATCAAAATACTTTGATTATAAAATAATTTGTTTATATAACAACTGTTATTATAGCACATATGAAAAGAAATAACAATTCCTAACAAAATTACAATCATATAATTTTTAAATTTATCACAAAATAAAAAAGCAGCCAATATAACTTCTCTGTTTACTGGCTACTCTAATTCTGTTCAAACTATTATCAACATTCTAACTTTTATTTTTTGTTTTTATTTGTAGTTGTACTTGTATTTTTTAGATTTACGGTTTTGGTAGTATTAGTGTTTATGTTTGTTGTAGAAGTTTTTGGTGCTTTTGGAGTTTTTGAATTTCTGTTTGAAATTGCACCTTTTATACTTCTTCCTATACTATTTCCTAATGATACCCCACTATCCATTACCATTCCTACAGCTCTTCCATCTGCACCTCCAATTACTCCACCTGCCTGTGCAAAAGTACAGCTAATACAACTAGAAGCAATAATTGATGTTAACAATAAAACTTTAATTTTAGATTTCATAGTAAATCTCTCCTTTTTTACAGTAATTAATTTTCTATTATTTTCAATAGTATAATATCACATATTTTTTATTATGTCAATACCATTTTATAAAAAAGTTTAAAAAAACTTTTATTTTAATATAGTATTTAATTTACCGTATAAATATTGACTTTTTTTATTTTATTTGTTATAATTATATAAATAACAGAATATTTTTAAATTCTATAATAATTAGTTTGATAGGTTTGTTAAAAAAATCAAATTTAATTTTTAAGTATTCAAATAAGAGATTTTTATTTAAATTTTAAAAAATTACTTGTTGTTAATAAATATTTTTTCATAATTATATGTTTTTTCTTTTTGTATAAGCAAGGGAAATCAATCGCCATTTCCCTTCATTTCGCAATAATAGTTATTCTAGTATATTTAAATAATAATATATTAAAGAGAATGGCGAAAGTGCTACGCACTAACCCTGGCTCGTCTAAGCATTTTTTTGAAATATTCCCAAATAAAATTTGGGAAAGTAGTTTAAACCTTATTATTTGGATAAAACCTTGATTACTACGAAAACGAAACTCGCTAACGCTCACTTTCGCAAATAAAGTTTAGAACAACTCTATAAAATATTTTTGCTATAAAGCTTTTGGCGAAAGAAACACATAAATGTGTTTAGTCGTTTTCATTCCAAAAAAATCACGACATTCTACATTAACTTATAAAAATTATATATTTAAGTTCTTAAATTGGGAAAATATTAAATAAGTAAAATTTCGTTAAAGGAAAAATAACTGTCTGAGCGTAGTTTTTACGAAGCGAGTTTTATTTTTTCTTTATAAAAAAGTTTTGCGTAAAGCGGGGTTGTAAGGGCATGGCGTCTGATGCCCTTACGTTATAATTTCTAATTTTTACTATTAAAATACGAAATAATATTAAATGTGAAGATACAAAATAATAAAAAATAATATAAGGAGTGATATTTTATGAAAAACATTTTTAAAATTCTGATTTTAATTTTAGTTGGGGTAAGTGTGGCTAGTTGTGAACTTTTTAGTCCAAGTTATTGGAATGATGTAAATAGACGTAGAGAAGAAAGAGGAAGAGAATGTTACAGAGATCGTTATGGTAATTTTTACTGTGAAGATACAAAATAATAAAAAATAATACAAGGAGTGATATTATATGAAAAACATTTTTAAAATTCTGATTTTAATTTTAGTTGGGGTAAGTGTGGCTAGTTGTGAACTTTTTAGTCCTTCACGATGGGAAGAATATAATCGGAGCCGAGAAGAAAGAGGTAGAGAATGTTATAGAACTAGTAGTGGTTATTTTTATTGCGAAGATACAAAATAATTGAAAAAAGAAAAACTCCAGTCTAATAAACTAGAGTTTTTTTATTATAAACCAAGTACATCTTTCATTGTATACAGTCCTACTTTTTTTCCAGCAAGAAATTCTATAGCTTTAACTGCACCGTCTGAAAACATTTTTCTTGATAATGCTTCGTGCTTTATTTCTATAATTTCGTCATTTTTTGCATAAATTACGGTATGTTCTCCGACTATATTTCCGCCACGTATAGCGTGAACTCCTATTTCTTTTTCAGCACGTTTACTGTGCCCTTCTCTTCCATAAATTGTTCTGTAGTCTTTTCCATCATTATCCAGATTTTCCTTGACAACTTCAAGTAAAGTATTCGCTGTACCGCTTGGTGCGTCAATTTTTCTGTTGTGATGCTTTTCAATTATTTCAATATCAAAATCCTTTAATAATTTTGTCGCAAAGGCTACAATTTCATTTACGATATTTACTCCAACTGAAGTATTTGTTGCTTTAATTATAGGTATTTGCTTTGATGCTTCCTGGATTTTTGCAATCTGTTCTTCTGAATGTCCAGTTGTAGCAATTAGAACTGGAACTTTTTTATCAATTCCCGCTTCAAGTACATCCTCCAGCAAACTGAAATGTGAAAAATCAATAATCGCATCAAAATCTACATCTTTTTCCTTCAGATTTTCAAAATCCCCATTTCCAAGCGGGTCAACCAGCCCAGCAAATTCATTTCCAGAATTTATTACTGATTCTTTTACATACTGTGCCATAACTCCAGCACCATACACTATTATCTTCATATTTTCTCCTTGCAGTTGTTAAAATTTTGTATAAATAGTTTTACTATAAAAGACCGAAAGTCTCGGTCTTTTCTTCTGATATTTCTATTATTTGCTTTAAATATGTTTTATTGCTAATTTTTATTCTGCACGAATTACTTCCATACGGTAACCATCTGGATCCGTTACGAAATAATAATGTCCAGGTTTACCAGGCAAGCCCATAAGATCTGTTGTCTTGTATCCCATTGCCTTATGTTTTTCATTATCTCCTTCCAAGTCATCCGAAGCAATTGCCAAATGTGAAAAACCATCACCAATTGTATATGAACCGTGACCGTAATTATAAGTCAGCTCAATCTCAAAACTTTCTCCTGGAAGAGTCAAATAAACAATAGTAAATTTATGTTCTGGAAAATCTTTACGTCGGTCTTCCTTAAATCCAAATGCCTTTTCATAAAATTCGATAGATTTTTCTAAATTTTCTACACGTAAACAAGCGTGCAGCATATTTAACATAGCCATTTTGAATCTCCTTTAATCTTAATTTTTATAAAAACATTTATAAAAATGTTCTAACTGCTTCTTGAACCACCCATATCCAGTCTAAGATTTGGAAGTTTTCCTTTTATCACTTTTCTTTCGATTAATGATTCTGAAGCTCCTACTTTTGTCAATCTTTCTATAACTTCGATTATAAATTCATTATTTTCATCCACATCATAATCTGCAGGTACTCCTAAAAGCTCTCTTCCTTCTGGTGTTGAAACTGGAGTATTTATATATTTTATAAGCTGATTTGTGCTTGAATCGAATTTCACTGTTCCCCATACTAAGTCAATATTATCAGAAACTTTATCATTTGGTGCGATTGCTTCTACTGAATGTGCTACTTCTGAAAAGTTTCCATATTGATCTTCATATCCGATAGATGCTTCATAATTTTGATTTACATCAATTTCAGTAATATAATGCGAACCAATTCTTTCATGTCTTATAATTTTTCTATATTCGTGTCCGTTTTTAAATATTTTTATAACTACATTATCAATAACTCCGTTATTTGTAGCTAATCTTTCATAGGTGTCATCACGAATTTCCCAATAAATGTATAATGTTGTAGGATTTTTTGGCATTAGGACAAGTTCATCTGTAAAATACGATGCTGGTAATGGAGCCTTGTCAAAGTAAATATCTTCGTGATTTGATTTACCGTCAAATTCCACACCTTTTGCAAATTTTGAACGGTTAATTTCAGTTTCTACGTATCTACGTCTTATTTGTTCTGACGAAATTTTTTCATAATTAAAATCTAAAGCTGTAAAAATTCTTCTATATTTTCTACCTAGATTTCCTACTAATTTTCTATCAGCAAAGTTTCTGTAAAACGTTCTGCTTCTTTTAATAAAAAAGTATTTTATCAAAATTTTCTCAATAGTTTCCCTTTCGATAACTTCCATTGAAATAAATCTTTCTAATTTTTTCAATTCTTTTTTATTTCTATTCCCAACTAATTTTTCATTAACATAATTTCTATAAAATGTTCTCGTTCTATTTTTTTTCAATTGCTCCATTCCCATTCCACCTTTACATTATTTTTTATTGTTAAATTTATTCAAATATTAGTTTAAAAATATAGATTTACCCTTTGATTATTCAATTAAATAATCTTTTATTTTTTAAATTATTTTACTTTTTATTTATTTTAGTTAAATTAACTATTTTACTTAAACTAAAAAATGCTTAGACAAGCGAGGATTCGTGCGTAGCAGTTTCGCCAAAATCTTCAGATATTATAATTTGAAAAATTGTCATAACTAATATTGCGAAAAAAAGGGGATGATAACTGTTCCCCTTTACTTCATAAAAAAGAAAAACAGATGAATTATATAAAAAATATTTAACTGAATACTCTATGATGAATCTTTTAATTTTTAGAGTTTAAACAAATTTATTATAATTAAATAATCAATTTTAAAATTAATTAACTATATTTTATACATATTATACCACATTTTTTAGAATTTCAAAATTTATTTCCTGCTTAAATTGTTTTGAATCCGTTTTTTTGAGCCTAAAATATCCTGATCTTCTTTTATTTTTTGTTTTTTTGCTCTTTCAATGGCAACTTCTCTTGCCATCCGTTCTGCTTCTGCCTTAGTTGCTTCAACGATATTTACTCCCAAAATAACAACTTTATCCTGACGAACTTCTAGAAATCCTCCTTCCAGATAATATGTCATTTCCTTATTATCCTTTTCACGAACAAGCATTTCCCCAGCACCAATTGGTGTAATGTAGTTAATATGCTTTGCAAGTATTCCAATATCTCCACCTTCTGTACGTAATTTTACAAATTCAACAGGCTTTTCAAAAACCAGCCTTTCTGGAGTTACTGCTTCCAAAATAAATTCCGTTGCCATAAAGCCTCCTTCCATTCCAAAGTATGCTTATTTTATCTAAACTTTCTCATTAGACGTGTTCGATAACTTAAGTTTTTTTATTTCCACAAGGGGTCAAGACCCCTTGCTTCAGAATATTTGTTTTATTAAATTATAAGCACATATAGTTAGTTGTTGAACAGGTCTATTGGAAAACAGGGAAAACATCGTCCCTGTTTTCATTACACATTATTTTAAATTACTCGCTCATCAATTCTCGTGCTTTTGCAACTGCATCTTCAATTGTTCCAACGTATAAGAATGCCTGTTCTGGCAAATCATCATGAAGTCCATCCAGAATTTCTTTAAATCCACGAATTGTTTCCCTTAAAGGTACATATTTACCTTTCATTCCTGTAAACTGTTCTGCTACTGAGAAAGGCTGTGAAAAGAATCTTTGGATTTTTCTAGCACGATTTACTGTTAATTTATCATTTTCATCCAGCTCATCCATTCCTAGAATTGCGATAATATCTTGTAATTCCTTATATCTTTGTAATACTTTCTGAGTTTCCCTTGCAATTTTATAATGCTCATTCCCAACAATTTCAGGCTCAAGTATTCTTGAAGTTGAATCAAGCGGGTCTACTGCTGGATAAATTCCAAGCGATGCAATTTGTCTTGACAATACTGTTGTTGCATCCAAATGGGCGAATGTTGTTGCTGGTGCCGGATCTGTCAAGTCGTCTGCTGGCACATATACAGCTTGTACTGATGTAATTGACCCTGTACTTGTCGATGTTATTCTTTCCTGCAAGGCTCCCATTTCAGTTGCCAAGTTTGGCTGGTATCCTACGGCTGACGGCATTCTTCCAAGTAGAGCCGATACTTCTGATCCTGCCTGAGTAAATCTGAAGATGTTATCAATAAATAAAAGTACGTTTTGTCCTTCCTTATCTCTAAAATATTCCGCCATTGTAAGTGCTGTAAGTCCTACTCTCAATCTTGCTCCAGGTGGCTCATTCATTTGTCCATACACTAATGCTGTCTTATCAATAACTCCACTTTCTGTCATTTCGTTATATAAATCACGTCCCTCACGTGTACGCTCTCCAACTCCTGCAAATACAGAAAGTCCTCCATGCCCTTTCGCAATATTGTTAATCAATTCCTGAATTAATACTGTCTTTCCGACTCCTGCTCCTCCAAAAAGTCCAATTTTTCCACCTTTTAAGTATGGAGCAAGTAAATCTACTACTTTTATTCCTGTTTCAAGTATTTCAGAATCTGTTCCTTGTTGTTCAAATGAGGGTGCATCTTTGTGGATAGATTCCCTTAACACATCTGCATCCAATTTTTCACCATCATCAACCGCTTCTCCAAGCACATTGAAAATTCTTCCTAATGTCGCTCTTCCAACTGGAACTTGAATCGGGTTACCAGTATCTACAACTTCCAGTCCACGTCTTAACCCTTCAGTTCCAGACATTGCAACTGCCCTTACAACATTATTTCCGTTGTGGGCGTGAACTTCAGCTACTAATTTTTCTCCGTTTTCCTTATACACTTCAAGCGCATTATAAATATCAGGCAATTTTTTTTCAAATTTTACATCTATAACCGGCCCAATAACTTGCACTAATTTACCTTTATTCATTAGTTACCTTTAACCTCCTTCTTAGTTTATTCTCAAGTTCTTCAGTTTAAAAATAAATTACTGTACTCCTAAAGAACCGCCAATAATTTCTGTTAATTCCTGTGTTATTTTTCCTTGTCTTTCACGATTATACTGCACTTCCAAGTTTCTTATCATTTCAGCGGCATTATCATTAGCCTGTTTCATTGCTGACATTCTGGCTGAATGCTCACTTGCCGAATTTTCAAGTAAAGACTGATACAATTTTATATTCAGAACTTGTGGCACAAATGAATTTAACACTTCTTCCTCTGACGGATCAAACACATATTCCTTTGTTGGCAATCCTTCCTTTTTTTCTATTGGAAGCAATTTTTCCACTTGAATATTATACTCAATTGCTGATACAAATTTAGAATAAATCATATAAACTTCATCATAAAAATCGTTTAAATAAAACTGAACTACATCTTCACTGATTTTTTTACCAGTTTCAAACATTGTTTCTGGAATCATCTGCGTATACTCACTATCCACATTAATATCCCGATTTTTACAATATTCCTTAGCTTTTCTTCCAATTGTTACAACTGACACGTCTTTTCCTTCTTTTTCAAATTTCTTTCTCATGCTTTCCAGCCTTCTAAAAGTATTTGAGTTAAAACTTCCACATAGCCCACGATCTGATGTCATCACAATAATGCCTACTCTTTTGACTTCTGACTTCCCATCAAAAATTACAAATTTATTTCCTCTAAGGCTTGCGACCAAATTGTCAAAAGCTTCATTTACAGCACGTGCGTAACTTCTTGATTTTAAAGTTAAAACTTGAAATCTCTTAAACTTTGTAGAAGAAACAATATTCATCGCATTTGTGATTTGACTTGTACTTTTTACACTGTCAATTCGCTCTTTAATTTCCTTCATATTTGCTGCCATACTATTTCACCTACTTTACCAGACATATTCACTCTTAAAGCTAGTAATAAACTCATCAAGTTTATTTTTCAGCTCATCATCCAATGATTTTTTTTCACGGATTTCATTTAAAATATTCTCATCATTTCTAAGTGCTTCTATTATATCCTTTTCAAATGTTCTAACTTTTTCAGTCGGAACATTGTCAAAATATCCATTTGTAACACAGTAAAATGAAATAACCTGTTCTTGAACTTTGAATGGAGTGTATTGCGACTGTTTTAGGACTTCCATAATTTTAGATCCTCGATTAAGCTGATCTCTAGTCGCCTTATCCAAATCCGATCCAAATTGCGTAAATGCCAAAAGCTCATTATATTGTGCAAGTTCCAGTTTTACTTTTGAAGCAACCTGTTTCATAGCTTTAATTTGTGCCGCTCCTCCAACCCGTGATACAGAAACTCCTGCATTTATGGCTGGTCTAAATCCTGAATTAAATAAATCTGTTTCCAAGAATATCTGTCCGTCTGTTATTGAAATAACATTTGTCGGAATGTATGCCGAAATATCTCCAGCTTGTGTTTCTACAATCGGAAGTGCTGTAATTGAACCTCCGCCTAGTTTATCGCTTAATTTTGCGGCTCTTTCAAGAAGTCTTGAGTGAAGATAGAAAACATCTCCAGGATAGGCTTCTCTTCCTGGTGGACGTTTTAACAATAGCGACATTTCACGGTAAGCTACCGCATGTTTTGATAAATCATCATAAACTATCAGTACATCTTTTCCCTGATCCATAAAATATTCACCCATGGCAACCCCTGAATATGGTGCCAAATATTGAAGTGGTGCAGATTCCGAAGCAGTTGCCGCAACAATGATTGTATATTCTAAAGCCCCTGTTTCTTCCAGTTTTTTATAAATTTGTGCGACTGTAGATCTTTTCTGTCCAATTGCGACATAAATACATATAACATCGTTATTTTTTTGATTTATAATAGAGTCAATCGCAATTGCCGTCTTACCAGTCTGTCTGTCTCCAATTATCAATTCCCTTTGTCCTTTTCCAATCGGAAACATTCCGTCTATTGCCTTTATTCCTGTCTGCATAGGCTGTGTAACAGGTTTTCTTGCGATAATTCCCGACGCCTGTCTCTCAATTGGCATATATTTATCAGCTGTTATTGTCCCTTTTCCATCAATAGGATTTCCAAGTGCATCGACTACTCTTCCAAGCAGCTCATTTCCAGCTGGAACTTCAGCTACTTTTCCCAATCCTTTTACTATACTTCCTTCTTTTATTCCTTGTGTTTTTCCAAAAATTACTGCTCCAATGTTACTTTCTTCCAAGTTTAGTGCCATTCCGACAGTTCCATTTTCAAACTCCAAAAGCTCTCCTGCCATAGCATCACTTAATCCGTAGATTCTAGCAATTCCATCTCCCACTTCCAAGACTGTTCCAGTGTTAGAAATATCCAGTGAACTTTTATAATTTTCAATTTCGCTTCGGATTATTTTACTTATTTCTTCTGGCTTGATTCTCAAAGAAAAGCACCTCCGTTTCTAAAAATTTTTCTTTATTTCCTCAATCTGATTTTTTATTGAACCGTTAATAACTTCATTTCCAATTTTTAAAATTCCTCCACCGATTATTTCCTTATCAACTTTAAGATTCAAAACGATTTTTTTACCATATTTGTTTTCAAGTTTTTTTATTAACTGTTCTCTTTGCGTTTCCGATAGCTCCTTTGCAAATATAGCAGTTATTGGAAGTTTATTGTTTTCTTCGTAGTAAAGTTTTAAAAAATATTCTTTTATATCACTGACAAGGGATAATCGCTGTTTTCTTACAATATATTTTATTATTCCAAGTGCTTCTTTTGTCACATGATCAAATGATTTTTCTAAAAATTTTTCTTTTTCTGGAAATTTTTTCAAAGGATCTTCCAAAATTTTTCTAAATTCCTCTTCTTCCTCGTAGTTTTCCATAAGAATATTTAATACTTCCCGAACTTCATTTATATTGTCAGAAGATTTTGCTATATTATAAATTGCCGCTGCATATCTTTTTGCAATCTCATCATTAGCCATTCTAATCTCCTATCTCATTAATAAACTTATTTATAGTTTCATCTTGTTTATCATCAATATTTTCTTTAATGATTTTTTCTGCAAGTTCAACTGCCATTTCTCCAACTTCCTTTTGAAGTTCAAATTTGGCATTTTGTCGCATTTTTTCAATATCAGCTTCTGCTTTCATCATCATTCTTTCACGATTGCTCATAGCTTGTGATATAACCTGATCTTTTCTGTCATCCGCCTGTCTTTCAGCTTTTATCAAAATGTCATTAGCACGTCTTTTAGATTCTTTTTTCAGTTTTTCCATTAATTTTTTCTGTTCTTCCAGTTTTTCCTTTTCGTTCTCAACTATTTCCATTTCAGACAACGCTAATTTTTTTCTGTCCTCAAGCACTTTACCAATTTTTTTTGCAAAAGCTCGTGAAAAAAAATAGATTAACACTATAAAGTTTATTATTTGAATAGCCATCGTAAAATCGATGTTTACTAATTTTGCTCCTTCATTCATTTTTTCTCCTTAATTTACATTAACCCTATTTTGTTTCTTTTTATTCTTACTTTATAATAACTTTCATAACAATATTATTTTATTTTTTCTGATTCTAAAAATACTGGATATTTTTTATTATCCTTTTAAGAAAATCAATAAGAAAGCTATTACCAACGCATAAATTGCTGATGATTCTGTAATTGCAAGCCCTGTGATTAATGTTTGCATAATGTCCTGTTTAGCTTCAGGCTGTCTTGACACTGCCTCTACTGCATAACCAGTTGCTATCCCTTGCCCTAATCCTGCTCCAATTCCTCCTACTGCTGCAATTCCTGCTCCTAATAAAGCTGCCGCTTGAACTATTCCTTCCATTCTTTAATCCTCCTAATTTATATTATTTTTTATTTTCTTTATTTTAAAAAACTATATTTTAATTATAATTCTCTTATTTATACAAAATCTTAATTTCGTTGACTTTGAACATATAAAAGAACTACAGATCTGTTTTTATTCCTCTTCTCCCAATGCTTCACCTATATAAACTGATGAAAGTATTGTAAATACAAATGCCTGTACTATTCCAATAAATAAATCCAAATAAAGCTGTATTAACATCGGCCATCCAACCGAAAATGAAAAACTTCCCTTTAGCATATTATTTGTCATTGATTGAAGTAATCCACGTCCAACAAGACTGTATAGCAGTCCTACAATTACAAGTCCCGCAAGCATATTTCCAAAAAGCCGCATTGAAGTATTTAACACTTTTGAAAAAATATCAACTACATTTAATGGAAACATAAACCACATTGGCTCAAACAATGATTTTATATACCCTTTTAGACTTTTTTGCTTTATAGAAACTGCCAAAAAGACAACAATTACAACAAGTGATAATCCAATTGTAGTATTTGGATCTGCTGTTGGCGTTCTAAAAAACGGTTTTACCGTTCTAATTCCATTTTCCTTTACTGCCATCATAATAAACGGAAATAAGAAAGTACTTAAATTTGAAAACATTATAAATGCAAACAATGCCGCAAAAAACGGTATATAAGTTTTTTTATGTTTTCCAAAAGTAGTCAAAAAAGTATTTTCAATAAAATGATAGTATTCTTCCATAACAATCTGCATTTTTCCAGGTTTTTCGACACTTATATTCTTTGTTCCAGCTCTTACAATAAATATAATTATAATCATAATTGCCCATGTATCAAGAACTGTCTGACTTAATGAAAATTTAAAGTTCCCAAAAACAAAATTAAAATAATGCGGTGCTTCTACAACCGAACTTGGAGACTCAAATTTTACTGGTAAAAATGTCGAAATAATTGATAAAATAACATTTACAACGACCATCATAAGAAATAAGAATCCCAAAAATTTAAAAATTTTATTTTTCATTATCTCCCTCCTTTCTCTCAACTTTGAGCAAAGATTTAATAT
The DNA here is from genome assembly GCF_030644325.1 of Leptotrichia sp. HMT-225. Taxonomy (NCBI): domain Bacteria; kingdom Fusobacteriati; phylum Fusobacteriota; class Fusobacteriia; order Fusobacteriales; family Leptotrichiaceae; genus Leptotrichia; species Leptotrichia sp. HMT-225. Next base: position 930,273 of record NZ_CP130323.1, on the reverse strand, counting down.
TCTTTGTTACATATAATCATTATACTCCAATTAAATTCATTTTGCAAATTTTATTCTTATTCAATTTATTCCTTTATTTAAGCAATTTTCTCTGTATTTTCCCATACCAAATAGCAAATTAATTAAATCACTTTCTTTTTGTTTTTCTCATTGCCTCCTTCAAACAGTACAATTAATTTATCATTTTTATTTAATCTAATCTTCTTATTCTTGCTTACATTTAAATGAACACCATGATCATTTTTCTTTTCCACTCTTTCATCCATATCTCTATATCCTAATAAAATAGTTCCTTCATTTGCTACAATTGTAGAAAGTTCTTTAAAAGTATATTCTCTGTCAAAATTTTCAATATAGTTATCTGCTGAAAACATATAAATTTCACAGCCTTCTCCGCTAAATAATTCGTCAAAAACATAATAAAGTCTTTTTTCTTCAGACAGCTGACTAATTACTGAACTTATTATCGTATCACTTATTATATAATCAGATACTTCCGTCAATTCCACAATTTCTCTATTCTTTTCATCACATATTTCAATAACAATACTTTTTTCTTGTAACGAACATTTATTATTTTTTTCAAGCAATTTTTTTATCAGTAACATTGTAAGCATTGATTTGGCATCCTTTTCCTGTGTTTCAAGATTATCATAACCTAAAATTATAATGTTCTCATAACTTTCAAGATTAAACTTTTCTCCAACATATTCTTTTTCAGAAACTCTGTAATCCGTAATATCTTCATTCGTTACATTTTCAGAACCAAAATTATCTTTTAAGTGTTTTTCTACTTCCTCATCCATTTTTGCAATTATATGAACTTCTGAATCTGTACTCACATATTCGTATAATTCATTAATTATTTTATATATTCTTTTGTTATATCCTAAAATTAATGTCTTACTTTTAGGCAAAATTACATCTTCCATATCACTTTTCCATTGAAATTTTTCTATTTTTAACTCTTCAAAATGGAATTCAGGATAACCATCATCAGACTGAAAAAGAATAAGCTCATCTCCTTCCTCTATTACACATCCTATATTTTCACCATCTATTATATTATTATTAAACTTTTTGTAAGGATTTAAAATTATATTTTTTTGTATTCCTGATAACTTGCCCTCTGCCATTTCTGTTTGATAAATTTCTTTCAAATTATTTTTATCCAAATTTTTCTTACATATTCCTAGTACAATACTTGTAGTACAATTTAAAGAAATTTCTTTAAATGTTTTACCTATGAGTCCTTTTCCAGCTTTAGAAAAGTAAATTTTATCATTATCATAACTTAAAATTTCTGTCGCAATGACACTAAAACCTGGTTGTCTACTTATTTGTGCTGTAATCCGTGATAACCATTTCTCAGTTGGAATATATAATATATTTTCATTTTCTTCATTTTGGAAACAAAAATCCATCAACTCTTTATTGCGTTCATCTTTTATTTCAGTAATTATTTTCTTTGCTTTCTTTCTCAACGCTAAAATACATTTTATAGTATTTATATCTTCTTTATCTTCCTCTGAAGAAAGTATAATTACTGATTCTGCATTTTCAGGATGAACTATGTTTAAATCATCCGTATCTATAATGCTTCCTGAACGACAATAGATTTTAGTTTGATAAATTTTATGACTTTTTTCACCTAGTGAATTATGAAAATTTTTTAAAAGCTCTTTTTGATTTATTCTTAAATTTATTTCATCTTCCATTTTTATTTTATCATTTTTAGAAAGTATCACTATTTTTTTATTTCTATGATTCGCATTTGAAATAACAAGTTCACTTATTATATTAAATATTGTTGGATTCCATCCTAAAATGAGAGTAAAATCTTTTTTTACAATCTCTGTCTTCCCTTTACGAATTTCAATAAACATATTCTCAAGTCCTGTTGTTAAAGCCCCAACTAATGCCCCAAAAATTAATGCTCCAAGTAATGTTACTATAGCAGCTATTATTCTATACCCCCATAATTTAGCGTTTTGTAATCCACCTGGATCTATTACACGTAAAAAATTTTGCCAAATTGCTTCAATTAAACTCAAGCTGTCAGTTTCATTATTAGGTTTTAAATCCATCAGCACTAGCATGACTGAAAATATAATAACTATCAAAATCATTGTTACTGCTAACCATGCTATTATTGATACGGTTCCTTTTGATAATGTTTCTTCTAACATCCCTTGTATTTTATTTTTCAATTTAATTCTGTTAAAAGAATCGTATTCCTTTTTCATAAAATTTTTCTCCTATTTTTTAACCAAATTTTAATTATATTAAAAATATTTCTCATTTTTTTGATTAAATAAAAAATAATTCAACAAAAACTCATATAAATTTAAGTATAGCATTAAAGTTTTTACTCAATTTTATAATCTATAATATTAAAAAATTAAATTTATTTTTATATTTATACTCTATATTATATCCAATTTTTTATTTTTTTCAAACTTTATTCAAATTTTTTTATAAATTATTGAAAAAATCAGTATCACCAAAGTCATAACAACTTCAATAATACTGATTTTTTCTAAATTCAGATACTAAAATTCCTGATTGCCATTATTAGAATAAGGTCCTTGTGCCAAGCTGTTTGTAGCATTTTTAGGATTTGTCAGTAATGATTTGTAGCTAAAGAATATACTTCCTTTTACTTCTGGGTAATTTCTGTTGAAATTCACCTGATTTATTAATTCTTTTGCATTTTGCCAATCATTAACTTTGTATGCGGCTTGTCCGATATAAAGGTCTGTTTGCGTTTGCCCTGCATATTTGCTCCACCATTTTACAAGCGTATTGTACTCAGCTGATTTATGCCCTTGATTCCAGTAAATTTGTGGTGCCACGTAATCTATCCAGCCTTTATTCATCCATAATAAAATATCTGCATATAAATCATCATAATTTTGAACTCCAGCTTTTGTTGCAGAACCTCTTGACGGATCAGTGGAAGCATTTCTCCATACTCCAAACGGACTTATTCCAAATTCCACATTTTTATTTTCTTTTTTTATAGAAGTATGCAATTTTTCAACTAATTTATTTACATTATCTCTTCTCCAGTCTCCAACTGATGCAAATTTACTTCCATATTTCTGATACTGTGCAGAATCTGGATATTCTTGATTTTTAACTTTGTATGGATAAAAATAATCGTCCATATGAACACCATCAACATCATAATTTTTCACAACTTCAACAATACTATTCACAACATAATCATTAACTTCAGGAATTCCTGGATTTAAGTATAATTGCCCACCATAAGCCACTGTCCATTCAGGTTTTTTACGTCCAATATTATCTTTTGACAATCTGTCTCTTGAACCTGATGTAGAAAGTCTGTATGGATTAAACCATGCATGAAACTCGATTCCTCTTTTGTGCGCTTCTTCTACCATGAACTTTAACGGATCGTATCCAGGGTTTATTCCTTGTGTTCCTGTTAAATACTCAGACCATGGCGAATATTTAGAGGGATAAAAAGCATCAGCTGTTGGTTTGATTTGTACAAACACAGCGTTCATATTCCATTTTTTTACATTGTCAAGAATTGTCAAAAATTCTCTTTTTTGCTGCTCTACGCTAAGTCCCTTCTTAGATGGCCAGTCAATATTGCTTACACTTGCTACCCATACTCCTCTTAATTCGCTGTTTCTTGTTACTTTTTGATTATTAACTTTTGACGCATTTTGGTTGTTTCCCATTATAATATTAGAGGCATTTAATGTCGCCGCCGTTAAAACTGTAATTGCTAATAATGATATTTTTTTTAAAATTGATTTCACCAATATCTCCTTTCTGAATGTTAAATCTTCAATATCATTTTAGTACATTTTTCCTAAATTTTCAATACATTATCCTTATTTTTTTACATTTTTTCAATTTTTCTTATTCTTCTCCCAAAGTTGCCACCATAACCGCTTTAATCGTATGCATTCTATTTTCAGCCTCATCAAATACAACAGAATTTTTACTTCTGAACACTTCATCAGTAACTTCCATTTCCTTAATTCCGTACTTCTTTTCAATTTCCTGTGCAACTTTTGTATTCAAGTCATGAAATGCAGGAAGGCAATGCATAAACAAATAGTCCTCCTTTGCGTGTTTTACAAGCTCGCTATTTACTTGATAATATGAAAGTCTATTTATTCTCTCATCCCAGACATCGTAAGATTCTCCCATAGACACCCAGACATCCGTATAAATCACATCTGCATCCTTAACTCCACCAATTCGGTCATCGGTAAATGAAACACGCCCTCCATTTTCTTCAGCCAGTTTCAAGGCAGTTTCAGCCAGTTCCTTATCTGGAAAATATTGTTTCGGAGCAACAATTGTAAAATCCATCCCAAATTTTGCCGTGCCAATCATAAGTGAACTTGCCATATTATTTTTTCCATCTCCAAGATACGCAAACTTAATTCCCTTCAAAGTTCCCTTTTTCTCTAAAATAGTCAAAAAATCCGCTAAAACCTGTGTCGGATGAAACTCAGTCGTAAGCCCGTTCCACACAGGTACTCCAGAATATTCCGCCAATGCTTCTACCAAATTCTGTCCATATCCGCGATACTCAATTCCATCATAAAATCTTCCCAAAACTTTTGCAGTATCCTCAATCGACTCCTTATCATCCATCTGAGAAGTAGAAGGCCCAATATAAGTAACATTCGCCCCCTGATCATAAGCCGCAACCTCAAAAGCACATCTAGTCCGTGTCGAAGTCTTTTCAAAAATCAATGCAATATTTTTACCAGTCAACTTTTTCTCTTCAGTCTTATTTTTCTTATCTTCCTTCAATTTTTTCGCTAAATTCAATAAATATTGTAATTCTTCTGTTGTAAAGTCTAATAATTTTAAAAACGAACGTCCTTTTAACATGCCTTTACCTCTTTTCTTAATTTTTATTTTTTATTCTAAAATACTCATCTAACACATTTTTTTCAATTTCCTTCAATTTTTGCACATTTTCAACAATTTTTTTATTCTCTCCAACATACCGAATCAATTTCATATTTTCATCAAAATAGTACCTCTTTTCAGAAATTTTTGATTTTCTGCTGTCAAAAACTTCTCCAACTTTCATATTATCTCTTTTATACCATTCAGCGTTCACATAATACGGAACATTATATTTTTCAGTTTTATCAAAAATAAAATAAACTTTCCCATTTTTTACATAATACTCTGTCGTTCCTCTCCAGGTTTCACCAAAATATTCAGTTATAATTTTCTTAACAATTCCATTTTGAAAATAATATCTTATAACACCACCCTCTATACTCTGTTCATCATCTTCAATTTCCTTCACAATATAATTCTTTATAGCACTAGTACTTGCATAATCTTTCCTAATTTGAGCAATCTTACTTTCAACATTTACATTACCAAAATTTACCAAACTTACCAAAACAACTATTATCACACTTTTTCTAAAAATTTTCATAAAATCTCCCCTTTAAATTATAATTTTTCATTTATTCAATATAATTTTACCTCAATAACTTCTAATTTACAATATTATTTAAAAAAAAATTAAATTTATTTTAAAATTTTGTCCAAAATTAAAATTGCCTCATCAATTTCTTCCTTGCTCACATTAAATGGCGGAAAAAATCTTACAACGTTATTTCCAGCTCCAACTAACAGCAGACCATTTTCCAATGCTTTTAAAACAACATCTTTTCCCAAGACTCTGCTTTCATCAAATTTTATTCCCAAAAGCAGACCTTTCCCACGAATTTCCTCAATAAAATTATATTTCCCCTTCAATTCTTCCAATTTTTTAAGAGAATACTGCCCTTTTTCCACAACATCCTTTTCAACCAGTTTATTGTCAATCAATTCATGTAAAACAGCATTTGCAACAGCACAGACTAGCGGATTCCCTCCATAAGTTGAACCATGATCTCCAGGCTCTAAAACATCGTTTGCCTTGCCCTTTGTAAGAGCTGCTCCAATTGGAACACCGCCACCAAGCGACTTTGCCACAGTGACAATATCTGGAATAATCTCAAAATTTTCATAAGCAAACAATTTTCCAGTTCTTCCCATTCCGCATTGAATTTCATCAAAAATTACAAGTGTGTTATATTTTTCACTCAACTCCTTTATCGCCTGCATAAATTCGGGTGTTGCACTTTCCAGCCCACTTTCCCCTTGAATCGGCTCTAAAATTATGGCTGCTGTTTTCTCGCCCACTTTTGCCTTCAAATCTTTCACATCATTAAAATTACATTGTGCAACATTGGAAATCAAAGGCTCAAAAGGTTTCTGATATTTAGGCTGTCCTGTTACTGCCAATGCTCCTGTTGAACGTCCGTGAAATGAATTTTTCATATAAATTATTTCAGTTTTGTCAATGATTTTATTTCCATTTTCATCATACGATAAATTATTTCCATATTTATGAGCAATTTTTATTGCCAGCTCAATTGCTTCTGTTCCACTGTTCGTAAAAAATACTTTCTCCATCGCACTGTTTTCTGTAAGTTTTTTTGCCAGCTCTAATTGAGGCTCGCTGTAATAAAGATTTGAAATATGTATCAATTTTTTACTTTGTTCAGTCAAAGCATTTATAATTACTGGACTTGCATGCCCCAGACAGTTTACGGATATTCCCGATACAAAATCTAAATATTCATTCCCTTCATTGTCATAAATATATGTTCCTTTTCCTTTTTCAAATATTTTATTATAACGGTTATACACATTTAATAACATTTTTCTTCCTTCCCTTCTAAAATTTAATTTATTTTTTTATTAAAGTTCCAGCTCCTTCCTCTGTAAACAGCTCCAATAATAATGAATGTTCCAGCTTCCCATTTAAAATAACTACATTTTCCACACCATTTTCAATCGCATCTAGGCAAGTCGTAACTTTTGGCAGCATTCCACCACTAATAATTTCTCGTTCAATTAAATCGTTCACTTTTTTCACATCAATTTCATCAATAAGCGTCTGCTTATTATTATAATCAAGTAAAATTCCATCAACATCTGTCAAAAATACCAATCTATCTGCCTTTAATTTCCCAGCAATCGTGCCTGCCACATAATCGGCATTAATATTGTATGTCTGACCATTCTTGTCAATTCCAATAGATGAAATCACAGGAATCACATCATTCGACTCCAACAATTTTATTACTTCCGTATTAATTTCCTTAATTTCTCCAACAAACCCAATATCAATCTTCTCTCCATCAACTTCAGCAAACTTCTTCTCAACAAACACCATATTCCCGTCTTTTCCACTAAGTCCAACAGCTTTTCCACCATATTTATTAATATCCGCAACAATTCCTTTATTTACTTTCCCAGAAAGCACCATTTCCACAATCTCCACAGTTTCTTCATCAGTCACACGATTTCCATCAATAAATTTGCTCTCTTTTCCAATTTTTTGAAGCATTTCATTAATCTCAGGCCCGCCACCATGCACAATCACAGGATTTATCCCAACATATTTCATAAGAACTATATCTTGAATAAACTGCTCCCGTGCAACAGGATTGACCATCGCACTTCCACCATATTTAATCACAATCGTTTTATTATGATACTTTTTTATAAATGGCAACGCTTTTACCAAAATTTTTGCTTTATCTAAATTTGAAATCATATTTTCCCTTTCTTTTTATCAAAATTTTCTCATTTCTTTAATTTTTTAAAAAAATTAACTATCTAAAAAAATCTAACAGACAAATAATTCTCAAAATTATAAAAATTATTAAGTATGGTACTCCGCATTTATTTTCACATAATCGTAACTCAAGTCACATCCCCACGCAGTCGAAGAAAATTCTCCATCATTCAGTTCAATCAAAATTTCAACTTTCTCATTTTTCAAAATTTTAACAGCCTTTTCGTTGTCAAATTCTATTCCCATGCCATTTTTTGCAACTTGGACTCCTTTCTGTAAAGCATTAATATCATTTCCAAGAAAAATATTTACTTTATCAACAATAAGTTGTGCTTCAGAATAACCTACAGCACAAAGGATTCTTCCCCAGTTTGGATCTTCCCCAAATACAGCCGCTTTAAAAAGGTTTGAAGTTATTACTGATTTTGCAACTTTTTGTGCGTCTTTTTTACTTTTTGCCCCAGTTACAGCAACTTCAATTAATTTTGTTGCCCCTTCCCCGTCTTTTGCAATCAGCTTTGCCAGCTCCTGATTCACAAAATAAAGTGCCTCTTTAAATTTGCTGTATCCTTCAGAATTTTCATCTACAATTTTTTTATTTTCAGAAGCCCCATTAGCAATAACACAAGCCATATCATTTGTACTTGTATCTCCGTCAACTGAAATCATATTAAATGTGCTGTCTGTGATTTCGGAAAATATTTTTTGCAGCAACGATTTTTCAATATTTACATCCGTTACTGTGAGAGCCAGCATTGTAGCCATATTTGGGTGTATCATCCCAGAACCTTTTGCCATTCCCGCAACTGTTACTGTTTTTCCATCTATTTCAATTTCTGCACAAATCTGTTTTGTAAAAGTGTCCGTCGTCATAATCGCAGTTGCCGCATCATTTCCCCCATTTTCCGATATTTCCTTGCAAATTTTACTAATTCCAGTTTCTATCTTTTTCATATCCAGCTGAACTCCAATAATTCCAGTAGACTGCACTAAAATCTCCTCTTTTTTGAGTCCCAGCTCATTTGCTGCAAATTCCGTCATTTTTTTAGCATTTTCAAGTCCAGTTTCTCCAGTACACGAGTTAGCATTCCCGCTATTTACAATAATCGCCTGTGTATTTCCATTTTTTATATTTTCCATATTTAAAATAATCGGAGCCGCTTTTACAAGATTTTTTGTAAACACTGCAGCCGAAACTGCCTTTTTCTCGCTATAAATCAATGCCAAGTCTTTTTTCCCACTTTTTTTCAACTGTGCCGATATTCCTGCCGCCTTTATCCCTTTAACATTAGTAATTGTCCCATCTTTTATTATTTTCATAAAAATCACTCCTTTTAAAATTAAATATACATTGATAAAAATTCCAGCCCCATATTTTCTTCAAGCTCAAACATAATATTCATACTTTGAACAGCTTGTCCACCTGCACCTTTTACGAGGTTGTCAATCGCAGAAATTACAATAATATTTCCAGTTTTTGAGTCATAACGGACACCAATTTCACAAATATTGCTATTTTTCACATTTTTTATCTCGGGCAAATTTTCAGTAACCCTTATAAAATACTCATTTTTATAAAAATCATTATAAATTTCATAAATTTTTTCTTCTGTCAAGCTTTCCTTCCATTTTTCATTTACTTCCAGATAAATTGTTGAAAGAATTCCCCTATTTATTGGCAATAAATGTGGAGTAAAAACTACATTCATATCGTTTTCTGATAATTTATCCATTTCCTGCTTTATTTCAGGCGTATGTCTATGCTTTAAAACTCCATAAGCCTTAAAACTTTCATTTACTTCTGTAAAAATCGTATCTATTTTGGCACTTCTCCCTGCTCCTGAAACTCCAGATTTTGAATCAATTATTATTTTATCCGTTTTTACAACTTTATTTTTTAAAAGCGGTGCCGCTCCCAGTATTGCCGATGTCGGATAACACCCGGGACAGGCAATAACTTGACTTTCCTTTATTCTTCCCCTATTCAGCTCAGGCAAGCCATAAACTGCACTCTGATTAATTTCAGGAAACTCATGCTTAACATCATACCATTTTTCATAAGTTTCCGAGTCATCCAGCCTAAAATCTGCTCCCAAGTCAAAAACTTTTACATTATTTTCGAGCGCCTTCTTAGTCATCTTTTCCGACAATCCATGTGGCAATGCCAAAAACAGCACATCAATTTTTCCAAAATTTTCCTCAGCCTCTTCCTGCGAAATTAATTTCTTCTCAAAATATTTTTTATAATTTGCATACACTTCGCTCATATTCTCTCCAGCATTTGAATACGAAGAAATAAATTCAATTTCCACTTCTTTATGATTATTCAATATCCATACAAGCTGCTGCCCAGCATACCCAGTCGCTCCAATAACTCCAACTTTTATCATAATTACCATCTCCCTGCATTTTTTTATAAAAAAAAGCCCTTTTTACAGGCTCTAAATAAAATTATACAAATTGTATATAAAAACAAAGAGCCAACAACCCAAAGGTCATTGGCAAAAGTAAAATTTTTATGTAAAACAGGAATCCATTATAAAAATGATTATACACCATCTGACAAGGGTTTATAATTTAATTGTGTAAATTTATTATCCCTTATCCTTCTTATTATTTTCATAATCTTTTCCTCCTATCATTTTAATTTATTTTTTGATAAATCTATTATAGCAGAAAAATAATCTAAAATCAATATATCAAATATATAAGTTTTAAATGTTATCATTAATAAAATTAATCCTTTAGCTTTTATAATCTTTTATTTTACAATTTCAAAATCGACTAGTATCGGTAAATGATCTGAAAGCTGAGTTTGTATAACTGCATAACTTTTTACTTTTATTTCCTTTGAACAAAGTATAAAGTCAAGTTCCCGCTTTGGATTCCAACTCGGAAAAGTTGGCTCTTTCCTTATGTTTATATTTTGCAGGTTAGAAGCCTGTAAAAACATTTCAATTTCCTCTTCTCCCCAGAACACATTAAAATCTCCAGCGACTATAACTGGCTTTTTGCAGTTTTTCACAAAATTGTAAAGCTGTACAATCTGTTTCTGTCTCGTTTTTCCACCAAGTGCCAAATGAACTAGAAACACCACAATATCTTCCGTTTCCACCTCGATAATCAATTTTTTCATTCCAATATCCAGATAATGAAATTCTTCCCGTAAAACAGGTTTTTTAGAAAGTAAGGCATTTCCCTGCTTTCTTACCATCGGGAATTTCATATAATTAGAATCTTCCTCATATTTGTACTGATAAACATTATTATTTCTAGTAATTCTTCCAAGAAGCGTAGCCTGATTTCTGCTGTACATTCTAAACGAGCCAAGATCAACTTCTACAAGTCCCACAATGTCAGGCTTATATTTATTAATAAATTTCCCAATTCGATAAACATGCCTTACAGAACGTCCCAAATACCCTCGCATATGTTTAAACGGCTGATTCAAATATTTTCCAGTCCCGTATCGAATATTATACAAAAGAAATTTCATTTCTCCTCACTTCTCTTTCCCATATTTACAAAATTATATTATAAATCCAAACCTCTTTATAACAATTCCAGTTTAAAACAAAAGTGGAAAACTAGACTCCGTATATAGTCAATCCATCGCTTTTTTCACATCTTTAATCCAATTTCTAAGTTGAGTGATTAATACTGAATATTTATTTTTTTACTATCCCAACTCCATCTCCAAACGGCAGCAGTACAAAATTATACTCTTCATTCAACTTTTCTATAAACTCTTTGAGCCTTTTTACAATTGTCTTATATCTTTTTGGAATTTCTTCCTTATCTGCCGCAACCAGCCCACGAAACATGAGATTATCAATAAAAATAATTCCATTTTCATTGAGAAGTTCATAACTCATTTCAAAAAACTTCAAATACTGACCTTTCGACGCATCAATAAAAATAAAATCATATTTCACATTCTTATCAAGTTTCGGAATTTCTTCCAAAGCATCTCCAAAAATCATCTTATTCTTTTCAAATAATCCAAGTTTCTTAAAATTTTCCACAGCTTTTCTATAACGAATTTCATCAATTTCCATTGTTGTCAAAAACCCGCTATTTTCATTAGCGAGTTGTGCCAAAAATAGCCCTGAATAGCCTGTCGCTGTACCAATTTCCAAAATATTTCGAGCCTTTATATTTCTAGCAGTAAAAATCATATAATTTAGCACTTCATCTGTAATAATCGGCACATTTTCATCTAAACTTTTGTTTTTTATATCTTGTATAATTTCATTCCTTATTTTAAACAAATTCTGTGCATATTTCGATGATTCTATAAAATTTTCTATCATAAATTTTCCTTTTTTCTTTTATTGTATATTGACATTCATTTAAAATTAAACCTCCAAAATTTTAGCGGCATGTTTATAATCTTTGAGTCAAATTTTAAACTATCTTTGCCATAGTCTAAATTTTTTTAGAAAAACCAAACACTTTATTCCCCTTTTTAAAATATACATTTTTTTATTCGCTTATAGGAAACCTTTCCTCCCCTTTGCTACGAATAGTTTCTAATAAATCCTGTATTTTAATAGAGAATAGCATTTTTGTGTTAAATCTAAAATTCCAGTTTTCAACTTTAATTTTTTATATTTTTAATTTAATATTTACAGCATTTCCCCCATTTTAAAAATAGGCAGCATAACTGAAAATACAATAAGCCCAATAATTACTCCGATAAAAATTATCGAAAGCGGCTCAAACATTTTTAAAAACCATTTTATTTTCTCACTAACTTTTTCGTAATAAATTTCATTCAAATTAAAAAATGATATTTTCATTTCGCCGGTCTTTTCTCCAATTGCAAGGAAACTTACGTATTCATTATCAAAAAAAGTCGTATTTTTAAAGGATTTTTGAATACTCTCACCCTTTTCTATTTTCAAAATAATTTTTTTCAGTTCCTCATTTAAAATATAACTTTTGGAATTTGTACACATTTTTAAGGATTGAATCAATGGAACATTGGCATCTGTCAGAGAATACATATTTCTTGTAAAATTCAATATACAAATATTTTTATACATTTGCCCAATCAGTTTCATTTCTAAAAAAAATTTTTCAAAATTCTTTTCATTTTTTCCTTTCCAATTTTTTAATCCAAAAAATGAAAAAATTATGGCAATTAAAAGAAAAATACCATATTTATCCGTTATTTTACTAATATTTATCACAATTTGCGTAACCTTTGGCAATTCCTGACCAATATCAGAATAAATTATCACAAATTTAGGCACTACAAATTTTAACAGTATGAATACAATAACCAATGCTGTAATTATAACTGTTACTGGATAAATGCTCAAATTTTTCACATCTTTTTTTATTTTCTGATTAAACTCGTACTTTTCATACAGATTCTTAAAGACTATTTCCAAATTTCCAGTTTCTTCCCCAATTTTAATCATTTCCATAAATTCCTTATTTGCAGTAATCTTTGAAAAAGCCCTATGAAGAGAAACTCCCTTTTCAATCTGCTGTTTTGTGCGAATTATCTTACTTTTCAAATCTCCACTATAATTCTGTGCAACTATTCCAAGTGTATCAATTAGCGAAATTTTGCCATTTAATAAATAATATACACTTTTTGTAAATGATAGCAAGTCTTTTTCACTAAGTTCCTTTTCCTTGCTCTTTATAATACTTATCATTTTAATTAACCCTCCCCTTTGATTAATTACAAATCAATTATTATTTTCTGTTATTTTCCAACGCAATTTTCCCCAATGCAATTGATCCAACAAATCCTGCTTCATCCCCAAGTCCAGGATAAACAATATAGTCTTCAATTTTTTCTAAAATTTCATCTTTTTGAACATATCCATTTAAAAATTCTACCACATATTTTCTAATTAACGGGAACAATTGTTTTTGTTTCATAACTCCTCCACCCATAATTATTTTTTGTGGAGATAAAATTAAAGTGTAGTTTACAACAGCCTGAGCCAAGTAATATGCTTCCATGTCCCAAACTTCATCCCTATCGGCAAGTTCAAATCCTTTTTTACCCCATCTGTCCTCTATTGCAGGCCCTGCCGCCATTCCTTCCATACAGTCCTTATGGAAAGGGCATCTTCCTTCAAATTTATCGTCTTTATGTCTTTTCAAGAATATATGTCCCATTTCAGGGTGAGTCAAACCTTGAAGCATTTTACCATCAACAACTGCTCCAGCCCCAATTCCAGTTCCAACAGTAATATACATAACATTTTTCAAATTTTCTCCAGCACCCCACCAGCTTTCCGCAAGCGCCGCTCCATTTACATCAGTATCAAATTCCATTGGAACATCATAATGTTTTTTCAACTCTCCTATCAAATCATAATCGCTCCAGTAAGGTTTTGGAGTTTTTGTAATATATCCGTAAGTTTTAGAGCCTTTTACAGGATCAATCGGTCCAAAGCTCCCAACACCCATTACATCAAATTCCTTGTCTTTAAAATATTCGATAACTTGTGCCATTGTTTCTTCAGGAGTTGTAGTTGGAATACTTACCCTATCAATGATTTTTCCGTCTTCAGTTCCCAATCCACATATAAATTTTGTTCCCCCAGCTTCAACTGCCGCAATAATTGCCATAATTTCACTTCCTTTTCTTTTTAAATTTTTATTTGTATTTTTTTTATTTTAAAACACCTTTAAATTAAAGGACATTTCATTTTTATATATTTTTTAATATATTGTCATTATCCTTGTAAAATTCTATTATTTCATCTTGCGTTGCAGTAGCTGTTCCTATTTTTGCCACTACAATTCCAGATGCCATATTTGCAATTACCCCAGCCTCATACAAATCCGCTCCAGCACATATCGAAAGTAAAAATGTCGATATAAAGGTATCTCCAGCCCCTGTAACATCATAAACTTCCCTTGCCACAGTCGGTATCCTCTTATGTTTTGTTCTAAACAGCGAAACTCCCTCTTCACTTCGAGTAAGCACAACGCTGTCCAGTTTTAAATCATCCTTTAACTGAGCCATTTTTTCAGCAATTTCTTCCTCGCTCGTAAATTTTTTCATTCCAAAATAATCCAAAATTTCTTTTCTATTTGGAGTCATTGAAGTTGCTCCAACATAATTTTTAAAATTCTGCGGTTTTGGATCAACCATTACTTTTTTATTATGTTTTTTTGCTATTTCTATAATTCTTTCTGATAAATGTTTTGTAAGCAACCCTTTATTGTAATCAGAAATCAGTACTGCATCAATATTTTCAATATTTTTTTCAAAATTTTCCAAAAGTTGATTTTGAATATCTTCTGAAATATCAGTATCTTTTTCCCAATCCAATCTAAGTAACTGTTGGCCTTGTGACAAAACTCTGCTTTTAATAATTGTTGGACGTGTTTCATCCTTCACAATTCCAGCAGGATTCACATTTTTATCTTCAAGCTCCTTTATAAATTTTTCTCCATTTGCATCATTGCCAATTACTCCATAAACGAAAACTTTTGCTTCAAGCGAAGTCAAGTTATTCGCCACATTTGAAGCTCCCCCTAACACAAATCTTTCCTCTTCAATATTCACAATTGGAACAGGCGCTTCAGGAGAAATTCTGTTAACCTTCCCAATTAGATACTCATCTAGCATCATATCACCAATTACAGCTATTCTGACACTACTAAATTTTTTTATTATTTCTTCAAGCCTTTGAATTGAAATCATCTTTATCCTTTCCTTAAATTCAAATTCATTAATTTACTGTTTTAAATTATAATTTTAGTCTTTATTTAATATTATACTACATATTTTGGAAATTTTCAGTATAATTTGTAAAGTTTTTCATTTGAACTGAAAAAAGTTTAAAATGATTATTTTTTAATTAAGTTTTATCTTGAATTACTGCCTCAATTTCAATGTAAATATCCCGCATTTCCCTATTAGTACGTCGATACTTAAACAGCGGACCAATTATAGGAATTTTTGATAATACGGGTACTCTTCTGATTGTTTCCTTGCTCACATCCTGCTTTAGCCCTCCAATAAAAGTTGAGCCACCATTATTCAAAGTAATTGTTGTTTTAGTCTGGTTCTTCTGTTTAGCTCCAGAAGACGCATTATAACTTGAAGTTAGTTTAAAGTTGCTTATTTCTGTATCAATTTTAAGCAGAATTTTCTTTATTCCATTAATTTTTCTAATTTCAGGATTTATCCTAAATACTATACCTGCTTCAGAAAAAATTGGCTCTACATATTCTGTATCTTTCTTTGTAGTCTTTTTTTCTCCAACAAGAACTTCCTCTGTAACCTTTAATTCTCCTTCCTCATTTTCCATAATCATAAGTGTCGGCATAGCCTCAATCCGTATATCTCCATTTTCCTTCAGCAAATTAAAATCTATTCCTAAAAATCGTCCTCCTTTTGAAAAAATTGACGCAATCGAAACTTCTCCATTTAAAAATTTTGCCACCAGATTATCTTTAGTCGCATTAGAATTATTACTATTTATGCTCCAGTCGATTCCAAGCCGCTCAAAAAGATTTGAACTTGTATCAATTATAGTTCCCTTTATTATAATTTGCTCTTTTTCCTTATCCAGCGACTTTATAATCCTTTTCATCTCCTCAACTTTACTCTCATCTCCACTAAAAATTACTTTATTATCAATTCCAATAACTTCAAATCCAAAAAATCCATTAAGTGCCTCAGTAATATCCTTTACATTTCTGTATTCCAAGTCAACTTCTCCAGTTTTCTTTTTAACTTCCTTTACAGTCTGCTGTACATTATTCTGATTCTGTCCCTGACTCTTATTTTCCTCTTTTTTAGTTACAGGATTATTATTTTTATTATCCTGCTTATTACTGTTTTCCCCCTTATTATCACTATTTTCCTTTTTTTCAGCCTGCACTTTCTTCGGAACTTCATAAATAAATATTTTTTTAGCATTTTCCACATCGCTCTTATTCACATAATCAGCCGCTTTCGCTCCAAAAATATTACTCAAAGCAATCAAAAAAGCCAAAAAGCAAACAATTAACAATCTGTAACTTCTCTTTTTTTTCAAAATTTTAATCCCCACTTTCAAATATGTGATTTATGCAATTTTCCCTTTATTTTCAGCATTAATTTTCTTTTTGTCTATAACTTTCTCTATAAAGCCAAGCGAAATTTTAAATCCATCGCTCGTGAGTTCCATAAACATTTTGGAAGTATCAATATATTTTCTGCTTTTATTCACAAAATAAATAAACTTCCCAAAATCATTAAGACTTCCATACATCGTAAAATGAATATATTTGAGCCTATATCCATTGCGTTCCCACACATTTTCTGACTTTGAGATTTCTTTCATTTTAAGCCCGCTGTCATGCGAAAACACATAAATCATCTTTTTAAATTCAGATTCATTTTTTATCGACAAAAACGACAATCTTTGAGTCAATGCCAATATTTGATTGTATTCTCCCATAATTCTTTCACGTTCTGACTTTTTCTCCTCCACTACATCTACAATCTTACTTTCCAGATTCCTTTTATTCTCAATCAAAATCTTCCTGTTACTCAAAACTTCCTTATACTTCCCATACTTTTTATTAATATTCACCATCATAAAAACAATCCCAGCCAAAAGTATTAATATTTTCAAATTCAATTTTATCATTTTATTTCTTCCTATATTTTTTTATTCAATCAAAAAAACTTCAAGTTTCGATTATTTACCTAAAATCCTAAATCTATTTAATTTTTACACATTTCATTTTAAAAAGACTCAACCACATATTCAAAAACAGTCGCTGTATCATTATCCTTCAAATACCCCAATTCAGAATTCGGATATTTTCTCAAAATATTATTCTCAAATCTCTCAAAATTATTAAAATTCTCCATCTCCCCCTGGACAGTCCACTTTGTATTCTCATAATTAATTTTCGTATAACCAATACCATTTTTACTATTTTCAACTAAAAATTTTATAACTGAATAATATTCTCTCCTTTTTATCGCTCCATCAATTTCACGAAGTGTGGCAAGCTCCTTTGAATAATCTGGAATTTCCTCAGCCTTCTTATTTAAATAGTCCTTTTCCAGCGATTTTATCTCCTTCTGAATAATTTCATTTTCAACAGTTTTTTTCTGAAGTGGAATTGAATTATAAATCCCAAAATACGCAATGATACAAATTCCAGCAATAACAACATCAGAAAATTTTATATTTTTTACGCTCTCTTTATCAAAAATTGCCGTTTTCTTCACAAAATCAGGACTATCCGAAAGTTCAGCCCCTGTAAATATAACTTTTACATCATTTTCTCCACTTCCAACAACTATCATATCTCCAAAATCAAAGTTTTCAAAATCATTCACATCCTCAGTTTTCAACTCAATTTTTTCCACTTCAGCAATTTTCTCATTCTCAATCAAAATTCTAAGGCTATTTTCTTCCCCAATCTGTAAAATCTCTATTCTATCACTTTTATTCCCTGACTTTACACCATTATCAAAAATTTCTTGATTATCACTACTCTCTTCATTTATATCAATTTCCTCTATTTCACCAAAATTTCTATCAATATCTGAATTTTCAATAATTCCTGTTTCCTGGACACTTTCAAAATCCCCTATCACATTCTGAAAATTTTCTTCATTTCCCAAAAAATTATTTTCATTTTCAAAATTTTCATTCTTATTTATTTCAAAATTTCCGTCCTTATAATAATTATAAACAGCATCAAAATCTATTTTCAGCTCCGAAATTACCATAGAATATTTTTTCAGGCAATTTTTTACTTTATTAATCTCCCTTTTATCCAAATAAATATCTAAAAATTGATTTTCCAAATGATTTATAACGAATTTTCTATTCACTAAATTAATCTTTTTCTTTAAAATTTTCGAAATATCTTCCAAATTTACAGACTTTTTCTCTACCTTTTCACCATTATTTTCTTTTTTATCAGATTTTTCCACATTTTCTCCAAAATTACTAAATAAAAAATATGAAAAATGTAAAATTACAGTTACTTTCGTATTTTTTTCAGTCTGATTTTCCTCAATAAACGATTCTAAAGCCATTTCTAGTTCCTGATTTTCAAAAAAATATATTTCTTCGTTAAAATATATATAAATCTTATTTTTACTTCTTATATATATTTTTATTCTGTCTCCCATCACTCCCCCTTTAATATTTTATCTTATTTCTAAGTATTCCATTTTGAACAGTTCTATAAAAAACCTGATTCCAAAACCTTCATTTCCACTTCCAGCGAACTTAATCTCCTAAACTCTACCTTTTCCTGAAACAATATTTCTTCATTCAAAATTTTCCTTGCAAAAATAACTTTCAATTCACTATAAACCTTATTTTCTTCAAGCGGTAAATAATGTTCATTATCATTGCTGTCCTTTACAGATTTTATAATGTAATTTCCTATACTTTCAGTTTCTTTTGGTAAAAAAACTAAGTTTTTTATCTCAATAGTCTGTCCATTTTTTTTAAGAATGCTATCAAAATACCGTTCCTTCTTATCTAGCGAAACTCTATTCCCATCAAATAAAATCCCTTTATTCAAAATTCGTTCTACATTCTGATTTTCCTTCTGTATCAAAAAGTTCTTCTCAACTTTATTTTCCTTTTGGCTTTTCAAAAACACCATTTCCTTTTTTTGTCGCACATAGTAAGCAAAATTAATTGAAAATGCTGAAATTATTGACAAAATTACCAAAACATAAACAAGGCTAGCCCCCTCATTTCTTTTTTTTATATCCTTATTTTTTCCGCCAAGTCTTATATTTTTCAATAACCTAAAATATCTATTCCCCATTATCCAAAACCTCAATTTAAATTCTCACAGCCCTAACACTATCATTTCTATTACTATTTAACTTAATAATCAGTAATTCCCCCACTTTCTCAAACCTTGCCTCACGAAATTTCCCAACTTCAACCCTGCTTCCAAACTTTCTTAAATTTTCAGCATCTGAAATATATAATTTTCCTTTATCAAATTCAATTTTGTAAAAAATCTCATTCAATTTAAAAACTATTTTATTTTCTTTAACAAAAATGTTATTATTCTCTCCCTCATAAGAAAATCCCTGAATATCTCTATTCTTTATATCCAAAACAATTTTATCCATCGAAAAATACATCTTCTCATACATTTTCTGATTATCCTTCTTTGCCTTTTCTACTATAACTAAACGTTTTAAGAACACAGAAACTACGAATACAAGAACAGAAAATATAAACATACTTAATAATATTTCAACTAATAAATATCCTTCTCTTTTTTTCATTTATTTTCCTCCTGCAAACTAATTTTTTAACTGCTTTCATCAATATTTGGAAAATAATAATCCTTTATTTTATCAATATTTATTTCAAAAATATATTCTTTCTGTCCAAACTCATTCATAAAATACCCATCCGCCCTCTTTATTTCTACATTTATTTTATCTTCCTGAAACTTTCCTTTTTTGTCCCGTTTTTGTTCCAAATGTTTCAAAACTTGATATTTTTTATCAACTGCAAATCTATTATAAAAATCCTCCACTTTTGAAATCTCATATTTTCCAATAAAATTTACAATTTCATTATATTTTTTTGCCTTTAATATTTCAGCCATATTTTCAATATTTACATTCTTTTCATTTAAATTATCGACTTTGATATCCGTTTTAAATGTCTGTAAAAATAAATTTGCAACTGGTACAATGATAACTGTTACAAAAAACATCGAAATTAAACTCTCAATTAAAGTTTCTCCCCTATTCTTTCTCATATTTTCCCCAACTTTTATTTTCCAAAAATCTCAAAAATTACATAACTTATGATTATAAACGGTGCAAATGGAATATATTCATACTTTTTCCACTTTTTTAGAAATAAAAATAAAAAAGCAACTATTCCAGAAAAAATATACAAAATCATATAAAAATTTACAATCTTCTCCACTCCAAAATATCCCAAAATACCGCCAATCCCCATCATCAACTTCACATCCCCAAAGCCTATCAGCGTTTTTCCAAAATAATCTTCTAAAATATAAAGTACTATCATTGGCATTGAATAAGCACAAATTCCCAGATAATAACCTTCTAAATTGGTATTTTCAATTGCTAATATAAATCCTAATACAAGTAAAATAACAAAACTTTCTTCAGGAATAATCCTTTTTTTCAAATCAATCCAGATAATTCTAAAAAAAATACAATATTTTACAATTTCAAACGCAATATTCATTATTTCCTAATTTCTTCCCCTGCAAAAGCCTTACTTCCTGCAGATACTTTGGCAAAAACTTCTCCATTCTGATAAACTACATTTCCTTCAATGTTTCCAATCTTAAATTTTCCGTTGCTGTCCAGCCCAATTCCAAGTTTATTGAGATTTCCATGCTCTGTTAAAATATCCTGTAAGTTCTTAGGTGCATCTCCGCCATGATCAATGCTCCAAGAAGTTGTCGTATTATTAAGCTCTGCAACTGCTCCAATTATCTTGCTTCTATTCGCCTTATTCAAATACTTACCAACTTGTGGCACTGCAATTGCCGATATTATCGTAATAATCGCTACTACCAGTATTACCTCTACGAGTGTAAACCCTTTTTCCCTTTCCTTTAATTCTTTGATTCTCTCCCTTTTTTTCATTTTTTCAATTTTACTCTTTTCTTTTTTTAAAATCTTATCCACGATTAACCACCTCTTTTTATTAATTTTTATTTAATAATTTATACTATATTTTTAAATAAAAGTCAATATATAAATTAAATTATTTTAAAAATTAATTAATTTTTTATAAATTATAGTTTTTACACAAAAAAAGACTGTACCTAGAATTCATTTTCTAAGCCAGTCTTTTAACATTCATATATTACATTAATCTCTACCTATTATAATGATATCCTGAATATTCACAATGATTTCTTTCATCGCAAATTTTTCTATTCCCTACAGTATTTGGTAGCTCAACACATCCAACAATAAATAATACAAATATTAACGTCATAATTAAAAATTTAATAATATTTTTCATAAAAATTCTCCTTTTTTATTTGTAATATAATTAATAAGGTTTTTCACTACATTCTACAATTTCTCCACTTAAATCTCTTATACAATGTGGTCTTTTATCATAACAATTATAATTACCATGTCTGTCATAGCCACAAGTACGTCCTCTCAACTCCCTACCTCTATTATATTCTGCCCATTCCTTTGGACTAAATAGTTCGCATGAAGCCACACTCAACATTAAAGAACCCAAGAACAACACTCTAAGTAAATTTTTCATACCAATTCCTCCTAAAGTTTATAAAATTTTTATATTTTTCTTTTATTATATTGTAACTTATATTTTTGATATTCTAGTTTTAATTTCCTTATCCATTTTTTTTTTTGATTAGAAGTTCATTATAAAAAAAGACTGTACCTAGAAATTTCCTTCCAAGTCAGTCTTTTTCAGGCTTTTCTTATTTATTTTTTATTTAATTTCTCATAAAAGAGTGAACTTAAGAATAAATTGTAAATCCTATTTTTATATCAAAAATTTAAAATATAATTCATAACGAATAAAAATTAAAACTCTCATTTTATTTTAATGTTTTGATAATACTATATTGTTAATATAAATAGCATTCAATATTTCAAAATTTAAAAAAGAGATTAAAAGTTTTTATAAAGATAAATATTTTATAATAAAGGTTGTGAATGATAAAATATTGTAACAAATATCATCTTGTAAATACTAAATTCAAAGGATTAAAAATAGAAAATTATAGTAATTTTTCCTTAAGTGTGCTATATATAAAAAAAATAATAGAATAAAAGGAGATGATTATTAATGAAACAGATAAATGGAAAAAGAGCAGTTTTGGAAAATGGAGTTTTAAGAAAAGAAATAAAATTTGGATTTTCATGGGGAGCATTTTTTTTAGGATTTATATATCCGTTAATTAAAGGAGATTATATGGTGGCTGGAATTTCTTTTGTCGTAATTGGTATGGCAAGTATGATATTTTTTCCATTGATATTTGTTCTATCGGTAGTATTTGGTTTTATATATAATAAAATGTATGCTAGAAGGCTTATTAAACAAGGATGGCATCCGTTTACAGAAGTAGATGCGCAGGTTTTAAAAAAGAATGGAATACTTTTAAATAATTTCTATGGAAGCAATGAAGAAAGAATGATAGAAGAAGCAGAAAATTTTAAAATACAAGAGTCTGGAAAAATAGAAGTTATTGAATTTAAAAAAAATGACAATGATAATGATTTTTATGATGCAAATAATGCAAATATTGATAGTTCTTTTAATGGAAATCCTAATAATACGGAAATGAATCATAAAAATCGGACAATACAGAAATTTGTTGCAAGATCAATTGGTGGAGGGCTTGTTTCGCTCATCTTAGGAGTTTTCACGGCAAATATTGTTTTAATTCTTTTAGGAGCTGGACTGACAGGTGGAGGAGCATTTTTAGCTGTAAAAAATAAGGATAAAATAAAATGGAAATAAGAAAATATTTAATTAAATCTGGAAATTACAGAAACACAATAAAAAAACTTTTTATTCTCTCTCTGTTTTTAACAGCATTTATGAGGTATAATAAAAATGAACCGTTCACAGAAAGTGAGAAAAAATGTGAAAAAAAAGAAAAAATGGAGCAATTAAAATTATTTTGTGAAGAGAATCGGTGTGTTCTGCTGGAGATGGAAGAGAGTGAAAGATAATGAGATTACTAGTTGTAGAAGATGAAAAGAAGTTGAATGAACTTATTACAAAAAAGCTTAAAAAGGAATATTATGGAGTTGACAGTTGTTTTGACGGAGAGGAGGCAGTCAGATACGTGGAAGGGACTGAATATGATGCAATAATTCTAGATATTATGCTTCCAAAACTTGATGGATTTGAAGTAATTAAAAGAATAAGGGCAAAGAAAAATAAAGTTCCGATACTACTTTTAACTGCAAGAGACAATATAGATGATAAAGTGAAAGGGTTAGATTATGGAGCAGACGACTATCTTGTAAAACCTTTTATCTTTGAAGAACTAATGGCCCGTATCCGTGTTCTTTTAAGACGTAATTCTGGAAATGCCGACAATGTAGTTACAATAGCTAATCTTAAGGTTGACCTTGATGCTAAGACAGTTTTCAGGGATGATTTATTAATAAAACTGTCAGGTAGAGAATATTCGATTTTGGAATATCTGATACGAAATAAAGGAAAAATTTTATCAAGAGAAAGAATAGAAGATCACATATGGAATTATGACTATGAAGGTGGAACCAACGTTATAGATGTTTACATCAGATATTTGAGGAAAAAGATTGATGACAACTATACTCCGAAACTTATTCATACCATTCGTGGATTGGGTTATGTCCTGAGAGTCGATAATGAAAATGAATAAACTTTCTATAAAGTCCAAAATAACTTTCTGGTATATCGGTCTTATGATAAGCCTTATAGTCATATTTCTTATAACAATAATTTATATTAGTGAAAATCTTGTACGGGCAAACGCTTATAAAAATTTGAAAAGTTCTGTAGTTTCGGCATTCGACGAAATTGAAGTTTATGATGGTGAACTTACTATTGACAATGATTTTATTATTTTTAATAATAATGTTCATTTGTCGGTTTATGATGATGAAACAGGATTTATTTATGGGGATATTCCATTGGATTTTGAATATGATGAAACTTTTTCCGATAAAAATGATGTAAGAATTATAAAACATAAAAATAAAAAATGGTATATTTTTGACAGCAAAAAGAATTTTTCAGGCTACGGTATTATTCATATTCGTGGAATTGCTCCTGCAACAGAAGTGGAAAATATTATTGAAACAATTGTTTTAATTTCTCTGATTGTATTACCATTTTTCTTGTTATTTTCAGCAATAAGTGGATACTTTATAACAAAAAAAGCATTTAAACCTATAGAAAAAATAAGGGGAGCTGCGGAGAAAATTAATGAGGGAAATGATTTGACACAAAGAATTAATATTGGAGAAGGAAATGATGAAATTTATACTTTGGCAAATACATTTGATACAATGTTTGACAGACTGCAAAGTTCTTTTGAAAGAGAAGCACAGTTTACATCAGATGTTTCACACGAGCTGCGGACACCTGTATCAATTATAATTTCCGAATGTGAATACGGTCTTGAAAATCTCACTTCAATAGAAAATGCCAGAAATACAATTTCTTCTGTGCTTGATGAAACTAAAAAAATGTCAAAATTAATCTCACAGCTTCTGACTTTATCGAGAATGGACAGAGGAAATCAGAAACTTAATTTTGATAAAATAAATATAAGTGAAATGGCACATCTTATTGCTGACAGTCAGCAACATAATGCAGACAGTAAAAATATAAAAATTCATTCTGAAATAGAGGAAGATATTTTTATTGTTGGCGATGAGACCATGATCATGAGAATTTTTGTAAATTTAATTTCAAATGCAGTTAACTATGGTTGTGAAAATGGAAACATATGGATAAAATTGTCACAGGATAAAAATTTTGCAATATGTAAAATTATTGATGATGGAATCGGTATAGAAAAAGAAAATATACCTAAAATATGGGGGCGATTTTATCAGGTGGAAAGTTCCAGAACAACAGAAAATATAGGGCTTGGTTTATCAATGGTAAAATGGATTATAGAGGCACATAACGGAGAGATTTATGTGGAAAGTGAAATTGGAAAAGGAAGTTCGTTTGTATTTAAGTTGAAAAAGGAGGGAAAATGAAAAATAATTTTTTGAAAAAATTACTTATAGTATTTTTTATTACAGTAATGGGAGTTCCTGCAAATGGAAATTCAGCTAAAGAGACTAAAACAGTGAGAGTTCTGAATGTTGATGTAAAAATTTCGATTGCACAGGCAAAGCAGCTTGCATTAGACCATTCAAAAGTGGCAAAAAATACTGCAAAAATGACTAAAATTCGTCTGGATAAAGAAAATAAGAAATTTATATATGAAATAGAATTTTATACAGAACGGAAAAAATATAAATATAACATTGATGCGAATACAGGAAAAGTTCTGAGTTACAGCCAAAAAGACCGAGTATCGGCTTCAACAACAATAAGAGATGATGGTAAAATCATTAATACAAATGGCAGTGATACAGAAATAAGAAAAACACCAAAATATATTGGAATGGAAAAAGCAAAAGAAATAGCAGTTGCACGGATTACTGGTGCGAAAAAAATTAATGTTACAAATATTCAACTGGATAATGAAAAAGGAAAAATGATTTATGAAGGAAGAATAGTATATAAAAATACAGAATATAAATTCGACATTGATGCTATAACAGGTGAAGTAATAAGCTGGGAAGTAAATGAAAATTAGTAAAGTAAAATATCCTCTAAAGTTTGATATACTGAAGAGGGTATTTTTTGTTAAAAAATTATGCTTTGTAAAGTTTTTCATAATTAAATTTATTTTTAAGTTGTTTAAGAGTATAATCAAATATGAATAAAGGTGGAATAAATACGATAATTAATGTTATTATTGGCATATTCTGAAGATAAAATATTTTTTCAACTATAATCATAAAAGGTTTGTATAGGAATATCGAAACAAGATTGAATGTCGAATGTAATAAAATTATCCACCAGATTGGATTGGGTCTTAGCCGTACATTTCCGAAAAAGATACCTGATATTGTTGTGTATATAATTTTAATTGGATTCAAATGAAGTATTCCAAAAATTACAGCCTGAATTAAATTGGCATATTTTGTCTTTTTCTTTAAAAATTGAAGTATTAGTCCTCTCAATAAGAGCTCTTCCCCAATAGGGTAAAATACTAGAAATTTAAGCAGTTCATTAACTTCAAAAGACTGTTTTGAATAATCGGCAAGAATTATCTTTTTTGATAACAAAGAACTTAAAACGGTAAGTAAAATTATTACAGATGTTATAATTAATGCTGAGTAGCAGGTTGTATTCAATATTAGCAGTCCCAATTCTTCCATTTTAAATTTATTAATATTTTTTTCCATTCTGATTGTTCTTCCTTTCATGAATTATTCTTGTAAAATAATCTACCATTAGAATATTAAAATAAAATGAGAGATATTTTATTCTATTTCTATTTATTTTATTTTGTAGTAAAGTAACTTTCAGCTATTTTTAAAGATTTTATTTGAGAAAAACCTTTTTCTGTTATATAATGTATTTAAACAACTTTAAAATCAAATTTTTACTTTATGTTGCACATATGAAAGGAAATAAAATGAAAAAGATTATTATTATGCTGGCATTTATATTTTTTAATTTAAGTCTCTCTGCGGAACAGATTGAAAAAATTATGTGCTATATTCCTAAAGAGCTAAAAACAAACAGTAAAGCAAGATTAATTTATGAAGATACAGAAAAATATAAAGATGAGGAAATACCGCCTGAAGTGGCAAATCCTGAAATTGTTAAAGCATTAAAGGAAAGAAGGCTTGTCGTATTTCAAATGAGGTGTAAATATGATGGTGATATGTACCGTTATATAACAGCTTCAGACTATGCAGTTGAATATCTTACAAAACAGACAATAAATAAAGAAGAAGGAGACTATTATTTACTGGAACTTCCGACAAATAAGGCACTCGCTTTTCAGGATATGTTATTTATTGGAGATTTTATAGATAATTCAATCAGCACAAATGATGAACTTTTTCAAATTCTCTATATGATAAATGTTCAGTTTCTGGAAATAAGACAACAGGAATTGGAAGAGGAAGGGTTGAAAGTAGTTTACTAAATTTTCTCAATTTTTTCATTTTTGCAGGGATTATTCATTTTCGTAAATCCCTGTATTTAATTTTTTCATTTCTTTTGTGTAATCTTGTTAAACATTTTTTTGTTACATTCCATATTCAACAAATTACAAATTTAATTATCCAAAAAATAAAAATGATTTTTTCCTCTAATATTCTTTTAATCTAAAAAGCATATTGTTAAAGTGAAATAAAATTTTTAAATAAATGATGGGAGGATTTTGGATATGGAAATGAATAGTGGAAATGGCTACTTCAAAAAAGAAATAACATTGGGTAAAGAAGAAGAGATAAAGATAGTGAAAATTGGATTTTCCTGGATAACTTTCTTTTTGGGTTTTCTTGTTCCGTTTTATAGGAAAGATTGGAAGACCGGCTGGATACTTTTGGCAATAACGGCTATATCTCATATGATGTCGCCTATACTAATGTTTCTGATATTGGTGGTATTTAGTTTTTTATATAATAAGATTTATATTAATATGCTTTTGAAAAGCGGCTGGAGATTTGTGACAAAAGATGACGAGATACTTTGGGAAAATAAAAAGGAAATGGCAGAAAAGGTTGATAATATGGTTTTGACGCTAAAAGAAATGGAAACGAAAATTGATAAAAAGATAGAGGAACATGGCTTCGTTAAAAAATTTGCATGGGGAGGAATATACGCTCTGGCTATTGGAATTTTAATAAAAAATACTCCTCTTTTAGCTGTAGGAATAGTTTTTTTTGTAATAAGTTTTATTAAAAGACAGAAAATGTAAAAAATCAAATTTTAGGAGGAAAGAACTATGAAATTAAATTTTAAAAAATTATTTGTTATAACAATTACTGGAGCAGGGATTCTTATATCACAACAGTTACACGCATTTATGGGGTATGATTATTATATGGATCCTACAAATTTGCCAAGCGATATGTTAAGGGAAAATCTTTTACAGCAAACTTTTGATAACTACAACAAAGTTTTTAATAATAGTAATAAAACAAACATCAATATATCATTACTGCCATCAATTATATTTCTTGTAGCCTGGTTTTATATCTATGGAAGAAAAAAAGAAAAGTAGAATTCTCATTTTATTTTAATTAGAATTACTATTATAAAATTAAAAAATAACTTTAAGCGAGGATTTAAAATTATGAAAGTAAACTTGAAAAAACTATTTGTTGCATCAATTATCGGAGCGGGAGTATTTGTATCACAGCCTGCGAAAGCATTTTATTATGATATGTCAGACAGTTTTAATTATACAAACAATCTGATAAATAGTGCAAGAAATTATATACTTAGTAGTGAAGTAATAGGGCATACTGGAAAAGAGAATTATACTATGTCATTACTACCATCAATTATATTTCTTGTAGCCTGGTTTTATATCTATGGAAAGAAAAAAGAAAAGTAAAAATTCTCATTTTATTTTAATCTATATTACATATCATAAAATTGAAAAATGACTAATTAATTAGCGTTTGAATAAGGAGGAAAAATGAAAAAAATATTTTTTGGAAGCCTGTATTTTATTCATCTGCTCTGTTTTAATATTCTGGTACTATTTTTTCTGGCTGTATTAGAAGTATCAGTTTTAAGTAATTTGAAAATGATTAGAGGTATATACTCGAAAAATCTTATATTAATTTTGCTTAATATATTTTTATCATATTTTTATGCAAAAGCAGGAATTGGAAAAAAGGATTTGATAATTTTAACAATAATTGGTGTAATATTAAAAATACTAATATTTTTAATATCGTATAAATATTTAGTTTCATCAGCAGGAGATGAAGAATTTTTACCAACTTATTATGCTTATTTTGCCATAGGTTTATTGGATGTAATATTTCTTGTGGGGCTTGGTGTAAATTTATTGATAGGAAGGAGAAAACAGCATGATAAAAATTAAAAAATTGACAGGATTTATGATTTTTCTACTTTTTGGAATAATATTTATTTCCTGTGGAAAACCTTCAAAAAAAGACATAATAGACAGGGGATATATATTAGAAGTAGGTGTATCCAATGAGATTGACAGGGAATTTGCCGGAAAAATGGAGCATTCTCCCACTTATACTATTTTCAAAGCGACTGAATATAAGGACAATGATATTATGGTGCAAAATCTCAAAAACGGAACAGTTAAAGCAATCCTTTCGCCTATGCTGTCGTTAGGAAATTCTGATTACGGCTATTATCCTGTCTATGTGGATAACAAAAATTATGAAACTGTATATCTCATATACAGAAAGGATACTCCCGATTTTTTGAAAAACAGCTTTGAAAAAGGGGACCGCTTTATGTTAAATAATACGGAAAAATATTCTAAAGAAAAATATAAAGACAGATTTTCATTTTTTAGTAATATTGAAGATTTTGAGAAAAAAATAATGGCTAATGAATGGGCTCTTGTAAATATTGCAGGGCTTGAACTTAAAAACAGTAAAATTTCAATAAAACTTGATAAAGGAAATGTTGTTATAACAGGAAAAAATGGGAAAAAATATTTGGGAAAATATTCCCTGAAAAATCACAAGATTTCTTTTGAAATAGATAATTTGAACAATCTGCTGAAAAAAGAGAGTGAACTGAGCGACAGTGATAAAGATTTTTTATATGATTTAAGCAATGCCGATGTAATAACGCTTATGGATAATGAGCAAACTCTTTATATTGGAGTTCCTGAAAGTAATCTTGTATTCAAAAAAACATCAAAAAATAAATAAAAAGTAAAAAGCTCTAATGTTGTTTTAATCTAAAAAATATACAGTATAATTAAATAATAGAAATCATAAAAAAATAAAATTTTTAGGAGGAATAATTATGAAAATAAATTTGAGAAAACTATTTGTTATAGCAGTTATTGGGACAGGTTTATTTATATCACAGCCTGCACAGGCATTTTATTATGATATGTCAGACAGTTTTAACTATACAAACAATGTGATAAATAGTACAAGAAATTATTTACTTGGTAGTGAAGTAATAAGCCACATTAAAAAAGGAGATTATTCTTCAAAGAAAAAATCAAATTCTAAAAAAACAACTACAAAAACAACGGGAAGTTCAGCAACTTCAACTACAGCCCCAAAAACAACAAAAGCAAATATTACTTTTAAATCGGACGGAAATACAAGAGGACTTGATTATTTTGTTAATAACTATCCGTCAAAACAGAGAGGGGAAGCAAGAACATATCTGAAAAAAATTCAGGATTCTTTCCCGCAGGTAGCACGTTCAGTAGGAATACCTACAAATGACCTGTCTTCAGGACTGGCAGCTGCAATAGCAGGAGCATATATGGCATATAACAATGTAAGTCTGAATGATGATTATATGAAACCTATGCAAAATCAGTTAAAAACAGTACTTCAAGGTGTAGATGACTTTGATAAAATGAGTAACAGTGATAAAAAATACATTTACGATCAATTGGTAATAATAGGAATGACTTTAACCATAAATCAGTACCAAAATCAGCAAAACCCAAATGCAAAAGTTACCACTCAGTTAAGAAATGCAGGTAAACAGGTGCTTGAGGGACTTCTTGGAGTAAATGCAAGTGAAGTAAGAATAACATCATCAGGGCTTTCTTTTTAAAATAAATAATTACAAAAATAAGAAGTTTTATTATAGTATATAATGATAATAAAAAACAAAAAAAATATGAAAATATATAATTCAATTCGGGAGGAGAAATTATGAAAATAAATTTGAAAAAACTATTTGTTACAGCAATAATCGGGGCAGGTTTATTTGTATCACAGCCTGCACACGCATTTATGGGATACTGGTATGATTATAACAGTGACTGGATTCAGCAGGATATAATGAGAAGAACTTTTGAGAATCATAATAGAGTTTTTGGTAATAATACAAATAACGACAGTTCAAGTGGAAAAAGTTCAAGCTCTAAGAGTACAGGAAGCAGTAAAAGTAAATCGTCTTCATCCCAAACATCGTCTAAACCAAAACCGGCAAAAAAAGCCAAAATAACTTTTAAATCGGACGGAAATACAAGAGGGCTTGATTATTTTGTTAATAACTATCCGTCAAAGCAGAGAGGAGAAGCGAGAACATACCTGAAACAGATGCAGGATTCTTTCCCACAGGTAGCACGTTCAGTAGGAATACCTACAAATGACCTGTCTTCAGGACTGGCAGCTGCAATAGCAGGAGCATATATGGCATATAACAATGTAAGTCTGAATGATAATTATATGAAACCTATGCAAAATCAGTTAAAAACAGCGCTTCAAGGTGTAGATGCCTTTGATAAAATGAGTGACAGTGATAAAAAATATATATATGACCAAATGGTAATAATAGGAATGACTTTAACCATAAATCAGTACCAAAATCAGCAAAACCCAAATGCAAAAGTTACCGCTCAGTTAAGAAATGCAGGTAAACAGGTGCTTGAGGGACTTCTTGGAGTAAGTGCAAGTAAAGTGAAAATAACATCATCAGGGCTTGTTTATTAAAATAAATAATTACAAAAATAAGAAGTTTTATTATAGTATATAGTGATAATAAAAAACAAAAAAAATGAAAATATATAATTCAATTTAGGAGAAGAAATTATGAAAGTTAAGCAAATAAAAAAAATATTTTTAACAATAATAGCAGCATTAAGTTTTGGAATTTCAAATCAGGCTTACGGTTTTTTTATTGATTATAATGCACAATGGATGGCTAATCAAGGGCTCAAAAATGCAAGAGAACAGGAAAAAAGAAATAGAGAAAGATATGAGGAAATGTATGGAGAAGACGAATATAATAATTTAATGTCAAAAAAAACATCGTCGAATAAAAAAAATACATCTTCATCGACAAGTGCTAAGACAGCTACTTCTACAAAAAAAGCTAAAATAACATTTAAACCTGATGGAAATACAAAAGGATTAGATGATTTAGTTCTTCAATATCCTTCAAATAAAAGAGCCCAAGTGAAACCTATATTGAAAAAATTACAGGATTCATTCCCGCAGGTAGCACGTTCTGTAGGAATACCTACAAATGATTTATCAACAGGAATGGCTGCTGTTGTAGCAGGAGCATATATGGCTTATAACAATGTCAGTTTGAATGACAGTTATATGAAACCTATTGCAAATCAGTTTAAAGAAGCTATGCAAAGTGTTTCTGAATTTGATAAAATGAGTGACAGCCAAAAAAAATATATTTATGACCAAATGGTAATAATAGGGATGACTTTGGCTGTAAGTCAGTCCGAAAATCAGCAAAATCCAAATGCAAAGACTACAGCTCAATTAAGACAGGCTGGTAAAAAGGTGCTTGAGGGACTTCTTGGAGTAAGTGCAAGCAAAGTGAGAATAACGGCATCAGGGCTTTCTTATTAAAATAATAGAATAGGAGTGAAAATGGATAAAAAAGTTATATTTTCTAAAGGGATAAATTCTTTTACACTGCATATTCTGGCAATGGCATTTATGGTGGCAGATCATCTGTGGAATATATTTTTTCCTAATCAGATATGGTTAAATATGCTTGGAAGACTTGCCTTTCCAATTTTTGCCTTTATGCTCGTAGAAGGATTTTTTAGGACTAAAAACAGAAAAAAGTATTTAATACGTATCTTTATTTTTGCAGCTATTTCGGAAATTCCGTTCAATCTTTTTGCAAGTCTGGCATTAAAAGGAGAAATAATGGTATTTTATCCATATAACAATGTATTATGGACTTTTGGAATTGCCTTATGTGGAATGAATTTACTGGAAAAAACGGAAAAATCAGAAAATATGAATAAAATAATAAAATTTTTTGTAAAAGCTGCTATAAGCATTTTAACTGTCGCAATTGCACATTTTGCAAGAAGTGATTATTTAGGATATGGGATTGCAATTATTCTGATATTCTATTTTTTCAGGGGGAAAGATTACAGGAATATAATATTTCAGGCTGTATTAATGGTGTTTCTAAACGTATTTATTATGCCTGGACTTGAATTTCCGTTTAACTTTTTTGGGAATGAGATATTTATAAAAACACAGATATTTGCGATATTTTCACTGCCGATAATATGGCTTTACAACGGAAAGCAGGGTATTCATAACAGATTTACAAAATATATGTTTTATTTCTTTTATCCATTACACCTTTTACTAATAGTGGCGATTTATGTTTCTTTTATGATATATCTGATTTCTTTGATAGGTAAGAATTATGGAATTTAAGTGAAGCCAATATTTACAAAGCAAAAGTTTAAGAAGGACTGTTAAGAAAATAAAAAACATAAAAAATTCTGTATCCATTGGGGAAGTGATAAAATTGAAAAAAATTTTAATGATAGCTATGATAGTTTTTGTTGTTTTTAGCTGCAATAAGAAACAGGAACAAAATAAAACAAAAAAAGGTAATAATATTGATACAAGCCAGAGCGATAAAAATAAAACTGAAGAAAATAAAAAGAATTCAGAAAAAGACAGCTCTGAAATAGAAAAACAGAAAGAAGTTTCATCAGAAGAAACTATAAAAAAAGCGGAAGAAGAATTTTTAAAGGACAGCAAAAATCTTGAGAAATACCGTAATTATGTAACCGTGGCATTTTATCAAAACCGTGAATTTAAAAGAACAAAGGAAATTACAGAAATATTTTTAAAAAATGCTCCTGATTATTCCTATGGTTACAGAGTGATGGCAGATATTCTCTTTTATGAAAAAAAATATAAGGAAAGTGCTGAATATTATGAAAAAGCAATAGGTATTTTAAAACATGGTAAACAGAGTTATACGGAATATAAAGATATTAAAGTATTAAATAATGTACTTTCAGAGATAATTGAAAAAAATTTAATACAGACTTACAGATTGTTAGGAAATAATGAAAAAGCAGTAGAAACTTTTATAATTAACCAAAAATTTCTAAAAGAAAACTATAATCCCCTTTTGTATAACATAGCTTTAGAAAATGCCAAAAAGGATAATGAAATGTTAAAATCTACTAATAGTAAAAAATATGAGGAAAACAAGAAAAAATTATCTAATTTAAATTAACAGTAAAATAAAAAAATTACAGGAGGAACAGTTATGAAAGCAAAATTTATGAAAAAAATATTTCTTTTAAGTATTTTAGCACTGGGACTTGGAATTTCAGGACAAGCTCATGCTGATTATGGCGATATGTTTAAAAATGAAATAATGCAGGAACTTTTAAATACAACTTCATCTTCACAAGGTAAATCTTACGGAAAATCATCACTTACTTTCACACAGGACGGAAGTACCGATGGACTGGAAACATTGGTTGCAACTTATCCAAAAAGCCAGCAAAAGGAAATAAGGGCATCATTAAAACAGCTGTATGATTCTTTCCCACAGGTAGCCCATTCTGTAGGAATACCGACAAATGATTTGTCTTCAGCAGTAGCGGCTGTAATAGCAGGAGCATACATGGCATATAACAATATAAGTCTTAATGATGACTATGTGAAACCTATGGCAAATCAGTTCAAGGCTCATCTTGAAAATAGCGGATTTTTTGACGGAATGAGCAACAGGGAGAAAAAAAGTATGTACGACCAGATGGTTATGGTTGGAATGACTTTGGCTGTGGGACAGTCCTTAAATCAGAGCAATCCTAATTCACAGACTACAGCTCAATTAAGGGAGGCAGGAAAACAAATACTTGAAGCTATTTTAAAAGTGGATGCTGACAGAGTCCGTATAACAGCTCAAGGAATATCTTATTAATACGGAGGAGTCTAAAATGAATTCAATTATTGCATTAGTATATCTTTCAGTTGCTGTTACATTAATCGTTTTTGGTGTGAAACAAATAAAAAACAGAAAAAATCTTCGCAAAATTAATCAAAAACAGGAAGATGAGGTTAAAGAGAAAATAAAACTTGGAATTTTATCATCTGATACAGTTTACCGTGAAAGAACAGAAACAGGAAGAGTATTTTATGAAGTGCCGGAGGATTTGAAAAAAGCAGTTGTTCTAAATCTTATTTGCTTTGCCATAATGCTAATATTAATATTTCTGGGAATAAAAATTGGAATATTGCTTTTAATAGTCTGTGCTGTAATAAGTATGATATATGGATATAAATATTATTATTCAAAAGAAAAAACAGAAAATACACTTGAAATAATAAATGAAGATTTTTATTTAAATGGAAAATTATTGGATATAAAGGGCTATAACTGGGGTACTGAATTATTTCCCCTGTTTGGCTCTCGAATAATCAGACTTAAATCCCATATTTATCTTCTTGATGACAAAAAGGAAATCTGTTTTGTACCTGAAAGACAGTTAAAAAGATCTCGAATAGATATAATAATAGAAGATGACAGAATTTCTAAAATTATAGATGATATTATTGATGTAATCCAGAAAAAACAGATTCCAAAAGTAAAATTCAAACTTTTTAAA
Source organism: Leptotrichia sp. HMT-225 (assembly GCF_030644325.1). Lineage (NCBI taxonomy): Bacteria > Fusobacteriati > Fusobacteriota > Fusobacteriia > Fusobacteriales > Leptotrichiaceae > Leptotrichia > Leptotrichia sp. HMT-225. The sequence goes on along the minus strand of NZ_CP130323.1, from coordinate 894,470 downwards.
ATGAAAAAAATGCAGAGCATACTTCTTTTTTTACTTTTTATATCAATTGTGATACTTGTTTCTTTGTATAAAAGCAAAGCATATATGTATTTATTTTAGTAAAATAATGGTAGCATATATGGTGTATAACAATATTATCTTTATAAAAACAGGTACTGAAAACAATTTTAAAAGTGGATGCTGACAGAATTCATATAACATTGCAAGGAATATATCTTATTAATTCAGGGAGTCTAAAATGCTGTATAGTTTAGTTTTTGCATTAATATATTTTGCAGTTTTGGGTATAATAATTATTTTTGATATGAAAAATAGAAAAATCAAAAAAAATTTACATAAGATTATTCAAAGGTATGAGGATGAGGTTAAAGAGAAAATAAAACTTGGAATTTTAGCAGCTGATACAGTTTACCGTGAAAGAACAGAAACAGGAACGGTATTTTATGAAGTGCCTGAAAATCTGAAAAAAGCAGTTGTTTTGAATATTATCTGCTTTAACATAACAGAAATATTAATATTTTTCGGGATAAAAATTGGAATACTGCTTTTACTTAACTGTGCTGTAATAAGTATAACATACGGGAACAAATACTATTATCCAAAAGAAAAAACAAAAGATACACTTGAGATAATAAATGAAGATTTTTATTTAAATGGAAAATTACTGGATATTAAAGGCTATAACTGGGGTACTGAGTTATTTCCTCTATTTGGCACTCGAATAATCAGATCTAAATCTCACATCTATCTTCTTGATGGAAAAAAGGAAATCTGTTTTGTGCCTGAGAAAAACTTAAAAGGAGGATCTTCGCAAACAGATATAATGATAGAAAATAGCAGAATCTCAGAAATTGTGGACAACATGATAGACATAATTCAGAAAAAGCAGATTCCAAAAGTAAAATTTAGGCTTTTTAAAATGAAGATAATGCAGAGTATGCTTCTTTTTATACCTTTTATGCCAATTATGACATTCGTTTTACTATATGGAAGTAAAGCACATATACATTTATTTTAATAGGATAAGAAAATAGCTGACGGAATTTTGAATAGTTAAATACAGACAGAGGTGAAAAAATGAAAAATAAAAAAATAAACCTAGCTATGATGGCAGGAATGATTTTAATGAGTATGGGATGTGAAGCAAAGGGGAAAGCTTCCCAGCGCAGCATTTCAGGAAAATATAATGTGGAAACGCTGACTACAAAAGGGCAGACTGTAAAGGTGGCAGGTCAGGAATGCTTTGAAGATTCATATTTTGAAATAAAAAGAAATATTGCCTATATAAGCCTTAACAATGTAGTTAACGGGAACTGTATAACAAAGGCAGGAACCTATGATATGCAAAGTAAGGGCAACGGGAGATACATTCTTGTAGGAAATGGCAAGGAATCAGATGAAATTATTGTAAAAAATGGAAAAGTGCAGTATAATCAGGATACAGGAATTTCAATGACATTTTCCAAAGATATGGCATCTACTTCAGAAAATATGAAAAAATAGTTTATTTTTTGATTAAAAAGTTAAAAAAATAGCATTTTTAGTGTAACCAGGAAAATTTATTATTAGAAAAATCAGGAGGAATCATGAAAAGAATTATATCATTTATTTTACTGGCAATTATGTTTATAACAAGCTGCGGAATTAGCCAAAGTGCTGAAGAGAATGATGATAAAAAGGCTGTAATAGCGGCTTTTGAAGATTATATCAATGCAGCAAAAAATGAAGATACAAAAAAAGTTAGTGAATATCATTTAATGTGGTTTAATATCTGGCGTACTTCACAAGAAAGTTATAAATATCTTACTTATAAAATAAATAAAATTGAACTAACAAAGCAGAAAAATGGAAACGGAAGGGATATAAAGCTGGCTTATGTAAATGTGTCACTAAAATATCCCGATTTAAACTATACAATGTCTAAATTTTATAAAAACAAAGACTTTAATTCGTTGGTAAGAGGAAAAAGCAGATCTACACAGCTAGAAATAATAGAACAGGAAATCTCTTCTTTTTTGAAAAATGAATTAAAGAAAAATGACACAAAATATATCGAAAAAGAAATGATTGTAAAATTTGAGTACTTCTATCCGCTTAAAAAATGGAAAATTCCTTATGATGAGAATATAGAGTTTATAAATATTCTTTCACTTGACAGCTACAAAATAAAAGGAATGGATAAAACCATAGGAGAAATTGTAAGAACGCCGGGAAATGATGATGATACAAAACTTTTAATCAGTGAAAAAGAGGAAAAAGTAAAAAATAAAACAGCAAAAATTGATGATTATAAACTGCTTCTAATGCTTTACTCGCCGGTAAAAAATCCTGATAATATTAACTTTAAAAGAATATCGCAAAAATTAATAGAAAATTTCCCTGATTATCCAAAAGGATATCTCATTATGACAGATTTTATTTATCATAATTATCCTGATAAATATTCAGAGATATTGAATTATGCACAAAAAGGAATTGAAGCATATAAAAATGTCGATACAAAAAAATATCCGGAATTTGTTTATGAAAGTAGTAGAAATCATCCGATGAATGAACTGTTCAGAATTATGATAGATGTTTATCTGAAAAAAGGTGAAAAGGAAAAAGCACTGGATGTATTCAATAAAAACAAAAAAATTATTAAATACTGGATGCCTCCTGCAAATTATGTACAACTTGCAGAAAGGCTGGGAGTAATATGGTAGAATTTATAAATTTTCACAAATAACTAAAAATTACAATGATAGGAGCTGATTTATTATGAAAAAAATTATTTTTGCATTTTTAATATTAGGAAGTGTTTACAGTTTTGCAGCACAAAAAACTTTACGGACAGTAGAAAAATGTCGTGTGACTTCAAGAGGTATAACAAAAGATGGTAAAAGATTCGCAAACTGTGTGAGCCTTCAGTCAGGAAAAATATTTAATTTTACAGGACTTGTTGAACAGACTTATTATAAATTTTCCAAAGGAACAATATTTAAAGTATATTTCTACGGAAATGGAAATAGAAATTTAACTTTGGAAACTTTTGACTATATTCAATGATTGATTTAAAAGAGTAGAATTTTTTAAATATTTTAAATAGTATTTTTTATATTTATAATAAAGCAGCCTTAAATTGATAAAGCTGCTTTTTTATGAAATAATCTTTTATTTTTTTCTCGAAGTTTACTTTATATTCATTTTTTGTTTTTTATTAAAAAATTATTATAATAAAACTAAACTTAGACAAAGTTTTCTAAGTCAGTCTTACATAAATTTGAAATTACAGATTTTCAACATTTTCAATATTAATAACTTCAATTTCTTTATTAATTTTTTTAATTAGTCCTGCCAAAACTTTTCCAGGTCCGATTTCATAAATTTTTGTAACCCCATTTTCAGCCAATTTATTTATTGTGTCTACCCATTTTACTGGTCCAAATGTCTGATTATACAGTTCATTTTGAATTTCATCAGCAGAATTTAAAACATTTGCTGTGGTATTTGCAATAATCGGAGTCGCTGGATTATTCCAAGTGTAATTTTCAAATTCTTTTTTTAAAATTTCTGCAACAGGTTTCATTAATGATGAATGAAAAGGCCCTGAAACTGCTAGAGGCAATGCTCTTCTTGCTCCTTTTTCCTTAAACAGTTCAAGATTTTTTTCAATTACTTCTTTCTCTCCAGCAATAACTGTCTGTTTTGGCTCATTATAATTTACTGCCTCCACAATTCCATCAATTTCACCACATATGTTTTCTACATCTTCTGCACTAAGCCCCAATATTGCAGCCATTCCACCGTCAATATTAGCACCGCTCATTATTTCCCCTCTTTTTGAAATCAATTTTAGCGTATCAGTTTCACTTAAAACTCCAGCCGCATATAAGGAACTATACTCTCCCAAACTGTGTCCAGCCACAAAATCAGCATTTATACCTTTTTCTTTCAATAATTTTGTTAAAACAACTGAAAATAGTGCAATTGCAGGCTGTGCATATTTCGTATTTTTCAGCTCCTCATCTGTTCCCTCAAAAATAACTCTTTTCACATCTTCATTATTTTTAAAAATCTCATCAATTAATTTTTTGTTTTCATCATTTACTTCATCATATAATTTTTTCCCCATTCCAGCATACTGTGTACCCTGTCCTGGAAATACAAAAGCAATTTTTGACATAAATTCTCCTTTTATTCTCATATCTTTTAATTATTTTTAATTGGTCAATAATCATAATTTTTAATTTCAATAAAAAATATAAATATAATTATTTTTTTATTTCTTCAGCATCCACTATTTCTTCATCTTTTGATTCTTTAATATCTTTACTGCTAAATTTAGTTAATTTCTTTTTATCAACTATTTCCTTTACACCCAGTCCAATAATTCCTAATCCTAAAATTAATGGAACTATAAATAATGGTAAGTTTTCCCATATATATTGAGTAATATACAAATATATTCCTACAATCAAGAAAATCCATCCATGTTTTTTCTTCTTAATAAGAAAATAACCTCCTACAAGAATCATTACAACCTGATAATTAACGATATATTTCATAATATCTTCAGGTATAAATTTAAGCAAACTTAAAACAACTATTACCAATCCCCAAAATATTTTTGAATTCATAATTCTCCTCCTGTAATTTTATATTTTACAAATTTTATCTTTATAAATTATTTAATTTTTATTAACAATTATTTTCCAACTATTTTGAAATTTCGACCAAAATCGAACCATAAGTCAGTCCTCCACCAAATCCAGTAGCAACAAACTTATCTCCTTTTTTAAGTTTCCCTTCCTTTATCGCCTCATCAAGTGCTATCGGAATTGATCCCGCCGAAGTATTTCCATATTTACTCAAATTTACAAAAAATTTATCAAGCGGTTGCTTAAATCTTTTTGCAATTGACTCAATAATTCTAATATTTGCCTGATGAGGAATAAATAAATCAACATCATCAGCAGTTATTCCAGCCTGTCCTAATACATCTTCCACAGTTTCTGGGAAAACTCTTACTGCAAATTTAAAGATTTCTCTTCCATTCATTTTTAGATAAATATCCTTATTATCAATTTTTTCTTTAGATACAGGCTCTTTTGTACCTCCTGCAGGCACTAATAATTCACATGCCCCAGAACCGTCAGCTACAAGATGGCTTGCTAAGTATCCTCCATTTTCCACTTCTCCAAGTACAACAGCTCCTGCACCATCTCCAAACAGAATACAAGTTCCTCTGTCAGTCCAGTCAATCACTCTTGACATTGCTTCTGCTCCAATCACAAGCACTTTTTTATAAAGTCCAGCCTTAACAAAGCTATGCCCGGCAGAGTAAGCATAAACAAACCCAGTACAAGCTGCACTCAAGTCAAATGCCGCAGCATTTATTCCTAATTTATCCTGAACAAGTGCCGCAGTCGATGGAGTTCCATAATCAGGAGTCATAGTCGCAACAATAACCAAATCAATCTCATTTTTATCTATTCCAGCATCTTCAATTGCTCTTTGTGCTGCTCTAAATGCCAAATCGGATGTTCCTTCATTTTCATCCACAATTCTTCTTTCCTTGATACCAGTTCTAACTGTTATCCATTCATCATTTGTATCCACAATTTTTGCCAAATCATCATTTGTCATTATCTTTTCAGGTACATAAGATCCTGTTCCTAAAATTCCAACTTTCATATTTCACCTCAAATTTATTTTTTATTTTTACTTTATTATATTTCTTAGTTTCCTTATATACTCGAACTCGCTTAACATTAAGCTATTAAAAATTATATAAATTCAGTATTTGAGTAAATAGTAATAACTTTTGAGTTCAGTTTTAAAGTTTTTTTACTATAATTTTATACCAATTTCAGTTTAAAATCATTCTACTAAAGTCTATCATAAAATTTTTAAAAATACAACTAAAAACATTTAAATTAATAAATAATAAAGCCAAAAAAAAAGCAAGACATAAATCCTGCTTCAACAAACTATTCAGCATCAGTTGCTTCATCAGTTGCTAACACTTGTCTACCTCTGTAAACTCCTGTTTCCAAGTTTAATCTGTGTGGTCTTCTTATTGAACCGTCAGCTTCTACAACAATATTTGGAGCTTTGATAGAATCATGTGATCTTCTCATATTTCTTTTTGCTTTAGAGGTTCTTTTCTTAGGTACTGCCATTATTTATCGACTCCTTTCTAATTTTTATATCGTTAATTTTTTCATTCAATATTGTAAAAATAATTATAAAAAATCATAATTTTTTTTACATTTATACAAACTATTATAATAAATATAAAGCCATTTGTCAAGGCTTTAATATATTTTTTCCATTTATTCACAAGATTTTTTTATCTTTTATTTATTTTTTTCTGAATTTATATTTGTTTCAATTTTTTTAATTTTAAAAATTAATTTTTATTTTGTTCAAATTCTTCAGTATTTTTTTGAACTTTTTGAACAAAAATATTATATTTTTTTTCAGTGTTAAATTCAAGATTTTTTATTTTTTCAGAAATTTCATCTGTCATTGTTTCATTCCCAACAACTAAAACAACAAAGTTCTCATTATTATTTGCATCTATCAATTTTCCAATTTTAACTTCGCTAATATTATTTGAAAAATTTTTATATAAAATATTTTCAACAGTTTTTAAATCATTCTCCAAAATTGTTTGATTTTCATTTTTTAGTGGTAATGTAATATCTTCAGCATTTTCTTTTATTTTTTCTTCGTTCAGATATTTTGATAAGTCCTGTGCTGTTAAATACTTTTCATTGGATAACTGCTGTATTTTTAATTTATAGTTTTTCAATTTATATTTTTCCAGTTTTTTTTCTAATTTCTCAATATCCTGTTTTTTAAAGGCATCTCCTACAATTTTTAAAGTAACAGTTTTATCTTTTTTATTAATAGAATTATCAAAAACATAATGAGTTTTTAATTCCCTTGAAATAAATTTTTTTAATGAATTTTCTCTCGCTGTATCTTGAACTAAAGTTGTTGCTGTATATATACTTGGAATAATTATGATTAAACTTCCTATATAAAATATTATTTGTTTTTTTATTGAAATTTTATTTCTTGTTTCAAAAATATTTCCAGAATAAACTATCAAGCCAACTAATGTTGCTATCATTATAAAAAATACATTTATTATAAACAAATATCCTGCTCCAAGAAAAATTTTCAGATTCCCATGAGCAATCCCAAATCCTACTACACACAAAGGCGGCATTAATGCTGTTGCAATAGCTACTCCAGGAACTACATTTCCACCATCTTCTTTTGTTTTTCCAATTACTCCTGCAATTCCACCAAAAATTGCGATTAAAACGTCCCATAAAGTAGGATAAGTTCTTGCTAGTATCTGTGGTGTTGCATCATTTATAGGGCTTACTAAAAAATAAAAAGTGGAACTTACTATACTTATTAATATAAAAATTCCCAATCTAAAAAGTGATACATAAACTCTTTTTAAATTTCCATTTGATAATCCCAATCCTAGCGACTGAATTGGTGACATTAGTGGCGAAATCAACATTGCTCCAATAATTACTGCAACAGAGTTTGTATTTAATCCTATTGACGCTATAATCATTGCACAAATCAGAATAAACATTGTTTCCTTCGTAAAATCAGAATCTCCAATAATATTTCTTTTTAAAATTTTGTATTTTTCATGTTTTATTTTTTCTATCATTTTACAATATCTCCTTTATATTTTTATAAATTAGTAACTTATTTAATTTCTATTTCAAAAAATTTAATCATCTTCGTAAACAGGCTCTATATGAATCAAAAACCTTTTTATATTTTTATATTTATGCTTAATCTTTTTTGAAATTTTATTTGTAATATCATGTGCTTCTTCAATCGTCTTATTTTTATCCATTCGTACATCCACAAACATATAAATGTCCTTTCCAGAAGTAGTCATGCGAAAATCGTGTGCATTTTCAATTTCTTCAAATTGTAATATTTCTGAACGAATTTTTTCAATCAGGGCATCATCTTGTGAATCCATCAATATTAACGAATTTTCCTTTATCAGTTCATAACCGCTCTTTATAATATAAATTGACACAATAAATCCTACAATCGTATCAAATATAGGATGAATCCTTGATAAAAGCAACCCAAATAAAACAGAACTGGAAATAACAATATCAGTATTGTAATCTGCAAGTAAGGAATTTATCAAGGCATTATTATATTTCTTTGCCTTTTTCTTCATAAAAGTCAATTGAAAAATTTTTATCAATATTGCCAAAACAGTTATAACTATTGGAATAAGTGTAATATTCACATTATTTTCATTACTAAAAGAAGTTAATTTTGAAAAATTATCTTTTATCAGCTCAAAAGCCGTTATCATTATAAACGTCCCTATTATCACACTAAAAACCGATTCTATCTTTCCATGCCCAAACGGATGCTCCTTATCCTCAGGATTACTTCCAACCTTTAGCCCCACGATAACCAGCACATTTGTAATCAAATCTGAAAGTGAATTTAATCCGTCAGAAAGTAGCGACATGCTGTAAAAAATTTTCCCAGCCATAATTTTTAATAGAGCCAAAACAATATTTACACAAATTGCAAACTTGGAAATAGATAGCATATTTTTTTTCTGTCTTTTAGTTTCTGTCAGATTATTTAATATATATCCGTCCTCTGTTTTTATAAATCGCTGTTTTTCAAGGAAATTGTTCATTTTTTTATGATTAGTTATGATTAGTGAATCAAAATTTTTATTTGTAATCCAATTAATTATATATTTTAAAAAAAATGTTCCATATCCATTATTTCTTAATTTTGGTAAAATAAATATTTTTTTCAATTGGGCAATATTGTTTAAAATAAGAATTACATATCCACACAACTCTCCATTATTATATAAAAAAAATATATCATCCTTCTCTTTATCAAAAGAAAATTTCGGATCTATCTCCAATAAATCTATTAAAATTTTACTTATATTCTCCTTTTTATCCCATTCAACTACTTTCATCGTGAAACCTCCATTCGTAGTAAAAGAAACTAAACTAAAAAAATTTAATTTTTGAAAAAGGAATTTCAATTTTAAAATAATACACTATAATTACTTAAATAAAAAGTCATACATCAAATTCTCGAAAACATTCTACCATCCGTTTCTTAATCCAAAAGCTCAAAAACAGCTACCCTGTAAACCTAGAGAAACTAACTTAGTGCTGCTTCGTTCCCGACCTGACACATTTCGCTAACTCTCTACAATACAGGACTATTTTCTCAACACTTTTGAAATAAGACGTTGATACTAGAACTTCCCTTAAATTTGACATCACCTCTACTAAAGCGGGTTGTAGATACAGGGCACCGCTAACTCCCCGGCTAGTATGACTAAATCAGTATATCATTTTTCTTAAATATTGTCAATGTTATAAAATTTCTTTTTTCATGAGCACTGCAATCTAAAGTTTTTGAAATTTTTTCAAATCAATATTTTATTTTTCAAGACTCAAAAGCTCCATCAATTCTCTCTCGTTCATCTCAAAAATATCTTTTGATTTCTGATTATCACTTTTATTGTTTTTCTCCAAAATATTTTCACTCAAGGTTCGTTTTTTTTCTTGAAGTTTTATTATTTTTTCCTCAATTGTACCTTCTGTTATCAGTTTTATAACTTGAACACTTTTTTTCTGTCCGATTCTGTGAGCCCTATCGCTTGCCTGATTTTCTACTGCAAAATTCCACCACGGATCATAATGAATTACGACATCTGCCCCAACCAGATTTAAACCTGTTCCTCCAGCCTTTAACGAAATTAAAACTACTTGTCCTTCACCTGAATTGAATTTTTTGGAAATTTCCATACGTTCTTTTGATTTGACACTTCCGTCGATGTAAAAATATTTAACTTTTTCTTTTTCCAATTCTATTTTTATTTCTTCAAGAGTTCCTAAAAATTGTGAAAATATAAGCATTCTATGGTTATTTCCCAAAATATCAGGCATTAATTCCTTTAAAAGTTCAATTTTAGCAACTTCACCTTTATAATTTTCATCGAACAATTGTGGAGAATTACAGATTTGGCGTAATTTTGTTAAAATTGCCAGTACTTTCAGATTATTGTTTTCTTCCTTGTCAAATTCTCTAAGTTCTTTTTTAGCTTGTTTTACGTATGCCATGTATAATTTTTTCTGTTCACTGCTTAATTCTACTATCATATTGTTTTCTACTTTTTCAGGCAGTTCTGTCAATACTTCCTTTTTTGTTCTTCGCAAAATAAATGGAGAAACTATTTTTTTCAAATTAAATATTTTTTTAGAATCTGGCTTATCTAATGAATTTTTATATTTTTTTCTGAATTTTGTTATGTTGTCTAAATAACTAGGGAAGATAAAATCAAAAATTGACCAGAGTTCCATAATGCTGTTTTCGATTGGAGTTCCTGTGAGTGCAAAATTTACAGAGCTGTTTAGCTTATCTGTTGCTTTTTTTACAAGTGAAGATACATTTTTTATATTTTGTGCCTCATCCAGTATTGCCACATCGAATTTTTTGTTTTTATAATTTTTTACGTCATTTCTAAAAGTCTGATAAGTTGTTATCAAAATTCCTTTTTTAGCTTTTTCAATCATCTCTTTTCTTGTATTGGCAGCTCCTTCTACAAGAATTGGCTTTATATCCGAAAATTTATGAAATTCCTCCTTCCAGTTGTGCAGAAGTGAAGTCGGAACAATAATTATTCCAAACAAATCCTTATTTTCCAGCTGAATTTCCGAAATAAGCGAAATCGCCTGCAAAGTTTTCCCAAGTCCCATATCATCTGCCAAAATTCCGCCAAAGCCAATATCGTACATATTTTTTAGCCAATTAAACCCAATTTTTTGATAGGGAAACAGTTTTGCCTTTATATTTGATGGTTCCTTATTTTCACGATTTTTTATTTTTTGGAAAAGTTCCTTAAATTCTTCCATTTCATTTAATTCCTCGTTAATACTGTTAGAAACTTGTGCCAGCTGTAAAACCTTTATCTTAGAAATTCTATTTTTTCCAATCTTCAAATCTGAAATCGCATCTACAATTCCAATCATCTCTTCACTACTTTTGTTAGCTATTTTCACAAGTTCACCACTTGACAGCGTAATGAATTTTTCTTCATTCTTTACTCCCTCTAAAATTGTTTCGACATCTTTTTCATCAACTCCTTCAACATTGAAATCTAAACTAAAAAGTTCATTTTCAACAGATTTTATATTCATTTGTACACTAACTCTACGAATTTTTTTTACTTTGTCACTTACATTTATATTTACATTTTCAGCATATTTTTCGTCAATGATATCCGCTATTTTTAAAAATTTGTTTCTGTCAATTTCTAACATAATATCATCAGATTTTAGCTGTTTGTGTGTAAATTTTCTCAATTTTTTGCTATACACACGTTCTGGTTGTAGTTCTATATTTATAAAGTGAGCATCGGCATTTTCTTGAAAATCTTCAGAAATCTCTCTTTGAAGTTTTTTATTTTTTTGAGGAATAAAATATTTACCGTCTATTTTGACACTTTCTTCAAGACACGAAAGCATTATCAAAAGTTTATTTTTTCTATTTCCTTCTTCCACAAAAATATTAACTTTTCCGTATTCTTCTGTAACTTTGGCAATTGGAATTTCATATTTTGAAAGAACTTCTATTATTTCATTAACTAATTTTCCTGATATTTCATTCAAAAATTCTATTTCACTTTTACTACCTACTGTAAGTGTATTTATGATTTCCCATTCCATACCACTCATTTTATAAAACTTTATAATATTTGATATCCCGCTATTCAAGTTAAAATGACGACTCGTAGGAGATAAAACCGAAAAATCCCTTATGATTATCTTTTCTCGTCCACGTTTATCTTTCTGAAATGCAAACACAGGTTCATGTTCTCCTGTCACATAAAGTGTCTTATTTCCAAATTTTATTGTTTTTTTATTTTCTACAGCTGAAAATATCATCTCTCCCAACATCGGATTTAAAGGTTCCCCCTGTAACTTTACATAATAACCATTAAAATGCATTCCAAATTTTTCTTTGTTACTAAAGTAATTGTTCAAATTTTCCATTATTTTTTTATCTATTTCACTAAAATAATGTATGTTTGGATTATAAATATTTTTAGAACTTATTTCGTAAGATTTTCCTCTTGCTACTTGATGAACAAAACGTTCCAGATTTTTTACATAACTTAGTTTTTTCTCTCCCACTTTTACTCTTAAAGTAGACATTGAAGGCGTGTCCTGACTTAATTCAAGTTCCAATTTGTATTCAGTTTTTTCCAAATCTGAAATTTCATCGTTCTCAATTTTGTTTTTTAATTCCAACAACCTTTCCTTAAATTTTTTAATTGTTTCTTTTTCAATATCTTGATATATACTTTTTTTAGAAATCGCTTTTTTTATTCCTAAATTTTTTTGAAGGTTTTCAAACAAATCATTTTCTTCTTCTGCTTCTTTTCTCTTAATATCAAGCACTTCTTCTTCCATTTTAAATTCCCTATTTTTCTTAAAATAAATATTCCCAGCCTCAATTTCTTTATCTGCAGCTATTCCAGTAGCTATAATGTGTTTACAAGGTTTTTTATTTTCCAAAAAATTTAGACAGTCACATTCATACACAAGATTCTCTTCTTTTTTCTCATTACCTTCAAAATAAGTTATATCAACATAGTAAATATTTTCATAACTTCCCATAACTCGTGATTCTATCGTTATTTTATCTGAAGTTTTTATAAGTGTTGTCAATTCTGCTTTTTTATTGACAAAATACATTTTCCCCCTATCAGAAATAGTTGGGGTAGTCAATTTTTTTAGTTTCTCAAATAATTTTTCCAATTCTGTACTTTCCTTCCTAAAAACATCTTCATTACTTAATAATATCAGACAAATTAAAAATATACAATTTTTTCAACAAAAAACAGTGAAATCTAAATTCCACTGTAAAAATTAAAATTCTCCATTAAGTTTGTACAAATAACTTTCCATTTTTTATAAACATATTTTTTACTTTAACTTTTTTCTTATCATCTGACTCATATTTGTAAACTGGATTTGTTTCCAAATAATTTGATATTAGGGCTTTCATTGATTTTGCAACAGGTGTTGTCACAACATCTTTTCCATTTTTATCCAAAATTTTTTCTACTTGCATGTCTACCAAATAGAGCTGGTTTGTTTTTTCGTCAAACTTAATTTCACTATTTAACTCAATAACTCCTTCTGATCTATCTGCCAGCAATGAGGCGTCATAATCCGTTACAAGATAAATTCTGTTATCTTTAAATGAAATTTTAGGATTTTTGACAGTAATTTTCCCTACTAGAAAGTTCTTTGTAATCGGGAATTTTTCCTTAGCCTTTGACTCAATTACCGATTTTGGCACACGAATGGTTTTATTTGCCAAAAAATCGCAGGAAATTACCCCAAACATCATTATTAGCATTAATAAAACTGTTTTTAAAAATGAATTTTTACTTTTCATAACCAATCTTTTTCTCCTTTTCTTTGTTACAATTTACTTGAACTTATAGTAAAACTAGTTTAAAACAGAACTCAAAAGTTATGACTATTTTACTCAAACCCTAAATTTATATAATTTCTAGCAATTCAATTTTAAATGGTTTTGAGTATATTTTAAAATAATTTTCAAGTATTTGCTTGCCCTAATAATACAAAATATTATTTATTATTTCATATTTTTAAAGTTAGTTTTACCTTAAATCTAAATTTTATTTCAAATATTTTTTCAAAAATTTTGCTGTGTGTGATTTTCGAGATTTTATTATTTCTTCTGGAGTACCTTGTGCAATAATCTGTCCTCCTTTATGCCCACCTTCAGGTCCTATATCTATTATATGGTCAGCATATTTTATAACATCAAGATTATGTTCTATTACAAGCACTGTATTCCCTTTTTCTACAAGTCGATTCAGTACTTCCAGTAGTTTTCTAATATCTTCAAAATGAAGTCCAGTTGTAGGCTCATCCAGTACATAAATTGTTTTCCCACGTGAAATTTTGGAAAGTTCTGTAGCAAGTTTTATTCTTTGAGCTTCCCCTCCAGAAAGAGTTGTAGCAGGCTGTCCCAGCTGAATATAGTTCATTCCCACGTCAATCAATGTCTGCAATTTTCTCTCAAGTGTCGGAATATTCTTAAAAAATTCGTATGCTTCCTCAACCGTCATATCCAGCACATCCGAAATACTTTTCCCTTTGTAATGTACTTCCAACGTTTCTCTATTATAACGTTTTCCTTTACAAACTTCACATTCCACATAAACATCTGGTAAGAAATTCATCTCAATTTTATTAATTCCAGCACCGCTACAGGCTTCACATCTTCCACCTTTCACATTAAACGAAAATCTTCCCTTGCTATATCCTCTCACTTTTGCATCATTTGTCTGAGCAAATAAATCCCTTATATCATCAAATATTTTCGTATAAGTTGCAGTATTTGAACGAGGAGTTCTTCCAATTGGCGACTGGTTTATATCAATAATTTTCTCCAAATGTTCAAGACCTTCTATCCCACTATTTTCTAGCGGATACAATTTTCCTTTATTCAGCCTGTTGTGAAGTTCTGGATAAAGTGTCTGATTTATCAATGTCGATTTTCCACTTCCAGAAACTCCTGTAACCACAGTAAATACTTCCAATGGAATATGTACTGTAACATCTTTCAGATTATTTCCCTTCGCATTTTTTAAAACAATTTCTTTAGTGGATTTTCTTCTATTTTCAGGTACTTCTATTTTTATTTTTCCATTCAAATATTGTGCAGTCAATGATTTTTTATTTTTCATAACTTGCTTCGGAGTCCCTTCTGCAACAACTTTTCCACCATTAATTCCAGCTCCTGGTCCTATGTCAATCAGATAATCAGCCTCTCTCATCGTATCCTCATCATGCTCAACCACAATCAGACTATTCCCAATGTCACGTAAATCCTTCAATGTTGCAAGCAATTTATCATTATCTCTCTGATGAAGTCCAATACTTGGCTCATCCAGTACATAAATTACACCTGTAAGCCTGCTTCCAATCTGAGTTGCCAGTCTTATTCTCTGCGATTCCCCACCAGATAGAGTTTTTGTCATTCTGGAAAGGCTCAAATAGTCAAGCCCTACATTTATCATAAATTTTAGTCGCTCTTTTATTTCTTTCAGTATTTCAGACGCAATTTGCATCTGCTTTTCAGTAAGTGTAATATTTTCATAAAATTTCAGCGCATCAACAACACTTACTTCTGTCAAGTCAATAATGCTCTTATCATTTACAGTTATCGCCAATACAACATCTTTAAGCCTTTTTCCCTTACAAGTCTTACAAGTTCTCTCCGTCATATATTTAGCTTCCATCTCTTCCTTTGCTGACTCCGAAGCAGTTTCTCTATATCGACGTTCAATACCATTCACAATTCCCTCAAATTCTCTATTTCCATTATAACTAAAACTATCCCCGCTCCAAGAAAACTTAAACTTCTTATTACTTCCATAAAAAATTATATCTTTCTCTTTTCGAGTCAATTCAGACACCTTTTTATCCAAGTCGATTTTATGTGCTTTTGCCATTGCTGTGAATAAATCCCAGTTCCACCCCTTTTTTGTAGTCGCTCCTGGAAAAACAATTCCACCTTCATTAATTGACAAATTTTCATCTACAATCAATTTATTCTCATCCACTTCCAGCCTTGAACCAAGCCCATTACAAACTTCACAGGCTCCATAAGGTGCATTAAATGAAAACAGTCTTGGCACAACATCAGGAAAAATCACATCAGGATGATTTGGGCAGGAAAAATTTTCACTATATTTGTTATCTTCTCCATTCACATTTGCAATAATTTTTCCATTAGAAAGCTCACTCGCTGTTTCGACAGCTTCTGTAATTCTGCTCAAAAATTCCTTATCATCTTTTTTTACAACAAGTCTATCTACAACAACTTCAATATTATGTCTTTTATTCTTATCTAAGTCAATTGTGTCATTTAAATCCAAAATATCTCCATTTACCCGAACTCTCTGAAATCCTTTTTTCTGCAAATTCAAGAACAAATTTTTATGAGTCCCTTTTTTATCAATAACAACAGGCGATAACACTATCAATTTATCCTTTTCATTTCGTCCATTCACAAGATTATCCACAATTTCCTGAATCGACTGCTTTTCCACCTTCTGATGGCAAATCGGACAATGTGCCTCTCCAATATGTGCCCATAAAAGCCTCATATAATCATAAATTTCAGTAGTTGTCCCAACAGTCGAACGTGGATTCTTAGAAACACTTTTCTGCTCAATCGAAATCGCAGGCGAAAGCCCCTCAATGCTATCCAATTCAGGCTTCTGCATTTGCCCAATGAACATTCTCGCATAAGCAGACAAACTCTCCACATATCTTCTTTGCCCTTCCGAATATATCGTATCAAACGCAAGCGAAGACTTCCCGCTCCCCGAAACCCCTGTAATTACCACAAGCTCATTCTTAGGAATCTCAATATCAATATTCTTCAAATTATGCTCTCTTGCTCCAATAATTTTTATCTTGTTGTCTTTCATTCTTTTCGATGTTCCTCTCTCCTAAAATTCCCCTCAATAAACCAATCCTTTTTTTATTTTTTATTCAAAATAATTAATAACTCAAGTTTTACTTTTAAAAATTTATAATAATGCTTTCACTTAAATTTTTTTAAGTAAATTATATTAAATCAATATTTTTGTATATCTTATATGTTTTTTACTTTTTTAGGTAAAGGGGATCATTCGCCATCCCCTTTACAATCCTGGCTCGTCTAAGCATTTTTTTGAAATAAAAACGAAACTCGCTACGTAAAACTTCGCTCAAACAATCGTTTTCATTCCCAAAAAAATCACGACAACTTTCATTTAGCTACAATAAAATTATTTAACTAAAACAAAAATCAAGCAAAATTTCGTTAAGAGAAAAAGAACTGTCTGAGCTTTTGAAAAACTTTTAAATCATATTTGTCTATTTAAAATAAATAAATTTTTATTCAAAAGCGAGTTTTCTTTTTTTCTTATAAGAAAGTTTTGCGTAAAGCGGGAGTGCAGAGGCATGGCGTCTGATGCCTCTGCGTTAAAATAACTTAATATAAATAGATTCGACTCCATTAAAAAAAAACTATTAAAAATTGTATAAATTTAGGGTTTGAGTTCAGTTTTAAAGCAATTTTACTATATATCCCAAACTTTATCATATTCTTCATCATCTAATATTACCATTTTTTTATACTCCAGTCTATAAAAATTTTTACACAAAAAAATACTGCTTCATAAGTCAGTTATTTTTGAAAAACTTATAAAACAGCTTTTTCATTTCTATTCTTTTGTTGCTCTTGTTGCTACAAAACTTGCAATATTAAGTTCATGCAACCTTCCAAATCCATTTGTATCATCATAAATATCTGTTAGTCTAAATCCAGCTTTCAATTGTCCACCTATCTGTTCTGATATTGTGTGGGAAAATTGAATTCCACAGTCCTGTTCTTCCAGCTGTTTTCTTTGCTCTTCATTGACTAATGGATTAAATGGAAGACTGTTTATGATTTTTTCTTCCTTTTCATCTACAGTATAATTTGTTCCAATATCCAAGCCGCACAATAAAATTCCACCTTTTTTCAGGATTCGGTAACATTCTTTAAAAACTGGTTCAACTTTTTCGATATAGGAGTTGCTTACTGGATGAAAAATTATGTCAAAACTATTGTCTGCAAATGGTAATTTTTTTGTCATATCGGCTTTGATAATTTCTATTTCATATTTTTCACGTTCTGCAACCATTTTTTCAGCTTCCAGCTGTTTATCTGAATAATCCAAAACAGTGCAGTTTGCACCCAAAGCAACAAATATAGGCATTTGCTGTCCACCACCAGAAGCCAGTCCTAATATTTTTTTATCTTTTAAGTTTCCAAACCATTCGTGAGGTACAGGATTGACTGGTGTTAAGAGGACATTCCAATTACCATTTTTAGCGTTTAAATAAGTTTCATGGCTAATTGGCTGTCCCCATTCCCAGCCTTCTTCAACCCATCGGTCAATTGTTTCTGCATTTATTTCTTGATAAGATTTTAGCATTTTTATTCCTTTTTTGTTATCAAATTTTATTTTTCATACGGCAATCCTGATGCTTTCGGTGCTTTCGATTTTCCTACAAATCCAACTAACGCCAATAAAGTCAAAACGTATGGTATCATTGTCAAAAATTGCTGAGATATTGGCAGTCCGATTGTTTTTGAAACATCTGCAAATGCTTGTCCGAAAGCAAATAATAGGCTTGCTAAAATTGCTCCTATTGGATTCCATTTTCCAAAAATCATTGCTGCCAAGGCGATATATCCACGTCCTGCTGACATATTATTTGAAAAGGCAGGAAGCAATACGGCTGTAAGGTAAGCTCCACCAAGCCCTGCTAATGCACCTGATATAAGTACAGCGATATATCTTGTCTTGTAAACACTTATTCCAACTGTATCAGCTGCTAATGGATGCTCTCCAACTGAACGGATTCTCAAACCTAAAACAGTTTTATACAAAAAGAAATACATTGCTATGGCAACTGCATAAATCAGTATTATCATTAATGGACGATTTGCCAATGATTTTGCTAATGGAGTACTTCCAGCAGTTTTAAAGATAGTTTTTATTGAATATGAAGTTATTGCAGCCGCAAACAGATTTATTGCAACTCCACTTATAATTTGATTTCCTCTAAGGTTGATACTGATTACTGCATGAATTAGCGAAATTAGAATTCCCACTATTATTCCAAAAATTATTCCTAAATATGGATTCCCTGTAGTTATATTAGCAACTGCTGTTGCAAATGCTGAACTTAACATAATTCCTTCAAGTCCAATATTAACAATTCCACTTCTTTCAGAAATACACGCTCCTACGGCTGTTATAAGAATTGGAGGTGCTATTATTATTGTCTGCTGTAATAAATTAAATATTTGTTGTAATATATTCATTTTATTTTTCCTTTCTGACTCAATATTTTTTTATTTAAATAACTAAATTTATGCCGTTTTCTTTTTGTTAAGCATAAATTTGAATAAATTTTCTGATGCTACAAAAATAATGATTAACGCTTGTACAATAAATACAATATCCTTGTCAATCTGGTATCTTTGCTGCAACATTTGTCCCCCAACTTCAAGTGCCGCATAAAATATTGCCGCAACTAATATTCCAAATGGGTTATTTTTTCCAAGAAGTGCTACTGCAAGTCCTGTAAATCCATAATCTCCCATTATAAGCTCAGTATATGTGTACTGAGAAGCTCCACCTAAAACACGTTCAGCTCCTCCAAGTCCAGCACACGCTCCAGCGATTCCCATTGCCAAAAACATAATGTATTTTGGATTAATTCCTGCATTTTCAGCAACTGTATCACTTTGTCCAACTGCTTTTATTTCATATCCTTTTTTGAAATATTTGAAAAAGAAAAATATTCCTATTGTCAGAAGAATTGCGATTACAAAACCAAAATTCAAGTTCTGTTTTGTAACTTTTGCAAAAAGTAACGGCAATCTAGCTCCTTCAAAAACACGTGGTGATTGTGTATTTTGTGTAGTTGTATCTTTTAAAATTCCGTTTAATAGAAAATTTTGCACTTCGATCATGATATAGTTTAACATAATTGTACTGATTACTTCATTCACTCCAAACTTTGCACGTAACAGTCCAGCTATCCCAGCCCATAAAAATCCTGCGATTACAGCTACAAGTATTACAACAAATACATTTCCAAAAACATAATTTTTAAATGTAATTCCCCAGAAAGTTGCAGCAAGTCCCCCAGCAACCATTTGCCCTTGCATTCCAATATTAAATAATCCCGCTTTAAAGGCTACCATTGTCGCAAGTGCTGAAAATATTAATGGCGTTGCAATAAATAATGTTTTTGCAAGTCCACTAAAGAATGGTGATCTTGGAGAAGTCTGATAAAAAGCTGCTCTCATCATATCAATGTAGGCTGTAAACGGATTTACACCTTTCGTCATCATTATTATTCCACCAATAATTAATGCGATTAATACTGCAATTATAGACGGTAGAAAATCCTTTATCTTATTTTTAATCATCTATTTTCCCTCCTGCCATTAATATTCCTAATTTTTCTGTTGTTGCATCTTTTCTATCCAAAATTCCTACAATTTTTCCTGAATACATTACGGCTATTCTGTCACTCAGAGCCATTACTTCCGACAGTTCTGCCGAAACAACCATTATTGCTTTTTTCTTAGTTTTTTCATTTAAAATTGTATTGTGAATCATTTCTATTGCTCCTATATCGACTCCTCTTGTAGGCTGTGCTGCAATAATAAATTTGTTTTCACGTTCTAACTCTCTTGCTACAACAACTTTCTGCTGATTTCCACCAGATAATCCGCCAAACTTGATTTTTCCATCTGTAGGTCTAATATCGTATTTTTCTATATATTCATTAGTTTTTCTTTCAATTTCACTATAATTAAGCAATAGCCCCTTAGAATACTGATCTTGAAGTCCCAAAGCCATATTTTCCTCTATTGTAAAATCATCAATAGTTGCTCGTTTATGTCTATTTTCAGGTATATGGGAAAGTCCTTTTTCTTTCATAAGTTTAGGTGTCTTGTTTTCCAGCTCATCATTATTTATATAATACGTTCCACCATCAACTTTTACAAGCCCTGCCAAAGCCTCAATAAGTTCAGTCTGCCCATTTCCTTCTACTCCAGCAATTCCCAGCACTTCACCTTCATGTATTTCAAACGAAACACCTTTAACTTTTTCAATACTTCCACTTTTTACAGTCAGATTATCAACTTTTACAACTGCATTCCCAATTTTTACATCTGGACGTTTCACTTCAAACAATACCACACGTCCAACCATAAGGTTTGCGATTTTTTCCTTTGTCGCTTCTGTAGTTTTCAATCCTCCAACATCGCTTCCACGTCGAATAACTGTTATATTATCTGATAAATCAAGTACTTCCTGCAATTTATGTGAAATAAAGATAATTGTTTTTCCTTCTTTTATAAGGTTTCTCATAATCTCATAAAGCTCTTTTACTTCCTGTGGTGTAAGTACCGCACTTGGCTCATCGAATACAAGTAATTCTGCACCTTTAAATAATACTTTTAAAATCTCAATTCTTTGATGAATCCCAACTGACAGATCTGATACTTTCGCATCTGGATCAATGTTCAGCCCATATTTTTCAGAAACTTCCCTAACCTGCTTTCTCGCAGTATTCAGGTCAAAAAATACTCCACCCTTTGTAGGTTCAAATCCTAGAACCATATTTTCAGCAACTGTCAATGTGTCGACTAGCATAAAATGCTGATAAACCATTCCAATTCCTAAATTTGCCGCAGTTGTAGGACTATCGATATCAACTTTTTCCCCTTTATAAAAAATTTCACCAGAAGTTGGAGAATAAAGCCCGTTCAAAATTTTCATAAGTGTAGACTTTCCAGCTCCATTTTCCCCAACAATCGCATGAATTTCCCCTTTTTTAACCTTCAGCGTAATATCATCATTTGCGACAATTTTCCCGCCTAAAAACTCTTTCCGTATATTTTTCATTTCTAAAATATATTCGCTCATCTTTCCTCCTACTTCTTAAGATTTTATTTGTTTAATATTATTCCTAAAATCATTCATCCAAAAAATTTTTTTACGCTTTACATTTTCAATTATTTTTATAAACAATCATTGTTCCTTTTGTTTTTATATTCTTTTATTTTAAATATTGTTTTAACTAGAAAATTATAAGTACTCAAAAAAACTTTTAAAAACTATAAACAAAAAATAAAAAAACTGTCGTTAATAAAAAAAAATCTAAAATTTAAATATAAAAAAATAGACGAATGAATGATTTGGAATTCGTATTAAACAAATATATTATTTATATTATTAAATTATTAAAAATATAATTTTAAAAAAAATCTGACACGTAATAATTAGAATTTGTCTTCAACAAATCAAGTACTGCTATTGGTTTTTTAACTACATTTATCTTGTAATCCTTGTAATAATACTTAGGATTTTTTCCGCCAATAAACACAACTGTATTGTTTTCATTATAAGTATACCCTGTATATTCGTCATTTTCAAGTAGCAATGGCGATCTTTTTAATTTTAATTTATTTTTAGCAAGTTCTTCAATAATTTCATTAGGAAATTCTGTCAAATAAATATTTCTTTGAAGCTCTGGTAACACAGCTTGATCCTCTAGTTTATCAGAAAGAACAATATCCTTATCAAATTTATAAACTGAATCATCTTTAAATTTATTTAATCCAGAATTTTCATAAGTTTCCTTTATAAAAAATTCAACATTCGATTTTTCAAAATTTTCCACAACTTCTTTTCGATGGTTTCTCAATTCTTCAATTAAAAATTCCTTGTCAAGTTCAGAATAAACATTTGTGGGATTAAAGTCAGTTTTATTTAAAAGCTCATAAAGTACATAAATCTGTCTATTTAAATATTCCTGATCTGTTCCTATATATTCCGTCAAATTAGCACCACTTGACATTGCAACCATCTGCTGTCTATAATACTCATCCAAAGAAGAAGCTGGTAATTCCAATATTTTTTCTTCTTCTGAAAGCTGATCAATTTTTATATCCTGCATTTCTTGATAAAATCTATTTTCCAGAAGCAAGGAATATTTCTTTCCTTTCTTTATATTTTTCAAAAAAGTGTTAAATTCATTGTAAAATCTATTTTTTCCAAATAAATCTGTCGGATAAGTAATTTCAAACAATTTTATCTCATACCGCCCTGGTATAACCTTCCGCATTTTCTCTTCCCCATCAATCATCACTTTTACCTGATTAAATCGTGGCTTTTCTTCTTCCTTCCATTTTATCTCCTTTTTTATCTTATCAAAAAGAGCAAAACTCGTCATAGTGCATCCTAGCAACATCAAAATTATTAATTTTTTCAAGTTTTTCCTCCTAATATTTTTATAAATTTTCTTTTATCGAAATAGCAATATTTTCTGGCACAACTTCCATCAGTTCCTCCAATGTTGCATTTCGTATATTTTTTATCAATCCAAATTTTTTTATTAATTCCTTTTTACGCTTTGGTCCAATTCCTGTAATATCATCCAATGCACTTTTTACATTTCGCTTACTTCGTAATTTTCTATGATGTGTAATTCCAAATCTGTGGGCTTCATCCCTTAATCTTTGCAAAATTTTCAGTGTTTCGTCTGTCTTTTCAAATAAATAAGGCTCGCTTTCATAACTTTTAAAAATTTCCTCTTCTCTTTTGGCAATTCCTATTACATCAGTATGCTCTATTTTCCCAAGTTTTTCGAGTACATCTACAGCCACTCCTAACTGCCCTTTTCCACCATCGATTAGAATCAAATTGGGCATTTGATCATTTTCCATTTTGGAATACCTTCGTGTCAATGCTTCCCGCATCATTAAAAAATCATCAGGCGTGTCTTTTACGGTAATCTTAAAATGTCTATATTCCTTTGGCGTTGTTTCTCCATCAAGTGCCACTGTCATAGCCGCAACCGCATCTTTTCCTTGAATATTTGAAATATCAAAACATTCAATTCGGTAAGGCAAACTTTTCAATCGCAATTCTTTTTTTAAATTACGCAATCCTTCCTGAACCATACGACGTTTTCTGTAGTATTTATCCACTTCTTCACGCAGATTTAAATACCCCATTTCTAATAGCTGCAATCTTCGGCTATTTATTTTTGGAAAATGAAATTTTATTTCCCTATGTTTTTCAATTTTTGCCCATTCTTTTATCAAAAGTTCGCTTGACATAAATCGCTCATCACAAATAATATGCTTTGGAATATTCCTTTTTTCATAGTACGAAGTAATTAATCTCTCGAACAGGTTCTCCTCTTGACTTCTCTCCATCGAAATTATTGTATGGTTTTTATTAATAACTTTACCTTCCCGAATATTCAGCACACATAAAAACACATTTTCCCTTTTTTCCTCAAACACAAAAACATCTTCATCAATTTCCTTACTGTATTCAATAATTTGAGTTTCCAGCATTTTTTTCATCACAGCCAACTTTTCACGCTCATTAATTGCACGCTCAAATTCCATTTCATCACTAAACTTTTTCATTCGGCTTTCCAGCATTTCAATAACTTTGTCAGAATGCCCCTTCAAAAAATTCTTGAAATTTTTGACATTTGTGCTGTACTCATCTTCAATATCCTTGTATTTACAGGGAGCAGGACAAGTTTTCATATAATATTTTAAGCAAGGTTTTGTAATTTTGTCCATACTTCGATTGCAGTCCCGTACTGGAAATATCTTAATAAGCGACTTCATCGCAAAAAATATTCCCATCGGATAAGGCCCAAAATATTCTGCATTTTCATTTAATTTTTTCGTACTTCTCACAATTTCCACTTTAGGAAATTTTTCTTTTGTAAATTTTATATATGGGTAAGTTTTTTCATCTTTTAATAAAATATTATATTTTGGCTTATTCTTCTTTATAAGATTATTTTCTAGAATAAGTGCCTCAACTTCTGATTTACAGATAAAAAACTCAATATCTCTAATATTTTTCACCAATTCCAGAGTCTTCTGATTATGCGAATTTACATTTACAAAATAAGATTTTACCCTATTTTGCAAATTTTTCGCCTTTCCAACGTAAATAATCTTTCCTCGTGCATTTTTCATCAGATAAACTCCAGGATGAGTGGGAATATCCTTATATTTAATTGGTGATTTTATTTCTTCTTCCATTTTGTCTTTTTATACCTCCGTTTTATCACCTATTTCCCTATGGAATTTTGTTATCTTATATTCTAGACTCTCAGATAAATCCTTACATAGCATATTTACAAAGGTTGCAGATCTATGCTGACCTCCTGAACACCCTATTCCTATACGCAAATGAGATTTTCCATCCTTTTCATACTTTGGTATCAAATATTTGAGCATATCAAGAAGCATTTTATAAAATTCCTGACTTTCTGAAAGTCCCATTACATAATCCTGTACATCTTTATGATTACCCGTTTTACGCTTTAAATTTTGAATGTAATAAGGATTTGGCAAAAATCTCAGGTCAAACATTAGATGTAAATCCAGCGGTATTCCATTCTTAAATCCAAAAGAAGTTAGATTTACACTTAATTTTGCTTTTTTCCCTGCAAATTCTTTTTCCAATATTTTCTGAAGTTCCTTTACAGACGTTTTAGTAGTGTCTATTACCAAATCTGCCTTTAACATAAAGTCCTTAATTATTTTTCTTTCAGCCTCTATATTTTCAAGCAATGTATCGTATAAATTTAAAGGGTGTTTTCTTCTGGAAAGCTCATACCTGCTAAGAAGTACATTTGTTCTTGAGTCAAGATATATGATTTCATAGTCTATTCCATTTTTATCCAAAATCTCAAGCTGTTTTAAAAACTGCTCTATAAATTCCTGATTTCTTATATCTATCGCAACCGCAACTTTATTTCTTTTTTTGTTGCTCAAAAATATCTCATTTAGATACTGAAACAGACTTATAGGAAAATTGTCAATACAGAAATATTCCCTGTCCTCAAAAAAATTCATTGTTTCCGATTTTCCTGCACCACTCATTCCTGTTATTATAACAAGTTCTTTTTTTTCTCCTTCTTCTTCCATTATCATCTTGCTCCCTCATGTTTTATTTTGTCTCATTTTTTAATATTTTTCTTTGTTAATTATACCATAATTTTCTCATTTAGATAAACTATTTTTGAAATATTTTAGTAATAATTATTTTACTGCTTTATTTTTTCATCTATTGTTTAAATGCCTATTCTAAGCACTTTAAAAGCCTCATGTGATAATATTATTTTATAATAAAACTACTTTAAAACAGAATTCAAAGGCTATGATTTACCCAAACCCTGAGTTTTATAATTTTTGATAGTTTAGTTTTAAATAGTTTCGGGTATAATTTAAAATTGGAGGAATATAATATGAAAAAATCTATTAATTTTATAATTTTAGGAGTTATCCTTTTCATAATTACCATCAGTGTCTATATCTTTACACAAAACAAATCAGAAATTCCAAAAGAAACTATAATTTCTGCTGTTACATCACAATTTCCAATCGAAAAATCAATGTATACACTTGGAGATATGAAACTTTCCAACCCAACAGTCTACTTTGAAAATGATAAACTTATAATTGATGCTGATTACGAATTTAAAGACAGAGCTACTTCTGAACTGACTACTGGAAAAGCCAAATTTGAAAGTGAATTAGAATATAAAAATTCAAATCTTTATCTTTGGAATTTTAATTTAAAAAAATTAATAACAAAAGATGGAAAAGATACCAAGCCAGATAAATACGCTCTTACCCTTATAAGCACCATATCCTACGAACTGCAATATAAAAAGCCTTTGCTCTACTTAGGAAACAATAAAAAATTTAATTCTATAAAAAGTGTTAAAATCAAAAATAACAAAGTTTTAGGAGAGAAATAGATTTTTCTATTTCTCTTTTTTTGTAGCAAATAAAAATAAGACTGCCTAAATTTTGTATTTTTAAGGAGTCTTATAAATTTGTTTATTTTTTTTCGTTTTGATTTCTTATTCTGTAATATTTTATTCATTGCTAACAATTTTACGAAGCTGTCTTTCTATTTCAGTTTCTGATAAATTGTATTGTTTTATAATTTCACTATATTTAGTATCATTAATTATCTCAAAAATAAAAATTTCTTCTTTTACTTTATCTTTAGATATGTTGTATTTTTTTACACTTTGAGTGTTCAAATCATCAATTATTTCAACAATAAAATTATTTTTTTGTATTTTATCTTCAATTTCTTCGAGATGTTTTTCTATTTTATTATTTTCAAGACCCATACATCCAACAAAAAATTTTTCTTTTGACCAATTTTCTTTCCTTTCTCCCATGTAATTGCAAATAGAAGAATATCTTACTTTTTTAGAAAAATTTAAAGTTAAACGTCTCATACATATTTTTAGTAAATAAATTTTAAAATAATCTTTATCCGAATAATAGGCTCCGTATCTCTTTTCAAAAAATTTTCTCAAACTTCTTGTATAAAATACTGTATAAATAACAGAAAAGAAATATAGTCTAATTAAATTTTCTCTCCCATACCATATTCCTAATGATCTAACTAAACTCATTTCCATATGATTAATTTTTAACCATTTAAAAAGTTTTGATTTTTTTTTATCTAAAAATTCATAAAGAATCTGATAATACTCATAATTTTTTTCTTTGTCAGATTTATCATCCATCCATTCAAAAAAATTAATATCATATATACATTTTAAAGGAAATATATTCTCATCAGTTTTTACTGGTGGTGGAAAATATTTAAAAAGTTCTGTAACTGTTTTTATTTTAAAGTCTTCACAAGAAATTCTTAAGATTCCGATAACAAAAAGAGAGATACTGAAAATAAATAAAATATTTCTATTTATTATTATATTATGGTATATTGACATTGAACAAACAAGCTTTATAATATACCAAAATATATTTGCTACAATAGATTTTTTAGGTATTGAATTAAATATTTCTCTCGTTTTTTTGGGTATTAGATTAAATATTTTAATTAATATTTCTTTTGCATAAAATAACTTAATTAAACCGTTCAAAATAAGAAAAATTGAAAAAATCATAGTAACTTCATTTCTGATTTCTAGGATAACTATAGAAAGTATCATATAAATAACCCCGTACTGAGAAAACATTATAAAAATATAATCTATTATTTTATACATAATATTTGTAATTAATGATAATTTAGGAACATCAAATGTTAAAATTTCTAAAGAGAGAAAAGTTATAATAATAAATAACATAATAATATATACAACAGGTATACTTTGGGCATTTTTCGTATATTTTTGATATGTAGGAAAAGACCAAAATATTATATAAAATATTGAGATTCTCTGTGTTTCGGAAAAATCTTTATACAACATAACTGGAAGAAAAGTTGTCATAAAAAAAAACTTTTCTGAATCGAATAAACTAATTAAATTTTTTAAACTTTCCATCCTTAAAATCCTTTCATAAAATTTATTAAACTTTTTTATTTTTAAACATCAATCATCATTTTCTTATAGCTACATGGTTAATTATTCGTTTTATATTTTCTTAGATTAATTTTAAAAAAATTAATATTTTGAAATTAAAAATAATTTTTTCTAAACAATTAATATAAAATTCTTTCTTTTAACTTTTATTTTTAAATGTTTTCGTTATGAGTATACCTTATAAATTAACGAAAATCAACTTTGTTATATAAAATTATATCTCAATTTATAAAAAAATTATTAAAAAATATTTGACTTTTTTAAATTTATGAGGTATATATTATTATGTGAACATATTCACATATATTAATATGAATTTTTAAAACAGAAAGGAAATAGTATAATGAAAGCAGTAGTAGTTAATCAAGAAGGAACTGGAATAGAAGTTGTAGAAAAAGAATTAAGAGGGCTAAAAACAGGAGAAGCATTAGTTGATGTGGAATATTGCGGTGTTTGCCATACTGATTTACATGTGGCTCATGGAGATTTTGGAAAAGTTCCTGGAAGAGTTTTAGGACATGAAGGAATTGGAATTGTAAGAGAAGTTGCTGATGGTGTGACATCTTTGAAACCTGGAGATAGAGTAAGTATTGCTTGGTTCTTTGAAGGATGTGGAAAATGTGAATACTGTATCAATGGACAAGAAACATTGTGCAGAGATGTAATAAATGCAGGATATTCTGCTGACGGAGGAATGGCTGAGCAATGTATCGTTACAGCTGATTATGCAGTAAAAGTTCCAGAAGGATTAGATCCTGCTCAAGCCAGCAGTATTACTTGCGCAGGAGTTACAACTTATAAAGCAATAAAAGTTGGAAAACCTCAACCAGGACAATGGGTAGTAATCTACGGTGCAGGAGGATTAGGAAACTTGGCAGTTCAATATGCTAAAAAAGTATTTAATACTCATGTAATTGCTGTTGATATAAATGACGACAAATTAGCACTTGCTAAAGAAGTTGGAGCTGATTATATTATAAATGGTAAAAAAGAAGACCCTGTTGCAAAAATTAAAGAGTTAAGTGGAATTGGAGCTCATATCGCTGTAGTTACTGCTGTATCAAAAGTTGCATTTAACCAAGCTATTGATTCAGTAAGAGCCGCTGGTAAAGTTGTTGCAGTTGGACTTCCATCAGAAACTATGGACTTGCCAATCGTAAAAACAGTATTAGATGGTATCGAAGTAATCGGATCGCTTGTTGGAACAAGAGAAGACTTAAAAGAAGCATTCCAATTTGGAGCAGAAGGATTGGTTGTACCAGTAGTTCAAACAAGAAATATTGACGAAGCTCCAGAAATTTTTAAAGAAATGGAAGAAGGAACAATCCAAGGACGTATGGTTATTGATATGAAACATTCTTGCGGATGTGGACATAAACATTAATTCATTTAAATTTATCTAAATAAACAAAAAAATGTAATTAACTTTAATTGTTAGTTACATTTTTTATTTTAACAGATATGTTACTCATACTATTTCCTATTTAAATAGTGAAAATCAAAAAATTTGTCAAATTAAAGTCATTTTTTACAAGATTATACTATTAACTATTAAATTATCATTTAATTAAATTTAATCATTAAGTATCCATCTTAAAAATTAGATTTGATTTTTTTAGAAATGTTATCAAATTAATCATTATTGAATTTTATTTCAATTTTTTAAATCGAATTTGGTATAAGACCTATTTGTTTCATTTTAAAAAATTTAAAATGTCAATCTCATTTCATACCAGACAACTCCACCGTGAGCAGATTCTGAGACTCCTTCATTTTTGAACCCAAATTTTGAATAATATGAAACAAGTTTATCCTTACAAGTTAAGACTATTCCTTTTCTACAATTGCTTTTTGCCTCAAATATAAGCTCATTGATTAATTTTTCAGCATACCCTCTTTTTCTATATTCAGGTAACGTATTTACTCCAAAAATCATTTGCCAATTTCCTTTTTCATTATGTAAATTAGGATTTTCATACATTTCATCTTCCAAATTAGGACTATCTGTCACCATTCCATTCACAAAACTCACAATTTTTTTATTTCCATCTTTCCCTTTTTCTTCAAGAATCCAGAAATAATCAGGATAAACAGCTAATCTTCCTTCAAAAGATTTCCTAGTTGCAGCCTCACTTGCTGGAAAGCACTCTGCTTCTATTGCAGTTATCTCATCTAAATCTTCCATTTTTGCTTTTCTAATATTCATAATTTATTTCCCCTTAACTTATTTTATAGAATTCAATTATATCATATTTACAACATAAATTTACTTATAAAAATTAATTTTCTAATGTTTTAAATTTTTAGTTCAAAAAATCCTATTCATCTCGTCAAATAATATATTTCTAATTCTTTTTTTATTAGAAGATATTTATAAACTTAACATTTTTTATTGTTATTAATTTTTATTTCTCAAAATATTATAAATTTAAATATTGACAATTTTAGAAAATTATATTAAAATAAATTGTAATGATTACAAAATTAAATAAAGTATTAGAAAATAAATAAAAATTAAATTTGGAGGTATAGAAAATGGATTTTAGCTTGAACCTTGGTGCTTTAGATGAAGGAAAATTAGTAAAAATTGATGAAAATAAACTTTATGATGTAACTGTCATTGGTTCTGGGCCTGCGGCTGTTTCAGCAGCAATTTATGCAGCTAGAAAAGGACTTAATTTAGCGATGATTGGAGTGAAGATTGGGGGACAGGTTCTTGATACAAATGAAATTGAGAATATTATTGGAACTGTTTCTACAACTGGAGCTAAATTTGCTGAAACATTGGAAAAACATTTAAAAGAACATGAAATTGCATTTAAAGAAGGGCATTTAGTAAAAGAGATTAAAGAAGAAGGCAAGGATAAAATTTTAATAACTGATGATGGAAAAACTTATAAAACAAAAACAGTTATTGTAGCAACTGGAGCAAAGCCTAGAAGTTTGAATATTCCTGGAGAAGCTGAGTATGTAGGAAAAGGGGTGCATTACTGCTCAACTTGTGACGGACCTTTTTATAAAGGGCTGAATGTGGCTGTAATTGGTGGGGGAAATTCAGGTGTGGAAGCGGCACTTGATTTATCTGGAATTGCAAAATCGGTTACATTAATCGAATTTATGCCTGAATTAAAGGCAGATAAAGTTTTACAAGAAAAATTGGCTGAACAAGCAAATATAAAAACTATTTTAAATTCTGCAACAGTTAGAGTTAATGGAAATGAATTTGTGGAGAGCATTGTTTATAAAAGCAGAGAAACTGATGAAGAAAAAACATTGAATGTAGAAGGAATGTTTGTAGAAATTGGACTATCACCAAGAAGCGAAGTTGTAAAAGACTTGGTTGAAACAAATAAAATTGGAGAGATTGTAATTAACCCTGAAAATAATTCAACTTCTGTAGCTGGAATCTTCGCAGCAGGAGATGTTACTAGCATCAGACAAAAACAAATAATTATCGCAATGGGAGAAGGTGCAAAAGCCGCACTAGGAGCATTTGAATATCTAATTACAAAATATTAATTTAAAAAATAGGAAAATAAACTGCACCTAAAATCTTGAACACAAGATAAGAGGTGTGGTTTTTTTTGAAAAATTTAAAAAAGAAGATTAATGAAAATCCTTATTTTCATAAAAAAATACTCCAATTAATTAAAATTAGAGCATTTATAATTATAAGAAAAACAATATTCTAGTTACTTAATCCAAAAGTAATAATTTTGAAAAATTCTTCATTTTCATCACTAATTACCCAGTCTTTACCATTTTTTATATATTTTACATCCAATGTTTTTTCTGAATATTTTAAATCTTTACTGTCAAATTTTTCATCAAAAAATTCTTTTCCAATTTGAATAACTTGTTTTTGAAGTTCATCATTAGTTTGTGGCATTGATTTAGACATTCTTTCAGAAAGTCTATTTTGAAGTTCACCTACATATGAAGTTAAATCAGGGGCTTTTAAAGAAACATTTATTATTGCAGTATTTCCTTTTGCTTGAACTTTATTTATTTTATAAGTTATTTTTTTCATTCCTTTACCATATATTTTACCAAATTCTTCTAAAATAACGTTAACATTTCCTTCTGTTTTTCCAAATTTTGACATATCTCCTGATTGGATTATTTTCATTTTTTCCTCAAAATCCTTTTGAGCAGGATGAGTTCCACAACTTACTACAAATAAAAGCATGCTTAATAAAATTAAAATTTTTGCCTTCATAAATTTCTCCTTCAATTTTTTCTACATTATACTATGTTTATATAATTTTATAGACAGTATTTCATTAGATTTATATTATTTAAGGTTCTTTAAAAGCATTGTTGCAAAAGTAAAGTAAATAACAAGGGTTACAGCATCTGAAATTGTTGTTATCAGAGGCGTTGCCATAACGGCTGGATCGGATTTTACGATTTTAGCTCCAAGTGGCAGCAATGCTCCTACCAGTTTTGAAATTATTATTGTAAATACAAGGGTTAATGAAACAATAAGAGCGATTGTCGGATCTGTTTTTTCCAATGTAATCAATCTTATAAAATTTAAGACTGATAAGACAATAGAAACCATTATACCGATAAAAAATTCCTTTTTTATAACTTTAAAGGCAGATTTTGGAGAAATTTCTCCAAGTGCCAACGAACGTATTACAACTGTTGATGATTGAGAACCAACATTTCCTCCGCTTGACATTAACATTGGAATAAAAGCTGTTAAAATTATGGACTTTGCTAATACTTTTTCATAACCTTGAATAATATTTCCAGAAATTGTATCAGAAATCATAAGTACAGCGAGCCACCCAATTCTTTGTCTTGCCATTGTAAAAATATTTGTCTTTAAATAAGAATCATCAGTAGGGGAAGTAATCCCTGCCATTTTATGAAAATCTTCTGTAACTTCCTGATCTACAACATCCATTACATCATCTATAGTAATTATACCTAAAATCCTATTTTCATGATCCACAACTGGCATTACAATAAAGTCATATTTTTTAAATAAATCTGCTACAATTTCCTGATCATCGTTTGTATTGACACTTACAAAATTTTTGTTCATAATATCTTCAATTTGGATAGTATCTTTTTTGGCAATTAATTCCTTGAGAGAAAGTACACCTTCTAGTATTCCTTTTTCTCCAGTAACATAACATGTATAAATATTTTCTTTATCTTTTCCAGTTTTTCTAATTTCTTCAATTGCTTCTGAAACTGTCATATTTTTTTGTAAATCCACATATTCTGTTGTCATAATACTTCCCGCAGAATTATCAGGATATTTTAACAGCTGATTTATCAGATGTCTATCTTTTTTATCAGTGTTTTTCAATATTTTTTTTACAATATTCGATGGCATCTCTTCAATAATGTCAACAATATCGTCAAAATATAATTCATCAAAAATTTCACGGGTTTCAATATCTGTTGAAGTATGAATAATCATTTCCTGATGTTCTGAGTCCAAATAAGGAAATACATCTGCTGCTTTATCTTTTTTTAACAGTCTAAAAATCATTATTACAAGTTCAGGAGATTTGAACTGATTTAATATATCAGAAATTTCTACTGTGTTTAATTTGTTTAATTCACTTTTTATTTCAAAATATTTTTTTTCTTTTAAAAAAGTTTCAATTAATTCTTTCATTATTCCCTCCTTACTTTATAATATTACTCAAAAATATAGTTGCAAATTTAAAATAGATAGAAAGAGTCAAAGCATCTAAAATTGTAGTTATTAAAGGCCCTGCCATAATTGCGGGATCCATTTTAAATATTTTTGCAACAATAGGTAAAAATGCACCTATTATCTTGGAAATCATAACTACAAAAATGAGGGTAATTGAAACTGTCAAAGCAACATTTAAAGGTGTTTTTGTCAAAGTTATAAGTCGTAAATAGTTAATTCCTGCTAGAACGACTGCCACAATAAATGAAATAGAAAATTCTTTTTTTAATATTTTAAAAGTGTCTCTTGGATTTACTTCACCTAATGCTAAAGCACGAATAACAATTGTAGAAGATTGAGCTCCTGCATTTCCTCCTGTGTCCATTAACATTGGTATAAATGAAGATAGAATAACTACTGACTGCAATACATCTTCATAACTTTTTATAATTCTTCCTGTAAAAGTTGCAGAAATCATAAGTACAATGAGCCAGCTAATTCTCTGTCTTGCCATCGTAAAAGCACTTGTCTTAAGATATGATTCCTCAACTGGTGAAATTCCTGCCATCTTGTGAAAATCTTCTGTTGCCTCTTGTTCAACAACGTCCATTATATCGTCAATCGTAATTATTCCAAGAAGTCTATTTTCTATATCTGTAACTGGAAGTACAATCAAATTATATTTTTTAATTATTTCAGCAACATTTTCTTGGTCATCATTTGTATGAACACTTACAAAATTACAGTTCATGATATTTCCCACAACTGTATCATCTTCGTTTGTAATTAATTCCTTTAAGGAAATTACTCCTTCTAATTTCCTGTCTTCACTAATTACATAGCAAGTATAGACATTTTCCATATCTTCCACAGTATCTCTAATTTTGGCAATTGCTTGAGATACTTTCATATCCTTTTTCAAATCCATATATTCTGTTGTCATAATGCTTCCAGCTGAATTATCAGGATATTTTAACAAAAGATTTATTGTATGTCTATCTTTTGCATCAGTATTTTTCAAAATTTTTTTTACTACATTTGATGGCATTTCCTCGATAATATCGACAATATCATCAAAATAAAGCTCATCAAATATATTTTTAGTTTCCACATCAGTCATAGTATTAATAATCATTTCCTGATGCTCTGTATCTAAATATGAAAATACATCTGCTGCCCTATTTTTAGAAAGTAATCTAAAAATCATTATTAATTCAGAAGATTCAAACTGATTTAACAGTTCCGAAACCTCAACAGTATTTAATTCGTTCAAATATTTTCTAATTTCAAAATATTTTTTTTCATCTATAAGTGTTTGAATAGTGTTGTTTTCCACTGTTATCTCCTTCCTTTTATACTTTTTCATTTCATACAATTTCAAAATAAGAAGAATAACAGTAACGAAGATATTCCCCTTATCCATTGCATATTTTTGTAAAATGTAAATTCTTCAGTTTCTTACTCGGGACTTCCTCGTTCAAAACATTCACCTCCATAAAATAGAAAATTAGCATAAATTCAAAATTTAAATTTTGTAAATCAAAAAAAGAGCTTTATGCCTATAAAATTTTATCAGACAAAGCAGTTATTGTCAATAAATTTCTTAGAATAGACTTTTTAAGTTTTTTAATAAAAAATACCTTATTCAATCTAAGAATAAGGATTTTTTATATCATTTCTACAAGTTTGTAAATTGTTATTTATTAAAAGGTATTAAGTCATTTTCTATTTATAAATTATAATATTGTAAACTTCAACCTATTTTTCAAAATTCTATTTAACTTTAAAAAATTTCAATCTCAAAGCATTCCCCAAAACTGATACTGAACTAAACGACATTGCAAAAGCCGCTATCATCGGATCCAATTTTGGTCCATTGAAAAATGCATAAAATATTCCAGCGGCAAAAGGAATCCCCAGTACGTTATAAAAGAATGCCCAAAATAGATTTTCCTTTATATTTGTAATTGTCGCTTTACTTAATGCTATTGCACCCGCAACATCTCTCAAATCATTTCTAATTAAGACGATATCTGCTGATTCTATAGCAACATCCGTTCCATTTCCTATCGCAATCCCAACGTTTGCCTGAGCCAGTGCTGGTGAATCGTTAATTCCGTCTCCAACCATTGCAACAAATTCATCTTTTTCCTGAAGTTCCTTTACTTTCTGAGATTTCTGATAAGGCAGCACTTCTGAGATTACATCATCTATTCCTACTTGTTTTGCTATAAATTTTGCAGTTTTTTCGTTATCGCCAGTTAGCATTATTGTCTTGATTCCCATTTTTTTCAGTTTTTCTATAGCTTCCTTGCTTGTTTCCTTGATAACATCTGCAACTGCAACAAGTCCCGCCAATTCGTTATCAATTGAAATATACATTGGTGTTTTTCCTTCATTTGACAAAATATCATAATCTTTTTGAGAAATTTCCACATTGATTTTTCGATTTTCCATAAGTTTTCTATTTCCAATTTGCACTTCCTTGCCTTCAAATGTTGCACGAATACCGTAACCTGGCATTGCCCTAAATTTTTCATACGGCTTAATTTCAATATTTTTCTCTTTTGCTTTGTTTACGATTGCTTCTGCCAATGGGTGTTCTGAATCATTTTCCACACTTGCAGCAATTTTTAACAATTCATTTTCATTATATTTCCCATAAGCAATCAAATCAGTCAGTACAGGCTTTCCTTTCGTAATTGTACCAGTCTTGTCAAAGACAACAGTTTTAATTTTATGCGCTGTTTCAAGGGCTTCCCCGCTTTTTATAAGAATACCGTTCTCAGCCCCTTTTCCAGTTCCAACCATTATCGATGTAGGTGTTGCAAGTCCCAATGCACACGGACACGCAATTACAAGTACAGCGATGAAAAACGACAACGCAGTAACCAATCCACTTCCACTCAGAAACCAAGCAATCCCTGTAATTATCGCAATCCCAATAACAATCGGTACAAAATATGCTGCCACAATGTCTGCCATTCGAGAAATCGGAGCCTTTGACCCCTGTGCCTCCTCAACCAGTTTTATAATTTGTGACAAAACTGTATTTTTACCAATTTCAGTCGCCTCAAATCTGATACTTCCATTTTTATTTATACTTCCTCCAACAACCTTATCCCCAACTTTTTTGCTTACTGGCAAACTTTCTCCTGTCAACATTGACTCATCAATCGAAGTCGCCCCTTCCACAATCCTTCCATCCACCGCAATTTTTTCTCCCGGCTTCACAATAACAATATCTCCAACTTTTAAGTTTTCAATCAGAACTTCCTTTTCCACTCCATTTTCAATAATTTTAGCCTTTTTAGGCTGAAGTCCGATAAGTTTTTTTATTGCCGATGAAGTTTGACCTTTTGTTTTTGCCTCCAGCAGTTTTCCAAACAAGATTAACGTAATAATTGTACCAGCCGACTCATAATATAAATCCATATGTGCTTCAGGATCTACAGTTACAATTCTAAAAGTGGCATAAATTCCATAGAGTACCGCCGCTGTTGCCCCAATAGCAATTAATGAATCCATTGTTGGAGATTTTCTTACTAAATTTTTAAATCCATGTGAAAAAAAATCTCTCCCAGCATAAATAATAGGCAAAGTCAGCACAAACTGTGCCAATGCAAAATCAAGCGGATATACCTTAGGATTCAAAAATTCAGGAAGGGTCGCCCCAAGCATATGCCCCATCGAAATATACAAAAGTGGAACAACAAAAATAATTGCCAAAATTAATCGCTTTTTCAAACTTTTTATTTTTTCTTGATAAAGTTCCATCTTTTTATCTTCCGTCATATCCTCAACCAGTCCATACCCAGCCGACTCCACTATTTTCCTAATTTTATCAAAATCATACTTCTTCTCATCATATTCAATATTCAATTTTTCAGTTGCAATATTAACTGAAGCGTTAATATCATTATTTTTATTAAGTGCCTTTTCCACAGCATTGGCACAAGCTGCACAGCTCATCCCAGTTACTGTATAATTTTTTTCAGCCATATTCTTTTCCTCCTTCATTTAGTACACTATATCTTAAATATGCTTATGTCCATTATGTTCACAATTACACTGCCCTTCAACACAATCACACAAAACTTCTTTCACAGCCGTTTTCCTCTTTTCCTCTACAGCCTTTAAAATCAAATCCAAGTCGTCAAAACTCAGTTCACTGTTCTCAATAACTTTCCCTATCATTTCTCCAACTTTCGTTTTACAAATTTTATCAAAAGTTCCTAATATATAACTGTTAGCAACTTCCTTTTCTGTAAAATCTGTCGAATAAATATACTTGTTCCCAATTTCCCTCTTTTTCAAAATATTCTTTTCCAGTAGCCGATTTAATAATGTCTTTATTGTAGCCTGTTTCCAGTTCATTTTCTCACAAAGCACCTCTGTCACAAACTTGCTCGTAACTTCGCTATTTGCCCACACAACACGCATTACTTCCCATTCTGCATCCGTTATATGCTGTTTTTTATCAATTTTGCAGTTTTCTTTCACATTCTTACCTCCTTTAAATGTTTACGTTTGTAATCTTTTTTATATTATATAGTTTACAATAATAATCGTTTTTTGTCAAGTATTTTTTTGTTATAATAATTTTACGGGTTTCACCACCCAAAAAATAAATTAAAATGTGAGAGCTTTTACACTCTCACACGAAAAAATTCAAATATATAAATTTTTTAAACTTCTTTTGTTTCTGATACTTTTTTATACCAATAGGCACTTTTCTTTGGATAACGCTTTTGTGTTTCAAAGTCTACGTAAAATAGTCCGTAACGTTTTTCATAACCATTTGACCATGAGAAAACATCCATTAGTGACCAGAGGAAGTAGCCTTTTACGTTTGCTCCATCTTTTATTGCATCTGAAATTACTTCCAAATGTTGTCTTATGTAATCTATTCTTGCATCGTCATATACTGTATTGTCTTCAAAAACATCTTTATAGCCTAAACCATTTTCAGTAATATAGATTTTTTTGTAATTTGGATAATCTCTTTTAACTCTTGAGATTTGATCATAAAGACCTTGTGGATAAATTATCCAGTCCCAGTCAGTTCTTGGAATACTTTCATTGGCTTTTCTTTGCCCTACCCCTTTTATCTGATATTTGGAACTTCCTTTATTTCCTGTTGCATTGTGAATAATTTCAGTTTCGCCATCGTATTCAGCCATCCAGTCACTCATATAATAGTTTATTCCAAGAAAATCGTTCAAATCTTTTGCAGCTTTCAATTCTTCAAAATCTTCTGCCCTTAAATCTAATTTTCCGCCATTAACTTTTAAAATATGATTTACACCTTCCATTGTTTCTTTTGAATATTCACCTTTAAAAGTTGCATCTAAAATAAATTTATTATGAATGATATCGTCTAGTTCTGCCGCTTTTACATCTTTAGGATTACTTGGATTATAAGGATATTTTGTTGGCAATGCACAAACCATTCCTATTTCTCCGTTATATCTGTTTTGCTTAAATAAATTTACTGCTTTTGCATGTGCCAAAACCATATTATGATGTGACTGAAACAATTTTTCAAAATCATATTTTATTCCCGGTGGAAATTTTCCAACTAAATATTGTCCATCTCCAATAGGTCCAATTTCATTAAACGTTGTCCAATAATTTACTTCATTAAATTCTTCAAAACAGAATTTAGCATAATCTACAAAATGTTCTATATTTTCACGATTTAAAAAATCTCCGTTGGAGTGCAGAACTTCAGGTGTATCAAAATGATGAAGTGTTACAAATGGTTCAACGTTTCTTTTTTTACACTCTGCAAACAATTTATGATAAAATTCCACTCCTTTGTGATTCACTTCACCATAACCTTTAGGAAAAATTCTTGACCATGCAATTGAAATTCTTATTCCATTTATACCGAATTCCTCACAAAGTTTCAAATCTACTGGATACTGATTGTAAAAATCACTTGCAGGCTCAGCTGTATACCAGTAATTTTCTTCCAAAAAAGTATCCCAGGCCACACGACCTTTACCATCTGTTTTTGTTGCGCCTTCTGCTTGATATGCTGCTGTTGCTCCACCGAAAATAAAATCTTCTGGTAATTTTTTTGACATAATTAAACCTCTCTTAGTATTAAAATGTATTAATTAATCTTCAAATTGCGCTTGTACAAAATCTAATGCACCTTTACCGTCACGAGTCAAACTAATATATTGAGCCCCTTCGGTTTTTGCTAATTTAATTCCTAACTTATCAGTTTCTGCCTTCATATCTTCAAAATTTGATGCAACTTGCGGTGCAAGAATAACTAAATCAAATTCAGGAAGTATTTCACGGTGTGCACCATATCCACCTGCCGCAGCTTTAACAGGAACATTATGTTCTTTTGCCGCCTTATTTAAAGCATTTGCTAAAAGTCCGCTTGTTCCTCCACCAGCACATAATACAAGTACATTTGTCTCTTTCGTTATATTATTTTGAACAACGCCAGCTTTTTCAAGAATGCTATCTGCTTTTTTAGTGTTGAAATTTGCAGCGACTTTTTCTTTTAATTCATCATTTGTCTTTCCTAGACGTTCTTCCTCAAGAATCTGCTTATCATATACTTTTACAAATGGATAATAGATAATAAAATCTACAACAATTAAAAGCGCTGCTAAAATAAACGATAATATTTGAAGATTTGTCCCTAATATTATACCTAATGGGCCTGGAGTTGTCCATGGAAGATTAGCAGTAAAACTATTCATTCTAAGCACATCTATAAATATTTTAAAAATCCACACATTCACTATTGGTGCAAGGATAAATGGTATAAAGAATACAGGATTTAATACAATTGGAGCACCAAATAGAATTGGCTCATTTACACCAAAGAATGTAGGTACAGCAGAAGCACGTCCAATAGCCTTATTTCTTTTAGATTTACATAACCACATAAACATAAACGGTACAATTAGAGTAGCTCCAGTTCCTCCCATTGTAACTATAAACATCTGTGTTCCTGAAGTCAAAATTTTATCTGCATGCTGTCCTGCTCTCATAAGATTTAAATTTACATCTATATTGGCATAAGTAACAACTGCAATAGCTGGCTCTACAATTGAAGGACCATGAATTCCGACAAACCAGAAGAAAGCATAAGCTCCAAATATAAGAGTAATTCCTACATATCCATCTGCCGCTGAAAATAACGGTCCAAAAAGTTTACCTACTGCTTCTGCAACTCCTGTTCCGATAAAGTGACGTACAAGAATCTCAATAACATAAAGTAATACTATTGATAAAGTAAACGGTATTACATCTTTAAAAACTTGTGAAATATTAGGCGGAACTTCTGATGGCATTTTTATAGTTACTTCGTTTTTTACACAGAATTTATAAATTGTTACAATTATAAATGCTGCTAAAAATGCAGTTAAAAGTCCTTTTGTACCTAAAAATCCAGTTGAAATACCACCTTCAATCGGATCTGCCGCTAATAACAGCAATCCAACCATTGAGGCTAAAAGTGTAGAAAGATAATTAATTTGATTAGTTGCCGGCATAGAACGGTTTACAGAATCTGTCAATGATTTAGCTGTTGTTCCTGCTACTAAAAATGCTAAGATTCCCATAGAATAACCGTATGGTTTCATTAATAAAGCCTCTATATTTTTTGGCCAAAAAAATCCAAAAGCATTTGGAACATAAGCAATTAAGATAAAAATACTAGAAAATAGTATAACTGGCATACCAGCTATAAAACCATCACGAATCGCTCTTAAATATATATTCCGAGATAATTTCTCAAAAAAAGGCTTTCCTTTTTCTATAAATTCAATAAGTTTTTTCATTTACTTTGCTCCTCTTTTATATAATTCTATTAAATGTTTCATTAATTCTTTCAACAATATTGTTGTCATTAAATGATCTTGTCCGTGAATCATGATAAAACTCATTTCTAAATCTTCTCCAGCTGCTTCTTTAGCTAAAATATCTGTTTGTGAATTATGAACACCAACCAGACATTCCTCAGCTTCTTTTACTAACTTTTCTGCTTCCTCAAACTCTCCATTTTGAGCTTTATTTAACGCAATCATCAATTTAGATCTTGCATCTCCCGCATAAGCCACTATTTCAAATCCAATCATTGTAACATCTTCTTTAGTCATAATTCTCTCCCTTTTTACATAATATTTTTATTTTTCTAATTATATTTTTTTGATTCTTACTTTTGTTTTTTCAATTTTCTATTTTTCTAAAATCTATTTTTTCTTCCAAGATGTTGCTGTTTTTTCAACCACTTCATTTAGTTCTTCAATATTCTTTCTTCCCACAGTGTCCAGCCATTCCACAGTCGCCTTTTCGCCTTCCTTAGCAAACACTTCCACTCCATTAGCCCAAGTCGCTCTTCCACACAATACTCCGTTAAATTTAGCACCTGAATCATGAGCAAATTTTAATGTATCCTGAAAAAGTTTTGCACTTACTCCAGCACTTAGATAAATATATGGCAATGATGTTGCTTCTTCCTGAAGTTTGAAATAATTTGCAGCTTCTTCTTTTGTATAAACAGTTTCTCCATCGCTAAATCCTTCTACAAATTTCATATTTACAGGAACTTCTACTTTTAAAACGTCAACATTGTATCTTGGATCTGAAAATACTTTCATTGCTTCAATAACTTTTCTAGGTTTTACTTTTGCATATTCTGCTGTGCTGTTGTCATCAATTTTACAGTCGTAACTTAATATTTCCAAAAAGAAAGGTATATCTTCTGCGACACATTCAGCTCCTACTCTTTCCATATATGCTTTTTTCTGAATATTAATTTCTTCACTTTCATCTACATCATAGTACAATAAAAATTTTACTGCATCTGCCCCTTCTTCTTTTAGCCTTTTAGCTGACCATTCAACAAGACAGTCTGGCAATCTTCCAACTGCATTTGCATCATATCCTGTTTTCTCATAAGCTAATAATAATCCAGCATCTTTATCTCTAGCTTTTGCCGCATCCAGTCCGTATTCAGGATCTAGTAAAATTGAAGAAGAATATTTTGTTAAATGTTTTGAAACTAATACTTTAAACTCCTTTATTTGTTCAGCTGTTGCTTCAGATTCCTGATGTTTATTTAACATTTTTTTCAAGGCACCTCTTTGATCAATTGCTAATGCTGATATAAATCCATTTTTATCACTTAAATTTTCTAAATATTTTCTTTTTTGTTCAGTTAATTTCATTATTTATTCCTCCTTATAAATTTCGTTTAATATTCAACTATCTCAATTTTGCTAAATACTTTTTCATAATTTTCCAAATTTACAAATCCTGTCAATTTTTCCATTGCATTTAGCATTCCTAACGTATTAGCCTTCTTCAATAAATTTTCATCACTTGCATTTTCGTAAATTGCCGATGTGATTCCTGCTACAGTAGAATCGCCAGAACCTACAGGATTTACAACTTCTATTTTCGGAATATTAACTTTATAAAATTTGTCATTATGTTTTGCAAAAGCGCCGTCTGCTCCAAGCGAAACTATAATCCATTCAATTCCGTCAAATAATTCATTTTTCAAAGTCTCCTTTAATTCTCCAACGTCTTTTGATACTTCCTTCCCAATCAACTGCGATAATTCTTCTGTATTAGGCTTTATAACTTTTGGCTTATATTCATGCTTTAAAACTTCCAGCAACGCTTTTCCTGAGCAGTCAAGGACAACTGGTTTTTCATATTTATTACACATTTGAATCATTTTTGAATAATAATCATCTTCCAACCCATTAGGTAAACTTCCAGAAATTGAGATAATTCCAACTTCCTGTACTAATTTTTGAAAATATTCCAAAAATTTTTCACTTTCAGATTGACTAATTATAGGTCCATTTTCCAAAATTTCTGTTTGATTTCCTTCGTGCAGAATTGCAATACAATTTCTTGTTTCCCCAGAAATTTCAAAAAATTTGTTTTCTATTCCCATTTCTGTTAATTTTTTCTGAATATCCATTCCTAAAGCTCCGCCTATAAGCCCTGTTGCGATAACTTTATCATCCAGCTGTTTTAGCACCCTCGTTACATTCAGTCCTTTTCCTCCTGGCGTCTTAATTGCTTTTGGTACTCTGTTTACAGTATCCAAATTAAATTTTTCCAAAGGATATGAAATATCAACAGACGGATTCATTGTTACTGTTAAAATCATATTAACCAGCCCCTTTAATCTTTGTATTCTCCTCTGTCCCATTTTTCCAAAAATTCTGTGAAAAAATCTTTATCAGTTTGTTCTGGATTTACAGTTTCTATATGTTTAATTTTAGCAATTAATTTTTCACTTTCTTCTGCTTTTTTATATTCTGCTTTTATAAATGCTTCTATTATGTCACACATTAACAATTCACCTGTTATTTTTCCTCCAAAACCAATTACATTTGCATTTAAATATTCTTTTGCATAAATCGCAGTTGTCATATCTCTTACTAATGCAGAACGTATTCCCGGCACTTTATTTACAGCATTATTAATTCCAACACCTGTTCCACAGATACATACTCCTAAATCAGCTTCACCACTTGCCACTGCTTCTCCTACTTTTTTCCCATAAATTGGATAATGAGTACGTGTAAAATCATATGTTCCAAAATCTAAAACTTCATAACCTTTTGATTTCAAGAAATCTGATACTGCAATTTTTACATCTGTTACAATATGATCACATCCAATAGCTATTTTCATATTTTTACCGTCCTTTATTTTATTTCTTTATCGTTGTTTCAATTTTAAAAATTTTTATTTTTCATAGTAAAATAACCTTAAAATTAAACACAAAACATTATTTAACACATCTTATTTAGCATATCCACTCTGATTTGATGTCTTCCACCATCATATCCAGCAGTCAAAAATCCTTTTACGATATTTTTAGCAACTTCTGTTCCTACAATTTTTGAGCCTATTGTAATTATTCTTGAATTATTATGTCCTCTTGTCATATAAGCTGAACGTTCATCCGAAACTTCTGCCGCTACCATTCCTTTTATTTTAGTAGCAACCATAAAACTTCCCGCACCATACGCATCAAACACTATCCCCAAACTATCATCGTCAGCTAAGACAGTTTGAGCAACAGCATACGTTGTTTCAACAAAATCTTTATTTTCTGACTTATCAACTACATCATATCCATTTTCTAGTAAATAATT
The DNA here is from genome assembly GCF_030644325.1 of Leptotrichia sp. HMT-225. Taxonomy (NCBI): domain Bacteria; kingdom Fusobacteriati; phylum Fusobacteriota; class Fusobacteriia; order Fusobacteriales; family Leptotrichiaceae; genus Leptotrichia; species Leptotrichia sp. HMT-225. The sequence continues at coordinate 849,537 of NZ_CP130323.1, read as the reverse complement.
TTTAATATAATCTTTTAACTCATTACCATCCACATCAGAACCTAATATAACTTTCATTATTTTTCCTCCAATTTTTAATGCGTTTCACTACGTAGTTACAAATTTTCAAATAATATATTATTTATCTCACAATTGAACTATACCCCCAAAACACTTAAATTACAACACATCAAACCAGCTAAAAATAAGCATTATTTAGTAAACAAACTTTTTTAGTTTTAATTTTATATTTATTTAAAAAATCATTTTTAGTAAACAGAAAAATTTTTTCTTAATTTTCAAATTAATTTTTATTATAATTTTTTTAACTAAAATGTAGTAATATTAGTTTTAGAGTAAAATATAAAGATTATGATTATTATTTAATACTATTCCCCGTTTAAATAGGGAATATTTAATAAATTTTGAATTACATACTATATTTAGTAAAAAATTAAAAGTTTTTGTCCTTAAATATAGTTTCTATTTTATAATGAGATTTAGTATTAGATTATTTTATTTAATATTAGTTTTTTTCTTTTTTTCGCAGGATTGCTCATTGCCGCAAATCCTTATCTTGCAGTAAAAGTTTATCCAGACAATTAAAATTGTGGCAAGATTGCTACACAATACCTATGGCTAGACTACGACTTTTATTTGCCCAACTCCGAAACTCCTCCTTATAGTCGTCAAACAGTCGTAGTTGAACAAATAAAAGCTCCGTCGGTTTATTAGAACAAAAAAATTATATTTTAATTATTTTGAAATACTAGGTTCTTATCCTTTGTTGGAAAAGTTTGTAATAAATTCGTTATTTAAATGGGGTTTAGTATAAATTAGTTTATTAATTAAAAAATGAGGACGCTTTTGTCCTCATCTAATACTTCCACAACTTTCCCTTTCAATTAATTCTACTGGTAAATAAACTTTTTTTCTGTAACTCCTATTATGCTCTAAGAGTTCTACCAGTACATTTATTGTTTCTTGTGCAATAATTTTAGTATCTATTCTAAGTGTTGTTAAAGGAGGTATCATATATTGAGAAATTTTTAAATCATTAAATCCGATAATTGAAATATCGTCAAATATTTTTAAATTATGCTCTCTTATTGCTTTATAAGCTCCCATTGCAATCGAATCATTTGCACAAAATATTGCAGTTGGCCTATCTTCCTGTTTTAGTATTTCCTTCATCATTTCATATCCTGACTCAGCTGAAAACTCATCTACTTTTACAAACCTTTCATCATATAGTTCAAGTTCCTTCATAATTTCAATAAAATATTGCTCTCTAAAATCCAGAAGATTTCTAACGATCTGATTTCTTCCCACTAACAGTCCAATTTTTTTATGTCCCAATTTCAGCAAATAATCAATTACAATTTTTACTGAATGTTTCATATCAAATTTTATATAATCAATGGAATTATCAAAATTATAAGCATCCACGCAAATAATATTATCTTCAAGGACTTTAAAAAATCCAACTGGTTTCTTTTCATTTCTCCAATGACAACAATAGCACTGCAAACAATAAAATTCATTAAAATTTCCTCATTTTTTTCAAACATCTGCAACTCAAAAACTTTACTTTTTATCCCTTTCTTTTTTAATGCATACTCTAAATCTAGCCTCAACGACACAAAATACGGATCTTCACTTTCAATCTTTTCATCAAATGATTTTATTATTGAAACATTTAACTGTGTATTTTTTCTTTTCGTATTTTTTTTCTTGTAATTTAACTCCTTAACTGCTTCTAATACTTTCTGTTTGGTTTCCTTTGTTACACCAAAATATTCGTCATTATTTAAAATTCTTGAAACAGTAGCAATTGAAACTCCTGCATGCTTTGCAACATCTCTAATTGTAGACATTTTTCCCCTCTCTTTAAACCTTGAAATTTACTTTTTTATACTATATTTTTCTTAGTGTTTTATTTGTTTTATGATATAATCTTTTAGTTTTTTTAGTAAAATTATAAATATTTTTACTAAACATTTTTTTGATAGAAACTTTATACTTTCTTTACTAATTTAATAGAATAAGATTTATAGTAACTATAAGTTAGTTTTTTAATTTTATTTCAAAATATTACTGGAAATTTAAAAAAAATATGGTAAAATAATAACATAGTAAAATTTAATTTAAAAACAAATTCAAAGTTTTAGCGAAAAAACAGAAATTTACTTTTAAACTTTTTACTATAAAAATTCAAAATTATTTATTTTAGGAGGAAAACAGATGAAAAAAATTATGAGAGGTGTACTGTTATTTGGTATGTTAGGAGGAATGCTTTTGTCTTGTGGAAATAAAAAAAGTAATAATTCTCAAGACGTAAAAAAAGAGGCTCAAGTTAGTGAAAAGGTTTATAAAATTGGATTGTCACAGATTGTAGATCATCCAGCATTAAACGCAGCAAAACAAGGTTTTAAAGATGCTTTGGAAAAAGCTGGAATAAAGGCTGATTTTGATGATAAAATTGCAAATAATGACATGGGTAATCAAACATTGATTATGAAACAGTTTGCAGCGGATAAGAAAGATTTGGTATTTGCGGTTACTACACCGACAGCACAGGCGGCTAAAAATCAGATTATAGGAAATACCCCTGTGGTATTTGCATCAGTTACGGATCCAAAAAGTGCAGGACTTGAAGGAATTCCCAATGTTACAGGAACAAGTGGAGCGGCACCAATAAACGAAAACTTGAAATTAATGAGAGAATTATTACCAGAAGCTAAAAAAATAGGAATCATTTATAATTCATCTGAACAAAACTCAGTTTCTGAAGTAAATAATTTGAAAAAACTCGCAGGACAATATGGATTTACCGTAGTTGAAAAAGCTGTTACAAACGGAACAGAAATGGTTGCAGCAGCAAACCTTATTTCAAAGGAAATTGATATCTACTATGCAATTCAAGACAATACAGTAGCATCATATTTTGCAGCAATACTTGATGTTTTTAACAACACAAAAGTTCCAATTCTAGCTACAAATGACGTTTACTCAAATGCAGGAGGATTAATTTCACAAGGAACTACTGACTATAATATTGGCTATCGTTCTGGAGAAATCGCAGCTGAAATTTTACTAAAAGGTAAAAAACCAAATGAAATTCCAATAGAAACAGTTAAAAACTTGCAAATTGAAATTAATAAACAAAATATGGAATTATTAGGAATAAAAGTACCAGATAGTATTTTAAAACAAGCTAAAATAGTAGAAACTAAAAAATAATTTAAAAATTTCTAAATTAAAAAATATAAAAAACTGGAGCTTATGTAAATAGCTTCAGTTTATTTTTTTGAATAAAGTGTTGAAGAAGGTCTATCCATATTAATTTCAATTACTTCTTTAACAAGTTTTGGAATATTTATTAAGAATGGAAAATCGGAGGAGGTTGGTTTTCTAAATTTTAATGTGTATTCTTTATCCAGTGGAAAAGTAATAGCTTTGTTTTCTTTTGCACATATTGAATTTCTTAGAAAAAAAAAGTCTTTCAAAGCACTTCCTTTTTCTATTGAACAGCCTATAATCCAATATCTTCCCTCAGGAATATTTTCAAAAATACATCTACTTTTCTCTTTAGTAGAAATTAAAACTTTTCCAAAATCAGGTAAATCATCAGGAATACAATTTCTAAAAAGTCCTATAAATGTAATTTCACTTTCATAATTTTCTGGATAAATTAAATTTACACATAAAAAATTTTTAACTTTATTTATTTTTAAAGCTTTATTGTAAGAAATTTCTGTCACTTCACTTGTATTTATATAATTTTTGATAATTTTATAAAATTTTTTTATAGTTTTTTTATAGTTTGATGGTGAAATTCCCGTATATTTTTTAAAAATATTTGAAAAAGTGCCTGAACTATTGTAACCTGTTCTTATTTGAGCAGTGATAATATTCTCATTTTCGTTAATTATTATTTCTAAAGCTTTTTCAATTTTCAAAAACGAAAGAAAATGACTTGGCAAAAAACCTGTTTTTTTCTTAAATTTTTTACTAAATTCAAATTTACTGTACCCAAATTCTCTAGCAGTTCCTTCAACAGTACAACTTTTTTCAATATTTTTTCTCATATATTCGGCAATCTCTTTTATTTTCATTTTATCAGCTCATTTCTTTTAAACTTTTATTTTAATAATAAATAACAATTTAAAGTTTTAATTACTATTTTTTATTCTTCTATTATTATACCACATAAAATTAGTATATATTTTATTTTTAAATAAATAATAAAATCTTTTTTATGAAAAGTTATTTTTTCACAATTTATGATAAGTTTTTTGTGTTTTTCAAGGTATTATATAATTAGATATGGTGTATTAATAAATTTTTTAGGAGATGATTTTTATGAAAAAAATATTATCAGTATTAATCTTAATTTTGTTAACAATTGTAAGTTGTGGTGGAAAACATGCTACTCAAAAGGACTTTGAAAATACAATGGCTTCTTTACAAAAAGGAAATGTTTCATCATTAGTAGGAAATGATAAAGAAACAGCAGAAGCACTAATGTTGTTCACTGACGGATACAAAAAAATAACATATAAAATAAACAAAGTTACTACAAATAATAATGAATCTATTTTGAATGTTACAATGAAATCTCCTGCCTTAACAGGAGTAATGGAAGAAATTCAAAAAAAATCTATGCAAAATCTAGATAAGTTGATGGGAAAATCTGGAAAAGAACTAGAAGAAGAAAGTAAAAAGATTTTTTCAGAAGTTATTTCGCGAAAATTAAATAGTCCTGATTTGAAATACAATGAAGAAACATTTGATGTTATCTATACAAAAAAAGGTAATACTTGGGAAATAAGCCCTGAAAAAAATGAAAAACTTCTAAAAGCACTAACATTAGGTATACAAATGTAACATTCACAAAAAAATATAAATAAAAAAGAATTGCTATAAAAACTTAAGACTTCAAAGCTAAAAGATAACTTGAATTCTATTTTTATAGCAAATTTTTTATAAACTAAATAATGTTTTAAATAATTTTCTTTCTTTCAAAACTATCAAGCCATTCGATAAGTTCCAAAAAATCTTCCACTTTTCTTATTTGCTGCAAATATCTTAAATCTATTATTTTTTCTGATTTTCTATGATAAAAAAATTCCACATCCCAGAATTGAGTTTTTATAAAACCTTCTTTGGGAGTATATTTATAAAAATCATACTTTTCAATATTTGCTCTAAAATATTTCAATTTTGCAAAACAAAGCTGATATTTTCTAAAAACTATTTCTAAAATATTATTTTGTGAAATAAACTTATGTGAAAAATACAAACGTTCTGGTGTATTATTTCTTCTAGTTATCCATTGCCTTCTGGAATTTATTTCCAAACTATATTTTTCAATAAATTTTATTTTTTCATCTGACAACTCAGCTTTTAATTTTTCTTGAAGTTTTATATTATCCATAAAAATCACATCGCTACTAATTTATATTAATATTTAATTTTTAGAGTTTTCATATTTTTTTCTATCGTTAGCATTCAAATATTTTTTTCTAAGTCTGATAGAGTTAGGCGTAATTTCCACTAATTCATCATTTTCAATATATTCAAGTGCCAATTCCAGCGTAAATTCCTTTGGAGGAGCCAATTTCACAGCATCATCACTTCCAGCGGCCCTCATATTTGTAAGTTTTTTACCTTTACATACATTTACAACTAAGTCGTTTTCTCTTGAATGCTCTCCAACTATCATTCCCTCGTAAACTTCCACTCCTGGTCCTATAAATAAGATTCCACGTGGCTGTAAATTATTTAATGAATAACCTAGACTTGTTCCAGGCTCCATTGCGATTAAAACTCCTCTTCTTCGTCCTGTAACTTCTCCCTTGAAAGCTCCATATTCAAAGAATGAGTGATTTATAATTCCTGTTCCTCTTGTTTCCGTCAAAAATTCATTTCTAAATCCGATTAATCCACGTGAAGGCACTTTGAACTCAAGTCTTGTATATCCGTCGCTTCCTTGATTCATGTTTACCATTTCACCTTTTCTAAGTCCTAATTTTTCAATTACAACTCCTACAAACTCATCGGCAACATCGATAATTGCAAGTTCAATTGGCTCTAGTTTCTGTCCATTTTCTTCTTTAAAAATAACTTCAGGTTTTGAAACTGCCACTTCATAGCCTTCTCTTCTCATATTTTCAAGCAAAATAGATAATTGAAGCTCTCCTCTTCCTTTTACAATAAATGCATCTGGCGAATCTGTCATTTCAAGCCTCATACTCACGTTATGATTTACTTCCTTTTGCAATCTTTCCAAAATATTTCTCGAAGTTACAAATTTCCCATCTTGCCCTGCAAATGGTGAATCATTTACCATAAAAGTCATCGCAAGTGTCGGCTCATCAATATCAATTAATGGTAATGGCTTAGGATTTTCTTTACTTGCCACAGTTTCTCCTATGTCAATTTGTTCAATTCCTGCAATTGTTACAATATCTCCAGCAAACGCTGCTTCCATTTCAACTTTTTTAAGTCCGTCATATCCATAAATTCTAGTAACTTTACCATTTACCAAGTCACCATTTCTCTTAATTAATGTAATTTCCTGATTTTTTTCAATTTTTCCGTTATAGATTCTTCCAGTTCCTAATTTTCCTACATATTCGTCATATTCAGTATTTGTAACAAGCATTTGAAGCGGCTCATTCACATCTCCTTCAGGATCTTCCACATGCTCCATAATTTTATCATAAAGCGGTTTCATATCCTTATCTTCATCTTCCAGTTCCAGTTTAGCAAATCCATTTTTTGCAGACGCATAAACTACTGGAAAATCAAGCTGAATATCATTTGCTCCTAAATCCACAAATAAGTCAAAAACAGAATCCACAACTGCATCAGGATCTGAATTTGGCCTGTCAATCTTATTAACTACCACAATTGGACGAAGTCCATGCTCTAACGCCTGTTTCAATACATATTTAGTCTGTGGCATAACACCTTCAAATGCATCTACCAGAAGTAAAACAGAATCTACCATTTTCAATATTCTCTGTACTTCCCCACCAAAATCCGCATGGCCAGGAGTATCCACAATATTTATCTTATAACCATCATAATGAAATGAAGCGTTTTTAGAAAAAATCGTAATCCCTCTTTCTCTCTCCAAATCATTACTATCCATAATTCTTTCATCTACTTTTTCATGTTCCCCAAATGTTCCTGCCTGTTTCAATAAAGCATCGACAAGAGTCGTTTTTCCGTGATCTACGTGTGCAATAATTGCAATGTTTTTAATTTTGTTCATTTTTTGTTTTAACAAATTTATTGTTAATATTTCCTCCTTAAATTTTAAAGTATTCCCCTAAGGGCGAGGAGTAGAGGTGAAATTCATGCTCTTATCTATTCAAGATGTAATAAATAATTACAAAAAGAATAAATATTGCAATGAAATCTACCATCTCACTACCTCCTTTATATAATATTTTGTGAGTTGTGCTAAAACTCACCTAAAATATTATAACAAAAAAGACTGGATTTTTCCAGTCTAATTTGTAGCACATTTTTTTAAATATTATACAAAGTCTCCCTTAGGGAATTTTACACATTTATTATATCATATTTTCTAAAAATGTCAATCCAAAAAAATTTTCTAATCAATAAGTTTTCCAGTTTTTTCAGATTTATCTTCAAAGTTGTAATAGGTATCTACTGTATCTAATAAATAACCGTCTACACCAATTTCATCCAATTTTTTCTGATAATCCTTAACTATTTGTTTCCATTCGCTACTCCAATATTTAACAATGAAATTCCCCTTCCAATAAGGGTTTTCTTCTACTATCCAGGTAGGTCTCCTATTTTTATTGTTCCATTCTTCCTTCCAGTAATTTCTATAGTTCTCAGCTTCTCCAATACTGAAATAGGCAATTACTTTACGTATCGCTCCATTTTTCTTTCTTTTTAAAACTGAAATTTGATCCTTTGTCATAAATTTACCATTATGTGACAACTCTATTAATAATAAATCGTAGTCCGTTTCTTTTAAATATTCAAAAAACACATCTATATTTTTAAATTTCTCAGGATTTAACAATACAAGAAAGTTTTTGACATCTGCTAATGAAGTTATATTGTCTGCATTAAAACTCTGTACTGGAACATACGTCATGTTTGCCTCAAATGATGGCAACAACTCATTTATAAATTTTGTTTCTTCAGACTTTTTTAACAAATCCTGCCTAACTTTTTTACCACTTCCATAATTTATTACAAATACTGGCTTCCCATATTTTCTAACAGGTATTAACCAATTTAACAACTGTTCCTTTTGTTTTTTTGACGTTGGATTTGTCGATTTAAATTCTGCCCCATAATAAAGAGATTCCTGTGTTGTTCCATCTGTCACATTGATAAAATCTTTATTTAATTTACCGTTATAAAAATACAATTCATTTCCATTTTGAGTAATTAGCAATCTATCTCTAGATGTATTTTTTTTAATTTCTAGAATTAATTCACGCATTCTATTCCGATATATTTCACTTCCTGTTTCATAATTTCTTAAATTATTAATCTTTTTATATTTTTGCTGTGAAAAACAGTAAATTGAAAAAACTAAAAATAATATTAGTAATTTTGTTTTCATATCTACCTCTATTTTTTGTTAATTTAATTTTAAATATTTTTACTAAACATCTTTTTATATTTTTCAAAAAATTTTTTTAACACTTTCTTTTCTTCTCTATCTAGTTTTTTCAAAATCCTAATTTTTTCGATTCCACTTTTTCCACTTTTAATCTTATATTTTTCAGCATCTATAAGCTCTGCTGCTTCCTCATTCCAGATTTCTCTAAAGACTTTATCCAGAACTTCTGGAAACTGAATATATTCATCTTCATAAACATAAATTTCTTCTTGACTCTTTACTTCTATACATCCTAAAAAATGCGTAAAAAATGCACCGCAATCTATTCCCTTTATTCTATCAGTTTTTTTAGAAATTCTTCCATTTATATTAGGCGTATGACCAAAATATATGTTTTTACCTTTGTATTCTTCAAGTTCTACATTTTCCATAAGCCAAAACTCTTCTCTGGTCCAAAGCACTGTTTCCTTTTCTTGCTTTTCCAAAACCTTCTTCAAATCAAGCCCTGCATGTACAAATATATTTTCATTCCCAGAAATTATCAAAGGGCAGTTTTTAAGCCATTTCACAAGCCATTCTATTTCTTCCAAAAAATTCTCTTCATGCCAATCTTTCATATCCTTATTTTCAAAATATTTAGAATTTCTAAAAACAGAATATTCTGTTTCATATCTAATTGGATAATCATTTTCCAAGTCCTCCAGAAGCATATCCTCATGATTTCCCAAAATAAACTTTAAGTTATACCCAAGTTTTATCATTTTCATACATTTCATATAAATTTCATAAGACTTTTTACCTCTGTCACAAATATCTCCTATAATCACAAGTAAATCTTCTCTTTTTAATTTAATTTTATCCAGCATTTTCAAAAACAAATCATATTGTCCATGAATATCTGACATTACAAAAATTCGATTATAATCATTCTCATTTATTTTTTCTATCTTAATCTTGTTCGTCTTAATTTCACTTTCCATAAAAATCACTCTTTTTCTTTTAATAAAATCCATATATTTATTCTTTAAATTTTTCAAATAAATTATTTTAATTATTAGGACAAACCTTTACTGAAAGATAAGTATTTAAGGCTATATTTATATTTTAAAAGGCTCCAAATCCATTCATTTCCATAAATCTAAACAATAAATCATTCATTAATTTTTCATTTTTATGTTCATCATAAGGCAGTGTAAACTCTCCATCTCTATTTGTCCATAATCTGTCATAATAATCCAAAATATCTTTGGAAATTTTCTGGTCATAAGCTGACATAATTTTTAGTTCATTTTCCAAATTGAAATTACGCATATTTCTTCTTGTAAAGTTTGTTGAACCGCCGTAAGTTATCAAATAATCATTTTTCAAAATAGAAAGCATTTTTACGTGGTACATTTCCTCTCCTTTGTTGTAAAACTTGATATTTATGTCATAATTATGTTTTCTTGCATATTTCATTAATTCTCCAGCAGCTGCTTTATTTGGGAGTCCTGCATTTGAATTATTCAAAATTATCTCAAATTTTACTCCACGCCGTGCAGCTTTCCTTATATCGTTAATTATTCCTCTGTCTGCAAGGAAAAACTGGGCAATAATGACTTTTTCCCCAAACTGTGTATTTTTTAATTCTTGGGAAATATCTTTAGCTGTTGCACCATTCGTAAAATATTGTAATTTCAGTTTTTCATTTTTAGAAAATGGAATTTTACTAAAATCCTTATCTGGTAATTTTTGTTTTAAGCTTCCATCTTTTTTAGTAATTTTTGCAGCTGGCTTTTCTCCTTCGTAAATTTCCTTAATAATTGGCGATGAAAACTTAAATGCCACATTTGAGTGCTTTGAACCTTCTGCATGTGGATTTGCCGATGTCAGCATTGCTGTAGTTTCATTCATAATCAGTTTTCTGTGATTAGCTTTAGCATTTAATGCTCGTAAAATGCTACGTATTGTAACTTTGTCAGTCCCTTCGTAAATTGGATTTTTAGTTTTTCCACGATTTTTTGGATTTCCAAAAGGTTGTATAAAAAGACGCCATGGAGCCGAATAAACAAGCATTGGATCTCTTAATTTTGTTAAATCCACATATCCGATTTTTACACCTGCCTGCTCCAGCTTTTTATGAGTTTTGTTGTCAAATGCCCCATAAAAAGTGTTACTTTCATCGAGTATCAAGTATATTTCCACATTCGGATCTTTTTCCCTTTTTTCGAGTATTTTCTGTGCAAACTCCTCTGCAATCGGCAAAGGCTGCAACTTTTCCTTAACACCTTTTCCTAAAAAATCATTAAATACAAAAATATCCATTAGAAAAAAATCCTCTGCCTTATCCAAAATATCATAAGCCTGCTCCCAAATCTGCCTTTCATAATGGGTTTCTCCATCTTTTTTATACGTCAAATCATAATAAAAATCGACATTATCTGCATTATAAACTTCACTTTTCATTGTAAGTCCTTCTGAAAGTGACGTACACGAAATCGTTCCCAATATTAAAAATATAAATATCAAAATATTTTTCTTATTCACACTAATTCTCCTTTTTTACAAAAAATACTTAAAAATTAAATTTATAGTAAAATTACTTTAAAACTGAACTCAAAAGTTATGATTATTTTACTTAAACTATAAATTTATATAGTTTTTAATAGTTTAATTTTAAATCTTATATTTAATTATACCAATATTTATAAAATTTTTCTACCTTAAATTAAAATAAAAAGAAAGGCCACCTATAAGGCAGCCTCTCTCTAAGTTTAAGCTATTTCCTTTCCTTCAAACATTATTAAATCTAAAGTTTATACTCTGTATTAGTACAATACTTTCAATCCTAATCCTGCTTTGAAGTTATGTCCTTTTGTTTCGTATCCTGTGTTTACTAAGAATCCTAATCTTCCATTATCCAATCCTAAGTTTAGATGTGACTTGAAGTTTCCTTTCTTGTCTTCTTTATCTCCTTTGATTGTATAATAGTCTGTCCATGCTCCTACAATTCTTGCTTCATTTTCTACACTGTTTACTTTTCCAATTTCATTTTCATAAGCAAATCCTAATGTAGCTGTGAAGTTTGTATTCTTGAACACTGGTTGAGTGTATTTGAAGTCAATTCCTACATTTGGTTTTACTGAAATGTAGTCATCGCTCTTAACATTCAATGCCATATCTCCAACTTCGTGGATTCCTGAGAATCTTCCGTATTCAGCTTTAATTCCTACACTTGGAACAATGCTAAATCCATCATTTATTACAAATGCTTTTTCAAGTCCAATGTTTGCTCCTGCACCATAAGAATAGTAATTAGCTTTTGCTCTAAATTCTTGATCAATTACCCAGAATCTACGTTTAGTATCGTTTCTACCGATGAATCCGTCTCCACCTATGTTAAGTCTAAGAGTTCCATTTTCATCAAGTGGTATTTGTTTGAATGCTCCAACTTTAGCCATTGCTTGATTTTCGTATGATTTAGATAAATCTTTGAATGTGAAGTAGTTGTTTACAACCCCTGCATACCATCCAGAAGATTCACCAAGTCTTACAGTTTCATCTTCGTGAACATAAACAAATCCTCCTGCATTACTGAACCAATCAGGCATTCCAGCTGTATCAGTTTTAAATTCATTTCTTTGTCCAAAGGCTTTGAACTTGTTAGAATCTTTAGAACCATTAGATTCTCCTCTAAGTCCATTTATTTCTCCACCAAGAATATCAGATGTTGCTTTAATTCTTTGTTGAACTCCACCATAAATGTGTCCTCTCATTTGATCAAATGCTTGAGCTAGGATATGTCCTTCTCCATTACCTAAAGTATTAAGTTTATTAAAGATAACTTTTTCAGGGCTTCCTGGTCTTGCAATTTCATAAATGTTATCCAAGTTATTAGTGAAGTTTATAAGTGATTTATCATCATCAAATGCAAATGAGTGGTAAGGTACTTTACTCATGTACACTTCTGATAATTGATTATCATCAGATATTTTTGCTAATACTTGCCAAGTCAAGCTTGCTGATAATGGATTAATTCTTGCTCCACCTGGTAATTTATTCAACGCATCGTTAAATGGTTTCAAGATATTACTCTTAGCAACAAGATTTCCATTTTCGTCATATTTATCTCCAATTCTAATTGCTTTAGAGTTTGTATAAAGTGTTGCTTCTGTTCCGAAGTACAAGTCAACTTTTCCTAATTTACGTAAGTTTTCAAGACCGTTGATTGGGTTAGTATATCTAACTCCTGATGTATCAACATACATTCCGATACTTGTAACTTCTGACATTTGCTCTCTGTTATGGTGAGGCCAAGCTGGGTTACCCCATTCATCTTTCGTATTAAGATCAATTATTCTTGTTCCACCAGTTTGAATACTACTTGTTACAGTTATATTCTTAGCAAAATCTCCAGGGTTTGCAGCATCACTTTCAACATTGAAGATTGGAGTATCAATACCATCAACACTTATCTTAGTTAACGGTACGATGTCTGGAGCAGTTATAGTTGTTCCAACTCCTGTTGTCTTAGGATTTCCTGCTGTACCTTCTTCAATTGAAGATTCAGTTCCTCCATATAAGTCAGTTCCACCTTTTCCGTTAGTTTGTCCTGCAGTTTTAGCTGCTGCAGTTAAGTATCTTGGATCTGTTGATGAAAGAACTTCTGTAGGATTTCCGTTTGCATCAACAAGGAATCTTGAACCATCAGTTACAATTCCATAAGAACCTGTTCCAGTTACATTAATTGTTCCGTAGTTCTTAATGTATCCTCCGTTAATTGCAACTACCCCTTTCAAGTTTTGAGCATTACCAGTAATTGTTCCGTGGTTTTCTCCGATTGCTCCTCTGTCAAGGTACATACCGATTGAACTTTCACCTTCAAGGTTAATTGTTCCATAGTTAAGTGCTTTAGATCCAGTACCAGTTGCGAACATTCCGATACCTTCTTTTTCCTTAACATTGATTATTCCTCTATTTACAACGTATCCTTCTTCTTGTGTTCTGTCAAATGTTCCGTCAGTTTTATAAACATTACGTCCTGCGGCCATCGCTGCTGAATATCTCATGTTGATTGTATCTGACATACCAGTTGTAATTGTTCCGTAGTTAGTTGAAGCTACTCCAGTGTTACTTGAGAATACCCCAACGTTTCCGAATCCTAAACTATCGTTATTTTGATTATCAACATCATATTTAGATCTTAGGTCAATTGTTCCGTAGTTATCAATTGCCCCTTTTGTATAGTAAGCTGTATTGTAATCTCCATCCATTGTTACATTAGCATAAGATTTTCCTGTTGATGCAGTATCTAATGAGTAGTAATATACAGCATTTCCTTGTTCATAAACTTCTTCTGGAACTTTAGGGTTTGTAGGTTTTGTTGATTTAACATGTCCACCTGCATTGTTATTTGTAGAGTATGCCAATCTAATTGTTGGTTGATCTGTAGCCGAACCAATTGTTACATTTGTTGGAGCTCCTCCATTTTTCTCAGCCATTACAATACCGTATGAGAATCTGTCGATATCCATATCAGCACTTACATTAATGTTTCTTGCAGTATTTGTTCTAGTTTGATTACTATCAATGTAAACCCCGATTACTGAATCTCTTTCTCTTGGAGTATCTAATGCTGATAATAAGTTATTAGGGTTAGCATATTGAGTTTGTCTATTAATTGGGTATGCTCCTGGTGTAGTTGATACTCCTGATGTTGTTTGAACATGTCCCATTACAGTGTCATTTCCTACTAAAATCTTAGTTTGTTGGATATTTACATTTCCGTCTCCTGAATAAATTCCGTAGTTATTTTTGTTAACTGTAATTTGAGATTTACTTCCATCAGCTTTAGCACCTGTATTTACGTTATATCCATAAATAGCCCAGCTTCCTATATTCTTATCATTTGTAGAATCTCCAATTGTAATATCTCCGTGGTTTGTAATAGTTGTATAAGTTCCACCAGCATTACCATTAGCAGCGTTTGCAAAGATACCAACATTGGCTTTCTTCATATCTTCAGAAGTAATCTTGTTAGCTTGTTCATTCAATGAATCATTAAGTTTAATATTACCATAGTTTACAAATGTACCTTTATTAACTACAGCTCCATAAGCTCTTACATTAGTAACAGATGATTTATGTTCTTCAATGTTACCTCTGTTAGTTACAGTGTCTCCAGCATCATTAGTATTTACTAAAATACCAGCAATACCTTTATGTGTACCTCTAGTAGTTGATGGAGTTGCTGCTTTTGATTCAGCTATTTCGTATGCCAAGTCTACACCTGCAGAATCAGCTTTATTAGTAAATTTAATATCTAAATCATTTGAAGCAGTTGTCACTTGTGTATTTCTACCACCAAATACCATAGCAAATCCATTTTTATTACTTGCTCCGTTGTAATTGTATTGGAATGTCTTCAAGTGATTTGCACCAGTTGCAACATGAGTATCATCCATTGCCCATAATCCTACTCCATTATCAGCTGTTTCTACTGTAAACTTATCAGAAAGTAAGTTTATTTCAGCACTTTCAGCATAAATACCTACACCATTTTTACCTGTGAAAATATCATTTTTACCTAAGTTAATATCAAGTGAACCAGGAGCAAAATTAGTTGCTTTTGTTCCCCATCCAGCAAAGTCTCCATCACTTGCACCTGTAAGATTGATTACTCCTCCAGCATTAGCAAATCCATTAGCATAATTTGTATTGCTGTTTACTAATGCGATACCTACTCCTCTCGCATCAGGAGCTGTTACATCTGAGTTTGAAACATCAATACCAGTTGTTCCTGCTTTAGTATTTATATAATCAATTGTTACACCACTTGCCAATCCATCATTTTTATTTTCAGCATAGATACCTGTTGATTTTTCTCCTGCAACATAAATTTTTCCATCTTCATGTCTAATTGCAACAGAGTTGTCAACACCAGTAAAGTTATTTTCATTAGCATAGTTATATCCAACATATCCATCAGAAATACCAACAATACCATAATTTTCTCCACTTATAGCAGGATCAGTTGATCTATTCCCATTATCTCCAAGTGTTGGAGCATTAGAAGAAGGTTTTACATATTTACCAGTTACAATAATTTCAGAATCTTTAAGATTCTTAAGAACACTTCCATCAGTTCCAACTATAGCATTACCATGATCTACTTTTACAGTAGCAACATTTTTCCCATCACCATTTATGATAGTACCAAAGTTCACAAGAAGCCCTGTTATCGGTGCTGATGTTGGAGTAGTATCTTTAGAACCTCCCCAGAAGTCTACTGTTCCTAAGTTAGTAAATCCTGATTCACCTTTTCTTGTTTTTCTCCATGTCGTATCAGTAAGGCTTTTAACATTATTCCATCTGTTTAGAGAGTTACCCATTGCAAGCCCAACATTTTTAACTTGATAATTTCTTCCACCTTTAGAATCTTGTAAATCTCTCTCACGAGCATCTCCTGTTACTTTTATACCATTATTTATTGTCAAGTATGTACTTTCCATCTTAATATCATTGAAAGTATCATTCTTAGTTCCAGCAGGAGCAGCTTTTGTTTTTTCAACATCTTCAATATTAATATCCTGATCAATTTTCATTTGACTATTAATCAAAGTAACATCTACTAAATGATGATTAGCTGCTGTACCGTTTATAATTTTCATTCCTCCAGCATAAGCCCCTATTCCACTTAAGAAGTTTTCACTTCCTGATACTACACCTGTTCCACTACCTCCAGCTTTATCACTAGTCCAATTAAGTATATCAGGACTTTGATTAATTACACCAATAGTGACATCATCATCAAGAATTCTAGTTGTTACAAAGTCCATGTTTTTATATTTTGCGTTTGTATAAATATTTTGTTCTTCAGCTGAACCTGTTTTCCAAGTAGATTTAGCATAATCCCATTCTCTTGCAGTTGAATCATAACCAGCTCTAATACTATTTCCATAAGTATTTCCTGTTAATAGTATTCCATCATACATATCTATATTTGTTTTATCAGCAGCTGTTGTGAATGTAATATTTGACTGATCAGTTGTGTTAATTCTTTTTACATAGAATGGTGAAACATTCGAATGAGTATTTGTTGTGCTTGTTGTTTTTGGTTTTCTACTTCCTGTATTAACTTTACCATTTGTATCTGCATTAATTGTACCACTACTATTGTTATTTTGGTTTACAATATTACCTTCAAATTCTATTGCACCATTATTCTCAGCATATAATGCTCCTTGTTCATTATCAATAATAGTTATATCTTTCATTTTTACAGTAGAAACATTATTATTAGCGTCTTTTCCTTTGGCAACAGCTCCTATACCATAAATTAATGACCCTTCGTTCGCTCCAATTGCAGTGGCTCCATCTTCATTGAATTGAGTGCTTGCTTTACTTCCAGCAATTTCAATATATCCACCATTTGTAGCATAAGCTCCTATATTTTGATAAGCATTTGCATATGTTGGATTACTTCCTTTTACACCTAAATTATCAGCTGCAATAACTTTTCCTTCTATCTTGATTTTAGTGATATCCGAAGCTCCTAACTCACTATTACCTGCTCCATCAGCATAAGCAACAACTGCGTTTGAACCTGCCGCTCTAATAGCTTTAGCAGTAATTTGCCCTCTATCTTTTGCAACAAGTGTAAATCCATTTTTAGACATCATATCAATTTGACTCTTAAAGTCTATTTTACTTGCAACATTAGGATGTTGTCCACTACCTATAAAACTTGAACTTATATCAGAAGTTTCTCCAGCTGCATATCCCATTACAAGACCTGTACTTACATCACTTTCTTGAATTTCATCATATTTTCGAAGTCCTGTAGCAAGTCCGCTTACAGAATGAAATGCATCAGTAATAATTTTATTATTTGAAGAAGCATTTTCAGCTTCTACATGTGAACCATTTATAGAGTAAATCATAACACCATTATTAGCATTATTTCTAAACGCAACATTTAAATCTGTAATATTAATATTATTAAAGTTTCCAGACTTACCATCAATAATGTCTCCCATTCCGACTTCTGAAGCCTGTCCATTTGCAGCATAAATAGCTACTGCTCTTGTAGTATCTCCAACTCCGTTATTTCCTCCAAATGATCCTTGCAGTTTAATAGTCCCATTAAATATACCAGTCTTACCTATTCCAGAACCTTGTGGACTTATTGAATTTGGCCCTTGCAAGCCAACCATAATAGCATTATCTCCTTGCATTGTAACATCAGACAGTACAAGTTTAGAACCATCACCAACTACAGCTCCATATCCATTATATACAATATTATTACTTCCTCTAGTAAAAATACGTCCAAGATCCTGAACTCCCCATTGTGCAACATTATCTTTACCTATAGCAGTTGCACTGGCTCCGTCTCCATTTGAAAGTACTAAATTATTAGTAGCTGCATTCATATTATATACAACATTGTTATCTCCTTTAAATCTTACATCTACAGGACCCGAAATTGTTACTGTACCTTGAATCGCCCCAATTGATGAAGGTTGATCACTTTCTCCTTCTTGGAAATTGAAGGCTATATTATTATTAGTAGCTGCTATATATCCTGGTGCATTTGCAACAGCATTTACATCTGAATTAGTCCCATCATTTGTATCAAAGTTACCTATTGAACTTGATTCACTGAATGTAAGAGCTATTTTGTCAGAAGCACCTCTCATATTAGTATTTATAACATAAGCCGAATCTCCACCATTATATAATGAAACATCGACACCCTTTACTGTAACAGCTGGAGTAGTTCCATTAGGTAAAACTTTTAAGAATGAACCACCTGGATGAGTACGTCCTATAGCAACATTAAGATACTGAACAGTAGTTGCTTCATTTGTTAAAATTAATTGTTGTCTATAGTTACCTGCACCTTGTTCTACATTCCATCCAGTTTGCCAAGCATCAAATGCCTCATTATAAGCATTTACAAACGCAGTCCAAGCACCTGTACCACTTCCTGAAAATCCAACTGCATTATATACCATAGTACTCATAGCAGTAACACTAGCATCATAAGACATAGTGGTACCACCAATATTTGTTATATTACCGCCACTTCGAATCAGTAAAGCCTCAAAATATGCCTGTCTTGCTGCTACTTCTGAAGAATACGTAGTAGTACCACTCAGTGGGTGAGTCCAATTATTTGCAGGATGCCCATGATATGTTACTGCATTAGTAGCACTTGCAGTGGTTCTAGCAGTAGTTAAATCATTATAAGATAATCCAGAACGTCCTATTTTTTGGTTTGGATTAGCAGTTGCATAATAATTCCACATATAAGTCTGTAATTCAGGATCTGAATATTTATAATGTGGAGTACCATCTGTATGAACAAACAATCCTCCCCAATGAGTACTATGTGAAGTACTCAGAATTTCATCATATCCAGAATGAGTATTATAAACTCCTGGTGTATAATACTGATTAGCTGCAGGAAGTGCATTAGTTGCAGGAAGAGGTAATGTAGCATTACTAGGGGTAACTCCTCCTTGAAGATTCCAATATTGTACTTGTGAAGTCCAAGAACTTGATGGATTCCACCAATAATCTTTATTATACTCATGATTGTAAGTTGTACTACTATTAGAAGTATTACCATTTTCCATTGTAGCACGACTACCAGAAGTCCCTCCTATTGTTGTTGCACCCATTGTACCTAAAGGATTGTTTCTTGTCCCTCTAGTCCAACCATTATATGAACGCATTGTATCATTTGTGAAATTAAATGTTGGGTCATTTGACCAAGATGCTGTTCTTGCAATTGGTGCTCCAACATTTGGAGAAGAACCTGTATTGACTCCATTATGTGTATAAGCATTTGGTAATACTACATTGTTACTTGTATAAATAACTGGATTATAACTTACCGCATTTGGCATATTAATATTATCCATTCTTTCAGGAACATAAGGTTTATAAGGCTCATGCACATTAGCTGGATTAATAGTTAATGAATTTGGCTCTTGGTTACGAGGTATATTTAAGTTAGTAGCCCCGTACAGATGTTTGCTTGCATCAAATACATATTTAGTCAAATCATTATCTCTTCTGTAATATTCTAGGAATTTACCTCCACGTCCTCTGTAAGTAGTTCCCCAGTCGTTATTTGTATATCCTGTACCAAATTGGAATGATGCCCATGGACTTTTAATTACTTGTTCTCCTTGTTGCAACAACATTGCAAGTTCTCTTTCGGCACCTTTTAAAGATTGCTCATTTTCTTTTCTAGCACGTATGAAAGACTGTCTAAGATCAGTAATGGCATCGTATGTTTGTGCTGTTACTTCCTGTTGTTCTGTAACCACATCGGCAATAAGTGTTCTAGGCACAAATGTAAGAAGCCCAGTAACAAGGAAAGTGATTAACAGGCTGTCAGAATAGTGTACATCTTTACATCTTTTTACAAATGATCGCAAATCTTTAGCAATCTGTCGTAAGTTATTACTCATATCTTCCTCCTTAAAATTATGAAAATAGTCAAAAAGTGACTATTAAGCAGTATAATGTTTCATTCTGTACCAAAAAAGTAAGTACTAGAATAGTCAATAATAAAAAACAAAAGATTAAAAACATGATTTTGAAACTATAATAAATTTTAGAAAAATAAATAAAAACAATATTATAGTGAAAGTTACTAAGGGCACTAATAAGTGATTTTTTGTAGAAATAATTAATTTTTTGTTAAAATTGGTAAGTGAGTGATAGTGATTTCAACAAATAAAAAATTAACTACTTTTTTATTTTTAAAATTATAATCCTTATAATACTAGATATAAACTAAATTTTTAATTTGTCAAGAAGATGGTTAGTTACCATATTAATTTATATACAATATTTTAAGTTCAAATAATTTTTTAGATTAACGAATTAATTACCAAAAAGCAATATCCAATTCGCTTATAGCCCTTTTTTACTTCCTATTTGGGATAAGAAATTTTTCATAAAATCAAATTTTCTATTTTCTAATTAATAACATATACAATCATTCATAAAATTTTATAAAGCAAAAGCAACATAATACATATTCATAAGAAAAACTTATTTTATATCATGTTGACTTGTCTCCTTTTCTTTATTTGTACAGTTCTAATTAAAAAACGCAAAATTTCTTGATCTCCAAAAAATATTTCTTTTTTTAATCTTTTTCTAATTTTATTAAATTGTTCATTAAATCAATGTTTTTGACACAACGGATACAATAGCTCAACTTTACAAAACTTACTATTCCTCAAGATTTTCCTTTTTTTTATTTATAAAATTATTAAATCCGTATCATTTTACAAAGACTATTGAAACAATCTTAGTATACCCTATAAAAAAAAATATGTCAAGTTTTTTTGATAAAAAACACATTTTGAAAAGCAAAATTAATTAAATACTAATTTCTTTGTGTTTTCATATTAATTATAAAATATTAATTTTCTAAAAAGATTAAAAAATAAAAAAAATAAGTAAAATGAAAAAATTAAATAAATTTTAACAAAATTATTTTTAAATAAATTCTATATATAAAAAAAACTTATAAAATATCAAAATTCTATAAGTTTCAAAAATTATTTTTTAATTGTTACACAGTTATTTATTTAACAACTTGCCATTTATTGTCGCTACCTTTTTTAAATTTAACTGTTGAAGTAGCTAAATTAATTTTTTTTGTTTTTGTTAGATAATCATACTGTAATTTTATATATTTATCAATATTAACTTCTATTTCATCTTTTGAATTATCAACTTTTTCTACATATTTACTAGCATTATCTCCCAAATACTTATTTAAAGCATTTTCATCGTATCCTTTTATCAAAAATACAACTTCACCTTCATTTCCATTTTCATTCACTTTGTAAACAGATACATCGAACTGCTCAATAAGCATTGTATTTGAATCTTCCCATTGTTTTTTTAATGTCGCATTATTTTTTTTAGCAACATATTTATCAACATCAGGGTTTATAGATTTTAACATCTGTCTTGAACCGTAATTTGAAATCTCTTGCAAAACTTTTGCATAGTCTTCTGCTGCTGCTTTTAATGAATCATATTTTTTTACTTCTACAGACTCTTTTGATGGTGCTGAATTTGCCACAGCTGGTACAGCTATTAATTGTCCCACAACCATTAATCCCATTAACATTTTTCTTACTTTTGTAAATTTTATCATTTTTCTTCTTCCTCCAATTTCTTTCTATTAAACTATATTTAAAAATCAAAATTATAGCAAAAACGCTCTAAAATCAAACTTTATTTTCAAAAAATTTTTTTATACTTTCTTTTTTTACATAAAAAAATTCGTTTATGGCTCTTTCTTCATAAGACTTGTAATCTTTTTTCAGTTCATATACAGCTGATTTTAAAATGTCTCCTTTTCTAACTCTTTGAGAAATTCCATAAAATGCACGTTCCAAAAAATCAATATTTCTGTAATTTGACATTACTTTCTCACTGTTAATCCATTTGAAAGTTCCAACAAAATTTTTTGGAAAAACTTTTTGATTTTCAGATACATTATACAATATTTTCTTTTCAATATTATTAATATTTTCATTGAATAATCTATTAAAATTTTGGGATAAAAAATGATCAATAAACATATCTGCCACAATTCCTTTAAAAATCCCAAATTTTTCTGTGAGCAAATCATTCAGAAAATTCTCATTCCTATCAGAAATGCCGTCTATTATCCTATGTAAGACAATTCCTTCTTTCAATTCATCAGAAAGATCTATTTTATCAACTAACCCTTTGTAAAAATCTCCGGTAAAATTTCCATACAGCGTTTTTTTATTTGCCTTTTCATCAATTTCCAACGAAATCAGCGAATGTGCTAAAAAATTCATAATATTTTCTCTTTCCCACTTTACTTTTAAAACTAAGCCATATTAAATCATAAAAATTAAAGAAATTTAGAATTTTCCCTATTTTTTTATAATTTCAAAAATAATTTAATCTAGTAATTTCCGTTCTAAAAAATTCCATTAATTATTTCTTATCCAGTTCATCAGCAAATCTGAATCCCTGATCTTCCAAGTCCTGTTTTGATGTATTATAGAAATTTTCGTAAATTCTTGCAATCATTTCCTTGTATGAAGGTAATTGTGGTGTACCATTTTCTTCACGCCATTCTATCGTGTCTTTTTCGTGAAATTCCACTCCTTCCTCCACTTTTTTCGCATTATAAGTATCTTCAAATACAAATGTATCTAATGGAACTCTTGGTTTTACTCTTGTCAATTTTCTTTCAACAGGCACTCCGATAGTAGTCCCAACAATTGGAAATACATATTCTGGAAGTTCCAACATTTTTATAAATTCTTTTGTTGCTTTTCTTATTGCCCCAATTACAGTAGTCCCGTATCCAAGTGCATGAGCCGCAGTTTGCAATGCATTTACCATTATTCCAGCGTCCACTGCACCAACTAGCAATCCATCCGCAGATTTTGGTCCAATATTTCTCTTTCCAACAGAATTTGCAGCATAAACTCCATGATGAAAGTCAACTAAGACAAATACAAAAGCACCAGCCTCTATAATATGTTTCTGTCCTCCGCAAAGTTCTGCAATTTTTTCCAATTTTTCCTTATCTTTTATGATAATTAACGAAGTCTGCTGTCCATTAACTGAATTTGCAGCTCTTTGAGCAGTCGCAAGTATTATCTTTAAATCTTCTTCTTTTATCGTTTCCCCTGTAAATTCCCTTACAGAACGTCTATTTTGCAATTGTTTTATTATTTCGTTCATTCAAATCACTTCCCTTTTTAAAATTTGTTTAATTAATGTTATCACATTATATTTGTATTGTCAATTATGCGAACTTTTTTCATTCACAGAAGCTAGGGTCTCTTTGTAAGATATTATTAAAATGTCTCTTTAATTAACTGATAAAAATCAAAAAAATCATTATAAACCTGTTTTACTATAACCATTTTTTGTGGTATAATTTGTTAATTAAAAATTATAAAAAAGAAAGAAATATTAAAATGCAAAAAAATAAAATAATAACTAATCAAACTTGTGGAAAACTTTATATTGCTGGAGAATATTCAATTCTAACAGCTGGACAAAGTGCAATCATAAAAAACATAAATATTTTTATGACTTCAAAAATAAATTTTGCTGATAAATACACAATTTTTTCAGATATGTTTGATTATGCCATAACTCTTGAAAAAACTGCTTTCGATAAAAAAACTTCACAAACTTTTGATAAAAATTATTCACTAATCTGTGAAGCAATATCAGTTATGAATGAATATTTAAAATTACAAAATTTGGAAATTAAGCCTTTTAATCTAGAAATTAATGGAAAAATGGAAATAGATGACATAAAACTAGGAATTGGCTCAAGCGGAAGTGTTGTTGTTTTAACAATAAAATCCATTTTAAGCCTCTACAATCTTGAAATTTCAAAGGAAATACTTTTCAAGCTGTCTTCCTATGTGCTGCTAAAACGTGGAGATAACGGATCTATGGGCGATATAGCCTGCATTTCCTACGAAAACTTAATTTTTTATAAATCTTTCGACAGAAAAAAAATTTGTGAATTAATAAAAAATGAAACTCTAGAAAGTGTTCTAAAAATTAACTGGAATTACGAAATTTCCGAACTTCACTTTAACAAAAACAATTTAAATTGTAATTTTTTAGTTGGCTGGACAAAAGAACCTGCTATTTCTAGTAATTTAATAAATATTGTAAAAAGTTCAATTGATGAAAACTTTTTAAAAAATGTAGAGAATATCGTACAAGATTTGAGAATTGCCATGAAAAATGGAGATAAGCCAATGATAAAAAAATGCATTAATGAAAATGGGAAATTACTTCAAAACTTAAATGAAAGTATTTACAGCCAAAAATTGAGAAAATTAGTAAATTCTGCGAAAAAACTGGATATTTGTGCCAAAAGTAGCGGTGCTGGCGGTGGAGATTGCGGAATTGCACTTTCCTTTGATGGAAATGATACAAAAATTATTATCGACAGATGGGAACAATATGGGATTGAATTGCTGTATGTTGAAAAATTATAAAAAATAGGAGAAATATGAAAAATAGAAAAGATGATCATATCAAGTATGCATTGGAACACAAAAGTGATTATAACAGCTTTGATGATGTTGAACTTATTCACAGTTCCATTCCAAAATATAATCTGGATGAAATTGATTTATCAACTCATTTTGCAAGCCATGATTTTGAATTTCCATTTTTTATTAACGCAATTACAGGCGGAAGTGAAAATGCAAAAAAAATTAATCAAAAACTGGCAAAAGTTGCGAATGAATGCAATTTGTTATTTGTAACAGGCTCATATAGTGCTGCTCTAAAAAATTCTGATGATGATTCATTTAATATTGTAAAAAAGGAAAATCCTGATTTACAACTTGCCACAAATATTGGAATTGATAAAAATTACACAGCTGGAATTGCGGCTATAAAAGCTCTAAATCCACTATTTTTACAAGTTCACGTAAATCTGATGCAGGAATTGATTATGCCAGAAGGTAGCCGAAACTTTAACGAATGGAAAAATAATTTGAAAGAATTTGTCCAAAATATAGAAATTCCAATTATTTTAAAAGAAGTTGGATTTGGAATGACTGAAGATACCATAAAACATGGAATTAGGCTGGGAATAAAAACTTTTGACATAAGTGGGCGTGGTGGCACAAGTTTTGCCTTTATTGAAAATATGCGACGTGAAAATAGCCTTGATTACCTGAATAACTGGGGACAAACTACTGTTTCCTGCCTTTTAAACTTAAAAGATTATACTGACAAAGTGGAAATTATCGCAAGTGGCGGTGTAAGAAATCCCCTGGATATGATAAAATGCTTAGTTTTAGGAGCAAAAGCTGTCGGTCTTTCCAGAACGATTTTAGAATTAGCTGTAAAATATGATGTTGAAAACATAATTAAAATTGTGGAAAACTGGAAAACTGAATGCAAAATGATAATGTGTGCCTTAAATGCAAAAAATATTAAAGAATTGCAAAATACAAAATATGTTTTGTACAGAAAAACATTGGAATTTTCCATGCAAAAATTTTAATAAATCTGCTAATAACTTATCTGTATATCAAAAATTGGTTTTAAACGAAAATAATCAAAGAAAGAGAGTTAATTAATGAAAAAAATTATAGTTTATGATTTTGACAAAACAATCTATGATGGAGAAACTGGTGTTAATTTTTCCACATTTTATTTAAAAAAATATCCGTTAAAATCCATTTTATTTTTAATAAAATATTCGAAGGATTTACTTTTTTATCTAATAAAAATAATAAATTTGACTACATTAAAAGAAAGATATTTTGAATTTTTGGAAACTCATTCAAGAGAAGAAATTGAACAATTAGTCGCAGATTTTTGGGAAACAAAAAAACATAAAATTTATCCGTGGATAAAAAGCGAACTGGAAAAAAACAAAAAAGAATGCGAAATGGTTATCGTTTCTTCTGCAAGCCCATTATTTCTAATAGAAAAATTTTTATTGTCACTTGGCTACGACAAGGTCTTTGGTACAAATTTTGTAAACGATAACAAGGAAACTTTCATTGCTAAAATTGATGGGGAAAATAATAAAGGCGATGAAAAAGTAAAGAAATTGAACGAATGGGCAAAACAAAATGATTTTGAGTACGAAATCACAGAATTTTATTCTGATAGCTTGGCAGACAAGCCACTTTATGATATTTCCAAAAAAACATACTGGATTAAAAATGGAGTTAAACTGGAGGGAATGCCACCTCGAAAAACATTATTTGATAAATTATTTTGGAAATAATATTTCTAAATGAAGATAAATCTCAAGTATTATTTAAAATATAAAAAGGGAACTGTTCTAATTCTAACAAAATTAGACATAATTCCCTATTTTTATTGCCTTCATAAATTCTTTTCTAAAAATTAAACTGTCAACAATTCTTTTTCTTTTTTACTCAAGGCATCATCAACTTGTGCGATAAATTTATCAGTTGATTTTTGTACTTTTTCTTCGCTTGATTTCAATTCATCTTCTGTGATTTCACTATCTTTTTCAAGTTTTCTTAGTTTATTGTTTACTTCTTTTCTCACGTTTCTAATTGCTACTTTTCCTTCTTCAGCTTCTTTTTTTACCATTTTTACATATTCTTTTCTACGGTCTTCTGTAAGTTCTGGTACTACAAGTCTGATGATTTTCCCATCATTTGAGGGATTAAATCCTAAGTTTGCCTGTAAAATCGTTTTTTCAATTGCTGGAATTAATGATTTGTCCCAAGGATCAATTACCAATAATCTAGCTTCTGGAGCTGAAACTGTTCCAACTTGATTAAGTGGGGTAGCAGAACCATAAGCTTCCACAGTTACTCCATCAAGCATAGAAACGCTCGCACGCCCAGCTCTTACATGAGAAAATTTTGTTTTTGTATTTTCTACAGATTTTTGCATTTTTTCTTCAGCTTCTTTTAAAATTGCTTCTAACATTTTTACCACCTTTTTATTTTTTATTAAAATATTTTATATCAAATTATATTTTCTGTCAATTATTTTTTTACAGTTGTTCCTATATTATCGCCTTGAGCCATTTTTAATATATTTCCTTCTTCCAAAGCGTTAAACACCACAATCGGCATATGATTTTCTCTACATAATGAAAGTGCCGCTGTATCCATTACTCCAAGATTTTTTGAAATAGTTTCATCAAAAGTTACTGTCTCGTATCTTACAGCGTCATCAAATTTCATCGGATCTTTATCATAAATTCCATCAACTTTTGTTCCTTTCGCAAGTACATCTGCCTGGATTTCCACAGCTCTTAATGCTCCCGAAGAATCTGTTGTAAAATAAGGATTGCTTGTTCCACCTGCAAAAATAACAACTCTTCCTTTTTCCAGATGTCTTATTGCTTTACGTCTAATATAAAGTTCGGCTACTTGCGGCATTTGAAGTGCTGTCATGACTCTCGTTGGTACTCCTATGCTTTCAATTGCATTTTGCAGTGCAAGTCCATTCATAATTGTCGCAAGCATTCCCATCGTATCTCCAGTCACTCTGTCAAAGCCTTTTTCCATCCCGCTTATTCCACGGAAAATATTTCCACCACCGATAACAATAGCAATTTGTACACCTTTTTCATGTACATCCTTTATCTGTTTTGCAAAACTTTCAAGCACTTCATTTGAAAAACCAAATTCCTTATTCCCTGCAAGTGCTTCTCCACTTAGTTTTAATAATATTCTTTTATATTTAAGCATTATAGGAACCTCCATAAATTTTATAAATTAAATAAATATGCTTTGTCTAAAACAATTATTTAAAAATTTGCGAAAAAATAAGGGGATTCATTCCCCTTATAGTAAAACTAATTTCCAGAAATTTGTGCAGCTACTTCAGCAGCAAAATCTACTTCTTCTCTTTCGATTCCTTCTCCAACTTTAAATCTGTCAAATGAATTTATTGTACTTGGGGCAATAAATTGTTCGATAGTAACGCTGTCATCTCTAACATATTTTTGTTGCACTAAACAGTTTTCTTCGTAGAATTTTCTCATTTTTCCTTCTAATATTTTTTCAATAATATTAGCTGGTTTTCCTTCTGATTCCAATTGATGTCTTGCGATTTCTTTCTCTCTTTCCAAATCATCAGCTGTAACTTGTGATTTATCCAAATATTTTGGATCCATTGCTGCGATATGCATTGCAACACCTTTTGCTTTTTCAATGTTTTCAGAAGTAGCTTCTCCATTAACATTTAATAATACACCGATTTTTCCACCTAAGTGAATATAAGTTTCGATGAATCCGTCAGTTGAAACAACTTTTAATCTTCTAATATTCATATTTTCACCAATTTTAGCGATTAATTCTGTCAAATGAGTTTCAACAGTTTTTCCTTCAAGTTCAAATGCTTTTAATTCGTCTTCGCTTGTTAAATCATGGCTTAAAGTCAATGCTACCAATTTTTCTCCAAAAGATTTGAATTCATCGTTTTTAGCAACGAAGTCAGTTTCAGAGTTGAATTCCAAGATAGCACCTTTTTTTCTATCTTCAGAAATTGCTGCAAATACCAATCCTTCTGCTGCAACTCTTCCAGATTTTTTAGCTGCCTTAGCAATCCCTTTTTCTCTTAACCAGTCAATTGCTTTTTCAATATCTCCGTCATTTTCTTGTAAAGCTTTTTTACAGTCAAGCATTCCTGCTCCTGTTCTTTCTCTTAATTCTTTAATAAGTGCTGTTGTAATTGCCACTTTATTTTCCTCCTATATTTTTAATTTTTTATTTATTTAATTCTCCATCTAACATCATTAATAATTGTTCTATATGTTTACTAAAAGAACCTTCTTTTTTAGCTCCATCCAATGCCTTTTTTGCCCAGCTTTCTGCTTCTTTAAACTTCTTAGTTTCAAAATATACCATTGCTAAAAACCATTGTGCTTGTGTATTCCCTTTTTTCGCAAGTGGTAAAAGAAATTTCTCTGCTTCCGCATATTTTTTTTGTTCAAAATATGTTCCAGACAGCATTTCTATAATAAAGTAATCTTCTTTATCAAATTCTAAAAACTCTTTTGCATATTTTTCAGCTTGTTTAGGATGTCCAGAATCATAATAAAAAGCTGCTAATCTTAATATCGCATAAGCATTACCAGTCAATGCTTCGGTTTTACTTATTCTAAGTTCCCTAAGCCCTCTTTCTGAATAACTTCCTTGTGATAATTCTTCAAAATATTTATCAGCCTGTTTCCTTTTGGCTCCCTTTTTTTCATTTGCATATAAAAGAACAAAAGAATATTTACCAGTATCATCATCACCTAATTCAATAGCTTTTGAAAAATATTTATCAGCTTCCTTTGTATTATTCTCTGAAACATATAATGATCCCATAACTTCGTATGCATAAGCATCATCTGGATATTTTTCAATGTATTTTTTCATTAGGGCAATTAAACCTTTATTATCGTTTTTTTCCTGCATAGCTCGGAAATTTTTTCTAAAATCATCTTTTTCTTTTGCATAAGTATTCATAAATTTTTCATAATGTGGTACATAACTAACTTCATCCAGCATTAAAAACTTATCTTCCATATCAGTGCTTAATTTACGTTCGGTATTTATATTTGCACCTAGAACACTTAAACTTGCTACTAAAAATAGTCCAACTAAAAATTTTTTCATAGTTTTCATCATTCCCTTTATCTCTTATTTTGCTTAACGATTAACTTATTATTCACAAAAATTATTTTGAAACATTTTTTAGCATATTTAAAATTTCTGGATTTTCGTTATCAAATTCTAAAAAGTCCTTCGCATATTTTTCTGCCATCTTATAATTTTTAGTACCATAATAATGGAGTGCTAATCGGTATATTGAGTATGCATTACCAATTAATGTCATTTGTTTGTGTTCTCTAAGTTGTTTAAGT
The DNA here is from genome assembly GCF_030644325.1 of Leptotrichia sp. HMT-225. NCBI lineage: Bacteria > Fusobacteriati > Fusobacteriota > Fusobacteriia > Fusobacteriales > Leptotrichiaceae > Leptotrichia > Leptotrichia sp. HMT-225. Next base: position 819,520 of record NZ_CP130323.1, on the reverse strand, counting down.
TTGTCATGTGTAAAACCAGCATCTGATAGTTGCTTTTCATATTTATCTGCTATGTTCATTTTTTCTTTTTTCTCTTTAGCAGTTAAATTTAATAATTTTAGAGAATCTTCATCACTGTATAATAAAACCAGTGAGTAAGCTCCTGTGTCATTATCTCCTAACTCAATTGCTTTTAAATAATAATTCTCTGCCTCTTTTTGATTACCTAATATAGCATAATCAGTTCCTATCTCTTCATAAGCGTAAGCATCATTTGGATATTTTTTAACATATTCTTTTAATAATGCAATTAAATTTTTCTTATCTCTCTTTTCAGTTAAAGCAATATATTTATTCTTAAATTCATTTTTTTCTTTTGAATACATATTCATAAGGTTTCCATCTACTACAGAATATTGATTATTTACATTTTTAGTATAATTTTGGGTACTTGCTGCTTTTTTTGTATTTTTCGCACCTAAAACACTTAAACTTGCTACCAAAAACAATCCAATTAAAACTTTTTTCATAATTTCCACCTACTTTTTATTTTGCATTTTTGACTTTGAATTTATAAAACTCAATAATTCTTTTACTGCTCTAGTATTATCTGAATGTTTTCTTTTTTCAGCTTGCACCAACGCCCTTTTAGCCCAGCTTTCCGCTTCTCTAAGATTTTCAGCATAATAATACCCAAGTGCTAAAAGGTATTGTGCTTGTGAATTTCCTTTTTGAGCAAGTGGTAAAAAGAATTTTTCTGATTCTGAATATTTTTTCTGAGCAATATATGCTTCACTCAATATGTTCAAGTTTTGGACATCTTCCTTATCAAATTCTAAAAACTCAGTTGCGTATTTTTCTGCCATCTTATGATTTCCATAATTACTATAAAAAGCCGCTAATCTTAATGTTGCATAAGCATTTCCCATTAATGCACCATTTTTATCATCCCTAAGATCTCTAAGGCTGTAATGAGATTTAAATCCTTCATTTTCTAATTCCTCGATGTATTTTTTACCAAGTTCAATTTTTTGCTTGTCTTTATTTAAATCTTCATCAATATACAAAAGAGCCAATGAATATTTACCAGTATCAGTATCACCAAGTTCTATAGCCTTTAAATAATATTTTTCTGATTCCTTAAAATTATCCATTGCCATGTATGTTGTACCTAAAGTTTCATAACCAAAAGCATCATCCGGATATTTTTCAATATATTTTTTGAATAGTTCGGCTAAACTTTTATAGTCTTTTTTATTCACATAAGCTATCGATTTATCTTTAAACTCTTTCTTTTCTTTTGAGTATATATTTTCATATTTAGGATTTATTTCATAATGAGCTTCTACATAAGTTATCTCATGATCTAAAAAATATTTTCCTTTTTTTACATCATTTGCTGTATCTAGAGTTTGATTTTTCGCACCTAAAACACTTAAACTTGCTAACAAAAACAATCCAATTAAAACTTTTTTCATAATTTTCACCATTCCCTTTATTTTTTATTTAATTCTTTTAATTTTGAATTTATTCGATTCAGCAATTCTTTCGCTGTTTCAATATCATCCGACTGTTTTCTTTCAGGTTTTTCCAGCGTCTTTTTAGCCCATTTTTCTGCTTCCTTAAGATTTCCAGCGTGATAATATCCAAGTGCTAAAAGATATTGTGCCTGCATCATTCCTTTTTGAGCGAGTGGTAAAAATAGTTTTTCTGATTCAGCATATTTTTTTTGAGCAATGTATGCGTTGCTTAAAAACGTTAAATTATCTAAATTTTCCTTATCAAATTCCAAAAATTTTGTAGCATATTTTTCTGATATTTTATAGTTTTCATAATTATCATAATAAGCTGCTAATCCAAATATCGCCTTAGCACCTCCTAGTAATGCCCCAGTTTTAGAAGCTCTAAGAATTTCAAGGCTGTCATATGATTTGAATCCTTCTTTTTTTAGTTCTTCATAATATTTCTCAGCAAGTTTTGATTTTTCTTTATCATTATTTAACTCTTTCTTGCTATACAGAACAACTAAAGAAAATTTCGCTGTATCATTATCTCCCAGCTCCATAGCTTTTAAATAATTTTTTTCTGCTTCCTTAAAATTATTCGTTGCCATATACATTGTACCTAGAGCTTCATAGGCATAAGCATCGTTTGGATATTTCTCAATATATTTTTTTAGTAGCACAATAAAATTTTTATGATCATTCTTATCTTGGTAAATGTCCCACTTATCCTTAAATTCCTTTTTTTGTTTTGAAAATAGGTTTTCATACTTAGAATCCAATTCATAATGATACCATACATAATTTATATCATGCTCCATTGGAGATTTTCCTTTATTTATACCCAAAATACTTAAACTTGCTATTAAAAATAATCCCATTAAAACTTTTTTCATGATTTCTCATCCTTTCCTTTTTATTTCTTGACCAATAGAAATATGAGGTTGTTCTTTTTATTTTTTAATTGCTATTTTTACGAGAAGAGGGGAATGGCTTTATTCCCCTGTTATTTTTATTCAATTTTTGGATTATATTTTTAAATTACGCTTCTGTAGTTTCTTCAACGACTTCTTCTACTACTTCTTCAGCGATTTCTTCGTTTGCAGGAACTTCTACTTCTGCTCCTTCAACAACATTTTCGATTCCACCGTTTCCTTCAATTGCAGCATTTGCAATAACTTGTGCAAATAATTTTACTGATCTTATAGCATCATCATTTGCTGGGATTTTGTAAGTTACTAAATCAGGATCTACGTTTGTATCGATTAATGCGATTACAGGAATTCCTAATTTTTTAGCTTCTTCTAATGCTAAGAATTCTTTTTTGATGTCAACTACAAACAATGCAGCTGGTAAAGTGTTCATTTCTTTAATTCCACCAATATTTTTAGAAAGTTTTGCCATTTCTTTTCTTAATAATCCTGCTTCTTTTTTAGTGTATGCTTCATCTAAAGTTCCGTCAGCATCCATTTCTTCAAGTTCTTTTAATCTTTTTACTCTTGTTTTTATTGTGTCTAAATTAGTTAAAAGCCCACCTAACCATCTGTGGTTTACGTAGAATCCTCCAGCTCTTTCTGCTTCTTCTTTAATAGCTTCTTGAGCTTGTTTTTTAGTTCCTACGAATAATACTTTTCCACCTTCTTCAGAAATTTGTCTTACAAATTCGTAAGCTGCTTCAGTTGCTCCTAAAGTTTGGTGTAAATCCAAAATATGGATTCCGTTTCTTTCTGTAAAGATATAAGGTTTCATTTTAGGATTCCATCTTTTTGCTTGATGTCCAAAATGTGCTCCTACTTCTAATAATTGTTTCATTGTAATTACTGCCATTACGTTTTTCCTCCTAATTTTTTTTTTGGTTTTTCTCCCACTTTTCTTTAAAAGACAGATTGTAATTTTCATGTTTTATTTTATTCTATTTTTTTAAACAAAAAATTTTTCAAAAATAAATTATAAAATTGCAACACCCTATCTCTAAACAATACAAAGTGTGATTAATCGTTGTATTTTAACATTTTTTTATAACTTTTGTCAATACTTTAAAAATTTTCTATCAATTTTACCTGATCATCTAACAAAACTGTACGCATTTTTTCATTTCTTTCCTGCTTTAATTCTTGATATTTTTCAACAAAATTCTCTTCTGTCAATCTTTGATCCTTTAATTTACCGACTTCTCGTTTAAAATCCCGCTCATATTTCAAAATACGTGCTTTTTGTTCATTTGATAAATCCATACTGTCAATAAAGTTTTTTACTTTATCATTTTTTTCGTTAAACAAGCTCTTTTGGGAATTTATATAGGAATTATAGGCTTCCAGCTGTTCATTTGACAAAACTTTTGCAATCGCTCTGTATCTGTCCTCTTCTATTTTACCAATTTTAGCTTTTTTGCCATCAAACTGGACTAAATCCTTTTCTACTCCCTCAGCTTTTTTCTGATATTCATCAAATATTTTTGACAATTTTTTTTGCTGATTTTTAGTCGCATTTACGATTTTAAACAAATCATTTTTAGAAATTTTCACTGTATAAATTTTTTGATAGTAATCTTCATAGGAATAAGACAAAACACTTATTCCAAACACCAATACTGATAAAAGTGCTATTTTTTTTACTTTATTCATTCTCATCCTTTCACAAATTCCTTTAATTTTAATTATTTGAATTATTATAATTAGGTGCTTCCTTCGTAATTATAACATCATGTGGGTGACTTTCCTTCAATCCTGCTCCTGTTATTTTTACAAATTTTCCATTTTCTTTTAAATCTTCAATTGTAGCTGTTCCACAGTATCCCATTCCAGAACGAAGTCCACCGCAAATTTGATAAACTGTATCTTTTAATGCACCTTTATAAGGAACCATTGATTCGATTCCTTCTGGAACTAATTTTTCTGTTGCCGCTTCAAGCTGAAAATATCTGTCGCTGCTTCCTCTCTTCATAGCCGCAAGTGAACCCATCCCTGCATAAGTCTTAAATTTTCTTCCATTATATAAAATTTCTTCTCCTGGCGCTTCATCAGTTCCCGCAAGCATTCCTCCAAGCATAACACAGTCTGCTCCAGCCGCGATAGCTTTTACAACATCTCCAGACAGTTTTATTCCACCATCGGCAATAAGTCCGATTCCTTTATCTTTGCAAACTTCCGCAATATTCATTACAGCCGAAATTTGTGGAACTCCAACTCCTGACACAACTCTAGTTGTACAGATTGACCCTGGTCCAACTCCTACTTTCACTGCATTTACTCCTGCTTCTATCAAATCAAGCGCTGCTTCTGGAGTTACAATATTTCCTCCAACAATGTCTAAATCAGGAAAAGCTGATCTAATTTCTTTTATTTTATTAATAACTCCTATTGAATGTCCATGTGCTGAATCAACAGCAATAATGTCAACCCCAGCTTCTACTAAAGCTGCAACTCTTCTCACTGTATCAGTTCCAACTCCAACTCCTGCCCCAACTCTAAGTCTACCTTGCTCATCTTTTGCTGCATTAGGATAATTTATAACATTGTCAATATCTTTAATTGTAATTAATCCTTTTAATTTTGTACCTTCAACGATTGGCAATTTTTCAATTCTATTTTCTAAAAGAATTGATTTGGCACCTTCAAGAGTCGTCCCAACAGGTGCAGTTACCAAGTTATCTTTAGTCATAATATCTACAACTTTTAATGATAAATCTTCTCTATATTTTAAGTCACGGTTGGTAATAATTCCTTTTAAATTACCGTCATTATCAACTACAGGAAGTCCCGAAACTTTATAATTTTTCATCAAGTCATTTGCATCTTTTAAAATAGCATCTTCCTTCAATGTAATTGGATTTGTAATCATACCGCTTTCATATCTTTTTACCTTCGACACTTCTTCAGCCTGTCTTTCAATCGTCATATTTTTATGAATGAAGCCTATTCCACCTTCTCTTGCAAGTGCAATTGCAAGTTTTGATTCTGTAACAGTATCCATTGCTGCACTTAATATTGGAATATTTAACACCAATTTTTTAGTTAAATTAGTTTTTAAAGAGACTTCATGTGGTACTACACTTGATGCTTGTGGGATTAATAACACATCATCAAAAGTTAATCCTTCAGAAATTACAATTTTATCTTTTTGACTCATTTTAAATATCCTCCTCGTTTTATTTTTAATTTCCAAATTTGCAAATTTAGTAAATCAAGAGAAAATTTTATGAAACTAGACTCTTCTGTATTACTTTTCTTGCCTTATTTTAAATTATATTATTTTATCACAAAACAAGATATAATTTCAATACTTTTTTTAAAAGATTTTTTTACAATTTTTCCAAACTTAAACTAAGTTTAATCATATGTAATCTTTTATTTACTATATATTTGGAGTTTCTGGTAACACCTGCCCACCATCTACAATTATTGTTTGACCTGTAATAAAACCAGCTTCTCGACTGGCCAAGAAAACTGCTGTGTATCCAATATCTTCAGGTTTTCCCAAAGTATATACTGGTATTATCTCCTTCATTTTTTTCATATATTCCTCTCCAGCCTCTATCAATCCATCTGTTAATATATTTCCTGGCTGAATAGCATTAACTGTAATTCCATATTTTGCATACTCCAATGCTGCACTTCGCATAAATCCCAACTGTGCGGCTTTACTAGCACCATAATGTGCCCATCCGTGAAAGCCTGTAATAGGCCCTGTAATCGAAGAAGTCAGTATTACTCGCCCATAGCTTTGTTTTTTCATATATTTTAGTACTGCCTGTGACACAAAAAAAGTTCCCTTTACATTTATATCTTGAACTTTATCCCAATCTTTTTCTGTCATATTTTCAATGCTTACTTGTGGAAAAATTCCCGCATTTGAACATAGGATGCTTAATTTGCCATATTTTTCGTAAATACTTTGAACAACATACTGAACTTGTTCTTTATCTGTAACATCAAGATAATAAAATTCGCCATCCAGTTCACTTGCTGTTTCCTTACCTTTTTCTTTATCGATATCTCCTATAATAATTTTTGCTCTAGCTTGTTTCAATGCTTTTGCAATACCTTTTCCTATACCTTTTGCTCCGCCCGTTACAAGAGCAACTTCTCCAGCCAAATCAAACATTTCAATCAACATCCTTCCTTGTTATATTTTTATTTTATATGTTTCATTTTTAAATTTAATCTGCTTTTAAAGGGCTAAATTTTATAGTTTTATCGCCTGCTTTTCCACTTTTTATTTTATTATTTGCCTTCACAAGCTCTTCTGCCAATCTTAGTGCATTTAATTTTGAAATATATTCCTTATATTTTTCCTTATTCTTATTTTTTATCTCTTCTGTAAAATCAGCAAGCATACTGTAAATTTGAAATCTCAAATCATTATCATGTTGAGCCATAAAAATATATGCTTCTTTAGAATATTCAAATGCTTCATCATACTTTTTCATTTGAATATAATTTAAAAATACAAGATACTGAGCATCCGCCTTATATCTGTATTTTGCTGATTCTGTAACATAAGAATAATCCAGTTTCTTCATTTTATCATATTTATCTATCGCCAATTTTGCATATTTTATTGAATTTGAATAATTTTCATTTTGAAAATCTATTGCAGCTATCGAATAATATCCTTCTGGAAACTCTGGAAACAATGTTATCATTTTCTTAGCAAGCTCCACTTGCTCTTTTTCCATCCCTGCCTGTCCATATTTTGCTACAAGATTAGTATAAGCCATCGGATTTTTAGGATTGGCCTTAATAGCATCCTTATAATATTCCATCGCAACTTTTATATTATCCGCCTCTTGCGCTAAATAATAATATGGCAAATAATTCTTTTTGTCTTCTTCTATCGCCTGCAAAAATAGTTTCTTTCTTTTGTCATAATCACTTTCTTCTTCGATTGCCTTAAATGTTGTTTCAATAGATTTTTTATTGATTCCGAGCTCAGTCAATTCCTTCATAGTTAAATCTATAACCTCTTTTTTCTCTTTTTTTTCCAAATCTATCTCTTCAAATCTTTTTCTATCATTTTCACTAATTTCCTTGATCGTATCTTTTATAGTCATTTCACCAATGTTTTTGCCATCTTTATTTTCACTTTTTAAAGTGCTACTCCTCTGAACGCTCACTTTTGCGGAAAATCCATAGATGTTACATAAAATAAAACTCACCAATAAAATTTTTTTCATTCTCAATCACTCCTTCTATTAACTTAGTTCCAAAATTTTCTCCTGTGCAATTTTACCCATATAAAGTTTATTCCCTTTTTCAGCCACTTCTTTATATAACTCTTTTGCTTTTTCAAAATTTCCAATTTCTTCATATGTTTTAGCTAAATTGAACTTTATCTCTATTTGATACAATTTTCTTTTCCCTTTCAATAGCTTTTCAAATTCAATAATTTTCTGTTGCGGATTATTTTCATAATCCAACATAATCCCTATTTCAAGTTTTTCTCCACTTTTTCTAAAATTTTCATCAAATATTTTTCTTGCTTCCTCTTTTTCTCCCATAAAATATTTATATTCCATTAAATTTCTATAGTAGCAATATTTTATTATTGGCAACGTTAATCTAGTTATTTTTATTTCATTTAAATACTTTAACGCTTTTTCTTTCTCGTTTAGCAGCCAATAACAAACTGATAAATTAATTCTGTTAAAATCTTTCATAATATTAATTTTAAAAATTTTGTACATTTTTTCTACTATTAAAATATATTTTTTAGGATCTAATTTAACAAATAAATAATGATTTCCTATCAAAAGTAGTATTAAATACGGAAATAAATATATCATTATTATTACTGACAATATCCATAATAAAAAATATACAAAATAAGACACTCTCAAAAATATATCCATGCTTAATTTATAAACTAATATAAAAATTATTTCATACAGATAAGTTTTTAATGCCGCCTTTCGCATTTTTTTACTCTCCTTCAGCGTTCAATCTTACAATCTCCACAATTACATCAGTTGCTAGAATCATACTCTCAAGTGCTACAAATTCGTATTTCCCATGAAAATTTTCCCCACCTGCGAAAATATTTGGCGTAGGAAGTCCCATGAATGAGATTTTTGAGCCGTCTGTTCCTCCACGGATTGGCTTGATTATTGGTTTTATTTCAAGGTTTTCCATTGCTTTTTTTGCTATTTCTACGATTTCCATGTGATTCTTTATGATTTCGCCCATGTTGTAATATTGATCCTTTATTTCAACTGTTGCTAATTCTTTTTTGTATTTTTCATTAATTTTTTTTGCAACATTTTCAGCAAATTTCTTTTTTTCTTCAAACTTCTGTCTGTCGTGATCCCTCAAAATATATGATAATTCAGCGTCTTCACAATTTGCACGGATTTTTTCAAGAAAATAAAATCCTTCATATCCTTCTGTCTTTTCAGGCACTTCATCTGCTGGGAAACTATTTATAATTTCTCCTGCTATTAAACTTGCATTTATCATTTTTCCTTTGGCTGTTCCTGGATGAACGCTTTTTCCTTTTATTTTAAATACAGCTCCAGCTGCGTTAAAACTTTCGTATTCAAGTTCTCCAACTGGTCCACCATCCATTGTATAAGCAAAATCCGCTCCAAATTCATCTACATTAAAGTTATCCGCTCCACGCCCAATTTCCTCATCAGGCCCAAACGCTATTTTTACCGTTCCGTGCTTGATTTCTGGATGGTTAATCAAATATTTCATAGCCTCAATAATTTCCACAACTCCAGCCTTGTCGTCAGCCCCTAAAAGAGTTGTTCCATCAGTAGTAATTACAGTTTTTCCAACATATTCCTTTAAATTTGGAAATTCATCGGCAGATAGGACAATATTTTGTTCCTTATTCAAAATAATATCTTTCCCATCATAGTTTTCCACAATCTGTGGATTTACATTAACTGCATTAAAATCAGCAGTATCCATATGTGCAATAAATCCAATAGTTTTGACATCTTTATCAACATTACTTTTCAAAGTTGCATTAACAAAGCAATTTTCGTTCACATACACATCTTCCATCCCAATTTCTTCCAGCTCTTTTACAAGCATTTTGGCAAACTCAAGCTGTGTTGGTGTGGATGGGATGCTCTCACTTTTCTCATCGGACCTAGTCTCAATTTTAACATATTTCAAAAATCTCTCTTTAAGCGTTTCATATTTGTTTAAATCCATTTACTTTCCCTACTTTCTTTATATTTTTTTACTTATAATTTATTTTACAATTTTTTACATCTTTTTTCAATGTTCTAGTTAAAGAATTTATGAATATATATAATTTTTTTAATATTTATACGTATAATATTAAACAACCAGCTAAATTATCACTAACTTTTGATATTATTTTACTAATTTCATTAACTTTATAATAAATAAAAAACTCAAGTAATTATAAGTTAATACAATTTCTTGAGTCATATTTTTATTATTTGTAATAATATTATTCGTTGCTGCTAGTCATAATTACACCATTTGAAATCAATAGCTGTTTGTCATTTTCGCTTGCTGGTTCCCATCCTTTTTCAATTAGAGTTTTTGCATACATTCGATTATATTTTAATGCAATAAAAACACGGTATCCGATTGTTGCAAGTCCAAAAGTAAAACTGCCGATAATTCCCGCTAAAAATCCAGTTATCAAAAACATAATCGCCTCCTCCTTATCACCTCTAAATAAAGGCACAAGCCATCCAAAAAAAAATGTCGTCCATGAGAATCCTAATTTTACTTCTTTTCTCAAACCATTATTTTCTACAATTGCTATTGCCATAAAAACAGCCTCCATTTTTTAGATTATTTTATTAATTATATCTTATTTTTATTAAAATTGCAATTTTCATTAACTTCATTTATAGTTTTATTATAGTAGACCACTTACCGTTTGAAAAATAGAAATATAATTATACAATAATCTTGTAAAAAACAACTTTAGTTTCATAATTTTTTTTGTTTTGATTTTCACTATTTAAAAAGAAATATATTATAAAATGCGATAAAATAGTAAAAAGCTATAAATTAAATTAATCTATTGTTTTTTATTTTCGAAAACTTAGTCAATACATTATCCTGCATTTTCCCAGCCCACTTCGCCAATTGCCTCAATAGTAATTTCGTTTCCAATTTGCTTTTTAAATTCGTGCGTATAATTCCTTTACTTCTCTAAAATTAAAATTTTTATTGCATTCACTAAAATTATATTGTATAATTAATTCATAATTTATTAAAGGAGGAATTTGTTATGAATGATATTACTAATCCGCAATCAGATAGAATTAACCCTGATTTTGTACAACAATACATTATGGCGAATGCTAAATTTTTTCCAGAAGATTCAATAAATGAACTTAAAGCAAGATTATCTAAACTTTCACAAAATCAGTTCAACGCAATTCAAGGAATTCAATTAAAAGATCCTATGATAATGCTACTTTTATCACTTTTTCTTGGTTCTTGGGGTATTGATAGATTTCTTCTAAAAGAAATTGGATTAGGTATAATAAAATTATTAACTGCTGGTGGATGCGGTATTTGGACTATCGTTGACTGGTTTTTAGTTATGAATAGAACTAGAGAATTTAACTACAAATTAGTTTCTAACTCTTTACCTATCGTTTAATTTAATGTGTAAATTTTTTAAGATTTAAAATGTTTACATAATAAACTAATTCAATACAATTGGAAATCAATATGAAAAAATACTTTAAATTATTATTTAATTATCATAAAAACAATCTTATTTTGTACATATCACTTGTATTTATAATTTCTATAAGATATTATTTTAAAATACCGTCACCAATTGGATTTGTTTTAAAACCATTACATATTCATTATTGGAGTGAAGGTTTAACAACAGCATTTATACAATTGATAAAGGGTAATTTTTACCGTGCTTATAAAATAAACCCTTTGATATTTATTATTGTGATAATTATTTTTTTTCATATTTTTTTAGAGCCTATAATTTTTAAAAATTCAAAAACTAAAAAACAGTAAAAAGATTTAAATAAAATCAATCTACTGTTTTTTTTATTCCCGAAAACTTAGTCAGCACATCATCCTGTATTGTCCCAGCCCACTTTGCCACTTGCCTCAACGTTATTCTCTTGGTAATTCCATTTTCAATATTCTTCTGACTTCCAACAATTACAACTTCATCATTTACTTCCACATTTTCTATGTCCGTTAAATCAACAAAAATCATATCCATACAAATTTCTCCAATAATTTTTGCCTTCTGTCCATTTACCAAGACATACGCTTCTTCTGAATTTTCAATTTGCTTTTGAAATCCATGTGCATAGCCTATTGATACAATGCCTATTTTAGAGTCTCTGTTTACAATGCCTTTACTTCCATAGGAAATTTTATCATTTTTTTTCACATTTCTTATGTTTATAATTTGCGACTTTACTGTTATAACATCTAATAATCGCACATCATAAGATAAAGGCTCCATTCCATAAAGTGCCATTCCTACCCGTGCAAAATCATAATTGTATTTTTGTCCATATTTAAAGAGTAATGGGCTTGCCTGTAAATGTCTATAACGATATTTTATATTATTTTCGTCAAATATTTTTAAAATATTTTGATATTTCTCAACTTGCTTTTCAGTTTCAATTTGATTTTCCGCATCTGAAATATGAGAAAAAATAGAGATTATTTCCAATTTATTATTTTTAGAATTCATTTCATATTTTTTTATTTTTTCAATTAATTCCAAAATTTCATTTTCATTAAATCCAAGCCTGTTCATTCCACTGTTTACTTTTATATGGATTTTCAAAACTGTATTTTCAAAGGATTTATCCAAAATTTTTAAGTAATCAGATAATTGTGAAAAATTGAAAATTGTAAGTTCAACATTATTTTCTATCACATATTTTAAATTTTTAGGCTCAATATAATTAAGTGCCATTATCTTTATTTTTCTATTTTCCGAAAAGTTTATTTTTTTTTCTTTTTCAAAATTTTTTAGAATTTCTTCAATTTTTATTGCTTCCTCAATATACGCCACCGCAAAGTAATTACAGTTATTCTCTAGCAATATTGGAAAAATATTTTCAATTCCAAGTCCATAAGCATTATCTTTAATTACACAAATGATATTTTGATTTATTGAACGGATTTTCTGTAGATTTTTTATTAGATTTTCTTTATTTATTTTCAAATTTACCAGCATATTATTTTTCTTCCAAAAGTCCTGATGCAATGAGCTTTCTAAATGCTCTTGCCCGATGGCTCACACTTTTTCTTTCTTCGTCATCTGCTTCTCCAAATGATTTTCCTAGCTCATACGAATAAAAAATTGGATTGTAGCCAAATCCATTGTTACCTCTTGCTTCAAACAAAATCTCTCCTTCTATTTCTCCACGAAATGAATGAATTTCCCCATTTGGAAATGCAATACTTACAACAGATACAAAATGTGCTTTTCTATTTTCTTTCTTCACATCCTTCAGAAGTTCCAGCATTTTTTGGTTCTTTTCGCTGTCAGTTGCATTTTTTCCTCCAAATCTCGCCGAATAAACTCCCGGTGCTCCATCCAAAGCATCTACACAAAGTCCTGAATCATCAGAAACTGTTATAATATTAGTATATTCTGCAATTTCCTTTGCTTTTTTCTGAGAGTTTTCCTCAAAAGTTTCTCCATCCTCCACAACATCAGGAATCTCTAATCCATCTAAAATTGTTACAACTTCCAAATCCATTCCCTCAGTCAATTTTTCAAAGTCTTTTATTTTCCCTTTGTTTTTCGTTGCTAATAATACTTTCATCTCATCACTTTCCTTTTTGTATAAAATAACTTCTCCTAAATTTATTCCTAATTATTTAATCCTGTGCTTTTTTATAAAAATAAATCACAATAAACAGGGGAGTATTAAATTATCCCCTACTTAACATTTGTATTCATTATAGTTATCTTTTATAATTTTATTTACAATATTGTGAACTTCTTTTTTTTCTTCTCTTGACATAGTTTTCAAGTCTACTGGCTTATCAACAATAATTTTTATATCCTTGTTTGACGTTACCTTTAAACTTTTACGACTTTGCACTTCATAAGTTCCAACAATTGTAATTGGCAAAATTCTGGCATTTGTATCTGTTGCAAGTTTGAAACTTCCTTTTTTAAACTCACCTATTGTACCATCTTCGCTTCTGCTTCCTTCAGGAAAAATCACATAAGAATGCCCTTTTTTTATTTTACTTATAGCATCTTTCATATCCTTCATTCCTTGCCGTGCATTTTTTCTATCTAAAAATATACAGTCAAAGGAACGCATCCAACGTCCTATTGCAGGCCATTTTTTCATTTCCTTCTTTGCTATAAATGAAAAGTCAAGTGGTAAATATCCAAGCAATACTGGAATATCAATATTACTTTGATGATTTGAAATTAATATAACTGCTTCGTTTGTGTCTCGTATTCTTTTTATTTCTTCCTCACTGCCATTTTTGTAAATAACATTTACTTTGCTTCCAGCTCCCCAGATTAGATTTTTACCCCAGTTTTTGGCTACTTTGCACACGTATCTATATCTTTTTTCGCCTTTGTTGAATATTAGATACCATATATGAACAAAACTTCCATAAATAAAAGTTCCGACTAATACAAGATGGTAAAATATTGTTCTCATGTTCTTTTCCTCCCTTACTGCTTATTAGTAATTTTCCTTGTACTCTTTTAACTTTTTAAAAATTTTATCAAGAGAAAAACCTTGCCTTGCCAAATATTGTATAAGTTTCTGCTCTTCCTTCAGTTTCTTTTCATCCCGACTGTTGCTTGAATTGATTTTTCTACTATTTTTATCAATTAATTTTTTCAGTTTTACATCATCAATATTTTCTTCTTTTTCCTCATCCAAAGTCAAATACGCTTTTTCAACTGTACTTCTGTCAATTCCCTTTTGAAAAAGATTGTAAGAAATACGATTTTTTCCATAAGTTTTGCTTTCAATGTATGAAATCGCATAGTTTAGGTCATTCAGATACCCAAATTCCTCCAGCTTTTCTATTGCCTTTAAAACTGCGTTCTTATTCCAAAATTTTTCTTCCAGCTTTAACCGTACTTCCTTTTTTGTCCTGTCTTTTAATGAAATCAGAAAAATACCTTTTTCAAGAGAGGCTTCATACGAAATCTCATCATAAAACCTCTCAATACTGTCATTTACCTTCAAATCATATTTTTGACTAATAAGAGGACTTATATCCATAATTTCCTCAGTATCAAGATATATTTTATTACGATAAATTTTATTAATCTTCATTATTTTCCGCTTCTTCACTTTCAGCATTTTCAACTTCAACAGTTTCTACAATTTTTAATTGTTCTGTTTCCTGTTTTGGTCGAATAGCATCAAACACTTGCTTTTCAAGTCTTCCATATACTTCTTTGTTTTCCTTCAGCATATTTTCAACATTTACACGACCCTGTCCTAAACGTTCATCGCCATAACTGAACCATGCTCCACTTTTTGAAGCAATTCCAAGATTAATCGCTGCATCAAGTACTTCCCCAATTTTAGAAATTCCAGTTCCATACATAACATTAAATTTAGCTTCTTTAAATGGTGGTGCAACCTTATTTTTTGTAACTTTTACTACAACTTCACTTCCAATAACGTCATCTCCCTGTTTAACAGAACCTACTCTTTTTACTTCCATTCTTACAGTTGAAAAGAATTTTAATGCACGTCCTCCCGAAGTCGTTGTCTGTACTCCTGGAACAAATGAGAATCCACCAATTTTTTCTCTTATTTGGTTAATAAAAATCATAACTGTATCAGATTTTGAAATATTTCCTGTCAATTTTCTAAGTGCTTTTGACATAAGTCTTGCTTGAAGTCCCATTTGCTGATCTCCCATTTCTCCTTCAATCTCAGCTTTTGGAACAAGTGCTGCAACCGAATCCACAACAATTACATCCATTGCCCCACTTCTTACAAGCATATCTGATATTTCAAGCGCCTGTTCTCCAGTATCAGGTTGCGAAATTAACAATTCATCAATATTTACTCCGAGAGCCTTTGCATAAACTGGATCCAAAGCATGTTCCGCATCTATAAATGCTACAGTTCCTCCAGCTTTCTGAGCTTCCGCAATAATATGAAGTGCAAGTGTTGTTTTTCCAGATGACTCTGCTCCATAAATTTCAACAATTCTTCCTCTTGGTACTCCACCAATCCCAAGTGCTATATCCAAATTCAAACTTCCTGTAGAAATAGCCCTAATATTCATTTTTTGATTTTCACCAAGTTTCATTATAGCACCTTCACCATAATCCTTTTCAATTTGTTTCAGTGCCAAATTAAGCATTTTCTCTCTTTCGCTTAATCCTTTATCTTCTTTTTCTTTTTCTTCAGCTTTTTTTCTAGCCATTATACCCTCTCCTTATTTGTTATTATATTCCAAACAATATTATATCACAATTTGATTTCTTTTTATATATTTTATTTTATATCTTTCACAATTTATTGAAAAATACTTGAAGTTTTACGAATTTTTATAAAAAAAATAAGTATATTTTATTATATAAAATTAAAATAATGGTTAAATGATATTAATTTTATAAAAAAAGTATTGAAATAATACTAAAAAAGTGGTACAGTTGAGGTGAAAAAAAATATTTAGGAGGCAATATGAAAATTGATAAAGCTGAATTAAAGGGAAGTATTCTTAGGAAACTGAGAAGACAATATGGAAAAACCCTTGAGGAAGCCCATGAATTTGAATTATATTATGCAATTTCAAGGGCAGCTTTAGATTATGCGGTGGAAAAATGGTATAATACTAAAAAGACGTATGCTAAAAAACAGGTAAAACAAATATATTACTTCTCAGCAGAATTTCTAATGGGAAGATTTATGGGAAATAACCTGATTAATTTACAAATTAACGATATTATTAAGGAAACATTAAATGAATTAGGTATAGACATTAACAGAATTGAAGATCGTGAAATGGATGCAGGACTTGGAAACGGAGGACTTGGAAGGCTTGCCGCATGTTTTCTTGACTCACTTGCAACATTAAAATTACCAGGGCTTGGATATGGTCTTAGATATAAATATGGAATGTTCGAACAAAAAATTGAAAATGGATTCCAAATAGAATATCCAGATGACTGGACTAAATACGGAGACCCTTGGTCAATCAAAAGAATGGACAGAATTTTTGATGTAAAATTTGGTGGACAAATTGAAGTTCACCGTGATGAATTTGGAAAAGAATACTTTAAACGTGTAAATACTGAAACAGTTCACGCTGTAGCTTATGATGTACCAGTAATCGGTTATGGAAATGATACTGTAAACACATTAAGATTATGGGAAGCAAGATCACCTGAAGGATTTGACCTAAAATTATTCAACGATCAAACTTATTTACAAGCGTCTGCAAAAGCAGTTCAAGCTGAAGATATTTCAAGAGTATTATATCCAAATGATACTGAAAAAGATGGAAAACAATTAAGATTAAAACAACAATTCTTCTTTACGTCTGCTTCATTGCAAGATATTATTAGAAGATATAAATCTGTATTTGGAAACGATTTTTCTAAATTTGCAGACAAAGTTGCGATTCAGTTAAATGACACTCACCCAGTAGTTGCAATTCCTGAATTAATGAGAATTTTCTTGGATAAGGAAAAATTAGGATGGGATGAATCTTGGAATATTTGTAAAAATGTATTTGCTTACACAAACCATACAATTTTATCAGAAGCATTGGAAAAATGGGATATTTCACTATTCCAGCCATTATTGCCAAGAGCTTACCAAATTATTGAAGAAATTAACAGAAGATTTATCGCAGAATTGCAGCAAAAATATCCAGGAGATTGGGAAAGAATCAACAAAATGTCAATCATTGGAAATGGACAAGTTAGAATGGCATGGCTTGCAATCGTAGGATCGCACAAAGTAAACGGAGTTGCAGCACTGCATACAGAAATTCTTAAAAACAGTGAATTAAAAGAATGGAATGAATTATATCCTGAAAAATTCCTAAATAAAACAAATGGAATTACTCAAAGAAGATGGCTACTAAAAGCAAATCCTGAATTAGCAGCATTAATTACAGAGTTAATTGGAGACAAGTGGGTTACAGACTTATACGAACTTAAAAAATTGGAGCAATACTTAGATGATGACAACATATTAAACAGAGTTTCTGAAATCAAATTGCATAATAAAGAAAAATTGGCTAAATATATAAAAGATACTACAGGAATTGAAGTAAATCCTCATTCTATCTTTGATATTCAAGTTAAAAGACTGCACGAGTATAAAAGACAGCTGTTAAATGTACTTCATATTATGGACTTGTACAACAGATTAAAAGAAAATCCATATTTGGATGTTGAACCAAGAACATTTATTTTTGGAGCAAAATCAGCTGCTGGATATAGACGAGCAAAAGGAATTATCAAATTAATCAATGCCGTTGCAGAAAAAGTGAATAATGACAGCGACATTAATGGGAAAATCAAAGTTGTATTCCTTGAAAACTATAGAGTTTCACTTGCAGAAAAAATATTCCCATCAGCAGATGTATCAGAACAAATTTCTACAGCAAGTAAGGAAGCATCTGGAACTGGTAATATGAAATTTATGCTAAACGGTGCATTAACTCTTGGAACAATGGATGGAGCAAATGTTGAAATCGTTGAAGAAGTTGGACTTGATAATGCCTTTATCTTTGGACTTTCTGCACAGGAAGTTGAAAATTATCAAGCACATGGAGGGTATAATCCATTTGACGAATATAACAGCGTAGAAGGACTTAAAAAAGTTGTGGATCAGTTAGGTGATGGAACTTATGACGATAACCATACAGGAATCTTCAGAGAATTACAAAATTCATTATTATACGGAGTAGATGGTTCTCGTCCGGATGTATATTTCCTATTAAAAGATTTCGCATCATATAGAGAAGCACAAGATAGGCTTCAAAATGCCTTCAAAGATAAAAGAGAATGGACTAGAAAAGCTCTTAAAAATATTGCAAATGCAGGTAAATTCAGTTCAGACAGAACAATTGCCGAATATGCAAAAGAAATTTGGAATATTGAGCCAGTTGAAATTCAAGATTATATAGAAGATTAATCTAAAAAATAAAATATGATTTAATAAAAAAGGAGTTATTTTTAATTAATTTTAGAAATGCCCCTTTTTTTATTTTCCTTGATTTTTCGAGTTTATTCTAGTATAATTTATACTAAGGTAGAAAAATATTTATTTATTGCTATAATAAATAATTTAATTTCAAATATACTCTAAAGAAAAATTAAAAAAGCTGTGTTATAATAAAAATAAATTATTTTTATAGAAGAAAAAGGTATTATGAATGGATATAAATAAAAATTTGGATTTAGGAGAAATTCGAGAAAGAATAGACAAACTGGATAGACAGCTTGTAGAATTACTTGAGGAAAGGCTGTATATTGTACAGGAAGTGGCACAATTTAAAAAAAATACTGGAAAGAAAATTTTTGATGAGGAAAGGGAAAAGGAAGTTGTTAAAAAGAATCTGGAAAGAGTTAAAAATAAAGAGCTAAATCATTATATTGAACGTATTTTAAAAGATATTATGAATTCCAGCAAAGAGTACCAAAAGTTTAAAATTGGGATTTCTACTAAATATGTGAATGATTTGGAATTGGAAAATAAAAAACTGGGATATACTGGAGTACCAGGTTCTTATGCTTACGAAGTGCTTATGAACTTGCTCAAAAATAACAAAAATTCAAATTTTTCCAATATTGAAGAAAATAAAAATATCTTTCATTTTGATTCACATAAGGATTTAGTAGAAGCTGTGCATACTAATCAAATTGATCTTGCAATATTGCCGATAGAAAATTCTATCGTTGGAGAAGTGCGGGACAGCATTGACTTGATAAATACAAAAAATATCCACATAATCGGAGAAGTCAGACATAAGATTTCACACAACTTGCTTGGTGTAAAAGGAAGCAAAATCGAAGATATAAAGAATGTTTATTCTCACGAACAGGCTTTTATGCAATGTTCAGAATTTTTGTCAAAATACGAATGGCATCTTAATCGAATGACAAATACTGCAATTAGCGGAAAATATATTGCGTCAAAAAAACAAAAGGAAAACGCTTGTATAGCAAATATGAAAACAAAAGAAATGTACGATTTAGAACTATTGAAACAAAATATCAATAACGAAGAGGAAAATTATACAAGATTTTTTGTGATTTCAAATGAGAGCATTGTAATTGACGGAAGCGATAAAATTAGTATTGTAACGAGTGCAAAGAATGAATCAGGGGCCTTAATAGAGTTACTGCAGATATTTTATAAATATGGGCTGAATATGGTAAATCTAAAATCACGTCCGAGGGTGAATAAACCTTGGGAATATTATTTTTATATTGATTTTGAAGGTAATATGGCTGACGAGAATGTAAAAATGGCACTTGAGGAAATGAGAGAAAAATCAAATTACTTACAAATTTTGGGAAATTACAAATTATATAATTTGAAAATATAAAAAAACGCGATAAATTAAGATTAAACGCAAAAGTTGTATTATTTGTTTCAAAATATGTGTTTATTTACATTTTGAGGTAATAAGATTAATTTTGAAGGAGTCTGAGTGCGAAATGAGATTGGATAAATTTTTGGCAAATTCAGGAATTGGAACAAGGAAAGAAGTCAAGGAAATACTGAAAAATAAGAAAATAAGTGTTAATGATGCTTTTGTAAAAGATGGAAAAATTCAGATTGATGAAGAAAAAGATATTGTAAAATATGAAGATAACATTATTTATTACAAGCCATTTGTCTACATTATGATGAATAAGCCCGCTGGAGTGATTTCCGCAACGGAAGACAATCATCACAGAACTGTTATTGACTTGTTAAACGATGAGTACAGAACTTATGATATTTTTCCAGTTGGACGGCTGGATATTGATACAGAAGGTCTGCTCTTACTTACAAATGATGGAATTTTGTCGCATAATTTACTTTCTCCAAAAAAGCATGTAGATAAAAAATATTATGTAAAAATTGCCAATCCTCTTACTGAAGAGGACATAAAAACGCTTGAAAATGGAATAAAATTAGAAGAAAATTTTATAACCAAAAACGCAAAAGTCGAAATAATTTGTAATAATAGTGAAAACAATGAATATTTGGCATATATAACAATTTCTGAAGGGAAGTTTCATCAGGTAAAGAGAATGTTTAAAGCTGTTAATAATGAAGTTCTTTATTTGAAACGGATGAAAATGGGAAATCTTTTGCTAGATGAAAATTTAAAATTGGGGGAATATCGGGAATTAACAGCAGAAGAATTGGATAGTTTGAAAGTTTAATTATGTGGAAAAGAGGAAAATATGGAAAAATATGGATTATTAGGAGAAAAATTGGGACATAGTTATTCAAAAGAAATTCATGAAATCTTTTTTGAGCTGACTGGAAAAAAAGCTAGCTATAAAATGATTGAAAGGGAGATTGATGAAATTGAAGAATTACTGGAAAGTGTGAGAAATGGGGAATTTAATGGGATTAATGTTACAATTCCGTATAAACTGGAAGTTATTAAATATTTGGATGAAGTATCAGAAACTGCTAAGAAGATTGGTGCAGTGAATACAATTACATTAAGGGATGGGAAACTGATTGGAGATAATTCTGATTACTTTGGATTTTTGAAAACGCTGGAATTAAATGACATTGATGTGAATGGTAAAAAAGTGCTTGTGCTTGGAACTGGAGGAGCTTCAAAAGCTATTTACGCTGGATTAATTGACAGTGGTGCAGAAAATGTTTATCTTGCTACAATTATTGAAAATGACCCATTTAAAACTAGAACACAGGATAGATTAATTCATTATTCAACAATTTCATCATTACGGGATATTGAATTAATTGTAAACTGTACTCCGGTCGGAATGTATCCAGCAGTTGACAATTGTCCTATTGGGAAAAAAGATTTCATTAATGCGAATGCAGTGGTAGACATTGTCTATAACCCAGAAGAAACTGTACTTATGAGAAAGTACAAGTTAAAGGGCATAAAAGTTGCAAATGGACTTACGATGCTTATTTCACAAGCAATAAAGTCTGAAGAAATTTGGCATAATGAAGAATATGGATCAGAAATTTTAAAAGAAATTCATAAAAAATTATCAAAAAAATTATATAAATAAAAGAGAGTTTAGAAGAAAGGAAAATTTGATGTTTAAAAAAATAATATTGGGAATATTAGTTCTTGCAAGTATTAGTTTTGCACGAACAAATAAGGAAATTATTGATGCAGGAAATGAAAGACAGAAAGTGATTTTTGATAAAAATTTTAATTCCTCCAAAGATAAGACGGCTGTTGCAAATTCAACTTATACAGAAGTAATGACAAATTTATATAATGAAAACCGTGCATATTTTGACAAGGAGTTTGCAAGACTTTCGGGAAATCGACGTTCTAACTTTAGAACAATGTATGCATATTATAGCGATTATGTTTTGGAATATCGAAAATTTTTACAAAATGCATTTGGAGCCTTTTTGGCTGATACAGGAGAATTTCAGTCGTATGCGTACACTAATAATTACTTACTTTTGGAAACATTTAACTTAAATATGAATACTTATCTTGAAGCTGAAAAAGATCCAAAAACTGTAGATGAGAATATAAACGCAATTTATGATTACTTATACAGTACAGGGGATAAAATTGATAAAGAAGAGTACAAAAAAATGCTATCTAGTAAAATGCAAACAATTGTAGATGAAGAATACGATAAACTGGAAAGACTACTGGATGTAAGAGGAACTGAAGGAAAAGAAATGAAAAAGGCTGCAGCTGCTTCAAAATCAAGCCTAAAAAAACTTAGAAAATTGTATAATAACTATGACAAATGGTTTGATGATTATATTAACACTTCTTCATTGTCGTATGGCAATAAGGAAAAATTGAAAAAAATAGTAAAATTTGAAAATATATCAAATATTAAATTTATAATTCAATCAATTGAAAAAAAAGAAGAAAAATAAATTAATAAATAAAAAGTTAAAAATCGGAAGGAGCCAAAATGAGTGAAAAAAACTTTAACAACAATGAAGATGTTAAAAATGTAAGTGAGGAAAAAGATGAGAAAGTTTATACTTTAGAAAATCCAATAGAGGAAGAAAACAAAATCTTGAAGGATCGAAAATACATAAACTTAGCTGATAAAACTAAACATCTTGACTTATCTGTTTATAATGAACTTGACGATTTTGCTGCGGAAGTGCTAAATTCAGATAATTTTTTGAAATACGTAGAAGCTAGAAGAGAATATTTATTCGAGCCTGAAGAAACTGTAAAAAAATATTTTGGTGAAGAATTTCTGAGTGATGAAAACAGTGAAAATAAAATTGCTACTTTTTCAGACTTTTATTACCAATATTTAATAAAATATTCTGACAGCTATTTTTACAAATTTATGGCAAAAGGCTATACTGAAGGATTTAGAAACTTACTTATAAAAAAAGGCATAAATCCTGATGATTTAAATATAAATTGGGAAAGTATCCGTTCAAAAGAGCTGGAATATGATGAATCTCTTGTTGATATTTTGTACTCAATTGTAAATTATGAGCTAGAACACCGTGGACATATCATCTTTGGAATAAATATGGGTTATGAGTCAACATTGTATTTCATCGTTCCTGAAAAAGCATTTTTCAGAATAGACAATGAACCACAATTATTTACAATTTTTGATATTGGATTTTTGGAAACAATTTATAATGAAGTTTACGAAGTTGTTGGAAATCTCGGTACAGAAAATGTAAGAATTGGAGATTTTTTGGAAAAACGTGGAAATGAATATTATACTTTATTTTCAGATACAAGTAAAAATGTTATAATTGAAAATATTGATGAAAATGACGAATCGAAAGTGAAAATAATTTTGTAAAATTATAAAAATTAGGAGAAAAAATGATAAATTTTGAGACACAAGATATAATGCTGCTTTATAGCCTTATAAATATGAAATTACGAGATGAATTTTTAGATTTGAATGATTTGATAAATTATTACGGCGTTGATAAAGATTGGCTTCTAAACAAATTTAGTGAAGCTGGTTATGAGTATGTAGAAAGCGAAAATCAGTTTAAAAGAATGTAATTTTGAAAACAAAAAACATAAAGAAAAGGTAAATAATTTATGAAAAATATTGTATTAATTGGAATGCCTGCCTGTGGAAAAAGTACGATTGGATATTGGCTATCCAAAAAAATTGGTTATCCACTTTTGGATACAGATAAATATTTGGAAGAAAAGGAAAATCGTATTATTTCAGATATTTTCTCAAATGAGGGGGAAGAATATTTTCGAAATCTTGAAACTAAATATTTGAAGGAATTATCGGAAAAAGAAGGTCTTATAATTTCAACAGGCGGTGGAGCTGTTAAAAAGAAAGAAAATATTGATATTTTGAAAAAAAATGGAATTGTAATATTTCTAAATAGGGAAATTAATGATATTTCTAAAGAAAACCATAAACATCGCCCTCTTTTACAAGATATTAATAATATTCAGAAATTATACGATGAAAGAATAGACTTGTATAAAAAATATTCGGATATTATTATAAAAAATAATGATGATATGAGTATAATTGTTGATAGAATAATTACTGCTTTAAAAGGGAAACTTTAAAATAAAAAATAAGGATGGCAAATAAAAAATGAAAAAAATAATGATTATAAATGGTCCTAACTTAAACTTTTTGGGAATTAGAGAAAAGGATATTTATGGAAATGATGATTATGAAAGTATTTGCAGCTATATAAAAGATAAATTTTCTGATAAAAAAGTAAGAATAGATATTTTGCAATCAAATTCTGAAGGAAAAATTATTGATTTTTTACAGTCAGCATATTTCAGAAACTTTGATGGAATTGTAATAAATCCTGGAGCTTATACTCATTACAGCTATGCAATTTTTGATGCAATAAAATCAATATTAATTCCAACTGTAGAAGTACATTTAAGTAATATTCACGAAAGAGAAGCTTTTAGAAAAACTTCAGTTACAGCACCTGCTTGTATTGCCCAGATTTATGGTAAAGGTAAGGAAGGATATGTAGAAGCTGTGGAATTGCTAATAAATGAAAAAACTAAATGATTAATTTAAATAAAAAAATATATCTTTAAGGAGATTCCAAAAATGGAAGAAAATAATAAAAGTGTAGAAATATGCAGAACAGCATTAAAAATGGCGATTTCTTCAAGAGATGAAGAAAAAAAATTAATGCAAGACTACAGAAAAATTGGGATAAAAACTGCTGCTGTAAATGTTGGTGGTGCAATGCCTCAGTCTCGTTTTAAATTTATTGAAAGTGCATTAATAGCAGCAAAACGAAATAATCTGATTCAGGATGTGCATGCTCACGATGGTGCAGTAATTGGTGCAATGCGAGAGGCAATGAGTCAAATTGAAGCGATTATAAATGGGCTTAGTGTTGGTGGGAAAATTGGGCTGGCAAGAGAAGGGGAACATTTGGCTGTAGCAATATTTTTGAGTGTGGGAATATTACAGTTTAATGAAGTTATAACTTCTGTTGCTCATCGTTCTGTTTCAATACTAGACAATGAAAAATAAAATTTATAAAATAAAAATACAGTTAAACATAAATAAACAAGGAAATTAGAAATGGGAAAATTAATAATTATTGAAGGTACAGATGGAAGTGGAAAACAAACACAAACAGAATTACTATGCAAGAAATTAAAAGAAATAAAAGGTGAAAATAATGTAAAAAAAATATCCTTTCCAAATTATGAAAGCAGGTCCTCTGAACCAGTAAAAATGTATCTTGCAGGTGAATTTGGAAAAACAGCTGAAAGTGTGAATGCTTACGCGGCTTCCGTACTTTATTCAGTTGATAGATTCGCTTCGTTTAAGACAGAATGGGAAGAATTTTACAATAATGGTGGAATTGTAATTAGTGACAGATACACTATTTCAAATATGATTCATCAAATTCCGAAAATTCTAGAAAAATCTGAACGTGAAAAATATTTGGATTGGTTAATAGATTTGGAATGGAGTAAAATTCAAATACCAAAACCAGATATTGTATTTTTTCTAGACATTCCTTTTGAATTTAGTCAAAAACTTATGAAAGATAGAGAAAATAAAATAACTGGTGAAAAAGAGAAAGATATTCATGAAAAGGACAAAAATTATTTGAAAAATGCATACGAAGTTGCTAAAGATTTATCAGAAAAATACAGCTGGAATGTAATTTCATGTGTTAATAAAGACAATTTGAGAACAATAGAAGATATAAATGATGAAATGTTGAAAATAGTATTGAAAAATATATAATCTTCATTTTGTTTTAACCTATCTCTAAACCACAATAAAACCATCTCAAAATCAAACCAAATTTTAAATTTTTATATTATATTTTAAAGTAAGGGCACAGTTATTATCATGCCCTTACATTTTTTATTATTTATTTTATTTTTATTTATAAAAGAAAATAAAGTTATATAAAATCCTGTAAAAAACTATCTCATTGGAGTAATAGCCGTTAATTCCCACTTATGAATCCCTTCATCTTTTTTTGACGAATCATATCCAATGTAAACATTTTTTAGCCTTTTATTTACTGGATAAAGTTTGTATCTATACATCAACGGAACTTCTGCCGCTTGTCCAATATAGTATTTTTGCCAGTTTTTGTATGCTTCTACTTTATAATTTGGAACTGTTAATGATCTTTCTCCTAAAATTGCATCTATTAATCTGTCATTTTCCTCCGATACAAAACGAGAAAGGTTAAGCTGGGATTTTCTTCCTGCTGATCCAGTTGGATCTAGACTTGTTCCAACTCCCCAAGCTCCAAAGAATACATCTATATCTTTAGAATCTCCCTGCACTTTTTCGTAAAAATTCTGAAAAGCTAGCAATCTTCCCGATGTAAGAACTGCTTTTATCCCTATTTTTTTCCAGCTTTGAATGTAGTTTTGAGCAAGCGGTTCTGCTACATCGCCTCCTGCCATAAATGCCATCTTTATTTCAAAAGGCTTTCCATTTTTATCTTCACGGATTCCATCTCCATTTACATCCTTGTATCCCGCTTCATCCAGCAGCTGTTTTGCTTTTTCAGGATTATACGGATAACCTTTCAAGTCCTTTGGAAAATATTTTTTGAAAACGGGAGGTATTGCTGAAGTTGCTTCCTGCCTTAATCCAAAATAAAATGCCTGTGCTATTTCCTCAACATTTATCGCATACACAAGAGCTTGACGTAATCTTAAATCCGACATCTTGGCATTTGGATCTGTCACATTTTCTCCTTTTGCTTTGTCATAATGCCCCAGCTTAAAGGCCAAATACGAATAATACAAATCCTGCTGTCCTAATGTTTCTATATTTTTAAAATCCTTGTAGTTATTGTAAAGAGAATCAGGCATGCTAATTACAAAATCATATTTCCCAGCTTTTAATGCCGCCACTATAGATTGTGAATTTACTACTTGCACTATTGCCTTTTCAATTTTTGGTTTTCCTTTGTAATAATAAGGATTTGCTGTAAATTCTAGACTTTCTCCACGTGAAACTTTTGTTAAATTATATGGTCCCAATGTTACTGGTTTCATTCTAATTTTATCCGATGAAATCAATTCTTTTATTGGAATTCCTTTCAAATAGTGTTTTGGTAGTGCATTTCCAACCAGTCCGTTTGCAACTGTATAAATACTTTGTCCCAGCTGCAAAAATGAAATTTCCACTGTTTTATCATCTATTTTTTTTATACCTGAAATATTTGGGGCTTTCCCATTGTGATATTCCTTCATTCCAACAATCTTTTGACTTTCTTCAGTATATCGAACTCCTGTATAATCTTTATGTCCTACAATTTCATAGGGAAAAATAATGTCATCAGCAGTCAGAGGCTGTCCATCAGACCACTTCACACCATCTTTTATTTTTATTGTAGCTTTTTTATTTTTTGCATCAACTGTAAGAGTAGTCACTCCTGTATCTGTTATTTCAAAATTTTCATCCACTTCAAATATACCCGAGCTTAAAAACATTGAGATAATCTCACCATCGTAACCATCAGAATAAAATGTTTCATTAAAAACTCCAACCAACGGATCATCCTTTACTAACGCCACTTGTAAAGTCCCACCTTCTATCGCAGGCTCATTATTTGAGGTTTTTTCTGGAAACAATGATAAATTCAGTTTTGCACCTGGCATTTCGCTTCTCTTTTTACCTGGATTACACGAAACTACAAATATTAATACAAGAAACGTGATTATTAATTTCCATTTTTTCATACTGTTCTCCTTTTTTAGTTTTATCCTCTTCTCTGTTTTGCGTCAGCCGCTCTGTTTAAAGCCTGTCCGACATAATTAATACATAGCATCATAATTAAAATCAATATTGACGCTGGAAGCCAAATCCATAATTTTGTTGACAATACTTCTGGATCTGCTGCATAACCAACCAAAGTCCCAAGGCTCGGAGTAGAAAGCGGTAATCCAAAGCCAAGAAAACTAAGTCCTGTTTCAATTCCAATATTTCCAGCAAATCCTAATGTCAATTCCACAATTATAATTGAACTCAAGTTAGGCAGTATTTCCCTGAAAATTATCGTAAAATCCTTTGTTCCCATAGTCTTTGAAGCCAAAATATAATCTTTCTGACTTTCTGCAAGCGCCTTACTTCTAATCAGCCTTGCAGACCCAACCCAGTAAAACGCACTCATTATCAGCACAAAAGTCGCTATCGTGTATTTTGGAACAATAGTAACAAACACAATAATTATCATAAGTGTAGGCAAAATTGTAATAAAATCGATAATTCTCATAATTACATTATCCACCCATTTTCCATAATATCCTGCAATAAGTCCAAAAAATATCCCAATTCCCGATGTTAAAATCGTTATTGTAAAACCAATAATAATCGAGTTTCTAGCACCTAGTATCAACTGCCCCAATATTGAACGCCCTCCAGAGTCAGAGCCTAGCCAAAATCCCTCTTTCATAGGAATGGCATATTTATCTAAAAGGCTTATTTTCATAATTTCCTCTTGATTTGCAAAAAGCGATCCAATAAAAATTATTCCAAAAAGAATTACAAGAATAATAAGTGAAGCAAGTGCCAATTTATCTTTTAAAATCTCTCTTACAATAACACTAATTCCAGTCGGCTTGCTGCTTTTCTTAATTTCATCAAAATTTTCTGCTTTTTCATTATTTTTCTTTAAAATTTCATTATTAGACATTTTTTCACCACCTACTCTATTCTAATTCTAGGATCAACAATGCTAAGAATAATATCTGAAAGCAAACTTCCAAGCAATGTTAAAAATCCAAACAGCAGTATTAATGCTGTTACAACGCTGTAATCTCGTGTTATAATTGAATTTACAAACAGTCCTCCCATTCCAGGATAACTGAATATTTTTTCAATAAAAATCGAACCTCCCAGAAGCCCTGTTATCGAATAACCAAAAAACGCCGCAATTGGTAAAATCGAATTTCTAAAAATGTGTCTTGAATAAACTTTATTTTCAGGTACTCCTTTACTTTTCGCCGTTTTCACATAATCCAGATTCTTAGCGTCAATTACTTCATTTCTCAAATACTGCACAATCCAAGTTGTTCCCAGCAATGCATACGTAATTGCAGGCAATATAATGTGATAAATCCTGTCCAAAATATGCCCAAAAGTGCCCGTACTAAGTCCAGCTGTCACCGATCCAGTTGTTGGAAACCATCCAAGCGTATATCCAAAAAACCAAATCATTATAAGCGAAAGCACAAAAGTCGGAATCGCATAGCTTACATAATTATAAAATGTGACAAATTTATCAAGAAATGAGTTCTGATAACGTCCAGCAAGCATTCCAAGCGGTATTGCAATACAATATGTCAAAATAAGGCTAAGCAGCGACAAAATAAACGTGTTTACTGCCCGTTCTCCAATAAGCGTCTTTACAGGGACATTATAAGTGTAGCTCATTCCCAAATTTCCAGAAACGGCATTTTTTAGCCATCTCACATACTGAACATGCCAAGGATCCAGCAATCCTGCCTTTCTTCGCAATTCTTCAAGTACCGCAGGATCAGTCTGTGGCGTAATCAGTCCTGTAAACGGATCTCCCGGCATAAGTTTTGCCAAAATGAAGATTAATAGGCTAAGTATAAATAGTTGCGGTATCATAACCAAAATTCTTCGTAAA
This sequence comes from Leptotrichia sp. HMT-225, assembly GCF_030644325.1. NCBI lineage: Bacteria > Fusobacteriati > Fusobacteriota > Fusobacteriia > Fusobacteriales > Leptotrichiaceae > Leptotrichia > Leptotrichia sp. HMT-225. The sequence goes on along the minus strand of NZ_CP130323.1, from coordinate 789,805 downwards.
ACTGTTTTCCACATTGATTATTTCCCCCCTTTTCCGTTATTTTGCATTATTTCATCTTTAATAGCGACAAAATGGGTATCTGTTAAATTTTTTAAATCAAAGACACGCCCATTTTCATCATAATATTTTTTTTCATTTTTCAAATATTCCTTTTCAATTTCTAATCGTCTTTTCTTATTTTCCAGCCTTTTTTCAGGATGTACTTCTGGAATTGCAGCAATTAGGCGTTTTGTGTAAAAATGTTCAGGATTTTTATAAATATCATTTTTTGTCCCAGTTTCCACAAATCTTCCACGATACATTATAAACATATAATCGCACATATGCTTTACAACTCCCAAATCGTGAGAAATAAAAAGATAACTAAGCCCAAACTGCTCCTGAATATCCTTCATATAATTCAAAACTTGTGCCTGAACCGATAAATCAAGTGCCGATACAGGCTCATCTGCAATAATCAATTTAGGCTTTGTAGCAACAGCCCGTGCAATTCCCAGCCTCTGTCTCTGTCCACCAGAAAATTCATGTGGATATTTATAAATATCTTCTCTATTAATCCCTACAATTTCCAGCAGTTCGGACACCTTCCTCTTTTCCTCATCTAAAGTCAAATCCTCAAAATTTCTCAAAGGCTCAGAAATCAAGTCAAGCACTCTCTTCTTAGGATTTAAACTAGATAATGAATCTTGAAAAATCATCTGCACATTTCTATTATATTCACTTCTTCTATTCCGAAACTTCCTATCAATTTCCTTACCTTCATAAATAATCTTTCCGCTTTTGATCTTCTCCAGCCCAATTATCGCTTTCCCAATCGTAGACTTTCCAGACCCCGACTCCCCCACAAGTCCATAAGTCTTCCCTTCTTCAATAGTCAAACTGACACCATCCACAGCATACACATGGTCAATTACCTTATTGAAAAAGCCCCCACGAATAGGATAATGAACCTTCAAGTCTTTCACTTCAATAAAACTCATATTTTTGTTTATTCCTTCCTTCCAAAATATTCAATAACTCAAATTCTAAATTAAAACTATAATTTCTCATTTTGATTTTAATTTATTTTAATTAATAATTATTTTATCTATAATTTTTATTTTTATAAAGCAAGGGAAATCAATCACCATTTCCCTTTATTTCATAATAATAGTTATTTTAGCATAGTTTCTATTTTCTAATGGGATTTAGTATTAAATTACTTTGTTTAATAATAGTTCTTACTATTTTTAATATGTTTTTTTCTTTTTTCGCAGGATTGCTCATTGCCGCAAATCCTGAACCTATGGCTAGACTACGACTTTTATTTGCCCAACTCCGAAACTCCTCCTTATAGTCGTCAAACAGTCGTAGTTGAACAAATAAAAGCTCCGTCGATTTATTATTTGTTGAAAAATTTTATACTAAATTTACTATTTAAGAGATGAAAATATAAATTAATCTTTCCAATAGATTGATTTATTTTTCAAAATGAAAATTTTTCCAGCAAGTACATCTCACAAAATGCTCTTTTTCCACTTCATGCAATGTTGGATTTTTTTCGTGTTCACTTTCCTTTATCCAAGGAATTCTTTGAGAAAAACGACAGCCTGTTCTTTCTAATTTGGTTAGCGACGGAACAATTCCTTGAATTACGTGTAATTTTTCTGTTTCTGTGTCAAGTTGCGGGATTGAATTTAGCAGAGATCTTGTGTAGGGATGTTTTGGATTATTGAACAAATCATTTACGTTTGCGATTTCTACAATTTCTCCAGCATACATTACTGCCACTCTGTCTGCCATTTCAGCAACAACGCCCAAATCATGTGTAATCAGGATAATCCCAGCGTTTATTTCACTTTGCAAAGTTTTTAGTAAATCCAATATTTGTGCCTGTATTGTAACGTCCAATGCTGTTGTCGGCTCATCAGCTATAATAATTTCAGGCTTACATGAAAGTGCTATTGCAATCATTACTCTTTGACGCATTCCTCCAGATAATTCGTGCGGAAATTGTCTTGCTACACGTTTTGGATTTTTTATTCCTACATTCTCTAGTAATTCCAGCATTCTGGCTTCTCTTTCAGTTTTAGACAATTTTGTATGATAAATCATTCCTTCTTCAATTTGCTCTCCTATTCTCATAAGTGGATTTAAAGCCGATAGAGGATCTTGAAATATCATGCCAATTTTATTTCCTCTAATTTTATTGTATTCTTCTTCATCAATTTCTACCAAATTTTCCCCTTCAAAATTGATTTCCCCTGTCAATTTCGTATTAATCGGATTATGCAGTCCAATAATTGAAGTTGCAAGCGTACTTTTTCCACATCCTGACTCCCCCACTATCGCAAGTATCTCATTTCTTCTAAGTTCCAGCGAAACATTATCCACAGCGGGAAAATATTCATCTTTTATCCGAAAACTTGTAACAAGATTATTAATTTTTATTAATGTTTCAGTTTGCTCCATACTTTTCTCCTTATGTAAAATTTTAATTAAAAAATTTATGTTTTTATAATATTGATAACATTGTAGCACAGATTTAAACATTTTACCTTATAATTTCCAAAAAATTCACATAATAATTTTTACGATCATAAAAAATAAAACCACAGCTAACTGTAATAACTGTGATTTTTTTAATATATTTATTAGTGGTGCGAGTGACGGGAGTCGAACCCGTACGGCTACTGCCACTACCCTCTGAAAATAGCATGTCTACCAATTTCATCACACTCGCAGTATTTCTATTTTATAATTAACTTAATAAAAAATTATTGAAAAAAATATCAACCTTTAGAAGTGCTGATATTACTGAACTAACCCACTATTTTGTGTGGGGTTTTATGGTGCGAATGATGGGACTTGAACCCATACGGCTACTGCCACTACCCCCTCAAGATAGCGTGTCTACCATTCCACCACACTCGCATAATTTTATTTCATCTTATAGATAAAAAATTAATTTACTTTTTCAACAACCAAATTTATTATACATAGAAATTTCTAAATTGTCAATCAGAAAAAATAGACAATTAATTAATTTGACATTTTAAGTCTCAAATGATATAAATAAATGGGAAATAATGTTTAATTTTAAGGAGGAAAATTATGATTTACACATTAACACTGAATCCAGCGTTGGATTATGACATGTATCTGAAAGATGATTTACAGCCTGAACATCTGAATCTTGCCCATGAAGTTAATTACAGAGCTGGTGGAAAAGGAATTAATGTTTCAAAAGTATTGAAAAATCTGGATGTGGAATCTACAGCAATCGGCTTTGTGGCTGGATTTGTTGGAGATTTTATTATTAGAGATTTGCAAAAAGATAACATTAAATCTGAATTTGTGGAACTTGAAGGAAATACTAGAATTAATGTAAAAGTTAATGGAAACGACAAGGAAACCGAACTTACAGGAGTTTCACCAGAAATTACATCTCAAAAATTGCAGGAACTGACTAGCAAAATTTCTGATTTGAAAGATGGAGATATTCTTGTACTTTCAGGAAGCATCCCTGCTTCAGTTAGTAGCAAAATTTACAAAGAATTATCTGAAAATGTGAAAGCCAATGTGGAAATTGTTCTTGACACAAGAGGAAACTTACTGCAGGACAATATTCACAACAACCTTTTTGTAAAACCAAACATTCACGAACTAAGGGAAATGTTTAACGAAAAATTGGAAACAAAAGCTGAAATTGTGGAAAAATGTAAATTCTTTTTGGACAAAGGTGTAAAAAATGTTATTCTTTCCAGAGGTGGCGAAGGTGCATTGCTTGTAAACAAAGACTTTGTACTGGAAGCATCAGTTCCAAAAGGGCAGCTAATTAATTCAATCGGAGCGGGAGACTCTATGGTTGCAGGATTTATTGCTGGATTTGTAAAAGGGCTTTCTCCAGAAGATTCATTTAGGCTGGCAGTCGCTTCGGGAAGTGCAACAGCTTATTCCTATGGACTTGCAGAAAAAGATTTAGTAAATAAATTATACAGCGAAATTGAAATTACAAAAGAAACTTTCTAAAATAAACTTAAATCAATAAAAATCAAATTTCAATTTGAGTAAAATAATGATGATTTTTGAATCGAATTTTAAAGTGGTTTTATTATGTTAAATACAAAAATAAATTAAAAAAATAAAATTAATAAGGATGGTATAAATATGAAAATATCAGATTTACTGATTAAAGATAGAATAAATCTGGATGTAAAATCTACAAATAAAGTAGACATTATAAAGGAACTTGCAACATTGCATCAAAAAACAGGTGTCTTAAATGACTATGACGGCTATGTCAAGGCATTGATGACAAGAGAAGAACAAAGTTCAACTGGAATTGGGGAAGGAATTGCAATTCCACATGCGAAAACAGAATTTGTAAAAGAACCTGCACTTGCTATGGGTAGAAAACCTGAAGGAATTGACTACGACTCATTAGACGGAGAACCTGCGACACTGTTCTTTATGATTGCAGCTCCAGACGGTGCAAATAACACTCATATCGAAACACTCGCAAGATTATCACAATTATTATTAGATGATGATTTTAAAGCGGCACTAGAAAATGTAGAAACTGCTGACGAAGTATTGAATATTATTAACAAGGCTGAAGCAGAAAAATTTGCAGAAGAAGAAAAAAAAGAAACAGCACCTGCACAGACTTCATCAGATGAAAATGCTCCTTACATAATCGCAGCAACAGCCTGCCCAACTGGAATTGCCCACACTTATATGGCGGCAGAAGCGCTTAAAAAAGCAGCTGATGAAATGGGAGTAAACATAAAAGTTGAAACAAACGGTGCTGATGGAAGAAAAAATGTCTTAACTGATGAAGATATAAAAAAAGCAACTGGTGTAATTTTAGCAATTAACAGAAATATTGAAGTTAACAGATTTGACGGTAAACCATTAATTCAAGTGGAGGCAAAGGAAGGTATTAACAACGCAAAAGCATTAATTCAGCAAGTTTTAGATGGAAAAGCCCCTATTTTCAATGCAAGCGGTTCTTCTACAGCTTCTTCTGAAACATCTTCATCTGAGAAAAAAGGACTTTACAAACACTTATTAAGCGGAGTTTCTTATATGCTTCCATTAGTAATAAGTGGAGGTATCTTGATTGCGTTGGCATTTTTGGTTGATACCTTGGCAGGAAAAGGAAATGCAGAAAGTCTTGCTAAATCTGTAAATACTGATGACCCTAGACAGATTTACGGTTCAATTACAACATTAGCATACATACTGAAAGTTCAAATTGGAGGCGTTGCATTTGATTTATTTATACCTGTTCTAGGAGGATATATAGCATACAGCATAAGTGAAAGAGCAGGGCTTACAGCAGGATTAGTTGCAGGAGCAATGGCAAAAGCTGGAGGTTCAGGTTTCTTAGGAGCGTTAGCTGGAGGTTTCTTAGCTGGTTATGTAGTTAAATTTTTAGTAAAAGCATTAGCAAACTTGCCAAAATCATTAAATGGATTAAAAATGATCTTGTTTTATCCTGTTTTATCTGTTTTAATGACAGGTTTAGGTATGGTTTTAGTATTAAATCCGATAGTTTCAATAATAAATACAGGATTAAATAACTGGCTTACTTCAATGAGTGGAGCAAGTGCAGCATTGCTAGGATTGATTTTAGGTGGAATGATGGCAATAGATATGGGAGGGCCTGTAAATAAAGCAGCTTATGTATTTGGTGTAGGTTCTCTGGCAGCAACATTGTCTTCTGGCGGAAGTATTCCAATGGCGGCAGTTATGGCTGGAGGAATGGTGCCACCTATCGCAATTGCATTAGCATCGACATTATTTAAAAATAAATTTACTGAGCAGGAAAGAGAAGCTGGACTGTCAAATTATGTAATGGGATTATCATTTATTACAGAAGGTGCAATTCCTTATGCGGCGGCAGATCCGAAAACAATTATTCCAGCAAGTGTTGTAGGTTCAGCAATTGCAGGAGGATTAACAGGTTTATTCAACATAAAAATACCCGCTCCACATGGTGGAATTTTAGTAATGGTATTAAGCAATAACTTCTTATTGTACTTAGTAGCAGTTATTATTGGAAGTATCGTTTCAGCTCTTATATTAGGAGCATTAAAGCCTGTTATAAAAGACTAGAATTTAATTTATAGCAAATAAATAACAAAAAACCGTCTTATTTGATTAATTCATTTAAAACGGTTTTTCTATTTTAAGTAATAATAATTTTAAAAATAATCTTAATACCAAATCCTACAACCTATGGCTAGTCTACGACATTTTTCTGCACTGCCAAAAAACTCGCTATGCTCAAACAGTTTTGCCAGCACAGAAAAATGCTCCGACGGATTAGTTTATAGTATACTCTGTTTAAAAAGTAAAAATTATATTTTAATTATTTGAAAATATTAGATTTTCTTTTTTTCTCATTTTCAAATAACATTTTTTTTGTATTCGTATTTTCTTCTTCATAATTTATTTCCATAACTTCCTTAATTTCATTTCCAAAATAAATCATTTTTGCTTTATTTAATATTACTTTTGTCAGTTCAAAAATATTATTTTGTGTCAAAATCTTCTCTGCCATCTCAAAACTTTCCAGATTGTTTAAATGTGAATCAAATGCCATTTCAATCATTGCTAGTGCATATCCTAAATCTGCAGAGCTTTTTAAATATTTAAAATAGTTGTTATGTAAATTGGTTTCTGCTTCAGAAAATTTTTGACTTTGTAATTTTGAAAGTTTATAGAAAGATTTATAATTCTCATTTTTTGCAGATATTTCGTACCATTTTATCGCATCGTAAAGATTGTTTTCGTGTTCACTGTACTTTCCAAGCTGATAAGACGCTTCTGATCGTATTTCTCTCAAAAAATTACTTTTAAAAATTTTTTTTAGTTTTTCATATTTATCAAATTCTGCAAATTTTCCATAATATTTAGCCAGTTCTACATTTCCATATTCACTATATTCAATTGATTTTTTATAAAATTTTTCTGCTTTTTCTATTTCCCCCAATTTCTCAAGATTTTTAGCGTTTTCCACAAACTTTATATATTCCCTGCTCTTTTCATCCCCAAGCATACATGCAACATTGTATAAAATTTCTTTTGTTAAATACAAAATCTGGCTTTCATTCAGCAGTTTATTCTGAATTTCCTTTATTTTTTCAGCATCATTTCTCCAAAGATAATATTTGGCAAATTCATATAGATTTTTAGCACTCTCGCCGTATTGCAGCAAATAATAAAAATATCCATCTATTGCCCAGAAATTTTGTTCTCTTATCGCAAAATAAAATAGCTTCATAACAGACTCTTCAGAAAAATTAAAACTGGTAACATACCAGTTTCTAGCCAAATTCACATTCCCGCTCTCTTCTTCCAGCCGCCCTAAATAATATCCAGACTTCACAATCCCGTTTTCAAACGCAATATACAAATTGCTCTCTGCCTTGCTCAAATCCCCTTCACAGAAGTAATAATACTTCCCAAGCTCATAATATCCCATCCGATGAAGCCCCTTCATCTCTTCCAGAATATTTTTTGCTTTCTCAAATTCTCCCCTTTTTATAAAATCATTTACTTTCTTAATATTCTGATTGTACTCAAAAACATTCTTTTTTTCATCTACCACACTTTTTGTCTTTCTTTCCAATTCCTCCAAAGTCCGAATATTCACAAAAATATTTCCAAGTCTTTGATTTATCCCCTTTAAATAATTTTTCATTTCTTTATTTTCCTCATTTTTTATTTACTAATTTTTTTGTTATTATATCATATTTTAAAAAAATTTATTCATTAAATATTCAAGTAAATAGTCTTTATTTGCAAGTTTTATTTTAAGTTTTTTTAGTTAATAATTTTTATTTCTTAAATTTTACTTTTTTAGGTTATTTTAAGCAATGAAAACAAAAGCTTTTTCCTTTCTTTAAAATTTTGTTTTTATTTTAAAAATAAAATAGTAATATTTAAAAACTTCCAGCAAAACAAATGTACCTCTTACATAAGGATTATTAAATTTAATTATTGGAAATAGCATCATTCCGCTTGAAAAAAGTAATATTCCTATTTTGGCCTTTAAACTCATACTTCTGTTTTTTTGAAAGTCTTCCAGATGATTTTTATACAGCTTTATTGATTTGAACCATCTGTCAAATCGTCTGGAACCCTTTGCAAAGCAGAAACTAGCTAATAATAAAAATGGTGTCGTCGGCAATCCTGGTAGAAAAGCTCCTATAAATCCCAATGCTACTGCAAGTAATCCTGCGATTACATAAATTATTTTCACAATTTATCCCCCTTATTTTTATTCTTAATTTTACAATCCTTCAAATATTTTCTTAGCATTTTCAATATCCTTTTCGTCTGGATGTTTTGCCGCTTCTGCCCATCTGGCTTCTCTTTCTGGAGTAACTGCAAAAGGCCCAGCTATCCCCTGTTTTGTCATTTCTCGAAATTTATTTATTAAATTGGGATCAATCGCCCCTTGACATACAAATATTTTTTCTACAATGTTTCCATTTTTTTTCAGCAATTCTCTAACCTTTTGTACGCATTTTTTGGCTCTGTCTGTTTCTGGATTTCCACCCATTGTTAGAAAAAGTCTAAGTTTTTTATTTTTTAAATTAGTCAAAAACTCTTTGGATTTTTCATCAATCTCCCCTTTGTCAATCCAGCCACCAATAATAATTTTCTCAAATTCATTCATATTTACAGTGTTTATTTCGTTTACATCCACTATTTTTTTATCTGTATCCTTTAAGGCTGAAAAAATGGCATCAGCTATTTTTCTTGTGTTTCCTGTTGATGTGGAAAAGACTACTAGACTTGACATCCTTTGCACCTCCTAAACATTTTTTTAATATTGTTGCACTTATGTTGTTTCCCCAGAAAATTCCTTCTGGCATGAGTTCTGTGTGAGTTTCATGAATTTTCAAGTATCCTTTTTTTTCAAAATTTTCAAAAATCTTATAAATTTCATCAAACATTTCATCGGAAACATATCCTTTTAATTTGTCAAAATAAACTTTCGGATACTGTAAAAGTCCACTTATTCGTTTCATCTTCAGTTCATTTTCATCTGAAGAAATTGCATAAAATGCCTTGTCCTGACTCAATCTAAAAATTTCAAAATTATCAATTTTCCCGCCTGCACCTACTCCAATCGGCAGAATATCCTTCCCTTGATGTGTATTTCTTATATATCTATACTCATCTCTTCCTTTTCTGATAATTTTTGTATGCTCCATCACTTCATATTCTCCGTTTTCAAGCATACTTTTGAGAAAAGCGTCATGCAGTTCAAAATCCTTTTTCAGTTCATAATTGAGCTCCAGCGTGTTATTTCGTATATCCTTAGACATTTGAGAGCCTTCGTAAATCATAAGCGAATAAAAACTTGTGCTGTCAATTTTGAGCTCCTTCACGATTCTCGCATCTTCCAGCACTTCCTCAACTGTTTCATCAGGATAATTATAAATTATATCAGTACAAACCATTCCACTAAAACTCTCTTTAAGATCTCTCAATCTTTTTACTGTTTCCTCCTTTGAAAAAGTCCTGTTTAGAATCTTCCTTCCTCTGTCAGAAAAAGTTTGAATTCCAACACTTAGCCGATTTACTCCACCTTTTTCTAGAACTTTTATTTTTTGGGGATTTAAGTTGTGCAATGTTGTTTCAAATGTAAATTCACAGTCATCTGTTAACGTAAAGTTATCATTTATAGCCTTTAAAATTCGTTCCAGCTGATGTTCCTTATAAATAGTCGGTGTTCCACCACCAAAGAAAATTACATTTATTTTTTTGCTTTTCATATAAGGTGTTTTTCCGTATTTTTCAAATTCTGAAACAAGAAAATTTGTGTAATCTTCCAAATCATTATCAATCTGCTTTCGGTTCAAGTTGCAAAATGAACAGATTTTATCGCAGTATGGAGTATGGACATAAATTGTTCCAAGTTCATTTTCCGCAGGTTTCTGCATTCTTTCCAGCAGTTCTGCTTCTGTTCCAAATTTCTTATTTTTCCTGAAATAATCCGATACAATTCCCGCCGAATCATTATGTGACTTAAATCTTTTTGGGAAAATTCCCTGTTCCTCCAAATTTGGCTCTGAAATTTTACCTTTTTGCATTTCCTTAGGCATTTCTTTTCAGTTGTTTTCAGACGCTCCCAACATAACTTCCACAACTCTTCTATCCTTTGTAATGTCAAAAGCCTGTCTAGGTCCTTTCACATATCTTCCGCTTACCAATTTTGCCCTTACCAAGTGAAAAACTGGCACATTTCTAGTCATTTGTATTGAAAAGTCATTTTTCTGAAATTTGTCCAAAATTTCGTTATAGTAATCATTTTTTTCTAAAAACTGAATTTCTACATTGTATGTAACTCTTTGTCTCATTGATGGAACCATTGCCTGTCCTTCATCCTGAATAAACAGCAAACTTGCTTTCCCATTTTTCTTAAAATTTTCAAAATAGACTTCTGTTTGATTAATATACATATAACTGTCCCCATGATACTTAAAAAATGGTGCATAACTTGCATTCGGCTCTCCTTCTTCTGATACAGTTCCAATTATAACCGATTTAAAGTTTCCAATAAAATCACTTATTTCCATTTTCATTTTTTCCTCTTCCTGGTGCCCCTTGTCCTTGTAATGTTCGGGTCCAGGCACATTCAAAGCTTTTCTCGCAATTTTTGCCATCTTTATCATTTCCAGATGGATTCCTTTAAAATCAATTTTTTTCGTAAATTTAATCCGAACTCTCTCATTGCCGTTCACAAGCAAAGTCATCCCCTCTTCATTCACATCAATCAACTTTGCTTCCTTCACATCTTCTCTCTTGCAAAAATGCCTTACATACAAAGGCAAAACATCCCCATGATCATTGTTCATGTGATCCAAAATTCTTTCTATGCTTATATCCATTTTTTCACTCCTTCTATTTTGATTTAACAAATTTTCCTCAAAGTATTACTTTGTAACTGCTTTTGCAATTTCTTCAATCTGATCAATAGTTCTTGGCGAACCTCTTAAAATTTGTGATGAATTTACAACAATAAATTTGCTGTTTTTTATTGCATTCACATTTTTTAACTGTGGATTTGTAGCCACAATTTGAGATGGATTTGGTAATAATGTAATTATCATGTCTGGATTTTCCTTTATTATAAATTCAGGCGTTACAATTGGATTTCTCCCCTTCTGATTTTCTGCGATATTCTTAATATTCAACAATTTCATTATATCATTTGGTAAATTATCGTTTCCAAATACCATAAGCGGTGAAGCTGACATAACAAACAGCCCTTTTTTATTGATCGTTGCCATCTTTTTAATTTCTTCCAGCTTTACTCTTTTTTCAGCAATTATTTTATTTGCTTCATTTTCTTTCCCCAGCATTTTTGCTACTTCCATAAAATTGGTAAATATTTCTTCTATCGAATTTGCCTGAATTCTTTTTGCTTCAATGTTATTTGATTTAAGCCCATTATTAAGGTTGTCATCTGTAAGAGCTGACGTTATAACCAAATCAGGCTTTAAGGTAATTATTCTTTCAAGCGACGGCTTTATAAAAGTTCCCACACTCTCAAGTTTTGCGACCTTTTCTTCAGGCCATACCTTTGAACGCTCCAAATTAGCAACTCCCACGATTTTATCTTCTGCTCCAAGCATATAAATCATTTCAACAGTCGCAGGATCCAGCACAACAATCCTATTATATTTTTTATTTTCCCCCTTTTTAGCATTTTCATCATTTTTCTTTGCACAAGAAATTATAAACATTGAAATAATCAGCAATGCCAAATAAAAAGAATTTCTTATTATTTTTTTCATTTTTCCAATCCTTTCCTATTAAATTTTTTTAGGTATTACATACAAAAATCCGCTATTTTCCACAATTTCACATTCAAATCCATAAATTTCAGAAAAAATCTCCTTTTTGTAAAGCTCCTTTGGACTCCCTGAATATGCAATTTTTCCATCTTTTAAAAACATCACATTATCACAATACATTGAAGCCAGATTCAAATCATGTAAAACCATAACAGCTGTAATCTTTTTCTCCTTCACAAAATCCGATGTAAGCTTCATAATTTCAAGAGCATAATTCATATCCAATGCAGAAGTCGGCTCATCCAGTAAAATAATCCTCGTTTCCTGCACCAATGCCCTTGCCAGCAGAACACGCTGAAATTCTCCACCCGAAAGTGAAAAAATCGATCTGTCCCTAAATTTTTCAAGTCGCAACTTTTCCAAAATCTCATTTACCTTCCGCTCATCTTCCTTATCAAAACCAATCCACTTATTCTTAATATGTGGCGTACGTCCCATATAAATCATTTCGATTACACTTATCGGCATATTCAAAGCCGACTTTTGAGGAACAAAACTTATTATTTTTGCCATTTCCTTAGAACTATACAAACTGATATTTTTATCAGAAATCTCAATATTCCCAGTTTCTATCGGAAAATATTTCAAAATCATTTTCAAAAGTGTCGATTTCCCACTCCCATTTGCACCAAGAATCCCAACAAATTCACCTTTTTTTATATTTATATTTAATCCATCAATTATCTTTTTTTGGGAATTATCATAGCTAAAACTTACATTTTTTATCGAAATTTCTGAATTATTATTTCCACTACTCATCCTATCCACCTTTTTTCCTTCTTATCGCCAAATATAGAAAAAATGGTGCTCCAAAAAATGAAGTTACCACTCCTATCGGAATTTCTGTTGGTGCTAAAATTGTACGTCCAATCGTATCACAAATCAGCAAAAACAGTCCTCCACCCAATGTTGCTAAAGGAAGCAGCCTAGTATTACTTCCACTTTTTAGTATAAGCCTTACCGTATGCGGTGCAATAAGCCCAACAAATCCTATCATTCCAGTAAATGCCACAGAAAATCCGACAATCAGTGCCGAAACAATCAATAAATTTTTTTTCAGCCCATCAACGTTCACTCCAAGCGAATGTGCCTCTTCATCCCCACTCATCAGCAAATCCATCTCATATCTTTTTAAATAAAAATAAACGACAGAAACTACAAGCGGTATCATAAGAACTCCAATTTTCAACCAAGAAGCACTTCCCATATATCCCATCATCCACGTTACTATTCTAAAGGAATCCTGCCCAATCAGATACATACTGAACGACGTAAATGCCCCTAAAAAAGACGAAATCGCAATCCCAACAATTAAAAGTACAGCCACATCCGTCCTAGTCCTGCTTCTCGAAATCCTAAAAATTATCAACGCCACGATAACCGATACAATAAATCCACAAATTCCATACATAACATCAGGAAAATTAAGGACATACGCAATAACCGCTCCAAGCGTAGCACTAGCCGAAATACCAATTATATAAGGATCCGCCAACGGATTCTGAAAAACCGACTGCACAACCGCCCCTGAACTAGCCAGCAACATTCCTATCAGCACCGCCATAATAATTCTCGGCAACCTCACATTAAATATTATCGATTTTATAGATTCATCCCTCATTTTCCCGCCTAAAAAACTTCTAAATATATCTTTTGCCGAAATATTCACAGTTCCTATTTTCAAAGACAAAAATGCCACTATAATTATAAAAATTGTTATTCCAGAATACATTTTCCACATATTACTATTACGCTTTTTATATTTTACTTTTCTACTTTCAATTTCCATCTTTTATTCCTTATCTACATTTATTAATATTTTTTCTTAATTTACATTAATCTTTTTTTATTTAAGACTATTAATTCCATTTTTTTACAATCTTGCTTAAGGATTTTTTATTAAAATAACTGTTGTAATTAAACTAAAATCGTCGTGATTTTTTTGAAATGAAAACGACTAAACACATTTATGTGTTTCTTTCGCCAGAACCTTCATAGTAAATATATTTTATAGAGTTGTTCTAATCTTTATTTACAAAAGTGAGCATCAGCGAGTTTAGTTTTCATAGTAATTCAGGTTTATCCAAACAATAAATGTTTAGACTACTTTCCCAAATAAAATTTGGGAATATTTCAAAAAAATGCTTAGACAAGCTGGGATTAGTGCGTAGCACTTTCGCCAAAATCTTCAGATGTTATAATTTAAAGAAATTGAAATAACTAATATCGCGAAATAAAAGGAGATGGCGATTGATCCCCTTTACACATAAAAAAAGAAAAAATATAAAAATTATTGAAAAAATATTTATTAACAACTGTATCTTATAAAAATTAACAATTTTATTTATTTATAAAATACAGCCAAACAACTTTATAACGATTGCTTGACTGCCACTTTCCATATTTAAAATTATTTTTAGAAGTTGTAACTTACACCAACATAATATGTTCTTTCAGCTTCAGGAATGTAACTATTTCCGTTTTTATATTTATAGTATTTTTTGTCAAATACATTTTTAACTCCTGCTTGTACACCTAACCCTGTTCTATGAGCATAATTTACCCCTAAATCTGTTGTAGAATAACCTTTTATTTTTTCATAATTATCATCCACAGAGTTTGAGAAATAATTAAGGTCAGCTGTTAGGTTTAATCCTTTCAAGATTTCATAATTTGCTCCTAAAGTTGCTTTTGTTTTTGATACATAAGGAATTTTTTTATTTTTGTCTGTACCTTTGCTAATTTTAGCATCCACATAAGAAACTGATTCATTTACTCTAAATGATCCAAAATATTGTTCTGCAAACAACTCTACTCCTTTTCTTTCTGTTTCCTGCAAGTTTTTATATGTCCAACTTACTCCATGTCCCACCATATTTATAAGAATTTCATCATTTTTCTTAGTGTAAAATCCTGTCAGGCTCACAAACGATGGTCCAATCATATCTTTAATACCGATTTCATAAGTATCATATTTTTCAGATTTTAAATTATTTAATACATATCCATATCTTGATGATTTATCTACCATTTCTGTTGGACTTGGTGATCTGTAGCCTCTTTCATATTTTGCATAAATATTTCCTGTGTCAGAATATTTAAAGTTTAATCCTGCTTCGTAAGCACTGTTGTTCTTTTTAGATTTTATATCTATAATATTTATTCTATCATTTCTATAAATAGAATAATCTGCATGCTCGTATCTATAACCTAATATACCATCCAATTTGCTTGTGAATAAATGTCTATCTTGCAAAAATATTGAATGTGTATTTTTTTGTAAATTAATATCTGTATCTGATATTGTAGCTAATTTTCTACTTCCCATATACAAATCGTGAACAGCACTTCTACTTGAGTTATTTTTTATATATCCATATCCAAAAATTACTTCTCCTAAGTTATAGTTGTATTTTCCTTTTAAATCAATTCCATTTTTTTTGTCTTTAAAAAATCCATCTATTTTATAAGTTGTTCCTCTATCCATAGGTGCTTTTTGGTCATAGTTTCTAATTGTTTTTTGATTATATCCTAATAACGAGAAAGTCAAATTATCGGTAGGTTTGATTTCATAGTTTAAGCTATATTCTGTTCTATCTAAATCAGATTCTGTCAAAGTTGTTCCTGCCTGTTTTCTATCTTTATTTAATTGGGCTTTAGTTATGCCGTTAGATTCTTTTGATTCTTCCTTGTATCTTGTGGCTTTAAATCTTAATGTCTGATTATCACTTATATTATATGTAAATCCACCTCTTAGATTTTCGCCATCTCTTTTATCTCCACGTCTATACCCATTTCCATTAATATTTTCGTATTCTAAATCTAACAAGAAATTATCCGCAAATTTTATGCTTGTCCCAAATCCAAATTTATTTGTATCGAATGAACTGTTTTGATAATAAACTTTATTTTTTACAGCTTCTTCCTGTCCTTTTTTTGTAATGATGTTAATTACTCCACCAGCAGTTCCTCCGCCATAAAGCACAGTTCCTCCACCGTTAATAATTTCTATTTTCTGAATATCTTCCACTGAAACCGAATTTAGAGGTAGAATCGCATGTGACATATCAAGTATGTTTAAAGGCGAACCATCCACAAGAACTTTTACATTTTTAGCAGCTCCTTGAACTCCTTGCCCTCTTACATCCACAATATATCCAAACTCATTATTAACAAAATTTATACCTGGTGTACGTTTCAATATCTCTTCTATAGTGTTATACCCTTTATCGTGTATATCTTGAGCCGTTACAATTGTAGTATTCTTAATTTGATTGCTCTGCACATCATCAAATCCCGTGACTGTTACTACCGATTCTTCCAATTTTACATTAAATGTGTCATTATCATCTCCAAATGCCATCATTCCAACTACAATAAGACTTAAAATTGCTAATTTTTTTAACATGTTTTCCTCCTCATTCCTGTGTATTAAATTCTTTAATTTTAGTTAATTTTTTCTCCAAAAATACTTTGATTATAAAAATATTTTACTACAAAATATTATTTGTGTCAATATTTACTTTTTAAAAAAATATGTTATAATAAAAATACCTTAAAAATCTATAAAAAAATTACGGAGGTGTTAGAAATGGGATTTCACGAAATAAAAATTCAGGATTTTAATTTAAATCCATTCACAAGTACAGGTAAAGACTGGAGTCTTGTCACGGCGGGAGATGAGAATGGGATAAATACAATGACTGTCACGTGGGGAATGATGGGCTATCTTTGGCGAGGTCCTGTTATTTCAGTTTATATAAGACCTACAAGATATACTAAAAAATTTGTAGACGAGCAAAATTGTTTTTCTTTAAGTTTTTTTAATGGTTATAAAAAGGAACTTCACGTACTTGGACTCAAATCAGGAAGAGATGTAGACAAAATTGCAGAAGTTGGATTTAATCCAATATTCTTAGATGGTGTTCCTGCATTTGAAGAAGCAAAATTAGTTATTGTAGCTGAAAAATTATATATAGATGATATAAAACCTGAAAACTTCATAGATAAGAGCATACCTGAAAAACTATACACAAAGGAAGATCCTCATATAGTTTATACAGGAAGAGTAAAGAAAATATACGTAAAAGACTGATTTTTATTATCTGCATAAATAATTACAATTAAAGGGAAACTCTTAAATTGAGTCCCTTTTTTATTAAAAGAAATTTCTTAGAAATGTTGTGAGATAATACATATGTTGAAAGAAATCAAAAAAGTATCCGAATGATATTGTCAAACAGATACTTTTTTCTATCTATCTTTAATAAATTTTAAAATTATTTATTCTCTTCCTCATCAATTTTAGCCTCAATCATCATAATCAAATAATCAAGTTCCAATTCCCCACGCATTGCAATCATTTGAAGAGTCGCTATTTTAGACATCATCATATACTGAATAGGATCTAAAAGTTTTTTGTATTCTGGAGAAATTAATGGCATATATTCCCTGATATAAGGATATTTTTTAACAATATCTCCTATTACAGTTTTTCCAGTCAAATTATACTTGCTTGTAAATACTTCTCCTGTTTCTTCTTTTTTCTCATCTTTGCCTTTATTTTCCCATGTTACAAGTCTTCTTTCCCCTGTTAGACTTCTAATTTTCGTAACATCCTGCATCATTTCTAGAACACCTTTAAAGACACCGTTTTCATCTCTTACAGCAACATAATAGATGTAAATAAATTTACCACGCATTTCCAGCCAGAAGTCAATCTCATCCTGTTCCCCTTTTCTAAAAGCGTCTATTATTTCAAGTACGGAACTGACGCTTTCTCTTGGATGGCAGTTTTTAACATCACGCCCAATAACTCCTGCACTTCTTGGGAAAACCCTATGTTTAGTATCCGTATAGAATTTCACAATTTCATTTTCATCCACAAAAGACAAGTCCACAGGCATATGCTGAAAAATAAGATTAATCTGTTCAAGCGTTAATTTCCCCTGCTTCACATCAAAAACTTCATTTTCACTATTTTGGCTTCCCATATTATATTTTGCCATAAGACTTGCAAGGTCATTCATAAAATTTCCAGCATTTTGATTATTCTGAACATCAGTTTCTGATTTTACAGTTTCCTCTTTTATAGACTGATTACTATTGTTATCTTGTTTTTCTATGTTTTCAGGATAAAATCCAGTTGGTTTATCAATCAGGAAATATCCAATTTCATCATCTCCTGCACGCATTTGCTTAAATTCTTCTTCACTAATCATTTTCATCGAAGTTGGAAAAAGCACTTCTTCTTCCTTATGCATAATATCAAGCGTCAATTCCCATACATTTTCCTGTTTTTCCAAAAATTCTTCAATTTTGTCATTTTCAAGTAATTTATATGCTTCACTTATGCTATCTCTCACGTTATTATCAAAGCTCCACATTATTCTTGATGGACGATCAAACCCTTTTTTCTCTAATATTGAAAATAATTGATGCTGTTTTCTTGCAAGATGGGTAGGATTAAATTGAGATAATTTTTCATAAAGTTCAAGCCATCTGTTCTTTATAAACTTTTTCCCAAACTCTTCTTTCATTTCCGCAATCAGCTTTCTAGCCGCTTCATTTTCCAAAATATACGTATTTATTGGATGCCCCTCAGGCAAGTTAAATTCATCCTTCACAATAATATCCTCAAAAAGTCCCAAAACATCATTCATCTTGTCATGAACCGTATTGTCATCAAAGCCAAGTTCTTTAATTTTTTGCTCTGAATAAGCAAATTCGCTTGCAGTCATTTTGTCAAAATTCTCTTTTATTAATTTTTTAGTAGTCTCAAAATCAGTCTTCCCTTCAATATAATCTTTTTTTATTTGAGTCATTTTCTCAATTTTCTCAAGATCTAATTTTAGATAATTTTTCATATCCTGTGCCATAATAACCACCTTCTATTTTTTATAATCTTTTTTCAGCCAAATAAAACTTCTTTGTTAAAATTTTAAAACCAAATTTTATATTAATATGCACTAATAACATTTTATGCCAAATTTTTAAATTATAGCTATTTTTCTCAATTCTTAGAAATATTTAATTTTGTTAATTTATACTCAAACCTATTTAAAATTAAACTACTAAAATTATATAGATTTAGGGTTTGAGTAAAATAGTCATAGCCTTTTGAGTTTAGTTTTAAAGCAGTTTTACTATAACATAAAAAAGTTCAATTATATTTTGATTCTCAAACCTATTTTAACATATTTTCATAAAAAAAAGTGTGATAAACAACACACTTTTAGAAATATAAATCAAATTATTATTAATTTTCTCCCCATACTTCATCTGAAATTTCCTTAATAAATCTAAGTTTTGCCCATTGCTCTTCTTCTGTAAGCCTATTTCCTTCCTCTGTTGAAGCAAATCCACACTGTGGACTCAAATAAAGCCTGTCGAGTGGCACATATTTTGAAGCCTCTTTTATACGTGCAATTACACTTTCCTTTTCCTCCAATGTTGGATTTTTAGAAGTTATTAATCCCAAAACAACTTTTTTATCTCCAGAAACTTTTGCAAGCGATTCAAAAGTACCTGCTCTTTCTGTATCAAATTCCAAATAATAGGCATTTACATCTTCTTTCCCAAAAAGCTCATCTGCAATTTTATCGTATCCGCCTTTCCCAAACCAGGTAGAAGCATAATTTCCACGGCAAACATGCGTATTAATTATCAAATCTTCTGGATTATTTTGAAATACCCTGTTGTTTATATTTAGAAATTTTTCTGCAAATTCTTGCCTAATAATTTCTTTATCCCTATCACTTTTTTCAATAAACGAAGCAATAAAGTCATCGTCTACAAGACAACCCCAAGTACAGTCATCAATTTGCAAAGTTCTAAGTCCTTCGTTATACAAGTCATTTATAACAGTTTTGTAGGCACTGACAATATCGTCTTCCAATCCTATAAAATCAGGATAAACTTTAAGAAGTGCCACCACATGCTTATCTTCCCTTACTAATTCTGCATAAAATTGTGCTGGAGCAGGTATCGTAAATCTAGCTTCCACACCTTTTTTATCTTTTACTAAATCTCGCAAAAACGTATAATGTTTCACAAATGGATGATTTTCCCCACTAATCTTTCCAGTAACAATCGCAGTATCATCACGGGTAACAACACCATTAAATTCATAACCTTTATCAGCATGCACATGCCCAATTCCATTGAATCCCCAGAAAAAGTCCAAATGCCAGTAACTTCGTCTAAATTCCCCATCTGTAACACTTGTATATCCTAATTCAATTTGTTTATCCACAATTTTTCTAATTTCTTCATTCTCAATTTTTTCCAATTCTTCCTTGTCAATTTTTCCATTTTCAAAATCATTTCTAGCTTTCTTCAGTTTCTCAGTTCTCAAAAAACTTCCTACAGTATCGTGTCTATGAGGTGCATTTATTGTACACATATTATCAACTCCCTTATTTGTTATTATTTTATGAAGTTATTATATACAAATATATGCTTTCTGTAAAATACATTTATTTTTTAGTTTATTATAACTTTTATTTATGCCAATGTTCTTTAATCTTATGGAATTTCTGTATATTTCAAATGTTCCTTCAAAGCCTCCACATAAACTTTCCCATAAACACTTAGTTCAATATTTTTCTGCATTATAATTCCAACTTTCATATATTCATCCACTTCCAGCGGTTTTGCGATAATATTTTCTCCATTTAGCTCTTTACTGATTATCCCTGTACTCACAGTGTATCCGTTAAGCCCAACTGCCAAATTAAATAAAGTTGCTCTATCACGTACCTTTATATTCTTATCCCTGTCAAGTGTACTTAATATTTCCTCCGAAAAATAAAAAGAATTATAATCTCCCTGCTCAAATGATAAATATGGATATTCCTTCAAATCTTCAAGACTAATACTTTCCTTTTTTGCTAAAGGATGATTAAAACTAATGAAAACATGTGGCTTTGCAGTAAACAGCTCAATAAATTTCAAGTTATTTCTTTTTATCATTTTCTCAATTACAGTTTTATTTGCTCCTGAAGTATATAAAATTCCAATTTCACTTTTTCTCTTGCTTACATCTTCAATAATTTCATTAGTTTGTGTTTCCCTAAGTGTAAAATCATACTTATTTTCGCCAAATTTCTTAATCACATCTACAAAAGCATTTACTGCAAACGAGTAGTGCTGAGTTGATACCGAAAATCTACGAGTTATCTTATTTCCTTTTTTATATTCTTCTTCCAACAAATCCGTCTGTTCCAAAACTTGTCTAGCATATCCCAGAAATCTATCTCCTTCAAGTGAAACAATTACTCCTTTATTTGTCCTGTTAAAAATCGTTATATTCATCTCATCTTCCAGCTCTTTTATTGCTTTCGTCAATGCCGGCTGTGAAACAAACAGCTCTTTTGCAGCATCACTTAATGTCCCTTTTTCAGCGACTGTTACTACATATTTTAGTTGCTGTAATGTCATTTCCTTCTCCCTATTTTATTCACATAATCTTCTTAATATTTCTCCTGCATCTTCTATATTTATTATGTATAACCAATACTATTTCCCGTTTAAAGTTTCAAATCTTGAATTAAATAATCTTTATACATATTTATCAAAAGCAAGTTGTTATTTTTACATACTTTCTATGTTTAATTGGTTAAATAAAAAGACACCTATAAAAGTGTCTTTCTATAAATAACTATTTTTTCTTAGTTTCTTGAAATTTTTCCCAGATTCCTGCTTTTGTCAAAATGCTTTTAACAGTTTCAGTTGGTTGTGCTCCATTTGATAAGTATCTTAAGATTTCTTCCTCTTTTAATACTACTTGTTTTCCTTCTTCAGCAAGTGGATTGAATGTTCCTAAGTAAGCAACTGCTTTTCCATCTCTTCTTGATAAAGCTTCCATAGCTGCTATTCTATAAAAAGGAACTTTCTTTCTTCCTAATCTAGTTAATCTTAATTTTAACATTAAATTTTACCTCCATTTATTTAATAACTTGAAAATTTATTATTTTAAGTATGTTATGATTATACTAAAATTTTTAAAAATTGTCAAGTATTTTTTCTTTACATAAAAAACAAATTATAAATTTAAATATATTTTTCAAAAATTTCTTAAATTCATATTTTGATATTTATTTTTTTAAATATTTTTCATACATTTTGGTAGCAGATGCCAATTTTACTTTTATATCTTGTAAATCCATACTTTTAAATATTTCAAATTTTATTTCTCCTATTTCTTCAAGTTCTTCTTCAATTTCATTATCTGTCGGCATTATAAAAGCATTTTCTTTCATTTTTAAACCATTCTCTTGGATAAAATTCTTATATGCAAGTTCATATAAATATTGTTTAGATACATCTTGTACTCCAGGATAGCCCCTTAATTCCTCTTCTGTAAACATAATATTGTAATATTTCGCATCATAAATGGAAATGCTTTTATCTTCTTGATTGTATACAACTAAATCAGGGATTAAAGTCTTATCAGATTTATGTTTCTTTTCAGAATTGATAACACTCCATTCAGGTTTAGCTATTATTTCCTTCAAAGTTTTGTTTTCAGTATGATTTGTTGTTCCTAATCCTAAATCCTTTAGTTTTCTATCTAGGGAATTTTCCAGAACAACAGCACATACCTTTTCCCATACTAAATTGAAACTGGTTGTTCCAATAAACTTTATTTCTTCATCTTCATTTGAATTTTCAGATTCCAATAGATAATTCTTCATCATATTTAACTGTTTCTGCTTTTTATCAACAAACTGTCTGCTCATTTCCTGATTCAATTTTTCTTGAATATAATCCTTATCTCCAAAATAGTCAATTTCATCATCTGAAATATTTATAGGTTCATAATCGAGAATATCAAATATTTCCTTAATTTTATTGTAGCTTTCTGTTATTATGCAACGATGTAATCTCCTAAGAATTTCTTCTTCATTTGTTTCTTTATTTACAGAAAAAACATCCAAATAGAATGGGACATTATTTACAAAATAAGCACCTTTTTCATTTATAGTTTTCTCCCAGAGAATTTCTCCTTCTCCATTTTCTTCTATTATTGTTTTTTCATTACTATAAAGTCCATTAATGTGATAATCATCATACAAATCTATTGCTAAAGCCAGCAAGTTATAATTTTTATTTTCTTTGTCATTTGATAAGGATTGTTTCTGCTCCTTGCTTTCATATTTTCTCATAACTTCTATTAACTGCTTTATTATCTTATTATCCCTATCAAAATTTTCATCAAATTCCTTAATATATTTTGGATAAATAATCAGACAGATATCCTTTACAGTAATTATACCAACAAATTTAAATTTATACTTGTCTCCCTCAAATTCTTTTTCTAAATTTTTAAAAGATTCTCCATTATTTAATTCTTCTAATTCAACTTCAGATAAGTTTTTAGAAATTTTTCTGACAATATTCTTATATGCTAATATTTTTAAAACTTCTCTAGTTTTATCTTCAGTAAGATTAAATATAGATTGTAATTTAGAAATATCATATAATTTTAATTCCTGAATTTTTTTTACTTTCATCTAAACTACCTCTATTCATCAATAGATTCAGTGTTTTCAGTTATTTCAGTTTCATTTTCTTGAATTTTTTCTTCTTCTTTTGTTCCTCTAATTATTTCTTCTCCTACTTCTATTGGTGTTTTATCAGGCAATTCAACTTTATCATTGAATATTTCTTCGCAATTTTCATCAAAAGCTTCGCATAACTTAGAATAAGTTTCCCATTTTCCTTCTTTAAAAATTCTCTTTCTATGCTGTCTTCCAGCATCTTCATAAAGATACATCAGAACTTTATTTTTTATAGCATTAGTTATTTTATCAATATCTTTACTAGCCAATATTGATTTTGAAATAAAGTAGGGGCCTATTAATTTATCCTCTGAAACATGACATTTGGATAAAATTTCATTTATTTTTATTCTAAAATCATTCCAGTTGGATAATTCTTTTCCATTAGCTCTAAATTTGTAATCATCAAATTCAGATTTACCACTTTCATCTTTACTTTTATTATAAGCATCATCAATTCCAGTATATTCAAATTCCCATCTTCGTTTAAAAGCTGTGTCTAACGGCATAACTCCTTGATCAGCACTGTTCATTGTTGCCCATATATAAAAGTTTGGAGGTAATGTGATTTTATCCAGTTTTTCTCCTAAATACCTTTTTTCATTTTCTGTTAAGTTATTTTTATCAAACTCTTCTTCTAAATATAGTTTTAAATCTTCAGAAACAGCTATTCCATATTCACTTTCACCATTACCATTTCTATCTAATAACTGAAAAAAGTCACCAAAAACTGCTGCTGTATTTGCCCTGTTTATTTCTTCAATTATTAATAAATAGTTTGTAACAGGATTTTTGATTGCTTTGATTAATAAACGTAATAGTACACCAGGTATATATTTATACATTATAGTTTCTTTTCCATCTTCCAATTTAAAAGGAAATGGCTTGAATGTTCCAATAAAATTTCCATACATATAATTTGGATGAAATGTGACTCTTTCATAATCATTTCCAAAATATTTTTTTGCATCTTCATTCAATAAATAACTTTTTCCAGTTCCAGGAGCACCAAAGAATATTCTTTGGTGGGGTTTGTCTATTTCACTGTGTTTAATTATAGATGTAGTTCTAAAACTTTCAGAATTATAAAAATCCTTTAAATCTAAATTTTTAAGTTTAAAACCTTCACTTACTCTATTTGCATAATTATCTAGAGCTTCGGGTTCTACATCAGATTTTTTGACTAAATTATTGCTTTTAATATCAATGTAGGAATTAAGTTTTTCTTTCAACAAATTTGGTAAAATTCTTAAAGAACCTGTATTTTCTTTGTTATTTTTAAAATTTACAAAATTATTTTTAACTAATCCTTTATAAATTTCAGCCATTGAAAATTTTATTTCATTTCCATCAGAATCAATAGTTTTAAATATGCTGTCGTCTGAAATAATAGTCAAGAAATCAATGATTCTTTTTTCTTTAGGATTTTTAGTATTCTCTTCTAACAGCCATTCAAATAATAGTTTTTCATAAAAATTTATATCTTCTTCAATAAAATTTTCAAACAAATCAATATTAGAAGTATATCTTATAATTTTATTATATCTTGATTTTCCAGTCCGTTCTTCTGAAAAAGCATAAGAAGTATTTTGAAAAGAAAAAGATGCAAGTTTATATATTAATTCAAATACTACAACTAAACTTTCAATTTGAGCTTTAAATAAAAGATTTTTATTTAATTTCTCTTCTGAAAAACCACTAAAATTTTTTGACTCTAAGTACAAGTAAAGTTTTTTCTTGATTGCATCACTAATTTCAATCTTTGTTGTATCGTTATTTTCTTTTACCTCTTTAGAAAATAAAATTTCAAATGGTCTACCGTTACTTTTCCATAAAAAATAAATTAACGCTAGAGGAGATTTTATTTTTGAAAAAGAAGATTTTATCCCTAGTTTCAAGTTTCTTGGATTATCAATTTTTAAATTTTCAGGATAATTATTCATAATTTTCCTCCATATCTTTTTTTATAATTTTAGCTATTTCTCTAGATAAAATAGGAGAAACAGCATTTCCAACTTGTTTCATTTGCGAACTTTTAGAACCAAAAAAAATGATTTTATCAGGAAATCCTTGAATTCTAGCAGCTTCTCTTACTGTAATAGCTCTATTTAAAACAGGATGTATAAATCTTCCAGAAGAAGGGGTATCAAATCTAGTAGTAATTGTAACGGAATGTCCATTTTTATTTATTCTCCCCCAAGTACCACTAAAAATAGATTTTGTTTGATGATGTTCAGGAAGATTTTTTCTATCTCCATTTTCTGGAATAAGTTTTATTCTTTCTAAAGCAATTTTAGTATGTTTCGTAGCTTGATGATTGTGTAAAATATTTGAATTTTTACGTAGAAATTTTTGATAATAAGTTTCAGATAAATTTTTATATTCTGTTTCAAATTCTCCTTCACCAGAATTTAAATAACTTAAATCACTTATAGCATCCCATACAGTAACAAATTTATGCTTTACACTAGGTAAATTCAAACTTTTTCTACCTTTTTTTCCAATTATAAAAGCTCTTTTTCTTTGCTGCGGAATTCCAAAGTCAGCAGTATTCAGGATACCTGACTCTAGAGAATAACCAATAGATTCAAAAATATAATAAATTTCTTTTTTAAATTTCTTATTAGAGTTAGTTAATAGAGCAGGAACATTTTCTATAACAAAATATTTTGGATTAATGTATTTTACTACATCAAAAAAATATCTAAATAAGTAATTTCTTGAATCTTCTAAAAAATTTCTTTTTCCTTTTTGGGAAAATCCTTGACAAGGAGGTCCACCAATCACTACTGCTATATTATTTTTCAAATCTTTAAAAGCAATATCTAATTTTAATTTAGTTATATCTTCGTTAATCATTTTTACAGAAGGAAAATTTTTTTTATACGATTCAGCAATTTCATTATCAATTTCATTTGCAACAACAACTTCAAAGTTTTCTAGTTTAAATCCTAGTGAAAATCCACCTATTCCAGAAAATAAATCTATAATTTTATTATTTTTCATTTTCTACTCTCTTCTTTGATATTAAATAGTATTCTGGATTAATTTCAATACCAATAAATTTTCTTTTTAACTTCTTACTAGCAACTGCAGTTGTTCCACTTCCCAAAAATGGATCCAAAATCGTTTCATTTTCATTACTTAATAATTTAACAAAATGTTCCATTAAAGCAATTGGTTTTTGAGTGGGATGTTTCCCGTATTTTTTTTCATTAATAGGCGTTATAGAAGTTTCAATATAATCTAATTCCAATTTTTCATTATTAAAAGTTCCAGTTTTTTTCTCATTAATAAAATATATCCAACATTCATTTGAATTTACAAAATGTAAATTCATATTTCTTGGCATAGGATTTTTTTTATGCCAAATTCCCGTAGTTTTGTAATAAAAATTATATTTTTCAGAGATTGCAATTAAACTTTCTATTTTTAATATAGACATAAAAATTAATAAAGTTCCACCTTTTTTTAAAATTCTGTGTGATTCCATAAAAAATTTATCCATATTCTTTATCCAATCTTCGTATTCCAAATTATCCCATCCAGAAGCAGCAAAAAAGTTATTCCTCATTTTTTTTAAATTAGTATTTCTATTACTCATAAAATTTCCTAGATTATAGGGTGGATCTGTTAGTATAAGATCAATACTGTCAGAAGAAATTTTTTCCATTTCTTTTAAACTATCATTATTAATAATTTTTATAGATTCTATATTTTTAATTTGTTTATTCATTTTTTATCCTTATATTATATAATATTATTTTTTAATTTTGGATAATATAATAATCATATTTTCCCTTATGCTATTCCTATTTAAATAATAGATTTAATAAAAATTTTAAAGTTAACCTAATATTTAATATTTTAAAAAACCTTACATAAAATAAATGTAAGGTTATCAAATTATTATAATACTTTATTTCAATTTAGTATATCATTTTATACTAAATTTATCAATCAAAATTTCTCCTGCAATCCGTCTTTTGAAAAAATTTAACTATTATCTTTTAAATTTTAAGTTGTTTAACATATTTTATACTTAAAAACTATAAATCAATGAATATATACATAAGAAAATTTACAATAAAAAATAAAATTATGTCTAAATTACAATGTAAATTCAAATATTTTAGTAAAAGACAAATTGAAGAATTTCTGTTTATCCAACAATAACTTCCACAACTTCATCCACCGTAAACCTAGAAAAATATTCACCAATATCAACTGTTTCCAATTTTTGTTTCACAGCTTCCCTTGTATATTTCGTATCTTTCAAAAGATTTTCAATTTCACTTAAATCTTCATTTTTACCAAAGAAATCTCCATAGAATTTAATGTTTTTAATTCTGGAATTTTCTACTGTAGCAAAAATTTGGATTTTACCGTTTTCGAATCTCTTTCCTCTAGTTATATTAAATTCTGGTGACTCTCCGTAATTCCATTCCCAGCTTCTCTTAATTTCAGCTCTCTTGGCAATGTAATCCAGCTCATCTTCGCTAAAAACATACTCTTTCATATCTGGATACTGTTTTTTCATATATTCCATTATTTTTTCACCAAATTCATTTACCGTGATTGGTTCTTTCAAATGAGGAAGTATGTTTGTAACACGGCTTCTTACTGATTTTACGCCTTTTGACTCAATTTTATCCTTTGAAACTTTCAGTGCATTTCCCAGTTCTCCAAAATTTACATCAAATAATAGACAACCATGGTGCATTACACGCCCTTTTATATATGCTTGAGCATTTCCACAAAATTTCTGTCCATCTATTTCTAAGTCATTTCTACCTGTAAATTCGGCTTTTACACCCAATTCTGCCAGAGTTTCTATAATTGGCTTTGAAAATTCCTTAAAGTTAAAGCCTTCCTTGTCTTCCTGCTTATTGGAAATTATCGTATAGTTTAGATTGTTTAAATCGTGGTAAACTGCACCTCCACCAGAAATTCTACGGACAACATGGATTCCTTTTTCACGAGTATATTCTGTATTTATCTCTTCAATTGTGTTCTGATATTTGCCAACAACAATTGTCGGTTCATTTATCCAAAGCAAAAATATTTCATCAATATCACGTAACTGCTTAAAGCAGTACTCTTCCAAAGCAATGTTAAATGCTGGATCATTGGAATTATTAATATAATATTTCATATTTTGCAAATTCCTTTCAAAATTTATTTTTTACCTTTTTATTTTCTCTTTTTAGGTAAATGAATTGCTTCATCAAGTGCGTCTGCACATGCTTCAAATACAGCTTCTGAATAAGTTGGGTGTGCGTAAATTGTCTTGATTACTTCGTCAACTGTAATTTCCATTGCCATAAGTCCTGATGCCTCGTTAATCATTTCTGCCGCTGAAGGTCCTACAATATGCACTCCTAAAATTTCTCCATATTTCTTATCTGTAATAACTTTTGCAAATCCTGCTGTTTCTCCAGATGCCAATGCCCTTCCATTTGCTGCAAATTGGAATTTACCAACTTTAATATCATATTTTTCTCTTGCCTCATCTTCTGTTAATCCAACCATTGCCACTTCCGGCACTGTGTAGATTGCCGATGGAGTTGTTTCAAGTCTGATTTCTCTATGGTTTCCTTGAACCGCATTTTCAGCTGCAACTTCTCCCATTCTAAATGCAGCATGAGCAAGCATCTTAGTTCCATTTATATCTCCAGGTGCATAAATTCCTGATATACTTGTTTCCATATATTTATCAACTTTGATTCGACCTTTTTCCATTTCCAGTTCAAGTTCTCCAACAGCTTCCAAGTCAGGTACTCTTCCTATTGACAATAGCGCTTTTTCAGCAACGATGTCATCATGTCCATCAACTTTAATTGTTAAGTTATGTCCATCATCTACAATTTCCTTAATTTGTGTAGAAGTCAATATTTTCATTCCTTTTTTCTCAAGTTCTTTTCTAAGTACTGCTGATGATTCTCTGTCTACTCCTGGCACAATTCTATCCATCATTTCTACAACTGTAACTTCACTTCCAAATGATAAGAATACTTGCCCAAGTTCGATTCCAACGACTCCTCCACCAATTACAGTAAGTGATTTAGGTATTTGCTGTAAATCTAAAATATCATCACTTGTAAGCACTTTATTGCTTTCAATTCCAGGAATATTTATTTTACTAACTTTTGATCCTCCAGCCAAGATAATCTTATCAGTTTGTAAAACAGTTTCTCCATTTACAACTACGTGTTTATCTTTATTGATTTTTCCAACACCATTAAACATTTTAATTTCATTGCTCTTTAAAAGTCCTCTTACACCATTTGTCAATGTCTTAACAATCTCATTTTTTAACTGCACAACTTTTGGCATGTCAATTGTGTATTTTTCACTTTCCAAAATAATTCCTCTTTTACTTGCCATTTCGATACCTTCGATAATTTCAGCATTTTTAAGGAATGTTTTTGTAGGAATACATCCTTTGTTCAGGCAAGTTCCACCAAATTCACTTTTTTCCACAACTGCCACTTTTGCACCAAGTTGAGCTGCACGGATTGCCGCTACATATCCAGCAGGCCCTCCACCAATTACAACAATATCAAATTCATCTTCTGCTTTTTCTTTTTTAGGTTCACTAGCCGCAGCCGCTTTTTCTGGTGCTGGTTGAGAAGATGTATTTTCTGGTGCTGAATTTGCTGAACCTGCTTCTGGAGCCACTTCTCCTTCTGCACCGATATATCCGATAATTTCTGTAACAGGTACAGTTTCTCCATCTCCTTTTACTATTTTTATCAAGTATCCAGATTCTTCTGCTTCCAATTCCATACTTGTCTTATCTGTCATTATTTCAAGTAAAATTTCCCCTGCTTCTACTTTTTCCCCTTCTTTTTTATTCCATTTTATAATCTGCCCTTCCGTCATATCAATTCCGGCTTTAGGCATTATCACTTCAGTAGCCATTTAATTTCACTCCTTATACTAAAATAATTTTACGTTTTTTATTTTCTAATTCCATAAGTTCCACTTTAATTTTTTTATGTTAAACTAAATTAACAAAGCGATTGGATTTTCCAAAGCATTTTTCAAGTCTTGCATAAATTTAGCTCCCGCAAGTCCATCTACCACTCTGTGATCAATTGTAAGCGTCAAAGTCATCATTGGACGAACTGTAATTTCGCCATTTACAACAACTGGCTTTTCAACTGTAGAAGAAACTCCTAAAATTGCTGAATTTGGCTGATTTATTATTGGATTAAAGCTTTGCACTCCAAACATTCCAAGATTACTGATTGTAAATGTACTTCCACTTTGCTCATCAGGCGTCAGCTTCATATCTAACGCTTTTTTCACTATTTTCTTAGATTCAACAACTAGTTCGCTAAGTGTCATTTTATCAGCACCTTTTACAACAGGCACAAGAAGTCCACCATCAAATCCTACTGCAATCGCCAAGTTTACATAATTATGCAGAATAATTTGTGTTCCATCTTCTGATAAACTTGAATTTACAAATTTATGCTTCAATAAAGTCTTGATTACTGCAAACGAAATAATATCTGTTATTGTTATTTTTTTACCTGTACTTTCCAAGATTGTATCCAATATTTTTTTTCTAAGTGCAATAGCTTCAGTCATGTCAATTTCATAATTAAGTGCAAATGTAGGTGCAGTCAGGTAACTTTCTGTCATACGTTTTGAAATAACTTTTCTCATTGCCGTCATTGGCACGATTTCTATATCCTGCTGTGCAACTGCTTTTTCTTCTGCAACAACAGCCTTTTCATGTCTTGCCAAGTCTTCTGTTTCCTGTGGCTTAGCAATCAATTTCAAAATATCATCCCGCATTATTTTCCCATTATGCCCTGTTCCAACAACATTTTCAAGTTCAATGTTATGATCTAATGCTATTTTTCTAGCAAGGGGCGATATTCTTACGTGCTTTTCAAATTTAAATGTTTCCACATCTTCCTTATGAACACGTCCATTTGCTCCACTGCCTTTTACAAGAAAAAGATCAAGTCCCATCTGCTGTGCTAATTTACGTGCTGCAGGAGTGGCTCTTAACTCATTATTTTCCATAGCTTTTTCCTTTCTGTATTATTTTCTTTTTTATATTATTTTTACTATCTTTACTGTTTATTTTTTACTTTTCTAATTGCTTCTACAATTTTTTCCACACTTGGAACCATCGCTGTTTCAAGAGCGTGATTATAAGGTATCGGTACATCTTCTCCAGCTAACCTCACAATTGGATGATCCAAATAGTCAAATGTGTCACTTTCTGAAATAATTGCAGAGATTTCTCCAATAAACCCGCTTGTTTTGTGAGCATCATTTACTAAAATTACTCTTCCTGTTTTTTTAACAGAATTCAAAATAATTTCCTTGTCTAGCGGAATCAATGTTCTAGGATCCACCACTTCTACGCTAATCCCTTCACTTTCTGCAATTTCCGCCGCCTTCATTACTCTTTCTAGCATTCTTCCATAAGTTACAATTGTAATATCTTTTCCTTCTTTTTTAATTTCTCCTTTTCCTAGCGGAATAATAAATTCAGGATCTGTAGGAACTTCACCTTTCATGTTGTACTGTGCTTTATATTCAAGGAAAATTACTGGGTTATTATCACGAATTGCTGATTTTAAAAGCCCTTTTACATCTGCAGGTGTCCCCGGTGCAACAACTTTTACTCCTGGAATGTGAGTAAACCAAGACTCAAGTGACTGTGAATGCTGTGCAGCTGAACCCACTCCAGAACCTGCCGCACATCTGAAAATTACAGGCACTTGCCCTTTTCCACCAAACATATATCTAGTTTTTGCCGCCTGATTTATAATGTTATCCATCATATAAACAATAAAATCCATGAATGTTACATCAACTATTGGACGAAGCCCTGTCATTGCCGCACCAATCGCAGCTCCAGAAATTGCAGATTCTGAAATTGGCATATCTTTTATTCTTTCTGGTCCAAATTCTTCCAGCATTCCAACCGATGTTCCAAAATCTCCTCCAAAAATTCCTACATCTTCTCCCATTAAAAATACATTTTCATCTTGTCTCATCTCTTCCGACATTGCTGTAATAATTGCCTCTTTTACAGACATCAACTTTGTTTCCATCTTTATCTCCTTTTCTAATTTGCAAATATATCTTCAAATGCAGATTCCAAAGTAGGTTCTGGACTATTTTTCGCAAATTCCACTGCATCTTCAATCTGTTTTTTCGATTTTTGTTCAAGTTCTACTAATTCTTCCTCTGTTGCAATATTATTTTCAAGCAAGTAATTTCTGAATTTTAAGTTAGGATCTTTTAACTTCCATCCGTCAACTTCCTCTTTTGTTCTATATTTTCCTGGATCTGAACTAGAATGTCCAAACCATCTGTAAGTTATGCTTTCAATGAAGACTGGTCCTTTTCCTTCTCTTACATGCTCCACAGCCTTTTCAAACGTTTCATATACTGACAGAACATCATTTCCATCTTCAATAAAATATCCTGGCATTCCATAAGCCGCAGCCCTTTTATACAAATGTTCCACTTTTGTAACTTTATTAATTGACGTACTGATTCCATAACCGTTATTAATTGAATAAAATATAACAGGAACATTCCATACTGATGCCAAATTCATAGCCTCATGAAAACTTCCTTCATTTGTGGCTCCATCTCCAAAGAAACAAACTACAATTTTTCCAGTATTTTTTACTTTTTGAGTATAAGCCGCACCAACTGCCATTCCGTGTCCACCACCAACAATTCCATTTGCTCCCAAGTTTCCACTTTCTAAATCGGCAATGTGCATTGAACCACCTTTACCTTTACAAGTTCCAGTGGCCTTTCCCATAATTTCAGCCATCATCCCATTCAAGTCAATCCCTTTAGCGATAACCTGCCCATGTCCTCTATGATTAGATGTTATCAAATCATCAGCATTCAATGCCGCAATAGCACCAACATTCGCCGCTTCTTCTCCTACTGACAAATGTGTCATTCCAGGCACCATTCCTCTTTTTACAAGCTGATTTACCTTCAAATCAAAATTTCTTATACTGAGCATTCGTTCATAAATATTCAGTAATTTACCTTTTGACAATTCCATAATTCCCTCCATTTGTATATTTTAATTTAATTTTTTCATTTTAGTAAGCAATATTTTGTTTTTCAAAATTTCCTTTTTAATTCTATCATAATTTTGTAACCATTACAACAAATATTTGCAAGTTAAAAAAATATCTTGCATATAATTTTTAACAATAAAAAATATAAAAATTTCCTTTACATTTTCTAATTTTTTTATTATACTTTAAGTACTAAAAAATTAAAAATCGGAGGTGTATAGATTGAAAATTGCTGAAGCTCTTATTTTACGTGCAGATATTCAAAAAAGAATTGCACAATTAAAAACAAGACTTAACAATAATGCTAAAGTTCAGGAACACGAAGAACCTACTGAAAATCCTCAACTTTTATTAACTGAATTAGACAACTTAATTTCTCAATTAAATGATTTAATAATAAAAATAAACAAAACAAATACTCTTTCAAAGATTGATGGAATTTCATTAGTTGAATTAATTGCAAAAAAGGACACACTTTCACAAAAAGCAGGAATCCTGCGTGAATTTATAGAAATTGCAAGCCAAAAGATAAATCTTTATTCCACAACGGAAATAAAAGTTTTTAGTACAATTAATGTTCCAGTACAGCAAAAACAGCTGGATAAATTGTCTAAGGAAATTCGTGAAACTGATACAAAATTGCAACAGGCAAATTGGACTATTGATTTGATTGAAGAATAAAAATATAATAAAAAAATAAATTTTTGGTGTAAATATTGTTAAGGTGAACATGAACCTTTGGATATTAGGTAAAAAATATCTTACAAGATTAAGTAATGCGGGGAAGTTACCAAAATCACAATTAATCCCAGTATTGTTACATCTGTATAAATTACTGTAAATTTTACTACCATATGTTAATTGATAATATTGAGGTTGGGTTGCGGGATTTATTTTAGTTATACAAAAAATATATAAGGAGAGAAAAATTTATGAAAAAAATCGGGCTTGTGCCACGTTTAATTATCGCAATAACACTTGGTATAGTACTGGGATTAGTTTTACCAAGTCCTGTTATTAGGATTTTTGTGACTTTTTCGTCGCTATTTAGCAAGTATTTATCTTTTGTTATTCCGTTTATGATAATCGGATTTGTTGTGACAGGAATTTCAGATTTACGTCAAGGAGCAGGAAAATTGCTGGGAATTACTACATTGATAGCTTATGTTTCCACAATTGTGGCAGGAAGTTTATCTTATCTTATGGCAACTAATATTTTTCCAAAAATTCTTAATTTTACCTCTTTTGCAGCAATAGAACATCCTGAGAAAAATCTTTTAACAGCTTATTTCGAGATTCCTCTCGCACCAATGTTTGACGTAACTTCAGCAATCGTTTTTGCCTTTATAATGGGGCTTTCAATAAGCTGGCTTAGAAATAATGGTGAAGGACAAACTACCTACAACCTTTTTCGTGAGTTTTCAAAAATAATCACAAAATTACTGAGCACATCGGTTATTCCTCTACTTCCAGTCTACATTTTTGGAACATTTATGAACATGACTTACAGCGGACAAATGTTTACAACGCTTTCTATTTTCTTAAAAGTTTTTGTTTGTGTGATAATTCTTCACATTTTATATATTTCAGCTTTATTTGTATTCGCTGGAGTACTTTCAGGAAAAAATCCATTTACTTGTATGAAAAATCAGATTCCTGGCTATTTTACAGCACTTGGAACACAATCTTCAGCAGCAACAATCCCAATAAATTTGGAATGTGCAAAACGAAACGGAACATCGCCTGAAATACGTGAATTTGTAGTGCCATTATGTGCCACAATCCATTTAGCAGGAAGTATCATTACAATAACAAGCTGTGTTGTTACCGTTCTTATGATGAACAATATGGCTTACGATGTAACAAAAGTTTTCCCATTTATCCTAGTTCTAGGAGTCGCAATGGTTGCCGCACCTGGAGCACCTGGAGGAGCAATAATGTCAGCACTTCCATTTCTAGGAATGGTTGGAATTGCCGCAAACAGTCCTTTAGCTTCACTTCTAATTGCTCTTTACATAACACAGGACAGCTTTGGAACAGCGGCAAATGTATCTGGGGATAATGCAATAGCTATTATAGTTGACTGGATTTATCATAAATTTATAAAAAAATAAAAATTATATGATTGAAAAATAAAAAATTTGTGCTATAATTAGCAAAATAATTGAATTCGTCCATATCAGACTAAACAGGGAGAAAAATACTCTTATCTATTATTGATTGGGGTATTTTTTTATGTTATAATATTTTTTGAGGTTCGCCTCCTCAAGATTGTATCTGATCTTTAGCAAACAGATGACAAATTACCATTTTATACCTCCAAAAATCTGCAGGAAACTACAACCTGAAGGTTTTTCCATGACAATAAAATTTTTGAAAGGAATACACTATACTCAATGAACAAACTTATACAGAATTTTAATTATAAATTTAAACAAATCCTATTTGGATTGTTAGGTGCAATTCTATTTTCGTCGATAGGAATTATTGTATATTACATCGCTTTTTATTTTAATAAAAACTTTATTTCCTTGATTTTCAGCATTTCCATTCCAATCTCATCTTATATTGGATATATGTTTTTTTCAAACAAAATAAATGGATTCAATAGATTTGAAGCTGATGATTTCTCTTTTTTTGATGCCTTTTCATTATTTATTGTTACATTTTCAATAGTTTATATAATAAATACTTTTGATGTCACAAATATGCTTTACAAGGAATATCGTAGCGAATTTAACTATTTTCAGCTTTTTGCAAAATGTTTTCCAAGACTGGTTGATTTAGAATGGGTAAGTTTTAGAGTTGTTGTGAGTGAAATATTTGTTATGCTTTTTACTCTTTCAAATTATTTTCGTGGCGGTTTTTTCTTTATTCCATAATTATATTACTTCTAATAAACTGGAATCGGATAATAAAAATAGACCTTTTCGATAACTATATATATTTAGAATTTAATAAAACAAATATTCTAAAGCAAGGGGTCTTGACCCCTTGTGAAAATAAAAAAACTTAGGTTATCGAACACATCTAATGAAAAAATATATATAAGTAACTGAAAAATTTTCAAGCTGAATAAAAATATTTTATAAAAACCAAATAATTTTTAAAATTCTCATAATTCTTTAATGATAATATGATAATATTGAATTAACAAAGGAAAAGAGAAAAAATAATGAAAAGAGGTTTTTAAAATGAAAAAAAGATTTTTTTTAGTTGGAATTTTTACAATGCTTCTTTTATGCTGTGGTTTTTTGAATGCGGCTGTGAAAAAAAGAGACGCTGTTAGCACTAATTTGAATGGAACTTCGTGGAAATTGACAGAAATCAGGAAAAATGGACGGAATTCCCGTATTCCAGAAAAAGCAAATGTTACAATTAATTTCTTAAAATATAATATCAACGGATTTGGAGGAACTAACGGATATTCAGGAAGTTATAAATTAAACAGTAATTCTACTCTTTCTGCCACAGTAAGTTCAACTTTAACAGGAGGTGCTCAAGATCTAATGAATCTCGAACAGGATTTCTTTGATATTCTACAATCCAATCCTGTGATTAAATACAACAAGGATACTTTAACTTTAACTAACAAGCGAGAGATTTGGACTTTTAAAAATCCTGATACAGTTAATCAAACAGACAACGATTCACTTCCTCTTTCAAATTTAAATGAAACTTCATGGAAGTTAACTCAAATTAAGAAAAATAGATTTAATTCTTATATTTCAGAAAATACAAGTGTTACTATTAATTTTTCAAAAAATAAGATTAATGGATTTGGTGGAATCAATGAATATTCAGGAAATTATAAAATTAACAGAAATTCTACTCTTTCTGCCACAGTAACTTCAACTTTGATGGGAGGTTCTCTAGATTTAATGAATCTCGAACAGGATTTCTTTGATATTCTGCAATCCAACCCTGTGATTAAATACAACAAGGATACTTTAACTTTAACTAACAAAGCTGGCGATATTTGGACTTTTAAAAAGTCAAATACAGTTAATCAGAATGACAAGGATTCACTTTCTCTTTTAAATTTGAAAAAAAAATTATTGAATACTAGCTGGAAACTTATTGATATTTCTGACACAAAAATGAAAAAGATATTGACAACAAATGAAATAAGAATTACTCTTAATTTTTCAGAAGACAGAATACATGGCGATTCAGGAGTAAACAACTATTTTTCAAATTACATAATGGCATCAGATAATATTATGGTTGGACCTATCGGCTCTACAAAAATGGCAGGACCAGATAACTTTATGAGACTTGAAAGCCTGTATTTGAATATTTTACAAAATTCAAAAAAGATTAAATTAGATAATAATCGTTTGACTTTTATGACAGATGATGGAAAAACATTGACATTTAAAGAAATGTAGTATTTTATGTTTGTGCTATTTACTTTTAACTTATATTTTTTATCTGGAATGAAAAAATATTTGTTATGAAATAAATAGCACATTTTTATTGCATTTTATTTTCTAATTGTTATATCGACTTTGGCTTTATCCATTCACTTTCTTTCCCCATGGCATAGTTTTTCAGCACCTCTTCCTTATATTCCTTAAACCTTCCATCAATAATTGCCTCACGTGCATTATCCATAAGTTTTAGCAAAAAATGCAAATTATGATATGTTGCAAGCCTTTGTCCCAAAATTTCTCCAGCTTTGAATAAATGTCTTATATACGCTCTCGTATAATTTTTGCAGGCATAACAGTCACAACCTTCATCAAGTGGTCTGTCATCTCTTGAATAAATCGCATTTTTTATAACAAGACGTCCATACTTCGTAAATACAGTACCGTGTCTACCAATTCTTGTAGGCTGAACGCAATCCATCATATCAATTCCATGTTCCACAGCTTCAAGCATATCCACAGGCTCTCCCACTCCCATTAAATAACGTGGCTTATTTTCAGGCAGTTTTGGTGTACTATATTTTAAAATTCTATACATATCCTCACGTGGCTCCCCTACCGCAAGCCCTCCTAAAGCATACCCAGCAAATCCATAGTCATACTCATACAGTTCTTCAAAACTTTTATCCCGTAAATCCTCATAAATTCCACCTTGCACAATTGCAAAAAGCCCCTGTCTATCCTTATTTTTATTTGCTTCGATACAACGCTTAGCCCATCTCGTAGTTCTTTCAATGGACGGTATCAAATATTCACGTGTTGACAGTCCTGGCGGGCATTCATCCAGCACCATCATAATATCACTTCCTAGATTATTTTGAATCGAAATAGATTTTTCAGGCGATAAAAAATGTTTTGATCCATCTAAATGCGAACGAAAATGAACCCCTTCCTCTTTTATCTTTCTCAAATCTCCAAGACTAAATACTTGAAATCCGCCACTATCAGTAAGTATTGGCTTATCCCATCTCATAAATTTATGAAGACCGCCAAAATCATTTACCAGCTCATCTCCAGGACGTAAATACAAATGATATGTATTTCCTAAAATAATTTGAGAATTAATCTCTTCCAATTCCTCTCTAGTCATCGCCTTTACAGTCGCCTGTGTACCAACTGGCATAAATACTGGTGTTTTTATTTCTCCATGTGGTGTTTTTATAACTCCAGCACGTGCATTTCCATCTTTTTTTTCTAATTTATATTCTATTGGATTTTTAAAATCTTTATTTTCTTTTTCAATACACATTTTATCTCCTATTTTATTTCTAAATTCCACTATATTCCATAAATTTTCTTAGCATTTTCAGTAGTTACTTTAATAACTTGCTCTACCGAAATTTCCTTAATTCTAGCAACTTCTTCCGCTACATATTTTGTATAAATCGGCTCATTTCTTTTCCCTCGAAAAGGCACAGGTGTCAAATACGGACAATCTGTTTCCAGAACAATTTTTTCCAAAGGCAACTCCTTCACAAGTTCCTTCGTCTTTTTGTTATTTTTAAACGTCAAAGTACCACCAATTCCTAAGTAATACCTATCTAAAAACGATTTTGCCGCTTCTAAAGAACCTGGATAACAATGCAAAATTCCGCCAACATTTTTATAATCCTTCAAAACATCAAGCGTATCCTGCAAAGCTTCTCTTGTATGGATAACAACTGGTTTTTTTACCCTTTCTGCAAGCTCCATCTGTTTTCTAAACCCAGCAATCTGAACATCCTTCGGATCTTCCATCCAGTGATAATCCAGCCCAATTTCCCCAATTGCGACAACTTTTTTCTCAGTCAATGCCAATCTTTCCAGTTCTTTTTCTACTTCATCATTATATTTTTTTATATCCACAGGATGAACTCCAATCACCGCATTCACAAACGAATATCTATTCGCAAGTTCAACGCTTTTAAGTGAACTTTCTAAATCAAACCCAATGCTCACAATCCCTTCCAGCTCATTCTCAATCCTTTTCATCACATCATCAAAATCATTTTCAAACTGTTTATCATAAATGTGTGTATGCGTATCAATTATTTTATTCATTTTAACAAGATAAAGTTATTCCAAAATTTCAGAATAACTTCATTTCCTTTCTAAATTTAATTTTTTTGATTTTACTGTTTTACAATCCTATGAAATGTCCATTCTTTATTTACTTTTTTCAAACTTATTGTTGCATTTTGATAAGTAAATATTTTTGTAGTCTTAACTTTTTCTATTGTAAAATCACTCATTAGTTGGAATAATGTTGAAACCCATTCAGGTTTTATATTTTTCTTTGGTGTAGTTTTTAAAATTTCTATTGGTTTCCCAGTTTTTTCTTTAAACCTTTTAGAAACTACTCTCATCATTTCATCTTCACTAAAGTTTCTACTATCTAATTCAGGAATCTTTATTTCAAGATCTAAATTAACAATGTCACTTGAAATATATTCAATTTTTTTTATAGAATATTGTGTATCATAAACAAGCTGTTTTGCCATCCCATCAGTTAACGCTATTCCAAGTCTTTGACTGCTTTGTGTAGTCAATTCTGCCTCTCTAATACCCGCAGCCTTCTGTTTTTCCACAAATTTTTCAAAAGCCTTTTCTATCCCTGCATTATTTTTTTCAATTTCTTCTTTTTGAATTTTCACATTTGGCTTAACTTCCACCTTATAATTCGCAGAAAATCCAAGACTTGCTGTTAGTAAAAATAATATTAAT
Source organism: Leptotrichia sp. HMT-225 (assembly GCF_030644325.1). Lineage (NCBI taxonomy): Bacteria > Fusobacteriati > Fusobacteriota > Fusobacteriia > Fusobacteriales > Leptotrichiaceae > Leptotrichia > Leptotrichia sp. HMT-225. Next base: position 749,156 of record NZ_CP130323.1, on the reverse strand, counting down.
ATCTTCTTCATTTACTCATACCTCTTCTAATTTATTCACATTATTTTCCAAAATTTTCAAACATAGAATCAAAAATATCAAAACCATCACTTTCTAATGTTTCTTCGTCTTTATATTCCCATTCTTTCTGATTTCTTTCCAAAATCATTTTTCTCTTTTCAGTTTCATATTCAAATTCATTATTATCCAATCTTTTTATCATTTCATTTTGAGATTCAGACAAAATTATTACATTTGCTTTCAATTTTTCTTCATTGGACAATTTTTTGATTTTTTCCTTATCCAATTTATATCCCAATTCTTTTGAAACTTTATCTTCAAGTTTTTTGTTAAATTCTTCAGAGAACATAATTTCAAAAATATTCGGAGATTTTTCAATATAAATTATTTCCACTTTGTTTTTTGAAATAAAATTAATTTTTTCAATTTCATAAATTGTTTTTTCATAAACTTTGTTATTCATCAAAACATTAGGTACATTCACTTTAAAATTTTTTTCACCTGTTTCCAAATTAGTATTTTCCGAATATCCAATACCCTTATTTTTACTTTCTATCCTATCTGAAATTTCTTTATTAAAAACTTCAACAACTTTTTCACTTTGATTTTTCATTTCCTCTTCTGATAATTTTAAACTCTTATTTTTTACAATTTCAAAATTTTCTTTTTTCAATTCAAATGAAAAACTTAACGAAAAAACAACCAAAAATAAAATCAGTATTTTTTTCATAAAACTCCTTTTTTACAAACAATAAAAAATAATAAAAAAGTAAACTCAAGAATTATATTTTTTATGTTGTGTATTTTAACTAATTAATCTGAATAAAAATTTCAGTATATCTAAATTTTCTTATCCAAACTTATTTCAATTTTTCATATCTTTTAGATAATTCAATCGCTCTGCCTTTAGTCGAGTTAATCAATGATTGTGTATATTCCAAACCATAACCTGTTCCACAAAGTTTTTGTCCATTTACAGTTCCACAAAATTTATCTGCGGCATCTTTTGCCACTCTTTCTTTTCTTTTTATCCATGCTCTTTCTTCATTTCTAAGTTTTTCTTGTTCTTTTTTTGACAATTTTGACATTAATAATTTATAAACTTTATTTAATTCATCATTCCAGCCGTCCAAAATAACCGAAGATGCTTCTTTCATTTCAGCGTTACTTCCTCCAAAAGAATCCTCTACACTTTTCTCTTTAGTTTCCATCCTATTAATCATATCACTCGTATAACCAGCAAAACTACTAATTACAACCATCAAACTTGCAACCAAAATCATTACTTTTTTCATAAAAAATCTCTCCTTTTCACTTTTGAAATCAAACTTAAAAATTATAATTTTTCAATTCCTCAACAAGAGTGGTCTTTTTTCACTTCATTTAATTTAGAAAATTAAATTTTAGTTTTATAGCTTTCAATCAACTTTTGATATTCATTAACAACCCACTCACCAAATCCCAAATGAATCGCATCACTTATCCCATAATTTTTTATCTCTGATTTTTGAAAATACAACTTTCCATCTGGACAATGTTTTTCATGATACACTTGTATAGAAGTAGTTGTATACGTCACAATTTCTCCATCTATAACTTTTCGTTCTAATGTATCAAAATCTAGTAGTGGCAATATATACCAATTATTTTCATAATCATAAATCCATAAAATATCTTTTTCCGTTTTTAGTTTATATGGTGAATGCGTATTAAAAAATCTCTCCTTATTACTTATAATTTCAACATCATAACCCAATCCTATCATTTTCTTTAATAATTCTTCTGATATACTAAATCCAAGGTCATCATCATCCCAGTCTCTAGGAATATAAACTATATCAAAAATGTTATTTTCTACTTTTTTAAAAACAGGTGGAAATACATTTTTATGCTCTATTTCAGGCATTATCTGGAATTTTGGCAATTTTTTCCATTTTTCATCATTAAGCTCTATATTTAGAATAAATATTTTTTGCTTTCGGCTTTTCATAATCTCACATTTTTTCCAAGAATTCACTGTATCTCTAAAATATATTTCAGGATAACTTTCCAAAGGATGCATATTTGAATCATTTTTAGTAATATAAATATCCATTTCATCATCTAAAAATTGCATTTTATTATTTGTAATTGGATATTTATCAACTAATATTTTAATTTCATAATTTTCAGCTGTATCCGATAATTCCTTTTTCAATAAAGGAGATATATTTTTCAAAAATTCATTATATTGAATTTTATCATACAAAGGTTCTATTTTTAATTTTTCCAAAAGAATATCATCATACAATGTTTCTTCTGTATCCAAATAATAATCTTTAATGTATGAAGTTTTTATATTTTCATATATAATTAATTTCCATTTATTTTCAACTTTCAATTTTTCCATTTTTAAATTTATATTTTCAAAATCTAATAATGAAACATAAAAATCTAATTTCCCAATTTTTATCCATCTACTTAACAAATATTCTGCTCTTTCTTTTACACAATCAAAAGAAGAAGAATTTTCTATTATTTTATCAATTACTCCATTTGGAAATAACTTTTCATGAAAAATTTTTATAATATAACCATAACAATCGCCTACTTTTTTTGAACTAACTAAAAAATAATATTCTGTTGAACTTTCATAAACATATTCAAGTCCATTAATCTTTTTTATTTCTGCACTTTTTCCATTTTTCTGCATTAATTCTAAAAAAATAACTGCTAAACTAATTTTTTTCAAACTATTTTTTTCTAAACTCACGAATTGCTTCAATTTAATTAGAAAATCCAATTTATCTGGTAAAGTTTTTTCAAATGTATTTAATTCTTCCATCCTTTTATCACCTTATTTTTAAATACTTATTAAAAATGGTCATAGTGTTTTTTACTCAGGATAATTTAAATTTTCCTCTCCCAAATGCTCCAACGTTTCCTCCAAATATTTCTTAGCCTCATAATTAGCCATTGGCAAGTTTTGATCCAAGTAATTTCCACATTCTATAGCAGTCGCTCCTGGGATTGCTCCTTTAAATTCTGCCATAAATTTGTAAAGTTCCTTCATTAAATCAACAATGTCCTTTGATTCCAGTTTTCCTTTTAAGATAAGATAAAATCCTGTTCTGCATCCCATAGGCCCAAAATATACAATTTCATCTTTCCAAGTTGGATGATTTCTTAAAAATGTTGCTCCCAAATGCTCCATTGTATGAAGTTCAGCAATATTTATTACTGGCTCTCTGTTTGGTAATTTCATTCTTATATCAAAACTTGTCAAATAATTTCCATTAACTTCGTCTATTCTTGATACATAAATTCCTCTGTTCAATCTGATGTGATCTACTGTAAAACTTGCTATTCTTTCCATATTTTCCACTTCCTTTTTATATTTTTATTTTCTATATTTTTCAAATTTTTAAGCTATTTATCTTTCCACTTTTATTGAAGATTCTATTAATAAGTCCAATGTCTGTGAGTAATCATAACCTTTTGAAGCTGTACTTTTTGGCAATAGACTTGCAGATGTCATTCCAGGCGATGTGTTTACTTCCATAAAATACGGTGTTTCTTCATTTACCACCATAAAATCTATTCTTGCAAATCCTTCACATTTTAGCCCGTAATAACTGTCTTTTGCAAATTTATTAATTTCAGCCTGCACTTTTTCAGGAAATTCAAACACATATTCATTTGCTCCGCCTTTTGCATATTTTGATTCATAGTCAAAGTAATCTCCTGCAAGAGCCTCTATTCTTAGTGTTGGAAAAACTTCCCCATCAATCACAGGTACGCTTATTTCCACACCATGCAGAACTTCCTCAATCAATGCCTCCTTATCCATTCCAAAAACAAGTTCCAGCCCTTTTTCAAGTTCTTCCTGATTTTCCACAAAACTTACTCCAATACTTGAACCACCGTTATTTGGCTTTACTACAACACGATTTCCCAATTCTTTTTTTATTGTTTCAAAGTCAACAGTTTCGCCTGCACGTACACTTTTCCATTTTGCAATTCTAACTCCGTATCCAGCCACAATTCTTTTTGAAAATTCCTTATCCATACAAACCGCACTTGACATCACTCCAGGTCCGCTATATGCCACTCCCAAACTTTGCAAAATCGCCTGTATTCTCCCATCTTCCCCAAATACACCGTGCAAAGCGATATAAACAAAATCCAGATTCAAGTCTTTTACCTTCTCAAAAACTTCCTTTTCTGAATCAATCACAATATCAAAAACCTCATATTTATCTCTATTCAAGTTTGCTACAATTTCACTTCCTGTCTTTAAAGAAACTTCCCTTTCAGTTGAAACTCCCCCACGTATTACTCCTACTCTTAATTTTGACATTTTCTCTTCCTTTCCAGTTTTTTTTATTATTATTTTTACAATTATCTAAAATCATTTAAACTTACACTAAACCCCACTTAAAAAATAGCGATAAAATTCTATAATAATTAATTTAATAGCCTTGTTAAAAAAATCAAATCTAATTTTTAAGTATTCATATAGGAAATTTTTATTTAGATTATGAAAAACTTCTTGTTGCTAATAAATATTTTTTCTTTTTATAAAGCAAGGGAAATCATTCGCCATTTCCCCTCATTTCGCAATAATAGTTATTTTAACATATTTAACTAATGGAATATTAAAGAGAATGGCGAAAGTGCTACGCACTAACCCTGGCTCGTTTAAGCATTTTTTTGAAATATTCCCAAATTTCATTTGGGAAAGTAGCCTAAACATTTATTATTTGGATAAACCTAAATTACTACGAAAACGAAACTCGCTAACACTCACTTTCGCAAATAAATATTAGAAAAACTCTATAAAATATATTTGCTATAAAGGTTATGGCGAAAGAAACACATAAATGTGTTTAGTCGTTTTCATTCCAAAAAAATCACGACATTCTATATTAAATTATAAAGATTATTATATTTAAATTTTAGGTTTTAACATTTTGAAAATATTAAATAAGCGAAAAAGGGCATGGCGTCTGATGTCCTTACGTCAGAAAACATTTATTAATCATAACGTTTATAAATAAAATTACAAAAGACTTTGATTCCATGAATTTTCTAATTTCTACTATTTAAATGGGAAATAGTACTATATAATTCCAAGCAAATCTATTTTATAAATTTTTAAAATCTTCTTTTCCAAAATCATATTTTTTACCGCAAAAATGGCATTCTACTTGAATTTTGTCTTCCTCTTCCAGAATTTTATCAATTTCTTCTTTTCCAAGCGTGATTAATCCCTTGTAAAACTTCTCTTTAGTGCAATTACATTTATACTCCAGCTCTGATTTTTCCAAAATTTCAAAATCTTCCACATAAACCTTTTTATGAGCGCCATCAACATCAGTTTCTTCCTCAAATACCGAAATATCTTCATAAAGCAGTTCCACAATCTGCTCAAGGCTCATTCCACCTTCCAGAAGTTCAGTAATCGTCCTAATCTGCTGTAATTTATTTTCCAGTTTATCAATAAATCCGTCTTCCACACCTGGCAACAGCTGTATCAAATAACCTCCAGCCCTTTTTACTTCTCCATTTTCATCCAGTTTTACACCGAGTGCAATAACTGATTTTATCTGCTCTGACAAAAGAAAATAATGAGCAATTATATCTGCAATATCCTCTTCATTTATTTTTGTAACTCCAGAAAATGGATCACGCAGTCCCAAGTCCTTTATAACTTGCATTGTGCCGTTTCCAATAAATCTCACTTGCCCAGTTTCATCTTTTATAAAATTTCCATTTTCGTCAATTATCTGATGAAATTTATCTTCAGGATTTCCAATATAACCTTTTACTTCCCCTTTCATATTACCAGTTGCAAGCATATTTCCATAAGGTCCATCTCCATTTACTTTAACTGTCACTAAATCTTTCTCGTTTTTCAAATCTTTCCCCATCATAGCTGTCGCTGTCAATAGTTTCCCAAAAACAGTTGTCGCTACCGGATCAAGCCCATGAATCTTTTTTGCCTCTTTTACAATATCTGTCGTATCACAGACAAAAAATCTTGCACATTTACTTGTCCCTCTAATTATTTCTGATTTTCCCATATTTTTTCTAACATCCTTCTTTATTTTAAAATTATAATTATTCTACTCAAATCCAAATTCACTTAATTTTCATCAGCCAAATTTCAATTTGATTCAAGTATATTTTTAAAAATTACATTACTAGAATATCACATTCTATACAAAAAAACAAGATAATTCATTAAACGTATAGTTAGTCAATGTTATTAATCTTGAAAATATACTCGAACCCATTTAAAATTAAACTATTAAAAATTATACAACCTTAAGATTTGAGTAAATAGTCATAGCCTTTGAGTTCTATTTTAAAGTAGGTTTACTATAAAATTGATTTTCATCAAAAAATTAATGATGAAATGAAATTTGGATAGAATAGAGATACAATATTTGCCTAAAAGAAAAAACAGGAAAACATCCCTATATGGGAAGCCCCTGTTCTTTGCATATATTTATAGCTTATTTAACCGTCATTATCTGTCTCAATACCTTTACAGCTAATAAATCCTGTTTCCATATCTATCCTTGCAATAAAAATATCCATTTTCATTTTCATAACATTTTACACCTCTTTCAGCATCTTCTCGATTTATTCTATCCCATCTTTTTGCATCAAACAGTTCACACCCCACAACAGACATAACAAGTATAACCATCAATAAAATTTTCTTAAACATTAAATACCATCTCCTTTTATTTTAAATATCTATAACCAAATATATTTATTCCATTTTATATATTAACTATTTGTGTTCTTTTTATATTTTAATTATACAATATTTTAAGTTGGAATACAAATTTTTTATATTTCTTCCAAAAAATTTTAATTCCTTCCTAATAAAATATATAATTCAAATAAAAAAAGCAAAAAAATATCACCTTCCAAATCAACAGCAGTATTTTTCATCCAAATCAATTTTTCCTATCTAATTTCATCATCATAACAACCAATCCATCTTTAGAAATAAAATTATCTATCTTCTCAAAGCCAAATTTTTTATAAAAATCTACAAGTTTCTCTGAATTTCTACATTCCAGCCAGACATATTTTGCATTTATCAATTCCTTTGCTTCCAGCAATAACTCAAAAGCAAGAGATAATAAAAAATTTCCTTTTATTTGTTCACTTTCTGATAAATTAAAATTTTTCCCTAATTGTCCTAATAAATAACTGTTTACTAAGTAAAATCCATTACCAACCTTCTGTCCACTTTGCATTAATTTCTTTTGTTTACTATTACTTAAATTTTCAAATCTTTCATTCGGTAATATTAAACTTTTATTTGCTACTGAAAAATAACCTAACAAAGTATCATTATTATCAAAAATTAAATGTGTTGTTGAAATAGAACTTTTCTCAAAAAATATTGCTTTATTATGTAAAAAATCTTCTACATTATTATTTTTTCTACTACTAAATGTATTCAAAATATTTTCTTTTACATACTCTTCTGTATCATACTTCAACAAATCATTTATCGACAATCTTGATATTTTCATCTTTTCTTATCCAATATTCTTCTAATTCTTTTTTCATCTGTTATTTTTTCAGCCTTTACACCTGTTAATTCTGGTTTTCTATCATTCTCCAATGCCTTTATTAAGCCATCTATCTCCTTATCAGTCTTAAACTCTGGCAATCTTAAAAAACTTGATGTAGCCATTTTTATTCCTCCCTTTTTTATTTTTACACTACAATTATACAATAAAAATCTTTAAAAATCAAATTTTTTTAATTCTATTTTAATTAATACAAAAAATTTTTGTAAATAAAAAACAATCAGACTCACTTATAAAAGTAAAAGAATGATTGTTTTATTTAATAATTAAATTATTTTATTTATTTATTTTGATTTCTAAGTTCTTCGGGTTTTTGTGTTAATCCAGTTGATGGTCCTGTCTCTGGTAATTCTACCGCTGTTTCTTCTTCAGCTCCACCAAGTGTGTTTAAGTTTGATAATGTTGTGTTTAATTTACCAAGTAACACATCAATATTTTCTGCTGTTAAAACTATTTTTTCTCCATTAGCTGTTTTCTTAACTACAAATTTTGTGACATTTTTTGATTTTGGCTTATCTTTTGCTTCAAGTTCTTCTTTAAATCTGTCATCAACTGACATTAAATGAGAACCGTTTCCTGAAAAAGTTTCTTGTGTCATTTTTTTGAAAACTTGTAAAAATATTTTTTCAACATCCACATTTGTTACTTCTACTGTTACAATTGTTGTTTCATTATCTTGTTTTTCTGTCTTGACAATTTTATATTCAAGATTTTTTAATAATGTCTTGAAAAGTAATTCTTGAATTTTATTGTTGTACTTAACATCCAAGTTCCCCTCAAAACTATCATCAATTGCATATTTTGCCGCTTCTTTCATCTTTTCATCTTTTACACTCTCAATAAATTTTGACACTGTTTTGTCAGGTCCTGACCCACAGCTAACTATGCACAAAAGCATAAAGATACCTAAAAGTATTTTTTTCATCTATAACTCCCTTCTCTCTCTATTTATAATATTTTTTATTATCTGTTATTTATTCTACATCATTTGAATTAATAAGTCAAGGAAGTTTTCAAATTTCACAACTTTGATGTGCAAAATTTTATATTTTTATTTTTTTGCTTCCGTTTTTTCCAATTCTTTTTCCAACTTTTTCATTCGTTTTACAAGTTCAGGAACTTTTCCCATCGCCATTTTTATTCTCAAGTCTTCTATATGTTCACGAAGCGGATAACCTGACATTTGCTTACCATTCGGCACATCATTAGTTACTCCAGATTTTGCGGCAATCACTACATTGCTTCCAATTTTCAAGTGTCCTGCTACTCCAACCTGTCCTGCAAGAGTCGAATTATCTCCCACTTCCACACTTCCAGAAATACCAGTCTGAGCCACAATTAGACAATTTTCTCCAATTATGTCATTATGGGCAATATGAACAAGATTATCAATTTTTGTACCTTTTTTTATAATTGTATCTCCAATTGCTCCTCTGTCAACACACGAATTTGCTCCAATTTCAACTTCTTCTCCCAATATTACGTGTCCAATTTGCTCAATTTTTACATTGTTTCCGTTAATTTTTACAAATCCAAACCCGTCAGATCCTATCACAGCTCCCGGCTGCAAGATTGTACCTCTTCCAACTTTTGTAAATTCCCGTATTGTTACATTTGAATAAATTATACAGTCATCACCTATTTCAGTTCCTTCAAAAATTGAAACATTTGGATAGATAACAACATTTTTTCCAATTTTTACATTATGTCCAATATAAGTGTTTATTTTTGATACATTTGCACTTTCATCAATTTTTGCAGAATTTTCTATCTGATTTTCAAACGGCTGTAATTTAGGCTTGAAATAATTTAGCAATATCGGCATGAGTTCCCTAGGATTGCCTTTTACAACAATAAAAGTCTTATTTGCAGGTAAATTTGGCAAATCAGGAACAATCACAGCTCCTGCACTGCATTTATCCATATTTTTTAACATCTTTTCATCTGCAGCAAACGTTAATTCCTTCTCAGTTGAATGAAAAAATGGAGCAATTCTTGTAAAACTTAACTCAGCATTTCCTCTTATTTCTCCATTTATCAATTTTGCAATTTCTTTTATATCATACATTTTGAATCTCTCCTTGCTTTGATTGTTAACAGTTATGAAATTTTTATAAAATTATAGGGATGAAATTAATCACCCCCTATAATTATTTTTAGTTTATATTTTAGTTAGTCTGAAAAAACTAGAATGATTGTCCAAAGCTAAAGTAGAATTTACCTTTATCTTTTTTCTCACCTTTTTTCTCAGGATCCATTGGCCAACCATAGTCAAATCTTAATGGCCCAATTGGAGTATTCAATCTTACCCCAACTCCATAACCTTTTTTAAGATCTTTAAAGTCATGAGCATCTTTTCTGTTTGGTTTATAGATTTTTTTACCTGTAATTGGATCTCTTGAATCTTTTTGCCAAGCATTTCCTATATCAAAGAACGCTACTAACTGTAATGTATCATTAATTTTTGTTCTATTTTCAATAGTTGCATGGAATTTATCAAATCCATCAAACGCACTGTAATCGTATCCACGTACAGATTCAGCTCCACCTATGCTAAATCTTAATGCTTCTGGAGTTCCACTTCCTGTTGTTCCCCAAGCTGCTCTATACGCCATTATATTTTTTTCACCAAAGAATGTTGGATGATAAGCTCTTAAATCTGTTTCAAACTGATCATATTTTCTAGGATCTTTTATAAGTTCTCCTCTTTCATACGACATTGTTGCATAAAATCCTTTTGTAGGACTGAACTTATTATCTCTTGTATCTAAAGTAACTGTTGGTCCCATTGCAAACAATTTATATTTATCATTTACTTTTTTATTTCCAAACAATTCTTTATAATTATCATATCTTGCAGAGAAACTTACTCCAATATCTTTATTAAGACCTTTACCAATTGTCCAACGAGTTCCGTATTTCTTAACTTTTTCTACTTCATCAGCTTCAGCATTGTCATCTACTGATTGAGTCCAATAAACTGCTCCTCCAAGTTGAACTTGTTCAGTTCCTTTTAACCAAGGATCAAACCAGCTAAGTTCAAATGTCTTATCTCCTTTATTTGAAGCTGAAAGTGTAAGTGAAGCATCTTGTCCTCTTCCTAAGAAGTTTGAATCTGATAATTTAAGTTCTCCTACTAATCCAACTGAAGTTCCGTAAGAAATAGTTCCATTAATTGACGTAGTTGGACGTTCTTCCACAAGTAATTTTATAACTCTTGCATTTGGATCATCTTCTTTTCCTTCAATTGACGGTACTATCTTAGTAAACATTCCTGTTCTATAAAGTTCTTTTACTGTACTTTCAATATTTTTCTCTTGGAAAATTTGCCCTGGTTTTAATTCTTGATATCTTTCAAATACATAAGGTTTTGTTCTTAAAGTCGAACGTTTTGAGGATTGTCTTTCGTTATCATTTTTTTCTGGTGCTTTTTCAAATGTAACAGAATCAACAACTCCTTCTGTCAATCCGATATTTACAACTCCTTCATTTGAAACATTTATTGTTTCAACTCTCGCTAAAGAATATCCATCTTTAGCATACAATTTAAGAATTCCATTATCATCTGGATTCAATAAATTACCATTTAAGATTTCTCCTCTTTTTATACCTAATGCTTTTTCTAGCTCTTCATCTTTATAAAGAGTATTTCCTTCAAAATTTATACTTTGTACATCTGGATTTTCTTGAACTTGGTAAACTATAGAAACTGTATTATCAGCTTTTCTGTCAATTTTTGGTTCAACTGTTGCAAAATATCCTGATTTGAATATTTTTTGTGCTCCATCCACTGCTCTTTGCGGTATAAAAATATCTCCCGCTTTAATTGGTAAATCTTTTAAATGTTCTGCCTTATCACGTTTGTTTGTACCTTCAATATCTACATTTGCTACTGTATATTCTGTTTCTTTTTGCATTTCTTCTTGCATTCTTTGTCTTTGCAGAACTGTTCCAGCATTTTCTACTTCTGCAACTTGAACTTCTATATTTACCACATTTCCACGAATTCTTGGAATAACATTAGCTTCTGCTACATATCCCAATCTTTTAAGTGCTAAATAAATATCACTTAAAGTTTTATTTGAATAAGTATCTCCTGTTTTTACAGGCATTTCAGGTATTAAAACATCTGGTGTAATTTCATTCAATTTTGTAAATTGAATTGCTCCAATTGTTAAATCTTCTCTTGCCTGTTCCTGAGCTTCAAAGATGTTGTTATTTTTTCGATTTCTTCTTGCTTCTTTTCTTTTTTCTTTTTTTCTTTTTTTCTTCACTTTTTCTGATAATTGATTAGCCATATCAATTTCGTCTTGACTATATCTAATTTTAACATCTGATATCTCATCATTTTGCTCTTCAGTTCCAGTAGTACTTGTTGTTGTACTGCTATCGGCTAACTCTTTTCCAATTATCCCGCTTTTTTCTTCAGCTTGCGACAAATTATTTACAGATACAAATAATGTTACCGCAATAATCAAAGCATAAATTTTATTTTTTACTTTTTGTTTTGACATTTTTCCTCCTATTTTTTTAATGTATCAAGTTTTTTCTTCCTAAATATTTTTCTTAAAATATCTCCGAATGTATTACCTCTAGTTGAAAAATCAATTCCAAAATAATAATTTACTCTTGCTCCATTGCTCATATTAGTGCTGGCTCTACTTCTATTAATACTCTCTCCTCCAAGCCGTAAATCTAAGTTGTTTGTAACACTATAGCTTAACCATGCGTTATATCCCATTGGTTTTTTTTCCTCAGATTTTGAAGTCTGGTATGGAAATTTAAATGAAGCATTCCAGAATAACTTGTCTTTATAAATATTATCCTGAAGTGTAACTGTTGTTGCAGCACTGTATTCTCCTGTTCTGTTCGAATGATCCACATTTGTTGAAACAGAAAATTTTGATATTCCAAGTGCCTCACTAATTTTACCAGTTACTGACGAAAAAATCAACTCATTTAATGCACTATTAACAAGAGAACCTGCAACTACTAATCCGTCAGCTGAATTTTCTTCAGTAGCTCCTCCTTTTTTTTCGCCATTTCCAACTACAGTATTAAATGCGAGCAATGACACAATTTCTTCTTTTGATTTCCCTGATGATGATGAAAATTTAATATCAGGTTTACTTACATTTCCACTTACATTTATTTCTATTCTATCTCCGTTTATTACTGTACTTGCATCAAATATTACAAATGGATCCGATACGGAGCTCGCTGCACCGTTAGTAGATGGAGCAAATCTTATTTGTGCACCATCTATTTTGAAATCATTTCCATTTACAGAAAATGATCCTCTTGTAATAGAGTAATCTCCATCTATTCCAACTTCACCACCAGAATATGAAACTTCTGAAGAACCTCTTATCGTTCCTTTTATATTTCGTACAATACTTACATTTGGAATTTTTAGTTTAACATTATTTCCAGCTATTACATTCAAACTAACTGTATACTGTTTTAATATTTTATCAATAACTTCTTCTACAATTCCCTCAACAATTGTCTTATCTTGAGCTTTCTTAGTTTTAGCTTCCTCTGATAAGTTTTCTGTTTCAGATTTTGAATTAAAGTCTGGTAATTCTCTTATTTCGGCATCATCTACAACCAAATCTCCAAACAATCTATTTTCTGTAAATATCAAGTTTCCTGTAAGTGCAAAGTCAATTCCTTTTCCGTAATGAAGTCCAACTTTATTAAGTGCAGCATTTAATTCAAATTTTCCTAATTCTAGACGTTTTGTCTGCATAAAATCAGCAGGAATCGTTGGAACATCTAAATCTCCTGTCACTTTAAAAGTTCCTCCATTGTATCCACCATCAAGACGATTTACAACAAATTTATTATTTTGTAAATCAATATTGGCATTTACATTATCCACAAGTGTTAATTTATCTTTTGTCTTATAATTAAAATTATCTAGTAAAATATGCCCTGTTGTAGAATTATTTGAGAAAATTGCATCTATATTTGCAATCCCTCTCGCCTGCTCAACATCTTTATTAACTCCTAAGAAGTCCAAATTAAAGTCTTTAGCAAGCATCGAAACATTATACTGTATAGGTGTAAATTGAATATATCCGTTTAACAATAATGGATTGTGTTCATATTCCAAATAAAACTGCCCAATGTTTAAAGCCTTTTCATTGGCTTGTAAATCAATATCCACTTTATTCACTGGAAAACCACTAAGTTTTATTTCATCTGACTGTATTTGAAGACCTGTTGTAAAGTTCTCAAAATTTCCACGATACATAAATCCGATGTCTATATCTCCACTGTATCCCTTATTTTTCAAATCCTGCACTGAATCAAGCGAAAACTTCTGTTTTTCCAACTTATAATCAATATCTACATTTGCCAAATCAAATTTAGTCTGTGTTTCAAATAATGTTTCTTCATTATCTCCAACAAATCTAAGTTTTTGCAAATCGAATGTCCCATATTTGAATAACTTGTCTACATTTCCATTAGAATATTCAAGTTCTGCAACAATCTGCGGAATTTTATAAGTTTTAAAACTCATATTCCCAAGAATTACTTGTCCTGCCAGATTAAAATTATTCAAATCTCCTTTTAAACTAAGATTTGATTTTGTTCCAAAAGTCAATTCCTTCATTTCCAAAAGTTTTGGAATATCAGGTTCGTTTAAACTAAGTCCAATATCTGAAATTCCAGTTTTCAAATCATATGTTCCATACAGGCTATTTTCACGTAAAGTTACATTTTCGAAATTTACAACCCCATCCTTTATTCTAAGATATGCATTTGTGTCACCTATATAATTTGAATTTATTGATGTTATTGCAGATGGCATTGTTATTTCTCCTGAAAGTTTATCAATTGTTCCCGATAAATTAGCATCCAATGTTCCAACTTTCAAATTAACCTTAGGCCCTGCAGTATTATAAATCATATAATCTCTTAATCCTGCATTTACATCCATTTTCCCAGTTTTCATATCAAATTTTCCACTAGCATTCAAATTTTCATTTTGGATACTTGTAATATTTACAACGTTATCTTTTATTCTCAAGTTTCCACTGACATTTTTAAGTCGCTGGTAACCAAACCACAGTTCATCCATATTTGTATTAACTGTTATATCCATATTTGCCAAATCATTGATTTTTCCACTTGCATGAAGATTTTCATATTCTCCAATATATTCTCCATACGGACTGTAAAGTTGATATGATCCAGAAATTTTATCTCCACTTCCACTAATTCTAGCTGTAAGTGTTGCAGGCAATTTCGCTTTATCTAATCCTTTGAAATTATAACCATTTGCTCTTAACAATTTTGCAATATCTATATTTTTAGGTAATTTCAATGAATAAGAATGTTTCATATTCGAACTTGTAGTTCCCGAAATATTTACTATTCCACCACCTTTTATTCCAGCTGTTCCACTTATATTGTAATTTCCGTTATGAATTTTTACATTGGCATTAATAGTATTTACAAACGGCATTGACAAATCCTTTATTTTCGCATTAATTTGTCCTGAACGAAGCATATTTTTTTCATTAAACTTCACAATTAAATTACTAACATCAGGATTAACTGTATAAGTCTTTCCACCATAATTTACAGTGAAATAACCACTACTATTGGCATTTACCACAACTGTCTGTGTATGTGGATTTACTGTATATCTTCCATTTAAAACATTGGATCTTACTGTTCCTGTTACAATATTTTTAGAAGATATATCAACCCTTCCAGTAACTTTCTTGATACTAAAATCTGATCCTAGATTATTTAAAACATAATCTCCTGTTCCAGTTTTCTTTTTCAAATCATACACAAATTTTGAAACTTTAACATCTTCATTCACTTTAAATCCTGAAAAATTTTCATTAAATACAAATGATGTATCAGTTAAAGTCAATTTTTCATCAGCAATTTTCATAGCAGTTTTTATATTCTGAAAATTATAGTTTGAAATTTTTATGTTATCTGAAGAAAATTTTCCATCAAGTGTAGCTTTCTTACTTTTGGTATTAACATTTACTTCAAGATTTCCAGTAACATTACCTTGTGCTGTAAACTTACTATCTTTAATTATCTTATATCTTGCAACTTCTTCAAAAGGTAAATTCTCAGTAACAAGTTTTAAATTTATCTTCTGATCTTGAACGAGATAATTTAGTACTAGAGATACTGGGCTTCCGCTTAATTTTGTGTCAGCATTTACCGTAATTTTGTCTTTTTTCAAATCAATTAAGGCATTTACCCCTTCAATATCGCCATCCAAGTCAACATATTTTAGTTTTCCATTTCGGATTTTCAGATTTCCTAAAGCGTTCATTGTCTTTTTAGCTTTATCATTTTCCAGTTTCAGTACACCATTTAATATTCCAGATTTTGCACTAATCATATCAAGTGGCACATACTGCCCCAGTTCCTCTGTTATTGCGACATTTTCAAAACCAAAATTCAGACGAAATTCCTTTCTTCTCTCATCACTGTTCTTCATCTTATCAAACATCGAATAAATCGACTGTTTTGACTTGATAAGCTGTTTTAATTCAATCTTTAATGTTTCCACTGTTCCATCTTCATTTTTATTTCCCAAACCTTTTGCAAAAAGTGAAAAACCACGAGATTTTGTAGCTTCCAGCCGTCCATTTACTTTTGTCAATTTTTTTGATATTTTTTTATTAAAACTTATATCTGTATAATTTAAAGTTGCATTATGAATATGAAGCTTTCCAATTCTACTCGTAGGATCAAATGTTTTTGGTTTTTTCGGTTGTGGCTTTATAACGTGAAAAATATTAAAATCATTATCTTTTCTACGCTCCAAATTTACAGTTCCATTGTAAATATCAATCCTATTAAGCCGTGTTGGCATAAGAAGACTTATTCCCGCAGTAGTTTTTTTCCCGTCAATAACAACATTTCCAGCCATATCTTTAACTTTAAGATCATTAACCTGAAGTTTATTAAATCCTATCAGTTTAACATCTTTAAACTCAACATTTAATCCGCTACTTTTCAAAATCGAAGTCAGCATACCCTTAAAGTTTTTGGTAGAGATATAAAACTTTAATGCAAATAAAGACAATAGAAGAAAAATAAATATAATTAAAGATTTCTTTATGTATTTCATCTCACGTTTTTTTACCTCCTCTTCTAGTATTTTGAAAAGGATAATTATTTTCATTGTCCTAATTTTCCATTTTTTTTAACATTTCTTTCTAATTTTTATAATCAAAAGAAACTATCCTTTTTATTTTACCACAATTTTACATAAAAATCTATTATTATATGTGTTTTTTTAACTTAGAGTTGTTTTTTTAATTTTATTAAAAAACAAAAGAGCTATCTCAAACTTAAAGATAACTCTAAAATTGTTACTTTTTTATAATATTCTTATTCTAAATTATATTTTTTTTACTCTAAATAACGGCTGACCGTATTCCACTTTCTGTTCATTGCTCACGAGTACAGCTTCTATTTCACAGTCAAAATCACAGTTTATTTCATTCATTAGTTTCATTGCTTCTACAATACATACTGGTTGCCCTTTTTTTACAGTATCGCCTACTCGCACGAAAGCTGGAGTTTCTGGAGAAGCTGCTGAATAAAAAGTTCCTACTATTGGTGAAGTGATAAAACTTTCCTCATCTGGCTCTTCCACAATTTCGACTTTTTTTTCTATATTTTTTGAAATACTTTGAATTTCTATATTATTTTCACGCTTTAAATTGATTTTTAAATTTCCTTCTTCAACTGTAATTTCTTTAAGCGTTGATTTTTCTATAATTTCTACTAATTTTTCAATTTGTTCTAAATCCATTTTTATTTTCCTTTCTGAAAATACGCTCAATTCCTTTAACAGAATAATAAATAAAACAGGATATTGAGCTAAATTTTTAACTTTTAAACAATAAATTAATCAAATAAAGTCTCAAGTCTTTTGGACACAAATCTCACATCCAGCACTTCCTTACAAGGTGCATGAATTTTTTTTCTAAATTGTGTAAATTCATTCATTTCTTCAATTAAAAGATTTTGTGCTTCTTCTACACTGATTGCTTTGAAACGAATTTTATGATCTGCTTTTCTTTGTACCAATTTTGGCAAATCCACTGTTACAACTGTCGCTATTTTGGGATATCCTCCTGTTGTCTGTCTATCTGCTAGTAAAATAATTGGTTTTCCATGCGCAGGAACTTGTATTGCTCCTAATGCTATTCCATCTGATATTATGTCAGCCGATTCTTTATGTGCAATATAAGGCCCTTCTATTCTACAACCCATTCTATCAAAATCATTTGTAATTGTAAATTCACTGTTTAAAAATGTTTTTTTCCCTTCTTTTGTAAAAAGATTATCTTGCGGTCCCATTATTACACGAAGCACTTCATCTTCCTGATTAAATTCATCCAGATCAAGCGTTCTTGAAAGAAAATATGGCAAATACCGCCTTCTTATTCTAAAAGAAATATAATCTCCTTCTTTTAAATTACGTCCTTTAAATCCACCAATCCTGCATTTCATATTTGTAGAACGACTTCCCATTATTACTGGGATATTTAAGTAGCACGAAAAAGCTATATAACCTCTTACACCTGTTCTTGCACCTTGAAATTCAAGCACATCGCCTTTGTTAATATAAATCGCAGTGTACATTGGGGCAGGCTTTTTATTAATTAATGGCTGAAAATCACCACCTGTTATTGCAATTATTGTTTCGCTTGTAAATTCAAGTGTCGGTCCAATCATTGTAAATTCAAGAACAGCCTCATTTTCAGGATTGTCAATAAGCATATTTGCAATTTTAAAGGAACGTACATCCATAACTCCAGATGTTCCAAAACCTTGACTCTGATACCCTGTTCTTCCAATGTCCTGAACAGTTGTTAAAAGTCCGCCTTTTAAAACTCTAAAACCCATTATTTCACCTCCTCTATATACACAACACACTCATACTTATCCTCATTTACTTCTTTTTCAATTTTTTCAAATTCTTCTTGTGAAATTGGTACAAAACGTATGTAATCTCCTGCTTCAAATAAAATTGGAACTTTCCTGTCAGGATTATATGTTTTTACTGGGGTTTTACCTATTAATTGCCAGCCTCCTGGTGATTCCAGGGGATAAATTCCAGTTTGAGCTCCACCAATTCCCACGCTTCCAGCAGGAATTTTTATTCTTGGATTAGCCAGACGCGGAGTATGAATTTTCTCATCAAGTCCACCTAAATAGGAAAATCCCGGTAAAAATCCAAGCATATAAATCAAATAATCTTTTGAACTATGGATTTTTATAACTTCCTCAACCGAAATATCTGCGTTTTTTGCTACAAACTCCAAATCAGGTCCGTGTTCTCCACCATAGCAAACTGGTATTTCATATATTTTTTTAGTTTTTACCTTTGTATCTACGTTTAATTTCATTATTTTATTCACTCTATTCAATAATTTTGCATATGTAATAACACGTGGGTCATAATGTATAAGAAGTGAACAAAATGCTGGTATCATATCCATTACCCCTTCTATATGCTGTTCCTTTATCAAATACGCAAGTGATGTAATTTTTCTATTAATTTCAGGCGATATAGCTTTTGGAAATTCAATTAAAATAGCTGAATCTCCTTCGGGAAGTATTTTTACTTCTTCCACCTGTTTTCCTGTCATTCCTATACCTTCTTTCTGTTTTTAACTA
This sequence comes from Leptotrichia sp. HMT-225, assembly GCF_030644325.1. Lineage (NCBI taxonomy): Bacteria > Fusobacteriati > Fusobacteriota > Fusobacteriia > Fusobacteriales > Leptotrichiaceae > Leptotrichia > Leptotrichia sp. HMT-225. The sequence goes on along the minus strand of NZ_CP130323.1, from coordinate 729,870 downwards.
AATAATTTTGCTAAATTTCCTAACGAGGCTATTCCTAAATATGCTGTAATTAATACAACGATAATTCCCAATATTAAAAGTACTTTCGGATGTTTATAATTTTCTCCCATAATTGATTTTTTTTGTGAAGCAATTAAGCAAATTCCCAAAGTTACAGGCAAAATAAGTCCATTTAATGAACCTGCCAAAATTAACAATGTTGTAGGATTTCCCGCAATTGCCATTATAATTGTTGAAATTATAATAAATCCTATTATTACCCATTTTTCATGTTTTTCAATATTTTTATTAAATGTTTTTAAAAAAGATACTGAAGTATATGCTGCTCCAACAATTGAAGTAATTGCCGCACTTAATAGAACTAAACCAAAAAATCTATATCCAATTTCTCCAGCTCCTTGACGAAATGCATCTGCTGCAGGATTTTCAGCCGCCAAAGTTACACCCTTAATTACTACTCCCAACACTGCTAAAAATAATAGAACCCTTACAAGTGTTGCAATTCCTATTCCCATAATTGAGCTTCTATTTATTTCAGCCAGATTCTCTTCTTTTGTGATTTTTGCATCAATCAATCTATGTGCTCCTGAAAAAGTAATGTATCCTCCAACAGTACCACCAAGCAACGTCAAAATCGCAGGAATTAAGTTTGAAATACTTTCACTTGGTACAAAAGTATCTTTAACAGCCAGGCCTATTGGCGGTTTAACAATTAAAATAACAATAAATATTACAACTATCATACATCCACCGAGCACTTTTGTAAGCATATCCATAGCTTTTGTTGCATTTTTTAATAAAAATATTGTTATCGCAACACCACCAGAAATAAAATATCCAGCCATTTTAGGAATACCAAGCAAAGCATTAAAACCTAACGCACTTCCACCTACATTTCCAATATTAAACACAAGCCCTCCTAACGCTACAAGAAATGCTACAAAATATCCAAGTCCTGGAAGTAATTTATTTGCCACATCCTGTCCACGCAGTTCGCTCACACACAAAACACGCCACACATTAAGCTGCACGATCATCGCAAGTAAAACAGATACCAATATTACAAACCCAAAATTTGCCTTCACATCATTCGTAAATTTAGCTGTTTGTACTAAAAATCCTGGTCCAATAGCAGATGTTGCCATAATAAATGCTGCTCCCAGTAGTACACTGCTATTTTTTGACTTTTTCTCTACATTGTTTTTACTCATAGTCTTTACCACCTTTACTAAAATTTTTCCTTCAACCTAATTTTCACATTGATTCGTTCTAAAATTTAAGTTTTTATTGTGAAATTGGTTTTAGAATACTTATCTATGCTATAATTATAGTATATAAATTATATATTGTCAAAGGTTTAATCATATATTTTTTTTATGTTTCAATATTTTTTTATAATGCTTAATTTATTTTACAAAAAATTTTATTTATGTATAAAATCCATTTAAAAATAAACTTATACTAAATCCCATTTAAATAACGAACTTAATTACAAACTTTTTTAATAAAGGATATAAAACTAGTATTTGCAAATAGTTAAAATCTTAAAAATTCTATAATAAATATACAAAAAATAATAAAAATCAATTTAGTTGAATAAATATGAATTAGCTATTATACAACCCTATTATAAAAATTTATTCCTATGTTTAACAGGGTTTAGTATTATAAATTACAACTATTCTTTTAATCTTAAATTTGACTAATTTTTATAAATTCAACGTAAAAAAATAGAATATATTTATATAACTTATATACTAAATAATTTTGTTGACTTTTTATATAACGCATGTTATATTATTATGTACTTAGATTTTTATTATTATAATTTAAAGTATAAAAATAAATTATTAATACAAAAAGGAGAACTTTTATGAAATTAAAAATAGCAATTATGTCAATTTTATTTACAATTTTTGCAAATGCAGCAAGTATTGACTATTTATCAAATAACTCAGCATCATACTTTCAAAATCCATCTCAAACTGGACAAATTTCTGTAGAAGGTGTATTTTACAATCCAGCAGGAACTGTATTTTTAGACGATGGAACTTATATTAATGCAAATTTACAAAATTCATTAATTGAAGAATCAATGACATTAAAAGGAAAAAAATTTAAATCAGACAGATATGCAGGAGCACCATCATTTAACCTTTTACACAAAAAAGATAACTACTCTCTTTTTGGAAACTTAAGTGTTATTGCAGGGGGAGCTACTCTTCGTTATAAAAGCGGTGTAGCAGGAATTGAACTCGCTGGTGAAACTTTTAATAACTTAACAGGTGGTAAACTTGGAGCAACTGTTGTAAAAAATCGTTTTACTGGACAAAACCGTTACTATCAGCTAATGCTTGGAGGAGCATATAAAATTAATGACAATTTCTCTATGTCAGGAGGATTAAAATATGTTTATGCTCACAGAAAACTTGATGGAGAAGCTCAATATGACTACAATACTCGTGTAGGTGCAGCAATTGGACTTAGCAAAAACTATTTATCAATGAATTCAAAACGTAATGCCAAGGGTATTGGAGCAGTTATTGGATTTGACTACAAACCAACTGACACATTAAACTTTGCCATAAAATACGAAACTCCTGTAAAATTAAAATTTAAATCAAAAGCACAGGAAGACAACAAAATGTTACTTGCAAGACGTTCTCTTGGAATTTCATTCTTTTATCCTGAATATGCAGACGGTGTACATTCAAGACGTGATTTACCAGGAGTATTGGCTTTAGGAGTATCAAAGGATATAAATAAATGGACTCTTTCCAGCGGATATACACATTACTTTAACAAAGCCGCAAAAATGGATAGATTCAAGTACAACGACGGATATGAACTAAACTTCGGAGTAGATTACAGAATAAACGACAAATTCACTTGGCACGCTGGATTCAATTACGCAAATACAGGAGCCAAAAGAGAATCATTCTCTGATGTAGAATTTGCAATAAACTCGCAGATTTACGCAACAGGAATAACTTATAAACCAACAGAAGCTTCAGAATGGAAATTCGGAATTGCCCATGTAAACTACAATGCTGCCAATGGAAAACGTGAACAAACTTCACTTCCAGGAATCTACATTGATAAATCAAAAGTAAAATATGACAAAAATATAAATGTATTTACAGTTGGTTACACACATAAATTCTAATTTAAAAAATTATCAATTTTATAAAAACTTTAAAGACAATCTAAAAAATTTGTTTTTAAAGTTTTTTTATTGTATAATCTATTTAAAACCTATTTTTTTAAAATCAACAATTAAGTTATTTTCTAAATTTTTTTAATTATTTTAGTTAATAATGGTTTTTCCTTTATTTTTATGTTTTTTATCTTTTTAAAGCAAGGGAAATCAATCGCCATTTCCCTTGTAACCCTGGCTCGTCTAAGCATTTTTTCGAAATGAAATTGAAACTCGCTTTTTAATAAAAGTTATTATCAACTCTTAAACTAATTATAACTTAAATTTTTTGAAAAAGCTCAAACAATCAATTTCATTCCAAAAAAATCACGACACTTTTTAGTTTAATTATAATGGTTAATTTAACTAAAACAAAAATCTCGGAAATTTATAACAAATATTATTTTTAACAAATTTTGATTAATTTTCATTAAAAAATTTTAAATTATAACAAAATAAACTTTTTTAATTTTAATAAATTGACGGAGCTTTTATTTGTTCAACTACGACTGTTTGACGACTATAAGGAGGAGTTTCGGAGTTGGGCAAATAAAAGTCGTAGTCTAGCCATAGGTGCAGGATTTGCGGCAATGAGCAATCCTGCGAAAATATAAAGAGAAGGAACATAATAAAAATAGTAAAAATCGTTATTAACTAAAATAATTAAAAAAATTTAGAAAATAACTTAATTGAATATTTAGAAAAAATTTATATAATTAAATAAAGAAAGAAGGAAAAAAGATGATTTTTTTAGATAAGGCTATTTTATATTTAACACAAAATATTGAAAAACCACGTGAAATAATTGAAGAAGAACTTGAATTTGTAATAAAGCAAAGTATTTTGAACTATTTAGTGAATGAAAAAGGGATAGATATTAGTGAACTTTCTGATTTGAATGTGACACTTGTTATAGATTTTGAAGATGATTTAACTAACAATCGGAAAAAGATGATTGTGGAAGAATATATGTTTGAAATAAATCATAAAAATAACCCGCTAGTTCGTACTTTTAGACTTGGAACTGACAATGAGCATTATGTCCGAAGTGATTTAAAGGAACTGGAAAATGAAATTGATATGTTTGAAAACGGAATTGGAGTTTCAAAAAATAAAGGGGAATAATACCCCTTTTTTATTGTACATACACTCCAAAATCTTTATTATCAACTAAAATTTCAATATTCTGATTTTTATTCAATTCTGGATAAATTTCTGTCAAGAACCATTTTACAAGTTCTTCATCCCGCTCCACTTTTGTATCATTATTCACAAATACACTTAAGGCTATTTCATCAAAATACTCCTGAGCAAGTTCTATATCTCGTAAAATCATTTCTTTTGTCTGCCCTTTTATACAAATCATAAAAAGTCCCATCTTATATTCTTTTTTTATTTTTTCCAAAACTTTATCATTTGTAATAAAATTTTTGGTAAGTACTTTTGTTCTAAATTCATTATCAAAAGTTTCCATTCCAATAGCAAACCGCACTTCCTGCTCACTAAAATATTCCCTTATTTCATTAAGCCTGTTTATATACCCAAAATACGCTTCAAAATACAATATTTTTATATTTTTCTCACGACAAACTTCCTTAATTTTAGAAAGCGTAAAATCATTCAGTTCAAAAACAGAGCCAGAGTTTATAACCTGTAAAACTCCTTTTTCACCAGTAATCTGATTAATCGCCTCTAAATTTACTCTGTTCATTTCCTCTTCATTATCTGTATTATCCAAAATATAATTACAAAATGCACATTTTCCATATGCACAGCTGAATCCTTTTAAAAGTACTATTTCTCTAGGATTTTTTTCTTTTATTACACTATATCTTATCATTTTTATTCCTTTTCATTAATCTTCACTTACTTTTCCGTTATTTTTCCAAATTGTCGCAATATATACAAACGGTGTATCCAATAATGCAATTACTACTTTTAGGAAATAAGTTGAAAATATAATTATAATTATTTCTTTCATTGAATAAACTCCTAAAAATGCCATAAACGAGAATACTATATTATCAAGTATTTGACTTAACATAGTGCTTGCATTATTTCTAATCCAAATATCTTTAAAGCCTGGACGCAATTTTCTGATTGCCTGATAAGACCAGATGTCAAATGCCTGTGAAGCCGCAAATCCAGTTACACTTGCTATTGCCAGTCTTGGCATAAATCCAAACACTTGACTCAAAGCCCCTTGCATAGTGTCAGACGGTGCTACCTGTATTTTTAGGACAATTTGCATAATAAAAGTTGTAAACAGCATTGAGGCAAATCCTAGTGAAACCACTTTTCTAGCATACTTCTTTCCTTCATTTTCAGAAAGAATGTCTGATGCCAAATAAATCCCGCCAAATGCAATATTTCCCATTGTCGTATCCACACCAAATAAGGTCATCATCTTCCCAACCTGAATATTTGCAATAACTATTGAAAGCGGTACAATTGAAAGTAACCCTGCCTTTCCCCAAAATCTATAAGCCAAGATAACCGCTGTAAAATTAAGCAATAGGTATCCTAACCACATTAATTCATTTACTCCAAACTGAAAGTTTCTAAAAAATTCCAAAATTTTCCTCCTTATAATTTTTATTTTTTATTTAATTAAATTTTCCCTATTTTTTTAGACAAATAAAAAACACACACTATCCTTTTGAATAATATGTGTTTCCAAAAGGTTTTTTTTAGAGATGGATTTTCCCAAACATCATTATATTTTTTATTACTATTATTTACAGTTATTTTTACTGGCTTTTATTATACAAGCATTTAGCAAAAAATGCAAGAAAATAATAATTTTTAAAAAATTTGCCCCTTTTTTGCCCCCTAATTGATAAAATAAAAATTCTCTACCAATACCACAAATATCAATAGAGAATAACATAATCCTTTGTAAATTTATTTTATCAAATCCTTACTAAAAAATCAAGGAGTGATAAATGAAAAATTTAAAAATCAAAAACTTAGATGAAAAAGACATTCAAAATTTGAAACAAATTAAAATTATAGAGCTGGAAGAGATGGAAATTCAGGATTTGAAAATTCTGAAAGTTAAAATTGAAACAGCCATAAAAACAAAAGAGAGTGATTAGGCTCTCTTTTTATTCTATTTCTTACTACAAAATTCCTATTTTTCAAAAAAAAGATAGCCATTTCTGGCTACCTCTATAATTTATTTTCCTTTGTTTGTGTCACTCATCTTTTTGTTATAGTAATACAGTATAATTAATGATATTACTATGCTCAACATAACTATTATAATATTTTCTATCAAAGATTTTTCCCTTAACGACTCTATTAAAGATATTTTTTGTGTCTTGTTTTCCAGTATCAATTTTTCTATATTTCTTTTGTACTGCCAATCTCTCTGGGCTACAGACAAAATTGAACTGATAGTATAAAGCACAATTAATTTCACTATTCCTTTGTTTGCAAAGTTTATTTTTTGGCTTTCCTGAAAATCTTTATGCTTTTTATCTTTAAATATCAAATCCCTAATCGTCTTTTTTGTCCCAGCTATCGCCATTATTCCCACCACCTAACCATTTATCAATAAGCCTATCCAATGCCTTAGGCACTTTATCCTCAAGAACTTCAATTATCAATTCTACAAAATAACCTACAACAATTATCAGTAACATCACTACAATATCTATTTCAGGAATCTTCTTTAAGAAACCCAAATACATCAAAACATATAAAGCTAATGCCATTATTCCGTATAGAATCCTAATTGCTATTGGATTTATTTTCAAATGGTTGTTTACTCTGTATAATAAATTTCCTAGCGTTCCTAAAATCAATCCGTACACTATGAATACCAAATCGACTAAATAATTTTCCATTTCTGCTCCTTATTTCTGAATTTTAAAGTATGTTTTTGTTTCCTGCTTTTTCTACATCGAAAATTTGTTGTAATATAACTTTTAAGTCAAATGTTTTTCTAGCTTCTTTTAAAACTTCTGTCAAAACTTCTTCGCCAATCTCTTCAGCAAAGTTAGGAATAAATTTTCTGTCAATTGATTTTTCTTTTTCCAATAATTCTTCTAATTTATCCCAAAAGCCTTCATACACCTGATTAAATTTTTCTGCTCCAGCTTTTCCTTTTGCAACTATCTCTGTTTTATAGATTAAAGTTTTTCCTAATTCCAATATTTTACCTGTCAAATATATTTTTGCTGCTAATTTATCCATTTTTATCTCTCCCTTTTCTTATTTTATTAAGTATCAATTTTAAGCTAGCCAACAAGCCCTACAATCAATTTTATCTTGCTAGCTAACCATTTATACCAAAATTATTTTTAACGTTGAAATTCAGCTTGTATTCAAGCCATTTGTACATTACTTTAGTTCAAAATGTGGCGTATCGTTCATTTTCCAATTTCCTCCCCACTCAATGTTAATATTTTTGCTTTTTGCTACTGCCAAGATGTGATTTGCTATTAATTTCAATTTCTTCTCATCATACCCTTCTTCAGATGTGAATTTTCTATATACACCATTTTCAATAACTCCGCAAGGAAATATGTCAACTGCGTGTCCATATCCATCAGCTTTGATTTGATGGTTTGATTTTGCTTTTTTCCCATCGCAATTTGTTACAATTCTGCCTGGCTTATTTCTTCCGATTTGATATAAAGCAAACTGTTCTTCCGTTGTCCTAGCTCCGTCTGTAATTCTAAAATCATAAGGGCTATCTGTAATCGCGGTTTTCATAACTTCAACCAGCTTTGGATGTACTTTTTCCATTTTATCTAGACTTGACTGGGCAAAAGAATATTTTTTATTCTCTGTTACTGTATTTTCCTTATCCCAATCTTTCAAATACTCCTCCTTTCTCTGAACTCTGTTTAACCAGCCTGTCAAAAATCTTTCTTGCGTTCTATCAGCTTCAACTTTTCCTTTGTAATAAATTCTCTGCAAGTTGTGATAAACTTCCAAAAATTTTTCAGGATCTGCTGCATTCAATGCTTCCAATGTTTTATTTCCAATTATTCCGTCTACATCAAGATTTGCATTTGTCAATTGATTTATGGCAATCTGTGCGTTTTTTGTTCCATTTCTGCCGCTATTTACAGCCCAATCGCATATAGATAATGCCACTTTATCATTTACAACTTTATCCAGCTTGTTTCCTAAGTAATATTTTTTCAGATATATATTTTTTGCAAAATCTATTGTTAAATCTTGCATATCTCCCTTATACCCAAAGTCTCTTGCTTCTTCTTCAATGATTCCGTATTTTGTTTTTCCTCCCTTATCATTCTTATCATTTGAATATCCGCCCTCAACTTTTAGTAGATAGTCAAAAATCTTTTCAAATCTGTTCATTTTTATTCCACCTTTCTTCCTAATAATTCCATATCTTTTAAATACTTATACAACTTTGCAGGGCTGAACTGATAGCCAACTCTATCCTTTAATGATTTACCTTTATAGGTCAACGTGAACTGCAAAGCATAATCGATAGCGTTCAGGCAAAACTCACTGCAAAAAAATCGATTATCGTCCTGCACCTTGTCAGCATAGAAAAATTGCCCTAAAATTCCTAAATAATCATAGCCCTTACCTTGAGCTGTTCTAAAAAATTCAATCACATCTTTGGGATCGATATTTTTATCAAGCTCGTAAATTTCCATATTTTTCTGATACTCAAATTTCCTTGTTCTAACTCCTCCAGGATTAGATAAAAAAATTTGACCATTGTAAATAAATTCAACATGTGAATATTTTCCAAGCGTCCACAAGGCTATCAAATGCCCTATTAATCTCCTAGGTTTATGGAAACATATATATAACTTGTCTTTTTCTAACTGCATAAATACCTCCTAACCTTGCTTTATTTCACTTTCAAACAATTTGTTATATTCAACTTCAGCATTAAATGTTTTCAGATCCTCAACCGTCTTGTTTTCCAAACTGTGCGACAATGTTGTCTCGGCAACCATTGAAACGGTTGTGTGCTTTCTCATTATTTCCGACATCTCTATGAACTTCTGCACCGAAACATTTACGTACTTTTCAGAACCGTCTTCTGTATAAAATTTCCAATTATTATACTCTGAATTCATCAAATCACCCATTACTTGAGTGAAGTCCAGTTTCTGACCCTTAGCAATTTTACCCATAAGTCCGAGAACAAACCTAAGAACTAAACTGAATAATATTTTGGTTATATTACTTTGGTCTATTGTCCTGTTATGTTGTAAATACTTAGTTCCTTTCACTTCAAACTCAAAGGGCTTTTTTTCCCTTTCAAGCCTTAATTCATAAAGCTCCTGTTTTAATTTTTCAATCTTCTCTTCCTTCTTATACTTGATCTGATTATTTTCGATATACTCAAATTCAGATAACTCAACTGTTTTGATTTTTCCGTCCTCTACTAGTTCATTTTCGGCTAAAATATATTTTCCAGCCTTGTAAAGTTCCTCTTTTGTAGATTCTCTTAATTTCCCTTTTTCTAAAACTGGATTTTGATATTCAATTTCTGAAAAAATATGATTTTCTTTGTTAAAATCTGGGAAAAATAAAGTTGACTCTTTTTTGAAATCTTCTAAGTTTGAAATAATTGGTCTTCCGATTATCTCCAATGTATTTTTATCGTATATATTTATTATCATTTTCCCTCCTATTTTTTATTATTTAGTTAAATAAGTAACATTGAAGTATAGAGCTCCCTTGATACTCTGATGCCCACGATAAATTACTCTGCCGTCAGTTTCGATTTGAACACCAGCATTTTCAGTTGTTCCCAATTGTCCAAGCGGGGCAACTGTGTAATGCAAAGGTCTGAATTTTTCGGGAAGATTAAAAAGCACTGTACCCGCAGTGACACCTTTCCAAGCATCATTACTATCCATTGACAATATACACAAACGCCCGATTTTAAAAACTTTTGCTTGGGTCAAGTGTCCGAAAATCACATGTGTTTCAATTGTGTACAAATTTTCCACTCTATCTGAAAGTGGTTTGTTGGAGATAGCTCTGAATTTAGAACTTTCGTTGTAAGTCAGGTTAGTATTTTCTATACATTCGTAATAAAATTTTGTAACGTTATCAAAGTAAAATTTCCCTTTAACTTTTGCTCCTGTATCTTGAATGTTTCCACCAAATTCTATCCCTAGAATTTCGGCTAATCGATTGCCTTCTAGGGATGTTCCTAATGTTGTGCCATACAATGTACTGTCTGATAAAACAAAAGAATTATTGCTATAATTTAACAAATATTCTTTTTTATCTTTCAAAACTCCTTTATCCAATTTTTTCGCTGAATTTTCTTTAACTCTGTAAATCGGATATTCTACGCCACCCAATTTTAAAAATACATCATCGTATTGATTTTCTTTGTCTATTCTGATTAATAATTTTAATCCATCGAATACTCCAAATTCTTCAATTCCAACCAACATTACCTCATAAATATCTTTATTTGTACCTGATGTTCTTGTTGCGTTTAAAGTGTGTACCAGTCCTTTTTGTAAATCGTTCATAATTTGAGCCGTTAAAGTTGTACCGATTTGGCTCGCGGTCTCCTCGCCTTTCCAAATGTGTCTCACTAATCCTGCTCCGACATCATTGGCGTTTTCAACTTTGTAAACATCCAAATTAGATCCTATCCAGTCTTTTATTTTTTTTAACATCTATCTTACCCCTTCCTGTGTAATTACGTTCATTTTAGCCAAATTACTTTCATAATTTTTTTGCTGCAAAATTTCATCATAAAAACTATCTTCAATATTTAACATTCTTTTTACCCCTATAAGTGCTCCATTTGAAATATAATTTGCTGTCTGCACTCTATATTTAAAATCAATTGTTATTTCAACTCCTTTTGCTCTTATTTCAAGCAAAATACTTAAAACGCTTTTTTTAACATATGTTGGCAATCTTTTGTTCAAAACTATATAAATGCTTCCTGCTTTTTCCTTGTAAAACTGCGTTTCAAATTTTCCTTTAAAACTTCCATTTTTTATATTGAGATCAATATCTTTATTATTAGTTTTTACAATTCCTTCTTTAAAAATAAATATATTCTGCTCATAATTTTCAATTATAATTTTTAATACACTTATTATTGTTTCAAAAGTAGCGTTTCGGCTTTTTCTTGAAATTTCAGCAAGTATTCTTTTCCTGTATTCCTCATCATTTTCTCTTGTATTTCTTTTCAAATTAAACGATATTCCAAACTTATCCAAAACATATCCAGTTGCCTTCATAATATCCAGAGACTTTAGCAGCTCATATATTCCTTTACTCACTTGCCTTATTTCTTCTAAATAAAGCTCCAGCAAAAAATAATTGTTGCTTTCCTTGTCCCTTTTATACATATGTGGAAACTTGCTGATTATCTCATCTGTATATTCTTTGCTATCTTTATACATAAAGCACCTCGATATTATTTTCATTTATTTGAAATTTTTGACCCACAGGAACATTGAAAACTTTATCAAAATTTTGAATTGCTACACTGGATTCTGTTAATCCCATTTTTAGATTAATTTTTCTTATATCGTCAATTCCTAAAATTTCTGAATACGTTTTTAAATAGCTGATAGATTCCCCTGTCCTGAGATTATTAATATAGTTTAATATCTCTTGCTTGATTTGTGGTGTCCAACGGTTATCTCTTTCATCAGAATTTTTTGTTTCTAATACTTCAACTTTAATTAATAGCGTACTGTATTTAATAATGTTGTACGTTATTTTTCTTTCAAACATATCCCTTTTTATTTTTTTTTCAAACGTTTGCGCATTAGAATCTGCGAGTGTTAATATTCCATCCGCTTTCAAATCCAGTATAGTTTCAAAAATTTTGTTATCAGGAGTTCCTTCAAGAAATATCTTAATAGTTCCAGCTTCTGTTGCTGGCTCTGTTTCGGGATCTAGTATTAATACATTTTTTACATTCTCCAATGCCATAAGTCCGTTATACAGTGCTGAATGTGTTGCAGTCTGTTCGATTGTTTGCTTTCTTTTTAACCTTGCTCTGTAAAGGCTATCACTTTCATCATCTGCTCCACCAATTACATCAACATCATTTGTAATCTTAGCAACCCCACCGTATTCGGTTGTAAATGAAACATCACTCGTGATATTACTCTCGTTTCCAATTTCAACCGCTTGAATAAATCCTACTCCATAATATTCGTTATTATCCAATTTATCCAATGTAACATTGGATAATAATCTGTATTCTTTTTCAGCATATTTTATAATAGTTTGTGCTGGTATAACTCTATTCTTTTCTCCTGTTATTTTTACCTGTCCAGTTGCGTACGCCCCTGGATTTCGTGGAGTTCTTAATAAAGTTCCAAAGTAATCCAAATATACACCTGTTGCCGTATTTAAATTCGTTTGATTATTGAGTTCCAAAAGTTCTTCCCATAATTTTGATAACTCGAACCCTATCGCCTCTGAATGAATCCCCTCAGGAGTGTTAAAATCCAAAGTATATTCATTGTCCTGCAATCTTGCTTTGTACCGTTTTTCTACATCTTTCATAATATCTGAAAAACTTTTTAATACAAACCCTGTATCCGTTACTCCAAAATCCATTATTCCTCCTTTCCTAAATTGCCAAAGTCTTTCCATTTTTCAACAATATTTCTACATCAAAATTATAATTTCCAGTTCCATTTTTAAAATCGCTTTCAAATTTTATTATTTCTGCTACATCTTCATCTGCCAAAATAGTTTCTTTTACTTGAGTTTCAATATTGAACTTTTCCAACAAGTTTCCTATCTGTCCGTTATTTTCATTTCTTTTAATCCAGTAAATACCTTCGTTCTTGTGCAAAAACCACTCATTAAAGAATAATCTCAACTTATTCTCAAGCCTTAGCCTTATTTTTTCTATTTCAGAACTCAATATTATATTTTTACCCATTACAACATCAATTTCTTTGTTGTCGTCTTTTTCAGTTTGCCAACTTTCAACACTTTTCATTTTTACCTCCTAATCCAACGGCATACCACCGTTAGTATGAGTTAAGAATGATTTGCCGCCAATCGTAGCGTCTCCGCTCACTTTCAAATCCCCTTCAATGCTTACCGCTCCACTTATATTTATAGAGCCGCCTTTTATACTAACTCCACCATCATTTATTGTTACAAGTGTTCCACCGTAAGCAATGAAAAAGTCATTTGATATATTTTTTTCTGCATCGCTTGTTATCTGCCCAACTACAATAGCGTTATTTATGTCAAATTTAGCACTCGAATTCGGTTCACAAGGTTCAGAAGCATTTCGTGCATTAAATGTATCGTGTTGACAAAATGCTACCAAAACCTTGTCGTTTACAGATAGCGGAGCATTTATTTTACATTTGCTACCCCAAAATATTGGAGCAATCGGCACATTTTCAATTACTTCTACTTCATCACGAGTTCCAAAAAGTTCAGGAATATCAAGCATTTGTATACTGCAACTCATATTCGAGTTATCCACCTTTACAATTTTGGCTATTGCAAGAGTATTTAAATTATCGAAACTTCCATTTATCATATTTTCAATATGATCCCCCACTGTCTTTTTTCTCATTTGTTACCTCCTACTCCATAAGTTCTTACAATTCTGTCCCAGTCTTTTTCTTTTTTCTTCCCACTACTTTTTGTGCTAGTTTTCTTATTATTCTTTTTAGAATCTTTAGAGTTTTTTCCTTTTTCTTTTTTGTTTTTATCATCTTTATCTTTCTTATCTTTTTTCTTAGATGATTTTTCGTTTTTACCTTTTTTGCCTGTAACAATCTCAATTTCATTAGCCTTTTTAGTTTCCTTATCATCAAATTTAGTTCTTATTTCCAATTCTGTATAGGCATCTGTTTTAAAGTTCATTACATGCTTGCCTTTTGTAATAAGATACTCCCCTTTAATTTCAAGTTGTTCAAAAGCCTTTTTCAAATCAAGGTTAATTTTAAATCCTTCCTGGAATCTATGGTCAAATATTGCTTTCAAAGTATAAGTTCCGTCATTTTCCTTGACATCTTGAAACCTGTTTGGGTCGAACTCTAAAACGCCCCTGTTTATCTTGTCTCTTGGCTGAAACGTTACAACTCCATTTGTTATAAAGAAAACGCTTTTTGTGTCTTTTGCCAGTTCCTTGAAAATATGCTTGACATTGTTATGTAGAGTTTTGCCGTCCTTATAATCAATATCTTTCCCAAGCTCTATTTTTCCAGCCTTTAATTTATCCAGCTTTGATAAAATAAGTTTTATGATTGTGCTTGCCTTAGTCCCTTTTCCAGCCTTTAAATTAATTTTTGTATCCTTGTATTCGTCGTTGTAAGTGTTGCAAGTTATCTCAAATTTCTTGTCAGCATTGTTCCAGCTTCCTTTCAAACTTTCAATAATCCCTTTATAAATAACTCCAATATCCTTGTTTTTTCCATCGTTCCAATATCCTGCTTCAATAACTACTTCCACACCTTTTTTCAGTTTCTTAATCATTTCGTCTGTTAAGTTGTAGATAACTATTTTAGCAATATTCGTACTTTCGGTAATATCAAACTCTGTTTCTATCTCAAAGTCAGGCGATGAATCGATACCATTTTCAACTTGAAACCTTTCAAACTCAATTTCTTCTGTTTCACTTCCGTTTTTTACTTTAAACGTTACTTTTGCATATCTGTCCCACAGAATATAATAATTATTGCTATTTTGTGTATTTTCAGCCATTAAACCACCACCATAATATCTTGCAGCACTCCAGCCGCTTCCGTTGTAAACTCAACATCAAAGCCATTTAAATTAATCGGCAAGGCTATCATCTTAACATTTGGAAATTCCTTATATCTTCTCCTGCATATCAGAAACAAATCTTCATAAGTATTAATTCTCTGTCCAATATGCAAATCCTCGTTATCGCTCTTTATATCCAAATACCAAAGCCCCCTGATGTTATAAATATCCAACGTTGTTACAAGCGTCTTTTCTCCATCATCAAGCAATATTTTATAACTGCTCTTGGCGTTTTCTTTATACGCAATGTCAAAACTGTATAATTTTTTCATTCTATAACATCTCCCGCTCTAGGATCAATTTCAAATTCATTTTGCATTGATTCGTTCAAAGTAACTTCTGTAACTTCCCTGTTCTGCGTACTTGCTTCAGGAACGTATGCCTCTGTTGTTGTTTTTCCGTCAGCTGTAGTAAATTTAAGCAAATTTATTTCTTTCAGATTTATTGAAACCTTAATGCTTGTGTGGCTTTCGTAATTTTCGGCATAGCTGACACTTGTAATTGCAAGAGGAGCATAAACTTTATTTAATTTAGTGTACATAAACATTGTGTAATTTCTTTTTCTTGATTCTTTAACAAGTTTTTCAAGCTCATCTTTCCACTCTTTACCATGCAAAATAACCTCTATTTTTAAAGTGTACGGATTTACAAACATATTTTCATTGAAATTGTCTTTTAAATAAGATTTATACCCTGTTATTTCATTATCTTGGCTGTAATCAGTTGAAAGAACTAAAAGGGGTATAGTGCCTAAAAATCCATTAGGCTTAATACCAAAATATTTCAAATACAGTTTTTCAAGTTTATCTTTCTGAACTTCAAATTCAGCAAACTTTGTCTTTAAAAAATCTAATACTTGCATCCTATCCCCCTTTACACTATCCCTAATTTTTCAAGTTCACGTTTCAATTCCTGCAATGTTTCATCAGTCCCATTAACATTGAATACAAAATGATTATTATTTGTAACAACTGCTCCTGTTTCTTTTGCACCACCACGTGTATTTTTCTTGATAGATTTTAAGTTATTCAACATATCAAGAGTTGTTGTGTTTCTTGCGACCATAGAGCCATTAGGCAACCAAATAGCTTCATCTCCGTGTTCATCAATAGCGGTCATTCCTCCGCCGCCTTGAGCTTGGAAATTGTTGGTTCCAACTGCTTTATGAAAAAAGCTATTTACATTTGAAGCTTTAGGTAAATTTTTATTGTGTTTGAAATGTGATTTATTTAAAGAATTATTATAACCGTTTTGATAGGCTTTAATTCCTCTTTCAATTACGTGTCCAGGCATATTATTCACGATATTTTCGCCCATTCCTATAACATTTCCACCAAGTCCTTGTAAATGGCTACCTACACCACTCCAATTTAAATGGAGTAAATCATTAAATGCTCCTACCAAATGCGAAACTGCACCAATAGCATTGTTTATAAAACCAATTATATTTTCAATTGCTCCACCAACTACAGCAACTATTGCAGCCCAAATTCCATCTATAATTGCTCTTGCTGTTTCATTTTCTGTATATAATTTAATCAATCCTGCAATAAACAATCCAAAAGGACCACCAATAATAATTCCTATAACCAATCCAATGTGATCTTTAATGAAATTCCAAACCATTTCCACAACCATTCTTATATTTTCATTGTCGTTCCATAACTTTTTTAACCATTGTCCAAGTTCACCTAGTTTTTCGCTTATCCATGTTGCTGCCTGAGATACAGCTTCACAAATCATTTGCCAAGCTAAATCAACTCCTTGCCTAAATGCTTCATTTTTGTTATATAAATCCATTAACCAAAAACTTATAAGCATAATCGCACCGATTATTAACATCGCAATTAAAACATAAGGATTCATTGCAGCAACAGCGTTAAAGGCAGATTGTGCCGCAACCAAAGCCCACAAAATTCCAACTCCTGCAGCTAAAACTAAAAATACTGTTCCAAATAATCTTATTTTTTCTTTGTTTTCTTCTACCCATCTTCTCATTTCTTGAAGTTTCACAGTTAAATCAAAAATATTTTTCTTAAAATCTTTTAATTTCCTTGCAACTTCTTCAGCAGTCATTCCCATAAATTTAGTTTTGTCCGTCGCATCTTGTTGCTTTGTATTAAATCCAAATAAAGCACCTAAAATTGACATTATTACATCGCCTAAAGCACTTAAGGCATAGGTTAAATTTAATAGCACGCCTTCCCATTCTTTACTGACTGCTTCGTTTTCCTGTAAATAATCCTGCCATTGCTTAAACAGGTTAAATATTACAACTAATCCAACTGCCAGCAATCCATAAAGAACTAATTTAAATAGACTTACTTTCGCAATCGCTTCCTTTATTCCTGTGATAAACGGTCCGATACTTGCTTTTAATTTTTGAAAAACTAATTCTCCTACAACCAAAGCTCCTAAAACAGAAACTAACTGTAACAGCCAAGGGGCTTTTTCGGCAACCATTCCTATTGCTTCGGCAATTCCCATAAATAGCCCTGCAACTGGAACTAATAAAGGTTCTAGCGAGTCAAATACCGCTGCAAACGTGCTTGACATTGTTCCCATTAAAGTTTCAACTGCTCCAGCACTTCCTTGCATCATGAACTTACTTAATTTTTCAGCTGCTCCACTACTGTTTTTTATTTCGTTTTGAAGTTTTTTCAAGTCTTCGATACTTCCATTTAACAATGTATTTACTGCTCTTCCTCCTTGTACTCCGAATATAGTTTTCAGTACTCCAGCCTTATCAGCATTTCCCATTTTGTCAGTTACGCCTTTTAACCGTTCCAAAATAGAAGTCATATCCTGTAAATTTCCTTTTTCATCTGTAACCTTACCAATCAATTGTTCTAATTTATCTCGTTTTTTAAAATCTTTCATACTTTCAAACATTTGATTTAATCCTGTTCCAGCTGTAGAACCTATTAACCCGTTATCGTTCATTTTACCAAGCATCGCATAAACCGTTTCCATAGGAACTCCTAATGCTTTTCCAGAAGCTCCAACGTATTTAAAACCTTCAGCAAGTCTTGGTAAATCTGCGGCAGTATTTTTAGATGTAACAGCTATCATATCAGTTACTTTTTGTGCTTCTTTTGCGGATAACTGATAAGAATTCATGTGCATTTTTACCATTTCGAGTGCTGGTGTAATATCTGAATTAAACGCTTGAGCCAAGTTTGCAGCCGACGGAATAATTTGTTTCATTTCATCTTTTTTTATCCCTAAAGTTGCCCCTGCATTTATAGCTTGTGCAACGTCCAGATTATTAAATTTAGTCGCCCCACCAACTTGTTTTGTAAGTTTCCTGTACTCTTTTAAATCAGTACCATATCCTCCAGTCTTAGCAGAAGCTCCTCGCAGTTCATAATCAGTCTGTCCGTATTCCTGTAACGCTTCCATTCCAGCCTGTGTAATAAAACTTCCAGCCTTATACAACGCTCCGTCACGGACTTTGTTTAAAAGTCCCTTAACTCTTTTCATTGCATTGTCAGCACCCTTTGCAACATTTTTTAAAGGATCTTTGACTGATTTCCCAACCGCTTCCTTCGCCTTGTTCAGCTCATCCATTTTCTTTTTGGTTTCCTGTGCCTGTTTCTTCACGTTGTCTAGTCCGCTCTTAACATTCTTTCCAGTTCCAAGTGATTTCATCATATCCTGTGCCATTTTAAGCTGTGATTTTAATTGATTCCCCTGTGATTGCAAATGTTTCTGCATGTGTTGAATCTGCTTGTTGAAATTATTTAAAGTAACTTTATCTAATGCTTTGGCTAGCCTTTGGGCTTCCTTTTGCATAGACTGTATCCATTGCTTTGCGTTCTTGTCTTTTATTACAAATTCCAACTCATAAGTAACTCCTACTCCGCTAGCCATTTTATCTTCCTTTCTTCATTTTCTTTTGTTCCCGCTCTTTTATTTTCTGTATTTCTGTATCATAGAAACACATCTTTAAAAATGTTTCAAATTCCTTTTCAGGAATATCATTTTTGTTATATCTTTCTAAAAATTCGAATGAATTAAAACTTTTAAAGTTATCATTTAATTCAAGCTGAAATGCCAAGTTTTCAACTTCTGTTATGTTTCCCAGCATTTCATCCTTATTAATATACATTTTCCCTTCATAGAAAAAAGCAGGATTTCTATTTAAGGAAGGGATTTCTTACCACTTCCGACAGGAAAGTGGCTAATTCTGCAATTTCACTTGCTGGAAAATCTTCAATTTCAAATTTTGGAAGTAATTTATCATTTTGAAAATCATTTACTACATCAGCAAACAAAAATACACCTTTACCAGTCACAGGATCAACTTCCATTTTGGAATACTTAATCGCTTGTTTTGTTGTTGGATATTTACAAATTACATCTTGAGGTTTTCCGTCCCAATTAATCAAAGTGTGATGAAATAATTGATTTGGACGCAATCCGCCTTGTTGTTTCAATCTGTTTCTTTCGTTCTCATTTCTTCTCTCTTTTATTTCCTCTGCTGTTTCTTC
Source organism: Leptotrichia sp. HMT-225 (assembly GCF_030644325.1). NCBI lineage: Bacteria > Fusobacteriati > Fusobacteriota > Fusobacteriia > Fusobacteriales > Leptotrichiaceae > Leptotrichia > Leptotrichia sp. HMT-225. The sequence continues at coordinate 710,439 of NZ_CP130323.1, read as the reverse complement.
TGTTGCAATAGCTTCAATCGTTGCCGTTTCATTCTTAATTTCTTTATTTTGAACTGCTGTATTCTCATTATTTTGAGCGATAGGTGGCAATCCAGCCATTTCTCTTGACATATTAATTGCTTCTGCTTCTGCTTCAGTATATTTTCTTTCTAAATTCATTTTCTTTCTCCTTATATATTTTAATTTTATTTTTTGTAACAAAAAAATCACAATCAAATTAATGACTGTGATTTAATGTTTCTATTTAATTTTCAATTTGGTCTAGTAAATTTTCAACTTCAAATGTCATTCCAGAAAGTTTGTCAATCTGATTTGTTATCATTACTAAGTCCTGAGAAAGTTTACATATTTTTCTATAAGTATCACTTCTTACTTCGTTAGCCTTGTTTGCAATTTCTTTTATCTTAGCCCAATGAACTGCTTTATCAAGTGGTATTGAAACTTTGTCACTTTTCGGCATTGGCAATAATCTTTGTTGTTTTAGCAATCTTTCCATTCTGTTAAATTCGTTTATGTAAGCCAGTTTGAATTTATTGTGTCCTTGTATATTGAACATATAAAGAATAAATCCATCTTTTGCTAAAAGGTATTCTTTGTATTTTCTCTTTTGGTTAGAAACCCTGTATTCATTAGGGAAAATTAGAGAACGGATATTTCCGTTTTCTTGATATTCCTTACTTTCAACCAACTTTTCAATACTTTCCAAAATATCCGAATGTCTTCTCTTTAATGCTTTTGCAACAACTCTACTACTTACAACCAATCCATAATTTTCGTTTCTTTCAACTTTTACTAAATCCATAATGTTTTCCATTAAATTTCCTCCTAAAATTATTTGTTTTTTAAGAGGGTTTGTGGTAAAATACTATTGGTTAGAAGGTATTTTACCTTAGCCCTCTATGTTTTGTTTAAATCCTTAATAGAGGGCTTTTTTATTTATCAAGTTCTTTTTTAACCAAATCTATACCTTTTAAAATAATAGCTGTTCTTGTAATTTTAAGATTTTCAGATAATTTTTTTAATTCCAAATCTTCACTTTCTGTAAGTTTTATTTCCAGCCTTTTATTTCTTGGATTATCACTTTTTGGTCTTCCCATTTTTTTCATTTTTCACCTACTTTCTAGCCGACTATTATTATAATATAAGCCGACTAAAAAGTCAAGAATTTTTAAAAAAATTTTTTTATTCAACTTTATATAATTGAAACAGCAAATTAGAAATCTCAACCATATTTTTAGAATCTTTTATCTCAATAGAATAATTAGTTGCATCGAATCCTTTTGTTATTATATGAATTGTCATTTTTGCATTTTTAACTGAACCTATCAAAGCTCCAATTCCACCAGCTACTAAATATCCGCCAATCGCTCCAGAAAGTGAAGTGGTTTTTCCGTCTTTTTCAATTCTAATGTCTTCAATATCTTCTGCTTTTATATATTTCCAAAATGTTGAATAAGTATATATTAATATACTTTTGTTTTCATACAACACTAAATATTGCATACTTTCTTTAAAGATTTTTCGATTTGAACTATCAAAAAAATTTATTATGTTATTTAATCTATCTGCTCTCCAATCTGCACCATAGAAACGTGCATACCATCTACTGAACCTATTTTTTACAATAAATTTTTCATCAACATTGTATTCTTGTTTTGTTTCAATAATTCCTTTCATTTTTTTATTAAAGAACCATACAAAAATAATTATGATGATTAACAATAATATCATTTTAATTCCTCCTTAAAAATAATTTACTATATTATACACTATTTCTAAGAGAAATTAAAGAATGATTTTAATTATACCATTATCCCAAACTTAAAAAACAAATATTTTAGTTTTCACAGTCATTATTCAATTGCCATTGTCCTGTATTTTTGCATAAAAAAATCACAGCTAAATTAATAACTGTGATTCGTAAAATTATTTTTTTAATTTCATTACCAAAACTTTCAGCCCATTTCCTGAAATAAAATTTTCAATTTCTTCAAATCCAAAATTTTTATAAAAAGATAACAATTTTTCATTGTCTTCACATTCTAGCCAGACATAACGAACATTTACTATTTTCTTAGCTTCCATTAATGAATCGTAAGCTAATGTTAATAATTGAGTTCCGTCTATATGTTCTTCAGCTTTTATTTGTTCTGAATGGTTTTTGCCAATCTGTCCCAACAGATAACTGTTGACTATATAACCATCTGTTGTTAATCTTTTTCCGTTTTGGCAAAGTTTTTTTCTTTGGCTTTTTGATAACGCTTCATAGTTTCTTTTGGAAACAAGTAAAGGTTTGTTTGCTAAAGAAAAATATCCCAACAAAACAAAATTTTCATTAAAAACTAAATGCGTGCTTGATAAACCTGCTTTTTCAAATTCTATTGCTTTATTATGTAAGAAATCTTCGATATCTTTATTGTATTTATTTTTAAAATTCTTTAAAATATCTTCCCTTACATGTTTTCTGTCTTTTAACTCATCCAACAAATCTTGTAAAGAAACAATTTTTACATTCTCTATATACATAAATTATTTTTTGCCGAATATCTTTCGTATTGTTTCTGGATTGCTTATGATTTCGACGTTTTTAACAGGTTTTCTATTGGGAGATTTTTCATTATTCAAAGCCTTTATTAAACCATTTACAGATTTTTTATCAAAAGTCATTTCTGTTGTAAAACTTTTTGTAGCCATTTTTTTCATCTCCTTTTCATAATTTATTATAAATTATACCTTATTTGTAGCAAAAGTGCAACAGAAATTTAAAATTTTTGCTTAACATTGTAGCTTTGAAATGCTACAAATCACAGTTATTATATTTAATTGTAATTGTCCTTTCAGCTTTAACGAAAGAAATATTTCCTTGGTTAAACAATCCTCTTATATCACAAGTTCTCTACTCTCTGCTTCAAACTCCCAAGCCCTAGCTTCAGTACCACTCTCATTCGCATACTTTAACCCAGCCTTTTTCTTAAATGAAACACCGTTATAAATGTAAGTTTCATTTGTATTTGTATCAGTAATTACCATAAACATCGGAAACAGTCCTTTATTCGCTTTCCAAAGTTTGTGCAACCTTTCCATTGTTCTATGTTCTTCGCTTCCATAAGCCAAGCTCAGCGTAATAGATACACTTTCATCTACCGATACGTTTACCACTTTCTGTCCACAGCTCGCAATCATAGAGCTTGAGCTTTCTGTATTAGGATCATCTTCAAAACCATCTTCATGTCTGCAAGTAATCGCATAGGGAATTCCTGCGGCAGTAAGTATGATTTTGACATTAGCCACGTTATATTGTTTTGCTGACATATATCTTTACCTCCTTATTTGTTAAAAATAATTTCCCCGTCTGTTGTAACAGCTCCAGTCAAATTTACTTTTCTAGCACCATTTAAATAAGTGACTCTTAAATCGAAATCAAATTTTCCTTCTCTAAGCGATTCTTGTGTAAAATCACTCACTATCAAATGCCCTAAACTAACCTCTACTTCGTTTCCGTTCTTATCTTTTTGTGTTATCGTTCCAAAATAGCTTCCAGCACTATCTACCATGAACATTCCAGCACTTGCACCTTGTCTACAACGTTCTTTTATTACTGAATAAACCATTGCTTTTCCTGTATCATCTCCTGGTATTTTGTCTTTTTTCACTTGGAAAACTGTTAAATCTTTTTTAAGTCCATCTCTAAACCAAATTTCAATCAATTTTAATTCAATAAATTTTTTGTTATCTGAATTAATCCCATTCACAATATGATAATATCCTCTTGTTGGTTTAGATAAATAATTCAATCCAGCGTCCCAAAATGCCTTTTGTTCGGTCTTTGTGAAATTCTCTTGCACAAATCCATTAATCTGTGTAGAATGCACAATATAACTCCCTAAACCCTTGTAACCTATCGTTCCACCAGCTAATGCCCCAGTAAGCCAGTTTCCTTTTGCCAAGTTCTTAGCCCCTTCAATAACAAACGCTACATTATCAATATTATTATCCGTCTGTAGTGCTACGGCTTTGGCTGAATTTCCTAATTTTTCATAATTTACAGCTATAAAGAACTGTTTATCCTTATCAGTTTTTGCATAAGCTATAATGCTGTCTATATAATTTTTCTCTGCGACTATATCCATATTAGTAATCCAGTTAGTAACCTCGAAAGCGTCCTCATGATCCACGTAAGTTTTCATAAGTTCTGTAAATGTAGTTGCTGTATTGTTTCCGTACACTACAACATTTAATGGAGTGTATGATTGTGAATAGGCACTTGCTATTAACTTATAAAAAATATGATTCTCATCTAATCCACTCACATTCAGCTCCAATAAATCCTTTGGCTCTGTAATATAAGTTGGCGATATTGCGAAGTCTTTTGTAAAAAACATTAAACTTCTGACATCAGCATAAAATGCTCTGTTATTTTCTGATTTTATTTGTACATTATTCAATGTATTCAAATCATTTCTTTCTATTGCCATTATTCCTCCCTAAAATCTTTATTTATATAATGTTCTGCAAAATAGCTAAATTGCAGAACTTGTTTGTAATATTTTCTGCCCATAAAATTGAAAGGCGTTTCCTGTATCTTGTATACTTTCCGTATTTTTCTTTTATGTTTCCTCTCGTCAAAGTAATCGTTTGTTGCGTTTGTATTTGCCAAAAACATATAAAGCATATCAAAATCATTATGTTTCTCTCGTGATTCCAAAGTCAAAAGTGCCTGTATTTCCTCATCATAACAATATTTATCGTTTCCAAAAGGAATAGGACTTCCTGCATCTTCAATATACAGATTATAGAAAACAAGTGGAAATTTAAGTTTTTCATACTGTTCAGCCGAAATTTCATCACGTTTTTCTTCGTTAATAACTTGATTTATGCCGAACTTTTTACAAAATTCTTTAATATCGTTTACAACCTCTTTTCTAATTTCGCTTGTCATCTATATTCAGCTCCATTCTCAAAAACTCTCCATAATTTTCTTCAATATTAACTACCCTATAAATCACACCGTTGTGTTTTATTTTCATATTTTCAGAAATTTTGAAGCCGTCTGTATCATTCAAAATGTAATATCCTTCTTTTTTGTTTGATAAAAAACTTCCGTCCATACTTTGTGGAAACGACGAATTATGTTTTGGCGTTAATACAGCCATTTTTACAGTCTTTTCTATTTTATCTTGAATTGGATTTCCTAAATCATCAAATTCAACCTCAGAATCTTCCAAATACACAGTTACATCATCGGAAAACTTCCTTATAACTTTTAGAACTTTTCTAATAGCCGCCCTAACTTTCCTGTCCACTATCCGCCACCTCTCCCGACAATTCTACCGCCATTAATCTTTGCGGCGATATTACTTTTAAAATGCCCTGTTTCAATCATCGGATTGTTAAATCCTTTTCTCATAATTGTCGCAGGACTGTTTGCTGGACTTTTAATTCTTTCAATCATTGCTTTATACTTTGTACTTGCCTCTGTTCCAATTTTATTAGTCATCGCCGCAACATCGAAACTTCCGTTTATAATCTTTGCAACTCCTTCTTTAAAGTATCTAGCCGCCATTGGCTTAAACTGTTCAAAAGCCTTTTGGTTATAATTCCATCCTGGGACTCCACGACTAGATCCTGTATTAAGAACATTAGACAACCCAAAAGCGTCAAAACCACCTTTAATGCTATAATTGGTTACTGTTCCAACTTCAATTTTTTGCTTATTCATCGCCAGCAGCTTTTCCAGATTCTTGTTTTTCGGCTTCTCCTTTATTTTCAGTTTGCACGGCATTCTTATCACCCAGCTCTATAATTTCAACATTAAGTTTTCTTTCCTCAATTTCCTCTTTCGCAATATTTAATCTGCGAGGTGTCAAATCAAGTTCATTATCGCCTTCTTTAAGCAATATGTGATTTAATTTGACAAGCAGAACTTCCCTTTTTTCCTTGTTTTTAAAATTAAACATGATCCGCTCCTTAAACTATTGATACAGTTGTTTCATTTTCATCAATTCCAAGTGTTTTTAACAACTGTTTATACATCATTAAATATTGATTGTTTTCACCCGTTTCTTCAATTACAATGTTAGATACTTGAACTTTCGTAAAATCAAAGTCATCTAATGAAGTGAGCAAATATCCAAAAAGATATATTTTAAGCAATTTTTCTTTTTCGCTACTATGTTTTTCTTCAGCGACTTTATAAAACTGCTCAACAACTCCTACATCAAAATCAGAAGTTTCAGGAATATATTTTTTCAGTTCCTCCAAAATTTCATCTGTCATTACTCATCAACTCTTTCGCCGACAAGTTTATTTTCTGATAAAGTTTCAAATTCTGCTTCAGTTAATTCCAGCTTATCGCCAATTTCATATCTAACATCGTTGTATCTCAAAGGCGTTAAAGCTACTGCTTCAACAATAGCTTTTGCCTCTTCCTTTTTATTCTCTTTTGCCATTCAATTCACCTACCCTACCGTTGCTATGAACATACTGTTTATTATTGATGGATTTGGAGCAACTAAATCTTCAATTACAACGTTTACATTATTTACAACCCCTGCCGATTTTGATTCAGGCACAACTTCCACAGTTGCAAATGTTCCTGCTATATCCACAACTTCTCTATCTCCTAACAATCCAAGCAATTCATCAGTTTTTGCAGGAGTCGGTCCATATTCCATTGTTCCTAATTGTCCGTTTGGAATTAATGTAATGATATTGTCTGGAAATACATTTCTTGTTGTTTTTCCAACTTTTATTTTTTCGTCCCAAATCAATATTGTCATTCCGATTACATCCTCAATAGTAGATTTAATAAGTGCTGGAGTAACCGTAACAATAATATTCTTAAATAATGCTTTTACAGTATCGTGTTTTTTTAGTGCATTATACGTAGCTTTTGACATTAAAGCTATTTCTACGTTTCCTCCGCCTTCTTCAACCGTTTCTTTCCATCTTTCTAAATCTTCAAGCGGTTTTGCTGTTGCAGCACTCCAAATATTAGTTCCTGCTAACGTTTCTTTGTATTTATCAGCAAGTCTATAATTAATTGTCTGTCCTCCACCGTTTTCATCAACAAACGTTACTTTGGCTGTTGATAAAAATTGTGAAACTGTATAAGCTGCAATTGCTCTTGCACTTCCTAAAAATCCTTTTGCTCCCGCAAATTTTTCAAAGATTTGTATTGAATAATTATCAATAATTGATTGATTATTTGTATTCAAAATTTCTAGCAATTCTTTTCTGCGTTTTTCGTCAAGCTTCATACCTTCCCTAAAAAACTGCTTATCCCCTTTTGTTGTTGTTTTCAAATCCCAGTCTCTAAACATTACATCCGCATCCAGTTGGCTGCTTTGTAATACTTCAACCGCTCCACCGTCTAAACTTCCAAACGTATTTATATCAAAAGTGTTTGAAAATACAGCTGGAAACATTGCTTCTACTAACGTAGTTCCTTTTACTCCTGCATAATACTTATTTAAACTCTTTGCGTTTAATAAATCTGTTAAATTCATTGGCATTTCTTAACCTCCTATTTTCTATCCTTATAAATGTAAGTTAGCCCTGCTGGTAACTCCGCTTTTGTAACCGTAATTGGCGTAGGATGTTCTTTTCCTACTGCAATTAATTTATCTAAATATGCAATTCCTTCAAGCGAAACTGTTGCTTGCTCATTGTCGTTGTAATATTTAAACTCAACATCATGCAATAACACAGCTTCCGCCTGCGTTCCTGTCCCTGTCGGAATTACAAATGCTCCTGTTTCTCTTAAATCTTCTCCATTTTTTGCTTTAACAAGTGTTCCAGCTAACAAATACTCTTTATTGGTATTTTTGTCTTTGTAAATGTAATTAGCAAAATCTGATTTTAATATTTTCACTTGCACATTCAGTTTTTCTTTGTGCATTACTGTTCTTTTTAACATCTCAACCTCCTAAAATTTTGTAAGATCTGTTTCGTTGTTTTTGTTTTTTTCAATCATTCTGTCAACAAAATCTTTTTCATCTTTCTTTTTATCTTTCGGATTAAATCCTCCGTTTGTTATAGAGTTCTTTTTCAAGAAATCTGTTGTGAACTCTTTTTCTTTAGCTGCTACATTCTTAACCGCTAACTCAAGACTTTCAATTGTCATATCTGGCGTAATTTGGACTAAATCGGCAAATTGCGGACTAATTTTTAACTCTGTTACCAACTCGTTTTTTCTAGTTCTTAAAGTTGTTAGATTTAATTGTTTTTTAGTTTCGGCAAGCTCTTTTTCAATTTTTTCTTTCTCTAAATTTGCCAATTCTTCAGCAGTTTTGCCGTGCTTTTGAAATTCCTCAAGTTGTTTATTGCTGTGTCCAAGCTGCGATTTCAAGGAATTGATTTCCTTGTCTTTTTCAGCTTGTGCTTTTTTAAAATTCTCAATTTTAGCTTTCAAATCATCAAGCGTTGGCTCATTACCACCTGAACCAGCTCCATCTCCATTGCCTTTTCCGTCTCCTGGTTCTTCATAATTTAAATTGAATCTTTTTTCTAGTTTTTTTAACATTTCATTTCTCCTTATTTTTTAGATTATTTGCTGTAACTCATAAATGATTTACAGTATTGATACTCTATAAATTTTTGAGATTTGACATCAAACAACTCGTAAATGATTTGTAATCTTTCAACTCTCAAGAATTTTGATTTATGTTTTCAATTTCCTCTTTTGTATCAGGAAAATAAACAGTAGCCCAACATCTGCATGCCGCTTCTTCCCCTGGAACTATTTCAGCATTATCCCAATTATAGATAACTCCGTCTCTTGCTTCGTGTGTCGGTCTAACACGTTCATCTCCCATTGTGTTCCACTCAAAATATTCGCTTTCGATTGCGATTATTTCTCTCAAAAAATCTTTGTAATAATTGCCAAGCATATTTCTAGCTCTAAATTTAGCGTTATTACTCAATTTATCTTTTAAATCAATTTTTTCCTTGTTTTCTTCAATATAATTATTTAAATTATTTTGCCAGTCTTTTATTTCTTTTATCTGTTTTACAGCTATTTCTGTATGTTTTTTCACATCTATATCTTTCGGTTTCTTAAATTTTTTCTCGTAAGAAATACTATAATTAACAAATATTTTCATCAAGTTTGAATAATCAACATCTATTTTTTTACCACTAAATATGGAAAATGCTGTTCTTCTAAAAAAATTAAATAATCTTTTCTCCACTTTATAATCCCATTTAAAATCCATTTTAATCATACAAACCACTCAAATCTTGCAAAGTATCATCTGTCACTTTTTCTATTAAATTTTTAAGTTTATACTCTTCATCAATGTCTTTTGCCTTGCTTATCACATCGAGAGCTAACGATAAAGTAGTTAATTTAGAGCTCTTTTCATTTTCCATAAATGTATCAAAATATGTATAATTATTTTCAGTCAATTCATCTGAACTTCCTGACAATTCCAATGCAATTTTGTCTAACTCTAATAAACTTTTTATGAAATCCTCTCTAAAACTTGCCACTTTAGTTTTAAGTCCGTTGTTTTTTAATAAATAAGTTTCTTCGCTCACATTTTGAGTTGCTGTATCTACCAAAAGATATTCAGGAAATAAGTTTGACAGTCTTTTTTCCAGTCTAGCTATGTCATTTTGCATTTCACTAATTAAAGGATTTGTTAATTCGATATATTTAAAACTAGCTTCCATTTCTTTTGAATTTTGGGTGTTGATAATTCTTTTCTTTTTATATCTCGCCTCTTCCAAAAGCTGTGCATTTTTCTTAATCTTTCCATTACTAGAATTAACATCTGCAAATTGTTTTACTCCATTTGCGTGAAGCCAAGGGTCTCCGTGTATTCCAAATATTCTCCCAATGTAACTTTCGGTTTCATTGATTTTATCTATAATATTTAATGCTTCAATTATATTGCTGTCGTTTTTAAATTTTGAAACAGGGATTTTATCTAAAATAAAAGGACTTTCAACTGTATCACCATCTATTTTTTCAATTCTTTTAACAGTTCCAGTATCAAGTTTTATATATTCCCTCGAATACTCCCTACTTTGCTCTTCTCCGTTTTCATCAAAATAAACTTGTTCCCCTTCAACTTTAAATTTCTTAATTTCTCCAAACACTTCTGAATATTCAACATCGTCTACATTGTGCAAAATATATCTAATTTGCTCGTCAGGAGTTAATATAACTTCAACAAACACTTCTTCATTCAAATACATCTCTTTAGCAATTTTTTTACCGAAAGTAGTCATTTGATTGATTTCCCAAATTTCTTTTAATTTGTCATTATCGATTCCCAAATCCTTTAAAGCTGTATTTGATAAAGCCTTTACAATATCTCGGATTGGATTGAATATTTCTACAGTTCCGTCGAACAGTCCTGGCATATTCTTATTCAAATTCGATTTGCTGTATTGTTCCCTGTCGTAATAAGTTTTAATCCTTGTTCTTTCCTCTCTAGTCACATTAGCCCTCCTTCCTAATATAAATAAGCAATTCCGCCTTCATCTTTTTTTAAGCTATATAAAACATATCTTATTGCATCCATTACATCGTCATTTTCTTTAAGCGGTTCATCATTTTTACCCCAAACATACGAGTATATCTCACTCTCAAACTTTCCTTTGAAGGCTTTCTTTGTAATTTTTAGCTTATTCCTTTTATACATAGCCCCAACCAAATCAATACCTTCTTTTACATCTTTTTTAGCATTTTCTGCATTTATTCCAAAATCTAATAACCCTTGTACATATTCAGTTCTAGCACTATCGCAAAATACTCTTGATACTTGGTACTCTTTATATTTCTGTAAAATAAGCATTTTCCAGTAATCAAAATACTTATGCTGTTTCGCTATAACTTCAACGATATAATAATTATCTTCAAAATCCACTCCAATAACTACCAATGTTCCATAATGTTCGAATCCCCAGTCGACTCCAATGTAATATTCCTTTATTTCAATATTTTCTATGTCCTTAATTATATTTTCTTTTTCAGAAAAATCTGCAAATACAACACCTTCTTGAGCTACCCACAATCCTAAAACATCTCTGTCGTAAGTTGCTCCTCGTGGAGTTGTCTTTTTAATAGAATCCACGTATTCTTTATTAAGAAAAACGTTATCATCAAGTTTAAAATTACTAACTAGAATATTTAATCTGCCATTTTCCAATCTATCTCCAGCGTTGTCGATATAATCCTTTTTAACAAAATGAGCAGGATTGTCAGGATTGGTATCAATAAATATTTTTGCACCTTCCCCTGATGTTCTTGAGAAGGCTTCTGTTATAAAAGTTTGGTGTAATGCTGTTGCCTCATTTATATAAGTACCATGAGAAGTCATACCTCTCATTTTTTTCCAGCTATCTGCCTTTTCTCCGCCAAATAAACAAACATTATTTCCAAAAAGTTTGAAACTTCCGTCTTTTTTTGGCTTAAATTGTTTTCCTAACATCGTTTCCCAGTCGTTCAAAACGTTTCTCCAAATACTTCCGCTAGTTGCTCCAATTATGATAAAGTTAAGATTTTGATTAGCGAATGCTGCAATATGTGATAACATCAGAAGATTATTTAAAAATGTTTTTCCACTTCTTTTTGCTCCTGTTAAAATTGTTATTCTCGGCTGTTCTTTATTAAACGTTTTTAATACTTCATACTGTTTAGGAGTTAAATCATTCATCTTTTTCAACCTTTTCTGTTATATTTTTTAACAACTCAATCATTTCTCTTTCTTTTTCCAAATCCTTAGTATCATCTTTTTTAATTTTAGTCTTTTCAATTTCTAATTTCTCTCTGGATATTTCTTCTTCAGCAAGCTGTCTATCAATCTCCAGAACCTCATAAGCAGTCAACATTTTTCCGGTTCGCATTAAATCATTTCCCATTTTTTTAATAGTTGTGTACGCTTTTTCGTATTCTTGTACTTTTTTAGTATCCATTTCTTGTGAATTTATTTCTTTGGTTGCTCTTACCACCAAATTTGCTTTTGCGGTCTCTGTTCCTTTTAATATCCTGTATAATTCGCCTTTATAAACTTCATCAGCTATTTGTTCAAGATACTTTTCTGTACGTTCTTTTCTTAGTTGTCTAATACTTTTTGCTTTGTTATAATAAGTACTCTTTTTTATTCCATGTTTTTCCAAAATTTCTTCTTTGGGAACATTATTAATTATGTCTGCTTTTATCTGGGTTTCTTTTTCATTTGCACCCTTTTGCTTTGGGGGTGCAATTTTCTTTTTTGGGGGTGCATTAGTTAAGGGTGCATTTATCTGTTTTTTTTTCCAGCCTTCTCTTTTTCTCCAGCTCTTCACAGTGTTGATGCTTTGATTGTATTTTCGACACAGTTCTGTGATTCCTATGCCGTTTTCATATTCTTTTCTTAACAGATCTCGTAAATATCGTTTATCCATTTTTATATTCTTCCCAATTTACAGTTTTTCCATTTATCTTTATTTCTTCCTCTCCTGTAAATTTTAAATATCTTTCTATAATTACTTGCACCCACTTGGTTTCTGATTCCATTAAATACGCTTTTCTATTTAATTGTTCACAAGCTATTAATGTACTTCCGCTACCTCCAAATAAATCTAATACTCTTTCATTTTCTCGGCTGCTGCTTTTTATTGCTCTACAACAGATGAATTGAGGTTTGGGAGTCGCGTGTCCTCCAGCATCTTTTATTTCTTCTTGAAATTCCGCTTGTTTGACTGAGCCATTTTCATACGTCCAAACGTTATTCATGCTATCGTGTGTATTGTCAAAAAAAGGTCTTGTCTCATTAAATTTTTGTTTTATGATTTCGTATTCCTTTCTTAATTCCGAGTACTCTTTTTTGAAAGCGTCGTACTCTTTTCCGTAGTTTTGCATTTTTTTATAATTTTCTTCAGTTGGAAATAACCACTGGCTTTTTGTAAAATAATGTTTTCCCATTTGGTTGTTCAAAACTTTTTTCCACACTTTAGTGCCGCCACATTTTTTAATTTCTTGTGCTAAATATTGCCTAATAAGTTCCCATCCTTCGTAATGGTTTTCTGAATTATCATTGAATCCTTGTACACTGTTCATTACAAATAGGCACTTTTCATCTGCTCTAGTGTACATTTTTAAAAATGATGTTTTTTGCCCTTGACTGTTCCCTTTATTCCAGGTAATCAGATTTCTGAATGTTATTTCGTTGTTTTTGATTTTTGGTTTTAGTATATTTGAATATATATCCATTAACGGCTCATCTATTCCCCAGCAGTACCAACTGCCATTTTCTTTCAAATTTTCAAACGATAAAGGAATCCATTTTTTATTAAATTCCAGTAAATTATCAAAATTTAAGTTATCGTTTGCCACACCATCCTTTTCTTTTTTCATTCCATACGGAGGATCTGTAAATACCAAATGAGCTTTTTTATTATCTAACAAGAGTTTTATTTGTTTTGAAACAGTACTATCTCCACACATTACTTTATGTTTTCCTAACTCAATCAAATCTCCTGTTTTTATTACAATATTTTCAGATTCAGCTATCTCCAAATCATCTTCAATAATTTCGGTTTCGTCTTCTTCCATCTCTTCGATTTCGTCTTCCATTATTTCTTCTAACTCCACTTCACTGAAGCCTAATAAATTTAAATCAAAATCAGCTATTTCCAGCTTGTTCAACTCGTACTGTAATTTTTCGATATTGAACTCTGTATTCATAGTTAATTTATTGTGAGCAATAGCATAAGCTGCTTTTTGCTCCTCTGTTAAATGATTTAATCTGATTACTTCAACTTCTGTATATCCAAGTTCTTTTAATGCCAAATATCTTCCGTGTCCTTCGATTATTATGCCTTTTTCATCAATAGCAATTGGATCATTAAATCCGAATTTTTGAATACTGTTTTTAATCTGTTCAATTTGCCGTTCAGGATGTTCTTTTGCATTTCCTGAATACTCAATTATTTCATTGATATTTATTCTCTCTATCTTCATTTTGCCCCCTTTCTTTGATTTTTAGACAAAAAAAGAGCCACTAAACAAATAGACTATTTCTAATCTATCTATTCAGTGGCTCACTCAGCTGAGGTTTATTTGCCCCTATGATATTTTGTTGTTGTGTATTGCCTGTCTTTTACTTTACCTTTTTTTATATATATAGTAATTTTGATATTATCTTCAAAGGTTTTTGCTGTTTTTAAATCTTGTAATAAATACAAAACTTCTTTATCTTTTAAAAGCTCATTAATATCTTCTTGTGTAAGTTCTTTTTTTGTGTTCAATTTTTACCTCCTAATTATAACCTATTTTATTGCTTTTTTCAAGTGTTTGAGTTTTGTTTTTTCTTGAAAAAATTTAAAATTTTAAACAATAATTTTTTTTGATGTTTTTTATCCGTTTCTTTTTGCTTTTGTTCCTGTTTTTCCTTTTCTTCGAGATATTTTGCCGCAAACTCAAGAAATCTTTTCCCTTCTTCTCGAATCATTTTCTCTGTAAATCCTCTTATCAATTCTAATTCCACTTCTTCTGTAAATTCTCTTTCAAAAAGTACAATTACTTGGTTGTTTTTAAATTTTTCTGGAAAGTGTTTTCTTAAAAAATTCATTTTAAATTTGTGAAATTCTTGTTGACCAAATTCTGTTAAATTTTCATAAAAAACTTTTTTTTCATCTATTAATTCATAATTTCCCACTTGTCCACTCCTCTTTGCCAATGTTGTTTTTAATTTGCACTCGTCCATTTTTACACTCTAATTGCAAAAAATACAATCAAATTTATTATTGCATAAATCAGCAGAATATTTAAAAACCAAAATACTAAAAAATACATCACATTGTAAGGTGTATAATTAATTTTAGTTATTCCTCTTAATTTCTTTTTTACATCTTCAACTAAAGCATACAGATAGCTGACTAAAAAGAAAACTAAAAATATTGTAACTGCCGCACTTAAAATTCTCGTTATTATTTCCAGCATTTTAATCCTCCTCTGTTATCACAATCGCATTATCAATTGTAACTCTGTGATTATTTTCGCTTATTAAGTTTAATGATATTCTTCCGCTCTCATCCGAATCTCTTACCCTTATCAGCCCTTTGTATTCCTTTAACAATTTTCCGTCAAGAGTATAAATTTGCACTGTCCTTTTTAGCCCTTTCGTATCACTCTCCCAATCTTTTTGAGTATCTTCCCATCTTGCACAACTTCCTAATAATCCTAAAATTACAATTCCTAATAATAATTTTTTCATATCTCCTCCTTAAATGCCTTAAAATGATTTTTGTAAATCTTTTTCAAATCTTTTACAAGTTCCACATTTAACCACACCCCTTCAATATAATATTTATTCTTAAACGTTTCCTTGCCTGTTGCGTGGAATTCCTGATGATGCTTGGCACATAAACTCATAAACGGTGTTTTTAATCCGTCACAGTTTTCATATCCTCCTATGCTTGCTACCGAGTTCCAATGATGTAGTTCTATTGTGCTGTACTCATTATGTTCTTTTCCGCATATACAGCAAACTCTTTTTCTCAAGCAGGCAATCACATATCTTTCAGTCATCTTATCTATTTCCAGTATATGCCTGTATCTTTTATCTCGCTTGTTCAAGATATATAAGTTAATATCATTTTCCAATGCCTGCTCTATTAAAAATGCTATAAAATCATTTGCGGTCTCCATATCACATTTGGCAGTAGAAAATTTATTCAAATCTCTGCTTATTGCAAATTGTTCTTTCTGATATTCTTTCATATCCAGCATAGTCCAGCCTAGTTCATCAGCAAATTGCTTTATTAACACATGTATCAGTCCGTTCTGTGCCTTAGACAATTTTTTTACAGGAATAACTTTGATTGGAAAATTATTAAGACGCTCTTCCAGCTGTTGCTTAAGTCCTGGATAAACTTTTTCTACGGCTAATGTTATTGTTATCTCGCTATTTTTGATTTCCGTGTAAGCCATTTCTTCTTAGCCTTCCTTTTCTTAATAAATTTAATACTTTTGAATAAATTGGCATTCAACTTCATGAAATTAAAATCACTTTCATCTACTTCAATTCCACTTAGTAATCTAATTTTTATTTTTTCCAACACATTCTCATCCATTTTTCCTCCATAAAAAAATCACAGCTAAATTAATAACTGTGATTTCAATTTATTTCAATTTACTTCAATTTTGATTTTATTTGGTTTATAAGAATATGAATATCCTCTCCCTTTCTATTTAAATCTTTTAATTCTTCATAAAATATTTCTTTTTCTTCGGATGTTGCAGAGTAATAAAACTCTATTAATCCTGTTTTTATTCCATTCGGATATTTATCTAAAATTTCTTTTATTTTAGGACTATAATAACTCTCCAATACAATATCTTGTTTTCCCTTATCCTTTGACCGATGTAATATCCATTTTTTACTTTCTCTTTTACCATATTCATTTTTATATTTTTCAAAAAATTTTCTTCCTTCATCATCATTATCAAAAATTACAGTATAATTATCTGTAATTCCACTAAATAAACCTATTAAAATACTAAGATTTGTAACTCCTACACCAGGAATAATCTTTATATTTGTATCCAACAATTCAATTTCCTTTAGCATCTCTAGAAATATTTTATCTGTCATTCCTTCTGTTATTATAATTTTTTCATTAAAATGTAATAATGGAAAATTATCTATTTTTAGAGCATTTATTATCGGTGTCATTTCTCCTAAATTTTTATTGTCTTCAATTTTAGTGATTCTTTCTAATATCACTTTTTCATTTTTTCTTTTTGCTATATGAACTTGATTTATTTTTATTACTTTTGGATTAACCATATTTTCTAAATGTGTTGTATAGAATATTTTGTTTTCTAACGATAATTCTTTCAATATTTTTACTAATTCTGACTGAAAAGTTGTATGTAAGTATACTCCTGGCTCATCCAATAAAATTATACTCCCATAATTTTCATCACTTATATGTTTCCAATTATATTTCATTTTAATGAAAAAATTGAAAAACCACTGAAATCCTTTAGAACGCATATTTACTGGAAATACCACTGTTCTTGGTCTTCCGTTTTCTCTTTTTTCTCTCAAATCATTTATTAAAAATTGGAATTCTTTATCTTCGTATTTTAAATCAATTTCTATAGTTTTAAATTCTTCTTTTATTCTGTTTTCGTGCATTTTATCCCATAAATTGGCTAGATTTTCATTAAGTTCATATTTTATATCTTCCAGCATTGTCCCTTTATCTGATAAAGTGCTATTCAAAAAGTCATTTACATTCATTTTATTTCTAGAAAATATTTCCTTGATGTACAAATACCAATCATCGTTTTCTTTGATTCTATTTGGAATCGCATCTTTAAAATCATCAATATATACTATATGAGGTAAATATTTTAAAATTGATTCTCCTATTAATTGTTCTATTTCTTCTTTTGGTATATAAAATAAAAGTTCTTCGATTGAATAACCATTTACTGATATTGTTTCATTAAACTCCTTGATTTTTAATTGTGAAATTAAATATCTATTATTGTACATACCATTTTGAGTAATTGAAAATTCTCTTGCGATTTTTAAACTATCTTCTTTTATATCAAAAAATACATTTTCCATAAAACTTAATAATTTATCTCGAATAAAATTTAAATATTGATGCTTTTTAAATTCACTATTATCTTTGTATCGGCTGTTAGAAACAAAATAATCTTCTTTTTGTGTAATTATATATCCTATTGCGTTCTCTATCAAATCGTTTTTATTTATATTTTCTATTTCGGCTTCGATAATAGGATTTTGTTTGTTTTCGAATTTGTTTTTTATATAGTCATAATTTATAAATTCGCCACTATATTGCTTGTCATTAAAGCAATCAAATGCAAATAATGCTTGTAAGATAGAGCTCTTTCCTGTTTCATTTAAACCTATTATTGGAACCAAATTTTGATTATCCAATTCTATTGTTAGATCTTTAATCGCCTTATAATTTCTTATTCTAAATTTCTTATATTTCATTGATTACCTCCTGTTTCTGATAATATTTATTATACCTAAAAATCTAAAAATTTCAAAATTATTTATCACAGTTATTATTCAGTTGTCATTGTCCTTTTATCAACTTAATCTCTTCTATCTCAATTCCTTAATTCCGCTTTTTCTATCCAGTTCTGTACGTATGCCAGTGCTTCAGTTAAGTCTTTTCTCTTAATGTCACGGTAGCTTGCAACTCCAAACCTGTCCTTTAAATCTCTGTAAATCGCAGGAAAGGAAACATTAAATTTCTGTCAGCGTCTATCACATCCAGCCTTTGATAAACTCTTATCGAAACCGCTTTTTGTAATTTTCTTTGTTCTGTGTGGTCTATTCTTATCTCGTTATCAACTTTATTTTCTACGATGTCAATTCTATGCTTGACGCTTTTCATTTCGTTTGCCTGCAATATGATCATGTCTTCGATTGTCATTGGTTTTTTTAATTCTTCTATTTTTTCAATAAGTTTAAATCTAGTTTCAGCACTGTATCTTGCTCCAAGCTGCAAGACACCTTTGTAATTCAATAAAAAGGCAGGCTGTTTTCTGTTAAAATTATCCGTATATTCAGTCGGCACAAAAATGAGCCGACCTCTTTCTTCTCCCAATTTATCTATTTCATCCCTGATATCTCTTAAAATACTTTTGTGATCTTTTCCTGTTATTTCCGCTACTTCTAAACTTGTCAATGTATTTTTAGCTTCTATGTTTATTAATTCGTTCATTAATTTTCATCTCCAATCATCATTTCAATGTATTTTTTTGCTTTCTTGAAGTCTTCGATTCCGTTTTTCTTATTCGCTCTTAACACGTATTTAATAATATTTCCGTGGCAGAAACTATTAAAATCTTTTACAGTCGCCTTTATTACATCAATCACTTCCACATCCAGCCCCTCTAATTTGTAGTGTTTTGGGCTATTTACATTATCGTTTTCCATTGTTTTTCTCCTTTTCAACAAATTGTTTCAAGTTAGGTCTAAAATAATTTTTCCCCTTAAGTATTTTTCCATCTTCCCTGAAAATTGCTTTCCCATTTTCAAGTTTACTCATATTACTTCTGTGAACTTCTTCAAATGCTTTCACAAAAATATCATTAAACTCATTTTTAAAGACTTTTTCAAAAATAAATTCGCTTTTATCGTTGCATCCAAAATAAATCACATTTACAGCAGCTTCAACATCGCCTTTACATTTTTCTAACAACGTCCCTATTAAGATATAGTACATGTCGCATACTGCATCCAGCATTTCAACCTTGTTATTATTTTTTTCTGCCACTTCATATTCTTTCAATTCTTCGTCAAATAACTTTTTTCTTAATTCCGTTCTTTCTTCAGTCATTTCTTTTTCCAGAAATTCCTGCTGTCCGAATGCTATGTAAAACTCTTTTACTAATCCAACTAATTTATTCCATTGTTCCATTTATTTCAACTCCTCGCAAAAAATCCTATATCCGTTATTATCTTTCAATTTTCTTCTTTTACACACTCTGAAAACACTGTCAAACATTTCAAACGTGTTCCCTTTTTTATATTTTTGATTTTCTTCCTCAAAATTTCTACAAAAATTGCTTTTAATACTGAATTTAAAAACTATATTTGAATTCATTTTTTAATTCCCTCCTATAAAATTTCTATCCTTACCCCTGCATTTTCCTTGTCGACTTCATAACCTAAGAACACAGGAATGATATTTTCCATATTGTCGTTCTCTATCCATTCGTTTTCCTGCATTAAATCTAACGGAAGCTGTGCAACATTCACATAGTCAAATGCCCTTTTGCTGTTTCTTATGAAATAAAATCCAATTTTGTAAGGCTTTTCTTTGCCTTTTAGCATTTCCCTGAACTTTATGCCTTTTTGCAACCATTCATCAGCCGTATTTTTCTTGTATTTCATTACAGTTTCTGAATTTATCAGCCTTTTGCCTGTCCAACGTTTGCTGTTTTTAGAGCTCGGAACATTTCCAGATATAAAAATTCTCATTCTTGCTTTTTTCTCCCTTCTTCCAACTTAAATTTATACAATTCATCAAACGAATATTCCAAAGCCTTCTGCAATTTATTTTCTGGAATATCCAAGTTAAATTGCTCTATGCTTTTGACTTTTCCGCGATGTCTTTTTATAAATTTAAGCCATTCGTTTTTATCTGTTGTTTTTAATTCGTTGTTGTCTATCCTTATACAAATGAGTTTTATTTTCGTTTAATCTGTTCCATTCCTCGTTTCACAAAGAAGTTGTTGTTTCGTTCCAACTCCTTCAGAAGTTCGTTATCTTCTTGTTGCAACTCTTTTAATTTCTTTTCAATAACCTTTCTTCTTCTTAAAATTTGTTTATTTCTTTTTACTAGGTCGTTTATTCTTACTGTTTTCATCTATCCTCCTAAAATATTTCTTCCTTGAATTCATGTTTCTTTAACCAGTTTCTCGAAAATTCTTTTTCTTCGTTTGTGCAGTTTGGTAAATTACATATTCCTTTGTGTACTCCTGCCCAAAAAGCCAAGTTATTTCTCGGCATATTTTTGTTATGTTTATGCATAAATTCTTTTATTTTGTCCATATCATAAGTCAATAATACCTTCTTTAATTCATCTTGATAACTGTTCATCTATCCTCCTAATAATATTTATCCCAAATTTCCTTACACTCGTCTATCCGCCTATCTTCCCATTCAAATTTATAATATTTACATCTTCCACGTATTCGACTAAATAGTTTTGCACTTCCGTTTATTCTCATAAAATCCTTTAGTTGATCATCGTTTAAATTTGTGTTTATAATAAACGATATTCTGTGCTTGCATAAGTAACTAAAAAACCTATAAAGTTCCTGTTTCATCCAGTCTGAAATCATTTCGTTTCCTAAATCGTCAAAAATAACCAAATCAGCTCTTTCAAATCTATCTAAAACAAAATTTTTATTGACATTCGGATTTTTAAAATTATCTGCTTCTTCATCCAAAAGTGCCTGCAATGATGTTTTATAAACCACGTATTTATCGCAAAGTTCGTGGTAAATGCAGTTAGTATAATATGTTTTTCCTGTCCCTTCATCCCCTGACATATATATCCCTGAACCAGTGCCTTTTATGTGTTCAAAGTTCTTACAGAAGTTATAAAACGATTTTCTAAATTCTTTTTCTGTTTTATTTATTACTTTAGAGTTTTTGAATCGATTATCAATCTCATCATCTTCAACTTTGGATATTTTTTTGAAAATCGGAATATCTGAAACTCTATTTGATTTTTTAAACTCACTTCTAGTTACGGTTTCTGCCATATATGATTTATTACCAGCCGTCATTTGATCTGTCAATTTTGACATTGTGCTTGTCTGCAACTTTTTGGCTGTTATTTCTCCAAGACTTGCTATTGCCATTATTATTTCCTCCTAAACTGTTTTTATAATTTTCTATCCATTCAACTGTTGCTGTTCTCCATTCCCTTGTTTCCATTATTTCTAAAGCTTCTTTTAAGTCACTATATAATGGAAATTCTTTTATGAGAGCTTTTAGCGGGCTTATTGTTTTTAATGATTTCCTTATTTCCTTACGATATTTTATAAATTTAAAAAGCAGCTGCTTATAGTTCTCATCTTTTTCCAATGACATCACATAACACTCAATATTGTTCAATTTTTCTTTTTTATATTTTTCTTTATATTGGGTATTTTTAATTGGGTCTTTTTCTATGGGTCTTTTTAGATTTACATTTTTGTCACTATCGGAAGTGACACCAGTGTCACCTAGGGAAGTGACATCCTTGTCACTATCATTTTTGTCATTATCAATTTTGTCACTATTAGAATCAGCGTTTTTTAAACAATAAATATTTGTCTGATTGAATCTTCTTTTCTTTTCAATTAATCCTTTTTCTTCCAGTTTTTTGATATATCTGATAACAGTTCTTTTATCTTTCCCAATTATTTCAGCTAACTTTTCTATGCTTGGAAAACATTTCCCTTCGCTATCCGCAAATCTGGCTAGGATCATATACATTGATTTTACTTCAAACGATAAATCTGTTCTGTCTATAAGTTCGTTTTCTATCCAAAACCAACCTCTTTTTCTTATATCACGCATTATTTTCCCTCTCCCTACATATTGTATTTTTAACATTTTTATGCTATAATGATTACAATATGTAGTAATTTTCATAAATTTCTTTTCAAGCACTTTTCGGAGTGCTTTTTTTTGTTACTTAAATTTTTCCAATCTCAATCTTTTCTGATCTCGAATTATAAAATATCCTTGGCTGTTAAAATATATTTCGTTTATTGTCGTTCTCTTAGTTCCGAAATCAAATAGCAGTACACTTGCTTCAGTTACTTTTCCGTGCCTTTTGCTAATCCTCTTAATCTTTTCTCTATCTCCTGTTTCTTCTAAGATATACAAATTTTCATATCTTAGGCACTTTTCTAAAAATTCTTCAAACATTTTTCCTCCTTGAAATTTATAATTCATTGTGATATACTCCCTATGTTAGCAACATTTTAGAGGAAGTGCTAATAATCAAAAGAAAGGGGGAATATATATGAAAATAAAATTCAAATCTAGTACTAAAAATTTTGAAGAACAACTTTACGATGCAATAAATTCAGAAATTTCTGAAAAACTCGGAACAGAAGTTGATATAAGAAAAAACACTTCTGTAAATGCTCCTGCTGACCACTTTTTTACACCTGAGTTTATACAAGCTGAAACTAACAATAAATTCCAAAATATAGAAGATTTTTTGGCTTATATTGATATTCGCAATACTCAGGATTTAAAAGAATGCCCTGATGAAAAAATAAATGACCATGTAAAAAAATTTACATCTTCGAGCACTTGGCAAGAACTTTTTGATAAAGCTGTTAAAAAAGTTTTATAATTTTAGACAGAGCCTTTTAAGGTTCTGCTTTTTTAAAAAATATCAATTGAGCCCGATATTCTTTTCAAAAATTCTTCAATCAATTTTTCAATCTCTTCTGTATTCAGCTTCACATCAATTCTTAATTCATTTTTCTTAACAGTTTCCGAAACTTCATTCTTCAAAGTTGCTGCTTCCACAAATTTCATTTTTACGCTATTAGAAATTGTGTCAAAATCTCTCAAAGTAACATTGTTTTCTTTTAATATTTCAATAATTTTCATTTCTATTATTTTGTTTTTTTTCATTTTTTCTTTAATATTCATTTCTCACACCTCCTTCCTTTTCTTTTGGATTTTGTTTTTGTAACTTTAACGTTACAAAATAATCAAAAAAATTAATCCTTTAAATAACTAAGGACTTCATTATATCTGTTTCTTCTATTTTGTTTTATGGCTCTTTTAAAGCCTTCATAACTATTGTATCCAAATTTTTCCATCACTTCTTTCATTGTTAAACCTCTTGAAAAAATAAGGCTTTTAATAGTCCTCATTCTTTTTTCTTCTATTTTCAATTTTATCACCTCAAAATCATTATACCTCATTTGTAACATTTTTGCAACAAAATTTTTAAAACAAAAAAGAAGCCTTTTACAGCTTCCTTTTATTTTTTAAAATCCTGATACTTTAGCATTGTCAATATTGCAAGTTTCTGGTTTCTCATTCCCTGCAAACATAGCTTTAAATTTCCATTTTCCGTTTGCTTCAATGTCGTTTACGTTTGCCAAAGCGTCTCCTAATTTAGCACCATCTTTATCATAGCACGGTATCATAATTTGAACATATCCTTTTTGTCCACCATTGTTTTTAAGAATACCAGTTACATAAGTAGCAAATTGATCCGATTTCGTTTTTACATCCGAAATTTCATACTCTTTTTTTGTTTCTTGCTGCGACTGTTGTTCTGTAGAATTATTTGTAGAGGACTGAGTTTCTTGGCTACTGCTGTTATTTTTCACTTCCACGTTATCTTTATTTCCGCTTGGTACACTTCCCACCGCCAAAACAACAAACAAGATACACCCTAAAACCAATCCCGCTTTCTTTTTCATAATTTCTTTTCCTCCTCAAATTTTTTTATAAAGTACATTGCGACTAAGTACAACGCAAACATATATACAACATCATATATATCAAAAGTTCCAATTACAAAACATAATTGTAATATTTCAGTTATAATGCTTCCAATAAAAATTATTGACAAAAGTATTCTGTTTTTAAAATAAATGCTCAAAAACATTGTGAAAGAATATACCCACAAAGCATCGGGTAATGAAAATAATATACTTTTCGGAATATATATTCTATATCTGTAAAAATTATTTCTCAAAGAATCTATTATAAAATCTAACTTTAAATAACTAAACCAATCAAACATTAATAAAGTTTTTTCTCTAAATAATACGTATATTACCGAGCCAACAAATATTGGTAAAATTATATGTAAAACTAATTTTTTCAATTTCTCCTCTACCTCTTACAAATTTTACTAAATTATATCATATTTCAAAGAAAAATAAAAGTATAAAAAAAGAGTTATTTTGCGGTTGAAATAACTCTACATTTAATTTAAAATATTATAATTTTAGCCTATATCGACTTTTAAAAAAATCATTGATACAGTACGATCCGCATATTATTTATAACACTTACGTCTCTCTTTGTCAACTACATTTTTTTACTAGTTTTAATAAATATCAGTGTTTTCTTTCATTTTTATTTCCCAAATCTACTTTTCAACTCCGCCAGTCTCATCAATGCTTTTTCTTCTTCCTTACCAACAAAATAATCCTCTAGTGGAATGTAATTAAATAAAAATTCTGCCAAAAATAAATTTGCTTCATTTTCTAGCTGGTTAGAAAATCCAAAAAAATTATCTTTCATAAAAGAAATATCTTTAGTCGGATGCTTCAATATAGCGTGTCCCAATTCATGTAACAACACTATAATCATCATTAATTCGGAAAGTTTGCTATTAATTATTATTAAACTAACTCCAGCGTTTCTGACATGAAAGCCTTTTATTTCTCCTAAATCCTGAAATATTATTTCGATTCCCGCTCTTTCGCAAATTTTAAAAGGATTTTTGGTTCTGTATTTTTCTATTAAATTTTTTACTCTTAATACAAAATTCTTTTTCATATTCCTCCAATAATGGCTATTTGTTGTTTTTTTTATCCCTTTTTATTTCTTTTGATCTAAAATATGCGTTATTCAAAGCAAGCATTAACTTGTCTTTGTCTTCTTCTGAAACATTTTCATCATTGAAGAAAAAGACAGCATTATCTTCTAAAAATTTCTCTCTTTGCAATTTTTCTCTTCTGTTCAATTGTAAAACCCTATCATCGTCTATTTTATCTAAGGCAGCACCAGCCAGATTAAACAATTCTATTTTATTTAGATTAAATATTTCTGCTAAAGCCGATAAAACTTTTATTGGAACTTTTTCGTGTTCCTCATTCTCTAATCTTTTTATGCTTGTGTGACTGTAATTAATATTTTTTCCTTTTAATTTATTCTCTACTTGTCGCAAAGTTAAATTTCTTTGCTCTCTCTTTTCTTTTAATAATTCCCCTAGTTTCATAAGTATTCCTCCTGCTTTCTTATTCTAATTTTACCACATTTTTTCAAAAAGTAACAATTTTGTTACAAAAAAGTGTTGCATTTTTGTTACAAATGTGTTATAATAATTTTGTAGTCAAGATAAGACTGCTTTTTTAAAGGAATTTATGTAACAAAAACGTTACAAAAAGTTATAAATAGGAGATGATAAAAAATGACAAAATTAGAAAAAGAGGTAAGAGGTATAATATTTGATTTACTTGATGATGAAGAACTAAAGGTAAATGAGAATTATGAAATCGAATATACTCAAGAATGGCTAGACAATTGGTTAAAAGAATGGTTGTCAGATGGATACACAAACGAGGAAGTGGCACAGATTCAAAAATACTTTGAAAACTTTGAATACGATGAACAAGTTGAAAAAAGCTATCAAGTTGGAGTAATAACATACGATAACGGACATCAGGAAGCGGAGTGGGAAGATGAAATTGTAGATGTAACTATAATAACTAAAAAAATAGCATAGGAGAGATGTAAAATGAAATTTGAAGTATTAGCGATTGTAAACGAAAACAACAAAAAGGTTTTAAAGGAAAAGGAAGAAAAGAAACTGAAAAACAGAATAAAAAAAATGTTTAAGAAATAAATTTAAAGGAGGTGATTGAAATGAAAACAGTAACAGATGAAATTATAGAATTGATGAATGATGAGGATTTATTAAAAAGAATCCTGAACACTCTTGATAAATCGAAACAACATATCGAATTTTACAGCAACGGTTACGGTGTTTCAATCGTCCCCGACATTAACAACGCAACTTTGTATCAGGTAGCGGTGCTAGTTGGTACAGAGGAAGAGTATGATGTTTGTTTTGATACTCCGATAACAGATGATGTTATTGA
Organism: Leptotrichia sp. HMT-225; assembly: GCF_030644325.1. Classification (NCBI taxonomy): domain Bacteria; kingdom Fusobacteriati; phylum Fusobacteriota; class Fusobacteriia; order Fusobacteriales; family Leptotrichiaceae; genus Leptotrichia; species Leptotrichia sp. HMT-225. The sequence continues at coordinate 684,074 of NZ_CP130323.1, read as the reverse complement.
GGGGTTGTCAATTTTACAAGCTCACGAAATTGCTAAACAAATTTCAGAGCTTGAACCAAACTTTACTGGAACATTAAATTAATGTTTTACCAAACTCATTAGAAATAGTGAGTTTGGATAAGATATTAATTATCTTAAATAAATTTCGGGAGGAAAAATTATGAAAATAATAAAGAAAATTTTAAAAACGATAAAAGAACGAAACACGCTTTTTGATTTTTATTGGAAATTTATAGCTTCGTTCCTTATTACTTATTTGTTGTATCTTCTTTTTTCTTTATTAAATAAATAGAAAAAACCAACTCAATAACAAACCAAGCAACCGATAAAATTATTAAAGTGGTAAAAATGATATTTGCAGATATTTTTGTTTTTATTTTGTTTTCAATCAAAATATTCAGAAAACCAATTAAAGTCAAAAAGAAATTTATAACAGAAATTTTAATCAATCTTTGTTTGTTGATAAAAATAGAAATAGCTATAAATACACTGCTTACAGTTAACATAGTATTTAAATCTTCTTTATCAAAAGTGATTTTATAATAAAAAACAGACCCAAAAATTACTACTGACATGCAAAGAATAAATCCGAAAATCTCTTGTATTTTTTCTTTTGAAAATAAAATTGTTAAAAATATAATCAAAAATATAATTAAAAACATAATATCTCCTTTCTAGTTATTAAATAACGGCATTTAGGACAATTATAATATAAAACTGGCTATCTTTCAATAGCCAGAACCAAAAATTGTTGATTGAGGATATTGAAAGTATCAAAAATTTTTAGGAGGAATTTATGGATGGATTTTATTTGGCAACAGTGAATGAATTAAAAAAAGTTGCGGAAGAAGTTATAAAAGGAAAATATAATTTAAAAAATGATTTAGTAATGACTGGATGGGCAATTAAAATAGACGGTATTATAAATCGTATACAAGATATAAAATTGAAAGAAAAATTAGAAAAAGAATGTGAAAAAATTTGGGATGAATGGTATGAAAAAGTTCAAAAACAACTTACAAAAGACAACTTGGCAATACTGGATTCTTTAATGGGAGGAAGAATATGACAATAAGAGAACAGCTGGAAAAAGAAATGGATCAAGAAGAAATTAAGGAACTGGAGGAAGAAAATGCTAACAACAGCGAATGCAACAAAATGGATGATTTTGATACTGGCATCAATTTGGATTCAGATTGAAGTTATCCAAATCAAAGGGCACTGGATAGCAGGAGGCAATGTGACTTTTCCATTTTTAATGGCTATGCTGCTGTGGTGGTGTCCTAGAGTGATTAAAGATTTTAAAGGGCTATAAATAGGGGGTAATTTTAGAGAACAGGAGGATATGATTTGGGAGTACTCAGAAAAGCGAAAAAGAAAAAAATTAGAAACGAAATTTTAGAAAAAGCTGTTACCATGAGAGAGATTTCGACAGATGAAAACAGGAAATCAAAAATAATGATTATGATGTCTTTATCAAACTTATGCAAAAGCTACAGGAACTATTTCAAGATTCCAAAGATAACTGATAAAAATCTTGAAAACGGCGACACTAAAATAAAAAAGATAACGGAGGAACAGACTCTTTGGTACACTTTTGAACTTGAAGACGTTATACAAAGAAGTTTTAGAGCTTTAACTAGGTTAATCAATGAATTTGGATACGAAGATTTAAATAATCCTGAACAAACTGTTATAAAAGATTTCAAGAATGAATTTATTATTGTCGGTTTCAGGAAGGTATACGAGCAAGAACTCGCAGAAACAAAAAACAAATTTAAAAAATACTCAAGAACCAAATACAACACAACTGAAGTTGCCTTGAATCAAATGTTTATAATCTTTGCTTATTACAAGATTTTTAAAAGAGAAGTTGAGCAAAGGGAGTTCAGCAAGAAGACTGGAATGTACTTAAAAACATTGATTACAAAAACAGATAAGAAATTCAAGGAAATTGAAGAAGTTATCAAAGAAAGTGAAAGAGAAGACTTTGAAAAGGATATGCTGGAACTTCTGAAATCAGAAGAAGTAGGGCTTAAAATAAATTGGATAGGATACAACAGAAAACAAGCGTTAAAGTTAAAGAAATGTGAAGGTCTGTAAAAAGGGGAGAAATATTTTAAAGGAGAAAAAACAATGTTTACAGATGATTATATAAAAAAGCAAAATACAAGTCTTGATTTTTTTAAGAATGCTGCTAAGAATTTACAGGAACTCAACAAAGAATTGAAACAAGACAATGATAAATGGGAGGAAAAGGATAATGAATATTTACGAAAAATTACAAAAGGCTAGAGTCGAATTACAAAGTTTAGGATTAAAAATGGGAGGGCATAATAAATTTGCCGACTTTAAATATTTTGAACTAAAAGACTTTTTGCCAAAAGTGAATGAAATATTTGAAAACTTAAAACTTTTTTCAAAATTTGATTTGCTAGAAAACGAAGGTGTATTAACTGTAATTAATACAGAGAAAACGGACGAAACAATCACTTTTGTAACTCCAAAGGCTGAAATAGTTTTAAAAGGACAGAATGGATTACAAATGATAGGAAGTACACACACTTATTTAAAACGTTACTGTTATCTAAACGCTTTAGAAATAGTGGAAGACGATATGATTAACGCAACAATTGACAAAGATAAGCAACAAAATAAACCTAAAGAATATTTGACAGAAGAGGAGAAAATCCAAAAAGCGGTTAAATATATAAACGAACATTTAAAAGGAAATGAAAAAGAAATAGACAAATATTTACTCGCTAATTCGACAGACAATTTAAGCAAAGTTCCAATTAAAGATTTAGAAAAATTATGTAACTATATAAAAAACAATAAGCAAAAGAAAGGAGCGTAGATTATGAATGTAGCAATATTAATGGGAAGATTAACACGAGATCCTGAACTAAAATATACGTCAAACGGAAAGGCATACGCAACTTTTACATTAGCTGTGCAGAAAACAAAAGATGAAGCCGAATTTATCGACTGTATAGCCTGGGAAAAGACGGCTGAGAATATAGCCGAATATTTTGGGAAAGGCAACAGAATATTAATACAAGGACGTTTAAGCGTAAACAGTTATGAGCAGAACGGAGAAAAGAGGAAATTTACAAGGGTTTTGGCAAATACTTTTGAATTTATTGACAGCAAAAACAGTGGTAACAGTCAAAATAATAACAGAAATCGTTATGATTCTGATGAGGACGAAAGCTTTCCTTTTTGATAGCAATTACAAAAATAAATAAAAAATTATAAATTATAAAAATAGAGATAGGAGAAAATAAAATGAGTAAAGAATTAAATTTATATCCATTGAGCGCAGCAGGAAAAAATATTGAAAGAGCATTTTTAGAAGACGAAATTGATGAACAAACATTAAAAGATACAAGGGAAATGTTGGTAACGGAAATTGAGGACGAAGGAGAGGCAATTGTTCAAATTTATAACAAATTTATAAATTATCTAGGACAAGGAACAGGAGAAAATAAGATTGTTGGAGCAATTGACAAGGAAATTGAAAGACTGAAAAATCTAAAACAGTTCTATACAAAAGGATTTGAAAGATTTTCCAAAAATGTAGTCGAAGTAATGCGAAGCTGTGGGATTGAATCAGGGCAGTCGAATGGAGTACAAACAGAAAGCGGAAGAATAATTTTTTTAAGAAAAAGTAACCGTGAGATAAAACCAAATCCAGAAGAAGTGCCTAGTGAATTTCAAATATATAAATTTAAGCCATTCCAGCTTAGTTTTGAGGAATACTCACAACTTCCTAATAGCTTGAAAGAAAAATTACAAATAAGTGAAGTGAGCATTGATAAAAAGCCTTTTCAGGAAGTATTTGGGGATTTTGAAAAAGAAGAAAATTATAGTTTAAAAATAAAATAAGGGAGAATAAATATGATAGAAAAAAAGGTTTATCCAAGCTGGGCATATACTGAAAATCAGTACGAAAAAAGAGATATGAATAAAAGCATTTACAAGGAATTGACAGAAAAATACAAAATTAATAAATATGCTTCTGAAAATATAGAAGAATACGATATAGCATTTGAATTTAATGGCTTTGGTTATGCTAACAAGTCATTTAAAATTTTGTCAAACAAGGCTGGATTAAGTTCAGATGAACTGGCTCTTATAGCCGATGACGGAAATTTATGTTTCGGGTACAAAAGAACTGGAAATATAATAAAAATTTATATTGATTAAGACAAAACAGGAGAATGAACAATGAGTTGGAAATGTAAAAAATGTGGTGGAGTTTTTTTACTCAAACCACAAAAGGAAAAATAATAATAACGGAAATGAATAAAAAAGGAGAATTGAAAGAATATGAAGAAAATACAATAAATTACGGAAGATTTACTTGCGATAATTGTGGTAAAAAAGGTAAATCAATCAAAGAAATAGCCAGTTGGGAGGACGAATAATGAGAGAAATAAAATTTAGAGTATTTATTGATTACAAAATATTTTATCAAGATAAGTATGACGAATACGGCGATAATTTAACTTCGATTGACATTTGTAAAAAGACAATAACAATTACTGGATTTCACAATTACGAAAATGTATATAGATTCGAGGATGAAAAAGTAAAATTGATGCAGTATACAGGACTTAAAGATAAAAATGGCAAAGAAATTTATGAGGGGGATGTGGTAAAATTAGTGCATTTTAAAGATGGTAGAAAAAAAGAAACTGGGAAAGTGATTTTCTTGCATAGTCAAGCAGGTTTCGGAATAATTGACAGGGATGGTAACGAATACCCTTTGTTTAGAAATACTGCTAAACAGATTGAAATAATAGAGAATATTCAGGAGAACAAGAGATGATAAAACAACAAAGAAAAATAAAATTTATAAATGATTGCGATGCAATTGTTGACACATCTGAATTAGAAAAAGCGATATTATGGTTTCAAAAATCATTTACCGCAAGTAAAAAGCATATTTATAAACATGGAGAATACTCTTGTATAAGTATTCAAAAACAAAAAATACACGTGCATAGATTGTTAATGATGTACTGGTTAAATATAAAAATACCAAAAGAATACCATGTTCATCATGAAAACGGAAACAAATTGGATAACCGGAAAGAAAATTTATCATTAATTCTAAATAGTACACATTTAAAGCAGCATAATAAAGGAAAGAAAGTTTCTGAAAAAACAAAAAGGCTAATAGGAGAGGCGAACAAAAGAAGGAAAGGATCAAAATTTGGTATTACAAAAAAAGGAGTTTCTTATCAAAAAATATGGGAACTATACGAAAAAGGGTTTTCAATCAACAAAATTTCAAAAATTTTAAAATATGAATGGAGTCGGGTAAAAATCAGAATAAATGAAATAATAGAAAATCCTGAATTACTGAAGGAAAATAATTGATAAAACACGCCGAAATTTACAAAATCAAAATCGAAAATGAAATAAGGTATGTTGCAAAAATGTATGTCACTTATAGAGACGAAATGATAGATAGTTTTAGCAGCAGCTGTTTAGAAAAAGTTGTTGAATATTTAATAAGCAAAGAATACGTTATAACAAATTATTTTGACATGACGGAAATGGAGGGATAATGAAGATAAAAAAATATTTTTATAATGCCAAGGATATTATGAAAATATTGGAAGTGAGTTTAAGCCAAGCTTATAAAGTGATTAGGGAGTTGAATGAGGAATTAAAACAAAAAGGAATACGTGTGCAACGTGGAAAAGTGGCAATTGAATATTTCAATGAACGCTACAAAATTGCTTAGGAGGTATTCGTATGTCCGTTTATAAAGAAAAGAATGATAAAAAATGGAAAGTTGAAATAAGAACTGTTGATTCCACAGGAAAAGCAATTAGAAAAAGGAAAAGCGGTTTTAATACAAAAAAAGAAGCAGTATTGTGGGAACAAGAATTTTTAAACAAACTTGCTTCAAATTCAAATATAACATTTAAAACTATGTGGGAAATTTACTTGGAAGATTGCAGACTAAAAGTAAAAGACAGTACAATTATTAGAAAAATACAGTTAATGAATAATTATATACTGCCTACTTTTGGAAATATTTTGATGAACGAGATAAATACAAACCACATCAGGAACTTTCAAAATGAACTTCTAGAAAAAAAACTTTCAAAAAATACTCTTAGAATTATTGAAAGCCAAGCGAAATGTGTATTTAATTTTGCAGTAAAATATTACAATCTTGAATCTAATCCTATGTCTAAAGTAAAAACAATTGGTTCAAGAAAAAATACTAGGGAATTTTCCATTTGGAGTTTGGAAGAGTTTCAAAAGTTTATATCAGTTATAGAGGATATACAAGATGTTGTGTTTTTTTCACTGCTATTCTGGACAGGTATGAGAGTTGGCGAAGCAATAGCTTTGAATATTAAAGATGTGGATTTTGAAAATAAGAAATTAAATATTAATAAAACAGTTTCAAGAAGTTTTAATGGAGATATTATAACAAAGACAAAAACAGAGAGTAGCATTCGTAAAATTGCACTTACAGATAAAACACTTGAATTATTAAAAAAACAAATAAATAGAATTTATAAGCCAGCAAACAGCCAAAGATTGTTTGATTTTGGAAGAGGATATGCTAGAAAAAGGTTTCTTGAATATATAGAGCTATCTAAAGTTAAAAAAATAAGAATGCACGATTTAAGGCACTCTCACGCAAGTTTTTTAATTCAGAAAGGTGTAAATATTTTAGCCATTTCCAAAAGGCTTGGACACGAGGACATCAAAATGACATTGAATACCTATGCTCACTTGTATGAAGAAGAAAATAAAAGAATGATAGATATTTTGAACAAAATTTAAAAATTCTATTCTGCCCCTTTTTTACCCCTTTTAGTAAAATAAAAAAGTTGTATAGTTCTCTAAAATAAAAGGGATATTCATTTTTAATGGAATATCCCAAACATCTGAATTAATTTTTAATTTATTATTTAACTAGCATAACTGTAGGAACACTAGGCACTCTAAATCCTTCTGAATGTCCAGGTGTCGAATTTCCTAACCATTCATAGATAAACTTAATCTGATCATCATAATGTCTTATACATTTATGAGATTCTGGATAAGTTCCTATTTTTTTAGCTGTTGCAGCTTTTCTTTGTTCTCTTGTGTTTTTTGGTTCAAAAACCGATGGTATACTGTGCATGTAACCTCCACCACTAAATCTTACGGCATTTTTTGCATCTCCTACAACTGTCTTATTATCTGAGCCTGTATATTGCATTACAGGTTTAGAGTAAGCAATTAGGAAAGTTCCATAAGGTGTGGCAAACGAATTTCCAGCATCTTTTCCAGTAGTTACAAATGAAGAAGTTACTACATTCCAGTTATCTCCTGCTTTTTCTATAATCATTTCATTCTGGCTACCTCTGTCAACATAGATAAATCTTGTTATTTCTCCGTTAATTCCCGCATCTTTTAAATATTTTCTTGCAGCAGGCTTTAAATAATAAACGCCATTATCATAAGCATCTATTTTTACTTTTATGTATTTATCTGTTTCCTCTTCTATAATCATAATTGTTCTATCTGGAATGTTTATGTAGTCTTTAAAACTCTTATCAGTATATCCATATTCACTTTGATTTGGACGGTTTCCAAATTTATCTCTATTTCCTGACTTGCTTCCGCCAAGAGGTATATAGTTATCTAAAACGTATAATTTTTTATTTGATGAAACTGCATTTTTTATAAATTTATTTGTTTTATCAACTTTTTTCATCATATCGTTCCAGTCAAATTCACGTTTTTCAACAGCTGATTTTGGAATATACCCAAGCTGATTGTCAAAAAATACTTCATACCATTCATCTGATTTATTTCCAGTATTAGTTTTAACAATTCCTGTTGTTCTGTATTTATGAGAATATGCTGCTGACTTTATGGCTTTAGCATTAGAATTTGGTTCTTTTCTTATGCTTGTTGCTGTTTTTACAAATACAAATTCATCCATTTCCTTTGGAGAGTGTTTATCATATTGAAAATTGAATGTCAAATTTTTTGGTCTTTGACTATTAAACTCTTTAACATAAGAGTATTGTCCTCTCAATGAATTTGTATTTTTAGGTGTTTCTACTGGTTCTTTTATTTCTTTTTCTTTAGGTTCATTTTCTTTTTTCTCAATTACAGAATTTTGAGCCTTTTCCATATTAGATTGTTTTGAAACTTCTACAGGTTTATTATTTTCTACGGTTGGGCTGTTTTTCTGATTTCCTTTAGAATCCTCTGTATTTTTTTTTTGCGAAACAGGTTTTTTGTCTGTTTCGTTAGTTTTAGTCTCTTTTGCTGGTAATACTATTTCTTGTTTTTTCTCTGGTTTTGGAGTCTGCGTTTTTTGTTTTTGTGCAGACGGTACTCCGCCTTTTTTAGGATATTCCGCTATAAATCCTTTTATAAATGTATCAAGTTTTGCTTCAAATTCAGATTTAGTTATTGTTTTTTCTACACTCTTTCCTTTTGTAAATTTAGCTTTTTCACTAAATACATATGGAGTAAATTTTAAATACACATTACTTCCTTCTACTGCATAATCCACATCTATTTTATCCTTAATTCCATCTCCATCTAAGTCAGGTTCGAGCGAAATCTGCTTCCATTCTAATTTTTTTGCTTCTTTTGGTGCTGAAAAAGTATTAGTTGATATTACAGAAAGTATTATCAATGCTACTATTGAAAATTTTATTTTTTGTAAATTTATTTTATTTATCATAAATTTATTTCTCCTTATTGTTTATTTTAAGGTTATCTTATAAAACTACTGCTATTACAGGCTCTTCAGGTATCGTGTTATCTCTATCCTTGATTTTACTGTCTGCATTTATCCATCCAACAATAAATTCAATCTGATCATCAAAGTGTCTTACACATTTGTGAGAATCTTTGTATGTTCCTATTTTATGAGCCGTTCCTGTATTCAATGTTGATCCTCTGAAATTAAGTCCTACAGGAATTCCATGCATATAACCTCCACCACTGAATCTTACTGCATATCTAGCACTTCCTCCGATAGTCAAGTCTGATCTTCCAGGAAGAGTTTTATCCCCTTCTCTTGCGTGCCTTGTAAACGTCATATACGGTCTTGTGAAAGCTACTAGGAATGCTCCATGTGGCGTTTCATAAGAACCCCAGCCATCTTTTCCTGTCGTTACATACGAATATGTAACTACTTCATATTTCCCAGTTTCAGGATTTCTTTGGAAAAGTGCTTCAGTTTGACTATGTGGATCAATCGCAATAAATTTATTTACTTCATCTTTTATATTTTCTACTTGTTTATAGGTTCCTTCTTTTTTCTCAATAAAGTAAGGTCCTCCATAAAATGGTGTTTCAATTTTTAACATATTATTTTCTTCACCAATTATTTTAAAAATTGTCTGGTCAGGAATATTAATAATTTCGCCTTCTTTTTTAGAATTTGCATAACCTATGATACTTTGATTATTTTTATTTCCAAATTTATCCTTTTCACTTGGTTTATCACGCGATAAAGGTTTGTATTCTGTAATAATATATAATGCCTCTTTCCCTTTAATTGCTGTATTAATGAATTTATTTACAATCTCAATTTTTTTTATCATTTTATCCCAATAGAATCCTCTTGGTGAAACCATGTCTTCGTTTCCAGCTATGAACCCTTTAACAGTTGTCGGATTTTCTGCAACAGCCTTTCCATCCTTATCTTTATTAGTTTTTCTGCTTACATTTGTACTGGCTCTTTTTGTAAATTCTGTAAAATACCATTTTGTTTGGCTATTTGCAGCGTCTGATACCATATCAAACAATATTTCAGGTTTTTCACTAAAGCTAAGATGTGCCACAGCATTCCCATTTGGTGCTTCTAATAAACTTGATCCTTTTTTTATAAATAAAAAATTATTCGTATTATCTGGCGAATGATTAGTAAACTTCATTTTATCAAAAGTTATGTCACTATTTTTATTATCTCCATAAATTGTAATATATCTTGTTTCATTTGGTTGAATATTTTTAGAATATTCAGGATAATATTCCTTCACTTTATCAAACATTTGTTGCATTGATTGAAGTTCCATAACATTAAATTTTTTATCAAAAGCTATTTGATAAGTTAATATTTCTTTCCCACCTTGATTTGTGTAAATTGAAACAACTGCCCCTATCAAATTATCGACTACATTATAAGTTACAACGACTTTTTCATTTATTCCATCGCTATTAAAATCATAATCAAATACATCTTTTTCCTGCCCTTTTACCGTAATATTTTCTGAATATTCCTTTGGTAAATTTAATGGCTCTGCACTTGTATTAAATGCTACAACTGTATTAATCAATGCTAGTGCTGCTATTTCCACTTTCTTCCATTTTTTAATTTTTTCTTTTCCAGCTTCCATAATACTATCCAATTTTTTTGTCACAATTTCCCCTCCTATATTCATCCTTTTTAAAGCATTTCCACTCGTCAATCCAAAAGTTACTCACTTTTTTCATTTTAATATCTCTCCATCCTTTTTTAAAATTTTTTTAAGTAGAAAATTTTAGTTTTCTCGTATATTATACCATAATATCCCTAAAAAAGTAAAATATAAAATCAAATTCTATTTACAAAATTGTGGAAATTCAGCCTTTAACACTTCATAAAGTCTTTCCAGCATTTTCTCTAGATATTTTGTTGGCACAGCCAGATTTACCCTCTCAAATCCATCTCCAGCTTTCCCAAACGTATATCCCTCGCTGAAAAATATCTTTGCTTTTTTATTCATAAACTCTGCAAGTTCTTTATTTTTAAGTCCCAATGTCCGAAAATCCAGCCATTGCAAATAAGTTCCCTCAATTAACGGGGCTTTTAAATTGATGAACTTTTCTTCAAAAAATTTATTCACCAATTTCTGATTTTTATCAATTAACAGCAAAAATTCATCTAGCCATTTTTCTGCTTCTGTATAAGCCAGTTCACATGCCTTATACGATAATGTTGAAAAAACATGCATTGACATTTTTTCCATTTCAGCCTTGAATTTTTTACGTAGTTTCTCATTTTTGATAATTATATTTGAGATTCCTGCTCCAGCTAGATTAAAACTTTTTGTAGGGGCAGTACACGTTATTGTAATTTCAGCAAGTTCCTCTGATAAAGTCTGAAAAACCGTATGTTTATACCCACTCATCACAATATCAAAATGAATCTCATCAGAAATTACAGTCAAATCATTCTCAACCGCAATTTTCCCAATCTTTTCCAAATCTTCCCTGCTCCATACAATCCCAAGTGGATTATGAGGACTGCACAAAAGCAATATTTTATTATTTTTATCTTTTGCAAACTCTTCAAACTTTTCAAAATCAATAGAATACTTGGCTTCCCCATTCTCATTTTTACTCTCAACTAAGCCACAATCCACCAATTTTCTCTTATTTGAAGTAATCGCGCTATAAAACGGATAATAAACAGGTGTAAACGTAATCACACCTTCATTTTCCTTTGCAAAAGCCTTAATCGCGACATATATAGCCGAAACCACTCCAGGAGTACACAAAATCCAGTCTTTTTCCACCTTAAAACCGTGCCTTCTCTCCATCCAGCCTATAACAGCCTCATAATATTTCGGATAAGTCCCCGAATACCCCAAAACCGCTTCATCAATATACTTTTTCATCCCTTCCGTTATCTCAGGAGCAATCTTTAACTCCATATCCGCCACAGAAAATGGAACAATATCGTCTTCCAGCTCTGGAAGCACTTCATATATCTGCTCCCATTTGTACGAGCCTTGTCCTTTTCTGCTTAAGATTGTTTCAAAATCATATTTTTTTGACATTTTTTCACCTTCTATCTTTAATTATTTCCTTAATTCTGAATTATTCTCCAATCTTTTTAATTTTTCCAAGGCTTCTTGCTCTATTTTACATGTCGGATAACCTTTTAATGAATCTAATACTTTACCATAATATTCTTTCGCAAGTTCTATATTATTATTTTCTTCATAATAATTTCCAAGGTTGAAAAATGCTAAAGGATTACCTTTTTCAGCTGATTTCAGATAAAGTTTCATTGCTTCTTCTTTATTTCCTTCCTCACTATAAACATTCGCAAGATTATTCATAGCTGTTGTATGCCCTTTTTCAATTGCTTTTCTATACCATTTTTTAGAATCATTTATTCTATTTTGTTCATCAGCAAAAAGTCCTAATTCATACATTGCTTCAACATTTCCTGCTTCAGCAGAATTTTTTAAATACTTATCTATTTCATTAGTATATTTTCCAGTTTCAGAATAAATAAATAATGCATAATTAAACATACATTCGCTATCTCCAAATTCAATTCCTTTCAAAATATATTCTTTATATTTTTCTATATTTCCTTTTTTTCTATTTATTACTGCTAAATTGTAACAGCATTCCTTTATCCCATATTTTTCAACCAATATTTTCAAATATTTTTCAGCATTATCATAATTTTCATTTGTTAAATAAATATTTGCTTGACTGTTATAAACATTTATTAATTTTTCAATAGCACTTTCTTTAAGATGTGGAACTTTTTCTATCACTTCCTGAAAATACTTCTCAGCTTTTTCAAAATTCTCAATTTCATAATAAACATGTCCTAAATTATATTTTGCTTCTAAAAACCCTAACCTTTCAGATTCTAAATACCATTTCTCAGCCATTTTATAATCTTTTTTATGAAAATAAAGGTTTCCTAAGCTAAAAAAATCTTCTCCTCTTTTAGTTTCATCTTTTTCAATTAATCCTCTAAACTTTTCTATATTTTCTGTTGTTTGATAAAGATTAAATAATTTATCCTTTGAATCAGGACTTCCATTTTCCAAAGCCATTTTATAATATTTTTCAGAATTTTCAAAATCACCTTCAACAAAATATGCATCACCTAAACAATTTGGAGCATACTTATCGTCTTTCTTATTTTTTAATATTGTAAAATTTATTTCTTTTACTTTGTCATAATTATCTTGAAACATGTAATAATTTGACATGTAGGCTAATACATCGTAATCTTCCTTATCATCAAGCTTATTGTACCATTCCAGCATTTTCTCTTCATTATTCTGTTTTGCATAAAATATAGCTAAACTTTTCTGTGCTACTTTTTCTCCCTGATTTGCAGCCTTTAAACAATATTTTTCATATAGTTTTTCATCTTTGCCCATGTAAAAAGTAGATAACATCGTTGAAGCTGTTGGAACATAATCTTCTATTCGTTCAAAATACAATTTTGAAACTTCTGGATAAAATTCCCATGTATCCATTCCCAGCTTCATCATTTCATCAATTTGTTCTTTTGTTAAATTTTCTCCTGCCTTATTTATATGTTCTCTTGCAATCTTTAAATATTTTTCTTCTTCGTTATCCTTATTCCGAAATTTATCTATTATTTTTCCAAATATTCCCAATTATTTCACCATCCAGTTCTTGGACTATATAAGTACAATTTCTTATTCATGCTGCTTACAACAACTCATCTCCTCAACCACAAGTTTAAACACACAAACCGCTTTCAACATTTGCTCGTCAAACTCCCATTCTGTTTTTCCAGTATTATGTTTCATCAATTCGAGCAGTGCCTTCATTTTTTCCTGTGAATCTTCAATAATCTCAACTTTCCCATTTCCAATCACACTTTGAAATCTCGTAGTGTAATCACAGGCTTTATCGCCTTTCGTGTAAATTTTGTGATTTGTGTCAAGTTCAAACCCTGCATAGTTATTTTCTTTTATTATATCAAGTTTTCTTCCTGTTCTTGCACCGTGAAAGTAAAATGTATAGTTTCCATTTTCTTCGGTAAAGCCAAAATTTAGTGGTACAATGTAGACTTTTCCGTTGTCATTTAAGCCAAGACGGCAACAGTCACAGGCTTTTATAATTTCTTTTATTTTTTCATTGTCTGTAATTTCTCTGTCCCGTCTTCGCATTTTTACTTTTGTATTTCCCATTTTTGTATTCTTTTTCTAAAATAATCCTGAAATTACCCCATTTTCATCAATGTCAATCAACTCCGCCGCTGGCTTTCTCGGTAATCCTGGCATATCTATAATTTCTCCAGCCATTGCTACTAAGAATCCTGCTCCAGCTGATAGTCTTACTTCGTTGATTGTAATTGTGAAGCCTGTTGGTCGTCCTAGTAGATTTGGATTATCTGATAATGATTTTTGTGTTTTTGAGATACATATTGGCAATTTGTCATAGCCATTTTCTACGTATTTTTTTATGTTATTAAGTGCTTTCGGGGCAAAATTTACTCCATCTGCTCCATAAATTTCTTTTGCAATTTTTTCAATTTTTTCCTGAATTGACAAGTTCAAATCATAAAGTGGAGTGTATTTTTTGTCTGATTTTTCATTTTTTTCGATGGCGTTCATAACTTTTTCCACAAGCTCTTTTCCACCTTCTCCACCTTTTTCCCAGATTTCGCAGTTGGCAACTTCCACGTCCATTTTTGCGCAGAAGTCTTTTATCACTTGAATTTCAGCGTCAGTATCAGTTATAAATTTGTTAATTGCCACAACAACTGGCAAATTGTACTTTTGCATGCTTTCAATATGTTTTTCAAGATTTACAAGCCCTTTTGTCAATGTTTCGATATTTTCCGACTTCAAGTCCTTATCTCCGCCGTGATGCTTTAACGCACGAACTGTCGCAACGATTACAATAACATTTGGCTCCAATTTCCCAAGCCTAGCTTTTATATCCAAAAATTTCTCAGCCCCCAAATCAGCCGCAAATCCAGCTTCCGTAACCACATAATCAGACAATTTCAATGCCATTTTTGTAGCCAGTAACGAGTTACATCCATGTGCAATATTCGCAAAAGGTCCACCATGAATAAATACAGGCGTGTTTTCCAAAGTCTGTACCAAGTTAGGCTTTATCGCATCTTTTAGTAATACCGCTACTGCCCCTTGAATATTAAGCTGCTTAACTTTAAGCATTTCCCCTTTTCTGTTGTATGCAAAAACTATTTCCCCAATTCTTTCCTTCAAGTCAGTAATAGAGTCAGCAAGACAGAAAATCGCCATAATTTCTGAAGCAACCGTTATTTGAAATGAATTTTCACGAGGTACCCCATTCACTTTTGGTCCAAGCCCAACAACAATACTTCTCAAATTTCTGTCATTCATATCAAGCACACGTTTAAAAGTAATATTATTCACATCAATATCAAGTTCATTTCCAAAATGTATATGATTGTCAATACACGCAGAAATCAAGTTATGTGCAGCCGAAATTGCATGAATATCCCCTGTAAAATGTAAATTTATCTCTTCCATAGGCACCACTTGCGACATTCCACCACCGGCAGCTCCACCTTTCATACCAAACACAGGTCCCAAAGACGGCTCCCTAAGTGCCGCAATCGATTTATACCCAAACTTGTTCAACGCCTGAGTCAATCCAACAGTAACAGTAGACTTCCCTTCCCCCGGAGGCGTAGGAGTAACAGCCGTCATCAAAATCAATTTCCCATCTTTTTTCCCTGCATTTTTCTTCAATACTTCCAAACTAACCTTAGCCTTATACTTCCCGTACGTCTCAAAATCATCCTCTGTAAGTCCAATACTTTCTGCAATCTCACAGATTTTTTTCAATTTCGCATTTTGAGCAATTTCAATATCCGTCATCCTAACATCCTCCTGTATTTTTTATTATTTATATAAAAATCGAAAAAGTCATGTTAATTAAAAGACTTTTCCGATATTCATTTATAATTTGTTCATTTTTTATAACTTTTTCTTTAGAAATTCATATTAGTTCTTAACTTCTACAAGTGAAACTATTTTTCTAAACCAATTTACAATTCTAAATAACATCATCTTCTCGTAAATACATCATATTATATCTTTTTATAATTGTCAATATTGAAAATAGAGATAATTTTGTATTATTTTCTAAAATAATGTCTGCTGATTTGTTGCTGACAAATCCTTCAAACATCCATATTCCTTCATCAGTTCCACAATCGTTTTATTCAATTTTGTACGTTTTACCAAATCTTCGATTGATAAAAAGTCAACTTTTCGTTCAGAAACAATATTTTCAGCAACAGCTTCTCCCAGTCCATCCATTGCGATTAATGGCATTCTGATTTTGCTGTCCTGTATTGTGAAAAGTTTTGCTTCTGATTTATAGATGTCAATTTGTTCCAGTTCGATTTTACGGTAGTGCATTTCAATCAAAATTTCGTATAGAAATAATTCCTGCTTTTCTTTAGCGTTTAAGTTTCCTTTTCTGTCCATTTCCATTTTCGCACGTTTCAATTCTTCTACTGGTCTGAACATTGTTGTCATTTTAAAATCTCCAACTTTTCTATTTAAGAAAGCTGTGTAAAATTCTATTGGATAATGCACTTTAAAATAAGCGATTCTTACTGCCATCATTACGTAAGCCACCGCATGCCCTTTTGGGAACATATATTTTATTTTTTCGCATGAATCAATATACCATTGCTCTACACCGTGTTCTTTCATTGTTTTAGAATATTCCTGCCACTTTTCACGATTTTTCGTAGGCTGTCCTTTTCTGACAAATTCCATTATGGAAAAGGCTAATGATTTATCAAGTCCATCGTCAATCAGCTTATTCATAATGTCATCCCGCACCGTGATAATCTGACTCAAGGTTGCAATTCCACTTCTTACATAATCCTGTGCATTATTCAGCCAAACGTCCGTTCCGTGTGAAAGTCCAGAAATTCTGACTAATTCTGCAAAAGTTTTTGGACGTGTGTCAACTAACATCTGTTTTACGAAAGATGTTCCAAATTCAGGTATTCCTGATGTACCTGTCGGAGAGCCGATTTCATCTGGAGTTACACCAAGTGCTTCTGTCCCGCTGAATAAACTCATTACTTCCTTATCATCAAGCGGAATCGTATAAATATCAACACCCGTCAAATCCTGTAAAATTCTAAGTGTTGTCGGATCATCGTGTCCCAGTATATCCAGTTTTACAAGCTGTTCGTCCATTACGTGATAATCAAAATGGGTTGTCTTGGAAGCTGATTTCATATCGTTTGCTGGACGCTGGATTGGACAAAAATCGTAAATTGACTTGTCCTTTGGAACGACTATCATTCCTCCGGGATGCTGTCCAGTTGTTTTTCTAGCCCCTTCACAGCCTTTTGCAATTCTCATAACTTCTGCTTTTCTCTCCTTTATTTCAGGCGTTCCTTCGACTTCTTCAAGATACTTTTTCACATACCCAAAAGCATTCTTTTCGGCAAGCGTAGAAATCGTTCCAGCACGAAAGACATTGTCACTTCCAAACAGCTCTTCCGTATATTTATGAATCTCTCCTTGATATTCCCCAGAAAAGTTCAAGTCAATATCTGGCACCTTATCTCCATTAAATCCCATAAACACTTCAAATGGGATGGCATGTCCATCTTTTATATATTTTGTACCACATTCTGGACAAGTTTTGTCAGGATAGTCAACTCCACTTCCTTCTTCATTCATAAATTCCGTATGCTTACATTTCGGACATCTGTAGTGCGGATAAAGTCCGTTCACTTCGGTAATTCCCATAAGATAGGCAACTATTGAAGATCCAACCGAACCACGTGAACCTACAAGATAACCTGCATCTACCGATTTATGCACAAGTTTCTGTGCAATCAGATAAAGCACCGCAAATCCATTTTGAATAATCGAATTAAGCTCCTTTTCCACTCTTTCCTTCAGGTTTTCATCAATATTTTCCCCATAAAGTTCCTCAAGTTTCTTATAAGTCATTTCCCTTACTTCATCTTCTGCCCCATCAATTTTCGGCGGATAGAATCCAGTCGGAATTGGACGCACCTGTTCCATCATATCGTTGATTTTATGCGTATTTTCCACAACAACTTCCTGAGCTGCTGCTTCTCCCAGATAATTAAATGCCTCCAACATTTCTTCGGTAGTTTTAAAATACAATTTTCTATCAAAAAACTCGTATCCTCTCACACCTTCTGAAGTTTCAGTTTTCCACATCGTTCCACTTCCCAAAAGAAGAACATTCCTGTTAATTGCTTCACGCTCTTCAAGATAATGTGTATCCCCTGTGGCAACTACAATTTTATTCTGACTTTTTCCAAGTTCATAAAAATACTTGTTCATTTCCTTTATTATATCGTAACTTTCAATTTCCTTGCTCGTTCTTTCCACCATGTCAGCATAGTTTGTATGTGGATGAATCTCAATATAATCATAAAATCTCGCTTTTTCCTCAATGTCATCTTTTTCCGCTCCACGTAAATAAAGATTTACAAGTTCTCCCTTATTTCTTTCAGAAGCGGAAGCCGAACTTGCAATTAAGAGATTTTCTCTCATGCTGTTTAACAAAGTTTTTGGTATTCTAGGTCTTCTCATTCCAAAAAATTCTATGTTGGAACGTGATACAAGTTCGTAAAGGTCACGAAGCCCAGCTTGATTTTTTACCAAAATCATCGTGTTCAATGTCTCAGAATTTTGAATGTTCGGCTGTAAATCCGTATTAATCTCAATCAGTTTTAAAATCCCTTTACTTAAAATCATATTTAAAAATTTCTGAAAAACTTCCGCAGTAGCCTTTGCATCATCAACAGCCCTATGGTGTGTTTCAAGTGTAATTCCAAAATATTTTACCAAATTAGCAAGTCCATATCCTCTCGAATCAGGAAGCAATGTTCTAGCCAAAGGCAACGTATCAATTACGCTCGGAGAATACTCAAGCCCTTGCTCAATAGTTTTTTGCTTGATAAATCCCACATCAAATTTCGCATTGTGGGCAACTACCGTTGTATCAGTACAAAATTCTAGAAATCTTGGAAGTACAGTTTCTATTTTTTCAGCATTTGCAACCATTTCATCAGTAATTGTTGTAAGTTCTGTTATTTTTGGCGGAATTGGAATTTCAGGATTTACAAATTCAGAAAATTCTCCAATAATCTCCCTTCCACGCATTTTTACAGCCCCAATTTCAATTATCTTGTCATTAAACGGATCAAATCCTGTCGTTTCAATATCGAACACAACATAAATTTCATCTTCAATCATCTTGTCCTTAGGATTTGTAATCAAGTCTTGCTCATCATCGACTACATACGCCTCCATCCCAAAAATAACTTTAAAATCCTCATTTGCCTCCTTAAACGCAAACGGAAATGAATGCACTACTCCGTAATCTGTCACGGCAATCCCGCTATGCCCAAATTCTTTAGCTCTTTTCGCATAATCCTTGATTGACATAACTCCACTCATTTCACTCATATTCGTATGTGCATGAAGTTCTATTCTTTTTTTCGTAGCATTATCTTCTTTTTTTATATCTTTAGATTCAATAGCTTCCACTCTTTGTGTTCTCACATATTTTTCTCCACTATACATATCCGCCTCAAAACTTCCAGTAACCTTTACCCACTCCCCAAGTTTTACCTGAATATCCTCATTTGTGTTAAAAAATATTCTACAACTAACAGAATCTGTATAATCTGTAATCATAAAATCACACATTAACTTCCCATTCTTAGTTTCCTTCATATCTACATTAAAAATTTTTCCTTCTAGTGCTACATCATCACCATTGTTCAAAATATCAAGTGTAGAAAATGGCATTGCATCTATATCAGGAATTTTTTTCCATTTGTAATTACCTTTATTGTTACCTCCATTAGCATTCCCGCCATTTGAATAACCACTTCCGTTATTTCCATTATTAAAGTTTCCGTTCCCTCCGTAATTATTACCATTGTTTATACTAGCATTTTCATACTTTGGAAGTTCACTTGCCTTTACCGAATTTAATTCATTTTGAGCCTTAATTTTAGCCTTCACTTCCTCAAAATCCCCATTTACAAACTCAATTTTTATCGAATTGTCCATACATTCATAAATTTTTCTTGTAAGTTCTTCCTTTGCCTCAGTTCGTCTTGCCTCTTCTATCAAATGGTGTGATGGTAATTTTATAAACACCGTATTTTCGAGACTTTCCACTTCATAACTTGCAAAAATATACTGATACCTCTTGCTCTCATGCTTGTAATTCTCAATCGCAAATTTTACAAACCCAACAACATCCTTCTGTATCAGCTCAGGATTAACATCCATCTTAATCTTCAATTTCAACCCATTTTCAAAACTCTTATAAAGCAGCTGCCTCAAGTCCTGTATCTCACTATGTGCAACCAGACTGCTTACCTTTATAAATATCTCCATCTCCTTTTTCCTAGAAAACAGATTAACATACTCAATCTCAAAATTTTTAATTCCATATTTTCTAAAAAAATCTTCTGATGGCTTAATCTTCAAATACTTCGTACTCATTTTTCTATCTATACCCCCTATTTCTTTTTCTATTTTTTATCAAATAACTTTAAATCAACTTCTACTCTCAAATCTTTTCACTAAGTTATTTTCTAAATTTTTTTTTTAGATTATTTTAGTTAATAAAGATTTTTCTATTAATTTATATTTTTTTACGTAAAGGGAATTAGTCACCATCCCCTTTTATTTCGCAATATTAGTTATTTCAATTTCTTCAAATTATAACATCTGAAGATTTTGGCGAAAGTGCTACGCACTAATCCCAGCTTGTCTAAGCATTTTTTGAAAACAAAATCAAAACTCGTTGCGTAAAACTTCGCTCACTTTGGCAAATACAGACTAAATTTAATTGTATAAAATAAATTTGCTATAAAAATTATGGCGAAAGAAACACATAAATGTGTTTAGTCGATTCTATTTCCAAAAAATCACGACACTTTTTAGTTTAATTATAATGGTTAATTTAACTAAAACAAAAATTAGTAAAAATTTTGTCAAAAAAATATTTGTTATGATTTTTCGAGATTTTAATTTTTCAGTAAAAGACAACTTGTTTGAGCTTTTCTATCATATTTAAATTGATAAAACTTTGCGAGATTAAAATAACTTTTGTTAAAAGCGAGTTTTGTCTTTTGCTGTAAAATTGAAATTCGGTAGCGGGAGTGCAGAGGTATGGCGTCTGATACCTCTGCGTTAAAAAAAGCTAATATTAAATAAAATACGAAAAAACATTTATTAATCAAAAAAATCTAAAAAAATTTAGAAAATAAATTAATTTACAAAGTAACTTTATTATATAATTTTTACAAAATTTTAGCAACACAATTTTCTCAAATAAAAAAATATAAGGACACAGTAATAATGCCCTTATATTTGGTGAAATCAAAATTGGTTATAAAATTATATTAATTTATTTATTTTAAAAATAATTTTTTATTTATCTTCTTTTTTATCCTCTATATTTTTAGTTTCATCACTTTCTGACTCAATTCCAGAAACTGATTTTTTAAATTCTCGAATCATTTTTCCGATGGATTCTCCCAGTTCAGGCAATCTTTTTGGTCCAAAAATAAGTAATGCCCCAAGTATAAGAACTATTAATCCTGGTGCTCCTATATCTCTAAAAATTCCCATTTTTAATCATCCCTTCTTCTTTTATAGACATATTTACAAACAGAAATACTCACTTCATAAAGTAAGATCAATGGTGCTGCCATCGTTAAATCGCTTATAAAATCAGCTGGCGTCAGAACGACTGCAACTACCAGTAAAATAAAATAGCCATATCGCCTGTTTTTTATCAAATATTGCGGCGTTAAGATATGCAGCGATGTTAGAAATGCCACAGCAACAGGCAATTCAAATATTACAGCAAGCGGTAATGATGTATGTAATACAAATTTTAAATAATTATTTGCTGTAAGCTGAATATTAAACAAATCATTGCCAAAAGACAGTAAAACATTTAGTAACGCAGGTGTTACTATAAAAAATCCAAAAGAAAGTCCTATAACAAATAATATAAAAGTTGCAGGAACATAAGATAAAATTGCCTTAGCTTCCTTTTCCTTAAGAGCAGGACGAATAAAAGCCCATAGCTGATAACTTGTAAAAGGCAATGTCAAACTAAAAGCACATATTCCAGCCAGCATTAAATAAATGCTCAAAATATCATTAGGCCCAAGAACTGTGAGCTTCTGCTTGAATGAAGCCGTCAGTAATTTGTAAATATCGGAGCAAAATAGCAAACTTATTAAAAAAGCCGCAATAAAAAATATAATTGTAATAATGAGTCTTTTCCTAAACTCGCTCAAATGTTCTACAAGCGTCTGTTCGTCAATTTTAGCCATTCTATTCCTTTCCGATATTTTATCTTTTAAAATTTTATTTATCTTTTCTCTTTTTTATCAATGCAGCAATCACGATAATCACAATTAAAATTAATTGACTAATAAATACTTCCATATTTGCATAAATTCCCAAAATTTCCATTGTAGGTATAAAATGAGCTACGTGTAACGGTAAAATCCCTACAACTTGAAGCATATGAATACTTGTTCCAAGCATTTTAAATGCAAGGAAATAAATTGTCCACGTAAGTACAAAAAACACTTGATGTATTTTTATTTTTGAAGAAGCGTATATTAAAACAAGTGCAATTACAATTAGTATCAATATCGCACTTACAATACCGATAATCAAATTCTGCAATGAAATTAATGGTAAAATTCCTACATAAAACAATATTGTTTCTGCCCCTTCTCTAAATACCGCAAGAAAACTAAGTACAAACATTGAAATAAAACTTCCTGTACTTAATACAATATCCATTTTTCTGTCAATATAATCTTGCCAAGATTTCAAGGATGATTTACTATGCAGCCAAAATCCAATCCCAATCATCATTATAACCGCAAAAATTCCTACAAATCCTTCCAGAATTTCACGGTTTGTTCCTGAAGATACGGCAGGAAATAAAGCCTGAAGAGCAAATGCTATTACCACACTTGCCAAAATTCCAGCAGCAGCTCCTGCGTACACCCAACGTAATCCTTTTTTCTGATTTGCAGCTTTTAGGCTGCTTACCAATGCCAGAACGATAAGAAGTGCTTCCACACCTTCACGAAGAAGTATAAACATTGCATCAATAAACGTATATTGTGCTTTTGTATCAATTTGTGATAATTCTGTAATTAATCCTTGTAATTGTTCCTGATACTCTTTTTCGCTACCTTTTACCATGATTATTGGAGTCTGCGTTTCCACTTTTGTATATAAAGCCGAATTTCTCGTACTTACATCGCCTTCAACCGTAGGCCATACCTGAATAAACTCTTTCACTTTTGACTGACCTTTAGATTTATTTCCATTTTTAAAGGCTTCCGACGCATCTTTCAACATATCTACAGCTTCTTTTAGTGTAATTGTGCTTGAAACATTATTTTCTATCTTCTTTCCATCTAAATAGTCTCGTATTGTTGATTTTAAGTCATTAAAAGAATTGATTGTGTTGTCATAATCAAATGGCTCCACTTCCATAGAGCTTCTCAAAAACGACATTGCAGTTTCTACTTTTCCATAATAAGCAATGCTTCTACTTCTTATAAAACTTTCATTTCTTGTCCATACGCCATTAAATTTCAGGTATTCTTTTTTCATAAGTTCTACATCTTTAGACTGAATTGCTTTTTCCAACACATCTAAAGCAGGATTCATTCTTGACTGGAACTTTTTCTTTTCCTCATTATCGTTAACAGGATTCTGCTCTTTTTCAAAAGCTAATAGTGCTGTTGTAACTTCTCTCAGATCCTCTTCTGACAATGTGGACTTTTCTTTGTTTAAAAGTTCCTGTACTTTTTTTCCTTTTACTGAATCAGCATTTTTCACCTTTTTAAATTCATCTCTTACTTCGGAAAAAAGTTTTTTTGCTTCATTTTGATTATTGTTTCTTATTGCAGTCGTCGTATCTGTTATTTTTATATAAAGGCTGCTATAACTTTCCCTTGCGATAACATTTGTGAAGAATAATATAAAACACAAAAATAGCAATATATTTATTTTATTCAAATAATTTCTGCCCAATGTATTCTCCTTTCTTTATCCCTCCAAAACACGCAAAAATTCCTGTTCCAATGTGAGTAATGTATTCATTCAGTTTATCTTCATTTCCTAAGCTGTTCTGAATCTTTATAAACTGATCAGGATGTTTTTGGAAACATATAAATAGCAGTCCTGCGTCAAACTGTCCGCTCACTTCATCTATTCCATTAGAATAAGAAAAGGCACGGCGTGCTATTTTAACGTCAGCTTTTTTGGCAAGATAAACATGTGAATCAATTGGTAGAACTGGTTTTCCGTCTGAACCTTTTTTATTTATGTCAATTGTTGCAAATTCATCTGTTTCTCCAAAAGGAGCCCCGCTTTCCTTATACCTTCCAAACGTATTTTCCTGCTCCTGCAAATTAGTTCTATCCCACGTTTCAAGATGCATTTGAATACGTCTTACAATAAGAAAAGTCCCATTTTTCAGCCAATTATCTTTATCATACCAAACAACATTTTTAAAATCATTATCATTTTTCGGATTTTCCGTTCCATCTTTAAATCCAAAAAGATTTCTTGGAGTTTCTTTTCCATTACCAATTGGTAAAAAACCAGCTTGAGTCCATTTTAAAGTAATTAAGGCACGACCTTTACGAACAAGATTTCTCACAGCGTGAAATGCTACCTGTGCATCATCCGCACAAGCCTGAATACAAATATCTCCGCCTTTATACTTGTCCTTTATCTGGTCTCTCGGAAAATGTGGCAAATCCTTAAATTCTTCCATTTTCTTATTATCCATCTTCAATTTATCCAAAAAAGATGGACTTATTCCAAAAGTTATTGTCAAACGGTATGGATTTAGTCCCACTGTTTCTCCTGTATCCAGTGGAGGAACTAGATGATTTGCAAGTTCTGGAGCTACAAGTTCACCTTTCATAAGTTTTTCAGAATAATCTGTCCAGTCCTTAAACATCTGCTTTATTTCTTCCCTATCCGTAGAATGTAAATCTAATACCGCAAAATAGACATTTTTTTGAACAGGAGTAGCAATTCCTGACTGATGTTCCCCATAAAATGAAATCTTTTCATTTCCAACGACCTGATTTGCTTTACCGCTGAACATGTTGGCAAAAATCGCACTAGCTCCACTTGCTCCAATTGCAGCTCCAGCTCCTACCATTCCTGCTTTTTTCAAAAAATCACGACGTGATATTTTTTTATCAAACCATTTTTTATCATTTTCGTCACTCATTATTTTACCTCTTTTATACTGTAAGTTATTTTAAGATGTATTCGATAATCTAAACGTTTAATTTAACAAAGAGAATTAACTCCTTATCTAATAATACTTAAACATATTAGTTACCGAATAAGTACATTATTTCTTAGGAGTTGCGTCTATTACGATTCCCATTTGCGATAAAGGTTCTCCAAGTTTGGTAACTGCTTCAGCTAGAGCTTTTGTATCTTCTTTTGTTAATTCTGTATATAATTTGTAATGCTTATCATCAGTCATGTATTTATCAAGAAGTGCATTTACAGCTTTAAATTCAGTATCTAAAGTTGTTACGAGCTTAGCATCTTTTTGTTCTAATTTAGGTCTGAATAATTCAAAAATTTTCTGAGCTCCTTCGATGTTTGCTCTAAAGTCGTATAAATCAGTGTGCGAGAACACTTCTTCTTCTCCAGTAATTTTTTGAGTCGAAACTTCATTTAACAAATCAATCGCTCCTGTAACCATTAAATCAGGCGTTACTTCAATTGTGGCAATTTTTGCCTTTAGCTCCTTAATGTCGTTTACAAGATCGTCTGCGTATTTTTCAGTTCCTTTTGTAGTGTTTTGCTCCCACAGTATTTTTTCAATTCTATGAAAACCTTTCCATCCTTCTTCATTTTTAAATTCTTCCTTGAAGTCTACAAGACGGTAATCTATCTTAATATCAGATTCTCCAAAACTTTCAGCAATAGGTTCAGATCTTTCATAAGCCATACGGATTAATGGATATGCTTTTTTTGCTTCCTCTAATTTTCCATCCTTCAATAATTTTGCAAAGTTTTCTGTATCCTTTAAAAGCATATCAATCTGACCTTCAACATATTTCTTATATTCAGCAGTTTCTTTGCTCAAATCAGCTTTTCCTTGTTCAGCAGTTTGCCCTGCTGTTGTTCCAGCCTTACCAGCTTCCTTTGCTCCAGTGTCTTTTCCACAACTTACCACCACTAATGCTCCAATAATTAGTAAAATTCCCATTTTTTTCATAAAAAAATTCCTCCTAGTTTATATTTATGGTATAATTATACTTTTTATTCTTTTATTTGTAAAGAAAAATTATTTGATTTTCAAAATTTTTTGATTTATTTGAACACTAGACTTAAAAAAATTAAAGTTACATTGCTCAAACTAAAAAAGTTTGATTATATAATAAAATGGATTTAAAACCGAAAGAAAAAGTTATAACTATTTTACTCAATCCCTAAATTTATAAGTTTAATTTTAAATAGGTTTGAGTATATATTATAAAAACATTAGAAACCTTCTATAACACACATGATAATAAAAGGAAAATATATTGAAAAAATGAATACTAAATGATAAAATATGTATATACTTTTTAAAATTAAAATAAATTTTATATAAATAAAATAAGGAGAGAGATTATGAAGAAAAATAGTGTACAACTTTTATTTATCCTTTGCGTATTTTTGGTTTCATTTAATATTTTTGCTAAAAGTACATCATTTAAAGCTGATAGTATTTTATTTACAAAAACAATTCCATTTGAAAAACTGCCAGAAAATATAGAACAAGATATGAAAAATGGAAGTATGAACTATCTCAAAAATCAACAATGCCTTATCTCAACTTACAGAACGTTTTATAAGGATTCCACTCTTGATCACATAAATATTTATGCAACTTGTATGGAAGTAAATCCAGATAAAAAAATAAATTGGGATTACCCTCAAATCCCTAATAATGCTGAAATCAAAACAATTCATGTTTTAGGGAAAAATTATCCAAAATCACTTTTAAATGATTTGAAAAAAGGGAAAAGTACATTTTTTGGAGAAAAATTAGCTTATTACAAACCTTCTCACAAAAATTATAAACAAAATGAATATTTTTATTCTAAATAACTAAAAAAATTTTTTTATTTAAGATTTGTCTATTATTAAACAAAAGGTATAATATAATTTTAACATATTCTTAAACATTATTAAAATTAGACTACTACTTTTTAAAATTCAAAATTATAAAATTAAATAAAATTATGAGTTCTTATTTTTATAGTACTGGCTCATAATTTTTTATTTATATGTAGAAGGTATTTTTGATTAAATTAGTTTTAAAAAATTTAGAAAAACATTCAATAAATCTAATAAAAAATATTTTTTAAGAATTAATGGAAAAAAATCTTTAAAAATGTTACAATAATTCACAAAGATAAAAATTTGAAATGTTGATTTTTGATATTTAATTTTAAATATTTTAATCATAGAAAAAGAGGTTTTATTATGGAAAATTTGGAAAAAAAAGGAAATAATGATAATCTAAATAAAAAAAATAAAGTAAAAAAAGTACGAATTATAAAAAATGGATACGGTAATGAAAAACTGTTAAAAGATTTTTATGATTATTTGGAAAAAAATGATATTCAAGAAGTTTTTGGTGTGGAGAAAGCTGACTTAATAATTTCGCTTGGCGGAGATGGAACAATGCTAATTTCTGCAAAAGAGGCAATTACAAGTGATATTCCAGTTCTTGCAATAAATATGGGATCTCTTGGCTATCTTGCGGAAGTTAATCCAAAAGATGCAGTTAAAATGTTACAAGACTATGAAAACGGTAATTATAAAGTAGAAGAAAGAACTTTTCTTGAAGTAAAGTATCAAGACAATATATTTTATGCTTTAAATGAACTTGTAATAACTAAAGGTGGACACGAAGCACATTTAATACAGGTTGAAGTTTACTCAAATGATATTTTTGTAAACAAGTACAGAGCTGATGGCGTAATAGTAGCAACTCCTACAGGCTCAACAGCCTATTCACTTTCAGCAGGTGGTTCGATCGTTCATCCTGGTTTAAATGCTCTTTCAATAACGCCACTAGCTCCACAAAGCCTAACAGCTCGTCCAATTATTGTAAATGGTTGTGAAGTACTTAGTTTTAAAGCAACTTCAAGAGATGATGCCGTTCATCTAAATATTGATGGAAATCAATGGCTTCAAATACAGCCAAATGATCTAGTATCTGCAAGATTATCAAAGAAAAAAATTCGAATAATAAAACCTACAAATAGTGATTATTACAGTATCTTAAGACAAAAACTAAAATGGGGAGATTCTGTATTATAATTAGTAATCTGAATAATTCAAAAAATAAAGTTATAAAAAATAAAATAGTGAAAGGAAAAAAATGCTAAGGGAATTAAGATTAAATAATCTAGCAATAATAAAAAATTTGGATTTGGAATTTAACGAAAAATTTATTGCATTAACTGGAGAAACAGGAGCTGGGAAATCAATTATTTTGGATGGAATTTCACTATTAATTGGTGAAAGAAGTCACACTGATATGATTAGAAATGGTCAAGAAAGCCTTTTTGCAGAAGGTATTTTTGAATTAAATGAAAACCAAAAGAAAAGGTTGAATGAACTTGGGTTTGAGATTGATGATGATGAACTTATTATAACTAGACATTTTGATAGAAATGCAAAATCAAAAATAACAGTAAATGGAGCAAGACTGACTTTATCTCGACTAAAGGAACTTATGGTAAATATTATTGATTTAGTCGGACAGCATGAGCATCAGTTTTTGCTAAATAATGAGTATCATTTACATCTTTTGGACAGATTTTTAGATGATGAAGGAAGGGCACTTTCTAGAAAAATACGAGAAAATGTAAATAAAATAAAAGCATTAAATGCAAAAATAAAAAATATTGAAGATGAAAAAGCCAAAATTGATGAAAAAAAAGATATTTTAGAATTTCAATTTAATGAAATCGAAAGTTTGGAACTAGAAGAAAATGAGGATGAAGAACTGGAAGAAGAGTACAAAATACTTTTTAATGCTGGAAAAATTAGTGAAAAGTTAGATGAAACATCACAGTTACTAAAAGAAGGTGAATTTTCAATTTTAACAGCACTTGGCAGAGCCAGAAGAAATCTAGAACAGCTTTCAGACTTGTCTGAATCCTATAGTGAACTGTATGATAAAATTGAGTCAGTTTTGTATGAAGTTGAGGATATTTCGTATTCTGTAGACAATCTAGCTGGAGATGTTGAAATAGATGATGACAGGCTGGAAAAAGTTGTGGAAAGAATTAATGCAATTAATAAGCTAAAATTAAAATATGGCTCTACAATTAAAGAAATTTTGGAACATCGGGACAAAATCGAAAAAGATTTATCACTTGTTGAATTTGAAAATGAGGAGCTTGGAAATTTAAAACTTCTAAAAAAAGAACTAGTGAATCAATATTTTATTGATAGTGAAAAACTTAGTGAAATCCGTATGGAAATTTCAGAAAGCCTTCAAAATACGATTGATATTCAGTTGAGCGACTTAAATATGGAAAATGCAAAATTTAAAGTGGAAATTACAAAGACAGAAGAAATTACATCTCATGGAATAAATAATGCAGAATTTATGATTACAACAAATGTTGGAGAAACATTTAAGCCACTTGCCAAAATAGCATCTGGCGGAGAAATTTCACGTATAATGCTAGCTCTTAAAACGGTATTTTCTACAGTTGATAATATTTCTGTACTGATTTTTGATGAAATTGATACTGGAATTTCTGGAGAAACTGTCAGAAGAGTTGCTGAAAAATTACGGGAACTTTCGAGAAATACGCAAATTATCTGTGTAACACATTCTCCACAAATTGCTGGAAAAGCACAGCAGCAGTTTTTCATCAAAAAGGAAATTGAAAATAACTTTACAGAAACAAAAGTACGGGAATTAAATACAGAAGAAAGAATAAGGGAAATTGCAAGAATTATTTCAGGAGACAACATTACAGAAGCGTCTGTTAATCATGCTAAGGAGATAATGGGGCTATGGGACAAAAAAGTATTAATTTAAAAAATCTAGCAAAAGAAAATTCAAATTTAACCGAACATATTTCCAAGACAGAAAAAAAAAATAATGAAAATAATTCAAAAAGCAAAAGAAAAGTTCAAAAGAAAAAAATATCACGTGAAAATAAAACGCAAATTAGAGAATTTCTTGATTTTCTTGAATTTGAAAAAGGAAGTTCCAAAAATACTATTACTGGATACAATCGTGATTTGCTACAATTTTTTCAGTTTGCTCAAAAAAATTTTTCTGAAATTGAAGAAAAGGATATTTTTGAATATATAGAAAATTTGAATGAAAAATTGAGAAGAAATTCGGTATTGAGAAAAGTTTCAGCTTTAAAGACATTTTATAAATTTTGTTATTTAAATAAAGATGTGGAAAAGGATCCGACAGGAATGATAAAAACTTTGAAACGTGAACAAAGGCTTCCTGAAATTTTAACACTAAAGGAAATGAAACAAATTGTCGATAATTGTCCTCACACGGCTGAAGGAATGCAAAACAAGCTCATTATCAAAATTCTTATTGCAACTGGAGCAAGAATTTCAGAAACCTTAAATCTGGAAATAAAAGATGTAGAAAATCAGGACTATGAATTTATAAAAGTACTTGGAAAAGGTTCAAAATACCGTATAATACCAATTTATGACAGTCTTGAAAATGAAATAAAAAACTATTTGGCTACTTACAGACCAAAATTAAAAAATTCGAGCGAAAGTTTTAAGATTTTTCCAAATACTCGACGGGAAAAGTTTTGGAAAGATTTAAAAACCATTGCAAAAAATGCAAAAATTGAAAAAAATGTTTATCCTCATATTTTTAGACATTCACTTGCGACAATTTTACTTGGAAATGGTGCAGATGTGCGTATTGTCCAAGAAATATTAGGACACGCCAACATTACAACAACTGAAATTTACACACATGTGGAAAAGTCCAAACTAAAAATGATTTATGATAACATAAAGTTAGGAGATGATTAGACAAAATGAGAGACAATCGTGAATTAAAAAGACATAAAGATGAAAAATTGCGAGTATTATTAATTACAATCGTTACATATTTTGTATTTTTAGTAATAAAAAAAATGGATATAGTAACTCCATATTTGGGAATTACCATGCTAATACTGCTTTATCTATACGCAAACTATAATTTAATAAATATGTTCTTTACAAGCAAAAGAACAACTTTCAAAATTTATGCCTTTCTTTTACTGGAAGTAATTTATTTGTATACATTTAATATTTCTATTGCTGGTGCTATTTTATATGTTATTTTCTTTTCACTTTTATTTTTTTCCATAAGAAAGGATGAAGGAAGAGAAGAAATACCAAAAATAACTAAATTTGTTCAAATATTTCTTATATTTAAAATCGTTTTTGTATTAACTATGTTAATTTTTTAATTTTTTTATACAAAAAATTTTTGAAAATATGCTTATAAGTCCAATGAAAATAGCATTTATAGACTATTTTATTAAAAATATATAAAAGTTAGAAAAAATGGTTGAGAAATGTAAAAAAAAGTAGTATAATGACAAAATGTAATAAATTTTTAAAAATTGAATATTAAATGAATTGGAGAAATAAAATGGCTATTAGCGTTAATAGAAATAATACAGATGACGTTATGAAAAGTATGGAAGAATCAACAGATAGGGCTGTAAATGCACAGGCTGAAAAAAATTTATTTCTTGGAGAATACAAAGAACGAATTATAAAAGCTCTTACTTTTGATGAAATAAAGGAAAAAGGAATTTATTATGAAATAGAAAAAGCTTTGGATAATAAATATGCGGCTAAAATGGTTATTTCACGTCATGTAAACTTTAATGATATAAAAAAATATATTGAAATAGCTAAAAAGAAAAAAATATCGTATAAA
The DNA here is from genome assembly GCF_030644325.1 of Leptotrichia sp. HMT-225. Classification (NCBI taxonomy): domain Bacteria; kingdom Fusobacteriati; phylum Fusobacteriota; class Fusobacteriia; order Fusobacteriales; family Leptotrichiaceae; genus Leptotrichia; species Leptotrichia sp. HMT-225. The sequence goes on along the minus strand of NZ_CP130323.1, from coordinate 652,247 downwards.
ATGATAGACAATCTAGCCTGCTCAGGACAAATCGCACTTGTAGTAGTAGCAAAAGATGCAATTATACATGAAGCTGGTGATGAAATTGTGGTAACATCAAAATTAGAAAAGTGTCATCTAAAACACTTGTCAGACGCATATTATGAGGCAATGGAAAATTCCATTTGCAATTTTCATATGGATATTATAAAAAAAGAAATGCCAGAATATGCTCAAAATTATAAGGAATTAACTTTTATGGATAAACTATTTGGATCAAGATGTCCAATATGTCAAAAATTAGGAGGAAAAAAACGTGGTTGATGGATTTAGAATAAAAGGAAAAACACCTTTAAATGGTATAATTAAAGTAAGTGGAGCAAAAAATGCAGCACTACCAATAATTATTGCAACACTTGTTGCCAAGGGAGAATATATTTTAAAAAATGTACCAAATTTACGTGATATTAGAGTTACAATGAGATTACTTGAAGATTTGGGAATGCAGACTGAAAAACTAGACGATAACTCTTATAAAATAATAAACAATGGTTTTAAAAGAAATGAAGCAAGCTATGAAATTGTAAAACAAATGAGAGCATCATTTTTAGTAATGGGACCTATGATTGCCAACTTGGATGAAGCTGTAGTTTCATTACCTGGAGGATGTGCAATTGGTTCACGTCCAGTTGATTTACATTTAAAAGGTTTTGAAATGTTAGGTGCAGAAATTACAAGAGTTCACGGATATATTCATGCAAAATCAGATAATTTAAAAGGTGCAGAAATACCTTTAGGATTCCCGAGTGTTGGAGCTACACAGAATATTATGATGGCAGCAGTAAAAACACCTGGAAAAACTATTATTTCAAATGCAGCAAGAGAGCCTGAGATTGTTGATTTAGGAAACTTCCTAAACAAAATGGGAGCTAAAATTACAGGACTTGGTACACCTAATATCGAAATTGAAGGTGTTGAAGAACTTCACGCTGTGGAATATTCAATCATGCCAGATAGAATCGAGGCTGGAACTTATGTAATAGCTTCATTAGTTACAGAAGGAGATTTGAAAATACAAGATGCAAGACTTGAAGATTTGGGAGTATTTAAATCTGAATTGGAAACTATGGGAGTAAAATTTGAACAAAACGGAGATATCTTGACTGTAATAGGAAAAGCAAAAGACTTGAAACCATCAAAAGTAAAAACATTGCCACATCCTGGATTTCCAACAGATATGCAACCTCAAATGATGTTGCTGCAAACTCTTGTAAATGGCGGAAGTTCAATGGAAGAAACAGTGTTTGAAAACAGATTTATGCATGTGCCTGAATTTAATCGGATGGGAGCAGATATTACTATAAAACATGGTATAGCCTTTATAAATGGAGGACTTCCATTAACAGGCGCAGAAGTAATGTCTTCAGACTTGAGAGCGGGAGCGGCACTGGTTTTAGCAGCACTTGCAGCAGATGGTGAAACTATTGTAAATAGAGTTTACCATATTGACAGAGGATACGACAAACTAGAATTAAAATTAAATACAGTTGGTGCTCAAATTGAAAGAATCAAACTAGATGTTTAACAGAATATAATATTTTAAATTATTAAAAGTCCTTAAAGTTAGAGGACTTTTTTTGTTGCTTTGTTACATATTTTTGAAAAAATTTTATAAAAATCAAATTTAAAAATTATGGTTATTTTAGTAAAATTTTACTTCAATTTAAAATAAATATAATATTGGACTTGAAAAATGAAAAAAGTGTAGTATAATTAGAATGAAAATATTTACTAAAAAAAATTGAAAAGAGGTAAAAAAATGGCACAAAGAATTATTTTGAACGAAATTTCGTATCATGGTTTTGGAGCAATAAACCATATCCCAGAGGAAGTTAAGAAAAATAAATTTAAAAAAGCGCTTATATGTACAGATAAAGGGCTTTTAGAATTTGGTGGAGTATCAAAAATTACAGATTTGCTGGATAAGGAAAATTTAGCTTATGAAGTTTTTTCTGATATTCAGCCAAATCCAACTATTGAAAATGTAAAAGATGGTGTTGAAAAGTACAAATCTGCAGGTGCTGACTACATTATCGCAATTGGTGGAGGTTCACCAATGGATACTGCAAAAGCAGTTGCCATTATTATCAACAATCCAGAATTTTCTGATGTAAGAAGTCTTGAAGGTGTTGCAGACACTAAAAATAAATGTGTACCAATTATCGCTGTTGCGACAACTGCTGGAACTGCTGCAGAAGTTACAATTAACTATGTAATCACAGATGTTGAAAAAGACAGAAAATTTGTATGCGTTGATCCACATGATTTACCAATTGTAGCAATTGTTGACCCTGGAATGATGACAAGTATGCCAAAAGAACTTACTGCTGCAACTGGACTAGATGCTTTAACTCATGCAATTGAAGGATTTACAACAAAAGCTGCTTGGGAAATGACTGATATGTTTCATTTAAAAGCCATTGAATTAATTGCCAAATATTTGAGAAGTGCTGTAAATAATGAACCTGAAGGACGTGAAAAAATGGCACTTGCTTCATATTTGGCTGGAATGGGATTCTCAAATGTAGGACTTGGAATTGTACACTCAATGGCACATCCGCTAGGAGCATTTTATGGTACTCCACATGGAATTGCAAACGCAATAATTCTTCCGACTGTAATGGAATACAATGCTGAATTTACTGGAGAAAAATTTAAAGCTATCGCAAAAGCATTCGGTGTAAAACATACAAGAACAATGTCACCAGAAGAATATAGAAAAGCTGCAGTTGATAAAGTAAGAGAATTAGCAAGCGATGTTGGAATTCCAAACAATCTAAAAGGAATTATGGATATAAAAGATTTGGACTTTATTGCTGAATCTGCATTAAATGACGTTTGTACAGGTGGAAATCCAAGAGATACAAATTTAGAAGACATAAAAGAATTATATAAGAAATTATTATAATTTTTGAATTATACTAAATTCCATTTAAAATAGTGATAAAATTTTATAATAAATGTATTTGATAATTTCAAAAAATTAAATCTACTCCTTAGTATCCATCTAAATAATTTTTATTTAGATTTTGAAAAAGTGTTTATTATTAATAAATATTTTTTCTATAACTTTTATGTTTTTTCTTTTTATAAAGCAAGGGAAATCAGTCGCCATTTCCCTTGCATCCCTGGCTTGTCTAAGCATTTTTTTGAAATAAAAATGAAACTCGCTAACGCTCAAACAATCATTTTCATTCCAAAAAAATCACGACATTTTTACATTAAATATAAAGATTGTTATGTTTAAATTTCAATTTTTTAATCTGTTAAAAATATAAATAGGAAAATATTTAAATTTAATTTTTTAAATACTAAAAGATGTATTCTAAAATTTTTTTATTTATACAAATTCTCAACATATTCACTTCTTCTTCCATTTTCATCATAAACAAAAATTGGCATTTCAATAGAAAATCCTTTCTTTGCATCTTTTATTGCTTCTAAAAGGCAAATTTTTGAGTTTTCATTCCATTTTGTATAGCAGTTTTTCATTCGTTTTGGCTCTAAATTATATTTTTGTAAAAGTGATAGAACTTCTACTAGACGTTCGCTTCGGAATACAATTGAGAAACTTCCCATATTTTTTAATAAGTAAGAAGAAATTTTTATTATTTCTTCAAGTGTTAAATTAATATTATGTCTTGCGTTTGCCAGTTGTTCCAAATTGTTTGTTTGGGAAATATCGCCAGTAAATTCAAAATATGGGGGATTTGTAACGATAGTGTCAAATTCGTCACGGTTAAAAATATCTTTATAATTTTTTATATCTTCGTTTATTATTTTAACCTGATTTTCAAATTTATTGCCATTAATATTTCTTATGGCAATTTCTACCATTGTTTCTTGTAATTCTATGCCTGTAATTCGAGCTTTTGACCGCTGTGCCAGAAGTAAAGCGATAATTCCACAGCCAGTCCCAATATCAAGGATTTTTTTAGTTTTTCGATTAATTTTTACAAAGTCTGCAAGCAAGACAGAATCAAGTGTAAAATTTTGAAAGTCATTTCGTTGAATAACTTTCATATTTTTTATTGGGGTAACTGTTTCTTCTCCGTTTTTTTTCATAAAATGTAACTCCTTTTTCTTTTTATACTAATACTATTCCCCATTTAAATAGGGAATATTTAATAAATTTTGTAAAATCTTAATATTGTAATTTATTATAATAAAAAATATGAATTTAGTTTCCTTATAAATAAAAAATAAATGCGGAAAATAATTCCCGCAATTAAAATTTGTAAATTCATAAATATTTATTATAATTCTCCAGCATAGTTATGATGAACTTTTTGAACATCATCGTCATTTTCCAGAGTGTCAATTAATTTTTTAAGTTTTTGCAAATCCTCTTCACCAAGAGTATCAACTTCGATAGAAGGCAAATATTGAATATCTGCTTCCAGCAATGTGTATCCTGCATTTCTTAAAGCATCTGCTACTGCATCAAAGTTAGATGGTTCAGTTGTGATGTAAAAACTGTCTTCCAGAGTTTCCATATCTTCCATTCCAGATTCAAGTGCTACTTCCATTAATGCTTCCTCATCAACATCATCAGTTTTTTCAATAATAATCTCACCTTTTCTTCCAAACATATACGAAACTGATCCAGAAACACCAAGATTTCCGCCATTTCTATCAAAAGCTACTTTTACAGATGAAGCAGTTCTATTTTTATTATCAGTAAGAGCTTCTACAATAATAGCAACTCCTGCTGGTCCGTATCCTTCGTAATTTAATGTTTCAAAGGCTGTCGAACCGTCAGTTCCTGCTCCTTTCTTGATTGCCCTGTTAATATTGTCGTTAGGCATATTAATCGCTTTTGCTTTTTCGATTGCGTGTTTTAGGGCTACGTTGAATTCAGGATTTTCTCCGCCTCTTGCTGCCACTGTTATAAGTCTAACAAGTTTTGTGAATGATGCAGCTCTTTTTTTATCCTGTGCTTCCTTACGCCCTGCTATTGTACCATGTCTTCCCATTTTTTCCTCCTAAATTAATTATATCAAAATTATATCATAAAAAAAAAGTCTAATCAATGGGGAAATTAAAGGAATTTTTTATAATGAATTATTCTAAAGTTTGAATAGTGCAATTATTCATTTTAAATTTGTAAAAAAAAACTCAAAACTTTAATTTTGAGAGTGATTATCGTTATTATTTTTAGTTAATTTATTTAGTGGCGCACCTGACAGGAGTTGAACCCATAACCTTCTGATCCGTAGTCAGACGCTCTATCCAATTGAGCTACAGATGCATTTGTTTGTATCAAATTAATTCGTCTATTAAAAAAAAATGGCGGAGAAGGAGGGATTTGAACCCTCGATCCAAGTTTTAGCCCGGATACTCCCTTAGCAGGGGAGCGCATTCGGCCTCTCTGCCACTTCTCCAAAAATATAAATTTTAAATGGCGGGTGAACTGGGATTCGAACCCAGACATCTTGCGATTTCGCCGGTTTTCAAGACCGGTCCCTTAGCCGTTCGGACATCCACCCATACGTTACTCAGTTAGTATATCATATATTTTTATAATTTGTCAATAACTTTTTCATAAATTTTATTAAAATTTGTGTACAGGGGTATAAAATAACCTACACCCCTTATTTCTATTAGTCTACAAATAGTAAATCCGTAATTTTTTCTATAAAAGGAATTTTAAATTCTTTTTTCAAAACTGATGATACTGTTGCGATAATTTGGAAAACAGATAATATTACAAAAATTACGAAAAATAAGATATTTCCCACTACTATAATAATATTTAAAAATGTCGAAATTAACAATAGCACTGTTACTGCCAATGTCTGTTTTGCATAGGCTCTTACAAATCCATTCTCCTGCTCCAGAATTAATGCAATTATTGGTATTAATAGGCTAAATCCCATTGAAAAACTTAATTTTATTGGAAATGAAGCGGCTTCGATTCTAAATCCTGCAAAAAAGCTTAGATTTATAAGAAAAGCTGCAGCATAAGCTCTTAATCCTGCAATTGATTTTTTTTCACCAATATTATTGTCCATATACTCCTCCTAATCTTAATATATTTTTAGATTTTATTTACTTTAATTACTTAAAAGAATTTTAACATAAAAGATATAAAAAATCAAATTGAAAAATTCGTGTATTAGCATTGATAAAAAAAGCAATATGTGATAAAATAAAAGAAAATGTAAAATATTAAATAAATAATGGAGGAGAAACTATGAGAAAAGTAATAGTAGCTGGAAACTGGAAAATGAACAAAACTGCAAAAGAGGCTGCACAATTCTTCAATGAATTAAAACCTTTAGTAGCAGATGTGAAAAATGCAGGAATCGTAATTGGCGCACCTTTCACTGCACTAGAAACAGCAACTAGAGAAACTGCAGGAAGCAACATTAAAATTGCTGCTGAAAATATGAACGCTAAAGAAAGCGGAGCATATACTGGAGAAGTTTCACCATTGATGTTAAAAGATTTAGGTGTAGAATATGTAATTTTAGGACATTCTGAAAGAAGAGAATATTATCACGAAACTGATGAAATCATCAATGAAAAAGTAAAATCAGCATTGGCTCACGATTTAAAACCAATCTTATGTTTCGGAGAAACTTTGGAAGAAAGAGAAGCTGGAACTACTAATAATGTTGTTAAAACTCAAATTACTGGTGGATTAAAAGACGTAACAGCCGCTGAAATGGCAAACGTTGTACTTGCTTACGAACCAGTATGGGCAATTGGAACAGGTAAAACTGCCACTCCAGAACAAGCTCAAGAAGTTCATGCGTTCATCAGAGGATTATTGACTGATTTATATGGAAAAGAAGTTGCAGAAAACGTAACAGTTCAATATGGTGGATCAATGAACGATGCAAATGCAGCTGACTTAATCGCTCAAACAGATATTGACGGTGGATTAGTAGGAGGAGCAAGTTTAATTCCTGAAAAATTCGCTGTAATAATAAAAGCCGGAGATGCAGCAGCTAAATAATTATTTTGAAAAAAATTAATTGCTTATTCTCTTGTTTTGTAAATTATAGGAGGAACTAATAACGTGTTAGAAAATTTATTAATTATAGCTCTAGTAATTTTATCAATCATCATGATAAGCGTAATTTTACTACAGCCAGATAGAAGCCAAGGTTTAGCAAAAAGTTCTGCTAACATCTTGGATGAAGAAAAAGAAGGAATTGAAAAATTTACTGAAATAGTCGCAACATTATTTCTAGTTGTTGCAATCTTATTCCAAATTGTGAGATAATTTTTAAAAAGTAAATTTTTTATAAAAACATTAAAATCACAGTTGAAAATATTGGCTGTGATTTTTTTCTAAAAAAATTTTTTAAAGTTATTGATAATGTGTTGAATACGTGTTATAATGAATTTATAAGTTGAAAATGATTTTTTGTAAAACTTTTCGACTCTCCCTAATTTTCAAATACTTTCTATTAGAAGTTATTATTAACGTTATTTTAGAAGGGAATGATATTTATGTCATATAGAAAAATCGAAAAAAGATTTAGAAAATTAGGTGGAAAAGTTGTACGTATAAACGGAAGTCATTATCAATGGATGATCCCAGGTGTAAAAGGTGTGGTCACAGTACCATATTCAAAAGATATACCTGTAGGAACATTAAGAAGTATTGAAAAACAAGTCGGGATTAAACTCTAGTCCCTTCTTGCTTTCACTAAAAATTATTATCCCATAATTTGGATGGGATTTAGAGCACCCCAAAAATGAAGGGGACTAAAAATTGTTGTATTGTACCATCTTGTAGATTTAGAGCATCCCAAAAATGAAGGGGACTAAAACTTGTATTTTAGATCTTTCATCGTAATGTGATTTAGAGCACCCAAAAAGTAAGGAAAATTTGTAATTAGGTAAGGAGTATTAAAAAAATGTAATTTTAAAAAAATGAAAAAATTAAATGAAAAATTGTACAAGTAAAAAAGAATCACTAACAATGAGTGATTAAGGAATAGAAAAATTTGAAATAATTGTTTTGTTTTAGCAGAGATGCTAAAAAATTTTATAAATATTTTTAAATACGTGTTTAACACGTAATATAGATTGGAGATAATTAAAATGGATGTATTTTATCCAGCAGTGATAACTAAGGAAGATGGAATTTATTATAGTTGTCTTGTTGATTTTGACAAGTTTGAAGATGGAAGTATAAATTATTATGCTACATTTGGAGATAATATGGAGAAAGCTGTTTCTAATTTAAGGGAAACATTGGGATTGCATTTGGCTGATTTGCTGGATGTAAGAAAAAATTTTCCTGAACCTTCAAGAGTAGAAGATATAAAATTGAAAGAAAATCAGTATTTGTATGTTATTTCTGTTGATCCAGTGTATGAAGTGGCAAAAGTTACAAATGCACTTAAAAAGAAAACTTTAACAATTCCTGTTTGGTTAGATATATTGGCACAGGAAAAAAATCTGAATTTTTCACAAATTTTACAAAAAGCATTGAAAAAAGAATTAGGTATTGAGTAGTAAAGAAAATATTAGGAGGTTTTTTGTATATGAAAATCACAAAAATTGATGGAATTTCACATAAAAAATATATTAAAGAAGGAAAATTGGTAAAAAGTACGAGTGAAGAAAATAAGACTGATGAAAGATTGTCAGAACTTTTAACTATAAGACTGGATACGTATATAAAAAATCCTAATAATGCAAGTGAAGAAGAAAATAGAATAAGAAGAGAAAATTTAAAAGAATTTTTTTCAAATAAAGTATTGTATTTAAAAGATGGTATTCTGTATTTAAAGGATAGGAGAGAAAAAAATCAATTACAGAATAAAAATTATTCTGAAGAAGATATTTCAGAATATGATTTAAAAAACAAAAATAATTTTTTGGTTTTAAAGAAAATACTGTTAAATGAAGATATAAATTCTGAAGAATTAGAAATATTTAGAAACGATTTTGAGAAAAAATTGGATAAGATAAATTCTTTAAAATATTCACTTGAAGAAAATAAAGCTAATTATCAAAAGATTAATGAAAATAATATAAAAAAGTTGAAGGAAAAAGCAAAAGAAACATTTTTTACAATTATTACAAAGACTCAGCAAAACGTAATGATTATATAAATAATATACAAGAAGCATTTGATAAATTATACAAAAAAGAAGATATTGAGAATTTATTTTTTTTAATAGAAAATTCAAAAAAACATGAAAAATATAAAATAAGGGAATGCTATCACAAAATAATTGGAAGAAAAAATGATAAAGAAAATTTTGCAACAATTATTTATGAAGAAATACAGAATGTAAATAATATGAAAGAATTAATTGAGAAAGTTCCAAATGTAAGCGAATTAAAAAAATCTCAAGTATTTTATAAATATTATTTGAATAAAGAGAAACTTAATGATGAAAATATAAAATATGTTTTTTGTCATTTTGTAGAAATTGAAATGAGTAAACTTCTGAAAAATTATGTGTATAAAAAACCAAGTAATATAAGTAATGATAAAGTGAAAAGAATATTTGAATATCAGAGTTTAAAAAAATTAATAGAAAATAAATTACTAAATAAATTGGATACTTATATAAGAAATTGTGGAAAATACAGTTTTTATTTACAGGATGGAGAAATTGCGACAAGTGATTTTATTGTTGGGAATAGACAAAATGAAGCATTCTTACGAAATATAATTGGGGTTTCTTCTGCTGCATATTTTTCATTGAGAAATATTCTTGAAACTGAAAATGAGAATGATATTACAGGCAAAATGAGAGGAAAGACTGTAAAAAATAAGAAGGGCGAAGAAAAATATATTTCTGGAGAAATTGATAAATTATATGATAATAATAAACAAAATGAAGTGAAAAAAAATTTAAAAATGTTCTATAGTTATGATTTTAATATGAATAGCAAAAAGGAAATTGAAGATTTTTTTTCAAATATTGATGAAGCTATTAGCAGTATTAGACATGGGATTGTGCATTTTAATTTGGAATTAGAAGGGAAAGATATATTTACATTTAAAAATATAGTTCCTTCTCAAATTTCAAAAAAAATGTTTCACGATGAAATAAATGAGAAAAAATTGAAATTGAAGATATTTAAGCAGTTAAATAGTGCAAATGTATTTAGATATTTGGAAAAATATAAAATATTAAATTATTTAAATAGAACACGATTTGAGTTTGTTAATAAAAATATTCCTTTTGTTCCATCGTTTACAAAATTGTATAGTAGAATAGATGATTTGAAAAATAGTTTATGTATTTATTGGAAAATTCCGAAAGCAAATGATAATAATAAAACTAAAGAAATTACAGATGCTCAGATATATCTTTTAAAAAATATTTATTATAGTGAATTTTTAAATTATTTTATGAGCAATAATGGGAATTTTTTTGAGATAATCAAAGAAATAATTGAGTTAAATAAAAATGATAAAAGAAATTTAAAAACTGGATTTTATAAACTGCAAAAATTTGAAAATCTTCAAGAAAAAACTCCTAAAGAATATCTTGCAAATATACAAAGCTTTTATATGATTGATGCTGGAAATAAGGATGAAGAGGAAAAAGACGCATATATTGACTTTATACAAAAAATATTTTTAAAAGGATTTATGACTTACTTAGCAAATAACGGAAGGTTAAGCCTTATGTACATTGGAAACGATGAGCAAATAAATACTTCTTTAGCAGAAAAAAAGCAAGAATTTGATAAATTCTTGAAAAAATATGAACAAAATAATAATATTAAAATTCCATATGAAATAAATGAATTTTTAAGAGAGATAAAATTAGGAAATATATTAAAATACACCGAAAGATTGAACATGTTTTATTTAATTTTAAAATTGCTTAATCATAAAGAATTGACTAATTTGAAGGGAAGTCTTGAAAAATATCAGAGTGCAAATAAAGAAGAAGCTTTTTCAGATCAACTTGAACTTATAAATCTTTTAAACTTAGATAATAATAGAGTAACAGAAGATTTTGAATTAGAAGCGGATGAAATTGGGAAGTTTTTAGATTTTAATGGAAATAAAGTAAAAGATAATAAAGAATTGAAGAAATTTGACACAAATAAAATATATTTTGATGGAGAAAATATTATAAAGCATAGAGCTTTTTATAATATAAAAAAATACGGGATGTTAAATTTACTTGAGAAAATATCTGATGAGGCAAAGTATAAAATAAGTATTGAAGAATTAAAAAATTACAGTAATAAAAAAAATGAAATAGAAAAAAATCATACAAACCAGGAAAATTTACATAGAAAATATGCAAGACCTAGAAAAGATGAAAAATTTAATGATGAAGATTATAAAAAATATGAGAAGGCAATCAGAAATATACAGCAATATACTCATTTGAAAAATAAAGTTGAATTTAATGAATTAAATTTATTGCAAAGTTTACTATTAAGAATACTTCATAGGCTTGTAGGATATACTTCAATTTGGGAAAGGGATCTAAGATTTAGATTAAAAGGTGAATTTCCTGAAAATCAGTATATTGAAGAAATATTTAATTTTAATAATAGCAAGAATGTAAAATATAAAAATGGACAGATTGTTGAAAAGTATATAAGTTTTTATAAAGAATTATATAAAGACGATACAGAAAAAATAAGTATCTATTCTGATAAAAAAGTAAAAGAATTAAAAAAAGAGAAAAAAGATTTGTATATAAGAAATTATATAGCACATTTTAACTATATTCCAAATGCTGAAATTTCACTTTTAGAAGTGCTGGAAAATCTAAGAAAACTGCTTTCTTATGACAGAAAACTTAAAAATGCAATTATGAAATCAATAGTGGATATATTGAAAGAATATGGTTTTGTGGTAACATTTAAGATAGAAAAAGATAAAAAGATAAGAATAGAAAGTTTAAAATCAGAAGAAGTTGTACATTTGAAAAAACTAAAACTAAAAGATAATGATAAAAAGAAAGAACCGATAAAAACCTATAGAAATTCAAAAGAATTGTGTGAACTTGTGAAAGTTATGTTTGAGTATAAAATGAAAGAAAAAAAATCTGAAAACTAAAAAATGTAAAGTAATTTAGTTCAAAAAAGAAAATCATATCTGGAGAAATAAGTATCAGAGAAAAAATCATAAGAAAAGAAGCAAAAATTTTGGAATATTAGTTTGCATTATCAAAAAAATATGATAAAATAAATTAACGGGGTAATCTAAATCGCTAGAGTGTGTCAGGGAACTATTAAAATACATTTAATTTTTTCAGGCACACTCTAAATAAACAAGTAAATAAAATATAAAATATTATCCCATAATTCGATGGGATTTAGAGTACCCCAAAAATGAAGGGGACTAAAACTGTAATTACTAGTATATTTAAAACTTTTTCCGATTTAGAGTACCCCAAAAATGAAGGGGACTAAAACAGTACTACTTCTTACAGTAAAGCAAGTTTTACGATTTAGAGTACCCCAAAAATGAAAAGTACTGAAATATATATAGGTTTCTAAATTTAATGTTGTCTAAGTTTGTTAACAAAATAAAAATATTGATTTTAATAAAGAGCTGTAAAGCTCTTTTTTGTTTATCTGTTCAACAAAAAATTTTTTAAACAAGTACTTTCCACTTATTTAATAAGTGTTACAATAGTTTTGTAATTTAGAAGTTGCACAATAAAAACAGATATAGAAATTGATTTTTTAACGTTTTAGATGATTTTGGTATACTTTTACAATTTTTTAGAAAAAATGTTATAATAATAATAAATCTTCAATTTAAGGAGAAAGAATATTATGAAAATTACTTATAAAGGGATTGGCTCTGATTTAAAGAATATATTGTTTGAAGAGTTTGAAAAAAATGAGAAGACACTTTTTGTATTTGAAAATTCGGCTTCGTTTTTTGAGATAAAAAGGGAATTTTTACAGAATGAGGAAATACAGCAGAAATTGGGAATTTTTCAGAATTTTAAGATGATGAATAGTTATGATTTTTATGAGAATGTCTTTGTTACTGATAAAATTGTGGTAAAAGAGGAAAAGCAGGTTGTGCTGTTTTACAATGCTTTGACTGAGAAGCTGAAAAGGGATATGAAGGTTAATAATTATTATGATATTATTGATGTTGCCTATAATTACTACAATTTATTTGCAGAATTGCAGGAATATAAGATTGATTTGGAAAAAATTGAGCTGGAGAAATGGCAAGTTGAAACTTTTGGAACTTTGGTTGAGATTGATAATGAGATGAAAAAAGTTGTGCAGCAGAAAGGGCTTATTTTGCCGTATATGCTTAGAAATGTGGAAAATATTTCGGACAATTTTTTGAATAAATTTTCTAAAATTTGCTTTGTGAATAAAGTTAAAATTACTCCATTTGAAAAGGAGTTAATTGGAGAAATTGAAAATAGAGGGATTGCTGTAGAAAATATTTTGCAGCTTTCGGAAAATGATTTTAATGAGGAAAAGTTGAAAATAAAGGACGGTTTTTCATTGCCCGCAAGAGAGATTTTTGAGTCAAAAAATATAAATGTGGAAATTCATGAATTTAGCAGTAAATTTGGAGAATTACTGGGATTAGTGAAAAAATTAGAACAAGTTGAGAAGGATAGCAAAAAAGCAAGTAAGAAAAATGAAGATACGAGAGAAAATTATAGAATTTTTGAGGCTGAGGAAAATTCTGAAGAGGTCAAAAGTGACTATCAGCTTTTAAAACAGAAAAAAATTTCTTCAAATTTAGAAATAACTATGAAAGATACGAAAATATACAAAATACTGAATTTAATTTACAATTTGCTAGACAATCTGAGGGAAATTGACAGAAAAGACAAGGAAAAATTGTTTCTGTTTAGAACGAAAGATTTTTATGACGCATACAAATCTAATGATTTACTTAATATTTTTAATTTGAAAGAAAGCTATCAGATTTTTCAAGATTTGGTTTCAAAAGATTATAAATACATTTCACGAGAGGAATTGGAACGAATTAATCAAGAAGATTTGAAAAAATTGGAAAAAGAAACCCAAAAAGCGAAATTTAAAGAAATTTATAAGCAAAGAATGACTGCTATCAGTAAAATTATTGAATTTGTCAAAGAGCTGGAAAAGATTTATGAATACACGACATTGGCGGAATATAGCGATTATTTGGAAAAAATCTATCTAAATAATGAAAGGAAAGTAAAAGAAGATAAAAATGTTAAAGATAAATACTTTGAGGCTTTATCCGAAATGCTCGTGTTAGAAGATTTCAGCTTTGATAATTTGTGGGATAAATTTTTTAGTCAAAATATTTCAGCTAATTTATTAAAATTATTTTTGAAATATTTGGATAAAAAATCGATTGGACTGAATTTGGAGGACAGTGCAGAAGAAGATTTGGAAAACAGATTTGCAATAAACTCATTTGAAAATATTTCAGAAACAACGAAGGAAAATATAATTATTTTAAATTTACAGGATTCATTTCCAAAAATAAAAATGAATAATTTTTTATTCTCAAAAATTCAACGTGCCAAAATGGGACTTCCAACAAGCGATGACAAAAAATTGATTGAAATGTTTAAAATTTATCAAAATATACTAAGTGCAAAAAATGTATATTTAGCCTATATTAAAGACTTGGAAAACAATATTGATTCAGCAAGTGTTATCGAGGAATTGAAACTGAAGTATGGAATTGGAGTTATAAAAGGTGAAATAAGCGAGGCTGAAGAACTTTATTTTGTAAAAAAATATTTTTTAAAGGATAAAAGAGAAAAATGGGAAAAAAGGGAAATTGGAGATTTTATTCCGTCAAAACTGGAAAAAGATCTTAATAAAATAAAAAATGAAAAATTGAAATTGGGGTATTATTCATTTCAAGAAATGAGAGATTGTGAGTACGGATATTATCTGAAAAAATCGATTGGAGAGCAAGAAGTTGAAGAAATTGAAGATGAAATAAATGTTAAAATATTTGGAACAATAATTCACTCTTTTTATGAAAATGTCGTTATGAAAAACAAAGAAGACTTGGAGAATAAAACTTTCAAAATTGATAGAAACCAGCTGGCAGAAATTTTGGAAAAAGTGCTAAATTCATTTGATTATAAAGTTCCTAAAGAATATTTGGAGTTTTATAAAAAAGTGTCGTTTGAGGAAATTTTAAAATCAGCAGAAAAATATTTTGATGAATTAATTAAGAAACTAGAAACAGAAAATGATATTGAAATTTACTTTGAGGAAAGAATAAAATTATCTTCAGAAAAAGAACTGTTTGAAAATGTGTCTATTAATGGAGTTACAGATTTGCATATAAAAACGAGTAATAAAAATTACTTATTTGATTATAAGTCAGGGAAATTGAGAGATGGACAAAAGGGTTATAAAACTGATAAAGTTTATAAAGCAATGGAACAGCTGGATTATTATTCATTAATGCTAGAAAATGACAATAATGAAAATATTGAAAAAATTATTGTAGATACTTGGGAAGGTAAGTTAGTGCCAGACGAGAGATCGGATGATAAAATACTAACTTCAAAAGATGTTGAAGATGTGATTTATAAATATCGAAATGAAGAATTTTATGATTTAGGTAATATCAAAAACCAAAAAAATTATCTTTACAAAGAATACATAAATATTTGTAGAGGGGAGGATGAATTAAGCGATGATGAATAATATAATTTTGAAAGCTAGTGCAGGAACTGGGAAAACATACAGACTATCACTAGAGTTTATAGCTAATCTGGTACGAGGTGTTAATTACAAAAACATAGTTGTAATGACTTTTACAAAAAAAGCTACAGCTGAAATTAAAGAGAGAATTTTTGATTTTTTATATCAAATCGCTTTTGATAAAGGAAATGGAGCAGAATTAGAAAAAAATTTAAAAGAAATTTATAAATTTAATAATTTGAATAAAAAAGAATTACAAAATATTTATTTTGAAATGATAAAAAATAAAGAGGACATTCGGATTTCTACCATTGACCGTTTTACTAACCAAATCTTTAAAAATGCGATAGCACCGTATTTTAATATTTACAATTATGAGATTTTTGAGAAGGAAACAGATGAATTTTATTCAAAAGTTTTGATAAAAATAATTGAAAATGAAGAAATTTTTCAAAAATTCAAATTTATTTTTGATGAAAAAAAAGAGAAAAAAAATATCGCAGTCTATATAAAAATTATTGAAGAAATATTGGAAATGCATCCAAAATTTGTTTTGGCAGGGGACTTAACTAAAATAGAAGAAAATACAGAAAAAGTATCGTATAATTTTTTAAATAGTTTAGATGATATTGTAGAAACATTAGAAGAAGCCTCTAATAAAAAAGAAAGTAAAAGCATCTATAAAAAAGAATATGAAACTTTTTTTCTTGAATATACAAAAGTTTTAAAAAATCAAGAGTTTAATGAAAATAAAAAATTAAAAGAAAAATTAGAATTGGTTCAACAAAATAAAGATCTATTAATAATGATTAAAGAGGATGAGACATATTGGAAAAAGGCGGTTGTAAACGATACTAAAAAAATAGATATGTCAGCAGAGAGAGAAAGTGTTGAAAAAAGTAAAGAGCAACTTAAAGAAAGATTATCTAAATACATCTATTTGACAGAAGTACTGCCATTAGACAAAAAATTAAAAACTATCGCTCAAATCATATTTAATATTGCTCAAAAAATCAAAATTTCTTCAAAAAGATTTACTTACAACGATATTTTGGTGTACACATATGAATTTATTTTCAATAAAGAACTAAAATTTGTGGAAAATGATAAAGTTACAGAAGAATTTCTTGAATTAATCGGCGGGAAAATAGACACAATCATGATTGATGAATTTCAAGATACGAGCATTTTGCAGTGGAAAATTTTGAAATTAATGATGAATACTTCAGAAAATATTATTTGTGTTGGTGATGAAAAACAGAGCATTTATAATTGGCGTGGTGGAGAAAAGGAATTATTTGAAAAATTAGAAACAATGATTCAAGGAAATATTCAAACTCTGGATAAATCGTATAGAAGTTACAAGCAAATTATCGAGAATGTTAATAAAATATTTAATGGCTATGATTCTAATTGGAATTATACAGATTCTGGCTATAGGGAAGATGAAGAGTATCAAAGAGGATATTTTGGATATTTTATTCAAGATACAAAGGAAGACAAAGAAAAAATTTATACAAAAATTATTGACATGATAAAAGATGGTCAAATAAAAAATCTGGGAAAGAGTGCAATTATCTGTCGTAAAAATATTCATTTAAAAGAAATTGCGACAGCGTTGAATGAGGCAAAAATTCCGTATACACTTGAAAGTAAGGCAACTATTTTGGAGTACAAGCCTATTGTTCCAATGTATCAACTAATTAAATTTTTTGCATTTGATAATTTTAAATATTTGTTGGAATTTGTGAGAAGTGACTTAGTTGGTGGATTAAATAGCCATGTAAAATATCTGCTAGAAAATAAAAATGAGATTATGAAGTATATTGCCGGAAATTCTAAAATAAATAGCTTTGAAGAGTTTATTAATATTCAAAAAGATGATGAGATAAAAGAAAAACTTTTAGAATATAAAAAAATTAATACTTTAGAAAGAAATGGACTAATTTTTGAGGAAATTATCAATAAAATTAAGGATTTGAAAGTCTTGTCAATAAACTTGAATGATAAATATCAAAAAGAAAATTTTTCAAGAAAACTTGTTGAGAAATTTGAAATAACAAAATTTTATTCAACAAACAGTGATTTGAAAAACATTTTTATATTTTTTAACATTTTGAAAAAATACAGTAATTTATATGAATTTATAACATTTGCCGAAGAAGAAAAGGAAAATTTGAAACAGGTTAGCAGCAAGGATATAAATGCGATAAATTTGCTGACGATTCATGCTTCAAAAGGATTAGAATTTGATACGGTATTTTATTATAAAAGAGAAACAAATAAGGGGCGTACCGATAAAGATAATTTTAAAAGCTATTTAGATTTTGATGAAAAATTTAATATTGTAAAAAAATTTATTGTGCTGTTTACAGATTATAATAAAAAAATGTTTGAGAATGAATTGAGTGAAATGAGAGATAATAATTCTCAAAAAGAAATTATGGAAGAAATTAACAATGATTATGTTGCATTGACTCGTGCTAAAAAAAATCTGATATTATTGTTTGACGCTGAAATAACAAAAGACAAACGATATGCTGATTCTTTAGTGAAAAGAGTGATTGATGTTTATGAAGATGAAAACAGATATGAAATAGGTGAAATTGTAGAATCGGAAATTCCTGAAGAAACAACAGATACTTCAGATGTAAAAGTGAGCAATAATTTATTTGAAACGTATTTTGATGATGATAAATTTGTTGTAAAAAAATCTTCAAATACATTGGAAAATGAGTTTAAACGTAAAAAAGGGCTTGCAATGCACTACTACTTTGAACATATTTCAAATAATCTGGAAAATGATAAATTAATTGCAAAATCTGCACTTTTGAGCCGATATGGAAATATGCTTGGGAAAAAGATTGTAGAAGAATTAATTGTCAGAATGGAAAAATTCATTGAAAAAAATAGCGATATTTATGATGAGAAATACAAAGTTTATACAGAATTTGAAATTTATGATTCTGAAGGGAAAAAACGTATCATTGATAGAATTAACATTGATGAAAATAACAAGAAAATCTATATTTATGATTATAAGACTGGATTTGAGCCTGAAACAAATGAGAAATATCAGGAACAGATTAATGAATATAGGGATATTTTAAGCAAAAAAGTTTCGGCAGATTATGAAATTGATGTTCAATTGTTAGAAGTTTAAAGTGATTTTTGAAAAAAACGGATTTTTCTATTTCAAAAATAAGATTAATAGGTTATAATAATATGAAATGATTAAAATTTAGGAGGAAAAAATATGTCAATATTAGTTTTTGGACACAAAAATCCAGATACAGATACAATTTGTTCGGCAATTGCTTATGCGGAACTGAAAAATAAATTAGGAAAAGATGTTAAATCTGTAAGACTTGGGGAAATTAATGAGGAAACTAAGTATGCCTTGAACTATTTTAAAGTTGAAAAGCCTGAATTAGTGGAAAATGTGGCTGGAAAAGAAATAATTCTGGTGGATCATAATGAAAGAACTCAAACTGCTGAAGGATTTGAAGAAGCAAAAGTTCTGGAACTAATTGATCATCACAGAATTTCAAACTTTAATGTGGATGAGCCGTTGTATGCAAGATTAGAGCCTGTTGGATGTACTGCGACAATTATCTTAAAATTATTTAAGGAAAATAATCTTGTACCAAGCAAGGAAACAGCAGGACTTATGTTAAGTGCGATTATTTCAGATACATTGCTTTTCAAATCGCCAACTTGTACAGAATGTGATGTGAAGGCTGGTAAGGAACTGGCTGAAATCGCTGGAGTAAATGCGGATGAGTATGGTCTTGAAATGTTGAAGGCTGGAACTGCTCTTGGAGATAAATCTGAAGCAGAACTGTTAAATATGGATATGAAAATCTTTGAAATTGATGGTTCAAAAATTGGTGTTGCACAAGTTAATACTGTAAATGAAGCAGAAGTTTTGGAAAGAAAAGAAAAATTACTTGCTGAAATTGATAATATTATTACAAAAGAAGGATTAAAATTCTTTATGTTTGCAATTACAAATATTTTATCAAATGATTCTGTGGCTCTAGTTTC
Organism: Leptotrichia sp. HMT-225; assembly: GCF_030644325.1. Lineage (NCBI taxonomy): Bacteria > Fusobacteriati > Fusobacteriota > Fusobacteriia > Fusobacteriales > Leptotrichiaceae > Leptotrichia > Leptotrichia sp. HMT-225. The sequence continues at coordinate 632,555 of NZ_CP130323.1, read as the reverse complement.
AGGAGATGGAAATGATATTATTGAAAAAGCATTTGGAGAAAAAGTCGACAGCAACTTAGTAACTTTGAAAGGTGTTGTTTCAAGAAAGAAACAAATTATTCCGCCATTGACAAAAGCAATTCAAGGGTAAATTTATAAAAATAAAAAATAAGGATTTGAAAAATGGCAATAGTAAAATTTAAGAAAAGAGAAGAATTAAAAATATTATTTGCAATAAAACTGCCTCCAATAATTTCTGAACTTTATAAGGAAGTTAGAAGTAAAAAGACAGCGAATGAAATAATAAGAAATTCTCTTAACATGAAAAAAAATCGTGTAATTAACACACTAGAGCTTGTGGATGGCTTTGGAAACCAATTTTCTGTACTTGTTATTTATGATAATATTATGGAAGAAAAGGAGCTTTTAAAATACAATATGGAAATTGAAGATATTGATTTTAGAATTCTGGAATTTGATTTTAATGGCAAAATGGAAATTGAAGAAATGATAATGCACGTAAAACGATTATACAATAAATAGTTATATAATTCGGCACAATTTATTTAAGTAATGAGTTTTTATATTTTGACTAAAATTATAACTTAATGTAAAGCGAGGAATGTTTATGAAGAAAAAAATGGTAATATTGGTTAGTATTTTGATGTTGTTAATGGCAGCTATTGTAAATGCTAAAGAAAAAAAATCAAAAGAAGAAAAAAAATTTGAAAAGGCAATGCAAGGTTTTCAATTGGAAGCAGTAATAAAAACAACAAAAGGAGAGATTTCATTTTATCTATATCCTGAAGCTGCTCCTAAAAACGTTGCAAGCTTTGTATTTTTAGCAAAAAATGATTTCTACAATGGATTAACTTTCTTTAGAGTTGTTCCAAATGCACTTGTTCAAGGTGGGGATCCTTCTGGAAATGGAACCGGTACGGCTGGGTATTTTCTATCAGATGAATTTACAAAGTGGCTTACTTTCGATGTTGAAGGAATATTGGCAATGGCAAATTCAGGTCCAAATACAAACAGCAGCCAGTTTTTTATAACTATGCAAGCAATGCCAAACTTAAATGGAAAACATACAATTATCGGTGGAACAAAAAACCGTGAAGATTTAAGTATATTAAGAACTTTACGACAAGATGATAAAATATTAAACATCGACATTAAAGGAAAAAAAGTTGATAAATTTCTGGATTATTTCCCAGAAGAAGTTATTGAATGGGAATCTAAACTACAAAAACCTGAAAATAAGTAAGCAAAAAAACTCTCAATTTATGGTTGGGAGTTTTTCTTTTTTTGTATTACTTGTAAAACTTGTAAACTTAGTTCACAACTCCCAGTAAAAATGATATAATATTACATAACTTAAATTAAAGAAATGAGGAAACCAATGCATAAGGAATTTGCCGAAATTTATGATATTTTTATGAAACATGTAGATTACGATAAATGGTATGAATTTTTGAAAATGTTTATTAAAAAAAAAGGAACTGTCTTGGATTTGGGATGTGGAACTGGAGAATTTTTATGGCGGTTCTTGAAAGATGGATTTTCTGTAGTTGGAGTAGATTTATCCAAAAAAATGTTGGAAATATCTGAAAAAAAATTATTAAGAAATAATTTAGTAAATAATTACAAATTAGTAAAAGAAAATATTATAAATTATGATAATATAAATAAAAAGAATGAAATTAAACAAGTTGATTATATTATTTGTAATTTTGACACAGTAAATTATTTAAAAAATGAAAAAGAATTTTTAAAATTTATTGAAAAATGTACCCAAAATTTGAAAAAAGATGGATATTTGATTTTTGATGCTGTGACGGAGGATATTTTTGAAGAAATATTTGAAGATGATATTTTTCTAGACGAAGAGCCGGAATATACAAGTATTTGGCGACATGAGCAATTAAGTAAAAATAAACATTTGATCGAAATTGATTTATTTATCCGTGAGAATGAAAATGATAATTTATTTAGAAAATATAACGAAGTTCAGCATAAATTTATTTATGAGCCTGAGTGGATTGTGGAAACTGTTCAAAATAATGGTTTTGAAATATTTGATACTGCTTCTAATCCTGAATTTGGAGAAAGTAGAATATTTTTTGTACTAAAAAAATTGTAATTATCGTTAAATCAAATTGATAAAAATTTAAAAAGGAAGTAATTTTATGGAACTTGAAAAGGAAAAGGAAAAAGAAACTTTAGAAAATGAAATAACTGAAGAAGACAAAATTGCACAACTAGAAGAAGAAAAGCGAAAACAGAGACTTTTTGAAATAGAAAAGAAGTTGGGTAGACATAACAACGAAAAAGAATTACAAAATAGAAGAAACAATAAATTAATGAAGTATTTTGCACTTGCAACAAATATGGTTTATATTCTAGCATTACCGATATTGCTTATGTTAGGATTTTATTTGCTTTTGAAAAAATATTTTTTTAAAACCGATCAACCACTTGTTTTAATTATTTTCTTAATAATCGGAGCTATTTCTGGATACTGGTCGCTTATAAAACAAGTAAATAACATAAAATAACTAAAAATTTCAAAAATGATTTTAGAAAGGGAAAAAAGAAAAATGTTTGAAAAGATGCCAGAAGAAATAAAAAAAGCATACATCATTTCTATTTTTACAATGATACTACTTTCTATTTTAGGAATAATTTTTAACTGTGTCGAGCTTTATTTTGGGTACTTGATTGGTGCCATAATTTCTACTATAAATATAAATTTACTTGTGACTGGAGTACACAACATTTTATATTTTCAAGACAAGGGAAAATTGCGTGGAAATTTTGAATATTTGAAAAGAATGATAATATTTTGTGTGGGAATGTTTATTGTTGGAAAAGTAAGCCAGAAATATTTTGAAAATCATGTTTTAACAAATATTCTGGCAACTGGAATTGGAGCATTAAATTTTAAAATTTCATATTTTTTATATCATTGGACTAAAAAATTATTTATACAAAAAAAATAATTTACTTTAAAACAGCATATTTACAAAAAAATATGTTACAAAATATGCAACTGAATTAAAAACACCATTAAACATACCGTTTATAAGTAAATGTATTATAGAAAAACAGAATATCGCTACAAAACTTGTAACATACATCAATAATATATTTTTTTTAATATCTTCTAATCTAAATTCCTTTATCTTATCTCCTATTGTGGGCTTTTCCACTTCTTTCCCAAAATATGAAACTTTTCCACCAAACTGAACTCCCAATGCTCCCGCTACTGCACTTTCTGAATGTCCTGAATTTGGACTCGCGTGATTTTTTCTATCTCTTTTAAATATTTTCCATGCATTTTTGTAATTATATCTTAAAATATAGCTTGCTACTGTTATAAAAATTCCTGAAATTCTCGCTGGAATGAAGTTTACCACATCATCTAATTTTGCCGAAAATGTACCAAATTTTGCATATTTCTCATTTTTATATCCAACCATTGAATCAAGTGTATTTATTGCCTTATAGGCCATTGCAAGTGGAAGTCCACCTACAAACATATAAAACATCGGTGCAATCACGCCATCCACCATATTTTCCGAAATAGTTTCCATTGTACTTCTAATAATCATAACTTTATCCATCTTTTCAGTATCTCTTGAAACCAAATAAGACAATTTTTCCCTTGCCACTTTCAGATTTCCTAATTTTAAAATCTTATAAACCCTTTTTCCTTCACGAGCCAATGATTTTACTGAAAATATCGTATACATCAAATAAATTTCAAAAATCTGCAGAACTTTTACAATTTTTGTTAATTTGACAAATCCGTACATTACTAAAAATGTACTTATAACTACTAAAATACCTAAAACTGCTCCACCAACAAAGCTTCCCTTTTTCCCATATAATTTTTTCTCTAAAAATGTAATCATTTTACCAATAATCTGGACTGGATGTGTAATTTTTTCTGGATCTCCAAAAATCAAGTCCAAAATAAATGCAATCCATATTTTTATTAAAAAATTCATTATTATCTCCTATTTTATTTAAAATTATTTTTTTAATAAGCTATATCGTCTGTTGCTTTTGTCCCTATTTTTTCCATAATTTCTATCATTCCCGCATCATTTTCATCATTTTTATTCCAAAAATCTTTACTGTAAAAACGTTTCCATTCTCCATTTATTGTATCATAAACAATCAGGTAAGCCATAAATTCTTCTTTATTTTCTGGACTATAAATATACATTCTATATTTATAATATTCTGGAGAATTACTGTATTCTAATTCTGTTAAGTTTTTCCAAGGGTATAATTTGTTTACATCATTTTCAAATTTATCAATATAATCAGCAATTTCAATATATGTAAGATCTGCTTTACTTCCCCCTTTATTATAAACTAACCCGATTTCCAAAGAACTTACGTTTTCTTTGTCTACTGTTTCATATACCATTTTATTTTTTTCTATATCACAATAAATTTTATTTGTTAATTTTGCAGTTTTTACTAATTCTACCATTTTATTTGCATATCCTGTATTGTTTTCATACCAATTACAATTAGAAGAAAAAGCTATTGTTCCCCCTACTAAAAATATTAAAAATAGAACTTTTTTCATAATTTCATTTCCTTTCTTTTTTATTGTTTTTTTATTTAAAACTAATCATAGCCGTAGCCCTTCCAGCAATTTTTCCTTCCCTTCTATAAGAATGAAATTTTTCATCAAATGTACTTTCAGTTGCCACAATCAAATTTTCCTGTTTTATCCTAAGTTTAAGTGCCATAAGTTCATTAAATTTTGTATTGTCAAAATGATATTTTCCTGTTTTCTCATTAAACCAAAATGATTTTTCCACAATTTCTCTGTTACTTTTCCCAAATTTTTCCACAAACTTATCATAAAATTCATTTCCAACTTCGTAGTCCTTCTGACCAATTCCAATTCCTAATGCCATTACTACATTCTCAACTTGCGTCCCATAATTTTTTTGCATTTCCAAAAGCCCTGACTTCATCATTTCTTTAAATGTCCCCGGCCATCCTGAATGCCACGCTCCTATAACCTGATTTTCCTTATCATATACAAAAATCGGCAAGCAATCCGCATAAAATGTAAAAATCGCAATGTCTTTCCTTTTTGTCAGAAATCCATCAATATCTTCTTCTTTTTCATAATAATATTTCGTTGTATCTTCATCAATAATTTTCACATTGTTAGAATGTGCCTGAAATGCCATCACTTCCTGTTTATCTGTTAAATTCAAGTCTTCTAATAACTTTTCACGATTTTTTTTTTGTATTCCTTCTTCCTGATTTTCAATGGGACAGTAATCAGACATATTTCCAGCAATTTTTTTTGTATAAACTGTTGTAATACCATATTTTTCAAACTCTTCAATATAATAATAATTTTCCTTTTCTATAAACATAACTATCTATCCTTCTATATTTTTTTACATATTGTTCGCTAAATTTGAAAATATTGTTTCTAATGCTTTAATTTGTTCATCCAAATCTTTCATATGCCAAGTATTATTTACTTTATTCATATTTGAAGTTACAGTCATTTCTATATAATTTTCTTCTTTTTTAAATTCATCTTCTATAATTTCACTTATAGCATTCATAATTTTAGAAAAAACTTCTTTTTTATTCATTTTTTCCATTTGAGCCATCATATCCTCTGTATCTTTATATTTTAATTTTTGTGCAACAAGTTTAAGAAGTTCATATTCATTCTGAAATTTTGCAATATTTCCTTTACTACCATCAAAAATTTTTACTTTTTGAGTAACCTGTGCTTCTGTGTCATTAAAAAATCTAATCTCTTCTATTTTACTTTGCTGATGCTCAATTCCTTTTTCCATCATACTAACTGCCATTTGCTTTAACATTTCAGCAGCAAAACTTTCATCTGTACCTTGAGTAGCTTTTTCTACCGTCTTTTCTAAAAAACTTTTAGCCGCTTCTTTCGTTTTACTTTTGTATTTCTCAGTGTCAGCTTCAAAACCCTTTTTTACTTCTAAAGAATTTTTTTTCATTTTTTTCTCAGAAATTTTATAACTTTCACTTTTTGTAACATTATAGTCTAATTTAGGCTCAGGTCCGCACATTTGTACAGTTAATAATACTAATACTGTCATTACTAATTTTTTTATTTTCATAATATTTTATTTCCTTCCTGTTTTTTTTATTACACTAAAATAATTTTTTATTACCATTTTTTATAAAAACATCATTATCATATATCCTGAAATTATCGAGAAAATCCAAAGCGTAATACCATACAAAAGATTTTTCCCAGTCATTTTTTTTATAGCCTGAATATTTAATGAAGTTCCGATCATATAAAGTGCAAGAGACAGCATCATTTTCCCTATTTGAGTAAGTAAGCTGTAAATTATCGGCAAATTTATTATTGTCGCAACAATTGAAGCTAAAATAAAAAATAATATAAAAATTGGAAATTTAATCTTCTTATTTTCAGATTTATTTAAAATGCTAAGAACAATAACTATCGGAATAATCCAAAGTGTTCTTGTAAGTTTCATAATTGCGGCTATTTTCAAGGCTTCTGTACTGTGAAAAGCTGCAGCTGATACTACCGAACTTGTATCATGTATGCTTAATGCAGTCCATATTCCAGTTTGTTCAGCATTTAATTTGAAATAATTTATAAAAAATGCAAAAAGAAATAATGCAACTGTGTTTAAAATAAATACTATCCCTGTAGACAAGGCAATATCCTCATCAGAAGCCTCAATTACTGGAGAAGTTGCTGCAATGGCACTTCCACCACAAATTGCAGTTCCAAACACAATTAATTGTGATAATTTTTTTTCCATTTTAAAAATTTTTGCCAAAATTAAACCAATACTTATCACTAAAATTAAACTGATTGCAGTCTGAAAGATCCCTTTGCTTCCAACAGCAACAACCTTGCTTATGCTAAGTCCAAATCCAAAAAATACAACAGCTGAATTTAACGTAAGTTTTCGTATTTTTCCTAAATTTTTCGGAACCAGAATTAAACTAAAACTTGCTAGAATAATTCCCATAAGAAGAGATATTCCCGAAGCAAACGCATGAACACTTTTAATTAATGGAAGTATTAACGCAATTAAGCACCCCACATAAAATATAATTTTTTTATTCATTTTCACCCCTAATTTCTAAAAAATCGTCAAAAGTCTTTTATTATTTTTTTCTATTCCCAAAATAATCAGTTAATTCCAAAAATAATTGATTGCCCTCAAACTCATCTTCAATAATCTTTTTTGCTTTTTCCAAATATTCCTGAAGCAGCTTTTTGCTTTTTTCAAGTCCAAAAATACTAGGATAAGTCGTTTTTTCATTTTGGACATCATTGGATTTTTTACCAATTTCCTCAAAATTGCCTTCAATATCCAAAATATCATCCTTAATCTGAAAGGCAATTCCTAATAATTTTGAATATTCTACCATTTTTTCACGCTTTTTACCTTCAATATCCAAAGCAATCATCGGCAATTCTATTGCAGCAGTCAGCAATTTCCCAGTCTTATGAGCGTGAATATACTTTAATGTGTCAATTTCCACTTTCTTATTTTCAGACTCCATATCCACAAACTGACCTCCGACCATTCCAAAAAATCCTGCATATTCAGACAATTTCGAAATAATTTCAACCTTATTTTTATCTCCTAAACTTTTAGAATTTGCAATTATTCCAAAGGCTTCCGTCAAAAGAACATCTCCCACAAGAACTCCAATTGCTTCATTGTATTTTTTATGAACTGTAAGTTTACCACGTCTGTAATCATCATTGTCCATCGCCGGCAAATCATCGTGAACAAGTGAATAACAATGTATAAACTCAAGCGCATTGGCAATTTCCTTAATTTTATCATAACTTTTACAATTATTTTTTTTAAACAAATCGCAAATCATATACATTAAAATAGGACGTATTCGCTTTCCTCCGTTCATAACCGCATATTCCATTGCTTCTGCCAATTTTTTAGGATATTTATCCCTATAATTCTGAAGCAATTCTATCAGACTGTCTTGCACAATCTTCTTTTTTTCTTCCAAATATTCCCGTAACATTTTATCCCCCGTCACTCAAATTTTTATTTTACTTAAAAACTAATACTAAACTCTTTTTGAAAATAGGAATAAATTTTTATACTAGCTATTTCATAATCATTCAACTAATTACTATGTTTTTCTTTTTTTAAATTTTTTTAATAAATTCACTATTTAAATGGATTTAGTATGAACTCAAATATTTTAAAAAATCTATCTTTAATCTTTATTCAAACTCTTCCATTTCCACTTTCCCATTTTTTTCAAGTACCTTCATAACTTTCCCTTCCCCAGCTTCAAGCAATTTCTCGGAATCTTTAATAAGCTTGATTGCTTTCTCATATTCAGAAATTGAATCATCTAGCGATAATTCCTCACTTTCCAATTTTTCCAAAATTTCATCAATTTGTGCAATATTTTCTTCATAACTTTGTTTTTTTACTGCCATTTTTATTTTTCTCCTTTATTTTTTTATTTATCCTTCAAACCTATAAAAACTAACTACCTTCTTATTATAATCCCTTTCATCATATTTCACAAAATTACCTATTTTATAAGCCATTTTCTCATATGTGCTATGTTCTGAAATTATAATTCCATCTCGTTCCAAAAGATTTTCTTCTGATATTTTTTCAATCGTTTTTGTTGAAATATTTTCCTTGTAAGGCGGATCCAAAAATATTATATCAAATGTTTCATTTTTTCTTGAAAGGATTTCTATCGCTCGAAAAACATCATTTTTATAGGCACGACATTTTTCTTCCATGCCTAAATGATTTACATTTTCAATAATTACTCTAAGTGCCTCCTTATCCTCTTCAATCATAATCGCCCTTTTTGCCCCACGGCTAAGTGCTTCAAATGAGACATTTCCAGTTCCTGAATACAAGTCCAGAAATTTTGCATCTACTACTTTTTCTCCAATTATACTGAAAATTGCCTCTTTTATTCTTTCTAGCGTAGGTCTGGTTTCTCTTCCTTCCCTTGATTTTATTCTTCTATTTTTCAATGTTCCTGCTACAATTCTCATTTTTTCCTCTTTTCAATTTTTATGATTCTCTCTATATTTGAATTAATCTGTGTATATTTTACTACATTTCAGGCAAAATTACCAACATTTGCCCTACTTAAATTTTATTGAAATTTTTCCATCCAGATTTACTCCACTCTCTAGCAGTTCATAATGCTCTTTTGTACTATTTTTACTAATATTCTTAAATCCATAATCTTTAAAATTTATACTGTCAATTTTTAAATCTGATTTATTATAAACATTTACATACAATATTTCCGCCTTATTTTTGTTAAAAAAATTGTCAACTAACTCAAAACTGTAGACAAAATCCTTATTTCTTGAAAATTTTGTATTTACTAAATTATAATAAACAGCGATTTTCCCTTCTTCCATCGATGGAATAACCTTTGAAATGGCAAACCATTCACGCTGGATACTATCTGTAACTTGACTTTCATAAATATTTTCATCAAATTTTATAACTGCTCTCAAGTTTTGTGCCTTTTTATAATCTGTCAAAAACTTTATATTTTTTACAAATTTTCCCCGATTATTCGTATTTTTATTACTGAAATCCTCTTTCAAACTTTTCTCAATATTCGTATCCAGCCAGAACATAAACGTCGATTTTACATTATAATTCCCAATATTCTCAAATGTATAAACACTTTCAACCTTTATTGTCTTATTTTTCTCAATCGTAATATTCAGATCTTCCCTCTTTATAACTAACGGCTCCTGTCTTACAATTTTCAAATTTCCAATTGCCAAAAATTCTGATTTTGCAGAAAATGTTACAATGTTTATTGCAAAAAATATTATCATTATAAATGTTACTTTAAAAGATTTTTTTAATTTCTTATTATTCAAAAAAAACATATTTCAACTCCTTTAATTTTTTTATCATTTCAACTTTATTCTCTCAACCCCCACCAATTTCACAACTTTCCTAATAAACTTGAGCGACAAGTTCACATTATATTTTTCAGACAGTTTTACAACTTCCTTTTTCTCATTCGTTTTAAACGCTAAAAATACTTGATTATCACCTTTATTTTTCAAAATAAGCTGCTTCAATTCCTGATTTTTTTCTTTCACTTCTTCGTCAATCAAGATGTATAATTTCAGATTCTTGTTTTCTTCCAGATTTTCAATGTTGCAAATGTTGTTTAAAATAACTGTATTTTTATTTTGCTCGGAATTTACAATTCCTTCCAGCACCATAATCTGATCTTCCGTAATTTTATATCCAAAAGTTATGTATTCTCTTGGAAAACAGACAACTTCAATACTTTTTTGAAAATCTTCCATTTCAAATTTTACCATTGGCTCTTTTCCAGCCCGTGTTGCAAATTTTTTTACATTTTTTACTATTCCGATAATTCGTACTTTTTTTAGCTCTTTTTGAGAAATTTCTGATATTTTATTGTGGAAAATTATATTTATCAGATTTTTTTTCTCATTTAAAGGATGACTTGAAACATAGATTCCCAAATATTCCTTTTCATTTTGAAGCAATACTTTTTGAGGAAATTCATCATTTTTTTCCATCTGGAAGTCAACTGACATTTCTTTTTTACCTCCGAATAAAATTAATTGCAAATCTTCTTCAGATTCGTATTTTTTCTGGCTGTATTCTAGAACTTTGTCAATGGACTTGTATTTTTCAAACCTATTTCCATCAAGTCCATCCAATGCTCCTGACAAAATTAGCGATTCCAGCTGTTTTTTTGTAATTCCGTTTTGCTTCATCCGATATCCAAAATCTTTGTAGGAAACAAACTTTCCGTTTTTTCGTTCTTTTTTTATTTCATTAATTAATGCTGCTCCCACGCCTTTTATCGCAAAAAGTCCAAATCTTATTCCAGCCTTTCCAAAATTTTCGTTATCCGCCTGATTTTCTTCAATTTCAAAATCATAATCAGATAAATTCACATCTGGCAAAAATATATTAATCCCTTTTTCCTTCGCTTCATTCACAAAAACAACAAATCTATCCAGATTATGCACTTCGGTTGTCATTATCGCAGCAAAAAATTCTAATGGATAATTTGCCTTAAAATATGCTGTCCAGTAAACAATCAAGGCATAAGCCGCCGAATGTGACTTGTTAAATCCATATCCACCAAATTTTTCCACTAAATCATAAATTTCGTTTGCCTTTTTCGATAAAACTCCGTTTTTTTGAGCATTTGTTACAAATTTTTCACGATTTTTCTTCATTAGTTCAGGATTTTTCTTTCCAATCGCACGCCGCAGCTCATCAGCTTCCCCAAGTGAATAATTTGCCATTTCACTCACAATTTTCATAACCTGTTCCTGATACAAAATTATTCCGTAAGTTTCCTCAAGTATGTATTTTAGCGAATCATCAATATATTTTATCTCAGTCCTGTTATTTTTCACATTTATAAAATCATCCACCATTCCACTTCGCAAAGGTCCTGGACGATACAGTGCAAGTAATGCGATTATGTCCTCAAATTTTTCAATTTTCATTTTTTTCATAAGGCTTCTGATTCCAGCTGACTCACATTGAAAAACTCCCATTGTATCAGCTTTTGTAAGTAATTCGTAAGTTTTTTCATCATTTAGCGGAATATCATTTAATACAATCTTTGTTTTTCTTCTTTTCTCAATATTTTCAACAGTTTTCCGCAAAATTGTGAGATTTTTCAATCCAAGGAAATCCATTTTTAAAATTCCCAGCTCTTCCAGTTCCTTCATCTGATACTGTGTCGAAACAATCTTTGTTTTCCCATCAGAATAAGTCGGAATCTCGTCACTTAGCACATCTTTGGAAATAACGACTCCAGCAGCATGAACAGAGGCGTGCCGCACTTTTCCTTCTAATTTTAGCGAATAATCAATCACTCTTTTTATTTCCCTGTCAGTTTCATACATTTTCCTAATTTCAGAAATATTGTTCAAGGCATCTTTCAGTTCCGTATTAAATGGTATCATTTTAGCGATTTTATCGACTTTTACAAGCGAAACATTTAACACGCGTCCCACATCACGAATGGCAAGCCTTGCTTTTAGCGTTCCAAACGTAATAATATGTGCCACATATTCTGCCCCGTATTTATTTACCACATAATTTATAACAATTTCCCGCTGTTCCTGATCAAAATCTATGTCAATATCAGGCATTGAAATACGTTCAGGATTCAAAAACCTCTCAAAAATCAAGTTATACTCAAGCGGATCAATTTCTGTAATATTCAAAGCATACGAAACAATGCTCCCAGCCGCAGAACCCCGTCCAGGCCCAACGTAAACCCCATTTTCACGTGAGAATTTTATAAAATCCCAGACAATGATAAAGTATCCGTTGTACCCCATTTTATCAATAATTTCCAGCTCATACTCTGCACGCTTCAAAACATTTTCCAAATTATGCTTTAATAATTCTTCCCGAATTTTAACTTCTTTCAATTTCTGCCCAGCAATTTCATCTTTTGCAATTTCTTTTTCAATTATCTCAAAATTTTTATCCAGCTGCAATTTTTCAGGTTCTGAAACAGATTTTTTCAAGTATTTGTGAAAAAGTCCCTCAAATACTAGATTTCGTAAAAATTCCTTTTCACTCACATTTTGTGGCAATGAATATTTTGGAAATTTAAAATGATGAAACTCAAAATCAACATTGCAGTTTTCCACAATTTTTTTCACATTATTAATTCCAGTTTCGTAAAATTCGCTATATTCCTTATTTTCAAAACTTTTTTCTATTTCCTTCTCAGACTTTAAATACAGATCATCATATAAAATTTCACTATTTTCGGATTTTTCTGTATCAATTTTGCTTCCCTCTTTTATTGATTCCACAATTTTCTGCAAAACTGCATCTTTTCTATTTGGATAATAAACATCGTTTGTAATAACAAAATTATCAAATTTATTTTTACGCACAATGTCAAAAAGCATTTTCCTAGCCTTTTCCAGCCTTTCCACAGCAGGAACTTCAATAAAAAAATTATCCCCAAAATCTTTACCAAGTTTCTCAATAACCCTTCTAACCTGAGTATTTTCCAAATCCAGAATACCCTTTACAACCTCACTATTTATGCCACCTGACAAAATATACAAGTCATCTGAATATTTTTTCAATTCATCATATTTAATTTTATTCCTATTCCGTGTGAACCTGCTATATGAAATTGACGATAACTTCGACAAATTCTTATACCCATTCTGATTTTTAGCAAGTAAAGTAAGCGAATACTCCCCCACTTTCTCCAACCCATCCAGAAACACTTCAAGTCCAATAATCGGCTTTATTCCAGCATTTTTACACTTCTTAAAAAATTCGATTGCCCCAAACATCGAAGTATCGGTAATTGCAAGTGCTTTTATTCCAATTTCCTTAGCCTTTTCAACATATTCATCTATTTTTCCTACTCCTTCAAGCAGTGAATACTCCGTATGCAATTTCAAATGTACAAATTTATTTTCCATAATTTCTACCTAATTTCTATTTTTATAAAAATACCTAAAGTGCCTTTATCACTTCATAAATCCCATCTTCATCATTTGACAATGTAATCCTGTCTTTTGAAAATTCCTGTTTCAGCTCTTCCGTAGCATTCCCCATAAGATACCCATATTTCACAAACTTCAACATTTCCAAATCATTCCACTGATCCCCAAACGCCATTGTTTCTTCTGGAGAAATATCATATTTTTTCAACAGTTCCTTTATTGCCAGCCCTTTATTTACTTCCTTATTCAAGCATTCTAAATAATGCGGTTTTGAAAATACAAAATTAATATGTGGTAATTTTTCTTCCAACTCCTTTTTTAACTCCAGCAAAATGGAATTTTCTGCAATAAATAAGGCTTTCGTAGAAGTTTTTCCAATGAATTCATCAAAATTTTTCACATAATATGGAATTTCCACACTTTCTGAATAATTTTTACCTTCATCTGTTTCATTTTCAATATATAACTTGTCATCCATATATAAATTTAAGTGAATTCCCTTTTCTCTTGAAACTTTAATAAGCTCCTTAACATCCTGTGCCTCAACAGGTTTTTCAAAGATAACTTCACTATTCAAAGGATTTGTAACTCTCCCACCATTATAATTAATTACTGGATTTTTTATACCCAGCATTTCTACAAAAGGCTTTGATGAAATAAAGGTTCTCCCAGTTGCAATAAATATTTTCACTCCCTTTTCTTCCAATTCTCTCAATTTTTTTATCAAATTTTCCGAAACTTTATGCTCACTTGTCAGCACTGTTCCATCCAAATCCATAAATATCGCTTTTATATTATTCATTTTAATTCTACTCCTTATTAACAAATTTTTCTTTAATTTTTTTAACTTATTTTATACCTCAAGATATTTTGATTAATAATTGTTTTTTGAAATTAACTGTTGTAATTAAATTAACAATATCATGATTTTTGTAAAATCAATAATAAAAATTACCTTTTTTGTAAACAACTAATCAACAAATTTATTACAAAAAAAATCTATAAATCCAATTTCATAATCATGTTCAAAAATACTGCTATTCTCAATTTTTATGACTTTTTCTGTCTTGTACTCAACCACATTATCATCTTGCAAATAAAATTCTTCCAAATCTTTTTCTAAATTTTTCAAAAATTCCTCTTCTCCAAAATTATCAAGTGCTATAAAAAATTTTACATAAGTTTCGTATTTTTTTATTTCTCCATATTTTTTCAATATCCCCTCAAAAATTTTAGGATTTTTCAAGTTTTTCAAAAATTCTTTTTTCTTTTCTAAAACAAGAAATTCTTGTACTCCAAAAAGGACTTTTTTATTTTTGGTATTTATACCAATTTCTATACTTTCAGTCATTATATTCTCATATTTAGTAGATTTTCCTTCTGCTTTAAGCAAATTTTTTAATTTTAATAAACTAAAGAAATCATTTTGCAATTTTTCGTATTCATCCATAACAAAACAATCTTTCTCATTTATTTTCAAAAATATATCAGCAATTGGCAAAAATACCTCAAGGATATAGTTCAATGTGTTTACTTCAATATTGTCAAATTGCATTTTGGGTTTAGTTATTTGCCCTTTTTCAAAGTTATTTTCCTCAATAATATTTTTACCATTCATACTGCTAAAATGATTATTTTCATGAGTATTTAAAATTTTTATATAATTCAAAATATATTTAGCAAAATAAGTCCATATTTCATTATTTGCCATTTTTTCAGATTCAAATAAATAACTGGAATATCTATTAGAAAGTTTTTCTACTGCATTTCTAAAATAACTTACAATTTCATTTTCTAATTCTGTTTCTGCTTGCATTTCATGTTTAAAATTAGGATTTATCAATTCATTATCAATCTTTTCCAATTTTTTACATTTTTCAATTAATTCTTGCGTCTGAATTTCACAAATATTTTCCAAATCTTTATTTTCGTTTGTTTTTACCAAATTTATAAAATTAATTACACTATACAAATATCCTACATTTTTTCCAAGATTTTTACTCAAATAATATTTATGTTCTAAAAAAAACAAAAAAACATCATCTGGATTACCTTCATAATTTTTAATTATTTCATTTTCAGAAAGTATCATTTTTATTGGTAAAAACACATTTATATGCCAATTTTTAGCTGCTTTCTTCAAATCCATATTTTCATTTTTTCTCTTATCTAAAAGATTTTTATAACTTTCAATTTCTTCTTTCAAATATTTATATTTTATTGGCTCTGAAAGAAAAATATCAGAAAGTCCTGTTTCCTTCTCAAAAATCATATTCTCCCTGTAAATAACTTTATCTTTCGTATCCTTTGTTGGCAAAAACTCCTCCACTTGTGCCTCAATTGTCGCAAAATTTAGAAATTTCGCTACCGAAACCCTGTGATTACCATCATAAACATAGTAATTATCCTTTATTTTGTACAGAATAACTGTCGGAAGCATGCTATCCGATGTGTATCCGATGTAAATATTTATCCATCTCTGCTTTACGACATTATTTTTAGGAACAAAATTTTTATCAAAATCTGCATACTTTTCAACGCTTCCTACTATTTTATCAAGCGGAACTTCTTTTATTCCCAAATTTACGCTATTATAGGCATTTTCTTCCTTTTGAATTTCGGAAAATGACTTTAAATTCTCCTTTTTCTTAAAATTAAATCCAAATATTCCTCTCGAAGACTTCAAAAATTTTTTATAAGCCTCTTCTGCTTCCAGCACGCTCATCAAAGTCCTATTTTCCATTTTTCCTCCAAACATCCACTTTTTTTAAAATAAAATATTTTAATAACTGTACAATTTTTTAAACATTTTTTATTTTTCAATAGTAAATATCCTATATCCAAACGTATTTGACACCATTGTATCCCCAACTATTGTATCCTGATAATTCATAAAATTGGACAAGTGTATATGTCCATGAATCCATAATTTGGGCTTAAAATGCTGTATAACTTTATGAAATACCCTAAATCCATTATGAACACCATCATCTCTATCGTGAATCCCTTCAGGCGAAGCATGGCTCAAAACAATGTCAACACCTTTACGAAGAAAAAAAATATTTTTTAAAATTTTCATTTTCATCTGACTTTCACTATACTGATGTTCTTGAAACGAATAAACCTTGCTCCCATCAAGTCCCAATATCCGCAGTCCCTTATATTTTATAAATTTACCATTAATCACCTTTGCAAATTCTATCGGACAATCTCTATTATACGTATGATTTCCATTAACACAAATCAAATCCTTATTCAGCACTGAAACAAGATAATCCAGATAATTGTTGGAAACATCACCAGCAGACATTATAAAATCTATATCCTTAAATCTCTGCTTCAATAAATCCTCTTCCATATCCGCCAAAATCTCAATATCACTCACACACAGAAACTTATATTTTTTCTTTTTGCTTTTCTTCATTTATTTTAATCTCCAATTTCAAACATATAATTATTTTTTTATTTAAAAATTTATCCTTATAATTTCAGATAAGTTATTTTTATTTAATTCTATGAAACAACTTCAATTAAATTTTCCACAAAATAATCTATATCTTCAATAGTGGTATCTTTCCCAATGCTAATTCTAAATGAACCTTTCAATTCCTCGTCATTAAGCCCCATAGCCTTCAAAACATGTGAATTTTCAAGCGAGCCCGACATGCAGGCTGAACCGCCGCTTATGCAGATTCCTCTTAAATCCAGTGCTACTAGCAGCATTTGAATATCCACTCCTTCTATGTAGACATTCGTTGTTGTTTTTATTCTATTGGTTTTTTCTCCATTTATCCGTATTTTTTTACCTAATTTTTTTATTTCAGTTTTCAATTTATTTTCTAGATAATTTTGCAGTTTATCTTCTTTTTCTGATATTTCTTCCAAATTTTCATAAACTTCCTCAAGTGCCACACCAAGTCCCAAAATTCCGTGAACATTTTCTGTTCCAGCCCGTCTGTTCCTTTCCTGCGAGCCACCCCAGATTTCCTTTTCAAGTGAATATTTTTTATCAATAAATACAAATCCTGCTCCCTTAGGCCCATAAAATTTATGAGCTGTTGCTGTCAAAGCATTTATTTTCAAGTCTTTTGGCAAAATTTCCAATTTCCCTATTGCCTGAACTGCATCTGTATGAAAAAATATATTTCTCTCTGCCAAAATTTCTCCAATTTCCTTAATTGGCTGAATAACTCCAGTTTCATTATTCACAAACATTATTGAAACAAGTACCGTATCTTCCCTCAATTCCTGCTTCAATTCTTCAATATCCACAGCTCCATTTTCATCAACGCTAATATACGAAACTTCATATCCTTCATTTTCCAGCTGCTCAAAGGTTTTTAAAATCGTAGAATGCTCAATCTTAGATGTTATAATATGTTTTCCTTTATCCTTATTCGCCTTTAAAAATCCTCTTATCACAAGATTATTCCCTTCAGCACCGCCAGATGTAAATACAATTTCAGTTGTTTCAACCTTCAAATTTTGTGCTATAATATGTCTTGCTCTTTCCACAGCCGATTTTGCCCGTTGCCCCAAAGTATGTACAGACGATGGATTTCCGTAATTTTCACTAAACGATTTTGTCATTTCTGCTATCACTTTGTTAGACATTTTTGTAGTTGCGGCATTATCTAAATATACTATTTTCATTTTTAACTTTCTTCTCCTTTTTGTTATTTCTTTAATTTTATGATTTATAAAATTTTATAATTATAATGAACTATTTTCAATTCAAAAATATATTTTACCTTTCTAATCATCCTCTTGTCTTACCAAAAAATATATTTTCTTCTAAAAATTGGAAATTTCCTATCTACGTATTCATTAACATAGTATTGTGCTTCAGCGTAACTTCCCATTATATTTAAAAAATCCAAAGAATTCTTAAAAATTCCTATTTTTTCGTCTTCCACTTTAAGTGCAATAATATAAGGAAATATTCTATTAAAATAATTAAGTTTTTCTTCTTCGGTTTCAAATTTGTCTATTTTATTTTTCTCAGCAGTTTCAAAATACATTTTTAGTCCTTCGATGTACTCCATTTTTCGCCGTCCTGAAACTGTATATTTCCCTATCGCCTTCTCATATACCAAAAACATTATTCCCAAAATAAATAGACTTAATCCCAAATAAATCTCCATATACATCATTACCGCAATAATTATTCCCAAAATAAACATTACATATAAAAATTTTAAAATCCCTTTAGGCATTCTATGTATATACTCAAGCCATATAAATATAAACATTGTACCAATAACTGCACTTCCAAAACTCCCCTGTAATAATTGTAATAATACAAAAATTATAGATATTGCTATTCCAAATATTATTGGAATAAAGAATATATAATTATTTTTATAGATTGTCCTTTCATATTTTTTCTCCAAAAAATACACAATACGATTTTTGTACCCAATCATCTTGAGTTTATTCTCAAATAACTCATTTTCCGAAAGAACATCCAGCAAATTATTTTCTTCCTCAAACAAAGTTTCTTTTCTCAATTTCAAATTATCCCTATTTTTCTTATTCAAAACATACTTCTTATTTCCTGTACTAGCTTCATCAACTTCGGAAATATATCCTTTCAGTATTAACGATAATATGCCTATTTTTATTATTTCTTTTGAATCCCTCTCTCCATTAATATATGCTACGAACATTGAAGAAATATAATCTGGCTCTGCAAATTCAGGAATAACTGTTTTCCTTTTCGGATCTCTTCCAAAAAAGTGCCACGTTAAGACAGAGTACACTGCAACAAGTAAAACCACAATAATTTCAATTATAATTATATAAGATTTATTCATTAATAAACTCCTTAAAATTCAAATTGTATCTTTTCATATTCCATCCCTTTCATTTTCTGTATATTCTGTTCAATTTATCTGTATTCCTAAACAAATTTGAAAAATTAATATTTTCTACCAATATTATAAACTAAAAAAGACTACTTTACAATAAGAAAAAAAGCCGGTATTTCTACCAGCTTCCTCCACCTCCCCCGCCAGAACCTCCGCCAGAGAAGCCGCCTCCACTAAAGAAGCCTCCTCCGCCTGAGCCACTCTTAGATGAACTAAATTTTTCACTCATAATTTTCGATTTTCCACTGCTGTAACTTCTTGAAAATATGTTCGTAAAACTGTTGTTACTATAAGCATACATATGAGTGTGGCTATTTATATAAGATTCATTTATGTCGAAGTTGTATAATTTTATTGTTTTTTTCATTAATTTTATTGCCTCATTTTTTACTCCAAGTGCTACTGCAAAAGGCAAAATTCCATTAAAATATTCGATTAATTCCTTTACATTATCAAATTTTCTTATCTGATTCTCTTCTGCTGTTTTTATATACATTTTCATACCTTTCAGGTACTCTTTTTTTCTTAAGCCTTCATTTGTATATTTACCAATTAACTTTGCATACACAATAAACAATATTACAAAATATGTTGTAAAAACAAAAATCTCAATTCCCTGATAAAAAGACACACCTAAAATCACTATAATTACTAATCCTATTAACAATTTTTTACTAACTGTTATCCAAATTCTATGAAAAAATGAGCCTAATGTTATAAGTATATACAATATTATAAAAGGATTGAAAATCTCAAAATTTGTCTGTGAAAATATAAAAATCATAAAAACAGGAGCTGCACAATAAAACGGAACTAAAAAACTTCCATTATTTTTATAAATTATTTTATGATACTTATCCTTCAGAATTTCAATGATACTATTTGCCTTATTATAAATTCTTTTTTCACTACCAAAAATATCATTCTTTTCTGAAGAAAGAGCATCAAGCAGCATCCTTTCCTCTTCCGCCAGCTCAGTTTCCTGTGTATACACAGTTTTGGATTCCTTGTTATATTTAATTTCACCATTAACTCTATTTGCTACTATAAAGCCTTTTGTAAGTAATGTAAATATTCCTGCATTTAATATCTCCACTGTGTCTCTTTCACCATTTATATATGCCGCAAACATTGGAGAAATGTCTTTTGGTAAATTAAATTCTGGAATTACAGATTTCCCTTGCGGATCTTTTCCAAAAAACTTCCACGTTACAATAGAATATATTGTTAAAAATAACAATAAAAATGGCAAAATTATTATTGCTGGATTGGAAAGATATACAATTTTTAGCTTATCTACTAAAGTTGGACTTATTTTATCCGTTTTCAAATTTAGCATAAATGTAAGCCCATTTTTGGCCTCCAGCTCTTTTGTTGAAATGTGTATTTCCTCATCATTTTCTAAAATGTCATAATTTTCACCTTTTTCTCCATAACTTCCAGTATAAACTTCCAACTTTTCAATTTCATTTTTTTTAATTTTTTGCCCATCAGGAAATCTTATAATAACACTTGCCTGTTCAATAGGAACATTCCAAAACTGTCCAATAGCATTGTAATACACTTGATAAATTCCATCTTTTTCAAACACAGCATTATAAATATCGTAATTCAGCTCATATATGCTCTCAGTCTTATACAAATTTACAAGTTCTGTTTCGGAACCTATTCTGTACCTTATTCCTTCATAAAAATGATTTTTTGTATATTCTTCATCCTTTCCGTCCCTCTTTATCCAATTCATTTTGATAAAAGACTTATGAACATCAAATCCAAACCTTTTTGAACGCAAAGGAATATCTCTATAAATCCCGTGCTTAAACTCTTCGCCAAACTGATAATCAATCACTTCATTTACAGTCAGCGTGCCATTTTTATTAATTTGCACTGTAACTTCATAATTTCTTATTTTTTCACTATGCAATATTACTGCAACAAGCCTGCTTGAATTAAATAAAAACATCACCATAAACATAAATAATATTGAAAATTTTTTATCTTGAAATATCATATTTTATCTATCCTTATTTTTAGTTATTCTAAAACTTTTTCAGTATCAAACTTTAACAATTATACAAATTTAAAATTTATGTAAAAATCGTAAAAAGCCAGTATTTCTACCAGCTTCCTCCACCTCCCCCGCCGGAACCTCCGCCAGAGAAGCCTCCACCACTTGAGAATCCGCCTCCGCCAAAACCGCTTCCGCTCGAATTTCTAGAGTTTTCTCTCAAAGTGCTAAATCTTTCTTCTGCTATTTCATTGTATGCATTGTTATAACCTCTTGAAATCATATCTGATAAAAAGAAATTATTGTATGAATTAAAATGTACTCCTCTATTTATGTAAGAATATGTACTTTCATCAAAATCATAAAGTTTTATTGTATTCTTCATAAGTTTTACTACTTCATTCTTTACACCAAGAGCTACCGCATAAGGCAATATCCCTTTAAAATAAGCTACCAGCTCATCTACATCATTAAATTTCATAATCTGATTTGCTTCAGCAGTCTTTATGTACATTTTCATGCCATCCAAGTATTCTTTTTTTCTCATTCCATCAACAGTATATCTTCCAATTATTTTTGAATAAACAGCATACATTGCCATAATTATTCCAATTATAATGAAATTTAAAACTCCATATATTAATGAAAAGAATAATACTGCTATCCACTTAATAATTTTTAAAAATTTACTATTATTTCCATAAATATTATTGATAATTGAAAAAATCGTATTTAATACTATTCCAAAGAAAATAGCAACCATAACTAGAGAAACTGCTCCGGAAATGCCATCAGAAATACCTGCCGTTCCGCCGCTTGCAGTTGACGAAATCATAAAAACTATAATCATACCGACAATAAAGACAATATTAAAAATGTTATTATCCTTGTAAACTTTCTTTTTATACTCTCTTTCAAATGATTTTAATATTTTATTTGAAGCGTCGTAAAGACTTCTTTCTTTTTTAAATATATATCCATTATCAGAAAGAGCATTAAAAACAATCTTTTCTTCTTCTGCTAATTCAGGTTTGCTTTTTCTACTGTCAGACAATGTATATTCTACATTTCTTCCATTACCTTCTTCGTCATTAGCTTCAACATAACCTTTAGAAAGCAATGAAAGCACTCCGATTGTCAATATTTCTTTTGGCTCCCTTTCTCCATTGATGTAAGCCGCATACATGGCAGAAATATCCTTTGGTATGTTAAATTCAGGAACAATTGCCTTTTTATCCACATCTCTTCCAAATATATACCACGTTACAAATCCATAAATTGCTAGAATTATTATTATAATCGGTCCTACAGCAATTAAAGGATGAGCATAATAAAGTGTCTGTAATTTATCCCAAAATGTTGGGCTTATATTATCTGTTTTTAAATTCAGACGAAAACTTAATCCATTATATGCCTCTAAAACCTTATTTGTTTTAATTTCAACAGTTCCATTATTCAAATTTGTAATATAATCTTTCCCACTTTGTCCATATTCACCTGTAAAAATATCTAATTGCCTAATTTCATTTTTTAAAACAGGTTCTCCATTTGCAAATTTTATATTTACCGTAGCTTTTTCAATAGGAACTTGCCAAAATTGACCAATTGCATTAAAGTAAACCTGATAAATTCCATTTTTTTCAAACACTGCATTATAAATCACATAATTGAATTCGTATCTATTTACGCCATTTTCCACAAATCTGTCTGCAGAACCAACCCTATATCTAATACCTTCATCAAAAAGTTTCGTAGAGTATTCTTCAGAAATACCGTTTCTCTTTATTGAATTCATTTTTATATAAGATTTGTAAATATCCACGCCGTTTTTCTTTGAACGTAATGGAATATCCCTATAAATCCCGTGCTTTGCCGCACCGTCAAATTCATAGTCAATCACTTCATTTACTGTCAAAGTCCCATTTTTATTCATCTGAACTGTAACTTCATAATTCGTTATTTTTTCAGCAATTAATGATTTCGCACTTAAGAAAAATAATGTAAAAAATACAAACATTATTGAAAAAATACTGTTTAATTTTCGGTTGCTAAAACTCTTCATAATAAGCCCTCTTCTAAAAAATTTACTAAAAAAATTAAAACTTAACTTCTGGAGCTTTTTCTGCTCCTTCCACAGCATTAAAGAACTCAGCTTTTTTAAATCCAAAAATTCCACCAAAAATATTATTCGGAAAAGTTTCCACGAAAGTATTTCTGTCTCTTGCTGTTCCATTGTAATATTTTCTTGAACTTTGAATTTCTGTTTCTATTTGAGTTAGTTGAGATTGCAGGCTCAAAAAGTTTTCATTTGCCTTCAAGTCTGGATAGTTTTCCTGTAACATCATTATCGATCTTAACGTTTTTGTCATTTCATTCTCAAGCTTTTGAATTTTTTCAATATTATCAATATCCTTTGTATCAATCGACATCATTTGACTTCTCAATTTTACTACATTTTCTAGCGTTTCCTTTTCATGTGTTGCATAACCTTTAACAGTATTAACAAGATTTGGTATCAAATCCAGCCTTTTTTGCAAATATACACCTATTCCACTCCAACCTTCCTCATTCAGATTTTTTAGTCTAATATATTTATTATAAATCCCCATTCCAATTACAACCAAAACTACCAAAATTCCTATTAAAATAAATACAATACTCATAATTCATTCTCCTCTTCTATTTTTTATTTTTATTTATTTTATTTACCATAAATCCAATTAATATTACCACAACCATCCCTATAAAAACATTATAATAAACCGTGTAATCTCTTGGCTTTGAAACTTTCTTTACATCTGCCTTTTCCAATGTTCCTACAAAAACTTCATCCCGTTCTTTTATTGAATCAGCAAATTCCGCAATATCGTACTCAGGCTTATCTAAACTTTCATCTCCAAAGGTTATTTTATAATCTTCCCCTTCTGTCGCCCTAAACACAATTCTGTCTGGAACATAGTTTCCTGTTACTCCATTTATTTTGAGCGGTGAATTATCTCCATTCTGTATTTCAACGATTATTTCAGACAATTTTGGAACATTTTCTAAATTTATTATCAAATTTGACTTTTCCCCAACTTTAGAAATTATGCCTTCCACATAAAAATTATCTCCACTTCTCACAGTATAATTTCTCTGAAACTCATCATTTACATCTAGAACAATATTTTTTAATGGCAAAAACTTGCTCTTGATTTTCAAAATTGTACTTTTTCCTTCCTGCTCAATCTTATAATCCAATTTTGTCCCTACAGTTTTAAGTTTTCCAGCCTCATTATTTGACAATTTCAAAATTGCTTCACTAAAGATATTTCCTTTATCTAACGGCGTTACAATTTTATAAAATTCATATCTTTTTTCTGAAAATTCGATTGTAAAGTTTGACTTATCAGGTGTCTTATAAATTTCTCCTGAAGTTACCTGTTCCCAATCTGTACCGTTATTACTTCCAAGCAAAGTATACTCGGTGTAAAAATTTTTGGAAGGAATCAGCTCGAGCCTGTTTCCAATTATATCCTTTAACGAACTGTCGGAATTAAATTTCACAATAAATTCCATTTTATCCTTTTTCGTCAATACTTCAGCTATTTTTGCCCTTGCCACAATTTTTTCACTGTGCTTTTCCTGCTCTTTTTTAGTTTCGATAACATAAGGAACTTCCTTCCCATTTTTATCAATTATCCGTATATCTCCAAGATTATTTTTACTGTTCTCATAAATATCCTCTGTCAAAAAAAATTGCTTGTATGCCGACTTTCCTGTTATTTTTATAGTTTTAAAATACTGGCTGGAAAAAAGTTGAACAATTGTCAATAAAAATAAAAACAATATTATTTTATTTATTTTCTTCATCTTTCTCACCTTCCCCAAAATCCGTGCCACTCAAACTCTCTTTCACTTCCTGTTCCAACTTCTTCAAAGCCGTCTGATAAATATAAGAAGTTCCAATCAAAATAGCCCCCATACTAAAGTAAGCAATCAACTTATAGGAATTATCAAATCGTAAGAAATCCCATAAAAAACTTTTTGCCACAAAAAATATTCCTATCCCAAGCCCAATTCTTCTAACATTCCTATTTGGCACTTTAAACCCTTTCCAAACTAAGTATCCGCACAATAGCAGTCCAACTATATCCAAAGCCAATCCAGCTCCTAAAATTAATACACCTGAATGTTCATATATTCGTAAAATAATATTTGCTACACAAAGGAAATATATTGATTCTCCCAGTATCCACAACGGCTTTTTCTCATTTTTTTTGAAAAAGCATAAATGAATATCATTTTTAGCCACAATAAACAAATAAAGATTTACAAAAATTAATAAAATTAAAGATAGCAGATAACTTATTGGAATTTTCTCTTCTTGTATATTCCAGCTCCAACCAGAAATATATAAGATAAAATTAATCATATTTATGAATAGTAAATAAATTATTTCAATTATTACTAAAAATCTCAAGCTAAAACTATCCTGCAATTTCTTTATTTTATACGTTACCGTTCTTAAAATAAAAAGTGAAAATAATACGCCAAACAATACATCTTTACCATAATTTATAGTTTCAAATGAAGTAACAACATCAAAAACAACTTTATTTATAAAAAATATTGAATATGCAAAAATCAGATATTTAAATATTCCATTTAAAATCCTAACTTCCGTCTTGTAGCTTTTTTGTTTTATCAGGAAATAAAGCACAAATGAAAATAATATTATCATCAAATCCTGAATATACACAAGTAAATATTTTTCTTCCCGCACAATCAAATTACTTACCAGTGAAACTAGATAAATCGCAATCGTTCCATATCGCATTTCTTTATTTTTATATTTTCTATAAAAGAAATATAATAGTGCAGTTTCAGCACCCCATGCAACCACAACAAATTTTTCTGGCACAATTAACGGAATAATTAGGATAAAACTTCCTAATGCCACGATATAAAAGATTTTTGCAACTTTGTTGTCCTTGAGCCTGTCGCCAAAAAATCCGTAAATTATTCCGACTGTTCCAACTAATATTGCTTTTAGCCAACTTGGCGTTGCCTTGTCAAACAGGCTGTAAATCAATGAAAATTTTATAATTAGATTTAAACTTAGAAATATATAGTCGATTATGTTGCTTTGACGGTTTTCTTTCTTGTGAGAATTTAGGAAAATGAAACTGTATGCTGTTGTGAAAATTACGATATAGAAAAATGCCGTAATCTTGTCGTGAATACTGTAATTTAAATAATAAACTAGCCCCGTCATATTCACTACACCTGTAACAAATCCAAAAATCTTGCTGTATATCCAGTCTTTTTTCCAAGAAACTCCAAGCACAATTCCCTGCAAAATCAAAGAATATGCCAAAACATAATAAATCTGGACATTGCTCTTATTCACCCAAATATAGGCTCCGTAAGGCAAATATCCACCAATTAGCGACAATACTCCGATTATCTGGCTATCATATCGCAATGAAAGAATCACAACCAGCCCTGTCAGTATTACTGATATAAAAAGTCCCGCTGTCATTGGATAAAGTTTGAGATAAAGTGTAGAAAGAAGCGTAGTCAAATAAAGAATCCCAATTCCACCGCCAATCAGCCCAACTGCAAAATGCTTTTTATTTTTCTGATAAAATTTTTCTCCAGTAAAAAGAAAAAACATCCCAAGCAAATACGAAGCCGAACTTTTTACATAATTATTTGCCAAAATTTTTACAAACTGTGTCCGAAATACCAAAAAAACTCCCAAAAAGATTGATATTATCCCTAAAAAGTTAAAACCCTTCAAACCAATAAGTTTTTCAAATACAAATCTTTTTTTCTCTCTTTCAAAAAGAAACTCCCCTTCCTTCAAAGCCGTTTCTTCTTTTATTTTATTATGAAAAACCGAAGATTCCTCTTGAAGAAATACCTTATTTTCAAAAGTTTTCCTATTACTTTTCTCTAAAAAATGACCAATTTTTTCATTAATTTTTTTAAGTTCATCTCTTAAAGAATCAGCTTCATCTGAAAATTCGTGAGAAAGATTTCTTTCCAGCATTTTGACTTTTCTCTTCATTTTCTCTGCATAATTAGAAAGTCTTCTAGTCACTCCACTTTCCAATTCCACATTCATCTTCTCAGCCAAAATATTCTGAAACTTATCAATCTCACCATTTCTCCTAATTTTTCTCGCTTCCTTCAATTCCTCAATAAGTACTGCATTACTATTTTTAAGCCTTCCAATTTCCTCTTCCTTAACTTTCATCTTTTCATGAAATGCCTTTAAATCCTTCGCCAGCCTTTCATTATCTTCCAAAAGTTCTTTTTCCCTGCTTATTCCAGCCTCATTTTTTATATTTGCAATTATTGATTCTATCTCCGAATTTATTCTCCCAATTTCATTATACTTATTCTCAAGATTCTCTAATTCTTTTAGTTTGTTAATCATTGTAAAAACACCTCAAAACTCGCAAATTTTTTATAAATATATTCTGTCAGTTTTTTGCAATATATTATACAATTATAATATTCAAAAAAGTATCTGTATCATTTATATATAAACACTTTTCCTTAAAATAAATCTATTTATAAATAAACAGCAAAATTTCTCTAAGCAGTTTGCAAGCTAGTGCCGTAGATTGCCCAGACTGATCATATACAGGCGATAATTCGTTCATATCAAGCCCAACAATATTTAACTGCGAAATTTTTTCTATTGCCTTATGAAGTTCCACAAAAGTAACTCCTCCAGCTTCAGGCGTTCCAGTTCCAGGAAATTCCGATGGATCAAGTACATCTAGATCCAATGTAAAATACACAGGCTTCCCTTTTAATTTTTCTACAACTTCATCAAGTCCATCAAAATTAAATTTTGTTGTATGAAGATGTTCCTTTGCAAATTTCCATTCATCTCTTTCGCCACTTCTTATTCCAAACTGAAAAATTCTGTCATCTCCAACAATGTCCCAACATCTTCTAATTACAGAAGCATGCGAATAATACTGCCCTAAATACTCATCTCTCAAGTCTGTATGTGCGTCAAACTGGATAATGTGCAAATCTGGATATTTTTCAGCAACTGCTCTAACAGCTCCCAACGTAACAGAATGCTCTCCACCAATCATAAACGGAATTTTCCCATCCTTCAAAATTTTGGCTGTTTCATCCTGAATATCCTTCAATGTACTTTCCGAATTTCCAAACGAAAGTTCCAAATCTCCTCCATCAAAAACCTTAATATCCTCCAAATCCTTATCTTGATAAGGGCTATAAGTTTCTATCCCAAAACTCTCATTTCTCATAACTGCTGAAGCAAATCTAGTCCCTGGTCTAAACGAAGTTGTGCTATCAAATGGTGCTCCAAAAATAGCAATTTTGCTCTCATTATATTCATTGTCACATCCTATAAATGTATGTATATTTTTATTTCTCATATAACTTCTCCTTCTAGTTTTTATTCTAAATTATTTTATTAAATCTTTCACATAATTTGGCAAAGCAAAAGCCCCTTTATGCAATTCTGTATTATAATATCTTGTTTCTATCCCAAACTTATTCCATTCATCAGCCTTCAAGTCCTTTACAGGATTGTATTTTTTTGAAGCAAAACCAAATAGCCAATGTCCTGATGGATACGTCGGTATATGCAGCTGATAAACTGTCGCAAATGGGAAAACCGCACTTAATTGTTTGTTTGCTCTTGCCGTTGCTTTAGCATCTGCCTCATAATATGGGCTTTCGTGCTGATTCACAAGAATTCCGTCCTCTTTTAGTGCATTAAAGCAGTTTCCATAAAATTCTCTTGTAAATAAATCTTCTCCAGGCCCAAACGGATCTGTCGAATCCACAATTACAATATCATATTCATCAGTTTTTGAACGTACGAATTTTAGTCCATCCTCATAATAAATATGTACCCTTTCATTATCCAATTTATTTGCCGTCTTAGGCAAGTATTCTCGACAAATATCGACAACCATCTTGTCAATTTCCACCATATCAATTCTCTCAATATGTTCATACTTTACAAGTTCACGAACAGTACCTCCATCTCCAGCACCGATTACCAATATTTTCTTAGCCTTAGGATTTACAGCCATGGGAACGTGAGTTATCATCTCATGGTAAATAAACTCATCCTTTTCTGTCAGCATCATAAATCCATCCAATGTCAAAAATCGCCCAAATTCTGGCGACTCAAAAATATCAATTCTCTGAAAATCACTTTTTGCACTAACTAACTGCTTATCAATCTTTATAGAAAAACGAACATTTTTCGTATGTTCTTCTGTGTACCATAATTCCATCTGCTACACTCCTTTCAATTTGTATTACCTTTTTTTAATATCTAACCTTTTATTTCCAATATTTTGTACTTTAAAATTTTTTTATAAATTCCTCAACTTTTCCATTGTTTATAATTTTATTCTATTTCTTACACTCATTAAACATTTCTCAAATAATTTTCCTTAACCTTAACTCTGTTCAGCCATCCAGCTAGAAAATCATTCTGAGTTACATTATTTTTAGCAAGAGACTTGTAATATTCACGCTGTAAATTATGATAAGCCATCAAAAATTTAGCTGGATTAACTTCGTTTAAATATTTTAATGTCATAGGCCCAACCGCTCCATCTACACTAATTACATTTTTACCATAAACCTTGTTCACAGCCTCCTGAGCCTTTTTAATTCCATATCTCCCAGCATTTACTGAAAAATCAAATATGCTTAGTGCCACTTTATCATTTTTTACTTGATCCAATTTTCTAGCCTTATAATATTTTTCTTCATAAATTTTTTGTGCCATTGCTTTTGTTAAATCTTTCATACTACCTTTGTATCCACATTCTCTGGCTCGCTCCTTAGTAATGCCATATTTTGTTTCCCCGCCTTTATCATTCTTATCATTAGAGTAGCTTCCTTCAACTAGCAAAATATAATTAAAAAATTTCAAAAATCTGCTGTCAGCCATTTTTGTTTCCTTCTTTCATTTATTTTAATTGGAATTTCGCAGACACTATCTGCGTTTTTACGTCAAAAATTTTCACTCTAAAACAACATTTATCTTCTCAACATGCATATCTTCAGTTCCTGTAAGCAAACAGCCCTTTTCTTTCGCATATTCAATATAGCTTATAATTTCCTCAGTAATTCGCTCCCCCGGTGCTAATATCGGTATCCCTGGCGGATAAGCCATAACAAATTCCCCACTTATTTTACCAGCACTTTCCTTTATGGGAATCATTTCTTTTTCTGAATAAAAGGCTTTTTGTGGTGGAAGCACAACATCAGGATTTATGTACTCGTGATCAAACATTCCTGTAGAATCTTTTGAATAAAGCCTTTTAATTTCAGCAAGCGAAGAAATTAGCCGCTCTATTTCCAAACCTCTGTCCCCCGCTGAAATTATTGCCAAAATATTTCCTAAATCTCCAAATTCAATCTGAATTTCATAATCATCCCTCAAAATATCATAAACTTCAATTCCCGCAAGTCCAATATCCTTTGTATACACAGATAATTTTGTCGTATCAAAGTCATAAACTGAATCCCCGTCAATCAATTCTTTCCCATACGCATAATATCCGCCTAGTTTATTAATTTCATTTCTGGTATATTCTGCAAATTTAACTGTCTTTTCAAAAAGTTCTCTTCCATTTATCGCCAAATTTTTCCTTGCCACATCAAGCGAAGTCATAAGTAAATACGATGCACTTGTTGTTTGAGTCAAGTTTATAACTTGCCGAACATAATCAGCGTTTATTCTCTCACCACTTAACAAAATCGAACTTTGTGTTAAAGAACCGCCTGTCTTATGCATACTGATTGCCGCCATATCTGCTCCAGCTTCCATCGCTGAAATTGGTAAATTTTCATCAAAGTAAAAATGTGCTCCGTGTGCCTCGTCAACTAACACAAACATATCATTTTCATGTGCCAGCTTTACAATAGATTTCAAATCTGAACAAATTCCGTAATAAGTGGGATTATTCACTAGTATTGCTTTTGCATCAGGATTTTCCTGAATTGCCTTTTTCACATCATTAATCGACATTCCAAGTGATATTCCCAATTTCTTGTTAAGTCCGGGATTAATATAAACTGGTATCGCTCCACAAATTACCAGTGCATTAATAGCACTTCTATGCACATTTCTTGGAATAATGATTTTATCTCCAGCCTTGCAAGTTGCCATAATCATAGCCTGTACAGCCCCAGTCGTCCCGCTTACCATAAAATAAGCCTCTTTTGCCCCAAAAGCCTCTGCCGCTATATCCTGAGCCTCTTTTATAACCGAAGTTGGATGGCATAAATTATCAAGCGGCTTCATCGAATTAACATCCATCTGCATTGCATCCAGCCCAATAAAATCCCGAAACTCCTTATTTCCACGCCCTCCCTTATGCCCTGGCACATCAAATCTCACAACCCTGTTAGAAAGATGATTTTTTAAAGCATCAAAAAGAACAGTCTTATTTTGTCTATCTTTATCAATATTTTTCCCCATTTCTTCAACTCCTTTCATATTTTTTAATTTATTTATAATTTTAAATCCCAAAATTTTTTATTAAACATTTAGACAAGTACATTTACATTTTTATTAGTAACTATTTTTTTGTAATTTATATGTTTTTTCTTTTTCTTAAAAGCAAAGGGGAATAATCGCCATTCCCTTTTATTTCGCAATATTAGTTATTTCAATTTCTTCAAATTATAATATCTGAAGATTTTGGAGAAAGTTCTACGCACTAATGCCCGCTCGTCTAAGCATTTTTTGAAAACAAAAATTAAACTCGCTTCGCTCACTTTCACAAATAAAAATTGATAAAACTTTACAAAATAAATTTATTATAAAGATTATTGCGAAAGAAACACACAAATGTGTTTAGTAATTTTTATTTCCAAAAAATCACGACATTTCTGATTCAATTATAACAATTATTTTACTCATTATTTTCATGAATATAATTAAAAAATTTTTCATAAATTTCCGAGATTTTAATTTTTCAGTAAAAGGCAACTTGTTTGAGCTTTTCTGTTATATTTGAATTAAATAACAACCTTATGAAATTAAAATAACTTTTATTAAAAGCGAGTTTTGTCTTTTGCTGTAAAATTGAAATTCGAGAAGCGGGAGTGCAGAGGTATGGCGTTTGATACCTCTGCTTTAAAAAAATTAATATAAATAAAAATAAGAGAAAAACTATTATTAATCAAAATACTTTAGAAACCAAAATATAAAAAATATTTTTTTGATATTTAATTTACGTATAAAATATTCTTAATAAATATTCATTCCGCTATAAATTTCAATCATTTCCTTCCTAAGTCTATCTGTAATTTCCAGCCTTTTTTTAGGTGCAATTTCATAAACATCTTGATTGAATAGATAATTTTGTAATCTGATTTCCTTTATAAGCATTTTTGTATGAAAAATATTTGACTGATACACATTTACATCTATAGCATCGTAAATTTTTAACTTTTCTAGCTCAATATAATCTTGAATAGAAGTTATATTGTGATCTGTAAAAAATTTCTTTCCTGAAATATCTCTTGTAAATCCACGTATTCTGTAATCAATCGTAATTATATCCGAATCAAAGCTGTCTATCAGATAGTTTAACGTATTTAATGGCGAAATTTCCCCACAAGTTGCAATATCAATATCCACTCTAAAAGTGGAAATTGAATTATCTGGATGGTATTCCGGGAAAGTATGCACCGTTATATGGCTTTTATCCAAATGAGCGTGAACTGTGTCGGTGTCTTGACTTGTATTTCCCTTTTTCATGCTCTGGCTATCTATCCCAATTTCCTCAAAGAATGGTTTCCCTTGATTACAAGATTTATCAATGTTCTCAGGACTTATTCTTTCTTCTGCAATCAAAACATTTACAGAGGCTCCCTGTGGCTCATAATCCTGCTTTGATATATTCAAAACTTGTGCTCCTATCATTTCTGCCACACGAATAAGTATTTTTGTAAGCCTTTCTGAATTATACTGTTCGTCAATATACGCAATATAGTCCTTCTGCTCCCTCTCTGTTTCCGCATAGCAAATATCATAAATATTAAAACTTAATGTCTTTGTTAGATTATTGAATCCATATAGCTTAATTTTATTATTTTCCAACTCATTCATCACTTCCTCTCCTTTTCCATCAATTTCTTTCATATTTTTAAAACTCTTTTAAATACAGATAAATTTATGATTTAGATTTGATTTTAAAATCTTATTTTGATAGTCTTAAAAATTATTTATTTTTCTATATATTTTTAATTATTTTTTTGACTTATTTTTTCGCCAAATTATAACATTTATACACAATTTTTACAATTAAAATTGTAAAATGAATTTTCAAAAAAAATCACAGCTAAATTAATAACTGTGATTAATAAATAAAATATCTTTTTATAAAGCTATCCTATACTTAACTATCCTATTTCCACACCCCATAACATAAATTTCATCTTCAATTACACAAATTTTTACAATTCCTTCCTTCAATACTTTTTCCTGTTTTAAAATATGAAATTTACTATCTGTAATTACCAATTCTCCACTTTCCAAACCAATAAAATATTTCCCTTCAAATTCTTCAATGTACGTTATTTTTCTGTCAGAAATTTTTATCGAATTATAAAGCTCTTGATCCAAAATGTTCCATATTTCTATTTCACCATCTTCTGTTCCTGCAAAATATTGAAGTCCAACTATTTTTGAGTAAGTGTGATTATTTTCCGTTTTTACTTCAAATATTTTTTTTAATTTATTTTCAAAAATATTTATTGTATTTATATGTTTATAGTCTTCCCTAAATTTGATTATAACGTTTTCTCCACTTGTGAAAATTTTGTAATTTCCATTTTTTCTAGTTCTTGTCAACTTTGTAGAAATAAGTTCCTCTGTGTCAACATCATAGGAAAATAGACAATTTTTTTCAATATAGACAATCCTGCCGCTTGTTATGAAATTCATTACTTTTATGTTATCATTTGTATCAAATACAAGTTCAACTATTTTCTTTTTATTTCCATCACATTTATAAACTTTACCATTAGGAGTCGAAACAAAAAACATACTTGAAACAAATAACTGGTTTTTTTCTTTTATATATTTTATAATTTCGCAGTTTTTTACTTTTCCGCCGCTTTCCTTTTCAAATTTATTTTTATTAAAATATATCAGCTTTTCTCCAGTTGTTATAATTCTTTTGTTAACCGGCTCCACGCCAAAATCGTTTATTTTTGTTCTATATACAATATCTTCTTCTAAAATTAATTCCATTTTTCCCCTTAATTAATACACAATATCTTCAGTAGGATTATATCCGCTATCCTTCAATGTTTTTCGCATTTTCTCGCTTGTTTTGGAGAAAATTTCATTATTATAATATGTTTTCCAGTCCCCGTCAATCTTATTTGTGTCTAAAATATATTTAAATAGCATAAAAGTATCTTTTTTAGTTGCATCATAAGCATAAAGTCTGAAAGTATAATATCTTGGTTTTTTCTTTTCATCTTTTTTTGGAATATTTGTAGGAATCAGTTTTGCAATATCATTTTCAAAATCAATTAATATTTTAAAAATATTCTCATATGTCAATTCTCTTCTTTCACGTATATTGTAAACTAATCCAACTTCCAAATTATCTAGCCCAACATAATAAGTCATAAAATCACGTTCTACATCGCAATAAATATTTCCTGTCAAACGTGAACGACCTATAAGTTCAATTTCCTTAGTTACATATATATTCGGATCTTTTATCCAATTACAAGTTTTTGAAAATGAAATACCCGACACCAATAAAATAATTAATATGATTAATTTTTTCACGTTTCCTCCCAATGTTTACAATTTCATTTAATATAAATATTTTATAAAAATATCCTTATAATTAAGTTTTAAAATACATAGTTTTAGATTTTAAAACTTTGTGAAAAATATTTTATTATTATGTTTATAAGTTTTATTTTACCTTTTATTTTTATTAACATATATCACTAATAAAAGTTTACCATATTTTTTTATTAATTTCAAGACATATATTAAAACCTCTTTAAAAGCAAACTCAAAAATCAAGTTTTTACGTAAAAAAGAAAATCAAATTAATGATTTTCCAAAATTATATATGTATAATATTTAAAATACTCATCAAAATAGGTACTACTAATATAAATAAAATTGTACTTGTTGTAACTACATTGGTAGAATATCCAATATCCCCATTAGTTTCATTAGCCAAAATTGGCAATGCTGCAAAGACTGGTGCTGCCGACTGTATCACAAATGTCTTTATTTCCAGTTCATTCAACTGCACAAAATGTCCAGCAATTTTTAATAATACTATCATGACAATTGACGAAAATACAAATCTTCCAAGTAAAGCCAAATTTGTATCCAAATCAAACCGAATACTGTGAAGCCCTGCATCTGCTAGCACTATTCCTATATACAGCAACGCAAGAGGAGTTACAACACTTCCAAGATATTTGGTAGTTTCTACAATTGGAGTTATCACTCTTATGCCTGACAAAAGTACAGCAAAGGCTATCACAAAAGCAATAAGTGGAGGAGATAATAATTTTTTTAAATTAAATCCACCTTTTCCATCTTTATTACCGTCAATCGAATCTCCTGATAAAAGCATGTATCCCAATGTCCAGATTGACACAGTATTTGTAATGTAATACATCAAATAATATTTTGAAGCGGCTTCTCCAAAAAGTGCCATATTTAACGGAAGCCCAATAAATATAGTATTTGCATTTACCACAGCATTATAAAAGATACCACGTCGTCCATCTCTCATTTTTACCATCTTTATCACAAAAAAAGCAGCCAAATATCCAATAATAACTGAAGCAAATGTAAAAATTAGACGATTTGACACTTCCTTCAAGGCATCCATATTCAAATATTTCAAAACTGAATAAAATATTGAGCAAGGCAAAGCCACATTTGTAATAAGTTTTGAAACATTTTCACTAAACGTATGGTGAAACCAGTGCCTTTTTTTCAAAATATATCCAACCGCAATCATAACAATAATAGGGAAAATACTTCCCAGTGATTTCAAAAAAATCATTTTTTAACATTCCTTTCTCTACTATACTCCATTTTTTTCACAATCAAACCTAATAATCCCATAACTTTTAAATTTGATTTTTCCACAATTTACTTCAAAAATATTATTTCAAACAAACAAAGCAAGGACTTTTAAAGCCCCTGCACTTTTATCAATACTATAACTTAAATAATAAATCCGTGTAAGTTGGGAAACTCCAATATTCTTGATCAATAACTTTTTCCAAATTATCACAAGGAATTCGTAATGCCTCAAGTCCTGTTACCAATTTTTCTTTTGCCAAATCTGTCTGTTTTCCTAAATCTTTTTCATTTCTTACTCGATTAATTTCTTTTTCAAGTGATTTTACTCCTTTTCTCAAGCTTGTAATATTTGCTAATACATCTTTTAAGATTTCTTCCTGCTCCTTTATGAACGCTTTCCCGTATTTTGAATTTTTTTCAATATGATCAGCTAATAAATTTGCATATTTTAATCCTGATGGCAAGATATTTTTGTTCGCAATGTCAATCAATGTTCTTGACTCTATGCTTAACTGAGTTACATATCTGTCTGCATAAGCATTGTATCTTGCAATAGATTCCTGTTCAGAAAGCATTCCAATTTCCTGAGTTAGTTTAAGCACATCTTTGTCTATCATTTTTCTAAGTGCTGTATTTGAAGCCACTTCGTTTGTAAGTCCACGTTTTTTAGCTTCTTTTGCCCACTCTTCACTGTATCCATTTCCATTAAAAATTATTCTATGATGTTTTTTATATGCATTAGCAATAATCTCATTTGCCACTTTCGGGAATGATTTTTCAGTTGCTTTTTCAAGTTTATCTGCATATTCAGACAGCACTTTTCCTACCATTGCATTTATTACAGCCGCAGAAGTTGCAGGTGTCGAACTTGATCCTGGCATTCTAAATTCAAATTTATTTCCAGTAAATGCAAACGGAGAAGTTCTATTTCTATCTCCAGCATCCATACTAAATGTAGGTAATACATCAACTGACAAGTTTACTTTTGATGATTCTGACACAGGTGCATCTTTTTTATATGCAATATTGCTTAAAACTGTTGTCAATTCATCACCTAAGAAAACTGAAATAATTGCAGGTGGTGCTTCATGTCCACCAAGTCTGTGATCATTTGTAGCAGTTGCAGTCGCATATCTTAACATCGGGTAATATCTGTCAACAGCTTCAATTACCGCAGCCACAAAAATTAAAAATTGAGTATTTGATTTCATATCTTTTCCAGGACTGAAAAGATTTTTACCATCATCTGTTCCTAGTGACCAGTTATTATGTTTACCTGAACCATTTACCCCTGCAAACGGTTTTTCGTGAAGCAATGCTACTAAATCGTGTCTTAACGCTGTTTTTTCAATAGTTTCCATTATTATCTGATTTTGATCCGATGCCAAGTTTGCTACTGAAAATAATGGTGCTACTTCAAACTGATTTGGAGCCACTTCATTATGTCTTGTTTTTGATGGAATGCCTAATTTCCATAATTCAACGTCAACATCACTCATAAAGTTTATTACTTTTTCTTTAATTTTTCCATAATAGTGATCGCTTAATTCCTGCCCTTTAGGTGCAGAAGCTCCAAATAACGTTCTTCCTGTAAGTAACAAATCATCTCTTGCTTCAAACATATCTTTTTTAACAAGAAAATATTCCTGCTCTACTCCCAAAGTATTAAATACATGATTAGAAGTTTTATTTCCAAAAGCACGCAAAACTCTTAATGCTTGTCCACTTATATATTTCATTGATCTTAATAAAGGCACTTTTTTGTCCAACGCTTCACCAGTAAATGAAATAAAGGCTGTGGGAATATACAATGTAACTCCATTTTTATTTTCTCTTATAAATGGATATGAACTTGTATCCCAGATTGTATAACCTCTTGCTTCAAATGTACTACGAAGTCCTCCATTCGGAAATGAAGATGCATCAGATTCGCCTTTTATCAAATTTTTTCCAGAAAACTTGTAAATAAGTTCCTCATTTTCAGTAGGTTCCAAAAATGAATCATGCTTTTCCGCTGTCAAGTCATTCAATGGCTGAAACCAGTGACAGTAGTGAGTAGCACCTCTTTTAGTCGCCCAATCTTTAATAGCGTTTGCAATAACTTCAGCAGTTTCTTTCGACAATTCAGTTTCCCCCAGTTGCGACGCCTTAAACTCTTTAAAAACAGCCTTGGAAACTCTTTTTTTCAAATTACTGTCCCTAAAGACATTTTCTCCAAAGCTTTTCATAGCGTTTTCCATAAATTTTAACCTCTTTTCCGTATCAATTTCTTATGAAGCAGTATTTTTAGTCTCTTCATTTTTTCAAATATATTTTATTATACAATGTGGGAAAATATAAGTCAAACAAAAAATTTTTTCATTTATTATTTCTTTATACATAAATAAATTTCTATTTTTTGAGTTATTTAATTATTTTGGTTAGGATATGTATAAAAATCTAAAATATTTTATTTTATAAAAAATAGTAAAAACTTAAAAAATATGTTAAAATAAATTCATAAACAAAACTACCAAAGGAGTTGATTACCTATGAAAAAATTACTAACTTTTCTACTACTAACACTTTCAATTCAGCTATTCTCAGCTAATTACAAAGTTGTTCTAAAGAAAGGCGTTACTTTATCACAGCAGGAAATTACAAAAAATAACAGTGAAATTGAGATTGCGGCTAAAAGGGATTATGATTCAATTAAACGAGCAGTATCAGTTGGGATGAAATCTATGATTTCCAGAATGTTGGATGAACAAATTCAATTACCCGCAATAAGTCAAAAAAATTCTCTTAAATTTCAGAAAAAAATGAACGAATTATATAATGATATGTTTGATTATATAATGGATAAAAACAAAATTGACGTTGAAAAGATAAGATATGTTACAAATGATATTGTTGAAGTAACATTAAATATAAAAACGCCAGATGTAACAACAAATTTACAAAAATATTCAGAATTAATGAATAACAACTTTCTAAACGAAAAAGAAATGAAAAATCTAAATAATTTCTCAGAAGACGAAATCTTTGATAAAATAATAACAAAAATGTTTAGTTCAATGAAACAAGCCTTCCAAAAAACCGATAAGTATGCTTCTATGAAAACAACAATTTACTTGGAAAAGGATAATGGAAAATGGGGAATTGCTGAACTTGATGAAAAGTTGAAAAATTATAAAGAAATGTATAAAATTACAAAATAATTCAATAAAATCTCTAAATTATAGAAATTCTATTATAAAAGGGCTATCCATATTAAGATAGCCCTCTGTTTTATTAATTATTTAGGTGATACTAAAATTTTAACTTGACTTTTTTCTTTTACAAGTGCTTCAAATCCTTCACTTACAATGTCTTCTAGTTTAATTCTTTTTGTTACTAATAAATCTTTTGAGAAGTATCCTTGCTTCATTAATTCTAATGTTTTAGGGAATACATCACGGTATGCGATAACTCCTTTTATTGTTCTTTCTTGAATTACCACTTCGTTAGGCTGAATCGGTGCTTCTGTTTCCCAGATACTTACAACCATCAATTCTCCGTCTTTTTCAGCCGCTTCTAAAGATTGCTGTAATACAGCGGGAACTCCTGTAACTTCATAAGAAACGTTTACTCCGCCATTTGTTTTTTCTTTTATAAATTCAACTGCATTCACTTTTGTAGGATCTACTATTATTGCTCCTAATTTTTTAGCTATTTCCTGTCTTTCAGGTGAAACTTCCACAGCATAAATTTCTGTTGCTCCAGATGCTCTCAATGCATCGATGATAAGAAGCCCGATTGGTCCGCAACCAAATACTGCTGCTGTATCTCCTGTATTAAATTTGCTTTGTCTAACTGCATAAACTGCTACTGCTGCAGGTTCTGTCAATGCTCCCTGTTCATAATCAATTTCATCTGGTAATTTATGAGCCTGATCCTCATTTACAACTACAAATTCAGAGAATCCTCCTCCTCCACCAGCAAGTCCAATAAAATTCAAGTTAGGATCCAAATTATATTTTCCAATTAAGCCATTTTTTGCTAAAATTGGTTCAACTGTAACTTTGTCTCCTACTTTGAATTTTGTAATTCCACTTCCTATTTCCACAACTTCTCCACAAAATTCGTGTCCCATTGTGATAGGGGCTTTTTCATTTGTATATGGATGCGGAGCATTTGCTGGAATAAATATTGGTCCTCCTAAATATTCGTGTAAATCACTTCCACAAATCCCAGCATATTTCACTGCAATTTTAATTTGATTTTCTTTCGTAATTTCAGGAACTTCGACTTCTTCCACTCTTACATCTTTTCTGTTATGCCATCTCGCAGCTTTCATAATTGCCATTTTATTACCTCCTAAATTAACTATTCATAATATTTTATAAATTTCTTTCTTGATACTCTAATAGTATACCCCATTTTTTCTCAAAAACAATACTTTATATCTATAAATTTATACAAAAAAATAAGACAAGTTAATTCTTGTCTTACCAAAATAATTATTTCTAATCTTCAATTTCTTCAAAGAAATCTCCCATATTTCTATATTTTTCGTATCTTCTTCTTAATAACTCACGAAGTGAAAATTTATCTATTCTCCTAAATTCCTTTAAAACAGCTTCTTTCAAGGTTTGAGCGGTCTCTTCAAAATTTCTATGAGCACCACCTAATGGCTCTTTTATAATTTCATCTATTATTCCTAGACTTTTTAAACTAATTGCATCCATTTTCAAACTTTTTGCAGCTTCTGGAGCTTTTGTTGAATCATTAAACAAAATTGAGGCACATCCTTCTGGAGAAATAACAGAATATACACTGTTTTCAAGCATTAAAATTGAATCTGCCACACCTATTCCCAATGCTCCTCCACTTCCACCTTCACCAATTACTACTGATACAATTGGTACTCGAAAACCAAACATTTCTGATAGATTTTTAGCGATGGCTTCTCCTTGTCCTTTTTCTTCTGCTTCTATTCCAGGATATGCTCCAGCCGTATCAATCAAAGTTAAAATTGGCAATTTAAAACGTTCTGCCATCCTCATTAATCTTAATGCTTTTCTATATCCTTCAGGACTGGCCATTCCAAAGTTTCTGTAAATATTTGAATCAATATCCCTTCCTTTTTGCTGTCCAATTATCATTATTTTGTACCCGTCAATTGTCGCAAGTCCACCTACAACGGCATTGTCATCTTTTGAAAGCCTATCTCCATGAAGTTCTACAAAATCCTGTGTTAATTCGTTTATATAATCTAAAGTATACGGTCTTTTAGGATTTCTTGAAATTTGAATTCTGTTCCAAGCATCCATTTCATTTTCTTCAAAATCTTTGTATTTATCTTCTAGATTTTTTTCCAGTTCTGTTATTTGAGCAGAGAAATCAATGCTTCTTTCAGCTGAAAATCTTTTTAACTCGGCTATATTGTCTTCCAATTCCTTAATTTCATCTTTTATACTCATAATTTTTATCCTTTCATTTGAAAAAATTTTAAATTTACACTAATTTTTCCAATACTCTATAAATCGTTGTTTTCAAATCTTTTCTTTCTGAAATTATGTCAATCATTCCGTGTTCCAACAAAAATTCTGCTCTTTGAAAGCCCTTTGGCAACTTCTGATTTACAGTTTGCTCAATAACTCTAGGTCCTGCAAAGGCAATCAAAGTATTTGGTTCTGTTATAATTACGTCTCCAAGCATTGCAAAAGAGGCAGTTACTCCTCCAGTAGTTGGATCAACTGGAACCGAAATAAAAGGTATTCCTGCTTCATTTAATTTTTTTACTGCTCCAGAAGTTTTGGCCATCTGCATAAGTGACAAAATTCCTTCCTGCATTCTAGCTCCACCAGAACTTGAAACAATCACAACTGGTATTTTATTTTTAAGCCCTCTTTCCAAAGCCCTTGTAATTCGCTCACCAACAACAGAACCCATACTTCCACCCATAAAATTAAATTCCATTGCTGCAATACTTACTTCTATTCCATTTATTGTTCCAGTTCCACTGATTACTCCATCCAACATTCGGCTTTTTTCACGTGCAACTTCAAGTTTTTCTTCATATTCAGGAAAATTTAATATATTTTTTGAATTGAGTGTCATATCCTTTTCCATAAATGTTCCTTCATCAATTAAGAGTTCAATTCTTTCAAATGCCGTTAATCTGAAATAATTCCCACATTTTGGACATACATTCAAATTATTTTTTAAATCCTCGTTATAAATAATCTCGTTACATTGATTACATTTTTTCCACTTGTTATCATCTACAACATCAACTGTCAATTTTGATTTAGATGTTAGTGTTACATATTTATTTTTCGATTTTCTACTTGAAAATAATCCCATTTTCTTCACCTCGTGTTTAAAATTAAATAACAGATGTTACAATACTTTATATAATACCTCATGTTTATTAGAAACAACTTTGTTTGTATATATTTTTTTAAAAAAATGCTTTATCAAAAATTGAAAACTTGTAATTATCAAAAGAAAGAAAGTAACAACAAAGAAAAAATCTGTCACTTCCGTCTTTTATACCATATTTTTTATCTCCAATAATTGGAAAACCTTGATCTGCGATTTGAACCCGTATCTGATGTTTTCGCCCTGTTACCAGCTCAATATCTAGAAGAGTTGCATTTTTACTATTTTTTCCCAATAAATTTAATATTTGTTTTGAATTTTTTAATTTATCAAAATTAATTTGTTTAAAATGTGTAATACTTTGTTTTGATTCCTTTGAAACAGGATTTTTTGAAACTGCTACCTTATTTTCTGTTGTTGTCAAATAATTTTCAATTGTAAAATTTTTCAAATTAAAATCTTGATTTTCTTTATTTATATTATGAACAACTGCAAAATATTTTTTATGAACTTCATTTTCTCTAATTTTCTTAGAAATATACCTCAAAAACTTCAAATTTTTACAACCTATGACAAGTCCTGATGTTTCAAAATCTAATCTATTTGCAAAATTAATGTTTTCATTTTTATAAATTTCTTTAAAAACTTCGGCAAGTCCATATTTATGACCAGTCCCCTTGTGCATTGGCACTTTTTCGCTTTTATTTACAATAAAAAAATCTTGATTTTCAAAAATAATCATTTTTTTATATTTTTCAATCTCATTTTTTTGTATTTCTAATTTTTTTACTTTATTTTTAGTTTTTTGTGACTTTTCATAATTATTTTGAAATAAATTTTTTA
The DNA here is from genome assembly GCF_030644325.1 of Leptotrichia sp. HMT-225. NCBI lineage: Bacteria > Fusobacteriati > Fusobacteriota > Fusobacteriia > Fusobacteriales > Leptotrichiaceae > Leptotrichia > Leptotrichia sp. HMT-225. The sequence continues at coordinate 588,855 of NZ_CP130323.1, read as the reverse complement.
CAGTAATTTTATCTTCTAATAAAAGCCTGTAATTTTCTTTTGATTTTTTTCCATTTACTTTAACATCTCCAGCTCTTATTGCTCCAAAAATTCTGCTAAGCGATTCATCCTTAAAATTTTTCCTCAAATATCTGTCTAGCCGCATTCCTTCCAGCTCAGAATCTACAATAACTTGCTTAACTTCTTTCTTTTCCAAAAATTCTCTCCTGTTTTAATCACTATGAAGTTTTATACTTTCAATTATTCCTATCATTATAAACGATGCCAAAAAGGAACTTCCACCATAACTCATAAACAATAGAGGTTTCCCTGTAACAGGTACAAGTCCGATTGTCATCCCAACATTTACAATTACATGCATGAATATTACTCCTGCAAGTCCATAGAGTATGAGTTTTCCAAAGTCATCTCTAATAATCCGAGCTATTCGCATTATTTCGTAAATTAGTCCAAAATAAAGCAATAATACCAGTGAAGACCCTACAAATCCCAATTCTTCAGATAATACTGAAAAAATAAAATCTGTCTGTGCTTCTGGTAAAAATTCTAATCTACTTTGACTTCCTTGTAAAACCCCCTTTCCTAATACTCCTCCTGCTCCAACTGAAATTTTTGACTGTATTACATGCCATCCGCTTCCTTTTCTATCAGTTTCAGGATGTAAAAATGTTTCTACCCGTGTTCTCTGATAATCACTCAGTACAAACCTATAAACTGGATAAACTGACAACATAACTACTATTGTTATTATCCAAATTGGTTTCATATTTGCACCATACAAAAAAATCATAAATACAAATGCACAAACTATTATTAATGTTGTTCCCAAATCAGGCTGTATCAAAATTAATAAAATAAGTGGTAATGAGGGTAAAATTGCTCCCACAATCTCTGTTAGATTATTAATTCCATTTTTATATTTTGTTGCAATCCAGTAAGCTATAATAATAATAATTGATACTTTTACAAATTCAGATGGCTGTAATTGAAATGGTCCTATTGAAATCCAACGCTGTGCTCCTAAAGTTTTTTTCCCAGCAAATCGTACAATTAATAATAAAGTCGCACCAATTCCATAAATATGCCAAATATATCTTTTTACAATTTTATAATCAATAGATGCCAAAATAAATAATAATACTGAACCTATCCCAATCCACAAAATATTTTTTATAACCATTCCGTTTTGTCTTGTCGCACTATACACAAATACTGTACTGATTGTTACAAGAGCGTATACTATTAATAAAATCATTTTATCCATCCGAAAAATACTATTTTTCATTCGATCAATTAATTTTTGACTTTGAAACATTTTTTTCTCCTATTTTCTTATTTTTATTTAATATTCCCCAAAACTGTAATATTTTCCGTCAAATATTTAGTTTTTGCAAAATTATTTACATCCTCAAGTTTTACTGCATTGACTTCATTTTTCATCTTTTCAGAATCTAGAATTTCATTTTTTCTAATATAATAATTTCCCAAAATTCCCATTCTTGAACGTGGATTTTCCATTGCAAATGCAATCCTGCTCATATATTTATTTTTTGCCTTCTGAAGTTCATCCTCTGTTACTCCATTTTCACGTAACTTTTTAAACTCTGAAAGTGTTATTTCTATTGCCTTTTCATAATTTTCCAGATTCGTTCCAATGTATGTCGATGTCAAGCCTCCTGATAAATAATATTGATTATATGTGTAAACAGAATAGGCAAGTCCATTTTTCTCACGAATTTCCTGAAAAAGTCTGGAACTCATTGAGCCACCAATTATATTTGCTAAAATATCTGTATATATTTTATTTTTACTGTTGTAATCTTCATTTTCATGTGAAATACAGATATTAACCTGGTTTATATCCTTTGTGACTATTTTCTTTCCAGCATTAAATGAAAAATCTATTTTATCACGTCTATCAGTCTTTTTATCGACTAATTTTGAAAAATACTGATCAATCTTTTGAATAATCTCATTTTTATCAAAATTTCCAGAAACAACAATTAAAATATTATCTTTTGTGTATCTTTCCTTGTAATATTTTCTGATTTCATCAGCAGTAAAGCCTTTTACACTTTCCTGTGTCCCAATAATAGGTTTTGAATACTGCCCGTTTATACTATCTGCATAATTCATTTCAAATACTAGATCATCTGGCGAATCCTTATACATCTTAATTTCTTCCACAATTACATCTTTTTCTTTTTCCAGTTCCTTTTCATCAATTGTAGAATTTGTAACAATGTCAAACAAAATATCCACAGATTTTCCTAGAAACTGTGTTAAGGCATTTATATAAAAAACTGTTTCTTCTTTAGTCGTATGTGCATTCACATTTGCCCCAAGATAATCAATTTCTTCAGAAATTTCAAAATAATTTCTAGTAGGAGTCCCTTTAAATACCATATGTTCTAGCACATGTGAAATTCCTTCCTCCGTATCACTTTCATCTCGTGAACCAGTTTTTACAAATACTCCAACTGAGCAGGTAGAAATACTTTCAAGTCTATCAAAAATTACTTCTATTCCACTATTTGTCTTTATTTTCTCTATCATACCATTCCCTTCTTTTTTATCTTATTCTAATTAATATTAATTTTTTCTATTAAAATTACCATGATAATTACGTTGAAATCTTGTGATTTTTTAGAATGTAAACAATTGATTTATACTACTTAAAAAAAGAAAAACATATAAATACCTATTGACAATCACTTCATTTTATAAAAATCAAAAATATTTATTAGTATTCAGAATCTTTAAATAATTTTATTCCAACTACTAAAAATATAAGTAACGGAATGAAACATGCCGCATAAATTGGAACTGCTCCAGATACTGCCATCGAACGTAAAATCGTGCTGACACCATAATAGGCGTAACCAATTATTACAGATAATCCTATATTTAGAGCTGCACCTCCCCTTACGTATCTACTTCCTAGTGAAAGTCCGATTAGACACATTACGAAAGAAGCCAATGCAAATGATATTCTGTAATAAAATTCAATTCTCAAATTTAACGAATCTGCTCCAACCCGTGTAAAATAAACTACTTTTTCACGTAATTCAGGCATTGTCAAATTCTTTGCTTTTACTGGACTTGCTAGGATATTGTCCATTGATGCGATAAATTTAAAATTCTTTGTATCAATCTGTTTTGTAACATTTGTTTTACTATCATATTCTTTTAAATCCGTAAAAGTCCATTGGTTTGTTTTTGGATTTATTTTGGCTGATGGTGAAGTGTAGATTTTTTTTATCTGGCTAAATCCTTTTTCAAATTTTAAAATTTGAATAAACTCCATAGTTCCAGTATTCTTATTGGCATGTTCACTAAAAAGAACTGTACTTTTGTTAATTTTTACAAAAATGAATTTCTTTTCTGATTTTACTGGCTCTTTATTATCAATTTTTAATGATTTTAAATTTTCTTTTTTTGTATTTGATTTCCCTAAAACATCATAATTTAAATAAAAAACACCTAAACTTACTAGAAATGAAAAAATCATGGGAAATAATGCTATCCTTGCAAAACTTATCCCACTTGTTTTCATCGCTGCAATTTCTAATTGTTTTGCCATTTTGCTTATACATAAAAGGCTTCCTAACAGTACTCCAAGAGGAGCAGTATTTGTTATAATTTCAGGTACTCCGTATCTAAGATATCTTATGGCATCTCCACCTTTCATTTTTCCATCCATAAGCCATCCTGTAAGACTAATACTTTCAGCTAGTAAAAATATTAGAAAAAACATCATCATTCCCAGAATAAAGCTTTTTACATAATTTATAATTATATATTTATCTAACTTGTTCATACTCCTCCTTTCGTTAATTTCCTTTATATTTCTTTATTGAAAAATATATACATAATATAAATAAAACAAAATTAGGAATCCACATTGCAATGTTTGCAGGTACATTATTCTTTAGTACCATAATTTTTGCATAACTTGCCATTCCTATATAACCAAATATAACTATTAAACTTATTCCAAAACTTATTCCTCTTCCACTTCGTCTATGCCCTACTGAAAGTAATACTCCCAACCAGCACAAAAATGTACTTGCAAGTGGTCCAATAATTCTTTGATAAATTTCCACTTGTGCTTTTAATGCCGCTTCCTTTTCTTCAGGATTTTTTATATTTTTTTTATAAAATTCATTTAACTCTTTTATATTCATTTCATTACGGCTCTTTTTCTTTTCTTTTGTGTCTTCTCTAAAAAAAGTTGTAATTGGAATTTCTTGCTCCTGATATTCAGCCGACACTCGACTATTTCCATTTTTTTCAAAAGCGTATCCTTTTACTTTCTGTAATCTTATTATCCCTGGATCAAATTTTGCATTTTCTGCTAAAAATACTATTGGATAAGGATTATCTCCACGTTTATTTATAATCAAAAAGTTTTTAGCTGTAGCTTTTTCATTGTTAACTTCGTCAATGTAAAATCCAAATCCTTTTTCTTCGTTTGTTAAAAATACTTTTGCTTCTGATAATGAACTTGGCTTTGAAGCTAAAACTTGTTTGGTCTGAGCATTTATATTCTTTAGAGCACGTGGATTTACATAAAGCTCAAGTCCAAGTCCAATAAGAGTAAGTATAACTCCAAAGATAAATGCTGGACGAATTATTCTAAAAAGTCCTATTCCAGAACCTTCCATAGCAACGATTTCATTAGTTTCAGAAAGCCCACCATACACAAGCATTACTCCCAAGAATGCTCCCATCGGAATTGTCTGGACAAGAACTCCTGGTACAGCATAAAACAAATAGTCAATTATAGATATAAATGGCAAATCACTTGCAAACAATCGCTCCATAACTTCCATTACCACATTTAACATCATAATGAATGTAAATATGCTTATTCCAAATAACGACGGTAATATAAGTGAATTGTAAATATATCTGTCAATTATTTTCATTTTTATCAATTTCCTTTTTTATTTTTCTTTTAAAATTTATACTTCTTTAATATTTAAGTAAGTAAAAACAACATAAATTTAAAATTTAAGAAGTTTAATTAATAATTTTATTTTTTTCAAATTCATCTGGCTTCATATTTTTGTAATTGCTCAGAACATCCTCTATTACTTGTTTTTCCCTATTACTTATAACATATCCTTCAACGTCACTTTTTATAAAGTTTGGAAAAGAATCTGCAAATTTTAATGCATATTTTGTCATAATCTGTATAGAAAAACTTTTGTCTCTTATGTCTTTTATTCTTTTACTAGATTTAGAGCCTGTAATTACAATAATATAGGCAATGATTGCGACAAAAAATATTTTCATTATACCAAAAATCATCCCGTAAAATCTATCAAATTTTTTCATTTTTATACTTTGTAAAAATTTTCGATTGATTATTAGAATGGCAGAATAGACAATACATTGGATTAAAACCATAATAATAAATATTTTAAACTGATTTCTTGGTGTGATTTTATTTGAGTTCAAAAAGAACTTATAAATATGGTTTGTTATAAAAATAATAAAAATATACTTAAACATATTAAAAAATTCCAAGGAAAATCCTCTTCTATAACCAAGAATAATAAATATTACTAACAACACTATAACTCCAATATCTAATATCATTTTTTTACCCCTATTTTTTTACATAAATTCTAGGCACTCTTTGACTTATTCCACACATAATTTCATACGAAATTGTATTGCATAAATCAGCAACTTCCACAACACTTATATTTTCCCCAAAAAATTCTACAACATCGCCTTTTTTAGCCTCATTTTTCAATTCTTCAGGAAGTAGAATTATAAGCTGATCCATGCAGACACGTCCCACAATTTCACATTTATGCCCTCTATAAAAAACATAGCCTTTATTTGACAAATCACGCCTTACTCCGTCAGCATATCCGATAGAAACTGTAGCATAAGTCTTTCCAGCTTTTCCTTTATAAGTATTTCCATAACTTATAAAGCTATCTTCCTTTAATGTCTTTATATAGCTAATTTTTGCAAAAAGAGACATTACTGGCTTAAATCTATATGGAGCTGTTTCTTCATCTGTAACTCCACCATAAAGTATAATTCCCACTCTTACAAAATCTTCTATGCTGTCCTGAAACTTCAAAGTTCCAAAGCTATTGTGTAGATGTCTGTATTTTATTGATGGTATCCCACTTGATATTTTTTCACACATTGCTTTAAATTTGCTTTCCTGCAATTTTGTATAGTCTTTGTCGCTATCAGATGATGAAAAATGCGAGAAAATCCCTATCGGATTAATATGGCTAGAATTTTTTAAGGTTTTATTCAAATCTTCGACTTCACTTTCCTGAAATCCTACACGTCCCATTCCCGTATCTATCTTTATAAATACATCTGTCGTTTTTCCTTTTTCTTTTCCAGTTTTTTCCAAATATTCTATTTCCTCAAAATCTGTCACCATAAAATAAATATTTTTATCAGCAATTAAATCCATATATTCATTTTCCACAGGACCCAGTATAAGCACCGTAATATCATTATGAAGCTCCTTAATTTTAAGCGCTTCGTCACTCGTCGCAACTGCGAAGTTCTTTATTCCCTTTTTTATCAAAGCATCGCATATTTCAAGCATCCCATGTCCATAGGCATCTGCCTTTATAACTGCTATTATCTTATCTTTTGTCGCAATTTTTTCAATTTCATCAATATTGCTATATAAATTATTTATATTTATTTCTGCCCAGCATCGCATTTTTCAATTCACCTTCTAAACTTATCATTTTATTTCTTTATCCGCATCATCAAATCGACTTTTTTAATTAAACTAAAACTTTATCTCTTTCATCATACCCGTTTACTGTTTTACCAGAACTTTTTATAACATCTTTAGCTTTTGGCTCATTTTTACCTTTTTTCATTATATAAACCAAAGGACTTGCTACAAACACTGATGAATAAGTTCCAACAAGCATTCCTATAAATAGAGTCATACTAAATGTTTTTAATGTGCTTCCACCAAGAATAAGAAGTACAATTACAGAAAACAACGTAGTTAATGATGTGTAAATTGATCTTGTAAAAACTTGGTTTATGGATTTTTCTATCACTTCTCCAAATGATAATGTAACTTTATTTCTACCTTCCCTATTTCTTTTAATATTTTCACGAATCCTGTCAAATACAACAATTGTATCGTTAATCGAATATCCTAAAATTGTAAGAATTGCCGCAATAAATGGTGTATCTATCTCATATTTAAGCATTGCAATAACTCCAAAAGCAATTATTACGTCATGAACTAACGCCACAATTCCTGCCACTGCATAAATAAATTCAAATCTTATTGTAATATAGATGATAATCAAAATACTTCCAATTAACAATGCCTGAATCGCATTAGATGTTAATTCCTTACCAATTACGGCACCTACAGTTTCATTTTTCACAACTTCATATTTCCCAGTTTTTTGGCTCAATTCTGACATTACTTTTGCTTTTTGCGTATTACTTAATTGTTCAGTTCTTACAATAACAGTATTATCTGTATCTGAAAATTGCACTCTTTTAGCTTTCATTTGTGGTATTTCTCCAACTAAACCACTTAATGTACTGTTTACTGCATTCTGGTCAATTTTTTTCTCATATTTTAACTGAATTAACTCTCCACCTTTAAAATCTACACCCAGATTTAACTTTATTGCAAATAATGAAACTAGCGAAACTATAACCATTACTGCCGAAATTCCCAAATAAAGTTTTCTACGCTCTATTACTTTTAAATTAATCTTCATTCAAAGCTCCTTTCCAGAACAACTGCTCTCTTTTTATGTTAAATGTTTTTATAAATAACTTTAATATTACTTTTGAAACAAATACTCCTGTAATCACAGTAGCCACTACCCCAAGCGACAATGTTACAGCAAATCCTTTAATTGGACCAGTTCCAAGAAAGAACAATACCGCTGCCACAAGTAATGTTGTTATATTTCCATCAATTATGGCAGGAAAGGCATTTTCATAACCTCTTTCAACCGCATCGTGAAGCGATTCTCCAAGCCGTAATTCTTCCTTTATTCTCTCATAAGTAATTACATTTGAATCAACTGCCATACCAAGTGTAAGGATAAATCCTGCAATCCCTGGAAGTGTCAAAGCCGCACCAATACCGCTAAGCAGTCCTAAAACTAGAACTCCATTTATTAAAAGTGCAATATCTGCAACAATTCCAGGTATTTTATAAATAGCAATCATAAATACCGAAATTACACCTAAGGCAATCAACCCAGCTATTCCGGTCTGTTTTATTGAATCTACACCAAGTGTCGCTCCAACTGTTCTATTTTCAACAATTTTAATTTCCACAGGTAATGCTCCTGATTTTAGAAGATTAGCTAAATTATTAGCTTCTTCCATTGAAAATCTTCCAGTTATAATTCCACTTCCTCCATTAATTTCACCATTAATTCTAGGTGCTGACTGTTCCTTGTTATCAAGCATTATTGCAAGTTGTTTCCCAACGTTTTCTCTAGTAATTTTAGCAAAATCATTTGCACCTTTTGAATTTAACTCAAAACTTACAGATGGCATCCCAACTTGATCTCTTGTAACTCCCGCACTTTTCAACGCAGAACCTTCTAACAACACAGGTCCATAAGTTCCATCATTATTTTTTATTCTAAACTCAAGTTTTGCTGTTGTACCAATCAATTCAATAGCCTTTTGAGGATCTTTTATCCCCGCAAGCTCCACTATCAATTTATCATTTCCACTAAGCTGAATAACAGGTTCAGCAACTCCAATGCTATTTACCCGTCTTTCAATAATATTTCTAACTTTACTCATTGTATCAGCCTCTATTTTCCCCTGTGCCTGTAATACAACCGATGTTCCACCACGTAAATCAAGTCCCAATTTTACTTTATTAAAGTACAAAATAAGAGCTGGAACAAAAATTACTAAAAGTAACCAAATATAATGTGATTTTTTATTTTGCATTTTTTCATCCTTTCTTTTTTTATTTAAATATCTATTCTTATAAATATGTTTAATATATTTTTATTACTTTTTAAGTTTTATTTATTTTTAAGTTTATTTAAGCAAGGACATCAAACGCCATGTCCTTGCATCCCGGCTTTACGCAAAACTTTTTTATAAAAGAAAAATAGAACTCGCTTTTCAATTTCAATTATTTTTAATATAAATAATTAAATATATTTCAAGATTTATTCCAAAAGCTCAAACAGCTATTTTTCTTTTAACGAAGTTTTGCTTATTTTAAAATACATCAACGCTTATAATAAAATTTAATTGTTATTCTAATTAAAAATTTTACATTTAGAGTTTTTAAGTCAATGTATCAAGATATTTCTGCAAAATTATTGACGCTGCAACCATATCTACTACTTTTCTACGTTCTTTTCCATTCTTTTTGGAATAGTTTTTTAGATAATGCTCAGCCTCTGTTGTTGTGTAACGCTCATCCACAAAGATAATCTGAATATTTGGAATGTCTTTCTTTAATTCTTCCACAAATTCCTCCACTTTTTCCACCTGACGTTTTTTTGTACCATCAAGGCTCTTTGGCATTCCCACAACAACTTTTTTTGTGCCTTCATCATCTAGTATTTCCTTTATTCTTTCAACAGGATTTGTCTTTGTTCTGTCAATCACTTCGAGAGCAGTCGCAAGAATTCCCAAAGGGTCGCATTTGGCAACCCCAATTCTGACATCTCCCACATCTAATCCAATAAATTTTTTCATTTTTTATTTCTCATTTCTTAAACAATTTACCATTTTATAGACTTAATAATATCTACTTTAGTAAAAATCTAAATCTGTATATCTAAAAATAAATTTATTATAATTTTTCAGTTACAAATTCAAACGCTTTTTCAACAGCTTCTTTTACAGCGCTTCCATCTTTTCCACCAGCCTGTGCAAAGTCAGGACGTCCTCCACCGTTTCCGCCAGCGACTTGTGCTGCAACTTTTACTATTTCTCCAGCCTTCACTTTTGAAATCAAGTCTTTTGTAACTCCAACTACAAAGATTGCTTTACCATCATTATTTGTCCCCAAAATGATGATCCCAGACTGCATTTTTTCTTTTCCTCTATCTACAATCTCTTTCAGTTCATCAACATTTTTATCTTCAAATGAAGATTTTAGTACTTTCACACCATTTACTGCTTCAACATTTTCAAGCATTTCATTAATTTCATATTTTACAAGTTTTGTTTGCATTTCCTCATGCACTTTTACTGCTGCTCTCATATCTCCAATATATTTTTCGATAATATCGACAACATTTTTTTCGTCTGTTCTAAAAATATCAGATATTTCCTTTATTTTATCTTCAAGCCTATTCACATAATTTAGACTTTTATATCCAGTTGTAGCTGTAATTCTACGTGTTCCTGAAGCAATTCCATTTTCAGATTCGATATTGAATAATCCTATTTCTCCAGTTGATTTAACGTGTGTTCCCCCACAAAGTTCAATTGAATATCCGTCAATTTCCACAACACGGACTACATCTCCATATTTGTCTGAAAATAATGCCATCGCCCCTCTTGCTTTTGCATCTTCAATATTTTCATAATTTATTTTTACTTGTAAATTTGATAAAATAATGTCATTTACACCTTTTTCAATTTTTTCAATCATTTCTGGACTGATTGCTTCGTAATGTGAAAAGTCAAATCTTAATTTTTCATCATCCACAAGCGATCCAGACTGTTCAACGTGTGTTCCTAGATTCTCTCTTAAAACTTTGTGTAAAATATGTGTAGCTGTATGATTTCTCTGAATATCTTTTCTACGGTTTACATCAATTTGCATTTTCACTTCTACGCCTACAGCCGGAGCAATTCCTCTTGTGATTTCAACCTGATGAATAAAGACATCGTGTTTTTTAACCACATTTACAACTCTTCCTTCAAATTCTCCAGAAGTAATAATTCCCGTATCAGCAACTTGTCCTCCAGATTCAGCATAAAACGGAGTTTTGTCAAAAATCATCTCATATCCTGAAATTCCTTCACTTTTAGCAATATGTAAAAGCGTACTTTTTTCCTCAAAATTTTGTGAATATCCAGTAAATTCAGTTTTTCCATGCTTTTCAAAAAACTCATCTATAAATTCATCTTTTATCATATCAGAAATTGTTGTTCTGCTATCCTTTGAACGTTGCACCTGTTCTGCCAGTTTTTTCTCAAATTCTTCTTCTGATGCTTCAAATCCTTGATTTTCCAAGATTAATTTTGTAAGTTCAAACGGGAATCCAAAAGTGTCATACAATTTGAAAGTCAGTTCAGCTGGCAATTCCTTCTGATTTTCTCCTTTTAATTTCTGAATTTCTTCTTCCAGCATTTCAGTTCCATTTTTCAAAGTTGTTGCAAATCTTTCTTCTTCCAGCCTTATAACTTTTTCAATATATTCCTGCTTTTCAGCTAATTCTGAGTATGCTTCATTCATTGTTTCAAGAACATAAGGCACTAATTTATAAAGAAATATATCTTCTTTTTCAAAAACTTTCTGTTTTGCAGAACTTCCAGCTCCAAAAGCACGTCTTATAATTTTTCTTAAAATATATCCACGCCCTTCATTTGACGGCAATACTCCATCTCCAATCAAAAATACCGAGGCTCTAACGTGATCAGCAATAATTTTTACTGCTTCCTCATTTTCATTTCCTTGAATTTCAAGTACAGATTTTATCCCTTTTGTAATATTTGTAAATAAATCCGTATCAAAGTTGTTATCCTTGTTTTGTACAACCGAAGCAATTCTCTCAAGTCCTGCCCCTGTATCAATATTTTTTTCTGGAAGTGGCACAAGTGAACCGTCTTCAAGCCTATTCCATTCAGTAAATACCAGATTCCAGATTTCTAAAAATCTATCTCCGTCATCTCCCGGCTTTCTGTCAGCTTCTTCGTTATTTTTCCCCATATTCTGAGTATCGTAATAAATCTCGCTGCAAGGCCCGCAAGATCCCACAGGTCCTGCCGCCCACCAGTTGTCCTCTTCTCCAAGCCTAACAATTCTTTCTGCTGGCACTCCAATTTCCTTGTTCCAGATTTCATAAGCCTCATCATCTGTTTTATACACAGACACCCAAAGTCTGTCCTCTTCCAGTTTCAATACTTTCGTTATATATTCCCAAGACCACTCAATAGCTTCCTTTTTAAAATAATCTCCAAACGAGAAATTTCCTAACATTTCAAAAAATGTATGATGTCTAGGCGTTCTCCCTACATTTTCCAAATCATTAGTTCTAATACATTTCTGATAAGTCGTAATCCTTTTAAATGGTGCCTCCTTTTCTCCTAAAAAGAACGGCTTAAACGGTACCATTCCTGCTACAGTCAGCAATAAGCTCTTATCATCTGGTATAAGCGACGCACTTTCAAAATGCTTATGCTCTTTCGATTTAAAAAAATCTACAAAACTTTTTCTTATTTCATTTCCTGTCATTATTTGTTTGAGATTGTTGAAACAATCCCGCTCCTTTCCTATTGTATCTTTATTTTATTATTGTAAAATTATTATTTTCAACCAATATTGCTTCTTTATTATTAATCAATTTTAAATCCAATTTATCTTTATATAATTCAACAGTATTTCTCGAACTTTTCACAAAAGGCTCTTCCTCAAAATGAGGAACTATGTAAAAATCTACTAAACTTAACCCTGTATAATCATTTAATTCTGTTGCAAATGTCTTATCATCCACTATAGAGGCGTACTCTATGTCTGGAGCCGCTATTACTGAACCTGCTGATTCTCCAATATAGAGCAGTCCATTTTCTATTCTTTCCTTTAAATAAGATGTCAAATTTTTTCTTTTTAATTCTTGCAATAAATAGAAAGTATTTCCACCAGAAATAAAAACTATTTTCGCTTCTGATAATTTCTCTTTTGCAGTATTTTCTGAAAAAATAGAAACATCAAAATTCTCCACTTCATAACCAAAATCTTCAAATGCCTTTTGAGTAAGATGTATGTATTTTTTATATTCGTCTACATTAGTTGCTGTGGGAATAAATAGTATTTTTTTACTTTCAGTATTTTTATCTAAAAATTTTTTTACAAGTTCTATACTTTCGTATAAAGATGATGTTAAAATCATATTTTTCAAAAAAATCATCCTCTCTAATCAAGTTTGAAGTTATCCCCTAGATACACTCTTCTAGCTGTTTCATCATTTGCAATCTGCTGTCCTGTTCCTGCAATCAAAATTGTACCTTCTGCCATTATGTAGGCTCTTTCCGTAATTCTCAATGTTTCACGCACATTATGATCGGTAATAAGTATTCCAAGCCCACGTTCCTTTAACTGCATTATTATATTCTGAATATCCTCAACTGCAATCGGATCTACTCCCGCAAAAGGCTCATCAAGCAGTATAAAGTCTGGATTTGTAGAAATAGTTCTAGCTATCTCCACACGTCTACGTTCTCCTCCAGAAAGTGCATATCCCAAACTTTTGGCTACATGAGACAATTTAAATTCCTCGATAAGATTTTCCATTGTGGCAATTCTTTCTTTCTTATTAACTCCTCGCATTTCAAGAACCGATACAATATTTTCCTCCACAGTCAAGTTTCTAAAAACAGAAGCCTCCTGAGGCAAATATCCAAGTCCAAGCCTAGCTCTCTTGTACATAGGCAACGTTGTAATTTCCTCTCCATTGTACATTACTCTTCCATGATTTGGTCTTACAATACCTGTAATCATATAAAAGGTAGTTGTCTTTCCCGCTCCATTAGGTCCAAGAAGTCCTACAACCTCGCCCTTTTCCATTGACAGACTCACACTTTTCACAACTTCCCTGTTTTTATATATCTTTTTCAAGCTATCGGCTTCTATACTAATTTTTCTAGCCATATCTTCTCCTATTTTAAAATTATCATTCAAATAACTTTACTTATCGAAAGTTACCACTTCGCTATATTATAAATCATTTTTGCTTTTTTTTCTACTTTTTTTTAAAATTTGCAAAAAGTCAGATTATTATTTTATCCTTCTATCCATATATTCCACATTCAAATATATTACACACTGTAAAATTACAAACAATATCAATATAAAAGTTCCAAAAAATTCAAAAAAAACTGTACCAAATATTGTACTAAAAAATAAATATCCAACATTTAATCTTTCTAACATTGGGTATGTTAAACCTAAAAAACTTTCTGTAGTAAAAAAAATAAAAATTAGATATGTAATAACGAAAAATATTATTTTCAGCCAGTTTCTTTTCATCAAATGTAAATTATAATCCCAAGATTCCTTTAAATTAAACGGTCTTGCAGAAAATAATGGAATAAAATAAAACATATACAACAAAAAAATTACCATCGCTATCCAATGTATTGCGAGAAAAACTAAGAGAAGTTCATCAAAAAACATCAAATAAGGAAAAAAAGATTCCCCGATATAATTAACTATATAATATATAAAATATAAAAAGAAAAATTTTGATGCTGACTGTCCTAGTCTTAAATAATTTTTTTCTTCTATTTTAAAAATTACTTTTTGATAAAACAAAAAAAGTACCAAATAATAACAAAAGTTAAAAATCGAAAATAAATTTAACACAGGAGAAAGTGAAGTATTCTGAAGAAGATAACCTCCCATAATTCTAATACAATCTATTAAAAAGAAAAATAATATCCACCACACACCATTTCTGTCAAAAAGTAAACTTTTAAAAATAAAAAAAGTATATTTTATTTGCTGAAAAATATTTAATTTTTTTCTATCAATTTTTCTTGTAATTCTTTCATATCCATACTATTTAATGCATCCTTTCTTTTTATAATTTTTTATATTTTTTTTATATTAAAGAAAAGTGAGTATATTTCCTACCCACTTTTCTTATTTATCTAAAACTGTTTCTGATAAGAAGCACCACCGTATCTTAATGTTGCAACATTTCTATCTCCATTTTTGCTCCAAGAAATTGGCACATCTATTGTTCCCTTGTTCACATTTACTCTTACTGACGAAGGTAAGTTGCCGCCATCTTCTGGAACATAAATGTTTCTTGCAGCTCTAACAAGCATTTCATGAGCTGATTCAGTAGGAACACTTACATTAAATGTTCTTTCTGCTGTATCTACACCAGCTTTAGCTGTTGCAGTTAAAGTTACTCCTTTACTTCCACCACCATAAAATTGCTTATTAATTCTTCCAGATACTGAGAACAGGCTAGAATTCGAAGAACGCCATCTTATCGCAACTGGAACTCCATTTGAGGCAGTCATTGATTTTGGCAAGTTAATTCCGCCTCTTGTGCTTACTTCTCCTTCAGGAATTGATAATTTTCCAATTACTTCTTGAGTTGCTGCCGCATTTTTAGGGTCTGACTTCCCTTGTTCCTCGTTATTCTGAACTTCATATTGCATTTGGATATTACCTTCATTTTCAAGGATTCTTCTATCTATGTCATAAATTGCACTTTTAGATGAAATTTGGGTTTTTCCTTGATAAGTTACTACGTTTCCATTTAATTTTATTCTTTTATCTTTCAAATAAATTGTAGCCTTGTCGGCACTTGTATTAATCGTTCTGAACTGTGGCAATGTACTTACGATTTTTACATTGTTTCTGGCATACCCTTCCTGCTTATTCATATCCATATAAAGATAATTTGCTGTCATTTTTGTATTATTTTTAAAGTCTACCATAACTTTGTCTCTTGCAAGAATAAGGTTCCTTCCAGAGTCCATCTCATTATATTGAGAATCAAGTGTAATATCCTTATAAGTCATATGCACATTTTCTTTGATTTCACTACGTGTAATACTCATATTACTTCCATTTTTATGTGAAACGAAATAAACTTTGGCAGTATTTCCTATGAAGTTTACTGCTTCTGATTCTACAAGCGGTCTTGGGTCATTTACAAGATCTTTTACATTTCCACGGATTTTACCTTTAACATGCCCATCAAACCTAAATTCCTTTTTCTCAAAACTTCCACGCCCTGTATCAGATGTAATTCTATCTCCCTGAACACTTGTCATTTCCATTTTATTAGCAAAAATATCTTTTGAAATTGTGTTCATTGTTCCATTCGCACCATGTACATTAAAGTTTTGCTTTTTCACGTTAAACGGACCATTCATTCTGGCATCTCCAGTTGGGAACACATATATAAGCCCTGTTCCATCCATTTTATAGTCATCATAATTTGCAGTATAGTAGTCATTTGTTGTAAGTGTTTCTGTCTTTAAGTCATAAACTCCACTTCTATATGTTCCAGTAGTTTTTCTTGGTAAATAGTTATAAGTTCCATTTCCATCACCATTCAATATTCTAGCAATTTCATCATAGAATACATGATCTCCTGTTACTATTAAAGTTGGACTTGTATATTTTACATGTCCTCTTCCATCAACCTGTTTTTTCTTTACAAAGTATGAAGCTGTGTCTGCCGAAATCACACTATTTTTACCAGTATAGACAATATTCCCCTGCCCATCTATACGCTCATCCTTCATATAATAGTCAACTTTATTTCCTGTTAATTTATTTTCAGGATCTGTATAAATTACATTTCCTTCTGCATTTCCAATTTTGTTTATATCATCATAACGCATTTTGTTAGCACGCAGTTCTCTTTTTGTCTGTTCTTCTTTGTAAATTACATGACCTTCTGCATCTGACACTTTTGTTGGATCATGATATGTAATTTTGTCTGCTGTCAAAGTCTTTTTATCTTTCTTGTTATTATAACTTGCATTTCCGATTGCTACGATTGTTTCAAATTTCGTTGTTGTTTCAACTCTATCTGCTTCAGAAACTGTATCATCAACAGTATTTATAAGTTTTGTCCTTACTGGTGAAATTAATAAATCGCCTTGTTTCTTGTATTCTACACGTTCTGTATAAATTTCCCATTTTTTGTCCTTAGTTGTTCCAACGACTTTTTTCATTAATGTAACATCAGATGTTTTAGTATTGACTTCGCCTTCTTTTCCAGAAATTATCATCTGTTTCTTTACCAAATCTACTATTACATTTTTGAATTTGATTACTTCATCTCCTTCAGATCCAATCTGTTCATCCGCATAAATGATAGCATCATCTTTTAATCTATACACAACTTTTTTTGCTTTCATATGCTTTTGCATCTGTTCAAGCGGTGTCGGAATTTTTTTAAAGAATACCGCATATATAAAATATATCAGTATTAATACAAGTCCTCCATAAGCTATTTTTTTCCACATTATTTTTCTCCTATTTTACCAATTTTAATTATCTTTTTTGATTTCTTGCTTTAATTCAAACAAAAATTTTATAGCATCCATCGGTGTAACATTATTCACATCATAATTTTCTATTTTATTCACAATTTCTAACAAACTTTCCTTTTCTTCTTCAACCTGTACTAATTTTTCCGTATAAAATTGATTACTTTCAGTATTTTCAAAATCATTTGCACTTTCATTTTCAAATTCTTGAAAATCATTCTCTAACTCTGAATTTCCTCCAAAAAGTGAAAGCTGGTGAACATCTACGGTTCTTTCAATCAATTCCTTTTTTTGCTCCAGCCGTTTCAATATTTTCTTGCTTTCAATCAATATTTCCTTAGGAAGTCCAGCCAGTTTTGCTACTTCAATACCATAGGACTTGTCTGCTCCGCCTTTTACAATATTTCGTAAAAACATTACTTTTCCCTGCTTTTCATCCACTTCTATCCGATAATTTACAATGTGTGCGAATTTATTTTCCAGATCAGTTAGTTCGTGATAATGGGTTGCAAAAACTGTCTTAGCACCAATTTTATCGTGAATATACATTGAAATGGCAGTCGCAATGGAAACTCCGTCGGTTGTAGAAGTTCCACGTCCAACTTCATCAAGTATTATCAGGCTTTTTTCAGTCGCATTGTTTAGAATGTTGGAAACTTCACTCATTTCCACCATAAATGTACTTTGCCCTGTCAAAATATCATCAGAAGCTCCAATCCGTGTCAAATATTTGTCTATAACTGATAAATTTGCTTTTTTAGCAGGGACAAAAGAACCAATCTGAGCCATTATGGAAATTAATGCGATTTGCTTCATATATGTTGATTTTCCTGACATATTAGGGCCTGTCAATACGACAAAACTTTCCTTTTCAGTAAAGACTGTATCATTTGAAACATAATCCGTCCTTCCAATCAGTTTTTCCACAACTGGATGCCTTCCACCCTCAATTTCAAAGGAATATTCCTCATTCATTTCAGGTTTTGCGTAATCATTTTCAATGGCACTTACAGCAAAAGATACCATTACATCAATATATGCCAGCCTTTCCGCAAGTTCTGACAAAATTTTCCGATGTTCCTTGAGTTTTCCGCTAATTTCCTTGAACAAATGATATTCTAAATCTTCGATTTTTGCCTTAGAATTTATTATTGTGTCCTCATATTTTTTCAGTTCAGGCGTAATGTACCTCTCTGAGTTTGAAAGAGTCTGTTTTCTTATGTAATGTTCTGGCACCATATCCAGATTTGCTTTTGTAATTTCAATAAAATAACCAAAAACCTTATTAAATTTTATTTTCATATTTCTAATTCCAGTTGCTTCCCTTTCACGCTGTTCAATATCCAGCAAAAAGTCTTTCCCAGAATTCATGATATTTCTAATTTCATCTAGTTCCGCATTGTATCCAGATTTTATAATTCCACCTTCACGTACTGAAAATGGCGCATCTTCATTTATACTATCATCAATTATTTTATAACACTCAAACAAAATATTTGCATCAATATCCTTAAAAAAATCAGTATTTCCCAAAATTCTCATTATTTCAACAGCAGATTTTATCGTTTTTTTCAATGCTGTCAAATCTTTTCCATTTTCACTTCCAAAGATTATTTTCCCCAGAAGCCGCTCTAAATCGTAAATATTCTCAAGTTTTTCTCTCAAATCCTCACGAATCAAGATATTATCAATAAAATACTGCACATCTTTCTGTCTTCTTCTTATTTTATCAACATTTAAAAGTGGATTGTTTATAAATCTTTTTAAAAGCCGTGTTCCCATCGAAGTTTTACACTCGTCCAGCACCCACAAAAGCGAACCATAGACAGTTTTTTCCCTCTGATTTTTCAAAAGTTCCAGATTTCTGCTTGTAATCGCATTTATTTCAGCATAATTGGAAATATTCACAAACTCAATTTTTTCCACAGTCAGCTCATGCTCAACCTGCATAGCAGCTGAATAATCAAGTGCCATGGCTGCAGCTCCAATTATCGCTTTTTTATCCTTAATCCCATAACTTTCCAGCGACACAATCTCAAAATAATCCATAAGATACTTTGCACTGTCCCGAACCTTATTCACAAAAGTTACAACTGAATCATTCTTTTGTAAAAAATCATCTAACTTTTCTTTTATTTCTCCATAAAAATCATCTGTAACAAGCACTTCCTTAGGCTCAATCTTATTAATCTCATTAAATAATTTTACAAAATCATCATCCTTTTCAACTTCCGTTACTTTAAACTCTCCAGTCGTTATATCAATATACGCAATTCCAAGTTTATTCTCAATTTTCAAAATACTCATCAAGTAATTATTACTCTTGGCATCAAGTGCCTCCACATCCACAACTGTCCCCGGCGTTATAATCTTCACAACTTCCCGTTTTACAATTCCTTTTGCCATCTTCGGATCTTCTGTCTGTTCACAAATCGCAACCTTATACCCTTTTGAAACAAGTTTTGTTATATATGAATCTGCTGAATGAAATGGAACTCCCGCAAGCGGTATATCCACATTCTTTTCTTTATTTCTCGAAGTAAGCGTAAGTCCCAGCTCTCGTGACGCTTTCACCGCATCCTCAAAAAACATCTCATAAAAATCACCCAATCTAAAAAACAATATAGAGTCCTCAAAATTTGATTTTATCTCCTTATATTGCTTCATAAGCGGTGTATCTGCCATCGTTATTTTACCTCTGTTCTCTTTATTTTTTTATCTTTAAATTTTATCATAGTTTATTTTCTTTTTCAATTTTTTAAAAAATTAATAAAAATTTTTTCTTTTCCATTTTTATATCAATTTTTTTATTTAATAATTATTGTTATTTACACACTTTATAATCTTTTTTAACGCAGAGGTATCAAACGCCATACCTCTGCACTCCCGCTCTTGAATTTTAATTTTACAGCAAAAGACAAAACTCGCTTTTAATAAAAGTTATTTTAATCTCATGAAGTTGTTCTCAATTCAAATAAAATAGAAAAGCTCAAACAAGTTGTCTTTTACCGAAAAATTAAAATCTCGGAAATTTATAATAAATATTTTTTCTTTAACAAAATAAATTTTTTAGTTTAAAAACCGACGGAGCTTTTATTTGACCAACTACGACTGTTTGACGACGAAAGGAGGAGTTTCGGAGTTGGTCAAATAAAAGTCGGAGTCTAGCCATAGGTGCAGGATTTGCGGCAATGAGCAATCCTGCGAAAATAAGTAAAGAAAAAACTTAATAATACAAAGAAAATATTTATTAATAACAACATATGTTATAAATCCTTAGTAAAAAATCAAGTTTTAATTTATTCTTTTTAAAATTTCATCGTAAACTCTTTCACAATTCCCCTTATCCACATACTTCAAAAACTTTTCTCTCAACTTATCAGACTTTTGCTTCATTTCCTTATCATAATGAAAATTATTTTCCGAAATTTCAATAATTTCTTCAACGCATTTTTCTACAGTTTTGGCTTGTTTTCCAAATAAGTCCTTGTCTAGGTCTACATAAGAGCCGACTTTTTCTTCGTATTCACGTTTATCGAACTGGAAGAAGACGATTGGTTTATTTAGATAATAGAAGTCATAGGCTACGCTTGAATAATCTGTTATTAATAATTTTGATTTTTGCAGTTCTTCAGTTATGTTTACTTCTTTTGGGAGTATTTTTATATTTTTTCCAAGTTTTATATTTCCAAAGTTTTTTAGATAATCCTGCATTAACTGATGAATGTAAATATTTAATTTAATATCATTTTTTTCCAAATAGTTATTTAATTTTTTGTCTGTAATTAAATTTGCAATATTTTGGAAATATTTTGTATCTTCAAATTTCTGGTTTTCTGAGTTTTCAAATTTTAACCAGCTTCTCCATGTTGGCATGAAAAATATTTGTTTTTCAATAACTTGCAAGTTGTATAGTTTATCATATCTTGGATAGCCTGTTATAACCGTTGTTTCTTTCGGAACTTCCCACCAAGTTTCTGTTTTCGCTTTTCTTTCAAATTCTGAATCACAGATGTTTAAATCATAGGATTTTACAAGGGCTTCTCCTACTTTTGCTGTTTTTGGATTCATTGCCTGTCGAACTTTAAAGCCTACTGTTCCGTGATTCAGGAATACTTTGAATACTTTTTTGTGAAATTTGTTTATTAATGGCACTACAAATAGGTATGGAACAATGTCTGCAGAAATTGAGTGGGAAAATAATGCAACTTTTGCATTCATAAAATAAAGGTAGCTTTTTACACTTCCCTTTATTAGTTTTTCTCCTGGGATTTTTTTTGCAATTTTGGCATTTCTGTTTATTACCCAGTACACTTCTTCCTGCTGTCTTGACCGTAAATACTCATACATCGCACGTCCATTATCTACAAAAAGTTCTCCTGCGTTTCCACCCACAAGCCATATATTTCTATTTTTGAATTTTCTTTTGTTAAATGGATAAATGAGATAAGCTATTATCATATTTATCAAGCATTTTATCTTATCCATATTCTTCTCCTAATTTTTAAATTTTATATTTTGTATATCCTATTTTTCTCCCCTTCATCACAACCCTATGATATCTTCTATTTCTTGTAATAATCATTCCAACAAAACTTCTAAACTGCCGTTTCCAGTATTTCAGAATATAAAATCTGTTTTTTCTGCCTTTTACTTCCTTTTTTACCAATGCTCCAAAACCTAGAGCATATTTATAGGCACGTTCCAAATCATTATAATTTCCCTTTTTAGCTGGATGGTAAATTATATCGTTTGCAAAATATCTTCCCTTGTAACCTTTGTGAAGTAATGTCAACACATAGTCAGTTTCTTCTCCACTTCCAAAAGTTGCACCAACTCCTAAATTTTCATCAAATAAAATGATGTCATCCTTGCCATAATTTACAAAAAATGTTATAGATTTCACAGTCGTATCGACACTATCCTTCGTTATTTCCGTGTCTTTTTTCTCCATAACACCTGTTCCATAGTTTTTCCCACGTTCAAGCGTACGGCACGAGTAAATTCGATAATTCTTTTTTCTTTCAAAAAATTCTACAACTTTTTCAAGTGTGTCGGGACTATATTCACAATCATCGTCAGGAAATCCCACAATTTCGCCTTTCATCAAGATAAGTCCTCTATTTCTATTTAGGCTTAACCCTTTTTCATCACTTTTTACATATTTTATTTTAAAGTCCTCTTCGTAGTCTTTCACAATTTCAAAAACTTCATTTCCTTCATTCTGATCCACTACAATTAGCTCAAAATCTTTATAAGTCTGTGCCTTCAGGCTTTTTAGAAACAAATCCAGTTCTGTTGTAACATTTATTGTTGGCATTACAAGGGAAATTTTCATACTTTACATCTCCTTCTTCTTTTATTTTATATCTAAAATTGTCATATACGGAAGATGATCCGACAGTTTTGTCCAGTCCTGCGTTGCATCATTAATAAAATAGCTTGATTTTACCTTCCATTTTTTCGACTGGCTACCAAAAATATAGTCAATACGTGGATCTGAAAGTGTTCTTACACCACTAGCATTGGATTCCATGTAAGTATCTCTCCAGTCTTTTGTAATTTCTTCATAATATTTTGTCGTTGGCAAAAAATTAAAATCTCCACTCAAAAACTTTATATCATCTTTATCAAAAAATTTTGTAAGTAAGTCCAGCGATTCCATTTCTTCAGGCTTTATCTGTTGCTTAAAGTCCAAATGCGTATTCATTACCAGCACCTTTTTCCCAAAAGTTTTTTTAGAAAGCTCTGCAACTATAAGCTGTCTTTTTTCTACCCCTTCCGACGGCAATTCATAAGTATATATTTTCTCAAGCGGATATTTTGAAATAAATGAAATTCCATATTCTCCACCATCATAATCTCTTGATTTCTTAAAAAAATAATAATCATAACCAAGAACTTTTGCAATATCAGAAGTTATATCACGAAAATTACTTCTTTTCGTAAACTTGTCAACTTCCTGAAGCGACACAAAATCAGGCCCATACGGCTTAATGCTCTCACCCAGCTTCTGTCCATCCGTAAGCCTTCCTCCATAAATATTATATGTCATTATCTTAAATTCCTTAGCCCAGCTAACAGTTGCCCCACAAATCATAAGCGACAACAATATTTTTTTTAAATTACTCATTTTTCCAATATTTCTCCTAATCCTTCTTTATTTTCTCAAAATAACAGTTTCTCTAATAAAAATTTATCTGTTATTCCAAATTTTTCATTCAATTATATCACTTTTTTTAGTATCTACCAAACCTTTTTATTTTTACTTTTTTATTTCTATCTAAATACTCCTTATTTTTATCTCTTTTCCTTCAAATAAAACCTCGCAATTATCCTCATCTTTTTAACCAGTTTTTTTACTCCTGACAAATGCTTCGTTTCCAAAAACAATCTAGCCTTCAAACTGCTCCAGCTGTCATTCCACCAATGAATTCCGTATGTTTTAGGTTTTATGCAATCATCAGAATAAACATCCTTAAATCCGTAAGGATAAAAATATTCTTTCGGAAAAATAACTATCTCCCCATTTTTCAAAGCATTTTCCCTTTTCTCGCTCAAATTATACTTTTTCTCAAAAGTATAGGTAAAAATCTTAGGAATTGTCCAAATCGGCTTTTTCCAAATGTCATTCTCGTAAAAATCTTTAATGTCCTTTAACACTTGATTATGCTTAGTTGTCCCAAAAATCCCAACACTTATGTGTTTTTCATCTTCATAGCCAATAAAAAAATTCATCTTCCCATTTTTAGAAAATTCATCTTTCCCTTCCAAAATCGGTGTCAAATCCTTAATTATTTCCATATCCGTATCCACATAAATTCCAGAATTTTCATACATAAAATGCACTCTCATATAATCTGAAACATACGCCCAAAGCCTTTTTTCATAACATTCACGAAAAAATCTATTTTTCGCAAGATGTTTTTCCATATCAAAATTTTTCTCATTTATCTCTATAATTTCAAAATTAGGCAGATTTTTCTTCCACGATTCCAGACATTTATAAAAAATATCTGGCTTTTTGGCGTTTCCAATCCAGACATAATATATTTTTTTTTCTATCATTATTTTCTCCTATTTTTCATCTTTTTTCATAATCATCATATACTTTTTCATCGGATTTTCAGTAACATTCACAACTTCAAATCCAACTTTCTCATACAATTTCTTTGCCCCCGCATTACAATCAAACACATTTAACGTAATCGAATTCACGTCCTCATCTTGAAAAATTAAATTTATAAACTCTATCAAAGCACTTTTTCCAAGTCCTTTTCCAGTAAGTTCGGGATTAATCAAAAATCTTCCAATATGGACATTATCCATCTCTTTTCGTATTTTCTGAATAATCCCCACAAACTCATTCTCACAAAAAATCGAGTAAATATCATTCAAATCATCAATCTGACTTTCTGTAAGTGGAAAATCAAGACTTTTTCCAGCCCATTGCTCAAGAAAGTCCTTTCCCTTTTTATTAGTCCATTTGACTATATCATTTTTATTTTTATCATTTATTCCGTCTATTATTTCTATATTTTCTACTTCCATCAACGTTAAACTCCTATTTTCCTACACCAACTCATATTCAATTCCATTAACAATACAAAATTTCAATATTTCTTCATAAAAAGTTTCGTAATCCTCATCCTTTCCAGAATTTTTAAACTCTGAATTTTTAGAGGTAATTAATGTATAAACCTTTTTTTCATTATTTCCAAAAATTTTTAATATTCTGTATCCAAAATCTATCGTTCCACTTTTTGTATTCGGATTTGTAATCATTAACTTTTTTATATCATACTTACTGTATTTTTCATCATCAATACTTATAAAATTACTAAATATTTTTATAATTTTCGGTGTATAAATTTTTATTCTGATTAAAGAAATAATTTGTAAAATAATAACTCCCAAAATAATAATTATCAAAAAGTAATTCAAAAAAATATTATCAGAATAAACTATTTTAACTACTATCAAGATAAAAATTATTTTAATAGTATTTTTAAAAATATCTTTGTATTTTTCTGTAAATAATTCTTTTTTTGGAATTTCAAATACTGTATTTTCAATTTCCATTTTTTCAAGTTGAAATTCACAAATAATTTTTTCAAGTTTTAAGCAGTTTTTCTTTCCAAACAAATAAATTGGAACATCATAGTAATCTACTGATAAATGTTTTAATACACTACTCCAATGCTTTTGATAAAATATCCTAATATTATCTTTTTCTATTCTCACACACCAAACTTCTTTTCCTCTTTTATAATATGTCAAAATATTGTCAAAGGCTTCAATTTTTTTATTAAAAACAAAAATAGATAAAATTAAAAATAGTATGATTGAAAGCAGAACAGTTAAAAAACATTTAAAAAATATTTCATTTATTGAAAAATCGAAAGAAAATCTCCATCCCCAAAAAAGTAATGCTGGAATATAAATCAATTTAAATACCATTTTTAATTTCTCTACCCAATGCACTTTAAATACTTGTTCTTTCTCATTCAATCCCACTCAACTCCCTAAAAAATTAAATCAGTTCCTTCTTTTCCTCAATTTTTCTATACATATAGTCAAAACTGAAAATTATCACATAAACTGCTATTAGCATTGCCATATTTTTTATTAGCCCTTCTCCGAAGAATGAGCCTCTTGGGATATAAAATAAATTTGGTATGAAGTAATAGCTTGTTAATAATAAAAATCTATTTTTTACAACATATTTTTCGTATTTTATAATAAAAATTCCAAGCAGAATTGAAATTACAATTAACCAGAAGTAGCCTAAATCATACATTTCTGCGATATAGTTTGAGCCAATTCCTTCTCCTTTTAAATAAGCACCTGAATTTAGGTAATATGTTAATTTATCCGCAATAGAGTTGGTTGTGGCAAGTGTTTCCAGCGACTGTGGCTTAAAGCCGAATATTCCCTGCAAGATGTAGGGGTAGCTTCCGTTTCCAACAATGCTGTGCTTAAAATTGATTGTGTAGCCAAGTACAAGATAACTTACTCCTTGAGAAAATAGAAAATTAAAAATTGTGTTTACTAAATCCAGACTGAATATTTTTTTACTTCGTACAGACACTAGAATTTGTGAAAAAATCACGGTAAATCCTACTAATTTTACCATTGTTTTGGCTTTTATCCTGATTCCATAGACTTTTGCGTAATACCACATTATAAAAAGAAGCTGTGTCAAAAATATTGCTCTTGCCCCCTTAAACGAATCCAGCAGTTTTACCATAAGATAAAGTGAAGAAATTGTCAAAAATTTTCTTTTGGATGGAATTGAAATTAAAAATATCAAAAATCCAATTGTCATTACTGTACCAGAGCCTTTTGTAAATGCAGGATAATCAACCCCTTTTAAAATTCCAGTATAATAAGCCTCGTATCCAGCCCGCAAAATAACCCTCAGTTGAATAAACATCTTGTAGGCCAAAGCAGGCAATGAAATTATAAACAGAGCCATTCCAACATTCGTAAACAGCCTTCTGCTTTCAAGCGTAACACTGCTTCTAATATCACTAATCTTCTCATTTGAAATCGCAATGAAAAATCCTAGATGTGTAAACAGTAATACTAACAGAAAAACATTTATTATCTCATTTCTCACATCATAAAAAAAATAAAAGTTAGCAAACTTCGTAGCCCATCCAAACTCCCTATAATTCACAATATCCAGAAATATCCTTGTAAAATTAAACAAAAACAGCGTATACAAAAAAATCATATACGAATTTAGCCACTCCAAATAAATTTTCGCTGTAAAAAACGTATAAATATAAACACCCATAAGTAGACATTCCAAAAATTTCATCTCCAGCGCCTCATTCTGAAAAGTAGCTACATTTTTCAAAAATAGCACAAATGCTATAAAAAATATATGAAATATCAAAAACCCAATTTTATCTTTTTTCATCAATTTACCTCTATTTTTCAATTTTTTCTTATTATTTCATCTAAAATTTTACCATATCACCATTAAAACTTCAATCAGAAATGTTGTATCATTATTTAATTTTTTTTACTTTAAAATCGTTTTCATTTACTAAATAAAAATTTTAAAACTAACAACTTTCTAATGAAATTCAAAAAAAAAAAAAAAAAATAGTGATATAATTTAAATAAACAATATTTTTTAAAACAACAAACAAAAATAATACAAAGGAGCTGATTTTTATATGAAAAGTCTATTTAAAATTTTGATTATCGCTATGCTTGGCTTGAGTGTTGTCGGATGTGAATTGCTTGATCCAAAAGGATGGGAAAGAGCACGTCAAAAGGCAGCCGAAAGAGGAAGAAAATGTTATGAAAAATATAACGGAAATGTATACTGTGAGGATACTAAATAAAATATTAATTTATAAATTAATATAATAAAAATACAAAGTTGAAATATTTGTTTTAGGGAAAATTGCTCTATATAAAATTTTGAGTAATTTTCTTTTTTTATTTCAAAAAATTGATTTATCTTCTCCAAATAATTCAAATAAACAGAAAAACTCAAACAAATCCTATTTTACTGAAAACTTAAAATCTCAAAAATTCTATAACAAATATCTTTCTAATTTACTAAATCAGCAGAACTTTTATTTGTTCGACTGCAATTTTCTGACAAGTAAAAAGAAAAGTCTTGAAGTTGGAAATAAAAATGGAAATCTGGCAACAGGCATTATGTAGCTAATCTTAATTACTGGGATAAATATTTACTACAATAAAAGTAATGAATAAACAGGTAAAAAAGAAAAAATGTAATGAAAATAGTAAAAACTGCTATTAAAAAAATCAAATCTTTCAGAAATTACTTAAAAAATTTGACTTTTTTCTTACTCTATTTTATTGTGACTTCAAATATTTTTTTAAAGTTTTATAAAAATTTTCTCTTGTTCCTGCTAATAGTACAATAACTATTTTTTTATCTTCTATCTTAATTGTATACGCTAGTTCATAGTTAATTTTATTGTAAAAAATATCATAACCATATATGCCTGCTAAATCTGATTTTTTCATTTCTCCTATTTCAGGATTTTCCTTAATTTTTTTAATCGCTTCAGCAAATTTTTCTTTTAATTTTTTGTCTTTTAATTTCTTAAAATATTTTGTAGCACCAGTGGATATAATCACTTCCGTTTCCATTATTAATCCTCCCCAAATACATCCTCATAGCTTACCCCATTTTTTTCTGTGTCCGATATTAATTTCTGAATTGCAGGCTTGATATTATTTTTTCTAACTTTAAATTCTTTTAGAAGTTCTTCTCCTGAATATCCCTCCTTTATCAAGTCCTCCAAAATCAAATCTGAAAATTCCATATCTTCATTTTCTTTCACAGGCGTTACAATCAAAGAGCCTTTGCTAACCTTTATTTTTGCCTCTTTTGTAAAACCTAGATGTTCCATAACTTTTTTAGGAATTGTAATCTGATTTTTAGAAGAAATCGAGATTGTCTTATTCATTTCCAAAATATTACTTTCCATAAAAAAACTCCTTTTTTGGTTTCTTTGTTTCTTGGTAAAATTATAAACCTAATTTCAGGTTTTGTCAATTACATTTTAGAGCAAAAATATTTATAATCTAAAGTCAAAATTTATAATTATTGAACTTATCAACTTTAAAAATTTTGATTATCGCTATGCTTGGATTAAGTGTTGTCTGATGTGAATTGCTTGATCCAAAAGGATGGGAGAAGGCTTCAGAGTACAGAAGAGAAAGAGGAAGAAAATGTTATGAGTATTCTAGCGAATATATACATTGTGAAAATACTAAATAAAATATTAATTTATGAATTAATGAAATAAAAATACAATACTTAACCAAAAAGGACAGGAACACATTCCCCCTTCTGTTTTAAATATCTATGTCAAATTATTATTCCATTTTATGTGTTAACTGCTTATGTTTTTATATTTTTATTGTACAATATTTTATGTTGGAATACAAGGTGTATTCTATATTTCTTCAATTTGTTATTTTCAAAATTTTAACTACTATCCTTTAGATTTTAAGCGATTTAATACTATTTACCCATTT
The DNA here is from genome assembly GCF_030644325.1 of Leptotrichia sp. HMT-225. Taxonomy (NCBI): domain Bacteria; kingdom Fusobacteriati; phylum Fusobacteriota; class Fusobacteriia; order Fusobacteriales; family Leptotrichiaceae; genus Leptotrichia; species Leptotrichia sp. HMT-225. The sequence goes on along the minus strand of NZ_CP130323.1, from coordinate 559,593 downwards.
AAATAACGAAATTATTACAAACTTTTCTAATAAAGGGTATAAATCTAATATTTTCAAATAATTAAAATATAATTTTCATTTTTCAAACAGATTCTAGTATAAATAACCCGTCGGAGCATTTTTCTGTGCTGGCAAAACTGTCTGAGCATAGCGAGTTTTTTGTCAGTGCAGAAAAATGTCGTAGAATAGCCATAGGTTATTGCGTAGCAATCTTGCCACAATTTTAATTATTAGGATAAACTTTTACTGCAAGATAAGGTTTTGCGGCAATGAGCAATCCTACAAAAATAAAAAGAAAAAACATAATAATATGAAAAAATATTTATTAATCAAAATATCTAAAAAATAAATAAAAATAATTTACTTGAATGATTATGAATTCGTTATTAAACAACCCTATTATAAAAATTTCCAAAAAAAAGACTGAACATGTTGTCCAGTCCCATATAATCTATTTTTGTTCCACATCTTTATCTTTTTTAGCAAGTTCCGAAAATGCTGTAACCATTCCAGCCAGATTTTGTAATTCGCTTGGAATAATGATTTTTGTTGATTTTCCGTCTGCCACTTTTTCAAATGTTTCCATTCCTTTTAGTGACAATACCTCTTTTGTTGGTGCTGCTTCGTTTAACAGTTTCAACGCTTCTGCTTGTGCTTTTTGAATTGATAAAATTGCTTCTGCACGCCCTTCGGCTTCTTTTATCTGCTGTTCTTTTTTAGCTTCTGCTCTTAAAATTGCAGCCTGTTTTTCTCCTTCTGCAACCAAGATTGCCGCTTCTCTTTTTGCTTGTGCTTCCAGAATGTTTGCCCTTTTTTCACGCTCTGCCTTCATTTCCTTTTCCATTGCTACACGAATGTCAGCTGGTGGCAAGATGCTTTTCAATTCCACACGGTTTACTTTTATTCCCCAAGGATCTGTGGCATCATCCAGTTCCTGACGCATTTTCGTGTTGATAATATCTCTTGAAGTCAATGTCTGATCGACTGTCATATCTCCAATAATATTTCTCAAAGTTGTTGCTGTCAAATTTTCAATTGCTGAAAGTGGACGTTCTACTCCATAAGTGTACAGCTTCGGATCAGTTATCTGAAAATAAACAACTGTATCAATTTGCATTGTGGCGTTATCCTTTGTAATAACAGGCTGTGGAGGAAAATCCACAACTTGTTCCTTTAAAGACACGCTTCTTGCAACCCTATCAAAAAATGGATTCAGAAAACTAAGCCCCGAACTTAGGGATCTATCGTATTTCCCCAATTTTTCAATAATAAGTACACGTGATTCTGGTACAATCTTTATCGATTTAAAAATGTAAATTAACGCTATTACAATAAGAATAACTATTAATGGTAAACTCCAATACATAATAATACCTCCTATTTTTATTTAAAAAATTATCATTTTCTTTCAAGAATTATCTTGTTGCCTTTAAAGCCTTTAATTTTAACAATTTCTCCATTTGACAATATTTGCTCGCTTACTCCTGTCCAAATGGACCCTTTAAATTTTACTTCATATTCCTTTTCAGTTTGTTTAGTATCGACTACTTTTTCAATTTTTACATCAGTCCCTTTCATGCTCGCATCAAAATTTGTCTTTCTTTGCGATTCAATATATTTTCTCAAGACTGGACGTGTAAATATTAGAAAAATTACCGAAAGTACAGCAAATATTAAAAACTGTATTAGTGAATCTTCTATAAAATTTGCAAGAAACATTACAATTAAAGCTGAAAGTGCAAACCAAATTGTTACAAGCCCCGGAATAATTATTTCCAGAATTGCCGCTGTTCCTGACAAAATTGCCCAAAATAATGCTCCCATTTTTCTCTCTCCTTTTTTCTGATAAATACTTTAGCTACAAAATCTTAAAGTCCTGAAAAACCTACTCCAACATGAATCGAATTTGTCCCTTTTCCAGTACTGCTGCAAGCTACAAGTGTAAACAAAATCATAATCAAAATAATTAGTTTTTTCATTTCATCCTCCTAACTTTTTCAGTTATAAATTTTTAAATTTTAGTAACAAATTTATCGTTCTACTTTATAACAAATCTCCAGTTGCCATCAACTTTTTCCATTAATTCTCTGCTTTCTCCATAACTATAAACAGCATTTTTTAAATTTAATTTCACAACTTTTCTTGCAGTATCCTTTATTATGCTGTCTATTTTTTGTTTGTCTGTATTTGATAAAATTTTTCCATCAATTTTTTCAAAAGAATAACCCATTTGTCTTTTAAATTCATTTTTAAACATTGCATCATATTTAGGCAGAGAATTTGTTCCTATTGTCGGAGTTTTGTATTTAGCTGTTATTTCTGCTTTTTTTTCACTTAAAAATTCAATTTTAGTGATTGTTATTTGAGCATTTGTAGACAGTATAATAAGCGTTTCATCAACAAACTTGCTGTATATCTCGTCTGATAAATTTTTATTTTTTTTATCTTCTATACGTGAAAAATGATTTTTCAATCCAGATTCTGTGAATGTATTTATTACACTTTTTTCTATAAGCACAGAATTTTTTTCCATTTCGCTCTGCGTCATTTTTACAGAAGTTCTTTTAGAAATTTTATATTGTGCTGTAAAACTTATAGAAAATATCATTAAATACAACAATATTAAGAATTTTTTCATAGCCTTAACAACCTTTCCTTAAAATTAAAAATAAACTCCAACTCCACCATGTACTCCACCCGGTCCAACACCTACATTAGCTGATAAGCACGAACTTAAAGCTAAAGCCAATAAGACCAATATCAAAAGCTTTCTCATATTCCCTCCATTTTAAATTTATTTTACTTAATATATTTTACAACATAATTTTAATTTTTCAAGTTTTTTATTTATTAAACTTGTCTGATAACTTAAATCCTAATATTATTTATACAAATTCATTGATTCCTTAAACTTAGCAATTTTGTTTTCAAGCTCTTCTTTTATTCTTTTTTCTTTTTCCACAGCTTCAGGTTTTGCCCTGTTTACAAAATTTTCATTAGACAATTTTTTCAATACTTTATCTAGTTCAACTTGAGTTTTTTCAATGTTTTTTTCCAATTTTTCAATTTCCTTGTCTAAGTCAATTAACTCTGCTAAAGGAACAAAAATCTCAGTTGTGTCAACTAGTCTAAATCCAACAAGTTTTGGAATTTCCACATTAAATTCATATTTTTCAACATTTGCCAGTTTATCCAGTATTTTGGCATTATTTTGTAAAATATTCCTTGCATTTTCATCAGCTGTCTTGAAAATAACTTCAATTTTCTTAGATGGGGAAACATTTGCTTCTCCACGGATATTTCTAATTGCCGAAATAATTTCCTTCAGATAGTCAAATTCCTTTTCAGCCTCAATATTTATAAACTCTTTTTCCTCTTCTGGAAAATCTGATAACATAATTGTTTCTTCGCCAGTCTGTAATTTTTGCCAAATTTCCTCAGTAATAAACGGCATAAATGGATGCAGCATTTTCAGCCCTTTATCAAGAACATGTCTTAACACCCATTGTGCCACAACTTTATCACTGCCTTCCTGTCCATAGACACGTGTTTTGGCAATTTCTACATACCAGTCACAGAAATCTCCACGGAAAAATTCGTATGCCAATTTTGCAGCAGCGTCCAGTTCATATTTTTCCATATTTTCATTAATTAATTTTGAAGCAGTCTGCAATTTGGATAAAATCCATTTATCTTCAAGTTTAAATTCAGAATTATCCACAGTTGTTGAAACATCAAAATCTTCCAGATTTGACAATACAAATCTTGATGCATTCCATACTTTATTTGCAAAAGCTGAACCCATTTCAAGCAGTTTTTCTGAAAAATGGATGTCTTGCCCTTGTGAAGTATTGTATAAAAAGCTGAATCTTATTGCATCTGCACCGTATTTTGCTATCAAGTCAAGCGGGTCAGGCGAATTTCCTAAAGATTTACTCATTTTTCTACCTTTTTCATCCCGTATAATTCCGTGCAGATAAACATAATTAAATGGAATTTCATCTTTTATGTAAAGACTCATCATTACCATTCTTGCTACCCAGAAGAACAATATGTCTGCCCCTGTAACAAGTGCATTTGTTGGAAAGAATTTTTTCAGATCTTCAGTTTCATTTGGCCAGCCCAATGTTGAAAATGGCCATAATGCTGATGAAAACCAAGTATCAAGCACATCAGTTTCTTCCGTCAAGTTTACATCTTTTCCAAATTTTTCACGTGCCTGAATTTTTGCCTCTTCCAGACTTTTTGCCACAAAAACTGTTCCATCTTCTGAATAATAGGCAGGTATTCTGTGTCCCCACCAGATTTGACGTGAAATTGTCCAGTCCCTTATATTTTCCAGCCAGTTGTAATATACTTTTTCCCATCTTTTTGGGGTAATTTGAATTTTTCCATTTTTTACAACTTCCAGTGCTCTTTTTGCAAGCGGCTCCATTTTTACAAACCATTGTGTAGAAACTCTTGGCTCAATAATCGAATTACATCTGTAGCAATGCCCCACAGCATTTTTATGATCTTTTACTCCGACTAGCAGTCCCTGCTCTTCCAAATCAGCAAGTATAGCCTCTCTAGCTGCAAATCTTTCTAGCCCCTGATATTTCCCACCATTTTCATTTACATGTGCATCTTCTGTAAAAATATTTAAAAAGGCAAGTCCAGTTCTTTTTGCCACTTCAAAGTCATTAGGATCGTGTGACGGAGTCATTTTAACTACCCCAGTCCCAAATTCCATATCCACATATTCATCTGCCACAATTGGAATTTCCCTATTCATAAGAGGTAAAATTACAGTTTTTCCAATCAAGTGTCTGTATCTTTCATCATTTGGATTTACTGCAACCCCTGTATCTCCAAGCATTGTTTCAGGACGAGTTGTAGCAATTACAAATTCCTCATCACTATCCTTAACTGGGTATCTGATTTCCCAGATTTTTCCATTTTTATCCTCGTGATTTACCTCATCATCAGCAAGTGCCGTCTTGTCATGCGGACACCAGTTTACAATGTATTCTCCACGATAAATAAGCCCATCATTGTAAAGTTTGATAAATACTTCCTTTACAGCTTCTGAAAGCCCTTCATCCATAGTAAATCTCTCTCTTGTCCAGTCCAGTGAAACTCCCAGTTTTCTAAGCTGCTTTGTAATCAGCCCACCATGTTTTTCCTTCCATTCCCAAGTTCTTCTCAAGAACTCATCATATCCAATTTCCTCTTTGGAAGTTCCTTCATCAGCCAGCATTCTCTCAACTTTATTTTGCGTAGCAATCCCAGCATGATCCATCCCCGGAATCCAAAGTGTATCAAAGCCGCTCATTCTCTTATACCTAATAATAGTATCCTGTATTGAATTATTAAGCATATGCCCCATGTGCAAAATTCCTGTAACATTTGGCGGCGGAATAGCAATTGAATATCCTGGCTTTTCTGCATTGTGCTGTGCATTAAAATACCCTTTTTCTTCCCATATTTTATACCATTTATCTTCTATTTCATTTGGTGAATAAACTTTATTCAGTTCGTTTGGCATTATTTTTCCTCCTGTTTTAATTATATATAGTTTTTATTTAAATTTTTTTATTTCACAAATCATATTGTATATTTTATCACAAAGATGAGTTTTTTTCTACTTTTATAAAAAAATTAACAAAAAAAGCTCACTAAAATGATTAATCATCATTCAAATGAACTTTTCATATTAAATCTTTAAAATTAAATTTCTAAAATGCTGTAATCGTTGCAAGTAGCCCAAAGACTACCCCTGGAAAGTTTGCTGCTGATAAAGGATAATCTTTTTTTTCCTTTAAAAGCCCATAACTTGTCCATATTGTACAGTTAATTGCTGCTGCTAAAGGCTGTAAAAAAAATGTTTTGTGTCCGTGCAAATTTCCCATTATTTGTGGAACATAAGACACATACATTATTACAGAAAGTAATGTTCCAATCCATCCTAAGATTTTTAAATTCTTTTCACTCATTTTGTTCTCCAATCTTTTAAATTTCAATAAAATTAACAAGTATTAATAATAAAAGTATATCACAAAGTCTTTTGAAAAAACAACAAAAAATCAAATTAAATTTTCCTTGACATTACAATAAAAATTCGATATAATATCTTTGTAAATTTTGCCGCTTTAGCTCATCTGGTAGAGCAACTGACTTGTAATCAGTAGGTGGTTGGTTCGAGTCCGACAAGCGGCACCACTTTATAAAAATCACTCATATTATAATTTTAGGACTATTTTATTTTGATAAAATAGTTTTTTTTATAAATTTTTGAAAATATCAACTTTAATTTTTGGTATTAAATTATAAAATATTTTATAACTCAAAAAGAATAATAATCATAAAAATTTATAATAATATTTCTTTAAATTCATTTGATATTTATTCATCTATAAATCTTGATTCTTTATATTCCAAATCATTTAAAATGATTTCAATTCTTCTATTATTATATCTTCCTTCTACAGTTTCATTTGTATCCATAGGTTCCTCCCCACCTTTTCCTATAATTTTCACAATGGAAAATCTTTTATCTAATCCATATTCCCGCAATAATTTAGCCGCATTTATTGCCCTTTCCAAAGATAATTTTAGATTATGTTTTTTTGAACCAGTTGAATCTGTATGTCCTATAATTTCAAGGGAACCTTTTTCTATATGGGTATTAAGCATATTTGCAATGTATTTCAAATCATAACTTTCAGATTCATTCATTTTTTCTCCATCCACCTTAAATCCACGAACTACACATTTTCCATATGTCAAATCACAAGGTGGAAAACCGCAAATTATCTGAGTTGACTTTGGGGGTTCTGGAATATAATTAGTATTCTCTGTATTAACTTTTTCCTCTTTTTTTAAAATTTCCTCTGCCTGCACACTCATACTTGTTACTATCATCAAAAGTATAATTAATTTTTTCATAACCTTTTTTCCCTAGATAAATTCTATAATAAAATGCAATAAATTTTAACCCCCCCTTTTTTTAAATTCGATTTTATTTTCCTGAAGTTTCAAATTCCACATTATTCAAAAGAATCTCAACCCTTCGGTTATTGTATCTGCCATCAGCTCTATCGTCTGTATCCACAGGCGAATTTGCCCCTTCGCCTTTTATTTTTCCAAAGGAAAATCTTTTATCCAGCCCAAATTCCCTCATTAATCTTGCAAAGTTTTTTGCTCTTGTTTCTGATAATTTTAAATTATGTTTTTGTGAACCTGTAGAATCTGTATGCCCTATAACATCGATTGTTCCAGATTTGCCATATTTATTTAAATCATTGACAATTTCTCTAATAGTTGATGCTTCAGACTCATTCAGAACATTTCCATCTATGTTAAAACCTCTTATTACACATTTTTTTTCTTCTACTGAGCAAGGTCCTCCTAAATGTGCCATTACATTTATTCCAACTGCCATTACCAAAAATATAATTGCTTTCTTCATTACTATCACTCCTTAATATTTTTTCATTATAATTATAACACATTTTTGCAAAAAAAAAGAAAAATCTGATAAAATCAAATCTTTCTTTCATAAATTAATTTTAATTATTATTTTTTAGTTTTTTTCGCTAATAATTTGTTGTGTTCCTTTATTACTTCGTTGAAGTTTGCAAGTACATTTTCCGGTGTCCCTTCCTCAGTCTGTGCAAAGAAACTGTCACTTACAGATGAATGCGAAGCTTTTTCCTTTTTCTCTATTCTTTGGATAAATACATTTACAGATTGCCTAAATTTATTTGCTTTCTGGATAAATTCACTGTGGTCTCCAGGATTATATCCTTCTTTTCCGAGTTGTTTTGTATTTTTTATAGATTTTTCAAATTTATTAAAAAGTTTATCCATTTTTTCTTGAATTTTTTTGAATTTTTTGGCATTTCCTTTTACTGTAAAGTCGCTTGCATCAAGTCCTTGCTTATGGATTTCTTTTATAATTTTATCGCCTTCCTCAATAAATATAAATTGGTTGTATGTTATAAATTGTTTTCGTTTATCATAATCTTTTATCATCAGTTTTTTGATTTCATTGGATTTTTTTTCAAAAACTTCTTTATAACTTTTTGTCACTTGATTATATTTATCTAGTGAAGCAAGTAATTCTGTATGTAATGTTTGTGCTTTTGCGTAATTATCTTGTAAATATTGTTTGTTTTTGTAATATGTTTTCATTTCTTCAGCAACTGGCAACATTTTTTCAAGTATTGGAATCATAGCAATCGCCTTTTTATCTAGTTCATCTTTTTTGTCCTTGCTTGCTGATAATTCCTTTAATTTATCAATAAAGTTTTTATCTATAGCAATATCTGCTTCAATATCTTCAGTCTGAATATTTTTAAATTGTTTATCCATTCCTGCATCTTCAAAATAATACAACAACCCTTTATCAACATTTAATATTCTGTTATAAAATCGTATATGTTTATTATATTTATCTTTGTTTTTCTCTAATACAATCTGTTCCTTTGAAACACCACTTAACGATTTCTTTTCTACCTTTCCTGTTTGCCACGATAAAAAAACAATAACCAGCATTATTACTACTATTGCTCCTATTTTTTTCATATACCTTTTTCAATCCTCCTTTATTTTTTAACATCTAATTTATTTTAAAAATTTTTATTAACCATGTTTTAACTTCTTTGAGTTTAATTTCAAATTTATTTCACTACCTATACAATTATAATAATTTTTACAGATAATGTCAAATAAAAATAATATATTTGTAAAAAAAATTATTTTACATATTCTGAATAATATTATATAATCTAATTAACAATTTTAAATTTATAGAAAGAAGGGATACAAATGAAAAAATTATTAGTTATTATTTCAATGTTTATAGTATTTTTAGTTGGATACGGAAAAACAAAACCTTTTGAGGTAAATATGGAAATTGGAGCAAAGATTCCTAGCTTCGAGTTAAGAGAATTTAGTGGAAAATATATAAAAAGTAGAAAAATATTGAATAATGGTAAACCTACATTATTAGTATTTGCTGCTGAATGGTGTCCACACTGCCACACTGAATTACCAGAAGTTCAAAAATTTTATGATGAAAATAAAGATAGTATAAATGTAGCAGTTATATTTACAAGCAGAAAAACAAATTTAACATCAACAAAGCAATTTGTTGCAGAAAATAAATTTACTTTCCCCGTTTACTACGATGCCAATCAATCATTAATGAAAGGATTTAAAATTAAAAGCGTTCCAACTAACGTTGTAATTCAAAATTCAGTTATAGAAAATATTAATGAAGGAATACTGGATTACGATAGTTTAAAACAATTATTCTATATTAATTAGTTTTTTTAATTAAATAATCAAAAAAATAAAAATTAGTAGGTTTTATAAGTTTTTTGAATTCATTATTACAATCATTTTACTATTAAATCTACTAAAATAATTGTAAAACATGATCTAATAACTAGACATAAAAATCAGTTTAAAGATCATGTTTTTTTATGACAAAACAACATAAAATTTATTTTTTCACTTGTATTTAAAACTTTTCAATATCAAACCAATAATAACAAACAATATTATTGTACACTCAAACCTATTTAAAATTAAACTACTAAAATAATCTACATTAATAAAAATATGGACTAATCCTAAAAAATATTAAGAAATATTAGTCCATATAATTTTATGCTCCGAATTATAAAAATCAATACAATTTAGTTCCACATTCTGGGCAGAATTTACTGCCGTTTGTTTTTGTACCGCATTCTGGGCAGAACTTTGGTGCGGCAGTGTTTCCTGCAGATTGCTGGCTGTTTTGCATTTGATTTGACTGGTTCATCTGATTTGCCATCTGCTGTCCCATCATCATTCCCATCTGCATACTTGCCATACTTCCAGCCATATTTCCTGCTCCTCTGCCATTTTCCATTGAGTCAGCCATAGACATTTGAGTATATTTATTTACATCTCCAACCATACTTTGTCCTGCCGCCTTTTCCTGCATTCTCTTGACTTCTTCTGGGTAACTGAAGCTGGAAATAGAAAAGCTAGGAATGGAAAGCCCTATTTTTCGCATTTCAAAGTCCATATCTTCTTTTATGCCATTCCCTATTTCAAATGAATTTACTTGAAGATTGAACATATCTTTTCCTTCTCTTGCTATCCATTTCATAAGAAGCTGATCTAACATTGAAATTACTCTTTCCTTTACATCATCAATGTTAAATTGCTGTTTAATTCCAGCAATTTTATCAATTAATACGTTATGGTTATCGACTTTACAAGCCATTGTACCAAAGGCTCTTATTGGCATCCCTCCTGGAAGTCCTGGTGCTGGAATATTAATGGCGTTTTTGGTTCCCCACTTTACAGTGATTTCTTTTGTATTGACAAAAAGCACTTCTGCTCTCATTCCTGAATTAAATCCAAATTTAAACCCCTTCAATGTTGATAGAAAAGGCACAATTTGAGAGGCAATATCATAACTTCCCTCATTTTCAAACACACCTTCTACTTTTCCATTAAAAAGAAAAATTGCATCCTGTCCAGGTCTTATAATTAATCTTGAACCTTTTTTTATTTCCTTATTTGACCATTTCCAAAAAATCATCTCATCATTAAATTGCTCCCATTCTACTACGTTCGCAAGCTGATTGCCAAATAATCCCATTTTAAACTGCTCCTTTCAATTTATAAACCCATTTCCTTTTTCAATCTTTCCAGTTCTTCATCAACTGCTGATGAACTTTCTGATTCTCCACTGTCATATTTTTTCATAAGATCATCTACTTCATCTTTTTTAGGTGAATTAAGCTCTATAGACGCATTTGCTTCATCTAACATTCTATCTACTTTTTCTTCAATAGAATTAAATGAGTCCATTTTCCCGCTTATTCCAGTAGAAGATGTCATTGAGTTAATTTTTTCTGCAGATTTTGCCATTTTTATTTTTGCTTTTATTTCATTTCTTTTTGCATTAAGTTTTTGTATATCTGATGTAAGTTTATCATGCATTTCTCGCATTTTCAAAGAATTTTCAACTGCAATCATTTTTTCCTTTTCCAAAGAATCCAGCTTTATCTTGATAGACTCCTTCTTTTCCAAAAACATTCTTGCGTCCGCTTCATTTCCTGCTTGAAGAGCCTTTTTCGCATAACTTTCCATTTTTTTAATCTCGTCTTCACATTCAGCAACTTTTCTCTTCGCAGCACTTTCTTGTGCCATTACAGCAACAGTTTCAGCCTTTACACTACCTAAATCCTTTTCCATATCTCTTAGATACTGATCTATCATTTTTTCAGGATCCTCCATTTTGTCCAATAATGCATTAATATTAGACGACATAATTGTTTTAAATCTTTCTAAAATACCAGCCATTTTTATTCCTCCTAATTATTTTATTAAATTTTATTTATATAAATAGTAAATTATTGCTGCAGCTACAATTATTGCTGCTATCACAGCAAATGCTATCTTAACTGCAGATTTCGGATATTCTCCCACCATTATTCCACTTTCTCCATTTATAAGAACTTGATAGGATTTTCCATTAAAAGAATAAGACATTGAATACACAGGCAATAATAAAAGTCTATAATATTCATTGCTCCAATAAACATGAAATCTTATATTCCTTACTCTGTCATATCTTCTTAAAACATCCGAACTAATACTATTATAAATCCTATTTTCCATTATTTGCTTAGATTCTTCATATCCTTGCCTCATAGGAACCTTAAAAATTTCAGAATTATAACCTGACAAATATCCTGAAGCAAAATCTATTGTGTCCTCCACATTAAATCCACCTAGATTTCTTATAAGACTGTCCTTTAATGTTCTAGAGGCCCGCATTATTACATTTTCAAATTCATTTTGAACATTTCCTCTTACAAAATACCAGTCTGTAACTATTCTAGTCTTTATCTTCCCATCTTCTTCATAAGTTTCTGTTCTATCAATCCCTCCTTCAGCAGTATACTCACTATCCGCATCAGTATCAAAAGACCAGTATGGAAGATATATGCCTGTAACTTTCCCACTTTGATACAAAGTTTTCAGAACATTTGGAGCAAACCATCTTTTTTTTATCCATTCTGAAAAAAGCTGACCAACTTCTTTTTTATCAATTAAAAAAGGTTTCATTCCATCTGGTTCCAGTACAGATACCGCCTTTTCACTAAGCACAATATTTGAATCGCAGTAAGGACATGTTTGGGAAGTTTCAAAAGTATCCATTTCAATTGTAGCTCCGCAAGAACTACACTCCACAATTGTCTTTCCTTCACTTATTTGATTTTTTATTCTATTTTCATAATTATTTATACCATGTCTTTTGTTTGTAAAATTTTTTAGCAATTCTTCTTCTGTTCCACAATTTTCACATTTCAAATTCCCTGATTTTGGATCAAACCGCATCATTCCGCCACAATTTTTACATCTGAAATCATCACTTTTCATATTAACCACTTCCTTATTTAAATAACACCATTTTTTATTTAAATTTTTCCTAAACAATATAAAAAATTATTTTTTCATTACTTTACATTATACCATAAAAAAATGTAAAAAGTCGTAATAAATAAGACTTAAAAACAAATTATCACTAAATATTTTATTTAGGTAAACAATTACAATTTTTAGGAAATAACTCAAAAATTGCATTGTATTTACCTATTTTGTATGGTAGACTTCTATTGAAAGGTAAGCAATATAATTTATGTTAATTAAAAATACATTATATATCTATCTAAAATTAGACTTATTAAATGTTTATTTCAAGGAGAAGTTTATCATGAAAAAATTTAAATTTTTAGCTATATTTTTATTTTCTGCAGTTATTGGATTAGCAGGTATATCTAAATCATCCGCGAGTTCTTCTGATGTAATTAAGAGCCCTGATTCAAAAAATGCAATGTATATACCTAATGGTAATGGATTTACTAAATACATGTCAACTTCAGGATTGTCACAAGATATACTTAATGATATCAAATCTATACTAAATAACATAAAAGGTCAAACAATATATGTAAGAGATTACTCAATGTACCAAAGACTAAAAAGCTTAGGGGCAAGTGATATAACTAATTCATCTGATGAAATAGTCAAAACTGCAAAAGCTAAGTACGGTTATAACATATATATGGTTAGATTTTAGTTATAAGTTGTAATTATTATTTTAGTATTTTAACATAACATTTAATAGTTTATAATTTTAGTAATTTAACTCTACTTAACCAATAACTTTAATTAAATTAAACTGTTTCATTAATTTAGATCTGTAAAGTTTATGAAACAGTTTTTTATTTTTTATCAGAATTAATATTTTAATAAATAAACATCGAATCTCCAAAACTATAAAATCTATACTTTTCTTCAATAGCTTTCTTATAAGCCTCAAAAACAAACTCCTTACCACCAAATGATGAAATTAACATAATTAAAGTAGATTTTGGCAAATGGAAATTTGTAATTATTGCATCAACAATTTTAAAATTATAATCTCCATAAATAAAAATATTTGTATCCCCTTCTGAAGCCATGAGCTTTCCATTGTCATCGACTGAAGATTCCAATGTTCTTACTGAGGTCGTTCCTACCGCAATTACACGATTCCCTTTTTCTTTAGCTTTGTTAATAATTTTAACAGTTTCTTTAGGAATTCGGTACTTTTCGCTGTGCATTTTATGATCCAGAACGTTTTCCACCTGTACTGGACGAAATGTTCCAAGCCCCACATCCAAAAATACTTCTGTTATAATAACTCCTTTTTCACGGATTTTACCTAAAAGTTCATTTGTAAAATGAAGACCTGCAGTCGGTGCGGCTACTGATTCCCCCTCTTTAGCATAAACAGTCTGATATCTATCCTTATCCTCCAGTTTTTCCACAATATACGGTGGAAGCGGCATTTCTCCCAATTTATCCAAAATTTCCTCAAATCTTCCTTCAAAATTAAATTTTATAATTCTGTTCCCATCTTCCTTTATTTCTAGAAGTTCCGCCTCTAATACTCCCTCCAGAAATATAAGTTTTTGTCCAATTTTTAATTTTTTAGCAGGTTTTAGCAAAACTTCCCACGTATATAAGTCATATCTTTTTAAAAGAAAACATTCCAGCACAACCCCATTTTCCTTATGCCCAAACAGTCTTGCGGGAATAACTTTCGTACGGTTAATTACTAGAACATCATCTTTTTTTAAATAATCGATAATGTCATAAAATTTTTTATGTTCCAATGTTTTTTCTTTTTTATTTAATACTAATAATTTTGAATGATCTCTCGGATTTACAGCATGCTGTGCTATCAGTTCCTCAGGCAGTTCAAAATCAAAATCTGAAATTTTCATTTAATTTATTTCTCCTATTTCTATATTTTCTTTTTTTATTTTTATTTATTTCAAAGGAAACAGGGAATTTAATAATTCCCTGCCATAATTATTATTCAATTAATATGCTCTTCCAATTTCAAAAGTTTTGTATGTGTCTACTCTATTATACCATCCTTGTAGCCATCTTCTCTCATTTCTTGGAGCATTTCTCACACGTCTTGCCAATACATCTTTGGCAGAATTGCTAAATTCTACTAATGCACTTTGTCCTACTGCTGTTCCTTTCATATTTTCAAGCACTTGTCTTAATCCCCAAGCTATATTATTGTATGCAGAAACACCTTTCAATCCTTCACCTTTAAAGTTTACGTAGTCAATTAACGCATAAAGTCCATTAGGAGTATTTACCATTCTTTCAAACTGGTTTCTTAAATTTTCCTTGTTTGAAGACGCTTCAATCATTTTATCAAGTGAACCTTTTAACCTGTCATAAATAAACATTACTTGAATATCTCTTGTATTATCAAAAAATGCAATTAATTCTTGAATATCCTTATCACCATTAGCTTTTTTAGCCATTAATTCCGATTTACTGCTCCAAGGCGAATATCTAAATTCCGAAAGTAATTTTGGCAATGTAATACCTTGCTGTTTATAATAAGCAACCATATCAGGCAAGCTATCTCCAAAACCTTTTCTTCCGCCACTTGCTTTAAACCAAGTAAAATGTCCTATTCCAAGTGATGGAAAATTTTCTCCATCATTCCAGTCAACTAAATTATTTCTAATCCCGCCTGTTTCATTTTGGAAAATTTTTTCAGCTACAGCTAATAATTGCTCTTTTGATAATTTTACATCAGGCGTACCTTGCTGAGTTTTCCTATTTGCTGTATAAGTAGTATCTACATTTGGACGTTCATAACTTCCACTATCACGCATATTTCTTAAACTTGTATTTACATTTAAGTCAATGCTCTTATTGTTATATTGGTCCTTAATTAATTTTTCCAATTGAGAATTGCTAACATTTGTTCTTGTTGAAGCTACTAATTTTGGTTCAGGTTTTGGCGTATTTACAGTTTCAATTTTTTCTGATGCTGAAACCACATCCTTTATATTCTCACTTCCAAATGATATTATTGAGTATGTTAAGCCTAATAACAATGCTCCTGTCTTTTT
Organism: Leptotrichia sp. HMT-225; assembly: GCF_030644325.1. Lineage (NCBI taxonomy): Bacteria > Fusobacteriati > Fusobacteriota > Fusobacteriia > Fusobacteriales > Leptotrichiaceae > Leptotrichia > Leptotrichia sp. HMT-225. The sequence goes on along the minus strand of NZ_CP130323.1, from coordinate 544,108 downwards.
AAAAATTCTCCTATCACTAATCATTAATTCATCTCCATTCTTTTTGATTAAATATTTTCTGATGTTTTAAGTTCCTTTTATAAAAATTTTATGGTAAAATAAAAATCTGAAATTATTTAATCCTTTTGTTAATTCTTAATTTTATTTATAATTTCTGCCCCACAACAACTCTATCCAGTCCAGCTAAATCCTCTATAACTTCCACATTTTTAAAACCTGAATTTGTCATAATTTTAGCAACATTTTTCCCCTGCTTATAGCCAATTTCAAATAATAAATATCCAAAATCAGCCAAATAATCAAGTGCTTTCTGACAAATCTCATAATAAAAATATAATCCGTCATTTTCTGCAAAAAGTGCTTCACTTGGCTCATGCAATAAAGTGTCATCTGACATAATACCAGCTTCATTAAGGGAAATATACGGTGGATTTGACACTATCATATCAAACTGCTTAAATTCAACATTTTCAAATAAATTTGATTTTAGAAATTTTATATTTGGAACTTTTAAAAGTTCCTTGTTTTTTTCAGCTGTTTCAAGTGCCTTTTCCGAAATATCCACGCCTAATACATAGGAATCCTTTATTTCCAATGCGGCTGTTATTCCTATTATACCACTTCCAACGCCAATATCAAGTATTTTTGGATGAATTTTTAAATTTTTTTCTAAATTTTTATTTTTTAGAATATTATTTTTTAAAATTTCAATCATCTTTTCAACCAAAACTTCAGTATCCTGACGCGGAATTAAAACTCCCTTATCAACGTAAAATTTTCTTCCATAAAATTCCTGTTCATTTAACAAATATTGAACTGGAAATTTTTCACGTCCGACTTTTTGAATAAAATATCTGATTTTTTCGATTTTTTCATCTTCAATTTCATCTCTATACTTTGTAAAAAGCATCATTCTATCGACATTCAAGACATGTGAAAATATAATTTCAGCAATTAGCTTACTTTCATCAATACTATTCTTTTCAAGATATAAAATACTTTTATCAAGCAATAATTTTAACTGCTTTTCAGATTTTTCCATATTTTCAAAATCATTATTATCAGATATTTTTTTATCATTATTTATCACATCGTTTAGTTTTTCTCTAATTTTTTTTAACTCGTCTTCTGATAATATACGCTCAAATTCAGCATAAAGCATTATTCTTTCCATTTCCATCACTTCCGAAATTATACTTTCTGCTGTCAACCTGGCGTTTTTTATATTTTTTTTTTCCAAATAATTAACCGATTTATTCAAAATATCCAGCAAATTATTCATTGCTATTTCCAACCTCTTTTAATAATTCTGCCTGTTCATAAGCGATTAATGCATCTATCATTTCATCTAAATCCCCATCTAGAACACCATCTAATCTATGAAGAGTCAACTTAATTCTATGATCGGTAACTCTTCCTTGAGGAAAATTATATGTTCTTATTTTTTCAGATCTATCTCCACTTCCAACTTGTGAACGTCTTTCGTTTTCAACTGCACTTCTTTGTTTTTCGTATTCCATTTCATATAGCTTAGAAGCCAGTACTTTCATTGCAGCCTCTCTATTTTTTATTTGTGAACGTCCATCTTGCGAAGTTACCACAAGTCCAGTTGGCAAGTGAGTAATTCTTACGGCAGAATCAGTAGTATTTACGTGCTGACCACCCGCTCCGCTTGATCTGTATGTATCAATCTTTAAATCACTTGGATTAATTTCAACTTCACTTACATCATCTATTTCAGGCAATACCGCAACTGTAATTGTAGATGTGTGAACTCTTCCAGAAGATTCAGTAGCCGGAACTCTTTGTACACGGTGAACTCCACTTTCAAATTTTAATCTTGAATAAGCTCCATTACCTTTAATCAGGAATGTTACTTCCTTCAGTCCGCCAACACCAATTTCACTTTTGTCAATGATTTCAGTTTTCCAACGGTTTCTTTCTGCATATCTTGTAAACATTCTGAAAATATCAGCTGCAAACAATGCCGCTTCATCTCCACCCGCTCCAGCACGGATTTCCATAATAACGTTTTTATCATCATTAGGATCTTTGGGAAGTAAAAGGATCTTTAATTCTTCTTCAAGCTGTGGAATTTCTTCTTCGATTGAATGAATTTCTTCAAGCATCATTTCCTTCATTTCTGAATCTTTTTCAGCTTTTAAATCTTCCTTCAAGCTTTCCATTTCTTCTTTACGATTTTTGTAATATGTATATTTTTGAACAACTTCATCAATACTGTTTAAAGCCTTATTGTACTCCATAATTTTCTTTGGATCTGAAACAACTTCAGGATCCATAAGCATTTCTGTAAGTTCCTTATGCTTTAAAACAACATCGTCTAATTTTTGAAACATAATTGATTTTTCAACTCCTAAATTTTTAAATAATTTTTGAACTTTATTATATTGATTTTTTTTAATAAAGTAACTTTTAACACCAATTATTGTAGCATATTTTTAAACTTTTTTCAATTTTTTCTTGTACAAATTTCTATCAATTATTGTATGGTGTATTGTATAATCAAATGCAGTACTAATGTAAAATATACTTCTGAAAATACAACTAAAAAAATGAGACAAAAAAATTCTGTAATAATTAATTTAATCCTTGTTAAAAAAATTTAAATTTAATTTTTAAGTATTTATCTTAAGGACTTTTATAATTTTATTTATAAATATTATGATTAATAATAGTTTCTCTATTTTTTATTTAACGTTTTCTAAATTTAAAAACTTAAAACATAATTTTCATTTTTTAAACAGATTCTAGTATAAATTAATTCGTCGGAGCATTTTTCTGTGATGGCAAAACTGTCTGAGCATAGCGAGTTTTTTGTCAGCACAGAAAAATGTCGTAGACTAGCCATAGGTTGTAGGATTTGCGGCAATGAGCAATCCTACGAAAATAAAAATGAAAAAACATAGTAATATAAAAAAATATTCATTAATAATAAACAGTTTTTCAAAATCTGAATAAAAATCTCTTATATAAATAATTAATGATTAAAAGGCTTTAATTCCATAAATTTTCTCATTTTTACTATTTAAATGGGAAATAGTATCAGATAGAATAGAAATACAATATTTATCCAAAAGAAAAAAAGGGCAAGAAAGCCTTCTCCTGTATGGAAAGTCCCTGCCCTTTATATCTGTTTCATTCCTTTTTTTATTCTCATTATCCGTTTCAGTATCTACACTTCATACATTAATATACCCTATTTCCGTATTTGTCCTCGCAATAATAAATTCCATCATTCCTTTCATAACACTCCACACCTCTTTCAGCTGCTCTTCGACCTGCATTTTTCCAAATGGCTCTATCTTTTACAGTGTATACCGTAACTACCACAGCAATAATAGCCATCAATAAGATTTTCTTAAATATTGCATATCATCTTCTTTTTATCAATTAAAATATTAAGTTTTATTCTTTAAGTTAGAAAAATTTGTAATAAATTCGTTATTTAAAACAGAGCTAGTATTAATTATACAAAATCCCAAATTGCAACATTACAAACAATATGATAAATGCAACTGAAAATCCAAGCAGTCCACCCGCAAGAACTTCCCTTATGCTATGAATTCCAGATTTAACACGGCTCTGTGCTACCAATCCTGCCATAAAAAAACCTAAAATTAATATTCTTATGTCAGAGGTCATAAAAAGCAATATTCCAAAAGCTGCAAAAGCTATGGCACTATGTCCGCTCGGCATACCTCCTTCAAGAGGTGTACCTTTTTGAAAAAAGGATTTTAGGACGATTACTAAAATTCCAACCAGAAGTAATATTAAAAGTGTAATATTACCCTTTCTTCCCGCTATAATATGCAATTTATTCGTACCATCAAAAATATCTAGCAATTTATCATAAAACAGCAAATATCCAACACAAACTGCATTTATTGCCGCAACTAATACTGCTCCAGCCGCCACATCCTTAGCTAATTTTGCAAGTGGATGCCGCTCAGGAGAAATCAAATCCACAAGTGCTTCAACAGCTGTATTTATAAGTTCCGTAATTATTACAAAACACACCGACAGCGAAATCACAAGAATCTCCACTTTGCTCGCATTTATCAAAATTGCCAAAATCACGATAACAATTGCCGCAAGTATATGTACTTTCATATGCTTTTCATTCCGTAATGCTGAAATCATACCGTCAATCGCAAAATTAAAGCTATCCACAAGCCGTTTATCTCTTGCTCTTTCCTTTTTGATATCCCAATTGTATCTATCTTTTTTATGAAACAATGAAAATATTGACTTTTTCTCTTTCTTAGTTTCTTTATCTCTATTTTCTTTATTTTTTTCTTCCAATTTTCTACTCCTTTCCACTTTTAATTACAGGTAAATTTATCTGCAATAATTAAATTTACTCAAAATTTCTTCTTCCCGTCTTCTCATAACAACTTTGTCTTCCTCTTCAATGTGGTCATATCCAAGCAAATGTAACATCCCGTGACACAAAACATAATAAAATTCCCGCTCATCAGAATGTCCGTATTCACTAGACTGTTCTTTTACACGCTCGATTGAGATTACAATGTCGCCTAACATATTCATTGCTCCAAAGTTTTCAGTTTCATTATAAGCAAAAGAAATTACATCGGTTGGAGTGTCTTTTTGACGATATTCACGATTTATTTCCTGAATTTGTGCATTTGTTGTAATTAATAATGATAAATAATATTCATTTTTGTCAAATTCTTCCTTGTATTCATCTATTAAGATGTAGCTGACAAATTCCTTTATTTTTTCTTCATCAAAAAAATTGTCAATTTGTTCAATATCATAAGTTATATCAATGCTTAACATAATTTTCTCCATTTTAGCTTTAATTTTTTTTCATTTTTTCATCCATTTTTGGATATTTTATTCTTTCATGGTAAACACCTTGCAGTGTATTTATGAATGACTGCACTACAGTTTCTATTTCTCCCAAAGTTAAATCGGAGTCACTTAGCTGCTTGTCTTCAATTTTGGATTTTACTAGATACCTGATAAAGTTTTCAATTCCTTCCTTGCTTTTGTTTTCAAGCGTTCTTGTAGCCGCTTCCACCGTATCTGCCAAAAGGATTATTCCTGATTCCTTTGTCTTTGGCTTAGGCCCGCTGTATCGGAAATTGCTTTCCACAACTTCTTCTCCATTTTCTAAAGCCTTGTAGTAAAAATACTGTGTCAGCGTTGTTCCATGATGCTGTAGTATTACATCCAGTATCTCACTTGGCAATTTATTTTCTTTTCCCATAATATAACCATCTTTTGTGTGTGAAGTCAATATTAACGCACTTAGCGAGGGTTTCACCTTATTATGCGGATTTACTCCACCTCTCTGATTTTCCACAAAAAATTCTGGACGTTTCATTTTACCAATATCATGATAATATGAAGCAATCCTTGCAAATGTGGCATTTGCTCCTATACTTTCAGCAGCACCTTCCGCAAGAGCTCCAACCATTATACTGTGGTGAAAAGTTCCAGGTGCCTTCATAAGCAACTGTCTAAGTAATGTATGTGAAAAATCACTTAATTCAAGCAATTTCATCGTTGTCAGAATTTCAAAGTAATCTTCAAAATATGGCAACACCGCAAGCGACACCATTCCAGTCAAAATTCCTGAAAATACTGAAAATACTATCATTAACATTATCAAACCAAAGCTTGACTGATTAACCAATCCATAACTAAACGACATCAAAGCTTGAAATATTCCCAAAAAGAAACTAAGTTTTACAATATCACTTCTACTTACAAGACCCGCAGCTTTATAAATTGCAACTAGTGAAACTGCTATTGTTACCAGAAACCATGATTCTTCCCTTGATAAAATGATCATGTTTGAAAATGTCATTATAACTGCATATACTTTGTTTCCTAAAATAGTTGATATAATCGGAAGCATTGCAAATGGAAGTAAATAAATAAAAAATTCATTGTTCAAAAACAAAATATAAATTGTGTTTACAAATATTATTGTAAGAAGCGTCGGATAAAATGCCTTTGATTCCACAACTTTTCTTGCATTTTTTCGTAACAAATAATAAATCAATGTCATAATTAGCGTAAAAGTAGCTACAAGTCCAACAGTTTTTCTAAATTTATCCCCATTTCTTACAAGATTTAATTTTTCGAGTTTCAAAAATGTATCTGAATCAATAATTTCACCTTTTTTTAGAATGATATCTCCTTTGTAAATTTTGATTTCCTTATCTCGTAATGACATCATATTATCTGCAATTTTTTTCTTTGTAGCCGCTTCATTTATAACTAGATTTGGCTTTATAAAGTTTTGCAAGACTTTCATATCAATATTATCTGCTTTTATATCTTTTTTTCTGATGATTTTTGACAAATTCTCCATTTTATAAATTCCGTTGTCATAAATTTCAGATATAATATCTGTCAAATTTACAGAATACTCCACACTTTCTATTCTTATTGCTATTTCCTTAATATCTTCAATTGTAAATGTGTAATTATTTTCTTTTATGTATTTTTCAATTGACTCATCATCAGTCAACTTTCGTATATCACGTAAAAATTTATTAAGCGAAATTATGGTTTGTTTGTTTACATCCTTTATTTTATCAAATTCAGGCTGGGTCGTCTTCATTATCTTTTCTTCAATACTGTCATCCAAAATATCCACAAAATAAGATACATTTTTATACGCTACAATATCCGATTTTGCAACGCTTCCAACGACATAATTCACATTTAACCTTGACATTTCAATAATTAGCCCAAATATCATAAATGTGATTGTTAAAATAATAAATCTGAACATAAATTTATTTTTGTTAGTATATTTTATTTCATTATTTTTAGGATTTTTTTCTTTTACTTCAAAAACAAATTCTCGCCCTAACGCACTTACTCTCATTTTCCCTTTCCTTTCCTAAATTTTATAAAACTCCTTTTTATTAAAACTTTCTATTTCATTATTTTTAGAATATCCCTTTTACTTTCAATGACTTTATTTCTTGGTAAAGCTGTCAAAAATTTCTTTCCATACATTTTTTTTATTATCCTATTATCAAGGATTATAATGTTTCCGCTATCAGTTTTACTTCTTATAAGCCTTCCAACTCCCTGCTTGAACTTAATTACAGCTTGTGGAACTTGATAATCATTAAATGGATTTTGTCCATTTTTTCTAATATTTTCAATAATCGCCTCAGTTACAGGATCATTTGGCACTTTAAACGGCAATTTTGTGATAATTACTGATTTCAACTGTTCTCCCTGTACATCGACACCTTCCCAAAAACTGTCTGTCCCAAATAATATCGGATTTTTAGAATTTTTAAATATTTCTATCATTTCATGCCGTGGAAAATCATTTTGCTTTATAAGCGTATATTCCTTTTCTGAAAAACGTGATTTTAACTGGTTGTACAAAAAGTTCAAAGTACTGTACGAAGTAAATAATAAAAAACAATGTCCTTTTGTACTTTTTATTACCCCTTCAATAAATTCTTCTAAATCTCTTATAAATTCAATATTTGTTGGATCAAGTGCATCTTCTGGAATATAAACTTTCATTTGCTTTTCATAATCAAATGGAGATTTTACAATTCTTTCATCTATTTTTCTACGATTTTCCTTCATAAGCCCAATACTTTTTTTATAATAGTCAAACTTATTGTCAACAGCAAGTGTCGCTGAAGTAAAAACCATTCTATCCATTTTTGTAAATAAATTATCATTCAGTTCATCTGAAATATCAAAAGGAGTAGCGTATAATTTTACATTTGGACGGACAGTAGTGACATTAGCCCAGTAAACATATCCTTCCTCTTTCCCCTCTAAAATAAATTCAAATTTCTTATAATACTGCTTCAATCTTTCATAGTATCTTGAAAATTCAAATAAAAAACCCTCTTTGTCTTCTAAATTATAATTGCTCACAGTATTTAAAAACTTGTTAATTCTTATAACTAAATTTCCATAACTTTCCTTAAATTGGCTATTAATTTCCATAACTTCACGAAAAGCCTTATTACTTGGCATTTTCTGCTTATCAATCTTTATCTTGATTTCCCTGTTGTCATTATTTTCTGAAAAAAGATAAATCAATTTATCAAAAATATCTATTCCTTTATCGTAAAATACGTTCAATTCTGCGATAACATCTTCCTTCAATTCATCAACTTTTTCATATTCTTCACTTGAAAGACTTTCGTTCAAATAAGTCATTAACCTTACAATAGCCCCACCATTGCTGGAATTTACGACACGTCTATTATAAATATTCCCCATAAGCCGTCCAAATGATATTTTTGATGTTTCAAAAGTAAAATAATTTCGAGCCGTATCTTCTATATTGTGAGCCTCATCAAAAACAACAATATCATAATTTGGTAAAATTGAATAATTTGTATAAAATCCTGTCTGATTTCTAATTGCTAAATCTGCAAAGAACATATGGTGATTAACAATAAGAAGTGTGGCATCCGCAACATTTTTTCTAGCATTAAAAAAGTGGCATTTTGAATAATACGGACACTTTACTCCTTTACACATATCCACTTCACTATTCACTTTTTCCCAGATACTGTTTGAAATTTCGTATTTTAGCTCATTCCTGTCACCTGTCCTCGTAACATTTTTATCCCAGTCAATAAGATTTCTTATAATATTTTTTTCAGCTTTTTCCTCTTCCGTATCTGTTTCCTTCTCTGTAACATCTATATTGTAAAGTTTTCTCTTGCAAAGATAATTCCCACGTCCTTTTACAATCTGATAATTAAAGTCCTCGTCAATAATTTTCTTTAAAAGCGGAATATCCTTATTAATAAGCTGTTCCTGCAAATTGATGGTATTTGTGGAAACAATTACCTTTAGATTATTTTCAATAGCGTAAAGCAATGTTGGCAATAAATAGGCAATCGTCTTTCCAGTACCAGTACCAGCCTCTACTATAAGTTTCTTATTCTCATTCATGCTATTTTCAATAAACTTAGCCATTTCATACTGCTCACGCCGTACCTCAAATTTTCCAAAATTCTTATGAATAGCCCCATTTTCACCAAAATATTCATCCACATCTATCTTTATAAATTCTTTTAAAGGCACAATCACATAAATATCATCCACAGCATTATTCACAATGTATGAAGCTCCCCCAACTTCTCCATACATGCTGGAAATACTCACATCTTCATCAGAAGGAATTAGCACTCCAGACGGATGATTATGTATTATAACTTCATTTTTTCTCATCATATTTAATAATGCAGCAACAGAACTGGAATTTCCTCTCGCAATAACTTCGACTTCAGAAACTATCCCCTCTCCATTAGGAATCCCACGAAAAAATACTTCATTTCCACCAGATTCACTAATTTCCAGACGCATTTTTTCTATCGTTTTCGCATTAATAAATTCAGCAACTTTCATCTTTCCTCCTATAGTAAAGATTTTACTATATAATAGGCTTTTTTTCAACTTTTCTTTTTAAAAATATAGAAAAAAGCCATTTGATATAATTTTAAAAATTATATAAACAGCTTTTTAAATTAGTTTTTAATTGTTAATTTTAATTTTTTAGGCCTTATTCTTCAATTGAACCATGCCCAGAGTTTTGAAGGCTACAGCTTTTATCTTTTCCATTTTCTGTGTAAACAGCTTCGTTTCCTTTCATATGGATAGAGATATTTCCATTTGAATATCTTTCTCCACTACCAGATGATGCTGAATTTAAAGTGTGAATTCCACCATAACCGTCAGCTACTTTTACTTTGTCTGTTGAAACATTTTCAACTGATATGTCTTGATAACCATCACAGCTGTATTTTCTTAGTAAATTACCGCTAGAACTTTGATTGTTGCTAGTTGAATTGTCATTCATTGTCATATAGCAACTTTCATCGCTTCCATTCTTTGTGAAAACTGCATCATTTCCTTTTATGTGAATAGAAACTCCTCCACCTGTATATTCTTCTCCACTACCAGATCTTGTTAATTTCAGATTGTAAACTTTTCCATTTCCATCTGTCAATCTTACTTTGTCTGTAGAAAGATTTTGCACTGTCACATTTCTGCTGCTGCAGCTAAATTTTCTTGTTACATTTGATGCTTTGCTTGAAGATTTTGCTCTTGTTGCTGAAAAACCAATAGAACTAAGAGCCAAAACTCCAACTAAAGCTGTTAAAATCATTTTGTTTGCTGATTTCATAACATCCACTCTCTTTTCTTCAAATTTTTATTATATGCTCGAACTCCTAAAAATGAAACATATAAATTTTGTTTTAGAAATAGCCCAAAATTTATTCATTTTAAAGAAATTTGGCTATAACAATTACATTTTTGAAATTTTACAAATCTCTTCTAAAATTTCGAGATTAGTATACCACACTTTTATTTTAATTTCAATTATTTAATAAAAAATTTTTTTAATATTTTTTATCAAAATTTAATTAAAAAATTCTATAATTTTATTTTTTTTGCACACTCAAACTCTCTATTTATAGTTAATAATAACATATCAGACTCCAAAGACAAAAATATTTTCAAAATTTGTTCAATAATTAAAGGAAAAAAAAAGTAATATCATGTATAATTCTATACAAAGGATATACGTTGCCTGAAATTAACGTAAATTTTTTATAAAGGACATTTTATTTTTATGAAAACAAAAACAATTTTTACCTTGATTAAAGAGTATTTTTTAATTGGACTTGGAACTTTTATCCTGGCGTTTGGATTACATTTTTTCTTTTTCCAGAATAAAATAGCAAGTGGCGGAGTAACAGGGCTGGCATTGGTTGTCAATAGTATTTTTAACATTTCAACAGGATTCTTTGTTGCAGTTAGTAATTTCATCCTGTTTACACTTGCGTTTATTGTAATCAGTGGACAGTTTGGTATAAAAAGCATTTATGCTACGGTAATTTTATCCGTTTTTCTTTCATATTTTGAAAAATTTTACCCTAACTATGCTCTTACTCACGATTTAATTTTAGCAACAATTTTTGGAAGTGCATTATGTGCTTTAGGAATAACAATTATTTATTTTTATGAAGCTTCTACTGGCGGTACTTCAATCATTGCAAGAATTCTTACAAAATATTGCCACATCAGTTACGGAATGTCTAGCTTCATCGTAGATGCAATTGTTACTCTTTTAGCGATTTTCGCCTTTGGAATTGAACTGGGACTTGTGGGACTTTTAAGTGTCTATGTAACAGGATTTATCATTGACAAGTTTATTGAAGGATTTAATTCACGTAAACAGATTATGATTATCACTTCAAACAAGGACATCGTTTTAAACTACATTTTAAAGGACTTTGACAGAGGCTGCACTGTGCTTAAAGCCGTTGGAGGCTATTCTGGAGCTGAAAAGGATATTTTACTCACAATTATCGAAAGAAGGCAGTTCATTCAGCTAAGAAAATTCCTAAAAACTCACGATCCAACTTCCTTTGTAACAGTAACCGATACAACAAAAGTCTTTGGAGAAGGTTTCGATCAATTACATTAATTTTTACATTTCAGAAAAAAAGAGAAAGCCAATTACAATAATACTTTATTATAAAAGGCTTTCTCTAACACCTATTTATTTTTTCAAATAACTCTTTACTATTTAGTATCCTTACAATAAATACTTCCATTTGCTCTTTCATAACATGTTCTACCATGCTCAACACTTCTACGATGTGCTTCTTTCCACTCATTACTATCAAAAAGGCTACAACTAACAACAATCATTCCAAAAATTATCATTAATATTACTCTAATTATTTTTATTCGCATTTTAAATAACTCCCTTTTCAATTTTTATTCTTTATTCGTTAAAGTATACCTTTAGAATTAATAAAAATCAATTTTTTTCTTCTATACTTCTAAATGTTTTTTCTTATCTTATTTAATAACAGTTTTTTTAACGCAAGGGCATCAGACGCCATGCCCTTGCATCCCCGCTCTCGAATTTCAATTTTACAGCAAAAGACAAAACTCGCTTTTAACAAAAGTTATTTTAATCTCATAAAGTTATTATCAATTTAAATGAAATAGAAAAGCTCAAATAAATTGTCTTTTACTGAAAAATTAAAATCTCGGAAATTTATAATAAATGTTTTAGTTTCAATAAACCGATTTAGGATTTTTTCTATTAGATTAATTTTTATAATTGAATTAAAATGTCGTGATTTTTTGGAAATAAAAATTATTGTCTGAGCTTTTTCAAAATATTAAAATGGTAATTATTTGAAGAAATAAAAATAACTTTTATTAAAAAGCGAGTTTAATTTTTGTTTTCAAAAAATGCTTAGACGAGCCAGGAGTGCAGAGGAAATGGCGATTGATTTCCTCTGCTTTAGAAAAAAGAAAAAACATTTATTAACCAGTAAAATGTTCAAAATTTATGATATAATTTCTAAAATTTTAAAAATAAAAAAATAACCACATTGAAGTAGTTATCAAATTAATTATTATCAGTAATTAGTTAATGGAGGCGACAACCGGATTCGAACCGGTGTACAAGGTTTTGCAGACCTCTGCCTAAGCCCCTCGACCATGTCGCCATTTGACTTTGATAAGTTTATCATATTTTTTAAACTTTGTCAAATACTTTTATTTCCCCGCCACCAACAATTTCATTATCTAAATAAAATACAATGTGCTGTCCTTCTGAATTTTCGTGAGTGCTTTCATCAAATTCAAAAACTATCCTATTTTCATTGCTTTCTTCACTTTTCAAAAGTTTCAATTCTCCAGCCAGCCCTTTTGAAGAAAATCTCGGACGTGCAGTTAATTTTTTTCCAATCATTTCTTCTAAATCATAATGAAATTTACAATTTATCACTTCTATTTCCTTTATTAGCAATTCCTCAAAATCTCCCACAACAACCTCATTTGTTTCAGGGCGAAGTTCAAGTACAAAAAATGGCTTTCCTAAATTAAGCCCCAGTCCACGCCGCTGCCCAACTGTATAAAACTGATAACCTATATGCTCTCCAATAATTTTACCATTTTTATCCACAAAATTCCCCTTTTTTACATCATTTCCAAGTACTTTTTTCAAAAATGGAATATATCCGTTGGGAGCAAAGCAAATTCCTTGGCTGTCAGGCTTGTTATGGGTATGAATACCATTTTGTCTTGCAATTTCACGAACTTCTGATTTTTCGTATTCTGCAAGGGGAAACAAAAATCTTTCCACGACATCCTTATCCAGCCGATAAAGCATATAAGTCTGATCTTTTCTGTTATTTTTGTCCCATAAAAGCATATTATTCTCGCTAACTTTTGAATAATGCCCTGTCGAAATGTATTTTATTCCCATTTTATCAGCAAATTCTACAAGTTTTTTTATTTTTACCTTTTCATCGCAAATTACACAAGGTGAAGGGGTTTTTCCAGCATTATACATTTTTATAAAATATTCCATTACATCCTTTTTAAATTCTTCCACAACATTTAGTACATAATGAGGAATTCCCAATGTGTAGCAAGTGTATCTGGCATCATTTATATCATCAAGGGAACAGCACGTTTTTCCAGGATTTTCCGAAAGTTCATCAGGCAAATGCTTTAACGTAACCCCTATAACTTCATAGCCTTGCTGTTTCAACAAAAGAGCAGCGACAGAACTGTCTATGCCGCCACTCATTCCAACTACTACTTTTTTATCATCTAATTTTTTGTTCATTTCGTATTTCTTTCTATTTTCTAAATTTTTAATTTATATGTTTCCAAACTCAAAATCTTATTTTTTATTTTTCTCTTTTTGCCACATATATTCTCCAATTCCTAAAGCAAAAATTAAAAACAATTTATTTTTATTTTCTTTAAATATTTTTCCAAATTTATATCCTGCTGCCCTGCAAAATTTATAATAAACAGCATTATTTAGAATTTTCTGCTTAAAAGATAAATTCTGGGAATTGATTTCGTTATGATAAAGTGCCTGTCCTTTCGGATTTCGCAGCAGTAAATTGTTATATTTGGCTGTCAATCCATCTTCCTGATATTCCTTTATCTCGATTTTCTCATTTACATAAACCATCTTATATTTTTCACAAATTCTGTTATAGACAACAGCTTCTGTAATAAATTTTTCATCGTCAAAAACTGGAAATTTATATTTTTTTATAATTTCAGTCCGAAACATAAGCCCTTTATCGCCCTTAACTCCGTATTTATTGTAAATATCAAACTGTGTTGAAATCATCTCTTTTTCTGGGAAACTAGAGCCTATAACTTCTCCATTTGGATAAGTTGACAAATATCCCATTCCTGCAATATCGCTATTTTTTTCATATTTTTTCCAATATTTCAAAATAGTTTCAAGTCCATTTTCCACATATTCATCATCAGAATCAAGGCATATAAAAAGTTCTCCATTTGCTTTATCAGTTGCGAAATTATACGCTCGCTGTTTACCTCCGTTTTCCTTAAAATAATACTTTATATCCAGCTTTTTTTCACTCAAAAATTCTTCTGCTTTCTCTTTAGTTCCATCAGCAGAGCCATCATCTACAATAAGCCACTCAAAATCCTTGTACGTTTGCTTTTGAAGTGATTTATACAATTTTTCAAGCAGTTCCTTTCGATTAAAAGTTGGTGTAAAAATCGTAAATTTCATTTTTTATTTCCCCTTATTTTCCAAAGCTTTAAAATTTAACGTTTTATAATTTTTCTTTTTATTCCATTTACAAGATTTGCAATTTTAGCGTAAACTTCCCTATTTACGAGCAATTTTGTCACTATCGCCAAATAAACTATTTTCAAGCCAAATTTCATCCACGAAAGCTGATCATTTGACAAGTAGAATATTACAGGATTTACAATAATTATGAAATATAAAAATAATTTTTTATAATTAAACGAAATCTTGTATTTTTTCCTTATAATTATCATTTCCATTATCGCTCTAAATAAAAAGGCAAGTAACGTTGTCCATGCGGCAATAATAGGTCCAATTTCTGGAAATTTCGGTATAAAAATTATATTTCCAACCAAATTAAATATCATTGCAAACATTGTAAAATAAAAAATGTATATACTATCTTCGTGAAAATGGAAAAAATAATCAAGGCAAAATAGTGCCTGAACGACAATTCCAGCTAGAATTAAAGGCATATAATTTATCGCCTGATAATAACTTTTTGGAAATATCAATTTTATTCCTTCTGGAGCAAACAACTGTGCAATTACACAGGCAAAGGAAATAATTGCAATAAAGTTTTCCACACTCCGTGTTATTCTCGGATTTGTCCTATCCTCCTTCATCGCCTCATAAAACTCTGGCGTCCAGCTGTTCACAAAAGAACCTGTAACAACTGACAAAACCCTTCCTCCAGTAAATGCAAGCGTATATCCCCCAACTACCGCAAGAGAAACAAATTTTGCCAAAACAAGCCTATCGCTCAAATTCACAACCTGATCCGTAAGTTCAATAAAGATTAGTGGTAATCCATTTCTTAGCGAATATTTCACATAATCAAAATTCAGCTTAAATCTAAATTTTCCAAAATAATCCTTAAAATAGAACAGAAATACTATAATCAGCGCAATTAAATTTGCAAACTGGTTTCCAAAAACTCCCCATTTTAAGTATTTTATAAAGTAAATTGCCAGAATATAAGTTGTAAAAAGGCTTACAACACTCCCTATCGCAACCTTCATATACTTTCTCTTCATTCTGAACAAAGTTGTCGAAAGATTGTTAAAAGCGTTCGTTGTGGCAATCAATACACTGACAATTATCAAGGGATAATAACTTACCTTGCTTAAATCAACTATGTATGAAAAAAGTTTTTTAGCTATTGGCGTAAATAAAAAAATATAAGTAAGTATATTAAAAACTACTATAATCAAAGTTGAAGAAAACATATAGCTTCCAAATTCATCTTCACTTTCCTTCAAATCTACATATTTCTTCATCTGAGCATTATAAAGCCCCAGCCCTAGAATTACAGTAAATAATGAAGTAATCGGAGCCAATGTTCCCACAATCCCAAATTCTTCCTGTGTCAATAACCTCGTTATTATCGGCAAAAATATAAACGACCCCATCTTTGTAACCAAATTCATAAGAGAATAAACCATCGTTCCCTTCAATAAATTCTTATTATCCATCTCTCTCCATTTCCAAAACTTTTCATAAACCTTACTTAATTTAAACTAATTTTTAAACATATAGTTTTTAACAACATTTTATCCCTATAAGTATTCAGACAAATAATTTTTTTTATCTTGATTTTTATATTTTGTTATTTTTAGATAATTTGAATTAATATTTTTTCTTCTTAAATCATTATTTTCTCTTTAACAAAATTTCACTTGTTTTTTGTTTTACTTAAAATTAACTATTATAATTAAACTAAAGACTGTCGTGATTTTTTTGGAATAAAATTGATTGTTTGAGCTTTTTTGAAACTTTTAAGTTACAATCAATTTATAGAGTTGATAATAACTGTTATTAAAAAGCGAGTTTCAATTTTATTTCAAAAAAATGCTTAGACAAGCTGGGATTATAAAGGGGATAGCGACTGATCCCCTTTACGTTTAAAAAAAGAAAAAAATATAGAAAAAACAGCAATTAATCAAAAAAATTTAGAATTTTTAAAAATTATTTATCTGTATATTTAAGAAACAATTTTGTTATTAATAAAAAAATTAAATATGTTGCTATCTTAATCCTATTAAATCGTGTACCCGTATCAAGCCTACAACATTTCCATTTTCTACGACTGGTAATACATTAATCTGGCTTTTTCTATTTTCCATCAGATGAAGCGCATCAAGAGCCATCGCATCCTTTTCAATCGTTACGGGTATAGAAATCATAATATCAGAAGCCACATAATCAAAAAATTTCTCCTTATGCTCCAATGCACGCCGAATATCTCCTTCTGTTATAATTCCAAGCAGTTTTCCATTTTCAAGTCCTGTGTCCGAAATACACACAGCTCCTAATTTTTTCTTTGTAAGAACCATTAATACATTCTCAATTTTCTCATCTTCTTTTACAACTGGCAATTCATCTCCAATGTGCATTAAATCTGAAACATGTAATAATAGCCTTTTTCCAAGGCTTCCTCCCGGGTGATATTTGGCAAAATCATTTTCTGTGAAATCTTTTAATTTCATAAGGCACACAGCTAGAGCGTCCCCAGTTACAAGTGTCGCTGTAGTCGAACTCATCGGAGCTTGCCCTAGCGGACACGCTTCCTTTTCTACTCCCACATTTATCGTAAGTTCGGCATATTTTGCCAAAGTAGAATTAGGATTTCCAGTAAATGCAACAATTTTTCCACCAATTTTTTTTATTGGTGCTAAAATGCTTAATACTTCGTCAGAATTTCCGCTGTTTGAAATGGCTATTACCACATCTCCATCACTAATCATTCCCAAATCACCATGAAGTGCTTCTGCTGCATTTATAAATACCGATGTTGTACCAGTTGAGGCAAGTGTAGCTGTAATTTTTTTACCAATTATTCCTGACTTTCCAATCCCTGTTACAACAACTTTATTGTTGTTTTTCAATTCTAAAATCATTCGGACTAATTTTTGAAAATCATCTCCTAATTTACTTTTTAATTTTTCCAGTTCTGCAATTTCAATATCAAATACATTTTTAGTTTCCTTTAAAATATCTATTTCCATTTTTAGTTCTGCTCCCTTTTTTCAATCAATTTTATTTATTATTCCGCCTTATTCTTCTCAATCAAAAGTATAACATAATTTATTTATTTTATCAAAAAGAATATTCATAAAATATTATTTGAATGCTTAAAGATAAATTCAAAATAAATGTTGATAATAACTTACATTTTTTGATATAATATGAGAAGATAAATTTTTAATTGCTAAAATTGTATGTGATGAAAGGACAAATTAAGAATGATTAGTGTTTTAAAGGGAATGAAAGATAGATATTCTGACGATGTAAAAAAATATGACTTAATTGTTGATACAGCAAAAAATGTATTTGAAAAATATGGATTTGAGCGAATTATAACGCCTATTTTGGAAGAAACTGAGCTTTTTAGACGTGGTGTTGGGGATGAAACAGATGTTGTTTCAAAGGAAATGTACGAATTTGTAGATAAAGGTAATAGAAATGTTACGATGCGTCCAGAAGGTACTGCTGGAGTCGTGCGTGCCTATTTGGAAGCTGGTTTCCACAAATCCTCTCCAATTGTAAAATGGTTTTATCATGGTCCAATGTACCGTTACGAAGCCCCACAAAAAGGAAGATTCAGAGAATTTCACCAAATGGGTATTGAAATGTTTGGAGTCCGTTCTGCTTACCTTGATGCAGAAATCATCCGAATGGGATGTGAATTTCTTGAAAAACTTGGAATTACTGGACTGACTGTCGAAATAAACAGTCTTGGAAACATTGATTCAAGAAAAAAATACATCGATGATTTAAAATCATTTATGGAAAAAAGACTGGATAAACTTAGTGACGATTCAAAACGAAGGTATAAAACTAACCCTTTAAGAGCATTGGATTCAAAGGATAAAGGTGATCAGGAACAATTTATCAACGCCCCAAAATTATACGACTATCTTGACGAAGAAAGCAAAAATTATTTTGAAGATACAAAGAAATATCTTGAATTAATGAATATTAATTATGTGGTAAATGACAAGCTGGTACGTGGACTTGACTATTACTCAGATACAGTCTTTGAAATAAAATCTGACAAATTAGGCTCGCAGGCAACTGTGCTGGCTGGAGGGCGTTACGACAGACTTCTTGAAATACTTGGAAATGCAAAAGTGCCAGGAATAGGCTTTGCCGCTGGAATGGAAAGAATTGCAATGCTTATGGATGAAAATTTGATTGCAAAAAAAGAAAACAAAATTTACGTTATTTATTTTGATGAAACAAAAGAATATTTTGTAAAAGTAATAGAAGAACTACGAAAAAATGAAATAAAAGTCAACTTTGACTACAATCCAAAAAGTTTTGGAGCCCAAATGAAAAAAGCAAACCGTGAAAATGCAGACTATGTATTGATTTTAGGTGAAGATGAACAAAAAGAAAATGTAGTTACAATAAAGAAATTTAGTACTGGAGAACAGGAAAAATACAGTTTTGAGCAAGTTTTGAAACATTTTGAAAGAAAAAGTCTTGAAAAATAGGGGGGGGCTATGGGAAATTTTATAAATTTTTTAGCTATTATTTTGGGTAGTTTGATAGGATTTTTCGTAGGCCATAAATTTAAAAATGAAATGAAAGATCTTATAATGGAGTGTGCCGGACTATTTATAATAGTTGCTGGTTTGAAAAGCACGATAAATTCAAATCGAGATATTATTGTTTTAATTTATCTGATTATCGGTTCTATAATTGGACAAATCATAGATATTGATTTAAAATTAAAAAATTTGGGATTATTTTTGGAAAAAAAACTTAATTTTGCTATCAAAAATCCAGAAACTAATGATTCTGAAAAAAGTTTTGCAAAAGGCTTTTCAACTGCTACAATTTTATTTTGTACAGGAGCAATGGCAATTGTAGGAGCAATAAACAGTGGACTTACAGGTGACGATACAACGTTAAAGATAAAAGCAATTTTAGATGGAGTAATTTCCATCGTTATAACATCTCTATATGGAATAGGCGTTATGTTTTCAGCTGTTTCAGTTTTTATTTACCAAGGATTTTTCTATCTTTTTGCTAATTATCTAAAACCATATTTAACTGAAAAAACAATTTCAGATATAAATTTTCTTGGTGGAATAATGGTTATGGCAATCGGAGTAAATTTATTATTAAAAAAAGAAATAAAAATTGCAAATATGTTACCGGCATTATTTATACCAATTATTTTAGAGATTTTTATATAAATAAATTAAAAGAAATTTGAATATAAAGAAAGGAAATAAAATGTACAGAAATTATAAATTAAATGAATTAAGAATGGAAAACATCGGAGAAGAAGTTATTTTATCTGGATGGGTTTCAAAAGTTAGGGATTTGGGGCATTTCACATTCATTGACTTGCGAGATAGATATGGAATTACTCAAATTTTAGTAAATGAAGAAGTTTCAGGAAAAGAGCTTTTTGAGGAAGCTAGAAAATTAAAAAATGAGTGGGTTATAAAAGTCACTGGAAAAGTTGCTGAAAGAAGCAGCAAAAATAAAAATATTCCTACTGGAGATATTGAAGTTGAAGCAAAAAATATTGAGATTTTGAGCCGTTCTAAGCAATTACCATTTGAAATTGATGAAACAGGAAATCTTAATGAAAATATGCGTCTAACTTACAGATACCTCGATATAAGACGTCCAAAAATGTTAAATAACATTATAAAAAGAAACGATATGCTGTTTTCAATTAGAAAATTTATGAATGAAAATGGATTTTTGGACATTGACACCCCTATTCTAGCGAAAGCCACTCCCGAAGGAGCAAGAGATTTTGTAGTTCCAAGCCGAATAAACAAAGGTGACTTTTACGCCCTGCCACAATCTCCACAGCTATTTAAGCAAATACTTATGGTATCAGGTGTTGATAAATATTATCAGCTTGCAAAATGTTTCAGAGATGAAGATTTAAGAGCCGACAGACAACCTGAATTTACACAATTAGACTTGGAAATGTCATTTATTGAGCAAGAAGATATTTTAAATGTGACAGAAGCACTTGCAAAACGAGTATTTAAAGATGTTACAGGCATTGAAATTACTGAAAATTTTGAAAGAATGAGTTATGATGATGCAATGAATTTTTATGGTTCAGATAAGCCTGATTTAAGATTTGACATGAAATTGATTGATTTATCCAAAGAAACACAAAATTGTGGATTTGGAGTATTTGAAAATGCAGTAAAAGATGGTGGAAATGTAAAAGCGATTGTTGCTCCAAATGCTGAAAAATTTTCAAGAAAATACATCAAAGATTTAGAAGACTTTGTAAAAATATATTTTAAAGCAAAAGGACTGGCTTATATCAAAATTAATGAAGATGGCGAAATTAATTCTCCAATTGCCAAATTTTTTACTGAAGAAAAATTAACTGAAATTACTCAAAAATTAGGAATTAAAAATAACGAAATTGCTTTAATATTAGCTGATAAATATAAAATTGTTCATGATGGGCTGGGAGCATTAAGGCTAAAACTTGGAGAAGAACTGGAATTAATTAACAAAGATTCTTTCAAATTCCTATGGGTAATTGACTTCCCAATGTTCGAATGGAGCGAAGAGGAAAATAGATACAAGGCTCAACATCATCCATTTACTTCAATAAAACAAGAAGACAGAAAATATCTTGATTCAAATGAACTTGATAAAATAAAGACAGATTCCTACGATATGGTTCTAAACGGTTATGAAATCGGTGGTGGAAGTATTAGAATTCACGAAGAGGAATTACAGGAAAAAGTATTTGAAAAATTAGGGCTTAGCAAAGAAGAACAGCAAGAAAAATTTGGCTTCTTTCTGGAAGTATTAAAATACGGTGTACCGCCACACGGAGGACTTGCCTTCGGAATCGACAGATGGCTTATGGCAATGCTAAAAGAAAATTCAATAAAAGAAGTAATCCCATTCCCTAAAACAAATAAAGGACAGGATTTAATGACTGGAGCTCCTGCTGAAATTGAAGAAAATGTACTTGCAGAAGATTTAAGATTGAAATTATTAGAAAATGAAAAAGAAGATTAAATCGTACTACAAATAAACATAGATACTTAAACTCGAAAGGAGAATCCTACAAAATGATTATAATATTTGGAACAAAAAATAAAATAAAAAATCTAGGTGTAGTGGGAACATACGAATGTTCTCGATGTCACAATTTATCAGATTTACAGTTTATAAGCATACAGCAATGGTTTACGCTTTTTTGGATACCTGTTTTTCCAATAAGCAAAAAGCAGGAACTTATGCAATGTCCAATTTGTCACCAAGCCTATGAAGTTCCTAAATAACATTATTTAATAAATATATTTATTCAAAAACTGTTTCAGTACTGTAAATGAAGCAGTTTTTTGTTTACCCAAATATACATTTATTGATTAATTTTAGATGTATTTTTAATAAAAATTTTTATTTTTTACCTAAAAAATAGAAAAATCAAAGAAAATATGATATAATATTATAGAGAAATTATAATAATAATAAAATCAAGGAGGAAATTTATTATGAAAAAAAGTATGTTTGTATTGTTTATTATGTCTATGGCGGCTTTTGCAGGAGGTACAGAAATAAAAAAAGTACATACTAAAACTGCAAAATTAGAAAAAGATTCATATTGTAATATTCCGAAAGTGTATAGTGATTTTAAAAAAATTAATGAAAAAGATTACCGAGTTGATGTAGATTTTGAAAAATGTGTATTTGATGGAGAAACTTATGAAAATGTAAAAGTTGGAGTCTTAATTCAAAATGTTGAAAAAACTGAAAAATATTTGAAAAAATACAAATATATGCATTTAAAAGCAGGTAAAAATCTAGTTTATAATTCAAATGATAACAGCTACTATTACAATGGTTCTTGGGCATTTAATAATGATAAAGCTTATCCAACAGTATTTGATGGTAAATAATTTATAAATAAATTTAGGACGGCAGTTTTATTAAATTGCCGTTTTTATAATTTCTGAGGTTAGATTTTATAGCAAAACTTCTTTAAAATCAAACTCAAAAGCTATGACTATTTTACTCAAACCCTAAATTTACCATAATTTTTAGTAGTTCAATTTTAAATGGGTTGGAATATACTTAATAAATTATTTTCACGACAAACGCATGAAGATTAGATTAAATTTTTAATACTCACAAACATAAAAAAAACAGCTATTAAAAAAATTAACTAACGAAAAATTGAAAGAAGAACATAGATGAAGTTAATGCTCATATATGATTTGAATATCTTGAAAGAAGGGCTGATGTGAACCACATGAATAAAAAAAAAGAATGCGAAGAGCTATGGGCAAAAAATAAATATTATGTGTTAAGCAAATCGCATAAAGTGTACTTGGAAATAAGAAATTATTTGAAAGAAAAAGAAATTGATATTGTATTTATTAATGAAAGAATACAAAAAGTAAGGGATATGAAAGAAAGTAAAAAAGATTTTAGTAATGCAATTCTTCATTTATGGGGATATTTCAAAAAAAAGGCAACGAAGATCGAAAAACAAGGGTTATTTAACATACTGGAAGAATATATGGGAGGGAGGAATAATCAGAAATCGGTAATTGAATATATCAATACTTTACTAAAGAAATATCCAAATAAATATTTACAAGAATCTACTTTATTAACAGGAGAAAACGATGAGACTATGGCATGAACAAATTATTCATCTATTGCCTAAAAATCAACTTCTTGGTCAACATAGAGAATGTTGTGCGCTTAGGGGAAATGGATGGAAAAAGAAACATAAAACAGTAGACTATGTATTTTTATATTCTCCATATTATTTATTTGTTTATCATTCATTGGTTATGGATGAAATGGAAAAAAGAGGGTATAAAGTTTCTAAAGAATGGAGAGATAAGAATTATAGAGGAAAGAAAGCAGAAAATTATAATAATCTTGAAGAAAAAATTATAGATAGCCCAATTTATAAAGAACATGATAATGAATATTTAGTTGAGTGTATCGAAAATTTGCAAAAAAAAGGGATTGAATTAGAACTATAAAAGTTTTGATTGTTTTAATTACCACAACTCATTGTCCTGCAGGGGAGACACAAGCTAGTGATTCATGTAATAATTTTTAAATAATAAAAATAGCTGTGAAAAGAGAATTATTTTAAAATCTTATTCAAAAATCCTCTACAATATGATAAAATGTATTTAGATTTTTAAAGCTAGATTTAAAGCTAATCTTTCTTTAAAACATAAAATATATATTGAAATGAAAGGAGATGTATGATTAAAAGAGTATCATTACTGGTGTTATCAATTTTAATGATGATGACTGTTGCTGTGCAATCATACAGTAAAGAGTATAAAATGAAAGTGAAGATTATTACTGCAAAAGGTGATGTTAATATTAATTTATTACCTGACAAATCGCCTGTAACTGTTGCTAATTTTGTAAACTTAGCAAAAAAAGGATATTATGATGGATTAAAATTCCATAGGGTTATTGACAACTTTATGGCACAAGGAGGAGATCCGACTGGAACAGGAATGGGAGGACCAGGATACCGATTTGAAGACGAAGTTAATAATGGACTGAATTTTTCTAAAGCTGGTAAACTAGCTATGGCAAATGCTGGACCAGGAACAAATGGAAGTCAGTTTTTCATTACAACTGTACCAACAGAATGGTTAAATGGTAATCATACAATTTTTGGAGAAGTTGTGTCGGATGCTGATTTAGCTGTTGTAAAAAAATTATCTAATGGAGATGTAATGACAAAAGTTGTAGTTGAAGGAGATGTTGATGCTTTCCTAAAAACTCAAAAAAATAGAGTTGACAGCTGGAATAAAACATTAAAACAAAATTTTCCAAATAAATTTTAATTGAAGGGAACAAAAAAATGGCAAAAGAAAAAGTAGTTTTAGCCTATTCAGGTGGACTTGATACCTCGATTATCATACCTTGGCTAAAAGAAAATTATGATTTAGAAGTGATTGCGTGCTGTGTTGACGTTGGACAAGATGAAGATATGGAAGCTGTAAAAGTTAAAGCTATCGAATCTGGAGCTTCTAAGGTTTATGTAGAAGATAAAAAAGATGAATTTGTAAAAGATTATGCTTTCCGTGCTTTAAGAGCAGGGGCAGTTTATGAAAATAAATATTTATTGGGAACTTCGTTTGCAAGACCATTAATTTCTAAAGCATTGGTGGATGTTGCCCACAAAGAAGGAGCGACGTATATTTGTCATGGATGTACTGGAAAAGGAAATGATCAGGTTAGATTTGAAACTGGCGTATTTTCATTAGATCCAACATTAAAAATTATTGCACCTTGGAGACTTTGGGACATTTCTTCAAGAGAAGATGCAATTGACTACGCACAAAAAAATGATATAAAAATAACTGTAACAAAAGAAAAAATTTACTCAAGAGATCAAAATCTTTGGCATATTTCACACGAAGGCGGAGATATTGAAGGGCTTGAAAATGAGCATAAGGAAGATATTGTCTATATGATGACAACTCCGCCTGAAAAAGCACCAGACAAGCCAACATACGTAGATATTACATTTGAACAAGGTTGGCCAGTAAAAGTAGATGGTGAAGCATTGGAGCCAGTGGAATTATTAAGAAAATTAAATAAAATTGCTGGAGAAAATGGTGTTGGTGTTATTGACATTGTTGAAAATAGATTAGTTGGAATGAAATCAAGAGGAATTTATGAAACACCAGGCGGAACATTGCTGATGGAAGCACTAAAAGAGCTTGAAACTTTAATTTTTGATAAAGATACTTTTGAATTTAAAAAACTTGTTTCTCAAAAATATGCAAGCATAGCTTATTCAGGACAATGGTTTACACCCTTTCGTGAAGGACTTGACGCATTTGTAGATGAAACTTCAAAAAATGTAAATGGTACAATAAAACTGAAACTATACAAAGGAAGTATAAAAATCGCTGGAAGATTTACTGATTTTGCATTGTATGATGAAGAAATTTCTTCATTTGGTGCAAGTGAACTTTATAGTCACAAAGATGCAGAAGGATTTATAAAATTATTCTCACTTCCAAACAGAATCAGAGCTTATAAAAAACATAAATAAAATTAATTGAAGGATTCCTGAAATAACAATTTTGGGAATTCTTTTTTATTTGTTCTTTATTTATTTTTACAGAATCGCTCATTTTGACAAATTCTTATCGTACAGTAAAAGTTTATTACTTTATTTTATTAAAGAAAAATATTTATCATAGATTTCGAATTTTTAAATAGATTGATTATAACTAAAATTTATTACAAATAAGAATTAAAATATATAGTTAAAAAATTTACAAAACCAATTTTTTGTAGTACAATATAGAAGAATTGGTTAAAAATAGATAAAATTTGAAAAATAGTAATAAATAGATAAAATATTTTTAATATAGGAGGTTTTAATGAAAATAAAAGATATGTTTGAACAGAAGGAGCATCTTATTTCCTTTGAGATTTTTCCACCAAACAAAAATTTTTCGCAAGAGAAATTAAAAGAGGTGACGGCTGAACTGGTTGAATGCAAGCCTGATTTTATTAGCGTTACATACGGTGCAGGCGGGCAGACTAAAGGTGGGACTATTGAAATGGCTTCTCACATTAAAAATAATTTGAAAACAGAAGTTTTGGCTCATTTAACTTGTGTTGGAAGTAAGAAAAGTGAAATTCATGATTATTTGCAGGAAGCAAAAAGTAAAAATGTAAAAAATATTTTGGCACTTCGTGGAGATGTTCCGCAAGGAGAAACAGAAGATATTTATAACAAGGGAGATTATAAGTACGCTTCTGAACTGATTAGTGACTTGAGAAAAAACAGTGACTTTGATGATTTTTCAATTGGTGGTGCGTTTTATCCAGAAACTCACTATGAAAATAATGATTTGGTTGACCTGTTTCATTTGAAGAATAAAGTTGAAGCTGGGACAGATTTTTTAACTTCTCAAATGTTCTTTGATAATGATATTTTTATAAAATTTAAGGAAAAAGCAGAAAAACTAGATATAAAAGTACCTTTAGTTGCTGGAATTATGCCAGTTACAAATGCAAAACAAATAAAAAGAATTATAGAACTTTCAAAATGCTCTGTTCCTCACACATTAGATAAATTATTGGAAAAATACGGAGATAATCCAGAATCTATGAAAAAGGCTGGAATAATGTACGCAAGTGAACAAATTATAGAATTATTAGCTTATGGAATCAAGGGAATTCATATTTATACAATGAATAAACCTGAAATAGCAAAGGAAATTATGAAAAATATTGAATTTGCAAGATAAATTTTAAATATTTATTTAACAAATTAATTTTTGAAATGTTTTGATTGTATAGATGTTTTTATCATATTATTTTTTATAAAAACAAGGGTTATTGATAATTTGAAACTGAAATAATTAAAATATAAAACAGGAGGTAACAAAATGTCTATAAAAAAAGTATTAACAATTGCAGGATCTGATACAAGCGGAGGAGCTGGTATACAGGCGGATCTGAAAACGTTTCAGGAAAGAGGAGTGTATGGAATGAACGCTCTGACAGTTATTGTTACAATGGATCCTAAAAATAGCTGGGCTCACAAAGTTTTTCCAATTGAATTGAATGTTATAAAAGAGCAAATTGATACAGTTGTAAATGGAATTGGAGTGGATGCATTAAAAACTGGCATGCTTCCTACAGTTGAAATTATTGAATATGTAGGTTCTATTTTAAAAAATTGTAAAAATCCAGTTGTTATAGATCCCGTTATGGTGTGTAAAGTGAGCAGCGGTTCTACTGAAAATCTTTTCCCAGAAAATGTAGTTGCCATGAAAAATCATTTATTGCCTTACGCAACTGTTGTTACTCCAAACTTATTTGAAGCCGCACAGTTAGCTGGAATGGAAAAAATTGACACACTTGAGGAAGCGAAGGAAGCGGCTAAAAAAATATGTGACTTAGGTGCAAAAAATGTTGTTATAAAAGGAAGAAAATTTTTCGCTGGAGAAAAATCAATTGATTTCTTATACGATGGAAAAGATTTTGAATTTTTTGAATCTGAAAAAATTGATACAGAATGGAATCATGGTGCAGGATGTACTTTCTCCGCCTCAATCACAGCAGAATTGGCAAAAGGTTCCACAGTAAGCGAAGCAGTCTCCACTACAAAAAAATTAATCACAGAAGCCTTGAAACAGTCCTTTAAATTAAACGACTATACAGGACCTTTAAATCACAAGGCATTTGCTTTGAAATAATAAGTAATAAAAATATGTTTTTTAAAAAGTATTCTCTTTGGAGTAGGTGTTTAAGGGGATACTTTTTTTGTAAAATTTTAACTTATCATAAATTGCAATATTAAATGCAACATTTTTTTATCTGAAAATCAAACAGGAGAATATAAATAATGGAAAAAATTAGTCTTGAAGAATTGAAGGATTTGTTATTAATACTAAACTCTTTTGAAAATAGGAATAAATTTTTATAATAGCTATTTCATAGCCATTCAACTAATTACTATGTTTTTATAGGATTGCTCATTGCCGCAAATCCTACAACCTATGGCTAGTCTACGACATTTTTCTGCACTGCCAAAAAACTCGCTATGCTCAAACAGTTTTGTCAGCACAGAAAAATGCTCCGACGGATTAGTTTATGGTAGACTCTGTTTAAAAAATGAAAATTATATTTTAATTAAAAATATTAGTTTTTTATCCTTTTTTAGAAAAGTTTTTAATAAATTCGCTGTTTAAATGGGGTTTAGTATAAAGAAACAAATAAATGTTCAGCGATTACAAAAGAAGTTTTTTAAAAATGATAAGGAAACATACAATGGAGCGATGTGATTTTTCAGATTAAGAAAATAATAAAAATTAGATTGGAAATGAGGAATATAAGTGAATATTTTAATTGATGAACAAAAGTTCAAAGAAAATTATGAAATTTTATCTGATTATAAATTTGATTTTGAAATGGAAAAAAGATGTATAGATTACATTAAAAATAAAAAGGGAAATCAGTTATCCTGTATGAGAACATTATCATCAGGGTATAAAGTACTTGCTTCAAAAAATTTATTGATAGAAAATAATTTAAATTCTTTTAGGTTAAACTGTCATATTTCAGAAAAATTAAAAATTTTAGGAACTTCTAAAGAATCAAAACTTTATAAGGCTAGCTATAGTTTATTTGGATTAATTATGTCAAATAATAAAGAATGGATAAGTTTTTTAAAAAATAATTTAAACTATATAACTTCAAATGATTTTAATTCAAAAGAGAACACCTATATAAAATCAAAAGATTTACATCGAAATTCTTTTTTATCAAAAACAACTATTTTAGCACTATTAGGAGATTTTGAAGAAGTAGAAAAAAGAAGCAAAAAATATTTGGAAGAACCATTAACTAAAAGTTATTATGCATATACAAAATATGATTTTATGTTTTTTGAAGCATTAGTAAATAAAAATACAGAAAAAATGAAACGAGCAATACATAAATTATTAGAACCTAAAATAGCTAAAAAAATTCTTTTTGATACAGATATTAATTATAGTTTTTATTTGAATATTTATGTATTAATGTATTCTAAAATAGCATTATTACATGGATTTGACTTAGGAATTAATGATAAAACGGCTCCTAAAAATTTAATTGATAATACCTCACTACAAAGTTATGAAGAACCATACGATTTTATGAAAAAAATAGATTTGGTAACATTGACACCTGAAAAATGGACAGAATGGACAGAAGATTACTCAATAATTGTACCGATTACTTAATTTAAATATTAAAATACAAATTATTATATAGAAAAATATAAATAAATTATTTTCATAATTGATTTTATTACAATTTTTTGATAAAATATATAAGTACAATTTGATTTGATAAACAAATAAATTTATGATAAAATCAGTTTATGAAATAATTAAAAATTGATATGTTTCACTCAAATTTTTGCTTTGATTAAGTTTAGTGAAATTTAGATATATTTAGAAAAATTTTGGAGGTAAAATTAACATGAGTTTGTTAGAATTGAAAAACGTAAAATCTGAAGTAGAGGGGAAGGAAATCTTAAAAGGACTGAACTTGACTATAAATAAAGGAGAAGTTCATGTAATTATGGGGCCTAATGGAGCAGGAAAATCTACACTTGCAAGTATTCTTGTGGGACATCCAAAACATGAGCTTGTTGATGGGGAAATTATTTTGGATGGAGAAAATATTAATGAAGATGCTGTTGACGAAAGAGCTAAAAAAGGTATTTTCCTATCATTTCAATATCCAGAAGAAATACCGGGACTTACAGTAGAAGACTTTTTGAGAACAGCAAAAGAATCTGTTACTGGTGAAAAACAGTATTTAATGCAATTTCACAATGAACTAGTAGAAAAAATGGAAAAACTTCACATTAATCCCGAATATGCAGATAGACATTTAAATGTTGGATTTTCTGGTGGAGAAAAGAAAAAGAATGAAATTTTACAGATGGCAGTTTTAGAGCCAAAATTGGCTATTCTGGATGAAACTGATTCTGGACTTGATATTGACGCTACAAAAGTTGTATTTGAAGGTGTTCAAAAATTAAAGACTAAAGATACAGCTTTACTTATAATTACACACTATGATAAAGTGCTGGATTATTTAAAGCCTGATTTTGTTCATATTTTGATGAATGGAAAAATTGTTAAGACAGGTGGGCAAGAATTAGTTGAAAGCATTGAAAAAGATGGTTATGCTAAAATGAAGGAAGAATTAGGATTATAATTAATACAGAATAGAAAGTGTGGGAATAATGGAAAATAGAAAAAAAACATATGTTGCAGATATTGAACGTGGTGTCTATGATATAAAAGACGAAGGACATTATAAATATAAGGCTGAAAAGGGACTTACTCCTGAAATTATCAAAAAAATTTCAGAAAGAAAAAATGAGCCTGAATGGATGAGAGAATTTAGATTAAAGGCATTAGAAGTTTACAATTCAAAACCTATGACTGACTGGGGTCCAGATTTATCAGATCTTGATGTAAATGATATTGTGCATTATTTAGAACCTGATTCGGCACCTATGAATGAAAACTGGGATGATGTACCAAGCTATATAAGAGATACATTTGACAGACTTGGAATTCCTGAGGCTGAAAAGCAGTCACTTGCAGGAGTAGGAGCACAATATGATTCGGAAGTAGTTTATCACAGCATTCATAAAGAATTGAAAGAACAAGGTGTAATTTATACAGATATTGAGACTGCTATGGTAGAATATGAAGATATGCTAAAGGAATATTTTATGACATTAATTACGGTTAATGATCACAAATTTGCGGCATTACATGGAGCAGTATGGTCTGGAGGATCATTTATCTACGTTCCAAAAGGAGTAAAGGTAAATATGCCTTTACAATCATATTTTAGATTGAATGCACCTGAAGCAGGACAATTTGAGCATACGCTTATTATTGTGGACGAAGGAGCTGATTTGCATTATATCGAGGGATGTTCTGCTCCAAAATATCAAAAAAATGCATTGCATGCGGGAGCGGTTGAATTATTTGTAAGAAAAGGGGCAAGATTAAGATATTCAACAATTGAGAATTGGTCAAGAAATATGTACAATCTTAATACAAAAAGAGCAATAGTGGAAGATGATGGAGTAGTTGAGTGGATTTCTGGATCATTTGGATCAAGAGTTTCGATGCTTTACCCAATGAGTATTCTAAAAGGTGATCGTTCAAGATGTGAATTTACAGGAGTTACATTTGCAGCGGCTGGACAATATTTGGATACAGGATGTAAAATTATTCATCAAGGAAAACAGACAAGTTCGACAGTTCATTCAAAATCAATTTCCAAAAATGGAGGAACAGCATTTTATAGAGGGCTTTTAAAAGTATTGCCAGAAGCAACTGGAGCAAGATCAACTGTAGAATGTGAATCATTAATGCTGGATAATGAATCAACTTCAGACACTATACCAATAATTGATATAAATAATGATAGCGTAGATATTGGACATGAAGCAAAAATCGGAAGAATAAGCGACGAAGCAATATTTTACCTTATGTCAAGAGGTATTAGTGAAGATGAAGCAAAGGCGATGATTGTAAGAGGATTTGTTGAGCCAATTTCTAAGGAGCTTCCACTTGAATACGCTGTAGAGCTTAATAAATTGATAGAGCTGGAACTGGAAGGAACTATTGGATAATTTAAAGACATTGCTAAAAAAATGAGAGGAGTAAAAATGTTAGAAAAATCAAGCATACAAAATCTTGATAACAGTGATTACAGATTAAAAATTTTTGAAGAATATAAAACACTTGAAAAAGTTAATTGGAAGAGGGTTGGCTATAAATATGAGGAACCTGAAACTTTTAAGGAATTTAATAATCTGGAAGTTAAAAATGAAAATCAAGATGGAGTTGTTATAAAAAATATAAATGATTCTTTGCAAGAACTTGAAAGTTTGAAAAACGATAATGATTATGGATTGGGAGATTTTTTCAAGAAACAGAACTTTGCTTTTTATAACAAAGGGAAATATTTGAAAATAAAAGAGAGAAAAACTGTTGAAAAGCCAATTTACTTAAATTATCGTGCAAATAAAGAAAATAATTTTCTAGTTGACTACAATGTTATTGAAGTCGAAGATTTTGCAAAAGTTACAGTAATAATTACTTATGATTCAGAAGATGACACACCAGTTTATCACAATGGAATTATAAAAGTGTTTACAGGACGAAATGCAGAAGTAAAAATTATAAAAATACAAACTTTAAATACAAGCAGTTCTAATTTTGAATCATCTAAGATAGAAACTTTAGGACAAGGGAAAACACAATATTACAGTGTTGAACTAGGTGGAAAGATTAATGCAATAAGCCATAAATCTTATCTTGAAGAAGATTCAGCAGAAGTTTATGTATGGCCTGCATACCTTGCTGATGAGGACAGAAAGCTGGACTTGGAATATTCAGTAGTATTCCGTGGTCGTAGAACTATTGGAGAACTTCAAGGAAGAGGGGCTGTAAAAGATACGGCTAAAAAAGTATTTCGTGGAAATCTGTACTTTAAACAAGGTTCTAGTAAATCTGAAGGACGTGAAGGGGAATTCGCCATCTTGTTAAATGATAAAATAAAGGCTGACTCTATTCCGACATTATTTTGTAGTGAAGATGATGTTATCGGAGAACATGCCGCTTCTGTCGGAAAAGTTGATGAATCAAAATTATTTTATTTAATGAGCCGTGGACTTTCTGAAGGAAGAGCAAAAAAATTAATAGTAGAATCTTCATTCCGTCCAATAATGGATAACATCGATGATGAAAAATTAAGAGAAAAATTATTTGAAGAGCTGGAAAGAAGAATTTAAAATAAAAAATATGAATTTGAAAAATTACCCACAAAGTGATATAATTTTTTATTGCTTGTGGGTAAAATTGTATAGGGAGGGAAAAATGGACTATAGAAAAGAATTTCCAATATTTAAGAATAGAAATAATTACTATCTTGATACAGCGGCAACTTCACAAAAGCCAAAAAGAGTGCTGGATAAAATTATGGAATATTATGAAAAATATAACGGCAATCCAGGACGTGGTTCGCATACTTTATCCATGGAAGCCTCAAACTTGATGACAAATGCACGTAAAACTGTACAGAAATTTATTAATGCAGAATATTCGGAAGAAGTAATCTTTACCAAAAGTACTACAGAGTCAATCAATTTAATCGCCTATTCTTATGGAATGGAATTTATAAATGAGAATGACGAGATAATTCTAGGAATTTCAAATCATCACGCAAACATTGTCCCTTGGCAGTTTGTAGCTAAAAAGAAAAATGCCAAGATAAAATTTGTTTATCTTACTGAAAATGGACAATTTGATATTGAAGATTTTGAAAATAAATTGTCTGATAAAACAAAACTTGTAGCTATTTCTGCTGTGGTAAATGTTACAGGAGTTATTCAGCCAATAAAGGAAATTGTTGAAATTGCACGAAGCAAAAATAAAAATATACGTATTCTTGTGGATGCTGCACAATCGATGTTGCATTTTAAACACGATGTTCAAAAACTGGATGCAGATTTTCTTGTATTTTCAGGACATAAATTATTTACGCCAATGGGAATTGGGGTTATGTACGGGAAAAAGGATATTCTTGACAAAATGCCGCCTTTCTTATATGGTGGAGATATGATTGAATTTGTAACAGAGGAGGAATCAACGTTTGCGCCGCTTCCAAATAAATTTGAAGGCGGGACTCAGAATGTGGAAGGGGCAGTAACTCTGGAAGAAGCAATTAATTTTATCGAAGAAATAAGTTATGAGAAAATTAATGAAATTGAAAATTCTCTTACGGAAATTGCTTTAGAAAAATTGAAAAAGCTAGATTTTGTGGAAACATATTTTATAAAAGATGTTAAGCGTGCTGGAATTATTGCCTTTAATGTAAAAAATGTGCATTCTCATGATGTAGCATTTATACTTGACTCGTATAATGTGGCAGTTCGTTCGGGGCATCATTGTGCACAGCCTTTAATGAAGTATTTAGGAGTGCCTTCGTGTTGTCGTGCAAGTTTTAGCATTTACAACAATGAAGAGGATATTGATAAACTTATAGAAGGGCTTTTAAAAGTGAAGGAAGTTTTTGAATTATAGGAAAAATAAATAAAAAGAAAAAAATTTGAAAAGGAGGTTTATATGAATTTAGAAAAAATATATCAGCAGACAATACTGGAATACAGCAGACGTAAGGAACTAAACCGTGAAATCGAAAATCCGACATTTGCAGAACGTGGACATAATCCAAACTGTGGAGATGACTTGACGCTTGAAATAAAAACTGATGAAAATGGAGTAATAACAGATGCCGCTTTTATTGGAAGCGGATGTGCAATTTCAACGGCTTCTATGGCTATGCTGATTGACTTGGTAAAGGGAAAGACGTTGGAAGAAGCGAAAGAAAAAGTAAATTTATTTTTCAAAATGATGAAACAGGAAGAAAAATTGACAAGTGAAGAAAGCAAGAAATTAGGAGATGCTGTACTTATGGAATATGTGGCTCAAATGCCTGCAAGAGTAAAATGTGCGACACTTAGCTGGCATTCATTAAAAGTAATTGTAGAAAAAAGTGAAAAATAGAAAAAGGCTGTTAAAACAGCCTTTTTTGTTAGACCAAAAAATTTATAATTATTTCTTTACTAAAAATGTCAAATAAACACAAGAATTTATTACTAGAAAAAATTAAAAATTAAGCTAAAGTATAGAAAATCTAAATATTTTTGAATATTTTTAACAAAAAAAATGGCGTCCCCGGTTGGACTCGAACCAACGACCCTCTGATTAACAGTCAGATGCTCTAACCGGCTGAGCTACGGAGACACACAAAAGAAAAAAGTTTGGCAACTACCTATTTTCCCGGGACGAATCCAAGTATCGTAGGCGTAAACAGACTTAACTGCCGGGTTCGAAATGTAACCGGGTGTATCCCTGCTGCTAACATCACCAAACTTTAAAAACTAAATTGTCAAGTTAAGACAATGAGAAATAAATAGTAGTAGTAAAAGATTAATTAAAAAGCAGATGTAATATTAGTACCAGTCAGCTGAATGCATTGCTGCACTTACACCTCTGGCCTATCAACCATGTGTTCTCCATGGATACTGCGAATACTCATCTCAAAGTCGGTTTCTCGCTTAGATGCTTTCAGCGATTATCCGTTCCAGACGTGACTACCCAGCCATGCCACTGGCGTGACAACTGGTACATCAGAGGTCTGTCCAACCCGGTCCTCTCGTACTAAGGTCAGATCTTTTCAGTATTCAAGCGCCTGCAGTGGATAGGGACCGAACTGTCTCACGACGTTCTGAACCCAGCTCGCGTGCCTCTTTAATGGGCGAACAGCCCAACCCTTGGGACCTTCTCCAGCCCCAGGATGAGACGAGCCGACATCGAGGTGCCAAACACTTCCGTCGATATGGACTCTTGGGAAGTATCAGCCTGTTATCCCCGGGGTAGCTTTTATCCGTTGAGCGACGGTCCTTCCATACGGAACCGCCGGATCACTAACTCCTACTTTCGTACCTGCTCGACCCGTCAGTCTTGCAGTCAAGCTCCCTTATGCGTTTGCACTCTTAGGCTGATTTCCATCCAGCCTGAGGGAACCTTTGAACGCCTCCGTTACTCTTTGGGAGGCGACCGCCCCAGTCAAACTGCCCATCTAGCACTGTCTCCGTTACCAGATTAGAATTTCAACGGCATATGGTTGGTATTCCAACGACGACTCTGTTAAAACTGACGCCTTAACTTCACAGTCTCCCAACTATCCTATACACACACAGCCAAAACCCAATGCCAAACTACAGTAAAGCTCCACGGGGTCTTTCCGTCCTACTGCAGGTAGTCGGTATCTTCACCGACATTACAACTTCACCAGGTCTCCAGCCAAGACAGCTCCCAAATCATTTCACCATTCGTGCAGGTCGGAACTTACCCGACAAGGAATTTCGCTACCTTAGGACCGTTATAGTTACGGCCGCCGTTCACCGGGGCTTCAATTCGAATCTCTCAATCCTCCTCTTAACCTTCCGGCACTGGGCAGGTGTCAGCCCATATACGTCGCCTTTCAGCTTAGCATAGACCTGTGTTTTTGGTAAACAGTTGCTTGGGACTCTTCACTGCGGCCTGTTTCCCCTTGAGGTGTTTCTCCTCTCAAGTATATCAGGCACCCCTTCTCCCGAAGTTACGGGGCTATTTTGCAGAGTTCCTTAGCTAGAGTTATCCTGTCGGCCTTAAGTTTCTCACTCTGTCCACCTGTGTCGGTTTACAGTACGGGCACTATTTCTCATCGATAGAAGTTTTTCTCGGCAGTGTAGGATCTGTGACTTATGCTAATGCACTTCCCCATCAGGTCTCACATTTAGACACGCGGATTTTCCTGCGTGTCCATGCTACGCCCTTAGAAAGACTATTCCGTCAGTCTTCTCACATACCTTCCTGCGTCACTCCGTCTCTCAAGCGATAATAGTGGTACAGGAATATTAACCTGTTTTCCATTCGCCATCACAATTTTGCTTATGCTTAGGTCCCGACTTCCCCAGGGCGGACAAACCTTCCCCTGGAAACCTTGGACTTCCGGCCGGCGGGATTCTCGCCCGCCTTCTCGCTACTCATTCCTGCATTCTCACTTCTGATACCTCCAGAATGGCCTTACGGCATTCCTTCAACGGCCTACAGAACGCTCTCCTACCAGGCGTGTAAACACGCCTCCGCAGCTTCGGTTTATGTCTTAGCCCCGTTACATCTTCGGCGCAGATACTCTCGACCAGTGAGCTATTACGCACTCTTTTAAGGTATGGCTGCTTCTAAGCCAACCTCCTGGTTGTCTGTGAATATCCACCTCCTTTCCCACTTAGACATAATTAGGGACCTTAGCTGGCGGTCTGGGCTGTTCCCCTCTCGTCCGCGGACCTTGTCATCCGCGGACTCACTCCTGACTATTAATATATGGTATTCGAAGTTTGCTTGATTTCGGTAAGCAGTACGCCCCCTAGACCATACAGAGCTCTACCCCCACATATCTTAACGTCAAGGCTGCACCTAAATGCATTTCGGAGAGAACGAGCTATCTCCTAGTTCGATTGGCTTTTCACCCCTAGACCTGCCTCATCTCCCAACTTTTCAACGGCGGTGAGTTCGGCCCTCCACTGAGTCTTACCTCAGCTTCAGCCTGGACAGGCCTAGATCACTAGGTTTCGCGTCTATGACTAGCGACTTAACGCCCTATTAAGACTCGGTTTCCCTTCGGCTCCACTTTATTAACCTTGCCACTAATCATAACTCGCAGGATGATTAACCAAAATCCACGCAGTCACACATAAAGTGCTCCTACCGTTTGTAAGCACACGGTTTCAAATTCTATTTCACTCCCTTGCTCAGGGTTCTTTTCACCTTTCCCTCACGGTACTCTTCACTATCGGTCAACAACAGTATTTAGCCTTGCGTGATATGGTCCACGCTGATTCACGCCAG
Source organism: Leptotrichia sp. HMT-225 (assembly GCF_030644325.1). Classification (NCBI taxonomy): domain Bacteria; kingdom Fusobacteriati; phylum Fusobacteriota; class Fusobacteriia; order Fusobacteriales; family Leptotrichiaceae; genus Leptotrichia; species Leptotrichia sp. HMT-225. Next base: position 506,473 of record NZ_CP130323.1, on the reverse strand, counting down.
ATTCCTCGTGCCTGACGCTACTCGGGTGCTTCCAGTCACTATATGTATTTTATGTTCTACAGGACTATCACCTTCTTTGGTTCAGCTTCCCAGCTGATTCTACTTACATACATACAGTTTAAACATTATGACAATCCGTTAATGGAAGTCCCACAACCCCGTGCCAGCAATGCTGTCCGCTTGGCACTGGCACGGTTTAGGCTTTTCCCCGTTCGCTCGCCGCTACTTAGGGAATCGTTTTTACTTTCTTTTCCTCCCGTTACTTAGATGTTTCAGTTCACGGGCTTACCGTTTTCACGCATGTCCTCCAGACATGCAGGTTTTCCCATTCGGAAATCTGGGGATTAACGATTATGTGCATCTTCTCCCAGCTTATCGCAGCTTATCACGTCCTTCATCGGCTGTTGTTGCCTAGGCATCCTCCGTGTGCCCTTATTAGCTTTTTATCCAGAATAACTTTTACTCTAGTTTCATTGTAATCTTTTACCTACTATTCATTTCCCATTGTCCTAAAGACTATAAAGATATACGAAGAAGCAGTGTAATGAATTAACTCCTTAGAAAGGAGGTGATCCATCCGCACCTTCCGGTACGGATACCTTGTTACGACTTCACCCCAATCACTATCCACACCTTAGATGCCTTCCTCCTTACGGTTAGACCGGCAGCTTCAGGTGCAAACAACTCTCGTGGTGTGACGGGCGGTGTGTACAAGACCCGAGAACGTATTCACCGCAGCATTGCTGATCTGCGATTACTAGCGATTCCAGCTTCATGAAGTCGAGTTGCAGACTTCAATCCGAACTTGGACCGGCTTTAAAGATTCGCTTGGCGTTGCCGCTTTGCAGCTCTCTGTACCGGCCATTGTAGCACGTGTGTAGCCCAGATCATAAGGGGCATGATGACTTGACGTCATCCCCACCTTCCTCCTGCTCTTCGCAGGCAGTCTCGCTAGAGTCCCCAACTTAATGATGGTAACTAACGATAGGGGTTGCGCTCGTTGCGGGACTTAACCCAACATCTCACGACACGAGCTGTCGACAGCCATGCACCACCTGTCTCTACGTTCCCGAAGGCACTGCCTGTTCTCACAGGCATTCGTAGGATGTCAAGATCTGGTAAGGTTCCTCGCGTTGCGTCGAATTAAACCACATGCTCCACCGCTTGTGCGGGTCCCCGTCAATTCCTTTGAGTTTCAGCCTTGCGGCCGTACTCCCCAGGCGGATTACTTATCGCATTTGCTTCGGCACGGACACTCTTCATGCCCACACCCAGTAATCATCGTTTACAGCTAGGACTACCAGGGTATCTAATCCTGTTCGCTCCCCTAGCTTTCGCACTTCAGCGTCAGTTGCCGTCCAGTGAACTATCTTCATCATCGGCATTCCTGCACATATCTACGAATTTCACCTCTACTCGTGCAGTTCCGTCCACCTCTCCAGCACTCTAGCCAAACAGTTTCCAGGGCAGGCTTGCGGTTGAGCCGCAAGTTTTCACCCCAGACTTGTCTGGCCGCCTAGATGCCCTTTATGCCCAATAATTCCGGATAACGCTTGCGACATACGTATTACCGCGGCTGCTGGCACGTATTTAGCCGTCGCTTCTTCTGCAGGTACCGTCACTTTCTTCTTCCCTGCTGAAAGCACTTTACAATCCGAAAACCTTCTTCGTGCACACAGAATTGCTGGATCAGGGTTGCCCCCATTGTCCAATATTCCCCACTGCTGCCTCCCGTAGGAGTAAGGGCCGTATCTCAGTCCCCTTGTGGCCGTTCACCCTCTCAGGCCGGCTACCTATCATCGCCTTGGTGAGCCGTTACCTCACCAACAAGCTAATAGGACGCAAAGCTCTCCTGCAGCATCTCTTTTCATTGCCAGGCACATGCGTGCCGGCAATTGTATCAGGTGTTATCAGTCGTTTCCGTCTGTTATCCCTATCTGCAGGGCAAGTTCTTTACGCGTTACTCACCCGTCCGCCTTGGCTAGGCTGTGCAAGCACAGATTTGCCAAAGACTTGCATGTGTTAAGCATTCTGTCAGCGTTCATCCTGAGCCAGGATCAAACTCTTCATTCAATATATTTTACATATATTTAAGTTTCACCTTTATCTTGACGAGAATCTTGTTTTACAACAAGAGCTCTTGACTATTATTTATCTTTTACACATTATTGCTTCTTCTATTCTTATCTCAATTGTCCTGCGACACAATTTCGTATCGACAAGATATATATTATCATAACTGAATTTATTTGTCAACTACTTTTTTCAAAAAATTTGTGTTTTTGAATATTTTTATTCGTAGTCTATTTTTTATTTCTTAGAAAGTGCTTTAAAATCTAATTTTAATTTGTATTCTGTGAAATATTTTGTACTTTGAAGTTTTACCTTCTTTCCAAGTCCTTTTTATTTTTGAATTTTTTGTAAAATCATTTTTATAGCTTCACTTATATCTTTCACTTGTGCTAATTCCTTATCTGTTATCCATTTAGAAACATCACTATTTATGTATCCTAAAGATTCTAAAGCTAACTTTAAATCTTCTTTCATTAGTAGTAATTTTGGATTTGATGTGTTTGATGTTATTAATTTACCTGATGATATATCACTGATTTCTTCTATTGTTTCTGTTAAATCTAGTTTTTTTACTTTATCTTTTAAGTCTAAAATTATTTTTTGGGCTTTTTTTATTCCTAGCCCTGGAACTCTTGTAAAAATCTTTGACTCATTTTCATTTACAATGTCTATAATTTCTCGTGTATTAAATGTCGATAATATTGCAATTCCAAGTTTAGGTCCTACACCGCTTATACTTATTAGTGCCTTGAAAAGTTCTCTTTCATTTTGGGTTTTGAAACCATATAATGAAATATCATCTTCCTTTACATTTGTATAAATGTATAATTTTTCATCATTTCCAATGTTATCTAATTTTTCAAACGTTTTTAAGGATACATATACTTTATACGCCAAACCATTTATATCTAAGGCTACATAATCAATTTTTTTGATTGTTAATTTTCCAGAAATATATTCAAACATTTATTTCCTTTCTTTATAATATATTATAACTATTTCTATATAATGTAATTTCTATTATTACAATTTAACAAGCTCTACTTTTTTAATATTTTCTTCTAAAAACATAATACCGATTTCTTTAAATTTTTCCTGTCCATCAGTTACATAATAATTTACTTCTTCATTTTTAAGAGCATCGTTTTTTAAAAATTTATTTTTTTGTAAAATACTTTTTAAATCTAAAGCTGTTTCTTTTGCTGGATCTACTATTTTTATATCAGGATAAATTTTACTAATTGCATCTTTTAACAAAGGATAATGAGTACAACCTAATATTAATGTGTCGATTTTCTCTTCAAAATCATCAAGATATGTTTTTATTATTTGGTTTACTAATTTTCCACTTAAAATCCCTTCTTCTACGGCTGGTACAAAAAGTGGACAAGCTTTCTGAAAAACTTTTACTTTTGGATTAAAAAGTTTTATTTCTTCTATGTATTTTTCTGATTTTATTGTCGCTTTTGTTCCTATCACTCCAATTTCGTTACTTTTCGTAGTGTTTATCGCCGTTCTTGCACCTGCTTCAATTACTCCTATAATAGGAATTTTAAATATTTCCTTCAACTCCTTTAAAGCTAGTGCCGTTGCTGTATTGCAAGCTACTACGATTGCACTCACATCTTTTTCTAGCAAAAATTCAACTATTTCTTTTGAATATCGAATAATTAATTCTTTTGTTTTTTCTCCATATGGAACTCTTGCAGTATCTCCAAAATAATATATTTTTTCATTTGGGAGGACTTTTCTAATTTCTTTTAATACTGTTAGCCCCCCAATTCCAGAATCAAATACACCAATTGACATTGTACTTCCTTTCTTTGTATATTCAAAATTGTTTATCTATTAAAACAATAAAATTGAGCCGTTAAAAAACAGCTCTATTTTTATTTTAGTTTATTTCATAATTAATTCTCCGCTGTAAGTTAATGTTCCATCAGTTGCAACATATGTCCCCACTACTTTTCCTACACTTTTTTTATTAACTCCTGAATTTAAATTTATTGTATAATTTAGATTTGGACGTTGTGTAGCAGTTATTTCAACATCCTTTGTTGGATACAAGTTATATTTACTATCTCCTATTGTTGCTATTGCTACTACATCATTTTTACTTATGATTTTCATTTTCTTAGCTGAATTTTCATTATTGTTATTCTTTTTAAAAATCATATTGAAAAATTGTTCTATTTTATTTCCTTTTGTTTGAGAATGATTTTCTGTATTGTTATTATTATCGTTTGTTTGATTATTATTGGCATAAGTGTTAGTTGCTACACTTGTTTTTCGTGCATAACCATTTGTATAATAATTATTTATTTCTCTTGCTCCTATGGCGTTTCTATCTTTTGCTCTGTTTGATCCTAAAATAATAGCTATCATTCTATCGTTTCCTCTATTTGCGGTTAGAACAATGTTTGATCCTGCTGCGTTGTGGTATCCTGTTTTTATTCCATCCACTCCTAGTACATTTCCTAAAAGTGCATTTGTTGAAGTTACCTTTGTATTTCCGTTGTCTACATAATCTGTCTTATTTTTTGAGAAGTTCAAGTATTCACTATAATCTTTTAGTGTTATTTGAGCAAGTTTGTACAAATCTTTTGCATTTCCTTGATCCATGCATGAACCTGTATAACTAGGTGGCAATCCATGTGGAGAACAATATCTAAGAGAATTTAATCCATAACTTCTAGCTTTTTCATTCATGGAATGTACAAAATTCGAAACATCCCCTCCAACATACTCTGCAAGAGCGTATGCAGCATTATTTGATGATTTTATAATTGTTGCCTTTAACAAATCTCTTACTGTATATTGCTTTCCAGCAGTTAATTTTATTCCATATGGAACTGAAGCAGCTTTTGCTGAAACTGTTACTTTATCATCATATGAAATTTGTCCATTTTTTATTTTATCCAATGTTAATATTGATGTCATAATTTTTGTTACTGAAGCTAATGGACGAACATCAGAACTATTGTCCTCCTTTATAATATTCCCATTTACATCTCCGATTAACAGTGCTTTATAGTCCTGATAATCTTCACCATCAGCAAAAGAAAATGCTGATATAGCCAAAAATACCATAGAAAATAATAACTTTTTACTTTTTCTCCCAATTTTTACTTTTTTTCCCATTTTACTTTTCTTTCCTCTTTTCATTTCTAAATAATTTTACTAAATCGTATTATAACATTTTCATATTAGTTTTTCATTTGTAAATTTTTGAATAAAACTTGTTTAAACTAATTATACCTTACAAATATTTAACTATAAAAACTAAATATTCCTTGTTTAATAGTGATTCAAAGTGTTTTAATATTATTAAATATATATTCGTTAAATTTCTATATATATTGAATTCAGTTTTAAAATGATGTTATTATATATTTTTTATATTAGTATAAAATTTAAGTTATAATTTAGAAAATTTTATTATTAAATTATACAGATTTAATTCGCATTTTCAGATTATTTTGAACAATATAATATTATTTTTTTATAAAGTAATTTGAAATCATTACAAAAATTAAAAGTATTTTTTCAAAAAATATGTTATAATTACAAAAGATATAAATTCAGAAAAGAGAAAAATTATAAAATAAATAGATTTTAATTGAAAAAGAATTTATGAACAGGAGAAAATATGATTACAACATTGTGTTATCTTGAAAAGGATAATAAATATCTGATGTTACATAGAAATAAAAAGGAAATAGATATAAATAAAGGGAAATGGCTTGGTGTAGGAGGAAAGCTGGAAAATGGGGAAACTCCTGAACAATGTCTGAGAAGGGAAGTCAGTGAAGAAACAGGGTATGAGCTTAACAGTTTTGAGTACAGGGGACTTGTGATTTTCAACTACAATGCTGATGAGCCTTTATTTATGTATCTTTATACGAGTTCTGATTTTAATGGGATACAGAAGGAATGTGATGAAGGGGATTTAAAATGGATTTCAAAAGATGAGATTCTCAACCTTAAGTTATGGGAAGGGGATAAGATTTTCCTGAAACTGCTATTTGAAAACTCTCCATTCTTTTATTTGACTTTAGATTATGAAAATGATGATTTAATAGGGTCAAAATTGAAATTTAAGCAGGAATACAGTTCTTTTGAGGTTTTTGTTCCAGAAAAATACGTAGAAAAAATTGTGGAGAATCTGCAAAGATATTCCCTGCTGACAGAAGGATTTTATGCTGACGTCTACTCTACATCTGATACGATTGGGCATTGGAAAACTCTGGAAGGTGGAAGTCCTTTTGATGGAGAAGTGAGAAAATCAAGTGTTGCAGATGAAAAAATAATGAAGTTCAGGGTAAAAAGAGAATTTGAGGAACTGGCATATTATCTGGTAAAAGAGGCTCATCCTTATGAAACAGCGGTAATTAATGTGTTTAGGATGGAAGTTTAAAAATTTTTTTAGAAAAATTAAAAAAGTAGGAAGAAAAATTGGTTATGAAAAAAATAATTTTCGCAATTACAGTTTTTTTAACAATAAATTTTGGCTTGAATGCGTATACTTTGAGGGAAAATGTTCAGGAAACGCTTTCAAAAAGAGGAGTGAAGCAAAGTATAATTGATGAAACATCGGACTTTTTGTTAGATTCAAGAGGTAAAATATCTATTATTCCACAGCAAGATGAAATTGACAGTTTGATTGACAGAGCAGAAACGTTGCTGAAAAAAGATAAAAATAATATTGTGATTAAGCAATATTTATCGTCAATGTATTTGAAAAAAGGTGGAAATAAGAATACTTTAAAGGCACAAAAAATAAATGAAGAAAACTTAAAAGACAAAGGAATTACTGATTTTGAAAAATGGAGTGTAACAGGACTATATTATTACCAAATCGGAGAAAAGAAAAAGGCTCAAGAATATTTTGACAAAATTAAAGAAAAATACAAGGAAAAGCCTGCCGTTTATAATTTAATTGAAATAGTAATGATAGATATTGATGTATTAAGAGACAGCAAAAATTTTAGCCAACTTATTGTAGATACAGCAACTAATGAAAAAAAGATGAAAGAAATGCAGGAAATATCTAAAAAACAAGTTGAAAAAATGAAAATAGTTAAAGATTTCTTTCAATCAGAAGAAAACAAAAGAGAATTTGGTGTTGTAGACGAGTTAGTTTACTCTTTTGATTTGTTATTAAATCTTTCCAAAATTAATGAGATAATGCAAAAAGATTTCAAACAGGATGGAGAATTTAAAATAAAAACTATAAAAGAAGCAACTAATTATTATTTAAAAAATGTTGCAAATAATGAAAAAATGACAGAAGATTCAATAAAATACAATATAATATTGGAAAATATGTATTTGAGAATAATGGTAATATTAGTGTCAGATGATGAAAAAGAAAGTGCAGAATTTTCAAAAAAATTAGAAAAAAGTAAACTTTATAGAATATTTGAAAAGCTCGAAAAATAAGTATAAAAAATCAGATATGAAAAGGAGAAAAAATGAGAACAGCGATTTACTGTGTAAGTAAAACTGGTTATAAAACTTGTTTAAAAGTAAAAGAAAATGTGTATAATAATTTACATATTTACGTATCAGGAAGAGTAGCTAACTTGCTAAATCTTGAAAATGAAAATAACGAAGATTTAATTGTAATAAATGAAAGAGTGCCGATTTTGCTTGAAAAAACATTTAATAAATATGATTTACATATATTTGTTGCAGCAACTGGAGCTGTTGTGAGAATTATTGAAGGAAAATTTAAAAGCAAAGATACTGATCCTGCAGTTATAACGATTGATGATCACGCTAATTTTGTGATTTCATTACTTTCGGGACATCTTGGAGGGGCAAATGAAGAATGTAAAAAGATTGCTAGTGGAATAGGAGCAATTCCAGTAATTACAACGGCATCCGATGTTGGTGGAAAAATAGCGGTCGATACATTATCACAAAAAATCAAAGCCAAATTAAATGATTTGGATGGAGCAAAGAGAGTAACTTCGTTAATTGTAAATGGAGAAAATGTAAGCCTTCATTTACCAAAAAACATTGTAAATAATTATGAAAATAGTGCTGGAGCAATAATTGTGTCAAATAGAAAAAATATTGAAATCTCAAAAATTATTCCGCAGAATATTTTTATTGGTATTGGATGTAAAAGAGGAGTTAGCAAGGAACACATTATCGAAAAACTAAAATATGCAATGGATAAACAGAATTTAGAGCTTTCGGCTATAAAAATGGCAGCATCTGCCTGGGTAAAATCTGATGAAACAGGACTTCTTGAAGCGATGAAAGAGCTTGATATTCCAATAAAATTTTTTGAAAAGGAAGAAATTTTGAAACTGGAAGATTTGATTGAAGAAAAATCGGAATACGTAAAAAAAACTATTGGAGTTTATGGAGTTTCTGAGCCTTGTGCATTTCTTGCTTCCAGCGGGAAAGGAGCATTTTTAGCAAAAAAAATAAAACTGGATGGTATGACATTGTCGATTTTTGAAGAGGTAATTGAAAATCAAGAAGGGAAATAGGCATGAAAAAAATATTTTTATCATTAACATTATTTTGCATCTTAACCCTAAATTTAGATGCTTTAACAATAAAGGAAAAAATTCAGCAGGATTTGTCAAAAGTTGGGGTGAAGCAGGAAATTATAGATGAAACTGTGAAATTGGATAAAGAAACTGGAGAGGGATTTACAACGAAAAACGAAGATGGGGAAGTATCAACAGAAGATAGGGATAAATGGGAAAAAATTTATTTAAAGGATAAAAGAAATTACGTTGCTTTGGAAAGATTGATAGAATTCTATTTTTTGACTAGAACAGAGAATGATCCTAAAAAAGAGAAGTATATTTCAGAATATTTGAAAACAAATATTTCTGAAGATAGAAAAAATTTCTTTTTGGGAAAGAATTTTTGGATCAGTTCAAAAGAAAAAACTGAAAAAAATAAATATTTTGAAAAAGTTAAAAGTATTAGCAATAATCAGTATTATTTGAAAGTAATAGATTTTTTTGAGTATTTATCAAAGGAATCAAAAAATATAAATCAAGACAATAATTTAAAAACAGTTAAGCCAAAAATAGATGAAATAATGCAAAAAATGGAGGAAATTGATAAAATACTTAATAATAAAGATTTGAGGGAAAAATATAGAATTTCTGATGAAGAGGCATATTCTGATCAACTAATTTTTTTTATAGCTGGCGGTATTTTAAAAGTAGTAGCAGGTGATACAGAAGGAATGGTCAATGATTTTATAAATAAAATTGCGAATAAACAGATTTCTAAGGAAGTGGCAGAATATAATAAAAATAAAGAAATGATGACTGTTATGACAATTCAGATGACAATGGCTTTGAAAGGATTTTTTGGAGAAATGTCAGAAAAAGAAATTACACAACTTGAAAAATTGACAAAAAAACTTGAAGATACTGAAATGTTTAAAAGAATTATGGAAAATTCTGAAAAAGAGGAAACTATTGAAAGCGATATTCATTTAGAAGATAAAAGAAAAAAATTTTAATTACTTTCAGATGATGAACAAATAAAAAAAATTGTTAATTAAAAAATTTGACTATATCGAAACAAGAATATACAAGGAGAAAAAGATTTTTGACTGAACATCTGGATGTAGTGGATTAAATTGTGAACTTATTTTTTTAGTAAAAAATAAAGAATCTTGAAGCATTAGACATATATAATAAAATTGTAAATTAATTTTTTAATTAATTAGATAATAAAATTTAGGAGGAGAGAAAAAATGAACAAAAAAGGAAAAATTTATGTAGTAGGAATTGGGCCAGGAAAAAAGGCAGATATGACTTTTAAGGCTTACGAAGCAATGGAGAAAAGCGATATAATCGTTGGATATAAAACTTATACTGACTTGATTAAGGAATATTTTCCAAATACAGAAATAAAAAGTTCAAGTATGATGAAGGAAGTTGACAGATGTATCGAAGTTCTAGAACTTGCGAAATCTGGTAAAAATGTTGCTTTAATTAGTAGCGGAGATGCTGGAGTATACGGTATGGCTGGAATAATGTATGAAGTTATTGATGAAAAGGATGATGTGGAAATTGAAGTAATCTCAGGAGTTACAGCAACAAACGCTGCAGCCGCAATCGTTGGAGCACCAATTATGCACGATTATGTAACAATTAGCTTAAGTAATCTTTTAACAGACTGGGAATTAATAAAAAAACGTCTGGAACTGGCAGCACAGGGTGATTTTATCATAAGCTTATACAATCCAAAAAGTAAAGGAAGAACAACACAAATTGTTGAAGCACAAGAAATTATGCTAAAACACAAATCAAAAGATACTCCTGTTGCAATTGTAAGAAATGCTGGACGTGAAACTGAAGAGTATGAAATTACAACACTTGAGAAAATGCTTGATTCTGAAATAAATATGCTTACAATTGTACTAATTGGAAATTCAAATACCTTTGTGAAAAAAGGGAAAATGATTACACCTAGAGGGTATGAGAAAAAATATGAATATTAATACTTTTTAAAAAACTAGTAACAAAATTTGACAATATTTATAAAATAAAAAAATTGGACTATCAAAAAAATATTAAGTTAGTCCATTTTTATTTTCTATTCTATTTTCCTTTATTTTTTTTTAACCATTCAAATAGCTTTTTTAGTGATAAGACAGGTTTATTTCTTACAATTTTTTCATTTCCTAAAAAATCACGCATTGTCTTTAATGTTTTTCCAGCATTTTTTACAACGAAATTATATGAGCCAGCACTTTTAGTATCTATGAAAAAACCACGAATATATTTGTCTTTAAAAAAAATCTGTGCCCTTACTCTTATAATTTCTTCCCAAGGAATCTGAATATAGTCTTCAGGATTACGGTTATTATAAAATTCAAAAGCTTTATCGCCTACGAGTATGTTTCCATTTTTATTTCCGATCATTCCTGATAAAGAATTTGCCTTTGTTGTGAATAAGACTTTTGTATTCATTGAAATAGCCACTTTTATTCCTCATTTCTATAACTTTATTATTAAAACTTCTACAATCAAACAATAACTATAAATAAACAATCTGTTTTTAAAAAATTTCAAGTGTAAAATTAGAAAAAAGTTGGCTTTTTAGTTCCAACTTATTTCTTCTAAATAGATTTTCTATTTATCTAAAATTGAATTTTTAGTAGTCATTCCTTATTTTTAGAATATTCCAACTAAGTGTCCTAAAATTCCCACTGCAAATAATCCAAAGATAATTACAATTGGACTTACTTTTCTCTTAAGCAGCCACATACATAAGAAAGTCAGTAATAAAGCTGCTAATCCTGGTACTAACTGATTTAAGTTGTCTTGTAAAGTTGTTACTTTTTCAGGAGAAAGAGATAATCCGCCTGCTATATCTCCAAGAATTTTTTGTAACTGAGTACCATCTACAGAGCCTTTTGGAAATTCTACGTAAGCTCCTTTTGCTAAAGGAACTTTTGATACAACCATTGGGAAATTAATTGTTGTCCAACGTTGAACCAGTATTCCCATAACAAACATTCCTAAAATAGATGCTCCTTTAGTAATTGTTTGTAATAAACCACCTGACAAGTCTTTTGTAATTTCAGCACCTTTTTGGTAACCAAATTCTTGAGTATACCATAAGAAAGCCACACGAATTACATTCCATACAATGAAGAAAAATAAAGGAGCTATAAGTGATCCACCTGCCGCCAATGAAGCTGCAATTGCTCCTAAAATAGGACGTACTGTAAACCAGAATACGGGATCTCCGATTCCTGCAAGTGGTCCCATCATTCCAACTTTTACCCCTTGGATAGCTGCATCATCAACTGGAGCTCCATTAGCTCTCTCTTCTTCCAGAGCTAGAGTTACTCCTAAAATAGGTGCAGCAATGTATGGGTGAGTGTTAAAAAACTCCAAATGTCTTTTTAACGCTGCTGAAGCATCATCTTTATTTGGATATAGTTTTTTTAATGCAGGAATTATAGCGTAAGCCCATCCTCCATTTTGCATACGTTCATAGTTCCAAGAACCTTGAAGAAATTGTGAACGTAACATTATATTAAAACGATCTGATTTTTCTAATTTTACTTTCTTATTTTCTGCCATTTCGTATTCCTCCTTTAATTAATAGTCATTTAAAATGTCACCTAACGGATCTCCAGAAGAAGATGCTCCTCCGTCTCCTCCACCGTTACCTTTGTTGTTTGTAACATTTAAGTAGATAATAGCCGCAGCAACACCGATAATTCCTGTAGCAATTAATGTAAGCTCTTTTACTGGCGCTAATGCAAAACCTAGGAAGAAGAATGGCCATACTTCTTTATTTGCCATTAAGTTAATAACCATTGCGTACCCTACCGCTACAACAAATCCACCACCAATAGCCATTCCTTCAGTAAACCATTGCGGCAATGAACTCAATGCTCCTTGAATAACATCTGAAGGAACAAATAATAGTAACAAAGCAGGAATAGCAATACGTAAACCTTGACACGCAAGTGCTATCATATGCCATAATTCGACACCTTTGAAGTTACCTTTTTCTGCTTCTCTATCAGCCTGGTGAACAATAACTACTGATAAAGTACGAACAACCATAGTTAAAACTAGTCCCGCAGTTGCAAGAGCGACAGCTGTTCCAATTACGGTACCTTGATCTTTAAAATTATTTTTTGCAAAAATTATAGCTGAAGCTACAGAAGCAAGAGCCGCATCAGGTGCAACAGCTGCTCCTACATTTGCCCAACCTAAAGCCATTAATTGTAAAACTCCACCTAGCATAACACATTCTTTTATGTGCCCTGTCGCAACTCCAATTAACGAACATGCAATAATTGGCTGATGGAATTGGAACTGGTCAAGGATACCTTCCATTCCTGCTAGAAATGCGACGATTAATATTAAAATAATTGATAAAATATTAAAATCCATAATAACCTCCTAAAATTAAAGTTTTAATCCTTCATTTTGTTTTTCTGAAATTAATTTAAATAAATCTGCCTTCTTGTCAGCAGCAACCTTTCTTACATCAAATTGAACACCTAAATCTCTAAGTTTCTTATAAGTGTCAACATCTTTCTGATCCATTGAAAGCACATTGTTTACCATTACTTTTCCAACAGTATGCGCCATCGAACCTACGTTTAACTCTTTAATGTCCACACCTTTTTCAATTACATAAAGTGCATCCTGAGGATTTTCAAATAGCAATAATGCTTTTGTATTTCCAAATCTTGGATCTTTTGAAACTTCCACTAATTTGTCAAGTGGTATAACGTGTGCACGTACACCCGGAGGTGCTGCCTGTTCTATTAATTTTTTACGTAATTCATCTTTTGAAACTGTGTCTGAAACAACAATTATTCTATTTGGATTTGTTGCTTTTGTCCAGCTTGTTGCAACTTGTCCATGTAACAGACGTGTATCAATACGAGCTAGAACAAATTTTATTTTCCCATCTCCGATAACTGTTCCTTCTGGAATTGCTCCTTTTGGTGTGTCATCTTGAGTTGCTGCTTTTGCTACTGCTTCTTTAGGCTGTAATTCTTCAGGACGAACCTTAACTTGATCTTTTCCTTCTGGAACAATAGCTTTTGCTACTTCATGAGCTGTATCTAAATCTTCTCTTTCTGATAAAGCTGCTAATAGCATTGGCAAGTTAAGTCCTGCTACAATTGCTCTTTTTTCAGGTGCTTCTTCAAAGAAACGATTTGATTGGTTGAAAGGGCTTCCTCCCCATAAGTCAACTAAAAACAGAACTTCTTCAGTTCCTAGTTTGGCAATGGCATCTTGAATTTTTTTATATAAGTCTTCTGGTCCTTCACTTGGCATAAATACAACTGATTCTAGCAATTCCGCCTCACCTAGAATCATTGAAGCTGACTGCTTTATACCAGCTGCAAATTCACCATGACTTGCAACGATAATTCCTACCATTTTGAACCTCCTTTTAGATAAAATATATTTTTTATGTTTTCACTTTATGAAATTTTAATGTTCCTAATTATTTCTAGTAATTGTTTTACTAAAATTAAAAGTGAATAACCTCATAATATGAGTGTACCACATTTTTTTAAATTTGCAAGTATTTTATAAGAAATTTATATAATAAAATTAATGGATATTGATTTTTAGTAGTTTTTTTATAATTTATAATATCAAAATCAATATAACTTAATGTCAAAAACATTTTTACTATAAAAAATAACAATTTAAAAAACTTACCTATTTATTCTCCTTATTAAGTATTCAATTCAATATAACTTAGCTATATAAAATATAGTAAAACTTCCATACCTTTTTTTATTTATTATAATTTATTTTTTTATTAGAAAAATACTTGCATTATTTTTTAAAAAATTATAAAATGATTTGACAACAAAAATATTCGATTATCGCAGTATTTGTTAAACTTTTGAAATAATTTTAAAGTGAATTATTAAAAGTTTATCAAAAAACTTATTTTAAAATTATTTTAAATAAAAAAATTTCAGAAATCAAAAAATAATAATGAGAGGAGATGGACTAAAATGACTCTAGTGGAAGGAAAGATTGGAGAGAAATTTTTGCTAAAAGATATTGATTAGAGGACATTGGATACACGATTATTAAGTTTGGGAGTTTGTAGAGGCGACGCATGTACAATAGAAAATATTGCAAATGGAAATATCTTAATAAAGACAGTAGAAACAAAAATCGTAATCAGTACAAATTTAGCAAATCATATTCAAATTGAGGTGGTAAAATGATAAATGTAGCATTTGTCGGAAATCCTAACGTAGGAAAAACCGCTTTAATTAATCAAATCTCACATGCAAGTTTAAAAATAGGAAACTGGCCAGGGGTAACAATAGAAAAAAAGGAAGTTTTTTTTAAGATAGGCAATGAAGATATAAAACTTATCGATTTGCCGGGAATTTACAATTTATCAATAAATACTCCTGAAGAGCGTGTTTCAAGAGATTTTTTACTAAATGAAAAAGTTGATGTAATAATCAATGTTATGGATTCCACATCGCTTGAGAAAAATATTTATTTAACAGCTCTATTAAAGGAACTCGGCATTCCAATCGTTATGGCACTTAACTTTGAGGATGAATTTAAAAGGATTGGTTATAAGCTGGATATAGAGAGATTTCAAAAGCAGCTTGGCATCCCAGTCGTCTTTACAAGTGGAAAATCTGGAAACGGCGTAGATAAGCTTATGGAAAAAGTAGTTGAAATTTCAAAACAAACTTCATCAGAACATAAACAGAACAGACTTTTGTTTGACAAAGAAATTGAGAGTAATATTGAAACTTTGAAAAATAAACTAAAAAATGAGAAATCCTATGAAAAAATGCTAGAAAAATACTCTGCTGACTGGCTTATTATCAAAATTTTAGAAAATGATACAAATGTAATGGCAAGAGTAAAAAATGAATTTGGAATCAACTTATTAGATGTTGGAAGTCTTGAGAAGAAAAATCTTGAGGAACATTATGGAATTGAGCCTGAAGATGTATTGGCAAGGGCAAGATACGGAATTGTGCGTGGAATTATCTCAGCAAATTTGACAAGAGGTACTGGAAATAAATTTGCCTTGACAGATAAAATTGATAAAATACTTCTAAATAAATTTTTAGGTGGAATCGCATTTCTTGCTATAATTTATGCAGTGTTTGTTATTGTATTTGATGGAAGTTCTCCCTTTATTGACTGGATTGACGGGTTTTTTAGTGATTTTGTAATAAAATATGTAGGGCATGCTATTGAAGGAGTACCTGACTGGCTAAGCAGCTTTGTGCTGGAAGGGATTCTTGCTGGAGTAGGTTCAGTCTTGACATTTGTTCCACTTATGTTCTTTATATATTTTTTCATGGCAATTCTTGAAGAAAGTGGGTATATGGCACGTGTAGCGTTTATTCTGAATAAAATGATGACAAAAGTTGGACTTTCTGGAAAAGCATTTATCCCAATGTTAATCGGATTTGGATGTACAGTTCCAGCAATTTATTCCACAAGAACGTTAGAAGATGAGAAAACAAGAAGGCTGACAGGAGTTATTGCCACTTTTATGTCTTGTGGTGCAAGACTTCCAGTTTATTCTCTTCTTGCGGCAGCTTTTTTCAGCAAACAGGCAGCCCTAGTTGTAGTTTCAATTTATCTTTTTGGAGTATTTATGGCTCTTTTTGTAGCATTTATACTAAAAAGATTCAAGTACTTCAAGGGAAATAACACTGAACTTCTAATAGAACTACCTCCTTATAGATTACCAAGCGCAAAAGTTGTATGGAATAATATGAAATCAAAAACTTTTGCCTATGTAAAAAAAGCAACCACAGTAATTTTAGGAATACTTCTAGTTATCTGGTTTTTCCAATATTTTCCAAATAAAGGAGATGCCGAAAATTCTTACTTAGGACAAGCGGCAAAAGTTGTACAGCCTGTTTTCAAGCCAACTGGCTTTGGTGACAGATGGGAACCTGTAGCTTCCATTGTACCAAGTATTATAGCAAAGGAGACTGTTGTGGGATTTTTAGGGCAAATTTTGTTGTCAGAGAAAGAAGACGAGCAACAGGAATATAATTTTGCAAATGATTTAAAAGAGCAAGGAATTGGTCTAGGAAATGCTGTACTTGATTCTACAAAATCTTTGGGACACATTGCGACTTTCAAAATTTCAACATTGGAAATGAAAAGTCAGGAAGATCTTGATGAAGATGCTGGAGGAAATATCGTTCCAGCAATTAGAAATCTATGGAATGACAAATATGGTTCAATAAGAGCTTATTCATTTATGTTGTATGTTCTTCTTGTAGTGCCATGTGCTGTAGCAATGGGAGCATTAAAACAGGAGTTTGGATGGAAATTATTAGTATTTCAAGTATCAATGCTATTAATTTTACCTTATGCTGTATCAGTACTGTTTTTTAATGTCGCACGATTATTTGTATAATTTCAGAATCATTGAATTATTATAATTCAAATATATTTTTAGATTAAAATATAATTTTAAAATGATATTTATAAATAAAATTTATTATTAATCATGCAATCTTGAAAGGATGTCAAAACATGGTAAAAACAATCATTGTTGCTGTAATTGCAGCTATAATTGTGTTTGCAGTCTTTAGAAAAATATATAAAGATTATAAGAAAAATAAAAATTTTTGTGGAACAGATTGTTGTAGCTGTTCAGGCACTTCAACCTGCAATTCACATAGAGAAACGGAAGATTATAATGAATAATACAACTCAAGCATCACTATCTCACAAAGATAAAACAAAGCTTTAAAAAACTTTATTATAAGAGTTTTCCTGTATAATCATATCTGACCAATAGAAAAAGTGAAAACTTTTTTCTTCAAAACTCCTTTTTAAATATGCTATCACAAGGGTAGCATATTTTTTTTGCCATTTTTTTACAAAGCAAGGTAATACAGTACCAAAAAGGTATTCAGTTACCTTTTTCATTTTTTAAGATTTTTTATTTATTTGTGATTTTTCCAAAAAAGGTACTCAGTTACCTTGCCGGTTGGTCCCCCGTTGGTCCCCAAATTCATTGCCTACAAATTATCAGTTTTATTGATCCGATTAGATCTTTTAATTTACATCATTCAAAAATTTGATGTTATCCATTGATACAGTCAATTCCTCGATGTCTGATTGAATATAATATTCATTTGTAGTGCTTATGTCCTCGTGTCCCAGTATATCAGTTATTACAACGCTATTTATTTTCTGATTGTTCATAAAGGTTGCCAATGTCTTTCGGCAATCGTGTGGCTTATGGTTCATTTCTAACTCTTCCAGCGTCTTATAAAACTTTTCTCTAAAATAATTTGTACGTATCGGCTTATTTTCTTTTTTCTTTTTCTCAAATACCCATTTTTTATTATATAGCAAATATTCAGTTGGACTGCTCTCATATAGTCCTTTCACTAACTGAAATATATCCTTGTGTATTGGTATTTGTCTATGTCTCCCTTTTTCCGTCTTGTTTCCGCCGTTTATAATTCTACGTAATAAGTCAACGTTTTCTTTTTTCAGTTCTGTAATTTCGCCTATTCTCATACCTGTGTAAATCATAATCAAAATATAGTCTACCCACTGTATGCCAATATTATTCCATAGCTTTTGAATTTCATAGCCTGTAAACACATTCTTTTGCCTTTTACTGCTTTCCTTTGGCAATCTTATAAACTTCGCTCTGTTCACTGTCATTATTTCAAGTTCCATAGCATAGTTGGATAATACCGTCAAAAAGTTCTTTGTGATCTTCTTTGTTGCTACACTGCAATCAAGATTGTTTACAGTGTCTTGCATTTGTGGGCTTTTTATTTCCCTAAATATTAGACTATGTAACGGCTTACATCTCTTAAAGCTGTTCTCATAGCCTTTTATCGTGCCAACTGCAACAAGTCCTTTTTGATTTTCAATAAATAATCTATACAGCCCTTTAAATGTCATTGTACTGTTCTCTACATCATAGGGATTGTATAAATATTCATTCAGCACTTCCATTGCCTGTTTCCTTGTTTCATAATATCCCAGCGATACCCTTTTCTTTGTTCTCCAGTCCGTAACCCTTACCCTGTAAGGCTTTCTCTTTGTGGTTTTTGTTACGCTTCCAGTACCATTTGCATTTTTTATTCTTTTCATTTCTTCCACCAATCCAAAAATCTAGCTAATAGGCACTACTCTGCCCTATAATTTTAATACCGTTTTTTACAATAGTCAAAAAAATATTTTAATCAATTCATTGTCCGTTAGTTCTAATAACTCTTTTATTTTGTATATTTCCGACTGTGTAAAATAATTTTTTCCGTTTATTTTTTTATTAAGTCCACTTTCCGATATTCTTAATTCCTTAGCTAATTTCTGGTAATTCAATTTTTTATCCTTTATCTTGAGCTTTAATACGTTGTATGCCATTCTCTTTGCTCTCAAGTTCAATTAAATCACCCCGTTTTGTTATTTGAATATTCCTGAAGTAGTAAACAGCCTTTTCCTGTCGTTTATCATTTCAAAAAAGGCCCGAATTTCCATATCATCAAGTTTCATTATTCGTTTTTTTCCTATAATCGTTATATATCTTAATACTGCGTCTATATCATTTTCCGTATCTTTGACTATTTTTACATCAATAGCATTTTTAATTTCTTCCTTTTTCCATTTTTTCCAAGTCTTTTCCAATTTTCCTATTTCTTTTTTCCTAATCCAATGTTTTTTAAAGTCCTCTCTAACTCCTAATAACAAATGGATATGCGGCAATAACTTTCCTGTGTATTTGTTATAGGAAATTTCAACTATTTTTATATATCCCAGCATTATAGCCTGTATGCTCCTTTTTCTTACAATTTTTGCCACTATGTCGTTATTTTCAGTAACTTCATCTCTTAATTTCGATAAGTCGCTTATTTCTCTGCCGTTAAATGTTATTAGGATATATCGGATTCCGTTTTGTTCATTGATTTTTTCCTTTAGTTTTAAATACGTCTTGTATTTCCTGTTTTCTCTACATAAAGGGCAAGTTTGACGCTTGCACCTTGTTACATAGTTTATTTCTCCACTTCCGTATAACAGTTCATTGTTTATACATTCTAGCGTTTCATCAATTTCACTCGCTTTCCTGTATTCCTCTATGATTTCCAATATCTCTATTATCCTGTTTGTTTCTTCTTCTGTGTATCTATATCTTTTCGGATAATTTCCCCTTTCACTCATTAATTTCACTTCCTTACCCAAATGTTAAATTCGGCGTGCATTATCCCTCTCTTTTCTCTATAATTATTTTTCTTTGTGTATGTCTGTATATAATCAATAAATTATCATTGCTTTTCTTTGAAATATATAGATTATTTTATATTCTAAGCCCTTATTTATGCTATCTAGGTTATATCTTTGAATGAAAAATGATTAAAAATGTAAAATTCGTTCCCATTATAACTATATATAAGTAAAGGAAAAAAATTTTGCTTATTCAAAATTACGTAATTTTTTTAACCTTGTATTAATCTTACATTTTTGGCTGTTATGGTATCTAACTTTACATTTTTATTTCCTATTTTTTACTTTAAAAATGTATAATTTGTTATGGTATTTAATATTACATTTTTATTCTCTTATCATTTAAAGATTGGGGCCTAAAATTTTGATTGTCTTAACTGCTGTGATATGGTATAATTGATATATAGAAATACACCAAAATAATTATGATTGCTTGTTATAACACTCCCCCCTTTTTGTGAAATAACAGGCATTTTTTATTTCTTGTTCTTTTTCTTTGGATCATATTCTTGCTGTGATTTTCCATAATTCAGTTTGCCACACTTCTTGCATTTGGCAGCATAATAAATACAACTGTTTTCTATTCCAAATAAGAATGTTCCACAATGCTTGCAATATACTGATTTCATATTTTCTCCTTTCGCTGTTATGATAATGGTTGTCTGTCTTCCTCTTCATCAAAGACTTGCATTATTTGTTCACTTTCGTCAATAAGTGCTTCAAAAACAACATTATCTATTGATACCTCTAACAAATCGGTAACTTTATCCACTATTTGAATTATTTGTTCACCAGGTATTTGCAATTCGCCTAAAAACTCAACAAATGCCAATGCCTGTATTTTCCGTTCTTTTTGTGTTTCAATCCACTTCTTTTTTCGTTCTTTATTTGCTGTTGTTACGACTTTTCTCAATATATCTATTTTATCCATTCTATCCCCCTTAATTGTATGCTAACGCTGTTATTTTTATGCCAAGCTCCATTAATTCATATATTGATGTTAAATATCTCTCGTATAGCTTATAATCGTCTATTTCCTTATCTAATTTCTTTATCACGCTTTCTATATCCTCGTTATAATTTTTATGTCTCTGTATCTTTTGAATATTTTTTCTAACATTAGGCATTTTCTTTTCGTATTTTCCCATTTTTAAAAATCTCCTATTTTTTTCATTTTAAAGCCTAAAATTCCAATTATCTTGAAAAATTAGGCTATTTTTTCATTATATTAGGCCCAACTGCTCCTGTTCCATTGCTTCAAATCCCCTTTGTGTTGCCTTGTCTATTTCGCTTATAAACAAGCTCCGCACTTTCCTAAACACTTCCGTTGCCTTGTCCCTGCAATCCTGATATATCAAGTAATGTGGCACGTTCTTAGATATATTTTCAATGATTGTAACGTTTATAACTGTCTCCAGCTGTTGCAATAAACTTAATTCCTGTGCATTTATTTCGTTTCTTTCAGGCTTTTTCTTGTATCCCATTATCCTGTACGCTATCATTGTGTAGTTTGAAAAATATAGTTTCCATTTTTCTTTTGGTACATTCCCATACTCCAGCAATCTTTGAATAGTATTCGTTTCCAAGTTCCTTAATGCTTTTCCCATTGCCCTTACTTGCAATCTTTCACGTTCCAGTGCCTTTTTAAGTTCATTTTCTAAATGTTCGATATATTTAAATACTTTATCTCGTACAATTATACTTTCACGGCTTGCCACTCTTATCGCTTGTCTGAATGTTAATTCAAACATTTCTCTTTTTTCTCCCTTTTTGTCTATATATTCAACGCGGAAAATATTTTCCTCGTTAAATTCTTGTAAAATGATACGTTTTAATTTCCTGTGTTCCATTTCTACAAAATGCTCTCTTTTTATTTCTGCTTTTGTCAATGTTCCAGCCTTTGCCTTTTCCTCATACTCCTTTTCTCTAAATTCATTAATCTTATCCAGTAACTCCCTACTTGTTATCATTTCCTTGTTTCCCATTAATTCCATTTTTTTCCTCCACTCTTAATTTCTTTGTCTATATTGTGATAAATAGCTTTTAATTCTGTCCATTTTAGGTTGTTTAGTTCATTTAAACTGTTATTATTCAATACCGCACTTTGTTTATCTTTGCTAATTTTTGAAATGTTGTTCTCTATCCATTTTATACAATTTTCTTTTTTTAGTTGTTCTTCTTTAGCTGTTATTTGCTGTTTTAACTGTCGTTTGTTTGTTTTTTCCTCGTGCTTATTTATTGCGTCATTATCCCTTTCATTATCAATGGTGAATGCTCCACACATTAAATATTTTCTAGCATAGCTTATTGATACGCCTGTTGCCTGTGTCAAATCATTCCCATTCTTAGTTTTTGCTATAATAACATCAATACTTTTTGTGATTTTTTCAACTGGATTTTCCACATCTATAATTTCAAGCGTGCTTGTTAAAATTTCTCTTTCATTTTCTATTCTAATCTTCTCCTCAAATAACAATATTAATTTATCCTCTTTTAAAAATGGCTTTAAAGCGTTATAAATATCTTCCGCCGAACGATAATTATAATTTCCAAATTCATTTTTATTTTCTTTCGGAGCCTTTAATTCAACCTGTATTTTATTTATTTTTTCATAAATATTCATTTTACAACCTCTTATTTCTAAAAATCTTAAACACTTTCTTCTTTTTCTATTAATTTATATTTTAATTGTTCAAGTTCCTCAGTAATATTTATTCCCATATTTAAAATATGGACGAGGCCCGCCGCTCTATATTTAAAACCATCTCCATTTGATACAGCTTGATACATTGCGTCTAGTAACCCCGTTAATTCTTCACATTTAATTTGTATTTCTTCAACTTCTATAAATGAAATTTCCATTATTTCACCCCCTTAATCATTCTTTTTATTCTGTTAATCACTTTATTTCGGGCCTTTTCCCTTGCTTTGTCGCTGTTTTTGTTTACCATTCCTATGGCTTCAAATTTGTGTTTCATTCCTTACCACTCCATTTCTATATTAAATTTTCTGTGTATCTCCGTTTTCGATGTATCAAAAAATTATTAAGCCCAACGCTTAACCTAACAATCAAATTTATTTGTGTATTTTCTTATATTGCCTAGAAATGTATTCTATATGCCTATTTACTTGTTTTATGATATGTGTTATAATTGTTTTGTATTTTTTCGATGTAAATTTTAGGTATAAAAAAATACTACAAATTCCTTTGCATTTTTAAGAAGTTTGTAGTATAATCTACTTGCTACGGTGGATTATACCACAAAGCTCTTTTTGTCTAACGATATAAGGGGCTTTTGCCTTATACGACTTAATAGGTTGTGTAAGGCTTTTTTTAATTCCTTTTTATAATTATTTGCTTGTTTTCTTCATCTAAAATGATTTTAATATCATTGTTTTCTTTTGACAATTCCAAAAATCTAGCAAATTCAGCTGGTATTGTTACTTTGTTAGTTGTTCCGTTTCCAGCTTTATAAAAAGTGATTTTTGCATTTTTCTCTTTCATAAAACTCTCCTATCCGTTAGTACAAACATATTATATAATATTAGTACTAACTTGTCAAGTTATAATTTACATTTTTTTCATAAATTACATTACAAACTTCTCAAGTATGCTATTTGATTGTGATTGTCCTTGATTTTGACAGGCCCAAATGCTTCTATAGTTTCATATCAGTTTAATAACAAAACTTCATTATTCCCTAGCCCTGTATTTCGATTGATTCCGTCCATTATAACCCTTACACTTTCGGGGTATAGCCTTGTTACTACTTTCAATAAGTCCTTGCCATAATCATTCGCTAGTGCATATTTAAGCACGCTTTTAAATCTGTCCTTTGCCCTTACCGTCTTGTTATAATTTTTCATTCTAGCCTTTAAATCAATGTGATATTGTTCCTTAAATACCCTTTAAATTTCATTGTATCTGTTCCCATAATTTCCCCCGCCAACTCTTACGACCCTGTTTATAATGTCCTCTATCTGATAAGGCTGTAAATCTCCATTAAGCCCTTTGATTATTTCCTTTTGTGCCTTGTTCTCAATTCTTAACCTTTCGTTTTCAAGCTCTGTTTCAAGTGCCATTTGCAAGGCTTCTATTTTGGTTAGTTGCTTAGGCTGTACCTGTCCAGTTACTACAACGAAGTAGCTATCTATTAGCATATCCTGTATTTTCCAGCTTAATTCATCTGTAAATGATTTGGTAAGTTTTAAATATCCTCTTTCAGTATAAAGTATTTCGATACTGTTTTTACTGTATTTGGAAAAGGATTCCGAAAATTTCGACTTCCTTATTTCATCTTTGGATATTTCAAAATAATCTTTTCCAAGTTCAAATTTTCCCCTGTTATTTTGAAAATTCTCAATAACTCTTTTAGGCTCTCTCTTATGCAATTTCGCCACATCATAGGACGTTATCACTCTTTGCCCTTTGTATTCCTTAGTTTCAATCTCAATTCCATTGATCAAGATTTTGTTGTTTCCTGTCAATACTGCTAATTCTTTCATTTCTTACCTCTCCTATCCTGTTTTTTAATATTACTCGGCTAAAATTTCAGCCCACCCCTATTCGTTTATAAAGATTTCTACTACTTCATCATTGGTTAGGTTTAAAAATTCTTTTAGTTTAGCGATTTCTTCAGGCTTAAATTTAGTTCTCCCATTAAATCTTTTGTTTACTGGAACTATTGAAAAGCCGAATAATTTAGCTACATCGTCCTGTGTTTTTCCGTTTAATACCATTTTTGAATCCAATAATTTTCTGTTAATCATTTTTTATCACTCCTAACTATTACATACTATGTATGTTTTTTGTTTAAATATAACATACATAATATGTGAGTGTCAAGCATTTTTTGTTTGTTTTTTTAAACTTTTATGATATGATATTTATAGAATCAATATAGATTGGATTGGTGAGTAATTATGAAAATAAATGAAAAAATAAAACAATTGAGAACCGAAAACAAAATGACACAAAAGGAATTTGCCAATAAAACAGGTCTATCAATTTCAGCAGTACAAAAATACGAGTATGGCGACTTAACTCCTAGTGAATCAGTATTATTTAAAATTTCTAAAATATTTGATATAGATATTAGTTTTTTTTTAAGTAACAAAACAAATAAAGATTTTAAAAAAATAGATGATTTCAATAATCAATTGCTTAGAATGGCTTATAATAGATTTGAGGATTTAATAGAACTTACTAAACCTTTTGAAAGTGCAACAAAATATAATTATAACGAACAAGCAACAAAATACAATTATAACTCTGAATTATCTGAATTTTTTACAATATTAAAAGCAGATGGATACGATGTAATTTTTTCTATAAACAATCTAACATTTTCTATAAATTTAAATGAACTTTATAATGAATTGAAACCATTTATTGAATTTTTATTATACAAACATTCTATACCTGTAAAGGTAGAATTTAGAAATGATGATACCCCTGAAAATAAAGAAAAATAATTATAAAATCAGACGGCAAAACTTCTGCCATCTCAAAACGACTGGGTAAATCGCCTACCCATAGTTAAAGGACTAGGCGAATTGTCTACCCCTATTAATTAAAATGTTAGGGGAGTAGTTAAAAGCGACACCCTTTGAAGTGAATAGATAAAATCTACCGTGTTAGCTTTTATTAGCCAGTATATAAAATTTATATATCAGATAACGGGCTATGTTAAACTTAGGTCGTGAATAATCATTGAATACAGCCAATAGGGATAAACTCCCCTTTGGTTGTTTTTATTTCTCCATTTGTGGGGAAAATTAAGATAACGGAAGTTTCCATTTTCGGATCAAGTAATAACTATTCGCCAGAAGTGGCGAAAATGATTTTATACCTACATTTTCCAACACGTCAACAAATGTCAACAATTTTCCTTATAACTTTTTACAGCATAAATAAGTGATAACCCTGATACGAAAATTTTTCGTAGCGTGAATAATAATTTTTTTAGTTACCTAGTGAAACACGACCCCATATAAACAAAATACAAGCCCATACACGCTTTCAATTCATTTCTTTGATAATTTCACTGCCTAACTTATCAAAATACTTCCACAGCTTGTTTTTAAGCTCACGGCATTGTGAAACTTACAGACAATTCATTTACATTTGGGCCTTTTGAAAACTCTCTATAATTCCCCGAATAGCTTGTAAAAATTAAAAAATAAAACATTTTTTTAATGTTAATGAAAATTAAATTGTTGGCTTTTGTCTAGTTTTTATATCCATACTGCATAAATCTAACTTAGGGAATTTTTTTATACCCTAATTCAAATTTAGTGTTTCCTAGAATTATTTTTACAACAAATCAGCAAGTTAAGATTATTTCAAATTTTAGTATTTTTTAGTAATTTATATTTTCCATTTCTCAATTTATTCATAAGACGTTCACAGACGAACGTAGAGGGGGTATCACGTTCATTAAATTAAATTTTGGTATTAATCTATGGCTAGGGTATAAATCTATCTTAAATCGCTTAATTTTCATTAAAAAATTATTTTTATTTTTAATTTTTACAGGCTATTCGGGTTTTTATAGGTTGTTCTAACAATAGGCCCATTTGTTATTAGCTGTTACTTAAATTTAAGTAGTAGCTCCAGCGTTCTTCTTTGTGAAGTATGTAGGTAAAATATTTTACTCACATCATTTTTGAATAGGTCGGCACAAATTTCAGCCGACCCCAATACGATACCTTAAATTTAAGGCGTCGTATTTATGCCGTAATTTGCAGTATTTTTTTACTTGCTGGATCTACCAAGAAAATTAAAATGTTAGGTTTTGTTAAGTTTTTACAATTCCTTATCCAGTGTTATATTTTAAAATCAATTCTAAGAGCTATAGAGTACCCACCACGTTCATTTGTAAAACTTTTGGTATTAATCTATACCTTGACTTAAATAATTGCTTATATCGAATATATGAAGTTCATAATTATAATTTTATCTGAAATGTGAAAAGTGATTTGTGAGTTCATTCTTAAAATCAATTTTAAGGTGGCTGCCGTTTCGCTCACGTTCGTTTACAAACTTTTGATATAAAACTATGGCTAAGATGTAAAATGTTCTCAAATCGCCTTAAATTTGTTAATAATTAATTATTTCCGTTTTATGTCCGTTTTTATTAAATGGTAAAATTGCTTGCAAGTACTTAAATAAGCTATGTTGTATATTTATTTAATTAAAAAAAGCGGAACGGACATTGATTTTAAAAATAATAGCGTATGTAAATTAGTTGGGACTCGCCAGACCCACAGGGCAAAAAAATCTCTCCAAAGTACCTTTTTTTTATTTTGTTTTTGCATAAAAAAATCACAGCTAAATTAATAACTGTGATTCTGTTCTGCTCTTTTATTCCTCTGTATTCATATATTTACCTATCGTTGTAACGAATTCCCTTGCGTCCAGGAAATAATTTGGGTACGCTTTCCGTAAGTTCTTTAAGTTCTCAACTGATACCGATACAACGTTGTTTGTGTCCTCTTTGTATTCACGTTCATACATCAAATAATCTCGGCTTATATTTTCTTCTGGCACTTGAATATATCTTATGCTGTTG
Source organism: Leptotrichia sp. HMT-225 (assembly GCF_030644325.1). Classification (NCBI taxonomy): domain Bacteria; kingdom Fusobacteriati; phylum Fusobacteriota; class Fusobacteriia; order Fusobacteriales; family Leptotrichiaceae; genus Leptotrichia; species Leptotrichia sp. HMT-225. The sequence continues at coordinate 479,076 of NZ_CP130323.1, read as the reverse complement.
CCTTTGTAGTCCAATATCAATATCAAATAGCCTTCTCCTGTGATTTCCTCAAGCCGTTTGGTTATAACTCGTAAACTGCTTAAAGTTTTCAGTATATTAAATTCCCTGTTTAGTTCTCTTAACCTATCCAGCTCTTTTGAAATTTCTGAAATATCTTTGTTCAATTCGATGTATTCTATCAGTTTACTTGATAATTTAAAAAATTCTCTATAATAAATATCGCCGCCGCCTGTCTTTAAAGATTGCTGCTTTATGCTGTCTATTATTTCAACTGAGGTAGCCCATTGATGTTGCAACTTAGTTCTTATTTGTAACTCGATCTGATACCCCTCAAGTTTTGTTTCCTTTTTCCCTTGATACTTAAATATCTGATGTATTGACCTATAACCGTCCTCTTTTGGCTCTAAGATATAATTTTTTTCCCTAATAAATAAAAAATTATTCTTGTCTTTTTGTTTATAAACTTTATTTTTTAAGTAGCTTGCAACTTCTTCGGTATCTTTTATGCTAGGTAATATTATTCTTGCTCCTGCTAAATCCTGCATTCTACCCAAACGTAGCTCTGGAAACCTTTTAAGTTTCCCTATTATTGAGGGCAATCTCTTTAATCTTTGGGAAATGATTATTGAATTTCTGTTGCTTGGCAATTTTATTTTCTTGTTATTTATAATACTTCTTAAGCTCCATACGAAACTTTTTATTATTTTTGAGTGTTCCGCCCTAAAATCTGATAACTTTTGTAAGTCCTCAATAGTTTCAGTATTTTCAACTATTCTTTTACTTATCCTGTTCAGTTCCTTTTTAGATACCTCTTTATCATTAATATAAACCATAAAATAACTCTCCTTTCATTCGTATCAAGGTAAATTATTCTCCAGTTTCTTCTTTATGCTTTGGCTCCCCAACATAAAAAGGTATCCTCTGTTCTCTTACCGCTTGCTTTAAAAATATATTTACCGCAGTAGTTAAATTCATTCCTAAGTCCTTAAATAACTCTTGGGCCTCTTTTTTAGTTTCATCATCAATGTTTATAGTCGTTGCACTCATTTTCATCACTCCTTAAATATTTATATTATATATATATTATACACTTAAAATATATAAAAAGCAATAAAAAAAAGCCAAATCTTTACATCAGGCCCATTTATTCAAGTTCAATTATAATTTTATTTCCAACGTTCGTTCGCTTTTGGTTGTATTTACTGCAAATTTTTGCAATCTCTCGTGTTTCCTTGTTACCTATTCAACCACTTATCATTTCTGCTTTTGTTTCCTGTTTGCACCTTTTTGCTTTGGGGTGCATTTTTGAAAAAGGGTGCATTTAGTGCCACTTTTCGCCATTATTATTTGGTTTTGGTTACCGTTTCAATATACCATAATTAAAAGCTTATTTGATGTTTTGCACTCTTTTATAAAGGGGTGCATTTTGAAAAAAAGTGGGTGCATTTACTGAAATTTTTTGCAAATATTTTCATTTTTGGTTGTTACCTTTAACCCTTATTATTATTATTGTATTTATTAACACTTTGCAACCACTAAAACTGGTTGCATTTTTGGTTACTTTTGGTTGCATTTCCAATTCTAAGTGGTTGCATTATTAAATTTTTATGGAGTAGTACCATTATGAAATACACTACTAGCCTTTGGATTGGTATTATAATTATACCATATTTTACATAAAATTTGAATCAGCTGGGAAATAATTTACATCAAAAAAGGACTACTCAAATTTGAATAATCCTTTTTTTATTAGCTAGATTTTTAATTTTAGAATTGCAAAAGTAGTGGTATTTTTTTGGTACTCGCAAACCCCCATAAATAGCGACTTCATTTTTTTACTTTTTGAGGTTGGTCCCCCGTTGGTCCCCAAATTAAATTTTATACCCATTTTTACTGGCTTTCTCTTAAAAAAGAAGTTTTTTCTTCAAAACTCCTTTTTAAATATGCTATCACAAGGGTAGCATATTTTTTTATATTATTATATTTTATGAAATCAAATAATGGAGTATTTTAAGAATAATTATCTATGTAATCTACGTTTAAACTCTTCTTTATAAGACTTATAGGCATATCTTAGCATTATACTTAAAATAAATAACGGAATAGAAGAAAATATGCTCCATGTCATCTTTTTACTTATAATTAGTTCCAAAATCAAAAGAAATATTCCAACAAAAAAAATGAAAAAATTTAGCATCTTTAATCTGTCGCTCTTATGCTTATCCCAGACATACGAAAAAATAAGGCTGATGAGATAAAGGGCAAGAACAATGGGAATCCCAAGTCTAAGGCTCCAAGTCAATTTTTCATCTCCAAAATCAAGCAAAAGAAAATAGGCAATAAAGCCACTTAGCAATAAAAATAGATTTGTTCTCATCCTGTACGAATCTAAAAAAACAAATAAACCTAAATCAAATATTAAAATAGATGGAATTGCATAATAACCCCATTCCAATTTTCCATACATTATCAAATTTTGAAAAAGAACTTCCAGAATCGAAATGATTGATATTGTAAAAAATGATAAAAATACAGCCTTTTTAACTTTCTTCATTTTCATTTCATACAAATTTATATTAATTGTCGGATATTCCTTCACAAATTCCTTATCTTCCAGACCCTCTAATTCAGGAACAGGCGTTTCACACAGCGGACATCTTTGTGCTCCGTCTTCCAGTTCCACTCCACATTTTATACAATACATGCTTATCCTCTTTTTTCTATAATAATTCTACTTTAAAACTGAACTCAAAAGTTGTGCTTTTTTTTCAAAATATAATTTTCATCCATATTAATTTTGAAAAAATTCAATTAAATATTTAAAAATAATTAGTAATAATCTTGGATTTCATTCCTCTCTTTCTTAAATAAACAAAAAAATCTCTCTCAATATCATAATTTGCAGTCAAATTTCCAAAATTTACATAAACCTTTTTACAATCACTTACAACTCCCATCTTGATTTTGCACCTTTTACTTGGTGGTGGTAAAAATCGGAGTCCTTTTAGATATTTTTCATACTTTTTATTAACTTTAAAAATTCCTAAATTTGAAAATCCTGTTGTATAGCCCCGTTCTCCGTAATAATCAAATATAAAAGGGAAAAACATACGTTTTATCAAATATGGAACAGACTTTATTATTATATTTTGCATTGGATTCATTGCCTTGTATATACTTTTGTAAAATTCTTTTTTTGTAATTTTTAGGGCAAAATAATTATCCAGATAGGTTATGATTTCAGAGAGAGAATACGCACCAAGACTTGCATCCACGCTAGGAGTTATGTTTATAAAAAAATTTCTGTATGTAGTTTCTTCAAAAATTTTTCGTAAATCAACCGGCACTCCAATAACAATCGGATTTTTTGCTTGAGAATACCTATCCAGCAAAATTTTGAAATATACTGAAAGAAGATACTTCCCAATAGTAGTCCCATATTTTTTACTTTCTTCCTTCAGGCTTTCCACATCAATTTCTCCAGTTGTAATATGGTACTGCCCTTTTTCCAGTATTTTCATTGGCAAGTGAAATGCTGACTTTATCGTAGTTTCCTTGCTCACTTTCCTCATATATTTTTCATAAAGGTCGACATACTCGTTTTTTTGAGAATTTTTTAACACACTATCATTTCCCAGCAATTCTCTTGTTTTTTCAAAAAAGTTTTTTTCAGATTTTTTATTTTCAAAATCTTTTTCATTTTTATTTATCTTTTTTCCAAAATTAATTATTTTATTTATTTTCTCAATTTCTACTTCCTTCTTTTTTTCGGTCTTATCAATTAAACTATCTGTCTTATCTTTTTCAAAATTTTCCCAAAAATACTTTTTCTCCAAATATTCTTCAATCAAATCCTGAAAAAATAACGCCGCACCTTTTCCATCGGTCAAAAAATGTGCTATTTCTATCGACAATTTATTATTAAAATAAATGATTCTCAGTGGATTATCCTTCTGTATATCTGTACAAGGATAAGTTTTCTCCTCCTCAATCATAAAATGAGCCTTTTTCTGCTGCAAATAATTCCAAAAAATCCCTTTTTTTAGCTCAGAATTGTAAAACGGATACTTCTTTTCAAGCAAAATCGCCACTTTTTCCAATATTTCCAAATCAATATTTTCAGAAAATAATGTCGAAAGCCGAAAACACGTGGTTCTACCTTCACTAATTATCGAAGAATAGGTTTTTGCAAAAGCGTCCAGTTCATACCATATTTTTTCATTTTTCACTTTTTTCCTCTTCCATTTTATTTATTTTTAACTTCTAAAGCATTATTTAAACCAACTTTCTCAATATTTTCCTTCTACAAATTCAATTCTTATTTATAAATGCTCAAGTTCAGATAATCAAAAAATTATTACCCTTCCAAATATTTTTTCAAATTTTCATAATTTTTTTTCGCTGTTTCATAGCCAATACTATACACTTCCAAAAGTTTCTTCTTATTTTTCTCAATTCTCCCAAGTGTCAGTTCCACTTCTGGACGAATCACAAAAATCTCTCCTTTTGTCTCCAGCTCATCAATGTAATCAAGCACTTCATTATATCGGCTATATCTTGTATCCATAAGTTCTACAAATTTAGGAAACTTTTTATATCTTATCCCAGTAATTTTACCCAATGCACTTTGTTTTTTTCTATAATTTTTATCACGTGTCAAGACAACTACATTTTTTGTATTTCCATTTTCCATAGACTTTTTAATTGGTATTGAATCGGAAACTCCGCCATCCAGATAAACATTTCCATTAATATTAACCATTCTGGCAAGCAACGGCAAAGAGCTTGAAGCCCTTACATAAACAGTGTCCTTGTCGAAGTCTTTAACTTCTGGATATTCCGCTTCTCCAGTCTCACAATTTGTAATTACTACCTGAAATTTTGTCTTATTTTTCATAAACGCCTCATTGTCAATCGGATTCAATTTATTCGGAATCTCATCATAAACAAAGTCTACTCCAAACAAGTCTCCAGTAGTAATCAAGCTATACAAACTGCAATATCTTTTATCATCCAGATAATCTACCGACACATTAAACGCTCTCTTATGCTGTTTGGCTAAATAACTGCAGGCATGGCAAGCTCCTGCAGATACTCCTATACAACTATCAAATTCAATATTTTTTTCCAAAAAGAAATCCAGTACTCCTGCAGTAAATATCCCCCGAAGTCCTCCACCTTCCAATACTAACCCAGTTTTTTCTTTCATTAATTTCATCCCTTTCAATATTAATTTTTTGTTTTCTCCTATTATACACCCTTTGATTGTATTTTTCTACTTTTTTAATAATTTAATTTTCACTATTCAAATTTTTTGAAATAAATTATTAGAAAAAATTGATTTTTATTAATTATCAGATATAATTAAAATATAGGTTTATAAGTATTATACTAAAATTGAGAAAAATGTGTTGACAATCTAACTATATTTTGTTATAATAAATTTGTAATTATTACAAATCTATATAAATTATAAATTAAGGAGTGATAAAAATGTCAAAAACAGTTGAAAAATTAAATCTTTACTTAGCTAACTTGAATGTGCTTTACAGAAAAGTCCAAAATTACCACTGGAACATTGTTGGTGCTGGATTCTTTGCTGTTCATGAAAAATTGGAAGAATATTATGATGCGATAAATGAACAAATTGACGATGTAGCTGAGAGAATTTTGTCAATAGGAGGCCGTCCTTTAGGAACATTAAAAGACTACCTGGAAATTACAACTATTAAGGAAGCTGAAAATAAGGAAATTTCTATTCCAGAAGCAGTAGCTGATGTGAAAAAAGAATTTGAAGCAATGTTAAAATTAGTAAAAGAAGTAAAAGAAGCCGCTGATGAAGAAAACGACTATGGAACATCTGCATTAGTTGACGAATATATCAGTACATACGAAAAAAACTTATGGATGTTAAACGCATATTTAAAATAAGATTTTTATAAAAAAATTACCAAACAAAGTCATTAAAATTACCTATTATATATATTTAGAGAAAGTCTGTAAAAAGATTTTCTCTTTTTTATTTACAAAATATATAAAAAATGTTATAATTAATTATTAACAAAAAATTAAAAAGGTGGGGTTATGGCAATAAGTTTATTTAGTTGCAGTTATATGGGTGTGGATACTTATGTTGTGGAAGTGGAAGTTGACCTGTCTAGAGGGCTGCCTGTGTTTAATATAGTTGGGATGGGAGATCAGGCGATTTCCGAGAGCAAGGAGCGGATCAGAAGCTGTTTTAAGAATGTGGGATTTGAATTTCCTGTCAGACGTGTGCTGGTGAATTTGTCGCCTGCAAATATCAGGAAAAAAGGCAGTCATTTTGACTTGAGCATATTTTTAGGAATACTTGCGAATACGGGACATATTTCAAATATAGAAATATTAAAAAAATATCTAATTTTAGGAGAAATTTCCTTAAATGGAAAGATAAAATCAATAAACGGGGCAATAAATGCCACAATTCTGGCAAAAGAAACAGATTTTAAAGGCGTTATCGTTCCAATGGAAAATTACAATGAAGCAAAACTGATTTCAGGCGTGGAAATTATTCCTGTTGATGAAATTACCGAATTACTGGACTTTCTGGAAGGAAAAACTGATGTAGAAACATTATGCAAAAAAGCTGTTGAAATGAATACTTCAAAATTGGAAAAAGATGAAAACTCAGATGAAACTGTCGATTTTTCAGATGTGAAAGGGCAACTGCTTGCAAAAAGGGCTTTAGAAATTGCAGCGGCTGGTGGACACAATGTATTTCTAATAGGCGATCCCGGTTCAGGCAAGTCAATGCTTGCAAAAAGATTTAATACAATTTTACCTGATATGCCTGAAGAAGAAATAATCGAAACAACAAAAATTTACAGCATTTCAGGAATGTTGAGCCAAAATGAGCCAATAATACGCAAACGCCCTTTCAGAGCTCCACATTATTCAGCTACACAAGTGGCTCTAGTAGGCGGTGCAAACAGAGTTGGGGAAATCACGCTGGCATTAAACGGAATATTATTTTTAGATGAAATTGGAGAGTTTGAAGGGAAAACATTGGAAACATTAAGACAGCCTCTGGAAGATGGAAAAATAGTTATTTCGAGAGCAAATTTCAGCGTAACCTATCCAGTAAAAAACATTACAATAACTGCCTCAAATCCTACTCCAAGCGGATATTTCCCGGATAATCCGCTATGCAACGACAGTTTGTACGAAATAAAGCGTTATCAGAAAAAGTTTTCAGGTCCGCTCCTCGACAGAATGGATTTATATGTAGAAATGCACCAATTAAAAAAAGACGAAATTTTTGACGAAACTTTATCAGAAAAATCAAAAGATATTCAGGCAAGGGTAATAAAAGCTCGTGAAATTCAAAGGCAACGTTTTAATTCAAATACTTTGAATAAAGATATGAACAAAAAACAGTTAAACAAATATTGTAAAATAGATGAAGAAAGTGAAGAAATTATGAAATCTGCGATTGATAATTTAAAATTATCAGTCAGAATGTTTGATAAAATCTTGAAAGTATCTAGAACTATAGCAGATCTGGATGGGGAAGAAAACATAAAAAAGGAACATTTATTGGAGGCACTAAATTATCGAAGAAAATAAATAGCACTAAACTTATTTAAAAAAGAATTTTTTAATAACAAGCAGTCTTAATACTTGTAAAATCAGAAAATTTATGAAATTAAATTTATTTTGTATAAAATTACAAAAGTTTTTAAGACGGGTATTTAAAAATTAAATTTGATTTTTTTTTACAATTTGGCAAAATAAAAAATGTGTAACTATTCAAATAAAACTGAGTAATTACACATTTTGGTATATTCTTTAATTCCTTATTTTTTCCCATTAATCCGCTCTTCTATAAAATCAAGCAATTCTTTTCTTCCAGTATTTTTTAATGAAGAATAAAAAAATACATCTTCATTTTTAAATACAAGTTTTTTCCTAATCTCCTTTAACTGCTTAAATTTTTCATTATTTGACAATTTATCAGCCTTTGTAAAGATTATATAGTATTCAATTTCAAAATGTTCCAGCCATTTTAACATTTCCATATCCTCATTTGACGGAACTCTACGCAAATCAAGCAATAAAAATACTACTTTTTCACGTTTTGACACAAGATAGCTTTCTATCGTTTTTCCCCAATTCCTTCTCACAGCCTCAGGCACTTTAGCAAACCCATATCCTGGCAAATCCACAAAATGAATTTTATCATTTATCAAAAAATAATTGATTAACTGAGTTCTTCCTGGTGTTTTACTTGTTCTTGCCAGATTTTTTCTTTTTGTAAGTGAATTTATAAGTGAAGATTTCCCCACATTTGATCTTCCGATAAAAGAAAATTCCACAGTATTATTAAATTCTGGATAATCTTTTTCCACAACTGCTGATTTCACAAACTCTGACTTGTTTATTTCCATATTTCACCTATTCTTTCTTAAATTTTCTAATTTTTAAACTCATCCTTCGCATTTTCCAATGAAGTTTCTTCTGGAATAAAATACCAAACTCCATTAATCATTCTTCCATCTCCATTAATTTCATACTGCTTAATTTTTTTATTTAGCAGAAATGCTGGAAATACTGACAATCCTCTAATTGGATTTACTGCAATATCCATCTTTTCTTTTGCGTATCCGTAAACTTCTGGAATATATTTCCAGCCAGATGGTGCAGCTATTTTTTTGGCAATTCCTTGAATAACTTGTCTTTGACGCTCTTCTCGCTTGGTAGTTGTGTCACTTTTTCTATGTCTTGTATAGGCAAGTGCCATTCTCCCTCTCAAATTATAGACTTCTCCTTGATTAAAGTGAAATACTTCCTGACCAAAATAGTCCTGATTAAAGGTATGATTTGAAACAACATCCACTCCATCAATTAAATTTGTCAAGTTCATAACATCTTCAAATCTAAACCTTACATGATAATTAATTTTTGTATCAAGAAAGTTTTCTACAGCGTCAATAGTACATTGCACGCCTCCAAAATGATGCGAATGCGTAATTTTATCCTGCTTATAATTTTCACAAGGAATTTCAGCGTACGTATCACGTGGAATCGAAATCATTTTTATCTGTGCCAAATAAGGAACAACCCTTATAACAACCAGACCATCGCTTCGAGAACCTTCTGTTGGCTGATTAGCATACGCATCTACTCCTATTATAAGAATGTTAAATGGCGCAGAAAGCCACCCTATAAGTACTACTAAAAATATTCCTAGTATTATAAATACTTTTTTCATTTTTTCACCTCTTAATTTTTACATTTTTTCAATTAACATATTTTAAATAACATAAAGTAAATTATTTAAAGCCTATATTTGACTTTATAACTTTTTAACCTAATAAATTTTATCTTTTAATACTATTTCCCATTTAAATAGTAAAAATCAGAAAATTCATGGAATTAAAGCCTTTTTTTACAAGATTGTACTGTTTATAACCTATGTAATTATAAAATTCCTTTAATTAAATTTTGAAAAGCTACTCATTGTTAATAAATGTTTTTCATAATTTTATGTTTTATGTTTTTATATAAGCAAAATTTCGTTAAAGGAAAAATAACTAAATACAAATGTATTTCTTTCGCCATAATTTTTATAATGATCGAACTTATTTATGTTAAAATAACTCTTGTTTGCGAAAGTGAGCGTAGTTTTACGAAGCGAGTTTTATTTTTTCTTTATAAGAAAGTTTTGCGTTAAGCGGGGTAGTTCGTAGAACGTTTCGCCATTATCTCTAAATAGTAACCAGTTATACATGTTAAAATAACTGCTATTGCGAAAAAGGGCATGGCATCTGATACCCTTACGTTAAAAAAACATATAAATAAAATAAGAAAAAACATTTATTAATCATAATATCTATAAATAAATTACAAAAGTCTTTAAGATGGATACTTAAAAATTAGATTTGATTTTCTAACAAGGCTATCAAATTAATTATTATAGAATTTTATTGCTATTTTTTAAATGGTGTTTAGTATAAGTTATTCAAAGTTCATTTTTACTACTTTTTTCAAAAATTCATCAATTTTTCTTTCTAAATCCTGAATATTTCCGTCATTCTCAATAACGTAATCACTTCGTTTCTTCTTTTCATCCAAAGACATCTGTGAATTTATAATATTTAAAGCCTCTTCTTCACTACGTCTGTCCCTGTCTAAAATACGTTGCACTTGCGTACTTTTTTCTGCACTGACTAACAAAATATAATCAAATTCCTTTTCCCACTGGACTTCAAAAAGAAGCTGAATTTCCACAAAAACTATCTTGCTTTCTTTTTTATATTCTAAAATTTTTTCTCGCATAGCACGTAAAATTTCTGGATGCATAATCGAATTTAAAATAAGCCTTTTTTGCTTATTTCCAAAAATAATTTTCCCTAACTTTTCACGTGAAATATTGTATTTTCCAAAATCATCACTTTCTAAAATTTCTCTTCCAAAGTTTTCCACAATTTTTTCCACAACCTTAGGAAATTTAATAACTTCATGAGAAATTACGTCCAGATCAATAACTTTATACCCTTTTCTTTGCAAAATCTGGCTAACTGTACTTTTTCCAGTTCCAATTCCACCTGTAAGTCCAATAACCATTTTTCTCCTTTACGCTTCCTTTCCACAATAAAATTTTTTTTAACTATTTTATTTTTACAAATTTATTATTATAAAATTTTAAAATATAATGTATTTTATACCTTTTTTCATTTATTTGCAACAATTTTTATTTTATAGTTTAAAATTTATTTCTTGTATTAATTTGCTTGTTTGAGGACAAAAATTGAAAAATTTTAGAGAAATAATAAAATTTTACAAGAAAATATGGTATAATAAAGGTAAGACTTAAAAAAAGAAAAAATTGAAAAAATGCTTGCAATATGATAAAATTACATATACAAAGTTTTTATAATAATGCAAAGATTTGATTTATAAAACGAGGAGGAAATATGGAACTTAAGGATATTCAAGAATTGATGCAAGTTCTAAAAAAAGAAGATCTAGCAGAAATTAAAGTAAGATACGGAAAAGTAAAGCTTACATTAACAAATTCTGAAACATTAAATACTGTAAACAATCAAGGATCAACATCAAAAAAAGAAGAAAAAGAAACTCCAAAACCTGCATTACCAGTAGAGGAAATTATTACATCAGGTAATGTTGGAAAAATAAAGTTATTAAGCTCAAAAACAGGAACAGTGGTAAAAAAAGGGCAAATTCTTGCTAAAGTTAATACAATGGGAATTGATAATGAGGTAAAATCAACTGTAAATGGTATTTTAACAGAAATTCTTGTTGCAGACGGTTCAGCTGTGGATTTTGCAAAAGAATTATTTAAAATTGAAGTGTAAATTATAGTTTTTCTTCTAAAATACAGACTTTATAATTAAAAATAATCAGATTTAATTTTTGAAGTCCGTTTTTGGAAAAGTGATTGTAATATATAACAGAAAATTTTTTAGGAGGATAGAATATTAATGTTCAAAAAAATATTAATAGCAAACAGAGGAGAAATTGCTGTTAGAATAATCAGAGCAGCAAGAGAATTAGGAATAGCAACTGTTGCAGTTTATTCAGAAGCTGACAAGGAATCACTTCACGTAAAGCTGGCTGATGAAGCTATTTGTATTGGAACTGCAAGTAGTGCAGATTCATACTTAAAAATACCTAATATTATTTCAGCAGCACAAATAACAGGAAGTGAAGCCATTCACCCTGGATATGGTTTTTTAGCAGAAAATCAAAGATTTGCTGAAATATGTGACAAAAACGAAATTGTCTTTATTGGACCAAAACCTGAATTAATCAATATGATGGGAGATAAAGCAACAGCAAGGGAAACAGCTATCAAGCATAAAGTTCCTATAACAAAAGGTTCTGATGGAATTGTGCCAAATGTAGAAGAGGCAAAAAAAGTTGCACAATGGATAACTTATCCCGTTATGATAAAAGCCACTGCTGGTGGTGGTGGTAAAGGAATGAGAATTGCCCAAAACGAAAAAGAACTAGTGGAAAATTACACTGCTGCACAAAATGAAGCAAAAGCTGCATTTGGAAATCCAGATGTCTACATTGAAAAATATGTTGAAGAACCAAGACACGTTGAAATACAAGTTGTTGGGGATAAATTTGGAAATGTCGTTCATTTAGGAGAAAGAGATTGCTCTATTCAAAGACGACACCAAAAATTAATAGAAGAATCCCCATCAGCAGGAATTGATTCCAAAACACGTGAAAAAATGGGTAAATTTGCAGCAAAATTAGCTAAAGGTATTGGTTACGATAGTGTTGGAACATTGGAATTTCTCGTTGATAAAAATATGAATTTCTATTTTATGGAAATGAATACCAGAATTCAAGTAGAACATACAGTAAGTGAAGAAATTACTGGGGTTGACTTAATAAAAGAACAAATAAGAGTAGCTGCAGGAGAAAAATTAAGTATTTCTCAAAAAGATATAAATATCAATGGACATGTAATAGAATGTAGAATTAATGCGGAAGATTCTGAAAATGGATTTTTACCTTCATCTGGAATACTGGAAACATATATTCCATCTGGAGGAATTGGAGTAAGAGTCGACTCACACTCTTATCAAAATTACGAAATCCCACCTTACTACGATTCAATGATAGCAAAACTTATCGTAAAAGGTAAAAACAGAGAAGAAGCTATTGCAAGAATGAAACGCGCTTTAAAGGAATTTATTATAGAAGGTGTTGACACAACTATACCATTTCACTTAAAAGTACTTGATAATCAAGACTTCAAAAAGGGAACTATCTATACAAATTTTATTGAAACACACTTTAAGGAAGCACTTGGCAAATAATTAACTTTGTTAGTAAACAAGTAATAATTTTATAAATCAATTAAAATCAGATTATTAAATATTTGATAAAAACAAAAATTAGGAGGAATTAAAATGAACGAATTAGGAAATGTAAATATATCACAGGAAGTAGTAGCAACAATTGCAGAATCAGTAGTATCAGAAATCGAAGGAGTAAACAGCCTTGTTGGTGGAACTTCTAAAAATGAAATTGTTAAATTTTTCCAAAATGTATCTTCAGGTGGAAAAGGTATCGAAGTAGAAGTTGGAGAAACTGAATGTACACTAGATTTATACATTGTAGCAAAAATGGGATACAAATTACCTGCATTAGCTGGAGAAATCCAAACAAAAGTAGTAAAAGCAATTACTGAAATGACAGGATTAAAAGTTCAAGAAGTTAATGTTTATATTCAAAAGATTGTAAAAGAAGACAAGAAAGAAGTTGTTCAAACAGCTGTAGCAGAAACAGCAGAAATTGAAGAATAATAAAAATCATAATATACTCAAACTCTGTAAAACTTATCTAAAATAAATTATTCAGAGTTTGGGTAAACTCTAAAAGAAAGGAGAGACTGCCCAAAACATACTATTTTTAATATTAATTCTAACATTAATAAAAAATATGGTATATTTTTGACAGTATATATTAATGATTGTAATATTAGGATTTTTGGCAAAATTATCTGTTATACTCGGATTTATTGGAATCGCGTTTTCAAGTATATCAGATATGCTGTTTAAGACTGATTATTTAGGACAGCTTGATAATTTTATTGATTTAAATAGTTTAAATTTTAAAATTTTAGTTGGAATACTATCAATTATTTATTTAGTCATATTTTTACTTTCTTACATTAACAAACTTACAAAATATTCTCAGAATAGAAAAGTTAAAAATAAAAATGGAGAACTTGAAGTTTCCATAAAAACAATAAATGAAACATCAAAAGACTTTTTAAGTGGATTGGAAATTATAAAAAACTCAAAAGTGAAATCATATCCGAGTGGAAAAGCAGTCATTATAGAGGCCACTGTAGACACTTACAACGTCGATAATCTCAATGAAAAATTAATAGATATTCAAAATAAATTATCTGACTACATTTTTCAAGCAACTGGGATTACCGTGAAAAAAAGTAAAGTAAAATTGAAAAAAGTTTTAGGTGAAACAATCATTGAGAAAAAAATCATTGATTCTCCAGCTGTTCAAAAGGAAGAAAATAATAATAACGAAAACACAAATTTAAAAAACGAAAATGAGGCACAAAATGAAACTTCCCCATCTGGAAAGGAAAATTAATGACACGAAGAGGAATTAGAGAAGAAATATTTAAACTTCTTTTTGAATATGAATTAATTGACAACAATATTGATAAAAGAATAAATGATGTAATTAATGAAGAAAATTTTAAAAAAGATGAAGAAATTGACTTTTTAAGAAGTTATGTTACAGAAATAATTGAAAATCAGAATATTCTAATTGAAAAAATACGGGAAGTGCTAGATGGTTGGACTTATGAGCGTTTGGGAACAATAGAAAAAGTTTTGTTAAAAATATCTTTTTATGAAATTACTATAAAAGATATAGGATATGAAATAGCGATTAATGAAGTTCTTGAAATTGCAAAAAAATATTCCTACAATGATACCAAAGACTTTTTAAACGGAATTCTTGCAAAATTAGTACAAAATATTAAAGACGAAAAATAAAAATAATGTAAGAATATTTCAAGCAAAACAAATAATAAGCAAAAAACTTCTGTATTTATATATGGAAGTTTTTTTGTATATAGCAATTCTAGTTTAAAATTACAGTAAAAGGTAACAGTATCTATAACTATAGCCAATAGATTACTTTTTACATATTTTACTTCAATTTTTAAGTAGATTGACTATAATTTTAAATTTTGTAAACTTAGTATTTAAAAAATTTGAACATACTATAAAATTAAACTAGAAAAGGAAATAACACAATGAAAAAAATAGGAATAATTATAGGAAAATTTTTCCCTCTTCACATTGGACATGTAAACTTTATTCAAAGAGCCAGTGGGATTGTAGACAGATTATACGTTGTGATCTCATATTCTGATGATGCCGATGATTTACTTACTTCTAATTCCCGTTTTGTAAAGGAAATCACACCAAAGGACAGATTACGTTTTGTAAAGCAGACATTTAAAAACCAACCTAACATCTCGTCCTTTTTGCTGGATGAAAATAACTATTCCCAGCAAGGTGACAACTGGCAGGAATGGGCAACAGCTTTAAAAAATGAAATTGAGAAAAGAGAAAATCTGAAAAATAAACAGGAAATAGACTGGCAAAATGATGTAATTTTCATAAGCAATAGAGATGGGGACAAGGAATACAATCTAAAGCATTTTGGATCTGAAACTAAATCAATTGACAAAAATTATATTGAATACAACGTAAACTCAAAGCAAATACGTGAAAATCCAAGTAAATACTGGGAATTTTTGCCACGTGAAGTAAGGGAGCATTTAATTCCCATTATTACAATTTGTGGAGGGGAAAGCAGTGGAAAAAGTGTAATGATAGACAAACTTGCAAACGTTTTTAATACAACTTCCGCTTGGGAATATGGACGTGAATATGTTTTTGAAAAATTAGGTGGAGACGAAGAATCATTACAATATTCTGACTATGAAAAAATCGTTTTTGGACATCAGTCAAATGTTTTGTACGCTGCTAGAAATGCGAATAAATTTGCATTAATTGATACAGATTATATCGCAACTCTGGCTTTTTGCCTAACTTATGAAAAACGGGACAATCCGATAGTTCGTGAATTTGTCCAAAATTACAGATTTGACTTGACGATTTTACTTGAAAATAATGTTGCTTGGGTAAATGATGGGCTTCGTTCAATTGGCGACAATGATAGACGTCAAAAATTCCAGAATTTATTGAAGGATTTGTATAAAGAATACAATATTCAATATATTACAGTAAAATCAAGCAGCTATGAAAAAAGATATTTAGCTTGCAAGCATATTATAAAGGCATATTTAGACGGTGCTGATAATTCACAGCTTCAGGAAATAGCAGATACTTTTATATAAAAAAATAACCTATTACTAAAATTTGTTTTAATACTTAGTAAATAGGTTTTTTTATTTCTCAAATTTTTTATTTTTCTATTTTTTAAATTTCAATTTTAAGTTTTTTTGAAAAAACAGCTAAATACTTTTATCGTGCCCTCCTTAAATCGTGCATACTTAGCCATTTTTGAAAAACCACTTTATAATTATATAATTTAACAAATTATATATCTAATTATTCTCTTGTCCCCATTTCCTTGTCTAATAAATATAACGTAGCACTGTTATTATCAACATCAAGTGAAACAATCTTGTCAATTATTTTTTGAGCTTGTTCCTCTTCTTCTTCCTGCTCTTCAGCAAACTCATTTAAAAATACTTCTGCTCCATAATCTCCCAATTCTCTAGCAAGTTTGTGAATATTTTCAATTGCAGCTGTAACAGATTCTTCGTGAGCAAGTGCTGCTTCAAAAACTTCCTTCACTGATGTAAAATCCATTTTAGGTTTATCTAATCCCAAAAATTCAATTTTTCCATTTCTTTTTAATACATACTCATAAAATTTTTTTGAATGTTCTATTTCCTCTTTTGCTTGATTTCCCATCCAGTTTGCAAAACCTTCTAATGCTCTTTCGTCAAAATATGCAGCCATAGCTTGATACTGATAAGCCGCTGCTAATTCCATATTTATTTGATTATTTAATAAAATTTCTAATTCTTTATTTAATTTCATATTTTCTCCATTTCTATTTTTTGTTTTAATAATTTATTTCTAATTTTTCTTTTCTAAACATTTTTCACAAGTACCTTTTATGTAGAAATGTATTTCATCAATTTCCACATTACCCAATTTTGATAAATCAAATTTTGATAAATTTACGTCAAAATCTATTATTTCTCCACAAATTATACATTTAATTATTCTCTTGTGCCCATTTCCTTGTCTAATAAATATAACGTAGCACTGTTATTATCAACATCAAGTGAAACAATCTTGTCAATTATTTTTTGAGCTTGTTCCTCTTCTTCTTCCTGCTCTTCAGCAAACTCATTTAAAAATACTTCTGCCCCATAATCTCCCAATTCTCTAGCAAGCTTGTGAATATTTTCAATTGAGGCTGTAACAGCTTCTTCATGTGCAAGAGCAGCTTCAAATACTTCTCTTACTGATGTAAAGTCCATTTTAGGCTTATCTAATCCCAAAAATTCAATTTTTCCATTTCTTTTTAATACATACTCATAAAATTTTTTTGAATGTTCTATTTCCTCTTTTGCCTGATTTCCCATCCAGCTTGCAAAACCTTCTAATGCTCTTTCGTCAAAGTATGCAGCCATAGCTTGATACTGATAAGCCGCTGCTAATTCCATATTTATTTGATTATTTAATAAAATTTCTAATTCTTTATTTAATTTCATATTTTCTCCATTTCTATTTTTTGTTTTAATAATTTGTTTCTAATTTTTCTTTTCTAAACATTTTTCGCAAGTACCTTTTATGTAGAAATGTATTTCATCAATTTCCACATTACCCAATTTTGATAAATCAAATTTTGATAAATTTACGTCAAAATCTATTATTTCTCCACAATTTTTACATTTGAAATGTCCATGATCCTCCGTCACTACATCGTATCTCACTTCATTTTCTTCAATAATAATTTCTTGAATAATGTTATTACTGACAAATATATTTAATGTGTTATACACTGTAGTTTTTGATAAAGTAGGCATTTCAGGAGATAAATTCTGAAAAATATCGTCGACTGTTGGATGTGTATGATGATCCAGCAGATATTGAAATATTTTCATTCTTTGTACTGAAGGTTTTATTCCATTTTTCTTTAAATAGTCGCCAACGTTTTCTATATGCATATTCCCTCCTAAATTATTTATATCATTTTTTATTTAATTAATTATATTTACCTTTCCTTTGTATCCATTATAATTTTATACTCTTTTCTATATTTTGTCAATACATTTATTTATTTTTATTCTCAAAGTTATTTTTTACAGTATTTCAAGATACTTAAAACTTTTTTATAATTAAAATAAAATAACAATAATTTTAAAAATCTCAGTTACTGCAAGTCATTTAGTGGAATTAAAAATGTGAATACGGTTTTAATATTAGGCACACTTTTTACAAAAATTTCAATATTATGCCGTAAAGCTATTTCTTTTGCAATTGCAAGTCCCAATCCCATTCCATTTTTATTTTCCTCAGTATTTGACTTATGATAACGGTTAAAAATTTCTCCAATATTTTCAGGATCAATACCTCTTCCACTGTCACATATTTTAAGCTCGTACTTTTTATTCTCTTTTTTTAACAAAATATCAACTTTCTGATTTTCATTAGAAAATTTTATTGCGTTATCCAGAACAATTATTATCATTTGCCGAATCCGCTGATAATCCCCAACAAAAAGATACCTGTCTTCTTCAATTGCATTTTCAGCAGAAAAATTTATTTTCACACCTTTTTTAGTTGAAATCTGTTTCATGCTTCTCACAGCGTCATTTATAATTTCAAATAAATTTATTGTACTTTTATCAATGGAAAAATCTGTATTTTGAAGTTTCGTCAAATCTATCAAATCATTAACCAGCCTTTGCAGATGAATACTATCTGATAAAATTTGTTCATTATAATCCTTTAGCTGCTCAGGATTACTTATAACTCCATCGCAAATGGCTTCTATTGAACCACGAATCACTGTAATCGGCGTTCGCAGTTCGTGAGAAATATTTGCAATAAAATTTTGCCGCATTTTTTGAAAACGTTCACTTTCTTTTGAGCTTTTATCTAGTTGAAGTGCCAGTTTATCAATACTTTTTGCAAGTTCCCCAATTTCATCGCTCTGTTTTATCTGTGTTGTTACTTCATAATTTCCCTTTGCCAATTCTGTTGTTGTATCACGAATTTTATTAAGTGGCTTTGTAAAGCTTATGGAAAGCCAGACTGCACTGATACTTGCAAGGATTAGAGCCGCCAAGATACTGAAAATAAGAGTATAAATACCGCTTTTTAATGCTGAAGACATATATTTTACTGGAGAATGAAGGAGCACGACTCCTTCAATTGTTTCACCGTTTTTTATTGGAACTGCTACTGTTATTGAATTTTCATTTAAGTAATCATTAAAATTTTCTGTCGTAGTTGTTTCTCCAGAAATAGCTTTTTTAATAGTTTCTTCTGCATTTGGAGGTAATTTCAGATATGAAAACGGTTGTCCCTTCTCATTTCTTCCCTGCACAATATTTCCTGTTTTTGCATCCACTATCCAGACTTCTCCCATCGCAATGTCCTCAATCATTCGCATACTTCTAAATATTTTGACATTATTGTCCTTCTCATCCACGATTCTATGTCTATGAAAATGTCTTTCATCTAATAATTTTTTAGAATTTTTTTCTTCTGGCCTTTTTTCAGTTTCATTTTTCCGTATATTTTCAATAACATTGTTTTCAAATGCTTTTCCATTTATATTTCCTACAATTTTAGGTTTTTCTCTCCTAACTGGCTTTTCAGAAGAAGTGTCCTTTGATGGGGGTTTCCTGTCTTTATTCTCAAGATTCTCATTTCCGTCTTCAAACCACATTTTTGAAAGAGTTGTTGAAATCTTATAAGCTCTTTCAACCAAATCTTTCTTATGTAAACTAACAGTATTTTGAATATAAATATATCCAAAAATGCTCCCAATCACAATAGAAAATAGCAAAAGCGACAATCCAAAATATGAAAGTAATTTTATAAATATTTTATTTTTAAATTTTATGCCTTTTATTTTCACACTATCTTCCTTCTGCTACAACCTTATCTATCCAGCTAAACAACTCATCTAAATCATAATCTCCAGAATGTGGAGTTGCCCAAGGTGATGCGAAATCAACCTTTTTCCCAAGATTTTGAAGTTTTATAGCAAGTATTGCAGGTATTGCAAGCGAGGTATCCTTATCAATTGCACCGTGTCTTATTCTCCAGTATTTTACTTTCGAATTTGCAATGTAGTTCATTGGATTCATCATTTTTATGATTTTTTTATCAGCCATAGTTCCATTTACTGTCGAGTGTTCCAACATGTATTCCGTAAAATGCTTATTGTTCGTAGTTTCGTCTCCAAACTCATTGTTTTCTCCAGTTGATAAATCCACATTGTCAAACGCTCCAGGTGTTTTTTGTCTACCCATATAAGCCACATATTTATCATAATCTAAATCTACAACTTTCCCATTTTTTATTGTCAAAAATTCAAATTCCGATAAATCAGTCCCTTTCTTCAAAGCGACATTTGCAGAATCAATGTAATATTGCTTAATCTGCTCCTTAAAACTTCCATTTCCATTTTCATCCAATGTTAAAAGTTTCCCATTTTTACCTTTTAATTTTAGACTGTTTAAATAGGTAGGAAACATTTTCTTCAAATCATTTGAACGTAAAATTTCATCATCAGTCAACGTACCCTCAGTATATGTTCTTTCCACATTGTAGTCTAACATTGAAATCTCTATCTTTTTATATGTTTTTACATCGTTAAACATCCATTCGTAAGCTGTATTCGCATTATCCAAGTTAGTTATTGGACAATAAGCTGACACAGCGTAAATATCATCTCTTACATTCAATGCACCAATTTCCTTTAGATACGGTTCATAATCTCTACTATTCCCAGCTGCACCAAGTAAAGCCGAAACAGCTCCTCCAGCACTTGTCCCATTGGAAATAATTCTATCAGCTCTTCCTGGCATTCTAGTATCATTATATCGCAAATATCTTACAGCCGCTTTCAAATCTACAATTACAGCAGGTGCCTTTCCAGTATACTTCCCATCTTTTTCCAAAGTTCTACCTCTAGCTCCAGGACTTGCCACAACATACCCATTTGACAGTGCAACTAATGAAGCATCAGGATTTCCGTCTTTCCCGTTTCCAGGCACTCCAGCCGCTCCAGGCATATATCCTCCAACGGTATTTGGGAAAAATATTGGTGCAGTTTTTGCATTATATTTTCCAACTGATTTATTTTTAAAATATTCTTCTGGAATATAGATATTTATAGTCTGATACGCAATATCAACTGGTTTTGCAACATAAACTATATTTTCATAAGCCCGATAAGTTATCGCCTTGCCATTAACAGTAACTGTTTTTGTTGTATAATTTTTATTTACATCAAAATTCAAGTCATATCCATCAGTTATTTTGTTAGTTATCATATCTTCTGTTATTACTGGTTTTTTCATAGGTGCTCCCATTTGTAGCTTTCTATTTTCATTTTTTTCTATATTTTTTTGAGTTTTACTAAAATCTAAACTTTTTATATTACATATCTCAGTAGCCATAACTGCTACTGAAATTAGTAAACCCATTACAATCAATTTTTTCTTCATAATTTATCCTTTTCTTTTTGTAAAATATTAATACTAATAAGGTTTTATAGATTCAATTAATCCAGTATTTTAGATTTTTTCTATATTTTTTAAAAAGGGAGCAAAAATTTTTTTTTATTAAACAAATAAGATTTTATTTACTTTCTAAATAAGGATTAATATAAATAAAAAAGGACATAAGTATAAAACCTATGCCTTTTAACTATTATAATCATTATACTAATTCAATAATTGCCAATTCAGCTGAATCTCCACGTCTAACAGCAGTTTTGATGATTCTTGTATAACCACCATTTCTTTCAGCATATTTAGGTGCAATTTCATTAAAAATTTTTGCAACTGCTCCTTCATTTCTTAAAAACGCAAAAGCTTGTCTTCTCAAATGTACTCTTCTTGCTGTATCAGTCGAATTATTATATTTTTTCCCTAAAGTAATTGCTTTTTCAGCAAACTTTCTTAATTCTTTAGCACGAGTTACTGTTGTTTCAAGTTGCTCATGCTCTACTAAAGAAATTGTCATATTTTTAAGCATAGCTAATCTATGGTCAGTTCTTCTACCTAGTTTTCTATATGATTTATTATGATTCATTTTCCCTCCTCGTTTAAGATTTTATTCTAAATTCTAGTTTAATTTATATGATTACTCATCATTACTTTGATTATCACCTAAATCATAACCAAGTTCTTTCATTTTATCGATAATTTCATTTAGTGATTTTTTCCCTAAATTCTTAATTTTCAATAATTCATTATATGTCATTGAAGTTAAGTCTGAAATTGTATTTACTCCTGCTTTCTTCAAGCAGTTATAAGAACGTACCGTAAAGTCAAGCTCTTCAATTTTCATATCTTCAATATTATTTTCATTTTCAGCATCAGCTTCTGCCAATTCATCTTCACTATCTCTATATTTGCTCATACTGTTTCCAATATTTGTAAACGGCTCCAAATGCCAAGTTAGTAACTCTACTGCATAAGATAAAGCGTCTTTAATTTCGATACTTCCATCTGTAGCAATTTCCAAAATTAACTTGTCATAATTTGTAACACGTCCAACCATCGTATCTTCAACACTATAATTTACTCTCTTAATAGGTGTATAAATCGCATCAACTGCCAAATATCCTATTGGCCATCCATCAGTATTAATTTCATCAGAAACTACAAATCCTTCTCCAGAATCAACAAGAAATTCTATGTCAATTTGTCTATCAGTTGTAACAGTCATAATAACTTGTTCAGGATTTATAATTCTTAATCCAGGTTCTACATGGATATCTGCTGCTGTAATTACAGCTGGTCCTTTTACTGAAAGTGTCATTTTCTTTTCACCAGGCTCATCAGCTTCAACCACTATTTCTTTCACATTTAAAATAATATCTGTAACTGCTTCTTTTACACCTTCTATTGTAGAAAATTCATTTAACACACCTTCAATTTTAATTCCTTTTATTGCAGTTCCTGGAATTGAGGATAACAATATTCTTCTAAGTGCATTTCCAATAGTATTTCCATACCCTCTGTATAAAGGCTCTAGTGTGTACTTTGCTGTATAATTATCTTCTTTTTCTTCAGTTAATCTTACATTTTTAGCTATTTTTTCAATATTTAACAAGCTAATTCATCTCCTCCGATTAAAATATTATTATCTAGAGTAGAACTCGATAATCATCGCTTCGTCAACTTCAAAGTCAACTGCATCTCTTCCTGGATTTTCTAACACTTTAGCTGTCAAAGCTCCTTCTTCAAGTGATAACCATCCTGGAACTGTTTTTTGTCCAACAGACTCTTTAATTAAAGCTAATTCTTTAGAATCTTCTTTAACAGTAATTACATCACCTTGTTTTACTCTATATGATGCAATATTTACTCTTTTTCCATTAATTAAAATATGTCCGTGACTTACGACTTGTCTTGCTTGTCTTCTTGTAGCACCAAATCCTAATCTGTAAATTACATTATCTAATCTTCTTTCAAGATATTGAAGTAAAAGTTCCCCTGTTACTCCTTCTTTTCTTGTTGCTTCTTCATATAATTTATAAAATTGTTTTTCCATTACTCCATAAACAAATTTTACTTTTTGTTTTTCTCTTTGTTGTGTTCCGTATTCAGTTAATTTTCTATTTGCATTTGGTCTAATATTTCTATTTGATTTTTTGTTTACCCCTAAAACAATAGGATCTAAACCAAGATTTCTACATCTTTTTAACACAGGCTGTCTATCTCTTGCCATTTATCTTTTTCCTCCTTAGTTTATAAAATTACGGTCTTCTCTTTTTAGGTGGTCTTGCACCATTATGAGGTACTGGAGTTATATCAACTATTCTTGTTACTTCTAATCCAGTAGCCTGTATTGATCTTATAGAAGCTTCTCTTCCAGATCCAGGTCCTTTTATTTTAATTTCGATTTGTTTCATTCCATTTTCAATTGCAACTTGAGCTGCTTGTTCAGCTGCTATTTGAGCTGCAAATGGAGTTCCTTTTTTAGTTCCCTTGAACCCTGAAGTTCCTCCTGATTTCCAAATTACTACTTTACCTTCTGAATCTGTTATAGTAACAACAGTATTATTAAAAGTAGAATGTATATATGCGATTCCATTAGGAATATTTTTTAATTTTTTCTTTTTTGAAGTTGCTGGTCTTTTTGCCACTTATGGTTTCCTCCTTTAACTTAATAGTTTATTATTTTTTCTTAGCAATTGCCATTCTAACTGGCCCTTTTCTAGTTCTTGCATTTGTTTTAGTTTTTTGTCCTCTTACAGGTAATCCATTTCTATGTCTTAATCCTCTGTAACTCTTAATATCAAGCAGACGTTTGATGTTAAGTCTAATTTCTTTTCTTAACTCACCTTCAATTTTGTACTCTTCTACAGCGTTTCTCAATTGTGCTACTTGTTCTTCTGTCAAATCTTTTACTTTTGTATCTCTGTCGATACCAGTTGCTCCTAAAATTTTGTTTGAAGTGCTTCTACCAATTCCAAAAATGTAAGTCAAAGAAACTTCTACTCTTTTATTTCTTGGAATATCTACTCCTGCTATTCTAGCCAAATTTTTTCCTCCTCGTTTTGATATTTTTAATCTTCTTCAATATGCCCTCACATACACAATATAAGGAATAAGCTCTACAGCTAAACATACCTTTACAATCTTTATTTCAATATCCATAGTATCTTGTATCTTAAATTTCATCTATATATATTTTAATAAAAATGTTTTTAGGTTTATTAATCTGTTCTTTGTTATCCTTGTATTTGTTTATGTTTAGGGTTTTCGCATATTACTCTTACTTTTCCGTGACGTTTAACAATTTTACATTTGTCACAAATAGGTTTTACTGAAGCTTTTACTTTCACTAAAAACCCTCCTTCCAACTGTTATTTTTTTCTATATACAATTCTGCCTCTTGACAAGTCATACGGAGAAACTTCCACCGTCACCTTATCTCCTGGCAAAATTTTTATATAGTTCATTCTCATTTTCCCTGAGATATGTCCTAAAACTTCGTGTCCATTTTCAAGCCTTACTTGAAACATCGCATTTGGTAATGCTTCGATTATTTCACCTTCCAGCTCAAGAACATCCTGTTTTGCCATAAATAATCACCTCGGATCCTTTCTATTATAACAAAAAAATAAATAAATGTCCAGTTTTTTTCCATTTATTTTTCAATATTTAATTTACATAAAATCAAAAAACAACCAACACTTTTTTATTTACCCTATCATAATACAGTATTTGCCTCATTTTGTCAATTATTTTTATTTTACAACTTTTATTATGCCTTTTTTCCAAAATTTATCATTCTATACTTCCAAACTAATACTATTTCCTATTTAAGTAAATTTTTAATAAATTTTGAACTACATACTATTCAACAAAAATTAAAACCTCTTCTCCTAGTAATATAGTTTCTATTTTCTAAAATGTGATTTAGTATCAGATTATTTTATTAATAGCAGTTTTTATTATTTTTTTCTTTATTTATTTTCTAACACTTCTAAAAATTCTATATCCCGCATTAATTTCCAGCGTTTCACAATTTCCAAAAACTTCTTCCAGTTTTTTTTGCGTACTTTTTGCCCCGTGCTTTGTCTGAATCACACAGTAAAATTCTCCATTTTCATTCAAATGCTCAAAACTTTTTTCATAAATCTGAAAAATAGTCTGCTTTCCAGCTCGAATAGGCGGATTGGACAAAATCACATCAAACTTTTCAGAAATATTATCAAATGCAAACGACTTTCTCACTTCAAAATCATCATTTTCCAACTCATTATCTTTAGCTTTTACAACTTCATTTTTTAAAAGATTTTCCCTTGTAAGTTCCAAAGCCCGCTCATTTACATCTGATGAAACGGTTTTAATTTTTTGAAAAAACGACTTCATTACAACCGATACAACCCCATATCCACAGCCAATATCCAGCACATCAAACTTCTGATTTTTTCTATCTACATTTTCCCGCAAAAACACCTTCAGCATAACATCTGTCCCAAAATCCACCTTTGTCTTTGAAAACACCCCATTATCCGTCACAAATTCAAACTTTTTATTTTCTATTTCATATTTTATTATTTTTCTATCTGACTTTACTTCCTGTTTTTCCGAAAAGTAATGATTCATTTTATTTCACCTCTTAAATTTTCTATTTTTCACATTATTATATCATATTTTCTTATTCACATTATACATTTATTTTATTCATTGCATATACAAAAATGTATAGATGTCAAACATTTGTTACAAAAATATATTAAAAAAAATATTTCTTTCCTAATGTATCTTTAACCTACTGATTTTCCTTGTACTCTTTTAATACTTCATTTGTACTCTTAAAGCCTAGTACTTTTCTTGATATGTTGTTGTATCTTGTATTGTATTTCTTTATTGACCTTAACAGTTCTTCCTTGCTTTTAAATTTCTTGTCTCCATAGTACTTGCTGTCAAGCCTGTGGCTTCTTTCCACTTTTCCATTCTCCCATGGCGAATATGGACGGGTTGTCCCATACTCTATCGCCTTCTCCTCCAGTTTCACCTCAAACAGTGTTTTCTTATCACTTTCAGAATTTGTGAACTCTTTCCCGTTGTCTGTCTGAACTTTCTTTATCTCCTTTTCCAAGTTCTCTAGAAACTTTGCGGTCTGATAGGTGCTTTTTTCATCCGCTATTCTTAACACTCTTTTTCTTGTATATTCATCTAATGCCGTTATTTGATAATACTTCTGGTCACGTGTACCAAATTGTATGCATTCTTCCGGAACATATTTTATGTCTATCTGTACTCTTTCCCCAGGGTACTTAGCCTGTTCAACCTTCTTTTTTCTTTTATGCGGCTTTTTAGGCTTTTCTTTGGCATTGCCCTTCATTTTCCTTATTATCCTGCACATTGAATCGTATGTACGGCTGTAGCCTTCCTTTCTTGCTTTGACATAAACTTCTGCCAGCCCTTCATAGCCAAATTTCCTGTATTTTTTCATAACCAGTTCTATTTCTTCTTGCGTGTGCTGGTTTGGATGGCTTTTAGGTCTTCTGCTTTTTGGTAGAAGAGATTGGACTGTGCCGTCGTATCTGTCTCTCCAACGTTTTATCTGCTGACGCGATGTCTTATACTTCACTGCTGCCTTTGAATTATTATTATGTTTTATTGCATACTCAATTGCCCGTTGACGGACACGGTATATTTCTGATATACTACTCATATGAAAGGTTTCTCCTTAATGTAGTTTTGGTAGGCTTACATTATATCAGAAACCTTTCTTTTTTTTGTATATTCTTGTCACATATGTATTATCTCACAACATATTTTATTCATTGCATATACAAAAATACTTGCATTCTCTCTAATTTTTTTATATAATAAATTTGACACAAATATTGTGCCTTAATAAAAATAAAATTTTATGGAGGTTTTTAAAATGATTAAAAAACTTGTTGAAATAGAAGGACTGCACTGTGAAAACTGTGCCAAAAAAGTAGAAGACGCTTTATACGGACTGCCAGAAGTGGAAAATGTGGAAGTAAACCTTTCTGATAAAAATGCAAAAGTTACTTTAAACGAAGAAGTTGACGATTTGCTGATAGCGGATGTAATTAATAGTGCCGGGCATTATAAAGTGAAAGATGTCACAGAAATTTCTTAATCTTTTTATTAACTATTTGTTTATAAAAAATTAAAAAAATTATTTTAAATTGAGTTGATTTTTTTATTATAAAATGTTATAATAACGATGTAAAAGAATAAAAATTCTCATTGTAGTGTTACAAATCAAAAGAGAGCCAACCCCCAAAGTAAGCTCTCTTTTTTAGTTATTTCCAAAATTCTTGAATTAAAATTATTACTATCTGTAATAAAATTACAACTAAGATTTTTATTAATAACGTTCTCATTTAGTGTTACCTCCTTTCTCAAGGATTGCTAAAATTATATCATTTTTTGGTATATTTGTATATCTATTTTTTAAATTTTTTAATAAATTTTAAATTTTTATAAAATAAAAAAGATGATATTAAACAATTTTATTGCTTTTTATCATCTCTTTTAAAAATAACTTTTTATTATAAATACCTTAACATTTAATCTATATTTTTTAACTTAATTTATTGTACTCTGTATGCTGGATAATCTCTCATTGCAATTTGTTTAGCTTCTTGAGAATTTTTTGCTTCAATCCAAACAACTTTTTTCTCATTAGTTTGTCTATCTCTTAGTGTAACTTGAAATCTAGCCATAATTTATTTTCTCCCCCTTTCCATATTGTTAATAATAATATACTTAATAATTGTAAAAATGTAAAACCAAACAAAATTAATATTTCAAAAACTTCTAATTAAGGTATAATTATAATAAAATATTTATTAATTTTATTTTACTAAAATTTTACAATTATTTGTTACATCCAAAATTTTGATTACTTGTTCAGTATAACAAAGAATATTATAATTCAACCTTAAAATTTTCCTTATTTAGTCTTTTTTTTTTGAATTAAAGTTAATATTTATTGCGATATAGTCTCTATTTAAAACAAAAAAAGCCCAATAGATTTCTCTCTATCAGACTTTTTTTCATAACTTCATATTAACTTTCTTACTATTCCCTTATTTGCCCTTCTCCCCTAATCACATACTTCGTCGTAGTCAGCTCTCTTATTCCCATAGGCCCACGAGCGTGCAGTTTTTGTGTGGAAATTCCAATTTCTCCACCAAAGCCGAATTCTCCTCCGTCGGAAAATCTTGTTGAGGCATTTAAATAAACGTTGGCTGAATCTACTTCGTTTAGAAATTTTTCAGCATTTTCGATGGATTTTGTCAGGATTGAATCAGAATGGTGTGTTCCGTGATTGTTTATATATTCAATTGCTTCATCTACGTTTTTTACCAGTTTTAATGACATAATCAAATCAAGGTATTCTGCTCCAAAATCTTCTTCTGTTACTAATTTTACATCACTTCTGTTTCCAACAATTTCCAATGCTTCTTTGCTGTATCTTAACTCTACACCATCTTTTAAAAGCATTTCTGTTAATTCTGGCAAGATTGCTTTTGCAATATTTTCGTGGATAAGTGTTGTTTCGATTGCGTTACATACGCTTGGACGTTGGACTTTGGCATTTTCTATGATTGGTAATGCCTGTTTTATGTCAGCTGTTTCGTCCACAAAGATGTGACAGATTCCTGCACCTGTTTCTATCATTGGAATTGTTGCGTTTTCTATGATAAATCTTTTTAACCCTTTTCCCCCTCTTGGGATAATTACATCAATATACTTGTCTGTACGGATTAAGTCCTTCACAAGTTCCCTTTCTGGCTTTTCTACAAGCTGAACTGTATTTTTTGGCAATCCGTGGGCATCTGCAACTCTATTTAATAAATTATTCAAATAAATATTCGAATTCAGGGCATCTTCTGACCCACGTAAAATTATTGCATTTGAAGATTTTATTGCAAGTCCTGCCGCATCTACTGTAACGTTTGGGCGGGATTCATAAATCATTCCGATTACTCCAAGCGGAACTCTCTTTTTAGCAATATTCATTCCATTTTTATGATTCCATCCTGTAATAACTTCTCCAATTGGATCTGGAAACATAGCCATTTCACGTAAACTTTGAGCCATCCCTTCTATTCTGCTGTCTGTAAGTTCCATTCTATCCAGCAAGGAAAATGCCATTCCATTTTTCTTACCATTTTCCATATCTATTTTATTCGCAGCCTTTATTTCTTCTTTTTTATTTACCAATTCATCTGCAATTGCAAACAATACATCATTTTTTGTTTTTGTTCCAATTTTCAAAAGTTCCCTTGAAGCAGCTTTTGCTTTTTTCCCAAGTTCTTCTATATAATTCATACTTCCCTCATTTCTTAATTTATCTAATTTCTAAAAAAGATCTCCAGCTTTTCTATTCCTATCCTTCATCTTTTTTATTTTTCTCGTTCTAAATATAGCTATTATAAACATAACCATAGAAATAGTTAAAAAAATCCAGTAAATTATTAAATATCGCCTAGCCCAGTCAATATTAAAAATATTTGTCATAACTTCCATTAAAATATCAAAAAATTTTGTATCTGGATATTGCTTTTTAAAAATTAATGTTAAGTTTAACACTTCTGACAAATATATTGCCAAATATGAAAAAATATATATAATAACTACACTAAAAATAGTTATTTCTAATTCATCATACAGATTGTTAAATTTACTCTTTTTCACTTTTCCAATTTTTTCTGATTCATTCCAGCTATTAATTTCTCTAATTTTTTCTTTCTTTTTCTTTCCAAAAAAATTTCCAAATATAACTCCAATATCTATAATTCCCACACCTAAAAACATAACTATAATATGTCTTATATTATTTTGAGCCGCAAAAAAATAAAGTACAGTTGCAATTATAAAGCCTAAAAATCCACCAAGAAATGTGTATAATTTATTTTCATTTTTATTAAAAATATTTTCACTCTTCACTTACTTCTCCCTTTCATTTTTTCACTCATTCGCTCCGAAAGTATTAATTATTGTTTCTAATAAATTTGTATTATGAATCAACGCTTTGTCTGACAAATGCAATATTTTATTTCCAGCTTTATCTGTTATATTTATTCTTCCAGCGATTGTGCTTATATTGTAGTCATTCCAATTATAAACTTCGTTATCCAAAGTCAAGGCTTCTCTTGTAACCTTTATTTTCAATGCTTGTTCCAATTTTTTAGCTATATACTTTTTAGGAACCAACGCCATTACAGATTTTTTTGGATTGTTAAATAAAAATTCAACTGGTTCACCATTTTCAATTTTTCTCATAGCTTTTGGATAGTTAATTTTCACAAAATCTTGCTGAAACAAGTCAAAGGCATTAGATGGATAACCTGCCGCCGCTATATTTTTCCAAGTTCCATTATTATCTTTATACCATATTCCCAAAAATGTATTTGGTCTCATTACATTCGGAATAAAAAAATATTCCAAATTTTCATAAAGAATTTTTTCATTTTTTCCAATAGCAAAACCATCTTCATAAAAAGATATTTTTTCATATTTCCTTATTATAAAATACGGCAAAACATAAGCAAATATTATTAAAAATAAACCTATTAATGTTATTGCTATTATAGCACCTAGAAGTTTCCCTCTTTCAGCAGCATCAGACAAATTTTTCACAAAAAGTTTTATAAATATTATCAAAAAAAAGTTAAACAGTAAAAAATTTGCCAATGTAAGCATTTTAAGATAAAGTTTCATTCCTACTATTTTTTTAGGTTGTTCGTAATTCATAAAATCTCTCTCTTTCTATAATTTTATTATTTTTTAATAACCACATTATCAATATGAATCACAGCGTCATCATATTTGTAGCCCAGCATTTCTTCTATATTTTCACTTTTTATGCCTTTTATAAGGTTTATTTCCTCTGATGAATAATTTGAAATTCCAGTTGCGATAACTTTTCCTTCTAAATCTTCTATTTCGATAACTGTCCCCTTGTCAAAATTCCCCTCAACAGACTTTATCCCAACAGACAATAAACTATTTCCATTCTTTAATGCTACTTTTGCACCATTGTCAATTGTTAACGAACCTTCCTTATTAGGTCCGTATGCCAGCCAGTATTTTCTTAGACTAATTTTTTTATTTTTTTTCACAAAAAGTGTTCCTATATTTTCTTTTTCAACTATTCTAGTTATATTTTTAGGATCATCTCCACTAGCAATTACAAGGCTTGTTCCAATTTTTGTTACCATTTCCGCAGCGATGATTTTTGTTATCATTCCTCCAGTTCCAAATTTTGAACCTTCTGCACCTGCCATCTGCTTTATGTCTTCATTAATATCTCCAACCATATGAATCAGGTTCGCATCCTCATATTTTCTAGGATTTTTATTATAAAGCCCGTCAATATCCGACAAAATTATAAGTAAATCAGCATCAATTAATCCCGAAACAAGCGCTGACATTGTATCATTGTCCCCAACCTTTATTTTCAATGCATTAGACACAATTGCATCATTTTCATTTATAATTGGTATAATTTTCCTTTTCAAAAAAGCATTACAAACATTTCTCATATTCAAGTATCTTTTTCTATTGGAAAATTCCTCTTTTGTCAACAATAATTGTCCGATTATCTTATTATGCTCTTTAAAAAGAGTTTGATAAATTTGCATAAGTGAAACTTGCCCAACTGCTGACAGCATCTGCTTTTCTGCCAAAGTTTTAGGCTTTTCGCTTATATTAAGAAGTCCCATTCCAGCCCCAACTGCACCAGAAGTTACAAGTATTACATCATATCCTTTATCCTGTAAATTACTTAGTTCTAGTACAATTTTCTTTATCTTTTCAATATCTAGATGACCATCCTCTGTTGTAAGTGTAGAAGTTCCAACCTTCACAACTATCCTCTGTATATTGTCTAAAATTCCTTCTCTTGTATTACTATTTCTCATTTTTTCTTATTCTCCTGTTTAAACATTTCTATGTAGCTCATTTTTTAACGTAAGGGCATTAACCATGCCCTTACAACCTAAATTATTTTTTCAATTTATTACAAAGATTTGTATTCAAGCAAGTATATCCTCCAGCAACTGCTCCTGCTCCCAATGCTACTGCTGTACAAGAACTCAAACTCATCATTAACGCAATTATTGCTCCTATAATTTTAATTTTTCTCATTTTCTTTACCTCTCAATCTGGTTTTATTTAAATTAACCTAAAAAGATTTAATATATTTTAACTTTTTAAATTTATTTATTTCTTTGACAATAATAAATAATTTTAGTATTTTAGTCTTAACTTTTCTGTATCCAAACAGAAATTTTTTCACTTTCAACTTTAAAGTTAGCATTTCCTTCCTCATCTATTACAATGTCTTCATATCCACTACCTGTAACTTCCTGCCAAACTTGTCCAGCTCGCTCTTTTCCAAGCTCAATTTGTATTTCTTCTTCCTCTTCAGAATTTGAAAGTACGGCTACACATCCAGTCCATTCATCTCTTCCTGTTCTTTGAATTGCAATTACATTTGGATTATCCAGATGATTTATTTGTTCTCCATAAGCATTTATTCTCCGTACTTCCAGAAGTTTGTCAATTATCCATTGGTGCGGACTTTTTTCTCCTCCCACTCCGTAGTAATCGCCATAAAACAGGCATGGATAGCCATCTTTTGATAATAATATTATAGCATACGAATGAGGAATAAACCAGCTGTCAACTTGTGATTCTAAAGCACTTCCCTTTTGTGAATCATGATTATCTACAAATGTTACAGCTGCCATCGGATTTGTTGCCACTATCGTATGTTCAAAAATTTCTCTTAAATCATAATCCTTTTTCTTTTTAGATGCATCATACATATTAAAATGAAGCCCAACATCGAATAAATCAGTTTTATAACCAACATTATCCAGATATTCCTTCAACTTTTCCAAATCATTTCGCCAGTATTCTCCAACAGAATAAAATTCTTCGCCATAAGCTGCTCTTACTTGTGTCAAAAATTCAGCTATAAACTCATCTTTTATATGTTTTACGGCATCCATTCTAAATCCATCAATTTTTAACTCATTTACAACCCATTTACCCCATCGGATTACTTCCTCACGTACTTCAGGATGTGAAAAGTCAATATCGGCATTCATCAAATAGTCATAATTTCCAAGTTCAGAGTCAACTCCCTCATCCCAGTCCTTATTTTCACCAATAATTTTATAAATTGCTGTTTTACCAGTTTTGTTATCAAAATCCACACCATCAAAAAGATTGTAATTCCACTTGAATGCAGAGTATTTATCATTTCTTCCAGGAAAAGTAAACTTTGTCCAGCCTTCTATTTCAAAAGGCTCGGTTATTTCCACAGTTCTGTCTTCAGGGTCAACTTCTATCGCCAAAAAATTCTCTGTTTCATCAGCTCCTCCCTTATGATTTAAAACAGCGTCCAAATATACATTTATATTGTATTTATGAAGTTCTTCTATTGCTTCAATCAGTTCCTGCTTTGTCCCGTATTTCGTTCTGACAGTTCCTTTTTGGTCAAATTCCCCTAAGTCCCACAAATCATAGGCACCATATCCCACATCAAATTGTGAAGTTCCTTTATATGCTGGCGGAATCCACACTCCACTTACACCAATTTCACTTAGATGTTTTGCATCATCCTTTAATCTTTGCCAATGTTTCCCATCATTCGGCAAATTCCACTCAAAGTACTGTATCATTACTCCGTTTTCCATAATTTCCTCCTTTTTACAATATTTTATTTATTTTAATGTTATTCCATTTTCAGTTATAAATTTAACAGCTTCTTTCAAATCCTCTTGCGTATCCACTCCTATTACCTGCGACTTAGTTTCTAAAACTTTTATTTTATATCCATTTTCAATAAATCTAAGCTGTTCAAGCGATTCTATTTTTTCCAAAACACCTTCTTTTAAATTTTTCAGTTCATTTAAAAATTTCGCTGTATATCCATAAATTCCAACATGTTTAAAATATTTAATATTTTGGCTATTATTCTTATCACGTTCATAAGGAATTACTGAACGGCTAAAATAAATGGCGTTATCATTAAAGTCTGTAATAACTTTTACATGATTTGGATTTTCAATTTCATTTTGAGATTTCATTTCCTGCTTTAATGTAACAATTTCTGATTTTTCATTTCTGTAATTATTTGCTAAAATATTTATTGACTCAATGTCAATTAACGGCTCATCTCCCTGAATATTTATAATAAAATCATAATTTTTATACTCACTTTTGTTTATAACTTCTATTATTCTGGAAGTTCCATTCTGATGATTTTCTGATGTCATAACAACATTTCCTCCAAACTTTTCTACAGCCTTAAAAATTCTCTCATCATCTGTAGCCACAACAATCTCGTCAATATCCGCATTTTTTGCCCTTTTGTAAACCCATTCAATCATAGCGTGTCCACAAATATCCTTAAGCGGTTTCCCCTCAAACCTGCTGGACGCATATCTTGCTGGTATCACTCCCAATATTTTCATAAATATATTTCTCCTTTTTTCAATAATTTTATAAAATCGTAGTAATACTCTTTTAAAACTAAACTTAAAACTATACTTTTTTAGTATTAAATTTATTCAATTTTTATTAGTTCAATTTTAAATAAGTTTAAATATATTTTACCATATTTTTATTTAAATTACATTATATTTATCAGATAAACAAAAAATGAGCCATTTAATTTTCTAAACAGCTCAACTTTTATTTTTAAAATTTTTATGCTAATCCAAAAGTTATAAATCTCAATATTTTTCCAAATAATGATAATTGTTTATAATCATTTTGTGCTACAATATCAACTGTTCCCACAACTTTATCATCATTTGATAACACTTCAAGCTTCCCAATTACATCGCCTTTGACAATTCCTTCTTTTTCAGCGGTAACTTCTAAATCTTTTATTTTAAATTTATAATTTGTATTATCAAGTTGATACACATTACTCGATAAAATACCTTTTATTTCTTTTTTTTCTGCATTTTTAATTTTAAATTTGTTTCCGATTTCTTGTCCTTCTTTGTAAACTGGTATCATACGTTCTTCTAGCTTTGTAAATTCTTGCTTTTGATCTTCGGTTCTTGCATCATCAGTTTTGTTTCCAAGTGTAACTGATATAATTTCCAAATTACCAATTTTACTCGAAACAATCATATTATACCCAGCTTGTGCATGAAATCCTGTTTTCAATCCATAAATTCCAAATTTATCAAGTAAATGATTTCTATTGTTATAGACTACATCTTCTCCTTCTGAATTTTGCAATACAAGTTCAGATTCTTTCATCCATGCTCTTAATCTTTCATCTCTTACAGCTCTTCTTCCAAGCAAATACATGTCATAAGCTGTTGAAATATCCATATTTTTATTAGTCATCGAAGTCGGCAATCCTGCTGGAGTATAATAACGTGTATCATTCATTCCAAGCTCTCTTGCTTTATCATTCATTAATTTTACGAAATTATCAAGATTCCCTTTTGAAATATGATGTGCCACCAAATATGCAGCATTATTTGCTGAATAGATAATTTCTGCACGAAGCAAGTCTTTTAATGTATAACAATCTCCAGCTTTAGCATTTAACCAGCTTCCTCCCATATTTACTATTTGTGGTGTAAAACATACTTTATCATCTAATTTTGCGTTACCTCTATCAACTTGATCAAGTGCTACAAGAATATTCATAACTTTTGTAAGTGACGCAATGGGATGTTTTTGTCGTGACATTTTTTCCTTCAAAACATTTCCATCTGTTGTTGCAATAAATTTTATAACTTCACCATAATAGTGCGAAACTCCTTCATGCTCATGTTCTATTGCCTGCACAAGTTTTTTCTTTGGTACTGTTTTATCATTTTTTTTAGCTGTCTTATTTTTATCATTTTCTTTTTCTTTATTATTTTTTGAACCTGTTTGATTCTCAAAATTTTCACCAATTTCTTCAGACTGTAATGTATGGTTTTTCTTTTTACTATGTCTAGAATGCTTTTCATTTCCCCGTTTTGTTGCCTGCTCAATTTCATTAGATCCTGTATTTTCTTTTGCAGTTGAGCTTGTTGAACTTTTAGACTTTTCTTCTCTAACAGTAACATTACTTTCTTTTGGAGACACTATACCTGTTTCTTGCTCTCCTTCCGCATAAACTAAAGCTGCAAATAACGCTAATACTCCCAAAACCAAAACTCTTTTTACTTTCTTATACATTCTTTTCCTTTCTATCTATATTTCTTTTTAAAAATTATTCAATTATCTAACAATCTAAAAATTTTTTCTATGATTAATTTCTTAATTACCAACTTTGCTATTTTTCAAATTATCTAAATTATATTTACAATAATCTCGAATTTCACATATATCACACTTAGGTCTTCTAGCAACGCATTTATCCCGTCCATGTAAAATCATATAATGTGAATATACAAACCAATGCTTTTTAGGAAGTAGCTTCATTAATTCCCGCTCAATAATTTCAGGATTGTCACTTTTTACAAATCCTATGAGATTTGACAATCTTTTAACATGAGTATCTACAACAATTCCTTCTCGAATATTCCACAGTTCCCCTAAAACTACATTTGCTGTTTTTCTCCCTACACCTGGTA
The DNA here is from genome assembly GCF_030644325.1 of Leptotrichia sp. HMT-225. Lineage (NCBI taxonomy): Bacteria > Fusobacteriati > Fusobacteriota > Fusobacteriia > Fusobacteriales > Leptotrichiaceae > Leptotrichia > Leptotrichia sp. HMT-225. The sequence continues at coordinate 442,158 of NZ_CP130323.1, read as the reverse complement.
ACTCTATTAATTTTTCCAGTTCTTTTGGAATCACATCGTTATATTTTTCCAACATCATTTCAGCATTTAATTTTATATTTTTTGCCTTATTTTTATAAAATCCAGTCGATTTTATATATTTTTCCAGCGTTCCCAAATTCATTTCTCTTATGTCTTTTGGATCTCTTACAACTTTAAATAGTTCCTTTGTAACAATGTTTACTCGTGCATCAGTACACTGAGCTGACAAAATTACTGCAACCATTAGTTGATAAGGAGTTTCAAATTCCAAAGCAGCTTTTGGAACACCAAATTTTTTTTCTAATATTGGGAATACTTTTTTCAATCTTTCCTTTTTTGTCATTTTACCTCTCCAAAAACTTATAAAATTATTTTTTCTAAAAAAACTTTATTATCCCTAAAATAAAAAAATGTATTGGATAAAACAAATAAAAAAAGTATTTTATGTTTCTTCCTTTTTCCCCATTATACAAAAAAATAAAAATTAATGAAATTAATGAAAAAATCTGTGTATGAACAATTTGAAAAACATTTGGAAAAACCAGATTAAAAATATTTAAAGTGAGAAAACTGATTAATATTTTAAGATTATTATTCCTAAAAATATTAAAAATCATTATTAATAGAATTCCATACGCACCATAATCAAGATTAATTTTCTGAGAAAAATACAATATAAATATGATTAAAATAGCTTTTATAATTTTCATAAATGGTTCTTTTATCCAGCTCTTTTTTAAATTTAAAATACAAATTGTAAAAAGTCCCAAAAATAATGTAAAAAATATATTTATATCCCTACCATCTGCACATAAAATAAAAAGACCCTGAATAACTACCGCAAAGCAAAATAATCGCAGCAAATACTTTTTCAAATTCCGAGTATGTACATACCCTTCATTCAACGTAAAAGCAAATATCGGAAAGGAAAGCCTTCCAATAACTCTCAGAATCTCACTTCCACCAATCATAACCTGATAATGATCTATAAACATCGTGATTAATCCAATTATTTTTAATATAAATAAACTCAAATCATCTCCTAAATCCAATTATTTACATTTTAAAAATTTTTATTCTTTAACTTTTAAAAGCAATAAATTTAATTTTATTTTAAAAAACTATGCTTTTATTATTTCTGAAAGCCTTTATTTTAACAAATTTTATAAAATTCATTATATTTAATCATATCATTTTTTCAATCTAATTTCAAGAATTTTTTTGTCAAAAAAAAGAGACTGTTTCATAAAATTAGTATTATGAGACAGCCACTTTTTATACAAGTTTAATTTTTTCTCCCAAATTTTTAGATAAATCAAGTTTCTTTATTTTGTTTTTATATTTTGTATAATTATGCGTTAGTAACAAGCGTTATTAATTCTTCAATAGTTTTTGCACCAACTGATTTTTGCTCTCCATTTATAAATACAACTGGTACCGCCTGAATATCTTTTTCTTTTGCTTCTTCAAAAAATACTGCACTGTCTACCATTGTTGTTGTAATATTTTTATTATTTGTTGAAATTAGATTTAATGCTTGAACTACATCTGGACAATGTGTACATGATAATGAAATAAATGTTTCAATGTTTACAGGCTTATTAACTGATTCAACTTTTGAAAGCTGCTCTCCTTCCAGTTTTTTTCCAAGTCCTGCAAGTCCCAAAACTGCTAGAATAAAGCTGTTAAATTCATGTCCTCCAGGAATACCTGAAAAATTAATTCCAGTATTTTCCCCATCTTTTAAAATTGTAAAAGATGTTGGACGAGTAAGGTTTGCTTTTTCTAAGTCAGCCTTATCATTGTCAAATGATTTTTTTACATAGTTTACTTTTCCAGAAATTGCATCAACTTCTTGTAAGAAGCTATCTAATTCAGCTGATTTTTCACTATCATTCAAAAATGCAACTAATTCAATGTTTCCATTAATTTTATCAAAATAACCTTTTAACTGTTCTACAATATTACTATCTAATAAAGCCATTTTACCTCCTTTTAATTTATTAAGTTTAAAATTATTAAATTTTACCTACTAAATCTAATCCTGGTTTTAAAGTAGCTTCTCCTTCTTTCCATTTTGCCGGACAAACTAATCCTGGGTTATCGGCTACGAATTTTGCAGCTTTTGCTCTTCTTACTAATTCTGATGCATCTCTTCCAATTCCTTCATCGTTTACTTCGTAAGCAACAATTTTTCCTTCAGGATTTACGATAAATGTTCCTCTGAATGCAAGTCCACTTTCTTCGTTTAATACTTCAAATTCTCTTGAAATAGCTTTTGTAGGATCTCCGATCATTGCATATTTAACTTTTCTGATTGCTTCTGAGTGATCGTGCCATGCTTTGTGAGTAAAGTGAGTATCAGTACTTACTGAATAAACATTAAATCCTAATTTTTCCAATTCTTCTCTATGGTCTTCTAAATCTTCCAATTCAGTTGGACACACAAATGTAAAGTCAGCTGGGTAAAATACGAAAACATTCCATTTTCCTAACATATCCTTTTCAAAGCTCACTTCTTTAAATTCTTCGTTTTGATAAGCTTGAGCTGTAAAATTTTCAATTTTTTTTCCTATTAACGACATAACTTCCTCCTAATTTAATAATATTATTGTTTTTAATTTGAAATGATTACAAATATTTCTTGATTACATTATACCATAAAAAATTATTTTGTCAAATAAAATTTAATGTTTGTATTTCAAAGAAATTATGATAAAATTTTATAAGAATAAAAATAAAAAGTGAGGATAAATATGTATAAAGTATTAATCGCAGACGATAATAAACAAATTGTTTCTATACTGTCAGAATACTGTAAAAAAAATAATTTTACTGTAAATACTGTTTTTGATGGGGAAACGGCATTAAAGGAAATTGAAGAAAATGAGTTTGATATAATACTTTTGGATGTAATGATGCCTAAAAAGGATGGTTTTGATGTATGCAGAGAGGTGCGTACTTTTTCAAATGTTCCGATTATAATGATTACAGCACGTGGGGAAGATTATGAGAAAATAATGGGACTGGAAATAGGGGCAGATGATTATATAGTAAAACCTTTCTCGCCAGGAGAAATAATTGCAAGAATAAATGCAATTTTACGGAGAATAACACCTAAAAATGATGAAAGTTCAAAAATTTTCATATATGACAATCTTGAGATTGATTTGAATAATTTTACGGTAAAGATAAATGATGAAATAATTTCATTAACTAAGAAAGAAATAGAGATTTTATGGACTTTGGCAACAAATCAGAACAAAGTTTTTACAAGAGAAAATTTATTGGACTTAATATGGGGATTTGATTATTTTGGAGAAAGCCGTACTGTCGATACGCATATAAAAAGGCTTCGTGCAAAACTTGACAATTATAAGCATGAGAAATGGAATATTAAGACAATTTGGGGAGTTGGCTATAAATTTGATATTTTGGAAAAATAACTTTGTTAATGAATATTAAAAATTAAATCATTGGATAAAAAATACGAAGTTCAAAAAAATAAAAAGGAGTGAAGTTTTTAAAAATGGGTAAAAGAATAAAAAAGATTTTTTTTAACGGAGAGGAGTATCCGCCAGAGACATTTAGATTAGGAATGATGCTGTGCATGGTTGGGGGATTTATGGATGCATATACGTTTGTAACGCGTGGAAAAGTCCTTGCTAATGCACAGACTGGGAATATTGTCTACCTTGCCATAAATTTACAAAAGGGAGATTTTGGAAAATCCTTTAATTATCTTATGCCAATCCTTGTCTTTACATTTGGAATACTATTTACAGAATTTATTAGAGTGAAATTTGAAAAACATAGAATTTTTAGATGGCAGCAAATTGTTATATTTTTCCAAGTTATAATAATGTTTTTTATTTCATTCATTCCAAGCGGAAATTGGAATATTGTTGTAAATATGATTATGTCGTTTATTGCCGCAATTCAATACCAAGGATTTAGAAAAATTAGGGGACTGGCAGGAGCGACAACAATGTGTACTGGGAATTTACGAAGTGGAATGGAGAATTTATTTAAATATATAAATACAGAAAACAAATCGTATTTACAGAATTTCTGGATATATTTGGGATTAGATGGATTTTTCTTTGTCGGAGCAATGCTTTGTGTAGTTTTAGTAAAAATATATGGTATAGGAGCGTTGCTTGCTTGCTGTATTTTATTGGTTGCGGTGTTTATTATAATGTTTAAGGAAACTATTTAAATCCTGCCTTAGAGGCAAAATTGATTGAAAGGACAATTCCCGACAAACCTAACAGTAAAAATCAGAAATACAGGAAATCGGAAAAATTATTAAAAGATAAAATGGATTGGAAAGGCGGTAAAAATAATGAATCTTATAGATAAAAATACCAAAGTTTACTATATAAGCACCTTTTTACTATTTTTAGCTTCCACAATGCCACATTCCATTCTGACTGTACTTTTTCTGAAAAAAGGCTTGTTAATGTCTCAGATTGTCCTAATGCAGTCTTTTTTTAATCTTTCAATGATTATTTTTGAGATTCCAAGTGGAGTAATGTCGGATTTATATTCAAGGAAAAAAGTTTATATTTTATCATTAGTTACCTTGGTTATAACGTTTTTTCTAATTATTTTTTCCAAAAGCCTGTTTTGGTTGTCAGTGGCGTATATAATATACGGGTTGGCAAATGCACTGGAAACAGGGACAATTGATGTGACTTTAATAAATGATTTAAAAAATGATGAAGCTGGATTGCAAAAATTTTTAAAATATCAAAAGCAAATTTCGACTTTTTCTTCTATTTTAGGTTCAGGAATAGGATTTTTACTTTATTTTAAGATAGGTGTAAATATTTATTTTATTTCTATTACTTTGATACTTCTCAATATATTGCTAACAACTTTATTTTTTTCCGATGAGAATAAAAAAGCAAATGAAAATATAAACTTTCAAATTTTTAAAATGCATATAGCCGAGTGCATTTCTGAATTGAAAGAAAAAAGAGTAATGAAATATTATTTTATATTTTTTGGAATTATACAAATTTTTATTCAAAGCCATTTTCAGTTATGGCAAAAACTTTTTTTAGATAAAGGAATTGGAGAAAAGAATTTTTTTGTAATGTATGTGCTATTTCAAATAATTGTGATTATTGCATACAATACAAATATTCTGCTTATAAATACGAAGAAATTGTATTTATTGTTAATTTTAATATTTTTAATGGCAATAACTGTACTAATATTAAAAAATAATCTGATATTTATAGGAATATACCTAATATTATGTACAATTTTTTTTATAATTAACTATTATTTTGAATTTCACTTTAATAAAATCCTATCAAAAGAAAAAATAAGTGCAATAACTTCAATGAAATCATTTTTTTCAAGGATTTTTTCATTCGGAACGTTATTTGTTTCTAGTTTATTATTAAGAAAAATTAGCGTTGTTAATTTATTTGTGATAAATGTTACGATTGTTATTTTTGTGGTTATGTATTTAATTTTTAGAATTAATAAATCTGTTCAACAATCTTCAATCAAAGAATAATATCAGGGTATAAAAATAATATTGGTTATGGAAATGATAAATAATGTTGAAAGAATAAAAAAATTTAAAGAAGAAAAGATGTTTAGGGTATTTTTATATAAAAAAATACAATACTGATTATTCAATTCAATGTTTCTGAGGAAGAGATAAAGAAAAAATTTGATAAAAACATTTGATAGACTAAATGAAGCTAAAAATGAAAATCCAGAAATTAAAGTAATATATGAATTTCCAAAGGAAGAGGCAAAGACCAAATTTACTGACTGGCTGGATAGAAATCCAGGATATCAAAATATAATAGATGAAATCAGAGTTAGACCAGAAAAATGAAATTGAAAGGATATTTAAATTTATGCAAAATAAAGAAAGAACAATTCATTTATACAGAAAAGTAGATGTAAATGAATCAATGGAAGAAAGACATGAGAAAGTTATGGAAGGACTGTCAAAACTGGAAGCACCTTTAGGATTGAAAGATAGTGAAATTCCAGAAATACCTGACTTTGGGACAGAACTGGTATGTTTTTATGATGCTAAAAATATTAAAACTAAAGGTGTTTCAATAGAAGGTGTATATAGGTGGAGGGGACTTAAGTATGTAATCTGGGATGAGTTACGTTATGAATTTAAGATAACATATAAGCTGATAGACTATAAAAAAATAATATATGATAATCTTCCAAAAGTAATAAATATTTTTGATCCTTATATTGCTGATGTTTTTGTTTCTCCAAGTTACTCGATTGCTTATAAAGAAAGCTATAAATCAGAAATTTTAAAATTAAAGGAAAAAGGGTTAAAGATAGGAGAACTTCAAGATGTATTATTTACACTATCTCCAGTGATGTACTTCAATGAAGAGAGTTACAGTAAGCTAATAAAAATACCTAAGGAAGAGCTTTTGATAAAACTTAAGGATATAGCGAAGGGAGTCCTGTTACTTGAAAAGGGTATATACATTATTTTTAATGACAAGGCAGATATTACTTATGAAGAATTTGTAGAAATGAATAATATATTTAAGCCATTAATGGGATTAATTTAAAATATAATTACATATAATTTGAATTTTTAAAACAACTTTTTACCCCAATAAATTTCAAAAAATATTTATTTAATTTCTTAAATTAATTTTTTTAAAAAACAGCAAAAATAGTTTCAATTTTTCAAATTCTCCAGTTGTTCCAGTTCACTCTACTCTCTATCTAAAAAGGGAGAAAATAAACAAATTCTGAATATTTCTCCCTAATTTATTCTTATTATTAATTTTCAAAAACAAATTTCTTGATTAAAAATCACTTTTTAAAATTTCCCCTTTTCTTAAATCACTTCTCATTTTTTGAATAATATCATCCATTTCATCCAGTTTTTTCAAAATTTTCTTTTCTTCAGTGCTTGTCGTAATAATTTTACTGATTCCTCCATTTTTTATTATAATTCGTTTGTCTGCTATTAGTGCCAATGTTGGGTCGTGTGTTGCCATTAATACGATTTTGTCTGATGAAACAAGCAATTCCAAGGCTTTTTTCCTGTCAATTCCTGCATTTTCAATTTCGTCAATTAGGACAATTGGAGATGAGCTTAAAATGGCTGTGTCGGCAATCATTAAAGCACGAGATTGTCCACCACTTAGTGCTGTGATTGCAGTAGTTAAGTCAAATTGTTCTCCAGCCAGATTGTTTGCAGCGGTAATGATTTTTTCCACAGTTTCATCAATGTTTTCAATCATTCGGCTTTGAGCGTGCAATTCTAGAAATTCCTTTACTGATAAATCCATAACGAAATTCATGTTTTGTGATAATTGTGCGACTAATTTGTTGTTTGAGGAATAACGCCATTTTTTGTCTGGAAGTTCACCGTTTATAAGGATTTGACGCTGTGTTGGAGTGTCTTTCTGGGCAGTCCATTCGATGTCGGCAAGAAGTCTTGATTTTCCAGAGCCTGTAGGCCCAACAATAGAAATAATTTCTGATTTATGAATATCCAACCGCTCAAATCCCTCTTTATTCCCAGATTTATCTTGCCCAGCGACAATTGTAAGCATATCAATCGAATTTTCCTCTTCCATTCCCAAAAAAAGTTTCATCTGCTCAATGTAGTCAACAAGACTTTCCTCAATTTTTTCCACATCCAGTGCAAAGTCCTCGATTTTATCTTCTGCAAAAGTTACGATGAACTCGTGAAATGTCTTATCTTGAAAAGTTTCCACAGGCAAGTGGTTTTCAGTAAAAAAGTTTTCTGCAAAGGGATATTTATTGCTAAGTTCACTAATAGTCAATTTATTTATTAAATCATTGTTTTTCATATTTTTTCCTTTTTTATTATTTTATCTATTTTTTTATTGCTGTAAATTCATTTTTCGGACATTACCCATCTGGTATTTTTCACCGATTCTCTTCTCTCCTAAGCAGTAAGAGCAAAGTGCCGATGGCATTGGAAATCTAAGTTCCATTCCTTGAACGCTGTCTATTTCCAGCTCTTTCTCATAAAGAAGTGTACTTAATTCGTACGCTCCCTGTCCAGTAAGCCCGTTAACATGCATTGTCACAGCCTTTGGATTTACAGAATTCACACGCGAGGCAAAAACTTCACGTTCAGCTTGTGAAACAATGTCCCCTTTTGTAATAATCACAATATCAGCGGCTTTTAGTAATGGTCCAATCTTTTTAGGCGTATTAATTCCTGATAAATTGTCAATTACACAGACTCCCTTGATGTCCTTGATATATGGCGAACATCTGTTGCAAAGTCCTGCCGATTCTGTAATTAATATTGAAAGCCCAAGGCTGTTTCCCCATTGCACGACTTCCTCGATATTTGATACGAAGAAATGGTCTGGACATAATGCTCCTGAAATTCCTTTTTTTACTGGGATTCCTGCTTTTGCATATAATTTGTCATCATCTGTGTAAAGACAGTCGAATTTCACTACTCCAACTGACATTCCTTGTGATTTTAAGGCTTCTACTGTTTTTAGAATAACGCTTGTTTTTCCTGATGATGGTGGACCTGAAAATATTATCAAATTCATAGTTATCTCTCCTTTTTTTGTTTAAAATTATTCTGTAAAACTTTTTTGTACATCATTATTAAATTCTTCTTCACATTCACGAATAATTTTCCCAATATCATGGCTATAAATAAAATCCCAGCCAATCCATTTGAAATTCTGATGCTCTTCTAAATGGTTATCCACATTTGGATTTGTTGATGGAAATTTTCCGTTTGCAGAAAAAATTGTTCCAATTTCATTTGACATAAATAAGTCCATAAATGGCTTGATTTTATCTGCCTTAGATTTTTTTGTAATCATAAATATCGGGCTTAGCAAAGCTCCATCTTTTGGCCATACAGCCTCCAAATCTCCTGATCCATCAATCATTTGTGAAAAGAAGTATGGAATAATGCTGACAGCAGGGGCTTCTGGTGTTCGAGTTCTAGCTTTTACCATTTGAGCAGGGTGCAAGCTCTTTTTGTATGAACGTGCCAATTTGTGTATTCCATCCATTCCGAAATCCTTGTAAAGATTTGCAAGAAGAGCGTTAAATAAGTCCAAATCAGCCATTGGTAATGCAACTGAGTCTTCAAATTCTTCATTTAACAAGTCTGCCCAAGTTTCTGGTGCTTTTCTATCTCCTAAAGAAGTCTTGTTTACTAAAAATATTGCTGGCACGACTCCCATTATTGCGTAACGCTTTTTAGGATCCCGCAAGTCAATAGTTTCGTTGCAGAAATCTTTATTCATATTTTCATGGTATGTTTCAAAAATACCATTTTCCATATATTGCCCCATCAAATTTTTATCAAAAAACAGCTCAAATCCAGCCGAAAGCAATATATCCGAAACTTTGTCAGGATTACCTGTCTTAACTTTTTCTACAACCCAGTCAAGCCCTAAATTTGCTGATTTTAAGGTATACGAAATAGTATAATCATTTTTCTCGTTTTGCTCGTTTACCCAGTCTTTTATACCTTCTAAAAGTGGTATTCTGATAGGGCAAGGCAGAACTCCTTCAATTATCAAGTCACTATTTTCATCAGCTTTGCTTTCATCCAGTGAAACATCAACATCTGCATCTTTTTGCAAAAATGTTTCCAGTTTTTCAACAAACAGTTCCTGATTAAGTTTTTTTGACATAAGAGCCATTTTCAAAGTAATATTTTTCCCCATAACCTCAAGCATCTGCTTATTTTTTAACTGCTCAAATCCATTTGCAATAAAAAAATCCAAAGCTTCAGGATATTTATTTATAATTTCATAAAGTGTATCATCTAAACTAAACATATTAATTTTCTCCTTAAATTAAATAAAATTTAAAATATTAAAAAGAGTCTTATGTGAAAATTAAAATATTTTCTGACTCTTTTTAATAAGTTTTGTAAAATTGTCCAGTATGAAAAATTATAACATAAAATAACAAAGAAAAAGTGTAATGTTTGTTACATGAATTAAATAAATTTTATAAAAAAAGACTATCTCAAATTTATAAGACAGTCCTTTATTTTTAAGTTATTATTGTTTTAATTAGAATCCTAAAATTTTTGCTACTCTTTCTTTTTCATTTTCCCATTCTTTTCCGTAGTAAGCCTTCAAGTAAATTTCTCTTAATTCTTCCATTAGCGGATATCTTGGGTTAGCTGGAGTACATTGGTCATCGAAAGCATCTAGTGACATTTCATCTACAGCTTCCAAGAAGTCTTTTTCAGGCACTCCCCATTCTTTAATACTTGCTGGAATTCCTATTTTTCTATTTAATTCATTAATTCCTTTAATTAAATTTTCTACTTTTTCTTCTTTAGTATTTCCGCCAAATCCTAGATAATCGTTCATTTCAGCGTATCTTTGCATTGCGTCAGGATATCTGTATTGAGGGAATAATCCCATCTTTGTTGGAGCCTCAACTGCATTGAAACGGATAACTTCTTCAAGAAGCATAGCATTTGCGATACCGTGTGGAACGTGGAATTTTCCTCCAAGCTTGTGTGCAAGCGAGTGGTTTATTCCTAAGAATGCATTTGCGAAAGCCATTCCTGCAAGACATGAAGCATTTGCCATTTTTTCTTTTGCTTTAATTGCTTTTGCACCTAATTCTACTGATTCTGGCAAGTATTTGAATACAAGCCTAGCTGCTTCTTTTGAATAAGGTTTTGTGTATTCTGTCGCCATAACTGAAACATAAGATTCAAGAGCATGTGTAAATACGTCAATTCCAGAAGCTACTGTAAGCCCTTTTGGCATTGTAAGCATAAGTTCAGGGTCATTAATTGCCACGTGTGGTGTCAATGCATAATCTGCAAGAGGATATTTAATTCCAGTTTCATCGTCTGTAATTACAGAAAATGGAGTTACTTCCGAACCAGTTCCAGCCGATGTTGCTACTGCAACAAATTTAGCTTTTTTACCCATTTCAGGAAATTCAACAATTCTCTTTCTAATATCCATAAATCTCATTGCCAAATCTCTAAATCGAAGTTCTGGATGTTCGTACAATACCCACATAATTTTAGCGGCATCCATTGCAGATCCTCCACCAAGAGCAATAACAACATCAGGATTGTATTCAAGCATTGCTTTTGCTCCAGCCTGAGCTGAACTTAATGTTGGATCCTCTTTTACTTCTGAGAATATTCTATAATCGATATGTATGCTGTCAAGCACTTTTGTAATATGTTCTGTATATCCTAATTCAGCCAATACTTTATCCGTTACGATAAATGCTTTTTTGTGACTTCCTTTCAATTCTTCTAAAGCTGTCGGAAGTGATCCGTATTTGAAATAAATTTTTTCAGGAACTTTGAACCATAACATATTTTCTCTTCTTTCTGCAATTGTTTTTACATTTAATAAATGTTTTACTCCTACGTTTTCTGACACAGAATTTCCTCCCCATGAACCACATCCAAGTGTTAATGATGGCTCTAATTTAAAGTTAAATACATCTCCGATTGCTCCAAGTGATGCTGGCATATTGATTAGTGTACGCCCTGTTTTCATCAATCTTCCAAATTTATCTATTTTTTCTTTTTCAGATAAATTAATATATAATGAAGATGTATGTCCTAATCCTCCAAGTCTTACTAATTCATCAGCTTTTTTAAGTCCATCTTCAAAATCTTCTGCTTTATACATTGCAAGCACTGGAGATAATTTTTCGTGTGCAAAAGGTTCTTCTGTTGCAGTAGATTCTACTTCTCCAATTAAGACTTTTGAACTTTTTGGAATTTCAAATCCTGCCATACCTGCGATAACGTATGCACTTTTTCCAACTACATCAGCATTCAAGTTTCCATTTATAAATAATATTTCTCTTACTTTGTTTAATTCTTCTTCATTAAGAATATAAGCTCCTCTGTTTAAAAACTCGCTTCTAACTTTATCATAAATTTCTTTATCTATAATTACAGACTGCTCTGTGGCACAAATTACCCCATTATCAAATGTTTTAGACATCAAAATATAATTTGCAGTCATTTTTATATCTGCTGATTTATCAATTACAACTGGTGTATTTCCAGCTCCAACTCCAATCGCAGGAGTTCCTGATGAATATGCAGATTTAACCATTCCTGGTCCACCTGTCGCAAGTATCAAGTCAGCACTTGCCATAAGTTCTCTTGATAATTCCACACTTGGTTCATCAATCCATCCAATTATATCCTTTGGTGCTCCATATTTTACTGCTGTTTCCAATGCAATTTTAGCTGTTTCAATTGTTGCCTGTTTTGCTCTTGGGTGTGGTGAAAATATGATTGCATTTCTTGTTTTTAATGATATTAATGTTTTGAACATCGCTGTTGAAGTCGGGTTTGTTGTTGGTACAATACCTGCGATAATTCCTATTGGAGTTGCAATTTTTTTAACTCCATAAGATCTGTCGTCTTCCAACACTCCACAAGTTTTTTCGTCTTTGTATTTATTGTAAATATATTCAGAAGCAAAGTGATTTTTTATAACTTTATCTTCCACAATTCCCATTCCAGTTTCTGCCACTGCCAAATTTGCCAGCGTAATTCTTTCATCATTCATTTTTTGAGCCACTTTTCTAAAAATCTTGTCGACTCTTTCCTGATCAAATGTCGCAAATTCTTCCTGAGCTTTTCTAACTCTTTGAATAAGTGCCTTCAAACTTTCCAAATCTTTAACTACTGCCATTTTTCCTCCTATAAATAAAGCATATATTTTGTTACATTCCTTATAAATTATATAATACTCTATTTTATCAAAAAACTCAAGTGTTTTTTTTCACTTTCTCATTATAATTTATATTTGTATAACAAAGTAAGGTAATTTTTGGTGAATAAAAACGATTAAATACATTTATGTATTTCTTTCGTCAAAACCTTTATAACAAATATATTTTATAAATTTTTTCTAAAGTAAGTGTTAGTGAGTTAGTTTTCATAGTAATCAAGGTTTATCAAAATAAATTAAAAGTCCTACAAGAATCAAATAATGATTTATAGGGGACTTGGTATGTTTAATTATACTTTCTTTTTTATATTTGTTAAGCAAAAAATAAAAAACAAAAAAGGAAGCAGAATCCCAAAAATCCTACTTCCACACACATTAATAACGTTGTTTTGTTTTTTGATTATGATTTTCATTATATCATACCTTATTTTAATTTCCATGCTGTTGGAGAAAATAATATTAACATTGGGAAAATTTCCAGTCTTCCTGCCAACATTCCAAAACTTAGGATTACTTTTGAAAAATTGTTTAGTTCGGCAAAGCTGAATGCTGGACCCACTTTTCCTAATCCAGGACCGATATTGTTGAATGTGGCTGCAACGGCACTGAATGCTGTCATAAAATCATCCGCTGAATAGGAAATTATTAGTAAAATTCCTCCAAAAACAAGAGCATATACTAGAAAATATACTGCGATGCTTTTTTGCATTTTCACATTTACTGCCTTATCATCATATTTTACTGAAACTACACGATTTGGACTTATCATTTGAACTATTTCTGCAAAGTAGATTTTTACCATTAACACTACTCTTGATATTTTCAGTCCCCCAGCCGTAGAGCCTGCACATGCACCAAAAAACATTAGGATCAGCAAGATAACTTGTGAAAATAACGGCCATTTTCCGAAGTCGGCTGTGGAATATCCTGTCGTTGTAATAACCGAGGAAACAGAGAAGAATACATCTCTTATACACTTCCAGATTGAGCCGTATGTTTGATATATATTAAAAACTATTAGTGCGATTGCTCCAAAAACTATTAACAAATAATATTTTAATTCTTCATTTTTAAAGACATCTTTTACTTTTCCAATTAAAATAAAATAATAAATATTAAAGTTTACTCCAAAAACTAGCATTCCAATTCCTAAAACAATTTCAACATAAGGGTTGTTATATGGTAAGATACTCCCATTTCTTACCCCAAAACCACCTGTTCCAGCCGTACCAAATGCAAGAAGCGAAGATTCAAACAAGTCCAGCCCTCCAAACATTAATAAAATTATTACAGCAATTGTCATTACAATATAAATTTTATAAAGCATTCTGGCTGTTGTTGATAATTTGGACACCAGCTTTCCAAATGTCGGACCTGGAACTTCTGCCTTCATTACGTGAACTGAAGTCGCAGAACTGGGAAAAATTGCAAGTGCCAGAACTAGTACTCCCATTCCTCCGACAAAGTGAGTAAAACTTCGCCAGAATAAATTGGAATGGCTAATTTTACTAAGATCAGTTATTATACTTGAACCAGTCGTCGTAAAACCACTTACAATTTCAAAAAAGGCATCTATAAACGACGGTATTTCCTTTGTTAATACAAACGGCAATGCTCCAAACATAGACATTAAAATCCACGAAAGTGAAACAATTATATAGCCTTCTCTTCCCTGAATCCGCTGATCTTTAGGAAGTTTTGCTGAAAGCAGAAAGCCAGTTGCCAGAAGAAGAAGTATTACAGAGCCGTAAGCAATTTTATATTTTGCACTTTCATTGTACAAAAAACTTATAATTAGAGGTAAAACCATTAATCCGGCTTCAAGTATAAGTATTTTTCCGATTATGTAACCTATCATTTTTTTATTCATTTTTACTCCTTAAACTCGCTCAAGTATGTCATCAAAATCTTCTATTGAAGGAATTGTCGAAACTATCATCACACTATCGTTACTTTTTATCATATCATTTCCACCTGGAAAAATCATTTTCCCATTTCTCAATATGCTTGCAACCAATGTTCCTTTTTTTATTTTCAATTCTTTTAAAGGAATGTCAATAGCAGCACTGGTTTCATTAATTTCAAAAGTAATAAGTTCCACTTTATTTTCAAGTCTATATAGTAAACTCATTGTGGAGCTTCGCATATCTGTTCTTGATCTTACGACACTTATTATCATATCAGAGATAACTTTTTTAGGTACAACTGTTGAAGTCCCTGTGCTGTTTTCCAATATTGGAAGCAATAAAGTCCTGTTCATCTTTGTAATCAGCTTGGCATCTGTTATAGAATTTGCAAACATTGAAATAACTGCATTTTCCTCATCGCTATCAGTAATAATTACAACAGCATCATAATTTTTTATACCTTCCTGAATCAAAAATTCCTGATCTGCTTCATCTCCCCGTATTACAATAGCTTTTGAATATGCTTCACTCAATTTTTCAGCACGTTCTCTGTCGTTTTCAATAACCTTAACTTTATTTTTATTTTCCAGCAGCTTTCTAACCAAATAGTGAGAAATTGTTCCGCCTCCAATAACTATTGTTGACTTTATTTTTAAATTGCTTTGTTCAATTTTATCATAAAATTTACGTACTGCATCAGTAGATCCAGCAATATAAATAATATCGCCTTCAAGAATTGTAAAATCTCCACTTGGTATAAATATTTCGTTACCTCTCTTAACAGTACAGATTATTATCTTGTCTTGTGAATCAAATTCCAGATATTTTAACTGCGTTCCGTTCAAAAAGCTATGTTTTTCGACTCTTATTGAAATAAAATTTGCTTTCTGTCCAAAAAAATTCTCCACACTTAATGCTACTGGAAACATCAGTTTATTGGCAATATTTTTTGCTGATTCAAATTCAGGGTTTAACATAAGTGAAATTCCCAAATTTTCTCTTACAAACTGCATATTTGAACTGTACTCAGGATTTCTTACCCTTGCTATCGTAAATTTTGCTCCTATTTTTTTTGCAATAATTGAGGAAATTATATTTAACTCATCGGACTCTGTCGCCGCAATAAAAATATCGGCACTGTCTGCACCAGCTTCTAGCAGCGTTTCGTATGAAGCTCCATTTCCAACCATTCCTGTTATATCATAATTTTCCATAAGTTTATTTAATACTTTTTCCTCTTTTTCAATTAAGATTACGTCGTTTCCCACCTCTGACAGTTCGCTGCAAAGTGATTCCCCAACGACACCAGCTCCTGCTATAACTATTTTCATACTTTATACTCTCTCTTTTTTATTTTTTATTTTTCCAAATATTTTGCAATTTCCTTTGCGTAATATGTAATAATGGCATTTGCTCCAGCTCTTTTCATCGCATACATCTGCTCCATTACTATTTTCATTTCGTCAATCCATCCATTTTGAGTCGCCGCCTTTACCATCGAATACTCTCCAGAAACACTATAAGCCACAATCGGCACTTCAAAAGAGTCACTTACTTTTTTTATTATATCAAGATATGCCATTGCTGGCTTTACGATTATAATATCTGCTCCCTGTCGCAAGTCTTCACTGACTTCATCTATTGAATCCTTTGAATACTGAAAGTTCATTTGATAAGACTTTCTATCTCCAAACTGAGGTGCTGAATCTGCAGCATCTCTAAAAGGTCCATAAAATGCTGATGAATATTTTACTGAATATGCCATTATCGGAATATTTTTAAAATTATTTTTAGCCAAAACTTCAGAAATTTTTTCCACACGTCCATCCATCATGTCTGAAGGTGCCATAATATCTGCTCCTGCTTTTGCATACGAAAGTGCTGTTTTTGCAAGAACTTCCAAAGTTTCATCATTTTTTACGTAGCCATTTTCGTCAAGTATTCCACAATGTCCATGGCTTGTGTACTCACAGCAGCAAATATCACAGATTACAAGAAAATTATGATAATTTTCCTTTATAAATCTGACTGCATTCTGAACAACTCCATTCTCATTATATGCTTCTGTAGCACAAGCATCCTTATTTTTCGGAATTCCAAATAGCAAAATCGAATTTATCCCCAATTTTACTAATTCATCCAGTTCTTCCGAAAGTCTGTCAATTGAATATCTAAAGATTCCTGGCATTGAAGGAATTTCACTTTTGATATTTTCTCCTTCTTCAATAAAAATCGGGTAAATTAAATCCTCCTTTGCAACATACACATCTTTTACAAGATTTCTTATTATTTCATTTTTCCGTAACTTTCTATGTCTTTTAAACATTTTTGCTTCACCTTTTTTCATTTTATTATTTCTAAAATTTAAAATATTTATTTTTCTATTTTATCAAGAACTTTTTGAATCTCACTTTTCATGGCACGTGAACGCTTGCAGTTTTTCCCGCTTGTAGAAATTGCAATTTGAAACTCACTATTTTTCACAATTCCTCCAAACATTGCATTCATATTGACTTTTGAAGATACATTGTTAATAAGCATTCCATTGGAATCACAAACATTTGCTATATTTTCATTTAATCCCTCGTTGTCTGTAGCTGCGATTACCAAAAAATATCCTTTTACAAGCTTTTCAATCTTAGCTTTATCATTTTCAATTTTTTGATTATTTTCAATCTTAACATTTTCCAGCTTCAACAATTTCTCTTCCACAACATTTTCAGTCACGACTGTAATATCCGCTCCATATTCTAAAATTTTCTCAATTTTCTTAGCGGCAACTTTCCCTCCTCCAATTACTAGAACTTTCTTATTTTCCAAATTTATAAACAATGGAAACCACATTTTAATACTCCTTTCACTTTTTATTTTCTGACAATAGAATACCACATAATAAATATAAAAACAAGGTATTTACAGAATAATATTTTTTTCATTATAAAGTATCAAAATAACGTGATTTTTTTCAACAAAAATGATAAAATATAAAAAATCTAAAAAACAAAAATGGAGAAAACTTATGAAATACATAAAAAATTTTTTTGAACAATTTATTATTTTAATCCAATTTATGACTCGTATTCCTATTCCGATAAAAGTAGATTATAGCGAAAAAAAGCTAGGAAAGTCCATCAAATTTTTCCCTCTAGTTGGATTAATTATCGGATTAATTCTATATTGTACAAACTTTTTAATTGCAACGTATTTAAAAAACATTCTTTATAGCAAGACAATAATCTCTGTAATTTTAATAATTGTGGAAATTATGACTGTTGGAATAATTCACATTGATGGACTTGGCGATACTTTTGACGGTCTTTTCAGTTATGCTAAGAAAGAAAGAATGCTGGAAATTATGAAAGATTCAAGAATTGGAACAAATGGAGCTGTAGTTTTAATTTTATATTTCATTACAAAAATAGCCCTTATCTCTGAAATTATAGCAATAAATCCTAAATATTTAATAATTTTCCCAATTATTGCAAGATTCTCAACTTCTACAAACACTGGACTTGCTGATTATGCCAGAAAATCTGGAATGAGCAATGCCATAATTTCTGAAAATGGAATTTTTGAAGTAATTTTTTCACTTGTTTTAACCAATATCCTAGTATTTTTTATAATTGGCTCGAAAGGTACTGTTACTGTATTTGTTGCACTTTTATTTATAATTCTGTTTATGCTGAACGTACGGAAAAAAATTGGAGGGATAACGGGTGACACAATGGGGGCTTCTCTTGAGCTTACTTCAATTTTAGTTTTATTTTTAGGAATTATTTTACGATAAATAAAATAGGATAAGCAATATTTAGTAAAAAAGAAAGGATAAATGAAATGACAGAAATTTTATTTATAAGGCATGGGGAAACAGATTGCAACAAAAAACATCTATATTATGGACATTTGAATCCTAGTTTAAATGAAACAGGAATAAACCAGTTAAAAAATACGAAAAAGAAACTTGAAAAAATGAATGAAAAAATTAATATAATATTTTCAAGCGACTTAAAACGATGCCGAGAAAGTCTCGAACTTTTGGAAATTGACAAAAATATAAAACAGCATTTTTCTGAAAACCTGAGAGAACTGAATTTTGGGATACTTGAAGGAAAAACTTACAAAGAAATTGAAAACCAGTTTCCGCATTATGTAAATGAAATGAAAAATAACTGGAGAAATTTTAAGGCAGAAGGTGGAGAAAGCCTTTCTGATTTGCAAAAACGAAGTGCAAAAGAAATTAATAAAATAAAGAATGAATATAAAAATAAAAAAATCCTTGTTGTAGCTCATGCTGGTGTTATTCAATCCTTAATCAGTTATTATTTATTCAATAATCTTGACGGTTATTGGAAATTTAGGCTAGATAACGGAAGCATTACAAAGATGACTGTTATGAATGATGGATTTATTTATTTTAATTATATTAATAAATAAAATATTAATTTTTTATGTCTTTATTTTTAATGTTTATCTTAATTTATTAAAAAATAATTTTAATCAATTAAATTTATGTTATAATATATTAACTCCGAATGTTAAAAGGTGAATAAAGATGAGAGTAAAAGAAACTATCAAAATTCTTTTACTAATTTTACTGGAAGTATTGAGATACTTAATTAAAAAATTTCTGTAAAAAGAAAAGAGAGTGTTGCACCACTCTCTTTTTTTATCTCCAAATGTTAGTTAGTTTTATGGAATAATCATATCACATAAGTTATTTTAAATCTCAACTAAATTTTTTTATTAAAAAGTATGTTTAAATCCTATTGTTCCTCTAAATCCAGAACGTCTTGAATTACCAAACGACTGTTCATATCTTGTGTCGATGTATAAATTGCTTTTTTGTCCTAATGGTGCTTGTGCTCCTAACCCTATTTCTCCCCAAGTTGTACCAAGTTTTTCGGTTACTTTGTCAGAACCTATGTTTGTATATTTATTTTCATATTTTGTAAAATCATGCCAAATATTTGCTACAACATAATATGTATTTGTTCGCCCCTCATCTGAATTTCCATTATAAGAAAGTTTGATTCCTGTTCTTCCACGTAATCCATTTCTATTATCCTGACTGACTTTTCTCAATCCATCATTAAATGACTTTGTGTTCAAATATTGATATATTAACTGTGCTTGTGGTTCAATTGCCCATGTCCCAGCTTTTCCAATTCCAAATGATTTTCCAGCTTCTCCTGAAAATAACAATCCGTAGCCTCTTTGTTTTACATTAAAGTCATCTCTTGATTTATATTTATTTTGTAAATATGAAATTTGTCCCACTAAATCATAATATGAGCCATTTTCTGTATATTTTGTTTTTGTAATACCTAATGAAATACTTTCTGCTTTTCCTTTACCTGTATATCTATCATCAGAAATTCTTCCATTTTCAGCACGGTATCTGTCAAAAAAATCTGCACTTGCCCTATTATATGAAATATAACCACCTAATAAATGGTTATTCCCATTTTTATCCTTATTTATTTTAAAGTCATGCCCTAGCTGCACTCCATAAAGATTACTTTCGTATTCAAATCTTTCCTTACCTTTTTCGCTCATACCACTACCGTAAATTCTTGTCCATAACTGTCCTTTATCAGCTGACAGCTTTTCTAAATCTAATATTTGGTTTTCTCCTCTTCTTTCATTTAAAGTTCCAACAGAAGAATAACCCATTTCCATATTTATTTTTGGCATTAATACATAAGCCGACACTGGCTGTGCCATAATATAGATTGGACGACTCGAACCTGAACTACCAGTACCAGCTCCACCAATCACTCCAGCAGTAGCTCCAGAACTTCCAAGAGGTGCAATAGTCCAGTAGTATTCCCAAATACCATTAACTTGTCTGCTCGCAAGTTGAGCCTCCGCAGCTCCAGCCGTTCTCGCTGTTCCAGTAAATGTAGTTGGTGTAGAATTTCCAGCTACTTTTACAACTGGTACACTGTTTATACGTTGTGATAATTGTTGTACATTTCCTGGAATGTAATTATCAAATTGATTTTCTTCTGGAGTGTCATCAATATAAACTGGTACTACCTTTGTTGTCCCTGTAGCATTTCCAGTAATGTAGACTAAATCTGATTCTGAATTTGTTCCATTTTCATCTCCTGGAGCATTCCAAATAGTATTCATTTCAATTGTACCGTTATTTCCGTGATAATTTCCTTCTATAATAAGTTTATCTTTACTGGAATCACTTTTTAGTTGAATAAGTCCACTGTTATTAAGAGTTCCATCATTATTAATTCCATCAGATGTTAATTTTATATAATAAATTGAAGTTACTCCATCACTTTCTGTAACATTATCTTCATCAAATGATATAAAGGACTTATTACCTATATTTAACGAATTAAGTGTTGCTCTTTGTTCAGAAAGTGAATGATTTTTACTTAATCCCCAGTATGCTCCATCTATTAAATTTACATTTAAAACAGATTTTCCATGTTTTGTCATTAAACCTAATATTTGCGTTCCTCCATCACCTTCAGTGCCATCATCTATTCCATTAACTGTTAATTCTGAATAAACTCCATTTGTTTCATCAGCTTCAACTTCAACTACCCAGCCACTATTATTTGAATGAATTTGTGATTTAAAACCATTACTTCCAATTAAATTAAGTTCTGCATTTTTTATGCTCTTTCCATTTTTTGCTTCAACTTTCACAGTAGATTCTGTAGAATTTCTTGGTGCCCATATAAACACATCTTTTAAAGTTACTTTTTGATTTATAGCACTAGAACTTACACCAGTAATTGGATCTGTTACTGTATATAAAATTGCTTCTTTTGACGGAAGAATGGATATTTCAACAGAATCCCCGCCTACACCTGTACCTGTTGCCTCAAATTGTGTATTTGAATTTGTGACTGTTATTGCAGTTCTAGATGTAAATAAAGGTGCTTGCGTTGTCGCATCAATATCTCCGTATCCTTTCAAAGTAAATTTTTTACCCTCACTAATTCTAAATGCTCCATGTGAATTGTATGAATTAGAAAAATTTAAAATTTCTCCATCTCCTGTACCTGAATTTACAATGTATTCTCCATTCGCATTTGGTGTTATTGGTGCTGCCATTCCCAATCCACCTGTCATTAAAAATGTTATTAACAACATTTTTGTATATTTGTATTTTTTCTTTAATATTCTTTTTAAAAATCTTTCTGTTTCTTTAAATAGCATGCTCTCTCCTTGTTCAATTTTTAAATATTAACTATATGTATAAAATTCGTAGTATTTTAACATTTTTTATTTTTTCTGTCAATTTTTATTTTAATAATATATTAAAAATCAAAATTAAACTAAACAAGGATAAAATCACTTTCTAAAACTTTAAACTTCATTTTATATGTTACTATGGGAAAAATTATAGTTGAAAAATAATCTAAAAATAGTGTATAATTTATAAAAAGAACGAAATAGGAGGCGTTATGGTTGCAACAATACAAGTTAACAAGCAAAGCATAAAGCAGTTACTAGAAAGTGGTAAAGATCAGACATTTTTGATACCTGAATATCAAAGACCATATTCTTGGACTGAAAATGAAACTAAAACGTTATTTTATGATTTATTAGAATTTACAGAAAATGAAGCTAAGAGAGCTAATGAAATAGAAGGTACATATTTTTTGGGAAGCATTGTTTCTTATGAAAATGAAGATGGTGAACAGGAAATTATCGACGGACAGCAAAGAATAACTTCCTTATTTTTACTTTTACGAGCAATTTACACAAAATTAACTTCTTATGAAAACAAAACTGTAGAACAGGAAAATTTTATAAGACAAATTGAGCCAGCTTTGTGGAAGCAGGCAAAACTTACTGGAGAAGTTGATTATACTAGTGTTTTGATTACTTCCAGAGTTATTGACAATGAAGGAAATAAAATTTTACAAAATATTTTGGAAAGCGGGATTGCTGATCCTAAAGCAACTGATAATTATTCTAAAAACTACATTTTATTTCAAAAACTATTTAATAAACTTTGTGAATTAAGTCCGACATTAATGCTGGAATTTATTTATTACACGTTAAACAGAGCTGTTGTTTTCCCAATAAAAACAGATTCACAAGACGATGCTTTAAGTGTATTTTCTACTTTGAATGATAGAGGATTACCTCTTTCTGAAGCAGATATTTTTAAGGCAAAAATGTATAATAAAATAAAAAAAGAATACAAAAAATTATTTATTAAACAATGGAAAAACTTGAGTGAGCGGGCAATTTATGCTAAAGAAAATGTAAAACAATTGTTTTATTATTATATGTTTTACCTAAGAGCTTCTGAAAAAGATATGGCAACAACTACACTTGGACTTAGACGTTTTTATTCAAAAGGCGGATTTACACGGCTTTATAAATCAAACTTATTGAAACATTTGGATCAAATTTTGGATTTATGGGTAGTTATGAACAGACGTGAATCAATTGATGAAAAACCTTGGACAGAAAATATACAAATTATAAAGATTTTGGATACTTTGTCTGCCTATCCAAATGAATCTTGGAAATATCCTGTTGTTGTGTATTATTTGGCTCACGGTGATAAGGAAAACTTCGAAACATATTTCTTGAAATTTTTACGAAAACTGTTTTTAGAATTGACTGCAAATTACCTTGTAACACCAAGCGTTTCAGCTGTAAAATCTGATATTCTAAAATTAAATGTAGATATAATCGACAATGTTTCTCCAAAGATTGCATTTAAAAATATTCCAATTTCTGTACTTCAAGAAAAAGTAAAAACACCAAACAAAAATCTAGTACGTATGATTTTAAAAATGGTTGTGTATAACAATCAGGATGAATTACTGCCTGAAAAATGGGAAGTTGAGTATATTTTACCACAAAAATGGAGCAACCGTTTTTCAGAAAGCATTGAAAATAAACAAGTTAAAGAATATATAAACTACATAGGGAACAAGATTCCTTTCGAGAAAAAATTATCAATTAAAGCTTCAGAAAACTTTTTTGACAAGAAAAAAGCAAGTTATGAAAAATCTAAAATTAAATATGTACGTGAACTAATCCCAGCAGATAAGACTGACTGGACTTTTGAAGACATTAATATAAGAAACAAGAAAGTAGCAGAAGAGCTTGTTAAATTGTTTATTACTTGGAATGGAGAATATGAATTTTAAATTTAATAATTTTTTAGGATAAGGGTGTTAGAAATGCACTTATTTTTTGATAAAATTGTTTTAAAGTCTGTTTTATTTTATTTTATTTAATTAAATTCTTGAAATTTAAAATAAAAAGGTGTATAATAATTTATGAAAATATTTAAGGAGTTGGTTATGTTACAAAATTTTTATGGCGTTATTCAAGTAAAACATTACCAGAATGGACGTTTGAGACTTCAAACAGATGTATTAAAGGAAAATGAAGAATTAGAACAGGAATTTTTAAATAATATACGTCAATTATCAGGAATACACTCAGTAAGCGTTAATTCCATTATTGGAAGCATCTTAATTTATTTTGATGAAAAAATTATTGAAAGTTCGTTTTTATATTTAATCGTACTAAAACTGCTCCATCTGGAAGAAGAAGCCTTGAAAAATAAGCCTGGAAAAGTAAAAAAAGTGTTAAAACAGGCATTTGAATCTGTTGATATGGCTATTTACAATAAAAGTAGAGGTTATCTGGACTTAAAGACATTAGTTGCAGGAATTTTTGCTTTTTATGGTATTAAAAAATTAAGAGAAATTCCAAAATTGCCTACAGGTACTACTTTATTATGGTGGGCTTTTATTTTTTTATCAGAAGGGAAAAGAAAATAATGTTAGAAAATTTATTTAAGGCTACATATCTGATGTTTAACCAGATAAAGGTTGTACACAGTATTCCTGGCAGATTAAGACTTTCTGTCCCAAATTTGTCAAAAATTCCAGAAGAATTAAAAAAATATGATTATAGAGTTACAGAACTTATTTTATCAAAAAAAGGCATAAAAAGTATTGAGTATTCGTATGTGACAAATAAAATTCTGCTTTATTATGATGTAAAATTAATTTCAGAAAAACGAATACTGGACTGGCTGAACAAAGTTTGGAAAACTATGATTAATCATTCTGAATTATATGAAAATAAATCCTTAAAGGAAATAGAAGATAATTTGGATACTTTTTATAACATAATTAAAGAACTTTAATTATTGTCAAAATGAAAAAAGAAAGGGATTTTTATGTTAAATAAAGATTATTTGCTGGACTGTAAGATTTTACACGAAATTCGTGGAAGAATCAGAATAAAATCAAGAGCTTTAAAATATCTTGGAATTCATAAGGAAGAGATAACAAAGCAGCTCATGCAGGTTCATTATATCCAAAGTGTTGAAATTTCAAGTATTACAGGAACTATTCTTGTTTATTTTGATAATTTCTCATTAACTGGTGAAAACTTAATATCTTTACTTCAAAATACATTAAATACATATCTAGTAGATATATACAAAAACGAAAAAAAACAAATATCAAATAAATATGTGATTGAAAGACGTCTGCAGGAAGAATCTCCACAGGAAATTATTAAAAATATTGGTGCTGCTGTACTTTTACTGCTACTGCCAAATCCAAAGACAAAATTAACAGGAATCAGGCGGCTATTTAACTACAAAACTTTATCAACAGTTTCTTTAGCCCTGCCTGTTTTAAAAAATGGAATTTATTCTCTTATTCAAAATAAGCGTCCCAACGCAGATACGCTAAGTTCTACAGCTATCGTCAGCAGCATTATTTTAGGAAGTGAACGAACAGCTTTGACAATTATGATTTTAGAAAAATTTGCAGAGCTTCTGACTGTTTATACAATGAAAAAGACACGTGGCGTAATTAAAGACATGTTAAGTGTTGGAGAAAACTATGTCTGGAAGCAGTCTGATGATGAAAATACAGCCAAAAAAGTTCCAATTGAAGAAATTAGCAAGGGAGATTTTATACTTGTTAAAACTGGGGAAAAAATAAGTGTGGATGGAACGATTGAAAAAGGTGAGGCGATAATTGACCAGTCGGCAATTACTGGGGAATATATGCCTGTTACGAAAAAGGCTGGAGAAGAAGTTTTTGCAGGAACACTTTTAAAAAGTGGAAATATTACCGTAAAAGCTGAGAAGGTTGGAGATGACAGGACAGCTTCCAGAATTATAAAATTAGTGGAAGATGCCGCTTTTAACAAGGCTGATATTCAATCTTACGCCGATACATTTTCTGCACAGTTAATCCCGCTTAACTTTCTGCTCGCTGGAATTGTCTATGTTTCAACGAGAAACTTGCAAAAAGCTCTTAGTATGCTTGTAATTGACTATTCATGCGGAATAAGGCTGTCAACAGCAACAGCATTTTCAGCTTCAATTAATACAGCAGCTAAAAATGGAATTTTGATTAAAGGAAGCAACTATCTGGAAGAACTTTCAAAATCTGACACAGTAATATTTGACAAAACAGGTACAATTACCGAAGGAAAACCTAAAATTCAAACGCTGAAGACTTTTGGAAAAAATATGAAAGACAACCGAATGCTTGCACTAGCTGGCGCGGCTGAAGAAACTTCATCACATCCTTTAGCAAGTGCAATTTTGAATGAAATTAAAAATAGAGGATTAAAAATTCCAAAACATAAGGAATCCGTTATTAAAGTTGCAAGAGGGATAGAAACTTTTGTAAATAAGGATATTATCCGTGTTGGAAGTCTGAAATACATGGAAGAAAATGATATTTCGCTTGAAGTGACAAGTGATATAGTAAAGGGAATGCAAAACCGTGGAGAAATTGTAATTTATGTGGCTAAAAATAATGATTTAATAGGTGTTATCGGTGTTTCGGATCCGCCTAGGGAAAATATAAAAAAGGCAATGAATCGGCTAAGAAATCAAGGAATAGATGATATTGTACTCTTAACGGGAGATCTGAGACAGCAAGCCGAAACCATTGCTTCAAGAATGTCAATGGACAGATATGAGTCTGAACTGCTACCTGAGGACAAGGCTAAAGATATTTTAAAATTCCGTTCAATTGGTTCAAAAGTTATTATGATAGGTGACGGAATAAACGACGCTCCTGCCCTTTCCTACGCAAATGTAGGAATAGCTCTAGGAAGTTCACGTACCGACATTGCAATGGAAGCTGCTGATGTTACAATAACTTCAGACGACCCATTACTAATACCAGGTGTAATTGGTTTAGCAAAAAACACTGTAAAAATAATAAAGCAGAATTTTGCAATGGCAATTGGAATAAACAGTTTTGCCCTTGTATTAGGTGCGACAGGACTTCTGCCTGCAATATACAGTTCAATTTTGCATAACTCTATCACAATCTTAGTAGTTGGAAATTCATTGCGACTATTAAAATACGATGTTAATAAATAAAAATTTTTGTGTTTTTGAAGGAGTTTGAATAAGATATGAAAAAACTAACCTTAATAATACTGCATAAATTACCGAATCGTGTCAGATTCAAAATTTCACACGATATTGCCAATACAAAAAAATTTTTTGAAACAATAAAAGTTGAAACTAAAAATACAGCTTTACGGTATAATCAAACTATAAATACTTTGCTCGTTACATTTGAGCCTGAAGAAATTTCAATAGATGAAGTAATTTACCGAACTGCAACTGCCTTATCAGTTGAACATGGTATGACTTCAGTAAAACTTGTTGAAGATTTTGAAGAAAAATCAATAGATTTACTGTCAGTTTATTCTGGAGCCGCAATATTACTTTCTTTCCTGTATGGGCTTGGCAAAAGTAAAGTTGAAAAATTACAAATAGGCATAAATAACTTTACAGCAGGGCTGACAACCGCAGCAATTATCGAGCATGCTTACAGGGAAACACAACGTAAAGGTTTTTTTGACATTGAAATATTACCTGCATTATATTTGCTCAAATCGTATCTGGCAAACAGATCGGTTACAGCGATAGCACTTATGTGGTTTACAACTTTTGGACGGCATCTTGTATTAAATAACTTTTCCAACAAGGAAGTAAGAATTTATCGTTTAAAAGCTGATAATGGAAAATCTCATTATGTTGTAGATGTAAGAAATGATAATTCTATTGAAAATCTGAGTGATTTGATAGATCACATATTTTTCAATAACAGGGCAGGCAATGAGCCAGATGACAAATACATTGCTTTGCAATAAAAATTAATAAATGATAAAATAATAACAAATAAAAATTTGGAGGTATAAAAATGATAAAATTTGGAAACATTAAAAAGGAACATTTAGTAGGAGCGGCAATCGCAGTAGGAACTGTAGCAGTAGGTTATTACCTGTACAAAAAAAATCAAAATAAAGTTGACAGTTTTTTAAGAAAGCAAGGAATAAATATAAAAACATCTTCAGAAGCAACTTATGATAATATGAACCTTGAAGAATTAATGACAACAAAGGAACATCTTGAAGATTTAATTGCTGAAAAAGAATTATCTACAAACACAGCTACTGCAGAAGCAGTTGTAGAAACTGAAACAAAATAGTAAAATAAAGTCGCTTTTTTATTAGTTCAAATATAAAACGACTTTATCAAAAGGAGGAAAACAATGAAACTAGTATTAATTCGACACGGTGAAAGCCAATGGAATTTGGAAAATAAATTTACTGGATGGAAGGATGTTGACTTGAGTCCAAAAGGAGTGGAAGAGGCAAAGGCTGGCGGTAAAGCCTTAAAGGAAATGGGATTAGTTTTTGACATTGCTTACACATCTTATTTGAAAAGAGCTATTAAAACTCTTAATTACGTTTTGGAAGAACTGGATGAATTATACATTCCAGTTTACAAATCTTGGAGATTGAATGAACGTCATTACGGAGCATTACAAGGATTAAACAAAGCTGAAACTGCTAAAAAATATGGAGACGAGCAAGTCCTTATCTGGAGAAGAAGCTTTGATGTTGCCCCGCCTGCAATAGACAAATCAAGCGAATATTATCCAAAATCAGATAGAAGATATGCAGATTTATCTGATTCTGAAGCACCACTTGGAGAAAGCCTTAAAGATACCATCGAAAGAGTTCTGCCTTACTGGCACTCACATATCTCAAAAAGTTTGCAGGAAGGAAAAAATGCTATTGTAGCAGCTCACGGAAACAGTTTGCGTGCTTTAATAAAATATTTACTAAATATTTCAGATGATGATATTTTAAAACTGAATTTAACAACAGGAAAACCTTTAATATTTGAAATAGATAAAGATTTAAAAGTATTGTCATCACCAGATTCATTCTAATCTTAGTAAAAATAAAATCTTTTAAGCAAGGGCAAACTAAAGTCCTTGCGTTTTATTTTATGTTTTTAAAAAATTTCAATTACAACAAAAAAATAAAAATAATTCTTAACTAAAATATATAATGAAAAAAGTTTGCTTATTTATGAAATATAGTATATAATATATTGAAATAACTTCAAAATTGAGATTAGAAATTAAATCCAATTTTTTAGCTAAAAACAAAATTTTTGAGGTGATTATAAAAATGAGAAAATTAACATTAATTTTTATGACATTGATTTTATTTAATCTGTCATTTGCAAAAGAAAAGATTGACACAACTTTTACATTTCAAGGGTTTTCACCAACATCTCCAAGTGTTGTAAAAACTACCAAAAAAATAAAAGTCATAGGAAAATCAAGAATTTCTTATCCATCATTTTTAGGGAGAAATTCTGACGTTATAAAAAATATGAATGCAATTATGCATAAGTTTATTTCAGCTTATAAATCTACAAAACATATTAGCTATAATACTACTTATGAGATTACAGCTGACAATAGCTCATATTTAAGTGTTTTATTTACAATTAATATAACAGATACTGACACAGGACAAAAAACAAAAGTTTATAATGCCATTTCGTACAACTTAAAAAACGGAAGATCATTACAACTTAAAGACTTATTCACAAATGGATTTAATGAAGAATTAAAAGGAGTTATTAACAACAGATTCAAACAATTTGGATTACCACAAATAGATAGCTTTGATGCTATTGCTAAAAATCAAAACTTCTATTTACAAAATGATTCTTTAGTAATATTCTATAATAAAGGTGAAGCTACAAACTTTGCTGATGGTGAAGTATTTATTCCATTCTTATTAACTGATTTAATTGGAATCTTAAAATAATTTAGATAAAAAAGAGTAATTAAAAATACACTAGAAAATAAATTTTACTTTATTAAATAGTGTATTTTTTATTTGCTTTATTTTGTTGCTTTTTCTATCATAATTTCACGTTTGTAGGTATCCATTGTAGCTTTTGCTCCAATTGGAACGGTTATAAATGGTCTTACATGTCCAGATTTAAAGTTTTTTACAATCGGAATATTTAATTGTCCAAAATTATCATAAAAAACTTCATCAATTGTCATATCCGTTGGATCTGACTGTTTTGGATTTTTAAAATCTCCAAGTATAATTCCTTGCAATTTATCAAATTTTCCAGCTAGTTTTAATTGTTTTAACATTCTATCCACTCTGTAGCTAGCCTCATTTGTTTCTTCTAAAAATAATATTTTTCCATCTGTATTAATCTCATGATCTGTTCCAAGCGTTGCAACTACAAGAGACAAATTTCCTCCTGTGATTTTACCAGTTCCACGTCCACTTTTCATAATTGTGTAGGTATCGTCAAACCCTAGTAAATTATACGATTCATTACTTGTAAATGCTTTGTTAAAGGCATTTTCAGTAACTGATGGAATGTTTTTTAAATTATCTGACATAGGCCCATGAAAAGTTACAAGCCCTGTTTTTTCATTGATTGCTAATAATAATGTCGTATTGTCACTAAATCCTGAAATAATTTTTGGATTTTTTTTGATTACATCATAATTTAATTTATCTACAATTCTTATTCCGCCATATCCTCCACGCACAGCAAAAATTGCATTAATATTAGGATTCGCAAACATATCATTTATATCCTTTGCCCTAACACTGTCAGTCCCTCCGAATCCATACCATCTCGAATAAAATGACTGTCCGTAAACCACATTGAAGCCACGGCTTTGCAAATATTCAATTTCTGCATTACTATTTTCATTAGTATAGTTTGCAGGTGCAATTAATCCAATTGTATCTCCTGGTTTTAACCCTTTTGGAATAATAACCTCATTTGTTGTGTTATTTTTTGAATTTCGAGTATTCGATGATTTTGTAGGAGTGTTTGCTCTTACAGCTTCTCTTACTGTTTTATAGCTTGTCGCATTTAATGCTAGACTACTTATTATTAAGCCTATTAATATTATTTTTTTATTTATTGTTCTCACTTCCTTTTTTTATAAATTTAAAACTTTTTCATAAAAATTCCAAAAAAATAGGCAATTTATCCTAACATTTAAAGTTAAGATGCCTTGCCTAATTATATCAGATAATTTTGTAGTTTACAATTTTTATTTTATTTATTTCATTGCTTGAACTTGTTTCAAGACTTCTGCTGCTCCATTTACTTTATTGTTTACAGCTTCTTGTAAAATTTTAACTGCTTCAGCTTTTTTACCTTGTCCTGCATAAACTTGTCCTAAAATAAGTTTTGCACTGTTATCTTTATCTTCAGTTATTGCTTTTTGTAAATATTTTTCAGATAATGCTGCTGCTCCTACACTTCCAAAATAAGTTCCAATTTGTTTGTTAGTAACTTTTGGTGTTGATGATTTTAATTGGTTATAAGTAGAAGTTATTTTTGCTGTGTTATTTTGTACTTCATAAATTCCTAATAATAAGATTTTTGCACTTACATTTTTAGGTTCTGCAGCCACTGTTTTTGCTAAATATTCTTCTGCTTTTGTTGGATTATTTTGTTGCAAGTAATAAGTTCCTAACATTCCTAAAATTTGTCCATTTTTACCTTTTGCAGCTGTGTTCATATCTAATAAATATTTTTCAGCTTCTGCTGGTTTTTTCTCATTTATAGCAATTTCAGCTAGTAAAATTCCAGCTCCATTTACACGGTCACTTGCTCCAGTATATGCTTTTTGTAAATATGATTTAGCTTGAGCTAGATTATTTTTTGTTAAGTAGTATTGTCCAATATTGTAATTTACTTCTGCTACAAAGTCTTTATTTGCAGATTGTACAGCTTTATTGTATCTTGCAGTACCTTTTGATTGTTCATTGTTATCAAAATAGAAAATAATTAGACTTGATGTAATGTCTGCATTTTTTCCATCTGTTTTTTCATCTGTCCAAAGAATATATTTTTCAGCTTCAGATTTATTTTTTTGTTGAATTCCTACTAAATATAATAATCTTGCAGCTTCCACAGCTTCAGCACTTGTACTTTGGCCATTTCCCCATGCCGCTTGTAAATAAGGTTTAGCTTTAGTTACATTATTTTCTTGCAAATAATATGCTCCCAATTCTAAGTTTGCTTTTTGTGCGTATCCTGCGTCACTACTTTTTGCCACACCTTCCAATACTTTTACAGCTTCAGCAACTTTTTTTTGCCCTGCTAATTTTACTGCATTTTCATAATCTGATTTTGCATCAGCAAATGAAATTGCTCCTGTTACTAAGATTGCTCCTATTAGTAATAATTTTTTCATTTTTCCTCCTAATTATTTTTTTATAAGCTATATTCAAAACTATAGATATTTATTATTTATAAATTATTTTACCATTTTCAAATTTGATTTCACTTATAAAATAGTATAAATATATTTAATAAAACCTTTTTTATTTTTATTTTTCTAAAAAAATACTAAATATTTCTCAATGCGTCAACTAATTCTGTTTTGGATGCTGTCTTTGCATCTACCCCTTTTATAATTCTAGCTGGCGTTCCAGCTACAACTACACCTTCAGGAACATTTTCCGTAACAATCGCTCCAGCTGCAACAACTGAACCTTTTCCTACTCTTACACCTTCCAGCACAACTGCATTTGCTCCAACAACAACATCATCTTCGATAACTACTGGATCTGCTGAAGGTGGCTCAATAACTCCTGCAATTACTGCTCCTGCTCCAATATGACAATTTTTACCAACTTTTGCACGTCCACCAAGCACAGCATTCATATCAATCATTGTTCCTTCACCAATTTCAGCTCCGATATTTATTACAGCTCCCATCATAATAACAGCTCTGTCCCCGATATTCACTTTATCACGTATAAATACTCCTGGTTCAATTCTAGCATTAATATTTTTAATATCAAGCATAGGTACACCAGAATTTCTTCTATCGTTTTTCAAGTAATAGTTTGTCAAATTATTTTCATTAATAATTTTTTCAATTTCTTCCCAATCACCAAATACAACTTTTAATCCTTCATTTCCAATTACTTTACACGAATAAGAATTTTTTATTTCTTCATCTGTATAAAGTTCCACAGGTGTTGTTTTTTTGGCATCGGCAATATATTGAATAATCGCCTTTGATTTTTCCAATTCTGTCATTTTAATCCTCCATTTTTATTTTAGTTTTGTAATAAATTTATCTATGTAGTTACAATTATTAATTCATTTTTATATTTACCAAAATTATAACTTCTAATTAACACACTTCCCGTATTTTATCATTTTTTTATAATTTTTACAACTATAACTTTAGTTTTTGCGTGAAAAAAAAGAACTTTTATTACAAAAGTTCACTAACAAAAAAACTTTTTTCCAAATTCAAATAAAAAAATCTTCTTTCTTAATAATTCTCTGATTACTGCTCCCCCTAAATTTTAAATTCGGATCATACAATTCTTTCACAAATCGTCCATCCACCAAAACATCCACATACTCAAGACATCTTCTCCGAAGTTCATCTTCTCGCACTTGCTCCAGCGTATAGCCAGTATAAAGCCAAATATTCTTTTTCGTTTTTTCCTTTAAAAATTTTAACACTTTTAATATATCCACTGGATTAAAAAGAGGATCTCCACCACTTATTGTTATTCCATCAAGCAACGTATTTTCATTTATTTCTTTGGCAATTTCTTCTAATTTTTCATAAGTTAGGAGATTCCCGTGCTTTGGATTCCACGAATATTCGTTGTGGCAACCAGGACAAGCGTGGGAACAGCCAGCAAAATAAAGTGAATAACGAAGTCCAACACCGTCAACAATCGTCTCTTTATAAGTCATTAAGAGTCTTAATGTAAAATCATTTTTCAAATTTTTTTCTGATGCCTTAACTTTGACTTTGCCCACTTTATTTTACCTCTTTCTCACAAATCTCAAAATTATCCTATCTTACTCCGTGTTTTACCCTGTCGTGCTCTTCAGCTTGCTTTGCACTGTTCCAGCTATCTAAATCTCCTGTGAGATAGCCTGTTATTCTTCTAATTCTAGAAATATTATGGCTTTTGCAAATTGGACATTCATCATAAATTATCGCTTCGGTTCCGCAATCTCTACATCTGTCAACAGGGTGGTTTATCGATCCGTAGCCAATTCCTGTATCTTTCATTACTTTTACAATTTTTAGCATAACGCCCATATTTTTACGAGCTTCCCCGTCCAGTTCCACATAAGTAATATGCCCACCTTTTGTTAATTTATGAAATGGCGCCTCTTTTCTTATTTTGTCAAAAAGACTGATTTCCTTTTTTACGTCAATATGAAATGAATTTACGTAATAATCCCTGTCTGTGACATTTTTGATTACTCCAAAATCATTTTTATCAATACGTAAAAATCTTCCCGCCAGACTTTCTGCTGGAGTTGCCAAAATCGAATAGTTCAAATGATATTTGTCCCTAAACTCATCTGCAACTGTCCCCATCTTTTCAATCGTATC
The DNA here is from genome assembly GCF_030644325.1 of Leptotrichia sp. HMT-225. NCBI lineage: Bacteria > Fusobacteriati > Fusobacteriota > Fusobacteriia > Fusobacteriales > Leptotrichiaceae > Leptotrichia > Leptotrichia sp. HMT-225. Next base: position 407,781 of record NZ_CP130323.1, on the reverse strand, counting down.
ATAAAGCACTTTATAGGCAATTTCGCTTGTTCCGTGTTCTGCATCAAATAAAGCATACATTGCGTTTGCTCCACCTACAAATCCTATCGAAAGTGAACCTGAGTTTATCGCTTCTGCCACTTCCTCGTTTCCGTCTTTTAGACCAAGTCCCTTCCACAGATTGTTGCTTCTCATAAATGGAAATTGTTTTGCCAAAGCTGTTTTTTGGAAATTATAACGCTCGTAAAGCTGTTCTCCTGCAAGATAAGTTAGTTCCAATACTCTTTTTTGGAATTCCTTTGTCAGTAATTCTATTTTTTTATTATTTTTTTCTTCTTCATTTGCAAATTTTTTAGCTTTTTCCATTTCTGCAATTTTATTTTCCACATTTTTTCTTGTTAAAATTGCAACTCTAGGAAAATTTATGCTCGTAAACGATAAATTTCCACGTCCAAGACTGCTCTTTTCACCATTTATGTTTTCAAAAACACGTGTACGGCAACCCATTGTTGCAATTTCATACTTATATTTTTTAGGATCGTCCATTCTCCATTTTTCATGTTTGTTAAATTCTGAATCTAAAAATACAAAGTTCGGAAATAGTCTTCTGCTGGAAGTTTCACAGGACAACAGCAATAAATCAAAATTTGGCGCTTCAAACTTTATTTTTTTATCTTCCAAGTCATTCCCATAAGAAATTTTTTGATTTTTTACACTTTTCAGTGCCTCATCAAAATCACTTTGAGCTAAATTATAATCATTTTCAGTGTAATTAAGTCCTTCCTTCACTTTAAAAATTTGTATTGGGAAAATTGGAGTTTCATTTTTTCCAAGCCCGCTAGATGTCGCCTTTAACAGTTCACGAATTACCATTCGCCCTTCTTCTGAAGTGTCTGTTCCATAATTTATAGAAGAAAATACGACTTGATTCCCTCCACGTGAGTGCATTGTATTTAAATTGTGTAAAAATCCTTCCATTGCTTGATAAGTTTCATTTTTAGTATCTTCATAGGCTTCCACCATCAATTTTATCAAATCATTTTTATTTATTTTAAAATATTCTTCAAGTGATTTTATTTCATTTTCATTGCATTTAATTGATGAAATATTTTTTAACAAAAATTCTTTTGCATTATTTTCAAATTCTTTTGTAATTTCTACTCCATTTCTAATTTCAGCAAAACTCAAGATTCTTCTTTTTAAGTGTCGTCTAAATGATTTTAACACACCTTTTGCCATGTAAAAATCAAATGAGGGTATTGCCTGTCCGCCATGCTGTTCATTCTGGTTTGTCTGAAAAATAATCGTAGCAAGAGTCGCATAAGTAGAAATGCTCTGTGCTTCCCGAATATATCCATGCTTAGTATAAAACCCCTTTTCAAACATATCTGCCAAGTCATACTGCAAACAAGTCGTAGTCTTACTGGAATAAAAATCCAAATCGTGAATATGAATAAAGCCTTTTTCATGAGCTTCCTTGAATTTTGGAGATACCAAATTTTCCAAAGCATAAATCTTTGACACTTCACTTGCAAACTTCATCATTTGTCCAGCTGGAGTCATTGAAGACATATTGGCATTCTCATTACATGTGTCATTGCTCTCAACATTCACTATCCCTGCTATTATATTTTTCAAATTTTCTGTCAATTGTGGTTGCATTTCTATTCCTCCCTCATTCTCTGTACCCAGTTTCCTATCTCTAAAAATTTACAAACTATCAATTCCCAGTCCCCTTTTCATTATCAATAATCCAAACGTATTTTTAACAAAAAACACTATATATAGTTAATATAACATAATGATAACACAATATTTTGTGTTTTTCAAGTTTTATAAAAAATATATATACTTCCATAAAAAGCCAATTTTACAAAATTTTTTCATTTTTTATCCTATTGTTTTTGATAAAAAAAATTTATTTATTTTCCTTTAATCATATATTTTATAAATTTTTTAACTCAAATTTTCTACATTTTCAGATACAATCTAATTTTTCTTCAATCTAAAATTTTTCATCAAAAGTTACTGGGATGATCTAAATGAGATAGAGATAATGATGAAATAGGTATAGAATGCTATAAAACAGCTAATGGTTATTATTGCTGCAAGAACAAATATGGGAACATAGTTTATTAATGTGCAATTTTGCAAGAATAATTTAATCTGTATGAAAGTGAATTTTAGAATTCTGTTTCTTTTTTATTTATGTCGTTTAATTTTTCTTTTCATAATCTCATTTTGATAAAGTTTTTTCAGATAAAAAATTGTCAAAATTCCAGCTACAATTTCTGCCATTGGAAAAGCAATCCAAACTCCGTTAATTCCCATTATTCCAGCAAGTAAATAGGAAAGTGGAAGAATAACAATTAATTGGCGAATTAATGAAACAATAAGGCTAAATATACCTTTACCCAAAGCTTGAAATGTCCCACTTGAAACAATCGAAAACGGTGCTATCAAAAACGCAAAACTAATTATTCTAAGTGCAGGAATCCCAATTGAAAGCATATTATCTGAAGCATCAAACAATTTAAGAATTGGAACAGGCAAAGTTTGACAAAGAACAAATCCAGCAAACATAATACCAAATGCATAAATATTTGCCAATTTCACAGCTTTCAAAAGCCTTTTTATTTTCCCAGCACCATAATTGTACGAAACAATTGAAATAACCGAATTGTTTAGCCCAAAAACTGGTAAAACAACAAAACTTTGCAACTTAAAGTAAACTCCAAGTACAGCCGTTGCTGTCGTTGAAAATGAAGCCAAAAGATTATTTAACTGAAATATCATAAATGACGCTGCAGACTGCATAAATATTGATGGAAAACCAATTTCATAAATATTCGCAATCGTCTTAAAATGCACCGCAAACTTTTTGATAGCAAAACGAACTTCGTGATTTTTCTTAATATTAAAATACAAAGCCATTAGCATTGCAACAGTCTGTCCAACAATCGTAGCCACAGCCGCACCAATAATCCCCATTTTTGGAAATCCTAAAAGTCCAAAAATAAAAATCGGATCAAATATAATATTTATAATCGCTCCTGTACTTTGCGTAATCATTGTATAAATCGTTTTCCCCGACGCAATCAGCATTCTCTCAAAAGTAATTTCCAAAATAATCGAAAAGGCAAAAATCGAACAAATACTCAAATACTGAATTCCATAAGTTTCAATAAGTCCTGAAGCCTTTTGAAACTCAAAATAAAATTTCGCAAAAAATAGCCCAAAAATAGCAAACAAAATAGAATTCAAAATTCCTAAAAATATCCCATTATGCACAACCCGTGTTACACCTTTTTCATCTTTTGCTCCCAAATATCTCGCAATCAAAGCCGTTATCCCTACACCAACTCCAGTCCCTGCCGAAATCATCAGATTCTGAGCAGGAAACGACATTGAAACTGCAGTAAGTGCCTCTTCATTAATTCTAGCCACAAAAAGACTGTCCACAATATTATAAAATGCCTGTACAAACATCGAAGTAATAAGTGGCAACGACATATTAATTATAAGTTTATTAATTGGCATTGTCCCCATCTTATTCTCTAATTTCACTTTTTTTGCAATATCCATCAAAAATGTTCCTTTCTAAAATTTTTCATTATCATTAAATTTTTTTTAAGTTTTCTCTTAATTATAAAAGTCTAATTTTTTTATTTCAAAAGTTTTTACATTTATTATATCTTATAAATTCACAAAATTCAATATTTTCATTTTTAAACGAGATTTAGTATTAAATTAGTTTATTTAATAACAGTTTTTACTATTTTTATTGTATTTTTTCCTTATTTTTTACAGGATTGCTAATTGCCACAAATCATTATCTTGCAATAAATGTTTATCCTGATAATTAAAATTGTAGCAATCTTGCTACGCAATACCTATGGCTAGACTCCGACTTTTATTTGCCCAACTCCGAAACTCCTCCTTGCAGTCCTCAAACACTCGTAGTTAAACAAATAAAATCTCCGTCAGTTTATTAAACTACAAAGATATTTATTATAAATTTCCGAGATTTTAATTTTTCAGTAAAAAACAACTTTTCTAAGCTTTTCTATTTTATTTAACCTAATTTAATAATTGAGAATTAAATTTTATAAAAATATATAGAAAAAACTTAAAAATAATGCTAAAATATTTACATAAAATTATGTTTTATGAAAAAAATTTAATAGATAGAGGTGGAAAGTGAAAGAGAAAATTATTATTATCGATTTTGGTTCACAGTATAGCCAATTAATTGCCCGAAGAATTAGGGAAATGGAAGTTTATTGCGAAATTGTACCTTTAATTGATGTTGAAAAAATAAAAAATGGAGAAGAAAAGGTAAAAGGTATCATCTTTTCAGGAGGCCCTGCTTCAGTTTATGAAAAAGGCGCTCCAACTGTAAATCCTGAAGTATTTAACTTAAATCTTCCTATTTTGGGAATTTGCTACGGAATGCAATTAATTACACACTTAAATGGCGGAAAAGTTGAAAAAGCTGATTCAAGGGAGTTTGGAAAAGCTGTATTAGAAGTAGAAAATAACAATAATCCTTTGTTTACAGGGGTAAAAAAATCTTCTAACATCTGGATGAGCCACAACGATCACATCACAGAATTGCCAACAGGCTTTGAAATAATCGCAAAAACAGATTCATCAATCGCTGCAATTACAAATAACAATGGAATTTACGCACTTCAATTCCATCCAGAAGTAGTACATTCTGAATGTGGAACACAAATTTTGGAAAATTTTGTATTTAACATCTGTAAATGCGAAAGAAACTGGAAAATTTCAAGTTTTATTACTGAAAAAACAAAATCCATCAAGGAAACTGTTGGAGATGAACACGTGCTGCTTGCCCTTTCTGGTGGAGTAGATTCATCAGTTGCCGCAGTTCTGATTAACAATGCAATCGGACACCAGCTTACTTGTATGTTTGTAGATACCGGTCTTCTAAGAAAAGATGAAGGAAAAAAAGTTTTAGAATATTACAAGGAGCATTTTGACTTAAACATTGTTTTTGTTGATGCAAAAGACAGATTTTTAAATAAATTAAAAGGCGTAGATGAGCCTGAAGCCAAGAGAAAAATCATTGGAAACGAATTTATCGAAGTATTTAACGAAGAAATCAGAAAACTTAAAGGACAGGAAGGTGCAAAATTCCTAGCACAAGGAACAATTTACCCAGATGTAATTGAATCTCAGTCTATAAAAGGTCCTTCCCACACAATAAAATCTCACCATAACGTAGGAGGATTGCCAGAAGATTTGCAATTTGAATTACTTGAACCTTTAAAAGAGCTATTTAAAGACGAAGTACGAAAAGTAGGACATGAACTTGGACTACCTGACACAATTATAAAAAGACACCCATTCCCAGGTCCAGGACTTGGAATCAGAGTTATCGGAGAAGTAACCCCTGACAAAGTAAAAATCCTTCAAGAAGCCGACGACATCTTCATCACAGAACTAATGGAAAAAGGACTTTACGACAAAGTAGATCAGGCATTCGTAACATTACTACCTGTAAAAACTGTTGGAGTAATGGGCGATCAAAGAACTTATGAATACGTAGCAGCTATTCGTTCAGTAAATACAATCGATTTTATGACTGCCACATGGTCAAAACTGCCTTACGAATTCCTTGAGGAAGTGTCAAACAAGATTATAAACAAAGTAAACGGAATAAATAGAATTGTGTATGATATTTCTTCTAAGCCGCCAGGAACTATTGAGTGGGAGTAAAGTCTTCATTACTTAAATGAATGAGTATATAACTAATTTAGAAAAGAGCTTTAATATTAGAAAAATAAAAAAAGAAAACAAAAATATTAATATTTAAATTGATAATAAGTTTTAAAATTTTTATACTATTTACAAAAGTAGAACATAGCATTATTTTTAAGGAGATATTTTAAAATTTATGTTAAAAAAAGAGACATTAAGAAAAGCTTGTTTTAGAGCCATAGACAATATATTATATGAAGGAACTACAGATGTAGAATTGTTTAATCGGGCTTTTGAAATTGACTATTTAAAGATTGATAAAGTAAAAAAGGAAATTTGTAGCGAAATTTGTTCCGCTATTCAAGAAAATCATTTTTCACAACTGAAAATCCATAAATTAGGACATGTATTAGTACCTAAAAAAAATTTAGCAGATTATAGAAAATGCGCTTTAATTGATATTTATGATGAAATCGTATATTTAACATTAGTAATTAGTATTGCCAGTGAAATTGAAAAAATGCGAGTAAATAAACGTAGAAGTAGAGTTTTTTCTTATAGATTTGAAAATTTTAAGGGTAAGGGTAGACTTTTTAATAAAAATTTCCACTACACTGCTTTTAAACAAAAAATTTTAGAGAAAAGTACACTTCCTAAGAATAAAATTGTTGTAGAATGTGATATATCAAATTTTTATGATAGATTAAATATCCATAGAATTGAATCTATTTTAAGGTCAAATCCAAAAATTGATGAAAGTATAATTTCTCTTATTAATGAATTATTATTATATTGGGCAAATAGAGATTCTTATGGTCTGCCTGTTGACTCTAATGCTTCACGAATACCTGCAGAAGTTGCACTAATAGAAGTTGATAACTATCTTATATCAAAAAAAATCAACTTCTGTAGATTTGTAGATGATTATAGAATTTTTGCAAAAAATTCATTTGAAGCTCATAATAATCTTGCGCTATTAACACTAAAACTAAGTAAAGAAGGAATGTTTTTAAATACACAAAAAACTAAAATTAAAGATATTTCTAATATCAATAAACAAAAAAATAAAAGTGATGAAAATAATTTTAACTTGAATGGAGATAAAAATTCCAATTTCCCAAAAATAATAAGGGGTTATTCAGGTCTTATTCCTAGCAAATTTAGAAAATTATCTAGTACAGAGACTACGACATTAAAAGAAAATGATTTAGATACTTTGATTAATAATGCTAAAAAAGATATGTTGATAGAAGAAAAGACAATTACAACAGTTATACGTACTATTATTGCAAAAAAAGAATATTATCGACTTAAAGATTTACCTAACATATTAAAAAAATTCCCTCAATTTATACCATATTTTGTTGATACTGTAATAAAATGTGAAAGTATGAAAAAAGAGGATATAATTGAAATTCAAGATAATTTTCAAGAATGGATGGTAAATGTAGACATACCTGAATATATCCAAGTATACTTAGTAAGGTTATATTCAATTCCTATATTTAAAAATAAAGAAATTCTATTAAGTTCTTTTAGAAATTTGAAAAGGAATTCAGGAGATTATATCGGAAGAGCCCTATTAGAATCTTTAGAAGGAAAGTTATCAAGGGGAGAATTACTTGAAATTAAAGATTATTATTATCGTGCAGATAAATGGGAAAAAAGACAAATTCTAAAGATGATTAACAATTGCTTTTCAACAGGCGAAAAAAGAGCTTTTTTCAAAGACATCAAAATTCATGAAGATGATTATTTTATTAATAAAATAATAAAATAAATCAAAATTTCAAGAAACACAAGTATATAATAAAAAAGGAGAATTCTGTAATGAAGGAGCTGGAAATTCTTTTAGAAAACTGGAAAAAACAACATGAAAAAAAGGGATATAGAAAATTTATTTCTGATGGAATTGTTAATTATGATAAATGGAAAAATCAATCTACTCCTAAAGTTTGTTATTTTTTAAAAGAAGCTTATGATACAAATGAAAATGGATTTAATCTTACTAAAATGTTAAAAGAAAAAGAACCTTGGAGTATGTGGAAAAAAGTAGCAATGTGGACTCAAGCTATTTATAATTCATTTTCTGAAAATATTTCTGATTATTCTGATAAAAATTTTCAGACAACGATTCAAAATATAGCTGTTGTTAACATAAAAAAAAGTAATGGAGAAAAAATATCGAATAATGAAGATTTGCAACAATTTATTAACTTGGATAAAGAAAGGATAAAAAAAGAAATAGAACTTATAAATCCTGATATTATTATTTGTGGAAAAACGTTTAAATTTTTGAAACAAATATTAGATGATATGGAAATATATGAGAATTCATTAATTGCTAAATGGAAAAATATTCTTATAATTGATTATTATCATCCAGCTTCTCGTTATCCTAATAAAGTGAACTATTATTCTCTTTTATCAATTGGAAAAATTGCTCAAGAAAAATATGATTTTAAAATTTTAAAAAATAGAATCTAGACTTTAAACATATCATATTTGACAGGTTTAAAAATAAAACTAGATATTTCTAAAGTATCATTAACAAAAAGTATATAGAAAACTATAAATCTAAAAATTATTTTATAAGTTATATTCCTATAATTAAATAGAAAATGAACATTACGAGAACATATTCTCTTTTTTACCTAGTGGCAAATTATATTGTAGAAATAGACAAAATCAATATTATAAAATCTTTTTATTACTACTTTACAAATTTTTTGTTATTATTTAATGTTAATGTGTAAAATACAAATACAATAAAAACAAAATAACATATAATAAAAAATTCAAACTGTTAAAGAAATACAATCTTATCATTAATTTTGAACTAGATAATCATTAGTATATGAAAACATAACCTTTCAAACTTAAATTTAAATTCCCAGTTTGTTAGATTATGTTTTTATTTTTTATTATAATTGTTTAATATATTATACTAATTTTAATATTTAAATAACGCTCTTGCAAATTGTACTCAAAGTTTAATTTTAACCTTCTTCTTCAAAGTACATCATATGTCCGTAAAAATAATCAAGTGCTTTAATTTTTCTTATTCCACTTGGAAATAATTTACAGTTATTAAAATACCAATATCCTACTTCACCAATATATGGATCAGAACCCTCTGGCTGAGAACCTTGTGGAGTATAGTTTCCTCCTTTTTTAATAAGATTTAACAGAGCTTTATTTAAGTCTTGTCTCTTTCCATCATAAATGTCGGGATAATTAACATAAGTTCTTCCTATATTTTGACATATAGAGTTTTTTCCAAATAAGGTAGTAAAATGTCCTCTTATATAAGCTCCTTCACTTTTGGTTATGTTTATATCTTTAGGGTAAGCATAAGTTGTTGTACAGGCACAAATAAAGATAAAACCTAGTAACAATTTTTTCATAACAAATCCTCCTCCTAAATTTTGATACATTAACTAGTATCTTTCATTATAAAGATACCCTATTTAATACAATTGTCAATCTACTTTTTGAATTTATTTTTAAAATTTTTCAAATGAAATTATTATAAGTATTTTATTTTTTTATATTTTTTAAAGCAGTATTTTATTTACTGTCAAAAAAACTTGACACATCAAAAAAAATATTATATAATTCAAATACAACAAAACGGAATTTTGTTTACTTTAAAAATTAGATTTGGAGGAATTAGATATGAAAAAAATTTTTTTACTTATAACAATACTAGCTATAGGTGTACTATCTTGCGGAAATAACGACAAAGAAAATTCTGCCACTGTACCTGAAAATAATACACAAAATGTTCAAAATGTGGAACAACCACAACAAACTGAAAATAAGGAAATATCCAGTAATGAAAATTCAAGTTCAGATGGAGAAGGCAATTACGCAAAAGGGATGGATGAAGAGTATACGACAGATGGTGATTTGCATGAAGACAAGTTTTTGAATAAAATATTTGGTTACACAGACACATCTGAAAGCTTTAAAATTCAAAAGGACAGTCAAGGATATTTTTTAACAAGATATGTAGATGAATCTCCAGAACAGGATAATTCTGGTTCAAGAAAAGAAGAAATAGTAAGATTGAAATTAGAAAGAGGCACAATTCTTCAAGAAGTAAGCAATGAGCCTTTAGCTTATGCTTATGATACAAAATTAAAAAAAATGGTATTTTTAAACCCAGAGAATAATTACAGAATAATAATGGCAACTGATTAGATTGAAATTTTCTCCATATTTTTTACTAAAAAAATCATTTTTAAAAAAATTTGACAAAAGAAAAATAATGTCTTATAATATTATGTTTAAAAGTTTTTTTGAAAAAAAGTTTTATAAACAAAAATTATAGTAAAAAATACAAAAGGGAGAAAGATTATGAAAAAATTATTTTTATTTTTAGTAATATTAGTTTTTGGTTCTGGAATTATCATTGCCAAAGAAATATTTAGTGGGAAAGTACCTGAAAATATTGTATTTGTTGGAGATTCGATAATGAATAGCAGTAAAAAATATATTGGTCCTAACTTCAAAAATCCTTATTTTGATACAAAAATATCACGTCAATTTTCAACACTTCCAGGGATTGTTACTAAATTAGCAGAAGAGGATAAATTAAAAACAGTATTAGTTGTACATCTTGGAACAAACGGAAAATTTACAGATAAAGATTTTGATTATGTTATGGAAATGGCAAAAGGGAAAGATGTATTCTTTATGAATACTGCTCACAAAGACCCTTGGGAACAAGAAGTAAATAACAAATTAAAAGAAAAAGTTGCACAATATAGTAATGCTTACCTAATTGACTGGTACTCTTATGCGAAAGGTAAAAATGAATATTTCTATAAAGACAGAACTCATTTAAATGATAACGGACAAAAATATTATGCAGACTTTCTAACTAACGAAATTAAAAAACATTATCTTGGAGAAACTAGAAAATCTGAATCTGCAAAAGATAATTCTTCAAATATAGCCAAAGCCCAAAATATTCAATTAAATAAAATAACTAATTTGACTAAATAATTTTTATAAAACTACTTTAATTTCAAACTAAAAAAGTTAAGCTGTATTATTTCATACAATTTTAAAAAGTTTGTTTTAAGGTAGTTTTTATTTTACAAAATACAAATTTTAAAGAAAGGAATTTTCTTATTTATGAAAAAAGAAAGAATACAGAGTTTAGATATACTAAGGGCAATTGCACTTATACTTATCTGTGTTTATCATTGGTTTTCCTATAAAGGAACTTACATCGGTGTTGTTATATTTTTTGCACTAAGCGGATATTTGGTTACAAGCGGTCTTCTTTCCAGAGATTTTACAATTTTTTCAGTAATTAACCGAAGGCTAAGAAAAGTTTATCCAAGTTTGTTAATTGTAATTCTAGCTTCAACCATTGCATTATATTTTGTAAACAACGGACTTGAAATGAAATATAAATATAGTGCGATATTTTCCATATTGGGATTAAACAATATTTATCAGATTTTTTCAAAAATGTCCTATTTTGATAATTTTGGGATTATATTACCGTTAACACATATTTGGGCTTTATCATTTTTAATACAAATGTATATATTTTTCCCATTTTTAGTACAAGGACTTAAAAAAATGAAATTAAAAAATAATACAATTGGAATTATTTTTTCAGGAATTGGGATAATTTCTGCTTTAATAATGGCTTTCGTATTTTATACAACTTCAAAATCTCCAGAAGGAGCAGATTTTTCAAGAATATATTATGGAACTGACACGAGAGCCTTTGCATTCTTTTGTCCTGCTGCAATAGCATGTTTTTATACAAATAGGAAAATAAAAAATAATACCGAGAAAAAAATTATATCTGTTTTAGGAATCTTAGGGTTATTTTCATTAATTTTCTTTTGTTTTGGACTAGATTACAGAAGTGCTTACAATTATTATGGACTAATGTTTTTATCAAGTATTTTGATAGGATTTACAATTGTTTTATTCTCAAAACCTGAATTACAAAAATTCAATCTTTCAAAATATAAAAAAATCTTTAATCCAATAATAAGATTAGGACAACATCAATATCAATACTATTTGTGGCAATATCCAGTTATGATATTTGCACGTGAATATTTTAAATGGACAAAACTATCCAACACTCAGCAATTTTTTATTCAAATTATTGTTTTAGTGGCAATTTCGGAATTAAGCTACTTTTTATTTGAGAAAAAAAGTATAAAATATATAAGCTACCCTGTTTTAATTTCTATTTTTGCAATTTTAATATACTCTCCAATTTATGAAAATAAAGATTTGGAGGAAATGAAAGCAGCACAAGCTGCGGCAGCTAACGCAACTGTAGAAGATACTAAACCTTCTCAACCTACAACTACTCCAGCAGCAACACAAACTGGAAATTTAACAATGGACGAACTTCTTAATGCAATAAATACTCCATCAAAAGGTATTGAAGAAGAATCAAAAATTCAAGATGAAATTTTGCAAAAATATCCTAATGATGAAAGGGAAATATTGTTTATCGGAGATTCTGTATTGGATATGACAAAAGTTGACTTAAAGAAAAAATATCCAAACGCAATTATTGAAACAAAAGTTGGACGTCAATTTTATGAATTACCAAAGATGTTAACAAATTATGCTCAGAGTGGAAAATTAAAAAAAATTATAGTAATTGCACTTGGAACAAATGGTACAATTTACGAAAAGGATATGAAATCTGTTTTGGAAACATTGAAGGGACATGATATTTACTTTATAAACACAGTTATGCCTGATCCATGGCAAGATAGTGTTAATGCGGAAATTAAAAAGGCAAGTGCTGAGAATCCAAATATAAAGGTAATTGACTGGTATTCATACTCAAAAGGTAAACAGCAGTATTTCTACAAAGACGGAACACATCCAAAACCTCATGCAGCGAAAAGATATATTAACCTGCTTTACTCTGTACTAAGCAAAGATATTTTAAATTCAACTTCAAATACAAACACAAGTACAAAATAAATAATTTAACAAAAGTTATCTTGTACTAATATTTATTTGAACCAACCTTAAAAAGTCAAATATATAATTTAACTACACAGTAAGGATTGATTTCTGTATAAAGCAGAAGTTAATCCTTTTAATTTTTTCTTTACTCGGATTTAAAAAAAAATATAGTATCTAAAGTTAATTTTAAAAAGTGCTTCTCTTATACATATTTTTATTTTAAATTCGTTATTGTCTTTCTGCTTCTAATTTTTGATATATTTTTATTGTTTACTTTATTTGATTATTTAATAAATTAGTATTATTTCTCGTTTAAAAATAGGAATTAATTTTTATAATAGGCTTGTTTAATAGCTAATTTATAATCATTAAATTATTTTTTAGATATTTTGATTAATAAATATTTTTTCATAATCTTATGTTTTTTCTTCTTATTTTCGTAGGATTGCTCATTGCGACAAAACCTTATCTTGGATTAAAAATTTGGAATAATTTCGTTATTTAAATAGGGTTTAGTATAAATAGTTTTGATATCATTTAAAATTTAATAAACATTGAAATTTTTATTCTTTTTTAAGTGATAATAAAATATAAAGACCTAAACTTAAGCAAAAAATTATTCTAAAATTTTTTTCAATATTATGTTTAAAAAAGAAATAAAAAAGTGTTGAAAAAGTTTATTCAATATGATATAAAGTATTCGTAAATTAAAAATTAAGTTAATTTTTAGAGAATAATATTTTAAATTATACTCGATTTTTTTTATTGAACTAACTTTTTGGATAAAAGCTATCATTAAATCAAATATTTTTGAGATTTGAGTAAAATATCCATAACTTTTGAGTTTAATTTCAAAATATTATTATAATAATTAAAAAGTGTAGAAAGGAGAATACGACTAAAAAAAATTAATACAGCATACTTTTGAAAATAAAAAATTGAAATTATTTAAATGGTTTTAAAATTAAATTTATAAAAACTAGATAAATGTAATATCCCATTTAATATTACAATTTATCTTATAAATAAAAGGTTATTATAATTGGTCGTAAAAAGAGAAATGAAAGAAATATTGAACTTGTATATTGTTAGGCATGGACAAACTGAATGGAATGTGCTGGAGAAATTTCAAGGGCAGTTAAATTCACCTCTTACAGAGAAGGGAAAAGATCAAATTAGAAACACAGCCTTGATTCTTGCAAATATTGACTTTAAAGCCATTTATACAAGTGAACTGGAAAGAACAATTGAAACAGCTAAAATTCTTTTAGAAAATAATAATGTGGAGAAAAAGAAAAATCAACATGAAAAATTGAAATTACAAAAATTGAATGAATTAAATGAAATTTATTTTGGTAAATGGCAAGGGATGAGCTTTAAAGAAATCTTTGTAAAATATCCTGAAGAAGCTCATAATTATTTCTATGATGTAAAAAATTATTGTGCAAAGAATGTCCAAGGGGAAGAGTTGACAGATGGGCTAGAACGATTTTTACAAGGATTGAATAAAATTACAGAGCAAAACAGTAATGGAAATATCTTAGTTATTACACATGGAACTGTTTTGGAATTGTTTTTTAACTATATCGAAAATAAGAAATCACATGCTCTGGATGAAAGAAAATTAATTGGTAATGGAGAATATAAAATTTTTGTTTACAAAAATGGAAAATACACTATGAAGTAATTTTTTAAAATTTATGAAAATAGATTATTTTAACTTTTATGAAAAATACAAAGAAATAGAAATTTTGAAAATTTTATAATACTATAAAAAATATCCTCAAATTCTAATAATATTTGATTTTAATAATCTGATATTAAAGAGTTTGTAAAATAATTTTATAGTATTAAATAAATTCCAAACATACATAAAAAAATTAAGGAGAGAAAATAATACAATGAGAATTTGGATAATTGGTGGAACGAAAGATTCTAGAAATATTTTAGATGAGATTTTAAAAATGAAAGATAAAAAGATTATTATTAGCACTGCAACTGAATATGGAGGAAAACTACTTGAAGATGTAGCTAAAAATGAGAATGTGGAAGTAATTTCAGAAAGATTGAATGTATTGCAAATTGAAGATATGATTTTGGAAAAAAATATTGATTTAATTGTCGATGCGAGTCATCCATACGCACAAAATATTAGTCGTACAGTCATCTCAATGGTAAGTTACTTAAATGAAAGGGCTAATCAAGAGAAAAAAGTAAAATATATAAGATTTGAGCGAAAAATGGTTGATTATGGAAACGAGAATGTATTCAAATTTCAAAATTTACAGGAAGTAATCAAATACTTACAACAATTTGAAAATAAAAATGTGCTTAGTACACTGGGTTCCAATACTTTAGCCGAAATAAACGAAATTAGTGATAAAAATAATTTATTTGTACGAATTTTACCAACAACTTCTTCGATAAAAAGTGCAGAAGAACTTGGATATTTACCTAAAAATATCATTGCTATGCAAGGACCATTTTCAAAAAATATGAACATTGTAATGTTGCAAGACCTAAAAATAGATTACTTAATTACAAAGGAAAGTGGCGAAACTGGAGGAGAACTGCAAAAAGTAGAAGCTTGTCAGGAATGTGGTGTTACAATTTTGGCAATTAAACGTCCTGTTTTAGATTACGGTACAGTTTTTAACACAATTGAGGAATTAACTGAATACTTGGTTAAGCTTTAAAAATTTTAATAGAATTAAAAATTTAGGGATAATTTGAATAAGTAGTTTTTCTTTTTAGTATTTAAAAATAAAAAAGAAAGACAAATCTTATGATAGTCCCTCTTTTTTTATTTTTATAAACTTATTATTTCTTTATCTAAATATTTATCTAGTAAAATTCTTTTGAATTTTCTTCATATCCCTGTCAATATCTTTTCTTTTAAGCGATTCTCTCTTATCGTGCATCTTTTTACCTTTTGCAAGCCCTATTTCCATTTTTACAAGCCTTTGCTTTGTATAAACTGAAATTGGGACAATGGTATAACCCTGTTCCTTAATTTTTTCGCTCCATTTTTTTATTTCACGTCTATTCAAAAGTAATTTTCTCACACGAGATTCTGCTACATTGTTGATATTTCCAAATTCATAAGGTGTAATATGCATATTCATTACAAAAACTTCATCACATATGATTCTTATAAAGCTTTCTTTTATACTCACTTTTCCAGCTTTTACCGATTTTACTTCTGTTCCCACAAGCTCAATCCCTGCTTCCAGCTTGTCTTCTATGAAATAATCGTGAAAAGCCTTTTTATTTCTGGCTAATACTGGCATCTTCCCTCCTTTTGTTACTTTGTTTTTTATTCTTCTTCGGTTTCTTCAATTTTTACTTTTTCTTCCACATAAGGTATAACCTCAATTTCCATTTTTGCATAACTTGCACTTACAATACTCACTTTCATTGTACTTCCCATAGTGTAGGACTCATTATTTCTTTTATCCACAATTTTAAAGTTTTCCTCATCATAAATAAAATTATCACGTGCTGTTGTAACATTGTAAACCACTTCTATGTGATTTTCCAGTTCCATGAATATCTTATTTTTATTCATCCCGCTAAGTCTAGCAATATAAACTTGTCCAATTTTATCCTGCATATACTCAATCAACTTGATTTTTACACTGTCTTCTTCCAGTTTATCCGCTACTCTTTCAGTTCTCGAAATACTTGAGGCAATTGCTTCAAAATTAGCTCCATATTTAGCCTTTTCTTTTTCGTTCATAAATTTTTCAATCGAACGTCCAAGCATTCTATGAACAATTAAGTCAGAATAACGACGTATCGGTGATGTAAAGTGCAAATAATATTTAGAAGCAAGACCAAAATGTCCCAGATTTTTGTTGGCATATCTTGCACGCTGCATTGCCCGTAAAATTAATTTGTGAATCAAATACCCTTCTGGCAGTCCTGTTGTCCTTTCTATTATGTTCTGAAATTTGCCAGGATGCATTTCTTCCAATCCTTTTAAGGAATATCCAAATTTTATCAAAGTTTCATTCAATGCCTGAACTTTTGCCTTGTCAGGATCTTCGTGGACTCTGTAAATTGCTGGAATTTCTTCCCAGAAAAGTTTTTCCGCCACAGTTTCATTTGCAATAACCATAAAATCTTCAATAATTCTTTCTGCTTCCCCTCTAGAACGCAATACGATGTCCTTTACGGCTTTATTCTCATCTAAGACTACCTTTATCTCAGGTAATTCAAAATCAATGCTCCCACGTCTCTTTTTGTTGTTTCTGATAATTTTAGATAATTCCAGCATATTTTTTAGCATTTCATCAATTTTTCTATATTTATCATATAGATTTCGATATTCTTCAGATTCTTCATTTTTTTCCAAAATTGTATTTACATTTTCATAAGTCATTCTGTATTTGGATTTTATAACCGATTTGTAAAAATCATTTCTTACAACTTTACCTTTTTTATCCAAATCCATTTCCACAGTAAAAGTCAGTTTATCCTCATTTGGATTAAGCGAACATAAATTATTTGACAATTTTCTTGGCAACATAGGAATTACCCTGTCTACAAGATAAATTGAGTTTCCACGCTTCAATGCTTCTGTATCAAGCTCGGTATTTTCCCGTACATAGTAAGAAACATCGGCAATGCTTACAAAAAGTTTATACCCATCTTCTGTTTTTTCCACATACACTGCATCATCCAGATCTTTCGCATCAGAGCCGTCAATTGTAATAATATCAAGGTGCCGCAAATCTTTTCGATTTTTTAGTTCTTCCGAAAAATCCTCATCAATTTTGTCCAGTTCCTGCAAAACTTCATTTGGAAATTTCTCCTCAATTCCTTCATTCAAAAGCAATGATGAAATCAATGCTTCCGTATCTTTTGGACTCCCCAGAACGCTTACAATCTCTCCTTCAGGCTTTCTTTCCTCATCTCCCCAGAAATCAACCTTTACAGCTACTAAATCTCCAGTTTTTGCACCTTTTATCAATTTTTTTGGAATATAAATATCCTTTGGAGAATTTCTTGGACGCACAAAGCCAAAACTTAAATTATGCTCAAAAACGCCAACAATAACATCTCGATTTCTTTTTACAACTTTGTAAACTTCTCCTTCACGCTTCTTTCCATCTGAACTTTCCTTCAAAATACGTACTAAAACTGTATCTCCATTCATAGCTGTATTCAAATAAGTTCCGGGAATAAAGACGCTAGCCTCCCCATTAATATCAAGAAATCCAAAATTTCCGCTCGAAATAGAAATTTCACCTTTCACAAACCCTTCCTTCTCAGGCAAGGTATATCTTCCATTCCTTTTCAAATAAATATCGCCACTTTCTTCCCAGGCATTCAAAAGCTGCTTATACATTTTCCGCTTTTTCTGGCTCCATTCCAACAGCTGCAGTATTTCCTGAAAAGTAAACTCATATTCTACAAGAACCTGTCTTAAATACTTTAGTTCTCTCTCTTCCTTAAGTTCCATCTTTTGATTTTTTTCATTTTCTTTTTTTATATTGTAATTTTTTCCACTAATTTTTTTTCCCTTATGAAAATTTTTATCGTTATTTTCAATATTTTTATATTTTTCTTTCTTTTTTTTATTTCCCATATTTTCCCTCTGTCTTTTTCAATGTATCAAATTGTACTATTCCTCATTTAAATAACACATATTTCATAAATTTTGAATTATGCTATTTAACAAGTATTTGAAACTTATTGTAATTATTATAATTTTTTATTTTTAATGAAGTTTAGTATTAATCTAAATTATAAAATTCTAGTAAAATATGCCTAAAACCTGTCAAAGTAATGAGTTTTCAGATATATTTTAAAGCATTTTTTTAGATTAGATCTATTTTTTAAATTTTATGCCTGGTTGGCTATTATTGAATTTCTAAATTTTATAATATTGGGATGAATAATCGAATCCTTTGAAAGTAAATATTTTAATTTTTCCTCAATTTCAAATTTTATTGCTTTATCTAAATCAGTTTTTGCAAGTTCTCTAGCTGTTTCCACACCTTCCCAGCTTCTCCCTTCCTCAATCGCATCTGAAAGATAAACAATCTTAGCAAGAATACTCATATTTTCTTTCCCAATCGTATGATATTTTATCCCATCCAAAATTTCCTCATCATCAATTCCAAACAATTCATAATTTTGCCGTACAAACTCAGCTCCTGCAAATCCATGAAGCACAGCGGTAGATTTCGACATCTTGTCATCTACTTCAGGATATTTCCCCTTCGTTAAGTCAATCATAACTGACAAGTCAAAAAATTTTGCCACATCATGAAGCCAAGCCGAAGCCGCAACTTTTTCCACATCAACATTATAAATCTCTGCAAGCTCTACAGCACATTTTACAACTCTTTCCACATGATTGTATCTTTTTTCATCCAAATATTTTTTTACATTTTTTCTAATTTTATTTATATCTATCATTCTTCTCGCCTCACTTAAAATAATTTTCACTAAATATTCTCATTATTACTATTATACTACACGACAAAGAAAAAAACAACAAATCTAATATATTAGAATAAAATACGAAGAATTAAAATAACCTTTTAATATTAAATCTTATCAATATAATAAATGTATAACTTTTATGCATAGTATTTATATATGCTACTACAATAAAAACTTTTAACTGAAATTATGAAAATATTAGTAAATTTAAGAAAGTTTCAAAATATTTTTACAAAAAAAGACAAAATACTTTTTTCAGAAAGTATCCTGTCCAAGTCATCTATATTTTTCATAATGCTATATTATCTTCATCTTTACAAAACCATTTATTAATATATTGCACATTCTCTATTTCTTTTTACTTTAAAATTTATCTACTTTTTGAATATTTTTAACAAAAAAAAATGGCGTCCCCGGTTGGACTCGAACCAACGACCCTCTGATTAACAGTCAGATGCTCTAACCGGCTGAGCTACGGAGACACACAAAAGAAAAAAGTTTGGCAACTACCTATTTTCCCGGGACGAATCCAAGTATCGTAGGCGTAAACAGACTTAACTGCCGGGTTCGAAATGTAACCGGGTGTATCCCTGCTGCTAACATCACC
Organism: Leptotrichia sp. HMT-225; assembly: GCF_030644325.1. Lineage (NCBI taxonomy): Bacteria > Fusobacteriati > Fusobacteriota > Fusobacteriia > Fusobacteriales > Leptotrichiaceae > Leptotrichia > Leptotrichia sp. HMT-225. The sequence goes on along the minus strand of NZ_CP130323.1, from coordinate 388,040 downwards.
AAACTTTAAAAACTAAATTGTCAAGTTAAGACAATGAGAAATAAATAGTAGTAGTAAAAGATTAATTAAAAAGCAGATGTAATATTAGTACCAGTCAGCTGAATGCATTGCTGCACTTACACCTCTGGCCTATCAACCATGTGTTCTCCATGGATACTGCGAATACTCATCTCAAAGTCGGTTTCTCGCTTAGATGCTTTCAGCGATTATCCGTTCCAGACGTGACTACCCAGCCATGCCACTGGCGTGACAACTGGTACATCAGAGGTCTGTCCAACCCGGTCCTCTCGTACTAAGGTCAGATCTTTTCAGTATTCAAGCGCCTGCAGTGGATAGGGACCGAACTGTCTCACGACGTTCTGAACCCAGCTCGCGTGCCTCTTTAATGGGCGAACAGCCCAACCCTTGGGACCTTCTCCAGCCCCAGGATGAGACGAGCCGACATCGAGGTGCCAAACACTTCCGTCGATATGGACTCTTGGGAAGTATCAGCCTGTTATCCCCGGGGTAGCTTTTATCCGTTGAGCGACGGTCCTTCCATACGGAACCGCCGGATCACTAACTCCTACTTTCGTACCTGCTCGACCCGTCAGTCTTGCAGTCAAGCTCCCTTATGCGTTTGCACTCTTAGGCTGATTTCCATCCAGCCTGAGGGAACCTTTGAACGCCTCCGTTACTCTTTGGGAGGCGACCGCCCCAGTCAAACTGCCCATCTAGCACTGTCTCCGTTACCAGATTAGAATTTCAACGGCATATGGTTGGTATTCCAACGACGACTCTGTTAAAACTGACGCCTTAACTTCACAGTCTCCCAACTATCCTATACACACACAGCCAAAACCCAATGCCAAACTACAGTAAAGCTCCACGGGGTCTTTCCGTCCTACTGCAGGTAGTCGGTATCTTCACCGACATTACAACTTCACCAGGTCTCCAGCCAAGACAGCTCCCAAATCATTTCACCATTCGTGCAGGTCGGAACTTACCCGACAAGGAATTTCGCTACCTTAGGACCGTTATAGTTACGGCCGCCGTTCACCGGGGCTTCAATTCGAATCTCTCAATCCTCCTCTTAACCTTCCGGCACTGGGCAGGTGTCAGCCCATATACGTCGCCTTTCAGCTTAGCATAGACCTGTGTTTTTGGTAAACAGTTGCTTGGGACTCTTCACTGCGGCCTGTTTCCCCTTGAGGTGTTTCTCCTCTCAAGTATATCAGGCACCCCTTCTCCCGAAGTTACGGGGCTATTTTGCAGAGTTCCTTAGCTAGAGTTATCCTGTCGGCCTTAAGTTTCTCACTCTGTCCACCTGTGTCGGTTTACAGTACGGGCACTATTTCTCATCGATAGAAGTTTTTCTCGGCAGTGTAGGATCTGTGACTTATGCTAATGCACTTCCCCATCAGGTCTCACATTTAGACACGCGGATTTTCCTGCGTGTCCATGCTACGCCCTTAGAAAGACTATTCCGTCAGTCTTCTCACATACCTTCCTGCGTCACTCCGTCTCTCAAGCGATAATAGTGGTACAGGAATATTAACCTGTTTTCCATTCGCCATCACAATTTTGCTTATGCTTAGGTCCCGACTTCCCCAGGGCGGACAAACCTTCCCCTGGAAACCTTGGACTTCCGGCCGGCGGGATTCTCGCCCGCCTTCTCGCTACTCATTCCTGCATTCTCACTTCTGATACCTCCAGAATGGCCTTACGGCATTCCTTCAACGGCCTACAGAACGCTCTCCTACCAGGCGTGTAAACACGCCTCCGCAGCTTCGGTTTATGTCTTAGCCCCGTTACATCTTCGGCGCAGATACTCTCGACCAGTGAGCTATTACGCACTCTTTTAAGGTATGGCTGCTTCTAAGCCAACCTCCTGGTTGTCTGTGAATATCCACCTCCTTTCCCACTTAGACATAATTAGGGACCTTAGCTGGCGGTCTGGGCTGTTCCCCTCTCGTCCGCGGACCTTGTCATCCGCGGACTCACTCCTGACTATTAATATATGGTATTCGAAGTTTGCTTGATTTCGGTAAGCAGTACGCCCCCTAGACCATACAGAGCTCTACCCCCACATATCTTAACGTCAAGGCTGCACCTAAATGCATTTCGGAGAGAACGAGCTATCTCCTAGTTCGATTGGCTTTTCACCCCTAGACCTGCCTCATCTCCCAACTTTTCAACGGCGGTGAGTTCGGCCCTCCACTGAGTCTTACCTCAGCTTCAGCCTGGACAGGCCTAGATCACTAGGTTTCGCGTCTATGACTAGCGACTTAACGCCCTATTAAGACTCGGTTTCCCTTCGGCTCCACTTTATTAACCTTGCCACTAATCATAACTCGCAGGATGATTAACCAAAATCCACGCAGTCACACATAAAGTGCTCCTACCGTTTGTAAGCACACGGTTTCAAATTCTATTTCACTCCCTTGCTCAGGGTTCTTTTCACCTTTCCCTCACGGTACTCTTCACTATCGGTCAACAACAGTATTTAGCCTTGCGTGATATGGTCCACGCTGATTCACGCCAGATTCCTCGTGCCTGACGCTACTCGGGTGCTTCCAGTCACTATATGTATTTTATGTTCTACAGGACTATCACCTTCTTTGGTTCAGCTTCCCAGCTGATTCTACTTACATACATACAGTTTAAACATTATGACAATCCGTTAATGGAAGTCCCACAACCCCGTGCCAGCAATGCTGTCCGCTTGGCACTGGCACGGTTTAGGCTTTTCCCCGTTCGCTCGCCGCTACTTAGGGAATCGTTTTTACTTTCTTTTCCTCCCGTTACTTAGATGTTTCAGTTCACGGGCTTACCGTTTTCACGCATGTCCTCCAGACATGCAGGTTTTCCCATTCGGAAATCTGGGGATTAACGATTATGTGCATCTTCTCCCAGCTTATCGCAGCTTATCACGTCCTTCATCGGCTGTTGTTGCCTAGGCATCCTCCGTGTGCCCTTATTAGCTTTTTATCCAGAATAACTTTTACTCTAGTTTCATTGTAATCTTTTACCTACTATTCATTTCCCATTGTCCTAAAGACTATAAAGATATACGAAGAAGCAGTGTAATGAATTAACTCCTTAGAAAGGAGGTGATCCATCCGCACCTTCCGGTACGGATACCTTGTTACGACTTCACCCCAATCACTATCCACACCTTAGATGCCTTCCTCCTTACGGTTAGACCGGCAGCTTCAGGTGCAAACAACTCTCGTGGTGTGACGGGCGGTGTGTACAAGACCCGAGAACGTATTCACCGCAGCATTGCTGATCTGCGATTACTAGCGATTCCAGCTTCATGAAGTCGAGTTGCAGACTTCAATCCGAACTTGGACCGGCTTTAAAGATTCGCTTGGCGTTGCCGCTTTGCAGCTCTCTGTACCGGCCATTGTAGCACGTGTGTAGCCCAGATCATAAGGGGCATGATGACTTGACGTCATCCCCACCTTCCTCCTGCTCTTCGCAGGCAGTCTCGCTAGAGTCCCCAACTTAATGATGGTAACTAACGATAGGGGTTGCGCTCGTTGCGGGACTTAACCCAACATCTCACGACACGAGCTGTCGACAGCCATGCACCACCTGTCTCTACGTTCCCGAAGGCACTGCCTGTTCTCACAGGCATTCGTAGGATGTCAAGATCTGGTAAGGTTCCTCGCGTTGCGTCGAATTAAACCACATGCTCCACCGCTTGTGCGGGTCCCCGTCAATTCCTTTGAGTTTCAGCCTTGCGGCCGTACTCCCCAGGCGGATTACTTATCGCATTTGCTTCGGCACGGACACTCTTCATGCCCACACCCAGTAATCATCGTTTACAGCTAGGACTACCAGGGTATCTAATCCTGTTCGCTCCCCTAGCTTTCGCACTTCAGCGTCAGTTGCCGTCCAGTGAACTATCTTCATCATCGGCATTCCTGCACATATCTACGAATTTCACCTCTACTCGTGCAGTTCCGTCCACCTCTCCAGCACTCTAGCCAAACAGTTTCCAGGGCAGGCTTGCGGTTGAGCCGCAAGTTTTCACCCCAGACTTGTCTGGCCGCCTAGATGCCCTTTATGCCCAATAATTCCGGATAACGCTTGCGACATACGTATTACCGCGGCTGCTGGCACGTATTTAGCCGTCGCTTCTTCTGCAGGTACCGTCACTTTCTTCTTCCCTGCTGAAAGCACTTTACAATCCGAAAACCTTCTTCGTGCACACAGAATTGCTGGATCAGGGTTGCCCCCATTGTCCAATATTCCCCACTGCTGCCTCCCGTAGGAGTAAGGGCCGTATCTCAGTCCCCTTGTGGCCGTTCACCCTCTCAGGCCGGCTACCTATCATCGCCTTGGTGAGCCGTTACCTCACCAACAAGCTAATAGGACGCAAAGCTCTCCTGCAGCATCTCTTTTCATTGCCAGGCACATGCGTGCCGGCAATTGTATCAGGTGTTATCAGTCGTTTCCGTCTGTTATCCCTGTCTGCAGGGCAAGTTCTTTACGCGTTACTCACCCGTCCGCCTTGGCTAGGCTGTGCAAGCACAGATTTGCCAAAGACTTGCATGTGTTAAGCATTCTGTCAGCGTTCATCCTGAGCCAGGATCAAACTCTTCATTCAATATATTTTACATATATTTAAATTTCACCTTTATCTTGACGAGAATCTTGTTTTACAACAAGAGCTCTTGACTATTATTTATCTTTTACACATTATTGCTTCTTCTATTCTTATCTCAATTGTCCTGCGACACGATTTCGTATCGACAAGATATATATTATCATAACTGAATTTATTTGTCAACTACTTTTTTTCAAAAAATTTGTGTTTTTGAATATTTTTATTCGTAGTCTATTTTTTATTTCTTAGAAAGTGCTTTAAAATTCAATTTTGATTTGTATTCTGTGAAATATTTTATTAGAAAAATCTGAAAACTTAAAATTTCTATTATTATCTATATAGTAAAACTTCTCTAATTTTACACTAAAAAGTTATAATTATTTTGCTCATTCTTTAAATTTATATAATTTTTAGTAGTTTAATTTAAAATAGATTTGAGTATATTTTTTTATTAATTAAAAATGCATAATAGTTTTTATTTTCAATGAATTGTTAAAATTTTATTATTTTGATAGTTGTTAAATAAGCTTTTTAGATATATAGTAAATAGATTTTAAAATTGGAATTATGCATTGTATCTTTTATTTTAATATTTTTTAATTTTCTTTGCTTCAAAATTAAGTGCACAATAAAAAGGAATTTTTCCAATTAATATAACTTGAAAATAATTCCTTTTATAAATTAATATTTTAATTGCGAGTAAACTTCATAACCTTTAAGAAAATCTCTACCTCCTAAATCAGACAATTCTATCATAAAAGCTAATTCATATACTTCTGCTTCTAGTTTTTCTACCAGCTGAGCCATAGCTTTGGCTGTTCCTCCTGTAGCTAGCAAATCATCCACTATTAATATTTTTGAACCTTTTCCAAAGGCATCCTTGTGAATTTCAATGCTATTTTTTCCGTATTCTAATGAATATTCTACACTTTCCACTTCTGCTGGTAATTTTCCAGGTTTTCTTGCAGGAACAAAACCTGCTCCAATATTATAAGCTATTGCAGCTCCGAAAATAAAGCCTCTTGCGTCAGCTCCTACCACATAGTCTATTCCTTTATCTTTATATCTGTCTGTGAAATCTTTTATAACAATTTCTAATCCTTCTTTATCTTTTAATGCTGTTGTAATATCTCTAAAAATTACTCCTTTTTCAGGAAAATCCTTTACTGAACGGATTAATTTTTCTATTTTTTCTTTTTCTTCTATTTTCATTTTCTCTTTTTCCTCTTTTCTAAAATTAATAGCGATATATTTATTATTAGACAAATCTAAAAATATTATCACATTTTACCTGTTTAAAATTCAATCGCTCCACGTTATCCTAATTTTTAGGATTTAAATGTTTGATTAAGCTTTTTTTGTAATAAACTAACTAATATTTACAATCTTTAGTCATTCCATAAACTTCCTAAATAAGTTTCTATTTTTTGGGCGTTCATTAATTTTAACAAATTTTCTTTAATGTCTGGATAAATTATCATCGTTTGTAACTCCTCTTTTGTTACAAATTTTAAATCTGTGAGAATAGCTTCTTCCCCTAATTTAATAACATCATTATTCTTGTTAATTCGGTGTATTTTAAAAAATAAATTTAAAATGTGGCGTTCTTTATTAGGAAATATTGTTTCTGAAAGAAATAAAAATTCATCGACTTCTATGTCCATATTTGTTTCTTCCTTGTATTCTCGTATTAAAGCTTCTTTTGCAGTTTCACCCCAGTCGTTTCCTCCACCAGGAATAAGCCAATATTTTTTATTATTTTTATAATGCTGAATTAATAGAATTTTATTATCTTCTATGAGAATGCCTGCCACACGTATTCGTGGTCTGATTTCTTCCATTTTCTCTCCTTATTTTTCTTTTTCTTCTTCCTGCTCAATAATAATCGCCCTTACTCTTTCGACACGCTTATTATCCATATCTGTAACTTTTAATATAAAATTTTTATCCTTTACCTGATCAAAAACATCGGCAACTTTCCCTAATTTATCTTGGATATATCCTGAAATAGTATCATATTCCTCAGACAAGGGAATTTCTATTTCCAATTTATCGTTTACTTCTTCAATAGGTGTATCTCCTTTTATATCAAATATTTTTTCACGAATTTGCTGAATATTTTCTTCTTCCTGATCAAATTCATCTCTTATTTCTCCCACAATTTCCTCCAGCAAGTCTTCAATCGTTACAATTCCCTGTGTTCCACCATATTCGTCAATAACTATTGCCATATGAAGCTGCTTTAACTTAAATTCTTCTAGCAGCTCAATCAACGATTTTGTAATCGGAACAAAGTAGGCTTCTTTCATGAAATCCTTTATTGGAGGGTTTTCTCCAGTTTGCTTATCATAACGTAGTAAATCTTTCATATGAACTGTTCCTACAATTTTATCAATTGTTTCAGTGTAAATAGGAATACGTGTGAAACCTTGATCCAGAATTTCATTCCATATATCGTCAATCTTGCTTTCTGCTTCAAGTGCAAACACATCTCTTCGAGGTGTAAGTATTTCTTTGACTGTTGTTTCAGAAAATTCAAAAATACTGGTAATCATCTCCTCTTCGCCTTCTTCAAACACACCGCTTTCTGTCCCGGCCTTTAAAAATGTCAAAATTTCATCTTCTGTTATTTCAAACATTTGATCTTTTACTTTTATCTTAAATAATCCGACAATAAACCTTGAAATATATATAAATAGCCTTATTAATGGTTTTAGTGCAATTCGCAATGCATTTAATGGAATTATTAAAGTTTTGGAAACACCGTAAATATTATTTCTGGCTATTAATCTTGGAATCATTTCAGAAAATAAAAGAATAGAAATAATTAACACAAAAAACGAAATTCCGATATAAAGATTGTCTTTATATAGTTTTTTTATTAAATAAGTTCCTGAAAAAACCATAGATGAATATGTGATTGTTTTTATAAATAACAATGTCGTAAGTAATTCATTTGGATTTTCAAGCCAAAATTTTAATAATTCACTTTCTTTCGTTTTCTCCTTTTCCTTTGAATCACTTTTCAAATGAATTTGCTTTAACGATGATAATGCTGATTCAGCCGCAGATAGAAACGATGTAAGAAACAACAAAACCAATAATAGAATAACATCTAACAAAATCCTCTTCTCTTCCAAATTTATCCCTTCTTTATTTTTCAAATTTATAAATTTAAACTTAAATATTTAATTTTATTCAATAATCATCAATGTTTGTCCTTTTTTTATACCATCTTTATCTTTTACCAATATTTTTTTCACTTTTCCTGAAACTGTTGATTTTACTTCATTCATAAGTTTCATTGCTTCAACAATACAAAGTGTTTGTCCTTCTGTTACAGAATCTCCTTCCTTTACGAATGGACCAGCCGTTGGAGATGGTGAGGCATAAAAAGTTCCAACCATTGGGGAAGTAATTTTTGTTCCTGAAATTTCTTCAGGAGTGGCTACTGTTTCAACTGATACAGCTACTTCCTGCGTTTCTGCTTCTTGTTGAACATTTGCCGCTACAGGTTGGGCCATTGTACTGCTAAAAATAACATTTCTTTCTTTTCTTTTTTTTGTTAATGAAACTTCAAAATTGTTATCCTCGTACTTTACTGACTCAATTTTATTTTCATTCATACTTTCAGCTAATTTTTCAATAAATTTAATTTTATCTCTCATTAGTTTTTCTCTCTTTCTTTTTATTTAATAATTTTATTATTTATCTATTTTTTTGTTTATAAGATTTGAATGTATTTTTTATTAACATTGCTATTGTCATTGGACCAACACCGCCAGGAACTGGGGTTATAAATGAGGCTTTTTTAGAAACTTCCTCAAAGTCCACATCCCCACACAATTTTCCATCCACACGATTTATTCCAACATCGATTACAACAACATCTTCTTTTACATCTATTGCCTTTATCAATTTTGGAGAACCTGCAGCTGCTACAACTACATCAGCTTTTTGTAACTTTTCAGACAGATTTTTTGTTTTTGAATTACATACCTGAACTGTTGCACGTTTTTTTATAAGTAAAAGTGTCATTGGTTTTCCTACGATATTGCTTTGTCCAATTACAAGGACATCTTTTCCTTCCAGATCAATGTTGTATTCCTCAAACATGTGAACTACTCCAGCTGGTGTGCAAGGTAAAAATCCTGTTTCATCTCCAATCATCATTTTTCCAATATTTGTTGTGTGAAACCCATCCACATCCTTTTCGGCTGAAATTGCATTTATAATTTTCAATCCGTCAATATGTTTTGGAATCGGTAATTGTACCAAAATTCCATCTATATTGCTATTATTATTCAATTTTTCAATTTCCAAAAGTAAATTTTCTTCTGTAATATTTTCATCAAGCCTAATTGTTTCAGAATGAAATCCTACTTTTTCACATGCTCTTATTTTATTTCTTACATAAATTTGCGAAGCGGGATTTTCTCCTACTATAATTACTGCAAGTCCAGCTTTTCTTCCAACTTTTTTTTCCAGCTCACTATGCTCCTTTTCAATTTCTTTCAAAACCTTTTCTGAAAGTGCCTTTCCGTCAATTATAGTCATAGCTTTTACCACTAAGTCAGTTCTAGCAGTATCTCCTTTCATTTTTCTATTTTTTAATTTGTATTATTTAGTCTCCAAAAATTTAATTCCTGTAATTTTGCAGAAATATCCATATCTACAACTCTCACTTTCTCATTTAGTTCCAATTTGTAAGTAGTCATATTAAGTATCGCACAAATTCCATTTTTTACAAGCCCTTCCGCCGAGATTTGTGCCTGCTCCTTTACAACTGCCAAAATAGCTGTGTCTATCTTTATATTAAACTCTTTTTTCATATTTTTTATAAATTCATCAACATTTTGTATATCCTGAACGATTAAATTATTAGCAGTCGTTTTTCCAATTTTATTCTTATCCTTATCAAATATTCCAACAATTTTAAATCCTTCACCTAGAACATCAAGATTTGAGGAAATCATTTCTCCCATTTTACCATGTCCTACAATTATAACATGATTAATTTTATCAATTCCTAGAATTTTTGTAATAATTTCTATCAAATTATCAATATCATAGCCTTTTCCTCGGACACCAAACTCGCCAAATGTAGATAAATCCTTACGTACCTGAGCAGAAGTGGTGTTCATAATTTTAGCAAGCTCGATTGAATTTATTTCATTATCCTGTTTTCTAGCTTCTTTTAGAATAGATAAATATTCTGTCAATCTTTGTACAACTCTTTCAGAAATTTCCATTTTTTTTAACTTCATATTTCCTCCTATGAAAATTAGAAAATTATAGCCTAGCCTTCTATTCTTATTTTGAACTAGAATTGCTATACAATAATTTTTCTCCAATTACCATTTTACGTCCATTAATAATATCTACTCCCTTTTGAAGTTTTTTCCCTTCAAATTTTGCCTCCAAAATCAATATTCCCCCATTTGCAACTTTTACAACAGGCCCTTTTTTATTGATAATTTCAACAATTGTACCATTTTCTATTTCATCTTCATATTTTTTTTCAATTTTTTCACTTTTGTAAATTTTTATGTTTTCACCTTTTTCGTTGGAAGTATGTGCCGATGGAAATGGGTTTAATCCTCGAATCTGATTGTAAATAACTTCTTTTGTGTTATTCCAGTCGATTTTTGCCTGCTCCTTTGTAATTGGCTTTACTAAAGTGGCTTTGCTATCATCCTGCTTTTCTGCCTGAACTTCTCCATTTTCAATCAGTTTCAATGCTTTTTCAAGTCCAGCTGCTCCCAAATCCTTCAATTTATCATGCAGAGTCCCAAGCGTATCATCTTCTGTAATTTCACAATATTCCTTTAAAATCACATCTCCAGAATCTAGCCCTTCCTCAATATACATTATGCTTACACCTGTTTCTGTATCTCCGTTTAAAATAGCAGAATGAATAGGCGAAGCTCCTCTATATTTCGGTAAAAGTGAAGAATGCACATTTATTATCCCGTATTTTGGAATATCAATTATTTCTTTTGGCAAAATTTTCCCATAAGCCACAACCACGATTAAATCAGGATTTATTTCCTTAATTTTGTTTATAACCTCTTCATCCTTCATTTTTTTTGGCTGAATAATTTCAACATCATTGTCAATTCCAAACTGCTTTACGGGAGAAAATATAATTTTATTTCCTCTGGCATTTATTTTATCCTCTTTTGTAAAAATAAGCTGTAAATCCGTATTTTTAAATACAACTTCCAGACTTGGTGTTGCAAATTCTGGCGTTCCCATAAATATTGTCTTCATTTAATTTCTCACTTTCCTGACTTTATTAGTCCAAGTCTCTGTAAATTCTGCCTTTTGCAAAATCTTTCTTTAGAACATCTAATTTTTTAGCAACTAATCTTTTATTCATAACCGAAAGTTTATCTGTAAACAGGATTCCTTCTATGTGATCAAATTCGTGCTGAAATGCCCTAGCCCACATTTCATCGAGTTCTTCAATGACTTCTTTCCCATTTTCATTCAAATATTTCACTTTAATTTTTGCAGGACGGTTTACTTTCTTAAAAACTCCAGGAATGCTCAAGCATCCTTCCTCCATATCTGCAATTTCTTCAGAAAACTCCAAAATTTCTGGATTAATAACTTTTTTTACAACTCCTTCGTGTTCCAGCACAAAAAATCTTTTGGCAATATCCACCTGATTTGCAGCAAGTCCCACTCCATTGGCTTTTCTCATAAGAGCAACCATTTCATCTAAAATTTCTCTTATATTATCATCAACTACGTCAACTTTTTCTGATTTTTCACGTAAAGTTGGGTGTCCGTATAAAACTATTTTCATTTTTATTTTTTCTCTCCTTATTAAACTCATTATTGTACATTTTATTTTATCATATTATTTGATAAATTTTAATACAAAACATCAATTAATTTTTTATTTATTATTCCTCAATTTTCTTAAATCCCAATTTTGTTTCCGACACAAGCACTGCAAAAAGCACCAGTCCAGCCCCAACTGCCACTCTTAGTGATAATCTTTCACTTAGTATAAAAAATGCAAAAAGTGGAGCAAAAAGCGATTCTGTTGACATTAGTATCGAAGCTCTTGTTGAAGTTGTATATTTTTGGCAGAATGTCTGTAATACTGTTGGTATGGCTGTTGAGAAGATTGTTAAATAAATTATTGCAATTAACATCATTCCAGCAGGCTTTTGAATTTTGCTCGTATCTGAAAAGATAAAAATATTTATCACAAACAATATTCCCGCTACAAACATCTGCATAATGACAAGTTTTAAAGGTTCAACTTTTTTGCTGAAATATCCATTCGTAGCAATTTGCCCTGCAAAAAATATCGCACTTATAATTGTCAAAATATCACCAAAATTAAGATTTGCAAGATTCATCTTCCTGTCAAAACTTATCACAGCAACTCCCATTACACAAATAACCGAAGCCAAAAATGCAAAAATATCAGGGCGCTTTTTGTGCAAAAACCAAAAAATATAAGGCACAATTATAACGTTAATTGATGTAAAGAAGGCATTTTTACTAGCAGTCGTGAGCATTGCCCCATAAGTTTGAAAGGCATATCCAAAAAACTGAAAAATTCCAACAATTACTCCAGCCAAAATATCCTTTTTCGTAAATCTACCAACTTTCCTAAAAAAAATTCCGTAAAGAATAATCCCTCCAACAAGAAATCTAACTGCTGACAAATAGAACGGATCAATTCCTGTATTCAGCCCAATCTTCACAAACACAAATCCAAGTCCCCAAAATATTCCCACAAAAAGCAGTCCAAAATCTGCTAAATACTGTTTCACAAAACTTCTCCTTATCATTTTGAAATTTTTCCAAAAATAAATTAGTAATATTAAATAAATCTAACTTATATTAAACACTGTTTAAAAATAATTTTACAATTCATTTTATTACTTTGTTTCATCGCTAAAAAACTTCTTATAAATATCCATTTTCAAAAATTCATTTTCTATTTTCCCATCATTCTTTTTCAAATATTCCATTACAAAATCACGTACAAATTTGATTTCCTTCACATTTTTTACAATGTCCGTAAAAAGCATATCAGATACTCCACTTTGCCTTGTTCCTAAAATTTCTCCTGAATTACGTAACTTTAAATCTTCTTCTGCAATTTTAAATCCATCTGTTGTTTCTTCCATAACTTCCAGTCTTTTTACTGAAATTTCATTTGTTGTTTCGGATTCTAAAAAGCAGTAGGACTGGTATTTTCCACGGCCAACTCTTCCACGTAGCTGATGAAGTGAAGAAAGTCCAAATCTTTGAGCATCACGGATTACCATAATTGAGGCATTTGGAACGTTTACTCCAACTTCGATTACTGTTGTGGAAACAAGAATATCAAGTTCGTGATTTTTAAACTGTTCCATAACTGTCTGCTTTTCCTTGTAAGTTTGCCGTCCGTGCATAAGTCCGATTTTTCTATTTGGAAAAATTGAAATGTATTCTTCGTATGTTTCCTGTGCTGATTTTACATTCAGGCTCTCACTTTCCTCAATTAATGGCGACACTATGTACACTTGCCGTCCATCTTTCATTTTCTTTTCCATAAAGTTATACATTTTTTGTCTGTCAATTTCATTTTGTATCCATTTTGTCTTAATCGGACTTCTTCCAGCAGGCAACTCATCAATAATTGACACGTCCAAATCTCCATAAATTGTAAGTGCAAGCGAACGTGGAATCGGAGTGGCACTCATAACAATTAAATTGGCAAGATTTCCCTTATCACGTAAAAGTTTTCGCTGTGTTACCCCAAACCTGTGCTGTTCATCAATTACAATCAGCCCAAGATTTTTGAAAATCACATTGTCCTCAATTAGAGAATGTGTTCCGATTACTATGTCAACAAGTCCTTCTTTTATCTCGTTCAGTAATTTTTCCTTTTTCTTTCCCTTCACACTTCCAGTCAAAAGTTCCACTCGTATGTCAAGATTCATAAATTCATCTACAATTCCCAGATAATGCTGTGTGGCAAGAATTTCTGTCGGTGCCATAATTACGCCTTGATAATTATTTTCAACCATATAAAGAAGCATTATGAACGAAACTATAGTCTTTCCAGAACCAACGTCCCCCTGAATCAGCCTATTTACAATCTTTCCAGCCTTTAATTCAGAATAAATCTCCTTTATTACACGCTTCTGTGCTTTTGTCAAATCATAATCCAAACCCTTTATAAATTTGCTCACAAGACTTTTATTGTCCTCAAGTTTGTAAAGATTCTTATTTGCCTTGTCAACACTAAAACGATTTTGCAAAATCCCCATTTCCAGAAGCAAAATTTCCTCCAGCATAAATCTTTTTCGTGCTTTGCTCTGCTTTTCCTCATTTTCTGGAAAATGAATATTTAAAACTGCCTCTTTTCTTCCAAGCAGTTTCTCCTTCTGCAAAAATTCCTTTGGTAAATTTTCCTGCAACAAATATCCGTAATCCATTAGGGCATTTTCCATAACTTTTCTGATTGCCTGCTGTCTAAGCGATTCTGTAGACGGATAAATGGGTAATATCTGTTTTTGTTTCTGCATATCAAAACTAGCCTGCTTGATTTTTTTATACTCAGGATTCACAAGCTGAAATTTTACAGTCTTTCTCACTTTCCCATAAACTGTAATCTCATCGCCAATATGAATCCCGTTTTTCACAAACCTGTTATTAAACCACACAAGCTCAACCATTCCGCTATCATCACTCAAAACTGCCCTAAACATAGTTCTTCCAGCTTTTATATACTGATTAGCCACATTCACAACTGTTCCTTGCAAAATCACAAATTCATCTGCCAAAATTTCTCCTATTTTCTTATGATTACTCCTGTTTTCATAAGCTCTCGGGAAAAAATAAAGCAAATCATAAAGTGTAAAAACTCCCAATTTTCTGAATTTTAGAATATTTGTTTTTGTAACTCCTTTTATTTTCAAATTTTCTAAATTTTCATAAAGCAAGTTATATGTTTTCATAGCCATTTCCGCCTTATTTTAACGTCTCCAAACAAAAAACAATTAATAAATAAAATAATTTTTATGTTTGAATTTTAATAATATTTTTCAATGTTTGTGTTTTTTATTACTGTTTCTTCTATATCATTACTAATAATACCACAATTTATGGAAATTTTCCATATTTTGAAAAATAAATAAAAAATTCAAATTAGATATGTTGTTATTTCTTCACTTCTTTCAAAAAAATTTGTAATTGCAAAAAAAATAATATTATATTATAATGGATGTGTATGTTTATTTAACATTAATAAAAAATCGAGATTTTATAATATTTTTTGAGAAAGGAAAATAATGGAAAAACAGTATTTTGAAAGTTTTGATAATAAAAAAATTCCTTATTTATTTTTTGAATCAAAAAGAGAAAAATATAAAAACAATGTTGTGATATTTCACGGAATGATGGAGCCTGTCGATAGATATACTGAATTTGGGGAATTTTTAGCTTCAAATGGATACAATGTGTTTGTTATGGAAATTCGAGGACATGGTGAATTGAAAGAGGATGAAATTGGAGATTTTGGAAAAAACGGAATAAAAGCTGTCTTTAAAGATATTGATAACTTTTTTGAAAAGATTTTAAGCAAAGTTGGAGCAACTCCAAGTAATACAACAATTTTGGGACATAGCATGGGTACCCTTATTGGAATGCAGTGGGGAATAAAAAATAAATACAAATACTTCATTTTATCAGCTTTCCCTTTAAAAAATCAATTATCAGCCGTTGGTGGAAACCTTGCCACTCTTTTGGAAAGAATTATTTTTAGAAAAATTTCTGCATTTAACAAAATTTTTGAAAAATGGAATTCAGCATTTGAGCCAAATACAACTAAATTTGACTGGTTAACAAGAGATGAAACTGAAAATAAAAAATATGAAGATGACGAACTTTGTGGTTATCCTGTCACACCAAAGTTTTTTTCTGGAATTTTTTCTATGATGGGATTTATCAACAGAAATTACAAAAAATTAGATAATCATGCAAAAATACTCGCCATTTATGGAACTGAGGACAGAGTAGTTGATATTCCATATATTAGTAAAATTTTTAATACATTAAGAAAGAAAAAAAGAAGAATAAATATTCTTGAAAACAAAAACGGGCGACATGAATCGCTTAATGAAACAAATAAGCACGAAATTTATGATGAAATTTTAAAGTGGCTAAATGCAAAAGATTTTTAATTTATACCAAAAAATTTAAAAAATTTACAAAAAATAATAAATTTTTATCAAAAAGTATGATATAATTAAGAAAGTTAATTTTAATAGGAGGAAAAATGGGAGCATTTGATTTTGTAAAAATATTTAGAGTAAATAAAAGTATCTCAATAGATTTGGGAACTGCAAACATATTGATTTATGATAAACAAAGAAAAAAAATAGTCTTAAACGAGCCATCTGTGGTTGCAAGAGATAGAAAAACTGGAAAATTAATTGCAGTTGGAAGAGAAGCTAGAGAAATGTTAGGAAAAACTCCTGACAGCATTCAAGCTATCAAACCTTTACAAGATGGAGTTATTGCCGACATCGATTCAACAAAGGAAATGATTACATACTTCATCCACAAAATTTATGGAAATTCATTATTCAAACCAGAAGTTATGATCTGTGTACCAATTGAAGTAACAAGTGTGGAAAGAAAAGCATTGTTTGATGCAGTAAAAGGTGCTAAAAAGACATATATTATTGAAGAAGGAAGAGCCGCTATTATCGGTTCAGGCGTAAATATTTCACAACCTGAAGGAAGTATGGTAATTGATATAGGTGGAGGTTCTACTGACATTGCAATTCTTTCTCTTGATGAAATTATTGCAAGTAAATCAATCAGAATTGCTGGAAATAAATTTGATGAAGATATCGTAAAATATGTAAAAAGAAAATACAACTTGTTAATTGGAGACAGAACTGCTGAAAAAATTAAAAAAGAAATGGCAACAGCAATAAAGCTACAGTCGCCTGAAGTTATGGAAATAAAAGGTAGAGACTTGGAATCTGGTATTCCTAACACAGTAGAAATTAATGCAAATGAAATTTACGAAGCAATTGAAGATTCTTTATTCCAAATTGTAAACTCTACAAAAGAAGTTCTTGAAAAATGCCCACCTGAATTAGCAGCCGACATTTTAGATAATGGAATTGTAATGACTGGTGGAGGTTCATTGATCCAAAACTTTGTTGACATGATGGAAAAAGAAGTTGGAATCAAAGTGTTCTTATCTCCAAACCCATTGGACTCAGTAGTTTTAGGTGGAGGAGCCGCATTTGATAACAAAAAATTATTAAGAACTCTTCAAATGAAAGAAAATTAATATTTGTTGTTGATTAAAAAAAGAGAAAATGAGAAAAAATGAAATTACAGGAAATAACAGAAAAATTTAAGAACGAAATAAATCAAGATAAAATAAGTGCAAGTTACCTCTTTTACAGTGATAAAAGAGTTGACTTGCTTTCTTATGCACTAATGTTTTCAAAAATGGTTATGACAAAGAATGTACAGAATGACGCTGAAAAAGACAAAATAGAACGGCTTATTAATAATTTCCAGCATCCTGATATTGAAATAATAAATAAAAATAATGAAAACATAAAAATTGACGAAGTGCGGGAAATCATCTATTCGTCAATAGAATCTTCATTTAACTCGCCAAAAAAAATATTTATTCTATGTGGAATCGAAAACTTACGAAAAGAATCTTCAAACGCACTTTTAAAAATTTTAGAAGAGCCCCCACAAAATGTATATTTTATTTTATTATCAAGAACATTAAATATCATTTCCACAATAAAATCCCGTACAATCAAATTTTATCTATCTGGAATGAACAACGAGGAACTGGGAATCAGCAAGGAAATCTACTATTTCTTTGATGGAAATGAAAACGATATTTTAGAATTTAAAAGGCAAAATCTCTCACTTGAGGATATTCAATTTAAAATTAATACAGTGGAAGATATTTTACAAATTATTTTTGAAATGAAAAATTACACAACTGGAGAACTGGCTATAAAAAATAATCTATATTTGACGATAAAATATAATAAAAGTATTGAATTGTTATCACAGCGAATACGTTTCTGGGATATCAAAAATGTATATTTTTTTATAAACGAAATCGAAAGTGAACTAAAAAAGGAAAAGGAATTTCTGATAAATTTCCTTTCAAAAATTATTATAACTGTAAAACATTCTGTCGAAGCAGAAGATTTGAAAAAATTGATAAATTTGAAAAACAGTATTAGAAGCAATGTAAATGTAAAAAGTGTTATTTTTAACTTTTTTGATATTTTACAAAATTCTTGAAAAAGAAGAAATTAACACTATTTCGCATTTAAAGAGCAAAAATCAAAAATTCATGAAATTAAAATCATTTTTTACATATGCTATTATACAATCTATGTAAATATTAAAATATCCTTTAATTAAATTTTATCATTAAGTATCCAACTTAAAGACTTTTATAATTTTATTTATAAGTATTATGATTTATAATAGTTTTTTATATTTTTTTATTCAATTTTTTTAACGTAAGGGCATCAGACGCCATGCCCTTACAACCCCCGCTTAACGCAAAACTTTCTTAATAAAGAAATTTTGCTTATTTAATATTTTCCAAATGCAAAAGCCTAGAATTTAAATATAATAATCTTTATAATTTAATATAGAATGTCGTGATTTTTTTGGAATGAAAACGACTAAACACATTTATGTGTTTCTTTCGTCAAAACCTTTATAGCAAATATATTTTATAGAGTTGTTCTAATATTTATTTGCGAAAGCGAGTGTTAGCGAGTTTCGTTTTCGTAGTAATTCAGGTTTATCCAAATAATAAATGTTTTGACTACTTTCCCAAATAAAATTTGGGAATATTTCAAAAAAATGCTTAGACGAGCCAGGGTTAGTGCGTAGCACTTTCGCTATTCTCTTTAATATGCCATTAGTTAAATATGTTAAAATAACTATTATTGCGAAATGAGGGGAAATGGCGACTGATTTCCCTTGCTTTATGAAAAGAAAAAACATAAGATTGTGAAAAAATATTTATTAATAATAAACAGTTTTTCATAATCTAAATAAAAATCCTTTATATGGATACTTAAAAATTAAATTTAATTTTTTTAATAAAACTATCGAATTACTTATTGTAAAATTTTATTTCTATTATTTAAATGAGGTTTAGTATAATAAAGATAAAATGGGAAATAAACTGTGTAGTCAGAATATCTCCCATTTTTTTATAACATTTAAATAGCAGAAATCAGTTAAAATAATTTTTTAAAAGATTTAGAGAAAATATTATAAATTTAATTTTTATCTTTTACTATCGGAACCCAAAGTTCCATTTCATAGTCAGAATTATACATATCTCCTTCACTATAAACTTCAAAATCAGCTGTTCCAGCGTGTCTATAACCTTGTTCTGGAAAAAATGTCCCTGTCACATATTTCCACCCTTCATGAATACAATTTGGAACAATTCCTTTCAATTTCACCACAGCATATTCAGCTTCAGGGACTTCAAGAATACTTAGTCCTAAATCTGCTGCCTTGTCAATATTTTGAGCATCATATCCAGCCATATAGCTTACTGTATACTTGCTTTCAGAATTTTCTTTTTCATTTTTTTCGATTTCGTAACATGCTCCATAACTTTGTCCATTTCCTAAGCTTTCCAATTTTTTTTCAGATACTTTTTTAAAAAGTTTGTCCCAAACATTAGGAAAATCGCCACCTTCTTCAATTCTTTCTGTCAAGCCTGCAACTTTAAAAGCCGATTTTTTCATAATTTTGATGTCCATGTTTTTTCCTCCTTTAACGCTTAAAGATAATCTTATAGGAGAAAAAATTTGAAACTCACTTCCTTTTCTGACTTCCTTTGGCGTGTGCCCATGGAATTTTTTGAATGCCAAGGAAAATGAATCTTGAGATTCATAGCCGTATTTAAAGGCTATTTCTATTATTTTTTCATCGCTTTCACGTAAATCTATCGCGGCGCAGCTTAACTTTCTAAAGCGAATATACTCGCTTAACGGATAATCCACCATAATTGAGAACATTCTGCTAAACAGCGGATACGAATATCCAGAAAGCAATGCAAACTTTCTCTCGTCAATTCTGTCAGTCATGGTCTCTTCGATATATTTCATCGTTTCATTAAATGCCTTAATCATATATTTTCCCTCCTTACACTAAAAGTATATATGATTTTTCGACTTTTTTCCCGATAATTCCTGTACAAATTTTATAGTTTTAAAATTCAAAAAACTCCTCAATCATAGTTTTCAGCCCATGCTCCACATTTGATGTTGAAATAAATTTAGCTATTTCCTTAATTTCAGGAATAGCATTTTCCACAGCCACAGGCATTCCCACGTACTCCAGCAATGGCTTATCGTTGGCACTGTCACCAACTGCAATCATTTCTTCAGGCTTTATATTTTCAATTTCT
Source organism: Leptotrichia sp. HMT-225 (assembly GCF_030644325.1). Classification (NCBI taxonomy): domain Bacteria; kingdom Fusobacteriati; phylum Fusobacteriota; class Fusobacteriia; order Fusobacteriales; family Leptotrichiaceae; genus Leptotrichia; species Leptotrichia sp. HMT-225. The sequence goes on along the minus strand of NZ_CP130323.1, from coordinate 367,977 downwards.
CCCAATTTTTTCAATGTTTTTCCTTTATCCACATTTTTGTTGGCAATTTCTAGGAAGATTGGTTTTGAGATGGCGATAAAATAATCGTTTCCGTGAACTTTATTCATATGTTCCTGAGCAATCAATACTTCTTCAGGCTTTCCAATAATCATACATTTTGTAGTTTTATCAATTCCTTTTTTCTCCAAGTCTTCAAGTGTATCGAATTTTTGAAATTTCATCTTGCATTGATCGGCTTCATACATTACTCCATCTGTCGCTTCAGTTCCATAAATTGTATCTCCAACGTATAAAATCATCGGAACATTTATTTCCTTTGAAACTTTATAAACGTTTTCAATATCCTTTTTTCCAAGCCCTTCGTGAAAAATCACTTCGTTTGTCTTCATATCAATTAATTCGCCACCATTAAATGCCAGCACATATCCTTCGTATTTATCCATTTGAAGCTCTTTTGCATATTCAAGCATCGCATAACTTGGTCTTCCACTCGCAAGTACAAATTTAACGCCTTTTTCCTTCTGAACTTTAATAATCGCTTCAACATTTTCCTTTGTTATCCCATGCTCCTCATCTAGCAATGTTCCATCCATATCAGTTGCAATTAATTTGTAATTCATAAAATCCTCTCACTTTCTTTATTTATAATAATTTTATTCAAATTTTTTTCCGTAGTTGCTCAGTTCGTCGACAATCTTATCATTGTGTTATTTTCATCATATTTTCCCCAAAATGAAAAACTGGCACTTTATATCGATGTTATACTTGATATTATACAGGAAATAATGTGGAATGTCTATATAAGTAGAAATTTCTTAAAAAACTAAATTAAAACGTAACTTCTTAATATTCTTACATAAGGTATTGATTTTTAAATTTTTTTGAAGTAAAATTATTATAGGATAGGTTATCTAAAAATTTAGTAAGAAGGAAGGTCTAAATTATGAGAAAATTTATTTTAGGAAGTGTTGCTTTTTCAGAAATAACGGAACAGGAAGCTGACAGCTTTTTTTCTCCAAAGACACAAGTCTATATTTCAAATCAGAAGGACTGATTTTTTGGACAATATCCAGATGATTTTGATGGAGAAAACACTAAATGGGAAAAACATAATTATTTTATCTATGTTCTTCCAGTTGGAAAAAAATATAAAATTGCCTGTACTCCTTTTGAAGAAGTTACTTCTTATGATAAAGAAGGGTATCCTACATTAACTTATACAACAACAACAGGATATGTTGTAAAAAGTAGAAAAAATGAGAAAATACCTGCAGCATCTTCATATAATTATAATATTATGTTTATAGAGATGCGTACTGGTACGGAAATAAAAAATGGGAAAAAATACGAAAGGGATAGTTATCAAATTCTTTCAGAAAGTGAATTAAATGCTCTATTAAAATCTAAAAATGCAAAAAGACTTGATCCTGCTACAGAAAAAAATACCAAAGCATGGCTAGATTGGCTATTACATAACACTAATTAATACTATTAGTTGAATAAAATATCAAGACTCTTGTTAGTAAATTAATATAATTTTATTTCTTAAAAGAGTTCACTCTACTGCGAGAAATCCCAGTTTTTTTTCTATCAAAACTTATCCAAAATAAAAAACCATCCCAAAAAGCTAAAAAACTTTTCAAGACAGTTTTCAAAAACAAATATTCTAATTTTTTATTTTTATCCTCCAAGATAAGCCTTTTTAATCTCAGGATTTGTAAGCAATTCCTTCCCTGTTCCTTCCAGAATGATTTTTCCAGTTTCCAGAACGTAGCCTCTGTCTGCAATTGATAGTGCCATATTGGCATTTTGCTCTACTAACAGCACTGTTACATTTTCTTCTTTATTAATTCTTACAATTATGTTGAAAATTTCCTGCACTAATAATGGTGCTAGTCCCATTGACGGCTCATCTAGCAATAGTAGTGAAGGATTTGACATTAAGGCTCTTGCCATTGCCAACATTTGTTGTTCTCCTCCACTCATTGTTCCTGCCAGCTGTTTTTTACGTTCGGCAAGTCGTGGAAACAGCGAGAACATATGTTCCATATCTTTTTTTATTTGGTCTGTATCATTTCTCGTAAATGCTCCCATTTCCAAGTTTTCCAATACAGTCAATTCTGTAAAGATTCTACGTCCTTCCGGCACGTGTGCCATTCCACGGCTGACAAGCTTGTAAGCATCTATATTGGTCACATTTTCTCCACTTAAGGAAATTTCTCCTGATTTTATTGGTACAAGCCCTGAAATAGCGTGAAGTGTGGAGGTTTTTCCCGCACCATTTGCACCAATTAGAGAAACAATTTCACCTTTTTTTATCTGAAATGAAATGTTTTTTATAGCGTGAATTCCGCCATAATATACATTTAAATCATTTACATTTAAAATATTCACTTTTCCTCCTTTTTGCTAATTTTATTAATTTTCTTCTTAAATTTTATTCTCCCAAATAAGCTGCAATAACTTCTTTGTTATTTTGAATTTCATCAGGCAGACCTGAAGCAATAATTCTTCCAAAATTCAGCACATAAAGTCTTTCACAAATTCCCATTACCAAGTCCATATCATGCTCGATTAGCAGGATTGCAATTTTAAATTTATTTCTTATAAAGCTGATTGTATTCATCAGTTCTCTTGTTTCATTTGGATTCATTCCAGCTGCAGGCTCATCCAGCAGCAATAATTTTGGATTTGTTGCCAAAGCTCTTGCTATCTCCAGTTTTCTTTGCTGTCCATAAGACAGGTTTCCTGCTGTAATATTTGCCATTTCAGCCATATCAAAAATATCCAGTAAATCAAGCGCCTTATCTGTTATTTCCTTTTCTTCCTTCCAAAATCTAGGAAGTCTAAAAATCGCTTCAAAAGTGTTATATTTCATACTGCTGTTAAGTGCCAGCTTTACATTGTCAAGCACTGTTAATTCCTTAAACAGCCTTATATTCTGAAATGTTCTGGCAACTCCCAAAGCAACTATCTGTGGAGTAGTTTTTTTATTTATACTAATCTGATTTATAGAAATATCTCCATCAGTAGGCTTGTAAACGCCTGTCAGCAAGTTAAATATTGTCGTTTTCCCAGCTCCGTTTGGACCAATCAATCCAACCAGTTCCCCTTCTTTAATCTCAATATTTACCTCATCAACAGCTCTTAGCCCGCCAAAAGATATTCCCAAATCTGTCGTTTTTAATAATGACATATTTTTATCTCCTATTTTACTTCATTTTTATATTTATCAAAAATATTTAACTTTCGCTTTTCTCACTCTTATTATTTCTATAATTTCTAATTCTATTAATTCTTCTCTTTGTTCCTGCAAATGTAAATTCCTTCGTACCAAAAATCCCTTTTGGACGGAAAATCATTAATGAAATTAATATGATTGCATAAACTAAGTATCTAAACTGCGAAACATCTCTCAATCTTTCATTTAGAAGTGTCAAAATTGTTGCAGCGATAATTGCTCCCGTAATACTTCCAAGTCCGCCAAGCACTACCATAACAAGAATTTCTATTGAGAATAAAAATCCAAATTTATCTGGCGTCAAAATTCCAATATTATGAGCAAATAACGATCCTCCAACTCCAGCAAAAAATGCTGAAAAAGCAAACCCATAAAGTTTTACACGATTTAATCCTATTCCAATATTTTCTGCCGCAATTTCATCTTCTCTAATTGACAGAATCTCTTTCCCTTTTCGAGAAGTCATCGCCATTGCAATTACAATAATCGAAATAACTACAATGAAATATGTATTTGAAAAATCTAGAATTGTTGGAATATTGTTAAGTCCAGTTGCTCCACCTAAAAAGTCCAGATTTTGAATAATATATTTTATAATTTCTCCAAAGGCAAGTGTTATAATAGCAAGATAATCTCCTCTTAACCTAAGTGTACTTCCACCAACAAAAAATCCAAATACAGCCGCAACCAATCCACCAAACAATGATACTAGTATTAACTGTAAAAATGGAGGCAAATTATAGTTTACAAGTATTTTTGAAATAAATGCCGCTGAATATCCTCCAATTGCGATAAATCCAGCTTGCCCCAAATTAAGCTGTCCCATAAGACCAACTGTTATGTTTAGACTCACTGCAAATAAAACAAAAATTAATATGTTTATATATATTCCTTTTGTATAACTGAAAGCATCATTTGGATCAAAAGTAAAACTTAGGACGATATAAAGTGCAACTATCGAAATAAATGTAACTACATAATTTTTTACATTTAATTTGTTAAAATAATTTAAGTTTTTCCATTTATATTCTTGTACTTCTTTATTTTCTTTGATCTTATTATTCTGTTCGTTTTGATTTTTTTCTGTATTATCTATATTTTTTGTTTTTACATCTGTATTGTTTTTTTCCATATTTTCCATTTTCCTCCCTTCCAATTACACTTTTTCTTTCATATTCTTACCAAATAGTCCATTTGGCCTAAAAATTAGTATTAATATCAGCACACCAAATACTATAGGATTTGCCCAAGTTGTAAGTGATGAGCCTTTTACATACGCTTCAAGAAGTCCTAAGACGTATCCACCAACCATAGCTCCTGGAATACTTCCAATTCCTCCAAATACAGCCGCAATAAACGCCTTCAGTCCTGGCAGCATTCCCATATATGGCTCAATTTGCGGATAAACAATCGCATACAATGCCCCGCCTAATGCCCCAAGTCCAGAACCAATCGCAAATGTTATAGCAATAGTTTTATTTACATTAATTCCCATAAGCTGTGCCGCTCCTGTATCCTGTGAAACTGCTCTTGTCGCTTTTCCTAGTTTTGTATTTTTAATAAACAGGTTCAAAGCAACCATACAAATTAAAGTAACTACAATTACAAATATTGTAAGCATGCTAATTTGCAAGAATCCTAGACTGATTTTGTTATTATTTGATAAAAACGCTGGTATATATTTCTGATCAATAACTTTTGGATTTGCTCCAAATATTATAAGTGCCAGGCTTTCCAGCAAAAAGCTCATTCCAATCGCTGTTATAAGTGCCGAAATTTTAGGTGCATTTCGAATTGGACGATATGCAAAAAAATCAATTACAACTCCCAAAATAGCACATATAACAATTGATAAAATAATAGCCACAATTAATGGCATTCCATGTGACACGGCAATTAAAGTAGCATACGCTCCCACCATAAGTATATCACCATGTGCAAAATTTATAAGTTTAACGATACCATAAACCATTGTATATCCTAACGCAATCAACGCGTAAATACTTCCAGTCTGCAGTCCGTTAATAGTCTGTTCAATAAAACTCTTTAACATATTTAAAAACTCCTCATACTCTTTACTTAAAATACGCTTTATTTTTCATTCATATACTTAAGCAACTTTAAAATCATACTCTTCCCCTGTAATTAAATATAATCTTAAAGCTGCTTACGTATATTTACCCAAATTAATTTTCTTCTTTTTAGATAAAAAAAGTTCCAGACTGTTAGAAGAAAGAAAATTTCTCCTAACAACCGAACTTTATAACAATTATTATTCTCTATATTTTTAGAATTTTTTCTTTCCTAGAATTTTTCCTTCAATGAAAGTTTTCCATCTTTCACTTCAATAAATGTAACTTTTTTCTCAGGATTTCTTTCTGCATCAAATTTTAATGAACCTGTAACCAAAGTACCATCAAATTTTTTAATTGCTTCTTTTATTGCATCTTTAGAAGACAAGTCAGAAACATTTTTTAATGCTGTTTCTAAAATAGTTCCAGTATCATATCCTAAAGCGGCAAAAATAATTGGATCTATTTTATATTCATTTTTGTATGCTGCAATAAATTTTTGAACATTTTGATCAGGGTCATCTGGTGCAAACTGGCTTGCAAAAACTGCTCCATTTGCAACTTTTCCAAAGTTAGTCTGGATTCCATCCCATCCATCTCCACCCATGAATTGAGCGTTTATTCCAAGTTCTTTTGCCTGTGTCAAGATTAGTCCAATTGTGTTGTAATAATCTGGTACGAAAATTACTTCAGAATTGTATCCTTTTACTTTTGTAAGCAATGCTCTAAAATCCTTGTCATCAGCAGTGTATTGTTCTTCTTTTACTTGAATTCCTTCTTTTTTAGCTTGTTCCTTAAATGCGTTTGCAAGCCCTACAGAATAGTCACTTCCAGTATTAGTTAAAACAGTAATGTTTTTATAACCTTTTGCTTTTGCATATTTTGCAACAACGACACCTTGATAAGGATCTGTAAATGTAGTTCTGTAAACAAAATCTTTTCCTTTTGTGATGTCAAATGCAGTTCCAGTTGCTGTAATCATAGGAATTTTTGCTTGTTGCGCAAGCGGTGCAATTGCAAGAGATGGTCCAGATGTAACTTCTCCTACAAAAATATCAATTTTATCTTGTGAAACCATTTTTTTAAACGCATTAATCGCTTCCTGCACATCACCTTTACTGTCTGCTTCCACAATTTCAATTTTTTTACCATTAATTCCACCAGCGGCATTTATTTCTTTTACCTTCAATTTAAATCCGTTTATTGTACTTGTTCCATATTGTGCCACATTTCCAGTTAATGCTCCTATAACACCAACTTTTATAACATCGCTGTCCTTAGACGCCTTTGCTCCACAGCTCAGTACGAATAATGCCAACAATGAAACTAAGAATAATATTTTTTTCATCGTCGTTCTCCTTCACTATTATATTTTTTATAAGTAATTTATTTTGTTTCTTAAATTTAAAATTTTTCTTTTAATGTAAGTTTTCCACCTTTTACTTCAATAAATGTAACTGCTTTTTCAGGGTTTCTGTCAGCATCAAACTTTAACTTTCCAGTTATAAGATCAATTCCGCTAACTGCGTTCATAGCTTCTTTTATAGATGGTCCTGTCAAATCTTTTGAAGATTTTAATGCAGCTTCTACAATTTCCACTGTGTCGTATCCAAGTGCAGCAAACATTATTGGTTCTTTATTAAATTTAGCTTGATAATCTTTCATAAATTTCTGAACATTTTCAGCTTTATCTTCTGGAGAAAATTGGCTTGCAAAAATTGCTCCTTCCGCAACTGCTCCAAAGTTAGTCTGAATTCCGTCCCATCCATCTCCACCAAAATATTGTGCAGTTATTCCCAAATCTTTTGCTTGAGAAATAATTAATCCGATTGTATTGTAATAATCTGGTATAAAGATAGCCTGTGGATTTTGCCCTTTTACTTTTGTCAAAATTGCTTTAAAATCTTTATCATCATTTGTATATTTTTCTTCAGTAATAGTTATTCCATCTTTTTCAGCTTGTTCCTTAAACGCATTTGCAATTCCTACAGAATAATCATTTGAAGAATTTGTTAAAATTGCGATTGATTTTACGCCTTTTGATTTTGCATATTTTGCAGTTGCTGTTCCTTGATAAGGATCTGTAAATGTCGTTCTAAACACGAAATCTTTTCCTTTTGTAACATCAAGGCTTGTAGCAGTTGCCGAAATTAAAGGTACTTTTGCACTTTGAGCAAGTCCTGAAATAGCCTGTGAAGTAGCCGAAACAACTTCTCCAATCACGATATTCACCTTATCTTGTGAAACCATTTTTTTAAATGCATTCACCGATTCTTGAACATCACCTTTACTATCTGCAATAACAAGTTCGATTTTTTTACCATTAATCCCTCCTGCATTATTAATAGCCTCTACTTTCAGTTCAATACCTTCTTTTACTGCAATCCCATATTGTGCATAATTTCCAGTGAGTGGTGCAATAACTCCAATTTTTATAATATTACTATTAGTAGTTTTCTTTCCACAACTAAGAATAAGAATGGTGACTAATAACATTGTTAGAAATAATTTTTTCATACTTTCAACACCCTTTCATTATTAAATTTTCAAAGTATAGTAAATATAAAAATAATCTTTTTTATTGATTAAATATAAACTATAACTTTATTATATGTTTAATATTATATCATAAAAGATAAAGAAATGAAATTATTTTTGAAAAAATTCCAAAAAAAAACTACCACAAATGTGGTAGTAAAAAATATTTTAATTAAACATATTTTTTATATTCAATTCACAAATTACTTTTTATATTAGTTTCCTAAATTAAAGTCATAACCTACACCAAGACTAACTCTTTTGTAGTCAGCATTATATTTAGATTTAACACCTAAAGGTCCTTCGTATTCATATTTTCCTTTGTTTTCTTTGAACATAAGTTCTACGTTTACATTGTTGAAGTTAACTCCTCCACCTACACCGTAGTATGCTCCACCTTTAGCTTTAAATTTACCAACATTACCATAGTCATGATCTCCATTATTGAATGAATATCCTAAATCACCTTTAACATAAGGTTTAACTGCTGTTTGTGTATCAAAAGTATATTTTGCAGTTCCATATACAGGGAATGAATTATAGTTTTTCAAATTTTGTCCAGAAACTTTATCTTTTAAGTCTTTATGGAATTGGAATGCTGTCCCTCCACCTACTTCTAATCCTGGAGTTACTTCGTATCTGTATTCAGCACCAATTTCTCCTGAACTGTTTTTAACTTTTTGATTTTTATAATTCTTTCCATAATGATATTTTCCACCAAGATCTATTCCACCTTTAGCTTCAATTTTTCCAGCATCTGCAAACGAAGCTGCTCCTAAAACTAAAAATAATCCAATTAATGTCTTTTTCATAATCAATCACCTTTCTTTTTCAAAAATCTCCTTCGATTTTTATTTTTTTACATCTGAAAACATATCCGTCTTCTGATGTTACTTAATTATACCCCATAGTTCTTATAAATAAATTTTTATACATTTATATTTATCTTTGAGCAAAAAATTAATAAATATCCGAAAACTTAGCTGAAAAATAAAAAGTGCAACTTATGATAAACACTGAGTTACACTATATATTTAAATTTTAATTGTTTTAATGGTGCCCAGACGCGGAATCGAACCACGGACACAGGGATTTTCAGTCCCTTGCTCTACCGACTGAGCTATCTGGGCATATTATATATGGCGGGTGAACTGGGATTCGAACCCAGACATCTTGCGATTTCGCCGGTTTTCAAGACCGGTCCCTTAGCCGTTCGGACATCCACCCACAACTTTACTAAAATATTAAATACTATTTTTTAAAAAAAATACCACAATTTTAAATTATGGTTCCAAAAAAATAAATGGTACGGCCTAGGGGGATCGAACCCCTGTTACCGGGATGAAAACCCGAGGTCCTAACCACTAGACGAAGGCCGCACAAGTTTTTCAATGGTGGATCCAGCTGGACTTGAACCAGCGACCGCTCGGTTATGAGCCGAGTGCTCTAACCAGCTGAGCTATGGATCCATATGGCGTGCCTGAAGAGATTCGAACTCCTGGCCCACGGCTTAGAAGGCCGTTGCTCTATCCAACTGAGCTACAGGCACATATGGTTAAATTAAATGGTGAGCCATACTGGGATCGAACCAGTGACACCTTGATTAAAAGTCAAGTGCTCTACCGACTGAGCTAATGGCTCATATTTTGGAGCGGGAGACGAGGGTCGAACTCGCGACATTCAGCTTGGAAGGCTGACGCTCTACCAACTGAGCTACTCCCGCATAATATGATTCGTGGTGCCTCGGGCCGGACTTGAACCGGCACGGGATAAATTCCCACAGGATTTTAAGTCCTGTGCGTCTACCGATTTCGCCACCAAGGCATTTGGCATTTATTTGTTATTTCTAACTCACAAGTACTCGATTAGTATATCATAATTAATTTTAGTTGTCAACACTTTTTTTGAATTTTTTTAACATTCTCTTATTTTTCTTATTTTTTCCCCTTACATACTAGTTTTATACAAAATAAAAAAATAAACTTTTTTTGAATTTTTATTCAAAATTTAGTAATTAATAACTAGTATTGTATTTTTTTTAGGTTGTCTCATAAGTTAAAATATTTTTTTATTAAATTGATGTTTTTAAAAATAAAAAATATTTCTTTATCTTATGAGACATTCCTGCATATATAAAAAAATAATTTAAATAAATTTAATTCTCAACATATTCTTTTATAATTTTTTCTGCTTTTTGTGTAATTTCATCATAGCTTCCTTCTGGCGAGAATTTTTCCAACACTGCTACTTCAATTTTTTTCGGTTTTGGGAACTTCATATATCTTGAATATGCTTCAAATGCACCTTTTATTCCAAGACATTGAATATCGACATTCAGTTCCTTTGCAATTATAGCAAATACCTTTTTAAATTGAGCAACTTTTCCATCTTTTGTTCTTGCTCCTTCTGGGAAAATTACAATGCTTTTCCCGCTTTTCAGGTATCCGACTATTTCTTCTACACTTTTTCTAATATTTTTGTTAATATCAATTAAAACGACATTTCCATTTGAAACAAGAAGTTTCATTACACCTTTTTTAAAATACCAGTCAATTGCTAAAAATAATGTATTAAAAACAATTTTATTTGGAAATAGTGATCCTAGAATTAATGGATCTACAAAACTTTGATGATTTGATACAAAAATTTGCGGATTGTCTGTTAATTTTTTCCTGTCAATTTTTTTTACTCTGAAATATAAATCGACAATTGGTTGAAATATTTTTAAAAATTTTGTTACCCAACGGTTTTTATTGTCCTCTATAGGTTTTGTTTCACTTATAATCTGTTTCCAGTCAATATCATTGTCTTCAAATTTTGTAGCTTTTTGATTGATGTATTCAGATAATAATTTTAAATTTGGCATTCCAGCAAACTTTTCTTCATCCAGCTGAATTCCAAAACTGTTTTCTATAAATGCAAAAAATTCTACAATGTCAAGTGAATCCATTCCGATTTCAAGTTCCAGATTTTCTTCTGGCTGTGGCTCAATTCCTTTATTTTTCTTGACATATTCTTTTAATATTTTATATGCTTCATCGGTTGGTTCAGGTATTTTTTCTTTTTTTACAATCTCATTTTTTTCGTATAAGTCCGGCAGCATAAATCTCCGTGTCTTTCCAACTCTAGTTTTTGGCAATTCTTCTTCAAATAACTTGTAATCAAGCACTTTTTCGTAGTTATGCGCCTTTAGGTTATAATCTTCCACTATATTTTTTATATAAGCCTTTGTATTTGTAATTCCACGTTTTCTAAACTCTAATAAATCTGGAACAATTATTGCAGCTAACTTATTTTTGTAATTAAAAATACCAATTTCCTTGATTAATCCATTACTTTGTGCAACCACTCTATTTTCAAGCGTTTCTGGATCAATATTCTTACCATTTGAAAGAACAATCATTGTATTTTTTCTTCCACGAATTGTAACATAGCCTTCTTCATCAATTGTCGCTAAGTCTCCTGTCTTGAACCATCCGTCTTCAGTAATTACTTCCGCCGTCTTATCAGGCTTATTGTAATAGCCTTTCATAACAATCGGACCTTTAACCCACAGTTCTTCATCCACAATCTTTATTTCAATGTTATTAAGTTTTTTCCCAACTGTTCCGATTTTTCTTTCTTTTTTTGAATTTACAGCGATAACCGGTGCAGTTTCGGTAAGCCCATACCCCTCAAGGGCGTAAAATCCTAATGTTTCATAAAACCTTGAAATTTCAGGATCCATTTTTGCTCCACCGACAACGATAAAGTCAAGGTGCCCACCAAATTTTTTATGAACTTTTGCAAAGACTTTTCTTTTTATCTTCAATGATTTGACATTGCTCATCATTTTGTAAATAAATCGTGTAATGAATTTTGCGTCAATTTGCTGCTTTATTCCATCATAAAATAGCTTGAATACTCTTGGAACTCCTATTATTGCAGTTACTCTATTTTTCTCAAGCGCGTCAAATATTTCCTTGCTTGCAATTTTTTCTACAAACACAATTGAAGTCTGATATTTTAACATCAAAAGAACGCTCGCTGTCAAAGGCAGAACATGGTGAAATGGCAATATTGCCAAAATCTGATCCCTGTAATCAAATATCCCTTTTTCGTAAAGTCCTTCCATTTCAGTATTTAAATTATTGAAAGACAGCATTACACCTTTTGGACTTCCAGTTGTACCTGAAGTATAAAGCATAGCCGCTGTTTCATCTCCAGCTGGATTTTCAAGTTCAAACTGCATATTTTTTATAGCATTCATTTTTCCCTGTTCAACTGTAATCTTATCCACATTTATTATTTTTACAGTATTTTTTGAACTATATTTTTCAACTGCTTCAAAAATAGTTTTTTCTGTTTCGTTTGAGCAGAAAATTACGTTTGGATGTGAATCTTCTAGCACGTATAAAATTTCGCCTGAATTGCTATTGGCATCAAGAGCGATTCCAGCTGATTTTTTATCCCATACTGCAAAAAAGCTGTAAATCCATTCTGGACGATTTTCCATAACAATCAGTCCAAACTTCTCCTTTTCCAATTCAACTATATACTCAGAAAAATATTTTATATTATCTATCAAATCAATATAATTAATGTGCTTATTGTCAAAATCAACTAATGCCAGCCGCTCTGTTCTCTCTAAAAACATAATTTTGCCTCCTTTTTTTATTGTTATACTCAAAATTTAGTATATCATAATAAATAAGAAAAGTGAACTATTCATTTTTTTTAATAAATTCAGTTATGCTAAACAACAATTAACACCTGCTATTCCTTAACTTTATAAGCACTTGTATAGTAAAACTGCTTTAAAGCCGAACTAAAATTTTATTCAAACCCTAAATTTGTATAATTTTAGCAGTTTAATTTTAAATAGGTTTGAGTATATGCAAATTTTTCAAGATCGGAAGCCTAATTAGAATATTTTTCAAATTCCTTATCCAGTAACGCAGGTGTAAATTCAGTTATCACGGTTTCTATCAAATTATTTTTGTAATACGGATCTTCCTTTAATATTGTCTCAAGCTCTCCCCTAGTTACATTAAACGCAAGAATAAGCCCGCCAGTTGGAGGATTTTGCCGTCCGCCAGCAATAAATTTTCCAGCATCAATATTTTTTTGAATAAACTCAAAATGCTCCTGCCTGTATTTTCCCACTTCCTCTAATGGTTTTGTATAAGTTGTAGATATAATAAATATTTGCTTCATAAGTTTATTTTCCTCCTAAAATTATTTCTTACTCTATTATTTTACAATACATTTTAAAATAATCAACTTTTTTACTATAAAATTTAAATTATGAAATAAATTTTACAAAAAAAGAACCCATTCTATAATTAAAAATAGAAATAGGTTCTTTATTTAAATATTTAATATCAAAAACTTAAAAAATTAATACCATCCTCTTAATTTCATTGCTTTTGCAATTCTTTCAATACTCTTCATATAAGCAGCATTTCTTAAATCTACCTTGTATTCAGCCGCTAAAGCCCATACATCTTCAAATGCTCCTGATAATAGCACATTTTCCTTTTGTTGAACTTCTTCAAAAGACCAGTAGTAACTTTGCAGGTTTTGTACCCATTCAAAGTATGAAACTACAACTCCACCTGCGTTTGCCAAAATGTCAGGCACAACTAAGATTCCTTTTTTAAATAAGATTTCATCAGCTTCTGGAGTAGTTGGTCCATTTGCTCCTTCTAAAACTGCTTTTGCTTTAATTCTGTCAGCATTTTCAGAAGTAATTTGATTTTCCAAAGCACATGGCGTTAAAACATCAACTTCTAATTCCAATAACTCAGCATTTGTAATATCTTTTCCGTAACCTTTGTTTTCTGAAATACATCCGTTTTCTTTAAAATCTTTGATTACAGCTTCCATATCAATTCCATTTTCATTGTAAATTGCAACATCAACATTTGAGAAAGCTACAATTTTTGCACCATCTTTATGGGCATAATATGCTGTGTAAAAACCTACATTTCCAAATCCTTGTACAGCGTAAGTTGCTCCCTTAACATCAATGTTTAGTTTTTCTAACGCTTTTTTAGCTGCCAAATTAACTCCATATCCAGTTGCTTCTGTTCTTGCAAGAGATCCACCAAATTCTAAAGGTTTTCCTGTGAATACACCTTTTGCTGATTTCCCTTCAATTTCTTCATAAGCGTCAACCATCCAGGACATGATTTGTCCGTTTGTGTTAACGTCTGGAGCTGGTATGTCAACTTTTTCTCCAATAATTGGTGAAATTGCTTTTGCAAAGCCTTTAGAAATTCTTTCTAACTCAGCTTTAGAATAATCTTTAGGATCAATTGCCATTCCACCTTTTCCACCACCATAAGGGATTCCTGCTACTGAACATTTGAATGTCATCCAAGTTGATAATGCTTTTACTTCATCTCTTGTTACGTTTGGATGGAATCTAAGTCCACCTTTGAAAGGCCCTACCGCATTGTTATGTTGAGATCTGTATCCTGTAAATGTTTTAACTGTTCCGTCGTCTAATCTTACTGGGAACGATACTTCCAACACTCTCATTGGATTTTTTAGGATTTCGTACACAGCTGGATCTGCGTTTAACTTATCACAAGCTGATTTTACTTGTTTTTGTGCAATCTCAAATGGATTTAATGTTTCTTTTGCCATCTTTTTTTACCTCTCTTTTCTCTAGTCTATTTTGATTTTTAAACTTGTTAAAAATCTTCTCTACTTTTACATCATACTACAATTTTATATAAAATTGCAAGTATTTTTTATAGAACTTAAAATTTGCCTTTTACCAAAATATTTTAAATTACATTGTATTTTAGATATAACTTTATTTTTTATTAATTTTTTTGCAGAAACATAAAAACAATTTGTATTCCAACTTAAAATATTGTATAATTAAAATATAAAAAGAACATAAATATATAAAATAGAATAAATATTTGACATAGATATTTAAAATAAAAGGAGATGATATGAGATGTTTAAGAAAATTTTTCTCATGGTTATTCTTACTATGGCAGTTGTAGGGTGCAGTGCACATGATATGGCTCTCTGGAAAGAAGCAAGACAGGAAAGAATAGAAGAAGGTAGAAAGTGTTTTAGGAGGGCTAGTGGAACGGCCTACTGCGTAGACAAGTACGGAAATAGGGTATACTAGCTATATGTAAGTATAAACAGAGGATGAGACAGATAAAGATAATTAGGAAAAAAGCGAATATATATTAAAGGCAGGAGTTTCTCATATAGGGAATATTTTCCTGCCTTTTTTGGGGCAAATAAAAGCTCCGTCAATTTGTTAAAATTAAAAAATTTGTTTTGCTAAAGAAAAAATATTTATAGTAAAACTGCTTTAAAACTGAACTCAAAAGCTATAATTATTTTAGTCAAACCCTTAGTTTGCATGATTTTTGATAGTTTAATTTTAAATAAGTTCGAGTGTATTATAAACTTTCAATATTTTAATTATTTGGAAATACTAATTTTTTATCCTTTATTAAAAAAGTTTTATCTCCTATTGCTTTTTTTCTGAAAATTCATCCACTCAAATACATTTTTAAATGTCTTCCCATTTATATTAGCCTTTTCATTCCCGCCTTTTCCAGCGTTACTTGGCTCAAATCCGAAAGTTTCGGTATCTTTGGAATTTTTTATTTTATCCCTGTTCTGCACACCTTCCACCTGATTATTCAAAAAATATATCCACGAAAAATGTCCGGGAAATCTTGAATTCGGCACATCTGTCCCAACTACATTTTCATAGTACGAATACCACGCATTATCGGCTCCAGCCCTTAATAAATCCCTATACGTTGGAAGCGAGAATTTTTTTGGCGTAACAATTCCGTCATCTGCCGCCGCAATGAACCATACTGGTGTTTTTTTCATCTTCTGAATTTTTTCTTTTGTTACCCACAGTTTCTTAGTTTCTACAAATCTTGAAACTGCACTGTTTTTACCCCCTGCCGAAACTTCAATATTATTTGTCTTGTAAGTTCCATCACTATTTCTCGCGTATTCGTGATAAGCATACGCCTCACAAATTGGCACTGCCGCCGCAAAGTAATCTGGATAAGTAATTATCATATTTACAGTCATGTATCCGCCGTTTGAATCTCCAGCAAGGTAAATTCTGTTTGTATCAACATACGGATTATGTTTTACATATTCCTTGATTGTATCCATCAAAATTTGAGTGTATCTTGAATTTCCGCTTCCATTTCCATTAGTCCCATCGCCTTCATCCATCCAGTAAGTTGGCGACTGTACAGCCAGAACAAAAGCACCTTTTGTATCAGTTCCTCCTGCAGTAAAATATTTCTGAATTTCCTCTTTTGCAAGTGCCAAAGTTTCTGTGCCCAGAATATCAATATCAGGATCTGCTCCACCTTCTCCTTGTCCGTGAAGCCATATAATTAAAGGTTTTTTTACTCCCAATTTTAAGTTTTCAGGCTCATAAGCTGCCATTTCCAGTTTTAGATTTTCTATTTTTTTAGTAATTGGGTTTTTATAATTTCCACTAAATGAACTTCTGTAATTAAACAATTCTGTATCATCCGAAACTCTATTATTAATCACATCCTCTTTTTTACTGACCAAATAATCTTTCCCATCAATTGTAGTTTTCCCCTCGATTTCCACAACATATTCTTTTACCCATTCATTAAAAAATTTCTGTCTGTTATAAGCAAAGGGCGAACCTTCATATTTCAAGGTATCAGGGTTAAACTTATTTTCTAATTCAAGTGTAACAATCCCAGTGTCAAAGGCTTTCTCTCCTTTCTTATCTGAAACATGCACATTTGTTACTTTCCTCTCAAACCCATTTGTCCTTACTTTCCAATCATTTTTATCAAGATTTGTAATTCTATAATCAGCCATTTCCAAAATAACTTTGCTCACAGCGGGCCCGCTCTCAAAACCTTGCACAAAAATGTTAATTTTCTTTATCCCATCATAATTTGATAAATCCACAGTTTTCTCACTCACTTTCACATTTCCAATTTTTTTCCTGTTAACTCTCTTTCTATTACCACGCGTCACCGCATTTCCAATTACTCCAGCAATTAGCATAATAAATAAAATTATTACTAGATTTTTTTTCATAAACAGTCACTCTCCTTATTTTTGGTATTTTTCAAAAAAAGCAGGAGTTAAAGACTCCCGCTAAAATTTTATTATTTATCAAGTTTTACCATTGTATATGTTAATGCAAAACTTACTCCTGAAGCTGCTATTATCGAAATTAAGTATAAAGGCATTTGTGCATTTAAGAATAACAACATTCCCGGTACTACTGTAACTGCCATTCCAGAAGCCTTAAGTCCAAAAATTGAAGCTAAAAATCCACCTGTTGCTCCACCAGCAAGACCCATTAAGAAAGGTTTTCCTTTACCTTTAATTAAGTTTACCCCGTAAATTGCTGGTTCTGTAATTCCTAATGCTGCTGACAATGCTGATGGCAATGCCAATGCTTTTAATTTCGCATCTTTTGTCTTAATACCAACTGCTAGAACTGCTCCAAATTGCCCTGCTACAGCTGCTGATAATAATGGATTAAATGGATTGAATCCATCTTTTGCAAGTAATTGAATTTCTAAGAAGTTAAATATATGGTGTACTCCTGTTACAACTATTAATTGCTGAAGTCCTCCAATTATTATTCCTGCTATTCCAAGCGGTAATTTTAAAATCCATTCTGTACCAATTAAAATATAATTTTCTAGACTGTGAAATACTGGACCAATAACAAATAATCCTAATGTACTCATTACCAAAAATACAATAAATGGCGTTAATAATAAATCTAATGCATCTGGGATAACTTTTCTTAATCTTTGTTCTAATTTTGCTCCTATCATACCTACGAATAATGCTGGTAAAACTGTTCCTTGATATCCAACTACTGGAATAAACTTAAAGAACATTATTGGATGTGCATCTCCTGATGCTACTTGATAAGCATTCGGTAAAGAACCGCTAATTAACATAGAACCTAATACAATTCCCAATACAGGTGATCCACCAAATACTTTAAATGCAGACCATGCAACTAACGCTGGTAAAATAATAAATGCTGTATCTGTTAATACTTGTGTATACATTAAGAAATTAGGATTTATACTTTCTGGTGTTGTTCCCATCAATTTTAATAAATTTTCATTTGTTAATAATCCACGAAGCCCCATAAATAAACCAGTTGCAACTAATACTGGTATAATTGGAACAAAAATGTCTCCAAATGTTCTTGAAATTCTTTGAATAACGCTTCCTTGTTTAGCTGCTTCTTTTTTCATATCGGATACTGAAGATTCACTTACTCCTCCAAGTCCTTGAACAGCTTCATAAACTTTATTTACAGTTCCTGTTCCGAATATTACCTGAAACTGCCCTGAATTAAACATTGTTCCTTTTACTTTTTCAATATTATCTACCTTGTCCTTGTCGATTTTATCCTTGTCAACTACCATAATTCTAAGTCTTGTTGCACAATGTGCAAATGAACTTATATTTTCTTTTCCTCCGATAGCTTCTATCACTTCTTTAGCTATTTCTTCATAACTTTTTGCCATTTTTATCTCCTTCACAGTTTTTTGAAAAAATTACATCAATTATACCTCATTTTTTTTAAAAGTCAATACCTATTTGAAAAAAAATATAACTTTATTTGAATTACAATAGTTTATTAATTTTAAAATTATTTCTTTTTAATTTTTTGTTGATTTTTAAGAAAATAAAAACTACTATATTATATAAATACAGCAGTTTTCTTAAATTAGATTTTTAGTTCATTTCAAACTCGATGTAGACAGTTTTTGAAATATTTAATTTCTTTGGAGAAATTACGATGTTTCTTCTTGTAGATTCATCGAGAAGTTCTCTGTCGCTTTTTTTCACTTGCACTAAATTAGTTGCGTAACTGGCTTCGTTGTAGTAATTGTAGTTGTAATCGTAATAAGGCTGGATAACTCCATATGATTTATCTGTGATTGTAACAGGATTTTTTAGGTTTAAATCTGTTTTTCCTAAGATAACTTGGGCTTTTTTCAAGGCTTCCTTGTAGGCATTTTCGTAAAGTTCATTTTCCAACTGCTGCTTATTGTCAATATCGTATTCGATTTGCCCAGTCGTACCGATTCCCAATGTGCTTGCTACATTTATGATGTTTCCAAGATTTTTTAAATCTCTTGTTTCAACTTCTATCTGGTGTGAAACGACTTGGATATTTTTTTTATTGCTTGTTCTTTTTTCAAGGCTCACTTCCTTATTGTCGTATCCTGAGATTTTTACTGAATTTGCGGGAATTCCTGCTTTGCTCAATTTTTGCTGAATATCATTAAATTTTGACATTGCATTCTGGTATGCCTGTTTATTTGTTGCATCCTGAGATTCAACAGTGAAAATATATGTCCCGTTTTTACTTCTGTTCAAGGAATAAATCTTTTCAGCTGCAAGAACACTCATAAAATTTTTCAACGCATCAAGAGAAATTTTGTCAACTTCTACTGAAAGTTTTGTTTTATATTCCTTTTTCCCTTTGTTTTCAATTATCGTATCCCAGTTATATGTTTCATAAGTGGAATATCCTGTCGAATTAATCTTGTTGTATTTTGTCCCAGTCTGAGCAAGCAATCTTTTATATCTTTCTAAAATTTGTGAATTTTCCGCACTTGCCTTATCCAAACTTTCGTTTTCAGTCTGAATTGTAAGGGCAATTTTTGCCGAATTTGGCATAATTTCCTTTTGTGAAACTCCTCTAACTTGTATTCTCTTTCCAGCAACTTCGCCATCTGCAAATGATATTACCGAAAAAATCATTATAAGTATCGCTATTATTTTTTTCATTTTAAAATTCCTTTCTAAAATTTAATTTTGAGTCTTTAAACATAGTCTAGTATAAATATAAAGTTATACTATTTTTGTTATTTCATTTCATACATAACTGATATATTTTGCACAAGTTTTAATGGTTTTGGAGTATAGTCAACTCTTGGCTTTTTGCTATCCATTCGTGAAGACGTTGATACTGAATAAGCTGAAACTTTAGCATTTGAATATTCTGCCATCGGTGCTGGTGCTGCTTCATACTTTACTTCCCAGGCCTGATCAATCCTGTCAATCATTTTTTGCTGAAATTCCACATCTTCACTCACAATAATCGGTGTTCCCAATTTCATTTTACTGGAACGCAAAATGCTTTCTGCCTTTTGTTTTGTCTGATTATAGGCATCTTTGTACATTTCTGACTCAATTCTGTCTTTATCTGACAAGTCAAAGTTAATTGAGCCGTTTATATTTATTCCATTATCATCTGCAATTGAAATTATAGTATTAAGCTCCTTTATATTTTTTGTCGTAAGCACAAACTCGTTTGTAACATAGTAGACATCTTTTCTTGAATTTTTGTTATCTGTTGTATAATTTTCTTTTATCGTATAATCACTCAAAATAATATCACTTTCAGGGATTCCAGCTGAAATCAGCTTTCTTCTTGAAGTATTAAGTTTGTTAAATACTTTATTTAAAGCTTGATCAACAGTTGTTCCGTTTTCATTTATGTTAAATGCAAATGTATTTTCATCAAAATTTTTCTGAATGCTTTGCAAATTATCCCCGTCTTCCAAGTCAATCAATGCTGAAATCTTGTTAAAATCAGTATTTTTTACCAGCATTGACATATTTACATCATAAGAAGTTGGCTTTTTATCAGTCTTTTTGATAGTTTTATTTGGAACAGTTTTCACATCCAGAATATCCTCATCATTCTGATATTCGCTCCCTTTCCTGTTATAAAATGCCTTTGTTTCCAAATTTTCAAGCGATATTTTCCTAGCTCTCAATTCACTTTTAAACTTCTCAATTTTTTTATTAACCTCATTAGTCGTCTGACTCAAGTTACTCCCCTTTTCCTCAATCTTAAAGTTAATCTTTGCTAAGTCTGGCATAACTTCCCTTTCTGCATTACCAGTAACACTTATCTTTCTGACAATATTCTCATTCGCACTAAACGAAAGTATGCTCACCAGTGAAAAAAGTGCAATTGCTATCTTTTTCATATTTCCCTCCATAATTTTTATTTATTATTTTTTAAAATTCCATATCTTTTATACAAGTATAACACACGTATATTAAAAGTAAATGAGGGTTTTTATTTTTATTTCAAAATATTTGAAATTACATTATAATTTAGATATAATTTTATTTTTTAAATTTCCTAAGAAATATAAAAAGCAATTTGTATTCCAGATTAAAATATTGTATAATAAAAATATAAAAAGAACACAAATAACTAATACATAAAATACAATAAATTTTTGCCATAAATATTTAAAATAAAAGGAGATGATATGAAATGTTTAAGAAAATTTTACTCACAATCATACTTGCAATGTCTGTCGTCGGATGTACTGCAGAAGATATAGCTATTTGGAAAGATTCAGATCGTAGAATGGCTGAAAAAGGTATAAGATGTTATAGAAGAAATGATGGTGTTGCCTACTGCGTAGACAAGTACGGAAACAGGACATACTAGCTATATGTAATAAAAGCAGGAGCTTCTCATACAGGGAATGCTTTCCTGCTTTTTTTGAGTAAATATTCTATTTCTATTCTGTCTGATACTATTTCCCATTTAAATAGTAAAAATCAGAAAATTCATGGAATTAACGCATTTTTTATAAGATTACATTATTATATAACCTTATGTAACTATTAAAACATACTTTAATTAAATTTAATTTAATGATTATGAATTAGCTATTAAATAACCTTATTATGAAAATCTTGTATGGATACTTAAAAATTAGATTTACAAAACTACCAAATTAATTTCATCTCTATTTTGCCTGTTACCTTTTTAACATCATTTAATTCTTCGTTATCTTGTATTAGATTAAATTCCATATTTGTATAAACTACGCTTTGTAATATGTCACATAAATTAATTTCTTCTAAGTAAGATTTCTTAAAAAATATAAAAGAAGAATTACAATCTAAAAAAATAAATTTATATCATTTTTTCAATATTTATGATATTATATAGAGTAAAGAATTAACAATAAAAATAACGAGGTGAAAAATGGCCACAAAATATAAATTTAATTATGGAAAATTTTTTAGAACTATTATTGTACTGCTTTGTTTAGTGGCATTAATAAGATTTGGTAAGGATGTTTTTGAACGTCACTTTTTTAACACTAGGCTTACAGTTATTCCTGATGTTATGAATCTTGACAAGAAGGATGCTGTAAAATATTTGAAAAAAGCTGGGTTAAAAGTCAAAGTTATTAATTCCAAGACAGAAAAAGTACCGCTGGATACGGTTTATAATCAGGATCCACGTCCAGGCAAGGAAGTAAAGGTAAACAGAGTTATAAGAATCTGGGTAAATAATGGGGAAGATGTAAAAGTCCCTAATATTATTGGATTGGAGCTACTTGAAGCAAGATCTCGGTTAAAAGGGCAAAATATTCAGATTGAAACGATTGACTATTATCCGTCTAATCAGAAATATAATACAATTTTGGGAGTTTATCCAAAACCAGGTACAAAACTTGAGATTAACCAAAAAATTTCAATACTGGTTTCTTCACAGCAAATGGTAGATCCGTCAGTTATGCCAAATATAACAGGACTTGATTTAAACGATGCGAGAGAACTGTTAAAACAAATTGGGCTTGATATTGGAAATATTTCACGTACAAGTGACCCAACATTGCCTGTAAATACAATTATTTCAACAAATCCTGCGGCTGGAACGAAGATTCAGAGAGGACAAAAGGTATCAATTGTATTGAATACTGGAGCTGCTCCGCAAAAACGTGAAAAATCAACAGAGGAAATTATCAATCAATCTCAGGAAGAAATAGATAATCAAGAAATAGAAAGAATTATCGACAACACCATTAACCAAATGGATCGGCAAGGTACCGAACAGCAAAACAATGGAAATTCACAGTCTTCGCCACGTAATGGTTCAAGAGGCGGCGGAAATAACCACGATTCTGGTGGCGATGAAGATAGCGACGAATAGTTAAAAGGATTAAAAATTTAGAAAGGAGATGGGAGTTATTTTGAATGTTATTTTGAAATTTCTCCCAAATATTTTATCAAAGGAAAAGTTATTAGAAAAATAAAAGGATTTTACTATGTTTTAGATGAAAATTCCAAAAATTTGAATGAAGAAAATATTTATGAATGCAAGTTACGTGGAACATTAAAAGTGAAAAATAATAAAATGAACTGTATTATCGGGGATATTGTAGAATTTGACGAAAAGGAAAAAGTTATTGAAAAAATTGAAAAAAGGGAAAACTTTTTATATCGTCCACTAATTGCAAACATTGATTTTATTGGTATTTTATTTGCAATAAAAAGTCCAAATTTTGATTTTACAAATTTTCAAAAAATGCTGTTAAACGCAAATTCTCAAAATATTCCAATTGTGCTAATATTATCAAAAATTGACTTGGTTTCAGAAGACGAGCTGAAAGAATTTTTTAATAAGTTTAGACAAATTTTTAAAGAAACAATTTCTATTTTCCCAATTTCAACTGAAACGAATACTGGAATTAAGGAATTACAGCAATATATAAATAAAAAATCAGTTGTAATTTCAGGACCATCGGGAGCTGGAAAATCCACGCTTATAAACACTCTAATTGGTAAAGAAGTACTAGTTACAAATGATGTCAGCCAGAAAACAAAAAAAGGGCGACATACAACAATAGAAAGCCGATTTTTTATGTCAGCACCACATTCGTACATAATAGACACTCCAGGATTTTCGACATTGGACTTTCCAAAACTGGAAGAAAAAAAGGAACTGGAAAAGTTATTTCCAGAATTTTTAGAATTTATTCCTAACTGCAAATTTCGAGACTGTATTCACGTAAACGAGCCAAACTGTGCAATAAAGGAAAATGTGGAAAATGGTAATATTTCGCAAGAACGATATGATTTTTATCTATATTCATTACAAAATATAAAATTTAATAAATAATTTAAAAATAAAAAAAGGAAAGAGTTGATTTTTATGATTAAAGAAAAAAGGACAATAATCGCACCTTCACTGCTTGCTGCAGATTTTAGCAAATTAAAAGAAGAAATTACGGAAGTGGAAAAACTAGGAGCAGAATATCTGCATTTAGATGTTATGGATGGAAATTTTGTACCAAATATCAGCTTTGGAGCTCCTGTTATTTCATCTTTACGAAAACATAGCAATCTTGTATTTGACGTTCACCTTATGGTAAACGAACCAGATTACTTAATAGAAGATTTTGCACAATTCTCAGACATAATCACAGTCCATGCTGAAGCTACAAAGCACTTAAACAGAACAATCCAGCTAATAAAATCTTTTGGAAAAAAAGTAGGAGTTGCATTAAATCCTTCTACTCCACTGGATGTTATAAAATATGATCTGGATAACATTGATATGGTGTTAATTATGACAGTAAATCCAGGATTTGGCGGGCAGAAGTTCATTCCTGAAATGCTTCAAAAAATAAAAGATTTGCGAAAAATTAACCAAAATATTGATATTGAAGTGGATGGAGGAATCAACGCTGAAACTGGAAAACTTGTAAAAGAAGCTGGAGCAAATGTGTTAGTTGCAGGTTCATATATTTTTAGCGGAAATTATAAAGAAAAAATTGAATCTTTAAAATAATAATTTTAAAAAATAAATAAAGTTATGAAAAAGTCAGAAATAAAGTAAGAAAGGAACAATTAAAATGTATGAAAAAATAGAAAATCTATTAGACAAATTCTATAAAACATATTATAAAATTGAAGAAATAAATTTAAATCAGGTAATTAAATGCTTGACTACATCTGAACTTCATATTATTGAAGCGATTGGGGAAAATGAAATTACAATGAATGAACTGTCTGACAAACTAGGCATTACAATGGGAACAGCCTCAGTCGCCGTAAACAAGCTGACTGACAAACAATTTCTGGAACGCTCCCGGTCGGATATTGACAGGCGTAAAGTTTTTGTAAGACTTACTTCAAAAGGAAAAGTTGCGTTAAACTATCATGGAGATTTTCACTCAAATATTCTTGAAAAAATTACAGATGATATTCCATCAAAGAAATTAGAAACATTTATCGAGGTTTTTGAAACAATTGTACAAAATCTGGATAAAGTCAAAAAGGATATTCAGCCTGAATCAATACTAAATTTTGAAAAAGACGATTTGGTTCAAGTTTCTTCAATAAAAGGAAGTGTTGCAATCAGAAAATATTTAAATGAAAAAGGTGTTATGATAAAATCACTAATAAAAATCATAAATATTGATAAATATTTGATAACTTTGCTCGTAGATGGGGATGAGAAGATACTAAATATTGAAGATGCAGAAAATATTATGGTTAGAAAAAATGCTCTTTAAAATTGTGAGAAAGGAGTGAAATATGCTTTATTTAGATGGAATTGGAATTTCATTTTTGATAAAAGAGATAAAAGAAAAAATATTACGATATAAATTGACAAAAATTTTTCAATATGATAGAGTTTCATTTTCACTTTTTTTTGGAAAGAATAACTTGATTTTTCAAGTAAAGGACAATTCAACAATTTTTTACTTAAAAGACGAAAAAGATCCAAATACTGATTTTCAATCAAAATTTTTGTTATCACTAAAAAAATATTTACAAAATTCAATTTTAATAAATATTCGTCAGGAAGGTTTTGATAGAATTGTATATTTTGACTTTGAGAAGTTAAATCAGTTTGGAGATGTGGAAAAATACACATTAATTATTGAAATTATGGGAAAAGCGAGCAATATTTTCTTAACTAGCAAAGATAAAATTCTCTCTGTGCTTTATTTTACTTCAATTGATGTTGGAAACCGTGTTATTATGACAGGTGCAAGATATACTTTGCCATTTGAGGAAAAAAAGATTTCGCCACTTTATCTGGAAGACGAAAATTTTCCATTTGAAACTGAAACTTTTATGGAAAAAATCGAAGGTGTCGGACGTGCCTTTGCACTGGAATGTTCTCAGGATTACCACACTTTTAAAAAATATTTATCCAGTTATAAGCCAGTAATGTATGAAATCATAAATCGTGGAAAAATCCAGAAAGTGCTAACTTACAACGAATTTTCTGAATTTAATCAAAAGGAAAATGCAACTTTAGAAAATGAAAGAAAATATTTTGAAACTTTAAATGAAGGTTTAAATGCTTATTTTAAAACAACTATTACTTCCAACGTTATTAGTGAAAAAAAGAAAAATCTACTAAAATACGTTGATTCACAAATAAAAAAATTCAAAAAAATTAAGAAAAATATAAAAGTTGACTTAAAAAAAAATGAAAATTTTGAAAAATATAAAAATATTGGAGATATTTTGGCAGCAAATATGCATCAGATAAAATATGGAATGAAAAAAATCACGGTTTTTGATTTTTATAATAATGAGGAAGTTACAATAAATATGGATCCGCTTTTGTCTCCAAATGATAATTTAAACTTTTATTACAATAAATATAATAAAGGAAAACGTACAATTTCAGCCTTAGATTCCAGATTTTTAGACATTCAAAATGAAATAAGATATTTTGAGGAAATAAAAATGTTTATCGAAAAAGAAAATGATTTTATTGGAATTGAAGAAATTGAAAACGAACTGAATTTAACAAATAATGGACATAAATCAAAAAATAAAATTAAATTGAATAAACCAAAAAAACGTGATTTATTGTCGTTTGACTACAAAGGCTTTCAAATCTTCG
Organism: Leptotrichia sp. HMT-225; assembly: GCF_030644325.1. NCBI lineage: Bacteria > Fusobacteriati > Fusobacteriota > Fusobacteriia > Fusobacteriales > Leptotrichiaceae > Leptotrichia > Leptotrichia sp. HMT-225. The sequence goes on along the minus strand of NZ_CP130323.1, from coordinate 341,399 downwards.
TTGGAAGAAACAACAAGGAAAATGAAGAAATATCCTTTTCAAAAGGACAGCCTAACGACATTTGGATGCACATAAAAGACATTCCTGGAAGCCATGTCCTTATTTTGCGAAACAATCAGAAAGTTCCAGAAGATGTTCTCCTGCACGCTGCAAACCTTGCCTGTGAATATTCTAAAGCAAAAAAAGGGGACAAAGTTACAGTCGACTACTGCGAACGAAAATTTCTAAAAAAAATAAAAAACAGTAAACCAGGAAACGTGGTTTATACAAACTTCCACTCTTTATTAATTGATGTTCAATAATTTTTTTCTAAACAAACTATATTGTTTGACTGACTAACAGAAAAAATGTCTTTCATACTTATTGACAAATATCAAAAACTGTTGTAAAATTAAGGTAGAGATATAATTAAGGAGGATAAATAAATGGCAAGTAAAACAGTTACTATGACAAATCCTACAGGATTACATACAAGACCAGGTGGAGTATTTGTTGCTAAAGCAAAAGAATTTGAAAGTTCAGTAGAAGTGGAAAACGAAGGAAAAAAAGTAAATGGAAAATCTTTATTGAAATTATTATCAATTGGAATTAAAAACGGTTCAGAAGTTACAGTTCATGCTGAAGGACCTGATGCTGATGAAGCAGTTGAAGTATTAGGAGAATTATTAGCAACTATCAGAGACTAATAAATTTGTAGTAATTAAGTAAAATAAAAATATTGTTTTTTATAGATTTGTTATAGAAAATATGTTTTATTGAACTAGAAAAAAAGACTTTCTTATTTTTAAGATTGTCTTTTTTTATTTATTTTCAGACTAACTATTCTGTGAATTTATATTTTGAACTGTTTTGTTTAATAATTGTTTTTTCTTATACTAAATCCTATTTAAATAACGAATTTATTACAAACTTCTCCAATAAAGGATAAAAAACTAGTATTTCAAAATAATTAAAATATAATTTTTTTGTTTTAATAAACCGACGGAGCTTTTATTTGTTCAACTGCGACTGTTTGACGACTGTAAGGAGGAGTTTCGGAGTTGGGCAAATAAAAGTCGTAGTCTAGCCATAGGTTGTAGGATTTGCGGCAATGAGCAATCCTACGAAAAGAAAAAATTAAAAAGTTAAATGATTAGGAATCAGTTTATGAATTAGCTATTGAACAACCAAATTTATTCTCATTTTTAAACAGAAGATAATATAATAATTATTTTTTATTAATTTTATACTCAAATCTATTTAAAATTAAACTACTAAAAATTATACAAATTTAAGGTTTGAGTCAAATAGTCATAACTTTTGAATTCAGTTTTAAAACAGTTTTATATAGAATTATTTTAAAATTTATAAAAAAAGCAGAAAAACTCCTAATTAATAAAAATTTTCCTGCTTAAATTATTTTTTAATTAATTACTATTATTTTTCGCTTCGTTTCTTTAATGCCGCTTTTATCCAGCCTGTAAACAATGGATGTGGACGATTTGGACGGCTTTTGAATTCTGGGTGGTATTGTGAGGCTATGAAGTATGGGTGATTTTTTATTTCGATTACTTCTACGTAATTTCCGTCTGGAGATAATCCTACGATATCCATTCCAGCTTTTTCAAATTCTTCTCTGAAAGCGTTATTAAATTCGTATCTATGTCTGTGTCTTTCAGCAATCTGAGTTCTTCCATAAACTCTTGCAGCTAAACTGTCGTCTTTTAATATACATGGATATGCCCCAAGACGCATTGTTCCTCCCATATCTTTCAAACCTTTTTGCTCTTCCATAAGGCTTATAATTGGATATAAAGTGTCCTTTTCAAATTCTGTTGAAGTAGCACCTTTATAGCCAAGCACATTTCTTGCAAATTCTACACACGCCATTTGCATTCCAAGACAGATTCCAAAAAATGGAATGTTATTTTCCCTTGCAAATTTAATCGCTTCAACTTTTCCATCTATTCCTCTGTCGCCAAATCCACCTGGCACTAAAATTCCGTCATAATCAGCCAGTTTTTTCACGTCAAATTCTCCAGCCTTAAAATAGTCAATTTCAACTTTTGTATCAAGATTAAACCCAGCATGCTCTATTGATTCATGAATACTTATGTAAGCATCCTTTAATTCGATATATTTTCCAACAACTGCTACTTTTACAAGCTTTTTAGGATTTTTGAATTTTTCCACCATTTTAGTCCATTCAATCAGTAATGGCTTTTCATTTTTTATTTTAAAATGTTTACAGATTACATCGGCAAGTCCTAATTTTTCCATAGTTAATGGTATTTCATAAAGGCTTTTTGCATCAAGTGATTCAATAACCGCCTCTTCATCAATATCACAGAAAAGAGAGATTTTTTTCTTAATATTTTCATCAACAGGATGTTCACTTCTCACTACAATCACATCTGGCGAGATTCCAAGTCCTTGAAGCATTTTTACGCTGTGCTGTGTAGGTTTAGTCTTAAGCTCCCCAGCTGCTTTCAAATACGGCAATAACGTTACATGAATGTAAGCAATATTCTCTCTTCCAACTTCTCTTTTCAACTGACGAATCGCTTCAATAAACGGATCACTTTCAATATCTCCAATTGTCCCTCCAATCTCAGTAATTACAATATCCGAATCATTTTCTTCAGCTGCTTTTATAACATTGTACTTAATTTCATCTGTCATGTGAGGCACAGTTTGTACAGTTCCTCCTAAAAATTCCCCACGACGCTCTTTCGCAATAATTTTTGACATAATTTTCCCAGTTGTCAAATTATTATACTTTGTCAGATTCTCATTGATAAATCTTTCATAATGCCCCAAATCCAAATCAGTTTCTGCTCCATCCTCTGTAACAAAAACTTCCCCATGCTGATAAGGGCTCATAGTTCCTGGATCCACATTTATATATGGATCAAACTTTTGAATTGTAACCTTATAGCCTCTTTCTTTAAGTAATCTCCCTAAAGAAGAAGCCACAATTCCTTTTCCAAGCGATGAAACAACTCCACCTGTAACAAATATATATTTTGTTGAATCATTATGTGTATTCATTTTTCCTCCTATTTTCTATTCCTATTTATTCAATTTTAAATATTTTTGGCATTTTTATAAAATATCACTTAATTTAGTAAGCTATTATTTTTTAAATTATTCTATTAAATCTCTTTTTTTCTGTTTTAGTTATTCTGATTAATACTAATCCACATTTAAATAACGAATTTATTATAAACTTTTCTAATAAAAGATATAAACCTAATATTTTCAAGTAATTTAAGATATAATTTTTATTTTTTAAATAGAGATTAGTATAAACTAATCCGTCGGAGCATTTTTCTGTGCTGGCAAAACTGTCTGAGCATAGCGAGTTTTTTGTCAGTGCAGAAAAATATCGTAGACTAGCCATAGGTTGTAGGATTTGCGGCAATGAGCAATCCTACAAAAATAAAAAAGAAAAAAGTTGAATGATTGTAAATTAACTATTGAACAACCCTATTGTAAAAATTTATTCTCCTTTTTAAACAATAACTATTTTTCTATTTATTTTTAAATAATCATGTTGTTTTTTCCACAAAAAAAGAGGAAAAAAAAAATTTTCACCTCTTTTAAACAAATCTTATTTATGTAAAACTCAAAAGGAATATCCCAAGTTTGAGAATAAACTTGAGATAATCCAAATTAATTTTCATTTTTTATTTGTTATTATCTTGCAGCTCCAGCTTTGTAAGCTCCATTTGATCCAAATACGTTTCTGATTTTATCTTTGTAGTATTCTTTCATGTAATCTTTTGCAGGTCCTACATATTTTCTAGGATCAAATTCTCCAGGATTTTTAGCGAATACTTCTCTGATTCCTGCTGTGAAAGCTAATCTTCCATCAGTATCTACGTTAATTTTAGCTACTGCTGATTTAGCGGCTTTTCTTAATTCTGAATCAGGGATACCAATTGCGTCTGCAATTTTTCCACCATATTGATTAATCATTTCAACAAATTGGTGTGGTACTGCTGATGAACCATGTAATACGATTGGGAATCCAGGTATTCTTTTTTCGATTTCTTCCAAGATATCCAATCTTAATTTAGGATCGTCTCCTGGTTTGAATTTGTGAGCTCCGTGAGAAGTTCCAATTGCGATTGCTAATGAATCAACTCCTGTTTTTGTTACGAAGTCTTCAACTTCATCAGGTTGAGTATAAACGTGTTCTGCTGCTACTACATCGTCTTCAATTCCAGCTAAAACTCCTAATTCAGCTTCAACTGTAACATCGTGTTGGTGAGCGAAATCAGCAACTTGTTTTGCTTCTGCAACGTTTTCATCGTAAGGGTGGTGAGATCCGTCATACATTACTGAAGAGAATCCGTATTCGATACAGTCTTTTGCTTCAGCGAAGTTTGGACCATGATCCAAGTGCAATGCTACTGGAATGTCTGATCCTGATGCTTCTACATAAGCTGTTGCAGCTTTTGCAAGCCAAGGTAACATTTCTTTACCAATATATTTTCTTGCACCTGTTGATACTTGAAGAATTACTGGTGATCCTTCTTCAACACACGCTTCGATAATTCCTTGTAATTGTTCCATGTTGTTAAAGTTAAAAGCAGGTACTGCGTAACCTTCTTTATTTGCTTTAGCAAACATTTCTTTAGTGTTGCTTAATCCTAAATCTTTAAAATGATATTTCATTTTACGCCTCCTAATATTTATTAATTAGATTAACTTCTTTAATTATATGTTACCAAATTTTTGTATAAAAATCAATAGAAAACAAAAAATAATAGTTAAAAATAAAATATTTTTTTAAATATATGCTTAAATACCACCAAAATAAAATTTTAAATTAAATTTTGGTATTGGTAACTTACTTCCTATTAATTTTAAAACTTTTTATAACAATGGTTGTCAATTTATTTTATTTTGATTTATCAATTCTTCCACTGTCATTCCTTTTCTAAGTACATTTTTATCTGTAAAGCCTGGAATTCCTTCAATTCTTCCACGTCTTGAAACTTGCCAGATTATCCACCTGCTATCTTCTTCTATTTTAGGAAAATATTTATAATCTGTAATCCAAATTTTATTTTCAGGAAATTCACCTTTTATATATGCATTATAAGTGTTATAATTTACATAAAAAATTACTCTCTTTTGATAGTGTTTTTCAAGTTTTTCAACCATATCTTTTAAATGCTTGATTACATCTGGTTTTTTATATTTTTTTGTAGATATTTCCAAATCAATCATTGGTGGTAAAGTTTTGTCAGAAGCTGGCACTTTGCTTATGTAAAAATCAGCTTGTGCTTCTCCACTGCTCGTCATTGTAAAAAAATGATATGCTCCCACTATAAAGCCATTCAATCTGGCATTATTCCAGTTATATAAAAAATCTGTATCAAGAAAATTTTGTCCTTCAGTTGCTTTCAAAATAATAAATTTGTATTTCTTATCTACACGAGTCCAGTTGACTTTTTCCTGATGATGTGAAATATCCAGCCCCTGAACTTTATATCCAGCTAATTCCGCCAAAATATCATTATGATACAAATACCCGTTAAATTCCAAAAACCCCGCTATCCCTCCAAAAATTATCATAATTGTCAAAAATTTTATAAATTTCGCCATATTTTCTCCATTCAGTCGTTTTTAATAACAAAATTGTTTTCAAAATTTTAATAATTTATTTCTATTATTGAATTATTGAATTTCATTTTTAAGTGGTTTTTTAACAGTTTATGAAAAAATCAGATTAATTTGATAGCTGGTTATAACGATTTTATTATTTTATAACTGTCATTCCACCCATATAAGACACTAGTACTTCTGGAACTTTTATAGTTCCATCATCTTGCTGGTAATTTTCCATAATTGCAAGCAATGTTCTTCCCACTGCAAGCCCCGATCCATTCAGAGTATGGACAAAATGGCTCTTTCCAGTTTCTTTTTCCCTGTATTTAATCATTGCACGTCTAGCTTGAAAGTCCTCTGTATTTGAGCAAGAAGAAATTTCCCTGTATTTTCCTTGGCTTGGTACCCAAACTTCCAAATCATAAGTTTTTGCCGCACTAAATCCTATATCTCCGCTGCAAAGTGCCAGCACTCTATATGGCAATTCGAGTTTTTGCAATATTTTTTCTGCACAGTTTACCATTTTTTCAAGTTCATCGTAAGAAGTTTCAGGTTTTACAATTTTTACCATTTCTACTTTGTTAAACTGATGCTGTCTTATAAGGCCTTTTAAATCACGCCCTCCAGAACCGGCTTCCTTTCTGAAGCAAGCTGTGTATCCACAGTAATATTTAGGCAATTCCTCTTCATCCAGAATTTCGCTGTTATGTAAATTTGTAAGTGTAACTTCTGCCGTTGGAATCAAATACATTTCATCGCCTTCAATTTTATAGGCATCATCAGCAAATTTTGGAAGCTGTCCTGTTCCCACCATCATTTCCCGTCTGACTAATTGTGGCGTAAAAATCTCTTCAAACCCATGTTCCCCAGTATGAACATCAATCATAAACGCAATCAACGCTCTTTCCAGTCTTGCCGCCGCATTTTTATAAACTGTAAATCTTGAACCGCCAAGTTTTGCCCCTCTTTCAAAATCCAAAATCCCTAATTCTACTCCTAGTTCATCATGTGATTTTATTTCAAAGTCAAATTCTCGTGGAGTTCCCCATTTTCTAACTTCTACATTATCATCCTCATCTTTTCCAACTGGAGTTGTATCACTTAATTTGTTTGGAATCGTATAAGCAAGTTCCAACTGCTTTTCATCAATTTCTGCCACCTTTTGGTCAAGTTCCTTAATTTTTGCACTGACAGTCTGCATTCTCGCAAGTAGTTCAGCAGGATCTTTTCCTTCCTGTTTATATTTTCCTATCAATGCACTTGATTCATTTCTTTCTTTCTTTAACATTTCCACTTCCTGAAGCAAATTTCTTCTATCTTCATCAAATTTCAGCAACGAATCCAAATCAAAGTCACTATTTCTATTTTTTAAATATTCTCTGACTTTATCAGCATTTTCCCTTATATATCTCATCTCTAGCATAACTCTATTTAATTCCTTTCTTAATTAATATATCTATTTAATTTGTTTTTTACTATTAGCAATTTAGTAAATCTTTGTCTTAATATTACTTTGATTAACAATTTTATATTTCTAAACTTCCTTTTAACGTAAAGACATCATACGCCACGCTCTCTTTCACAATAATTAATCTTATAAAAACTAAAAACTTTAAAGATACTCATACAACACTTTTTTACTTTCACTTAAATTTTCAAAATCATAATTTTTACTAAATTCTATTTTTTTTACATTTTGAATATTATACTTTTCCACAATTTTATCATAATTTTCCACATAAATTTTTTTGTAAAGTTCATCAGCTTGATTTTCCACAAAATAGTTTAAGTTTTCCACATTTTCAAAATTTAGAAAAGCTGAATCAGATTTTATGAAATAATTTATGACATTTTTTATTATCTCATCTATTTTATCACGAATTTCGTTAAATTTTGAACCATTTTCAGTTTCAACTTTTTCTATCATTTTTTCTGCAAAAAAAGTTTTTACAAGTTTATTTGTATCTGTTGAAATTAATGAATAGTTGTATAAAATTTCAAAAAATTTATCTTTATTCCGATAAAGCAGTTCATTTCCCAATTTTACAGCATAAATTGATTCTTTATTAAAAATGCTTCTTCTAAATCCATCTATTAATTTGGGAAGTTCAACTTTGCTTAACCGTTCTATTTTTTTGTCTTTTTCTTTAAATGTTTCCAAAAATTGTTCACTTATGATTTGTTTTGTATCTTCATTTTTTTCATTTTCACTAAAATAAATATATCCCAATTCTAGTATAAATGATGGTTCTTTAGCTGTTATCTTAAAATTTTTGTCAAGCTGGAAATATTTTCGTTTTTCAAAATTATTTTTATATTTTAGAATAAATTGTGAAAAATTTTCTGTATTTAAAAATACATTTTCACTTTCCAGCTTTTTATTTTCAGTCAAAATTTAATTCCTCCCTCTTGCTTCATTTTATAGTCTTTGTAAAAAGCCTAAAATTTTTAATAATTACAATATTTTTATATTTGATTTTATAACTTTTATTTGTAAAATTTTGATTTCACCAAAACCTTAAATTCAATTTATTTTTCAACAATTTTAAATTGCATTTTCAAAATCATTAAATTTTCTATATTTTTATCAATTTTCACAATATCCTTTTCCGTTGTCAAAACATAATCATAATTTTGAGATTTTTCCTTTATTTTCAAAATTTCTTCATTTGTGTAAACGTGATGATCTGTAAATTTTATTTCATCAATATTACTTGGGTTTAATTTTTTTATTGTCTGATAAAATACAGCTGGATTTGCTATTGAAGAAAAAATCAGAACATTTTTATTTTTAATAATTTCTAATGGAAATTTTTCATTTTTTATATTGTTTTCATTATTTATTTTACCAAACTTTTTCCTATTTTCAAAATTTAATTTATAAAAATAACTTTCTTCAAAAGTGGCAACAGAAATTGGTTTTTGATATTTTGCCAATCTTTCCTTAATTTTCGCAATTTCTTCTCTTGAAACATAATTGCTTTTTGTAATAATAATTTCATCAGCTCTTTTTAAAGAATCAAGTGACTCCCGCAATCGGCCTTTTGGCAAATAATCGTCCATTCCAAAAGGATTTGTTGCATCAATTAGAATTATATTTTTATCTTTTTTCAATTTTCTATGCTGAAAGCCATCGTCCATAATAATTGTTTCCACACCGCATTTTTCTTTTAAAAAAGTTGCACCTTCGTAACGATTTTTACAGACTACGACAGGAATTTGAAAATTTAAGGCATGCAAATAGGCTTCATCTCCCGATTCCTTTGAAGTGGCATAAATCTCTTTTTCATCCCGTACAAGCAGTAAATCAGTTTCCCGTTTTCCCTTGTAACCTCGACTCAGAATTCCAACTTTTTTATTCTTTTCTAAATATTTTTGCACAAAATACTGCACAGCTGGTGTTTTCCCAGTCCCTCCTGCCACAATATTTCCAATGCAAATTATTTCCACTCCATCAACTTTTTTTTCCTTAAAAATTTTCAAGTCATAAAGTTTATTTCGTAAAAACACGATAAATCCATATATAATCGACAATAATTTCATTAATTCTTCCTCAGCTTAGCTTTCTTAATTAGTTTTCTATCAGTCCCTTGTAAATTGTTTCTAGCCGTCTAAATCTATTTTTTATTCCGGATTTGGAAATTTCCATTAAGTCTGCCAGTTCCTGTAGGGACATTTCCTGATTTTCTAGCCGAACTCTTGCTGTTTCGCTTAATACGTCTGTCAATTCTGAAAGCCCCATTTTTTCATCAATTACTTTTATCATGCGTATCTGCTTTTCAGAAGCGGACAGTTTTTTAGTTTCATTTGCTATTTCCCAGTTCATGTTTCTATTAATTTTATTCCGAATTTCCTTATTTATCGTAACTTCTTCAAATTCAAAAAACGAATTTATTCCCCCAATTAAAAAAATTATATCCAAAATGTCTTCTGAATTTCTTAAATAAACAAGACTCTTATTTTTTTTCTCTGTCTGAAAAACCTTTTTCCCCATCTGTTTAAACAAGTAATACAAATAAGTGGCAGAATCTTCGGTATCCACAAAAAAGTCCATTGCGTAAGCCTTTTCTGGAGACTTTATATATCCACAGCTAAGGAAAAAACCTCTAATTATACCAGCTAGCTGTTTTTCATTTTCCACAACTGAAAAATTTTTGTGAAAGTATATTTTTTTTAAAAATGATTTGTATTCCTGCTGATTGTGCTGAGTGGGAAAAAGTATCACTTCATACAGCTTATGTGTTCCCAGACGCTTACTAATAACGTATTTTAGCTGAATTGGAATATTTGTTACTGCCCGTAAATTTGAATAAATTCTTTTAGCAAGCGATACATTTTCAGTACTGAAATAAATTCCATGTTCTGTAATTACATTCTTTGCAATAAAAATTCCAAAAAGCTCTGCATAAATAGTATCCTTATCTGAATTTTCTAAATTAAAGATTTCTCTTTTTACATTTGCTGAATACGACATTTTTCCCCCTCTCTTTATATTTTTTTCTCTGTTCCTAAATTAAAGTTTTTGACTTTTTGCTGTTTATTATTGCTCTATTTTTATAAGACCTATACACTTGTTTATAAAATTTCGTTAAAATAAGGACTTTCAGACTTTTATTAATACTAAATCCCATTTAAAAATGAAAATAAATTTTTATAATAGGGTTGTTCAATAGATAATTTATAATCATTCAACTTTTTTCTTTTTTATTTTCGTAGGATTGCTCATTTCCGCAAATCCTACAACCTATGGCTAGTCTACGACATTTTTCCATGCTGACAAAAAACTCGCTATGCTCAAACAGTTTTGCCCGCACAGAAAAATGATCCGACAGATTAATTTATATTAGATTCTTTTTAAAAAATGAAAGTTATATCTTAAATTACTTGAAAACATTAGGTTTATATCCTTTATTAAAAAAGTTTGTAATAAATTCGTTATTTAAATAGGGTTTAATAATTAAAACTACAACAAGCCTAATAATTTACTTTTCTAGGATTCCCTGATTTATCATAATAAGTCCAAGTTCCTGTTCTTCTTCTGCCTTTAATACTTCCCTCAAATCCAAGGCTTCCATCCGTATAATATCCTCTTACAGTTCCAGTTTCTCCATTCATGTTTGCTTCGTACAAAGGTCTTCCACTTTCGTAGTAAACATTCATTTTCCCATTTATTTCATCATTTACATAATTGATTTCAGATTTTTTACCTCCGTTAGTGTTCCATTCACTAAATAATCCATTTTTCTGTCCATTTGAATAATTTCCTTGTGATTTTTTCGAGCCATTTTCATAATACTCAGTCCAAGTTCCTGTCATTTTTCCATTCTCATAGTTCCCAACTGTTTCCTGAGACCCTGTTTTTCCATAATATGAAGAATAACGTCCATTTAACTGATCGTCTTTATATTGATATTTTTTCCAGACTTTTCCATTTTCAGTATAAACCGTCCATTCTCCTTCCTTTTTCCCATTTTTATAATTTCCTATTGTAAATCTATTTCCGTTTGCATAAAATTCATCATATTTCCCATTGAGCATCCCATTGCTCAAATTAACAACAAGCCGTCTTCCACCTTCTTCCATAATTCTGTACTCTCCGCTTCCTGTCAATTCATAAGTGCTAGAATCTATTCTTTTTACATCTTCCATATTTGATGAGCTAAGCTTCGATAATCTAACTTTCCCAAAATTTGTCCCATAATTTGCAAAGACATCTTTTCCGTATCCAACTGCTGATAACATCATCATTCCAGCGATAAAAAATATTTTTTTGCTATTATTTTTTTTCATTTTCATATCTCCTATTATTTTATAAAATTTGTTTTTTTATTTTATTAATTTACCTTTTTACATTATAACAAATTTTTTCCATTTTTTAAACTAAATTGTTGATTTTTCTAGTTCTAGTTTACATTATAAGCAAACTTGGCTTAATTAGCATTATGAGTCCCAAAATTATCATAAGAATTCCACCAAACAGATTTACCCATTTAGAATATTTTGTAGTCAATTGCAATTTATTTACACTCATTAAGGCAAATCCAAAAACTATTATATCATCTATCATATAGCCAATTATGTAGATAAATGTGTAAAATTGTCTAGTCCAGAAAGGAACTTCGTTTATTTGAAGTATTTTTGTGTATGTTTGAGGAATTCCAACTGAACAAGCAAATTCTATTACGTTTACTGAAAGTGCTAAACCAATAATTGCAAGTGCTGTCAGTAATGTAAATGGCTTGTTGGCAATATCCTTTATCTTTTTAGAAATTTTTGCCCTCTGCTCAAAATCTGTCACTTCACATTCCAGCGTATCACCTTTTTTCAAGTAATTTCTAATAAAGAAGATTCCACCAGCAATTCCAATAATTCCAACAAGCGGAGTTACCCATTTATCCAGTCCTACAAAGTCCCAAGCATAAATCCAGGCATTCAAAATAAAAAAATACATCGCAGCTTCCGCAAAAATAAACAGCCCTGCAACACGAAACATTTTCACTTTATTTCCAACAGCAATCAAAGCTGTCAAAAATAATACTAGAACCCACATTGCACAAGGATTAAATCCGTCAATTGTTCCCAAAATTATTGACATTGTAAGCAGCGAATAATTTGTCAAGTCAACAGTCTTATTAATAATCGGAATATTTACAAGAACTTGATTTTCAGCACCTTTCGTAAGTCCTGGCACTTCACATACCGTATCGCCTGTACAAACTGCACCATTACTACTCACATTTCCCGTCTGTCCACTTTCCACATATTCCTTCAAAGTCAAAATCTTGTCCTTTATTTTCCCAGAATTTATCAAGCTTTCAATTTCTTTTCCAGTTGTGTCTGCTGTATTAAATCCCTGAATAATATGTCCGTCAATGTAAATAATCGGAGTCCCCTTCACAAGTTTTAACTTCGATGCAGTTTCATCAAAAAACGCTTTTTCTTCCTTGCTTTCATCAATTTTATGCTCCACATATTGAAAATCATCCCTTTTAGTAGATAATTCCTTCAAAAATTTCTCCAAATTTGCACAATTTTTACAGTCTTTTCTACCAAAGTACTCAATTTTTACTTTCTTTGCCTGACTATTTTCAGCAGAATAACCAATCTGACTTATACAAAATATACCAAAAAGCATAATCATCAACGCAAAAAATCTATTTTTCTCTATCCCAATATTAAAATCTTTTCTCCAAAACATCTTTTTTCACACCTTTCTTTTTTATTTTTTATAAATGATTACCGTACTAACCGCATATTCTCTGCTATGCGAAATACTAATCTGAATTTTAAGCCCCTGTGCCTTCTCCTTTATCGCATTATAAAGCGTTACATAAGGCTTTCCCAGCTCATCATTCAAAATCTCAATATCACTCAGCGAAAACCCATGCACCCCAGTCCCAAATGCCTTAGAAACCGCCTCTTTCGCAGCAAATCTCCCTGCATAGCTGGCATACGGATGTCTCTTTTTTTCAATATGCTCAATTTCTTTTTCCGTATAAACTTTCCTTTTAAAAAGGCTTGTCTGGTTAATCGCTTTTTCAATTCGGGATATTTCAATAATGTCCGTCCCAATACCGTATATTTCCATATTTCTCATCTTCCCTCATTTTCTATTTATTTAAAAACTAATTTTATGAATAATTATTTTTTTATTTATATAGCTATCTTTTTTTTTATAAAATTATTTGTTATAATCAAATAAAAATATTGTGATTTTTTGGAAATAAAATCGACTGTTTGAGCGAAGTTTTACGTAGAGAATTTCGATTTTGTTTTCAAAAAATGCTTAGACAAGCGGGGATTAGTGCATAGCACTTTCGCCAAAATCTTCAGATGTTATAATTTGAAGAAATTGAAATAACTAATATTGGGAAATAAAAGGGCATGGCGACTGTTCCCCTTTGCTTTATAAAAAAAGAAAAAATATAAAAATAAAAGAATTAACTATTAATAACAAAAAATTTATATTTTGCTATTGTTAGATTATACTACAAATTTTTAAAAATACAAAATTTGTATAATTTTAGTAGTTTAATTTTAAATAAGTTTACGTATATTTTTTTCATTTTTCAAACATAGTCTAGCATAAATAACCCGTCGGAGTATTTTTCTGTGCTGGCAAAACTGTTTGAGCATAGCGAGTTTTTTGTCAGTATAGAAAAATGTCGTAGACTAGCCATAGGTTGTAGGATTTGCGGCAATGAGCAATCCTACGAAAATAAAAAAGAAAAAACATAGTAATATGAAAAAATATTTATTAATCAAAATATCTAAAAAATAATTTAATTGAATAATTACGAATTTGCTATTAAACAACTTTATTATAAAAATTTATTCCTATTTCTAAACGGGATTTAATATTAATATTTATTAAAAAAAAACTCTACATAAGAAAAATAATTCCTAAATAGAGATTTTTTATTTTAAAATTTACTATTTCACTTTCACAATTTTCTTTTTCCCAGCCCTAATAATCATTCCGCTTTCGACATTTACACTTGCCTTAATATCTTTTATTGGCTCATCATTTATTTTGAATCCACCTTGTGAAATTAGCCTTCTTGCTTCACTTGTTCCTCCAAGTAATTTTGCTTCTTTTACAAGCAAGTCAATTACATTAATTTCTCCATAAGGAACTTCCACTTCTGGCAAATCTACGTCAAGATTTCTTTTATTGAATACATTTTCAAACCAGTCTCTTGCTTCCTTAGCGGCTTCTTCACCGTAGTAAATTTTTACAACTTCTGCCCCCAAATGCTTTTTAGCTTCCATCGGATGTAAACTTCCATCTGCAATTTGAGCCTTGATTTCTTCAATTTTTTCAAAAGGAACATCTGTTATCATTGTATAGTAATTTTCCATCAATTCATCTGAAATTGACATAACTTTACCAAACATATCGTTAGGAGTGTCCTTTACACCAATGTAGTTTCCAAGTGATTTAGACATTTTTTCCACTCCGTCAAGCCCTACCAGAATTGGCATTATCATACAGACTTGCTGCTCCTGTCCAAAGTTTTTCTGTAAATCTCTCCCTCTTAGCAAATTAAATTTTTGTTCTGTTGCTCCCAATTCCACATCAGCCTTCAGTTCAACTGAATCATATCCTTGTAAAATCGGATACATAAATTCAATCAATGAAACTGGTTTATTTTCAGCCAGCCTTTTTGAAAAATCCTCTCTCGAAATCATTTGCGATACAGTAAACTGTGACAATAAATTCAACGCATCTGAAAGTGATAATTTTTCAAGCCAGTCAGCATTATAAACTACTTTTATTTTATCCAAGTCCAATATCAATTTTACTTGATCCAAATATGTTTTTATATTTTCACTTACTTGCTCCTCTGACAGCATCTTCCTAGTTTCAGATTTTCCTGTTGGATCCCCAATTCTCCCTGTAAAAGTTCCAATCAAAAACAGTACTTCATGCCCCAAATCCTGAAACTGCTTCAATTTTCTCAAAGGTACAGCATGTCCCAAATGCAGCTCCGAACCTGTCGGATCTATCCCCAATTTAACCCGTAGCGGAGTATTAGTTGAAATTGATTTTTCCAACTTTTTCTTAAATTCATTCTCATTAATTATTTCATCGCACCCACGGCTCAAAATATTAAATTGTCTTTCTACTTCATTTTTTACTTCTATTTCATTATTTCTATCTATACTCATTTTTATTTTTTCTCCTTCTTATGTTTTATTTTTTTATCCATTCAATAACTTGATTTTATAACTTTATCCTTAAATATTCTAATTTTGATTAATATCTATTTCTTTAATTATTTTTATTACATTAGTTTTTTAACGCAAAGGTATTATAATTAAACTAAAAATTGTCGTGATTTTTTGGAAATAAAAATTTCTGTAACGGTTTTAAAGTTACACTTAACTTTTATAAATATGCTACGTATTTCATAAAATAATATACGATTGGCAATACGAACAACGCACTGTCAAATCTATCTAAAAATCCACCATGTCCCAAAAGCAAATTCCCAGAATCCTTTACTTCAAGTTCTCTTTTTATCTTAGATTCCACTAAATCTCCTAATTCTGCAAAAATTCCTATTGCAAGTGCTAAAATAAAGGCTTTTCCTCCACTAATCGCCACATAATCATAATTTACTGAACAGTTTGAAGACAAAAAGGAGATTCCACATACAAAATTTGCTATAAATAAATATATTTTATCAAAAAATAAAATTACTAAAAATACTCCCAAAATTCCTGCTATCGCACCTTCAATTGATTTTTTCGGACTGATTTTTGGTGCAAGCCTATGCTTAAATATTTTTCCACCAATTGCCATTCCAACAAGGTAAGCAGAAATATCACATGCCCAAATTAGCATAAATGTCATTACAACTAAAATATTCCCATTTGGAAATTCATATTTTATAAGCAAAATATGTGAAAATAAATATGAAACATAGATTATTCCAAACAACGTGTAGGAAATTTCTGCCATTGCATTTTGAATTTTTACCTTTAAAACCTGCCTTAAAGCCAGTAACATTATTGCAAATACAATAAATCCACCCATATCAAAGTTAATTTGTTTAAAAAAAGCAAATTTAAAATATGAAAATATATTTTTTGAATTTTCCTGAAAATATATTGCTAGAGGTAAAAACAGACCAAGTCCCATTCCAATCCTGCTTGCAACCTCAAAGCCTTTATCCTTTAACATTTTATAAAATTCAAATAGTGACATTCCAGTTATTACAAGTGTAAATACTAGAAACATCACATTTCCCTTTAAAAATATCCATAAAAGGAAAGGTACAAATAACAAAATAATAAATAATCTACTTAACATTCAGTCCTCCGTATCTTCTATCCCTTTTATTAAAGGATAAAATAGCTTTATCTAATTCATTTTCATCAAAATCAGGCCAATAAACGTCTGTTATGTAAAACTCTGAATAGGCAACTTCCCAAAGCAGAAAATTACTTATTCTAAATTCTCCACTTGTTCTAATTACAAGCTCTGGATCTGGAATTTCTGGACGATACATAAATTTAGAAAATTCTTCTTCAGTAATCTTCAAATTTTCTTTTTTATTTGCAAATCCATTCACCACTTTTTCCGTAACGTTCAATCCATTATTTTCATTATTAAACTGTTCAGACACTACTCCACTTATTTCATTCAAAAGTTTAGTTTCCAAAATTTTATTTACAGCGTCAACAATTTCACGCCGTCCACCATAATTAAACGCTATATTAAAAACAATCTTTTCACAATCTGCCAAATAATTTTCGGTTTCTTCAATTTTCTTTAATAATTTTTGTGAAATATTTTCCTTTGACCCTGTAACAAGCAATCTTACACCTTGTTTTTTCAAATTTTTCTTTTCTTTATCGAGATATTTTGCAAACAAGTCCATAAGTCCTTTTACTTCCTTTTCAGGTCTTTTCCAATTTTCAGTAGAAAATGCATACACAGTTAAATATTTTACACCAATATCTCCTGCATACTTCAATATTTTTTCAAGACTGTTAGCTCCTGCCCTATGACCTTCCAGCCGAATTTTTCCACGCTCCTTAGCCCAACGCCCATTTCCATCCATAATAATAGCAATATGCTTAGGAATCACCAATTCATCTCTATCCATACATCCCTCTCAAGATATTTTTTACATTTTTTCAAAAATATTATTGCTATAATTATAACAGCCAAATCATTATTTTTCAAGGTATTTGTAAAATTATTATATAAAAAATAAATATAAAAAATTGATTATTATTCTCGCCATGTAGAAAAAGATTAATAGTTGTTTTTTAAATATCTAATAAGTAGAAATGATTAAATAGAAATTGAAATGTATAGTAAAACTGCCTTAAAATTAAACTCAAAAGCTATGACTATTTTACTCAAACCCTAGATTTTTAAATTTTTAACATTTCTATTTTAAACGGGTTCGAGTATATATCAAAGAGAAAACCATTTTTTAATTTTATATCGATGGTTTTCTCTTATTAATTTATTGAAATTATTTGCTTTTCTTTTTATGAAAAGTTATTTATTTTTTTGATTTAATATGTACTCGTAATATTCCTTATATTTTTTCCCCACATTTAGTAAATCGCGTTCTTTTGCAATATTATAACCAGCTTCTGTAATTTCATCCAAATTTTCCACATTGTTTTCCACAATATCTCTTATTTTTTGGCAAAATTCCTCATTATTTCTAGCCTTAAAACAATTTTTTCCATCTTCCAGCCAATCATTATAGACAGGAATATCCCTTACTACTAATGGTAATTTAGCGGAAAGTGATTCCAGCACCACAATTCCTTCATTTTCTTCATAAGTCATAAATAAAAAGGCTTTTGCAGCACTAAATGCTCCAATTAAAATATCTTTATCGACATATCCTGGAAAAATTAAATTTTTTGGAGGATTTTCAATAATTTTCTGGATTTTGTCAGGAAGCATTGATTTTACGCTTGACGAACCAAACCAAAGAAATTGATAATCGCTGCATTCCTGTGCCACTTTTACAAAATCTTTTATCCCTTTTCTCTCAAAAGGCAGTCCAGCTGTTATAATTAAGGGTTTATTTATGTCATACACTGATTTGTATTCATTTAAAAATTTTTCTTTTAAAACTTCATTTTTATTAAATTTATTTATGTTTACACCGTTTGAAATTACCCTAATTTCTTTGTCCTTTTCCAAATATTTTGATTTTATCAAGTTCTTAGTGTATTCTGACGGAGAAATTAAATAATCTGCTTCATTGTATAATTTCTTTGTCCAGAATTTTATAATTGGCGACAGGACATAACTTCCCTTTATACTTCCACGAAAATCTTCATAAGTTGTATGTGTGTGATAAATTACAGGTTTTCCTTTTTTCTTTGCCTGTTTCAACACTTCATAAGATTTTAACGCAACAGTATTTATATGTGCCAAATCATAATCATCTTCAGGATCCTGCGTAACTTCAATATTATTTGCTCCAAGGGCTTCTACCTGATGATTTAAGGCTTGTCCAACGCCGGATTTGCTGAAGGAACTTTTCCCCTCTGAATATAGTAAAACTTTCACGACTATCATACTCCTCTATTGTTTTTTTGTAAACTTCTTCCACTCTTTCACCAAATTTTTGTGCTGTATAATCCTGTGAAGCGACAAAAGCATTTTCAATAATTTTTTCTCTAAATTCCTTATCTTCTTTTAAAAGCATTATAGAATTAATAAATTCTTCTTCAGTTTTGTAAACAAGCCCCGCCTCATTTTTTACAAGCAAGTCTTCTAAATTCAAGTCATATCTTGCCACAACAGGAGTTTTAGCAGCCATTGCTTCTACAAATGTAAGCCCTTGTGTTTCCGATATACTTGCATTTAGAAATACATCTCCCATCTGATAATAAGCTGCAACTTTGTCATGCGGAACTTCCCCAGTAAAAATAACTCTATCTGAAATACCAAGATCTTCAGCTTGTTTCTTCAAGTCAGCCAAAATTCTCCCACGCCCAACAATCATAAACTTAAAGTTTTCATCCTTAATTTTAGAAAACATATCAATTAACAAATCAATACTTTTCTCTTCGGCAATCCGACCAATATATACACAAAGAAAATCACTTTTCTCTATTCCAAAATTTTCTCTCATAAATTCCAAATCTTCATCAGAATAATTTCCACGATAAAATTTATCCAATTCTAATCCAGTTGGAATAATATTCATTGTCTGATCAACGCCATAAGAATACAAAATATCTTCAACTTTTCGTGTAGGTACAATTAGAGCATTACATTTTTCACAATAAAACTTACTAATCGCAGCCGCAATCTTTTTACCAGCCGAAACAAATCTTGAACCAAAAATATAATGTGTGTAATATTCATATAGTGTATGGTATGTATGAACAAGCGGTATTTCCAAATTAACCGCAGCAAATCTTGAAAATGTCCCTACACCCCATTCTGTCTGGGAATGAATAATATCTAACTCCAGTCTTTTTATTTTTTTTATTATTTTTGAAGAATATATCATTCCTAGCCGATACTGAGGCAACGGCTTGAATTCCATACTTGGTATTCGTAAAACATTTGGCTCGACTTGAGGTGCATCAGGATCAGTTGTAGTAATAATATACACCTTATGCCCCAACTTTCTAAGCTCCTTTTCAAGCGTCATAATCGAACTCACAACCCCATTTACCTGAGGTCTGTATGTATCTGTAAATATTCCTATTCTCATTTTACACTTCTCCTTCTATAGCAAAACCCTCTTTCAAATTCTATTTCTTCCCTTTGATAATTTTCATGATCTTATTCTAATTTTTAGGAATTTCTAAAAAGAATTTTCCAATTTTCCCCATTCTATAATCTCTCAATAATCTTCTCGAAATAATCTCATAGTTATGTTCATCATTTTTAGATACTCCTAATCTCTTTTCCAAAATTTCCAGTATCTTATGATTTTCCATTGTAAAAATTTCCTCATCAGTTGTATATTCTTCCAGATTATACACTTTTACTAGATTTTGAATTTTCCCCAAATCCTTTAATTTATCCAAAAACTTCATAGCAACTTGTTCTAGCTGCAATACATTATCCTTTATTGAACCAGTAATTGCTAAATTATAAGCCACTTCATCATCTTCAAACTTTGGCCATAAAACTCCTGGCGTATCTAGCAACTCTAATTTCTCATCAATTTTTATCCATTGCTTTCCACGTGTAAATCCTGGTGTATTACCCACTCTTGCCTTATTTTTATTCACAAATTTATTAATAAATTTAGACTTCCCAACATTAGGAATCCCAACAATCATGGCTCTTACTTCAGTTTTACGAAGCCCTTTTTTTTTCATTTTTTCCAATTTTTCTGCATAAATCTTATCTGTAATTTTTCGCAGTTCATTAAAATTAGTCCCTTTTTCCACACTCAAAGCTACAAAATAATCAGAAAAATTATTTTCCAGAAAATAATCTTCCCAAACCTTCAATTCCTTATTGTCAATTAAATCAACCTTATTCAGTACAATAATCTTTTTCTTATTGTTTGCCAGCTTTGAAATATCTGGATTTTTACTAGAAATCGGAATTCTTGCATCCAAAATCTCAATCACAATATCAATTATTTTGAGATTTTCGACAATTAAATCCTTTGTTTTTTTCATATGCCCCGGATACCAGTTTATATTCATTCTTTCATTCTCTCCATTTTCTCTCTAAATTTTTATTTTTAATCCTAAAATTAAGATTAATTTTAAAATTAAAGATAAAAACTCAATATTATTAAATTTTTCTATCCATTCATTCAACTAATACTAAACCCGATTTAAAAATAGGAATAAATTTTATAATAGGGTTGTTTGAAGGTTAATTTATAATTATTCAATTAAATTATTTTTTATTGTTTTTTGGATATTTTGATTAATAAATATTTTATTATATTACTATGTTTTTTCTTTTTTATTTTCACAGGATTGCTCATTGCCGCAAATCCTGTACCTATGGCTAGTCTACGACATTTTTCTGCACTGACAAAAAACTCGCTATGCTCAGACAGTTTTGCCAGCACAGAAAAATGCTCCGACAGATTAATTTATACTAGATTCTGTTTAAAAAGTGAAAATTATGTTTTAATTATTGAAAAATATTAAGTTTTATCCTTTAATTAAAAAAATTTTTAATAAATTCATCGTAATACATCATATAGCCTATGTTTAATTTATTTAATAATCGTTTCTTCATTTTTATTTTAATTAAAATGATTATTATAAACAAATTTAAAATGTCGTGATTTTTTTGGAATGAAATTGATTGTTTGAGCTTTTTCTAAACTTTTAAATTATAATTGGTTTAAGAATTTATAATAACTTTTATTAAAAAGCGAGTTTCAATTTTATTTCAAAAAAATTCTTAGACAAGCCGGGTTTGCAAAGGGGATGGTGACTGTTCCCCTTTGCTTTATAAAAAAGAAAAAACATATAAATTATAGAAAAAAATATTTATTAACAACAAATCATTAAAAAATATATTTTTATTGATTTTTTAAATAAATACCATCATCATTTATAGCCCTTATAAATAAAACAATTTCTCCCTTAATTGGCTTTTCTTCAAGCTTTTCTATAATTTCAGAAACATTTCCACGGATTATTTCTTCATAAATTTTGGTAAGTTCTCTTGTAATTACAACGTAACGTTCTCCCAGATATTCTTTTATATCTTTTAAAGTTTTTAAAATTCTGTTGGGGGATTCTAAAATTACGATTGTACGCTCTTCTTCCTTTAATTTATTGAAAAGTGTCTGTCTACCTTTTTTCTTTGGTAAAAAGCCTTCGTATGCCATTCTTCGCATATCCAGCCCTGAAATACTTGCACCTGTAACAATTGATGAAGCTCCTGGTATTCCAACGACTTTTATTCCAGCTTTTAAAATTTCATTTACTAGTTCAAAGCCTGGATCTGAAATACACGGCGTTCCAGCATCTGTTACAAGTGCAATTTTTTTTTCATCTTTTAGAAGATTAATGATATTTGTAATTTGATGAAGCTTGTTATGTTCATGATACTGGTACACCGTTTTTTCTATTTCATAATGGGAAAGAAGTTTTTTAGTTACTCTTGTATCTTCTGCAAAAATATAATCAACTTCCTTCAAAACTTTTATTGCTCTAAAAGTTATGTCTTCTAAATTTCCAATTGGCGTACCAACAACATAAAACATATATTTCTCCTAATTTTAATTTCTTTTATTAATTTTGATAATGGTTATTTTCTTTTTCCTGTTCCACTTATTTTTTTATTCATTTCTTCAATTGCTCTTTTTAACTGAACGTCTCCAGCTGAAATAATTTTAGCTGCTTCTTCTTTACCTTTATCTTTTATAATAATATCTTCTATTTCTTTTTCTCTATTTTTTCTAGCTTGTTCGCTGTCGTTTGCATACCCTTTTAATGCAAGCAGTTCTTCCATTTTTACTTCTATATCAGGCTCAATTCCCTTTTCATGAATGTAGTTCCCTTTTGGTGTAAAGTATTGGGCAATAGTAAGTTTTATGGCATCCTCTGTTCTCAAAGGTATAACTTGCTGAACAATTCCTTTTCCAAATGTTTTTTCTCCGATGATTGTACCACGTTTGTAATCTTTAATTGCACCTGTTACAATCTCAGAAGCACTTGCACTTGCTTTATTTGTCAATACAATTAACGGAAAGTTCCCTAGGTTTTTTGAAGTTCTGTTATAATTTCTCTGTTGTCCATTTTTATATTTTAAGTAAACAATTAAATCTTCTTTTACAAAAAGTGAAGAAATATCTTGTGCTTCTTGTAGCGAACCTCCTGGATTAGAACGTAAATCTAATATTAATCCTTTCATTCCTTTAGCTTGTAAATCTTTAATAGCTTTTTCAACTTCTGCTCCAACGTGATTTCCAAATCTTAAAAGACTCACGTAACCAATGTTATTTTCAAGCATTTTGCTTTCAACCATTTCCAGTTTAATTTTAGCTCTTGTCAATGTAAATTTCATTGGTTCCTTTTTACCTTCCCTAACTACTTCGACATCAACTTTTGTTCCTTCTTTACCTTTCAGAAGTTTTACAGTTTCATTTGCTGTAAGTGGCAAAATATCTTTCCCATCAACTTTTATAATTTTATCTTTTATTTTTATTCCGACTTTTTCAGCTGGACTTCCGATAAATGGTGAAATAACTTCAAGAAATTCTCCTTTTTTCTTACTGATACTCATTCCAACTCCAACATATTCACCTTCCATATCCTCAGAAAAATCTGCTAAATCAGCTTTAGTCAAATATTCTGAATAAGGATCTTTAAGTCTGTTTACAACTCCTGCCACTGCTCCTTCATAAAGTTCCTTTTTACTTGGAGTTTCTTCCTTTCCAACATAATTATTTTCAATAATATTTATTACATCCACAATTCTGTTTAATTCTGTTGCATCTTTGGAATATCCAGCACTTGTATTTTTGTCATTTCTTGATGTTTTTATTATAGTAGTTGCCGCAAATAAAGGCATACTCACTAACACTAATCCCAATACTGCCTGTACGATTTTGTTTCTTTTCATTTTTCCTCCTAAATATACTTAAAATAACTAAATGTAAAAATCTAAAATCTAGATTAACATTACTATTTAATTAATTTGTAATTGCCATTTTTCAAAAACAGACTTTACAATTAGCTATTATATTTAAATTAACTCTTTTAAATATTTTGTTATGATAAAACTGTTTTAAAACTAAATATAAAAATTAAAATTATACTACCAAACTTCAAAATTAATTTAGTTTTATTTTTTTAGAAATTTGAACTATTTATTTTTATGAAAATGTTAGCAACATTAAAAATTCCTTATTACCTTTTGCTCCTTTTATTGGTGAATCTTCTACACCAATCAGTTCATATCCACATTCCTTTGAAAAAGAAATTATTTTTTTTATGGCTTCATCATGATATTCTTCATTTTCTACAACACCATTTTTACCAATCTTTTCCCTTCCAACTTCAAATTGTGGCTTAACTAACATTACAATTTTTGCATTTTTTGCAAGAAATTTTTCAAAATATGGAATAACTTTTGTTAAAGAAATAAAAGAAACATCAATTACAATGTAGTCAACTTTTTCATCCCCAATATCCTTTTCCTTCAAATCCTTTATGTGCATTTCCTCAATTGATACAACTCTTTCATCATTTCTAAGTTTCCAATCAAGCTGATTTTTTCCAACATCAACACTGTATACACATTTTGCTCCATTTTGCAATGCACAATCTGTAAATCCGCCAGTAGATGCTCCAATATCAAGTACCAATTTATCTTTAAAATTCAAATCCCAAGTCTTTATTGCTTTTTCCAGCTTTAGACCACCACGGCTAACATATTTTAATTTGTCTTTAATACGAATATTAAGATCATCATTGTCCTTAAACATTGTTCCAGCTTTTGTTACAACTTGCTCATTTACAATAACGTTTCCAACCATTATTTCACGTTTAGCTTTTTCTCTTGTTTCAAAAAACTCTCGTTCTACTAGGATTAAATCCAGTCTTTTTTTCATCGTTTTCTCTTTCCAGTTTTTTATAAATAAAAGATAACTTATAATAAATCATATCCCTTATTTTTCTATTTATTTTTTATTACTAAAATCATATTTATAAAAAATAATTTATAAACTTATTCATTTTACCACATTTTAAGGCATTTTTCAAATTTTTAAGTAAAAAGAAAAAGAAAAAATCACAGCCAATATAACTGCGATTTATTCCAAATTTTTTTACCCTAATATATATCCTTTGAATAAAAGCCCTATAACAATTCCAAGAATACTTCCCCAAAATACTTCTACTGGCGTATGTCCAAGAAGCTCTTTAAATTTTTCATTAATTATTTCTATACCTTCATGATGTTCAATAGCTTGCACCAATGTATTTAAAGCTCTTGCATGTTTCCCAGCCTGCTGTCTTACTCCTGTTGCATCGTATAGTACAATTCCTGCAAATACCATAGAAATTGCAAATTCAATTGAACTAAATCCTTTTAGTAAAAATACACCTGTCACAAGGGAAACAACCGTTGAGGCGTGGGAACTTGGCATTCCACCTGTCTGGATAAGTCTTGCCCACTGGGGTTTCTGTCCCTTGAATACAGGAAAAAAAACTTTGTAAAACTGTGCTGAAAAGCATGAAATCGCCGCAACATCAAGAAGTCTATTTCCAAACAGTATTCCTCCACTCATTTACTTTTTCCTCTCTATTTTCCTTAAAAAATTTACTTTTTATTTTTTTTTACTTTTTCTAAATTCATTAAATTCAGGCGTAATTTTTGCATCCTTTGTAGTTTTAGGCTTGAAAAATATTAACACACTTCCTATTTTATCTACAAATACTGATTTTGTTTTTTGAGCAATTTCAGTTGCCATTTCCCTGTCAAATTCAACTGATGAATTTTGCAAGATTTTTACCTTTATCAATTCTCTTTTTTTCACAACTTCAGAAATTGATTTTAATACATTTTCATCAATTCCATCTTTCCCAATTCTTACAATTGGATCCAGATTATGTGCTAATTTCTTTAAAAAAGCTCTCTCTTTACTTGAAAGCTGTATCATTCTAAACCTCCATTATAATTGGTAAAATAATAGGCTCTCTATCTGTTTCTTTATTTAGGAACTCTCCTATTTTTGCTCTTATTCTCTGTTTAATCTTACCAATCTCTTTTATTCCTTCATTTTCCATACTGCTAAGTTCCATCTTAACTAGTTCTTTTGTTTCAGACAATAAACTTTCTGCATCTTTATTATACACAAAACCTCGTGTTACAAGCTCAACTTGTTTATTAAATTTCCCATTTTTATATTGAGAAATTGAAATGATTACTATTCCATCATCTGCCAAATTTTGTCTATCTTTCAACACAGCATTTCCAATATCTCCGATTCCAAATCCATCAATAAATGTTGCACCACTAGGTACCTTTCCAACGTTTCTAAATTGACTCTTAGATAATTCTAATTTTGCACCATTTTCTGACAAAATAACATTTTTTTCAGGTACTCCAACAGCCATTGCCAGTTCCTTATGTTTTTTTATCATTGCATATTCTCCATGCACAGGAAGGAAAAATTTAGGTTTTACTAGATTTAACATAAGTTTCTGTTCTTCCTGGCATCCATGTCCTGATACATGAATTCCGATTCCTTTTTCAAATACAACATCTGCATTACGTTTCATAAGCTGATTTATATTTTTAGTTGCCGCTTTTTCATTTCCAGGAATAGGTGTTGCCGAAATTACAACTGTATCTCCTTCTCTTAAAGAAATATGCTTATGTGTTCCATTTGCAATTCTTGAAAGAGCTGCAAGCGGTTCTCCCTGTGTTCCAGTACACAAGATAAGTACTTTATTTGCTGGATAAGTTTCAACTTTATCAATATCAATCATTATATCTTTTGGTATTTTCAAATATCCAAGATTTGAACAAATTTCAAAGATTTTTACCATGCTTCTTCCATCAATTGCAATTTTTCTTCCATGTTTTAATGCAATATTTACAATTTGCTGTAATCTATGTACATGTGAAGCAAATGCAGCTAAAATAATTCTTCCATTAGCCTTTGCAAATTCATCTTTCAAGCTTTCACCAACTGTTCTTTCTGATGGTGTAAATCCAGGAATTTGTGCATTTGTACTATCTGACAGCAATAAATCTACACCTTCTTCACCTAGCTGAGCCAATCTTCCAAAATCAAATCCTTCTCCGTCAACAGGCGTTAAGTCTACCTTAAAATCTCCAGAATGTAAAATTGTTGCTGCCGGAGTCTTTATACAAATTGCATAACAGTCTGCGATACTGTGTGTCACACTTATAAATTCAACTGTAAAATATTTTGAGACTTTTAAGATCGTTCTCCCACTAATTACTTTTTCTTTTGGTAATTTTGCATCTTTTTTCTCAAATTTTGCTTTTGCAAGAGCAAGTGTCAGTCTTCCACCATACATTGGTATATTTTCTGTCCCTAATTTTTGGTAAAAATAAGGGATTGCTCCTATATGATCTTCATGTCCATGTGTCAAAAGTAAACCTTTTATTTTATGTCTGTTTGATTCTAAATATGAAAAATCTGGAATTATAACATCTATTCCCAAATGTTCATCTTCTGGGAAAGTAAGTCCTGCATCCACTACAATAATTTCATCTTTATATTGAAAAGCTGTCATATTTTTCCCAACTTCCTCAATACCTCCAAGCGGAATTACATACATCTTTTCTTCTTTTCCATCCACTTCCTTGTCTATATGTCTATTCCTGTCATTTACTCTTGGAATATAACGTACTTCATTTTTTTCATCTAAATGTCTTCGATTCGTGTTTTTTCTTCTAAATCTTTTCATTCCAGATTTTATTTTATTAATATCTTCTTTTTTAGAAAAGTTTCTTTTAAAAGTTTGATTTCCAAACTCATTTTTTTCTTTTTCTGACATTTAGTAAACACCTCCTTATTTTATCTTTTTGCTAAATTTTTATTATTTGCTTGCTGTTTTTTCTTTTCTTCTTCCTCTCTTTTTTTCTGCATTTCTGCTTGAGCTTTTTTTATAACATATTTATCTCTATATTTTAATATGAATTTAAGAGCCATATTTCCAGAAGCTACTCCTCCGTATCCTCCACCTTCTACAATGGACACAAATACAATTTGAGGATTATCTGATGGAAAATATCCTGCAATCCATGAGTGATTATCTCCAAATCCTGTATTTTGTGCAGTTCCTGTTTTTGCAGAAACTGGATAGCCTCCAATTCTTAACAGTTTTACAGTTCCTCCATAACCGCTTACAGGCAATCTTAAGGCATTTTGCATTAATTTTAAGTTTTTTGAACTTACATTTAGTTTTCTAACAACTTTTGGCGCATTATTTTCAACTTTTCCTGAATAAGTTACAAATCTGTCCACAACTGTAGGTTTTAACTGAACTCCATTATTTGCGATAGCCTGATAGGCAGAAGCAATTTGAATAGGAGTTGTAAGTACATAACCTTGTCCTATCGACATATTTATCAAATCTCCAGGTAGCCATCGCTGATCCTGTTTCTTCTTAAATCTTTTTTTCTTCCATTTAGGACTTGGTAAAGTTCCAGCCAGTTCTCCTGGAATATCAATTCCAGTTTTAGACCCTATTCCAAATTCTTTTGCATATTTTACTATCTTCTCTACTCCAGCTTTTTGAGAGAAAACATAATAATACGTATTTACAGATTGCTCAATAGATTTTGCGAAGTTTGTTGATCCGTTTCCGTGTTTATGAGAATCTCTAAATATCATATTTCCATATTTATATTGTCCCGTTGAATACACTGTCGCATAAGGCGAAATTCCAGATTCCAAAATCCCCATTCCAGTTATTGCTTTAAAAGTTGATCCTGGCGGATAAAGTCCTGCAATTCCCTTATTTACAAGTGGCTTTGCTTTTGAATTTACCAATTCATTCCATTGATTATCAGGTATTCTTGAACTTAATAAATTTAAACTAATTTCAGGATTACTCACAAATGTAATAATTTTTCCAGTTTTTGCCTCCATTGCAATAAAAGCTCCACTTTTACCGATAAAAGCATCCGTCATATATTTTTGTAGTTCCAGATCAATCGACAAATAAACATTCTTTCCTGCCGAACTTTCACTTGTTTCTATTTGTCTTATAACATTACCTTTGGCATCAACTTCGACATTTTCCTTTCCATCCTGCCCTTTCATTTCCTTATCATATGAACGCTCTACACCTTTTTTTCCAATCAAGTCACTATTTCTGTAACCTTCTTTTTCCAAATCCTTAAATTCCTTTTCACTAATTGGTTTTACATACCCAATCACATGCGAAGCTAGAGAGTCTTCTGGATAATATCTCTTGTTATACTCTACAATATCAATTCTATCATTATCAATTTTTTCAATTGCTCTTAATGCAACTTGTTTTTCTAAATCTTCAATAACAAGAATTCTTTTATCTGTTCCCATTCTTTGCTGCTTAAAAAACCTGTCAATCAAATAATCAACTTGATAACCTGTTATCTGACTTATTTTGTTTATATCACCTATTGTTTCCTTTATACGTTCTGCAACCGCTTTTCGCTCTTGTGAAAGTCTCGCATCTATCTGTTCTTGCGTCATATTCTTTACTTCTTTTAATAATGCTACATCTTTAGGACTTAATGGTTGCGTATGAGAATGAATTACTTGATAACCTGTTGTATTTTTTGCAAGTAATTTTCCTTCTCTATCGTAAATTTCTCCACGTGTAGCCTTTATTACATTGGTTCTAATTCTATTTTGTAACGCCTGTTCTGCATACTGAGATGCATCTAATACCTGTAATGTAAACAATCGTGCTACCAACAGTAAAAAAACTGCTCCTACAAGAACAAGAAAAACTATAAATCGTACATTTTTTTCTTTTTTATCTAATTCTCTCATAATTTTCCTCTTCATATTTTATTGCATTTTTCCTCAATTAAACTTCCAAAAACATCTTAATTTCACTAAAATAGGTATCTATTCCCCATCGTTTTTGCCAATTTCTCTATCTTTTTCATTTACCCCATTATAAAAATCATCTAATCTGTAGTATTCTCTTGCATCCTTGCTAAACACACTAATAATCAAATCTCCAGCATCAATTAAAACCCAGTTTGCCTCATCAAGCCCTTCCACACTTTTCACATTCTCAAGGCTTTTCTTTATATCAGTTGCTATTGCCTCAATATTTCTGGAAGAACTACCTGTACATAAAATTGAATAATCAAAAAATGGAGATTTTCCTCTCATATCATATACCTTTATATCCTGTGCTTTCTTATCTTCCATAATATTAACTATCTCTTGAACTTCTTTTTCATAATTATTATTTATTTCACTCATTCTAAAAATTCCCTTTCTTTTTTTATTATTTTTATTTATAAAATCTATTTCAATTTTTTATTTTAAAATTTTTTATTTATCAAAATTTCACAAAAAAATTATTACGATACCACTACTAAGGTATATTATATTATATATTTGACTAATTTTCAATTTATTTCTCAATTTTTAGCAAAATAAAAAATTATATATAAAAATTGGCAATAATGCCACACACCACAATTGCCGCAGTTTCTGCTCTTAAAATACGTTTTCCTAGGCTAATTTCTATTGCTTTATTTTCTTTTAAAAAATTAACTTCCTCTTGGGTAATCCCACCTTCTGGACCAATTATGTATAAAATATTTTTATCTTCTTTTTTTATTATTTCTGGTAAAGATTTTGATTCATCGCTATTTTCATAAGCAAATATTATTTTATCATATTTAGAATAATCAATTTCTGCAAGTTTTTTCACAGGTGTAATTTCAGTAAATTTTATTCCTCTGCACTGTTTTAATGTTTCTCTTACAACTACGTCCCATTTTTCTTTTTTTTCATTAATTTTTACAACAACTCGTTCAGTTTTTAAGGGAATTATGCTATTTACACCAATTTCCGTCAGCTTCTGTATTGCCAGATTCATTTTATCATTTTTCAAAATTCCCATTGCAACATCAATATTTACATTTAAAGAGTAGCTGTCTTCTTTTTTTTCCGATATTTTTACAGCAACTTCCTTTTTTGAGATTTCAATAATTTTTGTAAAATATTCATATTCACCATCAATTATCCGTAATTCATCGCCTATATTTAGACGATAAACATTTTGGATATGATTGCAGTCTGATTTATCTTTTATCAAAATCTTTCCATTATTTTCATCAATATTTTCTTTTTCCGCTATTACTGTCAACAACAGTTTTTCA
The DNA here is from genome assembly GCF_030644325.1 of Leptotrichia sp. HMT-225. Taxonomy (NCBI): domain Bacteria; kingdom Fusobacteriati; phylum Fusobacteriota; class Fusobacteriia; order Fusobacteriales; family Leptotrichiaceae; genus Leptotrichia; species Leptotrichia sp. HMT-225. Next base: position 310,486 of record NZ_CP130323.1, on the reverse strand, counting down.
CCTCATTTTTTTACTTTTTATCATATTTTAGCCCTATCTACATAAAAATTTTAAAGATTTGAGCAGGCAAAAATAATCATAAATTTTAAGTCTTGTTTCAAAATAATATTATCACATTTTATTCTTTTTCACTAAATATTTTTTCAATTCCTAAATGTTTATATCCAAATTCTGTCACAACTCTACCACGTGGCGTTCTTTTTATAAACCCTATTTTTACCAAATATGGCTCATAAACTTCCTCTATCGTTCGTCTGTCTTCCCCAAGTAAAAGTGACAATGTCTCAATTCCAACAGGTCCTCCGTTGTACACATTTATAATTGAAAGCAAAATATTTCTATCTAATTCATCAAGTCCGTTATCATCTACTCCCAAAAGCCTCAAAATCCCATCAACGCTTTCTTTTTCCAAAATACCCGAACCTTCCACCAATGCAAAGTCCCTTGCTCTTTTCAATAATCTATTTGCTATTCTAGGAGTTCCTCGGCTTCTTTTGGCGATTTCTGTAATTCCGTCTTCATCATAGGAAATATTCAGAATATTTGCCCCTCTTCGTATAATTTCCTTCAAGTCTTCCAATTGGTAATATTCCATCCTATGAGTAACTCCAAATCTGTCACGAAGCGGCGTACTTAACTGTCCTGCCCTTGTTGTCGCACCGATTAGCGTAAATTGTGGCAATTCCACACGTATACTTCTCGCAGACGGACCTTTTCCAATAAGAATATCCAGTTCCCCATCTTCCATTGCAGGATACAAAATTTCCTCTACCGATGTATTCAATCTATGAATCTCGTCAATAAACAAAATATCATTTTCCTCCAAAGACGTCAAAATAGCCGCTAAATCTCCCGCTTTCTCCAGTACAGGCCCTGTCGTTATCTTCAAGTTCACTCCCATTTCTGTGGCAATAACTCCTGCAAGCGTAGTTTTTCCCAATCCTGGAGGCCCATACAATAAAATATGATCAAGCGATTCATTTCTCATTTTAGCAGCTTTTATAAATATATTCATTTTTTCTTTTAAATCCTGCTGGCCAATATATTCCTTAAAAGTTTTTGGCCGTAAACTTCTTTGAATATTGTCCTCCCCTAATTCCTTAGGTTCCAATATTCTTTCCTCATTCATTCCTTCTCCTCAATATTTCTTCTTTATTTCTTTATCTAATTTTTTTTATTTATAAATTAATTTCTTAAATACTCTAGTTTAGTTATTTTTATTTAAATTTTATAAAAAGAATTCTTGTTAATAGATATTTTACATGTTATTTCTTTTTCTAAATTACAAGGATATATCCTTTTTTCACAATAATGATTAATTTAATACGATTAACTAGTTATAACCTAATACTAATGACAAAAGTTCCACGAACTCTCTCTGCTTATCGAATTTTAATCTTATAACAAAAATTTTTATGATTATTAAAATAATAAATTTATCTATTGAATCTTTATCAAAATAATTGTTATGATTAAACATAAAGTGTCGTGATTTTTTGGAAATAAAAATTACTGTTTGAGCGAAGTGAGTTTAATTTTTATTTTCAAAAAATGCTTAGACGAGCCGGGTTGTAAGGGCATGGCGACTGATGCCCTTACGTTAAAAATTTTATATCTGTTTTAATAATAACATTATGAAAAACTGAAATAATGCAATTACTCCTCCTAATATTCCACCAATAATCTCAATATGTTTCAATTCATTTTTAGACACAGACAAAATGATTTTTTCCATTTCTTCTAATGAAAAATTTTTCATTTTTTCCAGCATAATTTCTTTGAAGTCTATTTTGTCTTCTGCTATTTTTATTATTTCTTCCACTATTTCCTCTTTGTTTTCCAAAATCGACTTTTTAAAATATGATTTTATTTTTTCAATTAATGAATCATTTAAAAACATTTTTAATAGAGGATTTTTTTCTAACACACTGTTTTTAAGCTTTTCTCCTATAATTTTATCCAATAGCTTATTTAAAACTTCATCATTGATAACATCACTGTCTTTTAGCTTTGCTGTAATATGTTCTACTGAAATAAGCTCCTTTTCAATTGTTTCAGCAAGGTTTTCTGATATTCTATCTCGATTTTTAGGAATTAATCCTTGTATTTTAAAAAACAGAAAGTTTACTTCCTTATACGGTCTAAATAATAGCTTTATTGCCAGATAATTTGTAAACCATCCTATAAGCGTTCCAACAAAAACCATTATACCAAGCTGTATTAATATATTTCCCAATTTTTCCTCCAAATTTATAACTCACAAAAAATTATTATAAACTTTTACTCAAAGATTATAATATTTTATATTTTTAGATTATCCAACAATTGCTCTTCCATACTCTCTACATTTTTCAATTTTCTCATCATCATCAACAGCCAAATGAACTATCAATCCGTCTTTTACAACCGAAAAATTTTCAGCAATCATTTCTTCACGCCAAGTTTCCATCCAGCCACCTTGTCCCCAGTCATAAGATCCAAAAAGTCCAACTGTTTTTCCAAAAATTTTGTCTTTTATTCCTTCGATAAATTCTACCATTTCGGGTGCAACTTCTTCTGCTCCTCCAGCTGGCGAACCAAATGCTACAAAATCAGCATTTACTGCACTTTCATCAGCTTCTTCCACATTTATTAGTTTTACAACAGCTCCAGCATTTTCTGCTCCTTCGCCAATGTATTTTGCCATATCTTCAGTATTTCCAGTACCTGTATAATAAATTATATTTAATGTTGCCATTATTTTCCTCTTTTCTTTATAATTTAAAAATTATTTAAAGCCAAACTATAAAGTCTGGCTGTTTTTTTATTTTGTTAATCTGTAAGTATCCCTTGCAATTACAAGTTCTTCTGCTGTTTCAATCTTATAAATTTTAACTTTTGAATCTTTTGTTGACAATTCAACATTTCCTGGTAATCTTTGTGCATTTTTTTCTTCATCCAGTTCAATTCCAAAATATGAAAGCGATTCACAAATATGCTGTTTTACTCCAACTGAATTTTCCCCTATTCCACCTGTAAATGCGATTGCGTCAATTCCGTTCATCGCTGCAACATAAGCTCCGATATAAAGTTGTATTCTGTAACAGAACATTTCATAAGCTAAAATAGCCTTCTCATTACCTGATCTTCTTGCTGTATCTAAATCACGAAAATCTGAACTTTCTCCAAATATTCCCAAAATTCCAGACTGCTTATTCATTCTCGTATTCATTTCATCCAAAGAAAGACCTCTTTTTCTCATTATATAAATGACAGACGCGGGATCTGCATCTCCAGTTCTTGTTCCCATCATAACTCCTGCAAGCGGGGTCATTCCCATTGATGTATCTACAACTTTACCATTCTGAACTGCTGAAATGCTCGCTCCATTTCCAAGGTGGCAAACTATAATTTTAGAATCTTCTTTTCCTAACATTTCTCTTGCCACTTCACTTACATATCTGTGAGAAGTCCCGTGAAATCCATATTTTCTAACTTTCAAATCAGTATAGTCTTCATAAGGATATGGATACATATATGCTTTTCCTGGCATTGTTTGATGGAAAGCCGTGTCAAATACAACTACATTCTTTTTACCTGGAAGCAATTTTTGAACAACTTTTATTCCCATTATATGCGCTGGGTTATGTAAAGGTGCAAGTGGTGCTATTTCTTCAAGATTTTTCATAACTTCATCATCTACAATTACCGATTTTTCATAATATTCTCCACCATGGACAATTCTATGTCCTATCGAATCAATTTCATCCACGCTTGAAATTACTCCTATTTTTTCATCCTGTAATGTCTGTAAAATTAGTTCCACCGCAATTGTGTGATTTTCCATAGGAACTTCCATTTTGTCAATTTTTTCCCCAGTCAATAAATTTTTGTAACTGAAAATAGGATTTGTAATTCCTATTCTTTCACAATTTCCTTTAGCTAGTGATTGCTCATTTGTCATGTCAATAAGTTCAAATTTTGCTGATGAACTCCCACAATTTATTACCAAAACTTTCATAATTTTCCCTCCAAATTTTTTATTTATATTTTTATTTTACATTTCTGATTCAACGGCAGTAATTGCCACGACTTCCACAATATCTTCCACGCTGCATCCTCTTGAAAGATCGTGAACTGGACGTGCCAATCCTTGAATTAAAGGTCCTAATGCTTTTGCCTTAGCCAATCTCTGCGTTAATTTATAACCGATATTTCCTGAATCTAAATCAGGGAAAATCAATACATTTGCCTGTCCTGCCACTTTTGATCCAGGTGCTTTTGCAGCAGCTACTTCAGGAATAATCGCAGCATCCAGCTGTAATTCCCCATCAAATTCAAAATCAACATTTCTAACTTTTAAAATTTCGATAGCTTCCCTAACTTTGCTTACAGACACTCCATCTGCACTTCCCTTTGTAGAATATGATAAAAAGGCTACTTTTGGCTCTTTTATTCCAGCAGTGAATTTAGCTTTTTCCGCTGCAGAAATAGCGATATCCGCAAGCTGCATAGCCGTAGGATCAGGGATTACCCCACCATCTGAGTATACAAATGTCCCATTGTAGCCAAATTCAGGCGTATTTGTTATCATAATAAAAGAACTCGATACTGTCTTTAGTCCTTCCTTTGGTCCAATTATGTGAATTGCCGCTCTTAAAATATGGGCTGTTGGTGAAGCTGAACCTGCTACCATTCCATCAACTCTTCCTTGATGTACAAGCATTGCCGCAAAATATCTTGGATCTGACATAAGTGTCGCTTTTGCAGTTTCTAATGTCATACCTTTTTTCTCTCTTCTTTTTCTCAAAAGTTCCGACATAGCGTCAATTGTTGCACACGAATCAGGATTATAGAAAATCGCTCCTTCCAACGAAACCCCCAGTTCAGCCGCTTTTTCCTTTAACTTTTTCTCATCTCCGACCAGCGCTATTTTTGCGATTCCTTCATTAATGATTTTTTCTGTTGCCCGCAAAACTCTCTCATCTTCTGTTTCAGGTAAAATGATTGTCTTGTTCAGTTTTTTTGCTTTTTCTTTTAATTCATTTGCTAATGTGTTCATAAATTTCCTCTCCTTTTCAATTTTCTTTTTTTATTAATCAAACATAGCTTCAACAAATTCCTTTGTATCAAATTCCCGCAAATCCTCGATTCCTTCCCCGACACCTATAAATTTAATCGGTTTTTTCAGCTCTTCTGTAATTGGGAAAATAATCCCTCCTTTTGCTGTCCCATCAAATTTTGTCAGAATAATTCCTGTCAAATCTACAATTTCATTAAATATTCTAGCCTGTTCCAATCCATTCTGACCAGTTGTGCTGTCAATTACAAGTAAAGTTTCAAAATCCGTTTCTCCAGACTGTTCACGTATAATTTTATTTATTTTTTCAAGCTCCTTCATCAAATCACGTTTATTATGAAGTCTTCCAGCCGTATCCAGTATTGCCACATCAAATCCACGATTTTTCGCAGTTTTTACTGTATCAAAAATTACAGCGGCAGGATCGCTCCCATGTGCCTGCTTTACAACTTCCACTCCAGTCCGTTTTCCCCATTCCTCAACTTGCTCAATCGCAGCGGCTCTAAATGTATCTCCAGCCCCAATAATAACTTTTTTCCCGCTATCCTTCAATTTTTTGGCAATTTTACCAATGGAAGTAGTCTTTCCAACACCATTTACTCCCACAACCAAAAGAATATTAAGCTTTCCATCCTGCAATTTTAATTTTGTGCTGTTTTCATCATTGTAAATAAGTTTTGCTTTAAGCAATTCCTTTAATTCATCGTAAATTTGCTCCGACGTTTTCAGTTTTTTTCGTGAAACTGATTTTTCCAGCTCCTCCACAAGCTGCATTGTCATATTCATTCCAATATCTGACTGAATAAGCAACTCTTCCAGCTCCTCGTACAAATCGTCATCTATTGCCTTACCCAGCAGCACTTCCTTTAATTTTCCAAAAAAACCTTTTTTAGGAGTTGCCAGCCTATCCTTTAAAGGTTTTAATTTAGGCTTTCCTTTTGTTTTCTCATTTGATTTTTCTTCTATTTCTACACTTTCAGTTTTTTCTCTTTCAGTTTCAAAGTTTTTTTCATTATTTTCAGTTTTTTTAGCATTTTTTCCTAAGATTTCCTCAGCTGTTTCCTTTATTTCCTTTTCAGTTTCAGCTTTAATTTTATCTATTTCACTTTGGCTTTCTTCAATTTCTTTTTCTATTTGATTTTCCAAAGTGTTCTTCTGATCTTCATCTTTTTTCTTTTTTCCAAATTTAAAAAAATTTTTCAGCATTATTTCTTATCCCTTTCCGCCTGTGATTTTTCCAGATAATCTGGTTTCAGATTAAAAATATCAGTCTTTCTTACCACACCAGCATTTTCCAAATTTTTATCTAAAAGCATCTGTACAAATGTCATTGTATTAATTGTCAAATTCTTATCTTCAAATATTTTTACACAATTTCCCAATTTATCTAGTATCTTAGCCTTATAATTAAAAACTGCATCTCCAATTAGATAAACTTTTTTATTATTTCCCTTATTTTCAATTATTTCATCAATTACATTGTCCAGTTTTGCAACTTCATAATTTTTTACCAATTTTAGTTTATTTTCACTTAAAGTTTCATAACCCGCACAATAAATCTTTTCCTTTCGTGAATCAATCATCGAATATATTTTCACATCTTCATCATTTTTCAAACTTGCTTTCAAATTATAATACCCCTGATATCCAAGTGCATCCAGTTCATTCACCTCATAAAAATTCACATTCCGTCCAAAAAAAAGCCCCTTTACAACTGAAATTGCTATTCTAACCCCTGTAAACGAACCTGGTCCTATCGAAACAATTACATTTTCAATTTCATCTAGCTTTTTCCCAGTCCATTTCAAAAGGCTGTCAATCTGCTCCAAAATCGTAGTAGAATGTGTTTTTGCCATTTCCACATGAATTTCACCCAGCAGCTTATCTTTCTCATAAAGCGACAATCCAGCCAGCTTAGTTGTAGTCGTTATCGCAAATATCAACATATTTTTCTCCATTTTCATTTTTCTTTACTTTTATACTCGAATCCATTTAAAATTGAACTATTAAAAACTAAATTATTCTATTTCAAAATCTATTTTTTCACCATTTTTAAGTGTATAAACAGAAACTTCACGAGCGGTATCAGAATAATGATTTATCTCAACAAATACGGCATCCCCTGGCATTTCATCCAAAATCTTGTCCGCCCACTCAATAATCACAACACTTCCATCTTCCCCAATGTAATCCTCAAACCCAATCTCATAAATTTCCTCAGAATCATTAATCCTGTAAACATCAAAATGATACACAGGCATATCTCCAGAACTATACTCAATCACATAAGTAAACGTCGGACTCTTCACATTCTCTGTAACATTGTAACATTCACAAATCTTCTTAGTAAACGTAGTCTTCCCCGCTCCCAAATCTCCAATAAGTCCTAGACAGCCTCCGTTTTTTAATTTTTTTGCTAAATTTTTTGCTAATTTATCTATCTTATCAAATGTTAATATTTTATTTTTCATAATTTTTCCTATTTCTAAATTTTATTTTATGTTTAACTAAAATTTTTTGATTTTTATATTATAAATTATTTTTTTATAATTTTATATTTGTCTTTTTAACGTAAGGGCATCAAACGCCATGCCCTTTTTCGCAATAGCAGTTATTTTGACATGTATAACTGGTTACTATTTAGAGATAATGGCGAAACGTTCTACGAACTACCCCGCTTTACGCAAAACTTTCTTATAAAGAAAAAATAAAACTCGATTTTGAATTAGGTTTATTTTAACGCAAATAACAAGATACAATCTAAAATTTATTCCAAAATCTCAAACAGTTATTTTCTCTTTAACGAAATTTTGCTTATTATTTTTATTGAAAAAATGTTATGATTTTAAAATTAATAGTAAATGTTTCCTTTTACATAAAAAAGAATATCTTAAAAACAAAAATATCCTTTATTTATACACTTCAATAATTTTATTAATAATTTCAGTTGTGGAAATGTTATCCACGAAGGATAAAATTTTTACTTCTCCGCCATTTTTTTCAACAACTTTTGTTTCTGGCAAGTCTTCTTTTTTGTAATCTCCACCTTTTACGTGAATATCTGGCTTTAAAATATCCAACAGTTTTTCTGGTGTTTTTTCGTTAAAAATTACTGTATAATCTACAAATTTTGTACCTAAAAGCACAAAAGCTCTATTTGTTTCACTATTTATAGGTCTTTTATCTCCCTTGTTCACTTTAACCGAAACATCGCTATTTACACCAACAACCAAAACGTCGCCTAAATTTCTGGCTTCCTCCAGATAAGTCAAATGCCCAACATGTAAAATATCAAAAACTCCATTAGTAAAAACTACCTTTTTCCCGGCCTTCTGCAATCTCACTATTTCATTTCTCATTTCATCAGCAGTCAGCAAATTATCCTTAAAACTTTTTTCCAATTTTCTCTCCAATATATTTATCTATTCTATTTATAATTATAATGTTTTTAATTCATAATTTACTCAATCCCTAAGTTTATTTAATTTTAAAAAGGTTTGAGCATACATCAAATTATACCACATTTTTTCCAAAAAAAGAAAATTTTTCTATTTTTTTTCAACTTTTATTTTTTCAAATTTCAACAATTTGATTTTATTATTTTTTGGATATTTTGATTAATAAATGTTTTTTCTTTTTTATTTTAGTAGGATTGCTCATTGCCGTAAATCCTTATCTTGCAGTAAAGGTTTGTATCCTTTCTTAAAAAAGTTTGTAATATACTCAAACCTATTTAAATTAAACTGCTAAAATTATATAAATTTATGGTTTGAGTTTTTGAGTCTGATTTTAAATAAGTTTTACTGTAATTTCGTTATTTAAATGAACTTTAGTATACGCATATTCTCACAATTTTTTTATCAAAAAAGAAAAAGAAGCATAAGCTTACTGCTTTTACTTCTCTTAAATTTTAAAATTTTATTATTAGCACCTCTTTATCGAAATATTTTTATAAAACGTTTTTGAGTTTTATTACAAGTATAACCTATATTCTCATAAAATTTATGTGCTTCTGAACGATGAGAAGCCGAATTTAATCTAATGAAATTAATATTATTGTTTAAAGCATACTCTTCAACAAAAACCATCAGTTTTTTCCCTATACCCTTGCCTTGAAAATTGGAATTTACTGCTAATCCTAATATATTTAACCCAATATCACTATATAAACTTTCATACATCTCTGCGTGAACAAAACCAACAACCTTACTTGTTTTTTTGTCTTCATATACTGCGATAATATGATGTTCATAATCAATAGATAATTTTTCAATTTGCGTCTTGACAGTCTTAATATCAACATTATATCCTAACTCATCTTTACAAATTTCTTGTATATCCTTCGCATCTAGTATATTAATCTCTCTTATCACATTTTTACCTCTATAACTTCTAATCTTTGACATTTACTTTTTTAATAATACATACTTCAATTTTAGTATTATTTTATATACATTTATTTAGAAAAATCCGTTATCAGCATTTCCACTTCAATTTTATCTTCAAGATCAATATCCATAATATATCCCCATAGCATATTTGTTTGATCTGCTCCAAATTTTTCATTTATAATCATAGTTATTTCCTGTAAATCCGTTAATCCAATGTCTGGTCCTGCTGTAATCCTTAACAGCATCTTTCTCGCTTTTGGAATATTTTTTGTAAAAGGACTGTTTATTGTTTGTTCTGTAGCAAGTTTTACCTTATCCTGCCCTTCACCTTTACCAAATGCTGTTATGCCTTCCCCTGAATTTCCTAGCATTATTTTTACATCATCAAAATCAAGATTCACTACCCCTTGTTTTTTTATTAAATTTGTTATAAATTCTACATTTTTTATAAAAATTTTATCTCTTTTTTCAAATAATTTATCAAAAGTTGCACTAGAATCTGTTTCCACTAATTTTTTAAGAGGCAAAACTATGATAGTATCAGAAACTTCTTCTAATTTCTTAATTTCTTCAGTTCCTCCATTTGAATTAATTGATGTAGCAACTAGAACTACTGTCAATATTCCCATTGTTTTTGCAACTTCTGAAACAATGCAGGCTATTTCGTTATTCTTCTTTTCCGACATTTCTGTCAAAATAAATACTAAATCTGTATTTTTGAATGTACTCTGCACTTTTTCACTTAAATCCTCAGAAGCCAATATTTTTGATTCTACATTCAGTTTATCCAAATTCCCTTGATTTGCATAAATTCCCACAAGTTCAACTTCCGCAATCTCTTTTTTCATCATCTTATTCAAGACATCATTTCCCACTGTACCGATTCCGACAACTTTTATTCCAACACCATCCATTTTTCTTCTCCTTTATATACAAAGTTTTCTTTTCTAGATTTTAACATATTTTTATCAAATATATTAGAACTTTTTACTGTTTTTTATACAATTTCGCCTTTTCTTCTAATAATAACAAAAAGCTACCATAATTGGTAGCTTTGCATTTAAAGTTGCTTCATTTTAAGGTATGCAACACCTGTTTTTATCTGTCCTTCATTTTAAGGTAGTGGAACACCTGTTTTTAAACTTTTTCTTTCAATGTAATTATATCATATCTAATTAATTAGTCAATGTTTTTTCTTTTTTTATTTATAAATTTTTAATTTTTTTATTAATCCGAAAAATTTGTTGCAATCAAATATACCTTTACACAGCTCCCTTTTTGTTCAAAATCTTCAGAATTTTCAAATTTAGTTTCTTCAAAGACTGTTCCCCATGCGAGAAATAATTCTGGATTTTGGGAACTTTTGGCTACTGCTGTGGCAATTTGGCTAATTTCTTCGAGGCGTATGTCATTTCCTGAGGTTATGTTCATTAGTATTTTTCCTGCACCTTTTATTGAACGTTCTAGAAGTGGGGTATTTAGTGCTTGTTCTACTGCCTTTTTTGCTCTGTCCTCTCCATCTGCTTTCCCAAAGCCCAATACTGTTTTGCCTGAATTTTGCAATATAGATTTAATATCTGCAAAGTCTAAATTTACAATTCCTTGTTTTTTTATTAAGTCCAATATTCCTTTTACAATTGTTACAAAGGCTTTTTCTCCTTTTTCATAGATATTTGCCAATGAAAGGTTTGCGTATAAATCATTTAATTTTTGATATGGAATAACTATTACAGTATCAGCGAAATGTTTTAATCTTTTCTTTCCTTTTTTAGCAAGTTTTATTTTATTAGGAGCTTCAAATTTAAAGGGTTTTGATACAATAGCAACAGTTAATACATCCATTGATTTTGCAATTTCTGCAATAATAGCTGAGGCAGGGGTTCCAGTTTTTTCACCCATTTCAGCTATAATAAATGCCATATCTGTCTTTTCTAGGTCTTTTTTGATTTGTTTTTTTAAACCCTCTACGGCTTCATAAGAAATCATCGAAGATACAAATATTTTTGTATCAGCTTTTGAATTATCTAGATTAATTTTTTCAGCATCAACTGCTATAAAATTAGCTTTTATATCATCTCTTACTGCCATTTTATTTATTACATTGTTCCCTATTTTCCCTATTCCTATAATTTTTATTTTTACCCCATTTAACGTTTTTTGCTCAATATCCCTTCTTTCTTCAACATTTTCGGCAATGTCCCACATTGTCCTATCCTCCCAAATAATCTTACTACAAAAGTCTTTCTTTTTTTATTATATGCAGCTTTGAAGTATAGCATACAAATCTTTGTTTTTCATTTTAAAAACTATTATTTTTATTTTTTATTTTAAAACTATGTAAATTTTAACTTATAAATATCTAAAATTCTCACTAAATCTGTTCTTTCAAACACAAAATAATTTATAATAAAACTTCTTAAAAATGATTTTTCTTGAAATAATTTTTTTGAAATAGTATAATCAAAACAAGAAACAGACATAATTTTATAATAAATTTAACATTATTTAGTAGCAATAATTACTAAATTATTAAAATTGATAAATACAATAACAAAAATTTAAAATATGAATTTGGAAAACATTATATATTCTAACTGGGAGGTAAAAAATGAATAAAAATATTTTTGAAATAGTAATTGATGTACTATTAACATTAAAAAAGTACGTATCAGAAGATGGAAAATTACTTAAAGCTAGTGTTTATCAGGATATAATAAACATGGATAACGACTTGCTTTTTGTACTTATTTCTAACCCCAAAATTAAAGAAAGATTTTTTCAAGAAGTAAGTGGGACACTTGTTTTTGATAAGCAAAAATTTGCTTGGTTTATAGAATCAAAAGAATTTTTGGCAAACTCGTACACAAGATATATAAATAAAATTGGTTTAACTAAAAATGAAGAATTTATTTCTAAATCCAATGATGTAGTATTGAATTTTCCATATAAAGATTGTGTTCTTCAAGGAGGGCAAAATAAAGAGGATCAAAAAAGTAACGAAATTTTTTATAATGAAATAATTGCAAGTGATGAAATAACTCGTATGCTTAATCCAAAAATATTAACAAATGCTAAAAGATATACAAAAAATGGAATAGAAAAAAATATAATTTTTAATGATAATGATAATTTAATAATTAAAGGTAATAATTTAATTGTATTGTCTAGTCTGTTAAAAAGATACGGCGAAAAAATTAAATGTATCTACATAGACCCACCTTACAATACAGGTTCTGATAGTTTTAAATATAACGATAAATTTAACCATTCAGCTTGGCTAACGTTCATGAAAAATCGATTAGAATTAGCTAAAAAACTGCTAAGCAACGATGGTTTTATTTTTGTTCAAATTGACGATAATGAACAAGCATATTTAAAAGTTTTAATGGACGAAATTTTTGGTAGAGAAAAATTTATTGGAACAATTGTTTACAGAAGAAGAAAGTCGCAGGCTAATTTAAGTAAAAATTTATCAATTATCCATGAATATATACTAATTTATAAAAAAAGCGAACTAGCAACTCTTAATAATATACTAAACAATACAGACTCTAAAGATTATAAAAACCCAGATAATGATATTAGAGGTGCATATAAGACAATGCCGTGCACTAATAAAGGCGGTTCTTTATATACTATCACAAGCCCTACTGGGAAAAAAATAACAGACGAATGGAGATTTAAAGAAGAAACATTTTATGAACTCTTAAATGATAATAGAATTGTTTTTCCTAAAAAAGGAGAAGGAAAGCCTAGATACAAGTTATTTTTATCAGAAAAAAATTTAAAAGGGGTTATTGTTAATTCTTGGTGGGATGATGTCGCTACAAATCAAGATGCTAATAAAGATTTGAAAGAATTATTTGGAAAAAATGTTTTTGATTATCCAAAATCTGAAGATTTGATAAAAAAAATAATCGAAATTTCCACAAAAGAAAATGATACAGTACTAGACTATCACCTTGGTTCGGGAACAACTTGTGCTGTTGCCCACAAAATGGGGCGTAGATATATAGGAATCGAACAAATGAATTATGTGGAAGATATATCTGTGAAAAGATTATCTAAAGTTATCGAAGGTGAGCAAACAGGTATCTCTAAAGCCGTAAATTGGAAGGGTGGAGGTTCATTTGTATATTGTGAACTTCTTGAAAATGCAAATTTAATTATAAATAAAATAAACTTAGCAACTGAAAATAATATTTTTGAAGTAAAAGAAGAAGTATACAGTGATGAAAGAATTATTCCATACGTTACAAGGGAAGAACTAAAAAAAGCAGATGAAAATTTTAGATACTTATCATTGGAAGAGAAAAAAATGGCTCTTATTAATATAGTGGATAAAAATAAACTGTATGTAAATTACTCAGATATAGAAGATGAAACTTTTGAAATAACTGAAAATGATAAAAAATTCTCAGAATCATTTTATAAAATTTAATTAGGGGGAAAATATAATATGTATATTAATTTTGATTTAAAGGAAAATAAGTATAAAAATATAATTTTAAATGCTAAAAAATTTTCAAATTTTAGACAAAGATGTAAGGAATTTTTAAAAAATAATGGAATAAATCATGATAAATTTACAGTTGTAGAACATGATAGTGAATTAGGATATATATCTGAGCAAATTGTATTGAATTATTTAAAAAATAACTTAGATCTTTCTAAATTCAATATTAATCATTGGAAAGAACAATTCAATTTTTCAAAAATAGAAAATATTTTAAAAAAAGTTAAACCTACTACAGAAGAAATAAATGTAATTAGAGAATATTTTTATGATAAATATGATATTGCGATAAATAATAAGAACAAAACTTTTTATTTAGATGTAAAAACTGCTGAAACTATTTATACTCCAAATAAAAATTGGAATTTCTTATATCCAGTTATCCAGGCAAATAAGTCTGATGATTATTTTGTAGTTTTAACATATATAATTAAAAATGATATCGACAAAGTTTACACTAAAGCTTATATTATGGGTGCTATTGATTATCGAGAAATTAAAAATTCAAAAATTCAAAAAAAGGGAACTTGTACAAGATTCGATACAGAAAGCCAAATTAATAATTATATAACAGAATTAAAAAATTACAAAGATTTATTAAGTTATATAAAAAATAAAATAGAGGTTAAGTAAATGAATGAACAATTTTTATACCAAAAAGTAGATATTTTAAAAGAAGAAGCTATTTCCATTGATATACCTGAAATTATTACAAAAGGTTTATCTAAAAAAATTATACTTAGAGAATATCAAATAGAAGCATTTAAAAGCTTTTTAGTGTATTATGAAAATGATAAGCTAAAGAAAAATAAACAAGTACATACTTTATTTCATATGGCAACAGGCAGTGGAAAAACTGTTATTATGGCAGGACTTATATTATACTTATACACAAAAGGATATAGAAAATTTTTGTTTTTTGTAAATCAAACGAATATTCTGGAAAAAACAATAGAAAATTTTACTAACCCTTTATCAAGTAAATATTTATTTAATGACGTTATTGAATATTTGGATAATAAAATTAATATAAAAAAAGTAGATAATTTTAGTGATAACAAGACTGAAGATATAGAAATTTTATTTACAACTATCCAAAAACTTCATATTGATTTATTTGAAGCTAAGGAAAATTCATTGACATATGACGATTTTGAAAATAACAGAATTGTATTTATTTCAGATGAAAGCCATCATGTAAATTCATTAACCAAAAAAACTACTAAAAATGAAGAAGAATCAAATAGAAAATGGGAATATTCAGTAATGAATGCACTAATACAAAATAAAAATAATATTATGCTCGAATTTACAGCGACTTGCGATCTTAAAGATGCTAATGTAAATAATAAATATAAAGACAAAACAGTATTTAATTACTCACTTGTTTCCTTTAGAGAAAGCAAATACACAAAAGATTTTCAAAATTTCGCAACAGATACAGATTTGTGGACTAGAACGGTAATAGCACTTGTACTCAGTGAATATCGTAAATTTTTATTTGCTGATTTGAAATTAAATATCAAACCTGTAATTCTGTTAAAATCACGAAAAATTACAGAATCAAAATCATTTTATAATAATTTTTTTAAGAAAATAAAAAATCTAACTAGTTATGAACTTTCAAATTTAGAATCAATTGGAATTGATATTTTAAGTAAAGCAATTCATTATTTTAAACAAAAAGATGAAAATTTAGAAATTTTATTACATTCTATTAAAAATGGATTTTCACAAGACACTGCTTTAATTATAAATGGTACAAGTGATGATAACAAAGAAAAACAAATTTTGGTAAATTCTTTGGAAGATATTTCTAATCCTATAAGAATCGTGTTTGCTGTAGACATGCTAAACGAAGGATGGGATGTATTAAATTTATTTGATATTGTACGATTATATGACACAAGGCAATCTAGTGGAAAATCAGGTAAAATTGGTTCTTACACAATTAAAGAAGCACAACTTATAGGACGAGGAGCAAGATACTGTCCATTTGTAATAGAAGATGAAGAGTTAAAATTTAAGCGAAAATATGATAATGATGTATCAAATAAAAATCGTATTTTAGAAACAATGTATTTTCATAGTAAAAATGATTCAAAATATATTTCTGAATTAAAACAAGCACTTATCAAAACAGGACTTCAATCAGAAACTCCTGCTATACATGAACAAAAGATTAAAAATAAATCAAAAGAAAATGATTTTTATAAAAAAAGTCTTGCTTTTTCAAATAAAAAGTTACTTAAAGATAGAAAAAATATCGATACTATTGAATCCAACATGAGAAATAAAATTTACCACTATAAAGTTCTTACTGGAAACGGAAATTTAATCGATTTATTTCATAACGACAGTGCAAATACTTCAATCAAAACAAATATTAAGACAATTAAATTTAAAGAAATATCATTAAACATATTATTAGGTGCAATTGAATGTTTTGAAGAACTTAGATTTGATAATTTAAAAATAAAATACCCTGTATTAACTTCGACTAAAGAATTTTTAACTTCAGATAAATTTTTAGGAAATTCAAAATTGGAAATTACATATTCAAAAAATGAGTTAACAGGAAAAGACTTGTTTTTAGCAGTAAAATATGTATTAACAAAAGTAGCTACACATGTAATGTCTTTAAATCCATAATATATTAACTCTAAAAAATTTTTTTCTTCCTGTCTTAACCTAGAAAAATAACAAAATTTTACTATATAATTTCAAATACAAAATTAATTGACAAAATAGAAAAAACAGTATATTATATAAAAATGACTTACAGGTCAATTTTATTTGTTAGGTGGGAGATGCTTGGAAAAGAAGAAGAGTGCGAGATGTCAGAAAAGAAAAAAAATAATAGATAAAGCGTGGGAACTGTTTGCAAAAAATGGATATGAGGAAACTAAAGTTGAAGATATTACGAAAGACCTAGGAATATCTAAAGGGAGTTTTTATACATATTTTGCAACTAAGGAAGAGCTGCTTTATGAAGTTTTAGAAAAAATAAAAAAAGAAATAATTGAAAATCTTGAAAATATAAATGTTAATCAAATGCCAGAAAAGGTTTTAGAAGATTACGTAAAAGCTAAAATGAATCATGCTGTTAAAATTTTGAATAATATGAAGCTAAAAGCAGTCGAGAAACATTTAATTGATCCAAAATTAAGGATTTTCTTTCAAGAACTGCGTGAAAAATCAACTAATTTTATAAAAATAAATATTGTTGAAAAATTTAACAGTAAAAATGGCAATAAATATAATACAGATGTTATATCAGAATTTATATTAATTTCAATAGAGGAATTTTTATATGATGAATTTGTCTTGAAAAATTTGCAAAAGATGAAAGATGATGACCTGATTAATATCCAAAATACAAGAAAAGTCGAAAATTCGTTGAAGGAAATAATAAAATTTATAAATAATGCGTTAAAATAAGTTCAGGAAGGAAGAAGGGAAAATGGAAAAAAACAGAAATAAAATAGCAGTGTCAATATTGCTGTTATTAATGGCAATTCCCAATTTTGCACAAAAAATAACAATTCAGGAAGCCGCTGAAATGGCTGTGAAAAACAACAAAGACATAAAAATAGGAATGTTAGAAATGGATAGAGGGCAAATTGATGTAAGCAGAACTTGGAAACAAAAATTTTTTACAGTAAGCTATAATGCTTCGGCAAATGCTTATTTTAAAGATATTATTTCGAAAAAGACAGGGGAAGCGTACCAGCAATATCTGTCACTGTCACAGCCACTTTTCACAGGGGGGAAACTAAAATTAGGAAACGAAATAAGCAAAGACAGCTTAAAATTAACTGAGCTGAAATTGGATAAAACAAAGAAAGATACAGTATTAAGTACTGTTCAGGCATATATTGACGTATATGAGGCAGTCAGTACGCTTGGGGTACTGCAAAAATCAAAGGAGGCATTGGATGAAAACTATAAAATTCAGACTGAAAAATATAACTTGAGAATGGTTACACAGCCTGAATACAAAGAAGCAGAAAGAAGTCTAAAGGCTATGGAAGCACAGATTGTAGAACAGCAAGGAAACATTGAAATAGCAAAAGAATCTTTGGGAATATTAATTGGAGTGCCAAATCCAAGCAGCATTGAAATCGTTCCGTTTGGAGTGGAAGACAATTTTACTAAGACAATTGATTTGGCAAAGGATATGGAAAAATTAACAACACAAAATACTGAGTATAAAATTGCACAAAAACAAATTGATATAAGCAGAAAAAATACAAAACTGGAAAGAGCCAGTTTTTTTCCAACAATTAATGGAACTATAAATTACGGGGCATTAGGTTCGAGAAATAAATTAAAGGATGTATTTGAAGTGAAGGATTTTTCATCGGCTGCTGGAGTGACATTTACTTGGAATATTTTTGACTGGGGCAAAAGAAAAGAAGATGTAAAATATGCTAAAAAAACTGAAGAAATTGCAGAAGTAAAATCAGAGCAGACATTGGAGCAAGTTAAGGCAAATATGAGAAAAACATATTATAAGCTACAAGCACTTGAAAAAAGTCTAGAAACATTGAAAATTGCAGTAGAAAGTGCAGAAGAAACGTACGAACTAGAAAAAGAAAGATACAATTATAACTTGATAACAATGAATAATTTACTTGATGCAGAGGCAAAATTACGTCAAAGTCGTGTAAATTACGCAACTTCAAGACTTAAATATTATTATCTTGTATCGCAATACGGAGCTTTTCTTGATTAATCAGATTTAAAATATGAAAACGGGAGGAAATAAATAATGAAATTATATAATAAAAAAATTATAGTAGGACTAGCGATACTTGCGATGTTTACCATATCTTGCGGAAAGAAAAAACAGCCTGCAACAAATAATGCAAGACCAGTAAAAGTCCAAGTTATTGGACAAAACTCAATTTCTTTGGGCTATACAGCGAGCGGAACTTTGAAAGGTATCGAGGAAGTTCCTTATACAGCGACTTCTTCTGGAGAAATAGTTGTAATAAATGCAAAAAATGGGGATAGTGTAAGAGCAGGACAGGTAATTGTATCAATTGACAATCAGGCTGCAAGATCAAATGTTGCAAGTGCAACTTCAAATGTGAATACCGCCTCATCAAATATCAGCTCAGCCGCTGCCGCACTTGAAGAAGCTAGAATAAATTATGAAAAATACAGTATGCTTTATAATAAAAGGCTAGTAACTGAAACAGATTATTTAAAGGCAAAAACTAATTATGATGCTGCAAGAGCCCAGTTAAATGCTTCAAAAAACAGCCTAAGCTCAGCACGGGCAGCACTGGATTCGGCAAATGACACAAATAGAAAATCTGTAATAAAAACAAATACAACGGGAACTATTGCAAATATGAAGCTGGAACTTCATCAGCAAACATCAGCTGGAAGTGCTTTATTTACTGTGGTAAATGAATCAGAAATGCAGCTGGAAGTAGGAGTTTCAGCAGAAGTAATAAATAAAATTCATGTAGGAACACAGGCAAAAGTAAAAATTGATGAGCTGCAAGGGGAAGAGATGGTAGGAACAGTATATGAAGTATCAGCTGCAGCAAATTCAGCAACAAGACAGTTTATTGTAAAAATCAAAATTCCTAATCCAGATAGAAGGCTAAAAAGTGGAATGTATGGAACAGCAAGTATAGATACTGGTGCTGAAAACGGAATAATTGTCCCTAAAAAAGCCATTGTTGTAAGAGGAGTAGAGCAAGTCGTTTATATAGTTCAAAATGGTAAGGCTATTGCTATTCCTATAAAAGTTACAAATCAAAATCAGGATTATGCAGCAGTTACAGGAAATGGATTAACAAGTGGAGTAGAATTAATAGTAGATGGACAAAATGTTGTGCAGTCTAATGAAGCAGTTAGAAAAGTGCAATAATTTTTACTATTGATGACGAAATTAATATTTTTTATAATCAGTCAGACAGATTTTGAAAGTTTAATTTTTTCTAGATTTGTTTGACTGTATTTATAAAAACAGAGATAAAATGAATTTAAAACAGAAGCAAAAATAAAATTAAGGAGAAAAAAATGACAATAGCAGATTTTGCAACGAAAAGAGTTGTTTCTACAACAATGATATTAGTATTTATGGTCTTTTCAGGTGTTGTAGCAATGCGGTCAATGAAGCAGGAATTGATACCAGATTTTAACTTTCCGCTGGTAGCTGTTAATACAACGTGGACTGGAGCAGCTTCTGAGGATGTTAAGACTCAGATTTCAAAAAAGATAGAAGATGCGGCACTTAATGTTGACGGTATTAAAAATATTTCTACAAGTTCAACTTATGGAAGTTCGAGTGTAATGATAGAATTTAACTTTGGTACAGATACTGATATAAAGCAAGTACAGATTCAATCTGAAATTGATAAAATAAAACAGGATTTGCCGTCTGATGCCAATGATCCAGTAGTTTCAAAATTAAATACTTCTGGTGGAAATTCGGATATGGCGATGATGATTGCGATAAGAGGAGCGGATCAGGCGATAATTACTTCATTTATAGAGGAAACGCTAGAACCAAGGCTTAAAAGAAATAGAGGAGTTGGAAACATATCAGTATTTGGTAATGCTACAAGACAGATAAAGGTAAGGCTGGATCCATATAGATTGCAGGCATACAATTTATCTCCGAGTGAAATATATTCTAAAATTAAGGCAGCTCATACAATTGTGCCAGGTGGAACAGTAAAAGATGGATCAAAAGAATTTATCTTAAGGGTTGATGGTGAATTAAAGCAGCTGGATCAAATACAGAATATTATTATTTCAAACAATAATAATCAGACACTAAGATTAAGCGATGTTGCAAATGTTGAATATGGAACAAAAGATAAAACTTCTTATTCTAAATATGATGGGCAAGATATGGTATCAGTTATAATTCAAAAAAGTAAAGATGGAAATCTAGTTGAAATTGCGAATATTGCAAAAAAGGAACTGGAAAATATGAAACCGTTATTTCCATCAGGTTCAAAGTATGAAATAATAGTTGATAATAGTATAAGAGTAAAAGATGCAATTTCTAATGTAACGAATAATGGATTACAGGCATTAGTAATAACAGTAATTGTATTATTAGTATTTCTGAAAGATTTAAGAGCGGCACTTGTGGTTGGGATGTCTATTCCAATATCAGCGGCATTTACTTTCTTTCTTTTAAAAACACAGGGAATTTCATTAAACTTGATTTCACTTATGGGACTGGCACTTGCGATTGGATCGCTGGTTGATAATGCGGTAGTTACACTGGATAACATATTTGATCACATTCAGATTAATAAAGAGCCGGCACTAGTTGCGGCAGTACGGGGAACAAATGAAGTAATACTTCCGATGATAGCCTCTACTGCGACAAATGTCTGTGTATTTTTGCCAATCGTATTGTTTCCAGGATTCTCTAAAGAGGTATTTTCGGGAATTTCCTACTCAATGATGTTTGCAATGACAATTTCAATTGTTGTGGCAATGCTGTTTATCCCAATGGCTTCAAGTATATTTCTGAATATTGAAAAAATATCGGGAGCAGCAGGAAAAGCAGTTAAATTTAATGCGTTTAGAGATAAATATAGAGATCTTGTAGAAAAGGCATTGGAGAATAGAAAAGCAGTTATAATTGGAATAGCTGTATTATTTGTTGTGGTTGTATTTGGACTTGGAAGAACTGTAAAAACAGGATTTTTCCCAACAATTGATAATAATGAGTATTCGGTAGTTGCACAGCTTTCGACAGGACTAGATGTAGAAGTGGCACATGAAATTTCTAAACAAATGGAACAGATAGTAAGAGAAGATCCTGTTACAAAAAATTATACTACAATAGTAAATGCTCAGGCGGCAATAGTCAATGTCGATGTAAAAAAAGATACAATGAAGGCTATGGAGAGAATGCGTCAAAAAATGAGCAATATTCCAAATGTTACAATTGCAGTTTCTGCATCAAAAGCAGGAGGGCGTTCAGTTTCAAAAGATTATTCATTCCAAGTGGAAGGGGATAATGCTGAAGAAATCAATAGAATTGCCAATGCGATTATGGCAGATATGAAGCAGCAGACTTGGTTTAAGGATGTAAAATCTTCATCAGAAGGTGGATATCCACAGGCACAGCTTGAAGTAAACAGAGTAAAGGCTGAAAGTTATGGGCTAAGTGTTACAGACATAACTAGAATGTTAAATCAAACTGTATTGGGAGTAGATCCGATAGAAATTACTGAAAACACAGAAACATTAAAAGTTTATATGGAATTTGAAGATCAGTACAAAAATTCACTTGACAAAATACTGAATATAATGATAAAAACAAGTGGAGGGCAATTTGTAAGATTAGGAGATATTGCCACAATGAAACAGGTGGAAGGTGCAGCCTCTATAGAAACTTATAATGGTTCTCAAATTGTAACAGTAGGAGCAAATCTTGATAAATCAAAAGGTCTGAATGATGCGGCAAAATTTGTAAATGAATCATTTAAAAAGACAAATCCTGCATCAGGATATAAAATAGCTCCAGCAGGAAATGCCCAAAGTCAGCAGGAAATGGGTGGAGAAATTATGAATGCCCTTATCCTTTCGGTAGCACTTATTTATGTTGTCTTGGCAATACAGCTGGAATCATTTGTTTTACCGCTAATAATGATGTTGGCATTGCCATTATCGATGATTGGGGTAATGTTTGGGCTGGCTATAACAAGAATACAGCTTAATATGTTTGTTATGATTGGTATTTTGATGTTATTTGGTATGGCGGTTAATAATGCGATTGTATTACTAGATTTTGCATCAAGCTTACGACAAAAGGGCATGGAAATTCGAGAGGCAATTGTTGAAGCAGGAAGTTCACGGCTTCGTCCAATACTTATGACAACTCTTACAACAATACTTGGATGGCTTCCTATGATATTTTCAAGCAAGGGAAGTTCGGGTTATTATCAAGGAATGGCGGTAGCAGTTATGTTTGGACTTTCGTTCTGTACATTGCTGACATTATTCTTTATACCCGTGGCTTATTCTATAGTTGAGGAAAGAAAAGAAAGAAGACAAAAGGCAAAAGAGGAAGCAAGAAAAGCAAAAAAAATGGCTGAAAGATCACAAAATAAATAATAATAAACTTTAAAGAAAAGGAGGTGTTTTCTTGAAGAGGGTAGAAATATATTTTGATTCCTACTTTATGGATAAAATAAAGGAAGAAATGCGTGAATACGGAATTGAGCAGTATATAATAATTCCACAAGTTTACAGCCGTTGGAGCAAAACGTTAAAACATTTTAATAGCCACGTCTGGCCCGGAACTGACAGCGTTCTTGTAACGTATCTGGAAGATGAACAGGCAAATGAAATTATGCGGCTTATCAAAATTATGAAAATAGATTTAGGTAAGTCAATCTCAATGGGTGCGGCACTTTTACCAGTAGACGATATTATTTTGTAAAAAATATGAATTTAAAAAAATAGTTTGAGTATAAAAAAGAACGGAGTGATTATTAATGGCAGTTTTTGAATTGAAACATCCACTAATTGAACATAAACTTTCAAATTTGAGAAATAAAGATACAGATACTAAACTTTTTAGGGAAAGCTTAAACGAAATAGCGGGACTTATGGTTTATGAAGCAACAAAACATTTGCCGCTCAAGGAGATTGAAACAGAAACTCCTATTCAGAAAACCACTACAAAAGTTCTGGATAAACCAATAACATTAGTTCCCATCCTAAGAGCAGGACTTGGAATGATAGACGGAATATTGCAGCTTCTTCCAAACGCAAAAGTAGGGCATCTAGGAGTTTACAGAAACGAAGAAACTCTAGAGCCAGTCTACTACTACGCAAAAATGCCAACAAACGTTGTCGAAAGTCAAGTTTTCGTAGTAGATCCAATGCTTGCAACAGGAGGTTCAATGATTTACACACTTGACTATTTGAAAGAAAAAGGCGTAAAAAACATAACCGTGCTTTGTATCATTGGTGCTCCTGAAGGAATAAAGAAATTTACTGAAAAACATCCCGATGTTGATTTATATATTGCGGCAATTGATGATGGACTTAATGAAAATGCGTATATCTATCCAGGATTGGGAGATGCGGGAGATAGAATATTTGGAACAAAATAGTAAAATGGATTTTTTAGGAAGATACTCTAATTAAAATAATTAGGGTATTTTTTGTATATTTTGATTAATAAATATTTATAAAGCAAGGGAAATCAATCGCCATTTCCCTTCATTTCGCAATAAAAGTTATTTTAACATCTTTAAATAATGGCATATTAAAGAGAATGGCGAAAGTGCTACGCACTATCCCTGGCTCGTCTAAGCATTTTTTTGAAATATTCCCAAATTTTATTTGGGAAAGTAGTCTAAACATTTATTATTTGGATAAACTTGAATTACTACGAAAACGAAACTCGCTGACGCTCAGACAGTCGTTTTTATTCCAAAAAAATCACGACATTTTAAGTTTAATTACAATGGTTATTTTAGTAAAAATTATCAAGTAAAATTTTACTAAATATAAAAGAAAAGCTCAGACAAGTTGTCTTTTCCTGAAAAATTAAAATTTCAGAAATTTTTAAAAGATATTTTTATCATTTTTCTTTCAAAATAAAAAAGAAGCAGAATCTCAAAAATTCCACTTCTTCACATGAGGATTTATTAATAACGATTTCCATTTCCGTCTTCGCAAAATATATTTCCATAACTATTTCTATAACATCTTCTTCCGCTTCCTGCTCTATCTTTTTCATATTTTGCCCATCTTGAAGGACTAAACAGACTGCAACTAATTACAGCCATTCCCAAAATAGTAATCAAAATTAACTTTTTCAAACTCATCAACTCCAATCAACAAAAAATAATTTATTAATAGTTATTTCCGTCTGCATCTTCACAAAATATATTTCCATAACTATTTCTATAACATGTTCTTCCTCTATCTGCTGCTTTTTGTCTTGCTCTATCCCACGAATTTGAATCAAAAAGTTCACAACTTACTATAGTCAGAGCAAGAATTGCAATCAAAATCAATTTTTTCATATTTATCATCTCCGTATATTCTTTTTTTTGTATTATAACACATTTTTACGATAATTATCTTTTTTTTTTTTTTGAAATTAGAATAACATTATAAAAAACTGTTTTTAAACAATAGTTTAATTTTTTTGATTTTAAAAGGGATTTATACTATTTCCTGTCTAAATAGTAAAAACTAGAAAACTAATGGAATTAAATCCTTTTTTATAAGATTGTATTGTTATACAATTGGAATAACCTTTAATTAAATTTAATTATTTAAACATTAATTTTATTTATAAATATTATAATTAATAATCGTTTTTTCTGTTTTTTCATTCAAATTTTTTGTAACGTAAGGGCATCAAACGCCATGCCCTCTTTCGCAATAACAGTTGTTTTGACATATTTAACTGATTACTACTTGAGATTAATGGCGAAACGTTCTACGAACTACCCCGCTTCTCGAATTTCAATTTTACAGCAAAAGACAAAACTCGCTTTTAACAAAAGTTATTTTAAATTTCATAAAGTTATTACAAATTCAAATAAAGTAGAAAAGCTCAGACAAGTTGTCTTTTTCTATAAAATTAAAATCTCGGAAATTTTTAAAAGATATTTTTTCATTTTTCTTTCAAAATAAAAAAGAAGCAGAATCTCAAAAATTCCACTTCTCCACATAATGATTTATTAATAACTATTTCCATATTTATCCTTACAATACACATATCCGCTACTTGTTTTATAGCATTTTCTTCCTCTTTCAGCATCTTCTCTTTTTGCTTCATTCCATTCTTCTATATCAAAAAGACTACAACTAACTGCTGTTATTGCAAGGATAATCAATATTATCAGTTTTTTCATATGTATATTTTCTCCTATTTTGTATATTCACAATGTACATATCCACTAGGATATTTATAACATTTTTCTCCTCGTTCTCTTCTATATTGTGAAGTTTTTTCCCATTCACTAGGATTAAGCAATTCACAACTTATCGCAGTTACAACGAGTATTAATATCAGTATTATTTTTTTCATATAATTTTACTCCTATTTAATATACTCTGTTTCCATATTTATCTTCACAGTATGCATATCCGCTACTAGTTCTGTAACATTTTACTCCTTTTTCAGATTCTTCCCTTTTCATTTCCTGATATGCCTCATTATCAAGAAGACTGCAACTAAATGCTGTAATTGCAAGGATAATCAATATTATCAGTTTTTTCATATATATGTTCTCTCCTATTTAGTATTTTCACAATAATAATATCCACTACTTGTTTCATAGCATTTTCTTCCTCTTTCAGCAGCTTTTTGATGTGCTCTATCCCAAGAATTTGAATCAAGTAGTTCACAACTTACTGTAGTCAGAGCAAGAATTGCAATTAAAAACAATTTTTTCATATTTATCATCTCCGTACGTTCTTTTTTTGTATTATAACATATTTTTACGATAATTGTCTTTTTTTTTTTTTTTTGAAATTAGAATAACATTATAAAAAACTATTTTTAAACAAGAGTTTAATTTTTTTGATTTTAAAAGGGATTGATACTATTTATCATTTAAATAGTAGAAATCACAAAATTCATCGAATTAAAGCCAAAAATTTAAATATGATAATCTTCTATAATTTAATATAGAATGTCGTGATTTTTTTGAAATGAAAACGACTGTTTGAGCGTTAGCGAGTTTCGTTTTTGTTTCAAAAAAATGCTTAGACGAGCGAGGGTTGCAAGGGAAATGGCGATTGATTTCCCTTGCTTTACAAAAAGAAAAAATATAAAATTATGAAAAAATTTGATTAAAGGATATTTTAATAATGTGTAATAACATAATTCTGTAAAATGGGAAATAGTATTAAAAGAAGTATGAGAATACATTATAATCTTGATTTAAAAGGAATTTTTATAATTACTTCTGCTCCTTCGGTTTTGCTGTCTTTATTTATAAATACGCCATAATTTTTGCCGTAATAGAATTTTATTCTTTTATCGACATTTTTTGTTCCTAGACCGCCTGTCTTGCTTTTTTTGAACTGTTTAGCTTTTTCAAAGCCTATTCCGTTGTCTTTGACTGAGATATTGACAGTGCTGTTTTCTCTGTAAACGTCGATTGTGATAATTCCGTTTCCAGAAAGGTTTTTTATTCCGTGATAGATGGAGTTTTCTACAATTGGCTGAATTATGATTTTTGGAACTTCAATGGAAAGAAGGCTTTCATCTTCTATGTTGAAAAAATAGGAAAGTTTGTCTTCGTATCTCTGCTTTTGTATGAATAAATATTCTTTAGTGTGCATAATTTCATCTTTTAACGGTATTTTTTCGTGACCGTTGCTAAGAGAAAGCCTAAAATAGTTTGCAAGTGATTTTGTAATGCTGATTACTTTTTCGTTGTCTTCAAATTCTGCCATCCAAATGATAGTATCTAGCGTGTTATACAGAAAATGTGGATTAATCTGGCTGTGAAGAGCCTTTATTTCATATTCCCGCAAATATTTTATCTTTTCAACCATTACATTAAAATGTTCTACAAGGTTCTGAATTTCATAGCCTGTTTTTTCACTTAAATGAAATTCCCGCAGATTATTTTCAAAGTTTTGCATATGATTTTCCAGTTTTATTAAAGGCTTTAGAATCTTTGTTATTACGATAAATGTAATAATGGAAGAAAAAGCTAATGAAACTAGGAAAATAACGATAACTATGTGAGAAAAATTTTTCTTTAAGGTAACTAAGTCATTTGTGTTTGCAAGGCTTCTTAAATTCCAGTTTGTATTTTCAATCTGTGTTTCGTATAGATATGTATCTTTATTTTTATTTTTTTCTGAAAATTTTGCAAGGCACTTTTTATCAGCAAAGCATTTCACATCTTTGTAGTAAATAATATTGTTGTTTTTGTCTACTATAATATTGTCGATTTGTTTTCCAAAAGAAATGGAATTTAAATATCTTTCAAGAATTTCATATTTAATGTCAAAAACAATAACACCAAGATTTTCTCCCTTTGAATTTTTTATGTCACGGCTGATTGACAGAAACCAGAGAGCTGAGTTCATAGAGGAGGAGGAATTTTTTCTGCTGGGATTAAAAACGGGCATATCTGAATTGTTTATAGCATCGACATACCATTTTTCCTTCATCATATTTTCTGATATTTTCATATCATTATTTTTGTCACTGGATACAATGTTACCATTTTTCCCGATTACAGTAATATTTTTAATTCCTTTATTACTATCAAGAATCGAATAAATCATTTTTTCAATGCTCTTTTTTGAATCTTCATTTCCTGATATTAAAAAATTTCTAACATCGGCATCAACAGATAAGAGATTAATTATATTTTTCAATTTATCTGCATAGAGTGTAATATAACGGGATGTACTTATAACATTTTCGTTAGTATATTCAATTTCCTTGTTCATTATGATGTATTTTGAAGTATAGTAAAAAATACTGCTTAAAAAAAGTACAAACAGAAGATTTCCAATAATATAATAAAAAAACAGCTGAAGCAGCATAGAGTTTTTCATAGTTCTTTTTAATTTCATAGTTTCTCCAGGACGCTTTTCTTAAATTCTTTCGGTGTCATTCCAAAAGTTTTTTTAAATTTTGAATTAAAATAATTAAAGTTTTCCATTCCTACAAGCTCCCCAATTTGATAATTTTTCAAATCCGTTGTCAAAAGCAGCAGCTTTGCTTTTTCCATTCGGATATTATTCAAATAGTCCTGAAAAGGAATACCAAACAAATTTTTAAAAAGTGAACTCAAATATCCAGAAGACAAATTCATTTCGTCCGCTAAAGAATTTAAGTTAAAGGAAATATTGCTGTATTTTTCTTCAATTTTTTTTGTTAAAATATCTTTATACTTGCTATAGGAAATATTTTTATCAGATTTCTCAGCTTGGCTAATTTTGTTAATAATTTTTCTTGCTTCGTTATATTTTTTATCTTCTTCCAGCTTATAGATAAGTTTTGAAATTATCTCATTTATATCTGTCTTTGAAACAGGTTTTAAAATATAGTCTTCAACTCCGACTTTTAAAGCTTTTTGAGCATATTCAAAATAGTCATATCCAGAAATAATGGCTATTTTAACATCACTTTTCAGCTCTTTCATCTCTTCGGCAAGATTCAGCCCATTTTTAAAGGGAATATTTATATCCAGCAAGACAATGTCAGGCAAGACTTCAGAAAAAGTCTTAAAGGCAGAATTACCATCTTCTGCCTCATAAACATCACTTATCTTATATTTTTCAAAATCAATAAAGGTTTTAATACCTCTTCTTATAATCGGTTCATCATCAATTATTAAAATACTATACACTTATTTAACAGCTCCTTTGATTTGTGCAGCAGTCAGATGTCCCGGCAAAGTTTTAACAATATTCAAGTTCCCATCCAGTATAATGTTTGAAGGATATCCCAAAACTTTTGCCCTTTTTAGCACTTCCCCCTTTTCATCCAGTAAAACAGTAGTATTTTTGTAATTAAGCCCTTTATACCACTGAATAAATTTGGCTGTCGGTTTTTCCCCCTTTTGCCCTGGAGAAGCAATTGTTATAACTGTAAAATTCTTACTTTTATCTGCACTTAAAGAATTAATTTCGCTTAATCCCGAAAGACAGATAGGACACCATGAAGCCCACATTTTAATATATATTTTCTTCCCTTTGTACTTGTTAAGGGAAACAGGTTTATTATTAATGTCCTTTAACTGAACTCCCTGCAGTGTATTTCCAAATGAAACTGCTCCAAAACTCAACAAAGTTGCAATTGCTACAATTAATTTTTTCATAAAAATTACTTCCTTTCTGTATTATACCAAATTTAAAATATTTTTTGTAAGTATTTTTGTAAGTTATTTTGATTACTAATTGTTTTATAAAATTTAAAAAATTATAATTTTTAAAAAATAAAATTATTAAAACTTATTCATTATTAGCAAAATTCCCATAAATATAATTAGAAATCCTCCAAAGATTTTAAAATAATTTGTGTATTGATTTAGAGATCGTACTTTTTTTAGCAATTCCTGAGAAAAAAAGGAAAATAGAACGAATGGAGTGGCAAGTCCTAAGACGTATATAAACATCATTAACCCTCCATAGACTGCAGATCCTTTTTCCCCTGCAAGAGTAAGCACTGAGGCAAGAATAGGGCCTACACATGGAGTCCATCCTAGACTAAATGTCAGTCCTAGCAAAAAAGCCTGTAATGAAGAATTTTTCCCAAATAAATCCAAATTTACAGATTTATTTTTTTCTAAAAAGTTAAATTTTAAGATACCTGTCTGATGTAGTCCCAGTATTATTACAATTATTCCTGCTAAAACTTTAATAGTGTCATTAAAGAAAATTCCCGTAAGGAAACTAAAACTAAAGCCTATGCTTACAAAAGTAAGTGAAAGACCTAAAATAAATAAAAAGGTATTAAGCACAGTTTTTTTTCCTTTGCTTAAAATTCCCAAATATACAGGAACAATGGGAAGAATACATGGAGATAGAAAACTTGCTACTCCTCCTAAAAATACGCTTCCTACCAGTAATGGCTGATTAAACATAAATTATCTCCTATCCTGTTCATTTTACTGAACTAATTTTATTAAATATCCGTAATGTTCTTTTTCCATATCTTTCAATGGGATAAATTTAATTGAAGCACTGTTTATGCAATAACGAAGTCCGCCTTTGTCTTTAGGTCCATCATCAAAAACATGTCCCAAGTGGGCTTTTCCACTTCGACTAAGCACTTCTGTCCTTACCATATTAAAACTTGTATCATTTGCATAAGTTACAACATCTTTTGAAATAGGTTTTGTAAAACTTGGCCAGCCACAGCCAGAATCATATTTATCCTTTGAGGAAAATAATGGCTCTCCTGTCGTTATATCCACATAAATTCCAGCTTCATGATTGTCCCAGTACTCGTTTGAAAAAGAATGTTCAGTATTTTTTTTCTGTGTAACGCTGTATTGCAGTGGAGTAAGCCGTTTTTTCAATTCTTCATCACTTGGTTTTGGATAATCTTTCGGATCAATGATAACTTCATCTGCTTTAGTAATATCAATGTGGCAATATCCGTTAGGATTTTTTCTTAAATAGTCCTGATGGTATTCTTCTGCGAGAATATAATTTTTCAAAGGCTGAATTTCAACTTGAATTTTATCTGTATATTTTTTCTGCTCTTCTTCAATTTCCTGTGAAATGATGTCCTTGTCTTTAGGGTTGGTATAGTAAATTCCTGTTCTGTATTGTCTGCCTCTATCATTTCCCTGCTGATTAATGCTAGTAGGATCTACAACTTGAAAATAATATTTAAGCAGTTTGCTCAAAGAAATTTTGTTTGCGTCATACTTTACGTGAACTGTTTCTGCGTGATCCGTTGATGCGACAATGTTGTAACTCGTTTTTTCAGTTTTACCATTCGCATAGCCAACTGTAGCATCCTTTACTCCGTCGATTCTTTCCATATATGCCTCAAGTCCCCAGAAACAGCCACCAGCAAGATAGATTTCCCTGATGTTTTCGTTTCCTGTCTGAATCATATTTTCTTTTTTCGGTTTATTTTCATTTCTGTTTTTACGATTTTTGTTTTTATTTGATAATACTACTGAAAATAAAGCTAAAGATAGTATTAAAAATAATAGTAGACTTCTAGATTTCATAAAACCGCCTCCTGATTTATATTTAAATATTTTTGTATCTACAACAATAGTATAGTACAAAAATTTATAAAAAAAAAGGAAATATAGTAATATTTTTCTATAATTTTATCATATCTACGAAAATTTGATTATTTTCTTGTAGTTTGAGAAAAAATTTGATACATCTCTATTATCTTTTTTTACCTTTTCTGTTAACTAAATCTTATTTTCTTAAATCTTTTTATTTTATATTGTAATAATATTTTATTGACTTTTTTGTTTAATTGGATATACTTTAATTGGAAACATTAATTTTATTAAAAAGATAAGGATGTGATTTTTTATGAAAAAAGTTTTTTACTTATATGTTTTTCTTTTATTAAGTTTAATTATTTTTCCAGCTTCAAAAACTAAAAAACCTCTTATTAAAAAAAATAAAAATTCAAACAAAATGGAACTGGTATTTATTTTAGATAGAAGCGGTTCAATGAGTGGACTGGAGTCTGATACTATCGGAGGTTTTAATTCTGTTCTGGAAAAACAAAGAAAAGACAAAAATCAAAATGGACAAATAAACGTAACAACTGCTTTATTTGACAACGAATATGAATTGCTGCACAACAAAATCCCAATACAAATGATAAAACCTTTGACTGAAAAAGAATACTTTGTAAGAGGTACTACAGCTCTTTTAGATGCAATTGGAAAAACTATTTCCCAAGTAAAATCTGAACAAAACAAATTGGATGCCAAGGAAAAATCTGGTAAAGTTCTATTTGTAATAATTACTGACGGAATGGAAAATGCAAGTAAAGAGTACACAGTAAATTCAGTAAAAAAACTAATTAGTGAACAAAAAGAAAAAGAAAATTGGGAATTTCTGTTTTTAGGAGCAAACATAGATGCAATAAAAACAGCTGGAAGTTTTGGAATAGACGAATCAAGAGCCGCCCAATATAAATCTGACAGCATTGGAACTCAACTAAACTATGATTCAATAAACAACGCAGTAAAAGAGTTTAGATCCAACAGTAAACTTAATGAAAACTGGAAAAAAGAAATAGAAAATGATGTGAAAAAAAGAGGAAAATAGCATATACAAATATTCTTCTTAAAATTTGTATAAGTTAATCAAAAAATATTCTTTAAAAAATTAAAACAAAATACTACAACAAATTTGAACAAAAACAATCAACACAAGATTATTTTAACACATAAAAAAGATCCCATTCTTAGTTGAGTAGGATCTTTTTATTACAATATTTTTTATAAAAAATTATGACTTCATAATTTCTTCTGCATAATTTTGTATTTTATAATTTAGGTTCAATATTCCTTTTTCATTCAGTATCTTTCTAGCCCATTTCTTAACTTCTACTTCGTCATTCTTTTCATAATAGTAATACATTGCTTTAAACATTGAAATACTATCTTTCTGTTCAGCAGCTTTTTTAAACCATTCTAATCCTTCTTCCTTTTGATTATTTTCAGTTAGTATTTCACCGTAAGATTCCTGACATTCTAAATTTCCTTTTTCTGCACACATCTTTAATAATTTTTCTGCCTCTTTCTTGTTACCTTTATTATTTTCTAATATTGCAAGTGAATACGTAGCATGTGAAGAACCTTCAGCATGGCCTTTTCTGTATATTTCTATTGCCTTGTCTTCCTTGTTATAATATAGATAATACAAATCTCCTAAGTCATTGTATGCTCTTTTATTATATTTTATTGCTTCGTTGTATAATTTTTCTGCTTCTTTATATTTTCCCTCATCTTTCAAATAACCTGCTTCTAATAAAAGTTTTACATATTTCCTGTCATTTTCATTTCCCGTAGCATACAATACCATATCTCTTTCATTAACTGAAAGATTTCCTATCTGAGGCATGTCAAAAAGTTTTTCCTTCCATTTTTGCATTTCCGTTTCCTTATTTGTTTCAAAATACAACAAAATTAACTGATATATTGAACTTTTATCATCCTTCTCGGCTCCTTTAAGAATCAGTTTTTCTGCTTCATCCCACTTTTTTTCTTTTTTGTATAAAAAAGCCATCGAAAGTTGTGAAAAAATATCTTGTTTTTCAATTCCTTTTGCATACCATTCCTTCGCTTTATCTATGTTCCCTTTTTCTTCCTCAGCTCTTCCGAGCATACCAGCTGCTGAATAAGCACCTTTTTCATAGGCTTCCTTTAATTTCTCTATTCCTTTTTCCTTATCTCCGCTATCGTAATACATCGTACCTATAACCGCATAAATCTCTTTATTATATTCAGCAGCTTTTTGGTAATACTCCTCAGCTTTTTCATAATCTCCATTATTTTCGTATTCTTCAGCTTTTTCCATCCACTCTCCATATAAACTTGTTATGCTTTGACTAGCTATTTCCTGATTTGATGTATAAGATTTCCTATTTGCATTATCTATACTGTTACAAAAACGAAAAAGTGCAACAATAATTCCAAACACTACCCACCATGGAGATTTCTTTCTTTTGGGTTTTATCATCCAATCATTTTCTTTTATTTTTTTTGGTTGATCATATTGATTCTTCTTAATTTGATATTTTAACTTCTCCTTAGTTACATACGTATTATTTCTATTTTCCCAATTATTACTAGGATTATTTATTTCATTATTTTGATTATGTAAATTATTTTCATCTTCATGGTTAAAGTCATTATTTTCATATTTTTTATCATCATTCAATTTATTTTCAACATCTGAATTACTGTATTGCTGTTCCTCATAGTTAGAATCCCTTACTTGATATCTCGTCTCATCATTTGTTCTATCAAAAAGTTTCTTTTCTTTTCTCTTTTCACTTTCCCACGAAAAATCATCAAACTCATTCTTTTCTTTTCTGTTTTTAAAAAAAATTACTATAGTAGCAATTATAACTGCCAATACCATAATCCATGCAAACAAAAGTAAACCTGACATTTTATTTTCCTCCTTTATATAATTTTAAATACTTTCTATTTTTTTAATCATACTAAAAATCAAACTATTAAAAAATTATATTTATTTAGATAGTCATATATTTTATGTTTTATTTTAAGCAACTTTAATATAATTATACCTTAAAAAAACATAAAAATCGAATAATTTAAAAAAATAACTAGAACTAAATATAGTGTAATGATCAAATTTTTTTATTTTTTTGAAAAAATAACTTGATATTAGTAAATATATGTTGTATAATTATAACAGAAATAAAGTTACTGTTAAAATATGCGAAAATAAAAAATATATAATAATTAGAACGTGAAAATAAAAAGGAGAGATGAAAAATGAAAAAATTTGTATTTATTTTAGTTTCCTTGTTTGCACTTGTATCTTGCGGTGGTGGAGGTGGATCAGGTGGTGGAAGTTCTACGAATAACCCAACTCCTTCAACAACGCCATCCTATAATAACAACAGTGGTACTAACAATAATAGCAGCAGCGGAAATAGTAATACTGGAAATAGTGGTTCAACTAGTAACAATAGTTCTTCGGTTGTCGCTGGCTACAAAACTTATAATGGAGAAGTTATAGATGCTGAAAATTCTTACACTTATAACAAGCCTTATGTGAGAAATTTGACAAATATAGATGGAGGAGAAGACTATAAATTTGGATATGATGGAAATATTGAATGGCACGGAAATTTTTTCTATAATAGACACAATCCACAGAAAAATTCAGAAACTTATTATACTGGATACGGAGTAAAAGTTGGGGTTATTGATAGTGGTTTTAATGGGAAATACTACAATGATTTGTATAACGAAGTCAAAAATATAACACGAATTTACAGCCAAAGAGACCCACAAGATGAAGATCATGCTTATATGGTAACAAGTCTTATTGCTGGAAAAGAAGGTATTGCACGAGATGCTAATATGTATGTAATTGACGGAACACATCCTTATTCAAGCGGATCAGTTAAAGATACTGTTGATTTATACGAAGCTCTTTATTCAAGAGGAGTAAGAATATTTAATCAATCTTTTGGATATACAATTGAAACTTATTCTAATAAATCCTACAATTTTTACAAAGATCAGCTTAATGATGGTGTAGAGGATTTTTATAAAAAGGCAGTACATAACGGAGCATTATTTGTATTTTCGGCTGGAAATAAAGAATATAGAACTTCTGGAGTTCTTGCAACACTTCCATACTGGGTTCCTGAACTAGAGGAAGGCTGGATTAATGTAAATGGTCTTACTTCTAAAAGCAGTAGTAAAAAAGGTGATTTAAGTTGGGATAATTTAAAACCTTTAGCAGGAGCAGGAGCAGCAAAAAACTGGACTGTAACCACAATTGCAGATTATTTTATAGAAGTGGATGGAGATAGAAGAGTTCATACTGGAACATCTTTTGCAGCACCACGTGTAACTGCAACAGCAGCCTTAATAAAAGAAAAGTATCCATTTATGACAGGAGATTTATTAAGACAAACGATTCTTTCAACTGCGACTGATATTGGAGATGAAGGAGTAGACGATGTTTATGGATGGGGACTTTTGAATATTGATAAAGCTTTGAAAGGACCTGCATTATTTGACAAGAGGCTTGCACTTGGTGATGATGTTTACATTACTCTTGACGGAAGTAATAAGACTTATCAATTTGACAATGATATTTCAGGAGATGCAGGACTTGTTCTTCGTGGCTCAGGAACACTCATATTAAATGGAACTTCAACTTATACAGGTGAAACTAACGTAGGAAATAACGTTTATCTAAAAATGAAAAAAGTAATTTCTCCAAGTAAACTTTCTATTGGAAAATCTGCTATAGTGGAAGTATCTGATTCAAATATAAATAATATCCAAAATGATGGTACTTTCATAAATAATGGAAATTCTGCAGCAAACACAGTTATAATGTCGACTGACTCGCAAATGTATTCTGATATTAATGCTAACTTAAAGGTTGAAAATGCCGAAGTAAACGGTACAGTAACAATTACAAATAATAACGGAGAATATTTGACAAAAAATGGTAAAAATATTGATATAATTACTGGAAATGTTAAAGGAAATGCACAAATTAAGAGTGATAACGGACTAATGACTATCAATAAAACCGAAACTGGAAATTTATCAGCAAATGCTTCCAGAACTGATACAGTCGAATATGCCAAAACCTTAAATGCTGATACAGAACAACTAAATACCGCAACACAAATTGAAACAGCATTGGAAAATGTAGATGCAAATTATGAAGCTGGAAAAACTGAAGCTGGAAAACTTGGAGCAAAATTGCAATCTTTAAATTCCAACACTCTTGACAGTATGTCTGGACAAATTTATGCTTCTGCACAGGCTTTGACTTTTGAACAAAGTGAAACAGTTAATAGAAATTTATCAAATAGAATGACAATGTTAAGTAAAAGTTTAGAAAATGACAATACTTTTGGATTATGGACTGCTGGAATTTATTCAAAAGGAAAAATTGAAAAAGATGGCTTTGCAAAAGGTAAGACAAATGTAAAAGGCGAACAAGTTGGATTTGATATAAAAATAAATCAAAATGCAATTTTAGGTGCAGCGGCTGATTACAGTAAAGGAACAGTCAAATTTAACAGATATAACGGAATCTCAAAAGCTGATATGACAGGATTTTCTATTTATGGTAGACAAAATCTTGGAAATGGTTATTTATCAGGACGTGCAGGTATAGGATTTGTTGACAGTAAAGTTGAGCGTGATATAATCGTGAACAACAACTATATTGAACATTCAAAAGTGAATCACAGAGACAAAATATTTGCAGGTTATTTTGAAACAGGATATGACATAAAAAACAAATCAGGTAATTTCGCAGTTACTCCATACGTTGCACTAGGTGTAGACCGTGTAACACGTAGTAAATTTTCTGAAGAAAATACAAACTTTGGAATGACTGCTAATAAAAAAACTTATAACATGCCATACACAACAGCAGGAATAAAAGCAGTTAAAACTGTTAGAAATACAGATATAACAGGATATTTAGGGTATACTCACGGATTAAATAAAAAAGACTTGACTTTTGATGCTGCATACAATTTTGCACCAGATGCCAAATTTGAAGTAAAAGGTATAAATTATTCAAGAAATAAATTAACAGCAGGAATTGGAATAAACACAAAAGTTACTGAAAATATGAGCTGGTATGCAAATTATGACTACAAACATTCAACTGATAATTCAAAAGGTAATAACAGCATAGTTACAACTGGAATTAGAATTGAATTTTAAAATAAAAAATTTATTTTTAAAGTATTGATTTTTCAAAAAAAGTTTGTTATAATTACAATGTTAATATTATTATTAATCTTTTCATATATCACAACCGAAGAAAAAAATTGGTCATAAAAGGCAGTCCATATACCTCTTTCTCGTGGACTGTTTTTTATTTACTATTTTTTCAAGTATTAAAAATTAAACTTAACAAATACTATTCAATTAAAATAATTTTATACAAAATAAGGAGCCAATATATTTAGCTCCTTAATTTTTTATGTACTTTCAACACATTATTTTACAAGGTTCTTATTCATAATCTCCATCTATTCTAACTTTTCGCAAAATCATTCCTTCTTTAGCTTTTATATTTAGTTTTATCTTTCCGTTAGAACTTGTTCTGAATGTTCTTCCTTCTGTTACCAGATCTATAAACCTTTCATCTTGATAATGCGTTTCAAATTCCAAATTTTCCCAATCATTAAAAGAATTATTTATAACAACTATTATGGAATTATCTTCAATCACTCTTTCATAAACAATTAAATCTTTTTCATTATCTGCCATAATTTCTCTAAATTTACCATAAACAAGCGTTTTATTTTCTAGTCTTATTCTGATTAATTTTTTATACCATTCAAATAAATCACTGTCAACTTTTTGCTGGTAAACTTCATTTTGGTTAATGTGTGATGGATTTTTTTCATCATCGTACAAATATTCTTTCCATAACATCGGTTTTCGGCAATATGGATCAGTTGCTCCCCACATTCCTACTTCATCACCGTAAAATAACATTGGTGCTCCAATGTATGTCATTTGGAATACTGAGATTAATTTTAATATGTCTTTTGGTTTAATTTGGCTGTTTCGCCAGTCTATTGTTGTGTTTGGGTGATAATTTGAAGCTAAATCTGGACGAATTCCGTTATAACCTTTTTCCAGCTGTTTTCCTTCCTCCAGATTTCTTCCAAGCACATCATTTACAATTCTAGAATAAAGCCTGTCGGTATCATGCGAACCGTTTAAGTTCTGGCTTGCCTGCAATGCCTGATATGGATACCAAGTTCTTTTTTCCCTAAGCTCGTTGAAAAAGTCCTGTGCCTTCAATTTATATCTTACGCCACCTTCACGGCTTTGATTAATAAAAAATCCAATAACTGTTTTTAACCATTCGTAGTTCATCACAGTGTCAAATTTATTTCCACCGTTAATATCGCCTGCTGCATTTCCCCAAAGTTCAGCAGTTATGTAGGAATCCTTCTTGCTGCCTTTTACAACTTCACGCCATTCATTCCAAAAATTCTGATTTTCAAGACAGTTTGGAACATCAAGACGCCATCCATCAATTCCATCATCTTCCATCCAGTTTTCACTTTCTTTTCCATCAGGCCCATACATCCATTTTCTTGTAATATTAAAAATATATTCTTTATATTCTTGATTAAACGAGTTAAATTCAGGTAACGTGTCAAATCCTCCCCAAGCATTGTAAATAGTTCTTTTTCTATTTGCAATAAGAGTTTCGTATGCCTGTTCCTCGCTCATTTCATCAGTTATTGGAACATGCTGTCCAAAATCTGTAAATTTATACCAGTCCTTATATTTAGAATTTTCCCCATCAGCAAGAACCATATTGAATGTCCAATGTTCACTGCTACTATGATTGAAAACTCCGTCAAATATCACACGAATACCATTTTTATGAAATTCCTTTATCAAATCAACCATTATCAAGTCTGATTCTGTCCAGATCCATGTTGATGGATCTTCTGTTTCCCCATAGCCATTTTTCCCACGGTTTTTACCATTCAGATTTACTTCCAGAAGTTTTAGCTCACTGCTTGTTGAAGCTTTGTTGCCAAGTATATCCACATACGACTTATTTCCATATTTATTTTTTTTATTAATTTCCACGCCATGAGTTTTTCCACTTGTCTTTATTGTCCCAAAGTCTGGCGAAATATGTCTAAAGTCGTTTGCTCCGTATTTATGATTTTGGTATGAGAAAAATACTGGATTTAGCCACACTGCATTAATTCCCAATTCCTTCATGTACGGTATTTTTTCTTTTATTCCTTGTAAATCTCCACCATACATTCTGGCATATTTTAAGCTGTAGTCAATTTCACGCTCTCCCAGTTTTTCCCAAATTACCTGTTCCCTAAAATCAGCAGTCCAACGATTTCTATCAAACTGACTTATCACATTATTGCTTTTTTCCCATTTATAATCTTCGATAAAGTTCTGCTCATGAAGTCTGTTAGGCTTAAAAGCTTCAGGTCCAAATTCATTAAAAATAGGATCGTTATAGTGGTTTCCATTATAAAATCTGTCTGGAAAAATATTATACCAGATTGCCTCTTTTGCCCAGTTTGGTACATCAAATAGCTGTATATCCTTAGAAGTTGTGTTTACAATTAATCTTTTTGGCTTGCTGTAACTCAATGTTTTTCCGTTAAAATAGGCTCTTGAGCCGTTATCTTCAAGAATAAAATAATACAAAAGTTTTTTTGCTTCTTTACCAAAATTTATTATTCTTTCAAAATAATCAAATCCGTTTGTCTTATCCTGATACCTTTCCAGCTCATAAATCATTTCATAATTATCTTCTTCATGTAAAACAACACTAATATAGGCACGTTCTACATCATTCATCTGAGTTCTTATTTTAAACTCGTATTCATTATCTGAAAGCTTGTTAAAATATTGCAAGCTGTCATAATTATGTACGATAGCCTTCAAATTTGTATTTTTGTCAATGGCTTCATATACAAATTTTCCAGTTCCCAAATCTCCTTGTGGAAACAATGCTCCATTTTCTCCAACTATTAATTTTTTATTTTCATTCTCAGGATACCATTTACCGTCAATCAGGTATTTATATTCATAAACTCCCTCAGGTGAAGCCAATATTACTTCATAATTTGTTCCTTCAAAGTGATGAATAGACTCAGTATCAGGCTTCCAGTTATTAAAGTTCCCTGCAATTTCAACTTTATCAGCCTTTTCCAATCCAAAATCAGCAATATCCAAGTTCATTCTGTAAAATTTCATTTTTGTGAATGAAATCGTCTTTTTAGAAGGATAATACTCTACATAAATATCTATTCCTTTTTGAAATCCTGTTATTGACTTTGGTGGCAAGTCTTCATCCACCACAGCCTCAAATCTTTTTGCAAATGGAGCTGTGTGATTATAAGTTACGCCACTTATAACATCTGTTTCCTCATTTTTTATTTCAAAAAAATAGCTTCCTGATTCGATATTTCCCCATTTATATATAAAATTTTCCCAATTTTGTTTCAAGTTCTCTTCTTTATAAAATTTATTATCCTTATAAATTATAATTTTATAACCCATTTTTATCTCCTAATTTATCTGCTCTTTCCTTAATCTAATTCAAAAAACACTTTATATGCTCTGTATGTTTCATACAAATCTGCTTTTGATGAGATTTCAAATAAAGAGTGCATTGATAAAAGTGCAGGCCCTGCGTCTACCGTTCTGATTCCATAGTAAGCCAAGAACTTAGCAACAGTTCCTCCACCACCTTCATCTACTTTTCCAAAGCCACCCGACTGATATTTAATCTCATTTTTGTCAAATATTTGTCTTATTTCCTGAATAAATTCTGCATCGGCATCGTTTGCCATAACTTTTCCACGGCTTCCTGTATATTTTGCAAATGCCAGTCCATAAGATAATCTTGCCGCGTTTTCCACATCATGAACTGACTTAAATACAGGATTTAACGCAGCCGTAACATCTGAGGACAAGGCTTTTGAGTTCCACAAAGTTTCCCTCAATATCTGATCATTGTAATTTTTTTCTGTAAGTGAAAGCATTTTCCCAACAACATATTCAGGCAATGTTGACTTCAAGCTGGTAGAACCTTCACTTCCAATTTCTTCTTTATCTGTCAAATAAATCATAACAGTTTTCTCAGTTTCCTTAACATCAAGCAAGGCTCTTAACGAAGTATATGCACAAATTCTGTCATCTTGACCATATCCTCCAATCATACTCTTATCAAGCCCCACATCCCGCAATTTTCCAGTAGGCACAACTTCCAGCTCTGCTGTAAAGAAGTCATCTTCTTCTATTCCGTAATCTTTTTTCAATTTATCAAGCACAAACTGCTTTATTTTTTTATTTACATTTTCATCATTTAAAGGCATATTCCCAAATAATAATTTTAGTTCCTCACCTTTAATAACATCTCTTGCCTTTCTTTCATCCTGCACATTGTAAGACAGATGCGGTAATATATCAGGCATGCTAAATACAGGCTCGTCATCTTTTTCTCCAATAGAAAGTGTCACTTTTTCTCCGTTTTTTAAGAAAACAACACCATGTAATGCAAGCGGAGTTGCAGCCCATTGATATTTTTTAATTCCACCATAATAATGTGTATTTAAAAGTGCAAACTCTTCTTCTTCCATTATCGGATTTGGTTTCAAATCCAGTCTTGGAGAATCTACGTGGGAAACAATCATATTAATTCCGCTTTTTATATCATTTCCGACAATTACTGCAATGATATTTTTATTTCTGTTGTTAAAATAAATTTTATCTCCTTTTTTCAATTCACTTTTTTCATTAATATTGACAAAGCCATTTTTTTCAAGTTCCTTTTCTGTCAAATCCACAAATTCTCTCTCAGTTTTGGCAGAATCCAAATATTTTTTATAATCTTCAGCAAAGTCAAAAATCACTTTTTTTTGTTCATCTGTATAATTTTTCCACAAATTTTCCTTTGTCATTTTCTACATCCTTTCCAAAGTTCAGA
Source organism: Leptotrichia sp. HMT-225 (assembly GCF_030644325.1). Lineage (NCBI taxonomy): Bacteria > Fusobacteriati > Fusobacteriota > Fusobacteriia > Fusobacteriales > Leptotrichiaceae > Leptotrichia > Leptotrichia sp. HMT-225. Next base: position 267,840 of record NZ_CP130323.1, on the reverse strand, counting down.
AAATACACAACAAAAGATGGCTACTTGAAAAAATGTCCCAAATCAGCCACCTTCTTTCCAAACTAAATTAACTTTTCAATTTATCAAATTTATTAAAATTTACTAGAATTTTTCAAAATTAAACTAGATAAAACATAATGCAAGATATTTTAGAAATATCCCAGTTAAAATACTATTTAACTTCGTTCAATTTTTTTTCCAATTCTTTTCCAGCTTCTTCGTATCCAGGTTTTCCTAACAATGCGAACATATTTTTCTTGTATGCTTCCACTCCTGGTTGATCAAATGGATTTACACCTAAAAGGTATCCGCTTACTCCACATGCTTTTTCAAAGAAATAGAATGTATACCCTAAATGATAAGGAGTAGCTTCAGGAATGTTTACACCTAAATTAGGTACATTTCCGTCAATATGTGCCAAAATTACTCCATCAGTTGCTTTTTTATTTACATAATCCAATGTTTTCCCAGCAATAAAGTTTAGTCCATCAAGGTTATCTTTATCACTTTCAATGACAAATTCCACTTCTGGTTTTCCAATAGAAACTACTGTTTCAAAGAATAATCTTTGTCCTTCCTGAATATATTGACCCAATGAATGCAAGTCTGCTGAAAAATCTGCCGAAGTTGGGTACAATCCTTTTCCATCTTTCCCTTCAGATTCTCCAAACAATTGTTTCCACCATTCTGCCAAATAGTGAACTCTTGGCTCATAATTTACCATTAATTCCAAGTCTTTTCCTTTTCTATGCAAGATATTTCTCACAGCCGCATATTGTAAAGCCTGATTTTCATCCATATTTTTGTTTGCAAAATCATTCATTGCATCTTTTGCTCCAGCCATCAATTCATCAATATTAATTCCAGCCGCAGCAATTGGTAAAAGTCCTACTGCAGTCAATACAGAAAATCTTCCTCCAACATTGTCAGGTACAACAAAAGTTTCATATCCTTCAGCTGTAGCAAGCGTTTTTAATGCCCCTTTTTCCTTATCTGTTGTAGCATATATTCTTTTTGCAGCTTCTTCTTTTCCATATTTTTCTTCTAGCATTTTTTTGAAGACTCTAAATGCAATCGCAGGTTCAGTCGTAGTTCCAGATTTTGAAATTACATTTACTGAAAAATCTCTATCTCCAACAACTTCTATTAAATGTTGCAAATAAACACCACTCATATTTGTTCCTGCAAAGTAAATTTCAGGAGTCTTTCTTTTATCTTTTGGCAAGTTATTGTAAAAGCTGTGTGATAAAAACTCTATCGCAGCTTTTGCCCCTAAATAAGATCCCCCAATTCCGATTACTATTAAAACTTCTGAATCATTTTTAATTTTTTCAGCAGCCTTTTTTATTCTGGCAAACTCATTCTTGTCGTAATTTTCAGGCAAGTCAACCCATCCTAAAAAATCATTTCCTGCTCCACTTTTTGAAGTCAATACTTCATTTGCCAATTCTACATACGGTTTAATCTGTCTTAATTCATTTTCGTTAAAAAAATTTTTTGCAAATTGATAATTAAAATTCAATTTTTCCATTTTTTTCTCCTTAATATAAATATTTTATTTTTCAGATTTTCTTAAAATCAAAAAATCCCTGTTATTTCACACATAGTAATCCAACTTTAAAATTAAATAATAATATAAATACTCTAAAAGACAAACTTCTAAAAATTATAGTCAATAATTATATCCCATTTTAAAGTAATTTTTTATTAAAATATTTTTTCAACTAAAGTATAACAAAAAAAGCACTTTTTTTCAAATTTTTCTAACATATTTTTGGATTTTTAAAAATTTTTTCTAAAAATTTTAAATTTTATCACATATTGTCCAAGTTTCTCAAAATAAAATTAATTTTAATTACATACATTCAGCCTTTTAACTTGAGTTTTAAAACAGTTTTACTGTTATTCCCTTATACTGAATTAATCAAGATTAAACAAATTTAACATTCTAACAAAATATCATAATTTCAAATTTAACTTATTCGTATTTTGTTAAATTTCCCTTACTTACAGTCCCCTTAATATTAAACTTTTCATCAAAATATGTTAAATCAGCAAAATATCCTTCCTTTATAAATCCATATTTTTCACCTACAGCCACGGCTTTAGCAGGATAAGAAGTTGCCATTCTAAGTGCTTCCTCAAGTGAAATATGCACCTTTTCCACAAGATTTTTCACTCCATCAATCATAACTAGGGCAGAACCTCCCAAAGTCCCTTCTGGCGAAACACATTTTCCATCTTTATATAAAACTCTATTCCCTTCAAACATAAATTCTGTCATATTCTCAGTTCCAGCAGGGCTAACAGCATCTGTCACAAGATAAAGCCTGTCTTCCAATATTTTTTTAGCAATCTCTACAGAGGCAAAGTCCATGTGAAGCCCGTCAACTATTATTCCACAGTTTGTAGTGTCATTATTGAATAAAAATCCTACAACTCCTGGCTCTCTTGAATCCAATGCTCTCATAGCATTATACAAATGTGTAGCACAATTAAAATAGTCTTTCTTTTCCATACATTCCTTATACGTTGCATTCGTATGCCCCACAGCAATGTTAATCCCTGATCCTTTCAACTTTTCAAGATGTTCAACTTTAGCCTTTTCAGGTGCAATTGTTATTATTTTTGTAACTTCAGGTCCTGAATTTGCTATTTTTTCTACCATTTTATCAGATAAAACTCTTATATATTCAGGACGATGAATTCCTTTTTTCTCAACACTTATATAAGGTCCTTCTATATGAAGCCCTAAAACTCCAATTTCCTCCTTATCTTTTATTTCCTTCATAAGATTCAGAGCTTTTTCTATTTTCTCATCTGGAGAAGTTATAAGCGTTGGCAAAAACGAAGTACATCCGTATCTCTTATTAGTTTCATTCATTATCTCAAGTGTCTTTTGCGAAATATCATCATTAAACAGTACTCCTCCACATCCATTAAGCTGTAAATCAATAAATCCTGGCGACAAAACCATCCCTTTGGCATCAACTACTTCATGATTTTCTAATTCTTTTTCATCAATCAATGAAAAATTCGTTACTTTCTTTATAAATTTTCCTTCCAAAACAACGGCATCTTCCTCAATAAATTTTTCCCCATCAAATATCTTTGCATTCTTTATAATCATCTCAATAATTCCTCTCTATTTTGCTAATTCTATTAAATATTTTTTATATTCTTCCAAATCCAAATTTTTTGCCTCAATTTCCTTGAAATATCTATATGTCTTGACTTTTATATCTGAAGCCGCCATTTCATCAATTACCAGTACAGCCCTTCTATGCAGCTGCAAAGCCGAAATTGTCCATAGATGATTTACTCCGCCTTCTACTCCGTGATAAACTGCACGAGCCTTTTTATAGCCATTTGCAAGAATCATGACTTCCTTTGACTCCATTAGTGTTCCTACACCTATTGTCAAAGCCAATTTTGGTACTTTTTCGATATCATTGTCAAAAAATCTAGAATTTGCCAAGATTGTATCATAAGTCAAATCTTTATCACGTGTATGTGAAGAAAGTGATGATCCAGGCTCATTAAAAGCTATATGTCCATCCTCTCCAACTCCGCCTAAAAATAGATGTATTCCACCAGCCGCTTTTATTTTGTTCTCATAATCTTCACATTCTTTTTCCAAATCCTTGGCACATCCATCCAGAATATTTATATTTTCTTTTTTTATATCAATATATTTAAAAAAGTTTTCGTTCATAAAATAATGATAACTTTGTGGATCTTCTGGTTTTAATCCCACATATTCATCCATATTAAAAGTTACAATATTTTCAAATGACAATATTTTTTCATTATATAAATTTATCAATTCCTTATAAGTTGCAAGCGGTGTAGAACCAGTAGGAAGCCCTAATACAAAAGGCTTTTCCTTTGTAGGTTTAAACTTCAATATTTTTTTAGCTATTTGATATGCACTCCATTTTGCAACTTCATCAGCATTTTTAAGAATAATTACACGCATTTAATTCACTTCCTTTAACAATTTTAAAAAATTTAAATTTTCATTAAAATAACCTTTACTATTATTATATAACCTTTTTTCATTATGTCAAGCATATTTTTACTTTTTATAAAATCTTGGGAATTTCTATTGGAAAAAATTGAAAAAAATTGTATAATTTAGTTAAGATGATAAATAAAAAAACTATAATTATAGTGAATTAATTAGGAGAAAATATGAAAACATACTTAGTAACAGGTGCAGCTGGCTTTATCGGTTCCAACTATTTAAAATATATTTTAAATAAATACAAAAATGAAGAAATTAAGGTAATTGTCGTAGATGTGCTAACTTACGCTGGGAATTTAGGTACAATTGCTGAAGAAATTAAGGATAAAAGAGTAAAATTTGAAAAGGTTGATATTCGTGACCAAAAGGAAATTGCTAGAATTTTTTCTGAAAATGAAATCGATTTTGTTGTAAACTTTGCGGCAGAATCACACGTTGACCGTTCTATCGAAAATCCGCAAATATTTTTAGAAACAAATATTCTTGGTACGCAAAATCTTTTGGAAAATGCTAAAAGAGCATGGACTGTTTCAAAAGATAAAAATGGATATCCAGTTTACAGAGAAGGCGTAAAATATTTACAAGTTTCCACAGATGAAGTTTACGGAAGCCTTTCAAAAGATTACGAAACAGCAATTGACTTGATAATTGACGATGAAGAAGTGAAAAAAGTTGTAAAAAATAGAACAAATTTAAAAACTTACGGAAAAAATTTCTTCACAGAAAAAACTTCACTTGACCCAAGAAGCCCATATTCAGCTTCCAAAGCGAGTGCCGACCACATCGTAATCGCCTACGGTGAAACTTACAAAATGCCAATAAATATTACAAGATGTTCAAACAACTACGGACCTTACCATTTCCCAGAAAAATTAATCCCACTTATGATTAAAAACGTACTAGAAGGTAAAAAGTTGCCAGTTTACGGAAAAGGGGACAATGTAAGAGATTGGCTTTACGTAGAAGATCACTGTAAAGGAATCAACTTAGTTTTAAGAAATGCCAATATTTACGAAATTTACAATATTGGTGGTTTTAACGAAGAACAAAATATTAATATTGTAAAACTGGTTATCGATATTTTAAAAGAAGAAATTGAAAATAATGACGAATATAAAAAAGTTCTAAAAACTGACTTGCAAAATATAAATTATGATTTGATTACTTATGTTCAAGATAGACTTGGACACGATATGAGATATGCTATTGACCCTTCGAAAATTGCAAGGGATTTAGGATGGTATCCAGAAACAGATTTTGAAACAGGTATCAGAAAGACTGTAAAATGGTACTTGGAACATCAGGACTGGGTAAATGAAGTAGTTTCAGGAGATTATCAAAAATATTACGAAGAAATGTACGGAAATAAATAATCAAATTTATACAAAAAAAGGAGCAAATCAATGAACAATTTTACAATAAAAGAAACCCCAATAAAAGATTTAGTAATAATCGAGCCAAAAGTTTTTGGAGATGAAAGAGGATTTTTCATGGAAACTTACAACCAAAAATCCTTTGAGGAATTAGGACTTACAATGAACTTCGTTCAAGACAACCACTCAAAATCCAAAAAAGGCGTTTTACGTGGACTTCACTTCCAGACAAAGCACACTCAAGGAAAATTAATCCATGTTATAAAAGGAAGTGTCTATGATGTAGCAGTTGATTTAAGAAAGGATAGCACAACTTTTGGAAAATGGTACTCAGTAAAACTATCTGCCAAAAACAAATTGATGCTCTACGTTCCAGAGGGCTTTGCACACGGTTTTTTGACACTCGAAGATGAAACAGAGTTTGTTTACAGATGTACAGATTTATATGCCCCTGAATACGACAGCGGGCTTTTATGGAGCGACAAAACTCTAAATATCGACTGGAAATTTGAAGAATTTGGAATAAATCCCAATGAACTGACAATTTCTGAAAAAGACAAAGTTCAACAAAAATTTGATAAAAACAAAAATTATTTTGAATAAAAAAAAAGTAGTTTAAAATTAGCTATTTCTTAACCGAGATAGCTTTTTTTCTTTTACAAAAAAAGACAGAAAAACTTCTTTTCAAAAGTCTTCCCGTCTAATTCACCTATATGCACGCTAATCAAATTAATACTAAACCCCGTTTAAATAACGAAATTATTACAAACTTTTCTAATTAATAAAGTATATAAACCTAATATTTTCAAATAATTAAAATATAATTTTCATTTTTTAATCAGATTCTAGTATAAATAACCTGTCGGAGCATTTTTCTGTGCTGGCAAAACTATCTGAGCATAGAGAGTTTTTTGTCAGTGCAGAAAAATGTTGTAGACTAGCCATAGGTTGTAGGATTTGTGGCAATGAGCAATCCTACAAAAATAAAAAAAATAATTTAATGATTATGAGTTAACTATTAAACAATCCTATTATAAAAATTTATTCCTATTTTTAAATGGGTTTAGTATAAATTATTTTTTCTGATATACCCTTACATAATCAACTTTCATTTCTGTCGGAAAATCCACATCCCCATCTTCTCCAGTTTTTTTGCTCAAAGCTACATTTATCATAATAAAATAAGGCTGTTTAAATGGATTTTGCAACCCTTTCTTGTCCAATTCCTTATAAGAGAATCTTTTATACACTTTATTATTAAATAGCCATTTTATTTCCTTTTCGTCCCATTCCACTGCATAAGTGTTAAAATTAGTCAATTTTTCCCTAGGCCATTTACTTAGTTTATAATCATCTCCATCAAATGTCTCATAAGTATTATCACTTTTTAATACATGAAGCGTCCCTGTAGCACGATCCATTTCATCTCCATAAGTTTCTACTATGTCAATCTCACCTACTGCTGGTTTTCCATCCATAAAAGAATACCCTTCAGGCCATAACCAAAATGCAGGCCAAGTCCCAATTCCTTTAGGCATAGCAGCTCTCATTTCAATTTTTCCATATTGTACATTGTAAAGATTTCTTGTATGAATAGCTCCCGAACTATATAAAATCTTTCTATCTACACCATCTATTTTTACTTTTTTATCTGTCTCTTTCTTCAATGTTATAATCATGTTCCCATTTTCAATTTTAACATTATCTCTTAAATAAAAATGTTTCGCATCAAATCCATACTGATTAACCAAATTTCCATTTTCATCCAAGTAATTTCCTGCATGCCAAGGATTTCCATTTTCCCAATAAGTCCATTTTGTAGTATCTAGCTGATTTCCATTAAATTCATCATTCCAAACCATCTTCCAGTTTTTCCCTGTTACTTTTGAAATAAACTTATTCAATTTATTTTTTTTAAAACTTTTTACTTCAACCTCAGCTTTGCCCACTATTTCATTTTCAATCTTTTGTCGCACATCACTCGCCTTAACCTCTACGTTCTGAAAATTCTCTATTTTCTGATTCTCCGCTGCAGCAAAAATCATGTTACCTGTCAACATAAACAAAACTACCCTTAAAAAAATCTTTTTTTTCATACTTTTCTTATTCTCCTTTTTTTATTATTTTGATACTCACTTGTAAAAGTCCAACATTTTTAATTTTTAGAGTTTTACTTTCTGTTATTTTTTTTAGTATTTTTATAATAAAAGTTCAATAGCATAAGTAAAATCACTCTATTCATTAGTTTCCTTTTACAATCACCTTATGTTTAAATCAAACTAAAAATGAAACAAAACTAAAGTTTAATAATCTAAATCGTTACTTTTTTAGTTTAACTCTAAACTAATTTTACCATATACTCAATTATTTTATACTAATTTTTGCATAAAATCAACTAAATTTTTTTTATTCAAAAAAATTTTAACCTATTTATATTGCCTCGTTAAATCAAACAAACACTAAGTTTAATTAATAAATTTATTAAAAACTTTTTTATTTAGAAATTAACGCTCAATATTTACAAACTAATTACATATAATCCTTACTTTTGAGCTATTAACTAACATAAAAACTTTTAACTGAAATTATAAAAATATTAGTAAATTTAAGAAAGTTTCAAAATATTTTTACAAAAAAAGACAAGAATCCTTTTTAAAGAAAGTTTTCTTGTCTAATTAACAATATTCTTGGAATAATTCACTATTTTGATATTTATAAAAGTTTCATTCATTAACATACTGTGCAATGCTTTATTCCTTTTTGCTTTAAACTCTTATGAAATTTTGCAAAAAAAATGGCGTCCCCGGTTGGACTCGAACCAACGACCCTCTGATTAACAGTCAGATGCTCTAACCGGCTGAGCTACGGAGACACACAAAAGAAAAAAGTTTGGCAACTACCTATTTTCCCGGGACGAATCCAAGTATCGTAGGCGTAAACAGACTTAACTGCCGGGTTCGAAATGTAACCGGGTGTATCCCTGCTGCTAACATCACCAAACTTTAAAAACTAAATTGTCAAGTTAAGACAATGAGAAATAAATAGTAGTAGTAAAAGATTAATTAAAAAGCAGATGTAATATTAGTACCAGTCAGCTGAATGCATTGCTGCACTTACACCTCTGGCCTATCAACCATGTGTTCTCCATGGATACTGCGAATACTCATCTCAAAGTCGGTTTCTCGCTTAGATGCTTTCAGCGATTATCCGTTCCAGACGTGACTACCCAGCCATGCCACTGGCGTGACAACTGGTACATCAGAGGTCTGTCCAACCCGGTCCTCTCGTACTAAGGTCAGATCTTTTCAGTATTCAAGCGCCTGCAGTGGATAGGGACCGAACTGTCTCACGACGTTCTGAACCCAGCTCGCGTGCCTCTTTAATGGGCGAACAGCCCAACCCTTGGGACCTTCTCCAGCCCCAGGATGAGACGAGCCGACATCGAGGTGCCAAACACTTCCGTCGATATGGACTCTTGGGAAGTATCAGCCTGTTATCCCCGGGGTAGCTTTTATCCGTTGAGCGACGGTCCTTCCATACGGAACCGCCGGATCACTAACTCCTACTTTCGTACCTGCTCGACCCGTCAGTCTTGCAGTCAAGCTCCCTTATGCGTTTGCACTCTTAGGCTGATTTCCATCCAGCCTGAGGGAACCTTTGAACGCCTCCGTTACTCTTTGGGAGGCGACCGCCCCAGTCAAACTGCCCATCTAGCACTGTCTCCGTTACCAGATTAGAATTTCAACGGCATATGGTTGGTATTCCAACGACGACTCTGTTAAAACTGACGCCTTAACTTCACAGTCTCCCAACTATCCTATACACACACAGCCAAAACCCAATGCCAAACTACAGTAAAGCTCCACGGGGTCTTTCCGTCCTACTGCAGGTAGTCGGTATCTTCACCGACATTACAACTTCACCAGGTCTCCAGCCAAGACAGCTCCCAAATCATTTCACCATTCGTGCAGGTCGGAACTTACCCGACAAGGAATTTCGCTACCTTAGGACCGTTATAGTTACGGCCGCCGTTCACCGGGGCTTCAATTCGAATCTCTCAATCCTCCTCTTAACCTTCCGGCACTGGGCAGGTGTCAGCCCATATACGTCGCCTTTCAGCTTAGCATAGACCTGTGTTTTTGGTAAACAGTTGCTTGGGACTCTTCACTGCGGCCTGTTTCCCCTTGAGGTGTTTCTCCTCTCAAGTATATCAGGCACCCCTTCTCCCGAAGTTACGGGGCTATTTTGCAGAGTTCCTTAGCTAGAGTTATCCTGTCGGCCTTAAGTTTCTCACTCTGTCCACCTGTGTCGGTTTACAGTACGGGCACTATTTCTCATCGATAGAAGTTTTTCTCGGCAGTGTAGGATCTGTGACTTATGCTAATGCACTTCCCCATCAGGTCTCACATTTAGACACGCGGATTTTCCTGCGTGTCCATGCTACGCCCTTAGAAAGACTATTCCGTCAGTCTTCTCACATACCTTCCTGCGTCACTCCGTCTCTCAAGCGATAATAGTGGTACAGGAATATTAACCTGTTTTCCATTCGCCATCACAATTTTGCTTATGCTTAGGTCCCGACTTCCCCAGGGCGGACAAACCTTCCCCTGGAAACCTTGGACTTCCGGCCGGCGGGATTCTCGCCCGCCTTCTCGCTACTCATTCCTGCATTCTCACTTCTGATACCTCCAGAATGGCCTTACGGCATTCCTTCAACGGCCTACAGAACGCTCTCCTACCAGGCGTGTAAACACGCCTCCGCAGCTTCGGTTTATGTCTTAGCCCCGTTACATCTTCGGCGCAGATACTCTCGACCAGTGAGCTATTACGCACTCTTTTAAGGTATGGCTGCTTCTAAGCCAACCTCCTGGTTGTCTGTGAATATCCACCTCCTTTCCCACTTAGACATAATTAGGGACCTTAGCTGGCGGTCTGGGCTGTTCCCCTCTCGTCCGCGGACCTTGTCATCCGCGGACTCACTCCTGACTATTAATATATGGTATTCGAAGTTTGCTTGATTTCGGTAAGCAGTACGCCCCCTAGACCATACAGAGCTCTACCCCCACATATCTTAACGTCAAGGCTGCACCTAAATGCATTTCGGAGAGAACGAGCTATCTCCTAGTTCGATTGGCTTTTCACCCCTAGACCTGCCTCATCTCCCAACTTTTCAACGGCGGTGAGTTCGGCCCTCCACTGAGTCTTACCTCAGCTTCAGCCTGGACAGGCCTAGATCACTAGGTTTCGCGTCTATGACTAGCGACTTAACGCCCTATTAAGACTCGGTTTCCCTTCGGCTCCACTTTATTAACCTTGCCACTAATCATAACTCGCAGGATGATTAACCAAAATCCACGCAGTCACACATAAAGTGCTCCTACCGTTTGTAAGCACACGGTTTCAAATTCTATTTCACTCCCTTGCTCAGGGTTCTTTTCACCTTTCCCTCACGGTACTCTTCACTATCGGTCAACAACAGTATTTAGCCTTGCGTGATATGGTCCACGCTGATTCACGCCAGATTCCTCGTGCCTGACGCTACTCGGGTGCTTCCAGTCACTATATGTATTTTATGTTCTACAGGACTATCACCTTCTTTGGTTCAGCTTCCCAGCTGATTCTACTTACATACATACAGTTTAAACATTATGACAATCCGTTAATGGAAGTCCCACAACCCCGTGCCAGCAATGCTGTCCGCTTGGCACTGGCACGGTTTAGGCTTTTCCCCGTTCGCTCGCCGCTACTTAGGGAATCGTTTTTACTTTCTTTTCCTCCCGTTACTTAGATGTTTCAGTTCACGGGCTTACCGTTTTCACGCATGTCCTCCAGACATGCAGGTTTTCCCATTCGGAAATCTGGGGATTAACGATTATGTGCATCTTCTCCCAGCTTATCGCAGCTTATCACGTCCTTCATCGGCTGTTGTTGCCTAGGCATCCTCCGTGTGCCCTTATTAGCTTTTTATCCAGAATAACTTTTACTCTAGTTTCATTGTAATCTTTTACCTACTATTCATTTCCCATTGTCCTAAAGACTATAAAGATATACGAAGAAGCAGTGTAATGAATTAACTCCTTAGAAAGGAGGTGATCCATCCGCACCTTCCGGTACGGATACCTTGTTACGACTTCACCCCAATCACTATCCACACCTTAGATGCCTTCCTCCTTACGGTTAGACCGGCAGCTTCAGGTGCAAACAACTCTCGTGGTGTGACGGGCGGTGTGTACAAGACCCGAGAACGTATTCACCGCAGCATTGCTGATCTGCGATTACTAGCGATTCCAGCTTCATGAAGTCGAGTTGCAGACTTCAATCCGAACTTGGACCGGCTTTAAAGATTCGCTTGGCGTTGCCGCTTTGCAGCTCTCTGTACCGGCCATTGTAGCACGTGTGTAGCCCAGATCATAAGGGGCATGATGACTTGACGTCATCCCCACCTTCCTCCTGCTCTTCGCAGGCAGTCTCGCTAGAGTCCCCAACTTAATGATGGTAACTAACGATAGGGGTTGCGCTCGTTGCGGGACTTAACCCAACATCTCACGACACGAGCTGTCGACAGCCATGCACCACCTGTCTCTACGTTCCCGAAGGCACTGCCTGTTCTCACAGGCATTCGTAGGATGTCAAGATCTGGTAAGGTTCCTCGCGTTGCGTCGAATTAAACCACATGCTCCACCGCTTGTGCGGGTCCCCGTCAATTCCTTTGAGTTTCAGCCTTGCGGCCGTACTCCCCAGGCGGATTACTTATCGCATTTGCTTCGGCACGGACACTCTTCATGCCCACACCCAGTAATCATCGTTTACAGCTAGGACTACCAGGGTATCTAATCCTGTTCGCTCCCCTAGCTTTCGCACTTCAGCGTCAGTTGCCGTCCAGTGAACTATCTTCATCATCGGCATTCCTGCACATATCTACGAATTTCACCTCTACTCGTGCAGTTCCGTCCACCTCTCCAGCACTCTAGCCAAACAGTTTCCAGGGCAGGCTTGCGGTTGAGCCGCAAGTTTTCACCCCAGACTTGTCTGGCCGCCTAGATGCCCTTTATGCCCAATAATTCCGGATAACGCTTGCGACATACGTATTACCGCGGCTGCTGGCACGTATTTAGCCGTCGCTTCTTCTGCAGGTACCGTCACTTTCTTCTTCCCTGCTGAAAGCACTTTACAATCCGAAAACCTTCTTCGTGCACACAGAATTGCTGGATCAGGGTTGCCCCCATTGTCCAATATTCCCCACTGCTGCCTCCCGTAGGAGTAAGGGCCGTATCTCAGTCCCCTTGTGGCCGTTCACCCTCTCAGGCCGGCTACCTATCATCGCCTTGGTGAGCCGTTACCTCACCAACAAGCTAATAGGACGCAAAGCTCTCCTGCAGCATCTCTTTTCATTGCCAGGCACATGCGTGCCGGCAATTGTATCAGGTGTTATCAGTCGTTTCCGTCTGTTATCCCTGTCTGCAGGGCAAGTTCTTTACGCGTTACTCACCCGTCCGCCTTGGCTAGGCTGTGCAAGCACAGATTTGCCAAAGACTTGCATGTGTTAAGCATTCTGTCAGCGTTCATCCTGAGCCAGGATCAAACTCTTCATTCAATATATTTTACATATATTTAAATTTCACCTTTATCTTGACGAGAATCTTGTTTTACAACAAGAGCTCTTGACTATTATTTATCTTTTACACATTATTGCTTCTTCTATTCTTATCTTAATTGTCCTGCGACACGATTTTGTATCGACAAGATATATATTATCATAACTGAATTTATTTGTCAACTACTTTTTTTCAAAAAATTTGCGTTTTTTGTAGTGGTGTATTTTATAATCAAGTATAATACTAAAATATATCATAAAATTACATATTAAATTTCTCTCTATTAAAGTAAAATATTTTCTTAACTATAAAACTTAGTTGATAAATAACTACACAAAAAATTAGAAAAAAGTGTCTAATATTTAATAATGATTTTTTTATAACTTTAGTTACGTTTGTTGTACTCAGAAATCAATGAGTTTTATTTAATATCAAAATTTGAAGATAGGATGAAATGTAAGTTTATTTTTCTACTGGAATATACTTAATTTAATAGACTCATTTTAATTTATCAATTTTTCCTTTTAAAACTTAACTAAGAATATGAATCCTTGTTAATTTAATATGTATATTTTTGTTTATAAAAAAATACCTACAATAATTGCAAGTATAACTTGATTAATATAGTGGTGCCTAGAAGAAGATTCGAACTTCCGACCCTACGGGTATGAACCGTATGCTCTAGCCAACTGAGCTATCTAGGCATTTGGTGGCGGGAGCTGGATTTGAACCAACGACCTTCGGGTTATGAGCCCGACGAGCTACCATGCTGCTCTATCCCGCGACAATTAATGTAGTTTATTATTAAGTGGTGCCTCGGGCCGGACTTGAACCGGCACGGGATAAATTCCCACAGGATTTTAAGTCCTGTGCGTCTACCGATTTCGCCACCAAGGCTTAACTTACTTAAAAAGTAAACTTACAGATAATATTATATAGTATTTTTTTGCATTTGTCAACAATTTTTTTAACAGAATATAATAAAAAATGTTCTATGATAATACATATGTAACAAGAGTATACAAAAAATAAAGGTTTTTGAGTTTTATCTTTTTTGATTTTATTTGTTTGAACCTAAATTTTTACTCTGTCAAAGAAATTAAAAGTTTGAAATGTTTGTAATGTTATGATATACTAAAAACATAAATTAAATATAAAAATTAGTTTGGAGGACAACTATAATGAAAAATAAAATTAAAGTAGGCATTTTGACCTTATTATGTATATTTGTAATTGCTTGTGGAAATAATAGTGGGCAAAGTGGGAAAGTTTTGTTTGAATCATCAGATAAAAAAATAAAGGTATATGAAAATGAAGTTAATAATGAACTGGAAAAGGGATTATTTTCTAATGGTCTAACTGCAAAAGATCTTAGTCCTGAACAAATTGCACAGATGAAACAGTCTATTATAAAAAATATTGCTATAAATAGAGCAATTGCTTTGAAAGGAAAAGAGCAAAAACTTAATAATGATAAAAAATATACTGAAAGCCAAAATATTTTACAAGAGCAGTTATTAGCTAATCTAGCTATATTTAATGAACTTAATGAAAAAGCAAAAGTTAGTGATGATGATGCAAAAAATATTTATGATGCAAATGCAGCTAATTTTACACGTCAGGAAGATACTGTGAGATTACAACTCATTGTATTTAACACTTCTGATTCTGCAAAGGCAAATCAAGTATTAAAAGAAGCTGTTGCAAACCCTGCCAATTTTACTGCCTATGCACAAAAATATAATGCAAGTATTCAAGGGGTTACTGAAAATGGTGAAACTCAAGAAATTCCATTGAGTCAATTAGAAAGCCGTTTTGGTCCTTTAAATGAAGCTATTAAAAATGTATCTGCTGGACAAATTGTAAATAACGTAGTTACTGTTGGAAATGATTTATACATTGTAAAAGTTTTAGAAAAAAATACAAAAGGATTGATTCCTTTTGAAAAAGTTAAGGAAGCTATAAAAAGTCAATTAAAAACTCAAAAAAGACAAGCTGAACAACAAAAATTTGTAAAATCTATAACTGACGAATATAAATTGTCAAATATTGATGAAGCAATAAAAAATATTAAATAACTTATTTGTATTTAAAATTAAATAAAAATTATATTTTAAAGTTTAAAATTCAATTTTGAATTATTTTGGATAAGTTTCAGAAAGGAGCTGTTTTAAATAGATATAAAATTTATAGCATCTATTTTTAACAGCTTATTTAATGTAAATATTAAAATAATAAATTCTTAAAAGGAGGTTATTTTGTGAAAATATTAAAATGGCTATTAAGCCTTGTTTTAATAGCTTTGTTCGTACTACTTTGTAGTGTAATGTTTTCCAGTAACATTGTTTCGTATATGACAAAAACTAAACATTCAGAATTTGAGAATGTAAAATTTTCTATAAAAAATAATGAGATGGTTTTTGATAATTTTGTTGTTAATGGAAAAAATTTCGGAAAAGGACGAGCTAATGTTGGAGTTATCGGAACTGGGCTGTTTAAGCTTGTTCCAAAATTGACACTATCTAACTTAAAGCTAGAAGATGTGAATCTGGAGGGTATTTATAACGAAAAAAGTTCTCAGATTGATACTTTTACCGATAAAATAAATTCTCTTACTACTCAGGAAAAAGCTGATAAATCAACAGCCGACTTTATTAAAGAAACAACAACTAAAGTTACAACTTTGACAACTAATACTGATAATTTTATTAATAGTAAATTACGTGAAAATATTGAAAAAGTTAATGTGTTAAAACAGGATTATGTGGGACTTACAGATTTAAAAAGTAAAGCTCAAAAAATTATGGAACTAAATAATGAAATAAAACCTTTGGCAAAATCTATTAATATTGAAAAGGAAAATATTGAAAAAACTATAACTGAAATCGAATTGGAGCGAGATATTGCTCTTACAAATGTTTCTGACAACTTGACTAAACTAGAAAAAGAAATTTCATTAAATGATTTTAACAACATTAATTCCAACAATAGTGTTCAAAATATGAATCTATACATATTTTTGGATAAAGGAAAAGACTTAGAAATTTCATTAAACAGTGCCTTAAAAGCAACTGCTCTTATAAAAGAAATAAAAGATTTAAATGTAAGAATAGCTGATATTGATATCAATGATGGAAAAATCGTTGCTAAAGGTCTAAATGGAGATAATACACAAATTAGTGGAGAAGTTGTGATGGAAAATAATGCAAAGGCATTTATAAAAGGACAAAATAATGGTTATGAAATTACGTATAACAAAGATAATTTTACTTCAAAAACAATGTTTTTTGCTAACAAAATCAGTACAATTATTGAATACTCAAAAAATGATTTACTCGAAGGAAAAATTATAAAATTAGCTTCAGAGCTTGTTCTTGAAAATAACAATTTTAAAAACTTGAATCACACTGTGCTAACTGACGAGGAAAAAACTTTATTGACTCAAAAAATTGAAAACTTGAGAAATAATAATTACCAACAAATTATGGCAAAATATGAAGAAGATAATAAAAATATTGAAACATTAATTGACAATGTGTATGTACAAAAAAACAAACTTGACAAACTTCAAAGAGATTTATTATCGCTAGGAACTATTATTACATTTGAACAACCAACAACTAATACAGCTACAGAAAATACTAATCAAACTAATAATACTTCGATTAATATTTTAAATAATTCAAGTAATAATAATAGCAATGGCAATATGAAAAATACAAACGAAAATCAAAATCCAAATAAAATTAACATTGGAAATAGATAAATTTTTAGAAACTATAATAGGCATACTACAACTGATATGCCTTATTTTTTAAACTTTTATTTGTATAGTAAAACTACTTTAATAATCTTATAGAAAGGAAATATTTATGTTATTAAGTATAAAAAATGTTGAAAAAAAATATAACAATGGGACAAATGCCTTGAAAAATATTTCATTTGACGTAGAAAAAGGTGAATTTATCTCGATTATTGGCCCTTCAGGCTCAGGGAAATCAACATTACTTAGAAGTATGAACAAAATGATTGATATTTCACAAGGTTCAATTTTATTTGAAGATAAAAATATTGAGAATTTGAAAAAAACGGAAATAGAAATTGTAAGACGAGAAATTGGAATGATTTTTCAAAGTTATAATCTTGTGGAAAGGCTTACTGTTATTGAAAATGTGCTTCATGGAAGGCTTGGATATAAATCGGTAATTGCTGGAATATTAGGTATTTATTCAGAGGAAGAGAAAAAGGAAGCTTTTAACTTTCTGGAAAAAGTAAATATGACTAAGTACGCCTATCGAAAATGTAACGAATTATCTGGAGGTCAGAAGCAACGTGTAGGGATTGCAAGGGCAATTATGCAAAAACCAAAACTATTACTTTGTGATGAGCCAATTGCCTCTCTTGATCCTAAAACTGCTGAAAATATAATGGACTATTTAAAAAAAATTGTTTCCGAACTGAAAATTACGTGTATTGTGAATCTTCATCAAGTTGATATTGCCAAAAAATATTCTGACAGGATCATTGCCTTGAATAAAGGCGAGAAAATTTTTGACGATAAAACAGAACGGCTTACAGATGATATGATCGAATTTATTTATAAAGATGAAGAAAATACTTGATAAGGAGGTTTTATGAAGTTAAGTAAAAAAGATATTTTTAAGCAAAGATTTTACTCTAAAATTATATTTATATCAGCAATTATTCTAATTTATACAATATCCTCCATTATTGCAGGCTTCCAGAATGGGATGGCATTTTCTTCAATTCCAGCTGGAATCTTTTGGCTTTTACAAAAATTTATCCCTACACAAAATGCTTTGCAGTATTTTCCAGAAATTATGGATTCCGTAATAAAAACAGTTTTACTTGCCATAACTTCCACAACGATTTCCGCAACTTTTGCACTATTTCTTGCAATAATCGGATCTAATTCAACTGGAATAAATATTTTTACAAAAATTATAACAAAGATAATTGCTTCTTTTTTTAGAAATATTCCAATTGTAGCATGGGCGTTAATACTTGTATTTTCCTTTAAGCAAAGTCAATTTACAGGATTTCTTGCACTATTTTTGATAACATTTGGATATTTAACACGTGCCTTTTCCGAAACAATTGACGAGGTGGCAAGTGATATAATTGAAGCACTAAAATCAGTGGGAGCCTCCTATTTTCAGATAATATTCTGCGGAGTTATCCCAAGCGTTTCCTCACAGCTCCTGTCTTGGCTTCTGTTCTTTATTGAAACTGGCGTGCGGGAATCTACACTGGTTGGTATTTTAACAGGAACTGGAATAGGATTCACATTTAACCTGTATTACAAAAGTTTTAGGTATGATGCCGCTGGACTCGTAATTTTAACAGTTACGGTTATTGTAATTGGAATAGAAATTCTGTCTAACAAACTTAGAAAAGAAATGATGTAAAACGAATTAACAGAAGGAAGGTGAATTTTCTTTTGGAAAAAATAAAGATAAGAAAACTTACAAAATCAAAAATTTATTTATACGCAACTTTATTCCTATTGTCAATTATTACAATTTATACATTGATTACAATGGATTTTGGCAATGTAAATATCGCTGAAGCTGCTGACCATTTTTTTAAAGATTTGAAAACAATGTTCTTTTCTCCAAAATTATCAGATAGATACACCTATAGCCAAGTTTTTCAAAGCCTTATGGTAACAATTGCTTTAGCAGCTTTAACAACAATTATAGGTTCTTTTATAGCTCTATTTCTATCTTTCTTTGCAGCGCAAAATTTATCAAGCAAATATGTTTCTAAAATTATAAAATTAGGCATAACATTTTTCCGTGCTATTCCAACAATATTATGGGTTATGGTATTTTCAGTCGTTGCAAATGTTGGTGTAGAAGCGGCAATTATAGGAATGACTTTTCACAGCGTTGCTTACCTTGTAAAAGCCTATTCTGAAAGCATAGAAGAAATTGACAACGGAATTATCGAAGCTCTTAGAGCAACAGGTGCTTCATTCTGGAAAGTTATTTTTCAGGCTGTATTGCCAAGTACAAGCACTTCTCTTCTATCATGGACATTCATCCGTTTTGAAATCAATTTTACAAATGCTGTTCTTGTTGGAGCTGCTGCAGGTGCAGGTGGAATTGGATACGATATGTTTATGTCGGGAAGCATGTATTTTGATATACGAGAAATTGGGATATTTGTATATCTGATATTTGGTGTTGCAATTATATTGGAACTTATTTCATATTTATTAAGAAAAAAATATTTGAAAAATTAACTACTACATTTTAATAACTATTATTTTTTAGTAATTTTTTTAGAAATGTTGTGAGATAATACATATGTGACAAGAATATACATTTGAAATTATCAATAGAATAAATATTATTATGCAAGGGAATCAAAACACCCTTGTTCAAACAAAAAAAGCACACATTTAGTGTGCTTTTAAAATTATATTTTAATTATTAAATTTTTATTTTTAACGATTTCTTTTGTTTATAAAACCTTTCATTTGCTTAACTGCCAAGTAAGAATCTATTTGTAATAGTAATTCTACTGCAGTTCCAACTAAGATTAGTAAACTTGTTCCTCCAAGCATAACTGGAAGTTTTAAGATATACCCAAACCATATATTTGGCATAATTCCCAATAATGATAAAAATATCGCACTTCCAAATGTTACTCTTGTTGCAACTTTTTCCAAATAATCAGCAGTTTCTTTTCCAGCTCTTACCGTTGGAATTGTTCCTCCGCTTTGCTTCAAATCATCAGACACTTTGTCTGGATCAAAAGCAATAGTAAGTGTGTAGAAAAATGAAAATACTGTAATTAATATTGCAAATAATAATAAATATAAAACTCCTTTTGGCTCAAACTGAGCTGCTAAAAAGTTTTTTAAATCTCCAGTTTTCATCATTGAAACTAAAAACGGTGGGGCTGCCATTAATACTGATGCAAAGATTATTGGCATTACTCCAGACATATTTATTTTTAATGGTAAATACGTTCTTTTTCCAACTGTACTTTGTCCCCCGCCAAATCCAAGACTACCTTTTCCTGCATATTGAATAGGTATTCTTCTTTCAGCAAGCTGTACAATTACCATTAGTGCAATAAATACCACAAATGCTACAATTGATAATCCTAATAGAACTTTTCCCATTCCGCTAGGTAATCCAGTAAACATAGCACTAATAACAGACGGAAGTCCTGCAACAATATTTAAGAAAATCAACATTGACGTACCATTTCCAATACCTCTTATTGAAATTCTTTCAGAAATCCACATTAAGAATGAAGTTCCACCTGTAATTAGAACTACTGTACTAAGTATGAATTTTGGACCTGGTTCCAATACTAATCCTTGATTTTGCATTAAAACTGCAATTCCAAATGATTGAATTATTGCCAATACAATTGTTACATATCTTGACCATTGAGTTATTTTATCTCTTTCTTTTCCACCTTCTTTTTGCATTTCATCTATTTTAGGGAAAATAACTCCTAATAATTGAAATACGATGGAAGCATTAATATATGGGACAATTCCCAACGCAAAAATTGAAGCTCTTTCAACAGCTCCACCCGAAAATAAGTTTAAAAATTGAGCAATTGCATTTCCCTGCTGGAAATTTTTAAAAGCCTCTGTATTAATTCCCGGAACTGCTATATGAATTCCAACTCTTGCAACCATTATCATAAGTAATGTAAATGTTACTCTTTTTTCTAGTTCGGGTATATTAAAAATAGCTTTTACCCTGCTTGTTACTGCTTCAGCTAGAGTCAATTCTATCACTCCTTTAGTGTATGAAGAAAAAGCAAGATATTAAATCTTACTTATTCCCATCTTCTTTTTTATTATTTCCTGCTTTAGCTGAATATGATTTTACTTCTAATAATTCTACATTTCCTCCAGCTTTTTCAATTAATTCTTTAGCTGTTTTAGAAACTTTGTGTGCTTTTACAGTTAGTTTTTTATTAACTTCTGCATTCCCTATGATTTTTAACAAACTTGTAAAATCTTTTTCCTTTACATATGATTCAATATTTACATTTAAATATTCTCTTACAGCTCTTCTACCTTTTGTATTTCTTAAAGCTTCATCCGAATATTTTGTTATAAATTTAGGGTTTTTAACTATTCCATTTTCAACTAATGTTTGTAAACTAACTACATCTCCATCATTAAATCTTTCAACAATGTCAGCCAATGTAATTACTATTATATCTTTTTTAAACGGTGCATTAGAAAATCCTCTTTTAGGAATTCTTCTAATAATAGGCATTTGTCCACCCTCAAATATAGGTGATACATATGAACCTGATCTTTGTTTTTGTCCATTGTGACCTTTACCAGCAGTTTTTCCCCAACCAGTTCCGTGTCCTCTCCCTACTCTTCTTCTTTCTCTTTTCGATCCAGCAGCAGGTCTTAATTCATTAAGATTCATCTATTCTAAACCTCCTCTACTTTAAGTAAATAAGAAACTAATTTAATTTTTCCTTCTATATCAGCAGTTTTGTTATGAACTGCGCTTTGACTGATTTTTCTTAATCCAAGTGATTTTACAGTCGCAACATGATTAGGTTTTCTTCCATTAATTCCTTTTACAAGCGTTACTTTTACTTTAGACATTAATTTTACCTCCTAACCTTATTATCCTAAAATTTCTTCAACTGATTTTCCTCTAAGTCTTGCTACATCTTCAAGAGAACGCAATTGTTTTAATCCTTCTAAAGTTGCTCTTGCAACATTATCTTTAGTTTTTGAACCTCTAATTTTTGTAAGTACATCTTTTACACCTGCTAGCTCTAATAATTCCCTAGTTGCTGAACCAGCGATAACTCCTGTCCCTTTTGAAGCTGGTTTCAATAATACAGAAGTTGCATTATATTTACCAATTTGCTCATGTGGCAATGTTCCACCTTTTAATGAAACAGTTACTAAGTTTTTCTTAGCATTTGCAATAGCTTTTCTGATTGCATCAGGTACTCCATTAGCTTTTCCTAAACCGATACCTACTTTTCCTTTTTCATCTCCAACAGCTGCTAATACTGAGAACGAAATTCTTCTTCCTCCTTTAACAGTTTTAGAAACTCTGCTTATTCTTAAAAGTCTTTCTTTATATTCACTTTCTCTTTCTCTGTTATCTCTATCTCTAGCCAAAATAAATCCTCCTTATCTTTAGAATTTTAATCCTGCTTCTCTCGCAGCATCTGCAACAGCTTTAACTCTTCCTGTGTAAACGTATCCTCCTCTGTCGAATACAACAGTAGTAATCCCTTTATCTAATGCTTTTTTAGCAATTCTTTCTCCTATTTGTTTAGCTGCTTCGATATTTGAACCTTTTTCAATTTTTGCACCTTTTTCAATAGTTGATGCAGAAACTAAAGTATTTCCTGTTGTATCATCAATTACTTGAACGAAGATATTTTGTAAACTTCTATACACAGCAAGTCTAGGTCTTTCAGCAGTTCCAACGATTTTTTTTCTAATACTTCTATGTTTTTTTTGTCTTAATTTATTTCTATCAAGTTTTTTTACCATTAAAATCTACCTCCTATCCTTTCTTACCTTCTTTTCTTCTAATTACTTCATCAGCGTATTTAACACCTTTTCCTTTATATGGTTCAGGTGGACGTTTAGCTCTGATGTTTGCAGCAACTTGTCCAACTAATTGTTTGTCAATTCCTTCAACAGAAATTTTAGTATTTCCTTCAACTTTGAAAGTAATTCCTTCTACTGCTTCAACTTCAACTGGATGTGAATATCCTAAAGATAATGTTAATCCTTTTCCACTAGCTTGTACTCTATATCCTACTCCAACTAATTCTAATCCTCTAGTAAATCCTTCACTTACTCCAACAATCATATTGTTTAAGTTTGCTCTTGTTGTTCCATGAAGAGCTCTGATATTTGGTAAATCATTTGGTCTTTCAAATGTAATTTCGTTACCATCAATATTTACTTTAATTTCACTGCTTAATTCTCTTACTAATTGTCCTTTTGGCCCTTTTACAGTAAAAGTGTTCCCATCCTGCTTAACTTCAACACCAGCAGGTATAGTTATAGGTTTTTTACCTATTCTTGACATTGTTTATCCTCCTAATTTATAAAATGCGTAAATTACCACACGTAGCAAAGAACTTCTCCACCAACGTTATGCTTTCTGCATTCCTTGTCTGTAATAACACCTTGTGGTGTTGAGACAATGGCAATTCCTAATCCACCTAATACTTTAGGTAAATTTTCTACAGATGTGTAAACTCTTCTTCCAGGTTTTGAAATCCTTTTCAATCCTTTAATTACAGCTTCTCCATCTACAGTTTTTAAAGAAACAACTATATTTTTTATAGCTCCTTCTTCTTTAATTTCGTAACCGTTTATATATCCTTCATTTTTTAATATATTTGCTATACTTTCTTTAATTCTTGAAAATGGTACTGCAACTTGTGCATGTTTAGCCATGTTTCCGTTTCTGATTCTAGTAAGCATATCAGCAATAGGATCTGTTAAATACATTAATTCTTCCTCCTCTCAAAATTACCAACTTGATTTTTTTACTCCAGGGATAACTCCCTCTCCTGCTAATTGTCTGAACATAACTCTTGAAATACCAAATTCTCTCATATATCCTCTTGGTCTTCCGTTAATTTGACATCTATTTCTAACTCTTGTAGGCGAAGCATTTCTTGGTAATTTAGATAATTCTAAAATTGCTTCTCTATCACCTTTTTTAGCTCTTGCTTTTAATTCAGCTCTTTTAGCTGCATATTTATCAACTGTTTTTTCTCTTTTTAAGTTTCTTTCAACCATTGCTTTTTTAGCCATTGATTAAATTACACCTCCTTCAAAATAATACTATTTTGCAAACGGCATTCCGAATGCTTTTAATAAAGCTCTTCCTTGCTCATCATTTTGTGCTGTAGATACAATTGTAATTCCTAATCCGAAGATTTTATCTACTTTATCAATTTCGATTTCAGGGAATACGATTTGTTCTTTTAATCCTAATGTATAGTTTCCTCTTCCATCAAATCCTTTAGGTGAAACACCTTCAAAATCTCTTACCCTTGGTAATGTGATACTGATTAATCTGTCTAGGAATTCATACATTTTTTCTTTTCTTAATGTAACTTTTGCTCCGATTTTTTGTCCTTCTCTTAATTTAAATCCAGCTTCTGATTTTCTAGCAGCTCTTGCTACAGGCTGTTGTCCTGTAATTTGTGCTAATTCAGCAATAGCCGTATCTATTAATTTAGGATTGCTTACTGCTTCTCCAATCCCCATATTCACTACTATTTTATCAAGTTTTGGCACTTGCATAACATTAGATAAATTTAATTCTTTCAATAATGATGAAACTATTTCATCTTTGTATAATTTTTGTAATCTTGGAATATATTTTTCAGCCATTTATTACATCCTCCTCTCTAAAATATTATATTTCGTTACCAGATACAACTGATATTCTTACTTTTTTTCCATCTCTTATTTCTTTTCTTACTCTTGTAGGTTTTCCTGCTCCTTCATCCCAAAGCATTACTTTAGATGAGAAGATTGGCATTTCTCTTTCTACAACTTCGCCTTGTGGGTTCATTGCATTAGGTTTAATATGTCTTTTTTTGATATTTACACCCTCAACAATTATTTTTCCAGTTTTAGGGAATACTTTTAATACTTTTCCAATTTTTCCTTTATCTCCAGTTTGTGTACTGTTTTCATTACGTAACAAATCTTTTGATCTACCACTAATTACAATAACTGTATCTCCAGTTTTAACATGCAATCTTCTAGGTACTGATTTTAAGTTTGGTTTAGCCACGTTTAACTCTCCTTCCTATAATACTTCTGGTGCTAGAGAAACTATTTTCATAAAGTTTTTCGCTCTTAATTCTCTTGCTACAGGTCCAAAAATTCTTGTCCCTCTTACTTCTAATGCCGTATTCAAAATAACTGCCGCATTGTCATCAAATTTTATATATGAACCATCTGCTCTTTTTAATTCTTTTCTTGTTCTAACGATTACAGCTTTAACTACATCACCTTTTTTAACGTTTCCGTTTGGTATAGCTTCTTTTACAGTTGCTACTACGATGTCTCCAATTTTACCGAATCTTCTTCTTGATCCACCTAATACTCTAATAACCATGATTTTTTTAGCTCCAGTGTTATCAGCAACATTAAGCATCGATTGTTGTTGAACCATTTAAAATTTCCTCCTCTCAAATATTAACTCACACTATTTTCTTCTTATTTTAATATAGAAAATAAAACATCAAGCAATTTTCTTAATAAGATCAAATTATTTAGCTCTTTCTAAGATTGTAACAACTCTCCATCTTTTATCTTTACTTAATGGTCTAGTTTCCATAATTTGCACTTTATCTCCGATTCCACAATCATTGTTTTCATCGTGTGCTTTATATTTTTTAGAAGTTTTTACTCTCTTTTTATAAAGTTTATGTAATTTCATTGTTTCTTCAATAACAACTACAGTTTTATCCATTTTATTAGAAACAACAATTCCTTCTCTTACTTTTCTTTCGTTTCTTTTATTTTCCACTCTTGATCCTCCTATTTACCAGTTTTTTCAGTTACAACAGTTTTTAGTCTTGCTATTGTTCTTTTAACATCTCGTATTTTAGCAGTGTTTTGTAATTGTCCAAGAGTTTTTTGAAATTTTAAATTAAACAATTCTTGTTTCAATTCATTTACTTTAACTTCCAATTCTTCCAATGATAATTCTCTAATTTCGTTAATTGTCATTACTTATCACCACCTACTTCTTCTTTTCTAACAAATTTAACTTTTATAGGTAGTTTATGTCCAGCTTTTCTTAATGCTTCTTTGGCTTTCTCTTCTGATACTCCACCAACTTCAAACATTATTTTATTCTTTTTAACTACTGCTACCCAACCTTCTGCATTACCTTTACCTTTACCCATTCTTGTTCCTTCAGGTCTTTTTGTATAAGGTTTATCAGGGAATATTCTAATCCAAATTTTACCTTCTCTTTTAAACGTTCTGTTGATTGTTACCCTACAAGCCTCAATTTGTCTTGAAGTAATCCAACCAAATTCTTTAGCGGCAAGTCCAAATTCACCAAAATCAACTTTATTTCCTTTAGTTGCTACGCCACCCATTTTTCCTCTGAACTGTTTTCTATATTTCGTTCTTTTAGGTATTAACATATTATTCGTTTTCTCCTTCCTTTGTAGTAGAAAGAACTTCACCATTAAATATCCATACTTTTAATCCTAAAGCACCGTATGTAGTGTGTGCAGTAGCTGTTGCATAATCAACATCTGCTCTTAAAGTATGTAGTGGTACTCTTCCTGAAAGTGTCCATTCACTTCTTGCAATTTCGGCACCATTCAATCTTCCCGATACCATAACTTTAATTCCTTTAATCCCAGCTTTTTCTGCTCTTTGAATAGCTTGTTGAACTGCTCTTTTATAAGCAACCCTTTTTTCAATTGCAGTTGCAATACTTTCTGCTACTAATTGAGCGTCTTTATTAGGATTTTTGATTTCTTGTACTTTAATTTGTACTCTTTTACCAGTTAATTTTTCCAATTTCACTTTTAAAGCTTCAATTTCTTGACCTTTTCTTCCGATTAAGATTCCAGCTTTTCCAGTTTCTATGATAACTGCTACTTCTGTAGGTGATGTTCTTTCTATTTGAATAGAAGAAATCCCTGCGTGGTAATAGTTTTTCTTAACATATTCTTTTATTTTTAAATCTTCGTGAAAGTTGTTTACGTATTCTTTTCCCTCAGCGAACCATTTTGAATCCCAAGTTCTTGTGATTCCTAATCTTATCCCCCTAGGATCTACTTTTTGTCCCACAGACTTACCTCCTTATTTGTCTAAATTAATCTTCTCTTTCATCAACTTCTACTGTGATATGAGCTGTTGGTTTTCTAATAACATCAGCTCTTCCCATTGCTCTTGGGCTGATTCTTTTTAGTACAGGTCCTTTATCAATTAATATTTTTGAAATAAATAATTTATCAGGATCCATGTTGTTATTATGTTCAGCGTTTGCAATTGCTGATCTTAATGTTTTTTCTATGTATAATGCTGCTTTTTTATTTGTAAATTTTAAAATGTTCAATGCTTGCAATGCATTTTTCCCTCTTACAATATCAGCAACTAATCTTGCTTTTTGAGGGCTTAATCTTTGGTATTTCAATTTAGCTACTACTGCCATTCAAAGTCCTCTCCTTTCATCAATGTATGTATATCGGTTATTTTAATTATTTTTTACCTTTTTTAGCGTCTTTTCCATGTCCATAGAAAGTTCTAGTTGGTGCAAATTCACCTAATTTATGTCCAACCATTTCCTCAGTTACATATACAGGTATATGTTTTTTACCGTTATATACAGCAAAAGTATGTCCAATAAATTGAGGGAATATAGTTGATCTTCTAGACCATGTTTTAATAACTTGTTTTTTACCTCCTAATGCTTCTATTTTTTCTAATAAATATGCATCAACAAAAGGTCCTTTTTTTAATGAACGAGCCATTCTTTCCTCCTTATTTCATTTTTTAAATCGAGAAATGTTACTCAATACATCTCATTTTAATATTCAATTCAATGTATCAAGCAATATTTTTACATTCAGCCAAACTGTTATTTAGATATGTTATCTGTTTGCTTGACTGGCACAGTCCATTTCTGCGTTTTTCATTTAAAAATCGTGTTGTCAATATTGACATTGACTTTATTTTTAAACTACTATTTTTTTCTTCCTCTAACGATGAATTTATCACTAAGTTTTTTACCTCTAGTTTTCTTACCAAGTGTAGGTTTCCCCCAAGGTGTAACTGGTGATTTTCTACCAATTGGAGATCTTCCTTCTCCTCCTCCGTGCGGGTGATCCACAGGGTTCATTACAGATCCTCTAACATGAGGTTTTCTTCCTAAGTGTCTATTTCTTCCAGCTTTTCCTAATGATACTAATGAATGTTCAGAATTTCCTACTGATCCGATTGTAGCCATACATTCTTTATGAATAAGTCTTAATTCTCCAGATGGTAACTCCACGTGGCAGTAAGTTCCTTCTTTTGCAACAAGTCTTGCAGCTGTTCCTGCTGATCTTGCTAACTGTCCACCTTTACCAGGCATCAATTCAACATTGTGAATAACTGTCCCTACTGGTAAGTCTTTTAATTTTAACGCATTTCCAGGTTTGATATCTGCACCTTCTCCTGCTAATACGATGTCACCTTTTTTAAGTCCATTTGGAGCTAAAATATATCTTTTTTCTCCATCAACATAGTGCAGCAATGCAATATTTGCAGTTCTATTTGGATCATACTCAAGAGTTGCAACTTTTGCAGGCACTCCAATTTTATTTCTTTTCCAGTCGATTACTCTATATAATCTTTTATGTCCTTTATGTCTGTTTCTACCTGTTCTGTGTCCATAGTTGTCAATTCCATAAGATGAATTTAATGGTTCAACTAAAGATTTCTCAGGTCTTACTTTATCTAAGTCCTTATTAACTAATATCGACATATGCCGTGTCCCACTAGTCATCGGTTTTAATTTTTTTATTGGCATAACTTATGTTCCCTCTCTTCCTATTTCTCTTTTTATTTGTATAATTATTCAAATAATTTCTATAATTTTACATAACTTATCTATTATAGCATTTTTACTAAATAATTTCCACAAAAAAATATAGTTATTTTTACTTTTTCTAAAAATTATTTTTCGGGGAAATCCCCGAGAAATAGATGTTATGATTCTTGTAATTTGTTTTATCCTTCGTAAGCCGCAATAGATTCTCCATCTTTCAACTTAACAATTGCTTTTTTGATAGCAGCTGTTTTATACATTGACATTCTGAATCTTTTGTTTTTTGGTTTAATGTTTAAAGTATTTACACCTTGAACTTTTACATTGAACAGTTTTTCAACTGCATCTTTAATTTGAAGTTTGTTTGCTCTTCTATCTACTATGAAAACATATTCATTGTTTTCCAATAAATTTCTTGCTTTTTCTGTATTAATTACAGGTTTTTTGATAATATCAGTAATATGCATTATGCTAGCACCTCCTCGATAGTTGCAAGAGCTTCTTTAGTTAAGATTACTTTATCTTGTTTGATTAACCAGTAGATGCTTAAATCTCTTGTATTAATTGCTGCAACTTTTTCAATATTTCTAGTTGATAAATATAAGAAATAATCTCTATCTATATTATCAGTATCATCATTTGTTATATATAATTGTTTTACACCATCAAAGTTTAATGCTTTTGCAAAATCAATGAATGTTTTTGTTTTTGGTGTTTCCAATGTGAAATCATCTAATACGATTACATTTCCTTCACTAATTTTTGTTGCTAAAGCTGATTTTAAAGCTAATTTTCTAACTTTTTTATTTACTTTTTTAGCATAGTTTCTTGGTTTTGGTCCGTGAACTACTCCTCCACCTACCATGTGTGGTGCTCTTGTAGATCCTTGTCTAGCTCTTCCTGTTCCTTTTTGTCTAAAAGGTTTTCTTCCTCCACCTCTTACTTCTGCTCTTGTTTTTGTTGAGGCAGATCCTTGTCTAGCTTCAGCTAATTCTGCTACTAAAACTTCGTGCATTACGTGTTTATTTGGTTCGATTCCAAATACGTCATTATTTACTTCAATAGTTCCTGCTTGTGAACCGTCTAATTTATATATATTTAAAACTGGCATGTTATCCTCCTCTCTTTCCTATTAATATTTCTTTACCGATTTTTTGATAACTAAGTAACCGTTTTTTGGTCCTGGAACAGCACCTTTTACTAATAAAAGACTGTTTTCTACATCGTATTTGATAACTTGTAAGTTTTGAACTGTTACTTTTTCAGCTCCAAGTCTTCCAGCCATTTTTTTACCTTTTGGCACATTACTGTTTGATGCGGCTCCTCCTGCATTAGAACCTCCAAGTCTATGGTTTCTTGAAACCCCGTGTGAAGCTCTGTTTCCACCAAAGTTATGTCTTTTCATAACCCCTGCAGTTCCTTTACCTTTTGAAGTTCCAGAAATATCAACAAATTCGATACCTTCTAATACATCTACTTTGATTTCTTGTCCTAATGCAAAGTCAGCTGGGTTAGTTACTTTAAATTCTTTAAGAAAACTTTTTGGAGTAACTCCTGCTTTTTTAAATATTCCTAATTCAGGTTTTGTTGTGTTTTTTTCTTTTTTATCTCCGTATGCTAACGTGATAGCGTTGTATCCTTCTTTTTCTTCAGTTTTTATTTGTGTAACGAAGTTAGTTCCTGCTTCAATTACTGTTACTGGAATTAATTTTTCATCTTCGAAAATTTGAGTCATTCCGATTTTTTTTCCTAATATCATTTTTTATTTTTCCTCCTTAATATATTGGTTGACAATTTTCTGTGAAATAGCCAACTTGTACTAAGCCTTATGATTGCTTAATTTCAACTCCCACACCTGATGGTAAGTTTAATGATGCTAATGCATTTACGATTTGTTGATTTGAATTTTTGATTTCTACAAATCTTCTGTGAATTCTCATTTCAAATTGTTCTCTTGAATCTTTATTTACGTGAACTGATCTTAAAACTGTATATTTTTTAGTTTTTGTAGGTAATGGAAGTGGTCCTGCTAATTCTGAACCATTTTTCTTAGCTACTTCTGCAATTTTTTTAGCAGATTGATCCAACAGTTTGTGATCATAAGATTGTAAATATATTCTTATTTTATCCAAAGTATTTCCTCCTGTTTTATTTTTTCTCTTTGTTTTAGCAATTAGAGAAATTAGATTATAAAACCTAATTTCTCTTTTTATTCAGCATTTGCGAACTATTTTCTATTACATTTCTAAATATTATAACAAATATTTTCATTATCTGCAATATTTATTTTTATTTTATTTCTTAAAGAAAGTTCCTTACAGAAAACTATTTAGTAATAGTTGCTACTACTCCTGAAGCTACTGTTCTTCCACCTTCTCTTATCGCAAATCTTAATCCTTCTTCCATTGCGATTGGGTGAATTAATTCTACTGTCATTTCTATGTTATCTCCAGGCATTACCATTTCTACACCTTCTGGCAAGTTTACTTCTCCTGTAATGTCAGTAGTTCTGAAGTAGAATTGTGGTTTGTATCCTGTGAAGAATGGTGTATGTCTTCCTCCTTCATCTTTTGTCAATACGTATACTTCTGACTTAAATCCTGTATGTGGATTGATTGTTCCTGGTTTTGCAAGTACTTGTCCTCTTTCCACTTCTTCTTTCTTAGTTCCTCTTAATAATGCTCCTATATTATCTCCAGCTTGTCCTGAATCTAATAATTTTCTGAACATTTCTACTCCTGTTACAGTAGTTTTTGTTGTTGGCTTGATCCCTACGATTTCTACTTCTTCACCAACGTTGATTACTCCTCTTTCTACTCTTCCTGTTACAACTGTTCCTCTTCCTGTGATTGTGAACACGTCTTCAATTGGCATTAGGAATGCTTGGTCTACTGGTCTTTCTGGTGTTGGAATGTAGTCATCAACTGCATCCATTAATTCCATGATTCTGTCTACCCATTGAGCTTCCCCATTTAATGCTCCTAATGAAGATCCTTTAATTACTGGTACATCATCTCCAGGGAATCCGTATTCTGTAAGTAATTCTCTTACTTCCATTTCTACTAATTCTAATAATTCTTCATCGTCTACCATGTCAACTTTGTTCAAGTAAACTACGATATAAGGAACTCCAACTTGTCTTGCAAGTAGGATGTGTTCTCTTGTTTGAGGCATTGGACCGTCAGCTGCTGATACTACTAAGATTGCTCCATCCATTTGAGCTGCTCCTGTAATCATGTTTTTTACATAATCGGCATGGCCTGGACAGTCAACGTGAGCATAGTGTCTGTTTTCTGTTTCATACTCAATGTGAGCTGTGTTGATTGTAATCCCTCTTTCTCTTTCTTCAGGGGCTTGGTCGATATTTTCAAAATCAACTTTTTCAGCTAGTCCTTTTTCAGCCAACACTTTTGAAATTGCTGCTGTTGTTGTTGTTTTCCCGTGGTCAACGTGACCTATTGTCCCTACGTTTACGTGTGGTTTGCTTCTCTCGAATTTAGCTTTTGCCATTGTTATAATTCCTCCGTTATTTTTAGTTTTTTTTAAGTTCTTTAATTATTTTTCTAAATTTATTCTTTTAAATTTTTATTATTTTCCTTGTCTTTCATCAATTACTTGTTGAGCAATATTTTTTGGAACTTCTACATATTTTTCAAATTCCATTGAGTAAGATGCTCTTCCTTGTGTTTTTGATCTCAAGTCAGTTGCATAACCGAACATTTGTGATAAAGGTACTTCTGCATTAATAATTTTTGCATTGTTTCTGTCAGTCATTCCTGAAACTTGTCCACGTCTTGAGTTCAAATCTCCAATTACGTCTCCCATGTATTCTTCTGGAGTAGTAACTTCTACTTTGAAGATTGGTTCCAACAATACTGGATTAGCGGCTCTAAGTCCTTTTTTAACTGCCATTGAACCTGCTATTTTAAATGCCATTTCTGATGAATCGACTTCATGGTAAGATCCATCATACAATGTAACTTTTATATCTTGAACAGGGTATCCTGCAACAACTCCTGCTTCTAACGCTTCTTGAATTCCTTTATCTACTGCTGGAATATATTCTCTTGGAATAGCTCCTCCAGTAATTTCATTAACAAATTCGTAACCTTTTCCATGGTTAGCTTCAACTTTCATCTTAACATGTCCGTATTGTCCACGTCCTCCAGATTGTTTTGCATATTTTTCTTCAACATCTGCTAATGCATTGATTGTTTCTCTATAAGCAACTTGTGGTTTACCAACATTTGCTTCCACTTTGAATTCACGTTTCATTCTGTCTACGATGATTTCCAAGTGTAACTCTCCCATTCCTGCAATAAGTGTTTGTCCAGTTTCTTGGTTAGTTGACACTTTAAATGTAGGATCTTCTTCTGCAAGTTTTGCAAGAGCTGTTCCCATTTTTTCCTGATCGGCTTTAGTTTTTGGCTCTACTGCAATTTGAATAACTGTATCAGGAAATTCCATTTTTTCCAAGATAATCGGAGCGTTTTCAGCACTCAATGTATCTCCTGTTGTAGTATCTTTTAGTCCAACTGCCGCAGCTATATCTCCAGAGTAAACTACATCAAGTTCCTCTCTCTTATTAGCATGCATTTGAAGTAATCTTCCCATTCTTTCTTTTTTACCTTTAGTAGAGTTTAAAACATAAGATCCTTTTTCTAATACTCCTGAATAAACTCTGAAGAATGATAATCTTCCAACAAATGGATCTGTAATAATTTTGAATGCCAATGCTGAGAATGGTGCTTCATCTCCCATTTCTCTTTCGATTGGTTCTTCAGTTTTAGGATCAGTTCCATTAATTTTCCCACCGTTAATATCTAATGGTGATGGCATATAAGCAACTACTGCATCAAGCAATGGCTGAATCCCTTTATTTTTGAATGCTGTTCCGCACAATACAGGTACAACAGTTCCTTCAATTGTTGCAGCTCTTAATGCTTTTTTGATTTCTTCTTCAGAGATTTCTTCTCCTCCAAAGTATTTTTCCATCAATTCATCATCAGTTTCAACTACAGATTCAATCATGTGTTCTCTTGCCGCTTGAGCATCATCTAACAATTCTGCCCTAATATCAACAACTTCATAATCTGCTCCCATAGTTTCATCTTTAAACAAATATTCTTTCATTGTTACCAAGTCGATAATTCCTTCAAAATTATCTTCTGCACCAATTGGCAATTGGATTGGTACACCATTTCCACCTAATTTTTCTTTGATGTCGTTTACACACATGTTAAAGTCTGCTCCGACTCTATCCATTTTGTTAAAGAAAGCCATTCTTGGTACGTTATATTTGTCAGCTTGTCTCCAAACTGTTTCTGATTGAGGTTGCACTCCGTCAACTGCTGAGAATACTGCAACTGCTCCATCTAATACTCTTAATGATCTTTCTACCTCAACTGTAAAGTCAACGTGACCTGGTGTATCTATTATATTAATTCTATGTCCATTCCAGAATGCTGTTGTCGCAGCTGATGTAATTGTGATTCCTCTTTCTTGTTCTTGTTCCATATAGTCCATCGTAGCAGCTCCTTCGTGAACTTCTCCGATTTTATGGTTTACTCCTGTATAAAATAAAATTCTTTCAGTCGTAGTTGTTTTTCCGGCGTCTATATGTGCCATGATACCAATGTTTCTAGTATCTTTTAAAGCAACTTTTCTTGCCATTTAATTTTTCCTCCTTGTTTTTGTAAGCTACTTCTTTATCTATGAAGTATGTATAAAATTTGAAACAATATTTTTATAAATCCAATTCTGAAAAAATGAATTTCGTAAAAATACAAACATTTTTGAATACTTAACAATCTTTTTTAAACAAACAAAATTACCATTTGTAATGTGCGAACGCTCTATTTGCTTCAGCCATTTTATATGTATCTTCTTTTTTCTTAATTGATCCACCTTCATTGTTAGCAGCTGCAATTAATTCTTTTTTCAATTTGTTTACCATTCCGTATTCTTTTCTTTCTCTCGTATATCTAACTAACCATCTGATTGCTAGAGTTTGCTGTCTTTCTTTTCTTACTTCAACTGGTACTTGGTAAGTTGCCCCTCCGATTCTTCTAGATCTTACTTCTAATTGAGGTCTTACATTTTCCATTGCTCTTCTGAATACCTCAATCCCTTCTTCTTGAGTTTCTTCAGTTATTTGTTGCAATGCTGAATAAAAAATATGCTCAGCTAATGATTTTTTTCCATCTTTCATTAATCCGTTAATGAATTTAGTTACTACTTTATCGTTAAATTGAGAATCTGGTAATACATCTCTTCTTTCCGCTCTTCTTCTTCTTGACACTTAATTGTCCTCCTTACTTTTTTAAAAATTAATTACCCTTTTTTCGCTCCGTATCTTGATCTACCTTGTTTTCTGTTTACAACTCCTGCTGTATCCAATGCTCCTCTGATTATTTTATATCTAACCCCTGGCAAATCTTTTGTTCTTCCTCCTCTTAAAAGAACGATACTATGTTCTTGTAAGTTGTGTCCGATTCCTGGAATATAAGCAGTAACTTCGATTCCATTTACTAATTTAACCCTTGCTACCTTTCTTAAGGCTGAGTTAGGTTTTTTAGGTGTAGTTGTATATACTCTTACACAAACCCCTCTTTTTTGTGGATTACCTTTCAATGCAGGTGATTTTTTCTTTTTCTCAGTTGTACTTCTACCAAATCTTACTAATTGATTAATAGTAGGCATCTGTTTTCCTCCTCTCAAATTTCTTTGATTTATATATTTATTCTCGCGTTATATTTCAAAACTAAAACTTTTTATAAAGCTCATTTCTTCAATCTACATTTGATAAAGCTGCATTTGACAAAGTTTTTTATTGTTGCTTTTCCTGCAAATTTACTTTATCAAACATAAGTGCATACCTATTTTAAGTATGTCGATTTACTCTAAAATTCACTTCAAAACACATTATTTTGATAAATAATATATTTTTTCAAAATTTAGTTATGAGTTCTAACCTAACTATTTTATACTATAAAAGCCCTTTTGTCAAGGGCTATAAAAGATTTTTATTCAATAATTTTTCAAAGGAGTTCTTATTTCAAAAAATATTTTAAATTTTCTTCCTGAATTTCCTATTTTCCATTCTGGCTTGTTCCTTCATACCTTAAAATATTCTTTTGCTTAAACTTTTTCATGTAATATTTTACTTTATTTACTGTCCAGTAGATTATACCCAAAATTTGGACTATTTTATAAAAACATAAATTATATTTTTCAACAAAAAAATAAAGCACCTATCTGTATTTTTCAAGGTACTTTATTTTACTTCAAGTAATCAAACTATTTTTCTCTTAAATATTTTTCAATACCATTTATCATTCCTGTTACCATTTTTTCCTGATATTCTGGTGTTGACA
Organism: Leptotrichia sp. HMT-225; assembly: GCF_030644325.1. NCBI lineage: Bacteria > Fusobacteriati > Fusobacteriota > Fusobacteriia > Fusobacteriales > Leptotrichiaceae > Leptotrichia > Leptotrichia sp. HMT-225. The sequence goes on along the minus strand of NZ_CP130323.1, from coordinate 231,885 downwards.
TTTTTCTGTCTTCTTCTGGATTTGACATAAATCCAAATTCAATCAGCGTATTTGTAACTTTGGACCAGTTTGTTCCTGTCAAGTCGTCACGGTAGGATACTCCACGATTTTTGGCTCCTGTCGCTTTTACGTATTCTGATAATATGTCACGTGAAAATTTGTCGCTGGATTTTTGGACACTTTTTGTGTATGGATTTTTTGGTGAAGAAGTCAAAACTGAAGCTCCCTGTGTTGAGGAATTATTAATTCCATCAGCATGAAGTCTTATGTATAATGAACATCCTGCGTTGTTTGTCTTGATTGCACGTTCTTTATTACTAATATCTACATCGTTTGTTTCACGCACCATAAACACTTTATACCCTTTATTTTTTAAAGCATCTCTTAATTTTAACCCAACTTCCAGCGTAAGCTGATATTCGTATTTTTTAGTTGCCACTCCTCTTGTTCCCGATGAAACTTTTGGCTTTCTTGTAGATGAGCCTGGCGCAATTTCTTCCAAAGCTGAATTTCCTCTGACCTGATGTCCTGGATCAATACAAATTAGCTCATTATCATTCCCAGCTGCATTTAATGGAGCTGCCATCATCAAACCTGCTGTCGCCACATATAACATTTTTTTTATTCCTTTTATCATTTTTTCCTCCTGAATTTTTTTATTTAACACCAGTATATCTAAAATTCTCCTTTTTAATTTTAATTTCAACATACTGTCATCATTTCAGTTTAGCACATAATTAGAAAATTAACAACAACTTTTTTTAAATTTATGTTAAATATTTTCAAAATTACACTTGTTTTTTTTAAAAATCAAGCTATTATATTATTAATAGAATAATTTTAAAAATTTTTATATAGTAAATAAATAAATATTTAAAATTATAGGAGGTTTTTATTATGATTTCTTTCATTTTATCGATTGTCGCACTTATTTTAGGCTACGCATTTTACAGTAAATTTGTAGAAAAAGTTTTCGGAATAGAACCTGACAGAATGCCACCTTCAATCGAATATTACGATGGTGTCGACTATGTGGAAGTTAGCACTCCAAAAGCGTTTCTGATTCAATTTCTAAATATTGCCGGAACAGGACCAATTTTTGGAGCTATTGCAGGTGCTTTGTGGGGTCCAGCCGCATTTTTATGGATTGTCTTTGGATGTATTTTTGGAGGAGCTGTTCATGATTTCTTGATTGGTATGCTTTCTCTTAGGGATAAAGGAAGCAGTATTGGAGAACTTGTAGGACAAAATTTAGGTGTTGTAATGCAGCAGATTATGAGAGTTTTTTCAATTGTTTTGCTTCTTTTAGTTGGAGTAGTGTTTATAAAATCACCTGCTGATATCCTTCACAATCTGATTCCAGGTGTGAGTGCCATGACTTTTACAATCGTTATCATTGCTTATTATATCTTGGCTACAATTCTTCCACTTGATAAAATCATTGCTAAGATTTATCCAATTTTTGGTTTTGCGTTGCTCTTTATGGCGATTGGTATTGGAGGAATGTTAATTTATGGACAATTTACAGGTGCTTTTGCAATTCCTGAAATTACTGAAATTTTTAAAGGAAATCCACATCCTAAAGGAGTATCAATGTTCCCTTACTTATTTATCTCAATTGCCTGTGGTGCAGTAAGTGGTTTCCATGCTACTCAATCTCCAATGGTTGCACGTTGTATAAAAAATGAAACTGAAGGAAGAAAAGTATTTTATGGTGCCATGATTGCAGAAGGTGTTGTTGCATTAGTTTGGGCTGCCGCTGCAATGACAGTATTTGGTGGAATTAAAGAACTTGCTGCTGCTGGAACTCCTGCAGTTGTTGTAAATAAGGCATCTGTTCAATTGCTTGGTGTATTTGGAGCATTTCTGGCTGTGCTTGGTGTTGTTGCCTGCCCAATTACGTCAGGAGATACCGCTTTTAGAGGCTCAAGATTAATTATTGCTGATATTTTCAAAATTAAACAGGCTCCAATAAAAAATAGATTTTTAATCGCAATACCTTTATTTATTGTTGGTATTTACTTAACAACTATTGATTTTAACATTATCTGGAGATACTTCGCATGGGCAAACCAAACTTTGGCGGCAGTTTCATTATGGACTGCAACAGTATGGCTTGTTAAGAAAGAAAAACCATTCTTATTCGCATTAATTCCTTCAATGTTTATGACGATGGTTGTTACAACCTACATTGTAATTGCTCCAGAAGGATTTGTAAGATTTTTCAAGAACGTTCCTGTTCACACTATTGAATTTTACGGAATATTAATTGCAAGTGTAGTTACAATTATCTGTACAGCATTGTTATTTAACTATAAGCATCATTTGCACGGAAAATCTCATCATGCTGGACATTTACACATTGCAAAATAAAATAATTAAATAAATAAAAAAATACAGTCAAACAAGGTTTTATTCAGAATTCTTTGCTTGACTGTTTTATTTATTTTATTTTTCACTTTATTTTTTGAACTTTTTAATATATAATATCCCTAAAAATAAATTATTTAGGAGAAAAAATGTTAAACTTTATACAAAATATTGATATTTTTATTATTAAACAATTTTACAATTTTCAACACAGCTTAAATTCTAAGTTACTAAGCAGCATATTGATATTTTTTACCAACTTAGGAAATCACGGATTAATCTGGATTACAGTGACATTATTCTTGCTTTCTATCAAAAAATATCGAAAAATCGGATATTTAGCGATAATTTCATTGATTATAAATGCAATTATTGTAAATGTAATTTTGAAAAACCTCACACATAGAGCAAGACCCTTTACAGAAATATCTGACATTATCCTTTTAATCAAAGCCCCAAAGGATTTTTCATTTCCTTCGGGACATACCTCAGCATCTTTTACAATGGTATATATTTTTTACAAACATTTAAAAAAATATTTTCCAGCTGTACTGATAACAAGCATTATTATTGCCTTTTCAAGGCTATACTTAACTGTACATTTTCCAAGTGATGTTTTGGCTGGATTGCTTATTGGATTGTTTGCAGGGTTTTTGGGGGAGAAGGTTTTTAATAAGAAAAATAATTTGATGAAAAGTTAGGATTTCCTAGCTTTTTTTGTATAAAATATATCAAATCTTCATCATATTCAATTTCGTAATCTTTTGTTAAAATTTTATTGCCAAGATTTTCTCCTAATTCTTCCAACAAATCTTGTACATTTTTTATTATAATTTCTTCAAGTTCGATCAAACCTGATTCATTTAATATTTTAAATGCCCATTCTTTTGATTTTTCTTCATCTTTCTCTCTATTATTATACATCATTTCTTCCATTCCAAATGCATATTTTATATCAGCTGAAGCTTCATATAATTTGTTTACTTCTTCTCTATCTTGTTCAACAAAGTTAATATTACATTCATAAAGCATTCCAAGAGCATAAATCGCTCTGGCATCTCCCATTTCTTTTCCAATTTTATACCATTTTTCAGCTTCTTTTTCGTTTTTTTCGACTGTATCTAGATATTTTCCAATTTCGTAAGCTGCCTCTTTTACTCCCAGTTCATAAGCCTTTTCAAATGTTTCCTTAGTCTTTTCTCCATTTCCTTCTGCATAATACGATTTTGCAAGTGCTAAATACCCTCTTTCATTATAATTTGTTGATTCAACAAATAATTTTCGAGCATTTTCATAATCTCGTTTTTTCACAAATTCATTTCCTTGATTAATTAGTTCCGCGTATTTTTTGTCTTTTTCATTTCCAAGCATAAACTCAATATTTTTAATTATTTCAAAAGTTAATCCTGTAATTTGTTTTTCGTTCAGCAATTTTTTCTGCCATTCAACAACTTTTTCTTTCCTGTTCTGTTTAAAGTACAAACTAACTAGATTATATATTATCCTAGCATCTTTTGTATCAATTGTCTTTAAATAAAGTTCTTCTGCTTTTTCATAATCTTTATTTTCTTCAGCAATTTTACCTAGTCTGATTGTTGAATTAATATCCCCTTTTTTCATTCCCTCATTATACCAATCCAACGCAAGCTGAGTATTCCCCTCTCTCTCCTCAATCATCCCCAGATAATAAGCCGCTTCTTTCACTCCATCATTATATACAAAACTAAACATACTAACTGCATTCTGTCTATCTTTTTTACAATAGTAATAAAATTTCCCCAGTTCATAATTCCCTTTTATGCTCAAGCCCGATGCTCTTTCCAATTTTTCCTTTGCTCTTTTAAAATCTCCAAAAAACATATCTTCGTATGCATAGAAAATAATTTTCTGATATTCTTCATTTCTTGCTTCATCACTTCCATGATAATTGTTTGAATAATCAATTTCAACAATATCATCTATTGAAACAACTCTATGTCCAAATCTATCCACATTATCAGTTTCCTCATCATTTTTCCTATTTTTATTTTCTCTTTCTCTAGAAAAATTATCATATTCATCCATTTTTTTACGATTTCTAAAATTCATCATTATAAAAACTATAGCTATCCCAATTATTATTGCTATTACTATTTCCATCCCCACGCTCCTTACTCTTTTGAAACTTCTCCTGCAAACTAGCCCAATTTTAAATATTTACTTTATATGTTTAACACATCATATTTCCTCATATTTTCATATTCATAAGACTGATTAATCCCATTCATGAATAGATCTCTGCTTTCCACATCTTCCGTCAAATTCTCCTTCAAAAGAAATTTCAATTCCAAAGCATTAACCACACTTCTTTTCATTGCCGACAAATAATCATTTCTATTAATATTTTGCCAATTCACACACATTCCAAGTCTTTTTATCAACATCTGATCCAGCCAAATTCTAGTCGTTCTTCCATTTCCCTCATAAAACGGATGCATTATATTCATCTCAACATATTTTTCAATTATTTCCTCAAAAGTATTTTCAGACATTTTGGAAACTGTCTTTAAATTATCTTCAAGATACATCGCACGACAAAACACAGTATCGCCTTTCCGAATATCATGTTCCCGTATTTTTCCTGCAGTTCCATAACATTCCTGAAACAAATACCAATGTATTTCCTTCAAGCCTTCAAAAGTTCCCACTTGAATTTTTTTCAATATCCCATTATCAAATAACTCTTTTGCCCGTTTTTTACTCAAAAATTCTTCATCATCTTGTGAAACTAGCTTTTTTAAAATTTTATCACTTTCATTTTCCCAACTGTATTTATTATTTGCCATTTGTTTTTCCTGCTTTCATAAAATTATTCTTATTTTTGAAAAACCATTGAATTATACAATGCCTCAAATAAAGGAAGTTTTACTACCGCTGTTGCCCTTTCAGAAAAAATTATTTCATCTTCTCTTGTTTTTATTTCTAACATTCCTCCAAAATTTCTGGAAACTTTTATTGGCTGTAGTCTATTCCACGGATAAATTGCACCATCCACAAGTAATCCTTCTTTTTTTATTATCAACTTATTATTTGGATTTTCAAAAACTTTATGAGCTTCCTTTTGAAGTCTGTCAAGAGGCACAACTTTATCTCTCATAGCACGATAAACTCTATCTCTACGCTTTCCAAGAAAATCTCTTTTACGGTAGTCAGCTTTTATATCTTCTTCTGAACGTACGCCAAAAACTTCTTCCCCACCTGAATTTATAATTTCTTTGGAAACAGGGATTCTGTCAAGCAGATGGTTTTTTAGAAGACTTTGTATAGTTTGTGATGGAAAAGCTATTTCAGATATTGTTCTCCAGTAATTCTTATTATTTCTATAAGCCAGGAAATCCCCTGAATATGTTGTTATTATAAAATATTCCAAAGATTTATAATCTATATCTTCATTTTCAACATTTGTAACAAAAGTATTTTCCTTTAATTCCACAGTTCTTATTCCATTAAACAATATCGTCATCAATATCGAAAAACAGCAAAATACCGAAACTATCAGACCAAGCATCGCCACTTGAAAAAAAGGCATCAAAATCCCAGAAATTCCACCAATAATAACCCATTTTATTAAATTTCTATATGTAACTGTGCTAAATTTTATAAACACTTTCTGATTGTCTGAAATATCTACACAATTTACTATTTTTTCTTCTTTCCTCCCTAATTCTGATTGCTCTCTCATTCTTTCTGTTTCTACGTAACTTTTTTCATCTTTCATAATTTTTATCCTCCTAAGTTTTTTGTATTTTTATTTAAATATTATTTTTCATTCCTTTTAAATTTTTTTCAAACGAAATTAAATCTTACTCCAAACTCTCCAACTCCCCACTCTTCACATCCCACTCTTCCATTTTCTCCATCTCTTCTTCTTCCAGCCTGTCGAGCTTTTCCTGCACTTCCATCAGTTTTTCCATATTATTTTCTTTTCCAGCTTTTTCGTATTCAGCGTTTAAGTTTTCTCTCGTTTCTGTGATTTTTTCCATTTCCTTTTCCAGTTTTTCAATATCACGTTTTAATTTTGCGATTTTTCTTGACTGTTCTTTCTGCTCCTGATATGAAAGTTTTTTCTCTTCCTTCGTTTCGAGGACTGTTCCTTGAGAAGCTGATTTTGCTGTTTTTAGGCTTTCTTTATAGTCTTCGTAATTTCCTTTGAATTTTGTAAGTCCGTTTTCGTCAAGGCAGTAAATTGTGTTGCAGACTGTGTCTAAAAAGTGTCTGTTGTGGGAAACGACTAGCATTGTTCCGTCAAAATCCTCCAAAGCATCCTCCAGCACTTCGATGGAATAAACATCCAGATGGTTTGTCGGTTCGTCTAAAATCAGAAAGTTGGCTTTTTCCATGTAAAGTTTCAAAAATGCCACACGTACTCTTTCTCCACCACTTAGCATACTGATTTTTTTCTGCACATCGTCACCTGAAAACAAAAATCCGCCTGCGAGTGTTCGCAAATATTCTTCTGTCAAGTCAAGTGAATTGTTTATTTCCTGTAAAATCGTATTTTCTTGCGAAAATTCCTGATGATTCTGATCATAATATCCGATTTTTAGCCTTGTTCCAAACTCAATTTCCCCTGTATCCTTGGGCAATTTATCCAAAAGTATTTTTAGAAGTGTAGATTTTCCAATCCCATTTTTTCCAATAATTCCAACTCTTTCTCCACGGAAAAGCTCAAAATTTATATTATTCAAAACTTTTTTCCCATCAAAGCTTTTAGACAAGCTTCTAACTTTCAACACATTTTCCCCGCTCATTTTAGCCGCTTCAAATTTTAGCCTCATTCTTTGTGGATTAAATACAGGATCTTCCATTCTCTCGATTCTATCCAGTATTTTTTGCCGTCCTTTCGCTTGTCTTGCCTTTATTCCAGCTCGAAATCTGTCAATATATTCCTCCATTTTCTTAATTTTTTCCTGCTCCTTCTCATACCGCTTGATTTCCCCCTTCAAAATCATCTCTTTTTGAAGAATAAACGATGAAAAGTTGCCATCATACTTATGCAATTTTTTATTTTCCAACTCAAAAATTTTTGTACAGACATTATCCAAAAATATTCTATCGTGAGAAACAAGTAAAAATGCCTTATTATACTTTTTCAAATAATCCTCAAGCCACTCAATCGAAATCAAGTCCAAATGGTTTGTCGGCTCGTCCAGAATCAGCAAGTCAGGTTCAGACAAAAGCAGTTTTGCAAGCGAAACACGTGTTCTTTCCCCACCGCTCAAATCCTGCAATAACAAATTCTCGTATTCCCCAGTAAGCTCAAGCCCTGTAAGCACCTGTTTAATCTTGTATTCAATCTCATAGCCATTTTTTGCCTCGTAAATAGAAGAAAGTTCAGCAGACTTGTTAATCAGCTTTTCCATTTCATCCTCGTTCGCTGTTCCCAAAAGCATATTAACTTTCTGAATCTCGTCCCAAATTTTTCTCTCTTCCTCAAAAATAGTCATCATTTCCTCGTAAATCGTATTTTTTTCATCTGAAAACTCCGTATTCTGCGACAAATACCCAATTTTTGTAGCCCCACTTTTCACAATTTCCCCAAACTCATTAAGATTATTCTCATTCCCATCAATCCGCTCTTCCCCCAAAAGCATCCTGATAATTGTAGACTTCCCAGCCCCATTTACCCCCACAAGCCCAATCTTATCCTTCTCTTCAATTGTAAAATTAATATCCCTCAAAATATATTCCCCTGCAAATTGCTTATATATCTTGTTAAACTGAACTAAACTCATTAAATATCCTTTCCTTTTCCCCATTTTTATCAAATTATTTTTATTTAAATTTATTTTTAAATTATATCATTTTTGATATTTGTTTACAACGTTTGTGAAATTTTTGAAATCATATAAAATACAACAAAAATAAAAAAGACTCCATTCAATAAAGAACAAAGCCTTTTTCTAAATTTTAAATTTCCAAAACTTTACAATTTCTCACAAATAAAAACGAAATATCCTCAATTATTATCTCAGATTTAGCAACAAAAATTCCCGTCATTTTATCTATTTCTTTTAAAATTATCTTCTTGTTATCAAATCTTTCAATTATCCCAAATTTTTCAGAATATGATTTCTCATGCTCAAAATGCACTAATATTTTATTCTCAAAGCATTTTTTCAAAACTTCTTCTATTTTCATTTTTACAATATTTGGAAAAATTTTTTCTAAATTTATATCTTTTGTTTCTATTAAATTCATTCTGTCATTAACTTCTTCAATATCCGACATTTGTAATATTGTAAATTTACAATCGCCAAAAAACAAATCTTTCTCATAAATTAAAATATGATTATCATCTTGAAAAATAATATCACCTAAAACATCGTCCAAATCATAAACTTTTATCAATTTATTTTTTTTAATTTCGCTATCTTCTACAATAATATCTTTTATAACATTTTTTCCTGCTCTTATAATTTTTACTCCGTATTTTCTTATAATTTCTTCTTCGTTTTCATCTTCTTCATCACAAAAATGAAACCAAAAAAACTCATCTGAATTTTTAATTAAATAGCCATTATTATTCCAATCTCTATCATAAGAAATTTGTAATCTTATTTTATTTTTTACAAAATATTCAAATAAATGTTCAAAAAAATTATCTTTTCTTAAAATAACAGTTTTCCCTTTATTTAAAGTTCTTTCTCGTATTTTCTCCTTCATTAATTCTAAATACCATTTTTTTCTTCCTAATTTTTTCAATTCTTCATTTTTTAAAAATTTATATCCTTCATACTTTCCGTAAGGGTTAATTGATGTGAAAATATGAAATTTACTACTATTTCCAATATAATTCCCAACAGAAAATCTATCTCCTAAACGTGAATACTCCAGCAACTCATCTTTCCCAATTTTCTCTAAAATCTTTTTCATAAAATTCTCCTATTCTACAAAACTTTTACTCATTTGTAAAAGTCTAAAAACCCCGATAAACACAATATTTTTTAATGTTTAATTTCCTTATTTTTCTACACTCTTTAACAAAGAGATCCTAATTCCATGCTATCCTTCTCAATTTCTGCAACTTTTTACTCTTATAGCTGGCTACAAATCAATTATATTCCTTAGTTTCATCCAATTTATCATTAACATCCTCTTCCTTATCTACATTTTGTTCATCAGAATCCTCATTTTTTCCTTTATTAGAATGAATAACGTATCTTGAGCCTGAAAACATTATTTTGGAAAACATGCTTTTTATTCTACTGCTTCCTCCAGGATACACAAATGTTTTTTCAAATGAATAAACTCTCGTTAATTCCAGCAATGAAAATAATCTCAAAATAAATCCTATTACAAAAGCAAATCTTATTGTGTAAAATTGTTCCCCAAAAATATAAATTACTCCGTTATTTATAAATTTTCCCAGTATTCCACCAAACAATCCGGCCAATATTGCTGAAAGCCCTGAAACCATCGCATAAGCTCCCACATACGCATCAGCAGGCTCGCCTGAAACTTCCATCATAAGATTCAGCAAACTTAATGTTATCGCTGTAAATCCTATCGCATCAATTACTGCGGCTGCAAAAAGCATTGACATTTTATTGTCTTGAGTCATTGAAAAATAGGTAAGTACGTAATATGTTGTAAAAAATATTCCCATTCTTAACATTGTCTTGTTTCCGTATTTATCAGACAATTTTCCATAAACTAGATAAAGTATGCTTGATAATATCGCTGTTAGAACTCCCATTTGGGAAATGAACATTGTATTTACTCCAAGCACTTTTATTCTATAATATTCTGTCATTGGCTTTAGAAATTCCCATGTAAACAGCCACACAGAAGCAAATTTTAGATAAACGACAAAATTTTTATTTTTAAATGCTGTCTTTATGCTTACTTTTTTCATATCGCTTTCTGAATCAGGCACATAATGAAGACACATAAATATTGCCGAACCTATTGCCGAAAGTGACATTGCCGTTGTCAAGACAAGCATTGCATTTTTCCTGTCTGGCATTGACAAGACATATCCATAAAACAAAGTATAAACCACAGTAGACAACGATGAAAACAAATTACGTTTCCCAAAATATTTTCCCCTTTCCCTTTTATCAATAATCTTCGTCATCACAGCTGTCCAGACGTTATTTGAAAAAGGCGAAACAAGAGCGTAAATAAGCATTACCGCAAAATAGACTTCCTGCCTTCTTATATCAAAAAGAACAGCAAAAGGCATAACACAAATAACCAGCCTTGAAACAGTCGCCGCTATCACCATAGTCCTTTTCCTGCTCCCAAGGAGAAGATTTACCCGCTTAGTAAATATTTGTAGCAAATATCCTGCTGTTGGTAGTGATGATACAATCGATATAAAAAAAGAACTCATATTAAAATAAATCGCCAAGCTCAAAAGCACAAAACTCTGCATCCCTACTGAATACCCATTAAAGAACATAACCTCCAGTATCGCATATTTTTTCGTATTTTCTATTGAATGTTCCTTATCCATATTAACTCCTTCACTAAATATTCAAGTTTTTTCATACCAAAAATTAATAAAAATATTCCAATTTTTTACATTACACTTTTTATGCCGCTCTAACAACCCCTCTTCCAATAAAAACTCCCACAATCGACAGTACAACACTCAAAACCACATATCCAAATGCAATCCAATTGTTTCCTTTCTCAATCAAGTTATACGTTTCCAGCGAAAATGTAGAAAATGTCGTAAATCCTCCACAAATTCCCACTCTCCAGAATAAACTCCAATTCTGTGAAACCTCTCTCCCAGCCACCACCTCAACAACAGCCCCAATTAAAATTGCTCCCAAAATATTTGTAACAAAAGTCTGTACAGGAAAACTCATTTTCAGAGGCACAGCACTAATTAAATACCGAAGAATCGCTCCAATTCCGCCACCAATTCCAATCATCAAAAATTCCATTATTTACCATCCTTAATAACTAAAAATTTATCTGAAAAATAAAAAAATTAGGCTTTAATGAGATAACTTTAAAAATAAAATAGTCCCTTTGCCTAATTAAATATATATTTTACAATATTTTATTTTTTACCGCCAAAAAATTTCCCAACTAATCCCATTACATCATCCATAACATTTCCATCTTTATTTGAATCTAAAAGATTTGTAACCATGCTCATCATTCCACCTTCTCCTGCGAAATTTGCCGCAAGGTTTGATGTCAAATTTCCGATTCCTTGTGCATCCAGATTATTTTCCTTTTTTTGCTGTCCCAATGCACCTAAAACAAGTGGAGCCAACGTTTGTAAAATTTTCATGCTTCCTTGACTGTCAAGCCCACTTGATTGTGAAACAGCGTTTGCTACATTTTGAGTATTATTCCCAAATAAATGCCCCAAAATTCCTGCTCCATCCTTCAAATCAGGATTTTGTAAATAATTACCTAGATTATTTAATACTGAACCATCATGTTGATTTAATGCGTTATTCAATCCTTCCGCTTTTTCACTGCTATTTGCATTTTTATTAACTGCGGCCAATATCGCTGGTAATGCTGCCGCAACACCATTTTTAACTTCTGCACTGTTTCCTCCAACTTGCTCAGCCAGTTTTCCTAAATCCTGTCCTTGTAATAGTCCTAATAATGCTTCTAAATTCATTTTCCCTCCTATATTTTATCTCTTAAATTATTATTTTTGTTTCAAATTTACTGCCACTTTATTAACTTTTTCATCCTTATTTTTAAAATTTAAATTTTGAATGCTAGTTACAGCATTTTCAGTTTCTGATTCCCTTGCATAAAATATAAATTCACTTGTTACAGAGTCAATACGTATTCCATAAGTTATCCCATTTGCATATCTTAATAAACTTGATAATTCCTTATCTCCCAAATTAGCCAAAATTTTTGTGTAAATCAACCTAGCTTCAGACTCCTTGATATTTTCGTCAGATACTTGTATCAAATTAATTACCATATTTTCAATTATCGCAAGATTAGCCCCATCAACTTTTCCTACCTTTAAAAATATACTCGTAGCACTTATCCCACTATAATCAAGTGCATAAACAGCATCTCCCTTTGAATGTATTTTAGCATAATAGTAGTTTTTGTTTTCATACACCAATTTTTCAAAATCTCCAATGCTTATTTTATTATCCTTGGACTTTGTAGAAAAAGTTTCAATTATTTTTTCAATCGAATTATTTGAAAAAATGTTTTCCTTTGTAGTTTTATTTTGTACATTTTCTGGATTTTTCTTTTTTTCCTCATTCTCCTTTTTTCCACAACCCACCATAAAAACAAATAAAAAAAGCAAAATTACTACTCTACTTTTATTCAACATTTTACTACCGCCTAATTTTGATATACTAAAATTTCTTCAAAAATGAATTAGTAAGACTTATCTTGATAATCAATTCTTTATTTATAAGAATCCAATTTTGAAGTAATTTTATACATTATACAATATAAATCTTTATTTTTCCATATTTTTTCACAAAAAAAGACTATCTAAAAATAAGTTGTACTCATTTTAAATAGTCTTAAAAATTTATAAAAACAAAAACTTATTATTTTTCAATTTTTGTATAAGGCATTAAAGCGATTTGTCTAGCTCTTTTAATTGCTTTAGCAATTTTTCTTTGAACTTTAGCTTCTAATCCTGTTACTCTCGCTGGAGAGATTTTTCCTTTATCGTTCATAAAGTTTTTTAACAATTCAACGTTTTTATAATTAATATCTTCTATTTTAAATTTAACTTTTGGACGTCTTTTTCTTCTTTTAAATTCTGTAACTGGTTTAGCTCTCATTAATTTGCACCTCCTAAAACTTTTATGGCAAAAATCATAAATTTGCCTAGCTATTATTAAAATGGAAACTCTTCATCGTCATCCATATCATCATTATCAAAATCATCATTTTGCACTGGTTTATTATTGCTATTATTAAAAGATTGTTGTTGTTGATATCCACTGTTATTTCCTGAATTTCCTGCACTCTCGACAAATTCAAAGCTGTTTACAACAACTCTTGTCATTCTTCTTTTTTCACCGTTTTGTTCATAACTACTTACGCTTAAACGACCTTGTACAAGAATTCTATTACCTTTTCTAAAATATTCAGCAATTGTTTCAGCTGTTTTTTCCCAAACAGTACAGTCAATAAACTCCACTTCATCTTTTGTTTTTTGCACAGCTAACGAAAAATTTGCAAATGCTTTTCCTCCTGAAGTAAATTTTAACTCAGGATCTCTTGTCATTCTTCCCATTAGTATTACTATGTTCATAAATTTCCCCCTAATTTTTTATATTTATTTTACAATTTAAAATAACCAAACCTCAAATTTAATTTATAAGTATTAACCCTCTTATAATTTAAGTTATTTCAAATTAGTCATTTTTAACAATCATATATTTCAAAAGTGATTCGTTAATGTTTAATTTTGCTTCAATTTCAGTAAATTGAGTTCCATCAGCTTGGAATGTTGTTAAAACATAATATCCATTTTCTTTTTTCTTAATTGGGTAAGCTAATTTTCTATCTCCCCAGATTTCTGTTTTAACTTCAGTTGCTCCACCAGCTGTCAATGTTTTTTCTACAAATGCAACTCCAGCTTGTTTTTCTTCATCTGTCAATTGTGTAGACAAAATAAACATAATTTCGTAATTTCTCATTTCTTTCTCCTTTCCTATGGCTTTTTAGCCCTACTTCCATAAATAGAGCAGGTTCTATAATTATATCAAAAAAAAATAGCAAAATCAAGTCATTTTCAACAAAATTATTTAATTAACATATTTTAAAAAAATTAATAAACAAAAATAAAACTATTTAAAATGTTTTTATTAAATAGTTTGTATTTTTATGATATTCTTAAACTTAATAAATTTATTTATGAATTACTCTTCAAAAAATGGTGGTAATACAAAATCATTTGCATCTTCCATTTTTTCTTCTTCATAATCGTTTTCTTGATTTTGATAGTTATTTTCTTTATCAACTTGTTCTGTTTTGTTTTCTGCTTCCACTTTTTCTTCTGATGGTGCAAATCTAATTGTTTTTGAAGCTTGTATATCCGTTGTCAAAAATTCTTCTTCAAAATCTGTTGCGACTAAAGAAACACTTATTGTTCCTTCTAATTCAGGTTCCATAATATAACCCCATAATAAATTAGCTTTATCATGTCCAGCTTTTTCTGAAATTGTTTGAGCAACTTCTTGAATTTCTTGTAATCCAATGTCTGGTCCAGCAGTAACATTTATCAAGATTTTTCTTGCTCCTTCAATAGATTTTTCCAATAATGGACTGTTTAATGCCTGAGCTGTTGCACTCTTAGCTTTTTCATCCCCATTTGCTTCTCCAAATCCTAACATTGCAATTCCCGAATTTTGCATAATAGATTTTACATCTGCAAAATCCAAATTTACAATTCCTTGTTTTGTAATTAAGTCAGAAATCCCTTTTATTCCCATTTTCAAAACACCATTTGCTTCTTTAAAAGCATTCATTAATGAAATATTCATTCCTGGTATTTCAAAAAGTCTGTCATTTGGAATAGCAATTAATGTATCAACATTTTCTTGTAAATTACTAATACCTACTGCAGCGTTATTTTTCTTTAATGGCCCTTCAAAACTAAATGGTTTTGTAACAATAGCTACAGTTAAAATTCCCATTGCTTTTGCAACTTCAGCAATAATCGGAGATGCTCCTGTACCTGTTCCTCCACCCATTCCAGCAGTTATGAACAACATATCTGTTCCTTCTAACACTTCTTTTATTTTTTCTTCGGATTCCTTTGCAGCAATCCTACCTTTTTCAGGGTCTGCTCCAGCTCCCATTCCTTTTCCTAAAAGTACTTTTATAGGTGCCTTTGATCTATCTAAATCTTGCTGATCTGTGTTTATAGCTATAAAATCAACAGTTGTTATGTTACTTTCAATCATATCATTTATTGCATTTCCACCTGCTCCACCTACTCCTACTACTTTCAGTTTCGCTGCATTACTAAAGTTATCCATTTTTTCTTTGCTACTTAGATTATTATAACTTATTTAAAGTAGCTTCTCCTTTCTCTTTTTTTACGATTTCACAACAATATCTATAAATCTTAAATCCATAGAAGTTACGGGTTTTTCTTTTTTTATTCTCTCGTATAGCTTATATGCATCATTATATTTTTTTTCTGTTACTAAAGTATCCGTTATAATTTTTACATTATTAATCAGTACTATTTCATAATTTTTTTCAGATTGTCTTATTTCTGAAATCATAGCATAAAAATCTTTATTTTTTATTTTAGAAAGTATTGTCTTTATTTGAGCCAAACTTTCATCACTTGTGTACTCTATTACAGGAATATTTTTCGAAGGATCTTCCAAAATATCACCATATATATTCAAATCTTTATCTGCTAAAAGTGTTTTATCTCCTTTTTTCACGTATGCATAAGGTTCTCTTTCTTCTAAAATTACCTCTATTTTACTTGGAAAAAGTTTTCTTACCGATACTTTTTTTACTCTCACATCGGTTTTTATAAGATTTTCAATTTCATTGGTATTTAGATACACAATATTTTTACCTTTCATATGCTCTAGCTGAGTAGCTATGTCTTGTTTTAGTAATTTTGATTGCCCTTCAATTAGAACTTCCTGAATTTTAAAATAATCTGTATCAATAAATCTTTTACCAAAAAACATCATTCCTGCCAATAAAAATAATAAAATTAATACTTTAACTGACTTTTTCATATTTAAAACTCCGTTTTTTCTATTATTATACACTTTTTTTTGATTTTATTCAATATATTAAATAAATTTATTTAAAATTATTTCAAAATTAAAATTATTTATCATTATTTTTTTAAAATTATTATTTCTGTTTCCAATTTTACTCCAAATTTTTCAAATACTACTTCCTTTACATGTTCAATAACTGAAATAATATCATTAAAAGTAGCATTACCTAAATTTGTTACAAAATTTGGATGTTTTGGGGAAATTTCCACATCCCCAACTCTATAGCCTTTTAAACCAGCATCTGAAATTAGTTTTGCCGCAAATGTACCTTCTGGATTTTTGAATGTGCTTCCTAAATTTGGCAAATCCAATGGATGTTTTGTTTTTCTTTGCTCCCTTTTGTCCTCTGAAGCAGCCTTATCAAATCCAAAACCAAATTTAAACAAGGCAGAAACTACAATCCATTTATTTTCTTTTATTTCAGTGGTTCTATATTTAAAGTTCAAGTCTGTTGTCTTAATTTTTACAATTTCTCCATCGTTTTTACAAACTTCCACTTCTTCAATGCAGTCAAAAATTTCTGTTCCATAAGCTCCACCATTCATATTTACAAGCCCACCAACAGATCCCGGAATACCAGTAATATTTTCTAGCCCTGAATAATTATTTTTTTCCATAAAATCTATCAAATCATCCAAGTCTAGTCCTGCTTCCACTCTTACCAAATCATAATCACCTTTTTTTTCTTCAACTGTTATATTCTTCAATCTTTTTAATGATAAAAAACTTATATCCAAATTTCCATCATTAATAAGAGTGTTTGTCCCATTTCCTAAAAGAAAAATATTACTTCTAGTTTGCAAAATTTCCTCTAATTCTTTTTTATCATCTATGAAAATAAGCTCTTTTGCAGTTCCGCCAACTTTCATATTTGAATATTCCTTCATCTTGGCATTTTTTATTATTTCCATTTTTTATTTTATTCTCTCCCTCTTTGGATTTTATTTCTTATTTTTCCATCTTTCTCAAATCATTCGCAATCTCATGAGCCACCTTTGATACACTTCCAGCTCCCATAAACACATAGGTATTCCCACTATTTGTATCATTTTTTATTATTTCTTCTATTTCTTCCTGAGTTTGTACTCTGACATTTCCTCCGATTTTTTCTGCAAGCAATTCTGAAGTTACACCATAAGTATTGTCTTCACTTGCTGCATAAATTGGAAGTAAAATCAAGTCGTCAGCATCTTTTAATGAATTTACGAAATCATCAAAGAAAAATTTTGTACGGCTGTATCGGTGAGGCTGGAAAATTACAGTTACTTTTCCTTTTTCAGTATTGTGTGCTGCATTGATTGTTACTTTTACTTCTGTTGGATGGTGAGCATAATCATCAATCAATCTCAAATTATTGTCATAAATAACTTGGTATCTTCTATTTGCACCTTTAAATTTCAAGATTCTTTCTTTCACTTTTTTCATATTACATTTAAACTCGTGTGCAAAATAAATTACTGGAAGTGAATTTGAAACATTGTGTTCTCCAGGGATACTTAGGCTGAATGTTCCTAAATCTTCACCTTTTTTCACAACTTCAAAACTTGTTATTCCATTTTCCACTCTTATATTTTTCGCATAAATATCAGCGGTTTCATCTTTTATGCTATACCAAACTACATTTTTATTTTTTATATTAAGTCCAACTTTCTCTATCGTATCTTTACAAAGTATCGCTATTTTTTCTGTACTGTCTATAAACTGCTCAAATGATTTTTTTATATTTTCAAAAGTCCCGTGATGATCCAAGTGATCAGCTTCAATATTTGTTACAACTGAATATTTGGGTTTAATGTATAAAAATGAATTATCACTTTCATCAGCTTCAGCAATAAAATATTCTGAATTGCCAATCTGGCTGTTACTTCTTATTTCTGGAATAATTCCCCCAACTACTATAAATGGCTCCTTTTCCAAAAGTGCTACGCTCATCATTGAACTTGTTGTAGTTTTTCCATGAGTCCCTGCCACAGCGATTCCATCAAATCTGTTCATTATTTCAGCAAGCAGTTCCCCTCTTTTTATTTTTTTTATATTATTATCTACAATGTATTTGTACTCAGGGTTTGTTTCCTTAATCGCAGTTGAATATACAAATAAATCTATTCCTTTGTCCTTTACATTTTCCTCAACTTGTCCTATATAAACCTTTATTCCCATTTCTTCCATATCTTCTGTTACAGGCTTTCTTTCAAGATCTGAACCTGCCACATTAAATCCGTCTGCTGCCAGAATTTTTGCAAGTCCGCTCATTCCAATTCCGTTTATTCCACTAAAATATACGTTATTTATTTTTGTTAGCATTTTTCCTCCAAATTTTTTTCCTAATTTTTGTTCTTAAAGTCCCATTTCTCCAACTATTGTTTCTGCTGAGTTCCCTTTTTTCAAGGTTTTTACATTTTCACTCATAAATTCCAGCATTGATGCCTGTCGAACTATTGACAAAGCTTCGTCTATTGCTTTTTCTACTGTTTCATTTGTAAAAATTTTTGCACCATTTGCATATTCTAGCACCTCTGCATTTTCCTTCTGACCAACAAAATCGTATGGAATCAGTACTGATGGCTTTTCAAGCTGAATAAGTTCAGAAATAGTTGAAGCTCCTGCACGACAGATTACAATGTCAGAAGCTGCCATTAATTCTGGAACATTTTCAAAATATGGTTCAACTACTGCTGTTCCAAAATCTCTTATTTTGCAAGTTGATGCTTCATAATTATCTTTTCCAGTTGCCCAAAATAAGCGTATTCTCTCATCTTCTGTTATTGTCTTCCACTTTTTCAAAATTGCTTCATTTATGTTTTTTGCACCAAGACTTCCACCTATAATAAGGATCATTCTTTCATTATCCTTTATTCCAAGTTTTTGCCTTTCCTCCTGCTTGTTTTTCCCATAAAATTCTTCCCGCAACGGATTTCCCGTTACAACAAATTTGCTTTTATATTTTTCCTTAATACTTTCAAGTGTATTTTCAAAGGCAATAAATACCTTTTTTGCACCTTTGTAGAACCATTTGTTAGCCTGACCCATTGTATGATTCTGCTCTTGCAAATAATATGGTATTCGTAACACATTAGCCGCTATTAGCACTGGTATTGTTATATAATTTCCAAATGCCACAATTTTTGTAGGCTTTTCTTTTTTTAGCAGTTTTATTGCACTTGCCGTTGCCGTTATCATTTTAAATCCTGATTTTATACTTCTTAAAGGCAATACATCCAGCCCAATAAATCTAAAATTTTCATTCGGAATAATATCCTTTTCCATTCTATGCTTTGTGCCAATAAACAATGTATCTATGCCTTTTTCTCTAACTTTTTTCGCAATTGACAAGGCTGGATAGATATGTCCACCTGTTCCTCCTGTAGTAAATACTACTTTTTCCATTTTTATTTCCCTCTCGTTTTTATTTATTAGTCAAAATTCAGTTCTACATCATATAATCCATTTCCCTTAGTTTATCAAGGTTTCTTCCCATTTCCTGCTTATATAATGCCCGCAGTATGTTATAAACAATTCCTAGAGTCAACATAACCACTATCATTGTACTCCCACCATAGCTCATCATTGGAAGAGGTATTCCAGTTGATGGTATTAACTGACTTGCGACCGCTATATTTCCAATTATCTGAGTGGTAAGCATTATGAAAATACCACTTAAAAGATATTTTGCATACAAATCCTTTATTTTTCTCAAGGCAATTCCTATTATGATTAGCAAAGCTGCGTACAATCCTAATAAAAATAAAACTCCTAAAAATCCATTTTCTTCAGCAAATCCTGAAAAAATATAATCTGTATGTATTTCTGGCAAAAAATTATATTTTTGTAAACCATTCCCATAAAATCTTCCACTAAATTTACCATTTGCAATGGCAATAAGTGATTCAGCAGTTTGTCCTCCGCCATCTTTAGATTTATATTCAATAAGTCTGTTTACTCTATACCCAGTTGTTGTTATTGCAAGCCATCCACCAATTCCTATTATTGCAGCATAAGTAGAAATTATTGAAAATTTTATTTCTGAAATAAATAAATAAGTCAACGCTATTATTGTAATTTGTGCTGTGCTACTAAAAGACTTTTCCAATAAAATAAGACTCATGTATATGAATGCAACAAACATCATAATTCCACTTGATATTTTAGGAAATTTCTTTATTTTATTTTGAGTTTTATACTTGTACGCAAGTGTGGATAACATAATAATTAAAAATAATTTTGAAAATTCTGAAGGCTGTATAGAAAACCCTCCGATTTCAAGCCAACGTGTCGCTCCATTTTTTGCTTTTCCTGCAATCAGAACCAACACAAGACCAAAAAGCCCTATAACATATAAATATCTAGCTATACCCTTATATTTTTTATAATTTAAATTAGCTGTAATCCAAAATGATATCCAACCTAAAAACAGCCACAATCCCTGTTTTATTAATTGATAATAACCTTCTTTCCCTTTTGGAAAACTAAGACTTGCTATCGTTATAAGGCTCAATGCTGAAAATATTATAATAATAATTACAAAACTTGTTCCCAATATTTTTTTACTATTCACTTTTTTCTCCTAAATTACATTTTTTTCTAAAAAATAAAAATTATTTTCCTATAATTTTTTGTGTCAATTCCTTAAAGACTTTTCCTCTATGTTCAAAGCTTTTAAATTGGCAAAAGCTCGATGTTGCAGGTGAAAATAGTACTGTCTGATTTTGTGAAAAATCCACATTTTCCTTCAAGTAATTTAGTACATTTTCAACTGTTTCCAAATTTTTATAATTTTTATATCCAATCTTTTCCATATCGTCAATCAAAATCTGAGCATTATCTCCAATTAAATAAACAAAGTCAACTTTCTCCTTAACTCTTTCAATCAAAGGCATATTATCAATTTTCTTATCATCTCCACCGAGAATCATAATAATCGAATTATTAAATGAATCAATTGCTTTTAATGTTGATTCTACATTTGTTCCCTTAGAATCATTAATAAATATTGTATTTTCTTTCACAAAAAAATTTTCAAGCCTATGTTCAAGAGCGTTCGTTGATTTTAAAAATTCAGCTAATTTTTCATTTTTCACATTTAATATTTTTGCTGAACTTATCAAAAATAACATATTTTCCAAATTATGTCTACCTTTTAATGACAATTCTTCAGTTTTTAACAAAATTTCTGAAATTTCATCAATTTTTTTACCAAAATTCTGAAATTCATCAACCCGTTTACTCAAATCCTTCATTATACGAATATTATTTTCATAAACAAAAACTGTTCCTTTTGCCTCTTTACTTAAATAAACTTTTTGAGCCTTTATTTTCTCCTTTATCCCATTTCTTTCATACAATTCTGAAAAAACTTCATCATCTAGATTAATCAATGCAAAATCATCGCCTGTCTGCTTATCAAAAATCGCAAACTTTGTAATATAATAATCTTCTACGGAATTATATCGTGTCAAATGATCTGGAGTTAAATTAATTATTCCAGCGATATTTGAATGAATTTGCGGATTATTTTCCAGTTGGTAGCTGCTAAGCTCCAGTACAATATAATCCAACTCTTCCTCATCAGCCACCAATTTTGCAAATGAAAAACCCGCATTCCCGGCAAGTTTTGCACGAAATCCAGCAAAGTTAAGTAATTCTGCCATTTTAGTAGATGTTGTAGTTTTTCCATTTGTCCCAGTAAACGAAATAATTTTTATATTTTTATCCACATATTTATAAGCCAGATCAATTTCTGAAATAATCTTAACACCTTTTTCCTTGGCAACTTTCAAAAGTTCTGCCTTCCACGGAATCCCGGGACTTTTTACTATAAATTCAACCTTTTCCTCATTCAAAAGTCTAATTCCCTCTGCCGATGGCATTGCAGCCTTATCATCTATCAAATACACTTCATATCCATTTTTTTCTAGCAATTCCTTAGCACCAAGCCCACTTAACCCAGCACCAAATACAATTCCTTTTTTATCCATGTGATTCTTTCCTCTCTTTAATTTATACAATTTCATAAATGTTAATTAATCCTAAGTATTTAACTAAACAGTTTTTCTATTTTAAAAAATGTTTATTAATAACTTTTTTATTATTTATATATTTTAATTTTTTAAAAAATAGCTTAGTTGAATACTTAAAAAATAAATTCATTATATTCTTATTTACAATTTCATTTTTTATAAAACAATAAATAAAAACATAATTTAATTAGTTTGCAGGGGAAAATCCCCCGCTTTATTTATCTTAATTTCAAAATTACAAATGTTAATAGACATGTCATTATTGAAACAATCCAGAATCTTATTGTAACTTTTGTTTCAGGTAATCCCAGCAGTTCAAAGTGATGGTGAATTGGTGCCATTTTGAATACTCTTTTTCCGAAAGTTTTAAAGTGCCAGACTTGAATCATAACTGACAAGGCTTCCATAATAAATATAAATCCAGCAATTGGTAATAACAGCTCTTGTTTTATGAAAATAACAATTATTCCTAAAATTCCACCTAATGTTAAAGAACCTGTATCTCCCATAAACATTTGTGCTGGATAAAAATTGTACCATAAGAAACCGATTAAAGCTCCGATTACTGAGGCTAAATAAACTATCATTTCAGCTGCTTGTGGAACGTAATAAAGATTTAGATATTTTGCATATTTTACATTTCCGGTTAGATAGGTAATAATTAAAAGCGTGATACTTACCACAATTGTAGGTCCGCTCACAAGTCCATCCAGTCCATCTGTCAAATTTACGGCATTTGACGAGCCGATTATTACAAATGCCACAAAAATAAAGAACAGAATTGGAGTTATGTATAAATATGAATTTTTAATTAATGGATTTATTATTGAAAAATCAATTGTTTTGCTTACAAGTCCAAATTTATATACAAATCCAAATGTTAATGCTGTAATTATCAATTGTCCCAGTATTTTTTTCTTTCCAGAAAGCCCTTTCTTGTGCTTTGTCAATTTTAAATAATCATCATAAAATCCAATTGTTGTAAATAAAATTGTAATTATAAACAAAAATACAATAAATTTATTCGTAAAATTACCAGCGATAGCAGTTGCAAATAAAATTGCACCAATTATTAAAAGTCCTCCCATTGTAGGCGTTCCCGACTTGTCAAAATGTGACTTAGGCCCTTCCTCTCTTGCTGTATCTCCGTATTTTTTCTTTTTAAGCCAAGCAATGAAAGGTTTCCCACAAATTAACATAAATAAAAATGCAATCATAAACGCCACAGACGCTCTCAACATTATTGATTTAAAAACACGTAAAACTCTCCAGTTATTTATAAATAACTCTTGCAGTAAATATAACATTCTTTATTATAGAATTTTTTTACTCAATAATCCATACTCAAATAAATTATGCAACAATAAAAAAACTCTTCTCCTTTCTCATTTTTTAATATCTATTTTTCTATGATTTCTTCTAATCTCATTCCACGTGATGCTTTTAACAGCACTGCCTTTTCTTCCGAAATCTGTCTTATTTTTTGTTTTATTTCTTCCTTTTGGTCAAAATGTCCAAATTCCCTGTTTTTCAAATTTTCATTTTCTAAATTCCCATTGTCCACATTTTCCTTTATTTTTTCGAATAGGCTTTTCATCCTTTCTCCAAATAAATAAAGTTTGTCAAATTTTGTAGTTTTTATTGTATTAAAAAGGTTGCTATGAAGTTCAAGCTCATTTTCTCCTAGTTCCAGCATATCCCCCAGAACCACAACTTTTAGCCTGTCGTTATATATTTGGGAAAATGTTTCAAGTGATTTCTCCATAGACATTGGACTTGCATTATAGGCATCGTTAATATATGTTGTATTGCCGTTTTCAATTATTTGAAACCGCATTCCAGTCAAGCCAATATTTTTCACAGCTTCACTGATTATTTTATCTTCCATTCTGAATTGTTTAGCCACAGCGATTGCCATAACTAAGTTTAATACATTATGTTCTCCTAGAACATTCGTCTTATAATTTCTCTCAACCGTACTTTGACAAATTTTTCCAAAATATTTCAGAAAAAAATCAGTTCCATTTTCGTTAAAATGAACGTCTCCATAATAAAAATCAGACGTCTTCTCCCTAAACTCGTTATTTCCTAGATTCAAAGCCCTTACAACTTCGATATTTTCAGCTTTTAAATTTTTTAAATAATCATCATCTCCATTGATTACAAGTGTATTTTTAATATACGGAATAATTTCCGTTTTCGCCAAAAATACATTTTCCTTCGTTTTTAAAAATTCCAGATGTGATTCTCCAATGTTGGTAATTACATTAATATCAGGCAATGCAATCTGCCCAAGAAGATCAATTTCTCCAAAACCGCTCATTCCCATTTCCAGAATAATAAACTGGTCATCTTCTTCAGCACGCAACAAAGTGAAGGGCAATCCAATATGATTATTGTAATTCCCTTCAGTTTTTTTCCCTTTATATTTTTGTGAAAGCAAATGGTAAATCATATCCTTTACAGTGGTTTTTCCATTACTTCCTGTAATTCCAATTACTTTTATATCTAAATTTTTTCGCCATTCCCTAGCAAAATTTTGTAAAAATTCAACACTATCATTTACAAAAAATGCACGATTAGCATATTTTTCATCTATTTTTAAATTTTTACTGTCATAAACAGCAAAAGCACCTTTTTCCAACGCTTCATTAACAAAATTGTTCCCACCTCTGATAGCAACAAAAATATCATTTTTATCAAGTTCTTTCGAATTAATCGAAATATTATTTATCTCAAAATCTGATATTTCTACTTTATTAAAGAAACTTTGAAACACTTCAGCTTTATTCATAAAATTTCTCCAGATTCCTATCTAATTTAATACTTTTTTCACAATTATTCGCATTATAAAATTATATCATTTGAAGAGCATTTTTTCAATATATTTTTATTTTTTTTTCAAATTTTTCTAAAAGAATTTATCTTATACACAAATCCGCTTAGAGTCAAGCTGGAAAAATTATGTAAACCTAAAATTTCAGCAGAATAACCTCAATTTTTAAGTATATTTTTAAAATAATTTTACCATAAGTATCTAATTTTATTAATTATTTTTAATATCCCAGCCATCAATTTCGTTAGTTTCAGAAACTTTCTTTATCCAATACCCTGATTTTTTTACTGTCTTTATTTGCGTTGGTAAATCTACCGAGACAAATCCGTATCTGTTTTTGTAGGCATTTGTCCAGGACCAGCAGTCTATCGGTGTCCAAGTGTGGTAGCCAAAGCAGTTTGATCCTTCTTCTATTGCTCTATGAAGATGTGTCAGATGTTCCCTAAAAAAATCTATTCTGTAGTCATCTTCAATTATCCCCTGTTCATTCTTAAATTTTTCTTCTCCTTCAACTCCCATTCCATTTTCTGAAATAAACCATTTTATATTTTTATAGTTATCCTGAATATTTTTAGCAATATCATAAATCGCCTGTGGATAAATTTCCCATCCTCTGTAAATATTCATTCTTTTCCCCGGCATATCATAATTTTCAAAATATTTATCAGGCAGCCAGCCATTTTTAGAAATATCAAATTCCGTTTCTCGAGCCTTTATTCTTCTTGGCTGATAATAATTCACCCCTAGAAAGTCAACTGTATTTTCTGCAATAATTTTTAGTTCCTCTTCTGTACTTTCCCACAAGACTCCGTCCTTTTCCAGTATTTCTATCAATAATTCAGGAAATTTACCATAAATCGCAGGATCTAAAAATGAATTATTAAAAAACACATCTGATATTTTGGCAGCCTTTACATCCTCTTCATTTTCACTTCTTGGATACGATGGCGTCAAATTTAAAATTATTCCTATTTTCCCATCTTTTTTCAACGATTCTATTTTTCTAAATTCCTCGATTGCCTTTGCTGAAGCAAGTGCCGTATTATACAAAACCTGCATAGCTTTTTTTCCATCCACAATCAGCGGATAATGAAATTGATACATATATTGTGCCTCCACAGGCACTATAGGCTCATTAAATGTTGTCCAGTATTTCACCTTATCCCCAAACAGTTCAAATGCTTTTCTGGCATATTTTACAAACAATTCAACCACATGCTTTGATTCCCAGCCACCATATTTTTCCTGCAATTCTATTGGCATATCAAAATGGAACAAGTTCATCACAAGAGTAATACCATTTTTCTCAAATTCCTCTATAACCTCTGTATAAAATCTCACTCCATCCTCATCAACTTCCCCAGTTTCAAAATCCTTTATTAGCCGTGTCCATTGAATCGATGTTCTTAGTGAATTAAGCCCTATTTCCTTATACAACTTTATATCTTCCCTAAAGCTATTATAAAAATTTGAAGCCACATTTGGTCCTACACCATCAAAAAATGCCTTCTTATCTGTATCAAACCAGTAATCAAATATATTTCTGTTCTTTTTATTAAATCTTCCCTCACTCTGTGGTCCAGAAGTAGCCGATCCCCACCAAAAATTATCTGGAAATTTCAATTTTGCCATACAATATTCCTCCATTTATTTCATATTTCTATTTTCCTTCAATATGTACTTCCACCCTCATAAAATCCACTGATAAAATTTTACAATTTCTAAAACCTAAATAATACTTAAAGTGTTATTACTGTTATTATATTCCATTTTTATAAAAAATCAAATCTTTTATAATCAAAAAGTTCACATCTGATCACTCTTATTCCAAGTAAAATCAAAACTAAAATTCCAATCAACTTTTTTATAATATTTCCTTCTCTCATCTTATACTTTTATCATTTTACCTAATTTTTTTAATAATTCTCTTTCGTTTACGTTTTCATTACA
This sequence comes from Leptotrichia sp. HMT-225, assembly GCF_030644325.1. Taxonomy (NCBI): domain Bacteria; kingdom Fusobacteriati; phylum Fusobacteriota; class Fusobacteriia; order Fusobacteriales; family Leptotrichiaceae; genus Leptotrichia; species Leptotrichia sp. HMT-225. The sequence goes on along the minus strand of NZ_CP130323.1, from coordinate 204,937 downwards.
ATTCTTTTATTTTAAAAATTTTCTCTATAATGAATATATAGAAAATATAATACAATAATGCTATAATAACAAAACAAAATTTACTAGCAGGAGAGGTAACTTATGAAAGAACTATTTAAAAGTAAAATAGAAATTATCGAATTTTTCAAAAAATTTTTTATACAAAAAAGAAAAAAAGAACTGGAAAATGAACCAAAATTATTAAATGAACTAAATAAAAAATCAACCTTGCTAAAGAATCAGCTAAAATTAAAAAATATAAATAAAACTAAAATAAATAAGCAATTGGAAAAAATTCAAAATATAAAAAATGGCAAAATACAAATTATAAATGTAAATAGATATGTTTTAAGGTTTCTGCTCATAGTCCTATTTTATATTTCATTTTTAAATCTTGCCTTAAATCTAAAAGGCTACAACTACTTTATATACGCTTCAGCTGTTATTATAATAATACTATCGTTTTTGTCAATGCTTATAACTTTTATTATTAAAAAGAAAATTTTTACTGCTTATTTTTACGACTATAGTATTAAAAAAATTTTTCTAATGGCTGTAATTTTCTTTGGAGCAGGCTACTTCCTTAATTCCTACAAAAACGAACTTGAAATATTAAATAAAAAATCCATTCTAATAAAAAACGCGGAAATAAATTCAATAGACGAGTTAAAAAACAGCACTCTCGAAATTGTAAACAAAGATGGAAAAACAAAATGGAAAGTAGATAAAAATTTAAAAATTCTTACTTACGAAAACTCTCAAAAGGGAAATATAAATATCACAGATACAGTAATTGACGACAATAACAATGTAAATTTATCTTTTATAAATGAAAAAAATGAAACAATATGGCTAAAAGGAAAGATAATTTATTTCAACTGGGATACCGTAAAAATAAAACTAAAAAATAAAAAAATCATCGAAGGAGAAGTATATGGAAAAATAATTAAGCTGGAAACTGGTGAAACTTTAATATTAAACAATAATTTTGAATTACGGGATGAAAGTAAAAAAATTAGTGATTTTGGTGTGATGGGAACTAGTTTAAATATCAAAAAAATTATAAATAATTTTTTGTTTACATTTTTAATAATTTTTATTTTAATAGAATATGAATACTACAATTTTCCATTTGAAGAAAAAGAAAAAATAGTATCCAAATTAATGCTAAATGAAAAAAATACTCTAACAATAAAAAAATCTGTTTTTTCAATCCTCAGAACAATAAAACTGCTAATGTTTCCAATAGCCTTGATTCAAACGCTACTAATAAGAGATTTTATCTTTAGTCTATTTTTTGACAAAAATCTAAAAAAAGGCTACGACATAATAAACGTCCTCGTATCCTATTTTTCAAAATCATACTTGCTAATTTTTATAATACTCCTGCTCCCAATACTAACAGAGTTATTTAACATTCTAAAATTAATTAAACGCTACATAATATTAAACAAGATAGACAGATTTTCTAACATAAAGAAAAAAAGAAATTATTCTCGAATAATGATTTATAGCAGAAAAAAAAATAACCGCTATCTAAATTCTTTTATAAAAAGAACTTCTAAAAAAGAGTAATTTTACTAAAAATTTTCCTGTATTAAAATCTAAACTAGATTATATAAATAATATAGAAAATATAATTTGAAAATACGAATAAAGTAAAGAAAGGAGATCAACTATGAATAAGTTTTTCAAATTATCATTGTTATTTACTTTTATAGTTGCTATTAGTCTATTTTATAGAAATCGTTTAAACAAGGCAAGAATAAATGTATCCGATTGTCCAAATAATCGCTATATGGCAAACAGAAAAGAATACTACGAAAAAAATTATAAGATTTTTAAAGAAAGGAAAATAAAATTTTATACAGATGATGAAAATGGAAAAATGCGAGAAATTGCTAATCAAGATGAATTTTTTGCTTCATTAAGAGAAGCTAGAGATTATGCTTATGAAATAGTTGGAAAAAAATGGTTCTATACAAAAAGAAAGTTATTTGGAATAGCATTTGGAATTGATAAGGAAGCAAAAATAAAATATATTTCAGTACCAGAAAAAGAAAAGAAAAATATATTAAAAAATATAGACAAATATCCTGAAAAGAATATAAAAAATAGATGTGTGCTAGTAGAAGTCCTGAAAGGTAATTATTAAGAATACTAGAACAAAAATAAAAACAACTTTAAATTTTAAATATTTTTAAAAACAAAAATGAAGCATTAAAATTAAAAAAGGAGATAAAAATGTCAGAATATACAACAATTTGGGAAGCAGTAAGATTTGGAACATTAAAAGATGTTATAGAAATATTCAAAAAAGGAGATGAAAAAATTGGAGATGCATCGGGAGATAGTATCTTATTTGATGCATTAGCAAATACTAATAGCATTGCACGTTATGAAATTACTAATTTTTTAATAAATAAAGGAGCTGATGTTAAAGCAGTAACAGAAGATGGGATAAGTTTATTTTTTCCGTTATTCTCATATGGTTGGACAGATATAGTAAAAACAACAATATTATGTAAAACATTATTGGAAAAAGGCACGGATATAACAACAATATATAAGAAAGAGAAAACGGTTTCTTTCAAGGAATTATTTAATATTGGTGCTCCTGAAATAGAAATGTTACCACTATATCAACTGATATTTTCTCAACCAGGACTTCCTCTTTTAGTAAAGGATAAATGGGGATTAACAGTAATTGAATTTGCCAGAAGATCTAATAGACCAATAGCAGTGAAAATAATGGAAGACTATGTAAAAAAATATAATCTAAAAGAAGAAAATTAGAGTACTTAATAATCATTGTTATAAAAGTATATATTAGAATGGGTGTGTAAGAATTTTTGTGTAAACCTCTAAATAATATATGGTAAAATAACTGTATAATATTTGGAGGTTTTTGTTATGGCTAAAAAGAAATCTGTCTGTTAAAATATAGTTATAGAAATATTTAATAATCTGAACAGAAAAAGTGAAAGTTGCTTATAAATGGAGGTTTAAAGCAAGGTGTAGAAAAGAATACAAAACAGTACCATTATTAGAATATAAGCCAGATTATATAAATAATATACAAAATATAATTCAAAAACAAGAAATGAAAATACCTATAAAATAATAGGAAGGAGATATTAAAATGTCAGAATATAGAACAGTATCTGCTGCAGCAATGTTAGGAACATACGAAGATTTTTTAGAATTATTTGAAAAAGGATATGAAAATAAAGAAAGTGTCTTGAAAAGTAATATTTTATATGATGCCTTAAGAAATAATAATGACGAAGCACGTTATAAAATATCAATTTTTTTAATAAATAAAGGTGCTAATATTAAATACAGAACAAAGGAAGGAACTACTTTATTTTTTCCTTTATTTGAAAGTGGAGGGAATGATATAGCTGGAACAACAGAATTATGCAGAATTTTTTTAGAAAAAGGAGCAGATATAACAGCATTATACAAACCATACAGAATTGTAGTTTTTAAAAATATTTTTAATTATTTTACTGATGAAAACGAGATGATTCCACTATATAAATTAATCTTTTCTCAACCAGGATTACAATTATTAACAAAAGATAAATGGGGATTAACAGCTTTAGAATTTGTTAAAAGGTGTCAGAAACCAATAGCATTAAAAATGATGGAAGATTATATAAAAAAATATAACCTGAAAGAAGATAGTTAGAATTTTTAGATAATCGTTGTTGTAAAAGACAGCGGTTATTTTTCAGGATTAGTATATAGCATTTTCGCCATTCTTTTTAATATTATTAGAATTATTATTATTGCGAAATAAAGGGAAATACTGACTGATTTGACTTGCGTATATCATATAAAAGAAAAAACATAAAATTATGAAAAATATTTATTAATAATAAGCAGTTTTTCAAAATCTGAATAAAAATCTCCTATACAAATACTTAAAAGTTAGATTTGATTTTTTTTACAAGGCTATCAAACTAATTATTATAAAATTTTATTACTATTTTTTAAATAAGGTTTAGTATAAGTTACTTTATTTCAATATTTAAAAATAGGCTGTGTTTAAAAACTCAAAATCTATGTTATTTTTAATTTTTTTTGTTTTATAAATTGTACAAAGCACGATAAAATCAGTATTTATTATTTCTAATTTTAAAAAATTTGTTAAAAATTCATTATTTTAAGAGTTTTCAGACATGTCCTAATTTAAATTCTAAATTTTAATCCTATAATCAGTTTAACAAGCAAAAATTACATTTTAATTTCTTGTTAAAAATATTTTTAATAAATTAATTATTTAAATCAAGCCTAGTATCAAGTATACTAAATACACTCTGTTTCAATACTTTCCAAAAATCCTGAATTCATATTAAATTTTATGTTAAGTACGTGTATTCCAAAACTTCATTCTTCTTTTCCCCCTTTACTTTTATCATCAAACACATTCTATTATCAAAAATCTTTATTTCTCCATAATATAAATCAGGACTGCACAAATACTCTTTCTTCATCATAAATTCCCCATCACAAAATAAAAACTCAAATATCTTCTCATAATCACCATTTCTAAACCTATAAAATCCAATATAATTTTCCTTAAACTCCCATAATTTTCTATCACTATACCGAATATCATTATCCAGAATAATTTCTTCAATAAAATACAACCTATCTCCTTCTTCTTTAATCACAACATTCCCTTTACCAACATAATTCCAACCTGTCGAAGACCCTTCCAAACTCTCTGCCTTAAAAGAAATCCTTCTAACATTTCTCATCATTTCATAAATATCCATAATCCTATCCATACTATTTCTCCCGTAATTTCAAACATCTTCCAATATATTTATTACAGTATATCAAAAATAAAGTACAAAATAAAGAAAACAAATACTATTTATCCATTTTTATAACAAAAGTTATCCACCTTATAAACAAAAAAAGACAAAATACTTTATACTTTTTTCAGAAAGTATCCTGTCTAAGTCATCTATATTTTTCATAATGCTATATTATCTTCATCTTTACAAAACCATTTATTAATTATTGCACATCCTCTATTTCTTTTTATTTTAAAATTTATCTACTTTTTGAATATTTTTAACAAAAAAAAATGGCGTCCCCGGTTGGACTCGAACCAACGACCCTCTGATTAACAGTCAGATGCTCTAACCGGCTGAGCTACGGAGACACACAAAAGAAAAAAGTTTGGCAACTACCTATTTTCCCGGGACGAATCCAAGTATCGTAGGCGTAAACAGACTTAACTGCCGGGTTCGAAATGTAACCGGGTGTATCCCTGCTGCTAACATCACCAAACTTTAAAAACTAAATTGTCAAGTTAAGACAATGAGAAATAAATAGTAGTAGTAAAAGATTAATTAAAAAGCAGATGTAATATTAGTACCAGTCAGCTGAATGCATTGCTGCACTTACACCTCTGGCCTATCAACCATGTGTTCTCCATGGATACTGCGAATACTCATCTCAAAGTCGGTTTCTCGCTTAGATGCTTTCAGCGATTATCCGTTCCAGACGTGACTACCCAGCCATGCCACTGGCGTGACAACTGGTACATCAGAGGTCTGTCCAACCCGGTCCTCTCGTACTAAGGTCAGATCTTTTCAGTATTCAAGCGCCTGCAGTGGATAGGGACCGAACTGTCTCACGACGTTCTGAACCCAGCTCGCGTGCCTCTTTAATGGGCGAACAGCCCAACCCTTGGGACCTTCTCCAGCCCCAGGATGAGACGAGCCGACATCGAGGTGCCAAACACTTCCGTCGATATGGACTCTTGGGAAGTATCAGCCTGTTATCCCCGGGGTAGCTTTTATCCGTTGAGCGACGGTCCTTCCATACGGAACCGCCGGATCACTAACTCCTACTTTCGTACCTGCTCGACCCGTCAGTCTTGCAGTCAAGCTCCCTTATGCGTTTGCACTCTTAGGCTGATTTCCATCCAGCCTGAGGGAACCTTTGAACGCCTCCGTTACTCTTTGGGAGGCGACCGCCCCAGTCAAACTGCCCATCTAGCACTGTCTCCGTTACCAGATTAGAATTTCAACGGCATATGGTTGGTATTCCAACGACGACTCTGTTAAAACTGACGCCTTAACTTCACAGTCTCCCAACTATCCTATACACACACAGCCAAAACCCAATGCCAAACTACAGTAAAGCTCCACGGGGTCTTTCCGTCCTACTGCAGGTAGTCGGTATCTTCACCGACATTACAACTTCACCAGGTCTCCAGCCAAGACAGCTCCCAAATCATTTCACCATTCGTGCAGGTCGGAACTTACCCGACAAGGAATTTCGCTACCTTAGGACCGTTATAGTTACGGCCGCCGTTCACCGGGGCTTCAATTCGAATCTCTCAATCCTCCTCTTAACCTTCCGGCACTGGGCAGGTGTCAGCCCATATACGTCGCCTTTCAGCTTAGCATAGACCTGTGTTTTTGGTAAACAGTTGCTTGGGACTCTTCACTGCGGCCTGTTTCCCCTTGAGGTGTTTCTCCTCTCAAGTATATCAGGCACCCCTTCTCCCGAAGTTACGGGGCTATTTTGCAGAGTTCCTTAGCTAGAGTTATCCTGTCGGCCTTAAGTTTCTCACTCTGTCCACCTGTGTCGGTTTACAGTACGGGCACTATTTCTCATCGATAGAAGTTTTTCTCGGCAGTGTAGGATCTGTGACTTATGCTAATGCACTTCCCCATCAGGTCTCACATTTAGACACGCGGATTTTCCTGCGTGTCCATGCTACGCCCTTAGAAAGACTATTCCGTCAGTCTTCTCACATACCTTCCTGCGTCACTCCGTCTCTCAAGCGATAATAGTGGTACAGGAATATTAACCTGTTTTCCATTCGCCATCACAATTTTGCTTATGCTTAGGTCCCGACTTCCCCAGGGCGGACAAACCTTCCCCTGGAAACCTTGGACTTCCGGCCGGCGGGATTCTCGCCCGCCTTCTCGCTACTCATTCCTGCATTCTCACTTCTGATACCTCCAGAATGGCCTTACGGCATTCCTTCAACGGCCTACAGAACGCTCTCCTACCAGGCGTGTAAACACGCCTCCGCAGCTTCGGTTTATGTCTTAGCCCCGTTACATCTTCGGCGCAGATACTCTCGACCAGTGAGCTATTACGCACTCTTTTAAGGTATGGCTGCTTCTAAGCCAACCTCCTGGTTGTCTGTGAATATCCACCTCCTTTCCCACTTAGACATAATTAGGGACCTTAGCTGGCGGTCTGGGCTGTTCCCCTCTCGTCCGCGGACCTTGTCATCCGCGGACTCACTCCTGACTATTAATATATGGTATTCGAAGTTTGCTTGATTTCGGTAAGCAGTACGCCCCCTAGACCATACAGAGCTCTACCCCCACATATCTTAACGTCAAGGCTGCACCTAAATGCATTTCGGAGAGAACGAGCTATCTCCTAGTTCGATTGGCTTTTCACCCCTAGACCTGCCTCATCTCCCAACTTTTCAACGGCGGTGAGTTCGGCCCTCCACTGAGTCTTACCTCAGCTTCAGCCTGGACAGGCCTAGATCACTAGGTTTCGCGTCTATGACTAGCGACTTAACGCCCTATTAAGACTCGGTTTCCCTTCGGCTCCACTTTATTAACCTTGCCACTAATCATAACTCGCAGGATGATTAACCAAAATCCACGCAGTCACACATAAAGTGCTCCTACCGTTTGTAAGCACACGGTTTCAAATTCTATTTCACTCCCTTGCTCAGGGTTCTTTTCACCTTTCCCTCACGGTACTCTTCACTATCGGTCAACAACAGTATTTAGCCTTGCGTGATATGGTCCACGCTGATTCACGCCAGATTCCTCGTGCCTGACGCTACTCGGGTGCTTCCAGTCACTATATGTATTTTATGTTCTACAGGACTATCACCTTCTTTGGTTCAGCTTCCCAGCTGATTCTACTTACATACATACAGTTTAAACATTATGACAATCCGTTAATGGAAGTCCCACAACCCCGTGCCAGCAATGCTGTCCGCTTGGCACTGGCACGGTTTAGGCTTTTCCCCGTTCGCTCGCCGCTACTTAGGGAATCGTTTTTACTTTCTTTTCCTCCCGTTACTTAGATGTTTCAGTTCACGGGCTTACCGTTTTCACGCATGTCCTCCAGACATGCAGGTTTTCCCATTCGGAAATCTGGGGATTAACGATTATGTGCATCTTCTCCCAGCTTATCGCAGCTTATCACGTCCTTCATCGGCTGTTGTTGCCTAGGCATCCTCCGTGTGCCCTTATTAGCTTTTTATCCAGAATAACTTTTACTCTAGTTTCATTGTAATCTTTTACCTACTATTCATTTCCCATTGTCCTAAATATTAATTGGTGGAGATAAGCGGGTTCGAACCGCTGACCTCTGCCTTGCAAGGGCAGCGCTCTCCCAACTGAGCTATATCCCCAAGACATAATATGGTGGGCATGGCTGGACTCGAACCAGCGACCCCTGCGTTATCAGCACAGTGCTCTAACCACCTGAGCTACACGCCCATAAGATATATGAAGAAGCAGTGTAATGAATTAACTCCTTAGAAAGGAGGTGATCCATCCGCACCTTCCGGTACGGATACCTTGTTACGACTTCACCCCAATCACTATCCACACCTTAGATGCCTTCCTCCTTACGGTTAGACCGGCAGCTTCAGGTGCAAACAACTCTCGTGGTGTGACGGGCGGTGTGTACAAGACCCGAGAACGTATTCACCGCAGCATTGCTGATCTGCGATTACTAGCGATTCCAGCTTCATGAAGTCGAGTTGCAGACTTCAATCCGAACTTGGACCGGCTTTAAAGATTCGCTTGGCGTTGCCGCTTTGCAGCTCTCTGTACCGGCCATTGTAGCACGTGTGTAGCCCAGATCATAAGGGGCATGATGACTTGACGTCATCCCCACCTTCCTCCTGCTCTTCGCAGGCAGTCTCGCTAGAGTCCCCAACTTAATGATGGTAACTAACGATAGGGGTTGCGCTCGTTGCGGGACTTAACCCAACATCTCACGACACGAGCTGTCGACAGCCATGCACCACCTGTCTCTACGTTCCCGAAGGCACTGCCTGTTCTCACAGGCATTCGTAGGATGTCAAGATCTGGTAAGGTTCCTCGCGTTGCGTCGAATTAAACCACATGCTCCACCGCTTGTGCGGGTCCCCGTCAATTCCTTTGAGTTTCAGCCTTGCGGCCGTACTCCCCAGGCGGATTACTTATCGCATTTGCTTCGGCACGGACACTCTTCATGCCCACACCCAGTAATCATCGTTTACAGCTAGGACTACCAGGGTATCTAATCCTGTTCGCTCCCCTAGCTTTCGCACTTCAGCGTCAGTTGCCGTCCAGTGAACTATCTTCATCATCGGCATTCCTGCACATATCTACGAATTTCACCTCTACTCGTGCAGTTCCGTCCACCTCTCCAGCACTCTAGCCAAACAGTTTCCAGGGCAGGCTTGCGGTTGAGCCGCAAGTTTTCACCCCAGACTTGTCTGGCCGCCTAGATGCCCTTTATGCCCAATAATTCCGGATAACGCTTGCGACATACGTATTACCGCGGCTGCTGGCACGTATTTAGCCGTCGCTTCTTCTGCAGGTACCGTCACTTTCTTCTTCCCTGCTGAAAGCACTTTACAATCCGAAAACCTTCTTCGTGCACACAGAATTGCTGGATCAGGGTTGCCCCCATTGTCCAATATTCCCCACTGCTGCCTCCCGTAGGAGTAAGGGCCGTATCTCAGTCCCCTTGTGGCCGTTCACCCTCTCAGGCCGGCTACCTATCATCGCCTTGGTGAGCCGTTACCTCACCAACAAGCTAATAGGACGCAAAGCTCTCCTGCAGCATCTCTTTTCATTGCCAGGCACATGCGTGCCGGCAATTGTATCAGGTGTTATCAGTCGTTTCCGTCTGTTATCCCTGTCTGCAGGGCAAGTTCTTTACGCGTTACTCACCCGTCCGCCTTGGCTAGGCTGTGCAAGCACAGATTTGCCAAAGACTTGCATGTGTTAAGCATTCTGTCAGCGTTCATCCTGAGCCAGGATCAAACTCTTCATTCAATATATTTTACATATATTTAAATTTCACCTTTATCTTGACGAGAATCTTGTTTTACAACAAGAGCTCTTGACTATTATTTATCTTTTACACATTATTGCTTCTTCTATTCTTATCTCAATTGTCCTGCGACACGATTTCGTATCGACAAGATATATATTATCATAACTGAATTTATTTGTCAACTACTTTTTTTCAAAAAATTTGTGTTTTTTGTAGTTATAAAGGTTTCTTTACCGGTATTCCTACTTTTCTAGGATATTTTATCTTTGTTTTTTGAAGTTTTATAATCTCCAATATTATTCTTGTATCTTTGCTTTCTGGAAGATTAAATTCAAAAGTTTTGTTTATTTTTGCATTTAAAACCTTTAGAGCATTTTTCGATTCTTCTATTTCGTTTAGGTTTAATTTTTGCGGTAAAAAACGTCCATTTACCTTTATGAATGGAATCATATACTCCAGTATTATTCTTAAATTGGCTACCCCTCGGCAAAGAGCAACATCAAAACTTTCTCTTCTATCTTTTATTAATTCTTCTGCACGTTCAAAACTTGTGGTTACATTCTGTAAATTTAATTCTTTTATTCCTTCATTTATGAATTCTATTTTTTTCCTTACTGAATCTACTAACAAAAACTTTTTCTCTGGGTAATAAATGGCAAGTACAAGCCCAGGAAATCCAGCACCTGTTCCCACATCTATAAAAGATTTTTCGTTATCATTTATAACTTTTGTTAAAAGCAAGGAATCTATAAAATGTTTTTCCAGCATTCCTTTTTTCTCACGAATTGCTGTTAAATTCATAATTTGATTTTTATTATATAAAAGTTCTAAAAATTTAAGCATTTGTGTAATTTTTTCGTCTGATACTTTAATTTCTGATTTTGAAAGCAAGTTTAAGAAATATTCTCTTAAATTGGCTTCTTCGTTTATATTTTCCACTTTTTCTCCTTACGTTCCATTAATATATAAAAGTTTTTTTATAGCTAGATTTTATTTTAAAACTCCATCTAAATACATGAGCAGTACAGAAATATCTGCTGGCGTTACTCCAGACATTCTGGATGCCTGTCCTACATTATATGGTCTATTTTCTTTCAATCTTTGTTTTGCTTCTCTTGTAATTCCCTTCATACTGTCATAGTCAAAATTTTTAGGAATTTTTTTATCATCCAGTTTTTGCTGTTTTTCCATAATTTGGATAGCTTTGGCGATGTAGCCTTCATATTTTGTCTGAACTTCAATTTGATATTCAGTTTCATCGTCAAAATTTAGATTTGGAACATTTTCAATGATTTCAGCTATATATTTTATATCTTGATATGTAACTTTTGGACGACGTAAAATTTCCTTTAAAGTCGTTCCACTTTTTAGACTTTCGTTATATTTATCAAGAATTTCCATAAGCCTTTGGTTACTGCTTCCAAGTTTTATATTCTCAAGAATTTCTATTGTTTCCTTAACATTTTTTTTCTTTTCCTGTACAATATCATAATATTTTTTATCAAGAAGTCCAATTTTATAAGCCTTTTCAGAAAGTCTTATATCAGCGTTGTCTTCACGTAAAATAAGACGGAACTCAGATCTCGCCGTAAACATTCTATATGGCTCAAACAATTCCTTATTTATTAAATCATCTATCATTGTCCCAATGTATGAACTCTCTCTATCCAAAATAAACGGATCTTCTCCTCTAATTTTTAAAGCTGCATTGATTCCTGCTATAATTCCCTGTGCAGCCGCCTCTTCATAACCGCTTGTCCCATTTAGCTGTCCAGCCAGATAAAGTCCTTTTACTTTACGGGTTTCAAGAGTGTAGTCAAGTTCGCTAGGGTCTACAATATCGTATTCTACCGCATACCCATATCGCATTATATGGGCATTTTCGAGTCCATCAATTGTATTTACTATCTTCTGCTGCAAACTAGCGGGATAGCTTGTGGAAAGTCCACTTATGTAGACTTCCGCCGTATCAAATCCTTCTGGCTCCAAAAACAGATGATGGCTGTCTTTATCATTAAATTTTACAACTTTATCTTCAATCGACGGGCAATATCTTGGCCCTGTGCTGCTTATACTTCCATTATACATTGGCGCTTTATCCAGATTATCCATTATTATTTTATGTGTATTTTCATTAGTTCTTGTCAAATAGCACGATAATTGCGGTTTTTCCAAAACTTCATCATTTGGCGTTCTCATTGAAAATTTTAACGGAATACCTGTTATTCCCGGCTGTTCTTCCAATTTTTCCAGATTTAATGTTCTAATATCAAGTCTAGGAGGTGTTCCTGTCTTGAATCTATCCATTTTAAATCCTAAATATTTTAAGGAATCTGTAAGGTCATCTGCCGATAACTCTCCCATTCTTCCACCTTTCACCCTTTTATCTCCAATGTATAAAAGTCCTCTCAAGAATGTTCCTGTTGCAAGTACAACTGCCTTTGCAAAAAACTCCATTCCTGTCTTAGTTCTTATCCCTTTTATAACTTTTTCAATTCTTTTAGAATTACCTTCTAAAATTTCAATTTCTTCTACAATTAATTCTGTGACAATATCTTGAACAGTATCTAAATTTTGCTGATTTTCTATTGTTTTTTTCATTTCCCTTGCATAAATTTTTCTATCCGCCTGAGCCCTTAACGAACGAACTGCCGGTCCTTTTTTTGTATTCAGAATTCTCATTTGTACAAAGCTTTTGTCCATATTTCGTCCGATTTCTCCACCTAATGCGTCAACTTCCTTAGCCAGATGGCTTTTTGCAGGTCCTCCAACTGACGGGTTACAGGACATAACACCTATATTATCTAATGTTATTGTAAAAATTGCTGTATTCAATCCTAATCTCGCTGATGCCAATGCCGCTTCAATTCCCGCGTGTCCAGCACCAACTACAATTACATCATAATTTCTCATTTTATTTATAAATTGTAATTTTTATTCTCAAAATAATACTTTGACCTAAAATTACACTCTCCTTTCAATTTCAATTCTTTTTATAAATCCATTATATATTAATATTTTGTTTTTTTCAATAAAGTATTTTTAAAAAAAGAAAAAACGAGTTGTTCAACCCGTTCTTGTTATTTAATAATTATATTTTTATTTTCTGTTTTGGTGGAAATGACGGGAATCGAACCCGTGTCCAAAATAAAAAGTTCTTACTATCTTCTACAAGTTTAGTCTATTTAACGCTTTAACCGTTAGATATTAAACAGACAAAAGTCTAAAGGCGAGATTATAAGTTTTCCCCAAATGACATAATCATACATTTGAGTAAGCCATTAAAAATGACATCATCTAATGGAAAAATGGCATTCCCAAAAGAGATGAGCTGCTATCTTAGGCAGCTAATGCGTAATTATCGTTTCCGATTATTTTTAAGTTGGATTTTAAAGCTCCCGCTTACTTGCCAATAATAATCTTTTTATCCTGTCGAAACCAGAACATTCCCTTAACTATTTTTAACTCTTAAGTAATTCTATCACAAAAACATTTATTTTTCAACAGCCGTTTTAATTTTTTTTAATGTTTCGGTGCAAAAAGGCTTATTACACCGTAAGACGCTAAAGTCATTATTACTGCAGCTATTACGACTCCTAACCCAATGTAAAAAAATGACCTTTTTCTATTAAATTGAAGCAACGCCGCAATTAATGCACCTGTCCAAGCACCTGTCCCTGGAAACGGAATTGCTACAAACAGCATTAAACCAATAAATTCTCCTGTTGCAAGCCCTTCACTTCGTTTTTTCGCACGATTTTCTATTTTTTCAATAAATTTTACCATAATATTATGTTTTTTCATAAATTCAAAGGCTTTTACTGAAAACAGCAGAATAAATGGTACAGGAAGCATATTTCCAACAATCGAAACAATCATATTTAAGTACCAGGGCAATCCAATAGCCGCTCCAATCGGTATTGCACCACGAAGCTCAATTATAGGCAGCATTGATATAAGAAATATTCCGATCATTTTGTTTAAAAGTGGAGCTCCTATCAAAGTTACCTTTATAAAATTTTTAAAAGATTCCATCATTTTTATTTTTTACTTTATAATAATTACATTCATTAATTATTACAAATTTCTCCTTTATTGTTTATTTACGTTGTTTCAAGAGAACGTATGCTCTATTTTTTTATTTAAAATCTTATCTAATTCTTACAAAAATTCATACATTTACAACATATTTCCAACTAAATTTAATTATTTTTTTGTAATCACAAATATTAACGGCTGTGATTTTTCCAAGATAAACTCAGATTCATTAAAGCCACCAAATACTTTTACATTGCTTATTCCTAATTGCTCAAAAAATTTCATAAAATCAAAATAATTAACATTTGTTAAAATTTCATCATTTTCAAACTTATCATCCAAAATAGTTTTAAAAATCACATTATTATCAGAATTTTTGTAATAATAACGCTCAAATTTCACATTTTCATTTTCAATCAATGGTAAATTTCCCAAAAAATCAGATTCAGATTTTTGATTTTCAAAAAATTTATAAAAATTTATTAGTTGAATAATCAGTTTTCCATTATTTTCAAGCTGTGAATAAGCCTTTTGTAAAAATAAAAAAATCTCATCTTTGCTATTCAAATGCGGTAACGTATTTCCAACATTTATTATTGTGTCGAATTTTTTCAATTCATCAATTCTCATCATATCCAAATTTTTTACATCAACATTTTTTTCTCTAGCCTGCTCAATCAATTTTTCATTTATATCAAGGGAAATTACATCATATCCTTCATTTTTCAGAAATTTTGACAAATTACCTGTTGCAGCTCCTACATCAAGCACTTTTTTTCCTGTAATATATTTTTGAAAAAAATTCTTCTGAACATCTGAAAGTGAAAAGATAAAATCGTATTTTTCTGCTATTGTATCGTAAAACTTCTTCATGTTTTCTTTATTTTTCATATTTTCTCCAAATTTTAAAATTTTTTGAATTTTAACAGCAAAGTTATAATTTTAGATTATTATAACATAAATTTTATAAAATAAGAATTAAATTTGCCCAACTTTTTGGGGTCAACACATCTATCTAATTTATATAATTTTTTTGATAAAATTCTTATTCTTTAACAAGTATTAATAACATTTTGAAATTTTCTGTTTCGGCTTCCACAGCATGAGGTATATTTGCAGGAAGAACAGCACTTTCACCTTTTTTCACAACAAATGGTTTTCCATCAACATAATATTTCCCTTCCCCATCAAGCACAGTAACCAATGCGTCTCCAGGGGCTTTATGTGGATCAAGACTCTCACCTTTCCAAAAAGACATAATTGTCATTACTAAGTTTGGTTTTGCTACCAAATTTTTACTTACTATTTTCCCTTCCTGATATTCAACAACTTCAGCAAGATTAAAAGCACTTGCACTTTCCAGCATTTTTAATGTCTTATTTTCCATATTTCCTTCTCCTATCTTTTCTCCAATTTCAATTAACTTCAATTTATCCCTTGCTTCAATAGAGTAATTATGATTTGCTGTGATTTCAAGAAAATCTCCATTGGAAATTGTTTTTTTATTATTTTCAATAAAAATTTCTCCATTACCATTAAAGCAGTAATAATAACGGTTTCCAAGCATAGCTTCTGCGGTTATTTCCTCATCTTTTGCTAAAGAGAATAAAGAAATATAGCTATTTGGCTGATTTAAGATTCTCATGCTTACAACTTCGGCTTCCTTAGATGTGATAAGCTCATTAAAATTTATCGGTTTTGCAACTTCTATTTTAACCATAAATCTCTCCTTAATTTATAATATTTTTTCCAGCTTTTTCATAAACATTTCTTGAATAAACTGATATTCTCCCATTCCTACTAATTCTGTTTCCACAATATATCCATTTTTTTCAAAAATTGTTTTCCATGAATTTTCAGTATCTGACATAATGTCTTTTTTTGCATGTTTTCCAGCAACTATTAAAAAAGGTTTTATTAGTATTTTTTTATAATCTGTATTTTGTAATTTCTCTAAAATATCTGAAATTTGAATCTTTCCTTCAATTGTTCCAATAAAAATATTGTTTTTTCCAGCTTTTTCATATTTTTTCTGTAACTTTTCATAACTTTTATCCGAAATATCTTCTGAACCGTGTCCTACAAAAATAATTGCATCATTGTCTTTTGTATCATTAAATTCCTCATTTTCAACAATTTTTTCATAATCTTCTCCCGCAAACAATAACGGTTCTGAAATTTTTCCGTATTTATTATTCAATTTTTTGTACTCAATTCCATCCAAAATATGAAGCGACATTGTTACAATATTATTAAAACCCTTATTTTTTAAAGCATTCAGAACTTCTTCATGATTAAAGACTGAATAATTTTTTTCAGTTTTCAGTTTATGGCATACTCTTTTAGATGTAAATGCACGTTCAAAATTCTTTTCTCCATATTTTTTCTTTACGTTATTTTCTATAACTTCAATTGTTTTTTTTAATGTCTCAGTATGTACAGTTCCATAACTTGCAACAACAATCCCTTTTTCCATAAACTATATTTCCTTTCAGTTTTATAAAGTATGTTTGAACCTCTGTAAATAGCTAAAAATTCAAGAATTAAACAAAATAATCCTAACCTTTGAGTTTGGTTTTAAAATAATTTTATTGTAGTATAACACATATTTAAAAAAAATAGAAATTTAAAAATAAATTTATTAATTTTTTATAATACAAATAATACAAAAAAGAAAACCGACTATTTCTAGCCGATTTTCAAAGTTAATTTTTAAGATTTCTGTTTAAAATCAATTATTTAGCAATTTTGCTTGCGAAGTATCCTAAAGTTCTGATTAATTGAGCTGTATAAGACATTTCGTTGTCATACCAAGATACTGTTTTAACTAATTGAGTATCTCCGTTTTGAACGATTTTTGTTTGTGTTGCATCAAATAATGATCCGAAGTGAATTCCAACGATGTCAGAAGATACTAATTCTTCTTCAGTATATCCGAATGATTCGTTAGCTGCCGCTTTCATAGCCGCGTTTACTTCTTCTACAGTTACTTTTTTACTTAAGATTGATACTAATTCAGTTAATGAACCAGTTGGAACAGGTACTCTTTGAGCAGCTCCATCTAATTTTCCGTTTAATTCAGGTACTACTAATCCGATTGCTTTTGCAGCTCCTGTTGAGTTAGGAACAATGTTTACAGCTGCAGCTCTTGCTCTTCTTAAGTCACCTTTTCTGTGAGGTGCATCCAAAGTATTTTGATCTCCAGTGTAAGCGTGGATAGTTGTCATTGTACCAGTTACAACACCAAAGTTATCATTTAATGCTTTAGCCATTGGTGCTAAACAGTTAGTTGTACAAGAAGCTCCTGAAATAACTGTTTCAGAACCATCTAAAATTTCGTGGTTTACATTATAAACAACTGTTTTAACATCATTTCCACCAGGTGCAGTAATAACTACTTTTTTAGCTCCTGCTTTAACATGTAATTCTGCTTTATCTTTTGTAGCAAAGAATCCTGTAGCTTCCAATACCACGTCAACACCTAATTCTCCCCAAGGTAATTCTTCAGGGTTAGCTTTTGCGAAAGTTTTGATTTCTTTACCGTTTACTACGAAAGCTCCTTCTTTAACTTCAATAGTTCCATTGAATCTTCCTTGAGATGAATCATATTTGAATAAGTGTGCTAACATTTTAGCGTCTGTCAAATCATTAATTGCCACCACTTCAAATTTGTCTGTTTGTTCAGCTAATAATCTTAATGCTAATCTTCCGATTCTTCCAAATCCATTAATTGCTACTTTAACTGCCATTTTAATAATACCTCCTAAAAATTTTAATATATTAAAAAATATATTATTCTATACAATTTGAGTATACCATATTTTTGTTTAATTTTCAACAGTCAGAAATTAATAAAATTTTATACTAGAATTACTAAAAATTATATAAATTTTTCGTTTTTTATAAAAAAAAACCACTATAAAAACTAGTAGTTATACGTCACATATTTTATAATTAAAATGGCTGGGCTGAATGGATTCGAACCATTGCATGCTGGAGTCAAAGTCCAGTGCCTTACCGCTTGGCGACAGCCCAACAATTATTTCCTAAGACAAGAATCATTATACAAAAAAATTTTCATTTTGTCAACACTTTATTTTATAATTTTAAAAATTATTTTTTAAATTATATAAAGAATTGTTTAATAAAGTAATCTTTGGTTTATTGTATTTAGTTTAACTTTTCTTCTTATTAATTATTTTAGAAATAAAAAACTACACTTGCTATCTTGTTTCCAAAATTTTAAGTGTAGTTTATATTTCTTTATTTAGCACCCTTCAATTTTTTTTCTAAACTATCAACTTGCCACTTTCCATTTATTTTTTTCAATGTTGCTGGTGCATTTTCAACTAAAATTTCTTCTTCAGTTATTTTTTTTACTTCTGCTTCAAACATTTTTATTCTTTTAGTTATTGCAATACTGTAGTAATTTCGTTTTATTGGTTCATTCCCCTTATTTTTCATAATTTGTTCCAATTCACTTACACTACTAATTTTAGCTTTTTCCATAATTTGTCTTTCTGTTTCTTCATCCAAATCCAACATATCCGAAACATTTTTCAAATTTTTAGATTTTATATCATAAACTACCTCTACTTCATCATCTGAAAGATATTCTATTTGTTTTATGTCAAATCTTAATGGGGTTTCTCTCGCTGTAATTCTTGAAATTGTTCTTATATATTTGTCTACAATTTCATATTTTAACGCATTACTTATGATATAATCTTTTTTAAATAATCTATTATAAGCTTCTTTTTCGAGTCTTTTCTCATTATCTTGTATTCCAGCATTTACAATTGTGAAAAAAAACGATTGTAATCTACTTGAAAGTACTCTTTTTATTTCCATATCTTCATTTTCCACTGTTTTTACTGGTACATTTTGTTGCACTTGATTATTTTCTGCAAAAGTGTTTCCCATAACTATTAACATAATCAAAAATAATATTTTTTTCATCTTTACTCTCCTTATTTTTTATTTTTTTGTTAAACTTATTTCTAATTACCTGTACCTTGAATTTGCCATTTTCCGTTTATTTTTTTTACTGTAACTGACATATCATCTATCCAGATTTCTTCCTCTTTTGTCTTTTTTATTTCTTCATTAACAAAATTTACCATTTCATCTAGCATTACATAGTAATATTTTTTCTTTAATTCATCATTTCCTTTATTTTTCATAATTTTTTCTGCTTCGTCTATACTTTTGACTCCTATTTTTGTTAAAAATTGTTTTTCCATTTGTTCATCAAAATCTAGTAAATCCCAAACTTTATCTAAATTTTTCACTTTCATCTCATAATTTACTTGAACTTCATTTTGAGAAACATAGTTAATCTTTTTTACAGCAATTCTTGGTTTCATACCATTTATTACAACTTTTATTATTTCATCTGTATATTTTTTTCCGATTTCCTTTTTCAAAGCACTACTCATAACATAATCTTTTGGAAATAAGCTGTCTATTGGAATTTTTGAAGATTGCTTATTAATTTCAGTTTCTACAGTATTCTTAACTATATTTATAAACGGCTGCATTGCCATTTCGACAGTATTTTCAATTTCTTTTCTATCATTTTCTGATATTCTGCTTGTTGTTATTCTAGTATTTTTAGTCTTTTGTGATTTTGGTGCTGTGAACGTATTTCCCATTACTGTTAACATTAACACAAATAATATTTTTTTCATAAACTCTCCTCGTTTTAACTTTTATCTTTCTTATAAAAGTATAACATATTTTTTAAAAATATTAAAATTAAAAATTATTTTAAAACGCAAAAACTTACGAAAAAATAATTTATGTGATACAATACAAAGAACTTATAATACAGAAAGAGTAATATTAATACAAAAAAAATAAAAACATGATTATCAAACTATTATCAGTTTCTTTAATCATGTTATTTTTTTTTAATTGTTGTACAGTATTCTTTCTATTTTGCAATTTTTAAATTTTTATAACTTTATCAAATCACATCTTTTCCCAAATTCATCATATTCTTCTCTTATTACAATCTTATTATTTTTATCAAAAAAAATCCAGTTATAAAACTTTCTCCCATCTCGTATAACACCTTCTATAACTGTCTTTTCTCTCAAATTATTATCTTTTCCCTTACTAAACCATTTATTAAAATAACGAAAAAAATTATTTTTTATTTCCACAAAATCTGTAACTTCTATTTTTGCATTTATTTTTCTCCCATTTAATCTATAAATCGGAACATCTTTTTCAAAATCTTTTTCTTCAATTTCAATAATATTATTTTCTACTTCCAATTTTTTCCATTTCTTGAGATTATTCCATTCTTCCAAAGTCATTTTTATCATATCAAAATCTTTAATAGGCTTAAAATCACGAAATTCTACAATTATATATTCTCTAATAAATTTTCCTATTTCTTCATTTTCTAAAAACTCGCCATTCTCAAAGACAATCCTATTCACATTATTTTCTTTAATAAATTTCATTATCTTCTCAAAACCAATTTCCCGTGTTACAACATCATCAGAAATTTCTATTTTTTCTTTCCAAATTGATTTATACAGTCCAACTTTTTTCAGTTCTATCCGAAATTCCTTCTTGTTTATTTTTTCTCCAACTTTTATTTTCTCAAGAAGTCCAATTAATTTTTTTGAAAAATCAACCTTATTTTTATGAATTATTTCTTTCAAATACCTAATTGTGCTGTTTCTCAAAATATCATAATTTCCTAAAATTTCATTTTTCAATTTTTCATCATTCGTAACTTCATTTTCGTAACATTTCCACGAATAATCCTGCCCATCAAAACAATGAAATATTTTATCTCCCTTTTCTTTCTCAAAATCATAATAAGAACAGCTATACAGTGGATCATCTTCCCTTCTCAAAACAAATGCCACATAATTTTTATCTTCTTTTGCTTCCCCAATATGCAAAAAACATTCCGCCTCAAAAAAAGAATCATTTTTCTGATTTTCAAGTTTTATAATTTCCATATTTTTTAAAATCCTCACGTAATAAATAATATTTTATTACTTCATTTTATTTAACATTTGCTCATATTCCTTTGATTTCCCAACCATTCTTAACTTTTTCTAAGTTAATATCTCCTTCAATAACTCTATAAGATGGTTTTTCTTTAAATTCTTTTTTTATAAAATCTGCCATTAAAATTCCAAGTTTCGATAACGTTTTTAAATCATTTGTATTTTCAAATTCCTTTAAATTATATTTTTTTATAAATTTTTTTTCTAGTTCACCTTCATTTAGATTATCAAAACTATCAGATGAAGGCATTGTTATTTTAGATTTTACAACTGCTTTAGTATTTGATAAATACTTTATATTTTTTATTTTTATTTTAGTATTTTCAACCATAAAATTAGAAAGCTGTGAGAAAAATTCCAACAAAATATAATAACCCTCTTCTGGTATATCCTTAATAACTTTTTTAAATTCAGAAATCAGACTCTCTTTCAAGTCTTTCTTTGCGTAATTATTCAATCTTTCTTCAATTTTCTTATTCTCCAAATCAATCTGCTCTTTTGACAAAGTAACATTTTTTTGCTTTATTACTTGATATTGTCCCGCAAAAATTTGTATGGAAAATATAAATAGAATTATTGTTATTAGTTTTTTCATTATTCTTCAATTCCTTTTCTAAATTCATGCGAAAATGCCTTGTCGTAAAGTTTAGACTTAGAATATTCGTTCCCCATAAAGTTTCCTACAAGAATTTGTGCCGTTTTTGTAATTTTTTCCTTTTTCACAAGTTCAGCAATTGTTTCTAATGTTCCCATAACAATTTTCTGATCTTCCCAAGTTGCTCTTTGAACAATTGCAATTGGTGTTGTTTTATCGTAATGTTTTAATAATCTTTTTACAACTTCATCAATCATTTGCACAGACAGGAATATTGCCATCGAACATTTGTGAGAAGCAAGGCTTTCAAGGCTTTCTGCTTCAGGGACAGGCGTTCTTCCTTCCAGTCTTGTACAAATTATTGTCTGACTTACATCAGGCAGAGTAAATTCTTTTTTTATTGCAGCAGCGGCAGCTACAAATGAACTTACCCCTGGAATTACTTCGTATTCAATCCCATATTCATCCAGAATATCCATTTGTTCCCTTATCGCACCATAAATGCTCGGATCCCCAGTATGAACCCTTGCTACCAGTTTTCCTTTTTTCTGTGCCTTTATCGTAACTTCCATTACTTCATCCAAGTTCATTGAAGCAGAATTATAAATTTCAGCTCCATCCTTATGGCAATCAATAACCTCTTTTGGAACTAATGAACCAGCATAAATTATTACATCTGCTTCCTTTACGATTCTTTGCCCTTTTACTGTAATCAATTCAGGATCTCCTGGTCCTGCTCCTATGAAGTATACTTTTTTCATAAAATTACCTCTTTCTTTTTTTATTTTTTTATTTTTATAATATTTCATTTATTTCAAAACTTACTGATATTTCTGTATTCAAATATATTTTTTTATCTTTCTTAAAAAATGCTTCCCAGACTTTCCCATTTTCAAGATAAACAAATATTTTATCAAGTTTTTCAACTTCTTCAACATTTATTTTTTCTATTTTTTTGTTTTTCATCAAATTATAAATTATTATTTTTAACTATTTTTACTTTTCAAATATCAAATATTTACTTCCTGTATATTTCATAAGCCACACATTGTTATTTGATAAATAAAATTTAATATAGCACTTTCCCCTTTTTAAAGTTACCATTTTGTTACCTTGTAATAAAATTGTGCCTTCTTTACAATTTTTCTATTTTAAATTATAATTAACACAGTTAGCTAACTCGAAATAAATTATATTTGGAGGAAATTGAGATGATTGATTATAATAAAATATTAAAAGAAAACTCTTACGGGATTTTAGCTACACTCGATGATAGCAAACCTAAAACAAGAATTTTTCAGTATCTGTTTTCTGAGAAAAACAAAGTATATCTTGCAACTACAAATAATAAAAACGTTTATAAACAGTTAAAAAAATGTCCTTACGTTTCTTTTCTCTCTCATTCAAAAGATTATTTATCATTTATATCCGTAAATGGAAATATTCATTTTACTGATGATATTGATCTTAAAACAAGAGTTTTAAATGAATATCCAGCAATAAAAGAACTTTTTAAAACTCCTGACAATCCTATTTTTGAACTTTTTTATATTAATGTAGAAGAAATCAGGACTTTTGATTTAAAAACTTATACCAATGAAAATTTTAAAATCGAAAAACCATAATTAATTTGATACAATTTCAGTTATTCGTATTTTGTTTTTTCTCGGTAATTTATACCCCATTTGTCCATACTTTCCAGTATTGGCTTTAAACTGTAACCTGTTTCAGTAAGAAAATATTCAACTTTTGGAGGAACTTCAGGATAAATCTTTCTTATAAGAAGATTGTCCTCCTCCATTTCTCTTAAATTGTATGTCAAAACTTTATTAGAAATTCCGTTTATAGATTTTCTCAACTCTCCAAATCTTTTTGTTCCATCGAGCAAATCTCTTATTATAAGTATTTTCCATTTATTAGAAATTAAAGAAAGTGTTATTTCAACAGAACACTTCGGTAATTCTTTTTTATTCATAATTATCATTCTCTATTCCTTTTAATTTTATTTTCTTATTATACTCCCTCAAAACTTTTTCCACCTCATTTTCAAACACTTCCTTATTAGGAATATACAACGTGTATTTTGAAGCAAAAATCTGATTAGAAAGTCCACCTAGTGCATATTCAGACTGAATACCATTCTCTTTCATAAAATGCTCTTTCTTTATCATCAGATATACTCAAAATCTCACAACAATGAGACCAGCTCAATTTTCCAGACACTGTCCAGAATTTTTGATATTTCAAATAAAATTTTCTCATATTAAATAAATTTGATTTTGAAAAGCCCTTTCCATACTCTTTTGTCAATTTTTTTGACAATTCTTTTAAAAGGTTTTTCCCATATTCCGCTCGCTCATTATTTTTCTGTTCATCTTCTATAATAATTTTCCCAATTTTCCAATAAGTCTGGACAAGAATATTATTAATCTTTATAGATACCTGTTTTCTCGTATTTTCCATTAATTCTTTAATTTGCAAATAAACCATATTACTCTCAATTCCTTTTTCAATTTTATTCATTTTCCCCTCTATATTGTATAAAATTTCCAAAATAATTTATCAAATATTTTTTACTAATAACTAATTTTTTGTTCAACATTCGGATTTTGAACGGCTTTCTCATATAATCCCTTTAATTCTTCAAAATGATTTCCATTTTTTTCTCTATATTCTTTTTCCTTTTCTGTCAATTCCCTATTATACGGATTATCTCCCAAACTGCTGTGAAGAGCAATTCCAAATTGTGTTATAATATCAAATCTCATGATTTCCTGTGACAAACTTTTATCTGTATAAAATTTATAACCATCGTAATTTGAACCTCTTCCCGCATCATAGTAAATATCGTTATTATATTTTACTTTTACAATATTTTTTATTTCTTTTTTTGTTTTTCTTTCATAAATAACTGCCCTGTTGTTTTCCACTAATTCAGCAATATAATTACGAACATAATCCAATTTTTTATCCTTATCAGAAATATTATCTTTTATATTATTTTCTTTTTTCTCCCTTTTTCTGTTGTATAATTCCAATAAATCACTTTTTCTCACTAAAATATCATAATTTTCAGTTTTATACGTTACTGTACCTTTTTTATCATTTGGCAATACATAACTCAAATTTATTTCCTTTTCAAAAGTTTGACTCAATTCCGTGTATCTTTTTTTCTTTGTATCATAAGTTCCTTTTACAATTGTTTCTGCTAGTCCTTGAATTGTTACTCCAAGTAACAAAATAAATAATATTTTTTTCATAATAATTCCTTCTTTCTTTTAGTTCTTAAATTTTAACTACTTCTTATTAAATATCCCCATCAATCTTGTTTTCAACACAATTTTTCCTTTTATTTTTATTATTTATTTTCAAAGTTCCCAAATAAAATCCCATATTAACAATCATCGCATAAACAAAGTACCTCGACTCTAACGTCTTTATAATCCCAACTTTTTCAATACTAATCTGAGCTTCTTCTAAATACATCAATACTTTATACGGAAAAGTATAAATTATTGCGTGATAGTCTTCTTTATACCAATTAAAGCCCATAAAAATAAATATTCCCATAATTATTAGACAACCTGCTATTGTCAGTATTCTTACAACTTCAATTTCTTCTTTATCAAAATACTTTTTTATAAAAAATCCAAAACAAATATTGATTGCAACAAATGGAATTAAAATACTAAATTGGCTCATATCTCCATAAATTCCAAACATACTTTTTACTATTTCGACAAAAATTCCAAAGCAAATTGCAAAACCAGGAATTAAAAAGTACATTAAAATAAACCATAATATAATTTTTGAAACTTTAGACAGATAACTTCTAATCTTTATTTTACTTCTAAATATTCCTAAAATGAATAATCCGTTGTAAAAACATAATTTTATAACTCCAATAATATCTATTCTAAACAATAATATTATTGATAAAATTATAAAAAATATCGGTAATTTCAAAATTTTGTCATTTTCATAATTTTTACTTTTCCCCATTGAATAAAATATCCATCCAAAAATTATTCCTGTTATTGCTGAAAATATTCCACCAAATAATAACCGAAATGGCAAATCAAAGCCATAATCCCAATCATATTTTCCAATCCAAAAATAATACATAAATAATAAAATTTGTAAAACTATAAATATTATTATTTTAGGTTTTAACTTTTTTACGCTTTTAGAAATCTCTTCCATTCTTCTATTCCCTGTTTTTTAAGAATTAATGTAGAAAAATAATGTACACTTTCAACATTTTCAATATCTGTAATAATTTCTTCATTTTCTTTTCCACAGTTTGAAACAATAACTATATTTTCCTTATTTCCTGTTTCAATAATCGCTTTTCTTATTCTCTCAAAATCTCGGCTAATTTTCATTAACACTAAATTTTGATTATTTTCAATTTCTTTATAAACATCAGTCTTTCTATTGACAGAAACTACTTTTAAATCTTCATCTCCAATCATCAGCGGTATATTAAGCCTTGCCGCAATACTGTTAAACGAAGTTATTCCCGCAATAGTTTCAACTTCCACATCATCTGAAATATGTTCCAATACATAAGTATAAGTGCTATAAGTCATTGGGTCACCTATTGTTAAAAACGCTACATTTTTCCCTTTTTCCAATTCAGCACTTATTACATCCGCATTATTTTTTCTAAAAACTTTTCTCGCTTCCACATCCTTTATCATGGGAAACTCCAGAAATAATTGCTCTACTTCTGGTTTTACATATTCTTTTACAATATTAAAGGCTGTACTCCCTTCTCCGCTTTTTGCCTCAGGCAGTACTATCACATCTACTTCATGCAGTCTTTTTGCTGCTTTAACTGTTATATTTTCAGGATCTCCTACTCCTACTCCTATTCCATAGAATTTACCTAATTTACTAGCCATTTTTTCTCCTCTAATTTATTTTTTCTACACTATAAATATATTTTATTGCATTTTCAACTTCATCTCTTGAAGCAGAATAAAAATTAATAATTAATAAATAACCTTCAGTCATAATCCCGCAAGAAATAGAATAAGTTTTTTCATTATCTTCATAATAATCATATTCATAGCATTTATGTTTAAAATTCTCTATTTTAAAATTATTCAAATTTAATTTCTTTTCTTCTAATTTTTTATTATTTCCTAGGTCTATATTTTTAATGCTTTTATCAAAAATTTCATATAAATCATCAACTGGTGTAATTATTTTTGAACCATTTTCTAAATCTCTAAAGATATAAAAACTCGATGCTCTAATAATTAAATTGTTACCAGGGGGATAATATACATGATGTCCATCAACCTCATCTCTTTTTTCTAGCCAATTTTTAGGTAATTTTATGCTCCATTCATTTTTAATATTGAAAACTTTTCTATTCTCCATTGAATAAGCTGTAAATGAACCCAAAATTAATATAAATAATGAGAATATTTTTAAATTCATAATAAATCTCCTAATTTTTTGTATTTCATTCATCCAGTACTTTATCTTACTAGATATTCTTCCAACAACCACTCCAGAGCATTTACAACCTTTATTCCGTCATAGTCAGTATTTACCATTACATCATCTAAAGTTATAAGATGCTTTGGATAATTATCCTTAATATTTTTAAAGGCATCCAGTTCCCTTTTTAAAGTGTTTTCATCTAAGACAGTCAAAGCGACCTGATAATACTCAATTTCATTTGAATTGACAATAACAAAATCAATTTCATTTTTATCAAACTGCCCGACATATACATTGCCTTTTCTTCTAAGCAGTTCAAGATAAATTACATTTTCCAGTATATGACCCATATCTATATTTCTATTACCTAAAATCATCTGTCTAAGTCCTAAATCAGTAACATAATATTTTGATAATGTAGATAGGAATTCTTTCCCTTTTATATTGTATCTACTAACTTCATGCACAAGTAAACTGTCAGTAAGCCCTCTAATATACTTTTCAATGGTTTTTGCATCCGTTTTCCTTCCCATTGAAGTTAAGGTATTCGCTATTTTTGAAAGCGAAGTCAAATTACCGATATTATCAAATATATATTTAACAACACTTTCAAGTCTCATCACATCTGAAATTTTCAATCTTGCAACTATATCTTTTAAAAGCACAGAGTTATATATTCCACTTAAATATTCATGTATATTTTTCAAATCACTGTCTAACTGTAAAGTATAAGGAAACGAACTGTTTACTATATATTCATTATAATATTGTATAAGTGTTTTTGATATTCTATTTTCCTTTTGCTCCATTTTTTCATATTCTAATTTAGCCTGATAATACTCCTTAAATGATAAAGGCAACATTTTCAGTTCTATATAACGTCCACTTAAAAGGGTTGCCAGTTCGCTCGACATAAAATAGGCATTAGAACCTGTTATATACAGGTCTGTATTTTCTTTTATAAAAAGGCTGTCTACAACTTTTTCAAATTTATCCACATGCTGAATTTCATCTAAAAATATGTAATTTTTTTTATCTCCAATCATTTTAGATTTTATATATTCATAAAGTTTTTTATAATCTGTAAGTTCTTCATAATCCATATCTTCAAAATTTATGGATATAATCTGATTTTTTGCAACTCCATTTTCAAGCAGAAAATCTTTATATATCTCAAAAAGAGTGGATTTTCCACATCTTCTTACACCAGACACAACCTTTATTATCTGTCTGTCTTTTGATTTTACTAAAAAATCTAAATATTCTTTTCTATCTATCCTTATCATTTTAACACCTCATTTCCTTTTAAATTATACCCCTTTTTTATTTTAAAATCAAATTTTATGGAATATAGTCCTATTTTTTTATGAATTAACAGAATTTAAGGAATATATTCCGTAAATTTTGGAATTTTTGATTTTTTAAGGGATGTAATCCTATAATTTAAAATTATCAATGAGGTTTTACCAGCTTTTATTTATTCATAAATTTAATTAAACTTGCATTTAGAATTTGATAAAACAAATATTCTGAAACAAGGGGTATTAAAACCCCTTGTGAAAATAAAAAACTTAGGCTGTCTAACAGGTCTATTATACAAATAGCATTTTTTCCAAACATCATAGTATAGTCTAATTTTTTCAATCTGCTAACAACAACCGTAACAACTTCTATATCCTTAAAGCCCTTTTCTTTTAAAATTATCAAAAAAGTTCTTACTGCTTCCCAGCTCTTTTCTTTCAGCAGAAATAATAAGTGTTTCCACTTCCAGATCCCAACCATTTCTTCGGCAATATTCTTCACATTTCTGTTTGGCTTTTTTTGCCAGAAGATCGTAAACTTCTGTTTTTTCAATGTATTTTGTAGCTTCTTCGGTTGTGTTGGAAGCCATTATCTTTTTCAGGTTTTCCATGCTTTCGCCTACAAGCAATGCATTTGCAGCGAGTATTTCCATTTTTGCGTCAGAAACTCTGCTGTGTGTATGAAATATCCCTCCTGCAACTTTCACAAATTTTCCAAGTTCACCAATAAAGTAAATTTTTCTTGCTTCAAATTCACAAGCCCTATCAAACATATAGCCTACAAAATTACTTATTACAACAGATAATGAAGTATTATCCTCAAAATTGTCAGTTAAATATTTTTTCCCCCTGTTTCCAAATAGAAATATTGCCTCGCCATTTTCAGCATTTTCAAGAGCCATCTTCAATTCAATGGCAAGCGATGCTTTCCATGCGTCTTCCGACATCGGCTTTACTATTCCCGTTGTACCAAGAATTGAAATTCCACCAATAATTCCAAGTTTTGCATTCAATGTTTTTTTTGCAGTTTCTTCGCCTTTCGGCACAAAAATTTCTATATCTGCACCTTTTCCAGTTGGAAGAACACTTTCCACCGCCGCTCTTATCATTTTTAAAGGAGTAGGATTTATTGCAGAATTTCCAGGAGAGATGGGAAGACCCTTTTTGGTAACTTTCCCTACTCCTATCCCACCAAAAATATTTATTTTTGCATCATCACGCAAACTTACCTTTGAAAAAATCTGAAGTCCGTGAGTAACGTCAGGATCATCTCCCCCATCCTTTAAAACCGATGCAAGTGCATAGTTATCTGCTTTTTTTAATGAATCTACTTTTATTGTTATAGATTTTCCTGAGGGAAGTCCGATAGTTACTTCTGGTATATCCTGTTCTCCGTCTTGCAGAAGATACATAAGTGCAGCTTTCGTGGCTGCCGTTGCAGAACTTCCCGTTGTATAGCCATATCTTAGTTTTCTACCGTTAAAATATACGTATTCTTCCATTTTTACTTCCTTCCCTTTGTTAATAGTTTTTTAATATCTGTCTCTTTCAAACATTTGATACAGTATTCCATGTAATACTGCCACAGCTACTGTACTTCCACCTTTTGTACCGTTAGTTCTTATAAATGGCACATCATAATCTGAAAGCGCGGCTTTTGATTCAGGACATCCTACAAATCCTACTGGTACTCCTGCAATAAGTTTAGGCTTTTCTGCCCCTTCCTTGCTTATTTCTTCAAGCAGTTTAAATAATGCTGTTGGAGCATTTCCAATCAAAAATATTTTTGTATCCTTATCTTTCACTGCTCTTTCAATTCCAACCATCGATCTTGTAATTCCTCTTTCCTTAGCTTCTTTTGCCACTTCTTCATCATTTACAAGACAATACGCTGAACATCCAAATTTCGCAAGACCTATTTTATTTAATCCAGTAACAATCATATTTGTATCACAATATATCTTGCACCCTGATTTTATAGCTTCCATAGCCGAATTTACCGCATCATTATGAAACTCTGTAATATCTGCATACCCAAAATCTCCAGTAGTATGCACCAGTCTTTTCACAATTGGTTTCTCATTTTCAGCAAAGTGGTCTACCTTGTTCCCTAATCCTTCCGTAATCATTTCAAAACTTCTTACTTCTATCCCTTTCGGATCCTTAATATACGACATAAATTGATTCCCTCCAAT
The DNA here is from genome assembly GCF_030644325.1 of Leptotrichia sp. HMT-225. Lineage (NCBI taxonomy): Bacteria > Fusobacteriati > Fusobacteriota > Fusobacteriia > Fusobacteriales > Leptotrichiaceae > Leptotrichia > Leptotrichia sp. HMT-225. The sequence continues at coordinate 174,246 of NZ_CP130323.1, read as the reverse complement.
ATTTTTTTATGTTTTTAAACTAAAAAAAATCAAACAATATTTTAAGTTTAAATTTTAAATACAGCAATTCCAGTTTAAAACTAGAATAAATCTTTATGCTGTATCTATAGTCAATCCATTGCTTTTTTAACAGTTTTACAACAATTTTCAAGTGGATTGACTATAACTTTGATTAGTTCGATTTTTAAATAGTTTTACTATACAATTATATATTATTTTTTAAATTTTAGATAGCTTTTTTTACAATTTTTCAATTAAATATTTGAAAAATTTTATATTTGAATAAAAAGAAATGTGTGGATAACCCGCTAGAAGGCTATTTTTCCTATACCCACAAGTCCAATTTCTTCCATCATTTTTTTCTATTTTATAAAATTTTCCCTTTTCATTATCCACAGAAATTTCTGAATAATGAAATTCGTGTCCTTTTGTGTGAATTCCATTTTCAGTTTTTATATTTATATAGCCAAATCTTCCGATATTCAGCCTATTTTTCATAGAAATTTCCACATCTATCAGTCCACAGAAATCTCCGCTATTTCCATCTAGCAAATTCAGTTTATTTGTTAAGTAGATAAATCCGCCACATTCTCCATAGATTTTTACTCCATTTTCATAAGCCTGTCTTATGCTTTCCTTCATGGAAACATTTTCAGACAATTCTTTCCAGTAAAGTTCGGGATAACCTCCGCCAAGATAAATCATATCGAGATTTTCTGGTATTTTTTCATCTTTTACAGGGCTAAATTCTACTATTTCCAAGCCTGAAAATTTCATTAGTTCCAGATTTGACTCGTAATAAAATGAAAATGCACCATCTTTAGCGACTCCGACACGTTTTCCTTTATATTTATTCTTTAAGTCCATTATTGGCTCAAAACTGTCCATACTGCTTTTTGTTTCAAATTCTTCTGCTATTTCGTAAATTTTTTCTAAATCTAAACAATTTTGTGCAATTTCCTTAAACAGCTGTTTCTTTTCCTCAAGTTCTTTTGAGCCTTTCAATTCAAAAGCCTGTTTTAATCCCAAATGTCTGCTTTCCACCGATAATTTCTCATTTTTCGGCAAATATCCTACGCATTCTATTCCCGTAAATCTTTCTACCGCTTCCTTCAAGTTCAAGTATAGTTTTTCAGAAGAAACATTATTTAAAATAATGCCCTTTATTTTAACATTTTTATCAAACAGCTTGAAACCCAAAACTTCGGCAGCTATGCTTGTGGAGATTCCTTTTGCGTTAACTACAAGAATTACTGGTATATCAAGTATTCTTGATACATGAGCTGTACTAAAATTATCCTTTTCATGCCCAATTCCATCATAAAGCCCCATAACTCCCTCAACTATAGCGATATTGCTTCCTTTCGCTCCTGTTTCAAATATATGCCTTAACGTACTTTCATCAAACATAAAAGCATCTAAATTACGAGATTTATTTCCCGTGAACAACTCATGATAGCCAGGGTCGATGTAGTCTGGACCAACTTTAAAAGGTGCCACATTTTCAAAAGCTGACATCAATATGCTGCTTACTGTAGTCTTTCCACCACCACTCATTGCTCCCGATATAAGTATTTTTTTCATAGCAAGTTTTTTTCCTCCAAAAATTTATAATAATCATTTTCATCAAGATTTTTATACTTGAGATAACTTTTTATTTTCAGTACATTTGGAATATTCAAATTTAATTTCTTCAAAAATTCAAAATCCTCAAAAACCTCGTCCCTGCTCCCTTGCCGTACAATTCTCCCTTTTTCAAGGACATAGATATAGTCAGCAAATTCATAGGCAAAATCTGTATCGTGCGTTGATACCACCATTGTTTTTCCTGCTTTGGAAAAATTATCTAGAATTTCTGATACTCTTTTTGTATTTTTAGAATCAAGCCATGCAGTTGGCTCATCTAGAATAAGAAGTTCTGGCTCCATTGCCGTAATTGCAGCTATTGAGACTCTTTTTTTCTGTCCATAGCTCAGATGATGACAAGGTCTATCTTTTAAATCTGTTATATTGATTTCTTTCATTGCCCTGTTTACATTTTTTTCTACTTCCTCTTTAGAATATCCAAGATTTTCAGGTCCGTAAGCTACTTCCTGAAATACTAAAGGTGCAAAAATCTGTATTTCAGGATCCTGAAAAATTATCCCGACTTTTTTTCTCAATTCTTCGAGATTTTTCTTTTTATGCTCTATTTTTTTCTCTTCAAAATAAATATTTCCCTTTTGTGCTTTCAAAAGTCCATTCATTATTAAAAATAATGTTGATTTTCCTGAGCCATTTTCCCCAAGAAATAATGTTTTTTTCCCTTTTTCAATATTCAAAGTCACATCTTTTAGAGCCTCTGTTTCTTCGTCGTATGAAAAAGTTATATTTTCAAGTCTAAGCATTGTATTTTACCACCAAATATAAATTTATTATAACTATTATTATTACGAATATTATTTCAAACCCAATTTTTTTATATTTTCTATGAGAAAAAATAAATTCCTTTCCCATTCTTGATTCCACAGCCTTTATAGAATTCAGATTATAGTAGTATGTTTTTTTTAATATAGCAACTACTAGCATTGGAAATGATTTCATCCCATTTTTAAAACTGCTGTATCCTAGTCTTACTTCCTGTGCATTATGTAATTTTTCCTTATTTTCAAATAATAAAAATATATATCTGTAAATTAGTAAAAACATTTCCCTAAATATTTTAGGAAATTTCAGCTTTGCAAATATATAGTCCAAATCTATAATTGGAGTAGAACAAATAAGGAAATAAACTACAGCTATCGAGGAAAATGAACGTAGCAAAAATGTCCATATATCCGCTTTTATAAACAGCAAGGAAATTACAGTTGTTAAAATAAATAAAGCCGGAATAAAGTTCAGCTTTAACAAGTCACCTATTTTCACTTTTACGACAAACAAAAGAAGTAAATTAAACAGTATAAAATTAAAAACAAATACTATTTTACTTCCAGTATAAAGTAAAAATACTAATGTCGTCATTGACAATATAAACTTTACTCCGGGGTTTATATTTTTTATGGGATTTGTGTAAGATACCTTATCTATTAGCATTTTTTCTTTCACCTTTGAAATAGCCTAATACATACCCTACAATTCCTGCACCTAATGCCGCCTGTAATGCAAACAGCAGACTTTCAGTTTCATCTCCTGGTAATTCTATTAAATTTTTAGCCCATGGCTCATAATCAGGTTTTATAGTTTTTATTACTTCTTCTCCCTTGTCATCAGATCCTCCAAATTCAGATTTTACGAGAAGCAAAGGAATAACACCTATTAAAATTATTGCAATTATTAAAATAATATTCTTTTTAAATACACTTTTGTTTTTATTTTCCGACATTAAGCTTCCACCTCTTTTACGCTATATTTTTCAAGTATATTCATCACCACGTTTGTAAGTAGCCCTTCGATAACTGCAAGAGGAACCTGAGTTACTGCAAATACCGCTCCAAATTTGATAAATGAAGCAACTACTCCACCTTGTGGAGATGGATATGCAAGTGCAAGCTGAATTGATGTTACCACATAAGTCGCAAGATCTCCTAACGCTGCTGCCAAAAATACCGCTAACGCCTTATTCTTTTTCTCAAATCCTTTATACACTAAATATGATACAATTGGTCCTGCAATTGCCATTGAAACAGCGTTTGCTCCCAAAGTTGTAAATCCTCCGTGTGCAAGCAATCCTGCTTGAAATATTAATACGATTGTTCCAAGAATGGAAGTTACAAAAGGTCCGTATAATATAGTAGATAGCCCTACTCCTGTAGGATGTGACGAACTTCCTGTAACTGATGGAATTTTTAGTGCAGACAATACAAATATAAATGCACCTGCTAATGCAAGCGTCATTTTTTCCCGCACGCTCCCTTTAGAAACAGATTGAAGCTTCTTTATTCCTATTATCCAAAACGGAATACACACTGCAAACCATACTATAACCCAATTTAAAGGTAAAAAACCTTCCATAATGTGCATTGAGTAACCATTTACACCTATTAACAGCATGCTGGTTAAAACCAAAAACAATAATGTTCTCTTTTTCATTTTCTCTCCTTCTCCAAATTTAATTTAACCTTCGGCAAGTTCCAAAAAAAAATCAGCCAAAGCTGAAGCCAATACACGTCAAAACTTCCACAACAATAACTATATCATCATCGCATAGTATATTTATGGAACAAATCACCGTTGATTTATTTTTACATTGATGTATATTAAATCTTCCCTTCCCAGAAAATTTTATATAAAAAATTATTAGGCAAGTCTCCTGACTAACTTCATCCTACTCATACCCTTCCCAAAATATCCAAAATATTTCAGTGGTTTTGTGTACTTTCGTCAGCTTCACAGTAGTGGGGGCTGTATCGGATTCTAACCGATTTCCTTATTAAGTTTGTAAAACACCTATAATTCTTTACTATTATTATACTCTCTTTCTTATATTTGTCAACCCTGTATAAAAAATTTTATTTTAATAATTTTTCCTGTATATTAAGTATATAAATATTCGTGTTTCAATATTATCTATTGATATATCTCGTTTATATTCCAAACATTGAAATTTATCAAACTTTATATTTTTAGGAATTAATAAATTATTATTTTTCTATTGAATCATATAATTTTATTCCTTTGGACTTGTATTTCATATTTCTACTTTTTCTGAAAAATTTTTTGTTACTATGTATTCACTTCCATTTGAAAATTACCCTCTCTTTTTTATTAATTCTTGCTTTCAGTCGTCTTCACAGTTTTTTCAATTTGCTCCTTCGCTTTCAAAAGCCTTGCTGTATTTTCTTCGCTATAAAAATAACTATTACTATCTGACTTAATTTTAATTGGTTCTCCACGTACAGGAAAAATTGCACTCAATAACGATTTCGTATATGGATGTTTTGCTTTTTCAGAAATTTGTCCACCCTCTATCGTTTCCACTACGTCTCCGTGATACATTACTACGATTCCATGTGCAAAAGATTCTATTAGTGCTATGTCGTGGCATATAAAAATCATTGTTATGTTTTTTTCTTTTTGCAGCTTTACAAGAAGTTCCACTATATTTTTTTGAATGGAAACATCAAGTGCGGAAGTTGCCTCGTCGCATATAAGTATCTCTGGCTCAAGCGAAATTGCTCTTGCGATTCCAAGCCTTTGTCTTTGCCCACCGCTCATATTTTGTGGATACTTTGTTACAAATTCTTCGTGCAAGTCAACCATTTTAAGAAGTTCTATAGCTTTTTGCTTTCTTTCTGATCTTTTTAATCTCCCGTAGTTCATTAATGGCTCTGTGAGGATTTGCATAACATTCATTTTTGGATTAAAAGCTGACCATGGATCTTGAAAGACTATCTGAATATTTTGTCGATTTTCCCAAACTTCCTGTTTTGTAAACTTGCTTATATCCCTTCCGTGATACAAAATCTCTCCAGAGGTTGGCTTTTCCAAGTCCATAAGCATATTTACAAGTGTTGTTTTTCCTGATCCTGATTCCCCAACAATTCCCAAAGTTTTTCCTTTATGAATTTTTAAATTCACTTTATTACAAGCCACTACTTTTTTATCATTTGATTTTTCATAAATTTTTGTAAGATTTTTTGTTTCAAGAATTACGTCATTAATATTAGACAAGCCTTTCACCTCCAATTTCAGGCACAGCTTCTAGCAATTTTTTAGTATATTCACTTTTTGGATTTTCTATAACTTCGTTTTTATTACCTGCATCAACAATTTTTCCATTTTGCATAACAATTATTTTATCTGAAATATATGCGGCAACTCCCAGATTGTGGGTTACCATTATGATAGAAGTGTCAAATTTTTTTCTGAGGTCCATTATTTCCTTCACTATTTGAGCCTGTGTTATAACATCTAATGCACTTGTAGGCTCATCTGCCAGAATAATTTTTGGATGGAAAGTTAGTGCCATTGCTATTCCTACACGCTGTTTCATTCCACCTGACAGTTGATGCGGATAGCTTTTCATAATGATTTCAGGATCTGGCAAGTTTACTTTGGAAAACATGTCTTTCGCTTTTTCTTCAGCTTCTTTTGTTGACATTTTGGAATGTGTCTGAATGTATTCGACAAATTGTTTTCCTATTTTTCTTATTGGATTAAGAGTTCCTCCTGAATCCTGTGAAATCATTGTTATTTCAGTTCCTCGCAGTTCCCTCCATTGATTAAGGCTTTTACTGAGCATTGAGTCTCCATTATAAATTATATCGCCTGAAATTATTTTCCCTCCATTTGGCAATAGTCCTAAAATAGAAGAAAGAACGGTAGATTTTCCACTACCGCTTTCCCCCACAATTGTTATTATTTCACCTTTTTTCAATGAAAGAGAAAAATTTTCAACTACTGGAGGTTTGTCTCCATACTGAATTGTCAAATCTTTTATCTCCAACATAAATTCTCCTTAATTAGCTTTTGCTACATCTTTTGTTATCCAGTAGTAATCCATTGGATACATTTTAAGCCCTGTTACCACTTTGTTACTGTAAAGGAATGTAGTTTCATATCCAAAGAATAATGTCGCCGCATCGTTCATTATTAGCTGCTGTATTTTTACAACAAGATCTTTTCTCTTAGCTTTGTCAAATTCTTTTGATAATTCATCAAGCATTTTGTCAACTTCAGGGTTTGAATAACCTGTTTTGTTTGTTTCTGCTTTGCTGTACCAGTTTTCATGCAAGTATTTTTCAGGATCTCCAGTATTTGCGGCAAGTACGTTCCAAATTAACATATCAAAGTTTGAATCATCTCTCATGCTCAAAACTGTTTCATAGCTTACAGGTTTTAACGTAACTTTTATACCAATTTCTTTCATGTCAGTTTGAAATGCCTGAGCATAAATTTGCAATTCTTCTCTACTTGTATAAATTACAAAGTTCAAGTCAATTTTTGATCCATCAGGACGTTCTACAAACCCATCTCCATCCACATCTTTATATCCTGCATCTGCTAATATTTTCTTAGCACTTTCACGGTTATAGGCATTTTCATCTTTTAATTCATTAAATCCGTAGTCCAATGTTGGAGGAACTGGTGCTTTTCCTGGAGTTGCTCCACCTTGTAATAAGTTTTGTGTATAGTTTTCTCTATTTGCACCTCTTATTATTGCTTCTCTCAATGCTTTGTCTTTCAATCCTTTTGTTTGATTCATAAACGCATAAGTTGATCTTAATGATTTCAATTCGTTTATTACAATATTTTTATCTCCTTCAAAATCAGCTTTATTAGTAACTTTCAAGTTGTATGCCACATCAATTTCTCCTGATTTTAGAGATAATGCTCTTGTATTTTGATCATTTATATCTTTAAATGTTACTTTTGCCAATTTTGCTTTTCCATTCCAGTAATTTTCATTTCTTACAACAACTGTCTGTTCACCAGGCTTAAATTCTTGTACAACAAATGGTCCTGTTGATATTGGCCCTTTTTGAGCAAATTCATCTGTATTAACTGACGTATCAACTATTAAGAACAACGGATCTGCCAATGATTCAGGCAATATTGCTACAGGCTCTTTTGTTTTTATTTTCAATTCTTGTCCACTAGCTTCTATTGAAGCATATTTAAAGAATGATTCTGCTCTTTTATTTTTAGCAAATACTCTTTCTATTGATTTTTTTACTGCCTCTGCTGTCAATGGATGTCCATTTGAGAAAGTTACTCCATCTCTTATCTTGAAAGTCCATTCTAATTTATCATCACTTAATTTCCAGTTTTCAGCAAGCAATGGCTGCAAGTTACCTTTTTCATCAAAAATTGTCAAGTTCTCTCCAACACCATAACGAGTTACAACCCAGCTAAAATACTGATCTGTAGGCTCAAGCGTATCTGCAAACGAAGTTACTCCAACTACAAGTTCATCTGGATTAGTTTTACTTTTTCCAGAACCACCTTTTCCACCACATGCTACAAGCAGCATCAACACTGCCAAAATTAAAATTAAAAATTTACTTTTACGATTTTTCAACATTCTTTTCTCCCTATTATATTTTATTTTTTGTTACTTTTTTATTTTTTTAAATTATTCACTTTTTACATCAACCAAATCTCTTACTGAATCTCCCAGCATATTGAATATAATTACAACAATTACTATTGCTAGCCCTGGATACATCATCATCCAAGGAGCTCTGCTAAGTGTTGTTCTACCTTCATTAAGCATTGCTCCCCATTCTGGTGTTGGAGGCTGTGCTCCAAATCCTAAGAATGAAAGTGCTGCTATTTCCAGCATTAATGTTCCCATATCTGAAACCGCTGTTACTATCATCGTTGTAATCATATTTGGAATTATATATTTAAATATTATTGAGTAATCCCTGCTTCCTGTTATTTTTGCTGCTTCTACATACAGTTCCTGTTTTATTTTGAGAACCATACTTCTTGCAAGCCTTGCATATTTTGTCCAAGTAACTGCCGCTATTGCTATAATTGAATTTTTCACGCTCGGATTCAAAAGCCCAGCTATCGCTATGGCAAGAATTAATCCTGGAAATGCAATCATCATATCTCCAAGTCTCATTATCACGGTATCAACAATTCCTCCAAAATATCCTGCAAGCACTCCCAGTATAGTTCCTACAGAAAAAATTATGAACATCAAAGTCAAAGTCATGAATATTGAGTATCTTGAACCATATATAACTCTTGAGAATAAATCCCTTCCAAGCTGATCCGTTCCAAAAATATACTGTTTTGATGGACGTTGCAAACTTGGTGCTAATTGTTTAAAAGGATCATTTGGCACTATAAATGGTGCAAAAATTGCAATTAGTACCACAATAATCGCAAGTGCCAGAAATATTTTCAGTTGTGTATTTTTTCCCATAAATTTCAATTTGTTCAAGTTTAAATTACCTCCTCAACTCTTGCATCTAGATATTTATACGAAATATCAACTGCGATATTTACGATCAGGTACAAGAACGCGATTATTAGCACATAAGACTGAATTAGCGGATAATCCTGAGCTGATATTGCTTTTACTGCCATTCTTCCCATTCCTGGCCAGTTATAAACTATCTCTACAACTGCAGTTCCTCCCAGAAGGCTTCCTAATGAAAGTCCTAGAAGCGTTATTATAGGCAGCATCGCATTAGGCAGTACATGTTTCCACAAAATATCACGTTCTTTTATTCCCCTCATTCTAGCCCCTGTCACATAACTTTTTCCAAGTTCTTCAAGAAATATGTGTCTTATTTGACGTATGTACTTAGCAGACATTGCTATCGCTATTGTTAGTGCAGGTAAGATCATTGAGCCAAAATCAGCATTTCCGCCTGAAACTGATACAAGTCCCAGCTGTACTCCAAATATGCTCAAAAATACTAGTCCTAACCAAAAACTTGGCACAGACATTCCCATGAATGTCAACATTCTTATTAAATAATCCTGCCATTTATTTTCTTTTACAGCCGCAAGTATTCCAGTCGGTATCGAAATTACACACATTAAAAACAGTGCCATAAATGAAAGTGACAATGTTGGAATAAATGCCTGTGCTATCTTTTGAATTACTGGAATTCTTAACGAATAGGACTTCCCAAAATTACCTTGCAGAACTCCAAACAGCCATTTCCAGTATTGGATATAAAAAGGCTTATCAAGTCCAAGTTCAGCTCTTGTCTGTGCTAAAAGCTCTGGTGTTGGAAGATGTCCACATTCTGTAAGCATAACTTGGGCAGGATCTCCTGGCGAAATATACATTAGACAGAATGTAAAAAAGCTTATTCCAAAAAGTACAACTAATATCTGTATAATGTATTTTATTATTTTTTTATTCTTTGCCATTACTTTATAAAATTTCCTCCCTTACAAAATTTATATTTTATACAAATTAAAAAATCCAACTCAGAAAGTTGAATCAAATTTTATATATTAAAACAGATGAAAAGTATCTATGTAAATTTCCAGCAGTCTTTATATATTAAATTTTTCCCTTCCCGAAAAATGTAACTTTATTATATAGGCAAGTCTCCTGACTAACTTCATCCTACTCGTACCCTTCCCAAAATATAATGATATTTTAGTGGTTTTCATACTTTCGTCAGTATCACAGTAGAGGTGGCTGTACCAGATTCCAACTGGTTTCCTTATTAAGTTTATGCAACACCTATAAAACTATAAATTTAAAATTATTCTTTTGCTATCTTAATAAACTTCTTCTAATTTATCCATAAACATTTTACGTATAAACTCGTATTCGCCCATTCCTTTTAATAAAGGCGTTACTTCATATCCTTCATTTTGAAGAATTGTTTTCCACGAATCTTCCTCATCAGAAGCCATATCATTTTTAGCGTGATCTCCAGCTACTATCATAAATGGCTTTAACAATATTTTGCTAAATCCTCTTCCTTTTAATTTTTGAATAACATCTTCAATTGTCACTTGCCCTTCAACAGTAGCTATGAAAATATTATCTTTCCCAGCTTTCAGATATTCCTCTTGAAGCCGTTGATATGTACTGTCTGCTGCACTTTCGGAACCATGTCCCATAAACACAATGGCATCATTGCCTTCTGTACTGTTAAACTCTTCGTCGTTTACAACTTTTTCAAAATCTTCATCATTTACTAAAAGTGGTTTTGAAATTTTTCCATATTTATCATTAAGTTTAGCATACTCAATTCCATCAAGAATATGCAATGACATAGTTATAATTTCATCATAACCTTTATTTTTCAAAGCTTCCAGTCCTTCATTCTGATCAAATATGTGAATTCCTTCCTTTCTTTCCACTATTCGTCTTATAACTCCCGATGTATAGGCTCTTTCCACTTTTTCGCTTCCATATTTAGCTCTTACTTCATTTTCAATCAAATCAAGGCATTTTTCTCTCGTATCCTTGTGTGATGTTCCAAAACTCGTTACTAAAACTGCTTTTTCCATAGACACTTCCTTTCATTCTTAAAGTTATAGATTTTTTACCTTCAATTTTCCATTTTATCTAAAACTAAATTTTTACCTCCTTTCTACAATATTATAACAATCCTACTAACCTACTAATGCTTCAATCTCTCAATTCTTTTGAACCCCATTAAGATTGACTAAATCCTAAAACTAATATAGTTGTATTAGTTTAAGTTTGGCAATCAAACTATTTCATCTTCATACCTACATTATAATAATTATTTGTTTTTTTTGCAACTGTTTTTTTACAGTCTTTTAATATTTTTAGATTTAGATATATAAATATAAATTTTTTAAATATCCCCTATTTATCAATAATATTGCTTTTTAATCTTTGTTTTTCATATTTTTATAATAAATTTATAATTAATAATTTTAAAATAACAATTATAAACACTATCTTGTAAATAATCTAATAACAAAGTATAATGTAAATATTATTGTATTTCTTAATCTGAAGGGAGAAAAATGGAGAAAAAATATGTGATTTTTTTGAATGGGGAATATAAATATTCGCAGGAATTTATGGATAAGTTAGTTTCGGAAAATGCAGTTTGCTTTTGTGCGGATGGTGGAGCAAATTTTGCTTTTAAATATGGGAAAATACCAGAAATGATTATTGGGGATCTGGATTCGATTGAGAAAAAAGTTTTGGAATATTATAAAAGTAAAAATATTTTAGTAAAAAAATTTCCAAAAGACAAGGATTTTACAGATTTTGAGCTGATTTTGAAAGAAATTAATAAAATTTCAGAAAATAAGAATTCTGTTGAGAAAATATTTGTTGTTGGTGGACTTGGGAAACGGATTGACATGACTTTGAGCAACCTATTCATAATGGAAAAATATAAAAATCTCGTTTTTTTGCAGGAAAATGAAGAAATTTTTTATACAGAAAAATCTTTTGTCCTAAAAAATAAAAAAGAATATGAATTTTCAATCATTCCAATTAGTGAAAAAGTTGAAAAATTAACCTTAAAGGGCTTTAAATTTGAAACAGATAAAATTGATGTGAAAAGGGAAAGTTCCAGACTTGTGAGCAATGTTATTCTTGAAAATGAGGCTAGCGTAGAATTTGAAAACGGGAAACTGATAATTATTTTGAAAAATAATAATAAAATATTTAATAATAGATTTATTTAGCAACTTATTTTTATTAATAAATATTTTTTCTATAATTAATATGTTTTTTTTACAGGATTGCTCATTGCCGCAAATCCTGTACCTATGGCTAGACTCCGACTTTTATTTGCTCAACTCCGAAACTCCTCCTTCCAGTCGTCAAACAGTCGTAGTTGAACAAATAAAAGCTCCGTCGGTTTATTAAAACGATAGATTGTATAATAAAATACAACAAATTTAAAATATAAGTTTAAAAAACGGTTTATCTAGATGATTAAAGTAAGAATTAAATATTTTAGAGCTTATTAAAAAAGCTAGATTATCAAATAATAATAAAAAATAAAAAAGGATGTGTATAAATAATGAAAAAATTTAGGATAGAAAAGGAACACCAGAGGATGAAAATCTCGCAGTATTTGCGGGAAGTGCAGAATTATTCGGGGAGAAGTTTGAGAAATGTAGAAGTTTTTTTGAATGGAAAGCAGGTAAGATTAACTAAGAAATTGCCGTCACACGGAAACTTGAGAGTTGTTGAGAAGAAAAAGGGGACGGACATTAAGCCTATTAAACTGCCACTTGATATTATTTTTGAAGATGAAGATATTTTGATTGTGAATAAAGAGCCATTTTTACTGACACATCCGACACAGAAAAAAGCTGATTTTACACTTGCAAACGGAATTGTAAATCATTTTTTGGAAAAATATGGTGAAGTTCGAGTGCCACGATTTTACAATAGGCTCGATATGAATACATCTGGGCTGATTATTATTGCCAAAAACAGTTTTGCACAGGCATTTTTACAAAATTTTTCGATTTTTGAGAAAAAATATCTGGCGATTGTGAATGGAATTATTGACGATAAGGAAATTACCAGAATCAATGAAGAACTTGCAAAAGATGGGGAAAAACATAAGATTCAGGATTTGGAAAAGGAAAATTTAAAGCCTGAAATTGAAAAAGTTAATTTTGGAGAAATGAAAAAATACGATGAAATGGAGAAAATAGAAAACAATTTAACTATTAAAAACGAAGATAGTAAAATTGGCAAAAGTGCAGATTTTGGAAACGAAAGTAAAGAAAATAATTTAAATTTAGAGAATCAAAGTAGTTTTGGAAAGGAAAGTCTGAAAGAAGACGAAAAGAAAATAGTTATTGAAAGACGGATTTTTCGGGATGGAGATAATTTGGAAAGAATAATTGATAAGCGGGGACAATACGCAAAAACAGCTATAAAAGTCTTAAAAACTTACCCTAAAAAAAATGCAACATTAGTAGAATGTGAACTGTTTACTGGGCGGACTCATCAAATTCGAGTTCACCTAAAATCCATCGGACACACAATCGTAGGAGACGAACTTTACGGAAATGGCTTAAACAAAGAACTTGGAATAAATAGACAATTTTTGCACGCTTATAAGGTAAAATTTACACATCCTGCAAGCAAAAAGGAAGTTGAACTGGAAATATCAATTTTTTCGGATATGAAGGAATTTTTGGAAAAATAGAAAAATTATATTTTTTCCAAAAAACTATTTTTAAAATAAGAATAAAAAACTTATGATTTAAAAAGCAAAAAGAAAGGACAGAAAATGAAAAAATTTAATTTTTCGGTTGATTTGATAAATGATAGTATTTTGAAGTCGCTTCTGATTTTTTCGATACCAATACTTGTGTCGAATATTTTTCAGCAGCTTTACAATATGGCGGATATTGCTATTGTGGGGCATACTTTGGGAGATAACTCGCTTGCGGCTATTGGGGCTTCGGCGGCTATTTTTGAACTGATTTTTGGATTTGCGTTAGGAATTGGAAATGGGCTTAGTATGGTTACGGCTAGAAATTATGGGGCAAATAACAAGAATCTTTTGAAAAAGTCTGTGGCTGGCTCGATTGTTATTGGAATTTGGATTACTGTGGGAGTAATGATTTTATCACGATTTATTCTTATGCCACTGCTAAAAATCTTGCATACACCTGAAAATATTATAAATGAAGCATTTGAATATATAAACATAATAACAATGTTTATTGGCGTAACTTTTTCCTATAACTTGTCATCAGGACTTTTACGTGCAATTGGAAACAGCTTTATGTCGCTCGTATTTTTGGTAATTGCCTCAATTTTAAACATTTTCCTTGATATTTATTTCATAACTTCCCTTAAAATGGGAATTGGAGGAGCTGCGGTTGCAACAGTTATTGCACAGGCAATTTCAGTTATCTTAAGTATTATCTACATTTACGTAAAAGAGCCGATTTTAATCCCTAGAAAAAAACATTTCAGATTTGATAAAAAATTGTACAAGGAACTACTTGGACAGGGACTTTCTATGGGATTTATGATTGCGATTGTTCTTATGGGAACGCTGATTTTACAGTATGCGATAAATGGGTTTGGATATTTGATTATCGCTGGACATACTTCGGCAAGAAAACTTATGGGATTTTGTAACATTCCGCTAACTACAATAGCACTCGCACTTGCAACTTTCGTTTCCCAAAATAAAGGTGCAAACAAAGTAGATAGAATCCGAAAGGGCGTATTTTACGCCAATATGATGGATATAATTTTTGCAATCGGAATCACAATTTTTGTATATTTATTTTCCAAAAACATGATTCACCTGATGTCAGGCTCCGAATCTGAAATCGTCCTCCACAACGGCTCAACCTACCTAAAAATCGCCTCCCCGTTTTTCACAATACTAGGAATCCTCTTTAACTTGCGATACACTTTACAGGCTCTTGGAGAGAAATTAATCCCTCTTGTTTCAAGTATAATCGAATTTTTTGGAAAAATAATCTTTGTAATTTTTGTCGTGCCAAAATTGGGTTATTTTGGAGTAATGATTTGCGAGCCGCTGATTTGGATTGTGATGGTGGGACAACTGGGAATTGCGTTTTATGGGAATGGGTATGTGAAAAATAATAGTAATAAAAAATAATATAATAAGATAGGAGTTATTTATGAAATTAAAAAAATTAATTATAAAAAATTTTAGGAATTTTAAAAATATAGAAATAGAGTTATCTAATAAAAATGTAATTTTTGGAATGAATGATACAGGAAAAACAAATTTACTTTATGCTTTACGATTTTTATTAGATAGAGATATACGAAAAAATGGATTCTTGAATACAGATTTTTATAAAAATGATACTAGTAAAAAAATAGAGATAATACTAGAAATTGATATTAGTGATAGAAATTTAGATGATGAAAGTAGTTTTTCAAAAAATTCAAAATTCTTAATTTCTAAAATAAAAGGAGCAAGAAATTCAGATGAAAATTTAGATAGTTTTTTTATAAAATTAGAAGCGAATTATGATGATAACAGTTTATTTGGAAATCCCGATATGTATTGGGGTTCAATTTTAGAAAATTTACAAAATATACCAAGAATTGGTGAAACGTATGAAATTGACAGGATTTTTAAAATGATGTATGTTAATCCAAATACAGATGATTTACAAAAAATATTTAAAAGAAATCGGAAATTGTTATTTGATGATAAAAATGATAATGAAAATGATATGGAATTAGAAAAAAGAATTGAAAGAAGTATTTCTGAAATAAACGAGAATGTAAGTCAATTAAGTACTATAAAAAATATTCAAAATTTATTAACAGAAAATTATAAAAAATATAAGTTAGAAGAGCTTTCGATAGAATTAAAATCAGAAATTGTAGTCAATGGATTTATGGATAATTTGGTACCTTATATAAAATGGAATGATGATGAAAATTATTATCCGACAAGTGGTGATGGAAGAAAAAAAATATTATCATATGCTTTAAATAAAATAATAACAGAAAAAAATTATGAAAATCAAATTGTAATTTATTTGATAGAAGAACCTGAAAATAGTTTACATAATTCAATGCAAATGATGCTTTCACAACAATTATTTTCACAGCCTGTTTATGATTATTTTTTTCTTACAACTCATTCTCCAAAAATATTATATGAAATGGATGAAACACAGTTAATTAGAATTACTGATAACTCTAATTCCAAGAGTTTTTCATATTTATATAAAGTACCTAAAGAATACAAAATATTAAAGAAAAAATTGAATAAAGGATTATCAGAATCACTATTTTATAATGAGGTACTTTTGGTTGAAGGACCTTCAGAATATGTACTTTTTGAAGCTGTTTTGGCAGAAGTTAATCCTAATTATGAAACATTAGGAAAATTTTTGTTACAAGTAGGTGGAATAAATTTTAAACCTTATACAGAACTTTATGAAAAATTACAAATAAAGTATTTTATAAAAACTGATAATGATTTGAAGAAAAAAAGAAAATCAAAGGAAAATAATCCAAATAAATATGATTTAATAGGTTTTAATAGATGTATTGATGTAATAAAAGAAAAGAAATTAAAAAGTATAGAGTTTACAGGAAATGAAGAAGAATTAAAAAATAAAAAAATAGAGATTTATGAAGAAAATACAGAATTAATAGATAAATTTATAGAAAATAATATTTATTTATCAAAAATTGATTTAGAAAATGATTTATATGGCATAATTCCAGAAGAATTAGATAAGCATACTGGAAAAAAAGATTCAGTAAAATGGTTACAAGAACATAAATTATATAATATGGTTGAATTTATAGAAAGTTGTATGAATGAAGGTTTAGCAAAAAAAATCAAGGAAAATACCCAAGTATTAAAGGAGTTTGTAGATAATGGAAGATAAAGAGATAAATCCAATTGATAAGGAAGAACGCGATAAAATTATAAAAACAGAAGGAAATATTTGTGTATTAGCAAGTGCAGGTTCTGGAAAAACCTCTATATTAGTAAAAAAATTAGAATTTGATATAGAAAAAGAAAAAAATCACTATAACTTTGTTGCAATAACTTTTACAAATAAAGCAGCTACAGAATTAAGAGATAAAATAGTGAAAAAAGAAAGAGTATTTATTGGAACAATTGATAGTTTTTTAGAAAAAGAAATAATAGATATTTTTATTAAAAGCATTGAAGATAATATTCCAGAAAAATTTTATTATTCTTATCAAAAAAAAGATAAATTTTGTAATTATAACGATGGCTTAAAAAAATTAAAAGAGTACAAAATTTTTGGAACATATGATAATGATATACAAAAATTAGGGAAGAATTTTAAATGCGAATTGGCATTAAAATTACTAAAAAAATCTGTAAGAGTACAAGAATATTTAAAATATAAGTACAAAAAGATTTTTATAGATGAATATCAAGATTCGGATCAAGGAATGCATGAGTTATTTTGCTATTTTGCTAAAGAATTAGGAATAAAATTGTTTATTGTAGGAGATGACAAACAATCAATTTATGGATGGAGAGGAGCTAAGGTTCAAAATTTTAAAAATATAGTAGAAAATAATATAGAAAAAATTAGTTTTAATATTTTTAGATTACATCATAATTTTAGAAGTCATATAAATATTACTTTATTTTCTCAAATATTATCAGAAAAAAATATAGAAAAAATTGAAAAAACAAATGAAAAAGTGATTTTCTATAAAAAAAGTACTGGAAATAAAAAAGAAGATATACAAGATATAATAAAAAGACAAAAGATAGATTTAAAAAAAAGTATATTAGTATTAATAGGAAATAATGAGGATATAAAAAGTATTTCATCTGAATTAATAGAAATAGACAGTGATTTTAAAGTAATAAAAAGAGATATTTTAAATGATTGTCCAAATTTCTTTTTATTGGAACAAATAGCAAAATATTATTTTGATAAAGATTATTCGGAATATGACTTTATGAATACTTTCTTATTTAGAGAATATACCCAAAAAGAAGTTTCAGAAATAGGAGAAAAATTAAGAAAATTATCTGAAAAATTAGATTTACAAATAATTCAAGAGATTTTTGAATATTTTGATATTGAAATACAAACAGTGGAAAACAATAAAAAAATTGTAAAAGAAAATGAAATTTTATTAGAAGTCTTATCAAATGATTCAAATAAAATATTTTATATTAAAGAATCCAAAAAACCAAAACATATAATGACAACACATTCATCTAAAGGATTAGAATATGATCAAGTTATAATATTTTGTGATTACTATATTAATCGCTATTCTAAAAAGTTAAAAATAGAAGAAAACTATGTTGGCATAACAAGAGCTAAAGAAAAATTATTCTTAATTGAAGAAGATAAAGCTAATACATATAAAAATATAGTAGAAAAAAAAATGCAAGAAAAAGAATATAAATTTGAAGATTTCATAGAATGTTTATAAAAATTTCAAACCTACAAAGAATCTACAATTAAAGCTGAAATCAAAAAAAGAAAGATTTTAGAAGTGCAAATTCAAAAGATAATGGAGTTTTTTGAAACTAATGATGAACTTACACGATCGGAATTAGAAAAACTTTTGAATATAAAAGAAAGCCGTGCGAGAGATTTGTTAAGATATTTGGTGAAAAATGATACATTACAAAAAATAGGGGCAACTAGAAATATCAGATATATAAAAACCGTCGGAAACAATGATATAAATAAATTACTTCAAATACTTAAAGATAGCGATTTTTGAGAAAATATTATTAAATTCGATTTGTAAAAAAACCGTCGGAAAAAACCAATCGTAAAACCGTCGGAAAAAAATTAAGCAACGAAAATCACTAAGAAATCGTTGCTTAAAAATTATTGATTATTTTTGTATTTGTGATAATTTAATTTATTGAAAGGTTACAAATTTTTTTGTTATCTGAAATACGGTTTATAGACATTTTAGGTCTATTTTTCTTGTCAAATGAATACGCTAACTTGTAATTAGAAAAAATTTTGGTTTTTTCATTCAAATTTGTAAAATAGATGGCGTTTTCATCTTCTTTTACTTCAAAATTTAATTCTGAAAGTTCAAGGGTAACTTTTCCTGTTTTTAAAGCTGCACGAGAATCTATTTGGCTAAAAGCAATATAAGGTTCATTTTCTTTAGTTAAGAATTTGACATAGATAAGTCCTCTAAGTGTATTGTCAAGACTGGAACAGTTCCAGACTTTGGAAGATAATATATTAATATCAGAATTAGAAAAACTTAAACTAAAAGTCAGTAAAAACAATGCAAATATAATTTTTTTCATAAAATCACTCCTAAATAATAAATTTTGCATATATTTTATAATATTTTTTTAGGAAAATCAATAATAAAAACTAATATTTAAAATTTCACATTATTTTTAGAACTAAATGCATTTTGAAAAAATCCATCAGATAAGTCAAATTCAAAAGTTTCACGGCTGATGTAACCGACAGTTTTGTCGCTTTCGTAAAGTTGAATGAGAAAATTTGCCATTTCTTCGGATGTATGATAGTTTGGATAAGATTTATCATAATCAAAATTAGTTTTACCAGTTGCGATATTTCCAAAGTTAGTTTTGGTTGCGGCGGGTGCTAGGACTTTTGCTTTTAATTGTGCGTTGTTTTGCTTTAATTCTAGTGCAAGTCCTTCTGTGAAGGCGTTTACGTAGAATTTTGTGGCACAGTAGACAATTGCGTTTGGGACGATTGTGTAGCCTCCTGCTGAGGAGATATAGATTAATTGAGAGCCTTTTTCGTTGTGGTAATCTTGGACGTATAAAGAAGATAGCAAAGTTAATGCTTCTACATTGAGATGAAGCATATCTGAAATTTTATTTAAAGACTGCTCTTTTACATCACCATACATTCCAAAACCAGCATTGTTTATGAATGTTTCAATGTGATAATTTTTTAATTTTGAATATAGTTCAGGGATTTTACCGACATCAGTTAAGTCAAAATCTATTACAAGAATGTCCAAATTAGGATTTTTCTTTAAAATTTCGCTTTTTAAGTCTTCTAGTGAATTCTTTCTTCGTGCAATCAGAATAAGATTTTTGTTTAATTCTGCAAATTTTAGAGCCACAGCTTTACCTATTCCCGAACTTGCTCCTGTTATAACAGTATATTTGGTTTTCATAGTTATTACCTCCATAAATTTGATAAATAAAGGATAGCAGTTAGAGTATAGTATAAGTCAATAACTTTTTTGAAAGGAGAAAATAAAATGAAAAAGAATGAACAAAAAATAATGCAAATAAAGGAATTTTCAGAAAAAACAGGCTTAACTCCATACACAATAAGGTTTTATGAAAAAAAGGAACTATTTCGTGTCAAAAGAGATGAGAAAAATAGAAGAATATACGATGAAACTGATATTGAATGGATAAAAATGTTAAAAAGATTAAAAGACATGGGAATGAAATTGAGTGAAATTAAGAAATATTCAGATTTACGATATGAAGGAAACGGAACGATAAAAGAAAGAATAAAAATTTTGACAAATCATAAAAAATATGTAAACATAGAAATTGAAAAGTGGCAAAAATATTTACAAAATCTTGATGATAAACTTGAGATTTATGAGAGTTTTTTAAAAAGTAATAGAGATTAGAAGGAGAAAAAAGATGGAAAAAAATGAAAATAAATTTATGTCAAAAGCAAAAAGCTTTTTAGCATTAGTTTTATTTACAGTGATTTACTTTTTCTTTCAGAAAACAATATATCCAGCATTGGCATTTTTGTTTTGGTTAATTTTTGGAATTTCGTTTAGTGCAATACTTTTTAATAGTTTGACACTTTTAAATCTTCCAGAATGGCTTACGATTTTTTTTAATATAAGTTTTTCTGTAATTGCTTTAATAATAGTACTTGGATTTATATTTTATTTAGGATATTTCTTATGTAGTGAATTTTTGAAAAAAATGAATAAAGCTGTATTAGGCAGTGTAATGATAGCAATTTTAATCTTTTTTTTGTATAAAATTTTTACAGAACCTAATGAAGATACAACAATGTTTGCACCAACACAGCGTCAAATCTATATTTTCTGTACAGCATCACATATTTTTTATACAATCGGAGTATTTTTTAGTGATAAAGTCAAAAAAATATTAGATAGAATAAAATTTAAAAGAAAAAATAAATAAAAGAAGGAGAAAAAATAAATGAAAAAAAATACAAATAAACTTGTGAGAAAACCGAATAATTTTTTAGGATTAATTTTATTTACGATAATTTATTTTTTAGTTCAGAATGTGATATATCCGCTATTAGGATTTTTATTCTGGTTTTCTTTCACGCTGATTTTTGGAGGAATAGCAGATGCTTTGGGAATTTTAAAAATAAAAGAAATTCAAGTTATTTTAACTTATCTATTTTATTGTGTTTGTTTGGTAATATTATCTGGATTTATGTGTTATTTAGGATATTTATGTAAAGATTTTTTAGGAAAAATGAATAAAATAGGATTAAATACCGCAATGATTGTAATATTGATTTATTTTTTGTACAAAGCTGCTGTTGGAGATCAAAATTCAATAATTGATGCTTTAGTAGATGAGAAAAAGTATATATTTTGTACTATATTTCATATTTCGTATATAATGGGAGCATTTCATAGCGATAAAGTAAAGAAAATATTAGACAGAATAAAATTCAAAAGAAAAAAATAAAAGAAGGAGAAGAAAAATGAAAAAAAATACAGACAAACTTATGACGAAACAGAATAATCCTTTAGGATTAATTTTATTTACAATAATTTATTTTTTAGTTCAGTCAGCAATATATCCAGTGTTGGCATATTTGTTTTGGTTTATTTTTACATTATTTTCTACTGGGGTTTTGTTGGAAGCTCCAGAGCAGATTTTGAAGATTTTTGTAATTGTATTTTCGTTGTTTTGCTTGATAATAATATTGGGAATTATGTACTTCTTAGGATATTTGTGCAAAAGATTTCTAAAAAAAATGAATAAAAAAGCATTAATTTTGGTGATGCTTGTAATATTTATTTATTTTGTGTTTAGGGCTATTTTTGAAGATGAATATAGTTCGATAATGTCTAGTTTGACAAATGGGAGAAAATATATATTTTGTATATTATCGCATGTTTCATTTATAATTGGAGTATTTTATAGCGATAAAGTCAAGAAAATATTAGACAAAATAAAATTCAAAAGAAAATAAATTTTTTTACAAATCCAATTTGCTTATGGCATTTTTATCTGTTATAATTATTTTAATGGGAATAAATAAATTTTTTAGATAAATTTAAAATAGGAGCAGAATTTATGGGAAGAAAACATAAAAATATAATGTTGCTGGGGACAGGTTCTAATGTGGGAAAAAGCATAATCAATGCAGGTTTCTGCAGAATATTTTATCAAGATGGATATAGTGTAGTGCCGTTTAAGTCACAGAATATGGCTTTAAATTCGTTTATTACGAAGGATGGAAAAGAGATGGGGAGAGCTCAGGTGGTGCAGGCTGAAGCGGCTAATATCGAGCCTCAGGCATTTATGAATCCGATATTATTAAAGCCTACAACAGACAGAAAATCACAGATTATTGTGAATGGGAAAGTTTATAAAAACATGGATGCAAGGGAATATTTTGCCTATAAGCATAATTTAAAAAAGGATATAATGGCAGCGTACAATCACATAAGGGATAACTTTGATATTTGCGTGCTGGAAGGGGCAGGAAGCCCTGCGGAAATTAACTTGAAGGAAGACGACATTGTAAATACAGGAATGGCGGAAATGGCTGATTCGCCTGTTATTTTGGTTGCTGATATTGACAGAGGCGGTGTTTTTGCGGCAATTTACGGGACAATTATGCTGCTTGAGGAAAGTGAGAAAAAACGTATAAAAGGTGTAATTATAAATAAATTTAGAGGAGATAAGAGCCTTTTGACTCCTGGAATTGAGATGATTGAAGAGTTGACAAATGTGCCTGTTCTGGGAGTAGTGCCGTTTGTGCCACTAGGAATTGAGGAAGAGGACAGTCTGGGAATCGACAAGTATAATGTGAAAAAAGAAGGGAAAATTCGGATTTCGGTTATTAAACTAAAACATATATCGAATTTTACAGACATTGATGCACTTAGCCATTATAACGATGTTTCCTTGAAATACGTTACAAAAAGCTCTGAACTTGGAGATGAGGACATTATTATTATTCCTGGCTCTAAAAATACTGTGGAAGACATGAAGGACTTGATTGATAAAAATATAAGCAGGGAAATTATAAGGCTTGCAAAAAGAGGAACGATAGTATTTGGAATTTGTGGCGGTTTTCAAATAATGGGACAAAAAATAATGGATCCTCAAAATATTGAGTCTAATCTAAAAGAAATTTCAGGCTTAGATTTATTAGACATAGAAACAGTTATGGAAACGGCAAAAACAACAACACAGTATGAAAATAAAATAAAAAAGGCAGATGGAATACTTGCTGGAATGGAAGGCATTGAAATAAAAGGCTATGAAATACATCAAGGCTACAGTTATCCTGTAAATGAGGAAAAAACCGAGATAAAATGTATCTTTGACGATGAAAAGCTAAAAGGTGCTGTAAAAGGCAATGTTGTCGGAACCTATATTCACGGAATATTTGACAATTCTGAATTTACAAATCATTTTCTGAACGAAGTAAGAAAACTTAAAGGGCTAGACAAAGTCGATGAAGATTTTAGTTTCAAAGAATATAAAAACAGGGAATACGATAAATTAGCACAAATTTTGCGAGAAAATGTGGATATTGATAAGGTTTATGAAATAATGGGGTAGGACAAGAAATCAAATAGATTAAAATGAAAACGTAATTTAACATTTATAGGAAAAGTTTGTAATGAATTCATTATCAAAATAGAGTTTAGTATAAATTCTCTTAATAAAAAAACTGCACCTCTTATATTATATATAATTTTGGGGGTGCAGTCTAGTCAATCTATGAATTAAATAATATCTTTTTTTATCTTAATTACGATAATATCCTTCTCCATCATATCCCATTACATCTGGCGTTGAACAACTGATTAAAGTCAATCCTAGTAAGCCTATAATTAATATTTTAAATATTTTGTTCATAAAAATCTCTCCTAACTATTATTTGGGGTAATTGTTTAATAATCTTCGTACGTACAGATTCTTCCCATTCCCCACATACCTGTATTTGATCCGCTACAACCTGTAAATCTTTTGTTTTCATAAGGTGTTTTACGGCACTCTTTCTTACGTCCATTGCTATCTAAAAGACAATGAGGTCTCTCAATTGTGGTTTCTCCTGTTCTGGTATCGTAATATCTACCTGTCAGAGTGTCGTCTTTTTTAAGTTCTGCCCACTCTCTTGGATCAAACAATTCACAGCTTGTAACTGTTAATGCTAGTAAAATTAAAGCTAAAATTTTAAATACTACTTTCATAGACATTCAACTCCTTTAATTTAATTTTTTTATTATTGTACTCTATGTTCTAAATATTGTGATTTAATTCTCATTTGTTTTTTCTGTTTTTTTTTTTTTTTTTGAACATAGTTTAATTTTAAAATTAAACGAATTGATACTATTTCCCATTAAAACAATGGAGTTTTTATAATTCCGTTTAGCAAGGGGTCAAGACCCCTTGTCAGAAAGTAAATAGGAAATCTCTTTTCTTTTTTTCAAATGGGGTTTAGTATGAGTCAGAATCTATAATCAAACACTTTATATCTTACCTATTAAAAAAATAAAATTACAATAAGTTTTTATATTTTTTAGTTTGTCGCAATATATTAGATGTGTTCGATAACCTAAGTTTTTTTATTTTCACAAGGGGTCAAGACCCCTTGCTTTAGAATATTTGTTTTATTAAATTCTAAATATATATATAATTATCGAACAGGTCTATTATACAATCTATGAACTAAACAAAAAAAATTATAAATATTTAAATATATATTTGATTTTAAAAGATTTTTAATGTAAAATAAGATGAGAGATTGTATAAAGACAATTTTCTTGAAATGGAGGGAGAAATGGATTTTCATGGTGGAAATATTTACAAAATATTTAGGGAAAAAAATATAACAGAAATACTGGATTACAGCTCAAATATCAATCCTTACGGAGTGCCAGAGAGTTTAAAGCAGAAGATTATCGAAAATATTGGGATTCTTGAGAGGTATCCTGACCCTGATTATGTGGAATTGCGTGAAAAATTGGCTCAACTGAATAAAGTTGAGCTGGAAAATATTGTGCTGGGGAATGGTGCAACAGAAGCTATATTTTTGTTCATAAAAGTAATAAAGCCCGAAAAAGTGCTGATTTTATCGCCTACTTTTGGGGAATATGAAAGGGCAGTAAGAGCGTGTAAAAATTCTGAAAGTCAAAAAATTGAAATTGAATATTTTGAACTGGAAGAAAAAGATGAGTTTAGGCTTAGTATTGGGAAATTAAAAAAGGAACTTGAGAAAAAATATGATTTGGTAATAATTTGCAATCCGAATAATCCAACTGGAAAATTTTTAAAAATGGCTGAAACAGAGGAAATTTTAAGAGAATGCAATAGATATGATACAAAGTTATTTATTGATGAGGCATTTATCGAATTTTTAGAGGATGGACTAAAGGAAAGTATTGTAAATAGTGGAGAAAATAAGAAAAATTTGTTTGTAACTCGTGCATTTACAAAATTTTTTGCTATTCCAGGATTACGATTGGGATATGGAATTTATTTTGTCAAAAATTTGGAAAAGAAAATCGCTGAAAAAAAAGAGCCGTGGAGTGTGAACAATATCGCTGAAATGGCTGGAATAACAGTGCTTGATGATACAGAATACATAGAAAAGACATTAAACTGGATAACAGAAGAAAAAAGATACATGTATAAAAGACTGAATGAAATTTCAGGAATAAAGCCTTATAAGAGCGAAGTAAACTTTATTTGCGTAAAAATAAAAGATGAGCTGATTTCTAAAGGACTGAATGTGAAAAAATTGCGGGAAAAAATGATGGAAGAAGGAATTTTGATAAGGGATGCGTCCAATTTCAAATTTTTAGATGAAAGATTTTTTAGGCTGGCAATTAAGGATAGAAAGAGCAATGATAGGGTTGTTAGGGCTTTGAGAGAAATTTTAGAATAAAAAATTTGAACTTATAGGATTTGATAATGATTCATATAGAAGAAATTCTGGCAACGAGGAAGAATTTGGTAGTAAAAGTTATAATTGGTGGAAATATGTTTATTAGTATTTTAAATGGGGATTCTTATGATTTATAAGATATTCCCTATTATTTTATACTAAACTTCATTTAAATAACGAATTTATTAAAAATTTTTCTAATTAAAGGATAAAATTTAATATTTTCAAATGGATTAAAACATAATTTTTATTTTTTAAACAGATTTTAGTATAAATTAATCCGTCGGAGCATTTTTCTGTGCTGACAAAACTGTCTGAGCATAGCGAGTTTTTTGGCAGTGCAGAAAAATGTCGTAGACTAGCCATAGGTTATTGCGTAGCAATCTTGCCACAATTTTAATTATTAGGACAAACCTTTACTGCAAGATTAGGTTTTGTGGCAATGAGCAATCCTACGAAAATAAAAAAGAAAAAACATAGTAATATGAAAAAATATTTATTAATAAAATATTCAAAAAATAATAAAAAATAATTTAGTTGAATGATTATGAATTAATTATCAAACAACTCTATTATAAAAATTTATTCCTATTTTAAAAAGGAGTTTAGTATTATAGTAAAACTGCTTTAAAACTAAACTCAAAAGGCTATGACTATTTTATTCAAAACCTAAATCTATAAATTTTTAGTAGTTTAATTTTAAATAGGTTTGAGTTATTATTATAAATTAAATTGACAAAAAATGGAAAAATTAATAGAATATAGGAAGAGAAAGAGTAAAAATAAAAAAAGTAAAATACTAAAATTTATACATCATTTCATATAACAAATAAATTTAGTAATATTTATTTTAGAGATAGAAATTAAAAGAAATTATTTTAAAAAATGATAAAATTATATAAAAAAGCGGAGAGAAAAAAATGAAGGAAAATTTAGTAAAAAATTTTTATATTCTAAGTTTTAGTTATAAAAATTTGAGTTTGGAGGAAAGGGAAAAGTTTGTAAAAGAGGGATATAGACATGTTTTGAGGGAGTATTTGGAAAAAAGGATTATAAAGGGGTATGTGGCTGTTGAAACTTGCCTTAGGATAGAGCTTTATTTGGATGTTAGCAAGGAATTTGAAATTGAGAGGTTAAAGAGAGATTTTAGGATTGAGAAGATGAAGGACTATAAAGGGGCTGAAGCCGTGAATTATTTGTTGCGGGTAATTTGTGGGCTGGATTCGATAATAAAGGGAGAAGATCAGATTCTTGTGCAGCTTAAAAAGGCATATTTTGACGCTCTTGACAAAAATGTTACGTCTTCATTTTTGAATATAATGTTTAATCAGGCGATAGAAACTGGGAAAAGATTTAGGGCGGAAAGCAAGATAAATGAAAAAAATATTTCACTTGATTCGATAGCTGTAAAATTTATAAGAACAAAATTTGAGAGCCTTGAAAATAAAAAAATATTTGTAATTGGAGTGGGAGATTTGAGCCAGTCGATTCTTGCACTTTTTCACAAAATGAACAATTGCCATTTGACAATGACAAATAGAAGTTTACGAAAGTCGATTGAATTGCAGAAAGTGTATCCAGACGTTCAGACAGCAGAATTTAATGAGAAATATAATGTTATAAAAAATATGGATATTGTAATAAGTGCCACTTCTGCACCACATTTGATTCTTGAAACAGCGAAAATTCAAAATATTTTGAATGATGGAAAAAAACGGTTTTTCCTTGATTTAGCAGTTCCGAGAGATATTGAAACAAGTATTGGGGAGTTTGAAAATGCTTCGCTTTATCATTTGGAGGATATTTGGGATGAATATAATAAAAATGTGGAAAAACGGGATGAAATTGTAGAAAAATATTCTTACATTATTGAGGAGCAGTTGAAAAAAATAGCAGAGAAACTTGAAAAAAGAAGAAAATATACAAATCAGAAAAATATTGAGATAGGTGAAAATGGATGAAATCGAATAAAATAATTATTGGAACGAGAGGAAGCATTTTGGCACTTGCACAAGCGGAAAAAGTGAAGGAAATGCTTATTAACAAATATGATGAATTAAGAGAGAATGAGAATTTTTGCGAAATTGAAGGGTTTGAGAAAAAAAATTCGCTGGAAATAGAACTGAAAGTTATAGTTACAAAGGGAGATAAAGACCTAAGGGACTTTACAAAAATAAAGGGAACTACGCAAAAGGACTTGTTTGTGAAAGAAATTGAAAAGGAAATGCTGGAAAATAAAATAGATTTGGCGGTACATTCGTTAAAGGATATGCCACAGAACACTCCAGAAGGACTTTTAAACGCATGCTTTCCAATGAGGGAAGATAACCGTGATGTGCTTGTTTCAAAAAACGGGAAAAAATTAAAAGAACTTGATGAAAATTCTGTAATTGGCACAGGAAGCATAAGACGGGAAAAGGAGCTTCTAAATTTGCGAAATGATGTAAAGATAAAAGCAATTCGTGGAAATATTCACACAAGGTTAAAAAAACTTGATGATGGGGAATATGATGCGATTGTGCTGGCTGCAGCTGGATTAAAAAGAGTTGGATTAGAAAACAGAATTACTGAATATTTTGATACAGATTCATTTATGCCAGCACCAGGACAAGGGATTTTGTGTATTCAATGCAGGGAAAATGATAATAAAATACGACACCTTCTGAAAATTATAAATGATGATGAAGTTACGATAATGTGCAAAGCTGAAAGAGAATTTTCAAAAATTTTTGATGGAGGATGCCATACTCCGATAGGCTGTTCATCGGTTATTGAAGGAAATACATTAAAATTAAAGGGAATGTTTAATGATAATAGAATCAGAATATTTAAAGAAGTTGAAGGAAATAGGGAAAATCCAAAGGAAACTGCACAAAAATTGGCTGAAGAAATAAAAGAAGAGGAGATGAAAAATGAGAAAAGGTAAAGTTTATATTGCAGGAGCAGGCTGTGGAGATGAGGCGCTTATAACTTTAAAATTGAAAAACGTGATAGAAAAAGCTGACTGTATTGTTTATGACAGGCTTGTAAATGAAAATATCTTACAATATGCAAAGTCTGATGTAGAAATGATTTATATGGGGAAAGAAAATACTGCTGGAGGAAAATTGCAGGCAGAAATAAATAATAAATTAGTTGAAAAAGGTAAAGAAGGACTTGAAGTTCTAAGACTAAAAGGAGGAGATCCTTTTGTATTTGGACGAGGAGGAGAGGAAATAGAGGCCTTGGTTGCTGAAGATATAGACTTTGAAGTGATTCCAGGGATAACTTCTTCAATCGCTGTGCCAGCTTATGCTGGAATCCCTGTTACTCACAGAGGAATTAATACTTCTTTTCATGTATTTACTGGACATACACAATTTAATGGAATAGAGCTTGATTTTCCAGTTATTGCAAAATTGGAAGGAACTTTGGTCTTTTTAATGGGATTAAGCAATCTTGAAAAAATAGCAGAAAATTTAATAAATAACGGAAAAAATCCAAAAACACCTGTCGCAATAATAAAAGATGGAACAACGACAAGACAGAAAACTTACACAGGAACATTGGAAACAATAGTAAATACAGTAAAAGAGCATAATGTAAAATCACCTGCCATCATTTTGATTGGCGAAGTGGTGAATTTACGGGAAAAAATGAAATGGTTTGAGAATAAGCCGTTATTTGGAAAAAATATTCTTGTTACAAGAAATAGGGAAAAACAAGGAAATATATCAAATAAAATAAATGAACTTGGCGGACAGGCTTTGAGCCTTCCATTTATTAATATAGAATATGTCGATTTTGAAATGCCTGATTTGAAGGAATACAGTACCCTTTTATTTAACAGTATAAATTCTGTTATTGGATTTATGAAAAAAGTAAAGGATATTCGTTATTTGGGAAATATTAAAATAGGTGTAGTGGGAGAAAAAACTGCTGAAGAAATTGAAAAATATAAAATAATTCCAGATTTTTATCCAGAAGAATACACTGTAGAAAGACTGGCAAGCGAAAGTGTGAATTTTACTAAGGAAGGAGAAAAAATACTGTTTATAGTATCTGACATTTCTCCAGTAAATGAAAAAAAATATTCAGATTTATACAATCGAAATTATGAAAAACTTGTAGTGTATAAAACTCAGAAAGTTGAAGTGGAAAAGGAAAAAGCAGAAAAATACATAAAAGAAAGCGACATCTTAATGTTTTTAAGCTCATCAACCTTTAATGCCTTTGCTGATAGCATAAACTTAAGTGAAAATGAGGAAATAAAAGAAATTCTGAAAAATAAAGTTATAGCATCTATTGGTCCTGTTACTACAAAAACTATTGAAAAATATGGATTAAAAGTAGGAATAGAGCCTAAAAAATACACTGAAGACGGATTATTTGATGAAATTTTAAAACAGACAGCAAGAGGATAGGAAATACCTTTTTATACTAGACAAAAGAAATATAAAGATGAAGTTTATCAGACAATGAAATAACTGTGAAATGCTATAAGTATCCTAGTGAAAATGTCTATTGTGAGGATAAGTACGAAAATTGAGTTTATTAATTTGTAAATTTAGTGAAATAAATTGCTGTGTTTGGAAGTGGAATTTTTGAGATTCTGCTTCTTTTTTTGAAAAAATTGAGAAACATTAAAATCCATTGTGTTGTTGTTGTTTTGTTTTGTTTTGGAAAGTAAATAATAAAACCCACTGGCTAGCAGATAAACCAGTGGGCATAAGGTAGAAAGGAGATTATCAAGTGCCGACTATCCTTGACGGCTAAAAATCAAAAATAGAACGATTATAACCAGCAAAATAGCCCAGTCTTGATTAATCATCGTTACCACCTCCAATCACGAGGATTTATCAATCAAGGTTGCGAATCTTGATTAACTTTAAAAGTTATATCACAAAAAAAAAATTCTAGTCAATAAAGATTAGAACTTTCTTCTCGCATTTTTTAAAAACCTCGTGATTGTTTTTTATATGAAACTATTATAGCATTTTTTTCAATTTTATTCAATGTCTATTTTCATTTTGGGAAATTTAAACTTTTTAATATATTTAAAGTGTGATATAATAAAAACATAAATTTTATAGTATAAAATATAGAAAAGTGAAGCAAACAGGAGGAAAAATGTTAGACAAATTGGCACACTTGAAAGAAGAAGTGTTAGCAAAACTTAAAGAGGTGCAAAATCTTGAGGAGCTGAATGACCTGAGAGTTAAAATATTGGGGAAAAAAGGGGAATTTACAGCTATTATGAAAGGAATGGCTGATATTGCGGCTGAAAAACGGGCTGAATTTGGAAAAGTTACGAATGAAATAAAAAATGTACTGCAAAATAGATTTGAAGAAGTAAATACTGACTTGAAGGAAATTGCAAAACAGCAAAGACTGAAAAATGAAACTATAGATGTGACTTTGCCAGGGAGAAAGGCTAACGTGGGTTCGCTTCATCCGCTTACAAAGACGGTTATGGAAATAAAGGATATCGTTTCTACAATGGGATTTGATATTGTGGATGGACCAGAAGTAGAATATGTAAAATACAATTTTGACGCATTAAACATTCCAAAAACACATCCTTCACGTGAAATTTCAGATACATTTTACATCGAAGAAGAAAATGTTGTGCTAAGAACACAAACTTCTGGTATGCAAATTAGATATATGGAAGACAGAAAACCGCCATTTAGAATGATTTCGATTGGGAAAGTTTACCGTCCAGACTACGATGTGTCACATACGCCAATGTTCCATCAGATGGAAGGGCTTATGGTAGGAGAAGATGTTTCTTTTGCTAATTTTAAGGCGATTTTGGAAAATATCGTGAAAAAAATATTTGGAGAAGACAGAAAAGTAAGATTCCGTCCGCACTTTTTCCCATTTACAGAGCCATCAGCTGAAATGGATGTAGAATGTGGAGTTTGTAAAGGAGCTGGATGTAGAGTTTGTAAAGGGACTGGGTGGCTTGAAATTTTAGGAAGCGGAATGGTAAATTCGAAAGTTCTGGAAGGTGTTGGAATTGATCCGAAAAAATATCAAGGTTTTGCATTTGGGCTAGGGCTTGAGAGAATTACAATGCTTAAATATGGAATTGATGATTTGAGGGCATTTTTTGAAAATGATGAGAGATTTTTGAATCAATTTTAGGATCTAATTAGTGTAATTCAGGAGAAAAATATGAAAATACGCAGATTTGAAGAAAAAGATGCTAAAAAAGTATCTGAATTGATTGTGGAAACATTACGGAAAACAAATATAAAAGATTATTCTGCTGATTCAATAGAAAATCACGTAAATAATTTCCAGACTGAAAATGTTCTTAAAAGAGCCTCGTGGACACATTTTTATGTTGCCGAAGAAAAGGGCAATATTATTGGATGTGGAGCAATTGCACCATATTGGGATAAAGTTGATGAAAGTTCTTTATTTACCATTTTTATCTCACCTGAATATCAAGGAAAAGGAATAGGACGAAAAATTATTGAAACATTGGAAAAAGATGAATATTTTTTAAGAGCCAAAAGAATCGAGATACCTGCGTCCATTACGGCTGTCCCGTTTTATAAGAAAATGGGATATAGTTACAAAAATGGAATAAACAAAGCAGATGAAGAAGGAATTGTAAGAATGGAAAAATTTAGATAATAAGTTACTAATTTAATTGGAAGGTTAAAAATGGAAAATGAATTAGAAATAAAAATTGATGATGAATTTGCAAAAAAAGTTTATGATGAAATTTGGGTTGAATATGAAAAAACTGCACAAACAAAGACTTTTGCAAAAATTACATTGACGGAAAATGAACTAAAAATAACAGATAGCAAAGTTATGGGATTGCCTTATATCCCTAAAGGAGCACAAATTCCCCAAACAGCTAATGGCGATAAAATGATGATGATTGCACAGATTAACTGTGACGATTTACAAGGGCTTGCAGATTTTCCAGAAAAAGGGATTTTACAATTTTTCGTTCTAAATGATGAGGATGGATTGTTAGGGCTTGATTTTGATAATCAGACTGTTCAAGATAGTTTTCGTGTGATTTATCATGAAAAAATTGAAGAGTTTTATGATGAAAATGAGTTAAAAAGTATTTATAATCCCTATAATTTTGAAGAAAGTTACATTACAAATGATAACGAAAGTTATAAAATGAACTTTGAATTGACAAGTGAAAAAGAAAGATTTGAAGATATGTTTTATCATATATTCAGAAAAATCTGCAAGGAAAAAGGATTAAAACAAACACAAGAAGACTGGCTTTATAGAAAATTATTGAACTTTATGCAATATTCAGAAAATTATTATTCACAATGCGATGGATTTGCCTTTTTTACTCAAGATGATCCTAGAGAATATAACGAAGAGTATAAAAAATTTGATACAGTATTATTTCAACTTAATAGCGAATTTGATGAAAATACTCGAAATTGGAAAGTTTGTATCGGAGATGCTGGCGTAATAAACTTTTTTATAAATCGTGAAAATTTGAAAAAGAAAGATTTTTCAGAAATTCTTTATAACTGGGATTGCAGTTAAAAACAAAAATAGGATAATTTGAGAAGATGAAGGAAAAAATATTAGGAAAAATAGTTGGAAAAGCTGGAATTTCACAAGTTATGATTATAAAAACTATATTTATTATTGCAATTTGCATTATTTTAGGATTTTTCCTTGTAATTTTGTCGCTTGTGAACTGGGGAAAAAATTATTTTGAGTTTTTATTCTGGATTGGAATATTTATTATATCGCTTGCACCAATTCAGTTTTTATGGCTGAAAATGGAAGAAAGTTCGGTTGGGAAATATATTTTTTATGAAACTGGCTTTGAAAATGTCTTGAAAAAGGAAAAAATATTTTTTGAAGATGTGAAAAATTATTTTTATTTAAATTTAAAAAATGGTTCTGATAATGTTGAATTTCTGGTTATTGAAGTCGAAAATAAAGAAAATTTAATAAATAATAATTTGGAAAAAATTACAATAAATTTGGAATTAAATAGGATGGCTTCAAGATTGTTTGTAAAAAATTATATTGAGTTTGTATTAAAGAATAAATTTAATGAAGATACTAAAAATAAGGATAATTTTGACTTTAAATTCGGAATTATTGAAAAAAATAATTTAATGAAAGACAAAATTTTTAGCTTAAATATGGATAAAAATTTGGAAAAAGTCAAAATTTCTGAATATATTTTTTTAGATAAAAATGAAATTAGAGTGGGAAATCAAAATGAAAAAATTTTAGAAAATTATTTTTGGAAGGAAATTGGAAAAATTACGGTTTTAGAAAATAAGAATAATAAAAATATACAAATTGAGAAGAAAACTGGAGAAGTAATTTTTTCAAAAAATATGAAATATATAGAAAAACCTGAATTATTTATAAAAATAATAAAAAATATTTTTATTTAATTTTATAGTATGAATATTGATTAATATATATCTTTTTATAAATTCTATGTTTTTTCTTTTTTTAAACGCAAGGGAAATCAATCGCCATTTCCCTTGCATCCCTGGCTCGTCTAAGAATTTTTTGAAAACAAAATTGAAACTCGCTATTGCTCAAACAATCAATTTTATTTCCAAAAAATCACGACATTTTAATCTAATTAGAAAAATTTATTTGATAACAACATATAACAAGCAAAATTTCGTTAGAAAAAAATAGCTGTTTGAGCTTTTGGAATAAATTTTAAATTATACAAAGTTATTCATATCAGAATAGTATAAATTCAAAAGCGAGTTCTATTTTTTTCTAAAAGAAAGTTTTGCGTCAAGCGGGAGTGCAGAGGTATGGCGTCTGATACCTCTGCGTTAAAAAAACTAATATAAATAAATAATAGAAAACAATTATTAATAAAATTAATCTAAAATAAAAATTGAAAAAACATAATTACAACTAAAAAATTTTAAATAAGGAGAAAAAAAGAATGCTGATTTCGTTGAACTGGTTAAAGCAGTATATAGATTTAGATGGAATAGAAATAAATGAAATGGAGAATGCCCTTACTATGATTGGGCAGGAAGTGGAAAAAATCGAGGTGCTGGGGGAAAACTTGGAAAATGTTGTAACGGCACATATTGTTGAAAAGGAGATGCATCCTGATTCGGATCATTTGACAATTTGTAAAGTGGATAATGGGAAGGAAATTTTGCAGGTTGTATGTGGTGCATCTAATCATAAGGCTGGGGATAAGGTTGTTTTAGCACAGGTTGGAGCAAAACTGGCTGAAGACTTTGTTATTAAAAAAGGGAAAATAAGAGGTGTGGAATCAAATGGAATGCTTTGTTCAGAAGAAGAACTGAATATTGGTAAGGATTCTGACGGGATTATGATTTTACCTCAAGATACACCTGCTGGAATACCAATGAAGGAATATTTGGGAATTAATGATACTGTGTTTGAGCTGGAAATTACGCCAAACCGTCCTGATTGTCTATCGCATATTGGGATTGCAAGAGAACTGGGGGCTTATTACGGGAAGGAAGTTAAATATCCTAGTTTTGTGATAAATACTGAAAGTAGCGAAAAAACTGCTGACAATATTTCGGTTGAAATTTCAGACAGCAATTTGGCAAAAAGATATGTGGCTAGAATTATTAAAAATGTAACGGTTAAGGAAAGTCCAAAATGGCTTAAGGAAAGAGTAGAATCTATTGGAATCAGAAGTATTAATAATATTGTAGATGCTTCAAATTTTGTTATGATGGAACTTAATCAGCCTAATCATACTTTTGACCTTGATAAAATTGAAGGTGGAAAGGTTGTTGTGAGAGCAGGGCTTGAAAATGAAAAACTGGTTACGCTTGATGAACAGGAAAGAGAATTAAATAGTGATGATATCGTAATTTCGGATGGAGTGAAAGCCGTAGCACTTGGTGGTGTAATGGGCGGAGAAAATTCACAAATTACTGAAAATACAAAAAATATCCTTCTAGAAGTGGCAAACTTTAACTCGCAAAATGTGAGAAAAACTTCAAGAAGATTGACTTTATCAAGTGATTCTTCATATAGATTTGAAAGAAGAGTGGACGAGGAAAATGCGATTAATGTGATAAATAGACTTGCAAATTTGATTCAGGAAGTAGCAGGTGGAGAAATATTGGCTGGAGCTGTTGACAATTATCCTGTCCCTTATGAGAAAAAATCTGCTGAACTTAATTTCGAAAGACTGAATCGTTTCGTTGGGAAAGTAATTCCTCGTGAAACTGTTATTGGAATTTTAACTAGACTTGAAATCGAAGTTGTGGATAATGGAGAAACTTTGACATTGACTGCACCAAGTTACCGTGACGATTTGGAAAATGAGCAGGACTACTTTGAAGAAATTATCAGAATGTATGGTTTTGACAATATCGAAAACATTTTACCGAAACTTGATATTAGTGAACAGCCAGTTATTGACACAACAAAACTTTCTACGCAGGTAAAACTGATTGCATCAAATGCAGGACTTAAGGAAGTTATCAACTACAGCTTTGTTCCAAAAGATGCGATGGAAAAAATAAAATATACAGTTGCACAGGAAAAACTGATTGACGTGCTAAAACCAATTACAGAGGATTTTGTAACATTGCGTCCGACATTGCTTTACAGCCTCATCAAAAACGCAAAGGACAACATTAACAGAAATGTCTCAAATATTAGATTCTTTGAAGTGAGCAGAACTTTCGAAAAAGCTGAAGAATTGGCAAAAGAAGAAGTGAAATTGGGAATAATTCTGGCTGGAGAAAGCGACAAGACATTGTGGAATCCAAAACCTGTTCCTTACGATTTTTACGATTTGAAGGGAATTGTAGAAGAAATCTTTACACAGCTTAAATTCAACAACTATATGATAAAACGTTCTGAGCAAAGCCAGTTCCACCCTGGACGTTCAGTTGATGTATTTGTGGGACGTGAATTAATCGGAAGTTTTGGAGAAATTCATCCAGATGTGCTGGAAAACTTTGACTTAGGGAAAACATCAGTTCTAGTTGGAGAATTTAACATTGACTTGATTCAGAAATATATCGGTAAAAAGGTAAATTATCAAGGTATTGTAAAATATCCAGCTGTGCCAAGAGATTTTGCATTCGTTATGAAGGAAGAAATCCTAGTTGGAGATGTATTAAAAACAATCCAGAAAGTTGACAAGAAAATAGAAAAAGTGGAACTATTTGATATTTATCAAGGTGTAGGAGTACTGCCAGGAATGAAGAGTGTGGCAATCAGTGTAGTTCTAAGAGATAAGAATAAAACACTGGAAGAAAAAGAAATTGTAGATATTTCCAACAAAATTGTGGCTAAGGTTGAGAAGGATTATGGTGCGGTGTTAAGACAATAGAAGTATCGAATTTAGAGGTGATTGCTATGAAAAATAAAAAGTTTGAAATAATAGTTTTATTAATTGTATGTGTTATTTTTACAGCATGTGGTAAATCACAAAATTCTAATAAAAATACTTATGAATATAAAACAAAATATGTGGGCGATAATTCTAAAGTAATAAATATTTTATCAAATTTAAAATATCCAAAGGAAACAAGCTATAATTCTGTACAAATTTTGTCAGAAAA
This sequence comes from Leptotrichia sp. HMT-225, assembly GCF_030644325.1. Lineage (NCBI taxonomy): Bacteria > Fusobacteriati > Fusobacteriota > Fusobacteriia > Fusobacteriales > Leptotrichiaceae > Leptotrichia > Leptotrichia sp. HMT-225. The sequence goes on along the minus strand of NZ_CP130323.1, from coordinate 136,693 downwards.
AGAGCCTTATGGAATACTTGTGAAATTAAATATAAATTCTGGAAAAATTCCTGAAAAAAATGAGTTTCTTAAAAATTCAGCTGTGTTATTTGCTTTAATTGAAAATTTATCATTTGTGAAATATGAAGATGTTTCAAATAATAAAATTATAGCCGAATTTACTAGAGATGAAATTGATAATTACTTGAAGGCTGAAGTGAATAAAAATACTAAAGAAATTGGAAGCAGTGAAAAAGAATTTGTAAAATATTTGAACAAATAAAACTTATAAAGTTTAAATAAATAGGGGGGAAATTGAGGTGTTAAAAATAGTAACATTGCCATTTGATGATAAAATGGAGGAATTTGAGCAGGAAAAACTGGAAAGAGTATTAAAAGATGTTCAAATTGTAAAGTATCAGGCTGAATTGGTGAAAATTGAGGGGAAATATTATTGGACGGCTTTTGTTGAGTGTGAAAAAACAGATAAATTTAATAAAAATTCTGGAAAAGATAATTTTACACAAGATGTGAAAGAATTTAAAGAAACTAATAAAAATTATATGGAATATTTGACAGAAGATGAAATGGAACTATACAAGATATTAAAGGAATGGCGGGCAGGAGAAGCACAGCTGTTAGGCTATCCACCATATATTATTGCTTCAAACCAGCTTTTGGCGAATATTGCAAAAACTAATCCTAAAAATATGGAAGAACTTTCGCAATTAAAGGGAATGGGAAAACGGAAAATCAGGGATTATGGAGAAGAAATTTTGCTGATTTTGGAAAATTTTTATGATATGCTTAAACCACTTTGATGATATTTAGTAAAACCTTTTTAATAACAAGGGGGCTTACCCCCTTTGCTAAAAACTTTTAATTTGAATTTTATAATAAATCTTCTATTTAAAATAAATAGTATTAGATACTATACTAATTACAAGTTCCATTATGTAAACAAGCCACATATCTCTCTTCTTTACTTTCAATATTTAAGTTTTCATCTAAAATTACTAAAGTTTTATATTTTGTATCCCATCCAAAATACACAAGACCTCCTACATAATCAGAACCAAGATTTGTATAGTCGATAACCAAAGCACCATTTTTGTAAGGCTTAATTTGTAATAATGGAACATCTATATCCATCGCTGGATCTAGATCTTCTACATACCATTCATTTTTCTTTTTAACAATTTCCCAAAATCTACTATCCCAAGTACCTTTCAACTTTTCTAAATTTGTATTCCCATCACTATGGAACTTTTCTCCAAATACAAAAATGTTTAATAACAACATAACCATAATAACTAGTTTTTTCATTATTTTCTCCTTCTTCTAACTATAATTTAAATTAATTATAACAGTTTTTTTATATTATTTGAATATAAAAATTTAAGAAATTCAAATAAATTCTATTTTATACTCGAACCCGTTTAAAATTAAACTATTAAAAATTATATAAACTCAAGGTTTGAGTAAATAATCATAGTTTTTGAGTTCTGTTTTAAAACGGTTTTACTATAGACTTAATTTTAGATATTTTTTCTTGCTTTCAAAAGTTCATTTTTCAAATCTTCCAATTTTTCTGATAATTTCACTCTCCCAGATTTTAACTTCTCTCCGTATACTTTTCTCACAAGCATCAAATTACTGTCATAATACTCTTTTGCCTTTTTCAAGTCCAGCAATTCATAATTTTCTGCAATTTTTTCACCATCTGAAATATAATCAATTGTTAATTTTTTTATATTACCTGTATTTTCAAGCTTTTCGTCTTCTAGTGCTACAACATCGTAAAAATCATTATTTTCATAAACCCTATATAAATCCTTATTTTCTGGTAATGATGTTTTGCTACTTTCATCAGAAATTTTCATTACAGCGTTTTCATTTATTTTAGCCATTTTATAAACGGTACTTATTTCCTTTTTGGGTAATGCTATGGCATCTCCTACTCCAAATGTATCGACTTTTGCCTTATTTTTTATTAATGTTTCTATTTTTTCCTCATCAAGTCCGCTGGTTAATATGATTTTTGCCTTATAAAACCCATTTTTATCCAATATTTTCCTGCATTTTTGGGACAAATCTTCCAAATTGCCTGAATCTATTCTAATCCCATAACTTCCTTCATACTCATCATTTATTTTATTTGTCTTAAATGCTTTAACTGCACTATCTATACCGCTATTAAGCGTATCATAAGTATCTATTAACATTATTAAAGCCTGTTTTTTATCTCTATAAGTCTTTATAAACATATCAAACGCCTTATATTCGGCATCTTTTTCCATACCAAAACTTTGAATAAACCCATGTGTCATAGTTCCTACACTTTTCAAATCATAAAGATATTCCCCCATTAAATTGGAATGGGCTACACAGCCACCTAAATAAGCGGCTTTCGTTATTGACATTACTGCTTCAAAGCCTGCTGTTCTCCTGCTTCCAAAAAATAAGACATCCTTATCCTTTGCTGCCTGTACAATTTTAGAAGTGACAGTTGCCGCAAGTGTCTGATAATGCAAAATATTTAAAATAGGAGTTTCAAGAATTTTTCCTTGTATAAGTGGGGCTGTAATTGTAAGAACTGGTTCATTTGAAAAAACGATTTCTCCATCTCTTAATCCCTTTATTGAGCCTGTAAATTTCATATTGGCAATATATTCAATCAAATCTAAATTATCCAAAATTTTTGACAAATATTTTTTCTTTTTCTCATAAGAAGTATTAGAAAGGGCATCTATCAATTCCAGCACATCCGCTATCCCATATATAATCACATAATCATTTTCCTTTTCTGTACGTAAAAATACATCAAAAGTCGCTATTTGATTTTCCATATTATTTTTTAAATACACTTCGCTTTCTGCATACTGGTATCTGTCTGAATTTAAAAATTTAAAAAATTTCTCCATAATGAACCTCTTCTTTTCTATAATTTCTAATTTATTTTACAATAAAATCGCTTTAAAATCAAATTTATAATTATTCAAATCCTCATATTTATTTAATTTTATTAGTTAAAATTTAAACATATTTGAGTATATTATTCAATTCAATAAACACAAATACATTATCTCATATTTTTAATTTATTTAAAAGAATTTATTATATAAATTTTTAAAAATAAAAAATAAATATGTTGAAAAAATATATGAAATATGTTAAAATTATAATAAACTAATAATTATTATTTTTACAATAAAATATAAATACTAAACTTAATTTATTATGACTGATTTTAAAAATCGAAAGGTAGGAAAGTAAGTGAAATTCTTACACTGTCCCGCAACCGTGAAAAACCTCTATTTTTGATGTTCCAAGTCGGATAACTATCCATAATAATTATTCATTAATTAACTACGGCAGATGGTTAGATGAATTTTAAAACCCTGAAATTTTTTAAGTTAATCGTATTCTTTCAAAATTGAACTAAAAACTTTAAACATAATTAGAAGCCTAACAAAGTAGTCTTGACTTTTAATTTCAGTTTAAAATACATTACTGTGATTAGAATTTTAACCGTTTGCTTTATAAACGTTTTTTTTTTATGAGAAAAAGTTTAATTTGTTATTTTAAACATTTTGTAAAATAATAAAATTCAAATAAAATTAAGGAGAGAAAAGATGAGAAATTCATTCAAAACGATTATCATCATGTTGATGATGGGACTTATTTTTGCTTGCCAGCCAAAGCAAAAAGATGCAGACAAAGGAAAAACAGAAAAATCTGGTAAAATTACATTGGCATTTAATCAGGATCCTACTGGGAACTTAAATCCTCACGAATACTTACCAAGCCAGTTTATTACACAGGATATGGTTTATGACGGACTTGTATCTTATGGGGAAAATGGAGAAATTAAGCCAATGCTGGCAGAATCTTGGGATATTTCCAAAGATGGAAAAACTTACACTTTTAAATTGAGAAAAAATGTAAAATTCTCAGACGGTTCAGACTTTAATGCAAAAAATGTTGTAAAAAACTTTGACACTATCTTTTCTAAACAAAACAAATCAAATCACTCATGGTTTGCATTTACTAATCATTTAAAATCATACAGAGCAGTTGACGATTATACATTTGAAATAGTTCTAGATACAGCTTATACTGCAACACTCTATGACTTGGCAATGATACGTCCTATACGTTTTTTAGGAGATGCTGGTTTCCCTGAAAATGGAGATACTTCTAAAGGTATAAAAAAACCTATAGGGACAGGTGCTTGGGTGTTAAAAGAACATAAAAATAATGAATATGCAGTTTTCGTAAGAAATGAATATTACTGGGGAGAAAAACCTGCCGCTTCAGAAGTTATAATTAAAAATATTCCAGATAGCGAAACACTTGCTCTTCAATTTGAAGCTGGAGATATCGATTTAATTTATGGAAACAGTTTAATTAGCTTGGATAGATTTGAAACATACAGACAAGATAAAAAATACACTACTGCCACTTCTGAACCAATGTCTACAAGAATGATTCTTTTAAATACTACAAGCCCTATTTTAAAAGATCTTAAAGTAAGACAAGCATTGAGTCATGCTGTAGATAAACAAAGTATCGCAAAAAATATATTTGGTGGTGTTGAAAAACCTGCTGATACAATTTTTGCTCCAAATGTACCTCACACAAATATAGAACTTACAAAATATAACTTTGACTTGGCAAAAGCAGAGACATTGCTTGATGAGGCAGGATGGAAAAAAGGTGCTGACGGTATGAGAGAAAAAGATGGTAAAAAAATGATTCTATCTTTCCCTTACATCAGTTCTAAAGTTACAGATAAAAATGTAGGGGAATACATTCAAGGAGAATGGAAAAAAATTGGTATACAAGTTGACTTAAAGGCAATGGAAGAAAAAGCATACTGGGAAAATGCAACTGCAAAAAATTATGACTTAATGTCTGACTATTCATGGGGAGCTCCTTGGGATCCGCATGCTTACCTGACTGCAATGGCTGATGATTCGGTTAAAGGAACAAATCCTGGCTATGCTGCGCAACTAGGTTTACCAATGAAAGCTGAACTAGATAAAACTATCAAAGCTTTATTAATTGAACCTGATGAAACTAAATTAAATGAAATGTATAAATATGTATTAACTACTTTACAAGAGCAAGCTGTATATATTCCAATCAGCTATCAAGCTTTACTAAGTGTTTATAGAACTGGAGAGCTGGAAGGCGTGAAATTTATGCCAGAAGAAAATAGAATTCCTGTATGGACAACTGTAAAAGTAAAATAAATTAAAAATATCAAAATAGTGAAGCCTCTTCAAAATTGAATCTAGAAATTATGGATAATTTATTCAAATAATTTTTAAAAGTTGGGTTTTGGAGAGGTTTAAAATATTCAATTTTAAGGGATGATTTTGTGATAAAAAAATTAATATCATTATTTTCAATCTTTCTGGCAATATCAGTTATTACATTTTTCCTTGTAAAACTGTCGCCAGGAGATCCTGCCCAAAATTATTTAAGGGCATCTCATGTAAGCATAACTGCTGAAACATTAACAGCAGCTAGAAAAAATTTAGGATTAGACAAACCTTTATATATTCAATATTTTAACTGGCTCACAGATATATTAAAAGGCGATTTTGGAATATCATATACAAAAAAAGCTCCTGTTATAGAACTTGTAAATGAAGCTATTGTTCCAACTTTTCAGCTTGGAATTTTTTCATTTGTAATTTTAATTATATTATCTCCTTTATTAGGAGTCTTAAGTGCAATCAAGAAAAATACAATTTTTGACTATACAGTTCAAGCTTTATCATACGCAGGAGTATCTCTTCCTACTTTTTGGCTAGGCTATATACTAATTATTTTCTTTTCAGTTTCATTAAAAATCCTGCCTGTTTCAGGAAGAGGCGACTGGAAAAATTTTATCTTGCCTTGTATAACACTTGTACTGCCCTTAATTGCACAGACAACTTTTTTTATAAGAAAAAATATACTTGAAGAAATGGATAAAACTCATGTTGAAAATGCAATTATTCGAGGTGTTTCAAAAAAAAGAATAATTCTTAACCATTTACTGAGAAATACATCTATTCCAATTATTACTGTTCTAAGTTCAAATATTATGTATTTACTGACAGGAAGTGTGTTAATTGAAGAAATTTTTGCTTGGCCTGGTATTGGAAAATTATTTACTACAGCTGTAAAAACTGGAGATTTTCCATTAATTCAAATTTGTCTTTTGTTTTTTGGAATAATGTCTATTATTGTAAATGAATTTACTCAAGCACTTGTGAAATATATGGATCCAAGATTAAGAATAAAAGAAAAATCCAAAGCTGGAGGTGTATTGTAATTATGAAAAAAAGAAAATTATTTTATTTTTCAGTATCATTACTTGCTGTATTGATTTTCATTGCTATTTTTGCACCTTTACTTGCTCCTTATGATCCACAGTTTACTGATATTTCACAAAAACTTCAGCTTCCAAGCAAAATTCATAAGCTGGGAACAGATCATATGGGAAGGGATGTTCTTTCAAGGTTAATCTACGGAACAAGGCTGTCACTCATGATTTCAGGTCTAATTACAGTTGTTACATTATGTATAAGTTTTCCTATAGGAATTTTGGCAGGCTGGTTTGAAGGAAAGCTGGATAAAATATTTTTATGGATTGTAAATGTCTTTATGGCTTTTCCGAGTTTTCTTTTATCAATGGCATTTGTCGGTATTTTAGGACAAGGAATAGGAAATATTGTAATTGCTGTAAGTGCTATTGAATGGATTTACTATGCAAGAATTTTAAGAAATACAGTTTCTAGTGTCAAACAGCAGGAGTATGTTCAGGCAGCACGGGCAATCGGAGCTTCACCTTTTTTTATAATAAGAAGACATATTCTCCCTTTTGTTTTCAAGCCTGTTCTAATCGCAGCCCTAATGAATATTGGAAATATAATTTTAATGATTTCAGGATTTTCCTTTTTAGGAATAGGAGTACAGCCAAACATATCCGAATGGGGAATGATGCTAAACGACGCAAAACCTTACTTCAGACGAATTCCAGGGCTGGTACTGTATCCAGGACTTGCTATATTCATAACAGTTTTAACATTTAACCTGTTAGGAGAAACTTTTGATAATAAAGGAATTAAAAAATTATGGAAAAATTAGATATAAATGCACTAAAAGTCAGTATTGATAACAAAATAATACTAAATGACATTTCATTTACATTACCAAAGGGAGAAACTCTTATTATCATCGGTGAAAGCGGTTCAGGAAAAACAATGCTTTCCAGACTATTAATAGGAATAAAGCCTGATAATGCCAATATAAACGGGAATATATTTTTTGATAAAAAAGATTTATTAAAAATATCAGAAAAGGAATGGAATAAATACAGAGGTAAAAAAATTTCATATATTTCCCAAAATCCTATGGCTGTCTTTAATCCTTTTCAAAATGTCGAATCTCACGCTGTGGAGCTGTTTCAAAGCAGGCTTGGCTTATCAAAAAAAGAATGTATAAATAAAATGATTGAAGAAATGAAAAAATTAAATCTTCCAAATCCAGAAGCACTAATGAAAAAATATCCATTCCAGTTAAGTGGTGGAATGTTACAAAGAATCATGTTTTCCATGATGATTCAACTGGAACCTGAGCTGCTGATAGCCGACGAGCCTACTTCAGCCCTTGATTATTATAATACCGAAAAAGTTACTGAATTACTAAAAAATCTGCAATCCCAAAACACTTCACTTATAGTAATTACTCACGATTACAATCTCGCAAAAGAACTTGACGGAAAAATAATTATTATGAAAAATGGAAATTTGATTGAAAAAGGTAATACTTCTGATATGTTAAAAAATCCTCAAAGTGACTACGGGAAATCATTAATATTGAGAAAACGCTACACAAGATACAAAAAAGAAGGAATTTAATATGAAAAAATTAGTAATTGAAAATGTAAGCAAATACTATGATAAAAAAGCCATTTTGTCCAAAATAAATTTATCTGTTTCACAAAATGAATGTCTTGGTATTATGGGAGAAAGTGGTTCAGGAAAAAGTACATTAGCAAAACTGCTTGTAGGACTGGAATCTTTTGATGAAGGAAATATCATATTTAATGAAATATCATATAAAAATATCAATAAAAAGCAATTATCCTTAATTCATCGTAAAATTCAGTTAGTTTTTCAAAATGCTTTTGGGGCAGTAAATCCAAAATATACAGTAGAGGAAGTTTTGACTGAACCTTTAAAAATACATTATAAAAAAGAACTTTCATACGAGGAAATGAAAAAACGTGCAGAAAATTTTTTAGAAAAAGTAGGACTTAACCCTGAATTTATGTCACAAAAAGCCATTCAACTAAGCGGAGGACAGCTACAAAGAGTCTGTATCGCAAGAGCATTAATACTGGAACCTGAAATAATCATATTTGATGAATCTGTGAGCGGTCTTGATCCTATCATTCAGGAGCAAATACTTGAACTGCTCGGGTTACTAAAAGAAACTATGAATTTAACATACATTTTTATTTCTCATGATTTTGAAGCTTGCTATTACCTATGCGACAAAATAGCTATAATAGAAAATGGAGAAATAGCCGATATTATTGAAAATCTTGATTCTCCTGTCATAGTAAAAAATGAACGAATAAAACGTATTTTGGGAAAGGCTGTAAATTTTATAGAAACTATTCAATAAACTTATCTTTATTTCCCAGTTAAATAACACAAAAGGCTGTTATCACTTTTGCACAATGTAGTGATTAACAGCCTCTATTTTATTTAGGGGTATTTATTATCTTATTTACAAGTATCTTGCCAATTTGCAGGATAAATTACATATAAAAATCTTGCAAAGTTAGGAGCACTAAATTTTATTTTTGAACCTTTAGGGATTAAAATAGCATCTCCCCTGTTTCCTGTAACTTTACGTCCATCAACTATGATTTCTAATGTTCCATCTATTACATAGTCTATCTCATCATAGTTCAATTCCCAATCAAATGCAGATTCTTCCATTTCCATAACTCCACAACTCAATCTTCCACTTTCTTCTATTGTAAATACATCAGTTAAGAACACTTTGTCGTTAGGATTTCCAGTATCAAATCTTTCAGGTTTTACTGAAGGAATTTTAACAACTCCTACTCCACTTTTATCAATATGTTTTTCAAATCCTCCGACTTTTCTCTTTAATTCTTCTTGTACTACTTTTCTAAGTATTTTTTCTAATGTTTCTCTGTCTAAATTTTTTAAATCCATTGTTCTTCCTCCCAAATTACTATATTAATTTTCAGGAACGAATAATCCTGTTTGTTCGCTTCTTATTTGAATTAATGCTCTTGGATCTTTTGCTAAGTCGTCAAGTTTTCCTTTTCTTTTCATAAGAAGTAAAATTTTTGTACCTTTATATTCAGAAAGCATGTTAGCATCTCCTATACTGTCACCTGCAACTAAAATAGGATCTTTTCCACCATGTTTTGGTTTTAAGTATTTGTTTATTACTTCAACTTTTCCTTTAGTTTGTGTTTGTGGATAACCATGTTTGTATTCAGCTCTATATTTATTTCCATTCATTTCAAGACGCATTCCATAAACACTATCAGCACTCAAATTATACCCATAAGATTTATCATTTGCGAAAACTTTTACTATATCTTCAAGAGACGCTGAAACTATATACACTTTTATACCATTTTTCTCAAATTCATGAAATAAGTTAGCTGTTTCAGGCTGAGTTCTTAATCCACTCTTATATTCATATCTAACTTTTCCAGCTTCACCTGTCAACTTATCACTTGATTCAAGAACATATTTCCCAAGTTTATTTCCTATTCCAAAATCATTAGCTTCTTTTGCCAATTTTTGCACTTCTTCTACAGTCATATTGTCAAACAAGTAAAGAACCCATGGATAAGCAATATCATGAGAGAAACTTCCACCTATTGCTTCATAAAGAAATGCCAATTTCCCTCTAAAGTCTTTAAATTCTTCTGTCGCTTTTATTTTTTCCAAAGACATTTTTTTATCTTTTATATAATTATTATAAAGGAAAGTATATCTTTTATCTAAATCATTTGCTATTTTTGTAATATTAATAGCTTGCCCATTCACATTTGAATATTCCTTGTCAAAATTATCTAATGGAATATCTTTTCTAATTGCCTTTGAAAAGGCAGCAGGTGTCATTTCAAATTTCAAATTATCTATTTGGTATCTAAACAGATTTTCTTGAGTATCTTGATAAATTGATGTATAATCCCAGTCAAAAACTACATAATTTCCTTGATTTTTATTTTCATCAATAAGTTTTGATAAGGCTGCCCTATTTTTGGGAACCCATCTTAATTCATCTAAATTGGCAGCTGATAATGCCAATGCCATAACTAAAAATGCCAATAATCCAATTAATTTTTTCACATTAAATTTCATCTTTCATCTCCTTGGGTATATTTTTTATTTTGAAGATTCTTTTTTACAGAATAATATTTTTGCAACTAATATTGCTGTTACTCCTGCCACTAATTTTCCAACTATCATTGGGAAAATCATTTGAGTGTATTTTCCACCATCAAATCCAGCTGTAAATCCTAAGTGATCTCCGAAAACGAACGCAGCACTTACTGCAAAGGCAATATTCATAACTTTTCCATTTGCATCCATATCTTTTAAAATTCCAAACATAGGAATATTGTTAGCTAAAGTTGCAACTAATCCAGCAGCTCCAGCTTCGTTCATTCCAAGTCCTTTTCCTAATAATTCAAGTGGTTTTCCAAATACTTTTGTAATAAAATGCACTAACGGATATGCTCCAGCAAGTACTATTGCAATTGCACCAACTGTTCCTAATCCATCTGTTATTGGAGCCATTCCAGGAATTACTACAAATCCTGTTAATGCTTCAATTATTGAAGCTACTAGTCCTATTGTAATTATAATTACTACTGCTTGTCCAAAAACTGCAAATCCTTTTGTCATTTTTTCAGGTATAAAAATTAATCCTAAAATAATTAACGCCGCAACAATTATTATTGGTATCAAATTCACTAAAATTAGCCCTATTGGGAATCCAGCCACTATTCCACCTGCAAATACTCCTAATGGTATTGTAGTAATTCCAGCCAAAATTCCTTTTGCTAAGAACGGTTTATCATCTTTTTCAATTATTCCCAATGCTACTGGTATCGTAAACACAATAGTTGGTCCCATCATTGAACCTAAGATAAATGCTGCTAATCTACCTGCTTCAGGATTTTTAGCCATTCCTAATGCAAGTGGAGCTCCTCCCATATCATTTGCAAGAAGTGTTGTTGCAAACATAGCTGGGTCTGCTCCTAACGCTGAATAAATTGGTCCTACTATTGGTGTCAACAGATTTCCTAAAACTGGTGCTAAAGAAATAATCCCAACCATGGCAACCGCAAGTGAACCCATAGCCATTATTCCTTCTTCAAATTTTTCACCATACCCCAGTTTATTTCCAAATATTTTATCTATTCCACCTATTGCCATAAAAATAGTCATAATAATAATTATTATTTTATCTATTCCCATTTTATATTCCTCCCAAATTTCACTCAAATCTTCTATTTTAAGTGAAAATACTCAAAATTATATTATATTTTTGTTACTTCTTATAAAATATTTTTTATTTGATTTTTAAAACTACAAATAAAATTTATATTTTACTATAAGGATTTTCTCAAATATTTTAGAAAAATATAGAATTGCCTAATCAAAATAATTATTTATTTAATGGAAATAATGTTAAAAATTTACAAGGCAATTCTATTTTATAATAATGATTTACTCATTAATAATTTAATGGATTATCTGCCACAGATTTTACTGCTTCAGCGAAAGCATCGCACGCAGCTTTACATGCTGACTGACTTCCTGTTAAAAGTGCTCCACCAAAGTTTGTTTCTGAAGGCGGTCCAAAGAATGCAACTAAACTTACATCTGCTGCTTTTAATGCAACATCTAAAGCGTACATTGCTTCAAGTGGAGGTGCTATTAGGTATGCTAATGATTCCCCTTCTGCAATTCCTGCTGTTTTTGATAAATAACTTCCTGTTCTTGATACACAATGTGCATAATATGCAATGCTATCATCATCATTTGCACTTATGAATGCTCCTTCGTTTTCAATAAAGTCAACTGCTGCAGCTAGTCCACTTTTTACTTCTGCAGGAGTAGGCCCTGACAATATTCCTATTACTTCTCCTGCAAGTTTTGTATTCGCATTTGCAGCTCCACCATAGAATGATTTTCCGTAAACTACATCAACTACAGCTTTTTTTGTAGCTTCATCAAGTGCAGTATATGTAACATCATCACAATCTGCTGTTATAATTCCTATACTTCTATGTCCTTCAGGTAATTCCAGCTCTTTAGCCATATCATTATCTACATTTGGAATTAATCTTACAGCTAGTACATTTGCTTTTAATCTATCGCCTTTCATTGTTCCTCCTAAAGTTTTTTATTTTTATTTTTTATTAAGTTAATTTATAATTTTAAATCTTGTCCACTTGCTTTTGCATCAATTACTTTCTTAATTAATGTAGCAACGTGAGCTCCTGCTTCTGAAGATGGAGTTCCATCCTTATGAATATTTGAAACAACTGTTCTTTTTGCTTCAGAAATTCCAGGACGAGCCTTGTAAGTAATGTAGGCACTCATACTTTCTGCAGTTGTAAGTCCAGGACGTTCTCCTATTAATATACAAACTACATCAGCATTTAAAATTTCTCCAACGTGATCTCCTGCTCCAACTCTTCCATATTTGATAAAAAATGGTGTTCCTGTCTCAATTCCATATCCTTTAAGCCCATTTAACAATGCAGGAATTATGTTTTTTGCATTTGCTTCAACTGCAGTTGAACTTAATCCATCTGACAATAATATTTGAACTGTTGGATTTTTTTTGCATTTTTCTTCTATTGTCTTTATTCCTTCTTCAGAAATTCTTCTTCCTAAATCAGGACGTGTGATATATTGGTCTCTGCTTTCACATTCAGTAGTAACTTCAAACAATCCAAGCTCATCAAGAAATTCTGTAGGCACGTCATTGAACACGGCATCTTGCGCTGCAGCGTGGTCTGCTCTTAATCTTAACAGAACTTCTGTTCTCATTCTTGTTCCAGCTCTTCCAATTCCAAGTCTTGCAGATGTTTTTTGTTTTAACTTCATATATTCTTCTCTGTCTTCAGGGTTATCCACAAGCATTTGATCTTTTATGTTTATTTGTCCAATATCTCTTACTTCTCCGTTTACAATATGTGGATTTTCACGTGGCTCATCTCCACTTTCGATATAAACTGAGCTTGTACTGACAACTGGTGCTTTTTCTTCCACAGCTGTTACTGGTTCATTTACTTTTATTTCACCTATTATTTTTTCGATTACATCTTTTAGTTCTCTTTCTGATAACATTGATTTTTCCTCCCTATTTTAAGAAAATTGAAGCGTCTCCGGCTCTATCTGTAAGTTTTCCATCTTTCATTATTCCCATTTTTTCTAACCATTGTTCAAAAGGTTTTATAGGTCTTCTGTTACATAGTTCTCTTAATGTAGCATCATCATGATAAGAAGATGTTTGATAGTTAAGCATTATATCATCTCCTGCAGGAATAGCCATAAAGTAGTTACATCCTGCTACTGTTAATAATACTTTCAAGTTTTCAATATCGTTTTGATCCGCTTTCATGTGGTTAGTGTAGCAAGCGTCAACTCCCATTGAGATTCCAGTAAGTTTACCCATGAAATGATCTTCAAGCCCCGCTCTTATTACTTGTTTACTGTTATAAAGATATTCTGGTCCAATAAATCCAACAACCGTATTTACGATAAATGGATCAAATTTTTTGGCAAATCCGTAACATCTTGCTTCCATTGTAACTTGATCGCATCCATGGTGTGCGTCTGATGATAATTCTGAACCTTGTCCTGTTTCAAAGTACATTACGTTAGGTCCTGTTGCTGTTCCATGTTTTAATGCCAAATCTCTTGCTTCCTGAATCATATCTCCAGTTATACCAAATGCTTCATTTCCCTTTTCAGATCCTGCAATACTTTGGAAAATCAAGTCTGTAGGTGCTCCTCTTCTAACTGCTTCCATTTGTGTAGTTACGTGAGCCAATACACATATTTGTGTAGGAATTTCCCATTTAGTTTTTATTTCATGAAATCTGTGCAATACTCTCATAACACTGTCAACACTGTCATCAACTGGGTTTAATCCTAGCAATGCATCTCCTTGCCCAAAGCTAAGCCCTTCATAAGTTGAAAGCATAATTCCATCTGGATCATCAGTAGTGTGGTTAGGTTGTAATCTTGTCGCAAGTATTCCTTCTCCACCTATTTCAGTATTACAGAATTTTTTAATTCTTATTTTGCTTGCTCCTTGAATAAGATCCATATTACTCATAAGTTTGGCAACTGCTGCTACCATTTCACTTGTAAGACCTTTACTGATTCTCTTTATGTCGTCACCACTTGTATGAGAATCTAAAATCCATTCTCTTAATTCACTTACAGTCCAGTTTTTTATTTCTCCATAAATTTTTTCATTTACAGCATCCTGTATGATTCTTGTAACTTCATCTTCTTCATAAGGTACTGCAGGATTGTTTCTTAAATCTGCCAATGTCAATTCAGCCAATACAGCTTTAGCAGCCACTCTTTCTTCTGCTGTACTTGCACTTACTCCTGCAAGTTCGTCTCCTGATCTAAATTCGCTCGCTTTATTTTGTACATCTTTTACAGATTTAAATTCATAAGTATGTCCAAATAATTTAGTTTTTAATACCATTGTTACATGCCACCTCTCTAAATTTTTTATTTAATAACTGAATACCAATGTTTTTATTACAACAGGTAATACATTTCCATTTCCTAGTGGCGCTCCTATATCAATATAATCTCCATCTCTCACTTTTACACTGTCTATGCAAATTATATCGTAATCATCAAGCTCCAATTTCATACATTGTCCCAATACTTTTGCCATATCATTTTCAACTATAACGATTACAGGGTGAGTCTTGTCATGTTTCCTTTTTATAACATCTGAAATCACTGAAGATAGCTCCATTATGTCAGTATATGCCATATTGTGTTTACCTTTAAAGGCAAGTGCCACATTTTCAATTTCACTTTCAGAGTTAAACCAGTTTAGTTTACTTTCAATAATATTTCCTAGTTCATTAATTGGCAACTGCTCATCTGCCTCAGACATTTTCAGTACAGGAATATTTTTTATTGGAAAAATTCCTTCAGTATAAGTTATTGTACTTCCACTTATCTCTGTCGTATGGCTTCCTGCACCAACTACTGTCGCTCCAATTGTTTCACTTAATTTTAGAGGCTCTATATTTAACTCTTTTAGAACTTTTACCAGTTCTTCTCCAAGCACTACCCCTATATCGTTATATTTGTAAAAGTCTTTTTCAGTTTTTCCATAAACAAAATCTGCAACTCCTCCAGTAAATGAATAATGCTCAATGTTGCCATTATGTTTTCTGAAATCTTTATATGTTACTATTTTATGGTACAAATCTGTTTTTGGCAAAAGTTCAATACTTTCAAGAATAAGCTGTGCCATTCTTCTCGTTATTTTTCTCAAATCCTGTTCGCTTATTTTTCTGCCTAATTCCAATTTTACATTTACATCAGCAGCAATATCGTACATTTTTTTGAAAATATAACGTGTATTCCCATTTTCATCAAATTTTACAAGCCGTCCTCCAATGTCAAGACAGGTTGTATCTTCCACTTCTCCTCTGTTGAAAACTACAATGTTTGTAGTTCCTCCTCCAATATCAAAGTTTACGATACTTGTATTTTTCTCATCAGAATATCCGTAAGCTCCCGAACCTTTTCCAGCAATAATGCTCTCCAAATCAGGTCCTGCTGTCGCAACAACGAAATCTCCTGCCATTCCACTAAGAATTTGCAGTACTTCCTTGGCATTTTCCTTTCTTGCCGTATCTCCTGTTATTATTACAGCCCCTGTCGAAACATCTTTGTATTGAATATTGGCTTTTTTGTATTCAGATTCTATTATTTCCTTAACCTTTTTTGCATCTATTTTTGTTTCAGTTTCCAGCGGAGTAATATAAATGTCACTTCTATATATAACTTCTTTTCCTATTATTTTAAGCTGAGGCGCTGTAAATGCAGTTCCTCTGTTTTCTATATAAATTTTTGAGAAAATAAGCTGAGTAGTAGAAGTTCCAATGTCTATTCCTACACTTAATATTTCTTCTATCATTATACAAGACTCCTTTGTCTTCATTAATATTTAATATAAAGATAAATCAATTTTCAAACCCAAAACTGATTTCAGTTCCCTTACTACCAGTCTTTATATCCAGATTCCCATAAAGTTTTTCCTTTACAAGACTTTTCACTATCTGCAATCCGATACTCCCTTTTTCAAAGTTCTTTTCGTCCATTCCAATCCCATCATCACTTATGAAAATACGGGATTTCATCTCTCCACTTTTTACTTTAATTGTTATATGTCCTCTGCTACGCCCCTTAAAAGCGTGCTTTATACAATTTTCCACAAGTTCATTTACTATAAGTGCAATTGTTGTTGCCTTGTCCGAATTGATTTCAAAATTATCTCCGATTACATCTATTTTTAGTTTTAAATGTCCTTCCAAATTTTCTCTTACCGAATTTTTCAGAATTTTATTTATAACTTCCTTTATTTCCAATTCATCTAGTCCATTCTGAGCAAGTAATTCGTGAGTAACTGATATGCTTAATATTCTGTTTATACTATCACTAAATGCCGCTTTTACAGCTTTATCATCTGTTTTTCTTGCCTGTATCCGAAGCAAACTTGCAATGGTTTGTAAATTATTTTTTACTCTGTGATGAATTTCTTTAATTGCAACTGATTTTAAAATCAGTTCCTTTTCCTTGATTTTAATTTCTGTAATATCTTTTATAAATAAAACGACATTTTTAACATCTTTCGTTTCCTTTACCAGGATATATTCCAAACTCAAAACCATATTTGATATGTTTACATCTGATTTTTCACTTACTTTTCCACTTAGCACATCCTCAAATTCAACATCATCAATTACTATATTATCAAATTTTTCTCCAAGGAAAAAATCCTTATAGCCAATCTTTCTGTATACATATTTTGCTCTGGAATTAGCGTATATGCACAGACCTTCTTCATTAAAAATTATAATTCCATCATTGATGTAGTCGATTATTTTACGTTCCCGCAACATTCCAACAGAGCTCATAAGAATATCATCGGTTGCATTGTTAAGAAAACTCAGTTCTTTATTAATATTTTCCTCATTCATGCCCTCTTCGACTATAAGAACAGCTATTATTTCTCCAGATTCCTCATCACTTCTTATAGGCACTACATTCTGTGTTACGCTTTTATTTTCCTGTGTCAATGCCTTATAATCTCGTGATGGATGTCCAGTTTCCAGCGTTCTTAATACCGCAGGCTCATTTTTTCTATAGGCAAATTTCCCTACAACACTCTGAGTGTAGCTCGAACCTCTTCTTGGATTTGCCTCGGCAACTACAATCGCTGTATCTCTATTTTCAGTCATACAATCAATAAATACGTCTGCTTTTAATAACTTGCTCATAACTGGAAGCCCTTCACATATTTTCTCCAGCTTTTCAATATCTTTATTTGAAAGCTCCGTATATTGTTTACATATCGTTCTAAGCATCTTCATCTCCAGATAAAATTATAATATCGGCTATTTTTCCCATATCGCACCTTTTGTTCATACTAAGTGTTCTTATGTACTCATATGCTTCATTTTCAGTAAAATTCCTTGTTTTCATCAAAATACTTTTGGCTATATCAATTTTTTTTCTATCCTCCAGCTTTTGACTTGTTTTCAAATATTTTTTCTCCAGTTTTTCAAATTCTTCCTGTTTGTTAAATATAATCTCCAGGTTAGGAATAAAGGACTTTTCGTCGATGGGTTTCACTATATATCCTATTATTCCTATATTTTTTGCTTCCTCTATAAATTCTTTATTGGAATATGCTGTAAGTAAAACAATACCTCTAGACAATTTTTGTTCTCTTATTACTTTCGCTGCCTTTAATCCGTCCAGTATTGGCATCTTGACATCCATTATTACAAAATCAGGATTATATTTTTTGCTCTGTTCTATTGCATCAAATCCATCACCTGCCTCCGCAACTACATCATAATTGGCTTCTCTAAGTATTTCACAAATATCCATCCTTGTTATCGGCTCATCATCTACAACTATTATTTTTCTCATTTTTTTTCCTTTTCCTCGAATTTAATATAAATCTTTCAATAACTGCTTCATTTCAATTCTGTTAAATCGTCTAGGATTTTCCCCTGTACACAGATCATTTTCTATCTGATCAACGATACTTTCCATTTCAGAAGAATATTGTTCCTCCGGAATTCCTAGTTCTCTTAAATTATTTGGTATTCCCATTTTAGCCGCTCTCATTTTGATGGCTTTTGCTAGTATTTCCACACCTTCTGCATCTTCTTTAGGTGTAAATCCCAACTCTTCAGCAATTTCACGGTAATATCTTGCCGCATTCTTATTTTGTGCATTAAACTTTATAACTTTTGGCATTATTACTGCATTAAGCCGTCCATGCGGCTTATGAAATCTTGCCCCTAGCGAATGTGCTATGCTGTGATTTATTCCTAATCCTGCATTGCTGAATGCTACTCCTGCCATGCACGAAGCAATCTGTAAATCAATTCTTTCCCTTTCCAGCGCAGGATTTTCAAAATTGCTTACCAAATCAGCAAAAACAGTTTTTATTGCTCCTAGTGCAAGTGTATTTGTAAACAGATTTCTAGATCTTGAAACATATGCTTCTATGGCGTGTGTCAAAACATCCATTCCAGTGTCTGCAATTATTGATGGTGGAAGAGTTTTTATAAATTCTGGATTTAAGATTGCTATATCTGGCAGCATTTCACTGTCACTTAGTGGTATTTTTTTATCTTTTGTTGTAACAACTGCATAAGACGTTACTTCTGACCCTGTTCCGCTCGTTGTAGGGATTGCAATAAATTTTGGCTTTTTATTTTGTCCAATTGCTTTTTTTATCTGATTTGTAAAATAAATCATTGATTTGCAGGCATCTATTGGGGAACCTCCTCCAAGTGCTATTATGCAGTCAGGATTATATGCGCTTAATTCCAGCATTCCGTTTATAATTTCCTCATCAGTGGGATCAGGCTTTACATCCGAATATATTTTAGTTTCTATTTCCCGTGATTTTAAAATATTAACAACTTTATTTGTAACTTTTAGTTTTACCATATTTTCATCTGTAACTAAAAATACTTTTTCCATTTCCAGTGTTCTTAATATATCCAAAGAATTAGCACCATAATGAATATCCGGTTTTATTTGAAATAACCCCATTGAATCCACTTCCTTTCTTATCGTAATTCTTTTAATTTGGATAATATTTTTTGGACTGTTTCAAAATCTGTTATTTTATAATCTTTTACAAGTATTTCAATAACTTTTCTTTCTAAATCTTCACAGTCTTTTTTTATTTCATTTTTTACTTTGTTTTCTGATTCACAGTTTGATTCACAGAAAGATTTTTCATATCTTACTTCGACTCCCTGTTCCCTAATTATGTCCTTTGCCCCGGGAGTAATAATCATATCAGCCTGAACCACTAATTCCTTGTTTTGAACAAATTCAGAAAGATTTTTTACCGTAATCAATCTTTTTTTCATTTTTTTACTCCTTTTCCGACTCCAAACTGTCTATTATTCCTACAATAGTTGCATCCACAGGAGTTTCAGCGTCAAATATATGTCTTGCAGAACTTCCTGTAACAATTATTACCTTGTCACCTTGTCCAGATCCAATGTAATCTGCCGCTACCATTTTTCTACTTCCATGCCCTTCGCCAGTTCCTTCTACTTCAACTACCATAAGTTTTAATCCTTTTAGTTTTTCATCCTTCCTTGTTGCCCAGACATTATCCACAACTTTTCCAATTAACATACTATTGTCCTCTTTCATAGTATAATTCAATACTATTTTCTTTTATATAATCCATTGCAAGGGAAGTTACTTTAGATTTTGCATCAACTTCAAGCATCTGATTTTTTAATCCTAGCTTTCTAAGTCTGCTTTCTGTTATCAATCCCTTCAAATAAACCTTTTCTTTTGCACAAAAAATATTTTTAACTTCTGTTCTTTTCACAACCTTTATTCCAAATTCCTTTACTTTCTCAAGATATTCGTCGTAAAGATTAATTAACGCAGCAGGCTTAGTATATTTTTTATATTCCAAACCTTCTTCTACAAGAATAACTTGTGAATCATTAAAAAGAAACTCTGTCATAATACTTTTTCTACCTTGTGAAAGATCTATTAAATCATTTATTCCAAGAGTCGATACTACAAGTACTTTTTTATTTTCATTTTGTCTAACGTCTTCCCATGTGCTGTCTAGCTTTACATTATCCATAAAGGATGTTTCATTTTTAAGTTCATCCTTCAAAACCTCATCATTTCCCAAAAAAGCTGTTACTACAGATTTTTTAGAAATTACCTCATGATTTTCAGTTGATTTTTCATTTTCCCTTTTTGCAATCTCCTTTAACACTTCCCTTGCAAGCACTTCTATCAAATTTTGAGTATCCATTTTATCTCCTCATCATATTTTTTAGAGCTACTTTTCAATACTTCCAGTCACTCCTGAAATATATCCGCAAGAATTGGCTTCATCAAAGTCTATATGCATGCTCAGTCTAAAGCTGTCCCTTACTCTTATCAAAACATCATCAAATATTAACGGTCTGTCGCTGTGAATTTTTACTTTTACAGTTTCACCGTCTTTTACAGAAAATCTTTCTGCATCTTCTCTTGTCATATGAATATGTCTTTTGGCAACAATAACACCTTTATCCAGATGCACATATTTATCTCCTACACCTAGTAATATTCCGGGTGTTCCTTCGATTTTTCCACTTTCTCTTATTACTCCCTTGACTCCAATTTCACGGCAGTCAGTAAGTGATAATTCCACTTGAGAAAAATTTCTGCATGGTCCTAATATTGCAACATTGGAAAATTCGCCTTTTGGTCCGATTACCCTAACTCTTTCCTTAGCTGCAAATTGTCCTGGCTGTGATAAATCCTTTACAGGAGTCAATTCATAACCTTCTCCAAAAAGTGCTTCTACGTGTTCCTTTGTAAGATGTACATGTCGTCCCGAAGCCTCAACCATAAAGGTATCATCTTTTTCTGCACCCATTATTTCCTGTAATTTTTCTCTTATTATTCTCTCCAATTCATTTCTATCCATAATATCTCCCAATTCGGAGCTTATGATTTATAATCTCCGTTATTCGCTTTTAACATCATCAAGTACAATATACTGCTCAAACGATTTAATGCTTTTAGCATATCCAGCCTTTCCACTTTTCCTTCCTTGTAAAAAGCGTCTACTGCGGAAAGCTCACATTCCCTTGACAAAGCTCTCAAATAATTTATATCAATAACCGATTCATCAAAATCTATATTTATTTCAAACAAATGTCCTGTTTTATAATATTTTATTGTATTGTGAGTTATATCCTTTAATGTGTCAATATCGTATCCAAGAACATCTCTTTCCTGAAATGGTGTATCGGTCATTTCGCTTATAAATAAGTCCCGTACAAATCTATATGTCTGTGCAAAGTCGCTTTCCAGCTTCTTGTTTTTTTCATACTTTTTCCAATATTTTATTATTTCAGCTTGTAAAATATCAAATTTCCCTCTTAAAATGATTCTTTTATGATTTTTTACAACTAAATTATCCCCAAAAAGCTGAGTCATGAATTCAGGCTTTTTATCATAAATAGCCCCTGTCACATAATCTCTGTATTCTCTCTTTTTGACAACTTTTTCTTCAGAAGTATTAGCGGGAGAGTCTTTAACTTTGTTTACATCATCTGATCCATTATTTACAACTTGCTCCTGTGATTTTTTGATTCTAAAATCAATTTTTTTTACATTTAAAAACTCTCTTGCTGATGGTGTGAGAATGTCTTTTTCAGTTATTTGTACTTTTTCAAGCTGCCCTTCCTTATCTAATTTTCTAAGCATTCCTTCTGTTATAACAGGCATTTTTTATCACACCCTATCTATTTTTTTATAATTCCGTCCAATACTTTTCTTATGATATCTTCAATTTCGTTTTCATTTACTCGTGAATTATCAACCGAACATGTATTTACACATGAACCTTCTTCTTTCAATTCTTCCAGTTCTTTTGTACCATAAGCTACTCTTCTAATATTTATTAGATTTAAAGGTCCTATATTGTCAGAAGTTGCACTTCCTCCAACTGTTCCACATCCTAATGTGAATGCAGGTATAAGGTTAGTTGTTGCTCCAACTCCTCCAAGTGCCGCAGGTGTATTTACAAGTAATCTTGAAACTGGTTTTTTCAATGAAAATTCTCTTACGATATTTTCGTTGTTTGTATGCATTGACATTGTGTGCCCAATTCCTTCATTTTCAAGAATTTCTATACATTTTTCACATGCTTTTTCCCAAGTTTCTTCTGTATAAAATCCTAATACAGGACATAATTTTTCTCTTGAATATGGATTTAAATGAGAAACTTCTGTTTCTTCAGAAACAAGTACTTTTGTAGTTGTAGGAACTGTTATTCCAGCCATTGCAGCTATATACAAAGCTGTTTTCCCTACTATTTTCGGATTCATTGTGTTGTTAGCTCTCATTAGAATTTTTCCAACTTTTTCTCTTTCATCTTTATTCAAGAAATATGCACCTTGTCGTTTCAATTCATCAACAACTTGATGTTTTATTACTTCTTCTGTAACAATTGACTGTTCTGACGCACAGATTACCCCATTGTCAAAAGTCTTACTGTCTATTATTCGTTTAACTGCTTTTCTAATGTCTGCACTTCTTTCAATAAATGAAGGTCCATTTCCAGGTCCTACTCCTATAGCAGGCGTTCCAGAACTGTAAGCAGCTCTTACCATAGCTTCTCCACCTGTTGCCAAAATCAATGAAGTCTTTTTATGTTTCATAAGCTCTTGTGTTGCTTGTAATGTAGGAGTCTTTATAACTCCAATTAATCCTTTTGGAGCTCCTTTTCTTTCTGCAGCTCTTATTAAGTATTCCGCAGTTTTTATTATACAGTCCTTCGCATTTGGGTGTGGGCTTACAATTACTGCGTTTCCTGCTTTTAATGAAATCATTATTTTATATATTGTTGTTGAAGTTGGGTTTGTTGATGGAATTAAAGCCGCGATTATACCCATTGGAACTCCTATTTCAGTTATTCCATTTTCTTTGTCTTCACAAATTATTCCTTTTGTCTTCTGATCTTTCAAAGTTTCATATACACCAACTGATGCCAATCTGTTTTTTAGCACCTTATCTTCCCAACGTCCAAATCCTGTTTCTTCGTTAGCTAGTTTTGCCAGTTCCACTTCATGTTTTTGAGCTTCTTCAGCTATTTCCTTTACTATTTCATCAATTTGAGCTTGTGAGAACTGACTGTATTCTTCAAATGCTTTACTTGCACTATTTAATAAATCTCTTACTTCTTGTATTGATTGCAAATCTTTATCCATAGTTTGTCCTTTCTATAAATAATCACTGTTGTCTGATTACTTTAAGTTCTCTTATTCACCCTCAACTACTCTTGCTTTTGGCAATATAGCCTCAATTTCAGTATGAGGACGTGGAATTACATGAATTGAAATTAATTCTCCAACTCTTTCTGCTGCTGCAGCTCCTGCATCTGTTGCAGCCTTAACAGCTCCTACATCTCCTCTTACCAATACTGTTACTAATCCTCCACCTACGTGTTCTTTTCCAATTAATGTAACATTTGCAGCTTTTACCATTGCATCTGCAGCTTCTACTGCCGCTACTAATCCTTTAGTTTCAATCATTCCTAATGCATTTAATGTTGCCATCTCTATTCCTCCTGATTATTTTTTATCAAAATTTCTATTAATTTTTTCTTTGGCATTGTCTTTATCTGGTTCCAAGTGTACCCAAGTTTAAGACTGTTTACTTTTGTCTTTAAATCTGCCACCTTCATGTCCTGATAATGTTTTTTTGCCTTTTTTATCTCTTCTTTTGTTTCTTCATCTTTTTTTTTTAAAGTTTCTGTTACTGAAACTTCTTCATTTTCCTGAATAATATCGTTTTGTTGTTCTGCTTCTTCATTTTCTGTTATTTCCTGAATTACTTCTTCTGGTTTTTCTTCTGTTTCAATTTTTTCTGTAATATCTTCAGATTGCTCTTCAGTCACTTTATTTTCATTTTGAATATCTGAATTTTCATCTACTGCCTGCTCAACCACTTCTTCTGGAACTATTTCAACTTCGATTTTTTCATTTTCATTGTCTAATTCTTCAATAATTTTTTCATCATTTTGCACAGTGTCAGTTTGTTTATCAGATTTTTTCCCAATATCACTTATCAGAATTTTCTTTGTTTCAGAAGCCACTCTTGCAATAACGTTACTGCTCAGGAAATTTCCAAGCCTTTTGGCACTTTCACTTGCGGCATCCACAGCGGCATTTACAGCAGCTACATCTCCCATAACCTCAATGGTTACAATTCCACCTTTTACATAATAGCAGTTTGTAAGTGTTACATTAGCTGCCTTCAAGGCGGCATCTGCAGCTTCTATTGCCGTTACAAGCCCCCGTGTCTCCACATATCCGTATGAATCCATCTATCTATCACCTTCTTGTCTACTCGGAAGCATCTTCCAAATATTTTACAAGCTCCTCAATTCCTTCGTTTTCATAAGAACTTACAACAAAAACTTGTTCAGCTCCTGCATTTTCCAATATTTCACAAGCCTTTTTCACATCTCCGCCCAAATCAGATTTAGTTACAATTCCAATTACAGGCTTTGTAAAAGCTGTTGAAAATCCTGGCGGAAACACATTATGCTCTTCGTCACACGCTTGTACCATCCCTATAACATCACAATCATACGAGCTTACAATTAGTGCTTTGTAAAGCATTCTATTTTCCATATATTCGCCTGGAGTGTCAAGTATGTCGTTAGAATACGTTAACATCTGTGTTTTTTCATATTTTATATCCAGTCCATGTATTCTCTGAGTTAATGTTGTTTTACCGCACATGGATTTCCCTATTAAAAGTATTCTTTTCAATTTTATGACCTCGTTATTTGAGTTATGCTAAATTTTAATATATTTGCAAAGTAGGAAACTACCTCATTTACAGCAGCATCTACGCTACCTACATCTCCGCTTATTACAACGGATCCTGTAAATCTGTCAACAAATCCTATTTCAACTCCAGCACTTTTCGTAGCTAGATCTGCGGCAATTATTGCTGCTTCTCCTGGAGTTATTGTCAAAATTCCGATAGCATTTACCTTGTTTTCATGAAGTCCTATTTTTTTTGATAAATCTCTTTGGGGATTTGCAATTATATGAGCCAATGTTAGTTGCCTACCAGGCACATATTCCTGTATCATTCTCTGTTTTTTTTCTTCTTCCATTTAACAAATCCTTTCTAAAACTTATTTTATCTAGGCAAAATAGTTTCTACTTCCGCATGTGGACGTGGAATTACATGAATTGAAATCAATTCTCCAACTCTTTCTGCAGCAGCAGCTCCTGCATCTGTCGCAGCCTTAACAGCTCCCACATCTCCTCTTACAAGAACTGTTACTAATCCTCCACCTACATGTTCTTTACCAATTAATGTTACGTTTGCTGCTTTTACCATTGCATCCGCAGCTTCTATCGCAGCCACTAATCCTTTTGTTTCTATCATTCCTAGTGCATTTAATGTTGCCATAGTTATTACCTCCTAAATTTTTTTATAAATAGTTTTATTTTTTTATAAAATTATTTATACTATTCTCTTCCTTTTGGCAAAATAGTTTCTACTTCCGCATGTGGACGTGGAATTACATGAATTGAAATCAATTCTCCAACTCTCTCTGCAGCAGCAGCTCCTGCATCTGTAGCAGCCTTAACAGCTCCTACATCTCCTCTTACAAGTACTGTCACTAATCCTCCACCTACATGCTCTTTACCGATCAATGTAACATTTGCTGCTTTTACCATTGCATCTGCAGCTTCTATTGCAGCTACTAATCCTTTTGTTTCTATCATTCCTAATGCATTTAATGTTGCCATATCTTTCCTCCTAAAATTATTTTTTATTTGACAAATAATTTAATTTTGATTTCACCTCCTTCTCTAAAATTATATAATAAATTATTAAATTAGCAAAAATAAAAAAGGAACTAAAAAATCAAATAATTTTTCAAGCTCCTTTGCTCCAAAATATTATTGTACTCCATATTTTAATTTATAATTGCAATTTTGTTATTGTTACTATTTTGTTTATATTACTTCGTTGTAATATAAGCTCTATATTGAGTATACTATGATTTTTCATTTTGTCAATACTTTATAACAAAAAAAAATTTAAAATTATATTTAAGTTTATATAAGTAGATTTAAAAACAGCATATAATGAAAGGTTAAGATATTGCAAAATAAAATTATCAAAATTTGAATAAACCATTATAAACTTTTAGATATTTTTATAAATATTGACTTATAAATAAAAACGTTGTAGAATAAACATATAAATATGATAAATCAGAAAAATATATTTAATAAGGAGAATTATATAAGTATGAAATACAAAGGTAAAGAATTTGAATGTGGAACTGTTAAAGTAGGAGAAAGGGGGCAAATTGTAATCCCAAAATCTATTAGAGAAGAACTTAATATTAATTCTGGAGATAATTTGATTGTTTTAGGTAATAAGGAAGAAGGAATTCGTATAATAGTTGCAAACAGTTTAGAGGAATTAGCTCGAATTGTCTTGAATGATAAAAAGAAATAAATTACAAAATTATAAAAAAGGGAGAAATATAAAATGAAAGTTATTATAATAGGAGGCGTTGCAGGAGGAGCAAGTACAGCTACAAGGCTTAGAAGATTGGATGAAAATATAGAAATAAAAATTTTTGAAAAAAGTAATTATGTCAGTTTTGCTAACTGCGGTCTTCCTTACTACATAGGAAATGTTATAAAAGAAAGGCAAAATCTTATATTAGAGAGCCCTGCTACCTTTAAAAATAAATTTAATATTGAAGTAATAATAAACAGTGAAGTTATTTCAATAAACCGTGAAAAAAAAGAAATTACAGTCAAAGATTTGAAAAAAAACATTGAATATATTGAGAATTATGATAAACTTGTTATTTCTACAGGTGCCGAACCTTTTATCCCTAACATAAAAGGTTTAAATAAAGACAACTCTCTGACATTGAGAAATATAGAAGATATGGATTATATAAAAAATTATATTAAAAAAAATAATCCAAAAAATGTTGCTATTATAGGTGCTGGATTTATTGGAATTGAAATAGCTGAAAATCTTGTTAATATTGGATTAAATGTTACACTTATTGAAAAAGCAAAACAAGTTATGACTTCCGTTGATTTTGAAATTGCTTCATTTATTCATCAGGAATTAAAAAATAATAATATATCTCTATTTTTAGAAACTGATATTTTAGAAATTATAAAAGATGAAAATAATAAGATAACAATAAAAACTTCCTCAAAAGAAATTAAAACTGATATGCTTATTGTGTCTATTGGGGTTAGACCTCTTTCAAAACTTGCTTACGAATGCAATCTAAAACTTACAGATAAAGGATATATTTCCGTTAATGAGTATCTCCAAACAAGCGATAACGATATATTTGCCTTAGGTGATGTAGTTGAAATAAATATGTCTGTTTTAGATAAAATCCTTCCTGTTCCACTAGCCGCTCCTGCAAATAAACAGGGAAGAATTGTAGCAGGAAATATTCTTGGAAAAAAAGAATATTACAAAGGAACTGTCGGAACGACAATAGCTAAAATTTTTGATTTAACAGTTTCATCTACAGGAGTAAATGAAAAAATGTTATTAGCTGAAAAAATTAATTATAAAAATGTGACAATAATTAAAGGGAATCATGCTGGATATTATCCTGGTGCCGAAGATATTGTATTAAAAATTTTATTTCATCCTGAAACAGGAAAAATTTTTGGTGCCCAGGGAATTGGTAAAAATGGCGTGGATAAACGAATTGACATTATTTCAACTGCTATTTTTTCAAATTTGTCTATTTTTGAACTTGGAGATATTGATTTTGCCTATGCTCCAGCTTACAATTCTGCAAAAGATATTGTAAATTATGCTGGATTTATGGCTAAAAATATTGTATTTGATAAAATGGAGCAGGTGCAATGGAATGAACTACAGGGAAAAGAATTGCTAGATATAAGAACTCCTGAAGAATACGAGCTCAATCATATAAAAAATGCTAGAAATATTCCTTTAAATGAGTTACGAAATAGACTAAGCGAACTTGACAAAGAAAAAGAATATGTTGTCTATTGTAGAATAGGGCTAAGAGGCTATAATGCCCAGCGAATACTTACTTCATATGGCTTTAAAGTTTTTAACTTAAATGGGGGAACCACTATTTATTATTCAGCTACAAAAGAACAGGGCAATAAAATCTTTTTTAAATACAATGAAAATAAGATTCCTTATAAAATAGAAACAAATGATAAAGCAGAAATTATACTTGATACTTGCGGAACACAATGTCCTGGACCTATTTTGAAAGTCAAAAATGTAATTCAAGAAATGAAGGAAGGTGAGACTCTTTTAGTGAAGTCAAACGATTCAAGTTTTGAAAATGATATAAAAGCTTGGACGCAAAAAACTGGAAATATCCTTTTAAATACAATTAAAGAAAAAGGAATAACATCAGCTTTTATAAAAAAAGGTAAAAAAAATGATGGTTTTTTTTCAAAAAATAATTTTAATACTTTTGAGAATAATTCCAGTCCTTCTACAACTTTTTTAGAAAAAAAGAGTACATTAGTCATATTTAGTGGAGATTTTGACAAAATTTTTGCTTCTTTAATAATTGCCAATGGTTCTCTCGCAATGGGAAATAAAGTTTCAATGTTTTTTACATTCTGGGGATTAAATGCTCTTAAAAAAGAAAATTATAAAACAAAATATAAAAAAAATCTACTCGAGAAAATGTTTAATTTTATGCTTCCTAAAGGTCCTAAAAAATTGCCTGTATCAAAAATGAATTTTGGTGGAATTGGAAGAAAAATATTTGATTTTATAATGAAAAAGAAAAATATAGAAACACTGAATTCCTTACTTTCTGAATTTACAAAAAATGGTGGAAAAATAATTGCTTGTACAATGTCAATGGAGGTTATGGGAATAAAAAAAGATGAATTACTTGAAAATATTGAATATGGTGGAGTAGCTGCTTATATGGGAGAAGCTGACAATTCCAATCATAATTTATTTATATAAATTTATCAGTAAAATACCTTTAAATCAATATTTATAAAATATTTTATTATTGTTAATTTTTATTTGTATAAAAACATACTCCATAAAAAAAGACATAACCTTGATTTTACTCAATAATTATGTCTTTTCTTTATTCCAATTAAAGCCAATAACAGCTTATCTTATTTTAATATTTTTTGCTCAAACTTTTTACCACCATAATAAACCATATATTTTTTATCTTGTAATGCTCCTGGATTTACAAATATTATTCCACCTTTTTCTGCCATAAATTCTTTATGTGTATGTCCAAAAACGCAAATCTCAGCTTTTTCTAAATGAGCTTTTTTTTCTAATTCTTCAAGTGTCGTTTTTACACTATATAGATGTCCGTGTGTTAATAGCACCTTTTTTCCCATCAAATCAAATATTTTAGTTTCTCTAGACTCATAATCATCCATATCAGTATTACCTTTTACAATGGCAAAAAGTACATCTCTGTAGACCAACGACATATCAATTGCATCTGTACTGTGATCTCCTCCAAAAATTACAATTTCTGGTTGCTCCAGATCGATTACTTGTTGAAAATAATCAAGCCTTCCGTGACTATCGGAACAAATCAATACTTTCATTAAATCTCCTCTCTCCATATTCCTTTTTTGTTTATTTCTCCATTGAAAAAAACTTTTACATACTTAATTTTAAAATCAAACTTCGATAAACATACTCTAAAACGATAATATAAATATTTTAACATTACATTTTTGTCCTAAAGTTTATTCATCTTTAGTCCAATTTAAAGGAGTTTTTAGTATACAAATTTAGCAAAATATCCTAAACTCCAAATATTTTTAGTAATTAATTTATTATTTATTATAACACACTTTTTAATTTATTCCTAATTTTCTATATTATATATAAGAAACAACATTTACGTTAATGCCAGTTCTATTATAATCCAAAAGATTTTATAAAGTATATTATTTTTATTATAATTTTCTTTATTTTTAAGAATTTCTAAAAAATCTAAATTATAATTACTACATAAAAATACTATTTTACCTTTTATTTAGGCGTGTTTTGCTTGTGAAATATAGCACAATTAATTATATTAATTTTATAACTATTTTAAATTACAACTTATTTTGTTCTAAAAATGAAATGATTATAGAAAATTTTTTGTTTAAAAAAATAATATACTCAAATATTTTTTTTATATGATTTTTTATCCCAAAATTTTTAACCAATATAGCTTTTTATATATTCTAACTATATTTTTATAATTAAAAAATAAGTTATGATGTTTTTGGTATAGTTTTTTAAAAAAAAATTGCAAAAACAAATGCTTTACAAAGAAAATCACAAAAATATATTAGTATAACTAATATATATTTACTCAAACAGAAATTATATTTGTATTTATAAAAACTGTTTGAGTAATATAATCATAACTTTGAGTTTGGGTCTAAAATGGTTTTACTATACTATAAAAATCGGTTTTTGAAGATTTTCTAGTATTCTAACTCCTAGCTTACCAGTAATTCTTTCCACCATTACTGTGTATCTCAAATCACCCATTAAGACTAGGTCATAGTTTTGAGCTTCATTCATAATTGTCTTGAATGTATCTCCTTTTTTGTGAATAAGGTTGTAATTGTCCCCAAAACGTTCAGCTAGGCTATTTTCATCATCTTCTTCGACATTTACACGTAATACATCCACTTTTTGCTCCCCAAATATATGGAAGAAAGTAAATAATGTTTTATTTGCATTATAAGCTCCATCATCAAGCAGCATTAAATTGTCCAATTTGAAATCTTCCACATTTGGTAAAATAATTAGTGGTTTGAAAATACTTCTTAAAATTTCCTTTAGCACTGAAGTTACTTTTTCATTTTTTACAAGAACAAGCAAATCATATTTTTTTAACTCTTCCAGTACAATTTCAGATGTCTCACCATCTTTTGTATAAAAATTTGAAATATCAGAAGTCATTTTTTCTTTTAATTTTTTTACAGTTTTTTCCTCAAGTTCCCTGTATTCCTTAAAAGCGTAATTTGCTCCAATATTTAGTCCCATTCCTTCTATGCTAACAGGAAATACCTCATATTTCAGGACATCCTTAATGTAAATAACGTCAACATCAGCGTTATATTTTTGCTTGAAAACTTTTGCAAAATTAACCAATGGCTGTATTTCGTTTTCCGCCGTAACTAAAAATAATGCTTTTTTTTGTAACATTTTAACCACTTCCTTCTATATGATAATTTTTTTTATCCTATTTATTGTTCATCTTCAATCAATTCAGGCTCTTCTGTAATTTTTACCACTGAAGCAATTTTTTCATTATTTCTAACTTTCATTATTCGTACACCAGATGCCGAACGCCCTATTACCGACACGTTATTAACGCTCGTTCTAATCAATGTTCCTTCTGACGTAATAAGCATAATTTCATCATTTTCTGTAACAATTTTTACATCTACGATTTTCCCAGTTTTATCATTAAGTTTTGCATTGATAATCCCTTTTCCGCCTCTAGATGTAAGTCTATATTCTGATAACTTAGTACGTTTTCCATATCCTTCCTCAGTAATTGTAAGAATTCTCATTTCATCATTATTCATTTCTGAATTAATAATTGCGGCTCCTACAATTTTGTCCTTATCCCTAAGAGTTATACCTTTTACTCCTGCTGCTCCAGTTCCCATACTTCTTACATCTTTTTCAGAGAATCTAATCGCAATACCGTTTCTTGTAGCGGCAAATACTTCGTCCTCACCAGTTCCGCTTGTAAGCCCAATATACATAACTTCATCATCATCATTTAACTTAATTGCACGTTTTCCAGCTTTTTTAATGTTGTCAAACAATGTCAGTTCAGATTTTTTAACAACTCCGTTTCGTGTTACAAAGAATAAGTTTTTATTTTTTTCAAATTCCCGAACTCTTATTATTGTGCTGACTTTTTCATCAGTATCTAGATTTATAATGTTTCCAATCAGTTTTCCACGTGCCTGTTTTCCAGTTTCAGGGATTTCATACACTTTTATGCTGAATACTTTTCCTTTCGTTGTGAAAATAAGTAATGTATCAAGAGTTTTTGCTATGTACATATCTTTTACAACATCGTCTTCTATTGTATTTGTAGCATTTACTCCGATTCCACCACGTTTTTGAGAACGGTAAGTGTCGATTGCTACACGTTTTACGTAACCTTTTTCTGTAAGTGTTACAACAACTTCTTCGTCCTTAATTAAGTCTTCTATGCTGATTTCGGCTCTTGCATTTCTGATTTCAGTTCTACGTTCATCACCAAAATCTTCTTTTAATTTAAGTGCCTCCTCTTTAATTATACCATATATTTTTGAATCGTCAGATAAAATTCCAGTTAATTCTTCAATTAATAGCATAAGTTCGTTATATTCCTGATTAATTTTATCTCTTTCAAGTCCAGTAAGCCTTTGCAATCTCATATCCAGAATTGCTTTTGCCTGAATTTCTGAGAATCCAAATTTTGCAATTAATTCAGTCCGTGCAACATTTGCATCCTTTGAAGCACGTATAATTCTAATTACTTCCTCAATGTTATCAAGTGCAATTTTGAACCCTTCCAAGATGTGAGCTCTATTTTTAGCCTTTTTCAACTCAAATTCAGTTCTTCTTGTAATTACTTCAAATCTATGTTCCAGATATTTCTGAAGAACCTGCTTTAAATTCAACACTCTTGGTGCATTATCCACAAGTGCAAGCATAATTACACCAAATGTATTTTGTAAATCAGTAAATTTATAAAGGCTGTTCAGAATCAATTCACTTTCTTCACCTTTTTTCAGCTCAATTACAATTCTGATACCATCCCTGTCAGTTTCATCCCGCAAGTCAGATATTCCAGTAATTTTCTTCTGTCTTACCAAATCAGCAATTTTTTCAATAAGTCTGGCTTTATTTACCTGATATGGTAATTCTGTAACAATAATCGACTCTTTCCCAGTTTTTGAAGTTTCAACTTCCACACGTCCTGCAACTCTTAGCTTTCCACGTCCAGTTCTATACGCATCATAAATCCCCTGTTTTCCGTTAATTATACCTCCAGTTGGAAAATCTGGACCTTTTATATACGTAATCAGTTCATCAATCGAAATTTCAGGATTATCAATCAATGCGACAATTCCATCAACGACTTCTCCTAGATTATGTGGCGGAATATTTGTAGCCATTCCAACGGCAATCCCGTTTGCTCCATTTAGCAATAAATTTGGAAGTTTAGCAGGCAATACAACCGGCTCATCCAAACTTTCATCAAAGTTCTTTCTGTAATCAATCGTATCTTTTCCAATATCCGCAAGTAATTCTTCAGTAATTTTAGCCATTCTAGCTTCTGTATACCGCATTGCCGCCGCTTCATCCCCATCAATCGAACCAAAGTTCCCATGTCCGTCAATAAGTTCATATCTCATATTAAAGTCCTGTGCCATTCTAACCATTGCACCATAAACTGAAGAATCTCCGTGTGGATGGTATTTCCCCAGTACATCCCCGACAATCCTTGCTGATTTTTTAAACGGAGTCTTATGGCTCATTCCCATTTCACTCATGGAAAACAAAATTCTTCTATGCACAGGCTTTAATCCATCACGTACATCAGGCAACGCACGGCTAACAATTACACTCATCGAATAATCCAAATAAGCCGCCTTTATCTCATCCTCAATATAAACATTAGATTCATTTGATAAATCCGTAGCCTTAGGCAATCCTTCCACAATGATTTCCCTATCATCGTTCTCATCCATTTCCGTTATCTCTTCTTCTCTTTCATCGTCATCTCTAAAATCGTCTGACATCCTGCACCTCTTTTCTTTTCTTTTACTTTACAATCCACCTTCTCAAAATTCCACAACCTAACTTGTATATTTATCTATTAAACATCTTTTATAAAATAAATTTTTGCTAACAAATGTTATTCCTATAATTTCTATATCTTCTTCTTTTTTTAAGCAAGGGAAATCAATCGCCATTTCCCTTGCATCCCTGGCTCGTCTAAGCATTTTTTGAAAATAAAAATTAAACTCGCTTTGCTCAAACAGAAATTTTTATTTCCAAAAAATCACGACAATTTTAATCTAATTACAACAGTTGATTTAACTAAATCAAAATCAAACAAAATTTCGTTAGAAGAAAAATAGCTAAACACGAATGTGTTTCTTTCACCATAATTTTTACATTAAATACCATTTATTTGAATCATTTTAACTTTTTATTGTGAAAGTGAGCTTTTGGAATCTATTTATGAGTTAAGTAACTTCTATTTTTCTTTTATAAGAAAGTTTTGCGTCAAGCGGGTGTGCAGAGGTATGGCGTCTGATACCTCTGTGTTAAAAAAATTAATATAAATAAAATAAGAAAAAATAATCATTAACCAAAATATCTTAAAATAAAAAATAAATTATATATCCAGATTTCTTACGTAGTTTGCATTATCCTCAATAAACTTCCTTCTCGGCTCAACTTTATCCCCCATCAGAATATTAAACATTTTATCGGCATAAGAAGCGTCTTCCATTGATACTTTTAATAACGTTCTTACTTCTGGATCAAGAGTTGTTTCCCAAAGCTGTTCTGGGTTCATTTCTCCAAGCCCTTTGTAACGCTGGATTGTATATTTTCGTCCTTCTCCTTCCAGTACTCTTGTCACTTGTTTCATCTGATCGTCTGAATAGGCGTATCTGATTGCTTTTCCAGCCTGAATTTTATATAAAGGCGGCTGTGCGATATAGATGTAGCCTTCATTTATTAATTCTCTTAGATGTCTGTAGAAGAAAGTTAGCATTAATGTTCTGATGTGAGCTCCGTCAACATCAGCATCTGTCATAATTACGATTTTATGGTATCTTAGTTTTTTTAAGTCCATTTCTTCGCCAAATCCAGCTCCAAAGGCTGTAATCATTGCTCTAATTTCTGCATTTTCAAGAGCCTTGTGCACTCCTGATTTTTCTACATTCAAGATTTTTCCACGAAGAGGCAATATTGCCTGAAATCTTCTATCTCTTCCTTGTTTTGCAGAACCTCCTGCTGAGTTTCCTTCGACTATGAAAATTTCTGATTCAGCTGGATCTTTTGAAGAGCAGTCTGCCAACTTTCCAGGAAGTGATCCTACTTCCAACGTATTTTTTCTAAGTACAAGTTCTCTTGCTTTTTTCGCAGCTTCTCTTGCTCTTTTTGACATTGCCATTTTCTCAATAACTCTTTCAGCATCTTTGGGATGATCTTCAAGATAAAATTTCAGGTTGCTTCCAACAATATTTGAGACAATTCCTGTAACTTCACTATTTCCAAGTTTTGTTTTTGTCTGCCCTTCAAATTGAGGCTCAGGTATCTTTACACTTATTACACAGACAAGACCTTCTCTTACATCTGTTCCTTGAAATGTCCCATTTTTATCTTTAATTAAGTTCATCTGCTTTGCAATATCATTTATTGTTCTTGTAAGTGCTGTTCTAAATCCGCTAACGTGAGTCCCACCTTCGTGAGTATTTATATTATTTACAAATGAATAAACTGTTTCTCTTTGTGAAGTTGTGTAATTCATCGCAATTTCCACTTCCACAAATTTTGCACTTCGCTGTTTTATCACTGGGTTTCCGTTTTCATCCTCAGCTTCCACTTCCTTCGCTTCCTCAATTTGCATCGTATCAGCCATATAAATTACATCATCAATTATTTTTTCCTCATCTATAATTTCATTTAAAAAATCCTTTATTCCACCCTCAAATAAAAATTCTTCAGCTTTTACATTTTCAGCATTTCTTTCATCAGCCAGTTCAATTTTTAAGCCTTTATTCAAATATGCCAATTCTTTTAGACGTGATTCCAATACAGAATAATCGTAAACTGTTGTTTCAAATATTTCATCATCAGCTTTAAATCTTACTACAGTCCCATGTGCACCATCGTCTGCCACGCCAATTTCCTCCACAGGCGAAGTTGGAACACCACGCTGATATGTCTGTCTAAAAATCTTTCCATCACGTGTTACAGTTGCCTCAAGCCATTCTGACAAAGCATTTACGACAGATACCCCAACTCCGTGAAGTCCACCTGACACTTTATAATTATCATTGTCAAATTTCCCTCCGGCGTGAAGTACAGTAAGTACAACTTCTAAAGTTGATTTTCCAGTTTTGTGCATTCCTACAGGGATTCCACGTCCATTATCAGATACTTCGATAATATTTCCTTCAAGTATCTTTACAGTAATTTTATCACAAATTCCAGCAAGTGCCTCATCCACACTGTTATCTACAATTTCCCATACTAGATGGTGAAGCCCACGTGCTGAAGTTGATCCAATATACATTCCTGGACGTTTTCTAACTGCTTCCAGCCCTTCCAGAACAGTAATCGCCTCTGCTCCATAATTATTATCCATTATTTATTTCCTCCATTTTATCCAAAACTTTTCATATTTTTTATAAAATATGATAAAATCTATTTTCCAACACAAAAATTCCCAAATACATGATCTAAAATATCCTCAGACGATATTTCCCCAGTAATTTCCGAAAGCGAGTCTAACGCTTCTTTCAAATCCACAGAAATCAAGTCCATCGGAAGACCCATATCTATTGTTTCAAAAATATTTCTTATTGCGTCTTTTGTTTTTTCAAGTGCTGTTTTGTGACGAATATTTGTAATTATTAGTTTTTCTGATGAGTTTTCCACATCTTCTTCCACAATGTATGAATAGATTTTTTCCTGCATATCTTCAATTCCAATATTGTCTTTTGCAGAAATTTCAACAATATTTTCCAAGTTATGCCCTTCAAGATTAATTTTTTTATTTAAATCAATCTTATTTAATAATACTATAACTTTCTTTTTATTTTCTTTTATCTGATTTATAACTTCTATATCCTCATTTTCCAGCTCCTTTGAAGCATCCAGTACAAGAAGCACCAAATCAGCCTTTTCAATAAACTGTTTAGATTTTTCCACACCAATATTTTCAACAATGTCATCAGTTTTTCTAATTCCTGCTGTATCCACCAGAACTAATGGAATTCCTTTTATATTGATTATTTCCTCAATAACATCTCTTGTAGTTCCAGCAATATGCGTTACAATAGCACGTTCTTCACGAAGCAAAGCATTTAGCAATGTAGATTTTCCGACATTTGGTTTTCCCACAATAACAGTCTTTATTCCCTCTTTTATTTTTTTTCCTGTGTCATACGAGTCAATTAACCGATTTGCTTCTTCATATACTTTTTCCAGATTATCTCTAAGTTCTACTGGCAACGGATCGTCAATTCCTTCTTCAGGATAATCCAGCACTACATTTACATGTGCTGTAATATCTAGCAAAGCCTTCTTAAATTCATTAACTTTATCACGCAAGTCCCCTCTTAACTGATCGAGCGACAGTGATACGCTCTTTTCTGTTTTTCCCTGAATAATATCCATAACCGCCTCAGCCTGTGACAAGTCTATACGTCCATTCATAAATGCTCGCTTTGTAAATTCACCACTTTCAGCATGTCTTGCTCCATTTCTTAACACAAGTTCAAGCACTTTTTCCGAAACAAGCGTTCCACCGTGGCAATTTATTTCCACAATATCTTCACAAGTATAGCTTTTGGGAGCTTTTAGCCTTACAGCCATTACTTCATCTACTATTTTTTCTCCATCCTTGATAAATCCATAATTTAATTTATAAAAACCCAAATCAGCATTTGGGTTTTTTTTAATAAATATTTTGTCCAGTATTTCAAATGATTTATCGCCGGATATTCTTATTATGGCAATCCCGCCTTCACCTTTTGGAGTGGAAATCGCCGCAATTGTATCAAACAACATTTTATCCCTCTATTTTCTAAAATCATTTTATTTTTATTTTATATTACACTAAACTGTTTAAAAAATCTTTTTTCAAACAATCTAACTCAATTTTTTAAAATTTTTCATCTAATTTTTTAATAACCAAATATCTTTTTGGCTCTTCCCCAACACTTTCAGTTTGTAATCCCTTCATAAAGGAAACTTCCTCATGAATGATTTTACGTTCACGTGCTGACATTGGATTTAATTTTATGGCGTTTCCTGTTGAAAGAACTGCTTTTCCTTTTTTTCTTGCCAAATCTCTTAATGATTTTTCACGTTTTTCCTTATAGTTATTGGAATCCACAACTATTTTTATATTTTTAAACTGTCTTGTTGTGCTTAACAAGTATTCAAAGCTGTTTAATGTGTTTCCTTTTTCGCCAATTAAAAATCTCATATCTTTTCCATCAAGAATAACCAAGTATTTGTTGTTGTTTTCTTTTTTTATATTAACAATTCGTATATCCATTTTTATATTTACAATAAACTCTTTAAAAAATGCCCTGATTTTGTCTATATTTGTATCAGGTTGATTTGTAACAGATTTTTCTTTACTTTCTGAATTTTCGTTTTTGTAATTTTTTTTATTGTTATTTTTTGGATAATTATTTCCATTTTCTTTTTTTGTCTCTTTTTTTACATTATTATTTTCACTTTGTGTTTTTGTTTTCTCTACTTTTGTTTTATTTTCATTGGTTTTTAACTCTGATTTTTTTACAATCTTAACTTCATATTCGCCTTTTATATTGATAAACAATATTTTTTTAGGATGTTTTAAAACTTTTACCTGATAAGTCTCATCTTCCTTTAGCGTCAAGGAACGGCTTACCATATTTTTAAGTTCTTCCTCATTTTGTGCCTTTAATACTATCTTTTCCATCATCACTTCTTCCTTTCAAAATGAAATACTGCTGAACTAGTGACAAAGCTCCTGAAACTAAGTAATACAATGTTACCCCAGATGGCATATTGTAAAATATGAATAACATCATAATTGGCATCATGTATAACATCGTCTGCATCTGCTGATTACTTTCTTGTCCACTAGTTGCACTTGCCATGATTTTTTGCTGAATATATGTAACTCCCACATTTAAAATAGGTAGTAAATTAAATGCGAAATTTCCCATCATAAATAATCTGTCAGGCTGTTTTAGTGTAAACCATAAAAATTTAGCATCTGCTGGAATTGCATTTCCGCTAAAAGCCCAATATAGTGCCACAAATATTGGCATTTGAATTAATAGTGGCAAACATCCTCCTAATGGATTTACCCCATTTTCTCTGTACAGTTCAGCCGTTTTTTGTTGATATTCTTGTGGACTATCTTTGTATTTTTCTTTTATTTTATCAAGTTCTGGTTGTAAATCTCTCATTTTTTTCATTGACTTTTCTTGCTTTAATGTCAATGGAAACACAATTATTCTCATTAAAATTGTAACAATAATTATTGCTACACCATAATTTCCTACAACACCATATATTGCGTTTAGTACATGTACGACAAAATCAACAAGTGCCTGTATTTTAAACATATATTATTTCCTCCACTTTTTTATTTTAACGGATCGTATCCTCCCTTATGAAAAGGATGACATTTTAATATTCTTTTGATTGCCAGATAACTCCCTTTTACTGCTCCATATTTTATTATTGCCTGTTTTGAGTATTCTGAGCATGTTGGGTAAAATCTGCATCGTCTTCCTAAATATGGAGAAATACCCTTTTGATAAATTTTTATTAAAAATAATAATATTTTTTTCATTATTTTATTACCTTGTTTATATCTTTTTCAATATCTTTATATTTTAATTTTTTTATTTTTTCTTTTAAGACAGATTTGCCTACAAATATATAATCTGTATTTTTTTTAAATTTATCTTTATGTATTTTTACAAATTCTTTAAATATTCTTTTGATTCTATTTCGTTGAACTGCATTTCCAGTTTTTTTACTTGCTACAAAGCCAAATCGTTGTTCGTTATTTAGATTTTCCTTTATAAAAATAATAGCATACTTTGTATGCATTTTTTGTGATTTGTTATATATTAATGAAAAATCCTTTGATTTTTTTATTTTGTTAATAGACATATTTCTCTTCTTTTTGTTAAAATGAGTGAGAGCTTAATATATTAAACTTCTTTAAAATTAGACAAAAAAATCAACTAAACATGTATTTATGGATAGTTTTAACTTTTGTGTCCAGTTTTAAAGAGGTTTTAGGTATAAGAAAGCTCTCTTAATATTTAGATTAATGCTTTTAAAAACCCAGTGTTGAATTTAACACCGGGTTATGCTGATAATTTAGCTCTTCCTTTAGCTCTTCTTCTTTTCAAAACATTTCTTCCGCTTTTATTTTGCATTCTTTTTCTAAATCCATGATCTTTTTTTCTTTTTCTTTTATTTGGTTGATATGTTCTTTTTGTCATTCTTTTTCCTTTCTATCTTAGTTTTAAAAAATTATTGTCTTTTATAGACATTATATACAATATTCAAAAAAAAGTCAAGTTCAATGCTTTATTCAAAAAGTAAATTTTATTTAATTTATTTGTTATAAAATTTTATACAGAATTTTTTATCCACAATTCTATAATATATAATAGTATATATATAATTAAATATATTATTATTATACATTGTGGAAATGTGGGAACATTGATAAATAAAGGGATTGACAGATAAAAGTCTGTGGAAAACTTTTACCAAATTTGTGGAAAAATATTATCAACAAAATTGTAAACATAATTACCAACAGAATTTGTGGATAAATTAAAAGTATGTGGATAATGTGTGGAA
The DNA here is from genome assembly GCF_030644325.1 of Leptotrichia sp. HMT-225. Taxonomy (NCBI): domain Bacteria; kingdom Fusobacteriati; phylum Fusobacteriota; class Fusobacteriia; order Fusobacteriales; family Leptotrichiaceae; genus Leptotrichia; species Leptotrichia sp. HMT-225. The sequence goes on along the minus strand of NZ_CP130323.1, from coordinate 95,633 downwards.
AGATACTGAAAATGGATGTAATTAATTTTTGTGGATAAAAATTTAAAAAGGAAAATTTTTTGATAAACAGCAGAAAAATATTATATTTTTTATGTGGAAAAGTCTGTGGAAAACTTTTGTTTAAAATCTTGATTATTTATTTTATTTATGTTATAGTAAAATTAAATAAAAGTACAAATTTAAAGGGAAAATTAATAAACGAGTTTACTAAACAAAATGCGAGAAAATTAAAAATTTTTATTCATAATTAAAATTAACTAAAAAGGAGAGAAAAGTAAATGGATATTGAGAAATTGTGGGAAAAAATAAAAAAAATAATGAAAAAAAGGGTAAACGAGGCAGAATTTGAGGCATTTTTTAACAATGTGGAAGTAGGAAAGCTGGAAGATGGAAAACTTACACTTGTATGCAATTCAAAGCTGATACAGCAGAATATGGAAAAGCATAAAAGCCAGATGGAAGATATTGTGGAAATTGTAACAGATGAGGAAGTTACTATAAACTTTGAAGTAAAACAGCAGGATGTAATGACATATAAGGCTGAAACACATAGTTTTTCAAAAGATACAAAGGAAAAAATCCAAGTTTTCCACACAGGTTTAAACCCGAAACATAGACTAGACAACTTTGTTGTAGGGGAAAATAGTAAACTTGCATATAACGCCTGTCTTGCAGTTGTCAACAATCCAACGCCAGTTTATAACCCGCTTTTTATCTATGGAAGTTCAGGACTTGGTAAAACCCATTTGATGCAAGCTGTGGGAAATGCAATATTGGAAAATAATCCAAGCAAGCGTGTATATTACTCAACTTCAGAAGAATTCGCAAATGAATTTTTTAAAGTTTTAAACAGCGGACGTATTCAGAATTTTCGTGATACTTTCCGTGCTTTGGATGTGCTTCTTTTAGATGATATACAGTTTTTTGAGAAGGTGTTTGGACGTGGTGAAGGAACTGTGGAAGAAGAGTTTTTTCACACATTTAATAAACTTCAGGAACTTGGAAAACAGATAATAATGATAAGTGACAAGTCGCCAAAGGAAATAAAAAATCTGTCAAAACGTCTCGAATCAAGATTTTTATCAGGTTTGACAGTAGAAATTCAAAGCCCAGGTTACGAAACTCGTATGATGATTTTGAAAAATATGGCAAAGACACAAGGAATTGAAATAGACGACAGCATTCTTGAATACATATCAGATTCTCTTGATACAAATGTAAGAGAATTGGAAGGAACATTAACAAACTTAAACGCACGTGCAAAACTTTTAAACGAACAGATAACAATGCAGCTGGTACAAGAAATGCTTATGCACAACGTAAAACGTGAACAGTCTAAAGTAACAGCCAAAAAAGTAATAGAAATGATTTCTACACAATATGGTGTCAGCGTAACTGACATGAAATCTAAAAAACGTCAGAAAAAAATAGTAGAAACAAGACAAATTGCAATGTATCTTTTAAAAAATAACGATGAACTGGATCTAAGCTTAACAGCAATTGGTGGACTTTTTGGCGGAAAAGATCATAGTACAGTTATAAGTAGTATCAGAAAAATTGATAAAAAAACGAAGGAAGATGTTGTGTTCAAAAAAGAAATTGAAGCTTTGAACAAGAAGATTTTTAGAGCTTAAAAAAATTGTGGAAAATGTGGAAAGAATGTTGAAAATTTTGTGGAAAAAAAATGATAATATTTTAAAAATTATCCACAGTTGAAAAAGTTTTCTACATAGATTATTTTTATAAAAAAATTTTAGCAAAAAAATTAAATTATATTTAATAAAATAAATTGTAAAATTGTAATGTGTAAAAACAAAAATTAATTTCCACTATATGTTGAAAATTTATACACAAAAATTGTGGAAAAATTTAATCAAAAATATAGTATTAAAACAAGTTTTGTGGAAAAATAAAATTTTATTGTGTAAAACTAAAATTTAGATATCCACAATAATAAACAAAATTTTCCACATTTGTGGATAAATCAAAAAAAATTAATTTTAAATTAAAGAAAAATTGTGATAGAATAATAAAAATAAAAACATATAAATTTTCTCCACATATGAAAAAATTAATTCCACAATTTAAGAAGAAAAAAAATTCACAAAGGAATTCTTTAAAAATAAGAATATATTATAACTGTGGAAAAGATGTGGAAATATTTGTGGGAAAAGTTTTACACGGATAAATAAAGTTTTCCACAGTAAAATTAAGCATTAGTTTGGTTAATGGTTGAGAGTAATATTAGTTCAAATTTACTAAAAAAATATGAATATAAATTATGGAGGAAAATTAATGAAAAATATAAATAATGAAATTGAAGAAGTTGTTATAAATACTGAATTTATAAAATTGGATCAGCTTTTGAAGTGGGCAAACTTTACAGGTTCTGGAGTGGAAGCGAAAATGTTTATTTTGAATGGAGAAGTGAAAGTAAATGATGCTGTGGAAACTAGACGTGGAAAAAAAATTTATGATGGGGATGTTGTGGAGTTTGCTGGAGAAAAAGTTGTTGTGAGGGCAACGCATTAAATAGTTTGCTGATTTATCCAGTTTATTGGGGCAGGAGGAAATTTGGGAACTTCTTTTATTTAGCGGATATTTAACTATTGATGAAAAAATTGGGGAAGACTATGAGGATGTGTATTCCTTGAGACTGCCTAATAGGGAGGTAAGGGAGTTTTTTAGGAAGAAATTTATTGATGTAAATTTTGGGGAAAGTGGTAAAAGTTAGTTACAGATAGTTACAGTGTGAAAGGGAAGAAATAGCGATGTATTTGGATCAGATTAGTTTTAATAACTTTCGGTGTCTTGTGGATGGGAAGTTGAAGTTTGATAGGTATTTTAATTTAATATATGGGAAGAATGGACAGGGAAAAACATCACTTATTGAGGCTGTCCATTTTTTGGCTACGGGGAAGAGTTTTAGGACTAAGAAAGTGAAAGAGATTCGCAAATATAACTTGAACAGGCTGATTGTGTTTGGGAAGTACAGACATAAGGATTTGTCGGAAAATACTATTGCTATTGATGTTAATGAGGATAAGAAGGACTTTTATATTGACAGGGAAAAAAATAAATATATAAATTATGTGGGGCTACTTAACATTATTTCATTTATTCCTGAGGATATTGAGCTGATTATTGGGAATCCTGGCGTTAGGAGAAATTTTTTTAATTATGAAATTTCACAGGCAAAAAAGGAGTATTTACAGTCGATTGTGAATTTTGAGAAAATATTGAAGGTGCGGAACAAACTTATAAAGGAAAAAAAGACTGGCGAGGAAATTTATAAAATCTATAATGAAAAATTTATTGAGGAAGGGCTGAATATCGTTTTAAACAGGCGGGAATTTATAAAAAAACTTTCAATTCTTTTAACCTTGAATTATCGTAAATTATTTGATGAAAATTCGGAGCTGAAATTAAAATATGACTGTTTTCTTGGGGATGTGGAAAAGAAAACTAGGGAAGAACTGAAGGAAAAATTTGAAATGTTATGCAAAAGGAAAAGCGAGAGAGAAAAATTTCTTGGATACAGCCTGCTTGGACCTCAAAAAGACGATTTTGTCTTTGAGCTGAATGGGAAAAATGCAAAGGCGTATTCTTCACAAGGGGAGAAAAAATCTATAATATTTTCGCTAAAAATTTCAGAAATTGATATTTTAATAAAGGAAAAAAAGGAGTATCCAATATTTATAATGGATGACATCGCTTCGTATTTTGATAAAGTCAGAAAAAAAAGTATTTTAAGTTATTTTGTAAATAAAAAAATTCAATGTTTTATAACTTCAACAGAAGATCTGGGCATAGAAGGAAAAAAATTTATTGTGGAAAAGGGGAAGATTATTAATGAGTAAAAAGGGGTTGCAAAATGGACGGAATTAAGGATTTAAAAAACTTGGCACTAAAAGCGATTGAGAAAAGAAGCTCACTTTTAAAGAATGAAAAATATATTTTGTGGAAAATTAAGAAAAACTGGACACAGATTGTGAACGGTCCTATTGGCGAAAAAACTTATCCAAAGAGCTTGTTTAACGGAAATCTAGTTGTAGTGATTAATGATGGAATTATTTATCATACGATGATAATGTATGCGGAAAATATAAAGGAAAAAATAAACACATTTTTGAATGGGAAATTTTTGGAAAGTATCGAATTTTCGAAGGTAAATTACAAAATAAAGCGAGATTTGCTGGATGAACTTATTGAAAATGAGGAAAAAAGAGGGACAATTCGGGTTGGTGAAATCCCTAGAGGAAATGTTAGGGAAAGTAGGATAGATGTTGAGTCTGAAAATAAAATCACAGAAAAAGTGAAGGATATTGTGCTTTCTACGGAAGAAATTAAAGAAATTCACGAGAATATTGATAAAATTGATAAAAAATATGAAGATATTGCCAGAAGACTGGAAAAAATTGCGATAAAGCTGAAAAAGAGGGAAAAATATTTAAAAAATAATGGATATATTGAATGTGAAAACTGTAAAATTTTATTCTTGCAGGAAAGTAACGAGAAAATGTGTTTTGAATGCAGAATGAATGAAAAAAATCGCAAATTTCAAAAAATGACAGATTTGATAAGGAATAAACCGTATATATCTGAAAAACAGGCAGTCCGAATGACAAGTACCGACAAATCTACATATTATAAAGCAAGAGATATATTGGCACAGCAGACTTACAATGATATGCTTTATTACTGCCTTGAAAAAAACAGAGAAATTTCTTTAAATGAGGATTATGAATTTGAAATTCGGAGTGAATCTAGGGAAGATGTGGAAAAATTTATAAAAAATTATGTGGATTACAAAATTGGGAGCGATAATGAGGAAGTTTTTAAGGTTGAGAGAAAGTGGGCTTTGAGAAGGTTAAGAAAGGATATGAAATTTAGGCTTGAGAATAATAGGAGATATTGAAAGTAGCAGAGTTTATATCTCATAATTTTAAGTAAAAAATTTTATTTATGGTTTTGGTTCAAAATATGGTAAAATAATATTTATAAAATTTGAGATAAACTTCAAATATCTCTAATATATAGTAATTTTGTAAATAATTTAAACTTAAAAAGTATAATTATTTTATTTAGATTAAAAATTTTGATAGTTTTATGAGTTGATTTAAAAAGAGTTGGAATATAAATGGAGAAAAGATGTATATAGAAGAATTATTAAAAGAAGCGGATAAATCAATGGAAAATTATAAGTATGAGGATGCACTTATGTATTTGAAGTCGGTACTTGAAATTGATGAGAGTAACTATTCGGCACTTATGACACTTTCTAAGATTTATTCAGACTTTGGAATGTTTGAACAAGCGAAGGAATATGCAGAAAAATTGCAGAAAAAGTATCCTGACAGCAAGGATACGCTTTTTACATTGGGATTTGTCTATCAGTCGCTTGGAAGGTTAAAAAAAGCGATTTCACTTTATAAAAAATTTTTGGAAATGGAAAAAAATTATTTTGTATATTTGAATATGGGAATGTCTTATGCTTTGTTAAAGTATTATAGAAAGGCGATAGAAAATATTGACAAGGCGATAGAAATGGAGCCTGAAAGTTCTGAAGCGTATGTTGAGAAAGGCGACTGTCTTACAATGATGGGGAAATATGATGAGGCAATTTGTGAATATACAAGACTTTTAAATGCAAAATTTAACGAGGTGGAGGAATTTTCGCTTTACGCACGGATGGGCGACACAATGGCTTATTCAAACAATATAAAAGAAGTTGTGAAATATTATAATATCGCCATAAATTGTGAAAATGTGGAAGATTATGTATTTGAGGATTATTTTGAAATATTGTTCAGAGCAGAGGAGTTTGAGGAAATAAAACTTCTGCTTTTAAATTATGAAAATGCAACGAATGAGAATAAAGGACTTTCAAGAATAAAAATGTTGAATTTGCAAGGAAGATTTTTTGTGAAAACCAAAGATTATGAAAATGCACAGAAGGTTTGCGATAAAATGATTATTTTAGAACCTGAAAATATTCGCCATTATGTGAATTTGGTATACGTGCTGGAATTACAGCATAAATATGACAAAGCGCTCGAATATGTAGCTAAAATGGCTAAATTTAAAGAAGATAAGGACTTTTTGAAGGAATTGAAAAAGAGATTGAGAAAAAATAAGAGAAAATTTGAAAAGGAAAATGAGAAAAGTTTAGAAAATAAAGAAAAGTAAAAAAAATTAGAAATTATGAGGATTTTAAATGGAAGAAAAAAATTATGAAGTTAATAAGAAATATGATGAAAAAATATTAATAAATGTACTGAAAAATTTTGATAAAACTGGGGAATATGTTGTAGAACCGGGAAGAAATGAAATAAAAAAGTTTGAGATATATATTGAAAATAATTTGAAAAAAGAGAATGAAAAAAAGAAAAAAAATAATAACATTGAAAAGACTGCAACAAAAAAAATAGTAAATGTAAAAAAATTTAAACAAAAAGATTTCATTACAAACTTTTTCTATAAATTTAAAGGCTCAAAAGCAAAACGTTCTTATGAATATGCAAAAAAATTATTAGAATATAAAATAAAAACTCCAGAACCAATTGCATATTTTGATGATTTTTTAAACGAAAATAATAAAAAAAACAGTTATTATATAAGCGAGGAATTAAAATATGATTTTACCTGCCGTGAAGTTTTCTGGCCTGAGGATATCGAGCGGGACAAGGCTGAACAGGGGGAAAATTACAAGATAAGTGAAGAAACGGAAAGAATGCTTGCAAAAGTGGAAAAGAATCGTGAAAAAATTATAAGGCAGTTCGCAAAATTTTCATTTGACTTGCACGAAAGTGGTGTAGAATTTGAAGACTATTCACCAGGAAATGTGCTGATTAAGGATAAAAGTGGGAATTACGAGTTTTATCTGGTTGACTTAAATAGAATGAAATTCGGAGTGAAACTGAATTTGGATAAAAGAATGAAAAATGTTTCACGTATGATGGAAGATGAAAAAATAGCCAGAATTTTTGCAAATGAATATGCGAAGTATTGCAAACAGAGAGAAGAACTGGTTTTTAGATATTTAAGGTATTATATTAGAAAACACAAAAGTTATGTTTATTTTAAGGATATTACTCGTCCGGTAAGGAATGTTTTTAAAAAGAAGAAGTAAATTTGTTTAATAATTTTAAAAAGTAAAATATTTTATATTTAAAGTTTATCATAAAGCATTTTTATAAATGATTTTTTATTATAGATGTATTTTTTTATAATTATTTTTTACTTCATTTTTATGTTTTTTCTATTTTTATAAAGCAAAGGGGAACATCGCCATCCCCTTTGCAAACCCGGCTCGTCTAAGCATTTTTTTGAAATATTCCCAAATTTTATTTGGGAAAGTAGTCTAAACATTTATTATTTGGATAAACCTGGATTACTACGAAATTGAAACTCGCTTTTTAACAAAAGTTATCATCAACTCTTTAAATTAATTAAAATTTGAAGAGTTTGAAAAAGCTCAGACAGTCAATTTCATTCCAAAAAAATCACGACAATTTTAGTTTAATTATAATAGATTATTTGATTAAAATAAATATCAAGCAAAATTTCGTTAAAGAAAAAATTACTAATAGAATTAATAAATAAAAATTTAAGATTATAAAAAAGCCTTTTAGAATTAGAATAAGTTTATCAAAAAAAAATAATAAGTTGAAAGGAAAATTTTAAAAATGAAAAATTATGACATAATTGTTGTTGGAGCGGGACATGCTGGGGTGGAAGCGGCACTTGCTGCGGCAAGGCATGGACTGAAAACAGCGTTATTTACAATATATCTTGACAATATTGCGATGATGTCGTGTAATCCGTCAGTTGGGGGTCCTGGAAAAAGCCATCTGGTGTCGGAACTTGGAATGCTTGGCGGGGAAATGGCAAGACATATTGACAATTATAACTTGCAGTTAAAGAACTTGAATCATACAAAGGGGCTGGCTTCTCGGATTACAAGGGCTCAAGCCGATAAATACTGGTACAGGGTTAAGATGAGGAAAATTATCGAAAAGCAGGAAAATCTCGATTTGGTGCAGGGAATTGTTGTAGATTTGATTGTGGAAAATAAAAAGGTTATGGGAGTTGAAGACAATCTTGGGATAAAATATGGGGCAAAGGCTGTTGTTTTATGTACAGGAACGTTCTTAGGCGGAGAATATGTGATGGGAGATGTAAAATATTCGTCAGGGCGGCAAGGAGAGCCTGCAAGTGTAGATTTGCCTGATAGACTAGTGGAATATGGCTTTGAGCTGGATAGATACCAGACAGCCACTCCTCCGAGAATTGCCAAATCTTCAATCGATTTTTCTAAAATGGAAGAATTAAAAGGAGAAGATAAGCCACGATATTTTTCTTACGAAACAAAAAAAGAATATAATTCAACTTTACCAACTTGGCTTACGTTCACAACACCCGAAACAATAAGAGTGGGACAGGAAATGCTTAAATATTCACCTATTGTTACTGGAATTGTAAGTACGAAGGGGCCACGACATTGTCCTTCACTTGATAGAAAGATTATGAACTTTCCAGAAAAAACAAATCATCAGATATTTCTGGAGCAGGAATCTGTAGAATCGGATGAAATCTACATAAACGGATTTACAACAGCAATGCCTCCATTTGCACAGGAAGCAATGTTAAAAACGATTAGTGGACTAGAAAATGCTAAAATTGTGCGTTATGGGTATGCTGTGGAATATAACTTTGTACCTGCGTATCAGTTAAAATTAACTCTTGAAACAAAAGTTTTGGATGGACTTTACACAGCGGGAACTATTAATGGAACGAGTGGATATGAAGAAGCAGCCTGTCAAGGATTTATAGCGGGAGTGAATGCTGCGAGAAAAATTTTAGGGAAAAAGGAAATTGTGATTGACAGAAGTGAAGGATATATTGGGGTTTTGATTGATGATATAATAAATAAAAAAACACCAGAGCCTTATCGTGTATTGCCTTCAAGAGCTGAATACAGACTGACTTTGCGTCAAGACAACATTTTTATAAGACTTTTGGGAAAAGCGAAGGAAATAGGGTTATTAAATGCTGAAAAATTGACAGAACTTGAAAATACGTGTCAGGAAATTGAAAATGAAATCGAAAGACTGAAGAGCATTACAGTTTATCCAACTAAGGAAAATAATGAAAAATTACTTGAAATTGTAGAAAAACAAAATCAATCTGAAAGTGAGGAAATTGAAAAAAATAGTAAAAATAGTATGAACAGCCCTGTTTCAGCCTTTGAATTTCTTGCGAGAAAAGAAATCAACTATGATAATTTAAGTGAATTTGTGGAAACTGTGAAATTGTCGGATTTAGCTAAGGAGCAAGTGGAAATAAATGCGAAATATAACGTATTTATTGAAAGGGAAAAGGCACAGATTGAGAAATTTAAAAAGCTGGAAAAAATGATAATTCCAAAGGATTTTGACTATGAAAGCGTAAAAGGACTTAGCAATATTGCTATTTCTGGACTTATATATGGACAGCCTGAAACGATTGGGCAGGCTAGCAGAATCAGCGGAGTTACTTATAATGATATTTCGCTTTTAATTGCGATTTTGAAGAATTGATAAAATTAAATAATACTGGGGTCTAGAAAGTATAGTTATAGTTTTTGAGTTCAGTTTTAATCAATTTTATTGAAATGTTTGAAAATTTAGGAAGGAAAAAGAATGGAAGAAAGTATAAAGATAAAAAACAGCTTGGTAGATAACAAAAAAATGAGATTTGGGACGGAATCAATTCCAAAATTGCTAGTTTCGCTTGCAGTACCAGCAATTATTGCTAATCTTGTAAATGCACTTTATAATATTGTGGATCAGATTTTTATTGGACAGAAAATTGGATTTCTAGGAAATGCAGCTACGAATGTGGCTTTTCCGCTTACGACAATTTGTCTTGCGATTGGACTTATGACGGGAGTGGGGGCTGCAACGAACTTTAATCTGGAATTAGGTAGAAAGCGTCCAAAAAGAGCAAAAAGTGTAGCAGGAACAGCAGTAACAATGCTTCTTTTAGGTGGAATTATATTATGCATATTGATTAATATATTTTTAAAACCTATGTTAACAGCATTCGGTGCGACAAATCAGATTTTTGACTATGCTATTGAATATACTCGAATTACATCTTTAGGGATACCATTTTTATTATTTTCAATAGGGGCGAACCCTTTGGTAAGAGCTGATGGAAATGCTTTTTATTCTATGCTCGCAATAGTTGTTGGATCGCTTGTAAATACTATATTAGATCCGTTATTTATGTTTGGATTTGATATGGGAATGGATGGTGCGGCTTGGGCAACTGTAATTGGGCAGTTTGTATCAGCAGTTATGCTAGCTTTGTATTTTTTCAGGTTTAAAAGCGTAAAATTTGAGTTAAGGGATTTTAAGATAAGAATACGGGAAATAGGGATTTTATTTGCATTGGGGACATCGCCTTTTATTTTTCAATGTTCTGCTTTAGTTATTCAAATTGTAACAAATAATCTGCTAAAGATATACGGGGCAAAATCCATTTATGGAAGTGAAATTCCAATTGCTGTTGCTGGAATTGTTATGAAAATAAATGTTGTATTTATAGCGATTGTATTGGGACTGACACAGGGGGCACAGCCTATTGCAGGATACAACTATGGAGCAAGGAAATATACGAGAGTTCGTGAAATATTAAGTTTGACATTAAAAGCCGCTTTTGTTATTTCGATAGTAGCATTTGCGATATTCCAAATTTTCCCGGTACAGATAATTTCTGTATTTGGAAGTGGAAGCGAACTTTACTTTAAATACGGAACAAAATATATGAGAATATTTTTATTTTTCATATTTTTAAATGGTATTCAAGGTGCAATTACATTGTTCTTAACATCAATTGGGAGGGCATTCCAAGGGGCTGTCCTATCGCTTGTAAGACAGATTATATCATTATTGCCACTACTTATAATTTTACCGTACTTTATGGGAGTTGATGGAATTATGTTCGCTTTTCCAATAGCGGATCTGGTGGCATTTATTGTATCGGTAATCATTTTGAAAAAGGAAATGAAAAGAATTCCAAAAAAAGATGAAGATGATTAAATAGTTTGAAATAAAGGAGAAAAGAATTTAATGAAATTAATAGTGGGACTTGGAAATCCTGGAGAACAGTATAAATTAACAAGGCATAATATTGGGTTTATATTTATTGACGAATATTTGAAGGAAAATAATATAAATGATGTAAGAGAAAAGTTTAAATCATTGTTTGTGCAGACTAATTACAATGGAGACAAGGTTTTTTATCAGAAGCCAACTACGTTTATGAATTTGAGTGGAGAAGCAGTTGGAGAAGCTGTCAGATTTTTTAAGATTGATCCGAAAACGGAACTTTTTGTAATTTACGACGATATGGATATGCAGTTTGGAAAGCTGAAAATTAAGCAAAATGGAAGTTCAGGCGGACACAATGGAATAAAATCCATTATTTCCCATATTGGAAATGAATTTGTGCGAATAAAATTTGGAATTGGAAAACCAAAAACGAAGGAAGAAACATTGGGATTTGTACTGGGGAAATTTTCGCCTGAGGAAAAGGAAGTTGTAAAAGATTCAAGAGAGAAAATATTTAATTTGATTGACGATATAAAAGACGATATGACGATTTCAAAATTAATGAATAAATATAACACTAAATAAAAATGGAAAGGAATGGTTTAATGGGTAACGTTATTTTAAAATGTACTAATCTATCCAAAACTTATGATTTTGATAATGCATTAAATAATGTAAATTTATCAATAGAAACTGGTAAAATTATTGGATTATTAGGACCAAATGGAAGTGGGAAAACAACTTTTATAAAGCTGTTAAATGGACTATTAAAGCCAACAGAAGGTGAAATTCTTATAAATGGACAAAATCCAGGTGTTGAAACAAAAAAAATTGTCTCATATTTGCCTGATAAGAATTATTTGGATAATTCTAAGACTGTAAACGCAATTTTGCAATTATTTGCTGATTTTTATGATGATTTTGACCGTGAAAAAGCACAAAATATGTTAAAGGATTTGGGAATTGATACAACAAGAAGATTTAAGCTGCTTTCAAAGGGAATGAAGGAAAAAGTTCAATTAATACTTGTTATGTGCAGACGTGCTAAGTTATATTTGTTGGACGAGCCGATAGCTGGAGTTGATCCTGCGGCAAGAGATTATATTTTAAATACTGTTATAAAAAATTATAACAGGGAAGCAACAGTTATAATTTCTACACATTTAATAGCGGATGTGGAAAAGGTGCTGGACGAGGCAATTTTCATAAGTAAAGGTGAAATTTTGCTTTATCAGGATGTGAAAAGTATAATAAATGAAAATAATAAAACAGTTGATGAATACTTTAGGGAGGTGTTTAAATATTGAAAAATTTAGGGAAATTAATCAAATATGATTTTATGGATGTAAGTAAATTGATGCTTCCATTTTACATTGGAATGGGAGTAATGGGAATCGTAATAAGATTATTCTGGTTTGTTTTATTAAATGAAAAACTTGACGAAAGTGTAAGAATTTCTACGGGTATTTTTCAGTTTATGTCGTATTTTGGCTATGTAATCGCAATTATTGGACTAATTTTGATGACTTATTATGCGGTAATAATCCGTTATTATCGTTCTATTTATGCGAATGAGGGATATTTGACAAATACTTTGCCTATTGAGACATATGAAATAATTTTAGCAAAATTAATAACATTTTTCGGCTGGTTTGTTGTAAATGGAATTATAATATTTTTTACTTTTTGGTTTGTTATTCCTTTGGAAGAAGTAATTAAAGCAAATATATTTAGACCTGAAGTTTTTCGTGAAATAGAGATGTTTTTACGGCACTCTGTAAGTACTACTTTAATAATCAGTATTATTTCTATGTTAGTTATGACGATTGAAAAAATATTATTTTTATTTTTGTGCATAAGTATTGCAAATATGGTAAAATCTTACAGAGTTTTGACTGGAGTCGGTACATATATGATTCTTGGGGCAGTTATAAACTTGATAAAAAGGTTTATATTAACTATGACGTATTTTTTGGACTTTAAGAATTACAGTAATAGCTATAATGATTCAGATGTGGAAGCCTTGAAAACATTTGAGTACCTTTTTAATACCAATTTGGGACTACTTTTTACAAGTATAATATTTTCGGTTATAATATTTTTTGTAGTAAATTATTTATTAAAAAATAAATTGAATTTGGAATAATTTAAGTAAGATAGATTTTATAATAAAATACAACAAATTTAAAATAAAACTCTAAAGAAAACTAATGTGTAGTTCAATTTAGAGTTTTTTCTATTTTTTTTATAGTGTACTCAGAAATTATCTGTTTAAAATTTTTTCAGTTTGCCTTAAATCTTTTTCTCTTGAAACAACGCCGTATTTTTTCTTAATTTCTTCTAATCTATCAATAACCTTTTGATTTTCTTCCTTTGAAAAGTTTTTTACCGATAAAAAGAATTTCATTGACCCCTCAAAACTTCTGATAGATTTTGTTAAAAAAAGACGTTTTCTAAAAAAAGGAGGTTTTCTTACAATGTCATCAAAATCAATAAAAGCAATTTTTTCACTATTTTTATCTATAAAAAAGTTTCCAAGACTGAAATCCATATGATAATATTCTTTTTCAAAAAATTTTGTTTCAAAATCAAGCCACAAATCAAGTGTTTTATAAGTAAGCTCGAAATCATTTTTTTCAACTAAATAATTATAATATGATATAAAATTTCCAGTAAATGTTTGGTTTATATTTTCTGAAACAGTTTCTATTTTTATATGAAAAGGAGTATATTTTATAACCTTGTATTCTATAATTTTCATGAAATTTAGTTCTGGAAAATCTTTTTCCAGATGTTTCGCAATCTCAAAAGAATTTCTTCCTTTTTCCCTTGTAAACCCCAAAAATATTTTTAGTGCTTTCAAATTTCGATATTCATAAGTTTTATAAAAAAGTTTTTTTTCTTTATCTATATTCAAATTTTTATTTTCTTGCATTTTTATCCTTTTTCCTTTATTTTCATTCTTGTTAAATTTTAACATATTCTATTTTTTATTTCAATAAATAAAAATTAAAGCAGCAGAGTAAAAAAAATTCTATCCAAAATCTATTGACTTTTTACACTTAATAGGCGTAAAATATTAAAATAAAGGGATAAGAATGGAGAAAACTAAAATGAAGAAAAATATAAAATTATATAAATTTAACGAAATTGATTCAACGAATGAATATTTGCGAAAAAATCATAAAAGCTATGAGGAATTTGATGTTATTTCTGCTAGAGTTCAGACGCATGGAAAGGCACGTAGGCAGAATGACTGGATTTCGTTGGATGGGATGGCACTTTTTAGTTTCTTTTTAAAGGAAAGAGATAACTGGGAAATTGAGGATTATTTGAAATTGCCATTGATTGCTGGAATTGCAGTTATAAAGGGACTTAAAAAAATTGAAAATTTAGAATATAAATTCAAATGGACTAATGATGTTTATGTGGAAAATATGAAATTATGTGGTATTCTAATAGAAAAAACTGAAGATGTTTATATTACGGGAATTGGGATAAATGTAAATAATATGTTGCCAGAAAACTTAAAAAGTAAAGCCATTTCATTGACTCAAATAAGAAATAAAAAATATGAAATTGATGAAGTTATAAAAAATATTGTTTTAGAATTTCAAACATTGTGTGAAAATTTAGAAAATGGATTCTGGAAGGATATTTTAAAGGAAATTAATCAGATAAATTATTTGAAAGGTAAAAAAATTGAATTAAAATTTGGCAATGAAGTTATTTCAGGAGTTGCTCAGAATATTGATGAAAATGGGGAGCTTCAAATTTTGATGGAAAAAACAGATAATCGAAAGCCTGAAGTTAGGAGTTTTTCAGTTGGGGAAGTTTTTGAAAAGATAGTTTATTCTTCATAATTTTTTTTAGATTTTTGTTAAAAAATTGTAAAATCAATATAGTTTAAAAGTAGTCTAAATTTTGGGATATTTAGTAAATTAAAAAAGAGGCACAGGCCTCTTTTATTATTGTTTTTTTCTCAACTCTTCATTATCTTTTTTAGCATCTTTAATTGTACCGCCTTTTCCACTATGTCCACTCCAATATTTGCTCATAGGATTTTTTCTGCTTGTTGTTGGAATATATGCCACTGTTGCTCCTTTTCTAGCTTTAATCTGTGCTATATAGTCTTGCGACTGTTTTTCAATTTTTTCAAATTCAGTTTTATACAGTGCCTTTATTTTCTCTCTTCTCTCTTCGCTGAGCGCTTTAAGTTTTTTAGATATTTTTCCGTTAAATTCATATAATCCTGCAAATTTAGGATCATTTGAATAGCTTTTTGACCCATACATTATAAGAGAGCTCATATTATTTTTTTCTCCCAGAGATCTTTCTATAAGAAATTTGTTCATTGACAATGTCAAATTATGAGATGCTATTATTCTGTTTATCATATAGTCATTTAAAGGTTCCCATTTATAGTCAGAAAAAGCTATTTCATGTATTCTTTGCAGTTCTTCTGTCAATTTAGCGGCATCATTTGCTGAAGAATAATAACCGTTTGCAGCATTTGCAATTTCTTTCAGCACTTTATTCTGATTGGCATCCACATTAAACCCTATTATTCCTAAAACTATATCTGTATTTTCATTTTTAAATTTTTTTGCAGTTTCAACAGGATTGCCGTCGCATGTTTCGATTCCGTCCGTAATGATATACAGGATATTTAATGTTTTTTCACCTTTTAATGCTTTCAAGTCATTTGCTCCGTTTTCAATCGATTTTGCTATGGAAGTCCATCCTGTAGGCTGAATAGGAGCTAAAGAGCTTTTCAGCTTATCTTTATTTAAAGTTTCAATCGGTGAAATCAGTTCATTGGCGGAACATGATTCCTGTTTTTTACTTGCCGTATTGTCGCCCTTATGGCCAAAAACCCTCAGTCCTACTTTTGTGTTTGCAGGCATTTCGGAAATAACTTTCTCTATAGATTCCTTTGCGATTTCCATCATTGTTTTATCGCCTATTTTCTGTTTCATTGAACCGCTGGCATCTAAAATGATTTCAAGATTGACATTCATATTTTCTTCAATTTTTTGTTTTGTAAAAGGATTTACCATGTCGTCCTTGAAGATTACATATGAAAATCTGTCAAGAGTTTCAATCGGCTCATAATCATAGCCTGCTATGTATAAGAATTTCTTGAAGAGACGTTCGATTTCTTCATCAGAAGCATCTTCACCTAAGGCAGGTTTAATTTTTTTAAGTTCATTTTGAACATTTTCTCTCCAGATATCTGATTTTTTTACTATATTTTCTTCATAAGTATCAGGAAACTGGTAGATTCCAGGTGCCGCATCTACTATTCCCTCATATGTGTAAACAATATCAGGCAAATCCCCGTTAACGCCTTTCCCTTTTTGGAGTTCTTCTTCTGAAAGCTGTTTTTCTGATTCCTTTTTCTTGTCTTCCTTTTTGTCTATATCTTCTTTTTTATTGAAGCAGGCTGTTAAGACTAAAAGTGCAATACTTAAAATTAATAATTTTTTCCATTTGTTTCTTTTCATGAAAACCTCCTAAAAATTATAGATTTTTAATTTATTTATTATAAGTATACCACAAAAAATATAGAATTGACTATGCAAATAACAAATGCTATAATAAGGCAGATTTATTTATATTATTTAGGAGGTATTATGAGAAAAAATATTTTAAGAAGTTTGTTATTGCTTGCAATTTTGTTATTTGCAGTTAGTTGTGGTAAAAAGAATGATACAATTAAAATTGTATTTTTACCTAATGAAACTAATGATTCGTTGAAAAAGTCAAGAGAAGAATTTGCACGGGTTGTACAAGAAGCGACTGGGAAAAAGGTTGAAATTGTAACAACTACAGATTACAATATTACGGTTGAAAATATTATTTCTGGTCAGTCACAAATAGCTTATATTGGAGCTGAAGCGTATTTGAATGCTAGACAGAGAACTAAGGATATTGAGGCAGTGCTTACAAATGCAGGAGAAAGTGGAACATTGGAAGATGCACGTTATTACAGCTTTATTGCAGTAAGAGAAGAAGATGCTAATCAATACCGTTCTGGAGATGGATTTGACTTGAAAAAATTAAAAGGTAAGTCTATGGGATTTGTTACAAACAGCTCTACATCAGGATTTAAAATACCTGCTAATTATATTGTAAAAGAGTTTGGGCTAAAAAATACAGATGAAGTGCTTGGAAATAAAGTATTTTCAAAAGTTATGTTTGGAAATTCACATCCAGGAGCACAAGTTTTATTATTTAAAGGAGATGTTGACGTTGCAACATTTGCTATTCCAAAATCATTTACAATTTATGAGCTGACTGCTGGAAAAGATTTTAATTCAGGAGCTACATATAAAGTGAAAAAAGGAGCAGTTGCACCATTTGGGGATTATGCTGGAAAAAGCTTTACAGTTATAAAATCAATACCTGTTTACAATGGGCCAATCGTATTTAATACAAAAACTTTAGCAAAAGAAGATCAGGAAAAAATCAAAAAGGCGCTTTTAGCTAAATCAACAACTGACAATCCACACATTTTCAGTGATAAGAAAAGTAAAATAAGAGGACTTTTCTTAAAAGAAAACCCAAATGTTGGATTTGTAGAAACAAATACAGCTTGGTATGAAGGAATGAAAGATATAAAATAATAAAAATCGAGGGAAAAATGCGTTTAGATAAATTTTTAAAAGTAACAAGAATTATAAAAAGAAGAACAGTGGCAAAAGAGCTGGCTGACAATGGAAATATCATTGTAAACGGAGATATAAAAAAATCTTCATACGATGTGAAAAAAGGCGATATTTTTGAAATAAAGTATTTTAACAAGAACATAAAAGTAAAAGTACTGGATCTGCCGCCTGAAAGTCTAAAAAAGGAATTTATTGATGAATATATCCAAATAATTGACTAATTATTTTTCGTTTTTGTAATAAAAAAATAGTAATTTTGGTATTAGATCTTCAAACTAAACTTAAAGATTTTAATTATTTTACTTAAATTTTAAATAATTTTATTATCAAAAAGTTTGATTATGAATTAGCTTTATAAGCTACATAAAAATACAGTAAATATTGTATTTTTATTGATGTCTTCACTTGTTTTTTTTAACAAATGAGGTATAATTATAATGGAAAATATAAATTACAAAACAAGGAGAAGACTTATGAAAGTTACTGATATTCGTATTAGAATTGGAAAACAAACGGAAAACAATGAAAGATTACGGGCGTATGCTGACATCACATTTGATGAAAGTTTTGTGATTCATGGATTGAAAATAATTGACGGGCAGAATGGACTTTTTGTAGCAATGCCTTCAAGAAGAATGCCAAATGGAGAATTTAAGGATATTGTTCATCCTATAAAACCTGAATTAAGAGCCGAAATAACACAAGTTATTTTAGAAAAATTTGAAGAGGAAAGTGCTGCTCAACCTGACGCAGAATAAAAAATTGAAAAAATTAAAAGTACACCTAAAAATACTAAAATTATATATACATTAATACTAATATCAGTGGTGTACTTTTTTCTTGCCTATTTATTTTTCAAAAACGATTCTATTATTTAACATTTCTACCGCAATTTTATCTTTTATTTCTTTGTATAACTGGCAAATATAGCAAAAATTGTAAAAATATCATTGTAAGAATAAGAACAATGTCATATAGCCAAATTGGATTTATAAACTTTACTTGTGGGATAATGTGGCTTTTTAAAAACATTGCATTTATCTCTTTAAATATCCAGTTATAAATGAATGCGTAAAGGAATATTAGCAGCAGTGTAATTATTGACTGAAAAAATCCTTTTTTTGTAGGCTTGTCATTTAGATATCTATAACCAAAAAAAGCTGTAAAAACAATAAGAGCGTGCATTATCATAAAAAGATAAACATAATAATTATCGTGATAGTATATTATTCCTGGTAAAATTAATGCTAATATTGGTCCAAAAGTTAAATAGTATACGGCATTATACAAAAATTTTGTTTTAAAAATCAAATATAGCCCTGCAAAAATTGCTGCAAAATTACAAAGATGTACAGGTGTTACATTAGTTATCGGCTCATTTTGATACATTAACCTGTAAATCGAGTCAACTAACTTAAATATTAATAAGAAATATCCTAAAAAAGTTGAGTACTTATTTATATCCAAATTTTTGAAAAATTTAGGAATATAAAATAAAAATATACAAAATAAAATAGATACAATAAAAGTTTCTATATGAATAGGACTAAAATAACTAAAAGTCAAAAGTTTCTCCTTTCTAAATTTCCATTTGTGAAATTAATTATTGGTTATTTTCTACATTTAAGAAAATTATACTTGCCAGGATTTTTTTATAAATTTCAAATATTCCAACTAAAATTCTAGAGACAATAAGAATAATTATTACTGTCATAGCTGCATTTGGTGATTTTAATACAGTTACTGAAGCAGATGCCATCAAAAAAGATGATATTATAGCTGAAATTATATTTATTAAAAATAAAGGAAGAATAATGCTAACTCTATTGTTTTCTAGTAGTTTTAGATTTCTTTCAAATGCAGTTGTCAGGTTTATATTTCTTGATAAATATATTTGTCTAAAAAATGCTGCAAAGTATGCAATTAAAAATATAACTGCTATACCTATCGGTCCTAAAGATTTTGTAAGATTACCTATAAATGTCATTGCTATAGCTAAAATTATAGACCTTAGTAATATATCCTTTCTTGTCAATTCGTTTTTTTTGTCAATTCTATTAATAACGTCATTTTGGAATAAATTCAAAGCATATTCTATTATTATTAGAATTAAAAGGTTCATCAACACCTCCATTGTTGGTAATTTTGGAACTTGTTGAGTATGTACAGCTTTTATCGTAGTAACAAATGAATTATGCATTATATAACCATTAAGTGTAAATAATGCTATAATTGAAGGTAGATATTTTCTATCTGTACTTAACAATTTCTTAAAAACTTCAAAAGATTTAAGATAATAATCTTTTTGTGTTAAATCTTTATTTTTTAATGATTCAGTTATTTCTTTCATTTTTACCTCATTTCTATTTTTATAATGATTTTTTAACCAAACTTAACTATGTAAGTGCCTTTACCAATTATTAGGTTAATAAAATTAGTTATTTTTTAATATATCTCTTAACTAGTTCACTTTTTATTTCTTACGTTCAAAGTTTTATTTAAAACTTTGTAATGTTGATTATTGCTTTGCTTGTGAAAATATCCAGTCTTTTATCCCAGAAATACTGTAAGCAATTTTCCAAGTTCCTGAATGTTCTGATCCAGAATTAGCATCTTTTGACAAATATGGGTTTGTTCCTTTTTCAAGTGTTGTATATTTGATATTTGATTTTTGAGCTATAACTTTTCTTGCACCTTCTAAAAATTGTTCATTTGTGTAGTCGGCTTTCCAAGTATCTCTTGCCACAGTTGCTCCTCTTTTAATAAGTTCACTTGTAATAGTATTCATACCTGGATAAGCTTTTTCATCTCCAGTTGAAACCATTATCCAAAGATTATTTTTTGCCATAGGAGTTACTTCCTTTTCATTCCATTGGCAAGCTACTAAATATGAAGCAGCAAATAGATCAGGATATTTAAAGTTCATAACAATTGCCATCATTCCTCCCATTGATTGCCCTGTTGCATATAATTTTTTTTCATCAATACTATATTTTGAAAGCAAATGATCTTTTACAAGATTGACAGTTGCATCTAAATCGCTTGTAATATCGCCATTATCATTCACAACTTGTCTTGAATATTGTGGAGCCAGTACAAATGCCTCGTGTTTTGCTTGTTCCTCAGGAGTAGCAAATGAAATAGCACCATTTCCCTGTAATAAAGTAGCTTTTGTATCTTCACTTAGAACACCCATATCATGCATAAACAGTACAAGTGGATATTTTTTATTTTTGTCATAATTTTTTGGAATGTACAAATTATATTTTACTAATGTTCCTGTTTTTGGATCTTTGTATTCAAATTGTTTAAAATTTTCGACAACTAAATTTTTTGTTTTATTATTTTCAAGTATTGCAATGCTTTTTTCCAATTTTTTACTATTTGTAAATAAAATATCTTCCTTTTGTGTAATACTCGATGTCGCTTTTTTCATTTGAAACCCAGTTCCTGGTCCTCCTTCAATACGAAGAGAAGCTCCTGCATCCTTAGGATTTAATTCAATAATTACATATTTTCCGTCTTTTACGATATTAGTTCTTTCAGGACGTGTGTTTGAATATACATTTTCCACATTTCGCCCAGCTACTGTGAAAGTATTTTTAGTCAATTGAGAATTTACAACTTTTTCGTTAAATTCCACAATAATATGTGTAACTTGTTGTCCTGTTCCAAATACTTCTGTTACAGATGTTACATTTCTAATACCTTTAGGATATTTTATTTTTTCCATTTTAAATGTTGTAGTTTCTGCCGAAAAGCTCACCATAGATAATAACATCCCAAATATTGTCAAAAATAATAATATTCTTTTCATAGATACTCTCCTTTTCTGTTTTTTATTATTTTATGCTGCTTAAAAATTAAAACCTTTTATAAATTTTACCACACTTTTTTGTATTTTTCTACTGTCCGAAATGTTGCTTTTTAAATAATGCTATTTCACAATATTTAAAAAATCTTTCTTGTTTACTTTCATTACAACAAGATTATCAGCAGTATCTTTCTCGTTATTTTTCCCTTTCGGACTTACTGTATCAATAGTTCTTACTACTTTTTTCATTTCAATTCTTTCATTTAATTCATTTTGCTCTGCTTGTGCATTTTCCAAAAAGTACAGTTCAAAATGATTTCTTGTTTCGAGAATTCTCTGAATTTTATATTTTTCAGCAAATAATTTTAATTTAATGCTTAAAATAAATTTTTTCATCTGCTCTGGAATTTTTCCAAACCTATCTCTAATTTCATCAAGCAAATCAGTTAATTCGCTGTCTGTTTCCAGCATTGCAAAACGTTTATAGATATTTAGCCTTTCATCCTTTTCAATATATGTTTCCGGAATAAATCCTCTTTCATTTAATATAATTTCCACATTTTCAATTTTTTCGACAAACTCGCCCTTTTGCCTACGAATTTCCTCATTTAGCATTTTTATATATAAATCATATCCAAAAGTTTCAATCGTTCCATGCTGCTTATCTCCCAAAATTTCCCCAGCACCACGTATTTTCAAGTCTTCCATCGAAATTTGAAAACCTCCTGATTTTATTCCTTCCACTTTTAGCATGCTTTCTTCCTTTTGACGTCCCTGCTTTGTAATATTTCTAGTTTTTAATAAATAACAGTATCCTTGTCTATTGCTACGTCCTACACGCCCTTTCAGCTGATACACCTGCGATAAGCCTAAACCAGTAAAGTTTTCAATCAAAATAGTGTTGGCATTTCCCACATCAATTCCATTTTCAATAATTGTTGAAGCAATAAGAATGTCAAACTGCCCATTTTCAAAACGCAATAACTTATCCTTAATTTCCTTTGGCGGAAGCTGTCCATTTATAAATTCGATTTTTACAAAGTCTGGAAGCATTTCCTTCAGTTCCTTCAATTTTTCCTTCATATTTTTTACATCGTTGTAAATATAGAAAACCTGCCCATCACGTGACAGTTCACGCAGTATCGCCATTTTTATTGTTTCCTCATCCCAATCGAGAATTTCTGTTATAATGGGAAGTCTGTTTGTTGGAGGTGTGTCAATTATGGAAATCTCCCTAATTCCAAGCATCGCAAGATTTAATGTACGTGGAATCGGAGTCGCAGTTAATGTCAGCACATCCAGTTTTTCCCTTTGAGATTTTAACTTTTCTTTAGCCTTAACGCCAAATTTTTGCTCCTCATCAATAATTAAAAGCCCTAGGTTCTTAAACTGCACGTCATCGCTTAGAAGCCTGTGAGTTCCAATAACTAAGTCAATAATTCCGTTTTTTAGATTTTTTAAAATGTCCTTGGATTTACTTTTCGTAAGCCGTGATAAATTCTCAATCGTAATCGGATAATTTTCAAATCTTCTTTTAAACCGTTCAAAATGCTGTTCTGCAAGCACCGTAGTTGGAGCTACCATAACAACCTGCTTTCCATTGTCAATCGCTTTGAATGCAGCTCTCATCGCAACTTCCGTTTTCCCATATCCGACATCTCCACACACAATTCTGTCCATTATTTGCGGACTTTCCATATCCTTTTTCACATCATTTATGGCATTTCTCTGATCTTCTGTTTCTTCAAATGGAAAATTCGCCTCAAATTCCTCCTGCCACACAGTATCCTTTTGATACACAAAACCATTCTGGCTTTGCCGTCGTGCCTGTATTTTGATAAGTTCTGCCGCAAATTTCTGAATATCTTCTTCGAGTTTTTTCCTTTTTCGCTTAAATCCACGTGTTCCAAGCCTGAATAACTGCGGTTCTGTATCATTTGACACATATTTTTCAAGTCTATCCAGTTTTTCCACAGGAATATACAAAATGTCCTCATCAGCATACTTGATTTTCAAATAATCCCGCTCTTCCATTGTCTGAATTCCTTTATAAATTCCAACACCATATTGAACATGAATTACATAATCGCCTTCGATTATCTGATTAACCTTTTTATATTTTATAGCTTTTGCCGTTTTTTTCTTTCGCTCGTAAATATATCCGTCAAGCTCCCTGTCTGTAAGCACAATAAAATTATTTTTTCTATTTTTATTATCTGGATTTTCTGAATTATCATTAAAGATAAATCCTTCAAACAGCTCATATTTTTCAATTTCCAGATTGTTTTCTTTTTCAGTCAGAATTTGTCCAAATTCAGCCATTTTCTTCTCATAGTTATTCGTAAAAATATAAATATCTTCAATTTTTGACAATTTTTCAAGCCTATTTTTATCCCTGAAAGTCTCAATCTGTTCCTGCGAGAAATTTTTAGTTTGAACAAAAATGCTTTTTTTCTTCAGATTTTCATACCTTTTTCGATAAGTTTCCTCACGGCTTCTGTCAAGCAAAATAAACTCTTCCATTTTATAGTCCAGCAATTCCTCATTTTCAATAACAATCGTTACATCTTCCGCCCTTAATTCGTCAATAAGTTCTATCAATTCATAATTATTTCCAGAAAGTAAATTTCCAAAAACCTTTATTTCTTCCATCTTTTCCACAGAAATCTGGCTATCAATATCAAAAACTCTTATACTTTCCAGTTCATCACCAAAAAACTCGAGTCTAACAGGATGTTCCAAGTCTGGTGGGAAAATATCAAGAATATCCCCACGTCTGCTGTACTGCCCCTTTTTTTCAATCAAATATGAATTTTCATATCCATTTTCCACAAGAAATTCCACAATTTTTGAAAAACTGTATTCTTTCCCAGTTTCAAAAGGAAAAAACTTAACTTTTTCAAAAAATATATCCAAAGTAATCTGTAAATTTACAAATAAAATAAATTTTTCCTGATTTTTTAAAATATCCAGCAGTCTTATATTTATTCCTGTAATATCTTCCTTATTTTGTGAGATATTTTCAAAAATATCAATTATTTTTTCATCTTCCAGTTTCTTTTTACTTTCTTTAATATTTTTTTTACTAGTTTTAGATTTTTTCATTAAAATATCTTGTTGTTTTTCTGACATTTCATAATAATTTTCAAGCATTGCATGATAATTTTCCAAATTTCTGTTGGATGTGGAAATATAAATTATTTTTTTCTTTTCTGAACATAATAAAAACCACGGAATTGAACCGCGGTAAAAATTATTTTCAGATTGTAAAATATCTATTTTTTTATTTTTTAATTTTTCTATTTTATTTAAAAAACTTAAATTAAAGTTCATAAAAAGCCTTTCCTATTTTTATCTGTTGTTGTACAATCGCCATATTCCATAAACTACATAAATATAAACAATATATGGCACAAATCCAAACTTATGTAAATATGAAACAGCGAAAGCAAGTAAAACTATAATAATCGCAAAACCAAGCCCCTGTATAATTTCTGCAAACGAAACTGCTTCATCACCAAAAACATTTGGTTTAAATATCGTGTTTATTGGTCTTGTGAAAGGATTTAAAATTAATACGGAATAAATAATTGCTTCAGTTTGAATTCCTAAAAACCAGAATATGATTGTAGAAAGCCCAGCTAAAAATCCGAAAAATACTTTTCCAAGTCCATGTCTAGGAGTAGTGAAAGTATCTGTCAGAACGAAAATACCCATAAAGATAATTTCTCCCAAAGTAGTTACAACATTAACATTATTGCTTGAAGTAATATAATATCCAAAGAAAATAGTAACAAAAAACGATACTGGTATATGCCAAGTCATTTTTGTTCGATAGATTAAATAAATCGCTCCAATAACCATTGCAGCTATGGAAAGTTCTCCTATTATTCCTCTATTTATCAATACTAATGAAGCTAATCCTGAAACGTTATCGCTGGCGATTCTCATACCTTCTGCATCAGTCCAGGCTGGAGAATTTGGTGCAAGAACAGCTGGAAAGAATGTAAATACAAATAATTTTCCTAAAATCACCGGATTAAAAATCTTTTTATCAGTTCCTCTATATATAATTTTTCCAAATATTGTTGCCATTGCTCCTGCAAATGCTGCCACATAAAGTGGTGTAAATGGTGCAAGCACAAACCCTGTCAAGGCTCCTATTGTAATTCCAGAAAGTTCTTTCAAAGAATCTCTATTTTTTTGTATGAAAAATGAAAATATTATTTCTGCTAGTTCAGCTGTAATCACAGATGATAAAATCACTAAAATAGGGGTTATTTCATAGACAAAAAATGCTACAAGTAACATTGGAATTAGAGATATTAAAATATCTATATTTATTTTTGTCATATTTTCTTGTAACTCTTTTTTCTTACTTCTAAACATATTAAATTTTCACTACCTTTCTTATCTGTATTATATGTTTTACCTAGTTTTGTAAATGTATACTTAACTTTTTAGATTAATTATTAATTCAAATTATATTGAGATACTTATTCCGATGAACTTGAATCTCCTCCACCTGACGAAGATGATCCTGAACTGCTGCTTCCACTACTACTTCCATTAGAACTTCCACTTCCTGATGATTTTGGAGCAGAATCTTGAGATTTAGATGTTTTTTCTTGTCCAGCAGATGAAGAAGAAGTATCTTTTAGACGGCTGTGTTTTGGTGCTTTAGCTATATTTTTGTTATTTCTTCTGTTTTTTCTATTTTCTTTTTTACCATTTTCTTTACCACCATCATTAAGTGCAAATGCTGGATTTGTTGTATCCGAAGAAGCTACTTGTGTAGGTTGTGTTGGTGTATTAGGTGTAGGTTGTACAACAGTTGGCTGAGTTTGAGTCGGATTTGCTGCAACTGTTGGTTGTTGTGAAGTTGGTTGCTGTACTGCTTGTTTTTGTTCATTCTTTTTAGTTTCAATTTTTGCAGTTTTTTCTTCTTTTATGTCTTTTATTCTATCGCCAACTTTTTTTGTTTCGTCTTCAAGCTGTTTTACCAAATTTTTAGAATTTTTTGAATCTTGGCTTCCAAATGCTACTAATACTATTGACATTAAAAATAAAATAATTCCTTTTATCTGTTTCATTTTTCTTCTCCTTCTTTTTAATTTTTTTAGCAAAATATAATTTTAAATCTACTAGTAACCCAATTTTATTAATTTTTTTTAGATATATCAAAATTTTTATTATATAATGCTTTGTAAATTCCATTTTTGCTTAATAATTCATTATGGTTTCCTATTTCTTTTATTTCACCTTTTTGTATTACTACTATTTTATTACTATTTTCGATTGTTGTCAACCTATGAGCTATAACAAATGTAGTTTTTCCTTTCATAAGTTTTTCAAGTGCATCTTGAACCAGTTTTTCAGATTCATTATCAAGTGCTGATGTAGCTTCATCTAAAATTAAGATTTGAGGATTTTCCAAAATTGCACGTGCAATCGCAATTCTTTGTTTTTGTCCACCAGATAATTTGACACCACGTTCCCCAATTTCAGTATCATATCCCTCAGAGAGATTTTCAATAAATTCATGTGCGTTAGCTTGTTTAGCAGCTTCCACAACTTCCTCGAAAGTAGCATCTTGACGGCTATATTTTATGTTACTAAGTATAGTTCCTGAAAAAAGGAAAGTTTCCTGTGGTACAATCCCTATTGCTTTTCGTAAACTTTTAACATCATAGTCTCTAATATCAGTTCCATCAATTTTTAAAGAACCACGAGATACATCAAAAAATCTTGGAATCAAATTTACGAGTGTAGATTTTCCGCCACCAGAATTTCCCACAAATGCAACAGTTTCACCTTTCTTGACGGTTAAGTTGATATCCTTTAATATTTTTTCAGGATTGTCTTTATATTTAAAATCAACATTTTCAAAATTTATATCATTTGAAAAATTTTCAAATTTTACGCAATTTGGATGATTTATGATAGACGGAACTTCTTCCAGAATTTCAGAAACCCTTGTAATTGAGGATAAATTTACACTTATTGCGTTAAATCGAGTTATAGCACGTCTTGCAGGCGTATACATTGATGAAATTGCACCTACTATTGTGATAAAATCTCCTGCAGTAAAGTTATGAGCCCTTAAAACACGATAACCTCCAAATAATAACAGCAATGCTACAATTATATAATTCAAGGCTTCCATTATTGAATTGGCTTTTGCATTATATCGGGCAGTTCTGATAGCAATTCTCTTTAGATTTATATTTTTTTTGTTAAAATCCTTTATTTCAGACTTTTCTGTTGCAAATGCCCTTATAATACGTATTCCAGCCAATGTTTCCTGTAATTTTGAATTTAAGCTGTCGATTGCTTCCTGTCTGTCCTTACCGGAACGTTTCAGTTTTTTTGCATATCTTCTGACGGTTATTATTAAAATGGGAGTTACAATCATTACCCCAAGTGTCAAGTCAAAATCTACGTAAAATGCTATACCCATACAGACTATTACTTTTATAACTTCGGGTATCATATTGAAAACTTCCAGTATAATGGAATTTATATTACTGGGATCTGTCATTACCCGTGTCATCATATCCCCTATTTTTTTCCCTGCAAAATATTCCATATCCAAAGTTTGTATTTTATTGTAAATATCAGTAACAATATCTTTATAAATAGATGACGATATTACCGTTGAGAAAATAGTATTCCAGTACATCAGTATCGCACCAATTATAGCGAGCATTATCATTGCTCCAGCCGCATAAAGAATATCCTTTTCATTTTTTCCTGCAATCCCCTTGTCAAACAGCCTTTGTATAAGCATTATTGGAGCGGATGAAACAAGAGATGACATTGTTGCCAACAGAATATTCAGTATAATTAATATATAGTATTTTTTTATATATTTTTTCAGTTTTTGAATTCCTCCAAAATCTAATTTTATATTTTTCATATGTTTAATTTGCCTTTCGTTCTTTACTTGTATGTAAAATTATTTTAAAAGTGAACTTACATTTTACGTCAAGTTATGATTTATTATTCTTTAAGTTAGTTCAATCTTTTTAGACTTGAATAAATTTTAAATCATTTTTTATTTATTTTCAGATTAATGTTTTTTTACAAAAATATTTCGTAATTTTCTGTAATATGCACCGCTACCATCAGTCAATTCCCTTTTAAACTCATCAAAACTCTCAAAGTCATCTCCGCTTACACGGTAAATCCAATTTTTATTAAGTTTTAAGGAATTTACGCCTTTTCTAGTAGTAATAAACACATCGACACCTAGTTTTCTTATATCTTCACGGTTTCCTTTGTATCGGTGTCCCCAAGGATAAGCCAGACAATCTGGAGTTTTTCCAAGTTTTTCTTGAATAATCCTTTTATTTTCCAGAATTTCAAATTCTACATTTTTTCTAAATTCTTCTTCACTAATTTTGTCAAAAAATTCATTTTGCTTTTCTTTAAACAATTTATTCAAAAATTCCTTTTTTTCGTTTTCAGATTTATTATTTTCCTGAAGTTGTGCAATATTTCGATATTTTTGTACAAAATCCTTCTTTGGTCTGTATCCAGGAATTGAAATTTTACTTCTTAATTTGAATACAGGAAGTCCATTTAACTTTTCCATATCTTTTTTTTCATCATAATTTCCTTCAAAAAATAAACTATGACTTTCTCTTTTAAAATATGGCGAACTTTCATTATCATAAAAAGCAAGTACTTCAATATCCTTTATTGTTAATTGATGCGAATGTGTATGAAGCTGAAAATCAATCAATCCGCTTTGATACATTTCCTTAATCTCGTCCCAATTGAGATAAGCCTCATCTTCTCCAATAAATTTTGTATTTAAAAATATTGTTGCTTTCATATTGTATTTTTTTAAAATCGGAAAAGCCAAAGTGTAATTATTTTTATATCCATCATCAAAAGTTATTAATATTGAATTTTGTGGCAATGTATAATTTAAATTCTTTAATTCTTCCATTTTAAAAGTTTTTTTATCTTTTATCCATTTTATATGTTCTTGAAATTCATCTACAAAAATTCCACCTTTCCCTTTTTCATTGTCAACACTGTGATACATAAGGCACAAAACGAAATTTTTTCTAGTTTTGTTGTAAATAATAAATACTAAAAATATTAGACCTATTATTAAAAATAAATATATATATAACATTTTTTCCTTCCTTTTCTATTAGGAATTATGATTATTTTACTAAAAATTATCTTGATTTAACAAAAATTATAAAAAAACCATTTGATTTAACCATTATAAAAATTAAATTATAAATAAAACTAAAATATTAGAAGTTTAAATAAAATAATCTTAACTTTATATTTAATTTATTACAATTTTTTTCACCTATATTTTATACGAAATATAAAAAAATAACAACTAAAAATTGAAAAAATATTTGTTGAAAAATGATTAAATTTTTCCTTTGAATTTCAAAATTTTAGCTCGTATTTTTTTTATTAGCCTATCAATTTTAAAGCTAAGTACAGTATTTTTTCTATTTTTACTAAAATGGACATGCCTTTTATTTCCAATATGAGTTACATATGGCTCTTTAAAAAATATTGCCTTAAATCCATGCTCCTTATAAAAATTTGATAAAACTTCTTCGTATCTCTGGTTTTCTAATTTTTCATGTAGTCCAAATAAATCCATATCTTTTTTTCTTCTCAAAGCTGGATTATAAGTAAAAATTTCTCCTTTTACATTGTAATATGTTTCACCAGTTTTTGAAATATAATCTTCATCATAGAAAAAATCCTTTGCGAAATCTGCTTTATCCCGTAATCCTATAACTAAAATTTTTTCATCTTCTTCCAAAAGATTGATTGATTTTTCAATAAATCCCTTTTTTAAGAATCTCCAGTCATCTTCACAGTGAAAGATGTATTCAGTATCAATTTCACGGTAAGCTTTGTCAATGGACTTTAACTGTCCTAGTCGTGCTTCATTTACTATTAACTTAAAATTTTGATTTTTATTATTGTATTTGGAAATTAGCTTTTCTAGCTTTTTACCTTCTGTGCTGTCCTCAGTTATTATAATTTTTTTGATTGGATAAGTATTGTATTCAAAAAAACTATCAAGTGTTTCCTCCAGCAAGTCGAATCTTCCGCAGCTAGTTATTACCAGCGTTACTTCCTTCATATCTATCAAGCCCTTTCTTAGCTTTCGTTTTTTTACTTTCTATTGCATTTGCCAAGTATTCGTCATTTTTTTTGAGTCTACTTCTATCATTTTCATTATGATATAAATGGCAAGTCAAAGCCTCAAATTTTAGCTTTTTCTTTTTACATCCTATATTAAATAGCCTTACAGCAAGTTCACTATCCTCTCTTCCCCATCCTTCGATTTCTTCTTCAAAGCCATTTACTCGAATTAAGTCTTCTTTAAAGAAAGACATATTGCAAGAACGGATTCCTCGTAAGTTTTTATCTACCTTTGTAAAAATTTTAGAAAGAAATTTGCTTCTCACCATATTCATATTGTTTTTTAGACCTTTAGTAAAAAGGTTTATTTTTTTGCCTTCCATCATTTGTTTTGCAACAGTTGGCGAAGTTATAACTCTTGAACCTTGAATAAAGCATTCTTTTTGCATATTTTTTATATGATCTTCAACAAAATGTCTATTCAATACCAAGTCTCCATCTATTATTATTATATAATTTCCTGTTGCCTTGTTTATTGCTCTATTTCTTGACATTCCAGCTCGGAATCCCTTATCTTCTTGCCAAGAATGAATAATATTATTTTTCGGATAGCTTTGCTGAAATCTTTTTACCAAATCGATAGTTTCCTGTTTTGAACCATCATCGGCAATGATTATTTCTTTCGGAGAAACAGTTTGGTTTAATGCACTGTTTAGGCACATTTCTAGAGCCTTTGGCCAGTTGTATGTAGTAATAACAAGGGATGTGTCATTTCCTAAATGATTATAATATTCTTCGCGTAATTTAGTATATTTTGTCATTGTATAAATCGAACTGTATTTAGCGAGTAAATACCCTTCATAACCATCTAGAAAGCCCAGTTGTAAAATATACATCTTTATAAATCTAAAGAGCATTTTAGAATATATTTTTATAAAACTTGGATTTTTTCCTTTTTTTATATATTCTTTTGCACTTTGTGAAGTATACCGGTTCAATTTTTCCAAAAATTCTTCGATGCTGTCGTATGTATAATGTATTATCATTTCGTGTATTTTTCCTACTTTACTGTCAGTTTGGTACTGTTCATGAACTTCTCTATCACTTATTTTAACTTTACCATTTTTCCACAACCTGATTACATAATCATCCCAACCCCCAAATCTTATTTCTTTCTTGAATGCAATGTTTCGTAATTTTATTTTGTAAACTTCATTTGATGGATTGTCACTATTTATAATAGATTTTATTTTTTCTTTTAATTGTTGCGAAATTACTTCATCAGCGTCTATTAACAAAATCCATTCGCCTTTACATTTTTCAAGTACAGAATTTTTTTGAGATCCGTAACCTTTCCATTTTTCAGAAAATACTTTTGCACCTTTTGAAAGAGCAATTTCTACGGTTTTATCAGTACTTTCACTATCAACAACTATTATTTCATCAGCTATTTCCCTTACCGAATCTAGAGTTTTTCCAATTCTATTTTCTTCATTAAAAGTTATTATTCCTACCGATAATTTCATCAGCATTTCTCCTATTTCGTATTTTTTATTCTTTAAATAACAGGCAAGCTAATCTGATTATATAAATCATCAAACAGTTTTTCAAAATTCACATCATTAATTCGATTTTCAGGATAATCAATTAATACATTATTTTCTTCTTTTATACGCCATTTATTTTTATTGATTTTAGGTCCGTAAAAAGCCATTATTTTTTTATCTAGCCCTTCAGCAATATGTAAAATTGAAGTATCTAGTGAAACTACCCAATCACATTTTTTTATTATTGATATTGAATCAAGAATTGTTTTTGATTTTTCAAAAAATAATACATTTTTATTATCAGTTCTTGCAAGTATATTATAAATTGTTTCTCTGTCGTTTGGAGAGTCGAGTATTATAATTTTATACCCTTTGTACATTTCAGTTAATCTTTTTATTATAATGAGAGCATTTTCAGCGTTTATTTTTCTGCCTCTTGAAGCCCCAAAAAAGTTTAAAGCAATTAATTTTTCCTTTGAATCATTTTCTTTTAAAAAGGTTTCGACATTTTTTTCAGATTCTTCAGAAATCGGTATATTATAGTTTGTATTTTTTATCTCAATATTTATACTTTTTACCATTTGTTTATAGATTTCTATCATTTTTAAAGTATTGTTTTGCTTTATGTTTTTGTTGTATATTTTATAGCCATTCTTATTGTACCCGACATTAACAGTTGCGTTTACCCTATTCAAAAGATAAACTTGCTTATATTTAAGTCCCTCTGTTGAATCAAATAGAACATCATATTTGTTTTTTCTTAATATTTTTACAACATCTCTCCATTCGTGCATTTTTTTTCTATCAAGAATGTAATATTTGTCTATATTTTTACTTAATTTCAACAAATTTTCCAAAGATTTATCAGCAACAACATCAATTTTTATATTAGGGTACTGCTTTTTAATTTCTCGAAAAATAAATGAACTTATTATATAATCACCAATTTTTCCATCTGTTCTTAAAAATAAAATTCGATTTATTTTTTCAGGCACTAAATTGATATCTTTTTTGTTTTTATCAAATATATGACTTAACATTTCATTTTTTTTATCAATCAGTTTATCTCTATAAGGCCTATAAAATTTCCAGTTTATTTTTTTCATTATATTATTATTCCTTGTATTGATACGTTTATTTACGTTAGTTTGAGGATAACGTATAATCCTTTGTTATAGTTAGTTTTTTAATATTTCTTCTATTTTATTATTTAACCATTTTATTGGTTCAGACAGTGAAAAATTATATGTCTGATTGTGGTTTCCACTGGTTTTTGAGATTACTTGTAGGCTATCAGTCGTTGTTTTAGGAGACCATCTGCATAAATTGTATTTATTGTTTGCGTAAAAGCTCAAAAGAGGTTTATTTAGTGAAGAAGCTATGTGAACTGCCCCTCCATCGACTCCGATTACTAAGTCAGCTGTCGCCATAAATAAAACATATTCTTTAATGTTAAATTTGTTGGATAAGGAAATGTCCAAATCTTTATTTATATAACTGATTAGTTTTTTATAATATTCTTTGCTTCCATCAGTTTTACCCATAATAATTTTAACATTTTTTATTTTATCATTTTCAATATTATTTAATATCTCAGCAATTTCTTCTGGCTTCATTTCTCTGTCGCTTCCTTGCGGAACTAATAAAATTTTTACTTTTTTATTATTATCTTCAACTTTTTGAGAATCATATTTCCAAAATTTTTCCATTTTTACAATATCTTTTTCCAAAAGTTTAATATGCGGTTTTTGTTTTTCTATTTCAAAATATTTAGAAAATTCAGAATTTATCAAATAATCTATAATATGCGTTTCAACAGGCGGAGTACAGTCAAAATCATAATTTTTTACATTTTTTCTGTTATAATAATGTCCTTCGTCACTTTCTCCAAAAATCATTGTAATTTTGGGACTTAATACTTTTTTCCAAATCATCCGCTTGGTATTTTCCTTACTCAAAAAATCCAAGAACAGATCCCACTTCTTACGATTTTTAATTACATCTTTACGTTTTACAATCCTGTCTATTATTTTTTCATTTTCATTGCATAATTTTGTAAATTCCATATTCCTATCGGTCACTACCATTCCTAATTTTGCATTAGGATACATTTTTTTCAATTGCCTTGCATAAGAAAAAGACATTAAAGTATCTCCAATGGAATCCTTTGGATTAAGCAATATAGTATTTACTCTCTTTAAATCAATGTCTTTATACTTTTTTTTCGTACCAAACAGCCATATTATTATCTTAGATTTTATACTGTTTACTATATCCATATATAACCTTTCCTTATATTAGAATCAATCACTTAAATTTTAATTTTTTAAAGCATTTTAACTGTGCCATTTAAATTGTAGAATATTAAAAGTTTTATTTAATATTTTCTATTAATGCTTGTAATTTTGCTTTGTTATTCTGTAATGAAAAGTCATCAGCTCTAACTAATGATATTTTTCTATAATTTTCATATTTTTCATCATTTTTCATTAATTCGTAAACCTCTTTCACGAATGTATCTTTATCGTTTAATGGAATCAATTTTCCATATTCACTATTTTGTCCCAATATATCCTTTGGTCCTGTAGGGCAGTCATACGCCACAACAGGTGTTCCCAAAGTAAGGCTTTCCAGCAGTACAGTTGGCAAACCTTCATATTTTGCAGTATGAACAAATAATTTTGCGTTTTTAAAAAAAGGATATGGATTTTCAATTTGTCCCAATAATACAACATCATTTTCCAAATTATATTCTCTAATTTTTTGTTTAATTAATTCGATTTTTTCACCATTTCCAATGAAATAAAGTTTTTCTTTTATGCCTTGCTGCTTTAACTTATAATAAATGTCAACAAGATGTTCAGGCTGCTTTTGTTCTGTCAGACGTGAAACTTGCAAGAAATAGTCCTGCTTTAAATAATTTTCATACTTTTTATCAATAGTTTCAGCTTTTTTACGAATAGCTTCTAAATCTATTGGATTGTAGACAAGTTCTACTTTATTTTTTTCCATTCCTAAAATTTCTACAAATTCATCTCTCATTGTATCACAGATTGCCAGTATCTTATCATATTTTTTATATTGTTTTTTATATTTTTCTATTTTGTCTGCACTTAGTTTCTCTCCAAAAGTAAGCGAAAAATGAATCCAGGCAAATACTGGCATTTTTATATCAAAATTATTATATTTCAATAAATTTGAAGAATAATCTATAACAACATCATATTTTTTTTCTTTTATTATTTTTTCGACCTTTTTCAAATAAGTTGCCTTTGCCCTTATTCGATAAATTTCTTTAATAAGTTTATTTTTACCATTATAGTTATCAAATAAGAATTTATAATTTACCTTTTTAGGAATTTCATTTTCAAATAAGTTATTTTCCCCATGATTCCAAGTTATAAGTAAATCAACATCGTAATTCAGTTCAACCAGATTTTTTAAAACGCTAAGTAAAACTCTTTCTTCGCCACCCATACTAAGATGTCCGTGCAGTACTAATACTTTCATTTTTTCCCCATTCTTAATTATATTAAATCCTTTTTATTTTATTTCATACATTTTTTTAAAATGTTCCAGAAAACTTCCTGCTGTATCCCGTTTTCCAGCGTCAATTTTATATGTAAGTTTGTGAATATTGATTCTTTTAGTTATTTCATCCAGCTTTTCCTGTGAAAATTTATCAAACCAAACTCTTATCATTTTGTGTGTTAATGTATCTGAGACAACTTTACATTTTTTATTCTTGTAATAATTTTCGATTAACTCAGTATACAGCACTTGAAAGAAAAAGTAATTTGGAGCTAAATCGTTATGTTTCCAGAAGATTAGCAGCATATCTAGTAACACCTTCAACATTTCATTATTTTTCTTTGCAAAAATTACGCTATTTAATACTCTGACTTTCATTTCATCATTCCACGAAAAATAAAAGTCATCATAATCTTCCCAGTCCTTTTTCTCTTCTAAACTAAGGCTGTCATCCCTTTGGAACATAAAATAGTCCATTTCAAAATATTCCAGCGGCAAATAGTCTGTAAGCAAGATTGTCGCATCAATCCACACTCCACCATAGTTAATTAGTAAAGCGAGTCTTATTATATCTGTAAAATGTGCAAAATTTATTTTTTTAGCTTCCAGCTTTTGTAAAATATATTCTGGTATTTCAAGATAATCGTTTATATTATTCATATCCAAGTGTATTACTGTGTAGTCCTTTTTATATTTTTGTACAGATTTATAGCTTATCTTCACTACATCAGGCAATTTTTCAAAATCCCATCCTTGTCCCCAGAACTGCCATATAATTTTTTCATTCTCAAATGATTTTTTAGGCTTAATTTGCTCTGCTTTGATACCTTTTGTAAAATATTCATTTAAAAGCTCATTCCAGTCTTCTCCAACCATTTTTTGAGTTATAAAGTAAACTCTGTTTTGGATTTTATTAAATAATTTTTTTGGCATCATTTCCTTGTATATGTATTTATATGGTTTTTGCCTTAATTTTTTGTTAAGTCTATCAAGTTTTGAAATATTAAATTTATAATTATTCATCTTCTATTTTCCTTTTCTAAATATCTTTTTCTAGTCTTATTTTTTTCATCCATAAATGATTTAGTACAAATATCAATATCGCTGCAGTAATAACCATATATTTGTTATTCAGGTTAATATCAGTAATTCCTTGTATTGCCCAAGCTGCTAAGGCAGTTTTTGTTCCAATTTCAAGTGCAATTAGTCTAGAATCGTAATTTTCACTATCTTTTGAAAAACTTATGCCGATTGCTTTTATAAGTATACTTATAAAGAAGATTACTAAAAAAGTAAATCCTATAATTCCAAAATCTAAAATGAATTGTAAATATGTACTATGGGTATGAACATAATAAATTTCCCATTCACTTAAATTATCAAGAAAATTTTTATACACATAATCTTTAACACCTATTTTTTCATAATATTCAAGGTTAAATACTTTTCTATCTTCTGCTTGCCAGCCAAATATGGGTTTTTGCTTAAATGCTTCTGCTCCAGTCTTCCAAAAAATGACTCTTAAATTACTAGATGGATCATTTTTATAGTTTACTATGTATTGTAATCTGTTTGAGATTGAACTTGGTAATACAAAATAACCTCCAAAACATATTAAAATTCCTATTAAAATATATCTTTTTCTTATTTTGTACAAAATGTAAAAAATTGTTGGTATTAGGCAAATATAAACCATTTTAGATCTATTTACAATAACCAAAAATAGTAACAGTACTGATAAAATACCTAGGGAAATTTTAATTATTATATTCTTCTTATTATCATTGTTTTTATAAAAAAATAAGAATGAGAGCAAAAATAAAAGTACCAAACACATAATGTTAGCAAAATCCTGAACAGTTAAAATAGCAGTAACTCTTGGATAAGAAAATCCTACTGGATGAGCCCATTCATCATAGTTTTTTATAAAATTAATGGTAGCTAAAATTGAAATTATTGTTCCACCAAATAAACATGCCTTCAAAAGATTCAAAACTTTTTTGGTGCTGCTTAAAAAATAAGCAAATGGAAAAAATAATAAAAATCTTAAAATATAATTATCCAATCGAGTGTTGATTCCACCATCAAAATGTGCTATTACAAATGGCATGAACACAAATAATAATAATATTATTGAAAATTTTATATCTATATTTTCCAAAAGTTTTTTTCTATTTTCCTTTAGAAACATACTAATAATAAATACTACTAGCAACGAAGGAATTAAAACATTATTTTCAAATTTTTCTGATAAAAACAGAGATATTCCAACTAATAAACTCAAGATATATCCTATTATATTTATAGTTACGTTAAATTTATTTTTCATATTTAATTATTTTCATCCTTTTTATATTTTTTAAATTCGTTTTATAATTTCATTATAAACTCTATCTACACTAATTAAAGGGATCCCTTTATAATAGTCTTTTTTATATTTATGCTGATTTTTAGGAATTATTACAATATTATTTTCATAAAATTCATTGTCTTCAATAACATTGCTTTTTTCAGTCCAAGGAAAAAATCCCAAAGCTCGTTTTCCTGGTCCAAAAATCCCAATTACAAATGGCTTTTCAAATCCGCTGGCAATA
This sequence comes from Leptotrichia sp. HMT-225, assembly GCF_030644325.1. NCBI lineage: Bacteria > Fusobacteriati > Fusobacteriota > Fusobacteriia > Fusobacteriales > Leptotrichiaceae > Leptotrichia > Leptotrichia sp. HMT-225. Next base: position 57,239 of record NZ_CP130323.1, on the reverse strand, counting down.
TGAACTGGAGAGCTGTCATTTCCTACAACAATATCAGCTTTTGAAATCAATGCTCCAAATTCCACAAGGTTAATTTTCCCACGAAAATCAATAACATTTTTATCATTTGGAAAATTTAAAGGCAGTTCTTTTTCAGATTTTGAGCCAGTTATTCCAATAAAATAATTTTTATTTTTTTTCAATTTTTCAATAACTTCACGATATTTTTCTATTGGCCATATTTTTTCAGGTCTTTGACTTCCTGGTGCAACTAATATTAGTTTTTGTTCTTGATTTTCAAAATATCCATGATTTTTCAAAATTTTATCAATTTTAACAAAATTTTCTTTTGCAGGATAAATTCTAATCGGAATTTTTTCTCCTTTATATTCCACCAAATCAAGTAATCTTTCTACTTCGTGTTTTTTCATATCATAATGAATTTTTTTATTAACTAAAAAAGAGCCTGTCGCTACATCAAATCCAACAATATCGGGAATTTTTGCTAATTTTGCAAGTAATATAGATTTTATAAATCTATGTGGTATTACAGCATAATCATATTTTTTTTGTTTTAATATTTTTAATACTCTCAAAAAACCTTTTATTCCTTTGTCTTTTTCCTTTTTATCATAAAGCAGTATTTCGTGTAAATTAGGATTATTATTTATCACACTTTGATTTGTTGGTAATGTCAAATAATCTATTTTAGAGTTCGGATACATGTACTTTAATCTTTGTATCAAAGGTGTTGATAGTACAATGTCCCCTATAAATGCAGTATGTATTATCAATATTTTCATTTATTCTCCCTTTTATAAGTACCAATTTATTTACAAAACTCCTCATAAGAAAGGATTTTTTATACACAAATTACTCAAATTCTCAAAAGATAGATTGTCAACGAATCAATATATTTAAGATTTGAGTAAGAATAGTTATAATTTTTGAATTTCTATATACAGAGTTATTATATCATATTTTAAATAATTTTATATCATAATTTTTAAAAAAATATGTTTTTTATCGTTTATTTATTATGGGAAAAACTTTATTTAAAAAAGATATATAAAAATTAAATAAAAATAAAAAACTCTCATTAAATATAATTAAATAATTTTTAGTTATTCTAATTATACTAATAAATGAGAGTAATAATTTTTTATTTGAATATGATTAAAAGAACTCCTGCAGCAACTGCTGATCCAATTACTCCAGCGATATTTGGTCCCATGGCGTGCATTAACAGAAAATTTTTGGGATTTTCTTCTTGTCCGAGTTTTTGTACAACTCTTGCTGCCATTGGTACTGCAGAAACTCCTGCTGATCCAATCATTGGATTTACTTTTCCGTTTGAGAGTTTATACATTATTTTTCCAAATATTACACCACCAACTGTTCCAAACGAAAATGCGATTAACCCTAAAATAATAATATTTATTGTCTTAAAACTTAAAAAAGTTTCTGCATTGGCTGTTGCTCCAACTGTCATTCCTAATACAATAGTAATACAGTAAAGCAGTGCCCCTCGTACGTGTTCAACTAAATTTGAGACAATTCCAGCTTCTTTTATAAGATTTCCAAGCATTAACATTCCAATTAACGGTGCTGATGATGGAACTAAAAGAATCACGATAATTGTTACTGCTATTGGGAAAATAATTTTTTCACGTTGGCTTACAAATCTTAGTTGTGTCATTTCTACCATTCTTTCTTTTTTTGTTGTCAAAAGTTTTATAATTGGTGGCTGAATAACAGGAACCAAAGCCATGTAGGAATAGGCTGCAATAGCAATTGAACCTAGTAAATGTGGAGCTAATTTGGTTGTGGTATAAATTGCGGTTGGTCCGTCAGCTCCACCGATAATTCCAATTGAGCCAGCTTCTTTTCCTGTAAATCCAAGTAAAATTGCTCCTATAAATGTTACAAAAATTCCAAATTGTGCAGCAGCTCCTAGTAATAAACTTTTTGGATTTGCAATAAGTGGTCCAAAGTCTGTACTTGCTCCAATTGCTAAAAATATCAACGGTGGATAAATACCTAATTTTACTCCTTGATAAAGATAGTACAAAAGTCCGCCTTTTTCCATAAGTCCCTCATTTGCTACAGCAGGCAGGTTTGCCAGTAGCATTCCAAAGGAAATTGGAAGTAGTAAATATGGTTCATATTGCTTTTTTATTGCTAGATATAATAAACTTAAAGCTATTATTATCATAATAATCTGTTTTACAGTTATCATTGATAATCCTGTTGTTCCGTAAAGAATTTTTAGTAGTTCCATTTCAAAACCATTCCTTTCCATAAGGTTTTATAGTGATACGGTATCACATTTCTATGTCTAATTTTAAGATAGATATACTATAAAATTGATTTTTATTGAGTATATCAAAGAATAAATTTTAAAAATATTTTTATGATAATATTACTAAAGTATCGCCAGTGTTTACAGTACTTCCTTTTGATACTTTAATTTCAAGAATAGTTCCGTCTTTTGGTGCAACAATAGGATTTTCCATTTTCATAGCTTCTAGTATCACGACTTCATCTCCAGCTTTTACCTTTTGTCCAGTTTCTACTTTTACATCAACAATAAGACCCTGCATAGGTGCATTTATCATTTCACTGTTTTCAATGGAATTACTAACTTCATTTAGAGATGAATTATGTTCGATTTTTTTTTCTTTTGGTTCATTATCTACGTTGTTTGAAGTAGTAATAGAACCTTCTTTTTCTGAAACAGCTTCAACTTCTACTTCATAAACTTTTTCTCCAATTCTAATTTTGTACAATTTAATCATATTTGTCATACTCCTCATTTATTAAAGTTTACTTGATCTCTCTTATATTTTTTACTCTTATGTAGCAGTTTTCATTATCTCCAGCCGCTTCAATTAGAGCTGCCATCATCGCTGCCAGCATAGTTTCGTCCTTTATTTTTTCCATACTAAATTTTTTTTTATTATCAATGGTTTTTAAATCAGATTTCTTTGAGTTTTGTACAATTTGATTATCATTTCTTTTTTTATTTATAATATCCTGTTTCAATTCTTCAGAATTTGAAAAATATTTAAAAAATGATAATACAAATGAAATCAAAAATAATATAAAAAAAACAATACTCATACTTATAATGGTAATGTAAATGGCATCCCCAATTGACACAGCTGAATTTCCAAATAAAATACTTTTCATATTTTAATTTTTCCTTTCAAATTTTTAAAATTAATTTTACAATTTTTCTAAATTTTTAATAAAATTATTCTAAAATCAAATGTAAAAGTTTTAAATATTTTACTCAAACTCTGAGCTGTATGAATTTATAAGTTAAATTTTACAGAGTTTGAGCATTATTCATTTTATTTTATAATAACTGTCAAATCTTTCTTTGTGGGAAATTTTCATCTTGTTTCTTAAATGAACCATATCAGATATGATTTTTTCCTCTATATGTGTTAATTTATCCCAGTCTATTAAATGTTCTTCATCACGTGTTTTATTAATTTCTATGTCCAGTTCTGATATTTTTTCAAGTAAAGCTTTTTTGTTCCATCTGGTATTTTCGTACCATTCTGATATTTCCTTTAATTTATTTTTGAAATAATCTATATCTAAATTCATCGTTTCACCTCTCTTTATAACGGCTCAAACACCAGATTTGAGCTACATAGCCTAAACCAATACTTTAGTTTTTGCTATCTCAATAAACAACTAACAAAAAATTTACTGTACCCCAAAATGTCTTAAAAAATTACATTAATATTTTGAATTTTCACCTCCTCTTTATTATCTATTCTAGTCTCTTTATCTTTTTTTTCAGAATATTTTTCTTTTAAATAACCTTTGGCAATTTGTGGAAAACACGCATAAGTCAATACATCTTCATCAGATTTTGCCAAATCTCCAATTTCAGATTTCATCGTATCATATTCATCCTTTAGTAAATCAGCAGGTCGTCCAGTAAATACCTCTTCATCTCCAACTATAGTTTTTTTAATGTTTTCATCAATTGGGACAGGTGATTTTCCATACATTCCTTTCACATAATCTTTTATTTCCTTAGGAATCATATGATATTTTTTTCCAGTTAGAATATTCATAACAGATTGTGTTCCAACCATTTGGCTCATTGGAGTTACAAGTGGTGGGTAACCTAAATCCTTTCGAACTTTTGGAATTTCACGGAGAACATCTTCATATTTATCTTCCGCCCCTTGAGATTTTAGTTGCGACAATAAGTTTGAAAGCATTCCTCCTGGTAATTGATATTCTACAATATTTGGTTCAACTCCCAAAGCCTTTGGATTTAACGTTCCATTATCAATGTATTTTTTTCTTATTGGTTTAAAATATTCAGCTACTTCTTTCAAAAGTTCTAAATTCAGCTCAGTGTCGTATTCTGTTCCTTGCAAAGTCCTTACAAGTGGTTCTGTACATGGCTGTGAAGTTCCTCCGCCAAATGGAGAAATAGCAGTATCCACAATATCTACTCCTGCATCAATAGCTTCAATTATGCTCATTTCTGCAAGTCCTGCTGTAGAATGTGTATGCAATTCAAGTGGAATATTTAAAACGCTCTTTAATTCGGTTACTAGAATAGAAGCCACATTTGGTAATAAAATTCCTGACATATCCTTTATTGCAATAGAATCTGCACCCATACTCTGCATTTCAAGTGCTAGTTTTTTGTAATATTCTATCGTATGAACAGGACTTATTGTGTAACAAATTGCAAGTTGGCTATGTCCACCGTATTTTTTTGTACTTTCTGAAGCTTTTCTAATATTTCTTGTATCATTTAAAGCATCAAATGTCCTAATAATATCAATTCCATTTTTTATCGAAAGTTCAACAAATCTATCCACAATATCATCTGCATAATGTCGATATCCCAGTACATTTTGTCCTCTTAATAACATTTGTAATTTTGTATTTTTAGCTCTTTTCCTAATTTCTCTCAATCTTTCCCAAGGATCTTCATGTAAAAATCTGATTGCCGCATCGTACGTTGCACCACCCCAGACTTCCATTGCATGATATCCGATTTTATCCATAGTTTCTATTATTGGAAGCATTTCGGCAGTAGTCATTCTTGTTGCCATAAGTGACTGATGTCCGTCTCTTAGTGATGTTTCCGTTATTTTTACTTTCCCCATAAATTCCTCCATTGTTTAGTAAACATTTAAAAATTGCTATTCAAAAAATAATGGTCCTGCATTTACAATATGTTCTGGCATATTTGGATATTTTACTGCAAAATTTTCTCTAAACATTTTAGCTAGTTTTCTTGCTGCTGCACCATATGCTTCCTTATTTGCCCAAGTGTCTATAGGGTTTAACAATTCACTTGGAACATTTGGACAATATTGTGGAATTTCCACATTGAAAATCTCATCATGTCTGTATTCTACTTCGTCTAATTCACCGTTCAATGCAGCAGTAACCATCGCTCGTGTGTATTTTAAGTTCATACGGTTTCCGACACCGTAAGGACCACCAGACCATCCTGTATTTATCAAAAATACCCTTGTGTTGTGAAGTTCTATTTTTTTACCTAGCATTTCTGCATAAACTAATGGATCTAAAGGCATAAATGGTTCTCCAAAGCAAGTTGAGAATGTAGGTTGTGGCTCTGTAATTCCACGTTCTGTTCCAGCCAGTTTAGATGTAAATCCTGTTACAAAGTGGTAGATTGCAGCATCTTTTGACAGTCTGGAAATAGGAGGTAAAACTCCGAATGCATCTGCCGTCAGAAATATTACAACACTAGGAATTCCACCAATTCCTGGAATTTGTGCATTTTTTATATGATTAATTGGGTAACCAACCCTTGTATTTTCTGTCAAACTTTTATCATAAAAGTCAAATTCACGTGTTTTAGGATTCATTACAACATTTTCCACAAGACTTCCGAATTTTATTGCATTATAAATATCAGGTTCGTGCTCTGGATCAAGATTTATACATTTTGCATAGCATCCTCCTTCAAAGTTGAAAATACTGTGATCAGACCATCCGTGTTCATCGTCACCAATTAACTTACGATTAGGATCTGTTGAAAGAGTAGTTTTTCCTGTTCCTGAAAGTCCAAAAAATACAGCAGTTTGACCAGTTCGTGGATCCATATTGGCAGAACAGTGCATAGGAAGCACATCAATTTCAGGCATTACAAAATTCATTATTGAAAATACACTTTTTTTAATTTCTCCTGAATATTCTGTTCCACAAATAATACCGACTCTTGCTTCGTAATCAATAATTATTGCAGCAGACGAATTTATACCATCAATTTTAGCATTGCATTTAAAACCAGGTGCTGCAATTATTGTAAAGTCAGCATGTCCATAATCGTTTAATTCTTCTTCTGTTGGACGTATTAACAATTGATGGATAAACAAGTTTTGGCTTGCTCGTTCATTTATTATTCTAAATTTTCGTCTGCAAGTTGGATCTGCTCCTGCCATTCCATCAAATATGAAAATTTCACGATTTTGTAAATATGCAATTAATTTATTATAAATAGAATCAAATTTTTCTTTTTCAATAGGTTTATTTACATTTCCCCAGGCAATTTTATTATGAATACCAGCGGTATCAACAATATATTTGTCTTTAGGTGAACGCCCTGTATATTTACCTGTTGTTACAACTAAAGCACCTGTATCCGATAAGGTTCCTTCCGCTCTTTTTAAGGCATGTTCAATCAATTCAGACGGTGTCAAGTTTCTGTAAATTTTTTCCACATTTACAATTCCTAGTTTTTCCAAGTCTTTTGTCACTTTTTTCATAATACTTCCTCCACATGTTTGAAAATTTTAATAATATTTATATATTTTCATTAATTAGTTTTTTGTAATTTTAGATAAGAAAAATCCCTACACTATAGTAGGGAAAGACAAAACAATATTAATTTTTAAAACTTTAATTTTAAATATTTTGATTTTGAATTTTTTGGGTAATGTTAAATTTGTAATAATGTTCTTTTAAAAATTAAGTTAAAAGAGTTTCAATAATTTACTTTAAAAAAATTATGTTTTATTGTGAGTCTGTATCAAAAAAATACAATTTTATAGTGAACATTTTTTTAAAATGTATTTTAAAAGACTATTTAACAGCACTTTTAAGACCCATATCTACTATATAATTGTTTATATTTATATTCAACATTATTTTCTCCCTACATTAATATTATCCCATATTTTTTCCAAAAGTCAATGGTTTTTATAAACTTTTAATTAAAAGATTATTCTATGAAAGATTAAATTTATTATAAAGATATTATATAAAAATTTTTTTAAGAAAAAAGGACAATGTGTTTAATCAATGTCCTTTTTTATTTATTTTTTATTCTTTAAAATTTCTGCAAAATCCAGAATATCATTTACAACAATTGAATGTAAATTAGTATTTTTCAATTTTTCAAGGCTTTTCAGTCCATAGCCTGTTTTTATTAAAACGGGAGTGATTCCCAATTTTTCTGCTGGTATCAAATCAGTTGACCTATCGCCTATCATAAAGGAATTTTCTGTATCAATATTAAATTCATCTATTGCCAGCTCAAAATTACCAGTTTTCGGCTTTCGGCAATTACATTCAATGCCATATTTTCCAGCCGCATTTGGATGGTGCGGACAGAAATATGATTTTTCAATTTTTATCCCATTTTTAAGCAAATTTTTTTCAATAAAATCCTGTAATTTTAAATAGTCTTCCTCTGTGTAATAACCTCTCGCAATTCCAGACTGATTTGTTATAATCACAAATTTATAGCCTAAATCACGTAATTCCTTAAGTCCTTTAATTACATTTTTTTCATATTCAAAATCTTCGATTTTATATAAATATGATTTTTCTACATTTATTACACCATCTCTATCCAATAGGATAAATTTATTTTTCATAAAATTATATTCCTTTTTATTAAAATATTCACTAATTTACTTTATACTAACCTCCATTTAAATAACGAATTTATTACAAACTTTTCTAATAAGGGATATAAACCTAATGTTTTCAAGTAATTTAAGATATAATTTTCATTTTTAAACGAGGTTTAGTATTAAATTTGTTGAATTTTATTATACAATCTATTTTATAAAATAGGTTATTATTAATTTAATTAAAATAATTACTCAATCAAAATTATAAAGGCATGGCGTGTGATACCTTACGTTAAGTTAATTCATTACAACATCTCTTATAAAGAACTCTCCACCAATTGATACAAATCCTAGATTTTTAACTTTTGGATTTACTAGGTAAAGTTTTTGTTTTTGGAACAAGATTGTAACTGGCTGTTCTTCAGAGATAAGTTTTTCCATTTCTAACATTGCTGGAACTCTTACTTTTGGATCGGCAGAGCCTTTTACAATTTTTGTTAGCTCATCATATCTTGCATTTTTGAAATCTCCACGATTATTTGCATTTTTGCTCTCAAATAAATCTAAATATGTAATTGGATCTAGGAAATCTCCAGTCCAGTTCATAAGTGCAATCTGATAATCACGTTTTTTAGTTCTTTCAATACGTTCTTTACCAGTCACAACGTCTAATTCAACATTTGCACCCAGGTTATTTCTCAAGTTTTCTTGAATATATTCAGCAATAGCTTTTCTGCTTCCTGTGTCGTTAAATAAAATTTCAAATCTTGGAAGTTCTGATAATCCTTCTTCTCTAAGTCCTTCTGCCAATAATTTTTTAGCTTCTTCTGCATTAAATTTAGGCTGGTCAGTTGTAACTTCAGAAGCGAAATCTTTTTCAAGTCCATTTAATCCAATTCCACTTGGAGTAAATGCTTTAGTAATTTTTTCAGAACCTTCAAGGACTTTATTGATAAGCTCTTCTCTGTTTATCGCCATAGTTAATGCTCGTCTTACTTTTGCGTTTTTAAATACATTTTCTCCTGTGTTGAATAACAAATAGTAAATTCCACCATCATCTGCTTTTACAAGTTCTTTTTTTCCAGCAAATTCTTTTGCTTGTTCAAATGTAACTGCTGTTACGTCAACTTCTTTATTTTTAAAGGCATTAACAGCTGAATCTGTAGCTATTATTTTTAATACAACATTATCTGTATTTACATTTTTAGCATCCCAGTAATTAGGATTTTTCTTAAATTTTAGTTCTGAATCATGAGTCCAACTTTCTAATGTATAAGGACCGTTTGAAATCGTAAATTCAGCTTCTGTAAAGTATTTATCTTTTACTTCAGCATAGTATTTTTGATTTAACGGCATAAATGATTTAAATGTAACTAAATCATCAAAATATGGAGTAGGTGCTTCCAAAGTTACTTGTAAAGTCTTATCGTCAATAACTTTTATTCCAACTTCATTTTCTGAAACTTTTTTAGAATTATAGTTTTCTCCATTTTTTATTACGAATAGCATACTTGCGTTACCTGCTGCTGTGTCAGGATTTAACCCACGAAGCCATCCTGCTCTAAAGTCATTTGCAGTAACAGGGTCTCCATTGCTCCATTTTACTCCATCTCTTAAATGAAATGTCCACACAAGACCATCTTCTGATTTTTCCCATTTTTCAGCAATTCCAGCTACTGATTTTCCAGTTTTATCTTTTCTCAAAAGTCCTTCCAAAATCAATTCATCAACAGTTCCACCTGGAACATCTGTAGTTATTTGCGGATCAATTGAAGTTGGTTCTGTAACAATATTTAATGTAAATGTGCTGCCATTACTTCCATTTTTATTTCCACACGAAAGCGCAAACATTAGTAATGTTAATATTAAAAGCAGTTTTTTCATTAATATATTACCTCCTATTTTTAAATATTTCTTGAAAATAAATAAGGGGGTATAACATGATACCCCCATAATTTAAGTTATTTTAATGATAGATTTCCAAAATAGTATTCTCCACTAACTGCAACAAATCCAAGACCTTGAACTCTTTCACTAACCAGATATTGTTTTTGTCTATGGAAAAGCACACCAACTGGTACATCTTCTGCGATTATTCCTTCAATTTTAACAAGTGCAGGAATTCTGACATTTTGATCGGCTGTTCCTCTGACAGTTTTAACTAAAGCATCATATTGAGGGTTTTTATATGAACCATAGTTAGTTCCACCTGTTGATTCAAATAAATCTAAGTATGTAATTGCATCAGGATAATCTCCAGACCATCCTGCAAGAACTAAGTCAAAGTTTTTTTGCTTCATTCTTGAGAATCTTTCTTGAGCAGTCATTATTTCCAGATTTAATTCAATACCTAAATTTTTTCTTAACTGTTCTTGAATATATTCTGCAATAACCTTATTGTTTCCACTTTCATTAATTAACATAGACATATCAGGGAATTTTGTAGCTCCTGTTTCTTTAAGTCCTTCTTCAAGTAATTTTTTAGCTTCTTGAGGATTATATCCTAATATTGAAGTAGGAACTTCCTCTGTGAAATCTTTGTCATTTAATCCTTTTATTCCAATTCCTTTTGGAACAAGAGTTTTTGCAGCAGTTCCATATCCATTTAATATGTTATTTACTAAACCTTCTCTGTCAACTGCCATAAGAAGAGCTTTTCTAATTTTTACATTTGCTAGTGTCTTATTATTAAAGTTAAATAATAGATACCACACTGACCCATCGTTATTTGAAATTAGTCTTGGATTGTCTTTAAATCCTTTGGCTTGTTCAGCTGTAATTGAAGTTACATCTACTTCCTTGTTATTAAACGCATTTAATGCTGAATTATTATCAGGAATTATTTTATATACAACATTTTCTATTTTTACATTATCCGCATCCCAGTAATTAGGATTTTTTTTGAATACTATTTCTGAGCCATGTGTCCAGCTTTCCATAGTATAGGGACCTGAAGACATAGTTTTATCAGATTCTGTAAAATACGCATCCTTTGTTTCATCAAAGAATTTTTGATTTAACGGCATATAAGTTTTAAATGCTACAAGACTGTCAAAATATGGAACTGGAGCTCCAAGTTCTACTTCTAGAGTCTTGTCGTCAATAACTTTTATCCCAACTTCTTCGGCAGTTCCTTCTTTTTTATTATATTTTTCTGCATTTTTTATTGGATAAAGCATGTATGCATATTCAGAAGCTGTTTCAGGTTTTAATGCACGAAGCCACCCATTTTTAAAGTCTTGGGCAGTAATTGGATCACCGTTGCTCCATTTTAGATTATCCCTCAAATGAAATGTCCATTTTAACCCATCTTCTGATTTTTCCCAATTTTTAGCAAGTCCTGGCTCAAATGTTCCATTTTTCCCTTTTCTAGTCAATCCTTCCATTAAAAGATCGTTGACAGTCCCTCCTCCAATATCTGTTGATATTTGCGGATCAATAGATTTTGGTTCATCCGTCAGATTTAAAGTAAACGTCTTGGCGCTTCCTCCACTTTTTCCGCAAGACATGATGAAAATTAACATCATCAATAAAAATAACATCTTTTTCATAAAAATTCTCCTTCTATATTATATATTTTTTTACAAATAAAATTATAATAAACAGCTTTAGAAACATACATTTAAACAGTATCCTAAATTTGTATTTATCTTTAATTAACTATTTTATGTAAGTATTATCAAGTACAAAATCTTTTCCTATTGGACTGAATACAATATTATGAACTCTTGGATTCAGTAATTTTGTATTTTGTCTGTAGTAAAGTAATCCCACAGGCATATCTTCTGCAATTATTCTTTCCATTTCAATCATATCTTTTACTCTTTCTTCCTGATTTCCGGAGCTTTTAACTTTTTTCACAAGTTCATCGTAACGAGAGTTCGAGTAATCTGAATAGTTGTTTCCATCTTTTGTCAGGAATCTGTCCAAGTAGGTAATTGCATCGTTATAATCTCCATTGTAGCCTGCAAGGGCGATTTCATAATCTCTTTGCTGCATTTTATCCAGTCTTGACTGGAATGTCATTCCTTCGATTTTAAGGTTTACTCCTAAATTTGTTCTCAAACTTTCCTGGATATATTCAGAAATAACCTTATTATTTCCAGAATCATTGAAAATCATTGTTAAATCAGGTAATTTTGATAATCCTAGTTCCTTTAATCCTTCAGATAGTAGTTGTTTTGCTTTTTGTGGATTATAAGCTGGGAAAATTTTTCCAGCTTCTTCAGAGAAATCTTTTGAAACGCCTGTAATTCCTACTCCTTTTGTAGTATAAGTATAAGCTGCTTCTCCTGTATTGTCAAGAACATCCGTAATTAATTTTTCCCTGTCTACTGCAAGTGACAACGCTTGCCTGATTTTTTTGTTTGCAAGAACTTTATTTTTCATATTATACGTCATATACCATACAGAACCGTCTTTTGTAAGTAATTTACGTTTATCATTTTTAAACTCTTTAGCCTGCTCGATAGAGATGTTTGTTGAGTCAATTTCTCCATTTTTAAAGGCATTTACACTGGCATTTGCGTCATTTATGAATAACATTTTTACAAATTTTAATTTGATATTGTCCTTATTCCAATAATTTTCATTTTTTTCAAATACAATTTCTGAATCTCTTGTCCAGGATTTTATTGTGTAGACACCTGATGAAATTGACGTTTCAGGAGATGTCATATACTTTTCTCCGACTTTATCGTAGAATTTTTTATTAAGAGGAGCATAAGTCTGTATTCTTACAATTGAATCAAAGTATGTAAGCGGATTGTTCAATGTAACTTCCAATGTGTAATCATCAACAACCTTTATACCAAGCTGATTTTCATCTTTAATTTTTCCTGCATTAAATTGTTCGGCATTTTTTATGTAAAATAATTTATCTGCATATTCTCCTGCCGTTTCAGGCTTTAATGCTCTAACCCAGCCATCTCTAAAGTCTTTAGCAGTAATAGGGTCTCCGTTGCTCCATTTTGCATTTTTTCTCAAGTGGAATGTCCATACTGTTGAGTTCTCGTTGTGTTCCCACTTTTCTGCCACACCAGGAAGAGATTTTCCATCTTCTGACTGTCTTGTCAATGTTTCAGTGATAAGTGAATCCACAAATTCTCCTGTTGAATCATTTGCAAGCTGCGGATCATAAGATTTCCCCTCTTCCTTTAAGTTGAGTTTCAAGGTTTCTGAATCTCCGCTTCTTCCACACGAAATTATGAAAGCCAGCAGTATTGTTAAAATTAGTAATATTTTCTTCATATCCGCACTCACCCTTTCTTTTTGTTCAAATAAATTTAGTAAATTTTTTTCGTTATTAATTTTAGTTATCCACTCAGATAATTTTTATTTGAATGGAAAATATAGATACTATTTTGTTATAGATGCGTTATAAAAATCAATAGAATCTCCAACTGAACGTATTACAACGCCTTTTAACTTAGGATTTATCAAATAAACCCCCACTTCGTAATAAAGCGTTGAATATGTAAAGTTATTTGCTAACAATTTTTCCGCTTTTTTCATCGCATCCATTCTAGTTTTATTGTCTTGATTAACTTTAGCCAAGTCAATTAATTTGTCATATTCAGGATTTGAATATTTAGCAAAGTTAATATCCTTTGCCTTTGAGTGGAAAATTTCCAAATAAGTCATAGGATCTGCATAATCAGGTCCCCAGGCATATCTTACAATTTCAAATTCTCCAGCTTTTGCACGTGCAATTCTTTCTTTTTTAGTAAGAACTTCCACATCTACATCAATTCCCAATTTATCCTTCCATTGAGATTGATAAAATTCAGCTTCCTTTTTACCAGTTCCATTTTCATCTACCAATAAATGTAATTTAACTTGTGCAGGAGTCATATTCAGCTCTTTTAGCCCTTCTTCAAACAGCTGTTTTACATTAATCTTTGCATACTCTGCAAATAAATCTCCAGATTCTTCCCTAAAGTCGCCTTTTTCACCAGCTGTTCCGTTTGAAACAATTCCAGAACCTAGAATTCCAGCTCCATTTAAGATACTATTTACAAGTTCTTTTCTATCAATTGCAAGAGATAACGCCTCTCTTACCTTTTGATTTTTCAGTACAGGATTTGACGTATTAAATCCTAAGTAATAAACTCTTCCATCAGGAAATTTATGTAACTCAGGTTTCCCCTCATAGTTTGCCATTTTTTCAACTGAAATTTTTGTCAAGTCTAATTCTTTATTTTCAAAAAGATTTGTAGCGGCTTCAAAGTCAGTTACAATTAAACCTGTAAGTGTGTCAACCTTTATATTTTTAGCATTCCAGTAATCAGGATTCTTTTTCATAACAACTTTGTTGTCGTGTACCCATGTTTCCATTATAAACGGTCCATTGTAAATAGACTTGTTAGCTTCAGTTGCATATCCATCTCCATTGGAAGCCAACGCCTTTTCATTAACTGGGAAATAGATTGGCATAATTAATGTCTTTAAAAAGAATGGTGCAGGTTGTGACAATGTAAATTCAAGCGTGTAGTCATCCTTTGCCTTTATCCCAACTTTTTCAAAATCCTTTAATTTTCCAGTATTGTAATCTTCCGCATTTTCAATATAATAAGCAAGAAATGCATACTCAGAGGCTGTTTTTGGTTCTATTCCTCTTTTTATACCATTGTAATAGTCTTTAGCTGTAACCGGATCTCCATTGCTCCATTTCATCCCTTGCCGAATTTTAAATGTCCATACTTTCCCATCGTCTGACTTAGTCCAGCTTTCAGCTCCAGCAGGAATAATGTCATTTTTATCATTCAATCTTACAAGGCTTTCGTAAGTCATGCTTGTAATAAAAAGTCCGCTCATATCAGTCAAAATTTGTGGATCTAATGAAGTCGGTTCAGCTTCCATATTGAATGATACGGAATTTCCAGCAGCTTTGCTCCCTTTTCCACAGGAAATTATAAACATTGATACAATTAAGTAAAATACTAAAAAAGTTTTTTTCATAGAATACTTCCTTTCCAAATCGTTTATTATATTTTTTTCTTTAATCTTATTAAATAAGCCCTTTTTCCTTTAAGAAAGAAGTTTCTACAAAATGTCCTGGCTTATATTCTGTTAATTCAGGAGTTTCAGGGATAATTCCTATTTCAGAGGCATCTCCCATTGGACTTCTCAAATATGATTCTTCCATATCAATTTTTGTTGTCTTCTTGAAATCAGGATCTGCTATTGGTACGGCAGAAATAAGTGATTTTGTGTAACTGTGAACAGGGTCGCTGTAAACAACTTCTGGAGTTCCCAGTTCTACTACTTTTCCACGATACATAACTGCTACTCTGTCTGAAATATATTTTACCATTGACAAATCATGTGCAATAAATAGTAAAGTTAAATTTCTTTCTTTTTGCAAGTCCTTTAATAAATTTACAACTTGTGCCTGAATTGATACATCCAGAGCCGAAATTGGCTCATCACATACTAACACTTCTGGATCAACGGCTAATGCTCTTGCAATCCCAATTCTCTGTCTTTGTCCTCCAGAAAATTCGTGCGGAAAACGGCTTGCATGCTCCCTATTTAGTCCAACAATTTCCAAAAGGCTGTAAACTCTTTCCATTCTTTCCTGTTTTGAATTTGCTAGTTTGTGAATATCAATTCCTTCAGCAATGATATCTCCAACAGTCATTCTCGGATTAAGTGACGCCTGAGGGTCTTGAAATATCATTTGTACTTTTTTTGTAAATTCTTTTCTTCCATAAGATTCTACTGGTTTTCCGTTAAATAAAATATCTCCATTTGTCTTTGTATAAAGTCTGCTGACAGTTCTTCCAAGTGTAGTTTTTCCAGAACCTGATTCTCCTACAAGACTTAAAATTTCACCTTTGTAAATGTCCATTGTAACATTTTCCACAGCCTTTAAGACTTGTCTTTTTTTCATTGGAAAATATTTTTTTAAGTTTTTCATTTCTATTAGTTTTTCTTTTTTATTTTCGTTAACTGACATTATTTCCCCTCCATTCCTTCATTTTTTAATTCATCAGATTCCTCTGATTCAAAAGGAGATTTTATTTTTGGAGCACCGTCAACATAAAGCCACGATTTTACAAAATGTCCATTTCCTAAATCAATCATTGGAGGTTTTCTTTCATAGTCAATTTTCATTGCATATTCAGAACGTGGTGCAAATGGATCTCCTACAGGTGGTTTTAATAAATCTGGAGGAGTTCCCGGAATAGAAACTAATTTTTCTCCAATTTTCATATCCAGTCTTGGTAAAGATTTCAAAAGTCCCCAAGTGTAAGGATGTTTTGGATTTTTGAAAAGTTCCCTAACAGGAGCTTCTTCCAATTTTTCTCCAGCATACATAACAATTACTCTGTCGGCAGTTTCAGCGACCACTCCTAAATCATGTGTTATAAGTATTACAGCAATATTCAGTTCTTTTTTTAGTTCATTTATCAAATCTAGTATTTGTGCTTGAATTGTAACGTCCAAAGCCGTTGTTGGTTCATCACAAATTAATAAGTCCGGTTCACACGAAAGAGCAATGGCTATAACAGCTCTTTGTCGCATTCCTCCAGAAAATTCATGTGGATATTGATGAAATCTTTCTTCAGGTTTAGGAATACCAACTTTTCTAAGCATTTCAATGGCTTGCTGCTTTGCCTCTTCCTTTGTTACATTTTTATGAATCAAAATTCCTTCCATAATTTGTTTTCCAACTTTAATCGTTGGATTAAGTGATGTCATAGGATCTTGAAATATCATCCCGATTTTTCCACCACGAAGTTCTCTCATTCTTTCAATGGAAGCCTTTACTAAATCTTCGCCTTCAAAAAGTATTTCCCCATTTTTTATTTCTCCTGGAGGCATTGGTATTAATCTCATAATTGTCTGTACGGTAACTGATTTTCCCGAACCAGACTCTCCAACGATTGCAAGTGTTTCTCCTCGATCTACAGAAAAGCTAATACCTCTAAGAGCTTGAACTTCTCCAGCATATGTATTAAAAGAAACACTCAAGTCTTTTACTTCTAATAATTTTTTTCCCATTCTCTAATCCTCTCTGTATTAATATGGATTGTTATATATTTTAAAATATTAAAAAAACTTAGATAAAAACCTTTTTGATTAATAAATATTTTTTCTTTATTGAATTTATTAATTTAATTTATTTAAGCAAGGGTATCAATCGCCATTTCCCTTTATTTCGCAATAATAGTTATTTTAACATATTTAAATAACAGCATATTAAAGAGAATGGCGAAAGTGCTACGCACTATCCCTGGCTTGTCTAAGCATTTTTTGAAAACAAAATTGAAACTCGCTACGTAAAACTTCGCTCAAACAGTCAATTTTATTTCCAAAAAATCACGACGTTTTTTATAAAATTTTTAAATTTTTAATCTCTTAATTTTGGATTTAATGCATCATTTAAAGCATCTCCAACTATATTAAATGCCAATGTAATTAATGAAATTACAACTGATGGAATAATGAATAAATATGGATATGAAGTCATATTTACGAAACCATCAAATACCAAGTTTCCAAGTGAAGCCTGTGGAATTGGCACTCCAAGTCCAATGAAACTTAAAAATGCTTCTGTAAAGATAATGTTTGGTATATCTGTTGTAAGTCTTATTATTATTACACTTAATGTATTTGGAATTAAGTGTTTTAGAGTTATCCATAAAAAGTTTCCACCAAGTGATTTTGAAGCCAATACAAACTCATTTTCCTTTATTTTTAGGACTTCTCCACGGACTAACAGTGAATAATTTAACCATCTTGTAAGAGACATTGCGATAATTATTGTTTTTACACTATTTCCCATTACAACCATTAATAAAATTATATAAATCATTGATGGAATAATTAGTAAGATTTCTACAATTCTAGTCATTATTGTATCGATAATTCCGCCAAAATATGCTGATACAGCTCCATAAATTGTTCCGAAAACAACACAGATTGCAGCTGTGATCAACGATAATTCCATTGAAATTCTTATCCCTTGTGAAAGTCTTGCAAACAAGTCACGTCCAAGGTTATCAGTTCCCAAATAATGTCCTTTTCCAAGCCCTTTTGTCGGACTTAAAAATTTAGCTGATAAGTCTTGAGCTCGATAAGAATATTTTGTCAAACTTTGTCCAAATATTGCTAAAAATAAGAAAACAAGAGTTATTCCCAAAAATGACAAAGCCAATTTATTTTTCTTGAATCTTCTCCATCCATCTTGCCAGAATGTTAAACTTGGTTTGTAAATTACTTCACTTTGAGTAGTGTTTGCACCCACGATTTCAAAATCTTCAGGTGTCGGGATATAATTATTTTCAGTTATAATTTTTTTTGTATTTTCTGCCACTATATCTCATCTCCTTTTCCAAGTTTAATTTTAGGATCAACTAAAACATACACAATATCAACAAGTATCATCATTATGATAAGGAATATCGCGTAAAACACTGTAACTCCAAGTACCATCGTATAATCTCTGTCGTTGATACTGTCTACGAAATATTTTCCCAATCCTGGAATTGAAAACATTTTTTCAATTACAAATGAACCAGTCAAAACTGCCGCAATTGTTGGACCCATTATTGTAATAATTGGTAAAATTGCATTTCTTAAAGCATGCCTAAATACAATATTTTTTGGTTTAACTCCTTTTGCAACAGCCAGTCTTATATAATCCTGTCCCATTACTTCGATCATTTTATTTCTTAATAAACGTGCAATCAATGCCACTGTATAAAGTCCCAGTGCAACAACTGGCAATATTTTTTTCTCAGGTCTATCCCATCCAGACAACAAAATTCTTATAAGTGGTAAATTATACTGATCTATTAAAATCCCATTATGTACATCCACAAAATATTTCTGCATTAACCCAGCCAATACAAAACTTGGGACAGATATTCCAATTATAGCTACAATCATCGCTAACCTATCCTGATATTTTCCTCTTTTCAGAGCAGCAACAATTCCAAGTGGAATTCCTAAAGCCAATGCAAAGATAATAGATCTGGCTCCCAAATCTGCTGATGTCAAGAAACTTTTCTTAATAACATCATTAACAGTTCTTCCACGAACTTTCATGGATGCTCCTAAATCTCCTTTTGCTATGTTTTTTAGATATTCAACATATTGCTCCCCAAGTGGACGGTCCAAATGGTATTTTGCCATTAGATTTTCCTTTACTTTAGGCGGAATCGCTTTTTCACTTTGAAACGGATCACCAGGTAACATATGTATTAGAAAAAATGTAATAGTAATAACTAGCCACAACGTTACAAGCCCCATTGCGATTCTTTTAATTAAAAACTTTAAAATATTTTTCATACTCGCTTCCTTTCGCAAAAATTTTTATATACCTATATTATATCTTATACCTAGTCATATTTGCAAGCAATTTTGTTTATAATGTGATTTTTTTTACTATTAATTTTTTTTATGCTTAAATAATGGTTCTCTAAATATAATATATTTAACAATTTTCACAAAAAAATAGTCCAAATAAAAATTTAGACTATTTCAAAATAACATTGTAGTAACAACATCTAACTTAAAAATTATAGTTATCCTATTAAAATTTTAAAATGGTTTAATGTTAAAAAAATTAAACAAAAAATTGTTTTTATTATTTTAAACTCAATTTTTATATGTATTGCAACGATTTAACCATCCTGCTAGCCATTTTCTTTCATTTTTTGAAGGGTCAGAATTTTTTACCCGTCTTTCAAGCACAAATTTTGCAGAGTTACTAAATTCTTCAAGTGCTGCTTTTCCACTACCAGTACCTTTCATATTTTCTAAAACTTGAAGAAGTCCCCAGCCATCTCCCTTATAAGTTTCAGTTCGAGAAGTCCCTTCACCTTTGAAATTCACATAATCAATCAACGGATATAACCCATTTGGGGATTGTGCAACACGGTAAAATTGTTTTTTTACATTTTCTGGATTATTAGCTACTTCCAGCATTTTTTCTAAAGAATTTTCAAGCCGCTCAAAAATAAATGAGACTTGAATAGCCCTTGTATTGTAAAGAAAATTTGTTAATTCAACAATATCAGTATTTCCAACACTTCTAAGTTTAAAAAGCTCTTCTTGGCTTTCCCACGGTGAATAGCTATTTTCTTCAATAATCTTAGGTAATCTTATATCATGTTTTCTATAATAATCTACAAGTTGCGGAAAGCTCTCTGCAAACCTTCCTCTTTGCCCTTGTTTATACCAAATAAAATGTCCAATCCCAAGTGATGGAAAATCTTCTCCAGTATTCCAGTAAACAAGATCTTCTTTTTTTCCTCCGGCTTCATTTTTAAAAATTTTCTCAGCCACAATATCAAGTTCAGCTTTTGAAATTGTAAGTCCTGCTTTTTTATTTGTATCCACAACCTCAGGTTTTTGGGTAGTTTTTGTCATATTTTTTTTAGAAAGCCCAAATGAAGAAATCGAAATTGCTATAACAAACGCTAAAATTAATAATTTAGATTTATTTCTTTTCATAAATATACTCCTTTTTTATTAAAAATACTAAAGTAATTTTACTACATTATAGTAATTTTTTAATAGATTTTCACTTTTTTTTATCTTAGATAATAAAAGAAAAAATCTAATTTTGAAGTTATCTCAATACGTGATATAATAATAACATATATTCCAAACATTGGGAGGGAAAATGGCTAAAATAATGGAAGAAGAAATTACAAGTTATGAAACAAAGACTATTCACAAAGAAATTGTGGAAAAAGTAGAAAAATTAATGCCTAAAGAGGAAGTTATATATGATTTGGCAGATTTTTTTAAGATATTGGGAGATACGACTAGAATGAGGATATTAAGTGCCTTGTTTCATGAGGAAATGTGCGTTTATGATATTGCAAATCTCTTGAAAATGACACAGTCTGCTATCTCACATCAGCTTCGGGTATTAAAACAGGGGAGGTTTGTAAAACATAGGAAAGAAGGTAAAGTTGTTTATTACTCGCTTGAAGACGAGCATATAAAGCATATTGTGGAGCAAGGAATGACACATATTTTAGAAAAAAGATGATACTTTATTTATTTTTATAATTTTATATACAAATAATGTAAAATATGTTATAATTACAAAAAATAAAGGAGGTAATAAAATGGCAGAAATTAAAGATAAAGTAACATTTAAAGGAAATCCAATAACTCTTGTTGGAAATGAGGTAAAAGCAGGAGATACAGCACCTGACTTTACAGTTTTATCACCAGAGCTAAAGGAAGTAAAATTAAGTGACTACAAAGGAAAAGTTGTCGTAATAGCTGTATTTCCATCAGTTGACACAGGAGTATGTGCGTTACAGTTAGCAAGATTTAATCAAGAAGCTGCAAGTTTTGGAGATGATGTCCAACTATTAACGATTTCAGCAGATTTACCATTTGCACTTGGAAGATACTGTGCGGATAAAGGTATTGCAAATGCTTTAACAGCTTCAGATCACAGAGAATTAGACTTTGGAACAAAATATGGTTTTGTAATAAAAGAATTAAGATTATTATCACGAGGAACTATTATTGTTGACAAAGATGGTGTTATAAGATATGTAGAATATGTATCAGAAGTTGGAGAACATCCTGATTATGAAAAAGCGTTGGAAGTAATAAAAGAATTAACTAAATAGATTTTTAAAATGGAACAAATATAAAAATCTAAATAATAAATTTTATTTAAGGAATTAGGACTAATTTAAACTAGAAATAATTCCTTTTTATTTTTTATACATTAATTTCAATTCCAGAATTTATCTTTCCTCCTTTTCTTCCGTGTACAACTACTAAATCTGTTTTTTTATATTTATTAACTTCTATCGTCAAAATATTCATGTTATTCTTGTAGATATATCTAAAAACATCATTTAGCCTATTATTTGGCACAATTACAAAAAATTCTCCATAATTTTTTAAAAGCCTTTTTATTTCTTGAAAAAGTTCTTCCAACGTAAGTAAAATTTCATATTTACTAATTTTTTCTGATTTATCTTCTGGCATTTTTCCAGAATTAGTCTTTTTATATGGGGGATTTGAGAAAATAAAATCATATTCTTTTTGAATATTTTTTATATTTTTATTAATTGGTATAATTTTTTCGTTTAAACTATTTATTTCTACATTTTTTTCCAATATTTTAAATATTTCTTCTTGGATTTCCACTGCAAATATTTTTGAAACAGCATTCATTTCAGAAAGCAATAGAGAAATTATTCCTTGTCCTGCTCCAACTTCTAGAAATTTTTTTTTCTCTTTTATATTTTTGTAGTTTGCCTCAAAGTATTTTTTTATAAATTCTGAAAGTAAAATAGCATCCTGTGTTATTTTTAAACCTTTTTCTTTCACAATCATTTTTTTATTGACACTCTCCAAATATTCAATATATTTCATTTCAGCTCCTAATTTTAATTAAAAATTTTAAAAATAAAAACTGTCCCAAACATTTTAGTATTGAAACAGTTTTCAAAAGTTTATATTTTACATAATTTCTAATTGTTTATCTGCATATTCATGTGCAAGTTCCAATCTTACACGCTCTTTTGAATTTTCAAATGTAGCTTGTGTAAATGGTATTTCAGATGTTTTAGTTATCAAGTAATACCCTGTTGCATCATTTCTATCAAGAATTCCGTTTATTTGCAGTGCAAATATTTGATTCATTAATTCGTCATTTTTACCAATTCCAGGAATTGCATCCGACTTAACCATTTTTTTGAATCTTTCCTTAATGCTGAATTTGTATTTATCTTGTTTTTCTACATTTTCAAAAGTAGTTTTTTTACTTTCAATTTCGGCTTTTAAAGCTTGAACTTTTTTAATAACTTCTTGTTTTGATGCTTCAGAAATAGTTGGTGTTATCAAAATATGACTAACTTTTGCAACATTTTCATTTTTAGCATCCTTACTTTGAATGTAAATAATGTGGTAACCAAATTGAGTTTTGATAGGACCTACAATATCTCCAGCCTTACTTTTTTTAACTGCATTTGCAAATTCTGGAACAAGTTGTGATAAATCAGCTGTTTCTCCTAGACTTCCACCATTATTCGCTGAACCAGGATCTTTTGAAAATTCTTTAGCTTTAGCTGCGAAATTATCTTTAGTTGTTGTCTTCATAATATCTTCAGCTTGTTTTTTGGCTGCTTGAAAATCATTTTCTCCAGCCTGATATTCTTCTCCGATTACATAACCTCCAATACTATTTGGAATATTGTAACTGTCTTTTTTAGCATTAAATTTAGCTTGTAATGCTGCATCATCAGGTTTATAAGTATCGATTAAATGATTATAATATTTTTGTGAATAATCTCTTAACTGATCTACCCCTACTAAATCTGGATCAGCTTTTATTCCCGCAGCTTTAGCTTTGTTAGCAATTTTTACAAATTTATCTAAGTTTACTTTTAATGTAGCTTTCAAGTCATTTACAAGTTTATCAGAATAACCTTGTTGTGTTTGTGAAACTGTATTTATAATTTGTTCATTTAATGATTCATTTGTATATTTGTATTCTCCATTTTGTGCTACAGTAGTTGTCATATTAGCGTACATTTTTTCAAAATCTTTGTTTTTAAATACAATTTTAGCTTTTTCTTTAGCTTTTGCAAGATACGAATTTAAAATCATAATATCTTTATCTTGTGTCATATTTTCTTTAATTTGTTCTTTCACATCTTCAAAATCTTGATTTAAAAATGCTTGAGTATATTTATTTCTTTCATATGCTTTTTTTATTTCTTCATCTGTAATTTTATCGTTTGCAAATAATTTTTCTCTCATTTTTTCAATTGTTTTTTGATCTTTTATCATTTTTTTAAATGAAGTAACATTATATCCAACAGATCTTAAATATTGAGCAAACTCTTGTTTTCCTAGTTTTGATTGTTTTTGATAACTATTAAAGTCTTGTTCAACAGTTGCTCCACTTATCTTTATTCCTAAATTTTTTGCTGATGAAAGCAAAATTTCCTTATGAATCATAAGTTGTAAAACATATTCGTTGATAATATTATCAGGAACATTTTTTAGATTTTCAGTGGGTATTCCTGCTTGTGATAATTGCTGCATTTTTTGTTGATTTAAGTCACTTAATTGATTTTTTAACCCCAAACTTTCTCTTTCAAAATCATCACGATAAATTTTTGTTCCATTGACTGTTGCAATTACTTCTCTATTACCACCTGCTTCCCCAAAAACATTATTTTTTAAAAATAATATTCCAGTAACAAGCATAGATATAGCAAATATTCCTATCATAATTGCAGAACCAATCTGAATTGCCTTTTTGTGCTGTCTAAGTCCCATTATTTATCTTCCTTTCTCTTTTCTTTAATCATTTAAACATTATAGCATATAAAATACTATTTTTCTATTATTTTTTGAATAAAAATTAGGTAATTCAAAAATAAAAGCTGTCGTAATATTAACAAATTTTCCATTAATATCAAAACAGCTCAAAAATTACTTATTTTTTTAATTTTATAAATCTAACTGTCACTTTACTAATATTTTTTTATTTATTATCTTGTATTTGTTTCCCCGTCTATTTGAATTACAACACTTTGAATATTAGGGAAATTCTTTAATATAGTATTTGTTACAGCCAAAGAAAATCCATTAAACAGTTCAGGCTCTCTTTTTAGATTTGCAAACTGTGCATTTAGTTTAACAACTGTAGTATTTACATTATCAATTCTTAAGTTGTATGCACTTCTAAATTTCATATCCTCTGAAATATAATCTGAATTTCTGATGATTCCGTTTATAAAATCTCCTTCTATTAGATTCATTTGTCTAGGAACTACGATTTCTCGCTCATTTACTGTTTTTGTAGAGGGATTATATACGAATATGGAAATTTTATTCTGAGCTTCTTCTTCTTGCGTCGTTTCCTGCACCAAGTTCTTATCCACCTCTACATGAATCTTACTTCTATGCTTTCTATCATAACGATTTACAAGAACAACTGCGACTGTTCCAAAAAAAAGTAATGTTACGAAAAGATTCTTTCGAAAGTTACTTTTTTTCTTTTTAGTTTTTTCCTCATTTAAATTTTCTTGTTTTTGCATAAATTTCTCCTAATTTGGATAATATACTTTAATCCGCTACATTTTAATTAATAAAATTAAATAATACTTGAGATTAAGTAAAATAATCAAAACTTTTTAGTTTAATTTAAAGTGTTTTATAAATTATTTGAAAAATTTTCTTATTGCATTACCAATAGTACTTGCTGCACTTTCTTGACCTTCTGGTGTCAAGTAGTGGGATAAGTCAGAATAGTTATTCATAAATCCTAATTCTACAAGTATTGATGGCGAGTTACTTCCACGAAGTACTGCAAAGTTTGCTCCAAAAACTCCTCTTCTTCTAAGCCCTGTTAAATTTATAAGTCCATCCAATACAGATTCTGCTATAGCTTGACTTGTTTTTTGATTTTTTCTATAAAAAATGTCATTTAAGATAAAGTCTGAAAATGGCACATCTCCATAGCTTCCATCAACTCTATTTTCAAATTTTGCAACTTGTGCAGCATAACTTCCTTGATCTTTTTTGCTAAAGTAGAATACTTCTGTTCCGTTTGCTGATGAGCTTGAACTTGAATTTAAGTGAATACTTATAAAGAAATCTGCATTTGCGTCATTTCCAATTTTGGCTCTTGTATCTAATGGTACAAAGAAATCTGAATCTCTTGTCATGATAACGTTATAATCTCGTCTTAAATTGTTAGCCAGTCTTGTTGCTACCTGTAATGCGATATCTTTTTCATTGTAACCGTTTCCTCTTGCTCCTGAATCATGTCCACCATGTCCTGCATCTACAACAATTGTATATTTCTTATTTCCAGTAGAAGTATTTGGCTGTTTTTGTGTTTGTGCTGTTTGTGTATTAGTAGTTGATTGTCTTTGTGTTGTTGTGTATCTTGATGTTTGAGAAGAGTTATTTCTTGACGCTGTTTGTCCGCCACCTAATGTTACCTGAAACTCTCCAGTTCTACTTACAACTTGGTAGGTTACAGATGGTTTTAAGTACACATAAACAACAACCATTCCGTTACTTTGAGTTGTATAAACTTTACTTATATACTGGTCATTTTGATTAATAAATGCCTGAACACTGCTTTCCATTTCACTGTTTGGAAAACTTAGCATTAAAATATCTTCATTTCCTAGTTTTGTAACTGATGCATTTGGCTTGATTTGATTATTTTCTCTAAATGTTCCGATGACTTTTCCATTACTGTATGATATATTTTTTAAAGTATCAGAAAATGTAATAGCACTTACGAAAAATAATAAAAATAATAATACTTTTTTCATTTTGTCCTCCTAATTTTTTAATTAAAATTAATATCTAACCGTATATTTTATTTTTTTTCTAATCTATCGATTGCAGATTTCATAACTTCCATTCTCGCACTTTTATCTATTTTCATTTCCACCGATTGATCATAGATATTTGTAATGCTTCCTTTGATACCTCCAACCGTTATTATTTTATCTCCAACCTTCAAACTTTCCAGCAATGCTGCTTTTTGTTGCTTTTTTTTCTTATTTGAAAAATATGTTGGCAAAATTAACACTGCCATAAACGCTACATAAATTAATATTACACCTATTGAATTTTTGTCCATTTCTATTTTGTATAATGAAATTTATAATTTTTAAAATTACAAATTTAACTTTATACTTTCCTCCTTCTTTAATTTTAAAATCATTTTTAATTATAACATAATTTAAGCTATGTTTCAATTTTTTAAAAAATTATTTTATAGTTTTTTTAAAGTTATAGTAAAACCTTTATAAAATTTAATCCAAAAAAATGACTATCTCAAAAAATTAATTTCAAGACAGCCATTTCGTGATTAAAATGAAAAAATTATTTTTAGTCAACTAAATTAATTTAGTCAATTAAGTTAGTTATCATTGTTATTATTTTTCTGAAATTGCAGCTACTCCTGGTAATACTTTTCCTTCTAAATATTCCATTGAAGCTCCTCCACCTGTTGAAATATGAGAGAATTTATCAGCAAATCCTAATTGAATTGCAGCAGCTGCAGAGTCTCCTCCACCGATGATTGTTTTAGCATCTTTTAATTCAGCGATTGCTTTACATACACCGATTGTTCCGTTAGCGTAATTAGACATTTCGAATACACCCATTGGTCCATTCCATACTACTGTTTTTGCACCTTCTAAGGCTTTTTCAAATAATGCAACAGATTCTGCACCTATATCTAATCCCATTACATCGTCTGAAATTTCATCTACTGAAACTGTTTTGAATTCTACATCATTACTAAATTCTTTTGCTACAACAGCATCTACAGGTAAGATTAATTCTACCCCTTTGTCTTTTGCTTTGGCAATTAATGAAGCTGCTAATTCAACTTTATCTTCTTCTAATAAAGATTTTCCAGTGTTTTTACCTTGAGCTTTTAAGAATGTAAACATCATTCCACCACCGATGATTACTTTATCAGCTTTATCTAATAAGTTTTCGATTACACCAATTTTATCAGAAACTTTTGCCCCTCCTAAAATTGCTACTAATGGTCTTTCAGGATTATCAACAGCTCCACCAATGAAGTTAATTTCTTTTTCAATTAAGAATCCAACAGCTGATTCAGCAATATTTGAAGCAACTCCTACATTTGAAGCATGTGCTCTATGAGCAGTTCCAAATGCATCATTTACAAATACATCTCCAAGTGATGCCCAGTATTTTCCTAATTCAGGATCATTTTTAGATTCTTTTTTACCATCTAAATCTTCAAATCTAGTGTTTTCAAACATTAAAATTTCTCCAGCTTTTAACTCAGCAACTGCATTTTCTAATTCTGCTCCTCTTGTTACTGGTACAAATTTAACAGGTTTTCCTAATTTTTCAGCCAATGCTTTAGCAACTGGTTCCAAAGTTTTAGAAGCTTTGTCTTCTTCAGCTTTAACTTTTCCTAAGTGAGAAAATGCTATAATTGATCCACCATTTTCTAAAATATAGTTTAAAGTAGGCAATGCAGCTGTAATTCTGTTATCATCTCCAATAACACCGTCTTTTATTGGTACATTGAAATCAACTCTTACTAACACTTTTTTACCTTTTACATCTAAATCTTTTAATGTTTTTTTAGCCATTCTGTTATATCCTCCTAAATTTATTAATTAAAATCAATTCTATCTACTTGAATTATACCACTCTTTACACTGATTTTCAAGTAGTTTAACACACAAACTTAAAATCTCGTCAAGCTCCTTTAAAACAAGACAATCAAAAGCTAATCAATTCCATATTACAAGCCAAATACATTTTAATTTTATATATGCTAAAATTTTTTGAAAAATTATTTTTATAATTAAGTTTTACATTTAATTTTTTATAATTCCAAAATTTTCTTTATTTTATTCTTATCAATTTCTGATATTTTCTTTACTAACACAGGATTTTCAAAATGCAAATTTATTGCCTTTTCAAACCAAGTAACACCAATCCATTGTCCAAATTTATATCCAGTTTTCTCAAAAAATGCAACTTTTTTAAACTCAAAATAATTATGTAACTTTTCACTATTTTCGTTAGGATAAGTTACAAGCCCGTAAACATTCACAATATTCTGTAATTGTAATATTTCAATTAAAATTTTATACAGTTTTTTTCCAATTCCATTTCCAGCAAACTTTTTATCGGTATACACCGAAAGCTCAGCATTCCACTGATAAGCAGCTCTAGTCCAAATTTTATGTGCATAGGCATATCCAGCAATCTCATTTCCACATTCACATACAATATACGGATATTCCTCCAAAGTTTCCCTAATTCTTTCTCTAAATTCCTCAATAGTCGGTACTTCATACTCAAAAGTAATTGTGGTATTTTCAATATACGGTTTATAAATTTTCAAAATTTTTTCTGCATCGTCTTCAGTTGCAAATCTAAAAACTAAATTCTCTTTTTTTAATTCCATCTTTTCACCTTCACATATCTGTTTTTCGTTATTATCGTAAATCTATTTAAAATTTGGTAAAATGTTACAATTAATATTGCAATTTATGATATATAAAAAACAATGGATTAGCTAGATACAACCTAACTTTCCACTCTTATTTTAAACTAGAACTGCTATAATAGAAATATTATTACTTTTTTCAATACACGCTTTAAATTTGTAAAAACTTTTTAATTAAAAACAGCTTTAGCCCTATTTTAAAGGTTAAAACTGTTCAAAAAAATATTTAGATAGGGACGTTAAAGTCCTTATATCTGTTTATTCTGTTAAATAATTCTTCACATAAAATGGCGTACCCGTGAGGAATCGAACCCCAAGCCTTCTGATCCGAAGTCAGACGCTCTATCCAGTTGAGCTACGGGTACACAAAAAAGTAAGTTATAAAAAACTTACTTTGCTAATACTTTTAAAATTTTAGGGCTTAATGTTTCTTTGTTTTTTAACAAGATTTTTTTAACTTGATCAGCATTTTTCCCTTTTAATGTTTTCATTGCTTTTGTACAAACTCTTACTCTAACTTCTTCATTGTTAATAGTTAAAAGCATTGTTTGTAAATTAGGTCTCCAAATTCTTTTTGTAGCTCTGTGAGAGTGACTTACTCTATTTCCGTGGCTTACTGTTTTTCCAAAAACTTCACATCTTTGCATTTTATTCACCTCTACTAAATATTTTAGTAGTTCTCCTTTCATCTTTATTTTTTAAAACAGCTATTTACTGTTTTTTATTATAATATATTAACTTAACTATTTTAGAAAAAATCGTTATTCAGTTAAAATTATTTTTACATATCGGAACCTATTTTATCATATTTTGCAAATTTTTACAAGTTATTATCAGTATTTTTTCATTTCAGAAAAAAAACTTTAAAACTAAACTCAAAAATTATGCTCAATTTTCTTAAATTTTAGATTTGTATAGTTATTAAATTAAGTATTATAAATTTTATTTTTCAAAAAATTGTTTTAAGTTTGGAGGGAAATAATTTGGTCCTTTTATCACTTTCCCGTCTTCACGGTAAATTGGCTTCCCATTTTCATCCAGCTTGCTAAGGTTGCTTCGATGTATTTCTTCAAACACGTCTTCAATAACATCTTGCATCCCATGCTCAATTATCGTTCCACAAAGGATATAGAGCATATCCC
The DNA here is from genome assembly GCF_030644325.1 of Leptotrichia sp. HMT-225. Classification (NCBI taxonomy): domain Bacteria; kingdom Fusobacteriati; phylum Fusobacteriota; class Fusobacteriia; order Fusobacteriales; family Leptotrichiaceae; genus Leptotrichia; species Leptotrichia sp. HMT-225. The sequence continues at coordinate 27,258 of NZ_CP130323.1, read as the reverse complement.
CAAGAGCGTCTGCAACTTCCACAACATCCCCTCTTTTAGCCGCTTCCAAATATTCTTCGTTTTCTTCCTTCATCAAGTCGAATCTCAATTTTTCGAGACCATTTTCCAATTTTCCAATTGGTTTATCAGAATTTCCAAGTTTATAAATTCTGTGAAATTCTTCAACACATTCTATTTTTCTTTTCATTACTATCTTTCCTTTCTAAATTTTTTATTTATTTTTAAATAATAATCATTTTATCTGATTTTCTTTATTTTGCAGGATTGCTTATTTTATCAAATCCTTATCTTGCAGTAAAGGTTTATCTTGATAATTAAAATTGTGGCAAGATTACTATGTAATACCTATGGCTAGACTCTGACTTTTATTTGCTCAATTCTAAAAAGTCGTTAGACAGTCGTAGCTGAACAAATAAAAGCTCCGTCGGGTAATTAATAATATTGTAAAAATTTGCAAATACTAGGTTTTTATATTTTGTTAGAAAAGCTTGTAATAAATTCTTTATCTAAAACAGGATTTAGTATAGACAATTTTACTTAATTTAAAAATCTATTCCAAAATTTCAAACAGTTATTTTTTCTTTAATAAAATTTTACTTGATAATTTATTATAAAATTCATTTATGAAATAAAGGGATAGTGAATGACCTCCTTTACGTGTAGAAAAGAAAAAATATAAAACATAGAAAAATATCTATTCATAAATAATTATTTTATTATTAATGTCAGTAAAAGATAAAAAGTCAAAACTTTTGCAATATCAGAATACAGTACAACTGCTGAAAAGAATCTTATTTTTTCGAAAATTTCAGTATCGTTTTCTTCTACTTTTTTTAATATCCTAGTTTGCATATCTTTTATGTCTTTTTTTATTAATAAAACTGCCAATATAAGTGCTAATAAAATCATTATTCCAGCGACAACAGTTTTGTGTGTGAAAAAAAATAAAAGTTTACTGTAAAAAATTGCTAGGATTAGCCCCATTATTAGTGATAGGACTGTTAAAGCAGACTTTATATTCTTTTTTTGTTTATTTAACAGTGTTATTGGTAAGGTAAATAAAAACAGAATTTCTAATACAAATAAGAGTATAAGAAATATTCCTTTTACATCTGGCAGTTCTAATTTTCTTATAGCGTAAATTATATTATCCAGTTCAAAAATCATGTAGCTTTTTAACAGCATACACAATAAAATTGAGATTGCTATTCCTGAAAATACCCATATTCTGCTTGCTAAAATTTCTTCGGTTATAAAAATTTGTATTTCTTTTGATGTTTTATTGTCAACTTTTTTGTTTTTTTTCAAAATTTTCCCCTTTAATAAATAGAATAAGAGTTATTTCAGGATTGTGTAAACAGTTTTAATGTCAATAATCCCAAAATAACCCTTTATATTTTTATTAAATTACAAGTTTATCTTCTTCTTCCTAAAAGTCTTAAGATGTATAGGAATAAGTTTATAAAGTCTAAGTATAAGTTTAACGCACCGACGATTTCAATTTTGTTCAAAATATCAGAATCTTCGTGAACTGCGTATCCAATAATATTATTTTTTATTCTATTTACGTCAACCGCAATAAAAATTGTAAAAATAATTACACCTATTACAGATATAAATATATCCATCCCACTACTTTGCAAGAAAAGATTTATAATACTAACTAAAATTAATGCTATTAATCCAGCAAATAATATTGGTGTCAATCTTGTTAAATTTTCTTTAGTGAAATATCCATAAATTGCTAAAACTACGAATATTGATAATGTTCCTAAAAATGCTGAAAATATAATTTCTGGAGCATATATAAGCCCAATAACTGAAAGTGTCAGCCCATTTAATATTGAGTATGCAAGGAACATTATTCTTAATGTACTTGAGTTAGCTCTATAAATTAATGCTGTAAAGCCAAATACCATAGCTACTTCTATAATAGCAAATACCCAATACATATTCAAAATTCCATAAGCAATTGGACTTCCTGCTGCCAGTCCACGGTAAACAAAAAATCCTGCCGCTCCTGTCAGAAGGAGTCCTAGCACCATCCACATCATACTTCCACGTACTTTTGAACTTACAAGTTTATTCAAATCATCGTAAGTCATTGCCATTTGTCCGTTATATTCGTTGTAATCATCGTTATTATGATCGTAAGTTTCCAATTCATCATAATCATTTCTCATAAAAATCACCTCATTAGTTTAGTCTTTTTTATTTTTAAAAATAATTTATTTTAGTAACTTGAATAATTTACTATTAATTTTTATAGAATTTTAACTTAAAATTTTATACCCAAGCCACCATAATATTATAACTGCTATTTTTTAAAAAAGACTTTTATTTATCAGTTAAATTACTTAATCTTATTTTTTATTTTGAAAACGGAACAAAAGATTCCTGTTTTAAAGTTTGGATAATTTCGTCAACTGATACGTTTTTACTATCTTGTGAACCAAATCTTCTTACATTTACTTCGTTGTTTGCAACTTCATTTTTACCAATTATTAGTTGAACAGGTATTTTTTGGTCTCCGTTTGCTTCTCTAATTTTGTATCCAATTTTTTCTACTCTTGTGTCAAGCTCTACTCTGATTCCTGCATCTTGAAGTTTTGTAAACAATTCTTTTGCGAAAGGCACCTGTTCGTCAGAAATTGTCAGGATTCTTGCTTGTACTGGCGCTAGCCAAGTTGGGAACGCTCCTGCGTAATGTTCAATCAAGATTCCAATAAATCTTTCCAAACTTCCGTACATTGCCCTGTGAATCATTACTGGCTCGTGTTTTTCACCATCTGCACCTATATAGCTCATTTCAAATCTTGCTGGAAGGTTAAAGTCTAACTGGATTGTTCCACATTGCCAGATTCTTCCGATTGAATCTTTCATCTTAAAGTCGATTTTTGGTCCGTAGAATGCTCCATCTCCAGGATTTAACTTATAATTAATTCCTTTATGTTCCAAAGCTGATTTCAAGTTTGCTTCAGCCATTTCCCATATTTCGTCTGAACCTATTGCTTTATCAGGTTTTGTTGACAATTCAATGTGGTATTCAAATCCGAATACAGTGTAAAATTTATCATATAAATCAATAATTTCGATAATTTGTTCCTCAATTTGCTCTTTCGTACAGAAAACATGGGCATCATCCTGTGTAAATGCTCTAACTCTCATAAGCCCGTGTAAAGCTCCACTAAATTCGTGTCTGTGAACAAGCCCCATTTCTCCATATTTCAATGGCAAATCCTTGTATGAATGCAAGTTATTCTTGTAGGCAATTATTGAACCCGGACAGTTCATAGGCTTTATTGCATATTCTTTTTCATCAATTGTTGATGTATACATATTTTCACGGTAATTGAACCAGTGTCCAGAAATTTCCCACAATTCCTTATCTAGCATAATTGGAGTTTTTATTTCCTGATAACCTCTTTTTTTATGCTCAACTCTCCAGATTTCTTGCAATTTATTAAATAATTCCACACCTTTTGGCATAAAGAAAGGGAATCCAGGTCCATGCTCATCTACAAAGAACAAGTCAAGCTGTTTTCCTAATTTTCTGTGATCTCTCTTTTCAGCTTCTTCTAGCATTGTCAAATAATCATCCAGCTCTTTTTTTGTCGCAAAAGCAACTCCGTAAATTCTTTGAAGCATTTTATTGTTTGAATCTCCACGCCAGTAAGCTCCTGCTGTTGACATTAGTTTGAATGCTTTTAGGTAGCTAGTCGATGGAATGTGTGTTCCACGGCATAAGTCTATAAACTCACCTTGCTGATAAATGCTAACTTTATCTGTACCCAAGTCTTCAATTATCTCAACTTTGTAAGTTTCACCTTTTTCAGCAAAGAATTTTTTTGCTTCTTCGGCAGTCATTTCACTTCTTTTAAATTCATAATTCTCTTTTACAATTTTTGTCATTTCCTCTTCAATTTTTGCTAAATCTTCTTCAGTAAATGGTTTTTCAGGGTCAAAATCATAAAAAAATCCATTTTCAATAACAGGCCCTATTGTAACCTTTGTATTTGGGAAAAGTCTTTGCACAGCCTGAGCCATAATATGTGCCGCACTATGTCTTATAATTTCTATCCCTTTTTCACTTGTATTAGTAATTATTTCAATTGTTCCAGATTTGTCAATAATATAAGATGGATCAACTTGCACACCGTCAATTATCGCCCCAACGGTTGCCTTCCCAAGACTGCTCCCAATACTTTTTGCAAATTCTACAACAGTCATCGGATTTTCCAACTGTCTTTTACTACCATCAGGCAAAATCATTTCTATCATTTCGATTCCTTCTTTCTCTCTTTTGTCAAATAAAATTAGGCTCTAGTTAGCCTAATCGCATAATTATTTATTATAGTATAATTCTTATTTTTTTTCAACCTAAAAATACATAAAAAATTAAATAACATTTAAATATGTACTGTATAATCAAATGCAACAAAAAATGTATAATGAGGTTTAATATAAAAAAGTCAAATATAAAATTGTTTTTATTACTAATAATGAAGTTACCTTCCTCTTTCAATAATTAGTATTCTATTCCACCCCTAAAGCTTTAAATACAGCATCTTATGCCGTTGAATAAAATATCAAGTTGAAAGCTCCAATTAAATCTGATGGTACAGAAGCCAAATCTGATGCCGAAGTTATTGGAAGCAATATCTTTTTTGCTCCTGAATCCAGACATACCTGTAATATATTCGCAAGTTCAGATACTTTTATGATTGTTCCACCTATACTTAAATTTCCTAAAATTACAGCACTTGAAATAACAGGCTTATTCAGTGCTGCTGAACAGATAGCAATCAAAGTGGCTAATGTTAAATCTGAAGTCATTCCTATACCTTTCATATCTTGATAGTTAACCACATAGTCATTATTCACTGTGCTTATACTTCCGCTTATGGACTTCCCATTAGCTTTTAAATATTTAAATGCTGTTTCAGCAGCTTCTTTGGCATCCCGATTATTTCCAAGTCCTGTTTTTTCAAATTTTCCTGTTCCTTTTGTTATCTGTGTTTCAATTTTAAATAGTCCTATCATTCCATTTTTACCATGAGAAACAGTATACAAATGTCCTGCCTTTCCAACTCCCTCTGGAATAAGGCTTCCGCTACTCTGTTCAGGAACAGATACATATTCTTCATTAAAATCATCATTGCTGATATAGGAGAAATTCACATCATAAAATTCCATTCCTCCTATTTTCTTAAGCTGCTCTTTTACTCTCCTTCTCATTTCAAGTGAAAATTTTAAAATTTTCTCAACATCTTTCTTTTCAAACTTTCCATGAGGATAAATTAATTTTATCATTCCTGAAACTGTTCTTTTTACAGCTATAACATCCCTCTGATTTAACTGATTTCCAAGTCTAAAATATTTATCATGAGCATCCGAATATGAAATTTTACGTAATTCCCGCATTATTTCAGCATAGTAGTCTGTTATAAATCCATAATTATCAGTAAAAAATTCAGGTCGGTATTTTGGAATTTCCCATCCTGGTAAGTAACAGTGCATTCTGTCTAAAAATGCCGTATCTTGTCCCATTACATCTGGAAAAGGATCAAATAAATGGGAAGTTTTTAAAAGAATATCTACACTCTGATTTATATTTCCAACAAAAACCATTCCTGCAGTAGCATTCTTTTCTTCCTTTCCTCTGGCAAATGAACCTGAAGCCATATAATCCTTCATTATCTGAACTCCATCCTGATCCTTGAATTTTATTCCAGCAACTTCATCAAATGCAACACAATCCCACAATCCTACCAGACCCATTGTTCCTTTTCCCATATTATAGAATAAATTTGCTACTGTTGTCTGTCCTCCAGATACAAGTATACTGTTAGGACTTATTTCCTTATAGACATGTGATTTTCCTGTCCCACGAGGCCCTAATTCACAAAAGTTATAATTATTTTCTACTAATGGAATCAATCTTGCCAAGTGAAGCCATTTCACCCTTTCATTGAATTTATCAGGTTCCATTCCTGTACTTCTTAAAATAATGTCTATCCATTCCTCATCTGTAAAGTTTTCCCTCATCTGCTTAAATTCTTCAAAGTCAATTTCAGGCATCTGTACTGGTGTTAATTTTCTTATTGTGACTGGATTTCTATTCTTGTCTCCTTCATCATAAAAATATTCCAGCTGGACTATACTCCAGATACCTCCTCCGAGCAGTCTTTCATATTTTGATGGATAAGCATCAGATATTGGTATCCCTTTTAATGCCAGATTTGAAAATTCTGCTTCGTATCTATTTTCTCTTAAGTTAAGTTTTACTGTAACTTTATCTATTACAGTATAAGATGCATTTTCTCTTAATTTTGATTTTATTTTTTCTGCTTCATCTGGTCTGACATAATTTTCAGCCAGTATTTTTTTAACTGTCTTCAATCCCTCTTCTATATCTTCATCATTTGTAGAAGAACAGTACATCCCTAGCAGATATTCCAATACATAAACTGGAACATTTGCTCCTTCTTTTATTTTCTTTGTCAAATCCTTTCTGACAATTTTTCCAGAAAAATATTTATATAATTTTGTATTTATTTCTTCTATATTTTCATTTTGCTTTTCGTCTATTACTTTTCTATTATTTATATCTTCCATCTTCTATTTTTCTCCTTATAAAAATTCTCAGAAAATCATATTCTAAAACCCAAAATCATCGGCAAATAATACATCTATCATCATCTTTTCCCTAATTTCTTCGATTTCAGATTCTTTATCCTTTACAATTAAATAATAGTCTTCGTTTTTACTATATTTCTGATTTTTTAGTGTAAATTTAAACTTTCTTATTCTTTTTTTAGTCTCTCCTTCTTCACTGTCTGCCTTGTAGTTTTCTATATTTGAAATTATATTATCATTGTCATCAGTAAAGAAAATTTCAAATTCTGCAGATTTTATAATATCTGTAACTGCTTCTTTCTGTAAAAATTCCAATGAAATCGCAAGACTTGTTATTTTTCTTACTTCAGATATTAGATTTATCTTCACCTTTTCAGTATCTACTGCTCCTTTTGCAGTTCTAACTTTTACAACTGGAACCATCATTTCCTGCAATGAAATTCCTCCATGATAGTAGTTCTGTCCACCACCGCTTACTTTAAATATATTTGAAGTATTAGGAGAAAGCACTTTCAGAGTTTCTTTTTCATCGTTTAAAATTTTAGAAAGACCAATTTCATTTACTCCTATAATATTATAATCCTTTTCAGTAATTACATATCTCTTATTTATAATGTCATTTTCATCGAAAGAATTTTCTATTTTATCAAATTCCTCTATTTTTCTTCTTTTGTAAATAAATCCATGATCTGAAGTAACTATTATATTATTAATTGATTCTACTCTCAATTTTTTTACAAGGTTCATAATTTCATCCAAAGCCTCATGACACGCTTCAAATACTTCATCTTCAGTGTTTGCCTTGTCACCTCTGGCATCTATCTGATTATGATATATATACACTTTCTTTTTATTCCTGAACATTTCCCTTACTTCATCTTTTGTAGCTTTAAAAACTTTATCAAAATCAAGTGCTACCGAATCTTCATCATATTCCTTGAATATTTTTTCCCTTTTTACTCTGTCATTACATACTTTTCCATCTACAAGTACTGTAAAATCCTTTTCAGATGTTTTTATTTCAATTTTTTCATGAGGAAGCAGAGAAGCCATACCTAACTTTGTAATAGAAGGAAGTATACTCATCTGACTTTCTAGTTCAGCATTCATTTTTTCATCTTTATTCATTTTTCCGACTAATTCTTTTGCCACTTCATATCTAAAAGCATCTGAAATTATGACTACAATCCTATTTTTATTTGTTTCCACATAATTCTTATAAAAATTTTTCTGTAATTTTATTTCTTCTGAAAGATTATTATAATCCAGAAGCTCATTAAATTTTATATTTAATGGATTCAGAAAATCATCTGTATATTTCAGTTCAATTATTTTTGCCAGTTTTTCATATTTTTCACTTTTTTCCACCAGCTTATCATAGTAATAATAAAACTTTCTATAGTATGTATCAATCCAATAATATTCATTGTCATATGTTTTTATTAGTTCGTGTAGATTCCCAGAAAAATTAAATCCTGTATTTTTTATACTTTTATATGCATATTTTAATACTTTATATTCTATTTTCAGCCTGTCATTGTCATTATTATTTTCCTGTCGTAATTTTATTATATCCATGATGGATTTATCCTGCAATTTTGCTGAAAAATTTTCATCACATATTCTTTCAGCTATCCATTCTGTTATCTTTTCATCAGGAAAATCAAAAATATCAAGTTCCAGAATATGTTCAGGCAAAATATTTTTAAAATATTTATCCTGCTTTATGTGTAAATATACTTCTGAAACAAGATTTTCAAAATCATTTCTATATTCAGAAATTTTTCGTAACTTATTCAAAAATATTATAACTGTACTTTTTACATTTAATTTCTTATATTTTTTTGGAATTTCTTTTGTTATTTTTTCAGATACATAAGTCAAAAATATTCCAAGTAGCAATTTAGTCAGATTAGGTTCTTCATCAACATATCCAAACTTCAATCTGCACAAATCCCAGAATTTTTCTTCAAGATTATATTTTTTAAATTCTGCAAGATATTTACTTTCCTTTCTGTTGACATCTGTAATTAAAATTCTTGTAACATCTTCAAAATCGTCAAATATTTCAGCTTTTGAACCTGTAATTGCCCTCATTAAAATGATTTCCATATCTTCTTTTTTTGAAGGTTTACTTTCATTTACCAGCTTTTCAAACTTTTCCCTTCTGTCCTTCGCTTCAAAAAATTTTCTATGCTCTTCCATTACTTCTTTGAGTTCATCGTCTATTTTCAAATTCTGAACCATTATGGAAATCCAGTCTGTTAAAAACACCTTTGAATACATTATTGTATCAGCAAGATGATTTTCCCTGTTTTCACTTCGTTTAAATGGAGCATATATTAAATAATTTGTTTCCTTTTCCTGTCTTTCAAGAAGTATTTTTGTTTTAAAAAGCTCATCCTCACGTAATACAAGCAGTTTTGGATTTTCCAGCTGCAATTCTTCAATTTCTGACAAAAATTCCTGTTTTTCATCATACCAGAAAACAAGTCTTCTTCCTTCTTTCTTAAATTCACTATTAAGTGTATCTGTAATTTGTTCTAAATTCAATTTTCTCACTCCATGATTTTTTATATTTTTAAATAAAAAAGCCTCATTTATTCTTTTTTAAATAAAAGAGACTTATAAAATCTTTATTTTTAAAAATTATCTAACCTTAGTATCATTGTTCTTAATTTATTTTCTGAACTAAATTCTTTTATCAGATTGAACCCATAATTTGAATAAAATCTTATTAATGAACCATTGTCTTCACATTCTAACCATAAATATTTTGTATTTATAATTTTTTTCACGATTAATAATAATTCGTGTGCCATCGATATTATTTCATTACCTGTTATCATATTTTTATCAGAAATATTATAATTTTTCCCTATCTGTGCCAGCAAAAAACTGTTTACGACATAACTTCCGTCTTTCAATTTTCTTCCACTCTGTGAAAATCTTTTCTGTTGTGTCCTACTAAGATTAAGAAAATTTTCTTTTTCAATAATTAAACTTTTATTTGCAAATGTAAAATACCCCAATATTTCCCCACTTTTATCATTACGGATTAGATGAGTGGCAGATAAAGAACTTTTTTCAAAATTTATAGCTTTATTATGTAGAAAATCCTCAATGCTGTTTCTATCTCTACTTTTGAACTGTTTCAATATTTTTTCTTTAATATACCCCTCATCTTTTATATCTGCTATTATATCCTGTAATGAAATAATTCTGTTATTCTTCATCCTTTGAAGAATATCCAAACATTTTTCTTATTTCTTCTGGGTCATCTACAATTTCAAAATCAACATCAAGTTTTTTTACTTTCTTTTTACTCTCCATTGCTTCCAGTACTTCATCTGCATATCTTGCAGGAATTCTCAAAGCATCAAGTAATATACTTTCTGTAGCCATAATTACCACTCTCCCCTTTTTTAACTTTATTTTCATTTTTATGATACCATGTCTATTTTAGAGTGTCAATTAGATTTCTTTGAAAATATTATATTTATTAGTCTCTTTTATTCAATTGTCATTGTTCTTTTGTCCCAAATTTTATATAATTTTTGGGACAGTTTACAAATAATATTTCTTTTATATTTTTACTATTCATAAATTGCAATATTAATTACAACATTTTCCCACCTATATAATTTTATAAATCCAGGCTGATGCCACTTTTCCTTCCTCAATTAATCTTTCTTTTTGTTCTTCTGTTAGTTTATTTTTTTAAATTTCCCTATGATCTTCTGTCACTTTATTTTTTTAGTAAAATTTATTTTCATACTTCTATCTCCTTGTCCTAATTACTATATAACTTTTGGGACAAAATTGCAAGGGAGGAGTTATTCAACATATTTTAATAAATCCAGTTTTTTATATTTCTCACTATTCTTTATTGGAGATGTATCATAAACATAACGAATAAATTGATTCCAAGATAATAATTTAGTTTTCTCTATAACATCGTCTATAACTTCTATTTCATCAGTAGTTAGACTATAAACTATATCATTTTTTGTAAATTTAGGCATCACCATATATTTGACTGTACCAAAATTTGATTTAGTCTTTTTAATACTTATTCTTCTATCTTTATCAGCCTCATCTAATACGTCTGATACATAAGGACCATAATGATCAAAAAACCATTCAATGCTTGTTAATTGGCGTCCATATTTTTTAATGTATTCCCAATCCACTAAATAAACGAGTTTTGTTGTTCTTGTTTTTGTTAAATCATCTGAATAAGGATAATTTTTTACAATATAAGATAAGACATCTTTTAATTTATTCTCCATTTGATACTCCACCTTTCAAACTACTACTTATTTCTAGTAAATTTATCATATATGGTATACTCAATTCTTCAAGTTTTCTATTCAAATCTATCTCGGATACCTTAAATTTTTCATTTATACTTTCTATAACTAATATGCCTATATTTTTATTAATTTTCTCACTTTTAATTACTCTAGTAAAATATGTTCTACTCTTCATAGATAATTTATTAATTTCGTCTTTTGTCATCCCTGTATCATTTTCTATTTTTTTTGTATATCTTATATTAGTAGGCTTTGGAAGATTAGCTACATAATAATATGGTTTCCCATTATTATTTTTTAAACATTTTGCAATATATCCCTTATCAGAAGGATAGTTAGCTCTATTTTTCTGATTATACACAGGATTTTCACTATATCTACCTATTATTTCAAATTTATTTCCATTAAGAATATATAATGAAATTCTATCACTATTTTTTAATTCTAAATGTTTCGATACGCCATTTAGAAATTCTGAAGGTAAATTTTCAAAGTACATGTTTAAATTTTCAAAATTTTTTTCAAGTTCTTTGTTTTTGCTTTTTAATGTTTCTTTATCTCCTTTAAGTGTATTTATTTCTTCTTCCGTATTTATTAAATCTTTTATTTTTATATATTCACTAAAAAGGAATAAAACTATTAAAATAAGTACAAATATCAAAAAATACTCTTCAACAAGTTCTGAAATAGACTTCTTCACTATAATTATCGGTATTATATATAATAATAAATTAATAATTGAAGAAAACCAATTCTTTTTTAAATTACTTAACCATACTTTTAATATATTCAATATTTTTTTCATAATTTATTTAACCTTCCCCAATATCTCATACTTTTTCCCATCACGACCAGTCTGCACTTTTTCATAATTGACTTTCACTCCGTCATCCAAATCAATCGAAATATATTCTGAAGACAAGTGATTCATCTTTTCATCAAATTGTTTACATTCATCAAGCTGTGATTTTATCTTTTTCAGCTCCTGCTCAGCTTTTTTTCTGTTGTTATTACTTTCAATTTCATCTTTCAGAAAACTTGCTCTTCTTTCATAATGTTTCTGTAGCTCATGTAAATATCCAATTCTAACCTTTGCTGTAGTCTGTTCACTATAACGGTGCATATAAATTAATGCCTTAAATCCATTTTTCTTTCCTGCATCATAAAGCCAGTAAATTGGTCTTTTTTTGTATCTTTTCAAATGATCTTCATAAAAATTCTTTAAGAAATATTCTCTTATAATATCTTTTGGAGTATCATTTTTATTGGATAAGGCTTGTGATATAAATTTAAGATTTTCTTCAAGCGTTTCTTCTCCATATACTGTTTTTATAAATTCTACAAATCTTGTAATAATATCATCACTAAAATATTCACTGTCAGTAATTGGAATACAGTTATCTTCATCAGGAATAAATTTGCTATATTTATTTTTATCAAATTCTCCTCCTGCAAATACAAGACCTTCTTCATCAAGTGAATAACGCCCAAACATACATCCAACAGCATAGGAAATAAATTGTTTTACAACATCTGCTTTTGTCAGAACATAGTTATTCCCTTTAATTTCATCATTTATTTCATCATCTGTATCAAATATTTTAGCTATTGTTATATCTTTATCACTTACATCTGAAGTCAGTTCATCCTGCAACCCATAAATATCAATAAATATTCTATTTAATTCTTCTTCATTTTCCTTTAATTTTAAAAACTGATTATTTGTAAATTCTTTATATTGACTATATGCTTCTTTTATTGTTTTTATTGAAGTTGATGATACTTTTTTATTTTCAGAATTTTCTTCATCTTCAATATTATAATTTTCAATATATCTTTCAAAATTAACCAATGGACTTACTTTAAAATCCCATGCTATCTCAAATGTATTCCAGTCATATTTCGAGATTTTGATGCAATCATCAACTATTGAAATTACTTTAGGTTTTATTTGTTCATTTTCTATAACTGGGAATAGCTCAAAATCTCCTGTATTTAAATTAATAGTTGGATTAAAAATATTAAATATATAATTCGACAATTTAGTAGATATTATTCCTAATATATATTTTAGTCTTTTATTATCACTTGAAAAAACTGACATTCCAGCAGTTTCATGTATACTTCCTTCTTCTCTAAATCTTATACTGAATCCTCCACTAGTTATCTTTGACCAAGTAATTGCTTTTTTAAAATAATAATTTGTATTTTGAGGTCTTGATCTTAATTTCCCATTGCTATCTTTAAAATTTCTTATTTCATTCCCATTATTTTCCCAATTTACTACATAATCATAATTTCCATACCACTGTCTTCTTTCTCCACCTTTGTTACAAGGATACCATTTATATTTACTATTTTCTGTTTCATTTATTGATTCTGTATTATAGCTTATTTTCTCTTCCTTTACTTCATACCATTGTCTTAAAAATCTATCATTATCTGCTGTTGCTAAGCCTTGTCTCGGCTCTATTAGTTCAGAAGTTCTTATTCCCTTTTCAAAATCTTCCAATAAATTATCACTAGCCCAATATCCTATTGGCATTCCTGGTATTTTTTCAAAGTTTTTCTCATTCGCTTCGTAAAAATATCCACAGTTTTTATTTTCTAATGCTTCTAATACCTTTTGATCCTGGACTTCCATTCCACCTTTAAAATCTGATAATTTAAAATATAATCCTTTTTCTTTCTCTTTTCCATTTTTTAGTACAAAAGAACATATCGGAACAACTGCTTCTTCAAATGCAGAATATTCCATCTGAATTAAAGTTACAATTGATTTATTTAAAATTATATATTTTCTTAGCTCTTCATAAGTTTTTATAAACATCCATACCATAGGTGTCATCCATCCAGAATATCCATCTTCAACAAGAAAATCAAATACTCTTACCATAAACACAGAAAACAAATCTCCTTTATAATCCTTATAATTTCCTTCTACAAATTTTTTCAATTTTGGATTGTATTTATTCAAATATGGTGGATTAGTACAGACTACATGATACTTATTCTTTAATATTTTTGCAGTTTTTACTATTTGTTTCATTGTTGAATATACATTCTCTTTCCATATTTCTCCCATTAAACTTCCTGTATATCTGTCTCTGCATTCATCCAAATATCTATCAAAACTGTCATAATCAAAATTCTCCACTTTTATTAGACTTCCTATTTCTCTTGCATCTTCAAATGTTCTTATTAGATATTCTCCAACTTGATTTTGTTTATCATCTGTTGTTGCTCCATCAAGATAAAAATTTGTTCTCAGTTCCTCCATATTTATTTTTTTTGAATTTTCTAATATTTTTTTACTTTCATTATCAAATAACAAATAACTTTCTTCAGTATAAGTTAAATTAGGAGATATTCCTCTTGTAAAAAATCTCCTATCGTATTCCCTACCTTTTATCATTACTGCAAAATAAGTCAACTGATAAGCTCTTTTATCTATATCAAGTCCATAAATATTCTTTTCTATTATATTTTTTACAGCTTCTCTGTCACTATACCCTGCTTCCCTATAAATTTCCATTAGTATGTCAAAAGCATGAACCAGTATATGTCCACTTCCCATACAAGGCTCTAAGAATTTTATTTCTTCAGGAGATATTTTTTCATCTATATATGCAATTTCTTCATTTTTAGGAGTTACAAAATATTCCAGTTTATCTTTCAGCTTACTGTCAGGATTTCTCTCAATCCAATATTTTCCCAAAGAATTCTGTACCATATATTTTACAATCCAGTCAGTAGTAAATATTTGTGTTGCTATTGGTATATCTTCTTTTGCAATATTACCTTTATTCATTCCGACTATTTCATTTTTTTTCTTTTCATTATAATACTGATAAAGCCACCCAATCACTTCAATCTGACCTTCTTTTTCCACATCAAAGCTCTCTTCAGGTACTTCATCCACTAACTTTCTCAAAATCCCCTCTTCATCGTTTATCGAAATTGGTAACAATAATTCTGAATAATCTTCAGCTTCTTCAAATAATTCAGGCAGTATTTCATTAAGTTTATTACATTTTTTTATAAATAAAAATTTGAAGAGCTCTTCTATTTTGTTCTCTTCTTTTAACTTATAAACATTATTTTTTTCATCATTTGAAAATTCCAGGTCTGTATCAAATACTTCCCTTATTATTTGAGGTTCCCTGTCATTTTCTCTGTCAGAAGATAAAATTCTTATTCCATCAGGAATATAATCATTCACTTCCATAAATCTAATAACAATAATTCTGTTAAACCAGGTATAAGCAATTTCCTCAACAAATTCATTAAAATATTTCTTAAAATCTTCATTTTTCTTTCTTGTTTTTAATACCTCAATTATTTTTTCTCTCTGTTTGACTTCCTTTTCATTAAATTCCTGTCCATTAATCTTTAAATAATCATCTTCTTTTACAGTTTCTTCTCCTATCCCTTTTTCTGTAATCCCCATCAATTCTAACTTTCTTTTTATATCATTTTCCATTTTTTCTTTTGCATTCACTGCAAAATTTCTCAATGCTACTTTGTCCATTAGTTTAAATTCACCTATTTCTATTTTTTTATTCCTATAATTATAGTTATCCTAAAAATCTAGTAAAACTATTCTTTTCTATATATTTCTCTAATTCTTTTGAATTTTTTGTAATAGGATTTTCTTCAAAACAAAAAAATTCTTTTGGATTTTTTTTTAAATTTTCAATTGCTCTTTTAAATACATCCATCGTTCTTATTTCTATCTTTTCGTCATTATATGCACGCCAATTTTTTGAAAATTCGGTTTTTTCCCATTCTTCTTTATTTCCTATTATTAATATATATCTAAATTTTAAATTTTTTGCTTTAAATATTCTCTCTTTTTCACTAGGATACTGAGCAAAATATCTTCTCCAGTTATCTACTTGTTCTATTCCTTTTTTTAAATAATTAGAAACACTTTTATTTTGATTAAATAAGGTTCCTTGAGGTTTTTCTATCTCAACTAATACCCATTGTGGATAGTCACTTCTATCAGAAAGCCATAAAAAATCACATCTATATTTATTACCAAATTCTACTTCATGAAATATTGGTTGCATTGTATATTTTCTTTCAACTAATTCATAAAATAAAAATGTATTCTTTTTTAATAAATCTAATAGTTTTTGTTCTGAATTTTCATCAAAAGCTTTTTCTAAATTTCTTTCTACTTCCTCTATATTCCAAGTCATAATTTTACCTTTCTTCATTTAATAATGAGTTATTTTCTTTTTTCTTCTTATCTTAAAACTCCACTTCCACAATTTCACTGTCTTCCAGTTCTTTTTCCAGTTTTTTTCTCAATTTTTCAAGATAACTTTCTATATCTTCTTTGCTTTGTATTTTCCATACTCTATCTTTATTTATTTTAGCAATTCCTATTACTTTTGGTTTCTTTATTCTTATTGGAATTGCTGGACTCTCTACTGCATCATCTATTTTTAAGTTTGCTCTTATTTCCTCTTCCTGTCTTTCAAATTCATCAAGAAGTTTACTTTTCAAATTTGAAGCTTCTTTATCAAAAGTTTCTATTTCCCTTATATTTTCTGACTTTTCAGCATTCTTTAAAATTTCAGAAAAGCTTTCTTCAACTTTTTTAGTAAACTTTTCTTTCAATTCATCATTTTCCGTATACAGTCTTTCCAACGTTATTTCTTTTATTTCTTTTATTTTATCTAAAATGGGATTTTTTCTTTCAGAGAGAATCTGATTATAATTTTCAGTAAATTTTTTATTTAGCTCATTCAAATCCTTAATTTTATTATATGGTTTTTTATCATTCAATATTTTATTTATATCTCTTACAGTTTCTTCAATTTCTACATCTGAAAAATAATTTTTAGAATCAGCATATTTTTCATATAGTTTAACAGACTCATCCCATATATTTTTCTGTTCTCCAGAAAAAAATTTATCTATAGGCTCCATATCTTCAACATAATCACAGTAGTTATCTTCATGTCCTAAAACTTCATCAAATATTTCTCTTGTATCTTTCAATGCGAGTATTTTTTTTAAAAGTCTTTCTCCATTTTCCAATACATCCTTGCCTGGATAATTTTTATTCTTATAGTTTCTTTCCAACTCTTCTATTTCAACAAGTTTTTCCCTTGTCAGCTCTTTAAAATCCTTCACCATTTTATCTGTATCTTCTGAATCAATATTTTTTCCAAACAGCTCATCTGCAACATTTTTCATTGCTCTTATACTTTTGCTATCTATCTTTTCTTTTATTTCAAGATAAACTCTTTCTCCACTGTCTTTTTTTACAATACTTTCTATAATATTTTCAGAAGTTTCATTTAACAGGCTTAAGCTGTTTCCATTTCTTTTAAGCTCTATTTCCCCATCTTTAAATGCTCTTGCAACTATCCATTCAATATCTTTATCATTCCATCCAAAAGGAGCTTTTGAAAAATAATCCTTTACTTCCTTTATGTTTATCTTCAGTCCCTTGTCCTTTTTAAGTTTTATATGATTTACAACTTCCTGTATTGCATTTATGTTATCTTTCTTTCTTTCAGCAGTAATCAAGATATCTTCCCTATCTTCAAAAATTTCCCTTATATCACTTTCTCCCATAGATTTTGTAATATAGTCCAGTTTGTTATATACTTTATTTACTAATTTTCCTAATGCTTCTTTTATCTTGGTTTTATAGTCGTCCTTCGCATTAAGAGTAACGTTGTTTCCTCCTACATAGTATTTTGCATTTCTAAGAGCTTCTTCCAGCATTCGTTCTGAACGCTCTATATGTTCCTTACGCTCTGTACTCTTTTTTTCCTTTATAATACTTCCTTGTGGTAAATCATCAGCCTCTCCTGATTTTAAAAATTTCTCTATTTTTATATCCATCTCTATTTCATTTATATAAAAACTTATTTCTCCTAAATCAATAAATACTGAATTTTCCTGTGTACTTTTCATTAAAAGGGAACTTTCATTTCCACTATAATCAGAATTTGGAGTAACTATATTTATACCTATATCATATGTATCTTTACCTCTTGCATTGTCATCAACTTTCTGATTAAAGGAGAAAGTATAATCTTTAAATTTAGGTGACTGATATTTTTTCTCTGAATAGAATTTATCAAATATTTTTTCGGAAATTTTTCTCAATATTTCATTCATATCCACATCAATTTTATCAATCATTTTCTCTACTTCCTGCTCTTCATTTGTCAGGAATATATATACATCTCCAGATTTTTGTACAAGTGTCTGTTTTATAAGTACATCTAGTGCTTCCTTAACCTTTTCCTTTAACACTATTCTATCTTCATTTATATCTTCAACCATTAATGTAGTAATATTTTCCAGTGTTCCCTTTATTTCCTTAACATACTTAATCATAAAAAGAACTTTAAGTACATTCACATTAAAGCAATTTTCTTCATTTTCAGGATTAATATAGCTATTTTTCATAGCTCCTGTTATAATCACTGAATGTGAGTGATCCAGAAAACTTTGGAGTCCATCATAAAATTTATCAAAGGAAACAAGTATTCCTGTTTCATTTTCTTTATATTTTTCTGCTCCTTCTTTAAACATTGCAAGCATCGAACGCTCTCCTTCAGATAAATGTTTCCCACTTGAACTATGTTCACGAATAGAAGTTAAAACATATGAAAGTATCTGAAACTGATACGGAATAAAAGGATATACTTCCTGAAAATTTTTTACATCTGAATAAATCTTCTTTTCAATTCCATCATCAAATATAACAAGATTTTTTATTACCGATTCCTTTTCCGCATAAACTAAAGACAGTTCTTTTTCTGCGTATTCATTTTTTTCTAAAATTCTCTTTTTTATAACTTCTGATACATCTGTAGAAGTTAGGCTGATTCTAGTTTTAAATCTACCCTGTATTTTAGAAAAATCATTTCCTTTTACTTTTGTAATAGAGTCTATAGCCTGTTGGGATGTTACTACTACCCATGCTTTTCCTTTACAATACACTCCTAAATCTTCTGTTACAGTTTGCAGATTCAGCATTAAATCAGTATTTTCTCCTATATACTGTCCAACTTCATCTACAAAAAATATTACATGATGATTATTTCCTTTTTTCTTAATATATTTATCAATCATTTTTGCAAAATCTTCTATCGAAATAGAATAGTCCTTTTTAGAAGATTAAATCCAGTTATTTGCTTCCTCTTCTGTCATAAATCCTATTTCTTCCAAGGTTTTTTTAACTTTGGAAGTTTCAAAGTTAAAATTATTTCTTCTTTCTTCCCAGTTTTTTCTGGAAATTTCTTCAAATTTTTCTTTAAATTCTTCATATTTTCCAGCTGAAACCAGTTCTCTTTCTAAATCTGCCACATGTGGCTTTGGAGAGAATCCCTGCATTTCATTAAATACTTTCAAAAACACTTTCAAAATATCATCTTTTCCTTTATTTCCAGTACTTTCACTTTTAGAATCAATATTAAATAAAATAGAGTCTGTCGAAGTTTGACAAGCTTTTTTCATATCTGCAATAACCATTTCATCCTTTATTTTATTATCTTCCAAAAAATAATCAATCGCTTTTTTCCCATTAATTTCTTTATTTGAAAGCAGATAAGATAATATTTTCAGCAAATGCGACTTCCCGCTTCCAAAGAAACCACTTATCCAGACTCCCATATCATCTGTATTTCCACTAATTCCTTTACCATATGCTGAAAAAAAGTCTCTGAAATGTTTCTGTAATTCATTTGTTACTACATATTCTTCCAATTCCTGCTTTATATTTTCCTCTTCCTTCTGTCCTACTTTTATTACTCCTTTTATATCTCTGTCAATAGGTTTCTTAAACATCTCTTTTATTTTCATAAACTCTTCTGAAGCTGTATTTTAAAAAGCTCCATACACTCCTCTCTATTTATATACTATTATTTTATGATTTTTATAAAATTTGTTTAACCCCCAACCTATTTCTTTATCTTAAATTATTTTCTCAAATTACTTTATGAGCGGAAAAGCCCTGTAATAATTATCATCTTTAAATTCTCCAAATAATTCCAGTGACTGTCCATCATATTTTCCTGGATAAAACATCACTACTGGAGATCTATCAAAAATTTGATGCAGATTATTCAATATTTTATGTGAACGCACAAACGGAAATATTTTTCCGACTCCTATCAAAAATACAATGGCTTTCTCAGGTGTATTTTTCTCTATATACTCTGCAAAATAATTATTATCGTCATTCATTCTAAGTAAATCATTTACAGACTCTACAAGATAGTTCATTCCATCATTTTTTTCCATTTCAAAGCAGTCTTCCAGATATCCTTCAGATTCAAGCAAGTCAATCATCAGGTCATACACATCATAAACTTTTAGTTTATATCCATCACCAAATTCCTTATCCTTTTTTACCAACTTATCAATATATTCCCTTACAAGAATTTCATCTTTAGGATCATAATCAAAAACATAATATGAAACTTCATTCCCAAGTCCTTTGCCATTTAAAAAAGAAGTTTTTCCTATTTCACTTTCGATTTTTCCTAAATCTATTTCTGTTTTTGTCATTACACTTCTCCTTTTAATGTTTTTATATATACTTCCATATTATTTTCCATTAATAATTTTTCCAGCTCATAATCCAAATAAACTTTTCCATATAGTATCTCTTTATTTTCCCCCTCAAGTAAACCTGCCTCTTTTAAATAATTTCCATATGTACCTTGCATTCTTTTCAATGTTTTTTCACTAAACTTTGCTACCTCTTCATTCTGCTCCGCTTTTTCCTTCAGAAACTTCATAACAATACCTGGATTATATTCCTTTGTCCCAAGTAACAGTTCATTTCTGTATGAATTGTACACATATTCAAAAAATAATTTATCAGTTCCCATTATAGATAAAAGATTTATTACTTTTTGCGTTCCCGTATCGCTCTTAAAAAATAGTTCCTTTATTTCTTCAGGAAGTACTTTTATTCTTTTATTTATCTCGCTTATAATTCTTTTTCCATAATCTTTTGATGGTGCAGAAAATATATTTTTTTCTTCTTGTAATTCTTTAATTTCACTTTCGCTTTTTCCTTCTATCAAAAGTTCCAAAAATTTCTTAAATTCCAAAAACCAAAATCCCTTACTTACAATTCCTGCACTATATTCTTTTTTTTTCATTTTTATCCTTTCAGATTATTATTAATTTCCAACAAAGTTTATTACTTAATTCTTTCCTATTTTTTCACTAAGTATTATACCATAAAATCGTATATTTTTGTTATTTTTTTATATTATACAAATGAAATTAATAGTCTTTTGTTTAATAACAGTTTTACTATTTTTATTATGTTTTTTCTTCTTTCTCGCAGGATTGCTCGTTGTCGCAAATCCTTATTTTGCAGTAAAGCTTTATCCTGATAATTAAAAAATATTTATTATAGAATTTCCGAAATTTTAATTTTTCAGTAAAAGACAACTTGTTTGAGCTTTTCAATTATATTTGAATTGATAATAACTTTAGGGGGTAAAAACAACTTTTGTTAAAAGCGAGTTTTGTCTTTTGCTGTAAAATTGAAATTCGAGAGCGGGAGTGCAGAGGTATGGCGTCTGATACCTCTGCGTTAAAAAAAATTAATATAAGTAAAAATAAGAAAAATAATTTTTAATCAAAATATCCTAAAAAACTTAAATTGACTTAAAAAATATTCCTTTTGAATTAAGTAATAAACTTAATTGAATTTACTAAACATTTTCCTAATAATTTAGTAAAATATAAAAAACTAAATTTAGGAGGAAAATATGGATACAAAAAAACATTTAAACAAGAATTTGAAGTATGAAGAATGGCTAGATATTTGGCTTGAAGGAGAAAGATCTTTTATTAAGGAGTCAACTTATGCGACTTATACAAATATTATCGAAAATCATTTAAAGCCTGTGCTTGGAAAAAGGAGAATTAGTGATATTACAAATGAAGATTTACAAAATTTTATTCTTTTAAAATTAAATGTCAACAAAAAGGATTTGGAAAAAGGACTTGCACTAAAAACGGTCAAAGATATGTCAGTGCTTGCAAAAAGCACCTTAAATGCGGCAATTCAAAATAAATTAATACTATTTCAGAATTTTCACTATAAATTTCCTGTTTATTCCACAAAATTATATTTAAAGACTTTTACTAATTCTGAACAAAAAATACTTTTTAATTATCTTATTTCCCATCAGAATTCAAAGAATCTAGGAATTTTGCTCTGTTTGCAGACAGGGTTACGGCTTGGTGAAATATGCGGGTTACAGTGGAAGGACATAGATTTTGAAAAGTGTACGTTGACAGTTTGCAGAACTTTACAAAAAATTTATATAAAGAAAAAAGGTAACTCCTATTCAAAAGTCATTATCAGCACGCCAAAAACTAAACATTCAAATCGTCAAATCCCTCTTAGCAACGAATTTATAAATTTAATAAAACCATTTCAGAAAAATGAAAATTGCTATTTTGCAACAGGTAGTATGAATTATTTTAAACCACATTGCTATCGTTATTATTATCAAAAGCTTCTCCATTCATTGAATCTCCCAAAACTTACATTTCACAGCCTTCGCCATACTTTTGCTACTCAAGCTATTGAACTTGGAATCGACTACAAGACTGTTTCTGAAATTTTAGGGCATTCTAATATAAATACTACTTTAAATCTGTATGTTCATCCCAAAATTGAACACAAACGCAAGTGCCTTGATTTAATTTATCAAAATTTTAAAAGTTGAATATATTTCCTTTAACTTTAGTTTCTGAACAAATTTATATGTAAAAATCAAATAAAAAAGACTAGGTTTATAATTTTTAACCTAGCCTTCCTTGTGATAGATGTTTATATAACTTTAAACTCTAAAGAAGTAAATTTCACTTCATCACTATCACCTTTACCAATTAATGAAATTTGACCTCTTCTATCTACACGTAAAAATCTGTATTTTTTTTCCAAAAATTTACCATTTCGTTTTATTAATATTTTTTTATCTTTTAAGTAGCTGTTTTCATTTACAATTTGTAAAATATTTTCCCAATTTTTGTTTAAACTGTGAAACTGATTCTCAAAATTTGACACGACTTCTTCTATAATTTGCTGTACTGGATGAATTTTTCCAGTAATTTCCACAAGGGAAATGGCTTTTTCCTGAAACATTCCAAAATCAGTATTGTTAATATTTATTCCAATTCCTATTATTATATGATTTCTTACCTTTTCACATAAAATTCCACATATTTTTTTATTTTCATAATAAATATCGTTTGGCCATTTGAAAGTTAGCTTATCTTGGCTATCTATATAGTGCTTTAATACATTATAGACGATATAGCCTGCAAAAATCGTTATTTTTTCATCCAGTTCGATATTGTCTCTGACGGCAAAGGAAAACAGTGCGGCTCCTTCGTTTGAAATCCATACACTATCCCTTTTGCCCTTTCCATCTGTTTGCTTTTTTGCAACTATAACTTCAAATTCTTCTACTTGCAGTTGCCTTCTTAAATATGTGTTTGTAGAATTTATTTCATCAAAAAATTTAAATTTCAAAGGTATACCTCTTTCTGTTTTATTACTTTAAAATTTTAATTTATTAATACGTTAACTCAATCTTGGGAATATGAAAACTCCGTAAACAGGTCCTGCGTGAGCACCAATTACCGCTCCAATTTCTCTGTTTAATATTAATGAGTTTATTTTCGGATTATTTTCTACTTCTGAATAAATTCTCACTACATTTTCAAGCTCTGTCGGAGTCCCACCCCAACCAGTCATAAGAACTATGCTTTGTTTCTTGCTTTCACGTTCAATGTATTTTTCAATATATTTTTGTGCATTACGTTCACCTAAAACTTTTTTCTCGACTGTAACTTCTCCTTGGTTTACAGTTAAAATAGGTTTCATATTTAATGCTCCTGCTATTGTTGAACTTGCTTTTCCGATTCTTCCGCCTTTTTCAAGATATTTCAAGTCTGGAATAATCATAAGAAGTTTTCCTTTTGTTCTAAAGTTGTTTACCCAGTTGATAATTTCAGTAAAACTTTCTCCTCTTACTGATTTTCCAGCGGCTCCTAAGACAAGGAATCCTTGCAGTAATGAAGCTCCCATACTATCAATTAATTCAATATCATTTTCTCTATTTGTCAAACTTCGTCCAACTTTTGCGGCTTGTATAGTTCCGCTCAATTTTGAAGATGGATGAATTGAAATTATCTTTTTATAGCCTTTTTCAAATAGTTTATTGTAGGCATTTAAAAAGTCTTGCGGTGATGGCTGAGATGTCTTTATTGTTGCATCATTGTCAAGCATTTCATGCCAAAATTCAGGTTTTGTAATTTCTATTCCGTCTCTATAAAGTTCTCCATTTATATCAATTTTTAAAGGCACAATTTTTATTGGAAGTCCTTCAATATCTTCGTATGTCAAATCTGATACAGAGTCTGTCAATATAGCTATTTCAGGCATATTTGGATCTTTATTTTCAATATACAGGTAATAATAGTAATTTTCCTGATTTCCATCAATAATTGAAGTTTTTATTCCAGATAATTTTTCTTCAATATTTTTTTGTGAATTTTCATCTTTTTCATTTCCACTTACTATAATGGCTGTTATTGTATTTTTAGTTACTAAATCAGCTAATATAGCATCCGTAATATCTTTTAACGATTTTTTTGCATATTTTATTTTTCCATTTACAAGCCCTATAAAGTCATTTTTTGCTATTGTCAGTTCTTCCACTTTTGTATCTCTTACAGCTTTTGTAATTTCGACAGAATAGTTTCTTGCAGCAGCTTCTTTTACTTCATCAATATCATTTTCTTTGTGTTTTAAGAAATAATATCCATCAAGCATTGTTTTAGTATCTAGAACCATTACTGTTTTTTGAGATTTTTCTGCAGCCATTTTAGCTGTTGTGATAACATTTTTGTTGTTTGGCAAGACATAAACATTTTCTTTTTCAGTTTTGTCAATTGCATTTAATATTTCCTGAACGCTTGGATTTTTACTTTGTCCTCCAAGAATTACAACATCTGCACCGATTTTCAAAAATTCATCTTTTAAATTTTCAGAATCAGCTAGAATTACAAATGCAGATTTTGTTTTATCAATTTTTGGATTTACAAAAATTTTAGCTTCATCCCGTTCACTGAAGATTTGCAGATTATCATGCTGCAATTTCATATTTTCTATCTTCATTTTTTCAAGAGGGCCATATTCAAGTGCTATTTCCATTGCTTTTCCAGGATGGTTTGTATGAATATGAGTCTTGAATTTTTTAGAAGTTTGTGCAAATACGGCAGAATCTCCTAGTTCAAGCACACGCTTTTTATATTCTTCTGTGTCAAAGTCTCCATTTAGAATAATGTATTCTGTACAGTATTGAAAATGTATGCTTTCAGGATCGTGATCAATATTTGCTATTGTTTTATCAAATTCATTTTCCTTTACTTGAGCCTTTTGTAATTCAACTAATAAATTTAGTTCTGTTGTAACTTTATAGAATCCTTCAAAAAAGAAAAATAGCCCTTTTCCACCAGCATCAACTACTCCAGCCTCTTTTAGTTTTGGTAATAATTCAGGCGTTTCTTCCACAGCTTGTTCTCCAGCTTTAACGATTTCTCTCAAAAATTCCACTAAATCTTCGAATTTATCTGCACATTCTGTAGCTTTTTCAGAAATCTTTCTGATAACTGTTAAAATTGTTCCTTCTATCGGTTCGCTTACGGCACTATAAGCAGTTTCTTTGGCACTTAAAAGAGCTTCGGCAACATCTTTTGGAAGCAATTTAACTTTATCTCCGATACCTTTTAAAAATCCTGTAATTACTTGTGATAAAATTGTACCAGAGTTTCCTCTAGCTCCCATTAATACAGCTTCTTCAACTACTTCTACAAGTTGTGGCATCTTTATTTTATCATCTGTTTTTTCTTCCAAATCATTTATCATTGAATTTAATGTCATAGACATATTACTTCCTGTATCTCCATCAGGTACTGGGTAAACATTTAATTCATTTAATAAGTCTTCGTGTTTTGTAACCCACTTTCCACCACCAATGAACACTAATTTTAGCCTCTTGGCGTCCAAATATTTTATTGCCATTATTTCCTCCTAAAAATAATTTTTATCTTAAAATCTGTTTTTTAACTTGTTTTCGAATACTTCTTTAAGCATTCAGATAAATCATTTTTTTAAAGTTTTTATTATTTTACATTTATTAGAAATTTTTGAAATAATTTATCTTTTTTTAAAATAGTTTCAATAAATTCCCGCACTGCTCCTTCTCCACCATTTTTTGTGGAAACGAAGTCTGCTATTATTTTTGCTTCATTTACTCCATCTAGTGGAGTTCCAGAAAATCCTACTTTTTTCATAATTTTTATATCATTTAAATCATCACCCATATAGGCAATTTCTTCTTTTTGAAGTCCTGTGATTTGCATTATTTCATCAAGAATAAGAGTCTTTTCAGAAATTCCTTGATATAAATATTTTATGTTTAGCTCGTTTGCACGAGTTCTTACAAGCTCGGATTCCTTTCCTGTAATTATTCCAAATTCAATGCCTAGTTCTTGCGCATTTACAATGGCATAGCCATCTTTTACATTAAATTTTTTTAATTCCTCACCGTTATTCCCATGATAGATTCCACTATCGGTAAGTGTTCCGTCTACATCTAGTAAAATTAATTTAATCATTTTCTCTCCATTTTTTTATATATAGCTTGCTAATATTATACCATAATATATACTTATTGTTCAAATTTATTTTATAAGGAAATTTTGAAAAAACTTAAAAATATGATATATTTTGATAATGCTACTTAAAATAATAGTAATAAAAATAATTAATTAAATGAAATTCAAATAAAACTCATAAGGATAATAAATTTTTATTCACTAAAATAAGTACAATCAAAAAATAGATAGAAAGAATCGAGGTATAGATATGAAAAAAATAAATTTAAAAAAGGGAAACAAAAAATTTGCTTTATTTTCAATGTTATTTTTACTTTTAAGCTGTTCAAATAAAACTGAAAATAATCCAAGCAATACCAATAATACTCCAAATGTTGAACAACAGAAAAATATTTCGCAGGAAGATTTGCAAAAATATACAAAAAATGCAGTACAAACACAGGATGCTTTTGTAAGTGTGCATAACAGTGTTAAGGATTCAATTGTAAATATCAGAACTAAAAAAACTGTTACAGTTAATACTTATAATCCACTAGAAGAAATGCTTTTTGGGCGTTCTGGAGGGCAGGAAAAACGTGAATCGGGGTCACTAGGTTCAGGA